>JADKID010000047.1 GCA_016721425.1 Bryobacterales bacterium | reverse complement strand
TATACAAGACTGTCCGCCATCCAAGAATGGGCTGTTTCAATTTGTGCTGTGTTTTCTTAGGCTTGCAACGCATGGCACACGACGTGCTCATGTAGAAAACTACATAGGAGCGGCAAAGCACCTAGCGAGACGGGCAGGCGACTGTGGTCTTCCAGAAGAGAGTCGCTGCACCAGCGTGTAGTCGAGAATCGCAGGAGGGAAAGATCTGATGAACATGAAGAACATTATTCAGCGAGTGGGTATCTTGGCAGTCCTCTGCCTCGCTCCCCTGGCGTATGCCGATACTTTGGTTTTCCAAGGCGTTCAATTTGGCCAAGCGTATGGTGGCTACAATGTGGGAGAGTACAACTTCACAGTAAATGGTGGTCCGGTAGTGGCCGGCATCTGCGACAACTATGGAAACACACTGGTGAGTCCGCAGATAGC
The DNA here is from genome assembly GCA_016721425.1 of Bryobacterales bacterium. Lineage (GTDB taxonomy): Bacteria > Acidobacteriota > Terriglobia > Bryobacterales > Bryobacteraceae > Paludibaculum. The sequence goes on along the minus strand of JADKID010000047.1, from coordinate 13,664 downwards.
AGCCGCCCATACCACGTCAACCCTTGCCACCTTAGACGGTGCGAGGTTCGCCAATCCTGCAAATGCGACAAATCAGGCCCAGTACAACCAAGTACTTTACTTGGCCGACCTGCTGCTCGCACTACCCGATAACGCTGCTCTGCTTACCCGCACCAATCTGCAGTACGCAATCTGGGGGACTTTCAGCAACGATGCCCAAAATGTGGCCGTCGGCGCGGGTCAGGGGGGTGCTGTCGCGGCTCTACAGTTGGAAGCTGCTAATGCGGTGGCCGGTGGTTGGACTGGTGGCGGTTGGACCATTTACACACCAGATCCAAATTTCAATCAGAGTGGAAACTTGGTTGGCCAAGAAATCCTGAGCAAAACCCCCGACGGCGGCGCAACCCTCATGCTCCTCGGCTGCGCTCTCTTCGGTATCGAGACGCTCCGCCGAAAGATGCGTGCCTAACTGCCGACTGCCTGATGAAGACCTGAGGGGGCCGGAGCAATCCGGCTCCTCTCGTGTTTGGCCGTCTTGTTGCATGCAAGAGAGCTAATTTCAAGGTGAATGGATTTGAGGCGGCTTCGCTGGTCGGGTTGACCGTAGCGAAGCCGTTTTTATCGAGAGGCCCAGCGCCGATGACCACAAGCCGGCGCGGGGCATGGAGATGGCCTGGGACGTGGGACGCGCCGTAGTGGGCGTTTTGGTTTTCCAACGGAGAGATGGACGGACAACGACAGGGCATCACGAGGCGGCGTGGGGCAGTTGAAATCGTGTGGTTGTTGTGGGGCTGTGAACTCACCGGCTTGGGTCACGCTGAGTTCGGCCGGGCGCCCCACCGGGCCATGGCACGTCTTCGCGCTACCTCACCGAGCGGACTGTGCGCAGACTCGATGTCGGCGAACTCCTCCACTTGAAGAAGATCGAGCTATCCGGCTCGCGAGCAGGAATTGGCAACAGTCCCCAGGCGATCGATTTGCCCGCCGGCCGGCGTATTGAAGTAGGCCCGGATTTGGCGCGCCGACTCCTCTGCCACTGATGCCACTGCCGGGCGCGCTCGAAGGCACTAGGCATACTCGCCTGAGGAACGGTGACGCGGACCTGACTGGCGGTGGGCGCCACCGATCTGCGTAAGGCCTTCGATGGCCTGTCCGGACTGGTGCCCGCGACCAGACGAACTGCCGTTTCTGCGCTCAGTGGCGAAGCAGGGCGCGATGGAAGTCATTGCGGTGAGGTCCAGACGCTGATCCTGTCGGACCAGCGTGATCCAAGACCAATGGGCCGCACCCCCGCAGCGGGCCACTCGTCACCCAGTACTCACTGCACCAGAGCGGTCAGCGAGTTGGACGTCCCCACACCATTCGCCAACGTCACCGTCACAGATTCGATTGCCTGAATCGGTGGCAGCGCCGAATTGGACGTATCGCTATTGCTGATGCTGAACGGCATCTGCATCAGGAACTGCCCGCCATACGGCACCGACGACGCCGACGTGAACCAGACAAAGGAACTGGCCGTCAGGTCGACGCTAAACTCCGTCTGCGGGAAGTTGTAGCTTGGTTTGCCCTTGAAGCTGATGTTTGCCCTTCGTCACGGACTTGGTCGTCGTACAGACCGCCAGCGCCACTGTGAATCCGTTAGCGGTGCGGGAATCCACGCGCGCACTCACCAATTGCGGCGCACTGGAAACGAGGCTCGCTCGCAACTGCGTGGGCCGCTCCGGCGTCATCTCGAGTCCGCCCTGCGTAGCAAAGGCTGGCGTGACAATGATGGTGCTCGCCAGACTGCCCGTCTGGAAATTGATCTGCGTGGAGCCGCTGGCGAAAACCGCCTTGGTCGTCCCGGCGGGGATCGTGAACACAGCCAACCGGTTGCCCGTCACGAACTGCACGGACGGGTCGCTGGCAGCGACTTCGGATTCAGCGGTCAGTGTGAGCGTTCCCGTGAGGGCGACCGGATAGTACGATGCCAGCGTGAGGCTCACGCTCGGCTGCTGGAACGGCTGCACCGATGTCGGGCCCTGGAGCGCGAAGTCCGGCAGCGGTTGCGGCGTGCTCCCGATCCCGGCCAGCGTGAACGCCGCGGTGTTGATCCGCAGAGACGCACTGCTCAGGCTGGTATTCAGCGGCGAGAAATTGATGCTGAACGAGACCGAACCATCTGGCGCGATGGCCGTGGGAGGGCCGGAAGCCCCGCAAGCGCAACTACTGCCCGCCCACAAAGGCCACACCCACGCTTATGATCGGCGCGGGTCAGGCAAGAAGGGCCGGAGTACTCGGCCCTTTCTCCCCACGAGGTTGGAGGTTAAGCACTCAGCCTTCGCCGAAGGGTTTCAATCCCGACCAGAGCGGCGCCCAGGAGAGTGAGTTACGCGCCGTCCAAGAACTTGAAACTCTGTCGTCGACGCCTTGACATCGGCAACTCCAGCGCGTAGTTCGTGCTGGCAAACGTGACATTGTTAAACGTGAAGCCGGGCGTGGAGTTGATCGCCACATAGGCGCTTCCTCCTGGCCCTTGGCCGCCGTTGGGGAGGATCGCAGCAGCAGCGGCAACCTGTGAACCGGTATAGGTCACGGCGCCGTCATTAAAACTAACAGTCACGCCGTTGTAGGTATCGACGGAGCCCCACAAAAAGGCCAGCCCGGTTTGCGCCGTTGTGAAACTGATAGTGATCGAGTTGCCAGCGGTACCCGTTGAGAAGTACTTCCCTGGCCAGGGAGATCCATTGCCCATAATCGGGGCCGCGTACTTACCGGCCAAGGATCCCTGAACGACTCCAGTATCGGGGTCCGTCCCCGGCGTGAAGGCAACCGAATATGCCGCAGTATTGATGACTGGGCTAGGCCCCACTGCGACCGAAGTCAAGTCGATCGCCGTTACCGTCCCCCCTAGGGCGTAGGGCGAGTTGATGCTGGCTACAATACTGTCTGCGAAAACCGGCGAACCGGCGGTCACAACCAGAAACGCCATTGCGAATGCACGCATGATATGAACCTCCACCGATGGCGATGGCACGCCGTGGGCCACTCGGTAAACTCTTGAAAATGCACTCCAAGCTATTCTGGACGCCGACATTCTAATATACTTTCGTAAAGAATTCCGACATGGTTGCCAGCCTGTCGCTTGCCAGAGTTTACGTAAGTCGTTACATATCAATCGCTTACGGGGAAGTAGCGCGTCGCGCTTGACTGCAAGGCTATCCGACGGAACCAGGACGGCCATATGCAGTATCGATGCGGCAATTGCACCTGACTGGCGAATCAGAACTTGTCAACGTGTCCGGAGAGCGCCGACCGGCGGTGAGTGCCTACGGTGTGGAGGCAGTGCCGGCGCTCGGCAGTTAGAGGGGAAGTTGGGTAGGAGGCGAAGCGGACGCTTACCCTTTCGGCCCAACGCGGAGCGAAGCAAACTCAGTGAGAGTCAGCCCGCAATAGGCCACCCGACACCTCCCCATTACTGCACCAGAGCCGTCAGCGAATTGGACGTCCCCACACCATTCGTCAACGTCACCGTCACAGACTCAATCGCCTGAATCGGCGGCAACGCCGAACTGGACGTATCGCTGTTGCTGATGCTGAACGGCATCTGCATCAGGAACTGCCCGCCATACGGCAGTGACGACGCCGACGTGAACCAGACAAAGGAACTGGCCGTCAGGTCCACGCTGAAGTCCGTCTGCGGGAAGTTGTACCCCGGTTTGCCCTTGAAGCTGATGTTCGCCTTCGTCAAGGACTTGGTCGTCGTGTAGCCCACCAGCGCGACGGTGAAGCCGTTGGAGGTACGGGAGTCCACGCTCGCACTCACCAACTGCGGCGCAGTGGCCGGGAGGCCCGCCCGCAATACCGTGGGGCGCTCCGGCGTCATGTCGAGCCCGCCCTGCGTAGCAAAGGCCGGCGTGAGAACGATGGTACTCGCCAGACTGCCCGTCTGAAACTTGATTTGTGTGGAGCCGCTGGCGAAAACCGCCTTGGTCGTCCCGGCGGGAATCGTGAAGGCAGCCACCCGGTTGCCCGTCACGAACTGCACCGACGGGTCGCTGGCGGCGACCTCGGATTCCGTGGTCAGCGTCAGCGTTCCGGTGAGGGCTACGGGATAGGACGATGCCAGCGTGAGGCTCACGCTCGGCTGCTGGAACGGCTGCACCGAGGTCGGGCCCTGGAGCGTGAACTCCGGCAGCGGTTGCGGCGTGCTGCCGATCCCAGCCAACGTGAACGCCTCGGTGTTGATCCGCAGTGACGCACTGCTCAAATTGGTATTCAGCGGCGAGAACTTAACGCTGAACGTGACGGAGCCATCTGGCGCGATGGCGGTGGGGAGCGCTGGAAGCCCGGCGAGCGTAAACACCGCTTTCCCATCAGAGACGATGCCCACGCTGATGATCGGCGCCGGGGCCGAGCCCGTGTTCTTGATCGTGAAGTCGATGCTGGAGGAATCCCCCACCTGCACACCCGGGAAGATCACGCCGCCCAAGGGTTGCACCGGCGTCACCCCGGCCGGACTGCGATACGAGTAAGTAAGCAGCGGGCCGATCCCTTCTCCGGCGAGGTCGAATGAGTCGTTGCCCACGCGGAGTTTCCCCGTTTGCTTGCCGGCCGCTGGGGGGCTGAAGATCAGTGTGAAGAACTGGATATCGCCCGGAGCCATGGTCACGGGTAGAAATGGCAGATCACTGATCTGAAACGCCGTTCCCGCAATCGCAACGCTGGGAACGGTGATGTCCAGATTGCTGGAGTTGCGCATTTTGATGAAGACTGTGGATTTGCTCCCAACCGTCACGGCGGGGACAGCAACCACCTGATTGGGGGCAATTGGCTGCGTGGCGCCGTCCGCAGTCAGCAACTCGTACGTCAGGTACGAGGCAATGCCACGCCCACTCAGGTTGATGGCGTAGGACCTGCCGCCCTCGAAAGTGACATTCAGCGTGCCCGTGTCCGTTCCGGTTTGCCTCGGGCGATAGCGCACCTGAAACTGGAAGTTGGCGCCGGCGGCAAGCACCGACGGCAGCAGCGGCATCGAGATCAGCGAGTAGGCGTCACCTGCGACAGTCACCGACTGGATTTGACCCGCTCCACTACCCCGGTTCAGGACAAACATCGTAGCAGCAGTTGAGCCGTTGACAGGCGTGTCTGTGAACACGAGGGTGCCACCCGGCGACACGTTGACAATGTTGCCGTCCAGCGCCAAGCCGTAACTGAGGGAGTATTCGGGCGTGGTCCCGTTGAGCCCGATCGCGATGATCCCGGGAGTAGGCGGCTGCGCCGTCTGGCCTGGGATGGTCGGAACAGGCGCGCTCTGGAGGAAACCGAAATCCATCTCACTTTGTGCCAGCAGCTCGGAGCTGGGCAGATACTGCAAATCGATGGTCAGGCTTTGGTTGGGCGCCAGGACCGTGTACGTCGCTGGAGCGCGCGTAATGCTGAAATCCTGGGAACCGAGAATCTCGGGTGCCTGCGGAAACGTCAGCGTTGTCGACCCGATGTAGGTGACCGTCACCTGAAGCGTTCGCGGCTGGGCTACGCCGGTGGAGTTCACCGTGACGCTCCCCCCGTTGGGGATTGGAACGATGTTGTTACCTTGCTGGACGCGGATCAGCACCTGGCCATGGATCACAGCCATGGATGCCAGGATCAGAGAGAGGAAAAGTAGCTTGGCTTTCATTGCTGCTGTTCTCCCTCGCCCGCCGGCACAAAGAACAGGCCCGGGCCTGACTTTTCATCCAGCAGATACAGCGGCTCGCCGAGCTTGCCTCTTAGTCCCAACAACCGCAGCGAAGGCCGCCCCAACGGCAGTAACAAATCGGCTGGCGCATCCAGCGCGATGCCCTCGGAGAGCGCCGCCGCGGTCCGGTCAAACTCATAGAGGAGTTGCGTGGAGCGGCTCGCCAGATAGAGTCTCTGCTTGTCGAATGAGAGCCCCAAGGCCGAGATATCCGCCAACTTCTCCGGATCAGAGCTCAGGACCTGAGACGCCGGGGTAGGGCCCAACTCTGTTAGTTGCACAAGCTGGGCGCCTGCCCGGTCAGCGACCCAGAGCGCCTGCCCGCCCGGTTCCAGGGCGATGGCGGACGCATCTAGTGTGGGCGCCAGCAGGGTTGCGGCCCCGGAGGGTCCAATCAGGTAAACACCGCTTCCAGCGACGGATAGAACTGTGACTGCCGACGCCTTATCTGCCGCCAGAGCGGTGACGTCGCCCTCGAATCCCGTCACCGGCATTGCGGGATCCGCTTCCACGGATTGCGCATTCCATCGGACCCACTGCAAGGACCGATTCTCTGCCGAATACAGAACCAGCGACGTGGAGTCCTCGGCCCAGCAGGAAAGCCGGGGCGCACTCAGCAGACCCGGAATCGGTGTTCCGAATGAATCCTGTGCGAGATCTCTACTCGAAACCAACCGCGCTTCCCCCCGGACTACAACCACCGCGGTTCGCCCGTCGGGAGCCACGCTAGCCCAATCGACTTCCGAAAGCAGCGGCGGGCCCAAGCGAGCCGCCCCAGGCAGGCCGAGGATCTGGCGAAGCGATTTGCTCGGTGTGTCGTACACCAGCCCTGTGATGGGGCCGCCCACTTGAATCCCCTGCGCGAAGCAGGAGAGGGCGGCGCCGCACAAGGTCAAACTCAAGCTCGTCCGGAATGACATGGGTTACCGAGGACCTCCAATAACGACCGTGCCCGGGGCGATGGTGATGGTCGAGGTTTTGTTTCGATTGAGCAGAATCATCGACGTTGCGATGCCTCCACCTGCGCCCGCGCCGATCACGGCCCACCACTTCCAGCTCTTGTACCAGGGCTTAGGGGGCGCTGGCACCATGGCTTCCAGAACCTTGGCGTCGTTGGCCTGGCGGATCAGCGCCTCTCCACTCTGCCCCGCAAACGAGGCAGTGACCTTAATAGCGAAGGAACCGGGAGTGCTATTGATCGTCAGCGCCGCGGTCGCCTGGCCAGTGTAGTCCGTCTTGACGGTGGCAATCGGCGCGCCGCCGAAACTGCCGCCGGGACCCGCTGGCGGAACCTCAAACGTCACGGTTGCGCCCTGCACCGGTTGATCCACAGCATCCAACACCTGAACCACGGGGCTGATGGCCGACTTGTTCGTCAGGCTGTTGTGAACGTTTTGCCCTTCCAGAACGAGAATCCGCAATCCACCCGGAGCCAACTGGCGGCCTGTGCCGGCCGGCCCGCCGGCGGGCTTCACGGGCGGCGCTGCCGGGGCCGGAGCGGGTTGTCCGGGCTGCTGCCGCGCAGCCAACTGCATGGGAAACACCAACACAGCAGAAAGAATCAATGCGATCAAACTAGAGCAGGACAAACCCGTTCCCCCTTCACAGAAACTCCGGTTTCACAATTGAACGTGGCACGCCGGCACGGCAGCGCCATCCTCACCTCAGCAACGCGGTGATCAGAATGTAGGGCAGCGACGTTACCATGCCTGTGGCCGTCCTCAAGGCAAACTCCCCCATCTTGGACGACGGCACATAAACCACGTCGTTCGGCAGCAGCGGGAAATCCCGATCCTTCCCCTCGAAAACGCGGCCGGCATCAATGAGAATCTCAGCGCGCCGGTCCGTACCCGAGATCAGCCGCAACACTCGCACCTGATTGCGCTTCGCGGTCGGAGCAAATCCGCCGGCCTCCGTCAGCGCCTGCGCAATGGAGATGGAACTCCGTTCGCCCAGCTCAATGCTGGCGGCCCTGGCGACATCCCCACTCACATAAACCCGTTCCGCCCTCTCCGCGCTGATCACGTCATACGGCTGCAGCACGATATCCTCTTCCGGATTGATATTCTCTGAAAGGCTGTTCAGACTGATCTCCACCGTGCTGATCTTTTTCTCCACATTCTCCACGGCATTCGGCAAAGGCATCGGGCCATAGTCCGTGCGCCGCGTGATCTTGATCCGTCTCGTCGCGTTGGGCGAAATGCCGCCCACTACCGTCAGCATCTCCACCAGGGTCCGCCGGCCGGACAGTGGATAAATACCAGGCGCGCCAAACGCACCAACAAAGAACACAGGTTCGCCGCGGAACTGAGCCAGGCTGACGAACACCTGCGGATCGCGCACAAACTCGCCGAGCCGGCGCGTCAACTCCTTCTCAAATGCCTGCAGGGTAATCCCGCCCGCCTTGATCTTGCCCACGATCGGCAACTCCACAAACCCGTCCGCGTCAATCCGGAACGGCCGCTCATTGATCTCCGGCACCTGCGAAGACCGGATGAGAATCTGATCCTCGGGACCCATCGTGTAATCGGGCCTCACCGCATTCGTAATCTGCTCCATGCTCGACGCCCCGCCCGCCGGGCGCTGCGCCCGCTGACCCCACGCCGCCAAGCTCATTACCGCCAGCAGCAAGAACCCCAGCCTGATCGAACGAATCCAAGTCATGCCGTAACAACCTCGACGCCCACTAAGAATCTGTTTCACAATCCAGGCCCGCTACCGGCCCGATTCTGCCCCCGCAGAAGCGCCTGCGGTATGGGTCTCACCCATTCCCTTTCCACTTCGGCAGAAACCGACCGCTGCAACAGGTTGAGAGATACCACCAGACGGTACTTCCCCTTGGTTCTCTGCAGAACGCCCTCCAACCCCGCCAGAGGCCCATGCTCGATCAACACCCGATCCCCCTGCTGCAGATACGGCCACGGAACCACCGGCAAGCCCGACCGCACCATTCTCTTCACCTGCTCGATCTCGACATCCGGGATCGGCGCCGGCGTCGGCCCAAAGCTGATGAGTCCAACCACCCCGGGAATGATCAACACCGGTAATCGATCAGACGGATTCACCCGGCAGAACACGTAACCGGGGAACAGGAATTTCTCCGTCAACTTCTTCCGGTCGGTCCACTGGTTCTCTACCTGGTAGGAAGGGCAAAACTGCTCGAACCCCCGCTCGCGCAGATGCAGGCTGACGACATTTTCCCGGTTGGACCGCACGCGTACCGCAAACCACGGGTAGCCCCCACTTGCGGAAACGCTTTCTGGATCCGGACTCGTCATCCGAGCTCTCCTCCTCCGTGCCAACTACAGCCACTACGCTATTCGACTATTGTCCATGAACTCAATAGTGTCCGAAACTAAAACTGGCGATACCTCATCTGTTTGGGTGAAGTCTGGCAGCGGATTGCCTGTCGTAGACCAAACGACTACATTCTCTAGCCACATACGTGCCGATTCCGAGTCTGATGCTCGATTGGCTCTATCATACTCCACTCGCCCCAAATCCGGCATTCGCCGGAACCCGAACGGCCTGACGGGGAACGCTACCGGCCTCCATGTCTCGAGGAAGGATGGGTTTTGGCCGCGAGCCTTGCTCTCCCTTCTCTGTAAAAAGTTCGGCAGCGGTTGACCCCTACGGCAGACCCGTCGCACCGCCTTCATCAGTTTGGAGTAAGCGAGTGCGCCGGCAAACACTGAGAATGGTATTACCAGTACTAACTTTCGATACACAATTAGCACTTTCGTAATCCCTCCGTAGAACCACAGTTCACCCTGGTTCGATTCAGTACTATAAACGCTGTTTTTTGTGTGTGATTTTCCGGATTCCTATGCTATGCTTCTCAGTGTTCTGGACAGGCGCTTGGTCCGCCCCTGGCACCCTGAACCCACATGACAAATGGGGCTAAAAGGGCGGTAGCTTGTCCGGATTGCGTGTCGCCTGATGGTTGGTCCTGCCAGGCGATCCCCGCACCCGCAGTTGCCTCAGGGCGGGAACGCAAACGCACTCCAGTAGAAGATGTTGCAGGTCAGGTCGCCCGGCTCCATCAGATCCGATCGCGGCACCAGTAGTCCCCAGTGATGTACCGCTGGCGTCCTTTTCGAGCCAAGGCCGTTTCACCCCGGCAGGTTCGGAAGAAGCAAGAACTGCTGATTGGAGGAGAATAATGTCAGCATCCGCCTTCTCTGTCTCCGGTTGGAAAACACGAATCGCCAAAGAGGATCTCTCCGGTCTGGACCTTCTGCCCGAAGAGTCCTTTCTGCAAGTCCTTCACGTCGAACAAAAGCGTTCGGAGCGCTCCGGTCGCCGCTTCGTCTTGGGTCTGATGCAGTGCTCCCGCCTCCGTTCGGCCGCCAGCCCCAGGAAATCGCTCGAAAGCATCCTGAGCAGCCTCTCCAACTCCATCCGGGCCACCGATATCACCGGCTGGTACAAACAGGGCTTCGTCCTCGGCGTCATCTTCACGGAAGTCGGCACCGCCGGCGACCAGGAGGTCACCCGGACCCTCCATTCTAAGATCTCCGATGTTCTCACCGCCGCCCTTGGTTCGGAGCAGGCCGGCCACATCGACATCCACCTGGACATCTTCCCCGAAAATTGGCACCAGGACAGCGATGCGGGCCCAGGCGGCGGCACCCGCTTGCCGGCAGACCCAGCCGAATCCCGCCTCCCCAGAAAGGCCTCCAAGGCCGTCAAACGCCTCATCGACGTCACCGGCAGCCTCTCCGCCCTTCTGATCTTCGCCCCCGTGATGGCCGTCATAGCCGCGTTGGTCAAGCTCACCTCCCCCGGCCCCGTACTCTTCAAGCAGCAGCGCGTCGGCCACCACGGCCGCTCTTTCAGCTTCTGGAAGTTCCGCTCCATGGAGTGCAACAACAACCAGGCCATCCATGAAGAGTTTGTAAAGACCCTCATCGGCAACCACAACGGCGCCGCCCAGCAGCCCAACGACGGCCAGCAGGCCTACAAGATCACCAACGACCCCCGCGTCACTCCCATCGGCCGCTTCCTTCGCCGCACCAGCCTCGACGAGCTCCCCCAGTTCTTCAACGTCCTCGTCGGCGATATGTCCCTCGTTGGCCCCCGCCCCCCCATCCCCTACGAAGTCAAGTATTACGACACCTGGCACCGCCGCCGGGTCCTGGCCGCCAAGCCCGGCATCACCGGTCTCTGGCAGGTCACGGGCCGCAGCCGCGTCGGGTTCGATGACATGGTCCGCCTCGACCTCAGATACGCCCTCTCCTGGTCGCTCTGGCTCGACCTCAAGATCCTTCTGCAGACGCCTCGCGCCGTCCTCGGCGGAGAAGGCGCTCGATAGCAAACAGTCCTGGGAGGTCCATTTATGGTCCGCTTTGGAATTATTGGATACGGCTATTGGGGTCCGAATATAGTCCGTAATATCCACGGCATCAGCCCCGAAAAGGTCGTTGCCATCTGTGACAAGAGTGAAAAGAACCTGGCCCGTGCCAAACGAGCCTACCCGGACGTTCACGTCACCGCCGACGCCTCGGAACTCCTGACCAATCCCAACATCGACGCCATCGCCGTCATCACCCCCGTCTGGACCCACTTCGATCTCGCCAGACAGGCCCTCCAGAACGGCAAGCACGTCTTCATCGAGAAACCCTTCACCGCCACCGCCGCCCAGGCCGCCGAGCTCATCGAGCTAGCCGAACAGAAGAACCTCACCATCATGGTGGATCATACGTTCCTCTTCACCGGCGCCGTTCGCAAAATCCGCCAGCTCGTCGACGATGGCACCCTCGGCAAGCTCTACTATTACGACTCCATGCGCGTCAACCTGGGCCTCTTCCAGCACGACGTCAACGTCCTCTGGGATCTCGCCCCCCACGACCTCTCCATCGTCGATTACCTCATCGGTCGCGAAGCCGAGGCCATCGTCGCCACCGGCTCCGGCCACCTCAACGGCCTAGCCGACGTCGCCTACATGACCGTCTACTATCCCGATAACGTGATCGCCCACCTCAACGTCAACTGGCTCTCCCCCGTCAAGATCCGCACCACCCTGATCGGCGGCGAGAAGAAGATGCTGGTCTGGAACGATCTGGAAGCCGACGAGAAGATCAAGGTCTACGACCGCGGCGTCAACATCAACAGCGCCGAAGGCGTCTACGAAGCCCTCGTCAGCTACCGCTCCGGCGACATGTATTCCCCCAAGGTCGAGGCCACCGAGGCCCTCAAGCTCGAGCTCGCCTACTTCATCGAGTGCGTCAAATCCGGCCAGCGCCCCTTCAACGACGGCCAGTCCGGCCTGCGCGTCGTCAAGCTGCTGGAAGCCGCCGAAACCTCGCTCAAGCGGAAAGGCGAGATGGTGTACGCATGAGCGACTTCCGCTCCATCGCCCCCGACGTCCAGCTCGGCGCCGGCGTCAAGCTCGCCCAGTTCGTCAATCTCTACGGCTGCCGCATCGGCGACGAAACCAAGCTCGGCACCTTCGTCGAAGTCCAGAAGAACGCCACCATCGGCGCCCGCTGCAAGATCTCCAGCCACACCTTCATCTGTGAAGGCGTCACCATCGAGGACAACGTCTTCATCGGCCACGGTGTCGTCTTCATCAACGACATGTACCCCCGCGCCACCGCCCCCGGCGGCGGCCTGCAAACCGAAGCCGATTGGAAAGTCGATCCGACTCTGGTCAAAAAAGGAGCCTCCATCGGCTCCGGAGCCACCATCCTCGCCAACGTGACCATAGGCGAGAACGCCATCGTGGGCGCCGGCAGCGTCGTCACCCGGGACATCCCCCCGGATACGATCGCCGCCGGCAATCCAGCCCGCGTCTTGCGCAAAGTCACTGTCTCCAAAGGAGGCGCCGAATGAGCGGCACAAGCAATATCCCGTTTTTGGATCTCGTCACGCCCCACGCCGAACTAAAGGACGAACTCACCGCGGTCTTCACCGCCGCCCTCTCCACGGCCGGCTTCATCGGCGGCCCCATGGTGCAGGGCTTCGAAGAGGACTTCGCCGCCTATTGCGGCACGCGCCACTGTGTCGGAGTCGGCAGCGGCACCGATGCGCTGCGCTTCGCCTTCCTCGCGGCCGGCATCGGCGCCGGCGACGCCGTCGTCACCGTGCCGCACACCTTCATCGCCACCACGGAGGCCATCTCCCAGTCCGGCGCCCGGCCCGTCTTCGTCGATATCGACGAGGCCACCTACAACATGGACCCGGCGCGGCTGAAGCACTACCTGGAAACGGAGTGTGACTTCGACGCGGAAGCCCGCAAGCTAACCGACCGCAAGACCGGACTCCGCGTCGCGGCGGTTGTGCCCGTGCATCTCTACGGCCAGACGGCCGACATGGATCCCATCCTGGAACTGGCCGGACGATTCAACCTGATCGTGGTGGAAGACGCCTGCCAGGCGCACGGCGCCGAGTATTTCTCCCGCAAGGAGAATCGCTGGCGGAAGGCCGGCTCAATGGGCCTCGCGGCCGCTTTCAGCTTCTATCCCGGCAAGAACCTGGGCGCCTGTGGCGAAGCCGGTGCCGTCACCACCAACGATGAGGGCTTAGCTCGAAAGATGCGCATGTTGCGCGATCACGGCCAGAGCCAGAAATACTATCACCAGGTGGAAGGCTACAACGGGCGGCTGGATGCCATCCAGGCCGGCATTCTGCGAGCCAAGCTGAAGCACCTGCCGAAGTGGACGGAGCAGCGCCAGGCGGCCGCGGTGCGCTATCGCGAGCTGTTCGGGGACGTGGATGGCAGGATCACGCTGCCTCATCAGCCCGAGTGGAGCAAGGCTGTTTATCATCTGTATGTCGTGCGGGTGCAGAACCGCGAGGAGCTGATGAAGCAGTTGGGCGCCGTGGGCATCGGCACCGGGATTCACTATCCGGTCCCGCTGCACTTGCAGGACGCGTACAAGGGTCTGGGCTATGCCCAGGGCGACTTCCCCGTGACCGAACGGGTGGCGGCGGAGATCGTTTCGTTGCCGATGTTCCCGCAGCT
>JADKID010000046.1 GCA_016721425.1 Bryobacterales bacterium | reverse complement strand
GGCGGCGGGTCCGCCTGCTCGATCTTGGGAGCCTCGTGGCGGGCGGGGCCGGAAGCTGCGCGGCCAGGCCGCCCAGAATCGGAGAGCGAACCCGTTCTTCGTTACGCTATGCAGAGCAGGAAAATCAGGGGATGAAGCGGTATCTAACATCTGCCGGATTATAAGTGCGGACGCACCGCACCAAGGTCCTCGTGGCATAACCTGCCAAACTGAACGAAAAGTATCATGCAAACGGTCAGCAGTTATGGCTACTTAGGATAAGACGGTACCGCTTGGCGCATTTCCCCGGACTGCCTGGTCGAGGCGCGAGAACGGTGAGCTCACGGCCCAACCCTAGCACGACAAATGACCGGTCGCAATGAGCGAATCGGCATAGACCGGGGTCGCCACCAAACACTCGTCACCAAACCCGTAATGCCCTCGCGTTGCGGGGGCAAGGAGCATGGGCATGCGTTGCAGATACTGCGGATCAAACATTTCGTGAATGAAGCGCGGTGCCAGCGGCGCCAGCACCGTCTCAATGAAGATGACGGTGCCGCTTCCCGGTAGTGGAATCCGCAGCCGCCCCAGACTATAGCCTGCAGCCCGACGAGGCCTCGTGAACCCGCACGAGGGTTCACCACCGTGGCTGAGAATCCCGGCAGCCGCGGCGGCCCAGGCAACCGATCCAGCCTCGCCTCTTCCCTCCGGACGACGGCCGCCCCGTGGTTGGCTTTGAGGAATACACTAGTACGCCCGCGCGTCCGACCGGTCCCGCCCCAGCGACAGCCACCGCCAGCCGGAAACGAACAATCATTCCCGGACAGGGGTTCATTCGATTTTCACACCCCGATCGGCGCGCCAAACTCGGCGCCCGCTCAGCCGCGAGATCAGCCGCCGCACGGAACTGCCCGTCGCCGCCTTCCGCTTCTCGCGCCATGGTCGCGCTGTTCGATGCCGGATCTATCTTTGCGTTGGCCGGCTTCTCCTGCTCACCGGGTCCGGCCCGTGCTCGCACACACTGCCCACCGGACCTGGTGGCCTATGGGCCATTAAGCGCCGTCGGCGGCACTGATCATCGCCACCGGCTGGCAAACTTCTTGCCGCTTCGCCGGCCTGATCACGCTCGGCCAACAGGCGTAACGGTTGCGGATCGTCGCTTCGGCGGCCATGCCCCACCCGCCCGCAGCGCATGATCCGCATGATCGCCGGCTGGGAGCCTCGCCAGCGCCGGCATGGGCATCCCAGGGCCCCGTCGATCAGGAAAGCCAAGCTGGCACGATCACATCTCTCAGACTTTCCTTACCTACGACGATCAATTGCCGGGCCGGCCGCTTGAGCCGGAACCTCGGCCGCGGATCGGGCCATCAGGCATATGCCAAAACAGAAGAGCTATCCGCTCCCATCCTATGTTGCGGTCGCATGGACCGCGGCGATGACGCCATTGGACCGCTCTGCGCCGACGCCTTGCAGAACCGCAAAGATTCTTCCCGCACCATTCGCGGTGACACCCTCGGAGATCCTCGACGCTTGGCACACCGCACAGCACGTCATCATGGTGGATCATCGTCACGGGCCAGGCGCCGCCAGGAACGCTGCACTGCCTGGAAGCCCGTGACCAGCGTTTTCGGCCCGCCATGGCCCGCTCCGCCACGGGCTGGGTCCTTTGCAGGCCATGAAACTGGCGCCGCTGTTGAAGTGCATGCCCACGTCGATGTTGTTGATCGGGTTGGAAGCCGGCAACTTCGAATGGGCCTCCACGCTGTCTCAACCGGTGGCGGCGGCCATGCCGCAACTCGTCGAGGCCATCGTTCTGGAATGGCAGCGGCTCGTGGCCGCACCCGCCCGCTAGCTTGCGCTTATACTCCCCGCATGTCATCCCGCCGAAGCTTCCTGCGCTCCACTGGCTGCACTCCCGTGGCGCTGCACCCATGTTGAAAGCAGCCGGCCCCAACGATACGGGCCAACCTGGGGCTCATTGAGGGGCATTCGAGGCAGCCAGTTGATGGAGGAGTACTGGCGGATCCCGGAGTGAACCTTGCCGCCGCTGCGGATCTCTACGATGGCTACCTGCAGCACGCTCGCGGAATTCACCCAGGGCAAGATCAAGACCACCAAGCACTATGAGGAGATCCTGGCGAACAGGATCTGGACGCCGTGGTGATCGCCACGCCGGACCACTGGCACCGGAAGATGACCCTCGATGCGCTTTCGGCCGGCAAGCACGTCCATATCGAGAAGCCGCTGACCTGGCGGCTGGAGGACGGCCCGGAGATCATTGCCGCCGAGAAGAGGCCCGGCAAGGTGCTGATGGTGGGCAGTGGAACAAGACCACGTCGTTGGTGGCCAAGACCCGCGAACCGATCGCCCAGGGCGACGGGCAGGTCCGCCAGATCCGCATGGTGAACTACCGCAACTCGAAGGAAGGCGCCTGGATCTACCCCATCCCGCCGATGCCTTGCCGGCGACGATCGATTAGGAACGGTTCCTCGGGTCAGCTCCGGAA
Source organism: Bryobacterales bacterium (assembly GCA_016721425.1). Taxonomy (GTDB): domain Bacteria; phylum Acidobacteriota; class Terriglobia; order Bryobacterales; family Bryobacteraceae; genus Paludibaculum. Next base: position 11,866 of record JADKID010000046.1, on the reverse strand, counting down.
GCGCGCGTTCAGTCCTTGAGGTGTTCTTCCTGGCGCTGCTGGTGGGAGTATTCCGGCGGCGTGTACCGACCTGTTCGTCCATCTGCTCACGACGCTGCACGAAGTGATGAACGCAGGCGCCGTCTCCGTGGTCTCCCAGGGCGGCTGTTCGGTGGAAAGATGGGCGCACGGTGCCGGATGTGCTGGAATCGGTCTTCGAATACCAGCGAGGCTTCTTCGCTCAAACGAGCGTCAATTTGACGAACAGTTCGCGCGCGCCGGGCATGGTGGTTTACGGCGAAGCGGGCATCGCTAGATGGAGCCGCAAATGGATCGTCACACCGGAGCCCGTGGATCGCGACGTGCAGTCGTAAGGTTCGTCCGCAGCCCCAGGCCGCGCGGGATCAGTACCTGAAGGCGCAGGCGAAGCTCATCCGGCCGTGCCGCGGCCTGAACCGAAAGAGGTGGCTGGTGGAGCGCGGCATGGGGCCCACCGAGCACTTCATCCAGGAGCATCCGCGAAGGCAAGCCGAGCAAGGAGAACGCCACCGAGGGCACACCGCCGCCGGCGCCGCGCACCTGGCCAACTGAGCCTATCGCGAGGGCCGCAAGCAGGGTTGGGATCTTCCCGCGACCAACAGGGTCACCGCCGGCTAACCGGCCGCCCTTTTCCAGAATGGCGCTCGTGGAGCCCTTGCACCTGGGCATGCGCCAATCCGCGCCGTAGCCGTGGATCTGGTCGCGCGCGAACTCGGCGCTTCCTTCTCGCAGGTCAGGACGATGGTGCGCTCCGGTGGCATCCACTTCCACCGCATTGCGGTAGGCCTCTCCCACGGTCTTGACGAAGAGGCGGCAGAGCATCTCGATGACGTAGTCGCAGGTGTGGTGATCGTCGTCCAGCAACACGACGTTCCACAGCGGGTGAAGCTCCTGTTTCTCTTCCTCGCGGGATTCAGTCGAGCGGCTGGGTGTGGCCAAACCTAGGTTGATCTAATAGTCTCTCCCGGTATGGGGTCTCTCAGCAGATGGCCCGGTGCTATGCTGCCTGGTGCTATGCTCAAGGTGTTGGGTCCTGCGGGGGCGTAACGGCTTCGACGGGATGGAATCGGTATGATGAGGCGTGCCGGGTTCCGAGCTCCCGTAAAACGATCGGAAAACATAACTGCCAACCAGCAGTTTGCTTACGCTGCCCAATTAATTAGGTAGCCGCTTCCGGTAACGAGCCTGCGCGTTATCGAGTAAGCGTCATTTGCAGGATAGGCCGAGAGCCTCCGTCTGGGGCAGCAGGCCGAGATCAATCAGGCTGGGCACCGTAGTTTCTTGCCGGTTCAGGGCGCGGGGCTGAGATTTTGAATCGGATACACGTAGTCTTGTCATGGCCGGCTTCGGACGCGGGTTCAACTCCGCCGCCTCCACCTTCCTTAAAGCTTGGCTGGCCATGAAGCTTTAACGAAGGCTGGGCCCTCCGTATTGAAGGGCGGAGGAGGGCTGCCCGGCGAGGGTTCACTCTCCGGGCCCAACCCAGCCGCCGCACTGAAACTCCAAACCACAAGGAGCCCAGAGTGTGCATTACGTCTATCTCCTCAGAAGTCAATCCCACCCAGAAGAGCGTTACGCAGGCATGACCAGCGACTTAAAGGCGCGCCTCCAAAGGCACAACCAAGGCGGCGTCCCGCACACTTCCAAATACCGCCCCTGGGCGCCGGAAACCTACCTCGCCTTTTCTACACGGCAGCAAGCCGCCGAATTCGAGCACTATCTCAAATCCGGATCCGGCCACGCATTTGTCCAACCGGCGTTTGTGGCCGTAGCACCGCGTCCAGCGCAATCGTTCCAGCAACGGCGAAGCCCGCGCCGCGATGCTCGTCTGCCTCTTGACGAGGGAGTTCGTCAACTCATCTAGACCGAGTGGGCCAGGTCTGCATCCCCTACCTTGACGTCGGCCATGATTCTCTGGATAGCAACAGCCGGTGTGGGCATCCTCGCCGACTTCTTACTGCATCGATATCCGGACTATCCGGAATTTCATCCGCTGCAGCGACTTCAGTACATGCTGTTTTGGGAACCATTGCGATTATGGTTCGGGGTGCCCTTTGGCGCATCGGGGGTGGATTCGTCGGCGATTCAAATGACCGCCCGCCTCAGACTCCAGCCCTGCCTTCCTAAAGACAACTCCGGAGTTAATTCCGGCATCCCAATTACGACCACCGGAAGTCGAAAGGGGCGGTTCCCCGCCCCGATAAATCTACTTCTTCAGCTTGGTCCGGCGATTCGCCACGGCGTAGCCTGGAGTTCCTTGCCGAATTGGGTCAGGTAGCCGGCGATGATCTCTTTGTTCTTTTCCCTGCCACAATCTGCTGATCGATCCAGGACTTCTCTTCCGGCGTGCTTCTGGGCTTGCGGCCGCGGGTGGAAGCGACTCGGGCAGAAGGGCAACGCCCTCCACCAGCCTGTAATATTTTCCGATGGATGCCAGCGCGTCGAGGCGCGCCTGAATTGCATCCAATTCAGATTGTACGCTTGCTTCTATCTTCTGTTGGATCGCATCCTGCTCTTTGAGTAGTTGCGCCAACGTAGCCGGTGTTGATTCTGCCATGCCGTCATTCTACCTCGATTGCTATTCACTGCAACGACAATTAATATTTCCTGATCGGTCCGGATGGTTGGCCGCCGGACAACTATCCTGACGATGGAGGGTGTTCCCTGCCCTCCGTCTTGATATCCTCGGTGTGTCATATGGCGTCGCCGTTCAGCGTCGCGGTAGTCGCCGAGAAACCCTCTGTTGCGCGCGACATCGCCCGAGTACTCCAAGCTACCAGTCAAGGGCAGGGCTACCTGCACGGGAACGGGTATGTTGTCACGTGGGCGATCGGGCATCTGGTGGCGCTGGCGCAGCCGAGCGAGATCCGGCCGGAGTGGAAATACTGGCGGCTGGACACGCTGCCGATGCTGCCGGCGGAGTGGCCTCTGTGGTGGGCGAGCAGACCAAGACCAGTTCGAGGTGGTCCGGAAGATTATTACTTCGCCCAAGATCGGCAGCATCATCTGCGCGACGGACGCGGGGCGCGAAGGCGAGCTGATCTTCCGCTACATCTACGAAGCCGCGGGGTGCGATAAGCCTGTCGAACGGCTGTGGATCTCTTCGTTGACGCCGGACGCCATCCGCTCCGGTTTCGAGAAGGTCCGCGACTGGAGCCATTACCATCCGCTGGCCGACGCCGCCAAGGGGCGCAGCCGGGCGGACTGGCTGGTGGGCATGAATCTGTCGCGGGCGTACACGCTGGGCAGCGGCGAGGACGTTTCCGTGGGGCGGGTGCAGACTCCAACGCTGGCGATGCTGGTGGAGCGGAACTGGCGATCCGGAAGTTCGTGGTGGAAGATTATTTGCAGGTGGTGGCGCGGTTTTCGCCGGAGGAGATGGAGGCCGTTTATGAGGGGACGTGGTTCCGGCCGGGCGTGGAGCCGATGGAAGCGGCGATGCGGTTGCCTTCCGGCGGCGAAGAGGCCCGGGCGATTGTGGCGCGCGTGGAGGGCGGCAAGGCGCGGATCGAGAAGATCGAGGCGCAGACCAAGCGGATGCCTCCTCCGCCGCTGTATGACCTGACGGAATTGCAGCGGCATGGCAACCGGCTGTATGGTTTCAGCGCGCAACGCACTCTGGATCTGGCGCAGGCGCTGTACGAGAAATACAAACTGATCAGCTACCCACGCACGGACAGCCGGCATCTGTCGGCCGATGTGGCTAAGACGCTGCCGAAGATCGTGAACGCGATCCAGGGCTCGTATGCCGGAATGATCGCGCCGGGCACGGGCGAGCGTCCGCTGGGCAAGCGCTTTGTGGACGACACGAAGGTCTCCGATCACCACGCGATTATCCCGACCGGTGTTTCGCCGGGGCGTGCCGGCGGACGAGCAGAGGATCTATGACCTGATCTGCCGGCGGCTGCTTTCGGCTTGGCATGAGGACCATGTCTGGGCCGTTACGTCGGTGACAACGCTTGTCGTGAGCAACGAGGAAGACCGGTTCCATTCCAGCGGCACGGCGGTGCAGCAGGTGGGTTGGAAGGTGCTCGACATCGGCGGGGGAAGAAGGCGCCAAAAGGGGGGCGGCGACGACGAAACGGGCGAGGGCGGGCAGGCGCTGCCTTCGGGGCTGGAAGAGGGCCAGGCGCAACGCGTGTTGGACGTGGAGGCGGTGCAGAAGAAGACGAGGCCGCCGAAGCGATTCACGGAAGGCACGCTGTTGACGGCGATGGAGACGGCGGGCAAGACGCTGGACGACAAGGAGCTCTCCGACGCGACGAAGGAGAACGGCCTGGGCACCCCGGCGACGCGCGCGCAGATCATCGCGGTGCTGATCAAGCGGGCGTTCATTGAGCGGCGGGGGAAGAGCCTGGAGGCGACGGACAAGGGCATCCGCCTGATTGAGGTGGTGCATCCGGAGGTGAAGAGTCCGGCGATGACGGGCCAGTGGGAGGCGTACCTCAAGCGTATCGAGCGCGGCGAGGCGCAACTGACGCCATTCCTGCAAGGCATCGAAGAATACGTGCGCGAGGTGGTGGGCAAGGCGGGCAGCGTGTCGCGTCACATCGAGGCGGCGCCGGAACCGGAAAGGCAGGTCGCGATCGTCGAGCGGAAGCGCTCCGACGCACCAGTCGATTTCAGCTCCGCCGGGCTGCACAACATCCTGAAAGACCGCTTCGGCTTCGCGGCGTTCCGCCCCAATCAGGAGGCTGTCTGCCACGCGCTGGTGGGCGGCGAGGACGTGCTGCTGGTGATGCCGACGGGATCTGGTAAATCGCTGTGCTATCAGTTGCCGGGCATCGCGCTGGGCGGGACCACGCTGGTGATCAGCCCGCTGATCGCGCTGATGGAAGACCAGGTAGCGAAGATGAACGCGTTGGGGTTCGCAGCCGACCGGATTCATTCGGGGCGCAGCCGCGCCAACTCGCGCGAGGTATGTTTCGCGTATCTGGAGGGGCGTTTGGATTTCCTCTTCATCGCGCCGGAGCGGCTGCGCGTGCAGGGCTTTCCGGAGATGCTGGCGAAGCGGAAACCGTGTCTGATCGCCATCGACGAGGCGTACTGCATCTCGCAGTGGGGCCACGATTTCCGGCCCGATTACCGGACCATTGGACAGCACCTGCCGGCGCTGCGGCCCGCGCCCGTGATTGCGTTGACCGCGACGGCGACGCCGATGGTGCAGACCGACATTGCGCGGCAGCTGGATCTGGCCGACCCGCGGCATTTCATTCACGGATTCCGGCGCGACAACATCGCCATCGAGGTGGTGAAGGTGCCGCAGAGCGCGCGGCCGGATCTGGTGCTGGAGATTCTCAGCGAAGAGGGCCGGCGGCCGGCGATTGTGTACTCGCCCAAGCGGCGCGATGCCGAGACTCTGGCGCGCGCGCTGGGCGATGAGTTCCCGGCGGCGGCGTATCACGCGGGGCTGGAGGCGAGTGTCCGGCACGACGTGCAGACGGCGTTTCTCTCGGCCGGCTGGAGGTGATCGTAGCGACCATCGCGTTTGGCATGGGCATCGACAAGCCCGACGTGCGGACCGTGATCCACACGGCGCTGCCCGGCAGCCTGGAGGGCTACTACCAGGAGATGGGCCGCGCCGGGCGCGACGGGCAGGCCTCGCGGGCTATCCTGATGCACGCCTACTCGGACCGCCACACGCACGACTTCTTCTTTGAGCGCGATTATCCCGGTCCCGAAGTGCTGGCCGGGCTGTTCCAGACTCTGACGGCTGTGCCGACGGAGAAGGATGCGGTGCGGGCGCGCAGCCGGATGTACGGCGACGAGTTTGACACGGCGCTGGAGAAGTTGTGGATCCACGGCGGCGCGGTGGTGGACTACGCGGAGAACGTGAGCCGCGGCACCGAGGGCTGGCGCGCGCTGTATATCAAGCAGCGCGAGCACAAGATGGCGCAGTTCGAAAAGATGCTGACGTACTGCGAGACGCCGTCGTGCCGCATGACGTCGCTGGTACGCTACTTTGGCGACTCGGGCGACTCGGCGCGCAAGTGCGGCGTGTGCGATTTTTGCGATCCCTCGGCGACGGTGGGCCAGCAAACGCGGCAGCCGAGCCAGGCGGAGCGGCTCCATGTGGCGAAGCTGCTGAAGGAGCTGAAATCGACCGGGCCGATCTCGGCGGGCCGGCTGTTCACGCTGGCCTTCGACGATGGCTCGCTGGAGCGGCGCGGATACGAAGAGTTGCTGGGGGCGGTGGCGCGCGGGCTGGTGGAGGTGATGGACACCTCGTTTGAGAAGGACGGCAAGGTGGTGGAGTACCGCAAGGTGCGCATCACGCCGGCGGGCGAGGCGGCCGGCGACGATGTGGACGTGCTGATCCCGGTGGAGTTGAAGGCCGTGGCGCGGAAGTCGCGGGCCAAGGCCGCTGGGAAGGCTTCCGGGAAGGCGAAGGGCAAAGCGAAGACCAAGAAGGCTGCCGCGCCGAAGAAGGCCGCCGCCACGAAGCAACTGCCCGCGGCCAAGCGCGCGCCGCTGGCACAGGTGGAGTTTGAGCCGCCGCCGGTGCGTACGGATCGCACCACTGCCATCGAGGCGGCGCTGAAAGCGTGGCGTCTGGCGGAGGCGAAGAAGAAGGGCGTACCGGCGTTCCGCGTGATGACGGACAAGGTATTGAGAACCATCGCGGAGAGCGAGCCGGCGACGACGCGCGAGTTGCTGGCGGTGCCGGGGATCGGGTTGAATACAGTGGAGAAGTTCGGCGCGATCATTTTCCGTATTCTGCAGAAGGCTGGATAGCGAGGTGAAGGAGGTCCGGTGGTGCTGACGAGAGCTTTGATTCTGACCTGTGGACTGGGCGTGGTGATGGCCGGCGCGGCGAAGCGGCCCGTTGATTATGTCAGCCCGGTGACGGACACGCACAAGTCGCGGTGGATCTATTTCTCGTCGGCGTCGCGGCCCTTCGGGATGGTGAACCTGAGTCCGGATACCAAGGTGGAGGGCGACTGGGGAGCGGGGTACCTGTACGGCGAGCCGTACGTGCGGTGTTTCAGCCATATTCACGACTGGCAACTGGCCGGCATTCCGGTGATGCCGATTGTGGGCGCGATGAACGGCCCGGAGGGCTACGAGGGGTACAAATCGAAGTTCTCGCACGAGACGGAGATCGCCAAGGCCGGGTATCACAAGGTCCAACTGGACCGCTACGGCGTGACGGCGGAGCTGACCTCGACCAAGCGCGTGGGTTTTCACCGCTACACGTTCCCGGCGACCGAGGACGCCTATGTGTTGATCGATACGGGCGCGCCGATTGCGATGACGGGGGTGCAGGACGCGGCGATCCGGCGCGTGTCGGCGCGGAGGTTCGGGCTACTCGCTGCTGGCTCCGACGCAGCGGCGGCCGAAGCCGGTGACGGTGTATTTCGTGGCGCAATTCGACCAGGACGTGACGGAGTTTGGCGGGTGGGAGAACGGCAAGGCGCGCATCGCCTCGCAGATTGTGGGGCCGAAATCGGGCGGGTATGCGCGGTTTCGTTTCGCGCAGGCCGGGCCGCTGCTGATGAAGGTGGCGCTCTCGTACGTGAGCGAGGAGCAGGCGCGGCGGAACCTGGCGGGCGAGTTGCCGGGTGGGATTTCGACGCCACGGTGCGGGCTTCGTATGACGAGTGGGACCAGTGGCTGGGCAAGATGCGCGTGGAGGGCGGCACGGAGCAGCAGCGGACGAAGTACTACACGGATTTGTGGCATGCGCTGCTGGGCCGGCGGACGTTCAGCGATCTGGACGGATCGTATATCGACAACACCGGCGCGGAGCCGAAGATCCGGCGGGTTCCGCTGGACGCGAAGGGGCGGGCCACCAGGAGCACCTACAACTCGGATGCGTTCTGGGGCTCGCATTGGACTCTGAATCTGGTGTGGTCGATGGCGTACCCGAAGCTGATGAGCGAGATGATCGACTCGCTGGTGGACTACTACAAGAACGGCGGGATGATTGCGCGCGGGCCGGCGGGCGGCAACTACACGTTCGTGATGGTGGGCGACCAGGCTGTGCCGCTGATTGCGGCGGCGTACAACAAGGGGATCCGCGATTTCGACGTGCAATCGGCGTGGGAAGGCACGCTGAAGAATGCGTTTCCGGGCGGGATTCGCGATCATGCCGGGTACGAGCATGGCGTGAATGCGAAGGGCGGCGGCATGCGGGAGTATGTGGAGCGCGGGTACGTGCCGGTGGGCGTGGGCGGCGCGGGGATGCACCGCGAGGGCGCGGCGCAGACGATGGAGTATGCGTATCAGGACTGGTGCGTGGCGCAGTTCGCGCAGGGGCTGGGCAAGGGCGCGGAGGCGGCGCAGTTTGCGCAACGCTCGACGAATTGGAAGAAGCTGTGGGACGCGGAGAGCGGCTGGATCCGGCCGAAGACGATGGACGGGCAGTGGCTGACGCCGTTTGCGCCGACGTGTCTGGGCTCGAATTGCAGGGGCTTTGTGGAGAGCAATGCGGCGATTTACACGTATTTCGTGCCGCATGACGTGCCGGGGCTGATCGCGCAGATCGGCGGCGAGGCGAAGTTCATTGAGAAATTGAGCAAGCAGTTTGAGCTGGCGGCGCCGGCGAAGTTCGTGACGCCGCATGGCAAGCATGGGGAGAACTGGGTGGATTACGAGAATCAGCCCTCGTGCGAGATGGCGCACCTTTTCAGCCATGCGGGGGGCGCCGTGGCTGACGCAGTATTGGGTGCGGCGCGTGAAGGAAGAGACGTACGGCGACGTGAGCCCGTATGGCGGCTACAACGGCGACGAGGATCAGGGGCAGATGGGCAGCCTGGGCGTGCTGATGGCGATCGGGTTGTTTGACGTGCAGGGCGGCGCGGCGGTGGAGCCGCGGTATGAGATCACGAGCCCGCTGTTTGAGCGGGTCACCATTCAACTGGACTCGCGGTATTACAAGGGGAAGACGTTCACGATCACGACGAAGGGATTGGGGCCGAAAAACGTCTATATTCAGTCGGCGGCGCTGAATGGCAAGCCGCTGACGGGGCGGTATTGGATCACGCATCGCGAGTTCTCCGCGGGCGGCACGCTCTCGATCGTGCTGGGGCCGGCGCCGAACAAGCAATGGGGTGTGGCGGGGGCGAAGTAGGGCGCGGGCGGGTGTTTGGAATCAGAGAGATATGGGAGTGTTCGGCCTGTACGGGACGCGCGCGGTGGCGGAAGAGGGCGCGTTGAGCGCGGCCGATGCGAACGTCGAGCCAGCGGAAGCGGCGGACGATCTGGCGGAATAGAGGGTCGTGCGCGGCGAAATTGGCATGGCCCCGGCGGCTGTCTCCGCCACAGTGGGCGATGTGGGCGCGGAGGCGGGCCTCGAAGAATCGATTGAGCAGCAGGGACCACTGTCCGTAGTAGGCGAGGTCGGTTTTGATTTGGCGCTCGATGGGATCGGCGATGCCGGCGACGAGGGGGCGGACGAGTTGCCAGATGCGCTCTTCCCAGGACGGGGGGATTTTGTGTTTGCGGGCGTAGAGATGGTGTTTACAGGCGGAGCGGCTGACCTTTTCCTTACCGGCGGGCGTGACGGGGCCGTGCGAGAGGCGGGCGTTAGCGCGATTGGCGGCGAGTTTCCGGGCGGTCATGCGGATTAGGGCCATAATTCGATCTCCCGGATGGAGTGTACTACGGGGTGTCAACTTTTTTGGGAATGGGCGGGGTGGAAGTGGTTTGTTTTCAGTGAATCGGTGGAGAATTTGGGGTTGTGACTGGCGTTGGCCGGGGGGCCGAAATGGAACGCGGATGAACGCCGATGAAATGGGATGGCGGCGAAGGAACGAGCCCACACAGCGATACCGGGGACTCGGGGACGATGACGTCTTTGGTCTGCGATGCGGATCAATCGATAGTTGGTGTGCTCTCGGAGAACAAGCCGGTTGGGCGGCTGGTGAAGGCCAGCAATTCAGTGAGCACGACGCTGTATCGATTTGATGGGTTGGGGCGACCCTTGGCGAGCGAGCAGACGACGTCTAATATTCGGCGGGCAATTTGAAGAGCGGGAACATGGGCGGACGCAGTTTGTCGATGAAGTACGACCTGCTACACCGCCCGGTGCGGAAGACCTACACGGACGCCAACAACACGCCGGAGGTCACCTACGATGTACTGGCCAATCTGACGAGAGTGAAGCAATACGGAAGCGGCGACAGCGTAGTCAGCAGCCGGGAGTTCGAGTACAATTCGCTGAAGCAATTGCGCAAGGCCGTGAACCCGGAGAAGGGCGTGACGCGTTACCGGTACGATCTGGCGGGCAACCTGACGGAGACCAAAGAGCCGGACCTGGTGTCCACGGCATACGCTTATGATGCGCTCAACCGGTTGACGGGCAAGAGCTACAGCATTCCCGCGAACACGGCCGCGACGACGCCGAATGCCAAGTGGTGCTACGACGGGTTGACCTACGATGCCGGCACGGGCAACTGCGGTGGTGCGGTGGTGACGGCCAGCCAGGGCAAACTCACTTCCACCGGCAACGCGGTGTCGAAGACTGTTCTGGTACATGACGCGGGCGGGCGAGTGGCGGAGAGCTACCAACACACGCCGGCGACGGTGGCGCAGGCACAGGCCTACCGGTTTGGCTACAGCTACTATCTGGATGACACGCTGGCGGCGGTGACTTACCCAGGCTCTGGCCGGACGATCACGACGTGTCCGGACGGGCTGGGGCGCGTGGTGTGGGTGAGCGGGGTGAAGACGGCGGCGGACTGTGAGCAGGCGGCGGCCGTGAGCCACACCGATGCCTACGCCTCGGGTATCACCTATGGGGCGCACGGGGCGATGAGCGGGCTGCGGTTGGGCAACGGGTTGTACGAGTCCACGACTTACAACACGCGGCAGCAGCCGTCGGTGCTGGGGCTGGGGACAGTGGCGCAGGGGGTGGATCTGTGGGGATGGGGCTTAGGCTACGGCACGCAGAATAACGGTAACATTGAGTCGGCCACGTTGACGCTGCCGGGCAATCAGACGGCGCAGATGCGGCACGGCTATGATGGAGCCAACCGGCTGACAATGGCGATTGAGAACATGAGCGGGACCGTTCTGCCGGCAACGTGCGCGGGCAGCACTGGGTTGCGGTGCCAGCAGTATGGGTACGACTTGGCGGGCAACCGGACGCTGCTTTCGCAGCTGAACGCGCTGCCTGGCGGGGCGGTGCCGTCTGGATTTGATGCGGCGAACAACCAGGTGACCGGCACCAACTGGGTATATGACGGCCGAGGGAATCTGAAGCAGATGCCTCGAATGTCGCTGGTGGACAAGATGCTGTACGACGGGGAGAACCGGTTGCGGGTGGCGTGCCCGGATGTGTTGCTGGGGGCGACGTGCCCGGACAGCGGGGCGCTGACAGGGACGGCGGTGCGGTATGGCTACGACGCGGAGGGCCGCCGGGTGACGAAAGAGACGGCGTCCGGGACGGTGAGCTACATTTATGACGCGGGCGGGCGGTTGATGGGGGAGACGGGAGCAGCGGGAGCGGCGGGGCGGCGGTATGTGACGGTGGATCAATTGGGGTCGACGCGGGTGGTGACGGATGGAGGTGGAGCGGTGGTGGAGCGGCGGGACTACCTGCCGTTTGGGGATGAGTTGCTGTTTGGGGCTGGGGATCCGCGGCACGGGGTGGTTGGGTACGGGGTGGATCAGACGGGGCGGCAGAAGTTTACCGGCAAGGAACGGGATGCCGAGACCGGGCTGGATTTCTTTGGGGCGCGGTACTACCTGGGGCTCAAGGGCGCTTCACATCACCGGATGAATGGGCGGGGGCATCGTAGACCCGTTCACAGGGGATCAGGTCGGTCAGCCGGGCCCATTGCCCTACGCCGACATCAGCGACCCGCAAACGCTCAACAAGTACGCCTATGTTGGCAATAACCCG
>JADKID010000045.1 GCA_016721425.1 Bryobacterales bacterium | reverse complement strand
GCCATCTCGGAGAACTGACTGACCTCGGGCTCACGGATTGCTTCCAGATGGCTGAATATCCGGGGCCTCCGGGGCTCCTGGCACTGCCCCCAGCGTTTGAGGCCCCCAGCCTAACCGACACACCTGGGACGGCCGCCCCCCTCGCCACCACCCATCTCCACCCACCCCCAAACCCCGTTCACACCTTAATCTAGCCTTAACAATTCATCCGTTTCCCAACGATTTCCACCCTCCCGCCCCGCACCACCCCCCTCGCCGCCCAAAAAAGCTTGCACCCGCCTGCTACCGTGTCATCGGGTGCCGTCAGACGGCATCCTCTCAACTCGCGCGGCCCCGCTTCCCCCAGCGGGGCCGTTCCCGTTTAACGCCGGCATCGAAAGGACTACCACCATGGCCACCGCCGCTCAGATCACCGCCAACCAAGCCAACGCCCGCCACTCCACCGGGCCCCGTACCGCCGAAGGCAAGGCCGCCTCCGCCCGTAACAACACCAGTCACGGTCTCTGCTCCAAGGATTTCGTCATCCTCGCCGGCGAGGAGCAGGAGTTCTCTGACTTCATGACCTCCCTCGAAGCCAGCATCCAGCCCGTCGGCGCCCTCGAACTCGATCTCTTCACCCAGCTCGCTCACGCCTCGTGGGGGCTCCGCCGCTGCCGCCGCGCCGAGGTCGCTTCCCAGTTTCACCCGAAGTGTGAGGGAGGCGACCCGCTACTCACCTTCGATATGGCCGACCGCCTCAAGCGCATCGATCTCTACGCCCGCCGCACCGAACGGACCTACCAGCGAACCCTCAAGGAGCTCCAGGCCCTACAGGTCAATCGCCTCAGCTCCGAAATCGTCGATCCCATCGAGGCAGCGATCCAGCCCCCCGCCACGCCGCCCGCTCTCGTCAACCCCATCCACGTCCTTCGCCGCCGCGCCGCAGTCGCCCGCGCTCAGGAAGCTTGCGATGCGGCTTGCGGCCAGGTCGTCATCAGCCAATCCCTCCGCAACATCGAAGACGAAATCGCCTACAGGCTCGATGCCACAATGAACAATCAAACCCAATCCGCGGCCCCCGCCACCCACACAGCCGGAGGCGCCAACTAACGTGAAAACTCGAACCCATTTCGCCCGCCTACAGGCACCGATACACTTCGAGCAACTGCTCGATGCTCATCTCTTCGGCCCGGCGTCCCCCATGCGGCAGTGCATCCGCGATCTGGTGCCCGTACCGCGCCGCCAGATTGTTCCGCAACGTCTTGCGCTTGTGCTGGAAGCACGCTGAGACGAACTTCAGAAACGCCGGCGGCGCCAGCGGCTTGTCGTGCGGCGTGAGTCTCACCACCGCGCTGTCTACCTTCGGTGGCGGCCGGAACGCATTGGGCTTCACGCCGAAGAGCTTCTCCACGCGGCACGCCACCTGTGTGCATACGCTCAAATAGCCGTAGTCCTTTGAGCCCGGCTGGGCAATCAGGCGGTCCGCCACTTCCTTCTGGATCAGGAACACGGCCCGGATCAGGTTCGGTCCCAGCGAGAGCGCCTTCTCGATGATCGGGGACGTGATGTAGTACGGGATGTTGCCGCAGACCACGGCCGGGCCAAAGCCGGAAAGGTCGGCGTCCAGGATGTCCGCTTCAATCAGTGAAAACCGGGGATCCAGCTCATACCGCGCCCGCAGACTGCCCGCCAGCAGCGGGTCCAGTTCCACGGTCACCAGGCGGTCGCACCGCTCCAGCAGGCACTCCGTCAGCACACCCAGGCCCGGCCCGATCTCAATGCACAACGGTTCCCGCTCCGGGCACACTGCCTCCGCGATGCGCTCCAAAATCGGGCGCTGATACAGGAAATGTTGTCCGAGTGGTCTACCCAAGCGTGGCTGCTTAACCCTGCACGTCGATGGCGCTACGGCTCTTGAACTTCATCCGTACCCAGCCGGCGGTCGGCTGGCCAAAGCTCGTCCCTGGGCTGAACTCCGTAAAGAGCAGCGAGTTTTCCAGCTTCCGCCGCATCTGCGACGTGTTCATCGAGCCGTAGCCATCCGGGAACGAGTAGTCGATCACACGGCCCTGCTCATCCACAAACACATCCACGGTGAATTCGGCGTCGGAGACGTCCAGCAGCATACTCTTCACGGTTGGGTCGGTGGCGATCGCCAGCGGGATGTCGTTCAACGGCTGACGCACAATACCCTGGAAGTTTGTCATCACCATCGAGAACAGCAGCACCGCCGAGGCCAGGCCGCCGGCAGCCGGCAGCGCGATGGGCTTCATCAGATTGTTGCTGAAGAGCGAGAGCTGATCGGCCTGATTCTGCACCCAGCCGCGGAACCCGGTGTAGCGCCGGCGGAACGCGGATTCGCGCGATGCCAGTGCCCGCAGCGATAGTGTCAGATTGGCGGGCATCGGGCGGCGCGGCATGGCACGCAAAGAACGGCGGACAGCGGTCAGTTGATCCAGATGCGCGGCACAATCCCGGCATTTCTTCACGTGGGCAGATACCGCCCGCCGCTCGGACTCGACCACACACCCATCCTGGAACGCGGAGAGCGCCTCTCTGATTTGTTGGCATTCCATAACGGTGCTACCTCTAGTCGGAGATCGGCTGCGGGGTAAAGTCGAGGCCCCGGGCCGGTTCCAACTGCTCCACCAGAGCCCTGCGCAGAGCTTCTCGCCCACGCAGGATCCGTGATTTTACCGTGCCGAGCGATACATCCAAAACGTCGGCAATCTCTTCATAACTCAGATCCTCGACATCCCGCAGCACCACCGCTGAACGAAATACCGGATTGAGCCCGGCCAAGGCCCTCTCGATAGCCGACTTCCACTCCTCGTTGAGTGTCAGATCGTACGGCGAGCGGGTTGAATCACTCAGGTGATCCAGGTATCCCCGGCCTTCATCCTCTCCCTCGATGCCCACCTCGGCACGGCGATGACGTCCAAACCAGCGGCGCCGGTTGTGCGCTTCATTCACCGCGATGCGGTACACCCAGGTCTTGAGCGAACTCTGGCCGCGGAAGTTGCCGACGTTTCGGAAAACCTTCAGGAATACATCCTGCGTTACGTCGCCCGCTTCGTTTGGATCTTCGATCAGCCTCTGCACCAGGTGGAACACCGGCGACTGGAAGCGCTCCACCAGCAGCTCATACGCCGCCTCGGAGCCCGAACGAAGTCCTTCGAGCAGACACCCCTCGCTCGACCACCCCGGCCATTCCGGGGAAGCCAAATCGTGACCGAGCTCTGGTTCGTATTGAGCCGGCTCCATGGGTGCCTCCGCACTGCCATTTTAGCGCCATTCAATGGGCGCCGTTACCTATAAAGACACCTGCCGCTCTGAAAAAGTTCCAGCACTCGGCGCCAGGGGCGTTTACGGCCGCAAACAGTGCAGCGGTGAGCCATGCCCCGCGGCGCCCTTGTAAACGCAAAATCAATGACTTGCGGCAGTTTTGCGTGGATCGGGGGTGCGCCGCCGGAACGGCAGCCCCAGCAATAGGAAAATGCACAACGCCACCACCTCGCCCCCGATGATGTACCACGGCCACTCGCCCATCGCGTCCAGGGCCGAGGCGGCCTGCGGCTTGTGGCAAAGATACATATAGTTGGTGCCGAAACGGGTATTGAATGTGCCCACCACCGCCGCCCATAGATTCACCACGATCAACGCCCGCCAGGCCGCGCCCGGCGCCGGCCTCGCCTGCCGGGACCACACCAGGAACAGCGCCGCCCCAATCACTCCGCCATGCGCCACGAAGAAATAGATCGTCGGATACGAGAGCATCGGCCGCCACAACTCCGGCGTCAGTACGGCCATGGACGCTCCCGCAATCCCCAGGAAGAACGCCGGCTCGCAGAGCCAGCGGTTCAGTGTCAGCAGGCTCAGCACCGCCAGCCACAGCGTCAGGTCGCACAGTTGCAGCGGCAACCCCTCCGGGAACCGGTTGCCCTCCGTGGCGTACTTGTAGCCGTACCACACCAGCTCATTCACCAGCAGAAACCAGCCCATGCTCAGCCGGATCCGCCGCGCCGCCACCGCGCTCCAGCGAGCCGCCCACGCCAGCAGCGCGGCCGTGACCGGGATGGCCGCCATGATCAGCAGGTGTGCCCGGCCGAAGAGCACGAAGTCCGTCTGCATTGGCGATGCCTACCGCAGCGCCATCGGTGCGCCGCCTGCCTCGCGGCTGCGCTGCGCCGCGTCCATGAACGCGAACATCTCCATCGTCTCGGCCTCGTCCACCGGCGCCTTCCCGCCCTGGAAGAACAGCACGATCTCCTTGAGCAGGCCCTTGTACCCGCTGTAGAAATCCTTCTCGCTGGACTTGATCACCTTGGGCGAAAACGCCGTCGCTCCAAAACCAGAGTAAGGCCGGTTCAGCCGGATGGTGCCCACACGCCCGTCCTTCCACTTGCCCGTCACCACTTCCGCATCGGGCGCAAACGTCCGCGTCACTTCCACGCAGCCCTGCCCCATCAGCGTGTACAGC
Organism: Bryobacterales bacterium; assembly: GCA_016721425.1. Lineage (GTDB taxonomy): Bacteria > Acidobacteriota > Terriglobia > Bryobacterales > Bryobacteraceae > Paludibaculum. The sequence goes on along the minus strand of JADKID010000045.1, from coordinate 171,289 downwards.
GTCTCCACGGTGTGAATGCCATACCAGGTCAGATCGAGCTGCTGGTGCGACTCCATCGGGCCGGGGCCCCACGCGATCACGCCGTTCAATCCCTCCAGCCGCAACGCCGGTATGCCATCGCTGAATCGCAGTGATGACGCCGAGAACCACCGCACCTTGTTCTCCTTGGCCACCTTCGCAATCATCCGCGCGTCCGCCAGAGACGAGGCCAGCGGCTTGTCGATGAAGACCGGCTTCCCGCCCTTGGCAATCTCCCGGAACTGCGCCAGGTGCGGCCGCCCGTCCACGCTCTCCAGTAGCACTGCGTCCACTTTGGTGAGCAGCGTGGCGATGTCCGGCACAATCTCCACGTTGTACTTGGTGCGCAACTCCTCGGCGTACTTCTCCACCCGCTCGCTACTTTCCTTCAGGTCTGGGCTGCCGCCCTTGTAGGCAGCCACAATGCGCGCGCCTGGAATGTGGTCTTTGTGCGCCGGATCATTCAGCACGGAGGCGAACGCCGTGGCGTGCGAAGTGTCTGTGCCTACGATCCCCAAACGAAGGTCCGCGGCGAACGTGGCAACGGCCAGCGCGGTCAAGCAGAATAGCAGTCTCATAGGCAAATTGTAGACTCTATCGCCGCGCAAAGCACAGGCCTGACCACACTTCATCAATCGCGCACACTTTGAAGTCCACCCAGTTTTGCGAGAGCCCGTACTCCCGCACCAGGTCGCCGCTTAAATCCGTAGCCACTCCAGACGACTTCTTCGGCCAGGCCAGCCACAGATGCCCCTTTGGTTCCACGCACCGCGCCGCGCCGTCAAACCGCGCTGCCAACTCCGCACGGCTGCGCAAGAACAACAGCGCAGTCCTCACTCCGGACGTGGCGCCAGATTGCAGCCGCACTCCCTCCGGCAGTGGGGCCAGTTGCTCCTGCATCCCATCCGGTGCATGGATCAGCGCCACGCCGCTGCCTGCCTTAATCCCCAGTTTCTTCGCCAACGGCGTCCCGGAATACCCAGCCACGCTGCCTCCTCTCACTGCCCCAGCGATAGATCTTCTACGTCCAGACGCAGATGGGGTGTGAAATACTCGTCCCCGGCCGCCAGCACTTCGCCCCAACGCTGCTGGAACAACAGACGCTCCTCAGCGCTGGTCCCCCCCTGCCGCGTCATGGCCTCCCGGTGGGTCAGTACCGCGCTATTCTCCAGCACCACGCGGTGGCCCGCAGCCCTCGCCCGCAGGCACAGATCCACGTCGTTGTAGTTCACCGGAAACGCTTCGTCAAACCCGCCCAACTCGGCGAACAGTTCCCGCCGGATCGCCAGGCATGCCCCCGTTACCGCGCTCACATCCCGCGTGAAGTCAATCCACGGCCAGTAGCTGCTCCCCAATAGGTAACGCCCCAAGTGCCCCACCCCGTCCGACATCCCCAGCACGATTCCCACGTGCTGAATCGAGCCCTGCGGATACATCAGCCGCGCCCCCGCTATGCCAACGCCCTCGTGCTCCAGACCGCCGCACAGCCGCACGAGCCAGTCTTCGCTGACAGGCTCGATGTCGTCGTTCAAGAACACCAGCACCGCGCCCGTCGCCGCCCGCGCCCCCTCGTTGCACATCTTCGAGAAGTTGAAGGTGCCCGCATAGTCCACTAACCGTGCCTGATGGGCAGCGGCCACGTCGGCAATGCGCTCGTCCTCTGCCGCATTGCCCAGATGCCGCACGATGATCCGCTCAGCCCCCGCGCCCTGCGACTCCAGGCAGCGCGCCAGGAGCGTCGCATTCCTCGTCGGGATCACAACCGAAACTAGCTCTTCGGCCCGCTTCTCCGGAACCAGGTGATACGAATTTGGCCGCTCTCCCGCTGTCACCGCCGCCGCCCAGCCTCGCCGCCGCACGGCGTCTTCCAGAGCGAGACGCCCAGCCTCCTGCGCGTAGGGCTTTGCCGCCTGAGAAGAAGCAGTAGAGCCGCCGTGCCGCCGCCAGTGATACAGCACCCTGGGCACGTGCCCGGGGCGCGCGCCCTGCTCCACCATCCGCAGCACCATGTCATAGTCCTGCGCCCCATCCATCTCCGTTCGGAATCCGCCCGCCGCCAACGTGCTACTGCGCCGCAACACAAGCAGGTGCCCCATGTACATGCAGCTCAGCAACAGCTCCGGCGACCATCCCGGCTTGAAGCTCGGCTGCAGCGGCGTTCCCTGCTCGTCGATGTAGCCTTCATCCGAATACAGGATGTCCAGCCCGCCGCCGCTCAGCCGCTGGCTGACATGTGCCAGCGCCGTCGGCTCCAGCACGTCGTCGTGATCCAGAAACGCCACAAACTCACCCTGCGCTTCGGCCATCGCCCGGTTCAGCGCCGCGGAGATGCCCGCACCGGCAAGCCGCACCACCACCACGCGCGGGTCCTCCTCCGCCCGGCCCCGCAGAAACTCGTCCGCCTCGTGCCCGATCTCCCCATCCACGCAAACGCACAACTGCCAGTTCCGGTATGTCTGCGACGCCACGGAATCCAACGCCGCTTTCAGCCACTCCAGCTTTGGCGCGCGAGTTGGCAGCACCACGCTCAGCAGCGCCCCTTCCGTAGCCACGCCCCGCAGCGGATCGGCCGTCCGATGCCGGGCGAGCCAGTCCTCGTATGCCCGCTCCGCCCGGCCGCCCATCAGTTTGGCGTAGAGCGGGTGCAGCCCGGATCGTAACAGCGCCTGGCCCGCCTTGCGCTGGATCAACTGCCCCTGCAATCCCACCGCCCGCAGCCCGCGGAATACCACGCTGCGTTCCAACGCCGCCAGCCGCTCGTCCAGGTTGCTCAACTCCGCCCGCAACGCGCGGTTCTCACCCCGCGCTTCCTTCAACTCCCGAAGCGCATCCTCCAGCCGTGCATCGCGTTCGTCCGCCATTACTCTCCGTCGCCGCGCGCCGCGCAATCGAACCGGGTCCGGCTCAGATTCACGTTGTAGTGCGGGTCTGCCTCCAGATACTTGGCCCATTTGGCCCGGAATCGAGCCAGTTCTGCTGTCGCCTGCCCCTTGCGGGACAAGCTTTGCCCCTCAAAGTGATACAACTCGCAGTAAGGAGTATAGACGATCCGGTATCCGCGCTCCATCAGGGAAAGGCAGAAGTCTGTGTCGTTGTAGTCCACGCCAAATCCCTCGTCGAACCCGCCCACCTCCTCAAAGACGCTCATTCGCGTCGCCAGACACGCGCCCGTCACCGCCGAGTAGTTTCGCACCACATGAGTGAACGCGTTGTACCCCACAAACTCCCGCGGAAAGCCGTGGTACAGGTGCATGGCGCCGCCGCCCTCGCCAACGCCCAGGACCACGCCCGCGTGCTGAATCCGTCCCCCCGGATACACCAGCTTGCCGCCCACCGCGCCAATCCATGGCTGTTGCGCGTACTCCAGCAGCGCCTCCAGCCAGCCCTCGCCCATCACCTCCATGTCGTCGTTCAACAGGACCACCAATTCCGTCCGCGCCTGACGCAGGCTCCAGTTCGCCTTGTGCGAAAAGTTGAACGGCTGCCGCGGTCCAGGATACTCCTCCAGCCGGCACCCCAGTTCCAGCAACCGCCGCACCGTCTCCGCCGGAAGGTTGCCATCGTGCGACACCAGAATCTCGTAGTTCGCGTATCCGGTCCCGTCGGCGATGCTGCGCGCAAAGTTCTCCACCATCAGGCCGCGCGCCCGTCCCGGCAACAGCGATACCTGATTGCTCGCGATGATCACCAGCGTCGCTTTGGGACGCCCAGTCACCTGGTACCTGACGCGGAACAGGCCCGGCAGCAGGCCCGGCTCCACGGCTGCCGGCAGCTTCTCCCGCAGGACAAAGGCTTCCAACGCCCGATGACCCGCATCCAGGGCCGCAGGCTTGGCATCCACCTCCGCCGCCGCCGAGCCCGAGATCTTGCGCCAGTGATACAGCACCTTCGGAATGTGCCCGATCCGGTTCGTTCGCCCCGCCAGGCGCAGCGCCAGGTCATAGTCCTGCGCGCCGTCCACCTCGGACCGGAAGCCGCCCAACTCCACAAACAACCGCTTCCGTACCACCAGCATGTGCAGCAGATACATCACCGATTGCAGATGCTCCGGGCTCCAGTCCGGCTTATGGTAGTGATCCACGTGGCGGCCTGCTTCGTCGAGCTTGTCCTCGTCGGTGTAAAGCACGTCCAGATCCGGCAGCACACCCAACGCTCGCGCCACGCACAACAGCGCGTCCGGCGCGAGTTCGTCGTCGTTGTCCAGCAGTGCCAGCCACTCGCCAGTGGCGAACTCCGCCGCCCGGTTGGACGCCGCCGCGATCCCCAGATTGCCCGCGCTCCGGATTACCTTGATCCGCGGGTCCAGGCCTTCATAGGCCGCCAGGGCCGCCAGTGTCTCCTGCCGGGTGGAGCCGTCATCGCACAGGCACAACTCCCAGTATGGATACCACTGCGCCCGTACCGAATCCACGCAACTCCGCAGCCACTCCGCGTCCACGTTGTACACCGGCGTGATCACGCTGATGCGGGGCCGCGCGCGCAGATGGTGGACCTCCGTGCGGACCTGGCCCGGCGCGCCCGCCGGCAGGAATCGCTTGGGCCGCTGCGGATGCGCCACCGCTGGCTGATCCACTTCCGCCAACCTCGCCCGGATTAACCGTCCGACAGCCTCCGCGCTGTATCCGGCCCGGATCGTCTCCGCCGCCGCCTGTCCGCGCCGCCGGCGCTCCGCCGTGTCTTCGTACGCCCGGCGCATCTGCCGGCCCAGATCCTCTACGTCCACATCCGCCCAGACATTGCCCTTTAAGTACGGCCCCGTGGATTCCGCAATCTCCACCAGCCGGTAGGCCGCCGGATAGCTGTTGCCGGCATTCATGAAATCCACGTTGGAGCCGTAGTTCGTCGCCACCACGGCATTGCCGAAGTACATCGTCTCCGCCATGTTCAGCCCGAAGCCCTCGCCCCGGTGCGGCGAGACGAAACAGTCTGTCACCTTGTGCAGCGAGTGGATCTGGGCGTCGGACCACACCTCTTCCACCAGCCGGATATTGTCCGCCGCCGCCCGCCGCCGCAGCATCTCCATCCGCGCCGGATTGTACTGCCCGTTGAAGCACTTCAGCAACAGGTAGACGTCGCGCGATTCCCCAAACGTCGCCTCGAACGCGTCCAGCAGCGCCAGCGGGTTCTTCCGCTCAAAGCCGCTGGAGACGTCAAAAACGTAGCTGAACAGGAACACGCCCTCCGGCAGGCCCAACTCCGCGCGGCCCATCGTGGCCACGGCCTCCAGACCGTCTACCGTGTAGGGGATCACCCGCACCGGCAGCGGCGTCACCGCCTGGTAAGCTGCACGGTTAAACTCGCTGGGCGTCCAGATCTCGTCCACAAACCGCAAGTTTTCCGCCCAATCGGAGCGCAAAGAGGGCAATTCCCACACACAATGCGCAATGTTGTAGCGGCCCCGCAGCAACTCCTGCCCGTACGCCTGGGCGAAGCGCGGCAGCACGTCGGAGTTCTGAAATAGCAGGTTGGTCCGGTACGGCCCGCGGGTCACGCCCGTGCCGCCCTGCGCGGCGTGCTCCCAGTTGGGTAGATCGAAGACGGCCACCGGCAATCCGCTGGCCTCGATCGCCTTCTTCACGCTCCGCGACGCCGTCCCGAGGCCGCTAACTGAAGTGAGAAATCCATAGAGATTCAGGCCCACCGGCCCTTCGGCCGCCCCGCGCGCGACTGCCGCCGAGCGCTCGCCGCCCGCTCGCCATTCCCGCCGTCCGTGCGTCGTCCAGTGCGCGAAGCCCGACCGTACGCGGCCGTCGCAGACAGCGTCCAGTATGTCCGGATTGAAGTAGAGGTAGGCGTCTTCGTCAAATGACGGACGCAGGGCGCTCAGCCACTCTTCGCAACGCGCCAGGGCGCCTGCCCCGGTACTCGCTGGAGCCGCGGATAGTGGAGCATGGAACAGGGGCACATTCTGAAACCACCCCGCCCCATCGTCCGCCCTCGGAGTCAGGCGGATCGCCCGCTCCACGCGGTCGAGTCCGTCCATCAGAGCGTCCATGGTTTCGTGCAGCGCCCGGATTGCCGCCAGGCAGGAGCCATCCGCAAGCGGCGGCGGGCACACTTCTGTCTTCGGTGTAGCAGGGGCGGGATCGGCCGGATTCATCGCGCTCGCACCAGTGTAGCGCCCCAGGGTTGTGGAAAGTGGGTTATCCTCAAGTGGAAAGTGCTTCTGGCCCCTTTGGTGCGGAACTCTCTCCCCAAACTATCCCTATGTGGACCGGCGACTACGCGTATCTCCTTCGTCAGCTCATCCTAAAAGACTTCAAGATCCGCTACCGCAATATGTCTTTGGGTGTCTTCTGGTCTCTGATCAACCCGCTGGTCATGATGGGGATCTACGTCTACGTCTTCACCTACATCTTTAAGAGCCCCACCAGGCACTTTCCGGTTCACCTGCTGAGCGCGATCATCACCTTCAATTTCTTTGCCGCCGCCTGGCAGTCGTCCACGACCTCCATTTTGGACAATGCCGGATTGATCAAGCGGAATCCGGTCCGCCGCGAGATCATCCCCATTGCGGCCATCCTGTCGAATGTGCCCCACCTGCTGATCCAGATGTGTTTGTTGATCGGCGTGGTCTATGTCGATGGGCTGGGCGTCAATATTCAGTGGTTGTGGCTGCCTTTGGTGTGGGGGCTCGAGCTGATCTGTCTGATCGGACTCGGGCTGATCACGTCTTCGCTGTATGTCTTCATCCGCGACGTCCGCTATATCGTCGAATCGTTCGTCCTGATCCTCTTCTGGCTGGTGCCCATCATTTACACCTTCGAGATGGTGCCCGATGCGATGCGCAACCTCTACCAGTACAATCCTCTGGCGGCGCTGGTTCTGGCCACGCATGAGATCGTCCTGAAAGCGCGCGCGCCATCGGCCACCCTGCTGATCAAACTGACCTTCGTGGCTGTCTTGTCTCTAGTGCTCGGTATCCAGACCTTCAAAGTGGCGCAGCGCCGATTCTACGAGTATCTCTAACCATGAGCATCATCTCTGTTCAAGGCGTCTCCAAGATCTTCCGCCATCGCACGTCGGGCACTTTGTTGAGGGATCATGTCCGGGATATGGTCACCAAGCCCTCTCGCGAGGGGTTCTATGCCGTACGGAACGCCTCCTTCGAGGTGGCCGAGCGAGAAAGCGTTGCGCTGATCGGCGCCAACGGAGCCGGGAAGAGCACCATGCTGGCGCTGGTCTGCGGACTGGCCAGGCCGGACGAGGGCGCCATTCATGTCGGAGGCTCCATCGCGCCGCTACTGGAACTTGGCTCCGGCTTTCATCCCGATCTCACTGGCCGCGAAAACTACCTGATCAATGGCGCCCTCCAGGGCATGAATGAGAAGCAGTCCAAGGAGCAGTTCCCTGCCATTCTCGAGTTCAGCGAACTGGAGGATTTCATTGATGAGCCGCTCCGGACCTACTCCGCGGGAATGGTCCTGCGCCTCGCCTTCTCCATTGCGACCCACTGCAATTCGGGCATTCTGATTATCGACGAGATTCTCGGAGTGGGCGATGCGAACTTTCAGTACAAGTGCCAGAAACGCATTGAGAAGCTTCGGGCCGAAGGTCAGACTTTTCTGGTGGTCTCGCATAGTACCCCAACGGTGCGGGAGTTTTGCGACAGGGTCATCTGGCTGCATCACGGACAGGTGATCGCCGATGGGCCAGCCGGGCCCGTTGTGGATGAATACACCCGCTTCATGCTGGATCCCCATCAGGCGCCACCGCAGCCTTCGGTCACGCCGGTACACCGTCCGGAGCCTGCCCCGCCCGTGCCGGCGCCTGCCGGGACGGCCCGCCACGGCTCGAAAAAGCGTAGCGGATAGTTTTGGCGGTAAGCTGTTGACCGCGAGACGGCGCAGCACCGCCTGCTAAAATCACACTACATGCCGTCGATCCGTCTGGACCGGAAGCCTTTCAACAACTACCTGCTCATCATTCTGGATAGCTGCCGCTACGACGCTTTCATCCGCGCCCGTCCCCAGACCATGCGCAAGCTCGGCAAGGTGGAGAAACGCTGGTCCTACGCCTCCTGGACGTCCCCCTCCCACTACAACCTCCTCATGGGACTCCTCCCCCACACCAGCCCGCGCCACGTCTACGCCTCCGAATACTACAAACACGACATTTTCCGTTTCAACGAGCGCCTGGGCGCCGATGACATCTCGTTCGGCTCCCTCATCCCGCACCTCAACCTGCCCACGTTTTTGCAGAACTCGCTCGGCTATCGTACTCACGGCCTGGTCTCCCTCCCTGTCCTGAACCCCAAGACGCCCATCAACACAGGCTTCACCTCCTACCGGCTCATGGAAAAGCACAACGACATGCGCGCCATGGTGCGCGAGATGCACTTCCATCCGGAACACCCGTCTTTCTACCTGCTCAACGTTGGTGAGACCCACTACCCTTATGCCTTGCCCGATGAGCCGCCGGACCAGTGGCCGCGCATATCGGGCGTGCATGGCGTTTTCAAGCACATCGACGACCATATTGTCGGCGGCAGGCTGATCCGCAAGAAGGCAGGGGAGGCGGAGAAGTTCTTTGACGACAAGAAGCTCAAAGTGCTGCGCCACCGCCAGATTGACGCCGTCAAGTATCTGGACAACGTCGTGGAGGAGCTCTTCGACCTGGTCCCCAAGAACACCTATGTGACCATCACCGCCGATCACGGCGAGCTCTTCGGTGAGGATGGCTATTTTGGCCACGGGCCCATCTTCCACGAAAAGGTCTTTGAAGTGCCTTTCGTCGAGGGGAAGATTCGATGAGAGCCAGTCGCTGGCCGCCCTCAGTTCCGACCGTTTTGCTCGGACTGCTGGCCGTTGCCGCGCTGCTCCTGCCGGCGGATCAGTCTGAGGGTATCAGTCTCGCCTACGTTGGTCCCGGCGCGGGTTTCGCATTCATGGGCTCGCTGCTCGGCATGATCTCGGCCATTCTGATGACGGTGCTGTCCATCGTCGTCTGGCCCGCCCGCCTGCTCTGGAATCTCCTCCGCCGCCGTCAGGGCTACCGCAAGGCCCGCGTACGCAAGCTGATCTTCCTCGGTCTCGACGGCCTTGATCCCGTCCTCACAGAGCGCTTTATGGCCGAAGGCAAACTTCCGAATCTCGCGGCCCTCCGCGAACAGGGCGGCTACCGCCGGCTGCGCACCACTTTCCCGGCGCTCTCTCCCGTTGCGTGGTCCACCTTCGCCACCGGTGTGAATCCAGCCCGCCACAACATCTTCGATTTCCTGTCGCGTAACCTGAAGTCTTATCTTCCCGAGCTCTCCAGCTCCCGCGTCAGCGGCCCCACGCGTTTCATCGGCCTGGGGCGGTATCGCATCCCGCTTTCCAATCCTCTGGTGGAGTTGCGCCGCAAGAGCACGACCTTCTGGAAGCTCCTCGGCGATCAGGGCATCGCTTCCACCATTCTCCGCGTGCCCATCACTTTTCCGCCTGAGCAGTTCAACGGACGCCTGCTTTCCGCCATGTGTACGCCGGACCTGCTGGGCACCCAGGGCAGCTTCACGCAGTTCACCACCCGTGTTGCCGAGGCCACGTTTGAGAACGGCAGCCGATACCCGCTCCGCCGGCAGGGGCACGGTTTCCAGGGCGTCCTCTGTGGGCCGCCCAACTCGCTTCGCGACGGCGCTGCTGCTTTGGAGATCCCCTTCTCCCTTGCGCCCGGCGACAAGCCCGGCCACTATACGCTCCATCTGTGCGGCGCTGCTCATCCGATGCGTGCAGGGGAGCACTCCCCTTGGCTCAAGCTCGCCTTCCATGCCGCGCCCGGCATCAATGTCCACGGCATCGCACGCTTCCTCATCACCGAGACCGCGCCCGAGTTTAGCCTCTACGTCACGCCCATCAACATCGACCCGGAAAGCCCCGCGCTGCCCATCTCGCACCCTTCCTACTACTCCAGCTACCTGGCCAAGCTCCTGGGCGACTACGCCACAGTCGGGATGGCCGAAGATACCTGGGCGCTGAACGAGGGTGTCATCGACGAGGACGCCTTTCTGGCGCAGGCCTGGTCCATCCAGGCGGAGCGGGAATCCATGTTCTTCAGCGCACTCGACCGCACCCGCCAGGGCGTTGTCGCTTGTGTCTTCGATACCAGCGACCGGGTGCAGCATATGTTCTTCCGCCACCTCGACGGCCGCTCCCCGGCAGGCCCCCACACCGGCGTCATCGAGGACCTCTATCGCCGCATGGACGCCCTCGTCGGGCGCACGATGCAGCACGTCGACTCCTCCACAGCCCTCTTCGTCCTTTCCGATCACGGCTTCCGCTCATTCCGCCGCGGTGTCAATCTCAATGCCTGGCTGCGGGACAACGGCTACCTGGTGATGAAGGACGGGCCCGATGGCGCAGCCGGCTATTTGCGCGGCATCGATTGGTCCCGCACCCGCGCCTACACCTTTGGCCTCGCGGGCCTCTACCTGAATCTCAAGGGCAGGGAATCCCAGGGTCTCGTCCAGCCCGGCCCGGAGGCGGCCGCTCTCCGCCAGGAGTTGATCGAAAAGCTCACGGGACTCCCCGACCCGCAAACTGGTGAAACCGCGATCCGCGCGATGTATGCCACCGGCGAGCTTTATCGCGGCCCCTATCTTGACGCGGCGCCCGACCTCATCGTCGGCTTTGAGGACGGGTATCGCAGTTCCTGGGACGCCGCCCTCGGCAAGACCAGCCGCGAGGTCTTCACCGACAATCCGAAGGCATGGTCCGGCGATCATTGCATCGATCCGCTTCTCGTCCCGGGCATCCTCTTCTCCAATCGCCCGATCGAGTCCCTCGACCCAGGCATTGAGGACATGGCGCCCACCGCTCTGGCACTCTTCGGCGTCGATCAACCCGCCTGGATGGAAGGCCGGCCGGTCTTCCCTGCGGCCCCTGCCGAGGCCCGGGCGTGAAGTTGTCCATGCGGGCGGCGCTGCTGGCCCCCGCCCTGCTGCTGGCGGCCTGCTCCCGTTCCGCGCCTCCTGTGGACCACCCCCGGCTGATCGTCCTTGGTGTCGATGGCATGGATCCGGTCTTTGTTGAGAAACACTGGCCCCAGCTACCCAACCTCGATCGCCTGCGCCGCCAGGGCGGCTTCCAGCGCCTCGCCACCACTAACCCGCCGCAGAGCCCGGTGGCGTGGGCCGCAGTCATCACGGGACTCGATCCCAACGGCCACGGCATCTACGACTTCCTCCATCGCGATCCGCAGTCCATCACACCCTACTCGTCCATGGCCGAGGCCGAAGATGGCCATCGTTCGCTGTCGCTTGGGCAGTGGGTGCTTCCTCTTCAGGCCGGCTCTGTGCGCAGCCTGCGTCACGGCCAGACTTTCTGGGAACTCCTCGGCGCCGGTGGCATCCCCGCCGCGGTCCTGCGGATGCCCACCAACTTTCCGCCCGTCGAGTTTTCCGGTGAGAGCCTCGCCGGTATGGGCACACCTGATCTTCAGGGCGGCTTTGGTACCTTCACCTACTTCACCTCTGATCCCGCGGCCACGGCACGCCTGGTGTCCGGTGGCCGTATCGTTCAGCTTGCCCCAGGTGGCTCGCGGGCCGAGCTTTCGATCTCCGGGCCTTCCAACCCATTTCTCAAGAACCACGCGCCATCTACCGCGTCCCTTGTCGTGGACGCGGACGCCGCTGCCGGCACTGCCCGGATCACTTCCCGGTCTGGCCAGTTCGTCCTTCGCGCCGGCGAGTGGTCACCCTGGATCCGGCTGGAGTTTCCTCTCCTGGACCCCCTCAAGGGCGCCAGCGGCAATGTCCGCATTCTTCTGCAAAGCGTCGCGCCCCATCTGGCCGTCTACGTCAGCGCTGTCAACATCGATCCCCTAGAACCGGCGCTGCCCATCTCCACTCCTGCTACGTACAGCCGGACGCTCGCCGAGGCGCTGGGCTCTTACTCCACCCAGGGTATCGCCGAGGATACAGCTGCCCTGCGCGCGGGTGTCCTGACCCACGATGAGTTTCTCCAGCAGGCCGGGCATGTGCTCGACGAAAGCATGGCCATGTTCCGGCACGAACTGGATCGCTACCAGGACGGCCTCCTGTTTTTCTACTTCTCCAGCGTCGATCAGCACTCCCACGTGCTGTGGGGCAGCGATGACCGCCGCCTGGCCGAGGTCTACGCTCGAGTCGACCAAGCCGTCGGGCTTGCCATGCAGCGCCTTGGCGCCAACGGCACCCTCATCGTCATGTCCGATCACGGCTTTTCCACCTTTAGCCGCGCCATCCATCTCAATGCCTGGCTGATGCGCGAGGGCTTCCTCACGCTATCCGATCCGTCCGCCACCGGCGATGAAGAGCTTTTTGCCCATGTCGATTGGTCCCAGACCCAGGCCTACGCCCTTGGTCTCAACGAAATCTACCTGAACCTCGCTGGCCGAGAGCCGAATGGCATCGTCTCCGCAGGCGCCGAAAGCCGTGCCCTCATGGCCAAGATCCGCGGGCGCCTGCTGGCACTGAAAGACCCTCAGTCCGGCCGGGCCGCGGTGCGCGAGGTCTATTCCTCCAGCCAGATCTCCGCTGGCCCTCCGCCCGCCCACGCCCCAGATCTCGTTGTCGGCTACGAGCCAGGCTTCCGCGCCAGTTGGCAGACGGCTCTGGGCGCCGTGCCCGCCACCGTCATCGCCGACAACAGCGAAGCCTGGCTGGCCGACCACTGCATCGATCCGCAGTTCGTGCCCGGCGTCTTCGTGTCCAATCGCCTCCCGCGGCTCGCCAACCCCCATCTCCGCGATATTCCCGTTACCATTCTCCGGTTCTTCGGCCTCACCCCACCTCAGGTCATGACGGGCAAAGACATCTTCTGAGAGAATCGAAAGATATGTTCTCGACCTCCATCAAGCTGAAGAAGGACCTGGCCGAGCGCGTCAAACGATGTGCCGAGGTCGGTGGCTACTCTTCCGTTCAGGAATTCGTCGAACACGTCCTCGAAAAGGAACTGGCCCGGATCGAGACCTCTGACTCCGACGAGGATATCGCCCGGAAACTGAAGGGCCTTGGCTATCTGGACTAGTCCATTCCGATGACAGTGTTCGCCAGCCGCATCTTTGACGCCTACATCGCACTGTGGCACGGCGCGCCTCGTTGGATGAGCTTCCTGCCCCTCGCCTTGTGCGCATCACTGCTTCTCCTGGGGGTATTTCGTCTAACGTCCCGGCCTGCCCGCATCCGCCGCGCCCGCCAGCGCCTGCTTGCCCATTTGCTCGAAATGCGTCTCTTCGGCGATGAGCCGCTGCTTGTCCTGAAAGCCCAGGGCCGGTTCCTGCGCGATAACTTCATCTATCTGGGCTGGGTAGCTGTGCCCGTCGTTTGCTCCGGCCTTCTCCTGCTGCCGCTCTTTGCGCAGATGGAGCGCTTCTATGCCTCCGCCCCGCTGGTGCCCGGCCGCCCAGCGATTTTCTCCATCCAAATTCCGGGCCCGATCGACTTCAGCCAGCCGCCGCCCGTCCTGCTGGCGCCACCCGGTCTCCGTGTGGAGACCCCAGCCGTTCGCATCGCAGCTGAGAACCGCTTCGTATGGCGAATAGCCGCTGACTCCGAAGTCTCGGGCGTTTTGCGCGCTGTCTTCCCCTGGGGATCGTCGAGAAAAGCGTCGAGGCCGGTTGGGCCCCGCGCCCAGTCACTCCGCTGCGGCCGTCTACTTTGACCGGTCTCCTCGTTCACCCCGGAGAGCCCCGCCTCAATGAACGGCTGGCCGTTTCCGCCGAGATCGAGTATCCCTCGGCTTCGCTCTCGTTTGCCGGATTCCAGTTCCACTGGGCCGTACTCCTGCTCCTCGTCTCCCTGCCCGTGGCGCTGCTCTTGAAGCGCCGCTTTGGTGTTGAATTCTAGTGCGCATGCCTCCCCCTCTGTCAGCCGCGCCACCCGGTTTCGCCTCGCCCATCCGCCGTGCCCTTCTCTGGGGCTGCGCCTATTGGGGCTTCTACGGATCGTTGGACTATTTCTTTTGCGATGCTGCGCCCTTCCTCCTGCGGAGCGGTCAATTTGTTTCCGATGCTGACTACTGGAATGCCGGACTCCTGGCCTTTGGCGCCGTCGCATTCGGCGGCTCGCTGGCCGCCGCGGCACTGGGTCTCGGCTGGCGTGCGCTCTCCCGCAACGCGGATTCCACGCTGCAGGATGACCGCTTCGCCGCTTCGTCGGCTCTCACGGTCATTGCTGCCTTCGGCATCCTCATCGTAAGTCAGGCGGCGTCGGTGGCATCCATGTTGCTGGGCGCCGCCCTGCCACTCGTATTTGGCGCCGCCACCTTGGCCGCCGGTCTGCGAGGGTCAATCCGTAGATGTTGGTTTGCCTTGAACCCCGTCACCCTCGCCATGGCGCTACTCATTCGTCCTTGGTTGTATCAGGACGTGCTTGATCAGTGGTCCGGGCCCGCTCGTTTTGCCGTCTCCCTGGGTACGCTACTGCTCATCCTGGGCGTCTCCTGGCTGCTCGCACGCTGGGTCAGGCGCCCCCACTACTCCCTCCGCTGGGCCGGAGCCGCCGCTGTCGTCGTTGCTTTATGTGGAGTGTCGTTGACCCTGGTCCTGCGCTCCCGTGCCGATATCGTACCCGCTCCGGCCCTCCCGGCCGGATCCGGCAAACCCAATATCATCCTCATCTCGCTGGATACAGTACGGGCCGATCACCTCCACTTCAACGGCTACTCCCGCCCCACCTCGCCGCGCCTTGATGAGTTTGCAGCTCACGCCACCAACTACACCAACGCCCGCTCCACGGCGGATTGGACGGCCCCTTCCCACGCCTCACTCTTCACAGGCATGTATGCCTTGCGCCACGGTGTCCGCCACGCCCCGCCCAATCCGGAACTCGGCGCCCTCCCCGTGGCGGCGCCCACCCTGGCGGAGACTCTGGCCGCTCAGGGATATCGCTCCGCCGCACTCGTCGCCAACCATGGCTATCTCAGCGACTCCCTCGGCTTCAGCCGCGGCTTTTCCTTCTACCGTATTCTGGTGCCCGTCATCATCTTCGAGGCATACCGGTACACGTCGCTCATCCGATCGGTGCGCCACGCGCTGCTGCCCCCAGTCAACGAGGAACTCGTCTACGCCAATGGCGCCACAGTGGCCTCAGGCGCCGTCTCGCTCCTGCCCTCGCTCTCCTCCGGCGGGCCGTTCTTCCTCTTTCTCAATTTCATGGATGCCCACTGGCCCTACGCGCCTCCGGAGCCCTTCCTGAGCCGTTTCGCGCCTCCGGCGGCCTGGTCTTCCAAACGTTTCTTTGATCTCGTCGGGGATGTGCTCGGTCAGAAGAGAGCCGTCACGGACACGGAGCGTTTCCAACTCGTCGCCGCCTACGACGGTAGCATCTCCTATCTCGACTATCAGCTCGGTTTGGTGTTTCAGGCCCTGCAGCGCGCCGGTCTGTATGATGGTTCTCTCATCATCGTTACGTCGGACCACGGCGAGGCCTTTGGAGAAAAGTCTCTTCTCGAACACGGAAGTTCCGTCTATGACGACCAGGTTCACGTACCGCTCGTGATCAAGTATCCAGGACAGTCTCAGTCCGCCACAGTTTCCTCGCTCGTGAGCGGCGTTGATGTCCTTCCCACCGTCACTCAGGCTGCCGGAGCGCCCCTGCCGCGCCAGCTAGCCGGGATCCCACTGACCGCCATCGCCCCGAGCTCCACCCGTCCCGTATTTGCTGAGTCCTATCCTGGCGCGGACCGCTGGCAGGCATGGGAGCGCTTCCGCGCCGTCGAGCGGGCCGTCTTCCGCGGCAAATGGAAGTTCATTCTCTCCACCAACGGCCGGCGAGAGCTCTACGATCTCTCCACCGATCCGGGTGAGACCCGCAACCTCGCGGATTCTGAGCCGCGGACCGCCGCTGAGCTGCAGGCCCTTCTCACCGCGTGGCAGAAGAATCTCGCTCCGGTCAGCGGTCGCTCCGGCCTCGACAACGACACCGTAAACCGTCTCCGCTCTCTCGGCTACATACAGTAGCCAGTCCGCTCCAGCCGTCCGTGCCGCAGTCTCGCGGCCAAACTGGGGTTATTATGAAATCGGCAGGATCCTTGACCCCAGAATGAGACCAGACCAGAATTCGTGTAGCGCGACCTCGAGCACAGCTCGCCTCGTAGCCCTGGGAGGCGGCCAGTTGCCCCCAATGACTAGCTATGCCCAGAATCTGGAGGACGTCATCATTCGCAGAGCCCTCCAGGACATCAATTGCGGCTTTTATATTGATGTCGGCGCCTACGATGCCGTACTCGACTCCGTCACGCACTGGTTCTATCTGAATGGCTGGCGCGGCGTCAACGTAGAGCCGTTTCCGGCCCTCCACGCCAAGCTACAGGCCGCCCGGCCGGAGGATGCGAATCTCCGGTGTGCGGTCGGCGCCGCACCCGGTTCGCGCCAATTCCACATCATCGGCGAGACCGGTCTGTCTACGCTGGATGAGGCGCACGCGACCGACGCCCAAACGGCGGGCTACGCAACCTCCGATCGTCTCGACGTGCCGGTGCAGACCCTGAACCAAATCCTGGAGTGCCACGGCGCCGGACGTGTGATCGATTTTCTCAAGATCGATGCAGAGGGCAGTGAGGCGGAGATCCTCAATGCCGCCTCCTTTTCCGCCGTTCGCCCGCGCTTGATCGTCGTTGAGGCCGTCCAGCCTTTTACGCATGATCCCGCGTGGGCTGCATGGGAGCCCGCGCTGCTCGGCCAGGGTTATCACTTCGCCTGGTTTGACGGCTTGAACCGGTTTTATCTTCGCCAGGAAGATGCGTGGCGATTGCAGCTGTTTGGAATCCCAGCGGGCGTCTTCGACAACTTCAAATTGGCAGCCCATGCTTTCGCAGAAACTCAGGTTGCCGCCCAGCAAGGCCTGAGGGGCAGACTGCGCGACAACCTCAGTCACCTCCTCGCCCAGGGTCCCCCCACCCGTGACGGCTTGTTGGCGCAGGTTGGCGCTATCACGGACGAACTGATCCTTGGCGAGCGCACTCTTGCTGATGCCATCGCCCAGGCGGGGGGCCAGCGGAGGCCGCCCTCGGCTTCGTCGTCTCAGACAGGGTCGGCGCCGGTCTCAGATCCGGCCGCCTCGGCTGCCGCCCATGCCCGAGACCTGCCAACTGGCGAGCCTTCGGCAGAGGCGCTGGTGCTGGACGGGGTTGGTCCATTGAGCCAAGCCGGTCAGCCTGGGCTGCTCCTAGCCGCCCGCGACCGGGCTCTTGCCCTTCGCCTGCAGGGGCAGGAGCGGCAGATCGAGGTGCTGTCCCTGGCGCTGGAAGCCTCCAGGCTGGAATTGACGGCGTGCCGGGAGGCGATCGAGAACCTCACAGCGAGCCGCGACGCCCTCCTGGCTTCCCTGAGTTGGCGCATGACGGCCCCTGCCCGCCGCGCCGCCAGACTATTGGCCCGTAGCCAGTTCTGACCTCCCGCAGCCCGCCCGGACCCGTTGGCTGGCCCCTCTCGGAGGGACTCTCCGGGACAGCAGTTCCGCCTCCTGTGCCCGATCTCCCGCCGGGCTGTTGCCATCCAACCGGGAGGCGCGAGCCCGGGGCATGAAGCGGCGTCAGGCGGGATTCAATCCGATTTTAATGAGCTCTGGCATTCGGCTGATCTTCCGGCAGGGCTCTGCTGGAAACCATTCATTCGCGGGGAGGGTCAGGCCGGAGCGATTCTCTTCTGAAGCAACATCTTGGTGCCGCAGATCATGGCCTCGGAGAACTTCGTTGGCGGCGGAAGCTCAGAAAGATCGAGGTCATAGCTGATCACTCTGGCCTTTGTCACCTGGAAACCGGCATCGACCAAATCGCTGTAAAAGTGGTCCGCCGAGTATCCATTGAGCGAAAGATACTCGCGGTAGATATGGCCCAGTATCAGATCCTTGCTGCCAGGATGCGCCGATACATATTCCTCCAGGCGCTCCCGCACCCACTCGTGGGACCGGGTCAGTTGCAGGTACGGCTCGCGAATGAAGTCAGACAGGTGGCTGCCCTGGAAGGTGTGATACCAGGGATAGACCTGAATAAAGGCCCGTCCATCGTCTCGCAGGACCCGGTGAATCTCGGATAGCACCCTTGGCACGTTGTGGACGTGCTCAAAGGCCGACCATGAAAAGAGGAAGTCGAACTCTCCGTCGCCAAAGGGAAACTTCTGCCCGTCATAGAATCGGTAGGCCAGCCGGTCCTGATAGTCGGCGGCCGGCAGGATTCCATTTTGTTGGAGCTTCTTCGCCACCAGTTCCAAATGGTCGGAGGTCCTGTTGTCGAGGTCCAATCCGGTGACCTTTTTGACGTCATGGCGGAGCAGGCCGAAATCCGTCAACATCTCGCCGCATCCCAGGTTCAGGACAGTCGCTCCGGCAATGCTGCCGCAGAATTCCACCGTCTCGTTGGGCACATCGTAGTAGTGGCTACTCACCCAGGCAGCGGCTTCCGGAATGAAAGTATCACACATCGGGTTGGCTCGTTTCCCCAAAAGCGACCGTGCGGCGTCTCAATTAGCAGTCAAGGGGAGTGTACCGCACCTTGGGGCAGACCTGAAAATGCCTCTCAACGCCTGCTCCATTCGCAGCGATCGCTGCTGTGGCGCCCACTGCCCCTTAGCAATCCGCCTCGATGTACGCCGACAGATTCAGCGCACGCGCTGTGACCTTGAATTGGAATCCGCCCACCACTCCCGAATCGCACAGTACGTAGAGGACCAGTTGCGAATTGGTGATGGCCGTTCGATGATCCGCCACCCGGACGGTGGCGGAAAAGCCCAGGACATCCCGATGCGGAAACACGTCCGCGACATCCGGCCTTTGGCACGTGGAGATCCGGACCGGTCCATGAATGGAGCGGATCGCAAATCTACGCAGAAGGCCCGCCTTGACGGAGATCCAGCCTCGCAGCCGAAACTCGCTGCCGTCAATCAGAGCGCTGGATGGTTCGTCCAGGTAGCAGGTGACCTCAGAAGACATCGGGCATTCTCCGTCCGGCTATCTGCCGCTCCGGCCGAACACGTTCAGCCAAACGTCGCAAGCTGACCGCAGCGGAGCAGTGACGTTCCATGAAACCGAATTCTTGATCGTCTCGATGCGGTCTTCCCGATCCTTGATTGCGGCTCGGAGGCTGGCGATCTCCGATTCCGCGGCGGTGGCCGAGAGCGTTCGCTCGCGCAATCCATCCACCGCCGACTTCAATTCATGAAGCGCGGGGATGACGTCGGCTGACGCCAAGCTGGAATCGAGCCCGCACTGATGGAAGAGAATACGCTGTGCGCTGGAGTCGTCCTCGATCAATTGCCGCTGGAATTGGCCTTCTCCTGCTTTGGCCAGCAAGGCTGCGTACCCCAACCTCGGCATCAGGGTTCCGCCATAGGAAAAGCCCTGTAACGCCTGTTCCAGCAAGTGCTTCGTGTCGCGGGCGTGAGCGGCCCAGTCATGAGAGTGACCAGCCTGAGGCAAATCATCGGTCCACGCTGGGATATTGCCCGAGGCCAGCATGCGCACCAGTGACTCTGTGGAGTCGTACAGGATGATGTTTTTCGTCATCCCCAGGCGCGCGTGCAAGGCGCGATTCAATACGGTGTCCCGAGCGAAGAGCACTTTCCTGTGCGCCAGCGCTTCCAGCACAGGCATGCCGAATCCTTCGTAGGTGGACGGGAAAAGCACGGCCTGGGAACCGGCGTACAGGCCGGCTACCTCGGCAGAGCTGAGCTTCCCGCTTCCGTAGGCCGTGAGACATTCAGTGCCCGCCGCCTCCAGGCCCAGCGCCACCAACTTCACCCTCGGCAACCGTCGCGCAATGGCCTTCACGGTCGGCTCGACGTATTTGTGGGCGAAGGAATTGCCCACCAGTAGGAGATAACTTCCGGACCTGTGTTTGAGAACCGGCTTTGCCGGCGCATTCTCCAGGTACTCCTCCGGCGCCAGCGAGAGATAAGATGCCATCTCCGGCATCCCTGGCCGCACTGGAAATCGCGACCGGAACTGATCCCGGCTGAAATCACTGATGTACAGCAGCCCATCGGCATAACTGGCCGTTGCTCGCCATAACTCGTCGAGTTGATCGCGATTCAAGTACAGGCAGTCCCATGCAATGGTGTCCAACATGGCGTAGACGTTGACTGGAGCCAGCCGGCTCAACCGCAGAAAGGCATGGTAGTCGAAAGGCTGGCCTACCCGGTAGGCGATTCCGAATACGCGGTTCGTATTGGCCGAGTCCAGCAAAACTCCGGGAATGGAGGTCAGTTCATGAAACTCCGCGACACCCTCATTGGCGATGACGTGGATGTTAAACCTGTCGCCCCAACTGAGCGCTGCCTCCTGGATTACCTTGGCAAGTACATTGAACGTGCCGTTATGGTGCTTACTGACGTGGCTGCAATCAAAAGCCACGTCAATCCGGCCGTCCGCATCCGGGATCAGGCCGGCGAGCAGCCGCTCCGCTTCCCAGTGCGTTCCCTTGAAGTAGTCCGAAATGTGTTCGCGATACTCGGGATACCGCTTCGTGAGGAGCGCGAAGTTTCTACGCTCGTGGACGGACTTCGGGAACTCGCTCTCGCGGAATGACACTTCGCCGATGTGATAGACGAAAGCGCGGTTCGCCAGCACCGCGCGGTAGCCAAACCGGTTGGCCCGCATGATCAGGTCGTTCTCTTCGCTGTACCCCTTCCCGTAGACTTCGTCGAAGAATCCAACCTCGCTCAGAATGAAGTGATTGATGTACAGGCAGAATCCCACGCAGGTGGGTACGTAGTGAAACTCGGGAAGGTAGCTCGAAACCTGCTGGAAGATCTCATTGAACTGCGCGGGCGAGAGATCCGCGTATCTGTTCTGCTGCGGAAACGTGCAGATCGTCGCATTGTTGGAGCGAGGGCTGATGAAGCCGATCATCGGGTCCAGGTTTGCAACCCGCTGCATCTCCCGCACCGCGCCCGGGTACAGTAGCGTGTCCGAATTCAGCAGCAGTACGTCCGCGCCTCTCGCCACCGCTTTGCGGCAGGCCCAGTTGGCGCTCCGCAAGAATCCCCAATTGTCGTCATTCGTCCGGATTTCGCACGGAAGGTCCGCAGGAAAGCTGCGGATCCCTTCCTCCAGCGCGGTTGCGAGGGCCGCATCCCCCGGCGAGTCGTTAATGAGCGTGACAGTGCAGTTCAGCTCCGATAACTCTTCGCGGCACGCCAATAGCGACTTTATCAGCGGGCCAGCCAACTCGGCGTTTTTATAGAACGGTACGATGATCGAGATCGCTCTGCCGGCAGCGAGCGCTGAAGGGGATTCTTCTGGGTGAAAATTCAACATCTGCTCACATTGTCAATAGGGATGTCGCTTGGATGCCTCGCTGTCAATCGCTCCTAGTGGCACATCCGGCTGGTGGCCGCCCAATGCAGCCCTATCCAAGGGAGAGTACCGTGATGAGCTAGGCAACGTCAATCGTCGCGCTCCGAGCATAATCACCCGGCCGCCATTCGCCCGGTTTTGCACCGCGCTACCTGCGCGAGCCGGCGACGGGCTCGCGCCCCTTCTTCTGTACCTGGGGCCATGCCAAAGCCTGCCACTGACCCCATCCTGCGCCGTTGTCTTCCGCAATAATCTCTACCGTCCGTGCGCGCTCGGAGCGTAGCCTGGGCTCCCACTCCCACCACGTCAGTCGGATGGGCGGGGGGGCCAGCTCCGCGAGAATCTCTTTGGTGGCTTCGTCGCGAATGAAAACCGCGAGTCCCTGGTTGCTCGGGCCGGTCACCAAAGGTATGCTTATGCCACCTTGCGCGTCCAGCCGGAACGGCCCAAGACGCAGAGTCCCCCTATTTGCATCCGCGCCCGCCCAGGACCCGAATGCCAAGCCGTTGCCAGGCGGACGGCCCGCGTCAGCGTGATATCCGTCCATTGTCCACCCACCTTTCAATTCCACTCTTGCTCCATCGGCTGGCGCCATCAGTGCATCGGGGCCAACTCCGGAGAGCAAGTGCGCCTGCCCGGTCACCGCGTCGTACGCAAAACAGAGAAGCACCTCGCCGGGGGCAGCAATTACCTCCGCTGCCCAGCCGGTAGAGAGGGCTTCGAGTTCGTGAATGCTCTCATATACGTCGCGTCGAGGGGCAGACGTGAACACGACGGCGAGTAGGCGGGCGGTGGCGCCATCCCTCGCCGACACAATGACGGCGTCGGCGCGCAGTTTCCGATCCGGCAGGTAGGCCCAACCTCCCAATTGCAGTTTGCCGCCTTCCATCGTGAACTTGTCCACATAGCCGTAGGCCGGCTCAGGCTTCCGCCGCGGAGAGGCCAGATCCCGAAAGAATGCTTCATTCCAGACGGCCGGGCGCAGCCAATTCCGTCCGCTGAGGAAACGCACCGATCGCAGAAACGAATCCCGGTCGTCGTTGGGGTGGATGTTGCGCCATTGTGGCATGCCGAGGACTCCAGAACTGGCAACCGCGACCTTGCCCGCTGTCTGAGAGGCGCGCGAGTTCGCCATCATCGCGTCTGCCCGGGGCCACTGGAGGAAGCGCAGCGCAACGCCAGCCATCAGTACTATTAACGTCATGCATAGCGTGCCGGAGTAGAGGCGAATGCTGGAGGGCAGTTCGTCCGAATACGCATGAATGAGCACGAAGGCCAGCACGACCACCGAGATTGGCAGGAATGCCGAAGCCAGGACATAGCGGGAGGATTCAACCGCGTAGGCCAAGCCATATCCGTGGCGTCCCAATGCCACCATCAAGCCGGAAGCGATCGAATAGCTGCCCAGACAGCCCCAAATCGTAATCACAGGCCATTCGCTTCTCCTGCGAAACCCTCGAAATGCGAGGATGGCCAGAGTCGTAAAGCACATGATGAATGCCGACCCGAGGAGTTGCGCCCAGAGAACGGGTTGTGTTTCGGCTGACAGAGATACTACGTTGCCCGTGTAGGCGGCAAAAAACTGAGCAATCGCACCAAGTCCGCCCGCGCCACTCGTGGGTGCCGGGCTCTCGCCTTGCAGCGCGCCAAATCCGTAGATCATCAGGCACGCTCCACACAGAGCGCCATAGACGAGGACGGCGAGACGTTCGGTCTTTAGTGCCGTTGGCTTCACGTAGTAGATCAGCACCGCTGGGAACAGGAACCAGAGCAACAGGCCGCTGCCCAAAAGGAAGGAGGCGAAAAACGCGCAGATCGCCGAGACCACGATCTTCGTGCCGTCGCTGGCACGCGTCTGCGCGCAGGCAAAACCAGCGAACATCAGCAGCGGCACGAGGAGATGCACCAGCGGAAGTCCCCAGAGCCACACTTGATAGGCTGCCGGATTGAAGATGAAAAAGCTGGCCGCCGCCAATACCATCCAGGGAATGACACTGCGAGGAGGCAGTGCCCGCGCCGTGATCCACGTGCCCAGAATGCAGAAACCGAAAGCGAACGTCCAGTTGAGCACCATGCTGGCTACCATGTTCATCTGCGTCAGGTTCCACACAAGAACCGACCACACGATTTGCAGGCCCAGTTGATGCTCCGCGCCGCTGAGAAATAGAGTTCTGAGCCACGACGTTTCGCCAGATGAGCTACGCCGCAGCGCAGCCACGAAATCCCACTGATCCCAGAACGGCACGTCCACTCCGTACCTCAGGATGTCCCGCAGAATCGTGCCGGCGAAGAGCAGAGCGACGGCCAGCATCACGGCTCGCACCGCAAGCGACCTCGCTCCTCGGCGTCCACTCGGCGCCCCTCTCACGGCCTCGACTTCTTCAGCAGGACGAACGTCAGGTCAATATTGCTAGCGGCTCGGAAGACTTCCCCGGTGTGGACCGGATCGGAACGAAAAGTCTTTTCGATCGTGTAGCCGGTTTGTAGAAACGACATATGTTGAAGCGTATTCATGTAACGAAGTTCGTGCTCCCGCAACACAATCCAACTCGGCTGGAGAGCCTCCAGCATCCGGTCCATCGTGCGCTTATCCGGATTTTTCCGCATGAACGCCGAAACCTCGGGACTCGCCAGTCCCGGGTAGTCGTAGACCGGCATGCGGGAGTAGTACCCGATGTAGCCTAGCGGCTCGCAGCCTACGGTGTCACCGGGCTTCTTATGCTCGAACAGGTACGTCCCCAGCGCCCGCCGGACGGGCGTTTCGATGTATCGCTGGATATCTCGCTCTGCGGCAAACGTCGTAGGAAGCACCATCAGGAATGGCGTGACGTAGAGGATGCATGCGAGGCGCGAAAGCGCCGGAATCCTAGCCGTCACAATCAGGTATTCAAACACTGCGCCTAGCCCGAGAACCAGCAGCAAGCAATTGATGGCACTGAAGGGAACCAAATACCACCCTGCGATGGCAGGCACAAAAAAGACATAGTAGGTTGAATACGCCAGGCAGGCGAGCAGAGGAATCGCGTAGAACTTCTGAAACGACCTCAACATTGCAGCGCAGCCTACCAGCAGGATCACCGTGCACAACCTGGAGACCAGACCGTCGTCCAAGAACTTCAGGAAGCCCGTTCCATGGCCGGAGAACGACGGGCCCAGCGGGAGGTAGATGTAGTCGTGCACTCGGGCCCACACGTTGGCCCAGAACGGCTCGGAAAGTAGGGCGGTATGGCGGGTCCAGAGCGAGTAGCCCATGCTCTTTGCGAGGATTGTGTTAGGGACCGGCGAGCCATAGTAGGTCAGCGTGAAAACAATCCACGGCGTGTACAGCGCAAGGGCAATTCCAAGGCTCGGATATAACGCCTCGCGGCGCGCCATCGCGATGTACAGGGCCACCACCGCTGCGAAGATCGCAAAGTCCGGCCTCGCATAAATCAGGAAGGCCATGGAAAGGCCGATCAGTTTTGCGTCACCCTTCAACGCGCAATACATTGCGAACATCATGGCGAATACCGCGACCTGCGTCTCCATTCCAGCCATCCCCCAGAGGATCTGGTGATGCTCAAACGCAAGGTAGGAGCAGAAGATGGAGACAAGCCAGAAATTCAGCCGGAAGGCGGGGTTTAACGCGATTGCCCCGGCGAGAAGGACGGTCGGAACCGAGATCAGCGCAGAGACTAACTTCTGGAACGGCAGGCCCCAGCCTATGTGGAATATGTCGGCTGCCAGTGGGATCAGTACACTAAGCGGGCTCGTGAAGCCATGCAGCGGAGCGTAGCCAGGGTGGTGATGTGTGAGGCCCAGGCCGCCGGCAAAATTCTCTGAGTGCAGCACCGTGATTAGGGCATCCTCCCAGACACGGTCTGTGTAAAACCAGAAAAGCAATCGCAACGCGCATCCCACACAGGCGATGCAAAGAATGATGCGCCTCTGCAGATGGGGGAGTTGCCGCAATTCGACGGGCAGGAGAGAAGCTCGGCTCGCAAACGTCGGAATCGCAGTATTCATGATTGTTTCTTCCACCGGCAGCGAGTTGGCTAGGGTTTATTTGCGTTTCGGGGCGATTGTAACGACCCGGCTCGATGCTGGTCCGGCTGGCGTCCCCATGATTGTACGCCTCGCTGCTACAACTCAGCAAGCCGACCGAAATTCGGCGAGCTTTACGTACGAAGTCCCGTTGCGCCAGTGCCGTGCCGGACTTCGGTCAGGCGACACGAAATGCGCCGGTACGGGCATGACTGACTCAAGCTGCGGCACCTCCGACGCAGGCGCGCGCCTGTGGTGGCCCCGCGGCACCCTGGTTCTCTACTTCATCCCACGAAGCTCATTCCCCTCGGTCCAAAGCGACTCCAATCCAAACGGAATAGGCACCGGTTTGGATGTGTCGAATCGCTCTGGCTGTTGGCGGGCGAGGATCGCGATGACCTGTTCCACCAGAACTGAGGGCAGGCGGATCCTCTCGAAGTACGCCTTCTGCACCGAAAACGACAACTTGCCGTTTGCCCCGCCAAACCGGCAGTCCACCCAGATGGATCTTCTGCCACGCAACACGGGTCGCAGAAGCGCCGGAATGGCGCCTGGATTCCAACGGTCGACTGCATCGAAGTCGACCACGGTGAAGGTAGAGATGTAGTTTTGAGGGAAAATTTTAACGCTGCACGATTGCAGGCCCGGGCGCGGCGTGTGCTGGAGCGAGTACTGGAGATAGTCGTTGATCTCCACGCCGGCGAGCCGAAACGACGCTGGAGCGTTGCGCCGAAGCCGCTCGAATAGCGAATGCATCCGTTCTACGGCTGCCGGTTCCCTCAGTTGGACTACGCCAGCCCGGGCGCGAACGCCAAGCGCCACAACGACCATGATCGTCACAATCCAGGCGGTCTCCTTCGCCATGGAGACTGTCATCTGGATCTTTGTCGGGATCGCCTGTTGTGGTCGTTCAGCACGAACAGAACAACTCTCTCCGGTAATGCCGCCGGACATTTCATATGTCTCCGTCACTCTCCGTACACTCCGCGTGGGACTCGCCAGTTGGCGATTCTGCTCCAACCTGGCGCTGGTCCCTCAAATTGGTATGGCGCCTCGAGTTGTAGCGCGGCCAACACGGTGCCTAATTCACTAGAAGCCCAGGCAACTGGTGCCCGGCGGTGTCGTAATCAGCAATTCGGCGAAGGTGTCGTCCCTTCCGAGGAAGACCGTATTGTGCAAGCCCAGGTTGAGCGCCCATTCCACCTTAACTATTCTGTACCCCAGTCGCCTGGTCGTTCGAACGAAAAACTCCCAATCGTAGAAAACTGCTTTGGTGGGATCCTCTTCGTCAATCAGTACCGTGTTCTGCGAGTCGGACATCATGGGAAACGCCTTCTTGTTGATGAAGAACCATGTGGCACGGATCAGTCCTGCGGGGGCTAGCATCGAACTCATCTGCTCGAGATAGTACACAGTCTGGTCCTCCAGCAGGTGGGTGAACACCGAGTTCGCCTCAATCAGTGAAAAATCCGATCCCGCCGACGCCAGCGGCAACACTCTGTTCCGGCTGTTGTCCGGCGCATACCACCGGCTCCAGACGTCATGATGAATGAACGACACGCCCGGGCGCGCTAGATTGTGAGTGCACCAGTCAATCATTCGGCGGTTGACGTCAAGCCCGACAATTTCCTTCGGCGGGTCCTTCTGCATCAGAAGGCGGCGTATTTCCCGGCCGCAGCCACAGCCAAAATCGAGAATTCTCCGATAGGCTTCGCCCGGCGCCAATAGCCCAAGGTCGAGCGGCCCCCAGACATAGTCGCCGCTTGGATTGTCGTAATAGCTATCCACCGTAATTGGACTGACCCATCCGCGATACTCGAGGGGCGGCAGCGGCAGATCAACTCGATTGGACATACAGCCTATGCTAACAAGCCATCGCAGGCACGACATCTGAAACCGAAGCGCAGCCCGCAGCCTTAGCCCCGCTGCCCTTCGCAGTCCTGCGTCACCATCTCCCGCACCAGATCGCTGAACGAAGTGCGGCTCTCCCAGCCGAGTACCAGTCTGGCCTTGGCCGCATCCCCAATGAGCAGATCCACTTCAGCCGGCCGGAAATAGAGGGGGTCCACCGCGACGTGCCGCCGCCAGTCCAGGCCAACATGGCCGAAGGCCAGTTCGACGAACCGCTCCACCGAATTGGTCTCGCCGGTGGCGATCACATAGTCATCCGGCGTATCCTGCTGCAGCATGCGCCACATGCCATCCACGTAGTCCCGCGCATGGCCCCAATCCCGCTTCGCTTCCAGATTGCCGAGCCGCAACTCCTTCGCGCGCCCCGCCGCAATCTGCGCTACGCCCAATGAGATCTTCCGCGTAACGAATTCGTACCCGCGCCGCGGGGATTCATGGTTGAAGAGGATGCCGGACGAAGCGTGAATCCCATACGCCTCCCGGTAGTTCCTCGTCAGCTCGAACCCCGTCACCTTGCTCACTCCGTACGGCGATCTCGGGTGAAAGCGCGTCGTTTCGCGCTGCGGAATCTCCTGCACCTTGCCAAACATTTCCGACGAGCCAGCAAAATAGAACCGGCACTTCGGGCTCCGCGCCTTCAACGCCGCCAGCACGTGGTGCGTTCCGTTGATGTTGGATTGCAGCGTCGAAAACTCGTCGTCGAACGAGTAGCTCACAAAACTCTGAGCCGCCAGGTGATAGCACTCATCGGGCTGAACCTCTTCAAATACTTGAAACAGGCTCGGGAGGCTCTCCAGCGACGCCCCGTGTAAGTGGATCTGCCCGGTCAGGTGCGTGATGCGCGACATCCGGTGCGTGGGGTCCTGCAGCGCCACCCGCCGTACCACTCCGTGTACCTCATACCCTTTAGCCAGCAAAAGCTCCGCCAGATAGGACCCATCCTGCCCGGTGATCCCCGTAATCAGTGCTTTCCTTTGAGCCATGCATCCGCCTTTCTGCGCCACACCAACGAGATGTAGTGACTTCACCGCCGGGCGCTGATTCGCAGTTTGGGAATTCGATCACCGAATCCGTTGCATCTCTCGGCGCCAGCCGCGCCCTGCGTTCCTAGCCGTTCCCTCTAATGTATACTGTGAGCGAGTGGGGTGCCAGAAGGGAATTGTCCGCGCATGGGTGTGTTCAGTCGTTCCATCGACAGACTGCGCAGTCTAGCTTCGCCCAACTCGATTAAGGGCCACCTCGGCTCCTGTGAAGGCCGCATTGTCGCAGGTTGGGCGTTGGACCCGACCAACCCGGCGTCCCCCGTCACGGTATCCATTTACGCCGATGCGGTTCTTCTGGGCACGGCTGTCGCCGACAGATTTCGGGAAGATCTCCAATCCGCCGGTATCGGCGAAGGCCATGGCCGGTACGGTTTCGCCTTTTACATACCTCCGTCCTTTCGTCCCTCCAGGCCCTTCCAGCTCTCGGTCAGCGTCGAGGGCCGCAACGCCCTCCCGGGCAGCCCATTCACCATCGAGCGCCTGGCGGATGACTCCGTCACCGGCCACCTCGATGGCGCCAATGACGGTGTCGTGTCCGGCTGGGCCTATATCCTCCACGACCCTACCCGCGAGATCACCGTCGTAGTCGAGCACGAAGGCCACCCCCTCGGCGCAGTGCCCGCACGCGCCTTCCGCGAAGACCTCCGCCTGGCCCGTGCCGGCGCCGGCACGGGCCAGCACGGTTTCGTCCTGCCCATCCCCCCGGAAATCCGCGCCCTCAAGACGTACACCCTCACCGCCCGAGTCGAGGGCGGTCCGTATGAGGACGGGCCCTTTCTGGAAGGCAGCCCGATGACCATCACCGAGAATCTTGATCAGCCCCTCCGCGCCACCGGCGCCGCCGCACGCACTTACCTAGGCAGCCAGTATTTCCAGGGGCAGGGCATCGAGATCGGCGCCCTCAGCGACCCCATGCGCATCCCGCCCGGCTGTACCGTCCGCTATGCCGACGCCTTCACCAGCCAGCAACTCCGCCAGCAGTATCAGGTGGCAGCGCAAGGTTACGAGATCGTCGAAGTAGACATCATCACCGACGCCCATCTTCTCACCGAAATCGAGAACGCCTCCCAGGACTTCGTCATCGCCAACCACGTCATCGAACACCTCGGCGACCCCCTCCTCGCCCTTCGCAACATGCTGCGCGTGCTGCGCCCCGACGGCGTCCTGTTCTTTGCCCTGCCCGACAAGCGCCACACCTTCGATAAGGACCGCCCCTGCACCCCCTTCGAGCACCTCCTCGAGGACCACCGCCACGGCCCCGAGTTGAGTCGCGAAGCCCACTACCGAGAGTGGTTTCGCCTCGTCGATAAGATCCCGGAACACGAGATTGAGGCCCGCGTCCGCGCGCTGATGGTCAAGCACGACTACGGCATCCACCTTCATGTCTGGTCGCAGTTCGAAATCCTCGAACTCATCCACCGCGCCCGCGAAGTGGTCCCGTTCCCCTACGAACTCGAGTGTTTCAAGGCTAACGGAGCCGAGTGCATCTCGGTCCTGCGCCGCCTGCCGGATTGAGCCGCGCTCCTTTCCCCGCGGACCGCTGGCTACCGCCCTCTGCCTCACGCTGCTCCTCCGCAGGCCGTTGTGTGTGACGCCCGCAGGGCACACTCCCAACCGGTCAGAGCCGCTCCAGGCGACCACCTCTTTTCGCTTCCCGGATCCGTCTTCACTCCCGCCAATGATCCTCTTAGCCCGAGGACCGCCATCTGCCTTCCAGGAAACTCCTTTCCTGAAACACGCCCGTCCCCCCGGCCCCTGTTATACTGCCCTCGGAGCGCCCATGAAGATCCTCATCTCCGGTCACCTCGGCCAGTTGGCCACCGACCTCAAATCCGTCCTCGCCCAACACACTTTGATCCTCACCGAGTATGAGGACCTGCCCCTCCAGGACGGCCCCCGTGTGCTCGCATTCGTTCAGGCCCATGCCCCCGATCTTATCCTCAACTGCGCCGCCTACAACCGTGTGGATGACGCCGAAGACACGCCCGAACCCGCCATCGCCGCCAACACCATCGCCCCCCGCAATCTCGCACTGGCCGCCCGCGCCGTTGACGCAACCCTCGTCCACTTTTCCACCGACTACGTCTTTGATGGGCCACTGACCCGCACCGCGCCCTTCACGGAAGACGATACCCCCTGCCCCCGCTCCGTTTACGGCGTCTCTAAGCTCGCCGGTGAGCAGATGGTCCAGTCCACTTGGCACAAGTCCTTCATATGCCGCGTCTGTGGCCTCTACGGCTACGCCGGTTCCCGCGACAAAGGCTCTAACTTCGTCGAAACGATGATCGCCCTCGCGCGCCAGGGAAAGCCCCTGAAGGTGGTTGCTGATCAATTCCTCACCCCGACTTCTACCCTGGATGTTGCCCTCGCCCTGCCCGCCCTCATCGCCACCGAAAACTACGGCCTCTATCACATGACCAGCGCCGGCCACTGCTCCTGGCACGAGTTCGCCCGCGCTATCTTCGACCTCGCCGCGATTCCTGTTGACCTCACGCCGGTAGATTCCTCCGCCTTCCCCACCAAGGCGAAGCGCCCGGCGTTCTCCGTCCTGGACAACCGCAACCTCCGCGCCGCTGGTCTGCCCGATCTGCCCCACTGGCGTGAATCCCTTAGCGCCTACCTGCAAGGCCGCGCCGCCAACGGCCGGGCGTAAGCCCACACTCCGCGCCGCCCGCCGGTGGCAGGTGTTCGTGAGACTGGCCAGAGCGGCCGCTGCCGGATCAGTAGTGGTAACGGGCCTGAAGGAACTCGATGGATTCGTTGCTGACACGGTACACCAGGCGGTGCTCCTGCGTGATGCGTCTGGACCAGCAACCGGCGAGAAAATATTGGAGCGGTTCGGGTTTGCGGGTACCTTGGAACGGATCACGCAACACTGCTTCGACGAGGTCCAGTACTCGAATTGCGGTGCTTCTGTCGGACTTCACCCAGTGGCGTAGATCCTCCAGGAACTCCAGATGGAAGAGTGCGATCCGCCTAACGTTCCGCTTCCCCAAGAAGCTCTCTCCTCAAGCTGGCAACGCTATCTGGCTTAACCTTGCCGCCGCCAGCCCGGTGCAGTGCCGCCAGGAGCCGCTTGGCGTTACGCGGCGACCGTAACAGGTGGGCCGTTTCGATCAGCCCAGCGAGTTCAGTGGCTGGAATCAGAGCAACGTCGCGCGCGCCCCGGCGCCGAACGATAACCGTCTCCTGCTGATCCACGACTTGGTCCAGCGTGCTCGCGAGGTTTTCCCGGAGGCTGGTGTAAGTGGTTTCGGTAGCCATGGGTTCCTGTCGTCAGTGTACAGGAAACCTGTACGCCGCGCCCTGGGGTCGCGAGTTGGTGCTATCGCTCCACGCTATACCTGGAGGATCCACCGATGTTTGCTCAATCAGAGGAGACCGCCGGTGCTACATGGGCGTTCTGCCTCTCTTTCGCCCTGCTGCGGATGACCTCGGGCTGCACCAAACCCTCGCTACCGGAAAGGGCGGACGAGGCGGCCATCCGGGAGTTGGACGCCTGGTGGTCCAAGCCTGCTCTGATGAACGACCCGGAGACCACCGTGTCCAACCATACGGATGACGCCCAGTTGCTGCCGCCGGTTGAGCCCATGGCGATTGGCAAGAGGGCCTTCGGGAGTCGTGGGGCCGGTTGCTTGGGCCTGGCGTGGCTGCCTGCTGGACCGTTGCCGGCGCCGCCGCCCGTGAAGAAGTAGCGCAGTTACGTCCGGTAGCTGCCGTTGATGTCGATGTAGCCGTGGGTAAGGTCGCAGGTCCAGAAGCGGGCCGTACCGCGGCCTTCTCCGCCGATTACGAACCGGATGAGGCAGTCCTTCTCGTTTAGCTTTTTCGTGAGAGCAGCCTCGTTGTACTGGGCGGCCAGGCCCTTGCGGCAGACCTTCACGCCTTGCAGGTAGATGTCCACTTGTGCGGGTTCGAAGGCCGCGCCGGAGTAGCCGGCGGCGCAGAGAATGCGGCCCCAGTTGGGGTCGCTGCCGGCGATGGCGGTCTTCACCAGAGGCGAATTGGCGATGGCGCGGGCGATTTTCGCGGCCGCAGCTTCGTCGCGGGCGCCGCTGACGTCGATCTCGACAAAGCGGGTGGCGCCCTCGCCGTCGCGGGCGATCTGTTGGGCGAGCGACTGGCAAACCTCGTCGAGGGCGGCCTGGAAGGCAGCCTTGTTCACCTTCTTGCCCGACGCGCCGTTGGCGAGCACCAGCAGTGTGTCGTTGGTGCTCATGTCGCCATCCACGCTGAGGCGGTTGTAGCTGCGATTCACGGCGGATTTCAGGTGCTTGCGGAGCTCGGCTGGCGGGACGATGGCGTCGGTCATCACGTAGGCCAGCGTGGTGGCCATGCCGGGATGGATCATACCGGAGCCCTTTGTCATGCCGGCCACGCGGATGCCGCCGGTTTCGGCGTAGGCAACCTTGCGAACGAGATCGGTGGTGAGGATGGCGTCGGCGGCGTCGAGGAATCGCTCCGGTGCGAGGCCCTCCACTAGAGCCGGCAGAGCGTTTGTGATGAGTGCCGGATTCAGCTCCACTCCGATGACGCCGGTGGAGGAGGGGAGCACCTCGGCGGCCTTGCACTTGAGCGCCTTGGCCGCGGCCTTGGCGGTGGATAGCGCGACCCGGGCGCCGGTGCGGGTGGCACAGTTGGCGTTGCCGGCGTTGACGATGACGGCGCGGGCGATGCCGCCGGTTTCCTGCAAGTGGGTGCGGGAAAGACGCACGGGCGCGGCCTGCACGAGGTTGGTGGTGTATACGGCGGCGGCCGAGGCCGGCGCGTCGGAGACGATCAGTGCCAGGTCCGGTTTGGCGGCCTTGCGGATGCCCGCATACAGGGCGGAGTAGCGATAGCCAAGGGGCAGGTTCACTTCGGGGCTTCTCCCAGTAAATCGGAGTCGGACAGACGCTGTCCGTTCAGGAAGGCATCGGCGGGGACGCGTTTGCGGCCCTCGGTTTGAACTTCCAGCAGTTCCAGGGTGGCGCCGTTGCCACAGGCGGCGTAGAGCCTCTTCTGGTGCGAAAACAGTTTGCCGGGGACGGCGGGATGTTCGATTTCGGCGACGCGGCAGCGCCAGACGTGGAAGCGCTGGCCGCGGAATGTGGTCCAGGCTCCGGGCCAGGGGAGGAAGCCGCGGGCGCGGTTGTGGATGAGCTCTGCGGGCTGTGACCAATCGATCAGGCCGTCCTCACGCTTCAGAATCGGGGCGAGCGTGGCCTGGGTGTCGTCCTGCGGAATGCGCACGAGCGTGCCCGTTTCGAGCTGGGCGAGCGTCTCGAGCAGGAGCGATGCTCCCATTTCAGCCAGGCGCGGGCCGAGCTCCAGGGCGGTCTCTTCCGGGCCGATGGCGGTCTCTGCTTTCAGCAGCATGTCGCCGGTGTCGAGGCCGGCATTGATCATCATCGTGGTGACGCCGGTGACCTGTTCACCCTGCGCAATGGACCATTGAATGGGGCCGGCGCCGCGGTATTTCGGGAGCAGGGAGGCGTGGACGTTGATGATCCCGTAGCGGGGCAGGTCAATAATGGCCTGGGGGATGATCTGGCCGTAGCCGACGATTACCATGACATCGGCTTTCAGTGCAGCCAACTCATCCACGCAGCGGCGGACCCGTTCGGGCTGGCGGACTTCAAGGCCGAGCCGCAGGGCGGCCTCCTTCACGGGGGAGAGAGCCAGATCCTGACCGCGGCCCTTGGGCCGGTCCGGCTGGGTGTAGACGCACAGCACCTCGTGTCCCGCACGCACTGTCGCTTCCAAAGTGGGAACAGCGAAATGCGGCGTGCCGAGGAAGACTGTTTTCATGGAATGGGGTTTATTCCCACTCGCCGGCTTTGACCAGCTTGCGGATTTTGCGGCGGATCAGGTCGCGTTTCAAGGGGCTGATGTGGCTGATGAAGAGGACGCCGTTCAGGTGGTCCAGCTCATGCTGCATCACGCGGGCGTGCAGTTCTTCGCCGTCAAGCTCAAAAAACTCGCCGTCCACGTTCTGGGCGCGGACTCGTACTTTCAGCGCACGCTTGACGTCCTCGCGGAAGCCAGGGATGGAGAGGCAACCCTCTTCTCCGAGTTGCGTGCCTTCCTTGGAGAGGATCTCGGGATTGATGAGAACCAGCTTTTCCTTCGGGTCTTCGCCGGCCGAGGGATCGATGACAGTGAGGCGCTGGCGCAACGCCACTTGCGGCGCCGCCAGACCGATGCCTTTGTTGGCATACATGGTCTCGAACATATTGTCGACCAGCTGCCGCAGCTCTGGTGTCCCGAAATTGGTGATGCTCTCCGCTCTCTGCTCGAGCACCGGGTCGCCGTACTTCACAATCCTCAGCAACATCGTCTTACTTCAGTACTCCCTCACCTGTTGGATGTAGCTGTCGTAATTTCGACGCGACTCTACAACAGAATCTCCACCAAATTTTTCGAGGACGGCCTGGGCGAGCACGATGGCAACCATCGCCTCGCCGATGACGCCGGCTGCCGGCACCACGGCGACATCGCTGCGCTCGTAGGCGGCGGCGGCGGGATCGCGAGTGTCGAGATCGACGGATTCGAGCGGTTTCCGGAGGGTCGAGATGGGCTTGAGGAGGCCGCGGACGACGAGATCCTGGCCGTTGGTGATGCCGCCCTCGAGCCCGCCGGCCTGGTTGGCGCCACGGTGGAATCGCCTTTCGCTCTTGTCGTAGTGGATGGTGTCCTGAACCTTGGAGCCGAAGACCGTGGCGGCCTCGCCGGCCTCACCGATCTCGACGCCCTTGACGGCTTGGATGGAGACGATCGCCTGGGCGAGACGGCCATCCAGCCGCGTATCCCAGGTGATGTGCGAGCCGAGGCCGATGGGCAACCCGTGCGCGCGCACTTCAAAGACGCCGCCCACGGTGTCGCCCGTGCGGTACGCCTCGTCGACTACCTCTTTCATGCGGGCTTCGGCTTCCGCGTCGACGCAGCCGAGCAGGACTTCGTCCTTCCTGGAAAGGGCGACGATCTCGTCCCACTCCACCGGCCGCTCGATGCGGGCCGTGCCCACCTGGATGACGTGGCTGAGAACCTCAATTCCAAAACAGCTCAAAAACTGCTTCGCCAGCGCGCCGACGGCGACGCGCGCGGCCGTCTCGCGGGCCGAGGCGCGCTCGAGAATATAGCGAGCGTCCTGGAAGTTATATTTGATGGCGCCGGCAAGATCGGCGTGGCCGGGGCGGGGGCGCTTGAGCGGCTTCTTCTTCGATTCACTATCGGCGGCAGCCTCGACGGGGAGAACCTCGGTCCAGTTCTTCCAATCGGCGTTCTTGATGATGATGGCGATGGGCGCGCCCGTGGTGTGGGAGTGCCGGACGCCGGTGACGAGCTCCGCAGTATCAGTTTCGATCTTCATCCGGCCTCCGCGGCCAAAGCCCTGCTGCCGCCGCCAGAGCTCGCGGCTCACGGCGGACAGGGATATGGGCACACCGGCAGGAAGTCCGGTCAGTGTCGCTACCAGGCATTCGCCGTGCGATTCGCCGGCGGTCTCGAAACGTAACATGTGGTTGAACTTATATGGTAACGGACGGATTGGGTCGGGGACAACCGGTGGCGATCGTCATGCTGACGACTCCCAAGGACGACTCCCCAAGGATCGCCCGTCGCGTTGGAGGCTGTCATAATGGAAGGACCATCTTGACTCACACCGGCGCCATCTCCCGACTGATTGAACAAGGCCGCCGCCGCACGGCGCTGCAACTGGTGCTGGACCAGTTCGGCTGGGGCGCCACGGCTTGCCTCGCGGCGTTTATCGTCCTGCTGTTGGTCGGCACTCAGGTGCTGGACTGGTACTGGCCGGTGCTGCTTCTGATTGTCACGGTGGCGATCGGCTGGTGGCGCAGCCGCAATCGGTTGCCAGGTGAGTATCAGGTGGCGCAGAAGCTGGATGAAGCGCTGTCTTTGAAGGATCTGATCTCCACTGCGTTTCACTATCAGGATGAGGCGCGGCGGGCCGATCCGGCGTTTGTGCAGACCGTGGCGGAGCAGGCCGAACAGGCCGCCAGCACAGCCGATGCGCGGGTGGCGC
The DNA here is from genome assembly GCA_016721425.1 of Bryobacterales bacterium. GTDB lineage: Bacteria > Acidobacteriota > Terriglobia > Bryobacterales > Bryobacteraceae > Paludibaculum. The sequence continues at coordinate 135,021 of JADKID010000045.1, read as the reverse complement.
TCCCGATCTACGTGCCGCGCGGGGCCTGGGCGGCGACGGCGATGTTTGCCGTGGCGGCTACGCTATTTTTCGCGCGGTACGGCATCTTGCGCACATTTGACCTGAGCGCTCCGATCGCGACCATCAGTTTCGACACTCTGACTGGCGCGCCCAAGGCGGTGAAGAAACAGGCGCAGTTGGCGCAGAAGACAGCGTTCCCCGATCCGTTTAACTTGAGCGTTCCGGAAAGCGAACTCAGCAATGTAGACGAGAAAGACATTGCCATGCAGGAATCGCTGCGGACGATGGACGTGATGGACCCGAACAAGGCGGGGCGGCAGGGGCAGAAGGGCGAGCAGAGCGCGGCGCAGGACGACGAGCAATCCGAGGATACGCAGGAAGGCGAATCGGCGGCCGGGGATAAGAAGCAGTCGCCGGCGGGGGCCAAGGACGGGCGGCGCCCGGGGGATCAGGATCCCAAGCAGAAGCAGGGTCCGCCTCAGAAGGACGGCGGGTTGATGGACAAGATGCGCGACGCGCTGGCCAACCTGATGGACAAGATGAACATCGAACCCAAGGGTGGCGAGCAGAAGCAAAGCGCTTCGAACAAAGACGGCCAGAAGGGTCAGGGGCAGAAGAAAGAGAAGGGCGACCAGCAGGGCAAGCCGAACGAGCAGGGCGAGCCGGATGCTTCCCAGCCCGGGCAGCAGCAGGCGGATTCCGATAGCGCGCAGCAGGCGAAATCGAACCAGCCGGGCAACAGTCCGGAGCAGGCGTCGAAGACTGAAAAGAGCGGTGTCGGCAAGCAGGACGGCAAGAAAGATACGGAACTGGCCGAGCAGCAGAAGGCAATGGGCAAGTTGAGCGAGCTGCTGGGGAAGCGCTCGCTGAACATGCAGGGCGAGGTGATGGTGGAGGTCACCAACTCGAAGAATCAGCAGTTGAAGACGCCTTACGTGACGAAATCCGCCTCGCATGTGGAAGCAGGCGGGGAAGTCAGCCGGGATGAAGTGCCGTTGCACCTGCAGGACTACGTACAGCGCTACTACGACAAGGTGCGCAAGCCGGCGGCGCCAGCGAACAAGCAGTAGGCGTCTCCCTGCTAGACTCAACCATATGCTGTTCACTGGATTTGAACACACCGCCCTGGCGTCGCCCGAACCCAAGAAGCTGGCTCAGTGGTACGTCGACACGCTGGGTTTTAGAATCAACTACGAGTACGACGGGAACTACTTCGTGCGTGCCTCCGATGGCACGATGCTGGAGATCATTCCGTCGCAGGGAGACGCCGTGGTGACGGCGATGAAGACGCCCGGCATCCGCCATCTGGCAGTAGCCGTAACAGACTTCGACGCCGGCCACGAAGAGCTGAAGGCAAAGGGCGTGCAGTTTCTCACGGGCGCGCTCGATCTCAGTGGCAACCGGCTGGTCTTTTTTGCCGACTGTGACGGCAACATTTTGCACCTGATCGCTCGGCCGCAGCCGCTACCGTAACGGGCACCCTACTTGCTAAGCCGGATCTTCACCGCATTCCAATACAGAAACTTCCGGCTGATGTGGTCGGGCGCCTGCCTGTCCAGCATCGGCACGTGGATGCAGAAGCTTGCCCAGAGCTGGCTGGTGCTGCAGCTTTCCGGCTCGCCCTTCTGGCTGGGAATGGATTCGTTTCTGGGTGAGATCCCGATTTTTCTGCTGGCGATGTTCGCCGGCGTTGCGGCGGACCGCTTTGACCGCCGGCGGCTGCTGATCTCGTCGCAATGCGTCCAGATGACCTGCGCGTTTATCCTGGCGGCTCTTTTTGCGACTGGGAACGCGCAGGTGTGGCACATCCTGACGCTGAGCTTCGTGGTGGGCACGGCACAGGCATTTGGCGCGCCGGCGTATCAATCGCTAATCCCGTCGCTGGTGCCGCGCGAGCATCTCTCCAACGCCATCGCGATGAACTCCATCCAGTTCAACCTGGCGCGGGTGATTGGCCCGGTGATTGGCGGACTGGCGCTGACGAATCTGGGCGCGGCGTGGTGTTTCGGGTTGAACGGCGTAAGCTACATCGCGGTGATCATCTCATTGTCTCTGATCACCGTGAGCTTTCTGCCGGCGCCCAGCAAAGAGACGGTGATGGAGAGCATGAAGGGCGGCATCGCGTTCATCCGCGAGAAGCCGGAGATGCTGCCGCTGATCTGGGTGGCGTTCTTCTGCACGTTTCTGGGCATTCCGCTCATTGTGTTTCTGCCGGTGTTTGCGAAGGACGTGTTTGGCGGCACGGCCAGCACATATACGATTTTGCTTTCCGTAGAGGCCGCTGGGGCCATATCGGGCGCCCTCGCTGTGGCTGCGCGGGGCAAGCGCGGCGGGTTGGGACGCGACGCAATTCTGGCCTTGATTGCGCTGGGCGTATTCGAATCCGGGTTCGCTTGGAGCCGCGGATGGACGATGGGTCTGGTCTTCCTCTTCTTCGCAGGAGTGGCGCTCATTGCGAGCTTCGCAATGCTCAGTTCGCTGGTGCAGATGGTGGCCACCGACGAGATGCGAGGGCGCGTGATGAGCATCTACAACGTGGCGTTTCGCGGGGGCATGCCCATCGGCAGCCTGATCACGGGCGCGCTGATCCCGATCTACGGCGTGCGCACGGTGGTGGGCGTTTACGGAGTGATCATGGCGGCGCTCGCCATCTATCTGTTAACTGTGCAGCGAAAGCTGGTTACTTTGTAACGGCGGTGGGCTGCCAGGCATCGGTACAATATGGTTTTCCCACATATGAGGATCTGGATTCTATTGGCGGCGGTGGCTTGCGTGGCGGCGGAACTGCCGAGCGAGTTGAAGAAGGCCCGCGATACGCAGGATCGCCCCGCCCTGGACCGTCTGGCGGGTGCGGCCACGGCCAGCGCCCAGGCGAAGCCGAATGACGCCAATGAGCAGTACAGCGCGGCCCTGGCAGAGTTGGTCCGGGCCGAAGTGGCGATGGAGCAGAAGGACAAGAACGCCGCCCGCGCGGCAGCAGAATCCGGCATTTCCGCTGCGCAGAGGGCTGTCGCACTGAAACCGAATTCCGGTGAGTATCATCGCATCCTCGGCACGTTGTGCGGCCAGGTGATCCCGGCCAATGTGCTGGCAGGCATGAAGTATGGCCGTTGTGCGCTGGATGAAGTGAGTAAGGCGATTGAGCTGGAGCCGAAGTCCGGCGCCGCCTATCTGAGCCGTGGCGTCGGCAATTACTATCTGCCCGCTTCGTTTGGCGGCGGCGCTGACCTGGCGCTCAAGGACATCGAGAAGTCGCTGGAGTTGAATCCGAAGGACCCCGACGCCTGGATGTGGAAGGGCATCGTGCTGCGCAAACTCAATCGCAACCCGGAAGCCCGGAAGGCGCTGGCCCGCAGCCTGGAACTGAATTCGACGCGTGTCTGGACCAGGCAGCAACTGGAGAAGACGCCGGAGAAGTGACGCGCCAGAGCCTCTCTATCGCGCTCGCTCTTCTGCTGCTCACGCTGCTGGGGTTCTTCTATTTTCCAGGACACACCTGGCTTCAGGCCGACACCCAAATCTATGCGCCGATTCTGGATCGGATGGACGATCCGTCGCTGTTTTCGAAAGACATGGTGGCGCTGCGGCCGCACGTCACATGGACTCTCTACGATGAGTCTGCGATTGCACTCCACCGAATCACCGGACTGAGCTTCCAGACGGTTTTACAGTCTGAACAGGTTCTGTTTCGCCTGGTTGGACTCTTCGGTGTCTATCTATTGGCCGGAGCGCTCGGCCTTGGCTCAGCCGGGGCCCTGCTAGTGACGGGGTGTTTTGGCCTGGGCGCCACAATCAATGGTCCGGCCGTGTTGACGCTGGAGTACGAGCCGGTGCCGCGCGCGTTTGCCATCTTGCTGGTATTGGGCGCCCTGGGCTGCGTCTCGCGCCGCTGGTGGTGGGCGGCCGGTGTGCTGGCGGGCGTAGCGACTCTGTTCCATCCGACCACCACGGCGCCGGTCTGGTTTTGCCTGGGGCTCTGGTGGCTTCTGCGCCGAGAGGAGCGCGCGGCCATGCGGCCGCTTTTGATCTCGCTGGCTGCGGCCGTTGGGATTGTGCTGCTGTTTGCGTTGCTGCAGCGGGGCGAGACGGAGCGGCAGCCGCTGATAGGGCGGATCGGACCGGAGTTGGAGAGGGTCCAGCGTCTGCGCGGCTCCTACAACTGGATCGATCTCTGGCTGCCGGAATGGTTCTGGCAGTATCCATTGCTCCTGATTTACGTGGCGCTGGCGTGGCGGAGGCTGCGCGGGGTGATGAGCCCCGGAGTGGCGTTCCTGACCCTGGCTCTGCCGTTGTTTGGACTTGTCATGGTGCCTGTCCAGTATTTGTTGCTTGACGTTGGCAAGTGGATTCTGATTCCGCAGTTTCAGCCGGCCCGCGGGGTGCTCTTCATTACGGTCATGGCGATTCTGCTCGGCGCTGCCGCCGGGTGGAGAGCCGCGCAGAATCGGCTGTGGCTGGAGAGCGCGGCCTGGTTCGTTGTCGTATTCGCGATCCCCTCCAACGGCTTGGTGGTGCAACTGTTTACGCAGATGCTGTGGGTCCGGATTGGGCTGGTGGCGTTGTTCGCGGCGCTGGCGATGGCGGCGGCTCGCTGGCGCGTGGTATTGCCGGTCGCCATGCTGGCTCCGTTTCTGTTGATCCCCACCGTGGGCGGCCTGGAGACCTATCCCCGGCTGCACACGCGGCCGATGCAGGAGCTCTCTGCCTGGGCCCGCGAGAATACGGCGAAGGACGATGTCTTTTTGTTTGCAGACGCCTATCGCGGATATCAACCAGGGGTGTTTCGCGGTGAAGCGCAACGGGCGATCTACGTCGATTGGAAAGGTGGGGGACAGGCCAATCTGCTGCCGGGCCTAGGCGAGGAGTGGTGGCGGCGCTGGCAGGCCGTGCATATGACCAAGCCGCCGCTGCTGCCGTTGGACGCGTATCGCGGACTGGGGATTGATTATCTCGTCGTTCGTGCGGCCAGTCGCCCGGCGGGCGTTGTCTACGCCAATGAAGAATGGGCCGTCATCCCTCTAAAGCCGGCGCGCTGAGCAGCGTATCCACCTCCGCGCGGGAGGGTGCGGAAGACTGGGCGCCCAGCTTGGTGACCGAAACCGCCGCCGCCGCGTTGGCAAACCGGAGGGCGTCTTCAATTTGCATACCCTCGGCGAGCGCCACCGCGAAACCGGCATTGAAGGTATCGCCGGCTGCGGTGGTATCCACCGCTTTCACATGGAAGCCTGGCACCGCATACTCGCCCTCCGGCCCGGAGTAGAAACAACCCTGGTCGCCCAGCTTCAGGACCACCGCGCCCACGCCGAGCGAGCGCAGGGCGGCGGCGATCTCAGCGGATTCGGCAAACGTCACGCGCGCCGGACCGCGGCCCAGCAGGATGCAGGCCTCGCTCTCGTTGGGTGTCAGGATATCCACCTGCCGGAGAAGGGAAGCGGGCAGGGGGCGCGCCGGCGCCGGATCCAGGATCGTGCGGGCGCCCGCAGCGCGGGCCACCACCATGGCCGCCTCCACGGCTTGCAGAGGCGTTTCCAACTGGAATAGTGCCCCCGCGGCGCCGTCGAAGGCCGAGCGAACGGACTCTACGCCGGACGGGGTCAATTCACCATTGGCGCCGGCAGCCACCACAATGGAATTCTGGCCGGATTGCTCCACCCAGATCAGTGCGACGCCTGTGGGGTGGGTAGGAGAAGTGTGCACTGTGGAGACGTCCACGCCGGCGGCCTCCAGGCTGGCCTTCAGATGATCGGCGAAGGGGTCCGCCCCCACGCAGCCTACCATGCGTACCGGCGCGCCCTGGGCCAGTCGGCCGGCCGCACAGGCTTGATTGGCGCCCTTGCCGCCGGGGATCATCTGGAAGTTCGAGCCCAGGGTGGTTTCGCCGGGTGCTGGCAGGCGGTCTACCTGCACTACGAAATCCATGTTGAGGGAGCCTGTAATTACCAGTCCATGCGATGGCATGGCCTGTATTCTATCGGAACGGAAAGCGCTCTAGCGGTGTTCGGCGCGGCCCAGATCGATGCCGAGGCTTTTCAACTCATCGGCGTAGTAGCGCTTGTGGAGCAGATCCCACTCTTCGCTGCCTTCCGGGATCTCTTTCTTCTGCGTACGGATCTTCGTGCGCGCCGCTTTGTCGGCCTTGTCCTCGTTGAGCAGGATTTCCGAGATCAGGCGGACCAGTTCCAGCCGTACGTCATTGCCGTCTTTGCGGAAACGGCAATCGCGCGACTTCTTGAGGGCCGATACCAGCTTGTGGGAGATCTCGTTGATCTTGTCCCGGCTCAGCTTCATGTTGTCGCCGCTGTCGCGCCCGGAGGCCCGCACGATCTTTTTCTGGGCGATGAGCTGGTTCTTGATCCGGCGGAACATCTCGGAGTAGCTAATGCCGTTGTTCGACATGTACACCGAATACTGCTCCAGCAGATCACGAACCTCATCATTCAGGCGGTCTTCCACTCCAAGTTCGTCCATTACCACCGTGGTCATCAACTCCGCCACGGCGGTGGGGTTTGAGATCTCAATGATGTTGGAGCCAAGCTTGGCGGCCAGTTGGCGGGTGAGATAAGCGACGATTTCTTTGGCGAGCAGCATCCTGCAACTTAGAAAAACAAGTAGTCTATAACCAGTCTAGGGGCCGCCTGGGGGGGTGTCAAATTCCAGGGGGGGCGGAGGCGCGTCCAGTACCTCGCGGACTCGCTCCGCCAATTGAGCGGGAAGGGACAGATTGGCCAGGAATGAGGCCTCTGCGCCCAACCCAACTGCTGGCAGATGGCCGCCCGAGCAGGCGGAAACAAAGAGCACGCGCAACTCCGGAAATAGGCGTTGCAGCCGCGCCGCCAGTTCCGGGCCGCTCATGCCGGGCATCATCACATCGGCGATGAGTAGTTGTATTGGCTCGACGCCATCCGGCAACATCTCCAGCGCCTTGATTCCATCATCGGCAGAGAGCACCTCATAGCCCAGAGACGTGAGTGCGCCGGTAGCCAAGGTGCGCACCGATAGATTATCCTCCACCAAGAGTATCCGCTCCGAGCCTCCGGGGAGTCCCTCCGGTGAGCTGAAAATACCAACCTCCTTCCGAGCCGACGCCGCCGCGGGGAAGAAGAGCCGGAACGTCGATCCCTGTCCGGGCTCGCTCTCCACCTTTACCAGGCCACCGCTACGCTGGACCATTCCGTAGACTGTGGAGAGGCCAAGGCCCGTGCCTTTGCCCGTCTCCTTGGTTGTGAAGAACGGCTCGAAGATCCGATCCCGCGTTGCCTGGTCCATCCCGCAGCCGGTGTCCGAGACAGAGAGGACGACGTAGGGCCCGGGCGTAATCTGAAATCCGTGGGACGACTGATACGAGTGAAGCTCTTCGTTCCACGTGCTGATCGTCAGAACTCCGCCGTTCGGCATGGCGTCTCTGGCGTTGGTAGCCAGGTTCAGGATGGCGTGCTCCAACTGCGCGCGGTCCAAAAGCACAGTCTCCAGATCCGGCGCGAGGTTGCGGCGCAGTTGGATGGTGTCACTTACGACGGGCATCAGTAGCCCCTGCATTGCCACCACCACTTCGTTGATCTGCACCTTCGCCGTCTGGAAAACCTGCTTGCGGCTGAAGGACAGAAGCTTGCCCGTCAGCTCGGCCGCCCGCTCGCCGGCGTGATGAATCTCGAGGATCTGGCGGCGCGCGGGATCCTCCTCGGACACCCTCCGGAGCAGAAGATCGCAGTACCCATTGATCACTGTCAGCAGATTGTTGAAGTCATGGGCGATGCCGCCGGCCAGCGTGCCCAGAGAGTCCACTCGCAAAGCGTGCTGGACCTGCGCTTCCATCTCTTTCAGATGAGTGACGTCCTGCACCGTGCCATTCACGCAGGCGCGCCCATCCGCCAGTTGGACCCACTTGCCTTGCACCTGGACGTGGCGGATGGTTCCGTCCGGATGGATACGTCCCAGCATCGGCGCCAGGCTTGGGTCGAATGAGCCGGGTGTCTCGCCAAAAATCCGATACACCTCATCAGACCAATGCAGTTTGCCGGTCGGGATGTCCCGCTCCCAGCTGCCGAGACAGGCGATCTCCTGGGAGCGTTGGAGTTGCGCCTGGCTGCTGCGCAGTTCCACCTCCGCCTTCCGCCTTTTGGCGGTATTGAGGAAGAGCGCCGCGATGATGCCGGACTGTAGGAGGATGAAGCCCAGGGCGCCCCATACCAGCAAGGGGTTGCCCGCATAGAAGTCGGTCCAACCCCTGGGCCTGTTCACAATCTGCGAACCTGCGGGCAGGGAGGATCTGGAAAGTCCGAAACGCTTCATGGCGGCATAGTCCACGAGCATCACCAATGCGCCGTGATTCTGAATCTCAATGGCCTCTGGCGGCTCACCGCCAAGCACTCTCAGCGCCATCCGCGCGGCCACTTGCCCATGCTCGTAACCCATGTTCGCGTTGCCGATCAAATAGCCTTGGCCTAACTGGCTGGTGTTTTGGCTCACCACCGGCGCTGGAGACGCCGCCGCAATGCGCCGCCCGCTATCCATCGGGGGCAGATACTGACCGTTTCGGTCGTGCGTGAACGCTGAAGCGATCACCAGGGCATCCGGGGGGAGACGCCGCAAACGGGTGAGAATCTCCTCAAAGGTCAATCGTGTCCCGTCCAGATACTCAAAAGGAGGCGCGCTTCGCCGTTTGCCCAAATCAATGAGCATTTTCCTATGGGCGGCGTTAGATGGGGCGTTGTCCGTAACGACCACGATTCTGGAGGTGAGCGGCAGTACACTGAGCACGCGGTTCAGCAGGGTGTCCAACTGAAACACCTCAATCAGACCGGTGAATCGGGAGCGCGGCAGCGACTCCACCAGTCCCATCCCCGATACTCCACAGAACACGACCGGGGATTGGGCGAAGAGAGGTTCGCCTGGCTGGGCGAGAAGCGTCGCGGCGTCGTCGTCGCTGGCAACAATCAAGTCCAGTGTCCTTCCAGCATATTTTCGGCTGAGACGCTCCCGTTCCTGCGTTAAGTGGGCTGGGCTGGGCACCCGCCGCGTATCCAGGTACTCCACCCAGATCTCCATCTCGAACTGCTGTGCCTCCAGGACGGAGCGCAGCCCCCTGTTCAGTTCGTCCGTCCAGTTGTACCCGGCATGATAGGAGTGGAGGATCAGGATTTCCTTGCGGCCCGCGGTTGGCCGTTCCTGCCCAGGGCAGGCCATGGCAAACGAACATAGGGCCAGCACGACGGCCGCGGGGTGGAACCGAAGCAGCATGGAAGCGCCTAGATTATCAGGAGCGCAGAGATTCGGCTAGGAAAATCTTGCTATTGGATGGCTGTGCCGCTGTGGTTTTCCAGGAAGCGCTTGTCGATCCGCCGCCGGCCCCGATCTCCGTCATCTACACTGTGCCAGTGGGAGATGCCGGCGTCCCCCAATCGGTAGCATAGAAGCGCGTCATGTCCCAGGTAGCGCGTGGGGAAATCTACCAAGCCAGCGTCGAGATCTTTCACGTGTGCGCCGTGTTCCTGGATGGCGGTGAGAGACTCGTCCAACTCGCTGATCGCGCCCTCCTCCCGGCCCAGTTTCCATTGCGCCAATCTGGCCCGCACCAGCAACCGCTGAATCTCCGGCAGTAGCAGAGCAGCCTGTTCGACGGTGAAGTAGCGTAGCATTCTACTCCCTTAGACGCGCCGAATGGGGTTTTCGGTCCATGTAGCTGGGTCCGCTCATCGTTAGATCGGGCCCGCTCACCACCTGTTCCCGATCCGTTCACCAGTTGATCGTCACGCTACGGCCTGACGCGCCGGACAATTGACTCAGAGACTGGTCTCCCTCCTATGCACTTACTCGCAGCATCGCTACTTCTTTTTGCGCCCCATCTGATCGCGGAAGAAGCCCCTCCTGTTATCGGCTCCACCGGTGTTGTCGCCGGTGTCGTTACGCTCGCCGCCACGGGAACGCCGGTGCACAACGCCAGCGTGCTGATTTCACCGCTCGGCCGTACCGTCTCAACGAACGCCACGGGCGAATTCACCATCGCCAACGTTCCTCCTGGCGCCTACACGGTAATGGCCCATATGCACGCCTTGGCGGATGCCAGGCAGGCCATCACGGTCACTGCCGGAGCCACTGCTACACTTCGGTTCGCCCTCCAGGTTTCCGCCCTGCGAGAATCCATCACGGTGACCGCTACCGGCACCGAGACGCCCGTTTCCGACGCGTTTCAGACCGTCACTTCGTTGGACGCTTATCAATTGGCGGGCAAGAGTTCCTCTACGTCACTGGGCGATCTGCTGGACAACGAGGCCGGCATCGCCAAACGCAGCTTCGGACCTGGTACGTCCCGCCCCGTTGTGCGCGGCTTCGATGGCGATCGCGTGTTGATTCTCCAGGATGGCGCCCGCACGGGCACGCTATCCTCTCAGTCCGGCGATCACGGCGAGCCGGTGGATTCCTCCAACGTCGAGCGCGTTGAAGTGGTCCGCGGGCCTGCCACGCTGCTCTATGGTTCCAATGCGATCGGCGGCGTTGTCAACGTCCTCACCGATCACCACATCATCAACCAGCATCCGCACGAGGGACTCCACCTCACCTTGAACGGGTTGGGCGGGACCGGCAACTCGCAGGGTGGCGGCAGCGGAGCCTTCGAATACGGGAAGAACGACTGGATCTTCTACGGCTCCGGCGGCGGCATGCGCACCAGCGACTACAACACTCCGCTGGGCAAAGTGCTCAACTCAGCCACGGAGATGACCGACTACAAAGTGGGCGCCGGCCGTTTTGGCGAAAAACTCTCGGTCAACGCGAACTTCCAGAACTTCGAGACCACCTATGGGATACCCGCGGCCAGCACCGATGAGGAAATGCCGATCCTCAATATGCGCCGCAACAGCGCCCGCCTGAATGGGGCGCTCAAGCAGTTGGGCAGCTTCGCCGAGCAGGTTCAGTTTGACCTCAACTACTCGGACTATGAGCATAAGGAGCTGGTGGATGGAATGGTGGGTACCCAGTTCTTCAACAAGCAGTTCACCTACAACGGCGTTGTCAACCAGAAGAAATTCAAGCGTCTCACCGGAAGCTACGGCTTCTGGGGTCTGCACCGCGACTACAACACTGTCGGCGAAGAGGCCATCGCCCCGCCCGTGAAGCAGAACGCCCTCGCCGTCTTTGGGATGGAAGAGCTTACTTTCGAGAGAATCCGGTTTCAGTTTGGCGGCCGTCTGGAGCGGAACGCCTACAATCCCATCGGTGCTCCCAGCCGGTCGTTCACGGGCTTGTCAGCCTCGGCTGGCGTCTTTCTACCCACCTGGAAGGACGGAACGCTGGTAGTCAACTATATGCACTCCTATCGCGCTCCTGGCTTGGAAGAGCTCTACAACATCGGCCCGCATCCGGGCAACCTCGCCTACGAGATAGGAGACCCCAATCTGAAACGCGAGAAGAGCGACGGCGCGGAGGTTTCGCTCCGTCACCAAGCCCTGCGATTCAAGGCCGAGGCTAATCTGTTCGCCTACCAGATGCACGACTTTGTCTACTTCAGCCCCACGGGCGAGGAGGAGGACTCTCTTCCGGTTTTTGAATATAAACAGGCCGACTCGCGCTACCTCGGCGGCGAAGCCCGCGCGCAGTTCAAGCTGGCCGGACCTCTGTGGCTGAATACAGGCTTTGATCTGGTGAACGCACGCCTGAGTACCGATTCGCGTTTCTATCTCCCCCGCATTCCTCCGGCCCGTGGACGGGTCGGCCTTGATTTTCTTTGGAAGGGCCTCAACCTTCGGCCTGAGGCCGTGATTGCGAATCAGCAGGGTAAGGTCGCTCCCAACGAAACGCGCACCGCGGGCTACGCTGTCTTCCATCTGAATGCCAGCTACACAATCGCCCGCCAGCACATCATGCAGACGTTTACGGTAAACACGTTCAACCTCGGAGACCGCCTCTACCGGAATCACCTCAGTTTCATCAAGGACTTCGCTCCGGAGATCGGCCGCGGTGTGCGCTTCGGCTACACCTTCCAGTGGTTCTAAGTCCTTGCAGCGCGGCCGGCTAGTTTCCGCTGACGGCCGCGGGCTCGCGGACCTAGGTCCGGTCCACGTAGTTGTTCAGCATTTCGATGAACTCGCCCACAATGCGGTCGCCCTTCAGTGTGGTGGCCAGTTTGCCGTCCACGTAAACGGGCGCCTTCGGGTCCTCGGCCGTGCCCGGCAGCGAGATGCCGATGTTGGCGTGCTTGCTCTCGCCGGGGCCATTGACGATGCAGCCCATGACCGCCACTTTCATCTCTTCGACGCCCGTATACTTCTCTTTCCACACGGGCATCTGCTCTTTCAGATAGGTTTGGATCTGGTCCGCCATCTCCTGGAAAAACGTGCTCGTCGTCCGTCCGCAACCCGGGCAGGCGGTCACTTGTGGTGTGAAGCTGCGAATGCCCAAGGACTGCAGCACCTGCTGCGAGACGATCACCTCCTCGGTGCGGTCGCCATTCGGCATCGGTGTCAGCGAGGCGCGAATCGTATCGCCGATGCCCTCCTGCAGCAGGACAGAGAGTGCCGCCGTGGTGGCCACTATGCCCTTGGATCCCAGGCCGGCTTCGGTGAGCCCGAGGTGCAGCGGATAGTCGCACTCGGCCGCCAGCATCCGATAGACGTCGATCAGATCCTGCACGTTTGAGACCTTGGCGCTGAGGATAATTCGATCATGGCCCAAGCCATAGGATTCCGCTGCTTGCGCAGATTCCAGCGCGCTGACGACAATGGCCCTTTTCATCACGTCCGCCGCTTCCATGGGGTGCGCGCTCTGCGCATTTTCGTCCATCATGCGGGTCAACAGGACGCCGTCCAGTGAGCCCCAGTTTACGCCGATCCGCACCGGCTTGCCGTACTCAATCGCGCACTCGATCATCGTGCGGTAGTTGTCGTCGTTTTTTCGCCCAATGCTGACGTTGCCGGGATTGATGCGGTACTTGGCGAGCGCTTTGGCGCACTCCGGGTACCTCTTTAGCAGGATGTGCCCGTTATAGTGGAAATCACCGATGATCGGGACGCGGACGCCAAACTGCGCTAAGGTTTCCACCACTTTGGGCACGGCGCGGGCCGCTTCCTCGGTGTTGACGGTGACACGGACCAGTTCGGACCCGGCTTGCGCCAGCGCCATAGACTGATTCACGGTTGCCATCACATTGGCGGTGTCCGTGTTTGTCATGGATTGGACCACGATCGGGTGCGTGCCGCCCACCCTGATCCCACCCACTGCCACTGCCACTGACTGCCGGCGCTTGATCTGAGCCATATTGCCTCCGCGAACCTCCAGTTTACCAAGCGACGGTCAGTCGAATCCGTACTCGGATAGGTCGGATAAGTATTTTCAATTGGACCGGGAGGGAAAACAGGCGTACTCTCAAATCAAGGCGGAACGTTCCTGTTGATTCTGTTCCTGCTGCTCCCCGCTGAGTTTTTTGTTCTTCCCCGTGCTAGAACGCAATCTGGAGAGAACCGATGAGCGACTCAAGCACAACCCATGAGAGCGTAGTACTGTTCGGACTGGACGGCCCGCTTGCGAGCCAACTGGCCACCGGGCTCTGCCTCGCCGGATGTGACGTCGCACCAGATGCTATGCCGGGAGTCCGGATCGTATTCTGTGCCGCTGAGTCCGGAGTTTTACAGCAAGCCCTGTTGCAGTTTCCGCACGTCCCCGTCGTCGTTGTGAGCCGATTGCCGGAAACCGATGATTGGCTCGATGCCTTAGAGGCCGGCGCTACCGACTACTGCGCCGCTCCGTTCGAACCCGTCCAGCTCCGATGGCTGCTGGATGCCCACATGCGCCCACGACAGGCGCGGGCCGCGGCATGATCCCCAGCCGCTGAGCCCTCCCGCACAATCGAACTAAAAACCAGATCACTGGAGGAGTGTCCCCAATTGTCCCGACTCTTGATTCTTGTGCTGCTAACGGTGTCTCTATTCGCCCAGCAGCGTCCGATCACGCCCTTCTTCGACGCGAGCGTTCGATGCATACCCGGGCCGAATTCGCCGGATTGTGCGGCGCCGGAGGATCACATCACCTTCCAGCCGCGTCCCGTGGCGCCCTCCGTCAGCGTGCACCGCTTGGCCCACAAAGTGCCGTCCAAGGCGCGCAAGGCATGGAACCGTGCTGTTGACGCAGCGGCTACCGGACGACCGCATCAGATAGTGGCGCTTCTCGACGAGGCCATCGCGCAGGATGCCGAGTTTGCCGATGCGCTACATATGCGCGGCCTGTTCGCCTTTCAGTCAAAGGATTTCTCGCGGGCCGCGGAGTTGCTGGACCGTGCCGCCAGGCTGGACAATGCGAACCCGGTATTTCTGGCGGATGCGGCCGTTGGCCAGCTCAGTGTCCGCAATCCGGTCGCCGCCGAGCGTCACGCGCGCGCCGCGCTACGCCTCAATCCTCTGCAGCCCCGCGCGTTGGCGGTTCTGAACAACCTCAAGCCCTAGTGCAAGGACCGGGGGCGCTCTGGATCATGGGTCCGGTAGCGCCCAGAACTCCCCCGTTAGTCCCAGACCATTCAGTAGCGCCCGCATCTCGCTGCGTGGCCGCTGCTGCCAGTTGGGGTGCAGTCGCCCGTCGGCCCACGCCTCGGCCAACTGCCAGCCCACTGTCAGGGGGAAAGACGCTCCGTGGGTCTGCCCTCGCTGCCGGCACCAGCGCTCCACTTCCTGTTCCGACCGGAACAGCAGCATCGTGCTTCAAGTGAACGCAATGTCCTTCCACCAATCGCGGATGGGCACGGCAAAGTGCAGCCGCGCTTCGCTAGGCGCCGGGCCGTCGCCGTTCACTTCGATGTGCATCGGTTGACCGCTTGCACCGCAATGGGTGTCGAAAACCAGCGGGGCCGTGACTTCGGGCCGTACCATCGCCATGACGGTAAGCCCGTCCCAGGCGCAGTTGGCGAACCAGCGGCGGGTGCCGGCAGTGACGACGAAGTCGGTTTCCACGGCGGAGAAGGGATGGGCCATGCGCAGACGCCCGGCGTCATCCAGCACAATCCACTTCGCTTCCGCCAGCGCCGGCCACAGCGGGCCGGGTTCCGGCGGGAGTCCCGTCTCGACGAAGGCGCGATGAATCCGAACTCGTTCTTCGGCCAGCCCGTTCATGCGCCGGGGCTCCACAATCTGACGCGCGTGGCGATCCACCACACGATGCCAAAAGGATCTTCGACTCCGCCCTCGCGATTGCCGTAGAACTTCTCGTCCACACTCATCAGCACTTTTGCCCCGGCGGCGACGGCCTGCGCGAATAACGCATCGGCGTCTTCCACATAGAGATAGATACTGACGCGCGGAAACGTGTCGGTGCCGCGCGGGTCCACTCCATCGTGCTCGCCGAGCATGATCATCGAGGTCCCGATCCGCAGTTCCGCGTTGCGCACCCTCCCACTGGGATCGGCATGGCGGCAAGTCTCCACCGCGCCGAGCGCCTTCTTATAGAACTCGATTGCCTCGGCGCCATTGCCAACAATCAGATATGGCGTCGCGGTATGAAACCCCTCTGGCACTGCCGTTACTGTGTCGCCCATGTCCGACAGTTTACCCTGTAGGAGATGATCGTCAAGAATGTGGCACAGCGGGCGGAGTTCTCGCCGGAGAAGATGGGCAAGGTCTCGCTGGGCGCTGGGGCGCACCTCTACGCGGGCCTGAACTGCTTTCTACCCGGGCAGGAACATCAGGCGCACGTCCATGCAGATCAGGACAAAATGTACGTTGTGATGGCCGGTTGTGGCGAAGCGCGGGTGGGTGATGAGACTCACGCCGTCGAACCCGGCGACCTGATCCTCGCAACCGCGGGCGTGATGCATGGGTTGAAGAATACGGGGACAGAGCCGTTCAGCGTTCTGGTGGTCTTCGGTCCGCCGCCGAAAGCGAAATGATCTGCCTGCTTCCACTCCTGTTACTGGCTGGCGCGATGAGTGCGCAGGACGGCGCGCGTCTGGGAGCAGAACTGCAACGAATCGAGGCATCCTCGGGCGGCGTGTTGGGGATGTTGGCAGTGGATCTCGATACCGGCGTCTCGATCGGCTGGCGCTCCAAGGAACGCTTCCCCATGATGAGCGTCTACAAGTTCCCCATCGCCATCCGGGCGCTCGCGCTGATGGAGGGCGGGGCGCTGCCCTATCGCAAGTGGTTCAAGCTGGAGCCGTCCGATTACACCCCGGGCTACAGCCCGCTGCGCGATCAGTACCCGGATGGTGTCGTGCGCACGGCGGGGCAGCTACTGGAACTGATGGTCCGCGACAGCGACAACGTGGTCTGCGATTTTCTACTGCGCCAGGTGGGCGGGCCCAAGGCCGTCGATCTTCTCATGAATCGCCTGACACAGGGCGGGATTCGCGTGGATCGGAGCGAAGAGGAGATGAACGCCGATTTCGACAAGATGGGCGCGAAAGCATTCGTCGAAGACGGCCGCGACTCGGCCACGCCGGAGGCGATGACGCAGTTGCTGGTGATGACGGAGCGGCGCCGCCTGTTGCAGCCCAAGACGACGGACACACTGATCCGCTGGATGACCGAGACGCAGACTGGGCCCAACCGGATCAAGGCGCTGCTGCCGCCCGGAGTGCGCGTCTGGCACAAGACCGGTACAGGCGGAACGAAGGATGGCGTGTGTCTCGGCACCAACGATGCCGGCGTGATGATGCCCCCCGGCGGCGCGGGGCGCATCGCCATCACCGTCTTTGTGAAACTCTCGACGAAGGACCGCGCCGCGCAGGAGCGGGCCATCGCTGAGACGGCGCTGGCCGTTTATCGTTTCTACCGCGACGCTTCGTCGAAATAGAACTCGCCGCCGGCGACAATCTCGGCCGGGCCCACCATGCGGAGCAGTGGGCCATCGGTGCGAAACTCCAATGGGCCGGCCAACGTATTCACGGTAACCGGGCTCTCCACCAGACCGCGCGCCAGCGCGGCGGCCACAGCGCCCGTGGATCCGGTGCCGCTGGACATGGTGAAGCCGGCGCCGCGTTCAAAGAAACGTACGTCCAGCGTGTGGCGATCCTCCACTACGACGAAGCTGACGTTGGTGCGCTGCGGAAACTGCGGATGCCATTCGATCTCCGCGCCCAGCGCTTTCCATTCGAAGTCGAAGTTGTCGACGAAGAGAGCGCACTGCGGATTCCCGACGTAGAGAATGGTGCAATCGTGCGCGCCGTGACGGCAGGCGAGCTCGAAGCGCTTATGCTCGATGCGCGCCTCGCCCATATTCATCTCAAAGGTGTAGTGCAGGCGGCTGCTCTCCAAGGTGCGGAGTTCCTTGGGGCCGGCGCCGGTGCGGATCAGGATCTCGCCGGAGGCCAGGCCGGCGTCGCACAGAAACGCGGCGGCGCAGCGCGTGCCGTTGCCGGACATCTCCACCTCGCCGCCGTCTGGATTGAAGAGCCTGATGGCGGCAGATGTGGTGCCGGAGGGCGGAGAGACCAGCAGCCAGCCATCCGCACCGACTCCGGAATTGCGGTGGCAGATGGCGACGGCCGCGGCGGCTAGCAGGTCCGCCGATGGCGCGTGATGAGCCCACGTGAGGAGGAAGTCGTTCATCGCGCCGTGCGCTTTGGTGAAGGGAATCTTGATCATTGGATGTGGCGCCAGATTTCGATGGCGGGCCTTTCGTGCACAGCGAAGATTCTGACACATTCGTAGCGGCGCGGGCCGCGCTTCATGCGTCGCAGGGTTTTGGAAACCTCATCGCCGGGCAGGGCGATGGCCCACTCCTGCCGGAGAAAGAGATCGGGGCGGGCGGCCGAGGCCTGCCAGAATGGGCCGTCGCCCTGGTGGAACGACTCGCGCAGCGGGATGCCGGCCTCGCGCAGAATGCCGCTCTGGTCGCCGAAGCCCATGAAGATGCCGGCGCCCGGTTTGTAGCGCGGCTTCAGGTAGTCGACGGCAAGTTTGGTCCACGCGCGGCGGTCGGCGGAGTTCTGTTCGGATTCCCGCCACGTGACCCAGTTCTCCTTGCGTGGGTAGCCGGCCCAGGGCGAGACGGTGGCAACCACCAGCAGGACAGCCGCCAGCGTCCGCCAGCGGACGGGCAGTAGGGCGGTGAGTGCGGCGATGCCGAGACAGGCCAGAGGCAGAAAGTTGAGGCCGTAGCGCGTGTTGTAGTAGCTGTTCGGCCAGAGAGTCGGAACAAAGATGGGCGTGCCGGACGAGTAGAGGCTGAGCACGTAGAAGGCCGGCGTGAGAGCCAGCAGCGCCACGGCCCACCAGGCCCGCTTGAACAACGCGGCGGCCAAGCCGGCCACGCCGAGCCACGCCAATGGCCGGCCGATGCACAGCTCGGCGGCGGCGCGATAGTATTGCCACGCCTTGGGCCAATCGTGATCGCCGGGATAGCGGAAGCCGCCCTGATCGAGCGCCCGCTGGTAGATCATCTTGGCGGACCATTCGCCGCGGTAGAACTCCAGTGGATCGGAGTAGAGGATGGCATTGTGCGCCAGCCAGTAGAGCGGGCCAAGGGCGGCAATCAGGCAGAAGGCGAGGGTGGAGCGCCAGCGATGCGCGCCGCCACAGAGCAGGAAGAATCCGGCCACGAAGGGGAGCAGAAACCACCCCTCGTATCGGATGAGCGTGCCGCAACAGGCGATGACACCGGCCAGCAGCGCGTCGGCCGTGCGCTGGCTCTGGCGGAAGCGGGCGCAGGCGTAGAGCAGCCCGAGCGCGCAGCACAGCGACATGGATTCCGTCATCGGCGTGCTCTGCAGGTAGAGCAGATTGGGGTTGAGCGCGTAGGCGGCGAGCGCCGCGGCTGCCGGAGGTGGAGAGCCGAAGATGCGGTGTGTTGCCTGGTAGAGAAACCAGCCGCCCAGCACGAAGCAGAGCGCGGCCGGGATCGCTCCGCCGATGCCGCTACGCCACAGGGCGTCGATCATCGTGAAGGGCAGCATCAGCAGATGCGGCAGAGGGAGCCACACCGTACCGATCTGCTCGTAGCCAGGCAGACGCGCATCGACAATGCGCCGCGCGATGTTCAGATGCGCCTGGGCGTCGCCGTAGTAGAGGGTCCAGCCTTGGGACCAGACGTAGAGCACCGCGCCGGCACTGAGGAGCGCCAGCGCGAGGAGCGCTCCGAATCCCCGGGAGGGATTAGAAGGCGGTAAAGACGCGGAACTCTTCGAAGCGCGCTTCGATTTCATCGCGGGTGAGCGTGCGGAAACGGTCCACTCCGAACTCTTCGCAGCAGAAGCTGCCCATGACGGAGCCGTAAACCACGGCGCGGCCGAGGTCGAGCGGTGCAGCGGAATCCATGCTGACGCCGCGCGAAGCCAGGTAGCCGATGAAGCCGCCGGCGAAGCAGTCGCCTGCGCCGGTGGGATCCTTCAACGAATCGAGGATGAAGCCGGGGACGGCGAAGTAGCCGTTTTCGTGGAAGAGCGTGGCGCCGTACTCGCCGCGCTTGATGACGAGAATCTTAGGGCCCAGAGCGCGGATCTTGGCGGCGGCCTTCTTCAGATTGGACTCGCCGGAGAGCAGGCGGGCTTCGCTGTCGTTGATGAGCAGGAAGTTCCAGCCCTTCAGGGTTTCCAGCAGTTCGGCGCGGAAGTCGTTGATCCAGAAGTTCATTGTGTCGCCGCCCGTGAGGAGGGCGCCGGGCATCTGATCCCGCACTACCTTTTGAAGGGCCGGCTGGATGTTGCCGAGCATCAGGTACGGCTGGGTCTTGTATGCCTCGGGCAGCTTTGGGCTGAAGTTGGCGAAGACGTTCAGATCCGTAGTGATGGTCTCGCGGTCGTTCATGTCTTCGGAGTAGACGCCGGCCCAGAAGAAGCACTTGCCGGGGACGCGCTCCAGGCCCTCGAGGCCAATATTGCGGGAGGCCAGCAGGTCTGTATCTTCCTGAGCGAAGTCATCACCGACCACGGCGACGATATCTGTTTTCGTGAAATAGCTGGCCGAGAGCGCGATGTAGGTGCAGGCGCCGCCCAGCATACGATCGATCTTTCCGGCGGGCGTAGTGACGCCGTCATAGGCGACGGATCCGACGACAACGAGTGACATTCCTACTAGTTTAAACGCCGGGCGGCGGTGGGGCCAACTCAGGAGGCTAAACTGGAAAGATATACATGGAATTCCTTCGCCGCTGGTTACCGACTGCTCTCGTGATCGGGCCGACTCTGTACCTGCACTGGTATGTGACCCGGCGGTATTGCGGCCAGGCCATGCGGATCGTGGCCGTGTTGGCCTCACTGTGGCTCGTCATCGGGACGCCGGTTCTGATGGCGGGCGGATTCGGGCTCTTCAGTTCCGATCAAATCTCCTATCTGATGGCGGCGACGCTGGCCTGGGTGATTGTGGTGATCTCGGCATCTTTGTGGGTGCGGCTGCGGACCGCGGCGGAGTTCAATCCGGATCGGCGGCGGTTTCTGGCCGCGGGGGCCCCGGTGGCGGCGGCGGTGCCGTTGCTGGCGGCGGGCGGAGGGGCCATTGCAGCCCGATCCGGCATGTCCACCCAAGAGATTTCGCTGAAGATCAAAGGGCTGCACAAGGATCTGGACGGGCTGCGGATCGCGCAACTCACCGATATCCACTACGGGCCGTTCTTCGGGCGGGCGGACTTGGAACGGGCCGTGGCGATGGCGAACGAATGCCGGCCGCACCTCACTGTCGTGACGGGCGACCTGATTACGCGCTGGGGCGATGATCTGGAAGGCTGCCTGCGAGTGCTGCGCGGGTTGCGGGCAGAGGCCGGCATCTTCGGCTGCCATGGGAATCACGAGGAGTACGCCGAGAAGGAAAACGAGGCGACGCTCCTGGGCGCGAAGCAGGGATTGCGTTTCTTGCGGGGCGAGGCGGCTGCCTTGCGATTTGGATTGGCGACACTCAATCTGGCCGGGCACGACTACCAGCACCTTGGCAAGCCGCAGCTAACGGAAGCTGAGGAATTGGTGCGGACCGGTGCTCTGAATGTGCTACTGCAACACAATCCGGCGGTGTTTCCTCGGGCTGTGGAAGCCGGCTACGATCTGATGCTGGCCGGACACACGCACGGGGGGCAGATCAACCTGGGCGCGTTCGGCGGCAATCTCAACGTCGCCCGAATGTTCACACCTTTTGTGCGCGGCGAGTACCAAAGAGACGGTAAACTTCTCTACGTGAGCTCCGGTCTGGGAACCGTGGCGATTCCCATCCGTATTGGCGCTCCTCCGGAAGTGACGGTGATTCGATTGTGCGCCGTTTGATTGTCAGCGATATTCACTCCAATCTGGAAGCGCTGGAGGCCGTGCTCTCGCAGGCTGAGGGCAGCTACGACGAGGTCATCTGCTGCGGCGATGTCGTGGGCTACTGTGCCTGCCCCGCGGAGGTGATCGATTGGGCTCGAGAGTCCGTGGCGGCCATTGTGCGGGGCAACCACGATATCGCTTGCTGCGGCGGCGGGGGGCTGCACGACTTCAATCCGCCGGCGCGGGCGGCGGCCATTTGGACGTATGAGCAGCTATCGGAACAGGACCGCGACTGGCTGCGGCGGATGCCAAAAGGGCCGATGCGGTTCGATCACTATGAGCTCGCGCATGGCTCGCCGGAGGACGAGAACCAATACCTGGTCTCCACCGCCGACGTGGAGTGGCTGGATCGCGCCGAAATGCGGCGGCTATGCTTTGTCGGACACACCCACCGGCAGGGCGGATGGAGCTGGCAACGCGGCGGGATTCAGCGGATTCCGGCGCCGTCCCCAAAGGAACAGGAACGCGTCATGGACCTGGATCCGGACTATCAGTATCTGATCAATCCCGGATCAGTGGGCCAGCCGCGCGATGGCGACCCGCGCGCCGGTTATGCACTGTGGAACTCGTCGGCGAATCTGCTGGCGCTGCGCCGCGTGAAATACGACGTGAGATTGGCGCAGATGCGGATTGCAGACGCAGGCCTGCCGCATCACCTGGCCGAGCGGCTGGCCGCAGGGCACTAGCGCCGCCGCCTTGACGCACGCAGTGGAGATCCCCTACTTCAGCTCCGGCGCAATCTGCTCCGGCGTGGTCACGCCCGGCGGCAGTTCCAGAATCCGAATGTTGCGGAAGTGGATCAGACCGCCCTCGCTCTCCAGCGAGAAATAGCCCTTCTTCTGCGTGGATTTCGTGATGCCGTTCACGAACTTACCGTTGACGGCGAGCTTGATGGTGCCGTCCACCGCCACCACGTCATAGGTGTTCCACTCGCCCTTGCCCTTGCAGCGCTTCTCGATGGACTTGCTGCGCTCGCCGCGCGGATTATCCGGCGTGGTGTGTACTCCGCCGACGCCCCAAACCTCGCCGTGCACGTAGGCGTCGGTGAGCGGGACTCCGTTCTGCGGGTGGAGGTTGATGTAGTCCAGTTCCAACATCTGCACCTCTACACCGTTGGGCAGGCGGTCCTTCGGGTTGGGGTTGGCATTGCTCCAGATGAAGACGCCGGAGTTGCCGCCGGCCTCCATGTGGCGCCACTCGATGTGCAGGATGAAGTTCTCGTACTGCTTAGCGCTGCGCATGACGCCGATGGGGCGGCCCGAGCAGACCAGTAGGCCGTCTTTGACGGACCATGTGTCCGGAGCGGTGTTGACGTTGACCCAGCCGGTGAGGTCTTTGCCGTTGAAGAGGTCTTTGAATTGCGGGATCTCCTGAGCGGAGAGCAGCGGAGCGAGCAGGGCCAGAACGGCGAGAGTCTTCATGGATATTGAGAGTACCTCAGAGCGAGGGCTTGCGGGCGATGAGGGCGACGGATTCGCGGCCGTCCAGGTGCAGGGTGGCGGGCAGATCAGTGCGGCGGAACAGCCAGGCGCGCTCGATTTCGAGGCCGGCGGCGAGGGCAGTGCGCGTCAGAATGGCGTCGTCCAGCAGATGCAGTGAGCGAGGCATCTGGCTGAGCTGGCGGTGGCTGGAGTAGATGCTGATCTTTGGAATCCAGCCGGGCCACTTCCCGGCGGCGGCGAGGCGGCGCTGGTACTCCGGCAGGAAAGCCGCGAACGGCGCCTGGTAGGGCGTGGCGGCCTGGACGAAGAGCCGCCCGCCGGGCCGGAGCCAGCGCGCGATGGCGCGGAAGCCGGACTCCAGCTGATTGCCCGTGAGGAAGTGGAAGACGTTGGAGGCATGGACGGCGCCGAGCGTCTCCGGCTCGAAGTGGAGTTCGCGCGGGAATCGTCCGGGGCGGGTCTGCGTGCGCCCCGCAAGATGCTGAAGGGCCCCGTCGTCGAGATCATTGGCGATCACACTGGCGCCCGCGCCCAGCGCCGCCAGCGCCGCCGTGCCGAGCCCGGCACCGATATCGAGAACGGGAGCCGTGCAGGCGCGGCTGAATTCGACAAAGCTCAAGCTCAGCGGGCTGAGCTGATCGGAGCTCCAGCCCATGCGGTTACGGGTGAGGATGCGCCGGGGGGCTGTCGTTTCGGGCTCGATTCTTCTATTATGGCGGGTAATGCGGACCCTCATTGCTATCCTCATCCTCGTTTCGAGCTGCATGCTCGCCCAGGAGGCCAACGTCCGTTGGGAGTACTGCGTGGCCGAATCCCAACTGGCGAATCTGAACGCGGATGGTTTCTATGAGGGCAAGGTTCGGATCTGCCACGCCACGGCTCAGGGCTGCCGGGAGGAGCTCGTGACCATTGCGGATCAAATCAGGTACGAGCGGTTCGACCAATACACGGCAGCGGCCGTGGACCAGCGCGCCGTGGCAAAAGCGCTGGCGCTATTGGGCAAGGAGGGCTGGGAACTGGTGAGCGTCGAGCTGCGCAGCCGCGACGATTTCCGGGGCCAGTCGAGATTGCTCTACTTCAAGCGCCGGGCGCGATAGCCGCTAGACTCATGTCATGGGTCTGGACATTGTCGAGCTGTTTCTGGCCGTCGAAGGGAAGTTCCAGATCCACATCACCGACGAAGAGGCCAGCGACGCCTTCACGGTAGGCGCCCTCCATCAACTAGTCGTCGGGAAGCTGCAATTGACGGACGTCCAGCGCTGCCTGACCAGCGTTGCCTTCTACCGGCTCCGGCGCGCCTTCGTGGACGTTCTGAGCGTCCAGCGCCGTCAGATCCGGCCGGAGACTCCATTGGAGCCGCTGCTGCCGATCCAGCGTCGTCGGGCACTCTGGACGGCGATCGAGCATCGGATGGCGCTCAAGATGCCGAACCTGCACTACCCGCGACGGATCGATTGGGGCCTGACTGCCCTTTGCGTTCCTGCCGCGCTAACGCCGGTACCGTTTCTCCAGACTGGCGGGTACACGGTGCCGCTGCTGTTGGTCTTACCGATGCTGGGGTACGCGCTGGCCCACGGGCTACTCCGGCTGGTGTCCCAACTGGCCGTGGAGTTCCCAAGCGGCATCGTGACGGTTGGCGATCTCGCCCGGGACGTACTCGCCCGCAACTACGCGGTCCTTGTGGAATCGACAGGCGGCTGGACTAGCCAAGCCGTCTACGATGTTCTCGTCGACGTCATCGTCCGGCAGACCGGCGTCGACCGGGCGCAGATCACGCCGGAAGCGCGGCTGCTGGACGACCTGGGGATCGATTAGCCTCTCGCATCGGGCGGCCTCCCACTTCTCCTCGACTACGCTCTACCCCCCCGCGCCAACCAAAACCCACAGGCACATAGGACCGCCCTCCCCCCCCCGCCACAAGTTCAACCGCCGCAGAACGGCACGTCGTCGTCGGAGATCCCGCCGCCAAACTCCGGCTCGGCCTTGGCCGGCGCCGGGCTCGCCGCCGGGCGTGGTTGTGCGGAACGGGGCGCGGAAACCGGGCCGCGCTGCGAAGCCTCGCCCCAACCTTCGTCGGAGCCGCCGCCACCGCCACCCTCGCCACGGCCGCCTAGCAGGATCACGTCGTCCGCCACCACCTCGGTGGAGTACTTCTTCTGGCCGTCCTTGTCCTCGTAGCTGCGCGTTTGCAGGCGCCCTTCCACGTAGACCTGCTTGCCCTTCGTCAGGTACTGGGCCAGATTCTCCTGGCGCCACACCACCACAGTGTGCCAGTCTGTCTCCTCTTTCCAATCACCGGTTGCGGTGTCCTTCCAGCGGCGGCTGGTGGCCACCGTGAAGCGGGACATCGCCACGCCACTGGTGGTGAATCGGGTTTCGGCATCCTTACCCAGGTTGCCGACGAGGATGACTTTGTTGACACTACGGCTCGCCATACACCCGAAATTAGCACACCCGGCATGGGGTGGCGCAATTTCCACATTGATCTCTGAGCCAAATTGGCGCATGATGCCATCTATAGCTTCAATCGGCCGCGCGGGGAGGAGTCAGTGTCCCGCCGTTGGTCGTATACTTTCTGCTCGAAAGCGGTTGGGGGTATGTCGATCTGTAGGAATGACGGGCGCGGTGGCATTGCTCTACTGGCGGTGATCGCCTCGGTGTGTGCGGCCAGCGGCCAGTCACTGATGAAGTCCGGCAGCAGCGGTCCGATGCTGGTGGGCACCGACATGGCAGTGCTGGAGGCGCGCGACGCCCGCAACGATCTGCCTTGCGTGGTGGTCCCCTCCAAACCGGCGCTCGGCTTCGATCTCAAGTTCCACTCCGGCTTCGATATCAGTGTTCCGCTGAAGGAACTGGCCGGTGCGGAGAATCTGCTCACCATCGTCTTCCGGGTGGTGCCCGAGAATAGACCGGACGAGCCCACCTACTTCACCCAGAAGATCCGGGTCCCCTCTATTGAAGAAGATGCGAAGGGCGACGCCTATTTGCAGGGCGCCTTCGATATCGGAGAGGGCAAGTATAAGGTGGAGTGGCTGATGCGCGACCGCAGTGAGCGGGTCTGCGCCAGTTTCTGGGAGACGGATGCGGCGCTGCCGGCCAAAGACAAATCCCTCGCCATGAGTATGCAGCCGGGCGAGGTGGCGGCCAGCGAGAAAGAGGAGTTCTCCGACGAGCCGCCGGTGGAGCGGAACGCAGCCGATGGAACCCTATCCGTGAAGGTACTGGTCAACTTCGCTCCGCAAAACTCCACCTCGGCCGCGCTCCAACCGGCCGATACCACCGCGCTGGTGTCGATTTTACGCAGCATCCAACGCGAGCCCAAAATCATGAAGTTCTCGGTGGTGGCGTTTAACCTGCAGGAGCAGAAGGTGTTGTACCGGCAAGAGGCGTCGGACCACATCGACTTCCCGGCGATTGGGGAATCCCTGAAAGGTCTTCAGTTGGGGCGCGTGGATGTAGCCAAACTGGCGCAAAAAAACAGCGAAACCGAGTTCCTGGGTGAACTGATCCGCAACGAATTCAAGGGCGACGGCGTCTCACCGGATGGAATGATCATTGCCGGGCCGAAGGTCATGCTGAACGGCAACGTGCCCCAGGAGTCCTTGCGAGTGGTGGGCGAACCGGAATATCCGGTGTTCTACATGAACTACAACCTCTACCCGCACCTGACGCCCTGGCGGGATAGCATCGGTAACGCAGTGCGCTTTTTCAAGGGCCAGGAGTTCACGATCAGCCGCCCGCGCGATTTGTGGTTCGCGGTGAGTGAGATGGTGGCAAAGATAGTAAAATCGAAGGCAGGAAAGCGGCCCTCGTCGGCTGCATCCAGTAGGGGTCTCAATGAGGTTGCTTTACACTAATCTGCGGAGGGGCGCGCTGGCGACACTGTTGCTGGCGGCATCGCTGCCCGTAGCGCGGGCGATTGATCCGATCGGAATACCTGGAATTCAGGCGCAAAAACTGGCGCCCTATGTCACGTCCCCGCAACCGATCGTCGAGAAGATGCTGGAAGTGGCGCGGTTGAAGAGTGGCGAGACGATCTACGATCTGGGCTGCGGCGATGGCCGAATCCTCTTCTCCGCTGTGAAAAACTTCGGCGCCAAGGCCGTGGGCGTGGAAATCTCGCCTGCTCTGGCCAAGCGCGCGCAGCAGACCTTGGAATCGCAAGGCATGCAGGACCAGATCAAAGTGATCCAGGCCGACATGATGTCTGTGGATGTCAGCGGCGCCAACGTCGTGTCACTCTACCTGATGACCGATGCCAACGAGGCGCTGCGCCCGAAACTCGAGCGCGAATTGAAGGCCGGCGCCCGCGTGGTTTCGCTGGAGTTCAAGATCAAGGGTTGGAAGGCTGCCCGCGAAGAGACGGTGCAGGTTCACAACCACCCCTACAAGATCTACCTGTACGAAGTTCCGAAGAAGTAACCCGCACTCGCGGTATCCTCCATTCATGACGATTCGATTAGCGCTGGTGGCGCTTCTTTGCGGAGGCGTGGCTCTGGCGCAACCCGCGCTCAAACCCGGGCGCAAGTACACAACCGTCGAGCGGATGGCCGAGGAGCGGCTGGCCGCCGTGCACGCCGCCCGCCTGGAGTTTGCCAAACAACGCAAGGCGCAGCCGTGGGTAGGGGTTTATCAGGACGTGCCGGCAGTGCTGCACATCCACGCTGAGGACGCTCCGCACACGCTGGGCAAGCGGGCCGAAGTGCTGGCCGCGGCGAAGAAAACGGGCATCCGCGTGGTGATGTTCAGTGACCACGGGGCGGCGCCCAAAGGGGAGACCTGGACGGGCGAACGCGAGGGCGTGCTGTTCATCGCCGGTAACGAAAACGGCGGCAAACACGAGCTGGGGTATCCCAACCCCACGCCGGGCGTGCGCTTCCACTCTCATGTCGAGGGGCAGATGGATGCCTCCCCGGAGGGATGGGACGGCATGGAGATCTACAACCGCCACGCCGATGCCATGGATGATGCCGATCTTCTGGCCATGCTGAAAGAGGCCACGGCGGCGCCTGCCAAAATGAAGGCGATCGCCGCGCTGTTTGCCAAGTACCCGGACGAGGTGTTTGGCGCGGGCTGCGACTACTGGCCGGAGATCTTCACCCGCTGGGACAAGATCCAGCAGCAGCGGCCGTTTACGGGAGTGGCTGCCAACGACGCGCACCAGAATCAGGTCTTCAATGGCTTCACGCTGGATCCGTACCCGGTGGCGTTCCGCAACACGGTGACCCACATCCTGGCGCGCGAAGTGACGGCGCCGGCCGTCATGGCTTCCCTGCGGGCCGGCCGTGCCTATGTCTCGCACGATTGGCTGTGCGACCCCACCGGCTTCGCCTTCATCGCCGTGAACAATCTGGGCGTCTTCGCCATGGGCGACACCGCGCCCTTCGTCGGCGGCACCCGGCTGATCGCCCGGGCGCCCATCGCCGCGCAGTGGAAGATCTTCCGCAACGGTGCTGTGGTGCTCGAAAAGCGTGACGTGCAACTCACCTACGACGCAAAAGAGACGGGCGTCTACCGCGCCGAGGCGTGGCTGGAAGTGGATGGCGAGATGCGGCCGTGGATCTATTCCAACGCGATCCGCGTGCGGACGCCGGACCTGATGTCCATCGGCTTGCCGTCGCAAAAGTTGGATGACGGCATCGAGGCTGTGAAGGATATCGCTTACACGGACGGCCCGGCAGACGATGCCGAAAAGCACAAGTTGGAGATCTACCGCAAAGCCGGCACGGCGAAAGCGCCTGTGTTGTTCTTTGTTCACGGCGGCGCGTGGAAGAGCGGCGATCGCAAGCAGTATCCGTTCTTTGGCAACCGCTTTGCCAAGGCGGGCTATGTCGTGGTCACGCCAAGCTATCGCCTGTCGCCCAAACACAAGCATCCGGCGCACATTGAAGACGTGGCCGACGCCTTTGCCTGGACGGTGAAAAACATCGCGGCGCAGGGCGGCGATCCCTCGCGCATTTTCATCGCGGGCCATTCGGCCGGCGGGCACCTGGTGGCCCTACTGGCGGCGAATCCGGAGCATCTGGCCAAGCGCGGGCTCTCGGTGGCCAACATTCGCGGCGTGCTCGCGCTGAGCGGCGTGTATGATCTCACTACCATCGAGGCCGGGTCCAGTTCGCCCACATTCGGCAGTGATCCGGAGGTCCTGCGCGGCGCGTCGGCGGCAAAATTTGTGCGCGCCGGGCTGCCTCCGTTCCTCGTCACCTACTGTGAATGGGACTACGCCACGCTCCCGCAACAGGCCGTGGCATTCTACGATGCCCTGCGCGCGACCGGCGCATCGGCCAAACTGGTATATGTGCCGGGTGAGAATCACATCTCGGAGATGCTGAGCATTCCGAAGCCGGCCGATGCATCGGCGAAGGCGATACTGGAATTCATGGAGGGTTTGCGTTGAGCGAGAAGCAGTTTGATGTCGTGGGTGTGGGCTTGAACGCCACGGACACCATGATCCTGATCCCCCACTTTCCGGCCTACGGCGGGAAGGTGCCGTTTTTGCAGGAGTTGCCCAGCCCCGGCGGACAGGTGGCCAGCGCGATGGTGTGCTGCGCCAAGCTCGGATTGCGCACGAAGTACATTGGCACCATCGGCGATGACGAGCGCGGGCGCATCCAGTGGGACAGCCTGCAGGGCTCGGGTGTCAATCTCGATCATGTGCAGAAGCGCGAGAACTGCCCCAACCAGTCCGCCTACATCCTCATCGATCAGACCACCGGCGAGCGCACTGTGTTCTGGAGCCGGCCGGACTGTCTGCGCATCGATCCGGAAGAGATCACCGAGGAGCAGATTACCTGCGCCGGTCTGCTGCATATCGACGGTCACGACACACCGGCCGTGGCGCACGCGGCGCAGATCGCGCGGGCCAATGGCATCCCCGTCACCGTGGATGTGGACACCATCTACAAGGGCTTTGAGCACGTGCTGCCCAACGTCGATTACCTCATCACGTCGAGCGAGTTTCCGGAGCGCTGGACCGGCGAGCCGGACCCGTTCAAGGCACTGGCGCAGTTGCAGGACACCTTCGGGATGAAGGTGGCCGCGATGACCATGGGCGCGCACGGCGCGCTGGCGCGGGAAAACGGGAAGTTCGTCTATTCTCCCGCTTTCGTGGTGAACTGCCTGGACACGACGGGCGCGGGCGACGTCTTCCACGGCGCGTTCTGCTACTCAGTCGTGCGCGGATTCTCCATGGCGGAGACGCTGGAGTTTTCCAACGCGATGGCGGCGCTCAACTGCACGGCGATGGGCGCCCGCGGCGGCATCGCCACCGAGAGCGAGGGCAGGCATTTGATCTCGCGTGGCGAGCGCCGCGCGAAGCCGGAGTATCAGGCCTGGCGCATCTGAACCCATGATCCCGATCCACGACTCACACCCGAGCTACTCCAAACCCGTTGTCACCATTCTGCTGATTGGCGCCAACGTGCTGGCGTTTCTATTCCTGTTGAGCCTGGATCCGTTCACCCGCAACGACTTCATCGCGGTGTTTGGCATGGTGCCGGATCGCTTCCACGTCACCAGCCTCCTCACGTCGATGTTCCTGCATGGCGGGTGGATGCACCTGATCGGCAATATGCTCTTCCTGTGGGTCTTCGGCGATAACATCGAGGACATTCTGGGGAGCTGGAAGTTCCTGCTGTTCTATTTGCTGTGCGGCGTGGCGGCGGCCGGCGGGCAGTATTTCATCAACCCGGATTCTCGCGTGCCCATGATCGGGGCCAGCGGCGCCATCGCCGGCGTCATGGGGGCCTATCTGTTGAAGTTTCCGCACTCCCGCATCTCCATGATCGGCTGGTTCGTGATCATCTTCACGTTTGAGCTGCCGGCGTGGGTGGTGCTGCTCTACTGGTTTGGGATTCAGTTCCTGAGCGGTGTCGGTTCCATTGCCGATGTCACAGGCGAAAAGGGCGGCACGGCGTTTTTTGCGCACGTGGGCGGCTTCCTGGCCGGTATGGCGTTGATCTTTCTCTTCAAAACGCGCGACCCCTACCGGCTGCGCCGGGATCTGCTCTGGTAAGTTCGGTCAGAAAATGTTCTACCCTCCCCTACTTGATTTGGAAAACGCACCGGCGCTGGATGTGCTGGCCGTAGCCGCGCATCCTGACGACATCGAGCAGACGTGTGGCGGCGCCATGCTGAAGATGGCCGAGATGGGCTATTTGACGGGCGCGCTGGATCTCACGGCCGGCGACATGGGCACGCGCGGAACACCGGAGTTGCGCATGGAGGAGGCCCGCGCGGCGGCAAAGGTGCTGCGGTTGACTTGGCGCGAGAATCTCCAGATGCCGGACGCGCGCCTGGAGAATAGCATCCCCCTGCGCATGACTCTGATGGGTGTCATGCGGCGGCTGAAGCCCAAGGTCCTGATTCTGCCCTACTGGGAGGCGCGCCACCCGGATCACTACGTGGCGTCCACCCTAGGCTTCGAGGCGGCGTTCCTATCCGGCATTCGGAAAATGGACGATCAGGCGGAGCCGCACCGCCCGCACAAGGTCGTGTACGCCTCAATGTACGCCAACGTGGCGCCGTCGTTCGTCGTGGACATCACGCCCTATTTTGAGCGCCGCATGGAGTCGCTGTTCGCCTATGAGTCGCAGTACGGCGAGGTGGCGGAGGGCTCCGGGCTGTTCCCGAAAAAAGACGAGATCTACGACCGCCTCCGTTCCATCGCGCGGTTCTACGGCAATCAGATCGGGGCGAAATATGGCGAGCCGTACGTGGTGAAAGAGACCATGCGCGTGGATGACATGGTCACAATGGGCGTACGGACGTTCTAGAAGTCGCCCACAATCTCCAGCGCCGCGTGGAGCTCGCTCAGGGCATGGGCGTCGTTCACTCGCTTGGCCGTGACGATGCCGGCGCGGTAGAACTCGCGCGCGGCGGCTTCGTCTCCGGCTTCCTCACTGGCGCGGCCCGCCTGGTAGTAAGCGGCGACGTAGTCGGCATCGCGCGCGAGCAACTCCCGCAATTCAGCCACGGCGGCGGCGAAATCGCGCGCGCTCATGTATTCCATGCAGAGCATGTAGCGCACGCGGCTGTTGGCCGGGTCCTGGGCGACTAGCCCCTTTACTGCTTCGAGTCTCGACATATACCTCCATGCTACCTTCACTTCATGGAAGGCCGTCCCGTCCGCGAGTCTGTCAGCGAGCTCTCTGAGTTCGCTCTGCCGATTTATGCCAACCCGCTGGGCAACCTGCTGGGCGGCCGCATCATGCACCTGGTCGATCTGGCGGCGGCCACCGCGGCCATGCGCCACGCGCGCTGCCCGGTGGTGACCGCCTCCATCGATAGCTTCCTGTTTCTCAACCCCATCCACATCGGTCAGTTGGTTACGCTGCGCGCCAGCGTGAACCGGGTGTTCCGCACGTCGATGGAGATCGGCGTCAAAGTGGTGGTGGAGGATTTGCAGACCGGTGTGATCCGGCACACCAATTCGTCCTACCTGACGTTTGTAGGGCTCACACCCGAGGGCGCGCCGCGGCCCGTTCCACCCGTGATCCCGGAGACCGAGGCGGAGCGGCGGCGGTACGACGCGGCTGGGCTGCGGCGCGAGTCTCGCCTCCAGTTGCGGCAGGCGGCGCTGGATCACGAGAAGTCCCAGTAGCGCCATGCGCGTCGTGCTCATTTCGACCTACGAACTAGGGCGCCAGCCGTTTGGCCTGGCCTCTCCGGCGGCGTGGCTGCGGGCGCGCGGGCACGATGTATACACCGCGGATCTCGCCGTGGCGCTGCTGCCCCCGCGCGTTGTGCGGGAGGCCGATTGCGTGGCGTTCTACCTGCCGATGCACACGGCCACTCGGATGGCCGCGCCGCTGATCGAGCAGGTGCGCGAACGGAATCCGGCAGCCCGGGTGATCGCCTATGGGCTCTACGCGCCTCTGAACGAGGCGTACCTGCACGAGTTGGGCGTGTCCGTTGTGATCGGCGGCGAATTCGAGGCGGTGCTAGTGGACGCCGTGGAGGGCCGCAGTCAGCCCGCAGTGACCTCGCTGGATAGGCTCACTTTCCAGGTCCCCGACCGCAGCACTTTGCCGGCCCTGAGCCGCTATGCCTCCCTCCGCATCGATGGTGAGAAACGCGTGGTGGGCTACACAGAGGCCAGCCGCGGCTGTAAGCATCTGTGCAGGCATTGCCCGGTGGTGCCCGTCTACGGCGGCGCATTCCGCGTAGTGCCCTCGGAGATCGTGCTGGAAGACATCGAGCAGCAAGCCGCCGCCGGCGCGCGGCACATCACATTTGGCGACCCCGATTTCCTCAACGGACCCACGCACGCCCTCCGCCTGATCGACGCGTTTCACGCGCGCTTCCCGGAGCTCACCTACGACGTCACCATCAAGGTGGAGCACCTGTTGCAGCACCGCGATCTGCTGCCGGCGCTGGTGCGCACAGGATGCCTGTTCGTGACCACGGCGGCGGAATCCACCGAAGACACGGTGCTCGAGAGGCTCGACAAGGGCCACACCCGCGCGGGCTTCCTGGAGGCCCTGGCGCTGGCCCAAGGGGTGGGGTTGGTCCTCAGCCCTACCTTCGTTCCGTTCACGCCCTGGACCACGCTGGCGGGCTACCGCGACCTGCTGCGTGTGGTGCTGGAGCAAGATCTGGTAGATACCGTGGCACCGGTGCAGTACGCACTGCGGCTGCTGATCCCCAATGGCTCACGGATTCTGGAGTTGCCGGACGTTACCCCGCTGCTGGCCGGGTTTGACCGGGTTGGCCTGCTGCACCGCTGGCGTCATCCGGATCCGGCGGTGGATGAGTTGGCTGCGCGCGTGTTCGAGGCGGTGGCGTCGGAGCAGAAAGCGGGCGCGCCGCGGCGCGCGATCTTCTCGCAGGTGTGGGCGCTGGCGCACGACGGCATGCCACCGGAGAACTTCGACCTGCTGCCGCGCGCGGCGGTGCCGTATCTCGATGAGCCCTGGTACTGTTGAGCGGAGCCCACGGAGGAGCGGGTCTCGCTCCTGTGATCTCAACGCGGCCCTAGCGCCAGCCACTACGATAAGAGCAGTGAAGATTCTCATCGTCGCGTCCAAACTCGGCTACCAAACCCGCATCTTCGCCGAGGCGGCAAGGCGTCTCGGCCACGAACCCGTGATGGCCACGGACCGTTGCGGCAGCCTGGACGATCCATGGGGTGACCATGCGTTTTCGCTGAAATTCCACCAGCCGGCAGAGTCGGCGGCCAAGCTGGCGGCGGCCATGCCGGACCTCGGCGGCATCGCGGCCGTCGGGGATAAGCCGGCGCTGGCCGCGGCCCATATCGCCGCGCGGTTGGGGCTGCGGTTTCACTCCCCGTTTCCGTCGAGGCCGCCGGGAATAAGTACCTGGCCCGTGAGCGCTTCTCCGCCGCCGGGCTGCCCGTGCCCGCCTACTTTCGAGTGCCGCTGGATTCCGACCCCGCATTCGCCTGCGCCCGCGCGCCGTGGCCCTGCGTTTTGAAGCCTATCGGGCTTTCCGGCAGCCGCGGTGTGATTCGCGCCAACACACCGTCTGAGTTTCTCACCGCCTTCGCGCGCATCCGGCAGTTGCTGGATTCGCCCGAGATACTGCGCCATCGCGATCCGGTCCTCGGCTTCATCCAGGTGGAGGAAT
The DNA here is from genome assembly GCA_016721425.1 of Bryobacterales bacterium. Taxonomy (GTDB): domain Bacteria; phylum Acidobacteriota; class Terriglobia; order Bryobacterales; family Bryobacteraceae; genus Paludibaculum. The sequence continues at coordinate 100,791 of JADKID010000045.1, read as the reverse complement.
ACATTCCCGGCCGCGAGTTCGCACTGGAAGGCCTGATGACGGGCGGGCGGCTGCGGACTCTGGCGATCTTCGATAAGCCCGATCCGCTGGACGGTCCGTTCTTCGAAGAGACGATCTACCTGACGCCGTCGCGCGAGCCTTTGGCTGCCCAGGAGAGCATGCAGGCGGCCATTCAGTCGGCCTGCTCCGCACTGGGGCTCAGCGACGGTCCTGTGCATGCAGAGCTGCGGGCCAATGAACGCGGCAGTTGGGTGCTGGAGGTGGCGGCGCGGCCCATTGGCGGGCTGTGCGCGCGGGTGCTGCGGTTCAACGGGGGCGTACCGCTGGAGGAGGTGGTGCTGCGCCACGCCATCGGCGAAGACGTAGGCGAACTGCGGTTGGATAGGGCGTCGTCCGGCGTGATGATGATCCCAATCCCGCGGGATGGGATCTACCTGGGGTGTTTGGGTGCGGAGGCGGCGCGGTCGGTGGCTGGCGTAGAGGATGTCGAGATCACGGCCACCGAGGGACAGCGGTTTCAGAGGCTGCCTGAAGGCGGGAGTTATCTGGGCTTCCTTTTCGCGCGCGCGGCGGGACCGGATGCCGTCGAGGCTGCTCTGCGACAGGCGCATGCCGAGCTGACGTTTCGCTTCGCGACAATGCTGGCAGTGCTGCCGAAACGGAAATAGGAGCTCTCCTCGGATAGAGGCACGAACACGCGCTTCACCACTGGCGGCTCGCTCGCCTCTCGAATCTCGAAAACGCGATCCGTCACCGCCCGCACCAGCGCTGAGATGCCTTCGCCGGTCACCGCAGAGATCTGGAAGAACGGCATGCCCTTGCGCTTCGCCTTGCGCCGCAAGCTATCCACGCGCTTCTTGTCCTGCGCGACGTCCTTCTTGGTCGCCACCACGAACATCGGCTTGGCCACCAGTTCGTCGCTGAAGCTCTCCAGTTCCTTCATGATGACGTCGAAATCGTTCTTCGGCTCGCGCCCGCTCATCTCGCTCACGTCCACCAGGTGCAGCAGCATCTTGGTGCGCTCCACGTGGCGCAGAAACTGAATGCCCAGGCCGTGGCCCTCGTGCGCACCCTCGATCAAACCCGGGATATCGGCCACCACAAACGTCTTCAGATCGTCGGCCTGCACCACGCCCAGATTTGGCTCCAGCGTGGTGAAGGGGTAGTTCGCGATCTTCGGCCGTGCGGCGGAGATCCTCGAAATCAGGGTGGATTTGCCCGCATTCGGATAGCCCACCAGCCCGACATCGGCCAGCAGCTTTAGCTCCAGCCGGATCTTCTTCTCGTCGCCCGGACGGCCTGGTTCATGCCGCGTCGGAGCCTGATGGGTGGACGTCGCAAAATGCTGATTGCCCCGCCCGCCGCCTCCGCCCTTGGCGATCACATAGGTCTCACCCACTTCGGTGAAATCGTGCAGCATCTCGCCCGTCTCGTAGTTCCACGCGATCGTGCCCACCGGCACCGGCACCTCGATAGAATCACCGTTGCGGCCGGTCTTCTGGCTGCCCTCGCCGTGCCGCCCGCGCTCCGCCGTATGCTCAGGATTGAACCGGAAGTGAAGCAGGGTGTTGTGGTGCGTACTGGCGTACAGGATCACATCACCGCCCCGCCCACCGTCTCCGCCGTTCGGTCCGCCCCTGGGGACAAACTTCTCGCGCCGGAACGCCATGCAGCCGTTGCCGCCGTCGCCCGCTTTCACTTTGATAATTACTTCATCGACAAACATGAATCAATCCTCTGCCCGGTCCGCGCCCGGAGCCGCCCCGCAACCAACCCGGAACAATAGAAAAGGCCGCCTGAGGCGTCTCCGCCCGGCGGCCCTCATTCTTGATAGCGCCCTGCGGCGCTGAAACTACGCTTCCAGCGCGAAGACGTTGACGTACTTGCCCATCCGGCCCCGGTCACGCCATTCCACCCGGCCAGCGATCGTGGCGAACAAGGTGTCGTCCTTGCCAATGCCCACATTCTCACCGGCCTTGTAGCGCGTACCGCGCTGCCGCACGATGATGGAGCCGCCCGTTACCACCTGTCCGCTGAATACCTTGATGCCCAGACGCTGCGCGGTGGAATCGCGACCGTTCTTTGATGAGCCAAGTCCTTTTTTATGCGCCATATGTCTCTCCTAGCGTGAAGCGCGGCCTAGGCCACGATCTCGGCGATGGTGACCGCCGTCTGATTCTGCCGGTGTCCAATGGTCTTCCGGTATTGCTTCTTGCGCTTGAACTTGAAAACCAGAATCTTGTCGCCACGGTCATGGCCCTTGATGGAGCCCGTCACCTTTGCGCCAGCCACGTCGGAACCCACCAGGATTTCGCCGTCGTCCTTGCCTACGGCCAGAACTTTGTCAAACTGCACGGCCGCACCCGCGTCGCCCACCAGGGTTTCCACCACAATCGTGGCGCCCGGCGTGACGCGATATTGCTTTCCGCCTGTTTCAATCACTGCGTACATGTTAATTCCTCTAGCCTGGAACCGGAGCCCTCGTGGAGGCCACCCGGAAAGGGTGGTTGCTCGCGTTCAGGCACACTCCTGTGCCACGCGGGCGCCGCAACTTCTAACTTTACACGATCCGAGGCGCTTCCGCAAATCTGGCGCTTCTTCAGCCCTCCGCCATGCGCTCCGCCCAGCTCAAGAAGCGCTGGAATTCCCGCCGGTGCGCCCACAAAAAGCGCCAGAACTGCCCCGCCGTAATCCGCTCGGCATGCAGGCCCCAGTACGTCTCGATCCGCCATAGAATGTAAGGGTTACGCCACGGCCGCAGCCGGTATCCTCGCGACGCTCGCCACAAAAACCGTATCATCAGCTCTTCTTCTTGGGCTCCGGCGTGGCGTAGTAGCCGGTGCGCGTCCGTACCGTCAGTTTCCCGCCCGCCGCCAGCACTTTGATCGTCCGGAACGTCCCGTCCAGATTCGGGTTGGTCGGAGAGTAGCCAATCACATATTGGTTGCGGATGTCGTGCGCCACCTGCTCGGCCAACGCCTCCACCTCGACCAGGTCATTCGGATAGTAGCTCGCTCCGCCGGACGCCTTGGTCAGCGCGTCGATGGCCCGCTTGGCCTTCTTGGCGTCGCGCTGGTCTTCCTTGCCCAGGATGCCGATGGCGTAGATCAATACCTCGCTCTTGTGCGCCTTCTCCACTAGCTTCTCCAGCGTGATGCCCAACGATGCCGTATCATTGCCGTCCGTCACCGCCAGGATGACCTTCTTATCCTTCTTGCCCTCACCCTTGACGTGGTCAATCGACATGGAAATCGCGTCCCGCATCGCCGTGCCACCGCGGGAATCGATGCGCGCCACGCCCTCTTCCAGCTTGGGCAGTTCATTGGTGAACGGTACGTCCAGGTAGGCGTCGTCGTTGAAATTGACGATGAACACCTCGTCCTGCGGATTCGATGCCTTCACTAGCTTAATCGCCGCCGCCTCCACCCTCTGCCGCTTGTCGCGCATCGAGCCGCTGTTGTCGATCACGATCCCCATCGATACCGGAATGTCCTCGCGCCGGAATACCTTCACCGGCTGCTCGAGGTTATTCTCCAGTACCCGGAAATCCTTCTGCGGGAGGTTGGTGATCAGCTTGCCGCTGTGGTCCAGCACCGAGCAGTGCAGCACCACAAGTCGTGTATCCACCCGGATCACGCTACCGTCATCCGGCGGCAGTGGCGGCTGTTGCCGGCCCCAAGCGGCGCCTCTCCCCACGGCGAGCGCGGCCAGCGCTTCTAGCGCCTCTCTCCTGCTCAATCGGTGCGTCATGCTCTGCTGACTTTATTCTACCGTTACGCCTTAGCCCCGCCGTTTCGGCTCGGCCGTAGCGTAGTAGCCGTTGCGGGTCCGCACCGTATAGCGTCCCCCGGACGCCGCCACCTTGATATTGCGAAACGTTCCATCCAGATTCTGGTTGATGGGCGAATATGCGATGACATACTGGCTGCGGATGTCGTGGGCCACCTGCTTGGCAAGCAACTCCACTTCGCCCACCTCGCCCGGATAGTACACCGCTCCGCCCGATGCCGTCGTCAAGGCATCCACTGCGCGTTTGGCATGACGCCAATCCCGGTCTTGCTTGTCGAGGATCCCGATCCCGTAGATCAGCACATTGCTCTTGTGCGCCTTCTCCACCAACTGCTCCAGCGTGATGCTCACGGACGCCGTATCGTTGCCGTCAGTCACCACCAGCAGGACCTTCTTGTCCTTCTTCCCGTTCTTCTGGACGTAATCCATCGTCATCGCCACCGCGTCCCGCATGGCCGTTCCGCCCCGGGAGTCAATGCGCGCCAGTCCGGCCTCCATCTTCTTCAGGTCGTTGGTGAACTCCACGTCCCGGTAGGCCTCGTCGTTGAAATTGACGATCATCACCTCGTCCTGCGGGTTGGAGGCTTTCACCAGCTCGATGGCGGCAGCTTCTACTCTCTTTCGCTTTCCGCTCATGGATCCGCTATTGTCGATGACCAACCCGATTGAGACCGGGATGTCCTCGCGACGAAAAACCCGGACAGGCTGCTCGACCTTGTTCTCGTAAACCCTAAATTGCTGTTGGGTCAGGTTCGTCACCAGCCGGCCGCTGCTGTCCAGCACGGAGCAGTGCAATACCACCAAGCGCGTGTCCACCCGGATCACGCTGCCGTCATCCGGTGTCTCTGGCGGCTGTTGTCCCGCCCAGGCGGCTCCTGTCAATACTGCCAGCGCGCCACGTCTACTGAGTTGGTGCATAATACCCTTGCCGGTGCAAAGCTCGCAACGGTGGCAGGCCGCGCGGCTGATTCAACTTCACCGATACCCGACGGTACTTCCCGTCGCGGTTCTGATTCCTCGACACATAGCCGAGGACGTACTGGTTGCGCAGTTCGATCCCGATCTTTGCCGCCACGTCCGGCAGCTCATTCAAATTATCCACCGGAAAGTGCCGCCCGCCGGTCATCTCCGCCAGTTCGTTTAGCAGCCCGGGCCCCGACAACTCCTCCGCCGTCCGGCCGCGCGCGCCAATCGCCTCAAAGATGCCAATCGCATACATCTGCGCGTCGGCCTCTTTCAACAGGTTGCGTACCTCGTTTTCCGTGTAGCGGCTGGAGTTGTCGCCGCCGTCCGAGATAATTAGCAGCGCCCGCCGCGGATTCCGGCTCTTCTTCAGCGTCTGCAGCGCCAGATAGATGCCGTCCAGCAGCGCCGTCCGCCCCTTGGCCTGGGTAAACGTGAGGCGGCTTTGGATATCCTCGGTGTTCTGCGTAAAGGGCACCACCAGCGTGGGCCGGTCGTTGAACTGCACCAGGAAAAACTCATCCTCCGGGTTGGCCGTCTTAAAGAACTGCGCCGCTGCCTGCCGGCTCTTGTTCAGCTTGCTGCCCATCGAGCCGCTGGCGTCAAAAACCAGCCCCACGGAGAGCGGTGCGTCGAAACTGGCAAAATAGGTCACTTCCTGCTCCACCTTGTCCTCAAAGAGCCGGAAGTTTTCCTTGTCCATGCCGGTGACGAACTGATTGAGCGGCGTGGTGACGGTGACTGGAATCAGCACCTGATTCGTGTCGATCCGCAGGTTGGGCGTGATCCGTTCGCTCTCCGGCACTTCCGCGCCGGGCTTCGGCCGGGGCGTGATCTTCGGCCGCGCCTCTTGCGCCCAGGCCAGCCATCCAGCACCGGCGGCAGAGCTCAAGAGACAGAAAACAAAAGTTTTACGCCACATAGACCAGTTCCGTTTCCGCTCCGGGTAACCCAAGTATATTATGCGCCATTTTCTCCCACCATGCTCCCCGCACACACATCCGTACCTCTTAGACGAACGAGAAGGTGAATTGGGAACACAAGATTAGCGGGCCCGTTCTCACGGACTTTCTCAGCCCTCCATGGCGTGACGCGCCAGGCAGGCATGGATGGAGGGAGCAGGGCGCCCCGCGCTGAACCGCACCCCGTTCAGCAAACGCCGCTCTGAACGGGTCGGTGCGCTGCCGGCGAGTCCCTTCCTTCCGGCCGGCGGCCTGACGATTCGAGAAATTCTCCCGATCCTAACTTGGCGAGCCGCCGAAGCGTCTTCTCAGGCACGGTGCGCCCGGAACCGCCCGCTTTTGTGCGATGTGCCTCGGCCGCCTGCGACGGCGAGAGCTAGGCGTAATCCCGCCGAATCTCAGATAGCTTGGGGTCAGGCGTGCCCACAGTGACCGCTACGGGCTGAATCTCGAACTTGCCCGTGACCTTGCCGGAATCGTCCAGACGCTCTTCCATCACTTTCAGTACCACGCAGCCCAGATCGGGCGCCCTCCACTCGGTGCTCCGATAGGACTCCCCGGCTTCTGACCGTAGCTCCGTCTTGATCATGACGGTTCTGAAGCCCAGCACCTCGGCCTCTCCTGCAAAGCTCGGCTTGACCGCGGCGGCAAGCTGGGAAACCCCGCAATGGGGATCAGATGCCTCCGGTTGCCGGGCCGCTGGATCTGTCGAGTAATAGAGCGTTGTCCTTATGCTCAGATCATCACGGACGATAACCCTCAGTCCGTTGGGGACCAGCCAAACCTGCCGGTTTCCCCCGGCTGGGAATCTCCCTTGCCGATCTCACCGTGGACCGTAGATCGATCAGCGCGCCGAGCCTCAAAGGTGGTTCACTGGATCGGGAAAGGACTGCTGTTTTCGCTAATCTCAGCCCGCGTGTGGGATTGAGTTGATTATGACTCGGAAATGGAATCACCGGCCTGATGCCGCATTGCTGCGAGTGGGATCGGCCAGAAATCTCTTGACAGGGTGTAATGGATGCCTTACATTATGATGTAAGGGAAACATGACACAAACCAGAGGCTACTCACCCGTTCTGGTGCCAGCCGGTCTACTCTTGGCGGGCATCTGGCTCATTCATATCATGGTTCGTGATCAGCACGTGGCGGGCAACGCGGTACGGCTTGTTCTGCTTGCTGCGCTACTTATTACCCTGGTCGCGTTTGTATTCGCATGGTGGCAGACCATGCAGCGCCTGGACGAATTTGAACGGCGCATTCACTGGGAAGCGCTTGTCCTTGCGTTCCCGATCGCTTTCGTCTGGCTGTTCATCATCGGGTTTCTGCGCGCCGAGGGGTTCTTCTCGAATCTCGACTCCAGGGATCTTCCTCTTGTAATGGTTGGCAGCTACCTGGTAGGACTCTTCCGCGCCCGGGGGAAGTACCGGTGAGGAACAGTGTTCGCGAGCTTCGTATGGCGCGAGGTTGGACGCAAGAAGAATTGGGTATCAAGGTTGGCGTATCGCGACAGGCCATCATCGCCATTGAATCCGGAAAGTACGACCCAAGCCTCCCGCTCGCGATCAAGTTGGCCCGTGCCCTCCGAAAGCCAGTGGAGGGCATCTTCATCTTGGAGGACGCTAGCTCGAAGCCCTGAGCATCTCAGGCCGCACGGGTTCGACTGTGCTGCTGTGCCGGTGATCCATGCCGCTTAGCGCGCCACGGGCAAGGTCCTCGTGCCGCCCCGCCTGCACACTCAATATCTCGTCCGGCGAATTCCCCGGCTAGCTTAGCGCCAGATCCAGATCAGTCCGAAGCCGCTGCCATACTGCTTTCGTTCTCTACCGCCAGTTACGCCATCGTACACTCTCTCAAGACCGTCGACGAATCCTGGCCACGCTTTCCACTACCTTCCCAGGACGCGGCGCTCACGGGAACCGCCGTCCAACCGGGGATGATTGAGCAGCCCAGCCACAACAGAAGCAGGGTATGACTCAATCCGAAAAGGGAACCCCTCAGTTTCATGATCTTCTTCCTTGTCCCTGTCCATTTCTACCCCGGACTCTAAGCCGGTATCGGTATCCCGTCGATTAACAATCGGTGCGCCGGCTTGCCCGTCCCTACCCTCCCGGAGATGACCACAAAGCATATACCCGTTCCGTGCTAAACTCGAACGTGCCCCCCACAATACTGGGTGTCATTCCCGCTCGGTTCGCCTCCACCCGATTCCCCGGTAAACCCCTCGCCTCCCTAGGCGGAAAACCCATGATCCAGCACGTCTGGGAGCGCGCGTGCCGGTCGAGCCTGCTCACCTCCGTCGTCGTCGCCACCGATGATGATCAGATTGCCGCCGCCGCCCGGGCCTTCTCCGCTGACGTCTGCATGACCCGCTCGGACCACGTCTCCGGAACCGACCGCGTGGCCGAGGCCGCAGCCCACACCTCCGCCGAAATCATCGTCAACATCCAGGGCGACGAGCCCCTGATCGATCCGGCTGCCATCGACGCAGCCATCCTGACCTTGCTGGAAGATCCGGCCTGCCAGATGAGCACCCTGAAGAAGCGCATCACCAGCCAGGCCGACGTTGAGAACCCCAACGCCGTGAAGGTGGTCACGGGCCATTCCGGCTACGCCCTCTACTTCTCCCGCTCGCCCATCCCTTACCCACGCGGCGCCAGCCCTGTCTATTGGAAACACATCGGTCTGTATGTCTACCGCCGCGCCCTGTTGCTCGGCTACTCGGCTCTCCAACCCGGTCCGCTGGAAGACGCCGAGAAACTGGAACAGCTCCGCGCTCTCGAAAACGGCATCGCCATCCGTGTTGCCGAAACCGAATACGAAACCATTGGCGTGGACACGCCGGAAGATCTCGCTCACGTCCAGTCCTTCTTCATACCCAAGAACGTTATTCCCAAGCACCATGGCTAAATACATATTCGTTACAGGTGGCGTTGTCTCTTCCCTCGGGAAAGGCATCGCGGCCGCGTCCATCGGCTGTCTCCTCGAAAGCCGCGGCCTCAAGGTCAACATGCAGAAGTTCGACCCCTATCTGAATGTGGACCCCGGCACCATGAGTCCGTTCCAGCACGGCGAGGTCTTCGTCACCGACGATGGCGCTGAAACCGATCTCGATCTCGGCCACTATGAGCGCTTCACCCACGCCCATCTCACCCAGAACAACAACCTTACCTCCGGCCGCATCTACGAGCGCATCATCACGCGCGAACGCCGCGGCGATTATCTCGGCAAAACCGTCCAGGTGATCCCCCACGTCACCAACGAGATCAAGGCGGCCGCCCTCAAAGTGGCCGATGGAGTCGATGTCGTGATCTGCGAGATCGGCGGCACTGTAGGCGACATCGAGTCGCAGCCCTTCACCGAGGCCCTGCGCCAGATGCGGCATGAGCTGGGCCGGCGCAATACTCTCTTCGTGCACGTCTCCTATGTGCCGTGGATTGCGGCCGCCCAGGAGTTGAAAACCAAGCCCACGCAGCATTCCGTCAAGGAACTGCGCTCCATGGGCATCCAGCCCGACATTCTCGTATGCCGCTCGGAGCGCCCCCTGCCGGCGGATCAGCAGGATAAGATCGCCCAGTTCTGCGACGTCGATGTAGACGCCGTCATCTCCTGCTACGACGTCAAAACGGTCTACCAAATCCCGCTGCTCTTCGCCGAGCAGGGCGTGGATAACCGCGTCGTGGAGCAACTCCAGCTCACCAATGCCAAGGAGCGTGACCTCGTGGCGTGGTCCGGTATGCTCCACCGCATGCAGAATCCTAATGACGAGGTGCGCATCGGCCTGGTCGGCAAGTACGTCGAGTACGAGGATTCCTACAAATCGCTCAAAGAGGCGCTCCTCCACGCCGGCATCCACCACGGCCTCAAAGTGGAGATGAAGTGGATTGAGGCGGAGAAGCTCAATTGGCCCGAATGTGCCGAAACACTCGAGCACTACGACGGCATTCTGGTGCCGGGCGGCTTCGGCAAGCGCGGCATTGAGGGCATGCTGCACGCCATCCGCTACGCCCGCGAGAAACAGGTGCCCTATTTCGGAATCTGTCTCGGCATGCAGACGGCTGTCATCGAGTTTGCCCGCAACGTTTGCGGCCTGGCCGGAGCGGATTCCACCGAGTTCGACAACGCCGCCCCCCATCCCGTCATCTACAAGCTGCGCGATCTGTTGGGCGTCGAAGAACTGGGCGGAACCATGCGCCTGGGCGCCTACGATTGCCACCTGGCCGAAGATTCCTTCGCCCGCCGCGCCTACGGTGTGGAGCAGATCAGCGAGCGCCACCGCCACCGTTTTGAGTTCAACCGAGCCTACGAGGAGCAGCTCACCAGTCAGGGCCTCCGCATCACGGGCCGCTCACAGGACGGCAAGTTCGTCGAAATTTGCGAACTTCCGGATCACCCGTACTTCCTCGGCTGCCAGTTCCATCCGGAGTTCAAGTCGAAGCCGCTCACGCCACACCCGCTCTTCCAGGCGTTCATCGGCGCGGCTTATCAATACCGGCTGAAACGCTTGAATACCGAATCCAATCCGCTCTTTGCCGAATGACACCAGTCTCCATCGCGCCCGGAGTTGTCTTCGGCGACGGCTCTCTGGTCTTCACCTGCGGCCCGTGCGTCATTGAGTCGGGCGAGCATACCCTCTTCATGGCCCAGGCTATCCGGCAGGCGCTAGGCGAGCCGTTCGTCTTCAAGGCGTCCTTTGACAAGGCCAACCGCTCCACCGGCGAGGCCTATCGCGGACCGGGGATGACCGAGGGACTCCGCATCCTCGCCGCCGTCAAAGAAGCCACGGGGCTTCCCATTGTCACCGATATCCACACGCCGGATCAGGCCGGCCCCGTCGCCGAAGTCACCGACATTCTCCAGATCCCCGCATTCCTCTGCCGGCAGACCGATCTACTGCTGGAGGCCGGCCGCACCGGGCGCGTCGTCAACATCAAGAAGGGGCAGTTTGTCGCGCCGCACGACATCTGCCACGCCGCGGACAAAGTCGCCTCCACCGGCAACACCCGCATTCTCCTGACCGAGCGCGGCTCGTCGTTCGGCTACAACAACCTCGTCGTGGATATGCGCGGGCTAGTCGTGATGCGGGAGTCCGGCTATCCGGTCATTTTCGATGCCACCCACTCCGTTCAACTGCCTGGCGCCGGTGGCGCGCCGCAGTTCATCGCGCCCCTCTCGCGCGCGGCCGTGGCTGTCGGCGTCGATGGCGTCTTCCTGGAGGTCCACGACAATCCGCCGCAGGCCCTTTCCGATGGCGCCAACTCGCTCCGTCTGGACCTGCTGCCCGCTCTCGCCGCCCAACTTCGCCAGCTCAACTTCTCTCCACGCCTGCCGGCCTGAGTGCGTCTAAGATAGAGGAAGGTATCACCATGCGCTCGTCACTCACTTCCCGCCGGCCCGTCTCCCGCCGCCGCCTCGGCTTCTCGCTGATCGAGTTGCTGATCGTCATCGCCATCATTCTGGTGATCGCCGCCATCGCCGCGCCCAAACTGGCCAGCGCCCGCCAACTGGCCATGGAAATGGCAGCTACCAAGCAGATCGGGACCATCCATACGGCGCAAACTCAGTACTTCTCCCAGTTCGGCAAGTTCGCCGAAACCCTGGTGCAGCTCGGACCGCCCGCCTCCGGTACTGCCGGACCCGCCGCCGCCGATCTGATCCCCGGAGACTTCGCGCTGGGTGAGAAGACTGGCTACAAGTTCACCGTCACCGCCTCCAAAGAGGGCTACACCATCACCGCAGTGCCCACTGCGTTCGGCCAGACCGGCCGCCGGACTTTCTACTCGGATCAAACGCTCGTGATTCGCGAAAACTGGGGTGTCGAGCCCGCCACCGTCAACTCCAAAGAGATCAAGTAGCTCAGCAATCAGAAGCTCGCGGTCAACGTCACATACGTGTTCATCCACCGGTCATCGGTTCGCCAACCGGGCAGAACACCGACAATAGCGCCCTTCGTCTCCACCCGGTAGGCTCGTGTAATCACACCCAGGCGGAATCGCTGACCGGCATCCAGAGCCACGCTCCCGCCAGCCATCGCGTAGTAGCCCCAGCCGTCGCGCGCCTGGCAGCTCGGGCAACCGATATTCGTATAGTCATCCGGCTGCCGCAGTGATTCGGAATACCGGGCGTAGGCTCCGCCGCCACCACCATAGAGTTCCACCCGGCCGCGCGCCAGCGGCAGCACCACACGCCCGCCCACGGGGATGAACGTCTGATAGTCCGTGATGCGCAGCGGGCCGTAACCGCTGTCCTGGTACGCGTTCACATCCGCCGCGTTATAGGCCCCATCGTAGCCAAAATCAGCTTGCAGCCATTTCACCGGCCGGTAGCCATAAGCCACGCTCCAGCCAAATGCGCTCTTGTAGTAAGGCTTCAGGTCGCCTCCCGGCAGCGCCACGCCCAGCCCGGCCGTGACGTGGTGTTTCTGGAAGTCCCTTTGCCAGTTGCCTTGGCCGAAAATCAACCCGTTTGCCGCTACGACCAGCACGATGATCCACTTCATGCCCGTCAGGACGCGCCGCGCGAAATCTCCGTTCCCGAAACATGCGGCCGAAGCCTGGGTTTCAATAGAAGAGCGGCCGGTTCTTGCTATAATTCGGCCATCCGGGGTGACCATGACTTTCCGTATACTCCATCTCTCTTTGATGGCCTCAATCGTCGGCTCGCTCGCGTTGCCCGCCCACGCTCAGGAGCTCGCCGACCTTCCGCCAGCTTCTGGACAGAATTGCAGCTACCTTGTCGCGCCCGACGAGACGCTCAATCGGGCTGCACGGGCTCGCAGCGAAGCGTATGAACGCACCATTGCGTTCTCCCGTGCCCTTGGAAAGTCCCGCTCCGCTGGGCGTGCGGTGGCGCCCCAGGAGATGCCGGTTCGCAGTTTTATCGACGAGGAGATATTCCGCCGGCTCGAAGCCGAAGGCATCTCCTCGGCGGCCATCTGCACCGACGAGGAGTTCCTCCGCCGCGTGACGCTGGATCTCACGGGCCGCATTCCGTCCGCCTCCGATATCGTCGCCTTCACATCCGATGCTGCCGTGGACAAGCGTGATGCGCTCATCGACAGGCTCCTGAACTCACCTGAGTTCAACGACAAATGGACCGTTTGGCTGGGTGACCTGCTGCAAAACGCCCAGACGGCGCAAAACCGGAATCAGGGCCAGGAAGGCCGCAACCGGCTGTTCGAATACATCAAGGACGCTATCGCCACCAGCAAGCCCTGGCGCGACATCGCCTGGGAAATGGTCACGGCCACCGGCAACAACTATGACCGTGCCACGGCCGGCGCCAATTTTCTGCTCCGCGGTCTGGCGCCGATGGGCCCCGCTCAAGACACCTACGATCTCACAATGGTCAAGGCAACTACGGCGTTCCTGGGCCTCTCCCACTACGATTGCCTGAGCTGTCACAACGGCAGGTTCCATCTCGATCAGGTATCCGCCTGGGGCGCCAAGGCCACCCGTTTGGAAGCCCAGCGAATGGCCGCTCACTTCGCCCGCACCAGCATCCAGGGCTACCCCGGGAACGATACCACCAATTTTTACACCAACTCCACCAATATCGTGGAGCGCGCCAACGGATTCTACACGCTCAACACGAACTACGGAAATCGCCCCAATCGCGTTCCGCAGGTGATCAACGGCGTCTCCACCACCAACCTGCCTCCCATGTACCGTGACGGCACAGCCGCCACCGGCGACTGGCGAGCCTCGTTTGCGCAGAACATGACGCGCGATCCCATGTTTGCCCGCAACTACGCCAACCGGCTTTGGAAAGCGATGTTCAATCTGGCGTTGGCGGAGCCGGTGGACGGCTTGGATCCCGCCCGGTTGGACCCCAGCGTGGAGCCGCCCGCCGGTTGGACCTACCAGGCTTCCCATCCTTTGCTCCTGGAGAAATTGGCCACTTTTGTGCGCGATAACGACTACAATCTGCGCGAAACACTGCGTTTTCTAGCCAGTAGCACAGCCTATCAGCTTAGCTCCCGCTACGAGGGCGAATGGAACATTACCCAGGCACCATTGTTTGCCCGCCACATTCCACGCCGTCTGGAAGCCGAGGAAGTGCACGACGCCATCACCAAATCCACAGCCCTCATGCCCGCCTACACCATTGGCGGCTATGCCGATAAAGTGTCCTGGGCTATGCAGTTGCCGGAGCCCGTCGAGCCCCGCTCCGATGGCACCGCCAACGCTTTTATGAACTCGTTCAACCGCGGTAACCGGGACACTTTGCCGCGATCACAATCCGGCTCGATTCTTATGTGGCTCAACATGATGAACTCCTCTGTGGTGAACAACCGCGTGCGGGCCACCGGCGCCACCGCGTCGCCGTATCTGGTCAGAATGGCCGCCAACAGGGACAACACCGCAGTCGTCGACGATATGTTTCTGACCTTCATCTCCCGCTCGCCCACCGAGTACGAGCGTGGCGTCGCCATGAAGTTCCTGACACGCGCCAATTCTAATCGCAACACAAACGTGGAAGACCTCGCCTGGGCGCTCATCAATAAGACCGAGTTCCTGTTCAGCTATTAAGAGGGAGATCTCATGAAGCCCCGCACTCCTGATTCCGGTACCCACTTCTGGCGGCGGCCCGCCATCGATCGCCGCGTCTTCTTCCAGCACGCCGGCGCTGCCGTAGCCGGCAGTTTCTTCCTGCCTGGCCGCTCGCTGGAGACCATCGCCAAGGGCGCATCCACGCCGATGGGCACGGCCAAGAACGTGATCTTTGTGATGATGGCCGGCGGGCCTTCTCACGCGGATACTTTTGATCTGAAGGAAGGCGCGTGGACACTGCCGGCGATGGAGCCCACCTCCTACGGCGATCTCCGTTGGCCCCGCGGGCTATTTCCCAAACTGGCTGAGCAGATAGATTCTCTGGCGATGGTTCGCTCGGCGCGTGCCTACGCGCTGGTCCATGGCCTCGTTCAGTCTTGGGTTCAGATCGGGCGCAATCCCCTCTCCGGGCTTTCGAAAATCGCACCACACATCGGCTCCGTGGTCTCGCGGGAACTGGGCGATCCGGATTCCATCCTCCCTGCGTTTCTTTCGCTCAACTCCGGTGGGGGGCCGTCGCAGGGCTATCTCTCTCCTCGCCATGCTCCGTTTTATGTCAATCCCGGCGGCAATGGACTCGGCAACACGCAGAGCCCCGTCGGCGCGGCAAATTTCGACCGGCGCTATGGACTGCTGCTGGAACTGGACGCCGAGACTCGCGCCTGGGGCGAGATCGGGCCCAGTGTCAAGGAGATGGAACAGTTCAACCTCAGCGCCCGCATGCTGATGTACAACGGCGATGTCGACAAGGTATTTACATTCGATGCCGCCGAACGCGCACGCTATGGCACAACCGGTTTCGGCAATGCCTGCATCGCGGCGCGCAATCTTCTGCGCTCCCGCCTGGGAACGCGCTTCATTCAAATTACCGTGGGCGGATGGGATCTGCACACCAACATCTACACCGGCAATGGCTTGAATCCGGCCAGTGCCACCTCCACGGGCCGCACCTTTGATGCAGCGTTGGGCACACTAATCGCCGACCTCAAGAACGACGGTCTGCTCAATGAGACGCTGGTCTTCTGTTTGGGTGAATTCGGCCGTACCGTCGGGCCGCTGAACTCAGGTGGGGGACGCGACCACTTCTTCACCCAATCGGCCATGATGGCCGGCGCCGGCGTAAAGGGTGGCAGGGCCATCGGCAAAACCGATTCGGTTGGCGCTGTGGTCAACGACTTCGGTTGGTCTGCCAACCGCGAGATCCGCCCCGAAGATTTCGAGGCCACCATCTACTCGGCGCTAGGCATCGATTGGACGAAAGTCTATCGCGACGATCCGCTCAACCGCGGCTTCGCCCTCGTGCCCACCAACCAGGACGAAGAGTACAAGCCCATTCACGAGCTCTGGTAATTCGGGGACGGTCTACTCAATTCCCAATTGCGCTCACGCGCGCTTGGGGCTCTTGAGATGCATCAGTGACGCGAGGAATGCGGCCAACGCTGCCAAGACGAGCCATAGTGTGGACTTCGCCTCGGCCTCACCGCCAAACCGGTATACGGGGCTGACGAAATAGCCATAAACCAGGAGGGCGAACGCCGCCAGCGTGTAAAGCACAATCAACGGTTTCAATTTGCCCAGCAGCGCCAGAGCTGCCGCCGCGATGCCCAGAATCCCAAGCGCCAGCAGGCCGTACAAGGCGCTCTCCCCTTTCCAGAAGGGCAGCATGTCAAACTTGTAGTTCTGCGAGCCGCTGAGCAACAGCACCCCAGACACGCCTGTCATGAACAGCCCCAGCGCAAGGGCAAACAGACAACTATAAAATCGGAGAACCATGGCGATCACCTTATCACTACCTCCCGGCACCGGTCATCCGGTAAGCCAACATTCTATCAAGTCAGGCAGGTTCTGCTGGCTCGCTCTGGCTTTTTTCTTTCTGAGCCTGTCTGCCGCCGCCCAGACCACTGCCGCTCAGCGGCGTGTCGATTTCGAACAACTGGCCGGCTCGGTGGCCAAGGCGTACGCCCCCTACCAGTGGAAAATGGATGCATTCCAATACGATGCGCTCCAGATCCAGCCGTGGCTGGCACGCGTCGCCGCCGCCAAGGACGACCTCGAATACTACGAGATCTGCATGGAGTACATCGCCTCGTTGCGCGATCTCCACTCCGGCTACTTCCTGCAAAGCGATTTCGCGGCCGAGTTGCCCTTCCTGGTTGATTTCTACGACGACGTGGCGTTGATCGAGAGCATCAACCGCACCTGGCTGCCGGCTTCGCAATATCCCTTCCAGATCGGCGACGAACTGGTCTCCGTCGACGGGGAGACGGCCGAGGCGTGGACCAGCCGCGTTGCCAAGCTGCAATCGTTCGCCAATCCCCGCGCTACCCGCCGCTGGGCTCTGGATCAGATCACCTTTCGCGTGCAGCAGGTGATCCCGCGCGCCCATGAGGTGGGAGTCCGCGCCACGGTAGTGGTGCGCCGTGCGGCTACCGGCGCGCTGGAAACATACACGATGCCGTGGTTGAAATCCGGCACGCCCCTCACGCAGATCGGCTCCGTGCCCACTCCCATGTCCGCGCTTAGCGGCCCCGCCCGCCTCTCGCTCTCTGAGCGGCGGGCGCCCGCCTTCAAGCGGCTCCGCAACTTCGGCGCCGTGCCTCCGGTCTTCACGCTTCCCTCCAATTTCATCGTCCGCCTGGGACGCGGCGCCTTTGACCCCATTTACACCGGGACTTACGAGGCGGCCGGCTACACTATCGGCTTCCTGCGCATTCCCGAGTTTCCCAGCGGCGCTAGTGGCCGTGCCTCCATGCTCCGCGCGATCGATTCGGAGATCGCCTATTTCCGTGCCAACACCAACGGGCTGATCGTCGACGTGATGCGGAATCCTGGCGGCGATGTCTGCCTGACCAACGAGATCCTCACGCGCCTGATCTACTACCCGTTCCGCACGGTCGGGGACGAATTCCGGCCCACTCTCAGCATGGTGAATAGCGCCCGTGCGGACTATGAGGCGGCTCTCGAATCCGGCGCCGACGCGGCCACCCGCGCCTATCTGAAGGTGTTCTTCAATGACCTGGACACGGCCTACAAGGAGTATCGCGGCATCACCGGGCCGCTGCCCATCTGCGGGTTCTCGCTCGATCTGCAGCCCGCGCCCGGGGCCTATGACAAGTCCATGATCGTGCTGATCGACGAGTTCTCCACCTCCTCCGCCGATGTGTTTCCTTCCGTCCTCCAGGACGTCGGACGCGCTCTGATGTTCGGCAAGCAGACGGCCGGCGGCGGCGGGCTCTCCTACAACCCGGATAGCGGCTTTTACACAGAAGGCAACGTGGCGCTCAGCATCTCGCTCGGCACCCGCGGGAAGCTCGTCACCGCGCCAGGCCTGCCGCCTACCGACTTCATCGAAAACGTGGGCGCGCTGCCGGATTTTGAAGTGGACTACATGACCCGTGACAACCTCATGAACGGCGGCCGCACTTTCGTGGACGCCTTCACCACGGCCATGATCGATCAGATCCGACGGCAGACGCCTTAGCCGAGTGGGTCCGTCATCAGCGCCCGCACGCGCTCTTCCATCAGCGCCGTGAAGGCTCCGCGCGTCTTCAGCGTGTAGCCTTCCGGGCTGAGCGGAGTGCCGATGCGCATCTCCACGTCGCCCGGCATGAAATGCGCAGACTTCGCCGGCAGTACATCCCACGTCCCCACCAGTGCCACGGGCGCCACTGGTACGCCGGACTGGATCGATAGGTACGCCGCACCCTCTTTGAAAGGCTGCATCTCGCCCGTCAGGCTCCGCGTGCCCTCGGCGAAGATTAGCACCGAAAGATGTTTCTCGCGGATCAGCCGTGCGCATTCGTTCATGCTCGTGATCGAGGATCGCAGCGACGCCCGGTCCACCGTTAGGTGTCCGGCCCGTTTCAGATACCAGCCGATGAAGGGCACCTTGAGAAGTTCGTGCTTGGCCAGGAACTTGAAAGGGACGGGCAGGCAGCGGAACATCACCGGCGTGTCCACCAGGCTCAAGTGGTTGGAGACGATCACGTAGTTCGAACCTGGCGTCAGGTTCTCTGCGCCGCGCACTTTCACGCGAGCGCCGAATATAAATAGCACTGTGCCGCCCCAAAGGCGGTAGAGCCACTCCTGCCAGCGTGCCCAATAGCCGAACACCAAAGTGACAACGGCGGTGCTGATGAGCACCGCCGTTGCCAAAGACGCCGCGGGAATGGTGAACAGCCTGGAGCGGAGTCGCCCCAACATGGTCCCGCGTGGTCTCACCGCGTTCACTCTATCTCTTCAGTTCCTGCACATTGACCGGAGCCGCCAGCTTGAAGGAAAGCACTGTCTCGGCCGGCAATTCCGCGGCCGCTCCCCTGGTTCCTAGCACCATGCCCGTGCCGCCGGCCGCGCCCGCGCCGGCGCCGATCGCCGCGCCCTTGCCGCCACCCGCGATCGCGCCGATGGCCGCGCCAATACCCGATGCGACGCCCACCTTCAACGCGTCCTTCCCACCGCTCTTCTTCGCCTCGGCCGCAAACTGGCCGGTCTTGATCGCCAGGCTCCTGCCGTCGGCCATGATGATGCGGCGCAACGCCACCGTGATGGATGCCACGCCTTTCACCCGGCCGCCTGGATCCGAGCTCACCACAACGCCCTCCACCGTGGCGCCACGGGCCGCCACCAGGTACCCATCGATTTCGAGAGGCTGATCCAGCGTCGCTTCAAATAGCGAGCCATTGGCCGCTGTCTTCGTCGAGAGCTTGCCCGTCGTGCGGACCGAGAGCGGCGTGCCGGCCGGGATTGTGTGAATGGGCGCCGGCGCAGCCATGCGCTTGGCCTCTTCCACGCCCTGTCGGTTCTGCTCAATGCCGGAGGAGTTCTTCTCGATGCCAGCCCTGTTCTGGTTGATGGCTGCCTTATTCTGGTCGATGGCCGCTGCGTTGTTGGCCAGGCCAGTCTTGGTCGCCGCAACGTCGCTCTTCGCTCGTGAGACTGCAGAATTGGCGACTGCGCCCGCTTTGGCCGCCACAGCGCCTGCCGCCGCCCCAGCGGACTCAACCGCCGGCTCAGCCTTTGCGGCAGCTTCCTCCAGCTTCTTCTTCGCCTCTTCCAACTGCTTCTGCGTTTCGGCGAGTTGTTTCTCTGCCTCGGACTCCTTCTTGGAGCAGCCCGATATCATCAGGGACAAGGCCAGCACGCTTGTCCCAAACGCCCATAACATCCGCTTCATCACGTTCCCTCTGAGTTGGTTCGTTCCGTTTATACCTTTGGCTTGACCGGTGGCAGCTCGCGCGCCTCGCAAACCGATTCAAAACCCTGCCTGGCATGTGACCCATCGCAGAACGGCTTGTTGGCCGAGAGTCCACACCGGCACAGCCCGATGGCCGCTCGCCCGGCAAGCCCAAACGCGTTGCCTTGGGCATCGCAGATCGCGAAATCCCCGGCGTCCCCTTCGATCCGAAGGGGGCCATTATTAAAAACTGTTACTTTGACGGCCATAGACGTGAGGATAGCAGATGGCCGAAAGCCTATACTCTTGGTATGCTTCGTCGGGCACGGCTCTGCCTATTTCTTATGCCGCTCGCGCCGTCATGGGCTCAATATGATTCCAGCCAGCCCGTGACGCCGGAACTGATCCTGATTGGCCGAGTCCAGCATGTGGTCAGCGAGATGCTTCGCAGCATGCCCAATTTCACCTGCGTCGAGACCATCGAGCGCAGCCAGCGCACTCCATCCACCAAGAAGTTCCAATTGCTCGACACCATCCGTCTCGAAGTCGCACTGGCGGAGGGCAGGGAACTCTACGCCTGGCCCGGCTCCCCGAAGTTCGAGGAAACAGACGTCACCAAACTCGTCGGCGGAATGGGCGCCATCGGAACGGGCGACTTCGCTCTGCACGCCAAAAGCATTTTCCTTACAGGCCAGGCTAAGTTTCACTACCTCGGGCTGGAGGATGTGAACGGGAAACCCGCCCACAAATTCCATTACAAGGTCCCGATGACCGCTAGCAAGTACTTGATGCGGGTCGCCGGCGCCGAGGGCGAGGTCGGCTATCAGGGCCATGTCTGGCACGACAAGGACTCTCTGGATCTGATCCGCCTGGAGATGACGGTCGATGAGATCCCCCGCCAGATTCCGCTGGCGCGCGGATACAAGCTCATCGAATATGCCCGCCTGCCCATCGGCGACCGTACCTATGTTCTGCCCGTCATGATGGATATGACGCTCACCGGCGTTCAGGGCTTGGACAGCCGCAATAAGACCGTATTCTCGCGCTGCAAGCAGTACTCCGGAGAATCAACACTCATTTTCGATGAGCCTGCGCCGGACGCCACGCCGGCCGCGGCGCAGGTCGTCGTGACTCTGCCTAAAGACCTGCTGCTCAACACGAAGCTCGTCGAGACCCTTGATCTCAGCAAGGCTGCCACCGGTGACCCTGTGAACTTCGAGGTGACAAAGAACGCGCAGCGGGATGGGCAGATCCTGGTGCCAAAGGGCGCGCGCATCAGCGCCCGGCTCGATCAGGTGGTCTGCCGCGACTTCCCCTTCGGGCACTGCTTCGTGGCCATCGTGCCGCTGCGGATCGACTTCGAGAACAAGACCGGCGCATTCCCGGCATCGATCGATATCCCGTCGCTGGAGCGATCCATGCAGACGATGTTCAACAATCTGCGGCCTGAGTTGCGCTTGCCTCCTGCTGAGATCGGCATGGCCTCCAAAGGCTCGTCGCTGCTGCTGTTGCGCGGCAACCGGCCGAAGTTGTCAAGCGGATATTCCATGGTTTGGCGTACCCTGAAAGCACCGGGAGATCAATAGCCGTGATTCAATTTGGACCCGAAATCGACCGCACCCTGTTGGCGGACACCCTCACCTTCGCAGAGAAACAGGTGAAGCGTCTGGTGGAAAAACACCCTGGCTTCTACCCCATCTACACCAAGAACGGGAAGTGGAAGCACGAGGGGCCGGCGTGGACCCATTGGTGCGACGGCTTCCTGCCCGGCATGATGTGGATCTTCCACCGCCGCGCTACTGAGGCCGGCAGCCCCAGCGCTTTTTGGATGGATAGAGCCATCGAGTACTCGCGGCCGCTGGAGCCGCGCCAGTATGACAAAGATGTGCACGACCTCGGCTTCATCTTCCTCTCCACCTACCACCGCTGGCTGCAACTGGAACGAGATCCCAAGCTCAACGACGTCATCGTTCAGGCCGGCAAGACCATGGCCCTGCGGTTCCAGGAAAAGGGCCAGTATCTTCGCTCGTTCGTCAGCGAAGACTCCATCTTCATCGACATCATGATGAACGTGGCCATCATCTTCTACGCGGCCCGCGAAACCGGAGACCGTAAGCTGCGCGATATCGCCATCCGCCACGCCCTCACCACGCGCCGCTACCTCGTTCGCGGCGATGGCTCTACGGCCCACGAAGGTCTCTTCGACCTCCAATCCGGCGAGTTTCTCCGGCAGACCACTCATCAGGGCTTCCGTGGCGATTCCTGCTGGTCCCGCGGCCTCGCCTGGGCACTCTACGGCTTCAACAGTTGCTATGAGTACACGCGCGACCCGCGCTTCCTGGCCACCGCGCAGGGCTGTGCCGATTATTATCTGACCCACACCAATCCGGACGGTGTGCCGTCCTGGGATTTCCAGGCGCCCGACGACAGCCGCCACCTGCTCGATACCTCCGCTGCCGCCATCGCCGCAGCCGGCCTGCTCCGCCTCTGCCGCCAGTTGCCCGATCCGGTGAAAGGCTTCTACTACTACTCCAGCGCGCTCCGCATCCTGCGCACCCTCTGCGAAAAGCACACAGCCAAGGATGACGCCAAGTGGGAAGGAATCCTCAAGGGCGGCGTCTATCACATTCACAAGGCGCTGGGCGTGGATGAGAGCGTGATGTGGGGCGAGTACTTCTTCTGCGAAGCCCTCGAAAACGCGCTGCGCCACAGTCCCGCCGGAGTCAGAAAACACAACGGCGCCGGCCGCTAAGCTCGGCCGCTCCCTCGCGGCGATACACTGGTGTCCGCCATGCGTATCGTCGCCCTTCTTCTACTGGCCGCGCCGCTCTCCGCCCAGCCGCAGGCTGTCCAGGTTCACGCCCTTCGCACTGAATACCTCGCCAACCCCACGGCCGTCGAAGATGCGAGGCCTCGCTTTTCCTGGAAGCTTCAATCCGCCGCCAGGGGCCAGAAACAAACTGCATATCGCATCCTCGCCGCATCCTCGCCCGAAGCGCTGGCAGCCGGGAAAGGAGATCTCTGGGATACGGGCCGCGTCCCGTCCCCTCAATCCACCCAGGTGGAGTACGCCGGCTTGCCCCTTGTCTCCCGCCGCGTCGTCCACTGGAAAGTCCTGGTCTGGGACAAGGACAACCGCCCCACCGCCTTCAGCGCTCCCGCGCGCTTTGCGATGGGACTGCTGACGCCTGCCGATTGGAGCGCCGAATGGATCTCCCATCCGGACTCCACCCCGCTCCCCACGGATCGCAAGAGCCTCCATCTGCCGCCGGCCCGCTACTACCGCCAGCAATTCACGGCGATCGCCAAAACCGTCCGCCGCGCTACTCTCTACGCAACCGCCCTCGGCATCTACGACGCCTACATCAACGGCCGCCGCGTCTCCGAGCAGATGTTCTCTCCCGGATGGTCCGATTACAAACGCCGTGCCTACTACAACGCCCACGACGTCACCGCGCTGCTCCATCCAGGCACAAACGCGCTCGGCTTCATCGTCGCTGATGGTTGGTATTCGGGCTACGTCGGTTACGGGCTCCTGGTCGGCTACGGGCCGCATAAGACCGGACGCAACTTCTACGGCCGCACGCCGGCGCTCCGCGCACAACTCGAAATCGAATATACAGATGGCTCCTCCACAGTTGTGCCCACCGCTCCCAATTGGAAACAGGCCACCGGTGCGCTTCAGGAGGCCGACATCCTCATGGGCGAGACCTACGACGCCCGCCTGGAGCCGCCCAACTGGTCCAAGCCCGGGTTCGACGATGCCAAATGGCAGCCCGCCGTGCCCGCCGCCCGGAATGGCTCTCTGAAGGCGCCGTTTTTCGACACTTCCGGCGAGCGCGAAATCGACCTCGGCTTTATCCCGCCGCCTCGCCTTCAGGCCTACTCAGGCCCGCCCATTCGTCCCATCGAGGATCTCCGCCCCAAACGCCTCACCGAGCCGGCGCCAGGCGTCTTCGTCTACGATCTGGGCCAGAACTTCTCCGGCGTCGCGCGCCTCCGGGTCCAGGGTCCCGCCGGCACCCGAGTCCAACTCCGCTTCGCCGAGATGCTCCACAGCGACGGCCGTCTCATGACGGAAAACCTCCGCCGCGCCCGCGCCACTGATACGTATATCCTCCGTGGCGATCCTGCCGGCGAGACATGGACTCCGCGCTTCACCTACCACGGCTTCCAGTTCGTCGAAGTCACCGGCTACCCCGGCCGGCCCACGCTCGATTCCATCACCGGCGTTGTCGTCCACTCCGATACCCCGCTCACGTCCACGTTCACGTCCTCCGATCCGGCCGTGAATCAGCTCTTCCGCAATATCGTCTGGACCCAACGCTCCAACTTCGTCGAGCTCCCCACCGATTGCCCCCAGCGCGACGAGCGCCTCGGTTGGACTGGCGATGCCCAGGCCTACATCCGCACAGCCTCCTACAACGCCGACGTGGCCGCCTTCTTCACCAAGTGGCTGGATGATCTGGAGGAGGCGCAGCGCCCCAACGGAGCCTTCACCGACTATGCCCCCTACCCCATGCAGCATGGCGACGGCAAGGCCGCCTACGGCACCGCCTGGATGGACGCCGGCATCATCTGCCCCTTCACCATCTTCCAGGTCTATGGCGACCGCCGCGTCATCGATCGCCACTGGGCCGCCATGGAGCGCTTCATGCAGTTCCGCCGCGCGCAGAGCCCCAATTGGGAAGGCGCTCGCATCGGCAATCCCTGGGGCGATTGGCTCAACATCAACTCCGAGACTCCCCTGGAGCTGATCGACGCCGCCTACTTCGCCTATACCTCCAGCCTGATGGCTCGCATGGCCGAATCAACTGGCCGCACTGCCGCCGCCGCTCAGTACAAGGAGTGGTTCCGCCAGATCCAGACGGCGTTTCTCAAGCGCTACTCGCCAACGCCCGCGCGCCTCACCATCGACAATCAGACCGCCTACGCGTTGGCGCTCTTTGCCGGCATCTTTCCCGAAGATCAGCGCCGCCCCGCCGCGGCACGGCTCGCTGAGCTCATTCAGGCCAACGGTGGCCGCATGAACACAGGCTTTCTCGGCACCCGCGCCCTGCTGCCGGTCCTTACCGCCAACGGCCAGCACGCCTCAGCCGTCGGACTCTTCACCTCGCGGCAGTTTCCGGGCTGGCTCTATGAGGTGGAAAACGGCGCCACGACCGTTTGGGAGCGCTGGAACTCGTTCACGAAAGACAAGGGCTTCTTCAATCCCAGTATGAATTCGTTCTCGCACTACGCCTTTGGTGCCGTGGCCGAATGGATGTTTCGCGATCTCGCCGGCATAGAGACGGATGGCCCCGGCTTCCAGCGGCTGATCATCAAGCCCGGCGCCGCCCCCGGTCAATCCATCAGCGCCTCCTACGATGGCCCCTATGGCCCCATCGCCGTCGGTTGGAAGCAGGGGACATCGGATTTCACCCTCGATCTCACCATCCCGCCCAACTCCACGGCCACGCTCCACATGCCAGCCGGCGCCATCACCGAATCGGGGCGCGCCATCCGCGCCACCCGCGTGGAAGACGGCCGGTCTATCGTGCCACTGGAATCCGGGAGTTATCATTTCCGCTCCGTGCGCTGATGTGGCGCCATTGGCGAAGTGCATTTCGGACGAAACGTGAAATTCTGTGAGAGCAAGCGAGGGGTGGTGACACTACCTGTTCAGTGCGCCGGATCATTCCTTTCCGGCAAACAGCTGGGCGGGGCATCCGGTGGTAACACTCGTTGGACTCAAGGTGTGAGAAGTGTCTACCTGGCCGAATAGCCATGGCCTACTCCTCTTGCCGTCAGAGGTAAGTGAATACTGGTAAGTCTCAGATGAGGGAATAGACCGCTGATTAGCGGTGGTATTCGTTGTGATGTTGTGCGGTGATTCCCGCAGAACATCAGCCGGTGGACCCGATCGGGATCATCCGCTGCAATGGCATCCAGTGAGAGGGCGAGCCACAGGTGCGCCCGCGCATACGCCCGTTTGATGTTGATGTGATTCGGCAAATGGGACTCACAGTGCGTGAGCTACGCCCGCTAGCCTCGTCTTCGCTCCGATCCGTCCATGAAAGGTCCAGGCATCACTTCCACTCGCATGGCACTCGGGTTCCTCATCCTGGCGCTTCCGTGTTCCGCTCAGGCCGACAGGGAGCCGGTCCCGGAACTGAAGCGCCCGTCCTATACCCGTCCGGTGGAGAGTATCACCAGAGCGCTATTGCGGGATCAGAAGCGGATCTGGACTAGCCCTGCCAAAGTCCGCGGCAAGGATCTGGCCTGGATAGCCCCTCTTGCCGGCGCCACCAGCTACCTGCTCGCTAGCGATGAACGCAACATGAAGGAGCGCCTCCATTCCAGCCCCTCCGCCGCCAGTCGCGGCGCTCTGGCTTCCAACCTCAGCCTGGGTGCGTTAGCCGCTGTTCCAGCCTATCTCTCGTGGTACGGCTGGAAGCACTCCGACGACTTCGCCCAGGAGACGGCCATCCTCAGCGCGCGGGCCGCCGCGGGCAGTCTGATCGCCACCCAGATCATTCATCTTGCGACATGGCGGGAGCGTCCCGACGAAAAAAGCGGTGCGGGCCGTTTCCACCATTCACAGGCAGTTTCATCCAGTTTTCCCTCAATGCACGCCTCCGCCGCATGGGCCATCGCGCCGGTCATCGCGCAGCGTTATTCCGGATGGCTCACCAAGTTGGCCGTCTACGGCCTGGCCAGTGCCGCCACCCTCAGTCGCCTGCCGGCCCGCGAGCACTTCCCGTCCGATCTGTTGGCCGGCGCTGCGCTCGGATGGCTGATCGGCCGCTCAGTGGTGAATGCCGAGTCGCGCCACTCAGATCCGTTTGCCCTCTCCGCCCCCGGCCTCGCAGCGTCGGCGGGTTCCGTCTCCGTACCCATCGATAGCTGGATCTATCCGGCACTCGATCGCCTCGCCGCCTTTGGCCTGATCCCCACGCAGACGTCCGGTCTGCGGCCGTGGACCCGTGCCGAATGTCTCCGCCAGACGCTGGAGGCCGAAGAGGGCCTCGAAGCCCTCGACGTTGCGCCTGCCTCGCCCGTCGCCCGCGCCGCCGGCCCGCTCCTCGCCGCTCTAAGGCGCGAATTTGCAGTTGTACCCTCCGGCGCCTCGGCGGTGGTTCTCGAAGCAGTCTACCTTCGTGCCGGGGCGCTCGCCGGACCCGTCCTGAACGATAGCTTCCACTTCGGACAAACCTGGTCCAACGATTTCGGCCGTCCGTTTGGCCGCGGATGGACGGGCAACGCCGGTTTTCGTCTGCGCGCCGAGTCCGGGCCCTTCTTCGCCTACTATCGCGGCGAGTATCAGCACGCCCCGTCCGTGCCTGCCTTTGAGATCCCGGTGCGGCAGTTGATCGCCAACCTGGATCAGGACCCAATCCGCGACGCCGAGTCGCGCCCCACGGTAGATCGCCTACGTCCTCTCGAAGCCTATGCAGGTGTTCGCGTGGCCAATTTTGAAGTATCAGTGGGCAAGCAGTCTCTCTTCTACGGTTCCTCTCAAGCAGCGCCCCTGTCCTTCAGCAACAACGCCGAGCCTACCAAAAACGCCAGGCTCACGATGATCCACCCCTACCGGTTGCCCGGCGGTCTCCGTCTGCTCGGTGAAATCCGCGCCGAGTTGGTGATCGGCAAGCTCGGCGGTCACAGATACGCTTGGCGTCCGTGGTTCAACTCCGCCAAGGTCACATTCAAACTGACAGAGAACCTCGAGCTCGGCTTCAGCCGCTGGTCCATTCTCTGGGGCACCGGCCACCCTATCACCGCCGGGAGCCTGGCTCGGAACATCTTCTCTCTTTCTAGTACGGGCACCGACTATCAACTCGGCGACAAGGCCGATCCCGGCGACCGCAAAGCCGGCTTCGACTTCCGCTACCGCGTGCCCGGTCTCCGCAACTGGCTGACGATCTATAGCGATAGCTACAGCGACGACGATCCCTCCCCACTCGCCGCCCCGCGTCGTGCGGCCCTCAGCCCCGGCGTGGTCCTCTCTCGCGTGCCGGGCCTCCCAAACCTCAGCCTTCGCGCCGAGGCCGTCTCCACTACTCCGCTCGCCGGCGACCGCGGCGGTACCTTCATCTACTACAACAGCCAGTACCACTCCGGAAACACCAACTACGGCACGCTTCTCGGCAACTCCATAGGCCGCGACGGTCGCGCCATCCAGGCGTGGGGCACCTATTGGCTTTCGGCTCGTACCAAGGTCGAGGCCAGCTACCGCCAGGCGAAGATTAGTAGCTGGTTTCTGCCGGGTGGCGCCACGCAGAACACAGTGACAGCGAAGGCCAGTTACGCCTGGCACAGGACTCTGTTCCTCGACGCGATGTTTCAGTACGAGCGGTTTTATGTCCCCGTGCTCGGCGGTCCGCGCCGCAATTTCAGCGGATGGCTTCAACTGACGTGGGAGCCCAATCTGCGGCTCCTTGGGAAACAGGAATGAATATGCGATTTCGCCCATTGATGAACTGCCGTCGTATGGCTTTGCTGGGAACTGCGATCTGTCTTCTCGCGCGCTCCTCGCCGTCCCAAATCCCCGAAAACCTCCAGGCTCTGGCCACCCGCTGCTCCAGTCCCGGCGGTGCGAGCCTGCCGGAGTGCCAGGCTGCCAGGGCGGCTGTCGAGCAGTCCCGCAATCCGCTGGAGCCCGCAGCGGTAGCGCATGTTGTCCGCACCGGCGCGCCCGTAGCTGAAACCGCTCCCGCCGCTGCCCAGCCGCTACCGGCCGAAGGCCCTACCGAATTTCAGCGCTTCATTGCCTCTTCCTTCGGCCGCGTGCTCCCTCTATTCGGCGCGCGCCTCTTCGATGGCGCTACCGGCGCGTTTGGACCTGCCGAGCAGATCCCCGTCACGGCCGAGTATGTCGTCGGGCCCGGCGACGAGATCCTGCTTCGCACTTGGGGGCAGGTCACTCTCAACCTCGCCCTCACTGTGGATCGCTCCGGTGCCGTCTACATCCCGCAGGCTGGCAATGTCCACGTCTCCGGTCTGGCCTACGGCCAACTCGCCGGGCACCTCCAGTCCCAACTCAGCCGCGTCTACCGGAACTTCGAGCTCAGCATCAACATGGGCCAGCTTCGCTCCATTCAGGTCTTCGTCGTGGGCTCAGCCCGCCGGCCAGGTACCTACACCGTCAGCTCTCTCAGCACACTCGTCAGCGTCCTGTTCGCCTCGGGCGGCCCTTCCAGTCAGGGTTCCATGCGCAACATTCAGCTGCGCCGCGGCGCGGCGGTCGTGACGGAGTTCGACGTCTATGATTTGCTCCTGAAAGGCGACAAGACCCGCGACGTCCGCCTGCTCCCTGGTGACGTCATTCACATTCCCGTGGCAGGCCCGCAGGCCGCGGTCGCCGGCAGCATCCGGAATCCGGCCATCTACGAGTTGAAGGGCGATACGAATGTCGGCGCCCTGCTCGAGCTCGGCGGCGGCCTGACCGCTCTCGCCGATTCGCGCCGCGCCTCTCTCGAGCGCATCCGGGACCGGGCCGTCCGTGAGACGTCCGAAATCGCGTTGGACGTCCCCGGCCTCGCCGCCCTGGTCCGGGATGGCGATCTCCTGTTGATCCGCACCGTCCCGCCCCGCTTTGAAAATGCTGTCACGCTTCGCGGCAATGTATCCAACCCGGGCCGCTTCCCGTGGCGCGCCGGAATGCGGATTCACGACGTGATCCCTGACAAGGAATCGCTCGTCACCCGCGACTATTGGAAAAAGCGCAACGTCGCAGGCTTCACCTCACCCGGCGACGCGATCGCCGCCGATCCCGGTTCCGAGGTGCAACGCTCCCAGGGCCGCACCCAGTTAGAAGGCGGCGGCGCCGACATCAACTGGGCCTACGCGGTGCTGGAGCGCCAGAGCCCACAAGACCTAAGCGCGCAGTTGATTCCTTTTGATCTCGGCAGGCTGGTGCTGGCCGGCGACCAGAGCCAGAACCTGGAATTGCGCCCCGGCGACGTCATCACCGTATTCTCGCAACAGGACATCCGCGTTCCCGTCTCCCAGCAGAACCGGCGTGTCCGCTTGGAGGGTGAGTTCCGTGCTGCCGGCATCTACGCCGTGCGTCCCGGCGAGACGCTCGGACAGCTGATCGAGCGCGCCGGCGGTCTCACGCAGGAGGCCTATCTCTACGCCTCCGAGTTCCAGCGCGAATCCACGCGCCTCGAACAGCAGCGCCGCCTGGACCAGTTTGCACTGGAAATGGAGCGCGAGATTGAGCAGTTCGGCGCCAACAAGATGGGCAGCGTCAGCACCTCGGAAGAGAGCGCTGCTTTGGCTGCCCGGCTCGATAGCCAGCGTAGGCTGGCCCAACGGATGCGCTCGCTGCCATTGACAGGCCGGATCGTGCTGGGAATGGAGCCTGGATCCGGCAGCATGGCCAAGCTGATGAACCTGCAGCTGGAAGATGGCGATCGGTTCGTGGTTCCGTCCCGGCCGATGACGGTCAGCGTGCTCGGCTCGGTCTACAACCCCAACTCGTTCCTGCATGAGGCTCGGTCCCGGCTTGCCGACTATCTCCAGCAGGCCGGTGGCGCCACCCGCACAGCCGACAAGAACCGTACCTTCATCATTCGCGCCGACGGCACCGTGCTGCCAAGACAAGGCAGTAGCGGGCCCTTTAAGAAGTCCTTTGAGGCTGTCCTCCTGCATCCCGGTGATGCAGTCGTTGTCCCGGAGCAACTACCGAAACTGCCCTTCATGAAGGGCCTCCGCGATTGGACCCAGGTCTTCTCCAACCTCGCACTCGGCGCCGCCGCCATCAATGTCCTCCGCTAGCAGTGGTATTCCATGACAACCGAAGAAACATCTCTGGAACTGAATCGAGCCGCACCAAGGACGCCTCCGGTTCGCCATTCCGGCCATTCGGGGGAGATCTCCCTGCTGCAACTTCTCATCATTCTCGCGGAGAAACGGGGCCTCATCCTGGGAGTAACGGCCGCGTTCGCAATCGTCTCTGTTGCCGCCGCATTCCTGCTCCCCAAGTGGTACACAGCCTCGGCCCGCATTCTGCCGCCCCAGCAAAACCAGTCGCTCGCCTCCTCGTTCCTCTCTCAGTTGGGTGGCGCCGGCTCGCTCGCAGCCGTGGCCGGCAAGGATCTCGGGCTCAAAAACCCCAACGACCTGTACGTCTCCATGCTGAAGAGCCGCACTGTCGCTGACGCCCTTGTGCAGCGCTTCCAGCTCCAGGCGGTGTACGGCAAGAACATTCTCTCCGATGTCCGCAAAAAGTTGGAGAAATGCAGTGACATCACCGATACCCGGGATGGACTGATCCGGATCTCGGTGCAGGACCGCGATCCAAAGCGCGCCGCCGCCATGGCCAATGACTACGTCGACCAGCTTCGGCGTATGACCGCTGGCCTTGCTTTGACAGAGGCAGCCCAGAGAAGGCTGTTCTTCGACTTTCAACTCCAGAAGGCCAAGGAAAGCCTCGCCCTGGCCGAACAGAACCTCAGCGAAACCCAACAAAGGACCGGTCTCATCCAGTTGGACTCGCAGGCGAAAGCCATCATCGAGTCCGTCGCCTCCGTTCGCGGTCAGATTGCTGCCAAGGAGTTGGCGCTGCGCTCCATGCGGACTTATGCTACTGACCAGAACGCAGGCGTCGTCCTCGCTCAGCAGGAGCTGGCCGCAATGCGCCAGCAACTCACAAAACTGGAAAGGCAGCAGAATGCTGGTTCGGGCGACCTGCATATCCCGACGAAACAGATCCCGGAGGTCGGGCTCGAATACGTTCGTGCGCTTCGCGAAGTGAAGTACAACGAGACCATCTTTGAAGTGCTGGCAAAGCAATACGAGATTGCCAAAGTGGACGAGGCCAAACAGGGCTCAGTCATCCAGGTGATCGATACCGCCATTGAGCCGGACCGCCACTCCTGGCCCACACGCTGGCTGCTTGTGCTGGTCTCCACCACGATGGGATTTCTCGGATCCGTACTCTTCGTCTGTGTGGGAGCTGGGTTTGCGCAGTCCCGTCACACGCCGGAGGAACGAGTCCGGCTGGACCGTCTCAAGACTCTGTTGTCCGGCAAGGCGTGAATCTACCGACCATGGTCAGCTCAGCCAAACTCCTGATCCTGAAGAATGCGATCGCCAACGTGCTTCGCGGAGCTTCGTCGGCGGCGGTGGCTGTCATCCTGCCGCCCTTGCTCACCCGTCAGATGACCCCAGAGGTTTACGGGGCCTGGGCCCTGATCCTGCAGTGCAGTGCGCATGTCGGGCGGTTGGATTTCGGTATTCAGACCGCCGTCGGCCGCTTCGTCGCCCACGCCTCGGAGCGAGGTGACATGGAGTATCGCAACCGATTGGTCAGTACCGCATTCGTGGCCCTGCTGGCCGCCTGCGGGCTCGCGTTGGCCGTCGCCGCGGGCATCGCCTACCTCGTTCCTTTCCTGTTTCCGCAGATGACCCCGGCGCTATACCGCCACGCCTCCATCGCGCTCATCCTGGTGGCCTCATCCCTTGCGCTTGGGTTGCCGTCCGGCGTGTTCAATGGCGTCTTCGTCGGGCAACAGCGCAGTGAAATCCCGGCATGCACCATCGGCGGATCGCGCCTCGTTTCGGCCGCGCTGCTGGTTCTGGCCGCAAATTCCGGCGCTTCACTGCCCACACTCGGGGCGATCATCGCCGGAGTGAACGTCGCCTCCTACGTGCTGCAATATGCCTTGTTCCGTTGGTTGGCCGGCGATGTGCAGCTCAGCGTGCGCCTCGCTGATCGCCGCGCAGCCAGAGAGCTTTGGAGCTACTGTTACAGTCTCACTATTTGGTCGTTCTCGATGCTGCTGGTCACTGGGCTGGACCTCACCATCGTTGGGGCCTTCGACTTTGCCGCTCTGCCGTACTACGCCGTCGCCGCAAGTCTGGTCACATTCATTGCCGGCCTGCAGACTGCCATTTTCGGCGCACTGCTTCCCTCCACCGCTGTTCTCCATGCACGCGGTAACTCGCTCGAACTTGGCCGGTTGGTGATCACCAGTTCGCGCTATGGTCTCTTCCTCCTCCTCCTGACTGGCTTGCCGCTCATGGTCTGGGCCGAGCCGATCCTGCGCCTCTGGGTGGGCAGCGCCTATGCCGCAAACGGAGCCTGGTTCCTGCGCGTGCTTGTGGCCGCCAACATCGTGCGCCTCTCTGCCACTCCCTATTCGGTCGCCTTGATCGGCACCGGCCAGCAGAAACTGGTCACCATTTCCCCTCTCGGCGAGGGCGTCACTAACCTGCTGGCAAGCCTGGCGGGCGCTTGGATGTTCGGCGGAATCGGTGTCGCCGCCGGAACCATGGTCGGGGCTCTCGTCGGCGTGACCCTGAACCTCGCCTACAATATGCGCCGGACCACGGAGATTAGCTTCTGCGTCCGCGACTACCTCCGGGAGTCTCTGGCCCGTCCGATGGCTTGCGCCGTGCCGTTCCTGTTCCTGGCTGCCATGCCGGACCTGAATTCCTACCCGCTCTTGTGGCGGATGACGCCGGTGCTCCTAGCCGTTGCGGGCGCCCTCTACCTCGCCTGGAGTCTCGGTTTTGAAAAGCAGGAGCGCGCCTGGCTGAAGGCTACGCTATCAAGGAGCGCTACATCCGCATGAGCCGCTGGGTCAGTTTCTGGCGCAAGTCGTCCTTGGACCGCTGCAACTCGCTCGCAGCCCTTTACTGCCGTGCCAAGGGCCTCTTGCTGTACCGCTGGGTCTTTCAGTCGTTTGGCTCGGGATCCACGATCGCCAAGCCCATGCTCATCAGCAATCCGCAATTCATCTCCATTGGCGCGCACGTCTCTATCCGCCCCGGTGTCCGATTGGAGGCCGTGCGAAGCGCTCCGCATCGGGTTCCGGAACTGCGAATTGGCAGCGGCGCCAACATCGAGCAGAACGTTCACATCGTTTGTCATTGCCGGATCCACATCGGAGAAAACGTCTCCATCACCGGCCAATGCGCCATTGTCGATGTCACCCACCCCTATGAGGACATCGCAAACCCCGTGAAGATCGGTGCGCGCATTCTCGATGAGGACTCGTTTGTTGAGATCGGAGACGGCGCCTTCCTCGGGATCGGTACCGTCGTCTTGCCGAACGTTCGTATCGGCAGGGGCTCCGTCACTGCAGCCCGCTCTGTCGTTACTTCCGACATTCCTGATTACAGCGTGGCCGCAGGAGCGCCCGCCAAGGTAATCCGCACCTATGACCCCACCACGGAGTCCTGGCTGCGCGTCCGCTAACTGGATCGAACCCGACTGGATATCCCTATGCTGAAGTTCCTTAGCTATTTGCGCCATCTGCCCCCTAGTGGGCTGGTACTTGGCGCAGGCTCCATCCTCTCCCGGCCCAATTGCGTCCAGGGCGCGCGACATGTCCGGATCGGCGCGCGGACTCGCATCGGCGCCGGCGCCTACATCGCAGCCATCACCAGCCACGCCGGAGAATCGTTCGATCCCTGTGTCCGCATCGGCGACGACATCTACATCGGCAGCCACTTTCACCTCGCCTCTGTCTCCAAAGTGGAAATCGGTGACGGCTGCGTATTGAGCGACTACGTCTACATGGCCGATGTCGCCCACGGGCTCGATCCCGCCGCCGGGCCGATCATGGCCCAGCCGCTGGTTCGTGCGGGCGACATCGTGATCGGCCGCTCCAGCTTTGTCGGCTATCGCGCCTCGATCCTCCCCGGCGTAACCCTCGGACAGCACTGCGTTGTCGGGGCCGGCTCCGTCGTGACCAAGTCCTTCCCCGATTACTCCATGGTGGCAAGCAATCCTGCCCGCCTCATCAAACGGTACGACCCGGCCGCCAGGACCTGGGTGAAGCCGTAGCCCATTCTCTTTGAAACTATGAAAACTTTAGTCACTGGTGGCGCCGGCTTCATCGGCACGCACCTTGTTCGCCGCCTGCTGGCGGAGGGCTCTGCCGTAACCGTGATCGACAATTTCAGTCCCCAGGTGCATGGCGGGCGGACGTCCCTGCCCGATGACATCGCCCCGCACGTCCGTCTGGTCCGCGGTGATGTGCGTGCCCCCCAAGTCTGGGCCGATGCTCTCCCCGGCCAGGAGATCGTCGTCCATCTGGCCGCCGAAACAGGCACGGGCCAATCCATGTATCAGGTCACGCGCTACGAAGAGGTGAACATCGGCGGGACGGCCTGCCTGCTGGATCGGATCGTCAATGACCGGCGCAGTTCGGTCTCCCGGATCGTGGTTGCGTCCTCCCGCGCGGTCTATGGAGAGGGCGCCTATTCGTGCAGTTCCCACGGAAGAATCTACCCGGCAGGACGAACGCGGGCCGATATGCGATCCGGCGTTTTCGAGCCGCGCTGTCCCGTCTGTGGTGAGCCGGCCCGTGCCATTCCAACTCCCGAAAGCGCTCCATTCCAACCCGCGTCCTACTACGGGCTTACCAAGCAGGTGCAGGAGCAGACCGTGCTGCTGTTTGCGAGAACTCTCGGTCTCGCGGCTGCGGCCCTGCGCTATCAGAACGTCTACGGGCCCGGACAATCGCTCACCAACCCCTACACCGGCATTCTGGCCATCTTCTCTAACCTCGCCTCCGCCAACCGGCCCATCCAGATCTTCGAGGATGGCGCCGAGAGCAGGGACTTCGTCTATGTCGACGATGTCGTGGAGGCAACCTTGCGGGCGCTGGCCGCGCCGCTCTCCGAGCCCGGCGCTTACAACGTCGGCTCCGGTTGCGGCACCAGCGTCCTGGAGGTCGTGAGGGAGATCAGGAGCTTCTTTCAGAGCCGCTCCGAGGTGCGCACAACCGGGGCGTTCCGGGACGGAGACATCCGGCACAATCTGGCCGACATGACGAGGGCCCAGGCCGTCCTCGGCTTCGCCCCGGCTTGGGATTTCCAGCATGGCATCCACCGCTTCCTGCAGTGGGCCGCCGCTGAGACTCTCGGACCTTCTGGTTACGAAGCGTCCCTGGCAGAGATGACGGCGAGGGGACTCCTCCATGCCTGAGCCGGAATTCCAGCCAGCCAAGGTCGGCATCGTCACCGTGACCTACAACAGCGAGAGCGTCATCCCCGACTTCATGGCCTCCCTGCTGGCTCAGAGCTACACCAACTTCCGGTTGTTCGCAGTGGACAATGCCTCCGCCGATGCCAGTATCCCGGCAATGCGGGAGCGCTCCGACCACCGCGTGACCCTCATCGTAAACCCAGACAACCGTGGTGTCGCCGAGGGCAACAACCAGGGAATCCGCGCCGCCCTGGCCGAGGGTTGCGAGTTCATCCTGCTCCTCAATAACGACACCGTATTCGGTCCGGAGCTACTTGCCGCACTTCTCGCCGGAATGGACCGCTCCCAATACGACATGGTCGCGCCGAAGATGCTCTATCACGACGAACCAAGGCGTATCTGGGCTGCCGGCGGCGCCTTCCAGCCCTGGCTGGGCTACCGCATCAGGCACTACGGGAAGGACCAGTTCGATCGCGGCCAGTTCGACGACGGCCGGCTGGTCACCTATGTGCCCACCTGCTGCGTCCTCATGCGGTCGCCGGTGATCCACCGTGTGGGGTTGATGGACCCGGAGTACTTCGTCTATTTCGACGACGTCGATTTCATGTACCGTGCCCTGCGCGCCGGCGTCACCCTCGGCTATCTTCCGGAGGTCACGCTTCTGCACAAGGTGAGCTCCTGCACCGGCGGCGAGGAGTCCACCTTCGCCAAATCCTACGCCGCGCGAAACCGCGCCTACTTCCTCCGCAAACACCTCTCGCTCCCATGCTGGGCCGCCTGCTCACTTCTGTACCTGGCCTACTACCTCGCTCTCCGGCTTGTGGGGAGGGACGACGCAAGCGCGTGGAAACTCAAGACCACTTCGTTCTTGCGCGGTCTCCGGATGGCCGTCGGTTTTGTCCCGGCCCTCCCGCACGCCCGCCTGGATTGAGAATGACGTTCACACGGTCCATTCTGATCGCGGCCATCGTCGCCGCTACCCCGTTTCAGGACACGATTCTCGTCGCGACTCCGCTTCGGCAAATGGGCCGCTCATTCGCCATCCTGCCGTTGCTGCTTCTGCTCTTACTGGACCTTGCCGCTTGGCTGGCCCTTCGTCCCAAGGTCCTGAATCTGAAGTTCGTGACGGCGATCTGCTACATCTGCTTGCTCACCACCGCATATCTAGGCGTTTTCGGCGTCTCCTGGAACGATGTCTCGCTCCCGCTCAAGGCCGCAAATATGATCATCGTCAGCGCCGTAGCCGTCTACGCCGTCGCGGGTATCGATTGGACCGCCAGCCCCTATTTCCCTGGTGCGGTGAAGACGGCCTTTGTCGTGACGGTGGCGGGCATTCTGCTTTGCGATCTCGATCTCCTTGGCCTTGGCTCGGTCGCCAACAGCGCCCTCTTTCACCAGACAGCCAACCCGGATCTCCGCTGGCGTGGATTTAATTCGGAGGCGAGCGCCCTTTCACTCACCTTGGCGACGCTTGGGATTCTCAGCGCCGCGCTTTCGGTTCGTCGCTGGGCCCAGGTCGCCTTCTTCGCCACCACCGGGCTATTGCTCGCCGCCGGCGGCTCCAAGGGCGGAATCCTGACCCTAGCCCTAGTGGTGGCGCTGAGCCTGTTCACAGTTCGCGGTCACTTCGGACGGCTCTGTGGATACCTTCTTCTGGCCGCGCCAATCGCCTATCTGGCGGCGGACCGGTTTCTCTCACTCTCCACGCTGGAGCTGCTGTCGGAGACGGCCACTCTCGCCACACGCGGTACGCTCGCTCTCTGGGCCTCCCTCGTGGTCCTGCACAATCCGCTCGGCGTTGGCTTCGGTGGATTCTACCCGGCCCTCAGCGAATACCTGCCAGATGCCATCCGGACCGCCTCGCAAGTCGCGCCCATCCCTCTGAACTTCGAAGAGGTTGTCCTCTACCTCACCTCCTCGGAAAACGCCAGCGCCAAGACCATGCTGATGAACTTCGCGGTCTACCTTGGCGTCCCGTTTCTCCTCGGCTACTTCGTCTTTGTCAGCCGGATCGTCAAGGCTTGCATCCGCTCCAGCCATTTCACACTCATGGCGGCGATCCTCTTCGTCACCGTTGCCCTTTGCACGTACAGCGACAGCCTGGTTTCCTATAACGTGCTGCTCGTGTACGGGCTCGGGTGGAGGGAGTACACGTCCAATGGACATTCTGCACGTAGCTAGCGACTTCCCCTACCCTCCGCACCACGGTGGCAGGGTGGATATTTGGGGCCGAGTCCGCGCCCTGGCGGATTTGGGTCACCGGATCCACCTAGTCGCCACGGTCCGCAACCGGCCCAGCCCCGACGAGCTCAGCGTCGTCCAGGGGCGCGTTGCGCAGTTGGATCTGATCGAGCGACGGTCCAACCTCGCAGGCCTGTTGTCCAGTCTGCCGTTGCAGGTCAGCACCAGACGCGGTTTGCGATCTGTCCCGCTCTGGCCGCACTACGATCTGGC
The DNA here is from genome assembly GCA_016721425.1 of Bryobacterales bacterium. GTDB lineage: Bacteria > Acidobacteriota > Terriglobia > Bryobacterales > Bryobacteraceae > Paludibaculum. The sequence continues at coordinate 62,973 of JADKID010000045.1, read as the reverse complement.
CCTGCTCGAACAGGAGTTCACCGGCTCAATCCTGGAAAACCCGCAGCTCCACACTTCCCGGGTGATCCTCAGAGTCCACAACGATGAGCCCGAGTTCCTGACCGATCTGCGCAAGGCCAGCCCCAGTGCCTGGAAGCAAGCCTACTATGCTCTGGAGGCACGGCGATTTCAATCGTGGTCGCCGTCCGTCTTCTCGAAGGCCGATGAGCTGTGGTTCATTTCCAGCGACCACCACCGCAAGTGGGCCCAAGCCCATCCCGGTGAAGCCGGTCGCGCCACTTGGCTGCCCCCGCCCATAGCCCGGACCATGCTGCCTCCCCGTCCGGTGCCGGGCGCCAACGTGCTGTTCGTCGGCAATCTGGTGGCGCCCACCAACATCCAGGGGCTTGAATGGTACCTCAGTGAGGTGCAGCCCGCGCTGCGGCAGATCCCTGGCTACCGGTTCACCATCGCCGGGTCGCTGCTGGGGAACTCACTTCCCTCATCCCTTCGCCGGGCCCAGGAACGTGGGGATTGCACTCTGCTCCTTAACGCCCGCGACCTCACGGCTGTTTACCGTGATAGCTCGGTTTTCGTCAACCCCATGCAGCGTGGCGCCAGCCTGAAGCTGAAGACTGTCAATGCGGCCGAGCAAGGACTCCCCATCGTTACCACCTCCGTCGGTAATGAGGGAACCGGCTTTCAGCATGATGTTCACCTTCTCGTTGCCGATCAGCCAGCCGGGTTTGCCAGCTGCGTACGGCGGTTGCTGACCGTGCCGCAGGATCGAATTTCGCTTACAAATTCCTCTCAGAACTTCCTCCGAGCTCGATATGACCAGGGTCAGCAGCTTTGCCAGTTGTTGGCGCCGGGCGCTCTGGGTGCGTCGTAGTCCCGCCGTAATCGCTGTCTTGTCCTCTCTCGCTTGGAATCAAGGAGCCCAGTCTATGCATCAGTCTGCCCAGTCTGTCCGTGTGCTGCATGTTGGCAAGTTCTATCCCCCGCACATGGGCGGGATGGAAACGCATCTTCGCGATCTCGCTTCCTGCCTGTCCTCGAACATGCAGGTGGAGGTGATTGTCTCGAACGATTCGTGGCGCACCGAACATCAGGTCACGGACGGAGTCAGTGTCAGAAAACTCGCCACTCTCGGAGTGTTTGCCTCCGCCCCGGTCTCCCCCACCATGGCGCTGGAGCTTCGCCGCACCAACGCCGACATCGTCCACCTGCACTTCCCAAATCCCGCCGCCGCCGTCGCTGTCCTGGCTTCCGGCTACAGAGGTCCTCTCGTTGTGACCCATCAGAGCGACATTGTCGGCAAAGAGCGGCTCAGAAGGCTGACAGATCCATTCGTCGCTGAGGTGATGGAGCGTGCTTCGGTCGTCATTGCCACTTCTCGCAGATACGCCCTCTCGTCCGCCGAGCTGCGCCCTTATCTTAGGAAATGCCGCGTCGTTCCATTGGGGATCCCTGTCCCGCCAACGTTCTTGCCGGCTGGGGGCGCCGGGAACGAATCCGACGCCCCGCCGTCGGTTCTGGCCGTCGGACGATTGGTGCCTTACAAGGGTTTCGAGTTTCTGATTCGCGCCATGGTTCACGTCGATGCCCGCCTCACCATCGTCGGCACCGGGCCGCTTCACGCCCGTCTCCAGTCGCTTATTGATTCGAACCGTTTGACGGATCGAGTCCGCCTGCTGGGTTATGTCGAGGATCTGGCCCCGCTCTATCGCGCCGCCGATGTCGTTGTGATGCCCTCCATTACGCGGGCCGAGGCATTCGGACTGGTCCAGTTGGAAGCCATGTCTTATGGCAAGCCCGTCATCAACACGGATCTGGATTCCGGAGTGCCGGAAGTCTCTCTTCACGGTGAAACCGGCCTTACCGTGCCGCCCAGCGACGTGCGCGCCCTCTCGGACGCCATCTCACTCCTTCTCCAGGACCATCATTTGCGCGGCAGATTGGGCGCCGCGGCGGCGGTGCGTTTCCGCGCTGAGTTTGTCGCCGAGCGGATGGCGGCCCGCACGGCCGGAATCTATCGGGAGGTGCTCGGACTCCCGCCGCTGCAAGAGGCCCAGGCGGCGGTTGTCTACCAACCTGCGGCCGCTCACAGCCATGCTGTGCCGGACCGCGCAAACTGACTCAATACTTCCATTTCGCAAGCGATGAGCTCTCTGTGAGGAAACCATGTTGTCCATAATGTTGCTCGGCGCGGTTTCGTTTCTCCTCGCCCTAGCTTCCACCCCGCTGATTAGAACTTGGTCGGAACGTGCCGGGCTTGTGGACCATCCCGACGGCAATCGGAAGATCCATAGCCGGCCCGTCTCACGGGTCGGCGGAATAGCCATTCTGCTGGCGATTCTCGGTGCCTGCCTCGTCTTGCTCGTCAGCCAGCTAGACGGCGGCGAGATCATCCGGAGTTGGGCCCCTTCCATGCTCCGTCTCTTGCCTGCCGTGGTGGTGATGTTCGCCACGGGGCTCATTGACGATATCTACGGCTTGAAACCCTGGCAGAAGCTGCTCGGGCAGTTGGCGGCCGTCGGTTTGGCCGTGACTCTTGGCGGCGTGATGATCTCGGGCGTACGCGGCTACAGCTTGCCCGTCTGGTTCAGCTATGGCGTCACCCTGGTCTGGCTCATCGGCTGCACCAACGCGGTGAACCTCATTGACGGCGTCGACGGACTTGCCTCCGGGGTTGGACTCTTCGCCGCCGCCACCACTCTGATCGCGGCACTTCTCCACGGTGATACCGGGCTCGCTCTGGCTACCGCGCCCCTGGCTGGTGCGCTGCTGGGTTTCCTCCGGTACAACTCCAATCCTGCCTCCATCTTTCTGGGCGATTGTGGCAGCCTGCCGATTGGCTTTCTACTGGGGATCTTCGCGGTGGAATGGGGGCAGAAGTCCGCAACGCTGCTCGGTATGACCGCACCGCTGATGGCGCTGGCTATTCCCCTGCTCGATACAGGGTTGTCGATCGTCCGGCGGTTCCTCCGGCAGCAGCCGATCTTCGGGGCAGATAGAGGACATATCCACCACCGCCTGTTGGCCCAGGGGCTGACACCCCGCAGGGTCACCCTTGTCCTCTATGGCGTATGCGGCATGGGGGCGGCCCTGGCCCTTCTGGGTAGTTTCTGGCAAGGATACACAGGGCCGGTTCTGGTGACGTTCTGCGCAGTGTCCCTTGCCGGAATCCGGCGCCTCGGCTACGTCGAATTCGGGGTGGCCGGCAGACTGCTCAGTGGAGGGACACTCAGGTTGCTGCTCAATCGGCAGTTGTCGCTCGCCAACTTCGCCGCTGAGTTGCAGGCAGCCTCCACGCCGGAGGCCTGCTGGTCCGCAATCCTCCACAACTACCGTTCCTTCGGATTTGCCGTCGTTCACGCCAGCCTCCAGGGCCAGACCTTTCACGACGGGGACCAGCCCGCTGGCCATGAGCTGTGGAAACTCAGCATCCCACTCGCCGGCGGGGACTCGATCGAGCTCTATCGGGAGCCAGGGTCGAGCCTCTGTCCCACAGGCGCCGGGGCGTTCGCCGAACTCGCCGGCCAACTGGTCGAACAGCGGCTCGACCGCTTCAGCGCGTCCGCCTGCTTCCGGCACCAGCGGCCAGCTGCCAAGTTGGAACTTGGCCTGGGGACGCCGCATTCCCCGCTCAGTGAGGCTCCACCCGTATGAATCTTTTCGCCCGCTCCGCTCACCCCGAACCACTCGTCACTCCGGCCGGCGGCCGGCCGACCGCTCGCGGAAGGCAATCCGTGCTCTCCCCGAACAGTTGCGAAGACGGCGTGATGCAGGTCCTTTTCGCCGGAGGATGCCACGTTGTTGGCTATCCCATCGGCGAGATGGTGGCCTTTCCTGAAGTGGTCAGACAGTGCCTTCAGGTACGCGGTGTAGTCCTCGATACCCACCGCCTCGCCTATATCAAGCTCACTCACGCCGCCAAGCTTCGCGCCGCCTGCGCCGAGTCCCGCCCCGATCTACTTGTCCTCCAACTCGGCCACTTCGAACTATCCCGGCCCCTCTCCCAATACCTGCGCTCCCGCCTGCGGCCCCCCCGCGCGTCCTCCGCCAAGTCCGGCTCCGAACCCTCGGCCAACCCGATCCTGCGCCCCCGGCTCTTCCGGGTGGTCGCCGAAATCAAAAAGGTCATCGATTGGGCTCTCGGTCAGCCGCTGGTGGACTTCACCCGGTTTGAGGCGCAGTTGGACGACTTCCTGAGTGAAACCGAACAATGGTCGCCTCAGGACGTCATCCTGCTCAGCCCCCTGCCCTGTGCCGATACGCTCTCTATGCGCTACCGCCGCCGCGCTGCGGCCATCATGCAGCGGCAGGCCGCACGCCACGGCATCCAGTTCCTGGACCTTCTCTCCGCTCACCCCGGCTGGAGCTTCGGCGCCGAAGGAAACTTCTATGACGCTATCCATCTCGGGGCGCGCGGGCACCTCCACGTGGGCTCGGCAATCGCAAATCGCATTCTCGCGTCTCTCCCGCGCAAAGCGGGGCAGGCTATCCTCCGATGAGCCGCTTCCACAAATCAATTGGCCTGGGTGCCGTCCTGGCCACTTTGTTCGGACTGTCTGTCGGCGCGGCTCAACCTTCTCGATCGCCTCAATGCCTCTGCCGGCCGTGCCCGGACAACGAAGCACCACCCCGCACCCGGCGACTGGTTGTGCTTGGTTCCTCCACAGCGGCAGGCGCGGTCGCCCCCAGTTACGCCAGCTCCTGGGCCGGTCTGCTCGCCGCCGCGCTCCGCTCCAAAGGAGTCGCGGTCCTCAATGTCTCCGTCAACGGCGCCCGCACCGCCAGCAGTCTGGAGAGATTCGATCGCGATGTGACGCCCCTGGCTCCGGATTTCGTCGTACTCGCCACGTCCATCATGAATGAGAGCCCTTTCGGCCACTTCCCCAGTCTCCGCCGCACCTACATCCAGAACACCCGCCTGCTGATCGCTCGCGTGCGGGCCATCGGCGCCATGCCCATCCTTGCTACTCCCTATCCCAGCGACGCTCTGAATCCCACACTCCGCCTACAGATGCTGGAAATATCCCGCGACTTCGAGGCCGAAGGCGTCACCGTCTGGGACTTCTGGAACGCCTTGGACGACGGTGCCGGCCGCTGGCTGCCCGGCCTCAGCGGAGATGGTGTCCACGCCGGCCTCATTGGGCACCTCCACCTGTTCGAGAGCATCCCTCTCGGCTTCTTCGATTTTGCGCTCACGCCATTCCGGCCTCTGCCGCCGCGTCCGGGCTTCGGCTCCTGGACCGCTGGCCCTGGCAGTGCGCCTCCGCCGGCAATTCAAGTCACACCCGCTTCGCCCGCGTCATCCTGGAGCACCGCTTTCTGGACCAGGGCCGGTCGCGACTCCGAGGCCAGGTCTATTCTTGAAATCGCCGGACCCGGCGTCATCCTGCGCCGCGCCGGAATGCGCTTTGAGCTCCTGCTCTTGGGCGAAGTTGTCGCCGCGGGCGAGGCCTCGGAGGCAGGCGATTTTCAGCACGTCTCCATCACCTATCAGGCCCTCACTGGCGCGCTGGCGCTCTACATCAATGGCACGCCCGCCGGCCGGACTGCCGCCGCCGGCGCCGCGCCCGCTCGCCGCTTCACCTGGGGCACTGCCAACGCTTCACCCGCCATCGCGGGCGAGAGCTTCTCCCAAATCCTCATCTATCGCAGCCCTCTTTGCGGCGAGGATATTCGGGAGTTGGCTGCCGGACGGATCCCGTCCAAGTCCCTCGAGGCCTTTCTGCCATTGGGACAGTCGCCGGGCCATCCGAATCACAACGCCGCTCCCACCCTCGTTGAGATCGTCATCGCCGGCGAGTGGCTCTGGGCGCCGGACGGCCCCCACCCCTTTGCCGTGCCGTAGCGGCTCTCAACTCACCAGCGCCACTACATTCTCCCTCTCCACGCACTGCGCACGATCGCTGGAACATCTCGACACTCACCACCAGCCGGCAGCTCTCCGGTGTCTCCACCAGCGTCCCCTCCATCCCCTGCAAGGGTCCGGAAGCAATCCGGATCCGCTGGCCCGCCGCCAGGAACGGCCACGGTTCCACCTGCGAGCCCGATGCCAGGATTCTCCTCACCGCTTCCAGTTCCACCTCGGGCACCGGCGCTGGCTCGCCGCCAAACGATACGATGGTCCGCACCCCCGGTGTTCGAACCACTGTCGTGTGCTGAGTCCGGCCAAACCGGCAGAAGACATAGCCCGGGAAAAGCGGTAACTGCAACGTCTTTGTCCGGTCGGACCATTGCCGCACCGCCAGGTACAGCGGTAGGTACGTCTCCAGCCCCTTGGCTTCCAACCCCTTCTGGGCGGATTGCTCGTGCTGCGGCCGCACCGTCACCGCAAACCAGCGGGCAGCATCGCTCCCTTCGCGCTCATCGCTAGCCCCCGGCGTCCTCTGTGAATCAGCTTGCTCTTCCACTCACGGTCCTCCGGATGGCCCAAGCGGGTCCCACCTCTTCACCATCACGCATGCCGTCTCCCATCCCCGGTCAGCCGCACCGTCACCAACGCCGCCACATACAGTACCGCACCCAACAACAGCGTATTTCGCAGCCCCAGGTAAATCGCCAGGAAGATCGCGGATCCCGACCCCAGTACGCTCGCCGCCGCATTGAGAGACCACGCCCAGCGCACCGCCGGCGGGTGCCATGCTTCCAGCCTCGTCAGGCCCGAGGGGAAGGGTACACCCATCACGAAGCCCGCCGGCGCAATCAGCAGAATCGTGATCAAAACACGCACAGCCAGCGGCAGCGCCGCCCCAGCGTTGATGATCGGCGTCACGGCAAACGCCAGCACGATCACCACAGCGGCCACGGCCACCAGCGCCGTCATCAGCCGCCCATCGTCCCCGCGAATGAGCCGCCGGCTGTAGAAACTACCCGCTCCGCTCGATACCAGCATCGAAAAGATCACCACCGTAAGCGCGTAGGTCGGATGCCCCAGGAATAACACGAGTTTCTGGATCAGCCCTACCTGGATCAGAATGTAGCCCGCGCCCAGACATAAAAAATACAACAGGAATGTCGGCACGCCCTTCTCTCGCGGCAGTCGTGTACCCAACAAAAATGGCGGCAGCACCAGCGTCACAATCGTGGCCAGCAAACTCACGCCGAGCATGTAAAAAAGCGTCGGAACCGCCAGATTGATCTTGAAATCCGCATTTCCGCGCGTGTCGCTGGATTTGAAGCTGAGTACATCGCGTGGCTGCACCGTGTAGAAAAAGAACGGCCGGTCATCGTGCACCGGGGTCACGTCGTAGCGGTAGCTCTCAAAAAATGCAGCCGGGTCCTTGGTGGTCAGAAACGTTGTGAACGGATTGTCCGGAGCCTGCCCGGGCAGGTACATGATCTCAAAGTTGCCCTGCATGGCTGCCAGTCCGGCGCGCTCCAGATCCTCCACCGGAAACGGCTTCCGGGAAATGATCACAGTGTCGGTGGCGCCCCACTTCTTCAACTTCTGTACGTCTTCGCGCACCACAATCACGTGCCGCCATGGCTCCTTCTCGCCCATCTCCAGCAGCGCCTGGCGCGCCAGCACCAGCAGCCGCAGCGATTCCCGTGGCGGGTCAAAGCCCCAGCGCGTAAAAGCCAGTATCCCGTCGTCACTCAGATGCGACAGGTAATCCGTAAACGCCTCTTTTGTGTACAGGTTGTTCTCGGAGAGCGCAAAGGCGCCCGCCGCCGTGGAAGCCCACGTGTCCACCAGCGTGGCCTGCAAAACCTGGTACTTCTCCGGACTCCGTCGCACAAAACTGCGCCCGTCTTCCACCACGATCCGCACGCCGGGCCGCTGATACAGCCCGCGGCTCGCCTCCCTGTACCGGCCCGACATGATCGTGTCCGCAATGATCGGGTTGATCTCCACACCGGTCACGTCTTTCGAACCCGACGCGATCGCCCGCGCCACGTCCCACCCGCCGCCCGCGCCAATGATCAGCGCCTTCGCGCCAGGCCTCATGCGGTAGGGAAATGCCGGGCCGTAAGCCTGCAGTTCCTTCTTCTGCGCATCCGTCAGATGGTCGAGGTCGAACCGTGGAATTCCCGTTGTTGCGTCGGCATCGATGATGATCAGCGGATCTGCTCCGGCGCCTTCGGTCACCGAGATCCGGGAAAAGCTGTTCCACTGCACGAATGCCTCGGCCGGCAGCGCCATCCCCTTGGCCGAAGTGATGTCGAGAATGGGCGTCCGTTTGTTCCCAATGATCAGCGCCACCAGGAACAGCGCTACCGCCGCGGCCACCGCTCTGCCCTTGCTGGAGCGCGCCAGGCCAAACCACACAGCCGAGGCGGTAGCGAAGAGTACCCCGGCCGCCAGAACCGCGCCAGGGCCCCCTAGAACGTTCAGAAACGGGATTACCAGCAGGCATCCTGCCGCCGCGCCCATCAGGTCGTAGAAATACACCCGCTCGACACGCTGGATCGTCTCCGCGATCGCCAGCGACACCACCATGCCCGACAGCACAAACGGCAACGCCGCCGCAAAATACACCAGCGCCAGCGTCGTGAATCCTACCTGCTGGCCCGCCAGATACAGGATCAGCGCCAGGGACCCGATCACCGCACCGGCGTTGGCCAGCGAGAGCATCGCCAGGCCCCGGAACAGCCTCTCTCCGCGCGCCGCCACGTAGTACGAAAACACACCGCCCGCGCCCAGGCCAAATAACGCTACCGAAATCGCCAGAAAGGCAAAATGGTAGTAAAAAACCACCGAAAAGATACGCGTTAGGGTCAGTTCGAGGATCAGCGTCGCTGCCGTGGTGATGCCCACCGCGGCGTAGAGAATCGGCCATGCAGCCGTTCTCCCGGGAAGAGAAGAAGAGACAATCGACAAATCACTATGATACAGGCTTAGCGCGAATACAGCAGCGGCGCGCCATAGCCCATCTGGTGATAGGGCACATCCGGGCACTGCGTCTTCAGCGCCGCCTCAAACATGTACGGGTTGCACTGGTTGTTCGGGAACATGTCGTAGTGGCAAGGGATTGCCACCTTCGGCTTCACCGCCGTCGCCAGTTGCGCCGCTTCCCAGAACGACAGGTTGTTATACCCGCCGTTGATGCAAGTGATCAGCACATCCGGCTTGTGCGCCGCCGCCTCGTGCAGCAGCTCCGTGTAGTCCGTATCGCCCGTCATGTAGATCTTCGGCCCGTTGCCAAACTGCAACAGAAACCCCATGTGGTTCAGATCGGAGGTATCCGTCGGCAGCGCGAACGTACCCCGCAGTTTCAGGTCGCGAAACTCCGTCTCGCATTGCGGCCAAACCGGCTGGATCCGCCCCGTCTCCACGCCCTCCCGCGCGAACGTTTCGCACGAAGGATGCGGCCCCAGGAACTGAAACGTATCCTTGTTCCGCAGATTGCGCACCGTCTCCGGATCCGTATGGTCTTGATGATTGTGCGTACATGCAAACAGATCCACGTCCAGCTCTTCCGGCGCAATCAGCACCGGCGCCGCCCGGCTCGTGTTCACCCCGATGAGTTGCCCGAAGGCCGCGCAGGAGTCGGTGAGGTACAGGTCCACGCCAACCAGCGTGCCCTCCGGGCTCTTGAATAGAAAGCCGTTCTGGCCTAGCCACCAGATGCCGATCTCGCCCTTCGGGACGGCGTGGGAACGGATGTCCTGCATCAGTGACATGGCGCGGGGCTCCTACATCATCGCCGTCGGCGGCGCCGGCTCGTTCGGGTCGCCCGCCTTGGCCTGCGGCCACTGGATCATCATATAAGCCAGCAAGGCCAGCACGATCAGTCCGACAGCCGTAGGTGGCTCGGGGAAGAAGCTGAAGATCGTCGCCAGCGGTTTGTCCGCCAGGTTGAATCCTGCCTTCACCAACCCCATCAAAGCTTCACCAGCAATCAGGCCCGATGCAATCAGCACCGACGCATTGTCCACGCGCGCTTTCTGCGCTTCGTTGAATCCACGGCCATCCCGCACCTTGTCCATCAGCCAGCGGATGACGCCCCCGCTAAAAATCGCAAACGTCGTTTCCAGCGGCAAATACATGCCCACCGAAAACAGCATCGGCGACTTCACCTGCACCAGGATCAACGCGAAGCCCATGCAGATGCCCGTCACCACAAGCGGCCACGCCATATCACCGCCGACGATGCCCTGGCTCAACATGGCCATCAGGCCGGCCTGCGGCGCGGGCAGCTTCGCATCACCAAAGCCGATGCCGCCCTCCATGATGTTGCCCTTGTGCAGCAGCAACAGCGGGAAGTAGAGCACCAGACTGGACACAAACACGCCGATGAAATCGCCGATCTGCATCGATTTTGGCGTGCCGCCCAGAATGTGGCCCACCTTCAAATCCTGCAACATCTCGCCTGCCACTGCCGACGAGACGCAAACTACCGCCGCTACACCCAGTACGGCTGCCACGCCTGTCATGCCTTTCACTCCAATGGCCACCATCAGCAGGGCCGCGATGATCAGCGTGGAAAGCGTCAGGCCCGAGATCGGATTGTTCGATGACCCGATGATGCCCACCAGGTTGCCCGAAACAGCAGCGAAGAAGAAGCCCAGCACGATCATCACCGTGGCCGCCACTACTGCCGCCAGGATGGACCCGGCAAAGAAGTTGTACAGCGCGATCATGGCAGCGAACGTGGCGCCCAGGCCGAGAAAAACGGTTTTGAACGAAATGTCGATCTCGGTCCGGTTCTGCGCCGCCGTCTGCCCGCTGGCCTTCTTCAGGTCATTTACCGCGCGGCCGATGCCCTGCGCCAGTGAGTTGCGCATTTTGAACATGGTGTAGCTGGCGCCGACGAGCATGCCGCCGACTGCGATGGGCCGGACGATGTTGCGCCATACCTGATTGGAAATCGCGTCCCACTCGTGTGCGCCCGCGCCTGCCGGCATGGTCTTGGCGATCTCCGGCCCCAGGAAGTAAGTGAGCAGCGGAACCATCAACCCCCAGGCTAGTAGCCCGCCGGCGAAGTTCAACGCGCCGAGTTTCGGCCCGATGATGTAGCCCACGCCCAGATACGCCGGGCTGATCGCGGGTAGCGAGAATTTGCTGAAGCCGCCAACCGCCAGTACTCGGTCCGCGCCGAGCTTGATGGTGCTCTTGCCCAATTCACCCACACCAATCAGGAAGTCCTTTGACGCGGAGAACAGCTTCAGTTCGCCCAGCAGATAGGTGAACCCGCCGATGCCCATGGCCTTGAAAAGCGTGTTCGCCGCGTCGGATCCGCCCTGCCCGGCCTTGTGAATCTCGGCCGCCGCTGATGACTCGGGGAACGGCAGTTCCGGATCCTCCACCATCACCCGCCGCAGCAGCGTCACAAACAAAATGCCCAGCGTGCCGCCCACCAGCATCAGTGCCGTGGATTGCCAGTACGCCTCGGGCGTATCAAACGCCGGCCAGGCCTTCACAATGACAAACGCCGGAATCGTGAAAATCGCGCCGGCCGCCACCGATTCTCCAATGCTGCCAACCGTTCGGGCCATGTTTTCTTCCAGGATGGAGCCCCGGAAGATTCGCAGTATCGCCATGCCGATCACCGCCGCGGGGTACGTGGCCGCAATCGTCTGGCCGGCGCGCAAGCCAAGATAGGCATTGGCGGCGCCTAGTACAACGGTCATAACAAGACCAATCAGGACGGCGCGGAGCGTGAACTCCGCCATTTTCATGTCTGGTGGGACGTAGGGTTTGTGTGGGTTCGACATTGTTAGGGAAACTCCCGGAACGCTGAAAATGATACTAACTTAGGGCGAGGTCCCGCTACTGCGCCATTTCACGCACCTCCCGGCGCCTAGGCATGGCTCCTAAGTGTTTGTTCCTGTGCGGTTTCCGCTCCACCCTGAAATGGCACCCTGGTTGCATACCAGACATGCGGAGACCCATTACTCATGGCATACGTGATTACCGATACTTGCACCAAAGACAACCTCTGCGTCGACGCCTGCCCGGTGAACTGTATTCATCCCACAGTGGATGAGCCCGGCTACGAAGAAACCGCCCAGCTCTTTGTGCATCCCACTGAATGCATCGACTGCGGCGCCTGCGTCCCGGTCTGCCCCACCACGTCCATCTATGTCCTCGACGAGCTGCCCGCTGAACTCGCCGCCTTCGCCGAAAAGAACGCCGCCTACTTCGCGTAAGTTCGAGCTCGGCGAATCGTCCGCTTCTCCGCTGCGTGGCGGCGCCTCACCCTCCTCCTCGGGGTGTCGCCACCAGCACTCTGCCATCCTGCTGCACTGCAATATAGATGCGCCCGGCCGCATCCACTGCCAGGCCGGAGGCGCCGTTGATCGGTCCGTCCAGATAGCTTCGATTCCCGTCGTCGTCCTCACCCAGAAATCCTGTCACCACCCGCACGCGTCCATCCTTCGAAATCACATCCACACGTACGGCCTCCGAGACATAAATGTTGTCGTCCCCGTCCACCGCCAGGCCGGCGAGCGATCCGAATCCAGTCTGAAGCGCAGCCTTGCCGGTAATGTCCGAATAGCTCAGTGGTAGTCCATTGCCGGCGATGGTCTCGATGTACCCATCCTTCGCCAGTAGCCGCCGGATCCGCCGGTTGCCCCGGTCGGCGATGAGGATGTTCCCTTGCGAGTCATAGGCCACGTCGCCCGGCGCGTTCAGCGTCGCCTCCAGAGCGTTGCCCCCGTCCCCGCTGTAGCCGGCCGCTCCAGTCCCCGCGATCAAAGTCGCCTTCTTGGTCGGGACATGATAACGGGAGACCCGGTTGGCGGTGGTTTCGGAAAACACCAGCCACTCCTCCGAAAGCAGCGCCAGTCCCGTTGCGCCGCTGAGTCCGGATACCAGCGTATTGATGACGCCGTCTGTCCCGATCCTGCGGATGCGCGCGCCATCGGTCATGTAGATGACGCCCCCGGCACTCTGAATCACCCGCCGCGGCCGGTCCAGTGTCGCGCTTGTCGCCGGGCCCAGGTCGCCCTTCCAGAAGCTTGCCGGGTAAGGTATGCCCGCCAGTACACCCAGGGCGCCGCTCGTCTGGTGGCTCAGCAGGAAGCCCGCGCCCATGTCCGTCACCAGCAGTGTCTGCGCCGGCGTCAGAAACAGACCGCTGGGTCGCAGCATCGGCAACTCGGCGGCCTCCGCCGTCCGTGCCGGATCAATCCACTTCCCTGCAAACCGGCGTACCGCCCCATTCTGCACCTGGAACACCTGAAACGAGCTCTCCGCTCCCACCAGTACACCGAGCCGCTCCGACGCCAGAATCGCGCTCGGCTCGTTGGCCGCCATCGCTGTCGGCGCCGCCAGTTCACCAGCACCCACGGTGCCGTTGCCAAAAAACGGCGTCACTCGCGATGCATTCATATCCAGGCGCACCACCCGGTAAAGCCGTGGCATCGTCGCGTACAGCGAGTTCGTCATCCCGTCGTAGGCGAGGGCGTGAACCTGCTCTAATCGCGTAGTGGCCGGACCCGCAAACGACGCGGCCGAGGTGGCGCATACGGCGGCGCCCATCACCGCGGAGATGACGCCCCCCGTGTTGACCTTGCGCACCCGGCAGTTGATGCTATCTGCAACGTAAATGTTGCCGTCGGCATCGCTGGCCAGTCCGCGCGGCCCGTTCAATGTCGCGGAAGTGGCCGCCGCGTCGTCGCCGGTCGCGCCCGCCGTGCCGGTTCCCGCCATCGTCCGGATATAGCCGTCACTCTCCACCCGGCGCACTACATGGCCCGCCGGCTGGCTGAATACCAGTCGCCCCAGCGAATCCACCGCCATCCCGCCCACCTCCGTCAAGTCGGAATCCAGTGCCTTCCGCACCCGCGTGCCGCTGCCCATCGAGCCACCGCAGCGGCCCGTGCCCACAACGTCCGCAATCGTCCCGTCCGTCAACACCTTCCGGATCCGGCAGTTCTCCGCTTCGTAGAACAGCAGTCCGCCATCCCGATCCATCAGGAGGATCGTCGGGTGCGTCAGGTTCGTTTGCAGCGCCGGCCTGCCGCTGCCGCCCAGGCCCAGCGTCCCCGTCCCGGCAAATCTCTCCATGATCCCGTCCGGCCGCACCTTGTGAATCAGCCCCGCATTGGACTCCGCCAGATAGACGTTCCCCGCCGCGTCTTCCGCCACGCCATACGCCCCATCCAGGATTCGATCCGCCGCCGCCACTCCATCCGGCCGGCCAACGCCCATCAGCGTCTCCACGCGGTACGCAGGGTTTGGCAGAGTCTGCGCGCCCACCGCCACGCTCACCACCCAAGCCAGGCTCAATCCGCTCTTCATTCTCATGACTCCTCAAAAAGTGACCGAAAACCCAAATTCAAGCTGATCTGTTCTCGATCGCGCCGGCATCGTGTCAAACGTCCGTCCCATCCAACGTGTGTACCGGACCTCCGGGACAAAGCGAATGCCGAACTCGTCGATAAACTGCATCCCAACGCCGCCAACAAGGCCCGGCAGCACTCGCCGCGCCGGTTTCAACGACGTCTCGTCGCAACACGTTTCCGTGCCCGTCTGCGACGTCGTGAGCCCGAAGCTGTGAATGCTGTGCACGTAGCGCAGCGTCATGCCGCCCTCGTAGAAATACCGGCGGCCCCGCCGCGTGTGGTCTTTGTTATACCGGCGCAGTAACACCGGTATATCCAGCAGCCGCGCCCGAGTCGTCGTCTCCTGCATCGTCGCCGTCCGCTCATCCACCAGCGTGGTGTCGGTGTCATCCACCCCCTCCCAGGTGATGGCCTGTGTGCCGAAATCCAGCAGCCTGAAAGACATCCCCGTGGCCAGCGCCAGCCGCGGCGTGAGCGTGGTTTGCAGCACGATGCCTCCCCCAAACAACCGCTTCTTCGCCGTCGTCTGGGATTCGATGGAAAGGTCCGTCGCCACAGTCTGCGTCACTGAGGCGCTGGGCATGCTGGCCTGAGCCAGAAAGCTGAAATTACCCCCCATCGAAAACTTGCGCACAAACGGTCCCTTGGGCTCCGTGATGTAAGGGCTGCTCGCCGGCCCCTTCTGCTCCGGCGCCACGGGCTTGACCGCCTGCGCCGCGGGCGCCGGTTCATCTACGCTAGGCTTCTGAGCCTGCGCCGCCACCGGAACTGCTGCGGCCAGCGCCAGACAGGCGGCCAAGCGCAGTCCCCTCGTCAGTAATAAATGAATGATCATGATCTTGTCTCTCCAACCGGATCAAAACTGAAATCGCAGCACGGCCTGGATCGACCTCGGCCCGCCCGTCTGGTACACAGTGCCCGCGCCCTGTGCCAGCGAACGGCTGGCGACGCCAAAGTTGGCGCTCGTCATGCTCGCCCCCTCGTTGCGCGACGGGTTGGCGAAGCTCGGCGTGTTGAACAAATTGAACGCCTGCACAGACAGGTTGAGCCTGCTCCGCTCGCCCAGCCGCACCTGCCGCCGCAGCGACAGATCCAGTTGCGTGGTTCCAAAGCCGCGCAGCGAGTTGCGCCCCAGGTTCCCCTGCGCATACCCGGTGGGGCTCTCAAACGCGGCACGGTTCAACCTCCGCCCGCCCGGCGCCGTGGGATCGTCAATCCACACTGGTAGACCGTTGTAGTCCGGCCGAACCTGTGCGAATAGGCCCCGCCCGGGGGATCCCGCGCTCGTCGCGCTGGTCGCCGCGCTCACCCCCGTGATATCGAATGGCGTACCCGTCCGCGCAATGAACAGAAAATCGGTGTACCAGTCCCGCAATAGCCCCGAATACCAGCCCTCACGCGCCGAGGGAGCCTGCCACGATCCGCTCGCCGTCAGGCTGTGCCGCACGTCATAGTCCGAGTTGCCGCGCTCGCCGCCCCCGAAAATCGTCGCAAAGCCGCCCATCCCCATGTCGCTGGACGCGCTGTCAATCGAGTGCGCCCAAGTGTAGCCCACCTGCGTTTGCAGGCTCCGCGCGAACCGCCGCCGGTACTGTGCCTGGAGCGAGTGGTAGCTCGAAGATGCGCCATTGGTGGCCAGTCGCAGCACGTCATAGTCTTCCGAGTACGAAGGCTGCGTCTCCGTTCGCATCAGGCGCGAGCCTTTTGTCCCCGCATACCCCATGCTCACCACCTGCGCCGGGCCATACGATTTCTCCACCGTCCCGTTCCACTGCCAGATGGCCGGCGCCTGCAACGATCGCTCGGCCGCGCCGATCTGTCCATACGGCTTCGCCATCGTAAGGCCGGGCGGAATCAGGTCGCTCGCCGAGAGCGGAAACGCCGGCGATGTCAGGCTGCGCACGTTCCCATACGGCGCGCCCGAAAACGCGCTCATGCTCGTCCCGTATCCCGGATCGTGGAAGATGCCGAAGCCCCCCCGCACCACCCACTCCCGCCCTTCCACATACCCGATCTGCCGGGCGAAGCCCAGCCGTGGCGAGAGATCCGTCCAGCGCGTGTCGTACAGCGGATCCGCCTGCGTCACGCGGCTCGAATTCGCCGCCGCAATCGCAAACGGACGCAGGCCGTTCCATACCGTCGGAGCCGGGTTGATATCCCACCGCACTCCGTACGTGATCGTCAGCCGGCTATCCGATCGCCACGTGTCCTGCACATAGAACGAGTAGTTCGCCGTCGAAGGGTACACCTCCGTCCGCGAAGACGATACCGACGCCATCAACGCGCTTCCCGATAGGATTGAGCCCTCCTCGGACGCCAGTCCATTGAACGTCACCATCGTCGAATATGGCACGTTGTGGTTCGTGCTTCGGTTCGTGCGGTAGTCAACGCCCAGCTTGTACGTGTGCGTGTCCGCGGTCAGGCTCAGACCGTCCACGATGTTGATCTGCTTCTGTTCGTTTCTGCCGCGCGCCCCCAGGCTGTAGCTCGCCAGCCCCAGAATGCTCAGGTTGAAAGTCCCCGTTGTGGAGTCCACTCCCTTGGGAAAGACAACCGAGTCCGTCAACGGCACGCCGCCTCCAAAGCCGTCCATGCCGCCCGAGGAACTCCCGCTGCTGGCGGAGTAGTTCGCCCGTAACTCGTTCGTTACAGCCGGACGGATTAGCCGCGTCCACGCGCCCGTCACAGTGTGCGAGGACATCTCCTGGTTGCTCCACACGTTCGGCGATACAAACTCGGATCCGCGCTGCGCTCCACTGCCCGGTGAATACCCGTACCGCACAAACAACGTGTCCTTCGCCGTCAGCGTGTGATCCACCCGCGCTCCGTAGTTTTGCCGCGATTGTGGATTGGTGACCACCGCGCTGAAACGCGCCGCGCCGCCATCGAGTTCCGGCCCGTTCGGCAGCGGAAACACCCGCAAATAGCGCCGCAGCGCCGCCGGAGCCGCTGCCCGCGACGCCATGTCCGGTACGCTCGCCACCACAGTGCTCGGGATCCGCAGCTCCGCCGATTCGCCGGATACGAAGAAGAACGTCCGGTTCTTCAGCACCGCTCCGCCCAGCGTGCCGCCAAACTGATTCTGCAGCATCCGCCCCCGCCCGATCCCCGCCTCATTGGCAAACCAGTCGTTCGCGTTGAGATGGTGGTTGCGGAAGTACTCATAAGCCGAGCCGTGGAAAGCGTTGGACCCGCCTCTACTCGTCATCGATACCTGCGCGCCCGAGGTACGGCCAAACTCCGGCGCAAAGACCGATGTCTGCACTCGCACCTCTTGCAGCGAGTCCAGCGAGACGGAGCCCAATCCCCCGCCGCCGCCCCCGCCGCCCATTCCCCCGCCGCCCCCCCCCCGGTCCGCCCGGCCCTCCACCCATCGGGCCTCCTCCTCCACCACCCTCTCCACCCATGCTCACGCCGTCCAGCATGTAGTAGTTCGTATTCGATCGCAGTCCGTTCGAATGGATCCCGCCGCCCGGTCCGCCGCCCGTCGTGATGCCCGGCGCCAGCGTCAATAGCGATTGCACGGTCCGCCCGTTTACCGGCAGATGCTCCAGCGCGCTTTGCTCCATCGTTACGCCCACGGACGAGTCCGCCGAGAGTCCCTCCAATTGGTCGTCCACTGTTACCGATACGCTCGAGCCCGCAATTGCCAACTCGTGCCGCAGCGACAGGCGGTCGCGCGCCTTCACCGCCAATCGCTCGATGCGTAGTTCCCCGAACCCCTTGTACTGGATCACTAGCGAGTATTCGCCCGGCTCAACAGGGTCGAAGACATAGGATGCCGAAGCGTTGGTCACTGTCACGTGCTTCGCGCCTCGTTCCTGATCTGTCAGTGTCACCGTCGCGCCCACCACCAGCGCCTTGCTGGGGTCGAGCACCGTTCCGAATAGGGCCCCGCTCTGCTGGGCGAACCCGGCCGGGAGAAGGGCAATGAATAGACACACGGATAGCAGGGGCGTCAGAATCTGGATGCGCATTGGACCTTCGTTCTACTGTTGGCGCGCCCCATCGCCGCCGCCGGATACGAGTCCCGGCGCCCGCTACTTGGGCGTATGTGTCTGGGACGGGCCGCCTCGATGATGAGGGTACATTCTGTCCAGGCCGTTTACTCTTCTTTACGTAGCCCTCACGTAGCCTTGACACGGCACAACCAGCCGTTCCACCAATCCAAACTGCGCCACTGTTCCTCCGCCCATCTGGTAGCCTAATCTGCAAGCCCCGCCCTCGACGCGGGGTTGCCCTCCATGAGCTTTTCCAGACGTATCCTACTCGGCCTTCTCAGCGGCATCGCCTGCGGTCTGTTCTTCGGCGAACTCGTCGCGCCCCTCAAAGTCTTCGCCGATGGCTTCGTGAAACTGCTCCAGATGACCGTGCTGCCCTACGTGATGATCTCCATCATCACCAGCCTCGGCTCACTCAGCTATTCCACGGCGCGCCGCCTCGGCCTGCGGGCCGGCGCCGTTGTTCTCGCCCTCTGGGGCGTCGCTCTCGCCTACTCGTTCGTCATTCCCCTCGCGTTTCCGAAGATGCAGACCGCGTCGTTCTTCAGCATCACCATGGTGGAGCGCCGCCCGCCTTTTAACTTCGTGGACCTCTATATCCCCGCCAATCCGTTCCACTCGCTCGCCAATAATGTCGTACCCGCCGTCGTGCTGTTTTCGGTGCTCCTCGGTGTCGCCCTCATCGGCGTACCCCAAAAGCAGAAGCTCCTCGACGTTCTGGCCGTCCTCATGGAGGCGGTCTCTCGCGCCACCCGCTTCATCGTGAAGCTCACCCCCATCGGCATCTTCGCCATCTCCGCCCACGCCGCCGGTACTCTCTCGCTCGAACAGGTCGGCCGCATTCAGGTCTACCTGATCACCTACGTCGCCGTAGCGCTCCTGCTGGCCTTCTGGGTCCTTCCAGGTCTCGTCTCCGCTTTGACGCCCATCCCGTTGCGCGAGGTCTTCACCGCCAATCGCGACGCGCTCGTCACCGCCTTCATTGCCGGCGATCTCTTTATCGTGCTGCCCGCGCTCACGGAGGCCTGCGGGCAGATTCTCTCGCGCAACGGCCTCACCCGCGAAGAGGACCACAACCTGCCCGACGTCATCGTGCCGGCCTCCTTCAATTTCCCCCACACTGGCAAGCTGCTCTCTCTCAGCTTCATCCTCTTCGCCGGTTGGTTCGCCGGCGCCTCCGTCTCCGTCGCCAGCTATCCCCAACTCGCCGCCACCGGGCTCATGACTTTCTTCGGGAGCCTGAACTCAGCCATCCCCTTCCTCCTCGATCTCTTCCGCATCCCCGCCGATACCTTCCAGCTCTTCCTCGCCACCGGCGTCATCAACTCGCGCTTCGGCACGCTCCTCGCCGCCGTGCACACCATTGTCGTGGCCCTGCTCGGCAGTGCCGCCCTCTCCGGCGCTCTCCGCTTCCAACCCGCCCGCCTCCTCCGCTACGGCGTCATCCTCGCGCTCCTCACCATCCTCACCATCGGCGGCTTGCGCGTCCTCTTCACCACCGTTCTGCCGCCCCGCTTTGACGGCGCCGAAATCCTTTACGGCATGAAGCCTCTCTATCCGCACGCGGATGCTGTTGTCCTCACCGGAGACGCCGCCCTGAATCCGCCGCCACCGATGCGCGGCGGGGTTGTCGCCTCCATTCGATCCCGCGGTGTCCTGCGTGTCGGCTTCTTCCCCAACCGCGTCCCGTACGTCTTCAGGAATCACGAAGGCAAGCTCATCGGATTCGCCGTCGAACGCGCCCACTCGCTGGCGAGCACACTGGGCGTCCGCGCCGAGTTCATTGAGCTGCGGACGCAAGACCTTGCAGCCGACATGGCCTCAGGCCGCTGCGACATCATCATGAGCGGCGTGCTACTCACTCCGCTTCGCAGCATCGACACTCTCTTCTCAGACCCCTACCTCGACGAAACGCTAGCGTTAGCCGTACGCGATCACCGCCGCGATGAGTTCACCAGTTGGTCGGAGCTACGCCAACGGCAGGGCCTTCGCCTCGCTGTCCCCAACTTGCCCTACTACCTCTCGTTGGTTCGTGAACGCCTGCCGCTGGCCACCGTGATCCCCGTGGATCCGGACCTGATTCAGCTCGACGAGTCCCATGGTTATGACGCCTACGTGGGTCCAGCCGAAAAGGGAGCCGCCCAGACCCTCCTCCATCCCGCCTTCACCATCGTCGTGCCGGAACCCGGAGCTATCAAGATACCCTTGGCCTATCCCCTGCCCAAGCGGGATCTGGAGTGGGCGGCCGTAGTCAACACATGGATCCAGATGAAGCAGAAAGACGGCTCCGCCGACGCCCTCTACCGCCACTGGGTCCTCGGCCAATCCACCAACTCGCGCGTGCCGCGCTGGTGCATCATGACCAATGTCCTCCACTGGGGCCGCGGCGCCTAATAGTCCATCACCCGCCTCACCCACTCACGGCTGAGTCGGATGCTCTCCCCGTATGGCCGCGTCGCGACAAACTCCTTCTCGTGCGCCAACTCAATCATCAGGTCACCCTGGAAGCCCACCTCCCGCAACGCCTTACCCACCGCCGCGTAGTCGATGGCGCCGTCCGTCAAATCCTCCGGCCACGTATGGTCCGCCTTTTCATTCCGCAGGTGCGCGAACACCATCTGCCTGCCCCGCCGCCGGATGAAGTCCACCGGATCGATGCCCGCCCGGTACAGCCACCCCAGATCAGGCCCCAGGCGAATCTCCGGGATGCGGCTCAACGTGCCGTTGAGATCGTGCTCGCCGTCCCGCACCTCATACACGTGGTTATGGAGATTCGGCACAATCTGGCGCGATGCGCACAGCCGCAGAATGTGGCGCAGAGCGTCCGCCTGCGCATCGAAATCAACCGCCGTCTTCTTGCGCCGCGCGTCGCCCACCGATACGCCCAGCGTTCGCCCGCCCAGCATCTGCAGACGATCCAGCACCACTTCCATCTGCGCCAGTTCCACTGCGTGCCGAACCGGGTTCCACAAGTCGCCTGACCATGACGTGCCGGTCACCGGCAGGCGGTACTGCGCCGACAGGCTCTTGATCCGCGCCACGCTGCCCTCCGCCAGTAGTACGCGGTGCATTAACTCGATGCCGTCCAGCTTGGCGCCCGACATCTGCCGGAATACTTCCTCCAGCACCGGAGTCGCGTCGTAGTTGGGCTCCTTCGCCGCGAATAGCCAAAGATGGGCGCCCACCCGCACCCTCGGCTGCTGCGCCTGCGTCACGGCGGGAAGACTGGACAGTAGAAACTGGCGTCGGTTCATTCGCGATCCTCCCCGTTCGTTGTACGGCGAGTCCAGTGTACTCTTCCAAACGCCTAGAAGCGCGTCAGCGCCCGCTGCGCAATCGTCTCGGCGATCGCCCGGGTTTGCGCGGCATTCCCGAAGCCTAGTACCGAAATCAGCAGATAGTCGCGTCCTCCTCGCAAAACGTGGATCTGCGCGCCAGATTCGTCCAGATCCACCAGCAGCGCCCGCACGCCGGACATCGGGATCTCCACTAGGCGTGCCTCCGGTAGCGCTGCTTTCAGGCTGTGGATCTCCGCTTCAAAATCCAGCGCAGCCACCGCATGGCGCAGACTGATGCTCACATGGCCCCTCTCGCCCTCGTACTCGCAGGAGGATCCACCCGCCTCTGGGCGTAGCTTCCCCGCCTCTATCGCCGCTCCCAGCGCCCGCTGCAACTCCTGCCGCGTAGCCGCCGCGCAGGCCGAAATCCGCTGCATGGGCCGCGCCGGCTCCGCCGGGAGGATACGCGGTGTCGTAGCCATGGCAAGTAGGAGAGCGGCGCTGGAGAGGATCATCTCCCCCATTTCAACCAGGCGTTCTGTACGGAGGAAGCCCATCCCTCGTACCAGCGGGTCCGGTACTCCGTTCGGTACTGCTCGCCCCCGTTCCTTCGCCGTGCCCCTCAATCCAAAATCGCGCGCACCTGCTCCAGCAGCGTTCCCGGTGTGAACGGCTTTTGGATGTATGCCGCCGCCATGGAGCCCTCGTCGCTCCTCTCCAACGTGCGGTCGTCATACCCGGACATGAACAGCACCCGCACCTTCGCGTCTTGCCCGGTCAGTTGCCGCGCCAGTTCACCCCCGTCCATCCCCGGCATGATCACGTCCGTAAGCAGCAGGTCCACCCGGCCCGGATTCTCCCGGAACACGCCCAGCGCCGACTCGCCATCCTGCGCTTCCAGTACGCCGTACCCTGCCGATCGCAGCGCCGTCGTCACCATCGCCCTCACTTCCGCCTGATCCTCCACCACCAGCACCGTCTCGCTCCCGCCCGTTACAGCCGCTGCTCCTTTGCCGTTCGCCGCCTCCTCCCGCTGCACCCGCGGCAACAGCACCTCAAACGTACTGCCTTCGCCGCGTACACTCTCCACCTGCAGATGGCCGCCACTCTGCTTCACAATCCCAAATACCATCGATAGCCCCAGCCCCGTTCCTTCTCCCACCGGCTTCGTCGTGAAGAATGGCTCGTAGATCCGGCGCATCGTCTCCGCGTCCATGCCCATCCCCGTGTCACGCACCGAGAACGAGACATAGGATCCTGCCGCTATCCGCTCCTCGTCTTGCCAAAACTCCTCCGCCACCTCCCGGTTCGCCGTCCCTATCACCAGCTCGCCGCCGCTCGGCATCGCGTCCCGCGCATTGACCACCAGGTTCATCAACACTTGGTGGATCTGTCCCGAATCCGCCTTTACCAGTCCCAGCGCCGGTTCCAACTCCGTCCTGAACTCCACTCGCTCGCCTACCACCTGCCGCAGCATCCTCTCCACATCACGCACCACTCCGTTCAGGTCCAGCACCACCGGCCGCAGCATCTGTCGCCGCCCAAATGCCAGCATCTGTTGCGTCAACGCCGCCGCCCTGTCGCCCGCCTTCGCGATCTCCTTTAGGCCCAGTCGCACCGTGCCGCTCAACCCTGCCTCTCCCAGTAGCAAATCGCTGTACCCGTTGATCACAGTCAATAGATTGTTGAAATCGTGCGCGATGCCTCCAGCCATCCGGCCCACGCTCTCCAGGCGCTGTGCATGCGCCAACTGCGCCTCCAACTGCGCCGCGTGCTCCGCCCGCGCTGCGATCACCGCCGTCTGTTGCTGCACCTGCCGTCTCAGCGAGAAACCCCACACCAGCGCTATCAGCAGCACTGTCGCCACACCGCCCAGAACCGAGAATGTGTTCCCCTGCGTCCACCACGACGCTGCTTGGATTACCTCCACGTCCTCCGCTGTGCGCAGCAGAATCTTGAAGCCCCGCACTGCCGGCGGCCGCTGCGACCGGTCCCATTCCATCACGCAGATTCCGGTCAGCCGCAATATGCTGCCCTTGCGGATTCCTGCCAGTCGCGCCGAGGGTTGCGGTTGCGAGAGGCTCGCCAGGAAACTGATCTTGCCCGCCGCCAGCGAGAGGATCGCGTCTCCATGCATGCTCTCCCTCTCTGTCAGGAGTCCCTCTAATCGCACCAGACGGGAATCCACGCCGCCCGCCAGTGCCTCCTCCGCCTCAATCTCCTGATGCCTCTCCAGTCTGCGCCGGCCTGTCTTCCGCAACACCACGCCATCCAATCCCCGCTCCAGTCCACCCATTGAAGGGAAGCCTGCCGCCTCCAAAACGTCCCCCACCTCCAGATTCGCGCCACCGTATCCGCGTAACTCCAGGCCGAATTCGCCGTCCGAAATGAAAACAGACGAATCCCTGCCCACCCTCGTGACACTGCCCGCTACCTTAATTCGATGGTCAGATGCTCCCTCGTATTGGAACTGCTGCAGACTCATCAGCGCCGCCGCCTCACCGGCCAAAGGATCTGCCGGCGCTGCTCTGATGACCTTGACGAAATCCCTGCCTGGCGAATACAGTCTGTATCCCAGCAGGTGCCGGAACTGGTCGTACAGAGGGCTCAATACGCCCTCCACCTCCAACTCCCCGTCGATCCAGCTCGCCAGTGTCTCCGGACGTCCTGTTCCGGCCAGTTGAAATATCATAGGCCGCCCGGCCACGCTCATCTCGACGCGAACGCCATAGACGTCTCCTGGCGTGATCCGCCGCACAGTCCCTCTCGCCGAGGCCCAGCGGTTTTCGTCACTCACACCCAGCGCATCCGGACTCAGCACTCGAAGCGGCGCGAATTGCCGGCCGCGCCCCAGGATCTTCACCCTGGCATCCACCACAGTTGGCGCAAATTCTCCCCGATCCGTTCGGCCCCGCACCTCTACTGCCATGCCCGGGAGCAGATTGGGCCTCTCCCCGTCTGCCAGGCTGACATAGATCCCGCTCGTGGCGTCCTGGACGAAGAGCCCTCCAAACGAGGGCGCATAGAAATTGACCACACCACGCAACTGGACCGGCAGGCTGCGCGCCACCTCGCCCGCCTTCAACTGCTTCACCTCTCGCGCACTGGTCAGCGGCGATCCTGATATTTCCACAGCCTTCGAGGGATTCACCAGCGATATGTCCGGATTGATGATCGCCTGCTCGTGCCCGACATGCAGCCGCGTCCTCCTCGCCCGCCCTTCCGAGTCGTGGAACGTTGAAGGCACGCCCCGCACCCGGACCTCTTTGCCCAATATCGCCGGGTTCATCGTGATCTCTGTGTGTACGTTCACCTCGATGTGCTGACTCCCACTCGATAGCCCCATTCGCACATGCCTCAAGTCCAGCCTGCTGAAGTGGGCCACCACGCCACTGATCTCCACCAGTTGCGAGTCCAGCTTGCCACTCGCTGTCTCCGGAAGCGTAGCTTTCCTCGGGGTCGGCAGATTCGCCCAGTTGTGAACCTGAATCCGTGGCATCACCACAATCGGGTAGCCCGAGTCGAGCCCCGTCCAGCCGTCAAGCTCGATCTCCCGCCCATAGCCCAGCTCGTCCGAAGCCACGTAGTGTGTGTCCACCAGAACACCCGCCGTGGCATCCTGCACTGTCAGTAGGCGATACGTCCGGTCGTAGGAAGTGACAACGCCTCGCAGCTTCACCGGGTAGCCCCGTGCCGCCTCCCCTGGTGACAACTGACGGATCTGCTGCGCCTTGGAAAGCAGCGGAAGTGGCGCGCTGCGCTTTGTACCCCCGCATCCGGCGAAAACGGCGACAACCAGAGTTGCGGTCAATATCGTTGCTGCCCGATCCATGACGACTCGATCTAGCTGGGCTAGCAGCCCATTCTACACCCGGAATATGGCAACTGGTTGTCCGAAGCGGTCCCGGGCCCTCCCTCTCCAATGAGGTACTCCCGCTGCCTCGAACGCCGCCGCGCCCGACCACCGGCGGGTTCATCCCAACGCCGCCCCGCCGCGGCAGCCACCCCCAAACGGCGCCAACCCTAATGATTTGCCGTCCCACGCCGATGATTAGCTAGGGGATTTGCGAAGGCCGAGCCGCGAGCTTCGCGGCGAGCGGACCAACATCTCGAAGGAGTCTGAATGAGGCCCTCTCTGGCCGGTTGGCACCGCACGCTCGCTCTGGTCGGCATTACGGTGGGCGCAGCCTGCCTGTTCCTGTTTCTGCGGCAGGACCTTCTCCTCCTGGCCGAAGGTCAATACTGGAAAAGCGTTCAGTCGCCCAGGATCATCTCCGCCTACCTCAGCACCCCCGGCATCCATAAATTGCAGATCGGCGCCGGTTCCAGTCGCAAGTCCGGCTGGCTCAACACCGACATCGAAAAACGGGATGGTCTTGCCTTTCTCGATGCCACCAAGCCATTTCCCCTACCCGATGGCTCCGTCCGCGCCGTCTTCAGTGAACATGTTATCGAACATCTCACTTTTGACGAAGGGCGATTCATGCTCAAGGAGTGCCACCGCGTCCTGGCGCCCGGCGGCCGTATTCGCATCGCCACCCCAAATCTCCTCAAATTCACCCGTCTGCTGCAGGTAGATTTGCCCGACGACGTTCGTCGCTTTGAGGGGCGCAAGCTCCAATGGCACAAGTGGCCCCAGACGGTCGACCCTGGGTGCTTCATCCTCAACATGCAGTTGCGCGAGTGGGGTCACCAGTTCATTTACACGCCGAAGATGCTGCGCGGCCGCCTGGAGAAATTTGGATTTACAGACGTCAGAGAGTTCCAACCGGGCATCAGCGACGATCCTGAACTGGCCGACATGGAGGCCCGGTCGGAGTGGAACTTCCGCGATGTCAACGCCGAAGAGACTATGATCCTCCAAGCCGTGCGCCGCTAGTCAGCACGAGGCCGAACTCCGGTAGGAGGCCTTTGCGCCTCTCCTTCCCCCCCTCAAGTCAACGGACAGCAACCCCATCCGCTCGCAATCCCCAAGGCGCGCTCCCTCCCGCATTCACCGAAGTCGTCGGCCCTACTGCCCTTTCTCCCCGTCAATACAGCCCGCGGTGTATTCTACCCGCCCCGTGGCTCCCCTACGCTGGCCTAAGAGGCAAATCCGATGGCGGACTTCTATCAAAGCGGAATGGTAACGACCCTGCATCGTTTGACACCCAATAGCATCGAGCGGCTCGAGGCGGATCTCGAAAAGTTCTCCCGCAGTAAGCCAATCGGGCTCGTCCTGCCGGCGCTCTACTCGGAATTCGAAACACTGGCGATGCAACGCATCGTGCCCGAACTCCGAAAGGTCCGATACCTGCAACGCATTGTCGTTGTGTTGGCCAAGGCCACGCAGGAGCAGTTCGACCGGGCGCGGAGCTTCTTTCAGGACTACTACACGCCAGTCACCGTCATCTGGGTGGATAGCGAGAGAGTTCAAGCGCTCTTTCGGATGCTGGAAGATCGGGGCTTAGCGGCTGGCGCCGATGGTAAGGGCCGTTCCTGCTGGTTGGCCTATGGATACCTCCTGGCCATGCGCGACTGCGGCATGATCGCGTTGCACGACTGCGACATCGTCAGCTACGATCGCCAACTCCTGGCCCGCTTATGCTACGCCATCGCCCACCCGCACCTTCCCTTCGACTTCTGTAAAGGCTACTACGCGCGCGTTACCGATCGAATGCATGGTCGCGTAACCCGGCTGTTCATGACGCCGCTCATCCGGGCACTCGAGGGGATGGCGCCCGGAACCCCCTTCCTCCAGTATCTGGACAGCTTCAGGTATCCGTTGGCCGGCGAGTTTGCCATGGATATCGATCTGGCCCGCGTCAATCGCATCCCCGCGGATTGGGGCCTCGAGGTCGGTGTGCTCGCCGAGGTTTTTCGCAACTGTGCGGTGGCAAGGACATGCCAGGTGGATCTGACGGACAACTACGAGCATAAGCACCAGACTCTGTCGACCGACGACCCGTCCAAAGGCTTGGCGCGAATGACTGCCGACATCGCCAAGTCGCTCTTCTCCACGCTGGCGGCGGAGGGCGTTGTGTTTTCGGCGGACCACTTCCGCAGTCTGGAGGTCCGATACGTCCGCATGGCGCAGGACACCATCTCCCGCTACTACGCAGATGCCATGCTGAACGGACTCAAGTTCGACCGGCACGCCGAGGAACAGGCCGTGGCGGTCTTTGCTAAGAGCCTGCGCGCCGCCGCGGACGAGTTCATCCTGGATCCGCGAGGCCTGCCTCTCATCCCCAACTGGAACCGCGTCCTGGCCGCTATCCCGGAGTTCTTCGACCTCCTGCAGGATGCCGTGGAGAAGGATGCCCGGCAAGCCGCAGGTGTTGCAGCCTGAGCGAGATCTCATGATAGATCAACCGCTACCGGACGACGCGCGCCGGGCCGCCGAGGTCATTCGCCGCGCCGACATCGTCGTTGGCATTCCCAGTTACAACAATGGACGGACCATTGGCCATGTCGTGCGGGCCGTCTACGCCGGGTTGGCCAAGTACTATCCCCAACTCACCGGCGTCGTCATCAACTCTGACGGCGGTTCGACCGATAACACCCAGACCGCCGTCCTCTCCTCCCGGGTGGAGGATAACCACCTACTGCTGTTCTCCACCCCTCTCCTCGCCGCCCACCGGCTGTCATTCCCCTACCACGGGGTGCCGGGGAAGGGAAGCGCCTTTCGCTTGATCTTTCAGATGGCGAAACAGCTCGACGCGAAAGCCTGCGCCGTCGTCGATTCGGATCTCCGCTCCATCACGCCCGAGTGGATTGATCTCCTCGTCCGGCCCATCCTGTTTGCCGGCTATGACCTTGTCACGCCCTACTACCAGAGGCACAAATACGATGGGACCATCACCAACAGCATCGTCTATCCGTTGACCCGAATGCTGTACGGGTTGGGCGTTCGCCAGCCGATCGGCGGCGAGTTCGGCATCTCGGCACGTCTCGTCTCTCGCTACCTCGAACGCGAGGACTGGGAAACTGACGTCGCGCGCTACGGAATCGACATCTGGATGACCACCATCGCCATCGCCGAAGGGTTTCGCGTCTGCCAGAGCTTCCTCGGCGCGAAGTTGCACGACGCCAAGGACCCCGGCTCGGACCTCACTGCCATGCTGGAACAGGTCGTCGGCAGTGTCTTCATGCTGATGCAGGAATACAAATCAGTCTGGCAGGACCGGTCCGGCTGCACTCCGGCCGAGTTGTTCGGCTTCCGGTTCGACGTGGGGTTGGATCCCGTCCAGGTGAACGTCGAGCGAATGATCACCTCGTTCCGGGCCGGCTGCCACGAACTGGGCGAAATCTGGGCTCTCGCACTGGAAAAGGACACCCTCGCGGCGGTGCGAAGGCTGGGTGGTTGCCCGCCAGACGGCGCGGAGTCATTCCATTTGGACGATGAACTGTGGGCACGCGTGGTCTTGGATTTCGCCTGCGCGTACAAGAAGAATCCAGTCTCCAGAGGACTCATCCTCCGCTCCTTCACGCCCTTGTATCTCGGCCGCGTGGCGTCATTTGTCCGCGAGACCGAAACCCTCGTCGCGTCGGAAGTCGAGGAGAAGATCGAACAGCTCTGTTTGACCTTCCAGAGCCTCAAGCCACACCTTCTCGCGCGCTGGGAAGCCAATTCGGTGCGATCACACCGCCCGCAACCACCGCAGGCCCCCTGCCGGCGAGAGCTACACGAACAGAACCTGGAGGTATGAGAAATGATCGACACACTCAGGAAGGTCTTGGAGGCCGCGCTGGATCGTCTCCAATACCATGTAACAACGTATCTGCCTTCGCTGCTCGCCGCCTTGACTCTGGTTCTGGCGGCGTATCTAACGGCCGTTCTGGTGCGGTGGGTGATTTACAGGATCTTCAAGGGACTAACCATCGATAAGTTCCTCCGCCAGAGCGGGATCGCCTTTATGGTGGACAGCTCGGGCCAGCTCCGGGCCACACGCCTCGTGGCCGAGTCGGCCTATTGGGGCATCCTGCTCAGCGGCGTTTTGCTCGGAGTGAACGTGTTCGGTACGGAACTCACCACTCACGTCATCCAGAGCCTCCTCTTCCTCCTGCCAAAGCTCGTCGTGGCCGGCCTCATTCTGCTCGCCGGCACCTGGCTCGGGCACTATCTGGGGCGCAGCATGCTGGTTTGGGCAGTCAATGAAGGATTCCCGTCCCCCCGCCGGTTGGCGGCGGTCGTCCGGATCCTGATCATGTTCGTCGCCGTCGTCGTCGCTGCCGATCAGCTCGACTTCGCCAGGAGCGTCTTCCTCGCCGCCTTCATCATCTTCGTGGGCGGCTCAGTCCTGGCGGCCAGCCTCGCCGTCGGCTTAGGGCGTGGCCGCGTGCCGCGCTTCCTCGAAGAAAGACCAGAGCACCCCGGAGATTCCGCCGAACGGTCTCTGTGGAGCCATCTATGAACCCGCGCGGCCCCGCGTCAGCGCGGCCCGCGGTCCCTGTGTCCGGCCGGGATGATCTTCAACAATGCATCACTCCAGCCCGCCGGTCCGGGTCGCTCCGTCACCTCGCCGCGGGGCACCCTCGCCTGTAGCTCTCCGGAATGAGAGGAGCGTATCAGGATCGGCGCCGCCACCAGGTTCAGAAACCCGGCGTCATTCAGTCCGTCGCCCAGGCCAATGGTGACTACCGGCCCGCATGCCTCTTCGAAAAGCGCAGTGAGCGCCTGTACGGCCACCGCCTTGTCATTGGCGGCCAGAATGTGCCAAAACCTGCCTCCCTTGGTCCACCGCCGACCCTGCCCCTCAATCGCTGCCAGCAGCCCCTCCGTGCGCTCGGGATCCAGGATCAGAAACGGCTCGCCGTATTCTCTCTGCTTCGCCAGGACAGCCTGCTCCAGCGGCAGTTCGCACAGCCTGCCCACTTCCTCCGGCGTCATCTCATGAAAACCGCGCACACGGCATTGGCTGCATCGCGAGGCCGTTTCGAGACTGGCCACGAGTTCGCTGTAGGGCGTGCCCCACTCCAGAACCTCGTAGCCGCCTCGCCGCCCGGCGCCGCGAGCAGCTCCGGGCAGGTAGCCGGCCGGGATGTAGGCCGCTCCCCCGTTCTCCACGATGAAGGGGTGCCCGTTGCCAAGCGCCCGGCGCCACAACTCCACTTCTCCCCGCGTCTTGCTGGTGACGATGATCCAGGGGACCTCTTCGCTCTTCAGCCGGTCCAGCGCCGGTCGTGCCGCTTCCCAGCCATAGGTGCCGTGATCCAGCAGTGTCCCATCGAGATCGGTGAAGATCAGATACATGTGACGTCACTTCCAGGCTATCCTGTTCCCGATCGACCCATCGATACCCCGGCAACGCTCTTTTCCTGCAAAAATCCTCGTATCAAGGCTGGTGCGGCATGAAATCTCGAAGCTGGCTGATTCTCTCCATCGGGTTCGGCGTGCTACTTCTGTTGATCGCGCTCCTCGGCTTCGGCGCGATGCGAAGGGCCCAGAATTTGCACGATCAGGCGATCTCCGCCCACCAGGCATACCTCCAGACCGATACTGTCTTGCGCGAGATCCCCGCCGATCTGCATATGAGCGGCATCCTGATTCGGGACTACCTCTTGGACCCGTCGTTCGCCATGGCGCCCGAGTATCAGGAGGAACTCGTTGCCCTCCACTCTTCCATTCGGCAACGCCTCGATCTCCTGGCTCAGCGATTGGGTGCCGGCAATGAGAGGACCAGTCTGAGCAAGCTCCGCAAAGAACTCGAAGCCTACTGGAAATCAGTGGATCCCATCCTGACTTGGTCCCCCCAGGACAAGTTGGTATTCAGCCGGATGTTTCTTCGCCAGGTGGTGCTCCCGCGGCGGGAGGCGGTCTTGACTCTGGCCCGCGAGATCAGCGACATCAACGCCGCGAACCTTCGGAAAGAACTGGAAGGGCTCCAGGGGAGTCAGGCGCTTCTTCAGAGCTTCCTGCGCCGCACCGTTGCCTTTGCCCTCATTCTCGGCTTGCTGGTTGCCATCATCAGTACTGCCCGCGTGGCAACCCTCGAGCGCCGAAGCGAGCGCCAACGCGATCGCGCTGAGTACGCAGAGCGGGAATTGCGGCGCCTCTCCCGCAAACTGGTGCAAGCCCAGGAGGAAGAGCGGAAATCGCTCTCCCGCGAGCTGCACGATGCCGTCGGCCAGATGCTCTCCGCCATGACCATGGAACTGGGCAATCTGGAATCGTCCATGACGTCCTCTCCTGAGAAACTCCGCGAGCGGCTGAACGAGGCCAGGAGCCTCAATGCCGCCACCCTCCGCGAAGTTCGCACTCTGGCCATGGGGCTGCGGCCCACCATGCTGGACGAACTCGGGCTGGGACCCGCACTGCGCTGGCAGGGGCGTGAGTTCTCGCGCAGAAGCGGTGTGCCCGTCACCGTTCAGATCGATGGCGATCTCGATACCTTGCCCGAACCCCAACGGACCTGCATCTACCGCATCGTGCAGGAAACCCTCACCAACTGCGCCAAGCACGCCCACGCCAAGTGCATCCGGATCTCCGCCTACGGGCGGCACGATTGGGTGAAGCTCTCCATTCAGGACGACGGCGTAGGCTTCGATCCGCATGGCGCCAATGCCCGCGGTCTTGGCCTGATCGGCATCCAGGAACGCGTCCGCGAACTCGACGGGACAGTCACCATCGTCTCCGGGCCAAAAAAGGGGACTATCGTGGAAGTGGAAGTCCCGGTGGGCCGCGAGGTGGCTGCAGGATGATTCGAGTACTGATCGCAGATGACCACGGCGTGATGCGCAAAGGCCTCCGGCTGCAACTCGAACAGCACGAGGGGATTGAGGTGGTGGGCGAGGCCGCCGATGGCCGGGAGGCGGTCAGACTCGCCGAGGAACTCCACCCCGACGTCATCATGATGGATATCGGCATGCCCAACCTCAACGGCATTGAGGCCACGGCGCAAGTGGTGAAACGCAATCCCGATGCCGCGGTGATCATCCTCAGTGTCCACTCCGACGAAGAGTATCTCGTGCGCGCCCTCACTGCGGGAGCGAAGGGCTATCTCCTCAAGGAAAGTGCCGATGTCGATCTGCTGCGCGCCGTCCAGGCCGTTGCCCAGAAGAAGTCGTTCTTCAGCCCGGCCGTGGCCAAAACACTCCTGGAGGACTACCTACAGCAGATGAAACTGCGCGGGCTGAAGGATTCCTATGATCTGCTGACCGAACGGGAAAAGGAGGTCTTCCAGATGCTGGCCGAGGGCAACTCAGCCAAGGAAATCGCCACCATCTTGAACCTCAGCCCGTATACCGTGGAGACCCATCGGACACGCATCATGCAGAAACTCGATCTCCACAGCGCGGTGGATCTCGTCCTCTACGCGGTCCGCAAAAAGATCATCTCGTAGCGCCCCCGCTCCGCACAATCCCTCCCCCCACCCGTAAGGAGCCCCACCTCCCCGCTAGGCTCCATCCCCCCATCCGCATAAGGCGGAGCGCCCATGCAACTCCCCCGCCTCTGCGCCGATTCAAGATATAGATGCCCGAATATTGGCCCAATCCGGGGATGTGGCGCGGTACTGCCGCCGCCCCGCCCCGGCGGCAACCCTCCGCTCGGAGTACTCCGTGTACGTAGTCATCGTCCTGGCGCTCGCCTCGGAACTCTTCGCCATGTTCCGGCAGCTTCCCTTCCAGTCCGTCAGCGGCCTCCTCTCCTACCTGCCTGCCAAACTATGGCCGCACCACCGGGAGGCGTTCCAAATCGGAACGTTCCTCCTCCTCGCGGCCGTCCTCCTGGCTTGGGGCTACGGCCCCATGACCAGCCAGAGCGGCCTCGAGCGCCAGGTGCGCATCCTGAAAATCCAGGTCCACGAACTCGAACTGGACCGCGTCCAGAAAGACTCCAAGATCGTTCTGCTCCAGCACGAGGTCGACGAACTCGAACGCCACCGCGAGCGCCTCGTCACCGACGTCATCTCCTACACCCGCCGCCACTCCGTCACCGCCCCGCCCGCCTCCGCCTGCACCGGCGGCGCCCGCCAGTCGCCCCTCTGCGCCGAGCTCGGCCTCGCCCTCTCCGCCCAATCCAGCGGCAATCGCCCGGCCTCGCAGCCCGTCTCTACCCTCAGCCGCTAGATCGCTGTCACCTTTGTTGTAGACCACCCCTCAATCACGCGCGCGTCTCGGCTCCGCGCCACGACTGGCTCGATTCTGAGCCACGACCGTTAGGGAGTGGTCTAAGGAATCTCCGAAAACGCCCTAACCCCGGCACGTCTCCACCGTCTCAAACCGCCCGCCAAAGTACGTCCTATTGATCCACAGCGCCACGTTCACCAGCCCGATCAATACCGGCACCTCCACCAGAGGCCCAATCACCGCCGCAAACGCCGCTCCATGGTGAATGCCAAACGTCGCAATCGCCACCGCAATCGCCAGTTCAAAATTGTTCGAGGCCGCCGTGAACGAAAGCGTCGTCGCCTCCGCATACCCCGCCCCCACCTTCTTGCTCATCCAGAACGATACAAAGAACATCAGCACGAAATACACCGTCAGCGGGATCGCCACCCGCACCACGTCCATCGGCAGCTGCACAATCATCTCGCCCTTCAGCGAGAACATCACCACAATCGTGAACAGCAGAGAAATCAGCGTGATCGGGCTGATCTTCGGAATGAACCGTTCCTCATACCAGGCCTTCCCCCGCGCCCGCACCAGCGCGTACCGCGTCATCATCCCGGCCAGAAACGGAATCCCCAGATACACAAACACGCTCTTCGCAATCTCGCCCATCGAGATATCCACCTCCACCGCCCGCAGCCCCAGCCACCGCGGCGCCGTCGCCAGGAAGAAGTACGAATACACCGAAAAGAACAGCACCTGGAAAATGGAGTTCAAGGCCACCAGCCCCGCCGCATACTCCCGGTCCCCATGCGCCAGATCGTTCCACACAATCACCATCGCAATGCACCGCGCCAGCCCAATCAGGATCAGCCCCGTCATATACTCCGGCTTGTCCCGCAGCAACAACACCGCCAGCCCAAACATCAATGCCGGCCCCACCACCCAGTTCTGCACCAGCGAAAGCACCAGCACCCGCCGGTGCTGAAACACCCGCCCCAGCTCTTCATACTTCACCTTCGCCAGCGGCGGATACATCATCAGAATCAGCCCGATCGCAATCGGCACCGAGGTCGTCCCCACGCTGAAACGGTCCAGAAACGGCACAATCCCAGGGATCAGGTACCCCGCCGCCACCCCCGCCCCCATCGCCGCGAAGATCCAAAGCGTCAGAAAACGGTCGAGAAAAGACAGTCGCGGTGATTCCGGTTGTGCCATGCTGGGCTCCTATGATTCCATACTACTCGAAATACAGAAGAAATCCTACGCCATCAGTGCGTTGAAAAGATAGCCCACCGCGATGATGCCGGCGGTCATGATCGCCACGAAGACAGCCAGGAGCAGCGGGCGCAAAACCTTCCGTAAAATGATCATCTCCGGCAGCGAGAGCGCCGTCACCGCCATCGTAAACGCCAGCACCGTGCCCAGCGGCACTTGAGACATCGGCTCACACCACCACTGTCCAACAGGTATTGATGGCATCGAGTTGACTATCATAGTGCTCCAGCAAGGCTCGACTGGATGTTCCCAGCCGAGCCTTGCTGTGCTCCTGAACTTCCAGGAAGCTCAAACTATCGAAGAAACCCAAGGTTCTCATCACCTTTGATCAAGATGCGCGCGCTCTCGAGAACAAGGAGCGCGGCAAGCAGCAGAACTGCCGTGTCGAAGAGAGTGTAAGAAAGCCACCAGATGCCCCCGATCATGAGCGCACCTGTGAGGGCGGCGACGATCAGTGCCCACATTAGGGTGGACTTTCTGACCCCAGGGCTGAGCGAGATAGCCAGCAGGGCCGCTCCGGCGAGCACGACGAGTGAGATCCAGAAGTGGTTGGCGTCTAGGGTGAAGCGGTCGAAAGTCATGTAGGAAAGCAGGCGCGGCGACCAGGCTGAAGCGGCGAGTGCCAGGAGGCCGAGACCTGCTGCGACCCACCCCGCACGGCGAGCCTTAGCCGCAGGGAAGGAGCCGAGGCGGCGTAGGAGAATGCGAACGGCAATGCCCGCGCCGACTAGCGCCAGCAGGCAAAGCACGAAATGGAGTGCCGGCTTCAGCGTGGCTTCGCGAAGCGCTCCTAGCCGGACCTGAATTTTCGAGAGGCCGATCACTTCGTGATTCGCTAGCCAAACACTCGCTCCGTTCTCGTCGAACGGCCGTTGAAGGTTGCGGCCCTCAAAGAATACGGACTGGTAGGCATGGCAGTCTGTGCAGCCCTTCGCACCGAGGGCCGCGCGGGCGGGCAGCACGTTGTGCGAGTACTTGTAGACCGAAGCATACGGCGAGGCCTCGTGCGGTTCCATGGGAAGAACTTCGAACGCCGCGCCGGAGGTGTACTTGCGGTCGTCACTGACGTAGACCAGGCGTCGTGCGTTCATCGGAAACGCAGTCGCCTTCAGATGCGCCGCCGTCGCGGCGAGT
Organism: Bryobacterales bacterium; assembly: GCA_016721425.1. Lineage (GTDB taxonomy): Bacteria > Acidobacteriota > Terriglobia > Bryobacterales > Bryobacteraceae > Paludibaculum. The sequence goes on along the minus strand of JADKID010000045.1, from coordinate 27,023 downwards.
AGCGCGTCAATCTCTTCGGGCCGGTTCACTTCGATCATCCCATCGCCGTTGTCGTCACGGATCCTGGCGAGTTCCGGATACTTGGAAGGATCCTTCTTGTGCGCAAGCCACATGCCGTAAAAGTCCTTCATGAAAAGCTGGTTCAGGCCCGGCTTGCCCTGCTCCTCAATGCCGACCCAGGCCGAATGCACGCGGTCGACAGGGAAGATCTTGTCCTTGTAGTTGGCCAGCGAAGGATAGAACTCGTTTGTCGGCTTGTCCTGCGCAGTGAAGAGATCGAGCTCGCCGTAGTGATTCCAGAACTTCGTCCTGGTCGTAGAAGGTCCAGATGTGTTTGGGCGGCGGCGCGATGCGCGGCGCGCCGTTGTAAACGTCGCTCGCCTGTACCAGCGCAGCCTTGGTGTAACGGCGCGGAATGTGGCAGGTGGCGCAAGCGATCTTGGCGAGGTGTAGCGGCGGCAACCAGGAGTGCTTGGCGATCGGTGCACCCATGGTCCCTTCCGCGTGGCAGGACTCGCACGATCTAACCGAGTTGTCCAAGTCGTTACGGACCCAACCCGAGGGGTCATCGCCTTTCCCGAACTGATGAACCTCTTTGCCGCGAATGCGCGAGTCAGATGCCTTGCTGCCGGAGGTGTGGCAGTCTACGCACTTCAACCCCTTTGCCAGGTGAACATCCGTGTGGGCGGAGAACGACGCGCCGCGCTTTTTCCAGTCCGGCTTGGCGTGGCAGTTGAGGCAGGTTTCGTTTCGAGGAGCCGGTGCAATGTGCAGGGTTACGTTGCCATTCTCGTCGAACAATGCCTTGTTGTATTCCACCTTCGGCTTTTCGTTCGCCGAAACTTTTCCCGTGACTATGCCGAAACCGGCGCCCTCAGTGGCGGCCCACCGGAAGTTCAGGTTAGCCAGTTGAGCATTGCGCTTCTTGTAGTCGTACTCGGGCTGGTGGCAGAGCAGGCAGTCCGCTTCGATCACCCCCGTCTCCGACCAGCGAGCCTTGAAGTAGTCGCCATCGAGCCCGTTGTCGCCGCCGGGCGTCAACCCGTTGGTGGCGTCAGCCATCTGGTGATCGTAGCGCTTGCCGTTCCGGTCGTATTCCATCGGCCCGCCGCCTGGATGACAGTTGCCGCAGGTGGCGGTCACAAAGTCGAACGACGTCATGTCGATGGTGCGGGCGCTCGCGTTCTTTTTCGCGGCGAGTTGCCGGTACAGCGGCGCTGGTGAGCACCAGTTGCCTCCATAGTTGCCGGGACTCGACGTCCACTGATACCGCGCCGCGAACTCCTTCGGCAGCTTCTCGCCTTTGCCCTGCTGGAAATGGAAACCCTGCGTGATCTTGTCGTAGTCGTGGCAGCCGCTCGCTCCGCACGTCTTCTTGGGGGAATAGGGCAGGCTGACCTTTGGATCGGCAGCGGGGTTGATGACGTTGCCGGCCTCGTCGCGCAGTGGAAAGGGCGGGCAGACGCCGAAGGGCTGTCTCTGAGTCTGCGCGATGAGAAGAGAGGGTGCAATGTAGATCAGGGCGAGTAGAAAACTTCGAGACATCATACGATTCCTCGATCAAGTCATTAGTGCGTTAAACAGGTAGCCGACAGCGATGATGCCGGCGGTCATAATGACGATGAAGACGGCTAGGAGCTGTGGGCGCAGAACCTTACGGAGAATCACCATCTCCGGCAGCGAGAGCGCCGTCACCGCCATCGTAAACGCCAGCACCGTGCCCAGCGGCAGACCCTTACCCACCAGAGCCTCCGTCACCGGCAGCACCCCGGCCACGTTGGCATACAGCGGCACGCCCACCATCACCGCAATCGGCACCGCAAAGGGATTCCCCGGCCCCGCCCAACGCACAATCAACTCGGCTGGCACATACCCGTGAATCCCCGCCCCCACGCCAATCCCCGCCACAATGTACGGCCACACCGTGCCGAAAATCTCCCGCGAAGACCGCCACCCCGCCCGCATCCGCTCGCCCAGGCGCATCGCCGGCAGATGCCCTTCTGCATCCAGCGCGCCGGCCTCCATCTGCCAGATGAATGGCTCCACCCACCTCTCCAGCCGCAACACACCAATGACGTAGCCGCCAACAATCGCCAGCCCCACCCCAAACCCCACATAGATCGCCGTCACTTGGAACCCGAACAAGCCCCACAGCAACGCCACCGCCACTTCATTCACCATCGGCGCCGAAATCAAATACGAGAACGTCACCCCCAGCGGTACCCCGCCCTTCAAAAACCCGATGAACAGCGGCACCGCCGAGCAACTGCAAAACGGCGTCACAATCCCGATGCCCGCCGCCAGAACATTCCCCAAAATCGTCCCCCGCCCGCCCAGCCACCGCCGCACGCTCTCCGGTTGCAGCCACGTCTGCAGCGTGCCCACCACAAAGCTGATCACCAGCAGCAGGCTCATCACCTTCGGTACGTCGTACAGGAAGAAATGGACGCTCGCCCCCAGATTTGTGTCGAGAGACAGTCCGAAGACCGAAGTCACCAACCACTTGGCGAACCAGTCAAATCCTAAAAATGGGCTCATCCGTAACGTTCCTCAATCGGTCCAGGGCGCTCGTCCGCGGATCAGGCGCCCGCTTTTCGAAGCAGCAGCGCAACCTCGGCCACCCGCCGCCCCAGGTTCCTGGCTGTGGCCAGTCCCGTCTCATCCTTGCTGATGTCGTCCTTGGTGCTCACCAGGATTCCGCCCAGTCGCGCCGTCGGCTTCCCATCGCTGACGATAATCATGTCCTGGCAGAACATCGCGGCGTGGATCGTCTGCAGCGTCAACTCCTGCCCGCCGTTTCGCGCCGCTCCCACGGCGACTGCGCCGCCGACCTTATTGCGCAGTGCAAACGTCCCCCGGAAGGCCATCCAGCGGTCCAGGAATGCCTTGCACAGTGAGCTCATACTGCTGAAATAGACAGGCGTCGCAATGATAATGCCGCCCACGTTCGGTGCGCGGAGCTTGGCCTCGATCAGGGGAAAATCGTCGCGTTCCCCTGCCGCCAGCGGTATACCCGCCGCCAGGTCCCCGTTCATCTTCAGGCCGCCCAGGTCAATCAACTCTACCTCGATCTCAACGCCCGCCGATTTCGCCGCTTCCAGGCATACCCGCAGCGCCGCAGCCGTCGTCCGATCCTTGCGAGGGCTGCACGAAATGCCGATTATCTTGACGGTATTCGCACGGGCTGGAGAGCCAGCCTCCTGCCCCTGCGCAAATGCGATGGGAACGGCGCTGGCCGTCCCGAAAAAGCTTCGTCGTGTCCACTTTGCCGGCATGGGATTCTCCTTTCAGCTAGTCCCTTTCAGTTAGTCAAAGACCTCGAAAACGTAGTTGAGCGTGTAGTACAACCCGACCAGAATGAAGACCACGCCGGTGACACGGCGCGCCCACACCTCCAGGTGCGTAATCCGTTGAAATGTGCGGCTCAGCGCCTGCGCGCCGAAGCTGAAAACCACCGCAAACGCCAACACGGGTACACCGGTGCCCAGGCCATACAACATCGGCATGGCGATAGGGCTGCCGCTCCGCGCCGCCAGCGGGATCAAGCTGCCAAAAAACAACGCCGCCGAGACTGGGCAGAAGGAAAGTGCGAATAGTGCCCCCAGCGCCGCTGCGCCGCCAAGGCCCCAGTCGCCGGCGCGCTCCTGAAGCTTGGCTGTTAGGTTCAGCGATCCCATGTTGAACCGGATTAGCTCCAGCAGGAACAAACCGGCCACCATCAGCACCGGCCCCAGCAACTGGTTCATCACACTCTGCAGGTTGTTGGACAGCCCGACAACGGTCGCCAGGCTCGTCACCAGGAGCCAGCCCAATAGCGCGTATGTAACGACGCGGCCCAGCGTATAGAGCACCCCCGCGGCCAGGACCCGGCGTGGCCGCGCGATGCCTTTGCCAATATAGGAGATCGCCGCGATGTTCGATGCCAGCGGGCAGGGGCTCACCGATGTCAGCACGCCCAGCCACAGAGCCGTGCCCGCCGCCCAATCGTTCATCCGAGTTTCCGCAGAAAGCCGCGGACTTCCTTCTCGACATACGACTGCATCGCTGTCTTGTTGCCGACGAGCTCCCACGTGTCGTTTAAAACCTTGAAATCCCTCTGTTTGCCGTTCTCTGTCCGCACCAGCACAAGGGATTTTGTAAAGAGCTGATAGTCCTGAACAAAGTGCTTGTTTTCGGGGAGCTGCAAATTCACGAGCCGCCACTCCAAACGCCCCGACGCCAGTTCCGGTCCAAACCGGGCGGTGATCACTTCCTTGGAATAGGACTCAATAGCTCTGCACGTGGTGCAGCGCACCGTCACGTGGAAGTAGTAGGCGATAACCTTGCCGGACTCTCCTGCCGGCGCGCTGTCCGTAGTGGCGGCTTCCGCAACAGCGGGACTTCGCCAGCCCTTGGCGGCTCGCGAGCCTCGCAGAGCCAGGTAGCCGAAGCTGACCAGCACAAATCCGATCAGAGTCGCCGTCAGTAGCCTTCGCGGGTTCATGCGTCAGCCCGCGCCGGCGCCCCAGAAAGCAACTGCCGCAGCCGCGCGGCGGCCTCGGCCACTCGCTCCCCGCTCACCGGAGTCTTGCCCTTCTCCCAACCCAGATCAGTCACGCGAAAATGAACGAAATCCCCGAATCCATTCTTCTCCATCGTCTTCTTCGCGCAATCGCTGTCGCAGCCATCCACCACCAGCATGCGGTTCGCCGCCTGCGTATTCATCACGATCAACTCCACCTCGCCGGCGATCCCGGCCAGGCAGAACATCTTCGCCTCTTTCGCTCGATGCAGCGTCCGGACCGCCTGGTCTGCAATCTCGGCGGTATCAGCCGCGCCGGAACAACAGAACATCAGGTCCGGACCTCCGTTACAGCCGCACTTCGGTGTGATCTTCATCGGACCAGTCCTCCTTGCCTCTAGCTCAACAACACCCGGATCTCCGCCGGCGTCGCCACCTTGCCCACCAGCTTCACCTTCCCGTCCACGGCCAGCGCCGGCGTCGCCATGACACCATATTTCACGATCTCCACAATGTCGCTCACCTTCTCGATCTCATACGCGATGCCCATCTCGCGCGCCGCCGCCTCCGCATTCTCCGTCAGTTGCTTGCACTTCGCGCAACCCGTACCCAAAATCTGGATCTTCATGCAAAACTCCTTCATCGGATCGACGCCACTTCTACATACTCAGCCGCCGATCTCGCCATCACTTCGCTCACGCAATCAAAAAACCGCAGCACGCAAGGCATCTTCAACGTGTAATACACCTGCATCCCGCGCTTCTCATCCGCCACAATCCCCGCCGCCCGCAACACCGCCAGATGCTTGCTCACCGTCGACATGTCCGCGCCCACCATCTCCGTCAACTCGCACACGCACCGCTCCCCCTGCGAGAGCACATCCACCATAAACAGCCGCGAAGGATGAGCCAGGGCCTTCAACACCCGCGCCCGTGCGTCAAATCGTGCTTGCGTTTTGGCATCCATCAGGATTACTGCACCGCAACTGCTTGGCCATTCCGCCAAGCACTGCTCCCCACAATGAAATCAATCACTTAGCCGAATCTGGACGACTCCTTGGCCATTTGGCGATTGCGCCGAATACCCCGAATGAGCGCCGTCACCCACCCGCCCCCGCCGGCCCTCGCGTTAGAATCAATGAGCAAGGAAGGGGTGACGGTATGGATGCACAGGCCCATTGGGAGCGGATCTACACGCAGAAAGCGCCGGATCAGGTCAGTTGGTATCGGCCGCACCTGGAGACCTCGATCGCCCTCATCCAGCAAGCCAATCCTTCCCGTACGGCCTCAATCATCGATGTCGGCGGCGGCGAGTCCACGCTCGTGGACGATCTGCTGGCCCAAGCCTACTCGGACGTCACCGTCCTCGATATCTCGCAAGCCGCCATCGACGCCAACCGCCGCCGGCTCGGACCGGCCGCGGAGAACGTTCGCTGGCTGGCCGCCGATATCACGCAGCTCAGCCTGGAGCCCGCCGCATACGACGTCTGGCACGACCGCGCCGTGTTCCACTTCTTAACCGCCCAGCAGGATCGCGCCGCCTATGTCCGCCAGGTTCTGCGCGCCGTCAGGCCGGGTGGTCACGTGATTGTCAGCACCTTTGGCCCCGAAGGTCCCACCAAGTGCAGCGGCCTCGACGTTGTGCGCTACGACGCCCCCTCCCTGCACGGCGCATTCGGCCCGCACTTTCGTCTGATCGAAAGCAAAAAGGAATTGCACGACACCCCCTTCGGAACCGTCCAGCAGTTTCTCTACTGCCACTGCATCGTGCAGTGAAGCCGCCCCCCGCCCCCCGCCGCTCCGCTCCAGCAAGACATGACTCACGATTCGCCACTGCCCCTTCTCCACCATCCCCTGGAACAGACCTCAGCGTTTAGAGCAGATGATCTGATGGCCGATGTCCGCCGCATGCGCCAGATTGCAGACGGAGCCGTGCCTCCCGTCTGCATCCTGGAATTCGACGGGGATCTCACGGACCACCTCGTTCGGCAAGGCCTCGCCCAGCCATTCCCGCAGTGGGCCTGCTTCCACACCACGATGTTTTCCATCGAACTGGAGGGCATCACCTGCGGCATCATCGCCCGCACCATCGGCGGACCCTATGCCGTCCTGATCGCCGAGCAACTCCACGCCGCCGGCGCCAGCCTCATCATCGGCCTCACCTCGGCAGGCCGCGTAGCCGCCGATCTCCCCCTCCCCTGCCTGGTCGTTGCGACAGCGGCCATTCGGGATGAAGGCACTTCCTACCACTACCTGCCACCCGCGCCGGAGGTCGCCTGCCCTTCCACCGTCGTCGCGCAACTCGCCCTCGCCCTGGCCGCCACCGGTTGGAGCGTGCGTTCCGGAAAGGTATGGACCACCGATGCCCCCTACCGCGAGACCGAGCCGCAATTGGCGCACTGGGCTGAGCAAGGCGCTCTGGCCGTGGAAATGCAAGCCGCCTCGCTCTTCGCGTTCGGGCACGCCCGCCAAGCGGCCGTCGCCACCGTCGCCATGGTCAGCAACGCCATCGGCCACGACGGCGACCAATTCAACACCGGCTCCATGGAGGACGGACTCAACGTCCTAAAAGCAATCGCCCGAGCCGCCAAATCGTATCTCGGCGCTGAAGCCACCCGCTGACCTCGGTCGCATCGACGAGCCGGCCGGCGCCGTGACGCCCGGCCACGAACGGCTGCACGGAAAATACCGGCTCGGCCTCTCCTCACTCGCAGCCATCCCCCCCACGCAGTTCGGATCGTCGTTAGCGGGCCCCTGCCCCTGAGACCGGCATGCCTCCACCGCCAAAACGCCGCCCCCTTCGCCGCGAACATCCATAAGCCTCCGAAAACAGTCGAGAGAATAGCGTCGCGGTGATCCCGGTCGTGCCAAGCGGAAACGTCGTGTTTCTTTGGTGCTCCGAATATGGAAGAATCGCCCGCCGCCGCTCCTGCGGCCTCGGCTGGCCCCTGGGCCCGCCACACACCTCGCACCACTCCCGGAGCCGATACAATATCAGGCAATGATGGCGCCAGCGCAACTCCGGAAACGCGTTCAGAGTTACAGCGAAACCCGGCGTCGCTTCGGGCCACCACATCGAGCGCGAATCCTCGGTCCGCCAAGCACCTACCGCGAGGACGATCCGGACTGCATCGTACGCCTGATCGGCCAGGTGATCGCCGTCTCGATCGAGACCAATCGCATCGTTCGCGAGTTGGGCGAATTGCCCTTCCGGGAGGACTGAACCGATGGAGTCTCCAATGGTCGCCCTGGAGTGTCCCAAGTGCGGGGCTCGTCTGGAAGTGACTCCAGACCTGGAGACTTTCGCCTGCGGCCACTGCGGTGCCTCCGTGCGCGTCCGCCGCTCCGGCGGCACCATTTCGCTCGAGCGCATCGAAGCTCGTCTTTCCAACCTGGAACGCAATACCGATCGCACCGCCGCCGAACTCGCCATTGTCCGTCACGAAAAGGATCTGGCCCGCATCGAGGATGAGCTATCCGTATCTGGTGCCGCCAACTCCACCAAGGTCGGAGCGGGCTTCGGCTGCGGCGCCATCCTGGCGATCCTCGGGTTACTCATGCTCTCCGGGTCTGACGGCCGGAACCAGACCGGATATCTGCTTTGGGGCCTCGGTCTGGTCGCCGCAATCATCGGATTTCGGGCACTCCAGGATGAGTCCGCCGCGCCCCTCCGCAAGCAGCGCGACGAACTCCGCCGCACGATCAACGATCTGCGCACCATAGCCGACGGCTAAAGTCGACTCAAGCCCCAGAGCGGCACTCCGCCGAACAGTTTCCACACATTCGCCCCTAAGAAGATTCTCATTCACCGCTATTTTCTGTGAATATTTTGCTGACAACAAATCACTTGCGCCACCGCGACCACCGATTTGCTTGACGCCCCGCGCTACAATCTCAGCGGAGATTGAATATGGCGCAAATCCGCATTACCGACACGGCGCTTGCTGTCACCCGCACCAAAAATGGCCCCGCGACAGCTCCCATCGCCGGTTCGGACTTCCCGCCCTCCACCCGCCCGATTCACGCCCCCGCCAACCGCCCCCACCCCGCCGCCCACCCCCCCACTCCCTACGCCATTTACGCCGAACGAACCCATAACTCGCACAAAACAAAAGTCCGCTCCGCCGCCCCCGACAGCCGCCCCCGCCCCATCGCCCCACCCTGCATTCCCAACGCCATTAGCGCCGAACGAACCCGTAACTCGCACAAAACAAAGCCCCACTCCGCCACCCTCGCCAACCGCCCCCACCCCGTCCCCCCACCACCCCACTCCCAGCGCCATTAGCGCCGAACGAACCCATAATTCGCACAAAACAAAGGCCCGCTCCGCCGCCCCCGCCAACCACACCCAACCCGCCCCCCAACTCCCCGCTCCTACGCCATTTGCGCTGAACGAACCCAAAACTTACACAAAACACAGCCCCCCACCCTACCCCCACCCCCCGGTGCTACCCTGTCCCCCATGCACTCCTTCCGCATCCACACCACCTGGACCGGGAACCAGGGCGCCGGCACATCCTCCTACCGCGCCTATCGCCGCGAGCACGAGATCATCGGCCCGGCCAAAGCCTCCACCATCCACGGCTCGTCCGCTCCGGAATTCTTGGGCGACCCATCCCGCTACAACCCCGAGGAACTGCTCATCAGCGCCCTGTCCGCTTGCCACATGCTCTGGGCGCTCCACCTCTGCGCCGAAGCCGGCATCATCGTCACCGCCTACCACGACGAAGCCACCGGCGACATGGCCATGAACCCCGATGGCTCCGGCCAGTTCACCCAGGTCATCCTGCGCCCGCACGTCGCCATTACGGACCCCGCGCGCATCCCAGACCTGCCCGCCCTGCATCACCGCGCGCACGAGCTCTGCTTCATCGCGCGCTCCGTCAACTTCGACGTCCGGCTCGAACCCCGGACCAGCGTGGCCGCCTAACCCAGCTTCGCCTTGACCTTCTCGCTCAGCACCTTGCCATCGGCCCGCTTGCCGCCCAGCTTCGCCTTGGCCGCCGTCATCACCGCGCCCATCTGCTTCGCCGTCGTCGCTCCGGTCTCCGCGATCGCCGCCGCTATCGCTTCGTCCAACTCGGCCTCCGAAGCCAGCGCCGGCATGTACTCCGCGATGATCGCCGCCTCGGCCTCTTCCTTCGCCGCTTGATCCTCACGCCCGGCCTTGCGGTACATGTCCGCCGCCTCGCGCCGCTGCTTCAAACAGATGCTCAATACGCGCAGCTCCGCCGCCTCGTCCAGCACCTTCATCGAGTCCACTTTCTCTTTCATCAGCGCGGCCTTCACCATCCGGATCGCGCTCAAACGAGCCTCATCCTTGGCCTTCATGGCCACCAGCATGTCCTTCTGGATCTGATCGACGATTGCCATATTTGTTATCCTGTGATCTACTTCCCGTTCCATCTTCCCACAGCCATGTTTATCAAAAAGCAGCGACTCCTGACACCAGGCCCGACGCCCCTCCTGCCCCGTGCCCTGCACGCCATGATGGCGTCCGATATCCATCACCGCACCCAGGACTTCATCAAGCTGTACCCCACGGTGCTGCGTGATTTGAAGGACGTTTACGGCACTCAGAACAGCGATGTGTTGATCACCGTCTCCTCCGGCACCGGCGCCCTGGAAGCCTCCATCTCGAACTTCTTTAGCGAAGGCGACAAGGTCATCGTCCTCTCCGCCGGTAAATTCGGCGAACGTTGGGTCGAGCTCGCCAAGGCCTTCCGCCTCACCGCCGTCGTGCTCACCGCCGAATATGGCGACACCGTTTCGCCCGAGCGCGTCGCCCAGGCCCTCACCGAAAACCCCGATGCCAAGGGCGTCCTCTTCCAGGCCTCCGAAACCTCCACCGGCGCCGCCCACAACGTCGAGGCCATCGCCGCTCTCACCAAGCCCACCGGCGCGCTCTGCATCGTCGATGCCATCACCGGCCTCGGCACCATGCCCCTCGATATCGATGGCTGGGGCCTCGATATCGTCGTCGGCGGCTCCCAGAAGGCGTTCATGATTCCCCCCGGCCTCGCCTTCATCAGCGTCAGCCCCAAGGCATGGGAAGCCAACGCCTCCGCCAAGCTCCCCCGCCTCTACTTCGATCTCAAGAAGGAGAACAAGATGGCGGTCAAGGGCGAAAGCGCCTGGACCCCCAACGTCTCCCTCATCCTCGCTCTCGCCGAATCCCTGAAATACATCAAGGAACTCGGCATGGATAACCTCGTCTCCAACGCCCAGCTCCTCGCCCGCGCCACACGCGCCGCCGCTGTCGAGCTCGGCCTCGAGCTCTTCGCCCCCGGCTCGCCCTCCTCCTCCGTCACCGCCATCAAGGCGCCCGCCGGCATGGATTCCGGCGAGATCGTCAAGGGCTTCCGCAACCAGTTCGGCTCCATCATCGCCAACGGCCAGGGCACCATGAAGGGCCAGATCTTCCGCATCGCCCACCTCGGCTACTTCGATTTCCCCGACCTCTTCGCCATGGTCGCCGAGCTCGAAATCATCCTCCACTCCAAGGGCATCCCCGTCGAGTTCGGCAAGGGTGTCGCCGCCGTGCAGAGAATCTACGCCGACGCCGTCGCGGGGAAGAAGTAGTCATGAAGGTCCTCGTCGCCGAACCCATGAGCCCCGCGGCCATCGAGCTGCTCCAGAAACAAACCACCTGGGACATCGTCATCTCCAACCCCAAGGAGTATGAGCCCCACCTCGCCGATTGCGACGCCCTGCTCGTCCGCTCCGCCGTCAAGGTCAAGGCCGATACCCTCGCCAAGGCCCCCAAGCTCCGCCTCATCGGCCGCGCCGGCGTCGGCGTCGATAACGTCGATCTGCCCGCTGCCACCGCTGCCGGCGTGCTCGTCATGAACACCCCCGGCGGCAACGCGATCTCCGTCGCCGAGCACACTCTCGCCCTCATGCTCGCCCTCGCCCGCATGATCCCCGAGGCCAGCGCCTCCACCTGCGCCGGCAAGTGGGAGAAAAAGAAGTTTCTCGGCAACGAACTGCGCGGCAAAACCCTCGGCGTCCTCGGCCTCGGCAACATCGGCCAGGAAGTCGTCCGCCGCGCGCGCGGCTTCGAAATGCGCATCATCGCCTCCGATCCCTACGTCAACCCCGAAACCGCGGCGGACCTCGGAGTCGAGCTCGTCTCCGTCGAGGACCTCCTCGCCGGCGCTGATTACATCAGCCTCCACATGGCGCTCACTCCCGAAACCCGCGGCATCATCAACGCCGAATCCATCGCCAAGATGAAGGACGGCGTGCGTATCATCAACTGCGCCCGCGGCGAGTTGATCGATCAGGATGCCATCGCCGCCGCGCTCACCTCCGGCAAGGTCGCCGGCGCCGGTCTCGACGTCTTCACCCCCGAACCCCTCCCCGAGGGCCACCCCCTCCTCTCCGCTCCCAACCTCATCGCCACGCCGCACATCGCCGGCTCCACCGAAGAGGCCCAGGAGATCGTCGGCATCCGCATCATCGAGCAGTTGGTGGAGTACCTCAATAACGGGGTCGCCATCAACGCCGTCAATATGCCGGCCATGACCCCCGCTCAGTACAAGGCTGTCGGCCCCTTCATCACCCTGGCCGAGCGCCTCGGCAAGTTCGCCGCCTACGTCGCCACCGGCCACCCCAAGGCCGTCAAGGTCACCTACCGCGGCCGCATCGCCGAGATGAATACCAACCTGCTGCGCAACTCTGCCCTCGCCGGTGTGCTCAGCCGTGGCCTCTCCTCCCGCGTGAACTTCGTCAACGCCATGCAGTTGGCCACCCAGCGCAACCTCACCGTCGCCGAATCCCACCAGACCCGCGGCGGCACCACCGATTCCATCCTCGTCGAGATCGAGACAGACCAGGGCCTCACCTCCGTCTCCGGCGGCGTCGTCATGGATAAGCCCCGCCTGCTCTCCGTGGATGGCATCCCCGTCGAGATCCCGCTCGCCGGTTGCCTGATCTATATGCGCAACATCGACGTGCCCGGCGTCATCGGCCACGTCGGCACCGTCCTCGGCCGCAACCAGGTCAATATCGCCAACTTCTCCCTCGGCCGCCAGGACGTCGCCTCCCCCGGTGAACCCCTCGGCGCCGTCGCTCTCGTTGAGGTCGATTCCCCCGTTCCCGACGCCGTCCTGGCTGAACTTCTCAGCCACGACGCCGTCAAACTGGCCGTAACCGTCGAGCCCGGAGCCTAGAATCGGGCCTCCATTCAAAAAGTAGACGAAAAAGGAGCGGTTCCCGTTGCCGCTCCTTTTCACCCGTGATACTATGTAAGTGCCTCATGGACTGCGCTTCCTCTCAGAATCAGTCCCAATACCCCGACGGAGCTAACTTCCCAACTCAATGAGTTCGACCGTTTTTCTCGGTAACCTTCCGACGTGGGTCACTGCTGACGATGTCAAGCAATGGCTCGTTTCGGACAACCTGGTGGCCGATTCCGTGAAGGTCATCCGCAATCCGGAGACCCAGGAATCCAAAGGCTTCGCTTTCATCGAAGCACCCAACGACGAAGAAATGAACCTGATCATCAGGCGCTTCGATCGTGCCCCTCTGGAAGAGCGCCTCCTCCGCGCAAATCCTGCCCAGCCGCCCCGCCCCAAAGGTGCTGTCGCTGCTACCCGTCCGATGGGCGCCTCGCCCACCAGCGCTGGTATCGGTGCTCCCCCCGCCGGCGCCGGCCCGTCCACTGGCGCGCCCGTCCTGGCCGATCGCAATCGTCGCGGTGGCAAGAAGCACCGCAAAGCCTCCAATGGTCCGCAAAGCGCCTTCGCGGAAGAACTGGCCAAGGCTCTCTAACTTTCCTCTCCTCCGTTCGCTTTGGTGGGCACGGGCTCCGGGTAACCGGAGCCCGTTTCCTATTGGTGCCTCCGGGTAACCGGAGCCCGTCTTCTATGCCCCCCCACGTCCCAGGCTCGCATCCAGCTATCATGGATCTCAAAGAGGGCCGTTCATGAACCTGGGACCGTCGCTGATACTCTGCCTCCTCCTCGCGCCTGCCGTCTTCGGCCAGCCCACCTATTCCAAGGAAGTGTCGCGCATCATCCAGGAGAAGTGCCAGACCTGCCACCGCCCCAACGACGTCGCCCCCTTCGCCCTCCTTACCTATGACGATGCCGCCAACTGGGCGCCCGATATCGAGCGCGTCGTCACCTCCCGCCTCATGCCGCCCTGGAAGCCCGCCGACGATCATGGCAAGTTCAAGGGCTACCGCGGGCTCAGCGATGAACAGCGCCAGACCCTCATCGATTGGGTGCAAGCCGGCGCCCCGGAAGGCGACCCCGCGGATCTGCCGGAGCCCCTCGATCTCACCAGTCAATGGGCTCTGGGTCAGCCCGACGTCGAGCTCCAAATGGCCGAGTCCTACACCCCGCCCCGTGGCAAGGATATGTACCGCTGCTTTGTCCTGCCCACGGGTCTCACGCAGAACCAGTTCATCAGCGCCATCGATGTCCAGCCCGGCCGCCGCAGCGTCGTCCACCACGTCATCCTGTACCTCGATTCCACCGGCGACGCCGAGAAGCTCGATGCCGCCGACGATGGCCCCGGCTATACCTGCTTCGGCGGCCCCGGCACCGGACTCTCCGCCGGCAACGGCAATCTCTCCAGCCTAAACCTCTCGTCCCTTCTCGAAATCGGCGCCAACCTCGGCGGCTGGGCCCCCGGCCAGCGCCCCGAAAAGCTGCCCGACGGCACCGCGATGTACCTCGATCAGAAGGCCCGCATCGTCATGCAGGTCCACTACTACTCCACCCGCCAGAGCGGCGACGACCAGACGAAAGTCGGCCTCTACTTCTCGCAGGCGCCAGTCGAGCGCCGCCTCATCTGGATGCCCGTCGTCCCGCTGGATCGCCGCGGCCGCCTCTCCATGCAAATCCCCGCCGGCGCCAAAGGCTTCGACGTCAAGGCTGAGTTCTCCATTCCCCCCATCTCGCTCTTTGACCTCACCGCCGTCGCCGTCTATCCCCATATGCACCTGCTCGGCACCGCCATCAAGCTCGAAGTGGAGCGCCCGCGCGAGAGCCCGGAGCAGATGATCGCCATCGACAACTGGGACTTCAACTGGCAGGGGCCCTATCAGTACAATGAGCCCGTCAAGGTGCCTGCCGGCTCCAAGGTGCGCCTCACCTGCACCTACGACAACTCCGTGGATAACCCCCGCAATCCGGCCGTCTCTCCCCGCGACATCACCTGGGGCGAGGGCACCGAGGACGAGATGTGCCTCGCCCTGGTCGGCATCACCTTCGATCGGGAGAACCTCCTCCCCCTCAATCAACTCAGCGCGGGCCGCCTCAAGAAGTGAAGCGCGGCCTGCCCGTCCTCGGACGCCTCCTCGAGTTCCGCCGCGACCCCCTTGGATTCCTGCAAGCCGCCGCCGCTGCGGACGGCGACGTGGCCCGCTTCCGCCTGGGCGCGCAGAACATCGTCCTGCTCAGCCACCCCGACGACATCCGCGATCTGCTGGTCACCCACAACACGCGCTTCGTCAAGAACCGCATGCTCCATCGCGCCCGTATCCTGCTCGGCGAGGGCCTGCTCACCAGCGAGGAGCCCCGCCATACCCGCCAGCGCAAGCTCGTGCAGCCAGCCTTCTACCGCGAGCGCCTGCCCGGCTATGCCAATGCGATGGTGGAGCAGTCGGAGCGCGCCGCGGCCCATTGGCAGCCGGGCCAGGCGCTCCAGCTCAACGAGGAGATGATGAGGCTCACGCTCGGCATCGTCGCCGATACCCTCTTCAGCGCCCAGGTGGACGACACAGCCGCCACCGTCGGCGCCGCCCTCACCGAGATCCTCGAGATGTTCGATCTCCTCATGCTCCCAATGAGCGAGTACGTCGTGCGCCTGCCCCTGCTCCCCGTCGCCCGCCGCTTCCGCCGCGCGCGCCGCCAGCTCGACGACATCGTTTACGGCATCATCGCCCGCCGGCGCCAGTCCGGCCACGATCCCGGCGATCTCCTCGCCATGCTGCTTGCTGCCCGTGACGAAGACGGGCAGCCCATGACCGATACCGAGGTCCGCGACGAGGCCCTCACGCTCTTCCTCGCCGGCCACGAAACCACAGCCACCGCCCTCACCTGGACCTGGTATCTGCTCTCGCAGCACCCCGAAGTGGAGGCGCGGCTCCACGTCGAGCTCGACGAAGTCCTCGCCGGCCGCCGCCCCACCTTCGACGATTGCCCGCGCCTGCCCTACACCGAGATGGTCCTGGCCGAATCCATGCGCCTCTACCCACCCGCCTGGGCCATCGGCCGCCGCGCCATCCAGCCGCACACGGTGCGCGGCCGGCAGTTTTCCGTGGACACCATCTTCCTCGCCAGCCCGTACGTGACCCACCGCATCGCGGCCCTCTGGCCCGAGCCGGAGAAGTTCGACCCCGAACGATTCCGTCCCGCCGCGCGCGAGGCCCGCCATCGCTTTGCCTACTTCCCCTTCGGCGGCGGCCCACGGGTGTGCATTGGCGAACGCTTCGCCTGGCTGGAGGGTGTACTCGTTCTCGCGACGCTCGCCCGCCACTGGCGCTTCCAGGTGGAGCCGTCCCACTGCCCCGTCCCGCTACCCCTCATCACCCTTCGACCGAAGGACGGCCTCCGGGCCACGCTCGCCCGCCGCTCATAGCCAGTCAACGTTGAAGTATTATCCAAGTGATGCCCTGTCAGAGACTCGCGCTCATTCCCTTGGCCCTGGCCACTGCCTGCCTGTTCGGCGCCGATGGCGTCGGTTACCCCAGTCGCGCTCCCTCGCTCGATGCCTTGCCGGGCTTCCGTACGCCGCCGCCGGGCTATGGCGAAGTGGCGTTTTACTGGTGGCTGGGGGACCCGCTGACGAAGGAGCGGCTCACCTGGCAATTGGACCAACTCCAGGGCAAGGGCGTCTCCGCGCTCCAGGTGAACTACGCCCACAGCGACAAGGGCGGCCGCACTTACGGACTGACCTACCCCTCCCAGCCGCCGCTGTTTTCCAGCAACTGGTGGGATCTCTTCGGCTGGTTCCTCCAGGAGGCAAAGCAGCGGGGCATGGCCGCCAGCCTCAGCGACTACACGCTGGGCTGGGCCGGCAATGGCTGGTACATCGACGAGATTCTCAAGGACCATCCGGACATTCACGGCGCCGCGCTGGCGAGCGAGTCGTACGATTGCAGCGGCCTGTGCGTCTGGCAGTTGAGTGCGGATCCGCTGTCCATCCAGGCGTACCGCACGGAAGCCGGGCGCATCATTGCCGGTACTGCGATGGATCTGCGCGAACGCGTGCAGGGCCGCGCCCTGCGCTGGACCGCGCCCGCCGGAACGTGGCGGATCGTCTCCGTCTCCGTGAAGGACGCGCCCGTTTCCTTGGACCCCATGCATCCCCTCAGCGGCAGCCAGATGATCGAGAAGTTCTTCCAGCGCTTCGAGGATCGCAACCGCGGGCAGAGCGGTAGCGGGTTGAACTTCTTCTTCTCCGATGAGCTGTCTTTCGGCGTGCGCGGCTGGCTGTGGAACTCCGCGTTTGCCGGCGAGTTCACGCGCCGCAAGGGCTACGACGTGCGCCCGGAACTGGCCTCGCTGTTCGCCGAGACTGGTCCGCGCGCGGCCAAGGTCCGCATGGATTACTCCGACGTGATGGTGTCGCTGGAGGAGGAAAACTACTTTCGCCCTCTCTATGAATGGCATCAGAAGCGGGGCATGCTCTACGGCTGCGATCATGGCGGACGCGGCCGCGATGTCACCGAGTTTGGCGATTACTTCCGCACGCAGCGCTGGATGAATGGCCCGGGCAACGACCAGCCGGGCCTCGCGTCCGACGTGATCAAGAACAAGGTAGCGAGCTCCATCACGCATCTCTACGAGCGCCAGCGCACGTGGCTGGAGGGCTACTACGGCAGCGGGTGGGGCACCACGTCGGCGCAGATCGTCGATGCCACGTGGCGCAACTACGCGCAAGGGCAGAATTTGCTGACGCTGCACGGCCTCTACTACTCCACGCACGGCGGCTGGTGGGAGTGGGCGCCGCCCTGCAATCACTTCCACATGCCGTATTGGAACCACATGGGTGATTTCCTGCACGCCGTGGAGCGCATGTCGTATCTGCTGAGCCAGGGTGTGCATCGCGCCGATGTCGCCATCCTGTATCCGGTGGCGGCGATGGAGGCAGGCATGAGCGGCAAGGCGTCCGTTGATGCGGCCTTCGCGCTGGGGCGCGATCTGTATGGCCGCGCCATCGACTTCGACTACATGGACTTCGAGTCGCTGGCGCGCGCCAAGGTGGAAGACCGCAAGTTGAAGGTGGCCGGCGAGGAGTACAGGGTGCTGGTGCTGCCGGCGATGCGCGCCGTACGCCACTCCACTTTGGAGAAGGCGGTGGAGTTCCATCGCGCCGGGGGCACCGTGATCGTGCTGGGTGCTGCGCCGGAGGCCACCGAGCGCGTGGGCGCGGACGATCCGCAGGTGGCCGCGCTGGTGCGCGAACTCGCGGGCACCGCCGCGGCGGACAATGTGGCGGCTGTGGCGCGCATGGACAACGCGATGCAGCGCGATGTCCAGTGCAAGACATCCACTCAGCCCTCCGTCCTCCACCGCAAGATCGGTACGCGAGACGTCTACATGGTCTACGGCGCAGCCAAAGATAGCGAGTGCACTTTCCGCTCCGACGGCAGTGTGGAACTGTGGGATCCGTGGACCGGCAAAACCAGTCCCCTCCCTGCCACACAAGTGGCGCCAGGGTCCCTCACCATCCGGATGCCTCTGGAGAACACCGAAGCGCAGTTGATCGTGTTTTCACCAGGCGCGCCGCGCCCCGGCGGGGGGGCGGCCGCACCGCCGGCTGTGGTCAGCTTGGCCGGCGATTGGGAGTTTGAGTTGAAGCCCACGCTGGATAACCGTTTCGGCGATTACCGGTTGCCGGCGGCGCCCGGATTCATTGGGGCGGAGGCGCGCCGGTTCCGCTATTCCGAGCAGGCGGCTGCTGCGAGCGACCCGCGGCTGGACGACTCCGCGTGGCCGCAGACCACCTATTCATATGGGCCGCACCTGTGGAAGCTCGGCCCGCTGCCGAATGGCGTGGACACAACGGAGTTGGAACGGCGGCTGGCGGCGCTCAACGCCGTGGATCCGGCCGTCCCCGTGGAATTCGCGGGCAAGCAGTATCGTTGGACGCCGTATGAGTTTTCGATGAGATGGGGCGTGGAGAACGATCCGGGGCACCAGGGCTATCACGGACTGAAGGCCGAGATGCCGGAGGAGTTCATCGCGCTCGGCCGCCTGCAACTCAAGGCCACCACTTCTGTCTACACCGAAGAGGAGGGCGGCTCCCGCTACTATCTGTGGACGGTCGCGATGGCGCCGCGCGCCATGCAGGCGCGGATTCTCGCGGGCGGCATGCGGCCTGATGCGGTGTGGGTGAATCACGCGGCAGTGCCTGCCGGCGGCTCCGCCGTTGCGGTGGCAAAGGGCGCCAATCCGCTGTTGCTGCGTTATGACAAACCGGGGCGCGGCAATTTCTTTCTGGAGGACCCGGCCACGCCGGCGGGCTGGAAACAGACGTATCCGCTCTCCAGCGTGTGGTACAACCGCCCCGGCCTGCTGGCGTTCGATACGCGGCCGAATGTGGCCAGGCCCGCCGGCTGGTATCGCACAACTGCGCCGCCCGGAATGCGCAGCCTGACGATGATCGTGCGGGGCAAGCCGGCAGTGTGGATCGACGGGCGGCCCGTGCAGTTGGGCCCGGCGCGGCCGCGCGGCGACGGATCATTCGAGTTTCGCGTGCCGGCCGGCAAGACGTCGCCAGCGCCGGTGAAGGTGGCGATTCGAGTGGAGCAGGAGCGCGGCGTGTACGGCGGCGCGGCCTTTCCCGAACCGGTGGCCTTCGATTGCGCGCCGGGCCTTCTGGCCGCCGGCGATTGGTCCCGCATCGACGGGCTCTCCAGCTACTCCGGCGGCGCCTGGTACCGCAAGACCGTGGAGATTGCGGCCGATCAGGCAGGCGGGGAGACCGTGCTGGATTTGGGCATGGCGGTGGCCAGCGCGGAGGTCCTGGTCAACGGGCAATCGGCCGGCACACGCCTGGCGCCGCCATACCGTTACGACATCTCAAAGCTGGTCAAAACGGGCCAAAATCGCGTGGAAGTGCTCGTTTATAGCGCACTTTCGAACCATTATCAGACCATTCCGACGCGCTACCGCAGCCCATCGCCTTCCGGCCTGATGGGGCCGGTGCGACTGCTGATTCGCCCTTAGTTGGCAGGCCGCAGCGTGACTCCGGAAACCTTGGCGCCCTTGCCGGCTGTGCCGGTGGGGCCGAGCTTCAACTCGTGCAGGCCGGGTTTCTCGATACGGATGAGGCCGATGCGATAGACGCGGAAGCGCGGCAGCGCGCCGCCAAACGCCGTGC
Source organism: Bryobacterales bacterium (assembly GCA_016721425.1). GTDB lineage: Bacteria > Acidobacteriota > Terriglobia > Bryobacterales > Bryobacteraceae > Paludibaculum. The sequence goes on along the minus strand of JADKID010000045.1, from coordinate 7,181 downwards.
GCTTGGCCCGCTCGCCGGTGTCGATCAGCGGGAACGTGACGGGCTTGCCATCCAGGGTGAGGTGCCATTCGCTGTAGTCGTCCTCGGCGGGCAGCGAGTATTCGACGTCGGCGTAGAACTCGGCCGGCCCGGCCGTGCGAAATGCCCACGTGGCGGCGCTGCCGGCGCCCGCCCACTCGATTGCGCACTCGGCGTGTTTCCAATCTCCGAACTTCTCCATCCACTGCACCTTGTTGCTCTTGCAGCCGGAGAGCAGTGCGCCGCCTGTGTCCAATGTGTTCTCGTATCCGCTCAGAACGTAGAGGTCGCGGCTCGCCTTGATCGGCCCGGTGGTCTCGAGCGTGATCACCGGGATCAACTCCTTGGGCGGTCTGGCGGGCAACTGCAACTCCAGGCCATCGGGGATCGCCTTCACGGGGACTGCCGCCGAGTTTGATAGTGTGGCCTTGGCGACTTTGGTGTGCAGGCCCGGCACAATGAGGCGCCCATCGGCAGGCCAATCGAAGACGTGGAGGTAGAGCGTACTGCCTTTCCTGGTGCACTCGCCCCAGGCGAGAGAGCCGAGCGGCGTGGGTTCCGCACCGTGGATGGCGGTCTCATGGGCGTGGACCCAGGCACCCACCTGCTTCAACATGCGCACGGATTCGGCGGGCATGCGCCCCTTGCCGTCCGGGCCGATGTTCAGCATGTAGACTCCGCCGCGGCTCACCACTTTGACGAGGCGGATGGCGATCTCGCGGGCGGTCTTGAAATTGAGATCGTCCGAGGCGAAGCCCCAGGAATCGTTGTGCGTATCCACCGACTCCCACAAGCCGGCGCGGGGCGCGCGCGGAATCTCCATGTCGCCGAGGGTGTCGTAGTCTCCAAGCCCGTTGCCGATGCGGCTGTTGACCAGGCACTGCGGCTGCGCTTCATGCACCAGATTGACGAGGGCCTTGGACTGGTCTGGAGTGATGGGCCCCGGCGTGTCGAACCAGATGCCGGCGACGGGGCCGTAGTTATTCAGGAGCTCTTTGATCTGCGGAATCGCTTTGCCTTCCAGGTAGTTCTGGAAGTTGCCGGGGGCAGGGAAGTCCCAACGGTTGCCCACCGCGTCCCGCTCGTGCCAATCCTGGCTTTGCGAGTAGTAGAAGCCGAGCCGCAGACCGTCGGTGCGGCAGGCCTCGGAGAGCTCCTTCAGCGGATCGCGATGGAACGGCGAGGCGGCGGCGATGTTGAAGGGACTGGCGGTGGACTGGAACATGGCGAAGCCGTCGTGGTGTTTCGAGGTGATCATGATGTGGCGCATGCCGGCGGCCTTGGCGGTGCGCACCCACTCGCGGGCGTCGAAGGCGATGGGGTTGAAGCGCTGCGCCACCTTCTCGTAATCGGCGGCCGGGATCTTGGCGCGGTTCATGATCCACTCGCTGATGCCGTAGTAGGCTTTGCCGTTCCAGCGGCCGCCCAGTTCCGAGTAGAGGCCCCAGTGGATGAACATGGCGAAGCGGGAATCCTTGAGCCATTGGCCCCGCTGTTCCGCGCCCTGGGCGCGCGCCTCGCCCCACATCTGTGGCGATGTGCCATCCACGGTGCGCTGTTGGCCGCCGGCCGCGACCGTAGCCAGACCTGTTCCAGAAAAAAGACACTCTCTTCTCGTCACGCTCGCCTCCCCGCAGATCCTTCGGGACCAGTTTACAGCGGAGAGGCGGGCGCGCGACTTGTGCCGGAGTGCGGGACCGGAGCGGCGACTAACGAGCGGAGGGAGAACTAGCGGCGGCCGGAAGGGTGCAGATCTCCAGGGCGGTCTCGAAGGCCTCCAGGTGTTGGAAGGAGCCGTTCAGCAGGTTGGTGTAGACGCGCTGGATGTCGACCTTGGTGGTGGCTGTGAGCGCGGTCTTGAGGTCCTTGATGTCGGTTTGCTCGATGAGAATGCCGACTTCGACAGCGTCCTTGAGGGAGAGTTCGCCTTTGGCCATCAGCTCGGTGTAGAGCGCGGTGAGGGCTGGATCGACGAAGATGCCGGGCTGTGTGTCGCGGGCGGGGTCGGCGACGGAGTAGCGGGTGAGCAGATTGCCGATGGCATTGAAGTGGCGGTCTTCACTGGCGGCGATGTTGCGGAAGGTGGTCAGGTTCCACTTCTCGAAGAGCTTCTGATAGACGTCGCGAGCGAGTTTCTCTTCTTCGCGCATGAAGGCGAGCGACTGGGCTTCGGCGGGGGTGACGGGTTGGACATTGGTGCTGATGCCCTGGCCGGGGCCATTGCCGCGGAATCCATTCTGGGCAAAGGCAGGTACCAGCAGGACAACGGCAAGCAGGATGGCAAAGGCGATCCGCGCGGTGTGAGCATTCTCGAGTTTCATGTGGGTCTCCTGGGTTGGGCTGTCGAATTGGTTTCGACTTCGGAGACTTAGTGTGCACGGGCGGGGCCGTTCGGGTAGGAGGTGGGCTGTCTAGTGCCTACGTTCTTTCCCGCAATGGGTTAGGTGCCGGCTGGAAAGCGGCGTAACTGGGGCGAAGGATGCAAAATCGGCAGAGGCGAGCCGGCGACCACGCAGGTTCTGCGGATGGGGCTGTGATCGCCGCCGCGTCAGAGGATCAGAGAGCGGCCAGTGCAGCCAGGACCTCTTCGGTGTGACCGTCGACCTTGACCTTGGGGAAGATCTTGGCGATGCGGCCATCCTTGCCGATGATGAAGGTGGTGCGCGCGACGCCCATGTAGGTCTTTCCGTAGTTGGTTTTTTCGACCCAGACGCCGTATTTCTCGGCGACCTTGTGTTCTTCGTCCGCGAGGAGAGAGAAGGGGAGGTTGTACTTCGCCTTGAACTTGGCGACGGCTGAGACCGGGTCGGGCGAGGCGCCGAGAACGACGGCATCGGCTGCGCCGAGGCGGGGGAACTCGTCGCGGAAGGAGCAGGCCTCCTTGGTGCAACCGGGCGTATCGGCCTTGGGGTAGAAGTAGAGGACGACGTTGTTGCCGGCGAGGCTGCTGAGCTTGAGGGAGTCGCCGGTATCTGTGGCGAGGGTGAAGTCGGGGGCTTTGGAGCCTTCCTTGAGTTCGGGCATGTGTATGTGGATGCGCGGGCAGGGGTTGGAGCGTCGGGGAATGTGCGGCAACTGCTTGCGCAACTGCTTGTTTCAGGCCGAGCCGGGTGTGGTATGTTGAGGAAGAGTTGCGGAGTAGCCGCAACGGTCCGCCGTGAGCGGGAGTAATTCAGTGGTAGAATGTCAGCTTCCCAAGCTGAACGTCGCCAGGTTCGAATTCGGCTCCGCTCATAAAATCAGCAACTTGGCGGGCTGGCGCACCCGTACTCCGATTACTCCGCTTTCCCTTTCAATCCCTCCCGCTCCCTGTTTTCAATAACAGGGAACCGATCCCGGTTTTTCCAAAGCTTTACTGCGATTACTGCTTTAGCTCCCGCTCACCTCGCGGCGCCGGCGGGGTAATGGCTCCCCACACCATCCCGCAAGCCCCGAAAAAAAACACCCCCCGGCACCCCATATTCCACTAGCTGAGCCGCCTCGCATTTTGACGGCGGCACTCCCTCCCGGGGTCGCGCGTGTCTCTGGAGCGTGGATCCCTTCGGACTCCAGCCTTCCTGACTACCGATCTTCTGATCAATCCGTAATCGTTCACCTCGAGGCTCACGCCAAGACTCGCCCACTGGGCGGACTGCTGTCATCCCTCTTCGCAGCTGCTTCGACAGGGTCGCGATTGGTTCTGCGGGCATCGCCTGAAAGGTGGCCCACTCCAGCCCGACCGTTTCTCAGCTTTGGGTACCTTCTGGCGACTCCAGACGTTGTCCCCGGCTGACTGGTTTGTCACCATTCTCGGACGGGAAGAGCCAAGCGCTCAGGATCCCCACTATGGCAGCGCTCTCTCCCAATCGGCTAGAATCAGTTGGGTTGCCTTGGTCAGCAGCCACATGCATAATCGACCACATAGTCCTTCCGGGGTGTCGAGCTCGCATCGGTACAACCGCCTTTGCACCCAAAGGGATTCGGTCGCCACGTCCCCCAATCTGCATTGCCAAGATCTCGCCGGGTCTCATCCTTCCCAGATAGCCAACCTTGCGAGGTTTCGCTCCACCGATCAGCGCCTCCAACATCTTCGAGGCTTGCTTCCGGGTTGGACCAACCTCTCACGATCCTTCACGGCCATGCACGCGGGGTGTAAAAAGAGTGGTGGTCGGGTTCGGCTGACTTTCTCCCTCGCTCAACGCCATCTTGAAGAGATGCCGATCTGAGTGCCGATCGCAGATGCATCGATGCTCGGGTGGGTTTCTGCCAACACCTTAGCTTTTTGATCCAGGTACGCCTGCATGTCGTCCCGGGTAATCCTCCTCGATCCGGCACGGCGCGTAGTCCAGCTCCGGAACTGATGTTTCAGTCGAAGCCCTTCGGTGTCAAGGTCACCGTTGAGCTCTTCCATTTTCTGTACAGACGGGTAGGTACACCTCCTCAAAGTATTGTTGCAACGTGCTTAAGATTTGAAGCTGCTTCCGGCTGTCTGGCGGCATCATTCCGGGCTGGAGGATCCTGCCATCAGCGCATCGGCTTTGGCTCTGTTCAGCTCTGACCATTTTCGAGTTCCTTGGACTTCTGGACCGCTATCCCGCCACTGCGCGTACCAGTATCCTTCTGGCTTCCTTCTGCGGGGCCTGAGACACTCCCGTTCATGAATACGCTTCGACGCATTGTTCCTTCTCCTTGTTGCGTCTCCGTCGCGGCAAATCCTGACATGCCAGTGAACCTACCACTGGTGCTTGTTCTCTTCCATCCATTGGTCGAGCCCTCCCGACGGACGAGTTTCCGGCGCCCCAATGGAAGTGGGTCGGCTTCAGGGCAGCCAATACTTGTCCTTTCACCATCACGTTGCGGACATGCGCCTTCGAACAACGGCAAGTTAGGGCGACGTCTGCGACAACGTCAGGACATTCAGTTCTGTTCTTAGGTTGCTCTTCCATGGACTCACCTCAGGTGTTAGTTGCGGACACCAGTGGGGGGGCTGAGAAGAGGCGGGACCAGGCGTGAAGACAGGCCCGCTGGTTGAAGGGATGGGGGTCTGCTTTGTCAATACTCGTTTGCCACGCCAGCGAGGAATGGTCGGGCGTTCGGCGGCGGATTGCAGGATCGGCCAAACCAGGAGTTGTTCGTAGCAGATGAGGACGGCGGCGCGGTGTCCTCGGAGGTGAGGGTGCCAGGACCCAGCAGGTTGAGCGGCACTCGGTTCTTCGGACCGAAGGACTTCCACATTCCAAATGGGACCGGGATGCGCTGGATGAAGGGCGCGGGTGCCTCCGCTCCGATCGGGATAAGCGCGTTTCGGTACTCGTCAGAGCCGGCAACAGTGGGCCGGCGCCAGTCAGTGTGGTCCGTCGGTCGCTTTCAAGGTGGTGATGGTTGGCTCCCAGAAGGTCGCTGTTGCCTCCGTCCATCGGTTAAGCAACCGCTACCGGCAGGACGGTGACCGCAGGGGCGGAATTGAGGCCGTGGCTTGCAGTTGGTCGTCCGCCGTGAGGATCGTCTCCAGCGAAAATCGGATTTCTCGAGGCTGGTGTCGACCGCGGCGTACGTGTGGGCAGCGCCGCGGTTCAATGAACTCGTGGTTCGTGGCCTCAGACAACATGATCGCGGCAGTCGATGGTCGCGGGCGCGTCGTGGGATGGAGTAGCAGGCTTGGCGGGGCGGCGATCGCGGCCAAGTCGAACCAACCCGTTCAGGGGAAAAGACGCCGGCCGCGACCAGTGGGGATGCCCAGCCGATCAGGCCTATCAAGGCGGCGGGGTTGCCGCGAAGACAGCGAACGGGCATCGCCACCGAAGCCTGGCTTCGGTTTGCCGACCAGGCAATGCACCATGCAAAGCGGGGAGCACGGTCGCGGCTTAGCAGAAAAGGACGGCCCTGCAATTTGGACAGTTGCGGGCGGCTTCGATCATCGGCCGGGATGCCGCGCCGAAGTATGCGAGTGCGACCGTCGTGGCGCGTGACCTGGATTCCTGGACGAAGATTAGCACCTGGCAGCATGGCGGTGGGACCGATACGCCAAAGTGGCCCGCTCACGCGATGGCACCGATCGCGCCGGCGTGCCGACGCAGAGAGAGCGGGTCTGGGTCTTCCAACCGCTGATAAGCGCCATAGGGCGCGCAACCTCCTTCGGATTTGTCGGACCTGGATTGGTCTCTGGTACGGGGAGTCACGGCGGCTTCCTCGGCTGTATGTGGATGCCACCCACACTTGCCCTGGTCAACCCGATACTGGCCGAACTTGGCCATGGTTGCAACGGGCGGCCGGCTCGATCAGCGTGGAGTGGAGCCGTTTTCAACGGTGATCGCCCGTTCACAGAAATTGCGTCCGGACTGACGATGACAAAGATCTCCTGCCACCGCGACGGTGATGGGTTTCAAGAGCGGCACGGCCCAATCAGGGCAGGCCGTGCCGGGGGTCCGATGGCCGCGTTCGCTGGATTGAGAGGCGAATGGTTCCAGTGGGACGGGAATTCGATTAGTTCAGCGGTCGAATCGCCGGTCGCGACCTTCTGAACCCAGCGGAATACTCGAACTGGTGTTGATGCGAACTCCCGCAGACCAGGACGTGATGGCGGCACACGCCAGGAGCAAGGGGAAGCCAGCGCAACCATCGCACCGGTGTGAAGTCAGGAGGGCCAAATCTCGCCATCGGTAGCCTCCATTTCCTCCGGTAGGTTCGTTCGCGGGCGCGCCCTGCACGTGTGGCCTGTTCTCCGCCGGCAGTTCCTTCGTCGTTCGCGCTTGGCTAGCAGATAGACGGTCCGGGCGACGACTTCGAGGACGGATGCGAGGACTTGCCATCTCGCGGCGTGAACTTTCGGGTTTGCAGCGTGCCCTCGGCGTGCACGTTGTCGCCCTTCTCATAGCTCAGGGCTATCTCCGCCAGTTCTCCGTAGAAGACCAAGCTGTGCCGTTGTGGTGTGTTCCTGCGCCTGGTTGTTTCAGTCACCAGCAAAGCGACAGCCTTCCGCAAAGCCGAGCGTTGCTACTGGAGTTCTGATGGTAGGTACCGAGCCTCCCGGGTTTGGCGAGATAACCCGCAAGCTCAATTCGATTTCTTCTGCATCTCAATGCCCCCCTTTCGTCAGTGCGATCCAGCTCAAGTTGCTCCAGGAAGCCTGTGTTGCCCGCGGTTCATCTCGGCGATGAACGCGCCCTTTCAACCTGAGACACTGC
>JADKID010000044.1 GCA_016721425.1 Bryobacterales bacterium | reverse complement strand
CGCCCGCGTGAGCGGGGCAGATGATCGCCATCGACAGCTGGGACTTCAACTGGCGGGGGCCCTATCGGTACAATGAACCCGTCAGATGCCTGCCGGCTCCAGGTGCGCCTCACCTGCACCTACGACAACTCCGTCGATAACCCCCCGCAATCCGGCCGTCTCTCCCGCGACATCACCTGGGGCGAGGTGACCGAGGACGAGATGTGCCTCGCCCTGGTCGGCATCACCTTCGATCAGGAGAACCTCCTCCCCCTCAATCAACTCAACAACGGGCCGCCTCCAAAAAGAGTGACGCGGACTGCCCGTCACTCCAGACGCCTCCTCGAGTTCCGCCGCGACCCCTTGGATTCCTGCAAGGCACCGCCGCTGCGGACGGCGAGCGTGGCCCGCTTCCGACTGGGCGCGCAGAACATCGTCACTGCTCAGCCACCCAGACGACATCCGCGATCTGCTGGTCACCCCGCAACACGCGCTTCGTCAAGACCGCATGCTCCATCGCGCCCCGTATCACCTGCTCGGCGAGGACCTGCTCACCAGCGAGGAGCCGCGCCACACCCGCTGGCGCAAGGTAATTCATTCTGCCTTCTGCCAAGGGAGCGCCTGCCCGGCTATGCCAATGCGATGGTGGAGCGGTCAGGCGCACCGCGGCCCACTGGCAATATGGCCGAGCGCTCCAGCTCAACGAGAGATGATGAGGCTCACGCTCGGCATCGTCGCCAAATACCTCTTCAGCGCCCAGGTGGACGACACAGCCGCCACCGTCGGCGCGCCGCCCTCACCTACCGAGATCCTCGAGATGTTCGATCTCCTCATGCTCCCAATGAGCGGAGTACGTCGTGCGCCTGCCTCTGCTCCCCGTCGCCCGCCGTGCTTCCGCCGCGCGCGCCGCCAGCTCGACGACATCGTTGCAGCATCCTCGCCCGCCAGCGCCGGTCACAGCCACGATCCCCGGCGATCTCACTCGCCATGCTGCTTGCTGCTGGCGGCGAACGGAGCAGCGTGACCCAAACCGAGGTCAACGGCGAGGCCCTCCCGCTCTTCCTCGCCGGCCACGAAACCACAGCCACCGCCCTCCTGGACTTGGTATCTGCTCTGCGGCACCCCGAAGTGGAGGCGCGGCTCCGTCCAGCTCGGCGAAGTCCTCGCCGGCCGCCGCCCCACGTTCGACGATACCGCGCCCTACACCGAGATGGTCCTGGCCGAATCCATGCGCCCTCACCCACCCGCACCTGGGCCATCAGCCGCCGCGCCATTGAGCCGCACACGGTGCGCGGCAGGCAGTTTTCCGTGGACACCATCTTCATCGCCAGCCCGTACGTCACCCACCGCAGCGCGGCCTCAGCCCGAGCCGGAAGAATTCGACCCGAACGATTCCGTCCCGCCGCGCGCGCGGGCCCCTCGCTTTGCTACTTCCTTCGGCGGCGGCCCGCGAGGTCTGCATTGGCGAAGACGCTTCGCCTGGCTGGAGGGTGTACTCGTTCTCGCGACGCTCGCCGCCACTGGCGCTTCCAAGTGAACCATCCTGCCCGTCACTTTGCCCCTCATCACCCTCCGGCAGAAGGACGGCCTCGCACTACGCTCGCCCGCCGCTCGCATAGCCAGTCAACGTTGAAGTATTATCAAGTGATGCCCTGTCAGAGACTCGCGCTCATTCCCAGGCCTGGCCACACCTGCCTGTTCGGCGCCGATGGCGTCGGTTACTGATCGCTCGCTCTCGCTCGATGCCTTGCCGGGCTTCCGTACGCCGCCGCCGGGCTATGGCGAGGTGGCGTTTTTACTGTGGCTGGGGACCCCTGACCCGGAGCGGCTCGCCTGGCAGTTGGACCAACTCCGGGCAAGGCGTCTTCGCGCTCGAGGTGAACTACGCCCACAGCGACAGGGCGGCCCTTGTTACGGGCCGACCTCCGTCGCAGCCGCCCTGTTTTCCCTCGACTGGTGGGATCTCTTCGACTGGTTCCTCCAGGAGCGAAGCAGCGGGGCATGGCCACCAGCCTCAGCGACTACCCTGGCTGGGCCAGCAATGGCTGAGTGTCGATGAGATTCTCAAGGACCAACCGACCTTCACGGCGCCGCGCTGGCGAAGCGAGTCGAAGGAGTGACGGCTGTGCGTCAGGCGGTTGGTTTCCGATCCGTTTGCCCATCACCGCCTACCGCACGGAGGCCGGGCGCGTCGTGCCGGCCCCTGCGCTGGATCTGCGCGAGTACGTGCAGAACCCGCGGCCTGCATTGGACCCGCGCCCGCCGGAACGTGGCCCCCGGTCGTCTCCGTCGCCCGGGGACGCGCCCGTTTCCTTGGACCCCATGCATCCTCCTCGGCAGCCAGATGATCGAAGTTCTTCCAGCGCTTCCAGGATCGCAATCGCAGGCAAGGCGGTAGCGGGTTTGAACTTCTTCTTCCTCCGATGAGCTGTCTTTCGGCGTGCGCGGCTGGCTGTGGAACTCTGCGTTTGCCGCCGAGTTCACGCGCCGCAAGGGCTACGACGTGCGCCCGGAACTGGCCTCGCTCTTCGCCGAGACCGGTCCGCGCGCGCGCCAAGGTCACATGGACTACTCCGACGTGATGGTGTCGCTGGAGGAGAAAACTACTTCGCCCTCTTTATGATTGGCACCAGAAGCGGGGCATGCTCTACGGTTGCGACCATGGCGGCCGCGGACGCGACGTCACCGAGTTTGGCGATTACTTCCGCACGCAACGCTGGATGAATGGCCCGGGCAACGACCAGCCGGGCCTCGCGTCCGACGTGATCAAGGAAGGTAGCCAGCTCCATCACGCATCTCTACGAGCGCCAGCGCACGTGGCTGGAGGGCTACTACGGCAGCAGGTGGGGCACCACGTCGGCGCAGATCGTCGATGCCACGTGGCGCAACTACGCGCAGGGCAGAATCTGCTGACGCTGCACGGCCTCTACTACTCCACGCACGGCGGGTGGTGGGAGTGGGCGCCGCCTGCAACCACTTCCACATGCCGTATTGGAACCATGGGCGACTTCCTCCCTGCCGTCGAGCGCATGTCGTATCTGCTGAGCCAGGGCGTGCATCGCGCCGATGTCGCCATCCTGTATCCGGTGGCGGCGATGGAGGCGGCATGGGCGGCAAGGTGTCCGTTGATGCGGCCTTCGCGCTGGGGCGCGATCTGTATGTAGCCGCGCCATCGACTTCGACTTCATGGACTTCGAGTCGCTGGCCCGCGCAAGGTGGAAGACCGCAAGCTGAAGGTGGCCGGCGAGGAGTACCGCGTGCTGGTGCTGCCGGCGATGCGCGCTGTCGCCACTCCACTTTGGAGAAGGCGGTGGAGTTCCATCGCGCCGGGGCACCGTGATTGTGCTGGGCGCCGCGCCGGAGGCCACCGAGCGCGTAGGTGCGGACGATCCGCAGGTGGCCGCGCTAGTGCGCGAACTCGCGGGCACCGCCGCGGCGGACAATGCGGCGGCGGTGGCGCGCATGGACAATGCGATGCAGCGCGATGTCCAGTGCAAGACATCCACTCAGCCCTCCGTTCTCCATCGTAAGATCGGTACGCGAGACGTCTACATGGTCTACGGCGCAGCCAAAGACAGCAGTGCACTTTCCGCTCCACCGGTAGCGTGGAACTGTGGGATCCGTGGACCGGCAAGACCAGTCCCCTTCCACACCACCTGTCATCCAATCGACGCTAGGGTCCTCACCGTCCGGATGCCGCTCGAGAGCACCGAAGCGCAGTTGATCGTCTTCAACCGGGCCGCCCCGGATGGCGATTGTCGACTACGCGATGCGCCGGCTGTGGAGATCTCAGGCGATTGGGAGTTTGAGTTGAAGCCCACGCTCGACAACCGCTTCGGCGATTACCGCTTGCCGGCGGCGCCCGGCTTCATCGGGGCGGAGGCGCGCCGGTTCCGCTATTCCGAACAGGCCGCGGCGGCCAGCGACCCGCGGCTGGACGACTCCGCATGGCGGCAGACCACCTACACTTACGGGCAGCACCTGTGGAAGCTCGGCCCGCTGCCGAATGGTGTGGACACAACGGAGTTGGAACGGCGGCTGGCGGCGCTCAATGCCGTGGACCCGGCGGTTCCCGTGGAGTTCGCGGGCCGGCAGTATCGCTGGACGCCGTATGAGTTTTCGATGAGATGGGGTGTGGAGAACGATCCGGGGCACCAGGGCTATCACGGATTGAAGGCCGAGATGCCGGAGGAGTTCATCGCGCTCGGCCGCCTGCAACTCAAGGCCACCACTTCTGTCTACACCGAAGAAGAGGGCGGTTCCCGCTATTATCTCTAGACGGCGGCGATCGCGCCGCGCTCGACGGGCGGCCCGTGCAGTTGGGCCCGGCGCGGCCGCGCGGCGACGGATCATTCGAGTTTCGCGTGCCGGCCGGCAAGACGTCGCCAGCGCCGGTGAAGGTGGCGATTCGAGTGGAGCAGGAGCGCGGCGTGTACGGCGGCGCGGCCTTTCCCGAACCGGTGGCCTTCGATTGCGCGCCGGGCCTTCTGGCCGCCGGCGATTGGTCCCGCATCGACGGGCTCTCCAGCTACTCCGGCGGGGCCTGGTATCGCAAGACCGTGGAGATCGCGCCCGATCAGGCAGGCGGGGAGACCGTGCTGGATTTGGGCATGGCGGTGGCCAGCGCGGAGGTCCTGGTCAACGGGCAATCGGCCGGTACACGCCTGGCGCCGCCATACCGCTACGACATTTCAAAGCTGGTCAAAACGGGCTCAAATCGCGTAGAAGTGCTCGTTTATAGCGCACTTTCGAACCATTATCAGACCATTCCGACGCGCTACCGCAGCCCATCGCCTTCCGGCCTGATGGGGCCGGTGCGACTGCTGATTCGCCCTTAGTTGGCAGGCCGCAGCGTGACTCCGGAAACCTTGGCGCCCTTGCCGGCTGTGCCGGTGGGGCCGAGCTTCAACTCGTGCAGGCCGGGTTTCTCGATGCGGATGAGACCAACACGATAAACGCGGAAGCGCGGCAGCGCGCCGCCAAAGGCCGTGCGCTTGGCCCGCTCGCCGGTGTCGATCAGCGGGAACGTGACGGGCTTGCCATCCAGGGTGAGGTGCCATTCGCTGTAGTCGTCCTCGGCGGGCAGCGAGTATTCGACGTCGGCGTAGAACTCGGCCGGTTCGGCAGTGCGAAATGCCCACGTGGCGGTACTGCCGGCGCCCGCCCACTCGATTGCGCACTCGGCGTGTTTCCAATCTCCGAACTTCTCCATCCACTGCACCTTGTTGCTCTTGCAGCCGGAGAGCAGTGCGCCGCCTGTGTCCAACGTGTTCTCGTATCCGCTCAGGACGTAGAGGTCGCGGCTCACCTTGATCGGCCCGGTGGTCTCGAGCGTGATCACCGGGATCAACTCCTTGGGCGGTCTGGCGGGCAACTGCAACTCCAGGCCATCGGGGATCGTCTTCACGGTGACTGCCGTTGAATTCGATAGTGCGGCCTTGGTGACTTTGGCGTGCAGGCCCGGCACAATGAGGCGCCCATCGGCAGGCCAATCGAAGACGTGCAGGTAGAGCGTACTGCCTTTCCTGGTGCACTCGCCCCACGCGAGAGAGCCGAGAGGTGTGGGCTCCGCGCCGTGGATGGCTGTCTCGTTGGCGTGGACCCAGGCGCCCACCTGCTTCAACATGCGCACGGATTCGGCGGGCATGCGCCCTCTGCCGTCCGGGCCGATGTTTAGCATGTAGACTCCGCCACGGCTTACCACCTTGACGAGGCGGATGGCGATCTCGCGGGCGGTTTTGAAATTGAGATCGTCCGAGGCGAAGCCCCAGGAATCGTTATGCGTATCGACCGACTCCCACAGGCCAGCGCGCGGCACGCGCGGGATCTCCATGTCGCCGAGGGTGTCGTAGTCGCCGAGTCCGTTGCCGATGCGGCTGTTGACCAGGCACTGTGGCTGCGCATCATGCACCAGGTTGACGAGGGCCTTGGACTGCTCCGGAGTGATGGGGCCCGGCGTGTCGAACCAGATGCCGGCGACGGGGCCGTAGTTATTCAGGAGCTCTTTGATCTGCGGAATCGCTTTGCCTTCCAGGTAGTTCTGGAAGTTGCCGGGGGCAGGGAAGTCCCAACGGTTTCCTACTGCGTCCCGCTCGTGCCAGTCCTGGCTTTGCGAGTAGTAGAAGCCGAGCCGCAGACCGTCGGTGCGGCAGGCGTCGGAGAGTTCCTTCAGTGGATCGCGAAGGAACGGCGAGGCGGCGGCGATGTTGAAGGGACTGGCGGCGGACTGGAACATGGCGAAGCCGTCGTGGTGTTTCGAGGTGATCATGATGTGGCGCATGCCGGCGGCCTTGGCGGTGCGCACCCACTCGCGGGCGTCGAAGGCGATGGGGTTGAAGCGCTGCGCCACCTTCTCGTATTCGGCGGCCGGGATCTTCGCGCGGTTCATGATCCACTCGCTGATGCCGTAGTAGGCTTTGCCGTTCCAGTGGCCGCCCAGTCCCGGTAGAGGCCCCAGTGGATGAACATGGCGAAGCGGGAATCCTTGAGCCATTGGCCCCGTTGTTCCGCGCCCTGGGCGCGCGCCTCGCCCCACATCTGCGGCGATGTGCCATCCACGGTGCGCTGTTGGCCGCCGGCCGCGACCGTAGCCAGACCTGTTCCAGACAAAAGACATTCTCTTCTCGTCACGCTCGCCTCCCCGCAGATCCTTCGGGACCAGTTTACAGCGGAGAGGCGGGCGCGCGACTTTGTGCCGGGAGTGAGGGACCGGAGCGGCGACTAACGAGCGGAGGGAGAACTAGCGGCGGCCGGAAGGGTGCAGATCTCCAGGGCGGTCTCGAAGGCCTCCAGGTGTTGGAAGGAGCCGTTCAGCAGGTTGGTGTAGACGCGCTGGATATCGACCTTGGTGGTGCTTGTGAGCGAGGTCTTGAGGTCCTTGATGTCGGTTTGCTCGATGAGAATGCCGACTTCGACAGCGTCCTTGAGGAGAGTTCGCCTTTGGCCATCAGTTCGGAGTAGAGCGCGGGTGAGGGCTGGATCGACGAAGATGCCGGGCTGTGTGTCGCGGGCGGGGTCGGCGACGGAGTAGCGGGTGAGCAGATTGCCGATGGCATTGAAGTGGCGGTCTTCACTGGCGGCGATGTTGCGGAAGGTGGTCAGGTTCCACTTCTCGAAGAGCTTCTGATGAACGTCGCGGGCGAGTTTCTCTTCTTCGCGCATGAAGGCGAGCGACTGAGCTTCGGCGGGGGTGACGGGTTGGACATTGGTGCTGATGCCCTGGCCGGGGCCGTTGCCACGGAATCCATTCTGGGCAAAGGCGGGTGCTAGCAGAACAACGGCAAGCAGGATGGCAAAGGCGATCCGTGCGGTGTGAGCATTATCGAGTTTCATGTTGGTCTCCTGGGTTGGGCTGCCGAATTGGTTTCGACTTCGGAGACTTAGTGTGCACGGACGGGGCCGTTCGGGTAGGAAGTGGGCTGTCTAGTGCCTACGTTCTTTCCCAGCAATGGGTTAGGTGCCGGCTGGAAAGCGGCGTAACTGGGGCGAAGGATGCAAAATCGGCAGAGGCGAGCCGGCGACCACGCAGGTTCTGCGGATGGGGCTTTGATCGCCGGCGCGCCAGAGGATCAGAGAGCGGCCAGTGCAGCCAGGACCTCTTCGGTGTGACCGTCGACCTTGACCTTGGGGAAGATCTTGGCGATGCGGCCATCCTTGCCGATGATGAAGGTGGTGCGCGCGACGCCCATGTAGGTCTTTCCGTAGTTGGTTTTTCGACCCAGACGCCGTATTTCTCGGCGACCTTGTGTTCTTCGTCCGCGAGGAGAGAGAGGGAGGTTGTACTTCGCCTTGAACTTGGCGACGGCTGAGACCGGGTCGGGCGAGGCGCCGAGAACGACGGCGTCGGCCGCGCCGAGGCGGGGGGACTCGTCGCGGAAGGAGCAGGCCTCCTTGGTGCAACCGGGCGTATCGGCCTTGGGGTAGAAGTAGAGGACGACGTTGTTGCCGGCGAGGCTGCTGAGCTTGAGGGAGTCGCCGGTATCTGTGGCGAGGGTGAAGTCGGGGGCTTTGGAGCCTTCCTTGAGTTCGGGCATGTGTATGTGGATGCGCGGGCAGGGGTTGGAGCGTCGGGGAATGTGCGGCAACTGCTTGCGCAACTGCTTGTTTCCAGGCCGAGCCGGGTGTGGTATGTTGAGGAAGAGTTGCGGAGTAGCCGCAACGGTCCGCCGTGAGCGGGAGTAATTCAGTGGTAGAATGTCAGCTTCCCAAGCTGAACGTCGCCGGTTCGAGTCCGGTCTCCCGCTCCATGTTTTCAATAACTTGGGAACGATCCAGGTTTTCAGCTTTACTGCGATTACTGCTTTAAGCTCCCGATCACCTCGTGGAGCCGGCCGGAGGGTGGCTCTAACACCCTCCGGCCAAACCTCGAAATCCCTCGCGGAACCTCATGTTCGAAGAGCCTCTCATCTGGAGCACTCCCCGTTGACTGTCATTGAACAAGCGTGGATTCGAGCAGCCGAACGGCAGCCAACCGGTCTTCGAACTTGCTGACTGCGTATTCGTTCTCGTTGACGTTGACAGTATTGCCCATCTGGGCGGAGCGCGTGCGCATCCACCCCGGCTTGCTTCGACAGTGTCGCGAATGTGCGGCGCATCACTTGAAAGGTGGCCCACTCCAAACCGACCGGTTTCAGCTTCGGGTACATGCAACGATTCCACACGTTGTCCCGGCTGATTGGCTTGTCTCGATTCTCTGACCCAAATAGCCAAGCCGCAGGATCCCGACTTGGCATCGCTTCAACCCAGGCGGAGAGAATGAGCGAGGTTGCCTTGGTCAACGCAACCTGCCTAATCGACCGCTTAGTTTTCGGGGTGTCGATTTCGAATCGGTACAATCGACGTCGCACCCACACGGATTCGGTCGCCACATCACCAATCTGCAAAGCCAAGATCTCGCCCGGCCGCATCCCTTCCCAGGTAGCCAACCTTGCGAGGAGTTTTTCCCGCAGATCCAGTGCCTCGATCATCGTCGAGGCCTGATCCGAAGTCAGGACCAACCTTTCGCGATCGGGCAGGCAGACGCGGGGTGTAAAAAGAGTGATGGCAGGGTTTCGGTCCACTACTCCCTCGCTCATAGCCAACTCGAAGATCGATCTGAGCCGGAAGCGCAGATGATCGATGCCGGTTTGAGCCAACGCCTTAGCTTTTTGATCCAGGAATGACTGCATGTCCTCCCTGGTGATCTCCTCGATCCGCAACGAACCGAGTGAGCCCACCACGTGAAGTTTCAGTCGATGCCCTTCGGTGACAAGCGTGGAGCTCTTCCATTTGCTCTGACAGACGGGTAGGTACACCTCCTCAATGAACTTGGCCAACGTGTAAACGATGGAGCTCGGATGGCCCGCGGCAACATTGACGGGATGTAGGATGCTGGACAGCATCGCTTCAGCCTCGGCCCTGTTTACTTTGGCGCAAAGTCCGAGTTCCTTGGACTTCGGGTTGCCATCCTCTCGCCACTGCGCGTACCAGTAGTTCCTTCCGTTCCTTCTGCGGGGCTTTAGACTCCCCCGCTGAAAACGCTTTCGACGCATTGTTTCTTCTCTTTCTTGCGTCTCCGGCGTGAAATCCTGACATAGTAGCGATCCTACCATTGGAGCTTGTTCTCTTCCATCCATTGGTGGAGCCACTCCACGCGCACGAGCTTCCGGCGCCCCATGGACAAGTGCGTCAGCCTTGGCAGGCCAATCACTTTTCCTTTCATTACATTGCAAACATGCGCCCTTGAACACCGGAGGCGTTGGGCCACTTCGGCTACGGTCAGGACATCGCTCTGTCTTAGGTGATCTTCCATGGGTGCACCTCAGCTGTTAGTTGCTGTTACCAGGGGGAGTGAGAAGAGGCGGGACCAGGCGTGAAGACAGGCCCGCTGGATTGAAGGAATGGGCGTCGGCTTGGTCCAATACTCGTTGGCCACGCCGATGAGGAGGGTCGGGTGTTCGGCGGCAGAGCACAGGATCGGCCAAACCAGGAGTTGTTCGTAGCAGATGAGGACGGCGGCGCGATGTCCTTGAAGGGTTAGGGTACCTGGGCCCAGCAGATGGAGCGGCACTCCATTCTTCGGGCCGAAGGGCTTCCACATTCCGATTGGAACCGGGACGCGCTGGATGAACGGCGCGGGTGCCTCAGCTCCGATCGGGATAAGCGCGTTTCGGTACTCGTCCGGAGCCGGCAACGGGAGGCCGGCGCCAATCAGTGCGGTCCTGTCGGTCGCTTTCAAGGTGGTGATGGTTGGCTCCCAGAAGGTCGCTGTTGCCTCCGTCCATCGGTTCACCACCGCTTCCGGAAGGACGGTGACCGCAGAGGCTGAATTGAGTGCCGTGGTTTGCAGTTGGTCGTCCGCCGTGAGGATCGCCTCCGCGCAATCGGATTCCCGAGGCTGGTGTCGACTGCGGCGTACGATTGCGGCGCGTGCCGGTTCAATGAACTCGTGGTTCGTGGCGGCGGACACCATGATCGCGGCAGTAATGGTCGCGAGGCGCAACGTGGGTTGGAGTACTAGGCCGGGCAGGGCGGCGATCACAATCAAACCGAACCAACCCGTTCCGGGGAAAAGGACGCCAGCCGAGACCAGTGGGGATGCCCAGCCGATCAGGCCGATCGGTGGGATTGCCGCGAAGAGAAGCGCGAACGGGCATCGCCACCAAACCTGGCTTCGGTTTGACGACCAGGCAATGCACCACGGAAAAGCGAGGAGCGCGCTCGCGGCGGCCCAGAGAACCGACGGCCCCGCAATTTGGAAGTTGCGGGCGGCTTCGATCATCGGCCACGACACCGCCCCGAAGTATGCGATTGCGACCGTCGTGGCGCGTAACCTGGACTCCTGGACGAAGATCAGCACTGGCAGCATGGCGGTGAGACCGATCCGCCAAAGTGGCCCGCTCCACGCGATGGCACCAACCGCGCCGGCAACGCTGACACAGAGAACCAAGCGCAGATCAGTCTTCAACCGCTGATAAGCCATAGGGGCCGCAACCTCCTTCGGATTTGTCGGATCTGGATTGGTCCCAGTAACGGGAGTCGTGGCTTCCTCGGCTGTATGTGGATGCCACCCACACCTGCCCTGGTCCAACCCGATACTGGCCGAAAGGCCATGGTTGCAGCGGGCGGCCGACTCGATCAACTTTCAATGGAGCCGTCTTCGGCAACGATCGCCCGTTCACAGAAATTCCGTCCGGACTGACGATGACAAGATCTCCTGCCACCGCGACGATGGGTTTCAAGAGCGGCACGGCCCAATCCGGGCATGCCGTGCCGGGCGTCCGATAGCCGCGTTCGCTGGATTGAGAGGCGAATGGTTCAGTGGGACAGAATTCGATGAGTTCGGCAGTCGAATCGCGGGTCGCGACATATAGACCCAGCGGGATACTCGAACTGGTATTGATGCGAATTCCGCAGACCAGGGACGTGAGGCCGGCACACGCCAAGGCAAGTGAGGCTACGCCCAACCAACGCACCGGTGTGAAGTCAGGAGGGCCAAATCTCGCCATCGGTGACAGCCTCCATTTCCTCGGTGGGTTCGTTCGCGGGCGTGCCCTGCACGTGTGGCCTATTCTCCGCCGGCAGTTCCTTCGTCGTTCGCGGCTTGGCAAGCAGATAGACGGTCCGGGCAACGACTTCGAAGACGGTGCGAGGACTGCCGTCTCGCGGTGTAAACTTCCGGGTTTGCAACGTGCCCTCGACGTGCACGTTGTCGCCCTTCTCGTAGCTCAGGGCTATCTCCGCCAGTTCTCCGTAGAAGACCAAGCTGTGCCAGTTGGTGTGCTCCTGTGCCTGGTTGTTTGCGGTCTGTGAAGCGGTAGCCTTCCGCAAGCCGAGCGTTGGCTACTGGAGTTCCTGATGGTAGGTACCGAGCTTCGGGTTTTGCGGCGAGATAGCCCGCAAGCTCAATTCGGTTCTTCTGCATCTCAATGCCCCCTTTCGTCAGTGCGATCCAGCTCAAGTTGCTCCAGAAAGCCCGTGTTGCTTCGGTTCATCTCGGCGATGAATGCGCGCTCAACCCGGGCCACTGCGCTGTCTTCGTCGGGTGAGCCGCTCACGTGCTCCTGGCGGCTCACGAGATTCGGTGTGCGGTCGGCGGGCCGCTGCTGCACGGCGTGCCCGCCCTCAATTGCAGGGAACTCACGGGGTGGCGCGATCGCGGCGCGCCTCGACAAGACCGGGTCCGCGAAGTAGAGAACCTGCGTTCCATAGATGGGATAGTGCCCACTGACGAAGATCAACATGTCGCCTGGCGCCACTATCCGCTCGCTCGGGCCGTGGCCCGCCTTCTTGGGCGGCCGAAGTCGCATCACTTCATCAGGAGTCACGAGCGGGCGTTCGATCTGCTCCACGCTCGCACTCATGTGGTTCGCGATTGGCGCCAGCCGGGATCCCGAGAAGTTGAAACTCGCCTTCTGGACGGTCTTGGTGCCGGTCATCTTGGAGAGTAGTTCCGCGGTGTCGTACTGGTTCGGCGCGTAGGCCACCCGAACGTGGCAGTTGGAGACGATGCTCTCGTTCGGTCCGTACTCGTCGACGACCTGCCGAATGTCCTGCGTGATCAGATAGGCTTTCAGACCGTAGCCGGCCATGTACGAGAGCGCGTCCGCGAAGACCTCCATGCGCTTCAGTGACGGGAACTCATCCACCATGAAGAGGAGCCGGTGGCGGTTTCGTTTCTGGTCGCCGCCATCGAAGTCCATCCGTTCTGTGAGCCGGTTGACGATCATGGTGAAGATCAGCCGAATTAGCGGGCGGAGGCGGATCTTGTCAGATGGCGGAACCACCAGGTACAGCGAGACGGGCGTATTGTGATTGACCAGGTCATCAATGGTGAAGTCGCTGGCGGCCGTGTTTCGCGCTACGAGGGGATCGCTGTAGAGAGTCAGCGCTGTCTTCGCTGTCGAGAGGACTCCGGAGAAATCTTTATCCTCCTTGTCGAGCATCTCGCGCACTTTCTCCCGCACAACAGGGTGCGTCGCGGTTCTTTCCCCGCCCGGCGCGCGCCACTGCCGCTCATGAGCCGGATCGTGGGGGAAGTTCTCCAATTCGGCGAGAGTGTCGCGAAAGCTCTGTCCTGGTGTTGTGAAGATCGCAGCGAGGTCAGTGAGGCAGGCTACCTGGCCGCGTGCCGCCGCCGCGTAGGAAACGTGGAGGATCATGCCCGCGGTGATGGATGACGCCGCGTCCTGCCAATAGCGCTCCTGCGGGCTGTCCTCGCCGGTGCGGACGATCATGTCCGCGACATTCTGCGCGTCGGAGACATCGCGCGGAGTGCGAATTCGTACTTCGGCCAACGGGTTGAAGCGGGAACCGTTTCCGACTTCAACCGGAGAGAACTTGAAACAGAGATGGCCGTGCCGCGAACGGAAGCCTGCGGTTCTTGCCCAGTTTTCGCCCTTGATGTCATAGATGACGGCGGACTCCGACCAAGCCAAGAGCGTGGGAATCACCAGCCCAACTCCCTTGCCACTGCGGGTAGGTGCGAAGGCCAGAACGTGCTCCGGACCGTTGTGCCGAAGGTACTGAAGGTGGCTGGTCTTGGGGTCGCGCCATCCGCCCACATATACTCCCTGCCTGGCGGCGAGTAGACCTGTCTCGCTGATGTCGTTCGCGTCGGCCCACCTCGCCGAACCGTGCAGGTCCTCGGTGTCTTCGGACAACCTGCGGGCTCGCCTGAGATTCAGAGCGTAGACGACGCCCACGGTGACGGTTGAGCCGAGGACCACAATCAGCGCCCCAGTCAGAATGGGCAGCCGGACTCTTGGGTCCGGGTGCCCACCGTAACGCAGTACCCATGGCACCCACGCGAAGGGCTGGTACACGGAGACCTCCCCATACTTGAAGAGGGGGCGGCCAAGTGCAGGCTGATATCGAAAGCGTGCCGCCGTGAACTGGGTCGCTCCGATGTTGACGCAGAGCAGGAAGAACACTCCGAGCGCCATCGCCGGCCAGTTGTAGCCGCCGACAAACCCGGGGTCGCGCGGTGTGCGGTAGACATTTGGATCGCCTTGCATGTCTCGTCCTTAGCGGGAGAGAGAATGAGCCTTCTCTTTGGCCCGGTAGGGTTTCAGTTCGGCTACACCGGCTGAATATGAGACGACCGACGTTTGCCCCGGCGCGAGGCCAGCCGGCAGCAGGTGTTTCAAGTGGGCTGTGGCCGACTTGGTGCTGATCTTCTGGACCAGATGGTGATCAGTTTCAGCAATGAACTCGCCTCGATACTTGCCAGAATCTGTGTCGGCCGGGTAGATGCGGGCGGAGCCCCCGAGGATCTGACGTGCTGCTTCGGTGGCCGAGTCGAGCGACTTCGCAAGATCACCATTTCTTGGCGGGCGGCGTCCTTCGACTTCGCCGTCCAGGATTCGCTCGGCTTCCAGCTTCGCGGGCGCGACTCGATCCGGCGTGGCTGACGGATCGACGGAGGCCTGATTCCTGTTCTCCGTGGCAGTCTGCTTCTCAATGAGATTCACGGTGCCGGAGCCCGACTCGAAGTCGGCGACGTGCTCTGAAAGTCTCTTGGCGGAGTTGAGGGTTGGTTTCCAGTGCGCTCCTTGCCGCGCTCAAAGTCCAAAACGAAATCGGCGGCTTTGTGAGCGTCTCTGGCGGCGCGAAAGATCGTTCTTGTCGTCCTTGAGAGCCTTGATCCAGGAGCCGACATAAGCGGCGTGCTGTTCGGGGTTGTGTGGGATACCCCGTTCGGCTGCGAGAAACACGCTGGTCAGTTCGGCACGGAGTTCTTCCTTGGCGTAGTTGGGATCGCCAAACTGATAGGACTCATTCAGAGTCGGCCTGTTGAGACGCGTGGGGTGACCACTCCAGTGGGCCAGCTCGTGGAGGGCCGTTCCATAGTAGTCTGCGGCGCTCTTGAAAGACTCGCGCTGCGGCAGGTGAATCTCGTCGGAGGAGCGGCTATAGAAGGCCCGGTCGTTCTGATCGTGCGCTATGAGAGCGCCCGAGTTCTGGAGGATCTGCTCGCCAGTTTGAGCTACTTCCCACTCAGGGGGTTGTTTCTGCTCAAACGGGGGGATGCCTTCAACCTGTTTGGCATTGAAGACGGTGTAGACGCGCCGCAAGAGGCCCCGTCCCTGGGAATCCGACGGAGATGGTTCGTCCTGAGTGTCGGTCTTGCTCCGACCCGCACCCGGCCTGTTCGACGATTGGTCGAATTGCCAGAACTCAATTTGCGATCCCTTCTGGCCCTGCTTCACCTGCCAGCCTTGTTCCTGGGCCTGCTTGTAGGTTAGCCAGCGGGGATCGTCGTAGCCTTTGCGGACGGCGACGGCCATGAGGTGGATGGCATTGCCGCCGCGATAGTTCCGCTCGGTGGTTGGATTAAAGGGCAACTGGATGGCACCTGGCTCCCACGGCTTCTGCCATGGGGCTGTGCCCTTCTCCAGCATCTCGATGATCTGCTCGGTGACCTCCTTGCGGAAGTCCCGTTTCGGCTGTTCCAGGAGCTCACTGCTTCGCTCTTCGGTCGCGGTGTTTGTTGCCATCGCCGTCATATCCTTTCGTCGAAGGCGGTCTCTGGTTGTTCGTTCTCGAAGCCCGAACCCTGGAGGGCCTCGCCGCCATAGGCCTCGGCGGCCTGTGACTCGGCGGAGACAGGGTTCTGGGCAGTGAGTGGGGTTGAGTTGTCGGGAGTGATCATGTGCGCCTCTTTTCCGTATGGCTAGCTTGTGCAAGCTAGCCATATACAAGCCGATTATTCACTCAGTAGGCGCAGTTGTCAAGCTTTTGTGTGAGGACCGGAGAGGTGCCGCCGATTCGGACGGGTCACGCGGCAGGTTTTGGGGCTCAATCGGTGTGCAATTGGTTACTTCGAGACACGGTGGCTCCGCTGTCGGGGCAACTCGCTTGTAGTGAGATACCTTCCCAGCCAGCCGGCCCAGCCGTTCGGGTTGCCTTCGGGACGGTTGGATGGTAATCGTTGCTGCGTGAGGAATTGGTCAGCATCGCCCCGGTCTCGAATCGCCAGTCTGCGCGCGCCATGGCGGGCCCTTATCTCAATGAAGTGATTGGCGCTGAGCTCTCCGGCGAATCTCGCCGCCTCGATCTCTGGGGTGTGCGGGATCAGGTGTACTTTCGCGTCGGTCCCCTCCAGGATCAGGTACGTCCTCCCCGAACTATCGTCCATGGAGTGACCGATGACGCGGCCGTCGAGGCGGCTGATTGTGTTGGCCGGCGTTAGCTGGACGGGCAGTCTGGGATCGGATAGAAGTGCTGCGTGGGCGGCGATCATCTTTTGCCGGTCTGCGATCTTCTGCATGGCGCGGAGAGTCGATTCGAAGTCGGATCTGACGGACCACGAGCCGGAGTCCTGGGGCGCCGCCACTCCCATGGTGGTGAGGACTCGGAGCCGGGCAATCACGAGTTGCTGTGAAGCGGGCCGCACGAGGCCGTTGTGGGACACATCTACCGTGAAGCTGTTGGGATTGTCAGCGTGGCTGACGCCGGCGCGGCGGATGATTCGATCGAGCGAGGTTAGGCGCGGCTGGTCCACTTCCCGGCGCTGGGCTTCCTGCTCATCAGCGGTCGTCCTGTAGCCGAGTTGCGCGGTGCACAACTCCTCGGCGTGGCGGCGAATTCCGTGCTGGATGAATTCGCGGTCGAATCGGAGGGCCTGGCCGCCGGCGACGCCTCGAATCGCTACGTGTACGTGGGGGTGGCCGGTGTTGAAATGGGCAGCCGCGGCCCACTCGAGTTTTGTGCCCAGGTCACTTTCCATCCGAGCCAGAAGTTTGCGAGGTGTGTTCCTCCAGATCGATCCGCTCGCCGAACTCTGGGGAGACGATCATCTTGAACAGGCGAGGGTCGCCGGCCT
>JADKID010000043.1 GCA_016721425.1 Bryobacterales bacterium | reverse complement strand
GCCTAATATACTAGGCATGTCATGGGAGTGCAAGCTGTTTGCCTAATATAGTAGGCACTGAGACCAAACAGGGCGTCAGTTAACAGAAGGAACCCACGGTGAAGACCAGAGGGACTGACCCCAGCTTTGCCAGGGGTCGGTGGGCAGATGCCGGGCACATTTCTCAAGAACTGGACTGGGCAAGCGCATCTGGTCGTCTGACCTGATCCACCCGCGTACCGAACAAGTTTCGCCGGTCGGCTGCGTCATGGTAAAGGCACCGCGATTGCAGGTGTGCGCACCTCATCCAAGACCGGCTTGCTCATCCGCCGCGCCATCGATCTCCGCGCGGCACTGAAGTTGGGAGTCGGACCGGGCTCGACGAGATCCGGGCCAACGAGTTCCTCGCCATGCATGTCCTCGAAGAGAACGTGATCAGGTGGACCATGAGCAGTTGACGCGTCCTGGGATCAGGATGAGGGCCGCCTACGGGAAATCTCACGAGCAGCCCTCATAGATTGAGGTTCGAAAGAGGCTGGACGGCCTGATGCAAGAGCCAGCATTGAAACCGATGCGGTTGCCCATCGCGTCGCTTTCGCCACCTCGCCGGAAGAACGCATTGCACGAGGGTCTTTGGACGAGATTCGCGAGCACCGGACCAACTCTACAGACACCGGATCAGCTTCCGGGTCGTGAAGCGGACGAAGGGCGGCTGTTAGGTCCGGGTTCGCAAGCGCCATTTGACGCGTCGCACCGGTGGCCCCCAAGCGAATCGGGAGACTGAGTGTACAGGATTGAAGCTATGGCACGACGCCCACCAATGCCGGTGTCGTGGACGCGGAAAAGCCGTCCGGCACAGCGATTCGCAACAGGACGCTTCCTGGGGCGGTGGCCTGAACCTTCACTTCGCCTCGCGAAACTGGCCCGTTGAAAACCACTCGTGCAGGCTCCAGGGTCACAATACCAGACGGATCCATCAGCACGTCGACGGCAATGTTCGCGCCTGCGCGCGGCGTTGCGCTGTATGCGGAAGTGCGCATCGCTAGCGTGAGGGTGGTGGAGCCTCCCACTTTCAAGGAGATCGGGCCTCCGCCGTATGACGGGCTGATCCAATAGAATTCTACTGGCCGCAATGCGACGGCCACCCGAAGGATCCTGATACCCGGAAGCGCTGAATACCACCTCTACGGTCCCGTAGCTCGCCAGGCCTGGAGCGTAAGCTCTGCGCTTCCGCCACTGGCAAACGACCGTCGAGGTGGCGGCGCCCGCCGCCTTGGCGTCGCCACTCACCACCAGGAGCGACGCATCCTGTGAGGTGGCGCTCACCGTTACGCCCGATGGTACCGACATAGTGCAAGTGATCTGAGCGTCCTGCCCAACACTATCGTCGGAGAGCGAGTACTCGACAGGGCTAGGCTGCACGACGCGAACCGCCAGTATTCCCGACCCGTCAGGGGCGCCCCGAATCCGGGAGACGGGGAGAGACGCAGTTCGCCCACACCCGTGACAGGCCGCGTAGCATTACCTGGCCGCTGAGCGATTGCAGAGACACGCTGCGGCGTCACGGTGAAGATGTCGGAGCGCTGCTCTCAGACTCAGGCTGACATCGTCCAGACCGGCCCGGATAGAGACCTGCTGAAGGTCGTTCGCGTGTTAAGGCAGCATATCGGATACCGCAGTCCTGGTTCGTCGTCGTGCCCACGATGACACCACCCGTCCGTGCCGCAACTCATCCAGGAAGGCACAACATGGATCGTGGCGAGGGCACGGACACCGTCGTTCGACGTCATCTGGACAACAGCGTCACCTCCCTTTGATCGCCTGGATGTAGACCAACTGTGTCCGGCTCTCTCCGGCTGGAACACCGCGACACTCACCAGACGCTGTTCCGGGAGTGAGGCGGCTCGCGAGAGGAGCAGCCGGGCCCGGTTCTGAGCTGGTGAGCTTGTTAATCGCTCCGTTGGGATTGCTGAAGCCTGAGCCGAGGTCGAACTGCACGCTACCCTGCAGGGTTCGGCGAGCGTGTACTCAGCGGTGGCGGGCTGGGCCACTCCGCCGACTGTGACCGGGATGGGGTAAGCGATGATCTCCGGTGGGCCGTTCAGGACCAACGAGTAGTCCTCTAGTCACGCCCGAAACCTTCAGCTTGGTGCTGACGGTGGCCGCTACACCGCCAAGTTCAAACGTTGCGGGATCTACCGTGGCCACCGAAGGGTTGGCCGATTACGCGTGAACCTATAGGGTCCGCTGTTCGGACGAAGCGCGTAGGCGTTCAACGAGACCGTGTAGTCCGCACGTGCGCCCGGTGTGAGTGTGTTGCCGTAGTAGTAGTTCAACAGCAAGGGTTGCAGCGCAACCTGCAGTTCGAGGACGGTAACACCCGATGACTCGATGCGCACTGTAGCATTTCCCGAGTCCGCCAGTGCATGAATATAAAGGGAGGAAACGGACTTGGCAAGATCCAGCGATTGGGAACCCGGAGCGGTGGCCGTCGCGCTGAGCAGGACGCGGTCTGGATCGCTGCTGGACACCGTGACAGAAGAACTCGTCGACGAGTAGGTTTCGTACTGGCGGAGTTCGCTTCGCGCCAAGAGCAGTCGCGGCAGTCTGTGGAACGGGGCAGTGGGAGCCACCCGCATCCTGGCAGTGATGGGCGACACCAAACCGTCTGCGTCGGATTCGACGATCAACGTAGCCTCTTGGCCGACCGGGGGAACTGTGTAATTCAGCTGAATTTCGGTAGTGTTGGCTGTCAGCGCGGCAGTCTCCGGAGAGATGCGCCCCGGGGCCCCTTCACTACGGAATCTCACAGCGATTTCGGAACCGGGTATTGGCATTTGAATGAAGATGCCGATTCCGGATTGTCGATCCAAGGCCCACGCCACCACACGAGTGGAGAGACCGAATCCCTGACTGGTGGGGTTGTGGGACTGCCGGTGAACCCAACGCCCACCGGTAAATGCACAACGCGGATCTCCCGCTCCTCCCAGTGGGAAACGCAACCGTACGCGGGGTTTCCATCGCTCTTGAGTGCCTGCACCTGGGAACGCGTACTCGTCTGAATAGGTCCTCGCCAGCGAGAGCTGAGCCGACCCGCGGACGAGCGCAGACGAAGAAACCAGGACGGCGCCCGCATCGTCGAAATACCTCTACGTTTGCGGGGAGGCGGAATAGCGGAAGCTGACGCCGGTTGCAGTCCTTGCCGACATACGTGGGTGGAAGGCGGGTTGCCGCCAGGACGGCCGACGTGGATGCGGTGACTTCGACGCGGACCGAGTCGTTCGCGGGCGAAGCTCGTCGCTGGAAGTAGTCAGAGTCAATTCCGATGTCCCAACAACCATCCGAACAGCGTGTAGGCTGAGTCGTTGGATTCCAGTATCCGGGTTAGCCGGTTGAGTTCAACGGCCTTCGGATTGGAGTTCGATAACCCTCAGCGTCACGGGCGACGCTCCAGGCCGATAACCGCTGGCCACACTGCCCGACTGGCCCTCGAGCCTGAACGTCAACTGCGTGGCTTGCGCCCCGCGGTCAACGAAACCGACGGCTCCACTACGCCTCCCGCCGACTGGGGTCAGGAGCGGCACGAACCCACTTGATCACGGCTGGCTCCAGGGTCACCGTCATGGGAATCTCGCCCTCAAACTCGCTCGAAGTGAGGAGGATTTGAACGGTACCTTGGCTGGCCAGGGCCTGCGCCCAGATGATCGGCAGCGAATCGGACATCGTCAAGGTGACGCTCTCGCTTCCTACTTGATTGCCTGTGAGAGAGCAGGAGACGGCCCGGATCAGCGCTGCGCGCGGTCAAGGTGCCGCGGTATCCCTGGACACCAGATTGCCGTTCAGTTCGAAGACGAGGGATGTTTCCGTAGAGGTCCCGGCCCAGCCGGAAATCAAGACCGAGGATAAGGGCCGTGGTGTGGCGGCGGTGACGGCCCCTATCTCCCTGGAGCACCACGAATCCCTCCACGTCAGGCTCAACGTGGCATCACCGGCCTTGAGTGCGCGCAGTTGGAAGTATCCGCCGGTATTGACGAGCTCAAACACGGAGGGATCGGAGACCGACCAACTCATGACGGGAGGAGCTACTCCGGGGCGGATCGACAGGCCATTGGTCCGATTGGCGATCCGGTGGCTGGATCCACTGGGCGGTACAGCGCGTAGACCTGGATCGGGCCCGCCCAGGGAAATCTGCGTCGGTGATGCGTAGGAGGCACAAAGGCGCCGGGATATAGCTTCACGGCGATGTTTTTCGTCGTGAAACCCGGGGCAGTGATGGTAATGGTGGCCTCTCCGGAATCGGTCAGCGCCTCGATCGCGATGTTATCTTCCGGAGGGGCCGTCACTTCGTCGAAGCTGCGGCCCAGATAGACCATGCGGACCCGCGAGGGGTCTGATGAACGATACGTCACCGGGTTGCGGAATGCGGTTCGTCCCGGCCTGACGCTGAACGAGAGCATTCCATCTTTGGCAAGAATCAGTTCCGAGGGGCCAATCAGGAAGTCCGTGCCGATATCGGCCCAGAAGCCCTCAGCCTGCCCGCCACGCTCCTGCGTGCGCGCTGCGGCAGATCGGTGGAAGTGGTGGATCCGGCCACGCGCGCCACGGACCCGTAGATGAGTCTTACCGCGGATGCGATCGTCGCCCGACCGCCAAAATACGTCAGATGGTGCATCACCCCAGCGCTGTCAAAGACGGCAAACATGCCATCCTCGCCGCCCGCGTTCGCCGGCTGCAACGCGTGGACAACCGGGAGATCGGTGCTGCGCGTCCAGCCACCGACGTAGAGGTCACCGGCCCAGTCCTCGGTAACCGCAGTGACTTCGTCGGTGCCGGAGCCGCCCAAGTAGGTAACCCAACGCGGCGCCGCCGCCGTCACATTCCACATGCCGGCGAAGCCGTCGCGCTCCCCGGCAAACTGCGGCCGGGCGGCGTTGCGGACAGGCAGGTCCGTGGAGGTGGTGGTGCCTGCGAAGCCGATATCGGCGGTTGTGAACGGGCGCAGCACTTGCGTGCTGCCGAGGCCCGCGGTCATTGCGGATGCTGCGGCGGCCAGCGCCCGAATGCTGTCTTCGCCATTGCCGCCAAATCGATAAGTGGCAACCGTGGCCGGTGGCGCGCCTGTCACATAGACTGGCGCATTCACCTCCGCCAGAAATCCGTCGGAGGGTCCGGCGAGCCCGGTGTTGGGGAAAGGGAAATCGCTGGAGCGCGTCTCCCCCCCAATCCACACCACCCCGGTCCCCCGGATGGAAACGGCATATGCCGCGTCGTCGCCCGATCCGCCGAGGTAACCGTAGAAGTTGGCTCCCCGGAGAAGGGGCTGAGAATCCCGCAGAAGGCATCCTTGCCGCCGCCGAGGGCCTTTGCGGGACATCGCCTACCATCGCGAAGTCCGGACCATCGGTAATTCCCAGCATGGCGTGCGGAGTCGCGTCCAGTAAAGGCATTGATCCGGTCCTCCCGAACCGCCAATGTGCGAGTTATTTCAGGTACGCATAACTCTGTGATACGGACAAGAACGCAACGAAAACTGTCGTTGGCTCCGCCATGGTATTTGGAAGCTCCGGCAGCCGGAAGGTCCTTCGAGTTGGTGGTGCCGGCAAGAGTAACGGTGCCAAGGGTGTTATGTATGGCAATGCCAGCCAACTCGTCATCCCCGGAGCCGCCAATGACGACAGTGCCGGAGAACATTGTCCGGAGGATTACCTGGGATGAGCTAGCCCGTCCCCGCAGGAACACGTCGCGGCCTCCGCGCAGGGCTGGCCGAGTTGGGGGGAACGCGATGGAACGCGTGTTGCCGCAGATTAGGCCATCGGCGATCGCCACGATCTCATCGTCGTTCTCCCCGCCGATGTAGGTGGCCATTTCGATGACGGGGTCTACTACCAGGCGTTCGGAGCGGTTGTACGACGCCAACTTGAGCGTGGCGGCGTTCTCACCCGCACTCTGGAAGTCCCCTGCGATCTTGAGCCGAGCCCGGAAGCGGCTTCCTGATAAACAGCGGGCACGCGCTGGCGGATTGTGGTTCCGCCCGTGGATATTTCGAGAACCTGTTGTGCCAGAGCGACGCGGGGCAGGCGAGGCGAACTGGAGGCGCACGCAGGACGGATCTGCGCCAAGGGCGCCAACACCAGATCATATTCCAGGCGGTCGCCGTCGCCATAGAACGTCACATCCACGCCGGGGTAGACCTCCGCGCCACGTAATGCGGTCAGACACTGGCGCCTTTCACCCACTTCTGGGATCCGAGCCGATGTAGGAAATGGAATCGCTGGATGGACCGTCCGCAACCCACCCGGCCGGCCCGAGCCCGCAAATCCCATACGAATCGCCGGACCTGTTGGTGGAGAGAGAACACCACGCCCGAATCGGTGAAGAAGATTTGTTGATGCGCGTGCGGGCCATGCGTAGCGAACGCTGGAATCCGCCTGTCCGCGGTTTGCTTCGAAGCGCACGGTTCCGAAGGCAAGCGGCTTTTCGGCAGCGATCATGTTGGGCGCGGTGGCGCAGATGAAGAGGATGGGCAATAGGCGCGACATTTTAGGTTTAGCGAACACTCACGATTAGGTCTTGACGAACCGAAGAGGCGCCGGCGAATCCGGCAGGCACAATCAGACTCACGATGGCGTCGCCACGGCCCACCAACTCCAGCGCGAAGTTCTTCCGGCTGTCGCCAGGGATGAATTCCACGGGTGCGGCGGGTACTCGGACGATTTGCGGATTCGACGACTCCAATTGGATTTTCAAGGGGCCAAAGGCGGTCCCCAACGGCAAGCCGACAGAGCTGCGGTCGGCACGACAAGGATGACCGCAACCTCAATGTACGGTTCGACAGGCTCACGTTCAGCGGGGCTGCCTTGGTCCAATCGAACCTGCGGATAGGACACGTACGTTCCGCTGGAGGCAGAGGCAAAGTCAGGCGCATCGAGGCGTATGGTGGCAATACCCGAACCCGCCGGCTCCACATGAGCGTCCAAGCTCTCATTTGCCGACAGGTTAGCGAGCAACGAACTACCCGACGGCCCATCCGCGCCGCTCGCAGCCGTGCCGAACCGCAAGGGGATGCGCCCATCGCTGCTCACGGTAACCGCAGTGGGCTGGGGACGGGGATTGGTGACAGTGAGCTTGGAGACCAGGTAACGGACTAGTCCGCTGACTGAGAAGTAGTTGAACTGGAACGGGCCAACCACGGCGTCGATCGTCGCAACACGATTGTTGATCTGCGAAGGTGCGTCAATTTGAATCCGCGCGCGGCCCGGGGCGACGGGGAGCAGCGGGATGTTCATGTACGTGGCGAGCGTCATTTCGGATTGGGGAATACCAAGGACGTTGCTGTCGCTCGATGAGATCCGTACCGACGAACGGATGCCTGGGCGCAAGCTTCCGCCGAACTGGCTCGATACCAGTCCCCGCTCATCCAACGGCCCGTAAAGCAGACCAACCGAACTGCTGACCAGCGGTCTCAGCGAAAGCGAGGGCGCCGGATTCATCATCTGCAATTCCGCCGTTACGAACTGAACTTCCCGCTCGGCGGTGGCGTATCCCGGCGCTTTAAGCGGACACGCACCGTGTCTCCGGGCGCGGCGTTGCCAAGGCTTGCAAGCAGATTTGCGTTCCGGCGATGCGGTAATGCTCGCCTCGCCCGTGGCAGCGCCGTCGCTGGAAATTCGCAGCTTGTCCGGATCGAGGCTTGTCAGCGTTGCGCTAACGCTGGATTGTGCATCGCCGCCCGACGCTACCACCGAAATCGGCATCTGTAGATCAGCACTCAAAACTGGCGGCCTGGAAAACACCAAACTGCCGCTCGTAGAGATGCACGCGGAGCGACGACTCGGGCATCCCGATAAAACCCTCGGGCTGGGCAACGCTCACCACGTCGCCAGTTGCTTTGGCCCGGAAGTTCAAGCGGCAGTGGCATCGCCCTCGCTCAGCAGGGCGTCCGGCGGCGCGGCTCGACAATCGATGGATCTGAACTCTGGCCGCGAAGGAACGCGGGTCGGTGCCGCCCGGATGGAGAGGGCGGAACTCAGATCAACTTGCCGGAGTCCGGGTCCACCAGACTGGGCCAAATACCCATGGAAGGTCCTTCGAGGACACGGCGTGCTCCATGGACAATATGGGATGGGGGTCGGTGACGTACGCAGTCGAAGGCGGCCGAAGCGCCATGGTTGAGGGGAGTAGAAAGACAGCGATCTCGGCTTTGCGTCCATCCGCGGCGTCGACAGTCAGCGTTGCGCCACCCTCCGCGGCGAAACCCTGGATGTAGACGATGCCATCGAAGGGACTCGCTGCAGTGTTGAGCCGCGCGGAGCCTGGCGCTTTCGGATCAAACGACAAACGCACGCGGCCGGGATCGGTACTGGTGATCGTGCCGCGGAACGGTCCGTTCACGTCATAAAGGCGAAGCTGCGCTTGCAGTCCGTTGCCTGTAAACACGCGGCTCGGCACCTGGAGGGAACGGGCGCATAGGGCAGGAGACAATCCGCACTGTGAATTGAGTTTGTGCAGCGCTCACCCCGGAGATCGGCTGCAACTCCAGCACCGTTGCGCCGGTGCCTGCGCAGGTGAATGGCAGAGTGAGCTGACCGGCGCCGGTCAGCTCAACCACTTCAGATGTCCCGCAGATGCCCGCCGGGGTCAACTTAGTCCGCAGCTTGCGAGTCGTCGACGATAGAAACCTGGCGGATTCGGCCGGCACCACAATTCCATCGTCGTAGGCGCCGAACGAGAAGAGCGCATTCCTGGTTGCGGGCGCGCCGTTGAGTGGCGCCACCTGGATCTCGTTCATGAATGGAAGCAGCACCGCTTCGACGATGCGGATGGGCAGCGCGTATTCGGGCATGCCGGGCGCCGAAACGTATAGAGTCGCCTGCTGGCCGGGCGGGGCGGTGTTAGCCGCCAGCTGCACCCCATACCCGTTCGAGAGATCCACCGTGATGTCGGTGCCAATCTGACTCCACATTTGCAGGGTGAGGGGTGTATTCGCGCTCAAGCGCATGCGCACGGCTTTCAGAGAGCCCGCGCTAGCCTGCGTGCCTGCCGATGGATAGATGATGAGGCCCGCGCCGGCCGGAATTCGAAGTACCGCCGCGCCGAATTCCAGGCGTGCCGGCACCACTTGACCGAGGCGTGCAACTCCGCGAACGCCGCCGGCGCGTCGGACCCGAAATCGAGGACCGCGGCGCTGTCTCTCCCGCCAGTGCGGTGAAACCTAGTATTCCTGAGGGCGACCGCGTCACCCGGAGCACCGCCGGGTTTGAGGAGCGCAGTTGCACACTCGCGACCGCGGCCGGTCTAGGCCCCATCGTGGGCACTACCGCATCCGCCACGCCAGCCAAGGAAGTCTGCGGTAGCAGTTGCACTTGGGGATAGATGGGCACTCCCGATCCGACAATGTCCGGTACACCAACGAGTGCGGCCTTGTAGGGCACCAGGGATATCAGCATCGATTCGGAGATCGGCCGCCCTCGATACGTGCCCTCGACGCGAACCCTCACAGTTCCGTCACCCGCCAGCGCGGCGATCACCAGGTTGGCATACGGATAGGCCGCCTGAAGGTTCAGGTTCAGGGTACCGGCGGAGGCGTTACTGTCGCTGCCAAGCACCAGGCGGCTTGGGTCCTCTGAGGTGAAAAGCAGCTGATCTCCGGCAAGACCGCTGATTGAAAACGCCGTGAAGTGATCTCTTGCCAGGATGTGGGTTCGGTCCGGGAAGAGTCGGACCGCAGCCGGTGCACTATCCACCGCAACCGTAAGGACCTGCCCAGGACCGGCCGGGAACTGGAAGACGTAGGCGTGAGAGTGTAGGCGCCGTCCCGCAGGGCGAGTGCCTGGATGCGGTAGTTCCCCGTGCTACCTCCTCCGCCGCTGGAGTTGCGCAAGACCTGCAATCCCGGGAGTCGGAGGTGACCAGCCCTGGTGTGGACGTCACTCCGGCGCGGGAGGTCCCGCGCCGGTCCTGAAGTACCGTCGGCCAAGAGCGGCGCTTGGGCAAATACCACATCAAGGATGCCCTTCACCGGCACGCTCACGACCTTCGGCGAGGACAGAAACAGAGCCGTCGGCGCCAGAATAACCCTGATCCTTTGGCGCGGATAGGCTGCCTGGGGCGAAGCCGTGGCACGCCCTTCCACCACCAATTCCACTTCGCCAGAATCCGCAAGAGCCTGCAACACGAAACTGCTGCCGGTCCAGTAGGGGCCGATCCGGTCGACGTCCTCCAGCAGGATTTGACCGCTTCCGGGCAGATCGCCGCGCGCCGAGACCAGTAGCCGGGACGGATCGCTACTGCGCACTAACACCATGCCGTCCATTCCTGCTTCAGAAGCCGCCAAAACCGTCATCGGCACCTGAAGATCGCGGCCGAGATAGACCTTGCTGGAACTGGCGCCGAGAACTTCCCAATCCGGAGCGCCGCAAACGAAACGTTCGCCAGAAACCCATCCTGCCCGCTCGACTCGGCGTGAAACGGGTCTAGTTCGTTGAGCCATTCTCGCGAATCACTCGATCCGGCGAGGGTGACCATTCCAAGACTGCCGGGCTCGATTCCCAGCACGCGATCGTCGCCGGACCCTCCCAGGCGGATGCCCCGGGTGGGCGCGCCGAAGGCGTCGCACGACACGAAGAATGCATCGAGTCCACCGCGCACTCCTTCTCCGGCCGGGAGACCAGGCAGCGTCAGGTCATTGGAGTCTGTCGTTCCGCCCAGGAAGACTACGCCTCCCCTGGCCTCCATCGTAGAGATCCCATCGCGCCCGGTTCCGCCGATGTAGGTGGTCAATTGCGGTTCCGCAGTCAGGGGATCTAGGAAAGCTACAAAGCCGTCGCCGTCACCACCGTGGTACGCTCCGTTGGCCGCGGAAGGTCCGGTGATGTCGTTGTGCCCGCGAGGTACAGCCCCTCGGTCGATAGCAAACCAAGCCCGCCGAACCGTTCGTCGCCGCTTCCCCCAAAAACCCGGAGCATTGACAGTTCAGTAAGATCTATTCGCAGCCGGCCCACCCACAAGTCCATGCCTGCCGCGGACTTCTCCGAATTGGAAGCGCCCTCGCGAACCGGAAAGTCCGGTGAGTCGGTTTCCCCGCGGCCCAATGACTTCACTGGCCTTCCGGAACCGCATCGCCCGGTCGTTCCCAGCACCGCCGATTGCGATTAGCGAGATCCGCCTCCCGTCCAACACTCCGGCGATCGCGTCCGTCTTTCCTCCGGCCCCGATCCTTTGTACAGTGGCGCCCGCCCACGCGGTATCGTCCGTCTCACCGGCGAATGCGAATGGTCCAAAGTATCCGCTCATGGTGGTGGTCCGGACATCGTAGAGACGGTCGGCGCCCGGTCCGCCCAGATAGCTTGCGAATGCCAGGCCTCCCCAGGAGACCTCCAGAAGGAACCTGTCGGTAGCGCCACCGGCATACGGTTGGGCGATCAGATTCTCATACAATGCGGACAGCACCGGAGCATTTCGTGAGTTGGTCCAACCTGCCACGTACAGTCGGCAATTGTTCAGATCGGAATCGACGCCGCTGATTGACTCTTCGCCTTCCCCGCCCCAGAAGTATGTCTTGGTGCCGTACCCGCTCCTGGTGAATTGAACAAACACGTGGCGGCCGCCGGTCGCCGGCAGTTTGTGCCAATCGGCGGAGCGCGTTGTGCCGTATCGGTAAGAACAACTCCTGCCGCTGATCGATCCCAGGATGGCGTCCTCGTCGCCTCCACCGGCCACCGCAATCGCCTCTACCACTGGATCAATGACCAAGTCGTGCTCGGCGTCGTATCCTCCAACTACGAATTCGAATTCCGCCTCGCCGAGGCGCAATTCCGCCTCCACCTCGATTCGTCTGCCATCGATCACTTGATAGGCTTCAGGACGCCAGTGCCGCATGCCTCCCGCATGTAGCCGGCCGTCGGCAGCGACCTCCGCCAGCGCACCGTCCACGCGCAGGCGAACGCCGCCCAGCCTCGCCCCCGGATGCACCACCAGGTCGTATTCCAATTGGCCGTCCCTGCCGTGCAACTCCCAATCGATGCCCGGGTATAGATCCTTCCGGATCAGCCGGCGATAACTTGGCACCCCATTCGTACAAAGACTGGATTTGTTCTGAACACAGTAGTAAGTAGTGTTGCCCGTAGCCTCGACAGTTCCCATTCACCACGACTGGCGTCGGGAGACAAGGCGCCGCCTGTCCACGACAGGCGCACCGGCGTACCGGAAGCAGGGGCCAGTTCGAGCCCACGATCTTCGACGTATGCCCTGGTTGCACCCGCGCTTGCCAGGAATAAAAACCGTGCTTCGGCCTGCCCTTTGTTCGGTTCGAAGGCCGGTACCGCTGCCCTGAGCGCGAGGGCAAGCAGGAATGGGGCGAGCACGCGTGGGAAGCGAAGCATTGGCTCCATAATAACTCGATTCGGATGTTATTCTCCGCTTTATGGGTTTCGGATCGCTCAGGCAGTCGACGAAATCGTGGGTCGTTCATCTCAATCACGTCGTCGAGGTATTCCCCGCGGCACTTGCCGCCCCTACGGCAATTCCATCTGGGTGTAGAGGTTGCCGGAGCCGGGCAGACTTACCCCGCAGGCGACGGGCAACTTGGCAAGTGCCAGGAGGCGCCTTTCGCTCTCCTGGCAATCATGATCCTTCCTTCGCGCGTCAGTGCCCCGATAACTTTCTCTGACAAGCTGAGGAGTGACGGTAGGCGTTTGTTGTACCACTTCCGCGAAGGTGAGGTGGCCTGGTTGTTCCGGAACGATCCGGCGCACCAGTTCGCTCTTGGCCGGTCGAGCGCCAGTCGACTCGACTTGGCCTTCGAACTCCTGGTATCCGGAGCGAAGTACGCCCAGAAAGTAGTTCCACCAGGGCACGATCTCGTTCTTGCCCTCATGCCATCCCTCCGAACACGTACGCAGGACGCCGTAGTACTCTTCCTTCCTCTCTTCAACCAGTCTCTCTAGGCTGACGTGCCGAACAACCTCAAATCCGTGTCGCTCAAGCAGTAGCGTCGAGATGAGTCTTGAGACACGGCCATTTCCATCCCGAAACGGATGCACGCACAAGAAATCGAAGACGACCGTCGCAATAATCAACAGTGGCGGAATACGCTCCTCGTGAACTGCCTCGTCGTATCGACGACATAAATCGCTCGTCGCCGTCGGCGCGTCCCGGGCGGAGGTTGGATCGAAACGGATCCGCCACTCACCGTTAGGAGAATCTCCACAATCTCGTTGTCCCGTTGCTTCCATTCTCCTGCATCACCGGAATGCGAGTGTGGCTCAGGAAGATCGGGACAAACTGGTCTTTGCCGTACAATTCAAACTCCGTGTGACCGGTGACCTTGAGTGTGAAATGTCCATTCCGGCGCTCGTAGAGGATCTGACCTGCCGAAGCGCGCCCCCCACGAATGAGGGGGCATCCAGAACGACGGCCTCAAAGAAGGACAGGCTGAGCACATTGGTCGCGAGGGTCACGCGCTCCCAGCGGTGCGCGGAGACGAGGTCGGTGGGTGCTAGGTTCATCGCAACTCACTCCCCAACCTTGAGCGCCTTGCGCAGGTTGCCAAGGAGCGACTCCCGCTTCTTGGGGTCAGCTTTTGCGAGGTTCTGGAGCCGCCATTGAACGGCGGGCAGCGTTTCGACGTGCGGGATGTCCAGCAGTTCCCACTCGGGATTTCCTTCCTTGACGGAGAGAAGGAACCTGCGGTGTTCCTCGGGCATACTTCCGACGAGTTCCTCAATGAAGTCTTCGCGCACGCGAAGCAGGTCCTCAAGCGTAACAGCGATCTCCGTCATCCCCTCAAAGCCGCGCGTGAATTCCTGGGCGATATCGAGGCGCGCGGGCGCGAGGACTTCCGCCATGGGCCGGTTGTGACTGAGGGTGTAGACTAAGAAGGCCTTTCTCAGGTCTGACCCGATTCCCTCGTTTGCGAGAAGGTCGCGGACGTCGAAGAGATCGCGCGGATGCTGGCGGTCGAGCGCCGCGACAAGCTTGCCCGCATAGAGGTCGGCGAAGCTTACGACCTGGATCTCGGCGAAGCCGAACTGCGCTTCGACGGACCGCGAGACCGACAGGGTCTTCGGTTCATAGACACAGCCACGCAGGACAGGCGTCACCTCGATCTTGATCTGGACGCCATCCGCCTCGACAAAGATCTTGCTGACGATGTTCTCGGGCTTCAGTACTGACGATGTCACCCTGGCGCCGCGAAGGCCCTCACGAATTTTCTTCTCAAGCCGCTGCATCGCGGCGTCAATATTGGCGAGGGACGGCGCTCTGTCCTCCACCGGCAGATAGGTGAGGTCTATGTCGACCGAGAGGCGCGGCATGTCGCGCACAAAGAGATTGATGGCCGTTCCACCCTTCAGGGCGAAGCAGGTTTCTGTGGCGAGGAGCGGGATGGTCCGACCAGCAGCGCGGCCTGGCGGCGGTATTGTTCAGACGCTGCCATTGAGGCGCTCCGGCACCGTGATGTTGTATTTCGTATCCAGCTTGCCGCCGCGGACGAGCATCCGTTTGCCTTTACCAAGGTCGATGCCCGAGCGGTCGAGTTTCTGCTGCCAGGCGTGATTGTGGCGTTCCGCGAACCAGAGGAACAGCCGCTTCACTTTTATGTTTCGGCAATCGGCGAGCAACCCCTGAAGCCGGCGCGGGCTCAGGGTGCGCAGCCCCTCCATCAGTACATCCGCTTGATGGAAGGTCTCGCTCCTTGGAACATCATTCAGCAGCTCGAGAATGGCCCGTTCCGGCGTCGATAGGGTGAGGGGACATTTCCAGTGTCCCCAAGTCTGCTCCGTGAAGCCGCTGTCCTCCGGCGACGGCGGCGCTCCCCTGCAGTAAGGGAGCGGCGGTACCTCGCGGTTCCGGAACAGCTTTCGCGCACTGTGAAGAACGAGCTTCGTATTCACGGGTACGCACGAGACCCAGCCCGGCAAATCCTCATTTGAGAATAGATGCGCCTCTCTCATACCACTCGCGGCGAGGTAATGGCTGAAGCCCTGCAGCTCAAGCGCGGTTCTTCCGCCCGCCGCCACAGGAAGATTCAGAAGAGCGTTGAGCGAGATTACGAGTTGCTGCCAGGGAAGGACCGAAGGTTGTTCCGCCGCCGTGGGGCGACAGTAGACGCCCCGCGCCAAGGTGAGCAGCCAGCCGTTCATAACGTATTTGTGCCGCAACTGGCGGGATACGTTGTGACGTTCAAGCCAGCCTGAATCGACGACCAGGCCTTCCGGGAGGGTTGTGTTGAAGCCAGTTTAGCTTTCCTTGAGTTTGACTACCCATGGTTTACAAAATTCATCATATTCAAACCGATGCCAAGTTTATAACTATCTGAAGTCGTAAACCCAGGGTAGACAACATGGACATTGATAAACTCCTCGAATGGATCGTCGTGACTGACAGTCGGCCAAATTCTTGATCCACTCACCACGACGGTCGCGGCCAGCGGAACGATTGCTTCGACGATCCTTCGTGTCAATATCCGAAGAGGGGGTTCCTTCAGCGGATCCAGCCGATCCGCTTCGTTGACCCGCCCATGCCAGCCAATCCGCAAACAGCGTTCCGGACTCACGGACCGACCCTCTCGTTCCGCCCCTTCAGCTCTCAGCTGCGAACTGTGCGGTCACCCTCCGACCGCGCCGGTGATCATTTCATCAGCCCATCGATTGCGGCCCGGATCAGACAATTGGCGGTCCAGCGGAGAACATGGCGAAGCACCTGAGCACTTCCGCCGCGGCCGCCTGGGGCAAGAACGGCGACTCCTGCTCAGTCACGTCGAACGCCATCATCGCGCCGGAAGGCAACCAGACCGCCGACGTGATCACCGCCGTCACCACGATAGCGGTCATCCAGCAACAATTGCAGGCCTAACTGATGCGGGCACCTACACCTTCTACGTCTGGGCCCGCGTCGCATCCGGCACACGCAACGTCTCGCTGGCGATCGTCAACAACGCCTACGTTGTCCTACCTGGCCGGGCCGACGCAGTTGACGCTGACGACCTCCTGGCAACGACTCAAGATCTCAAAGCTCCCGGAGATTCTGCCGATCACGCGGTTGACGCACCAATCCTGGACACGGCGCGCACCCCGGCGCCCGCATTCTAGCCGCTGGATGCGATGCCTGACTTCAACCGCCACCTCTGCCGGAGTCAGGCAGCGGCGGGGCAGTAGGAATTCGGCATGGCGCTCAGCGCTGGCGCCATTGGATGGCGCCTGAAGCAATTAAGGTGGCCCGCGCCAGACGGATGATCCGATTCGACAGACCTTGATGTTTCCTGCTCGGCGATGATGATCCACGAGGTCCTGAGTGACCGTCCGCATCGACGCCCTTCCGAAGGAGATACAGCGTCGATCTCACACCAATCGTTACCCATCACGTCCATCCCGGTTAAGCTGCGGTCTTCACTCCCACGGCCCACCGGGCCTCCACTTGAGATCGAAGGAGCCCTCCCGCGCGGTCGCCGCAAGTGGCGCCGAGGCGAAGCGCCGCACTTGCGCCACGATCTCGGCCAATCCGGATTCGGATTCGAATCTACTCCGACGGACGAATGCTCGCCACTGCACGGCTCGGGCGGAGTCTGCGCTGAAAGCTTCGGTCAACCCAACTGGGGTCGGGTCGATTGTGGTTCCACGATGTTGAAAGGTCGACCGAATGGCCTTGGTCAGAAGAGCACCGTCAAACGGGTACAGCCGCGCCAGCAGGGCGATGTCGTAATAGTCCTTGATGCGGCTGTTGAGGAGCCCCAGCATGGTGAGGGCCTCGAGCTTCTCGGCCACCACGGTTTCCTTCGGATATGCCATGACCACTGGCGGCGGAAATTCCAGCATCGCCGGGTACTGATCTCGATCGGTCGTGGGACGATTACGTCTCCAAAACCGATGTCGATCTGCATCGGGATTCTCGCCTTCGCGAGCGTCGCGGGGAATCGGACTCGCACACCCTCGTACTCCGCATCTTCCTTGATGCGCTGAACCTCGATCGAAGCGGCCGTAAACTCAATGCCGTCAGATTCAGTGGCGAATTCGCAGACCTCGCCGACCAGCGACCGAATGTGCTCCAACTCGTTGTTGGTCTTCCCGGCTAGGTCGATGTCCATTGTTGGCCGAGCCACAGGCGCCCTCCAAACAGTCAGCAGGAGTGCACCCTTCAGAATGAACCTATCCGCGAATGGTGACTTCGCCAAGCGATACAGGAAGCGCTCCATGGCGAAGTACTGCAGTAGCTCCTGGAAGGGGCGACCTTGCGTTCGGGCCTGACTCAGCAGACGCTGTCGGACGGAGGCCCCCAGATCGCGGCCACTCATAGCACCGCCTCCAGGTACGGGCGCATCACCTTCTCTACGCGGTTGATCTTCGAAAATCCGGATAGCGTGTGGTAGTCCGGCCTTCGCGTCCGTTCACGGTAGGCTCGTAGGGCTTCGATGGCGACGTCGAGCCCGATCTTGTTTCGGTACTTGAAACAGTCCGCGATCGTCTTCTCCGGCGAATACACTCTCACGGGAACCTGGTCGATCGAGATAACATCGATGCCAGAGCTGAAGGACGGATCGGAGTACCAAAATACGCGCAGCGGAATGCCATTGAGCTTAGGGATTTGCGCGTGGCTGGGCAGCGCCATATCTACCGCATGCGGGACCTGGGTCGTGAGGCCGTGATGTGCAAGGGCTGAGATCAGGCAGATGACGGCGCGTGGTATCCGGATCGCGACGGAGACCAGGTCAGGGCTGGTGAGCGGCGGCGCGGTGGAGAGCCTGGTAGATGCCACGGCCCACTTGTTCGAGCCACCGCGGTCGCGAAGAGAGTATAGTCCGAGGGTGAACGCCCAGACGAATGGCGTCGCTGGTGCGGAGTATGCCGTTGTGTTTCGTGAACACATGGCGTGCCTTGACGAGACCAGCATCAGCAATCGGCATTGATAGAACCTGCGGATATTATACACGGTCCGAGGTTTCCTATCCAGTGAGTTTGAGCTCACTGCTCGTCCTTGTCGCAGTGGAATTCCATCGATGCTGAGATTCGCTATCCGTCCTTGAAAACTGAAACCCACAGGTTGTCTGCTAGGCGACAACGCGACGCCGTCGGTAGCGCCTAAAGTTGCCTCGAAACCCGATTCTCCAAACCAGGGAGAAGCGCCATCGATCGAGCTGACGACACCTGTTCCGCGATGCGTTAAGGTGTTCAGTGGCTCAACATGGCGTCCACGCTCACTATCGACGAGTCGAAGGCTTTTCTGCGTCTTGCCGCAGTGGTAGGCTCTACGATGTCGAGCGATGGATCGCCGCCGGGAAATCGATCGTCGCCCACCCATCGATCAAGAGAACACCCCTTCTGACAGCCATCGACACCGGCTTCCACAGCCTTGTCGAACTGCTCGCTCGCAACGAACC
Source organism: Bryobacterales bacterium (assembly GCA_016721425.1). Taxonomy (GTDB): domain Bacteria; phylum Acidobacteriota; class Terriglobia; order Bryobacterales; family Bryobacteraceae; genus Paludibaculum. The sequence goes on along the minus strand of JADKID010000043.1, from coordinate 261,656 downwards.
GCGGCAGGAGGAGAAGGACCGAGCCCTCGTAGAAGCGGTGGAGCGTAAGCGTCTGGACTTGGTCCAAATGCTCGTCGAGAGTGGCGCGCGCATTCAGGCCGTTCCTTTCGAGGAGGTTCTGCTCACTTGGGATCGACTGCCGATGCTCTTTTTCGACCGTGGTGCCGACCCTGTTAGGGGCAACCCGTCCATGGTCGCGTTTCAGAACAGAGTCCAGCGTGCTCTCCGGCCGTTTGTCGATTACAAAAGGCTCACCCCGAACTCGGCAGATGCTCCAGGCCCAAGTAGATCGCGCCTGCGCCATTTGCGTACCAAGCCGACCCTGAAGTGATCAGTCTCCCTTATGTGGGCCGGGGGCGAATCCACGAAGTCTTGGGCCGGATTTGGATGACCGATACGCCGATGACCCTGACTGCTGGCACGACCGCGCTTCAGGAGGCGCAAGGAGCCTTTGACGCTGAAGAGGTCGCCGGACCCACGTGTCGACAACCTGTCCGACCTTGCTTCAGGCCGCTGCGCTTTCGGACTCGAAAGAATTGATCGACTACCTCCTCCGTCGGGCGCAGCCGAACGACAAACCGACTGGCGGCTCCTCTGCCTTGATCGCTGCTCTATTGCATCTTCCGTGGGAAGACCGCAATACCTTCACCTCGGAAGCAACCTACTAGAGGACGCGCTATCGGGAGGGTTCGGCCCGAATCGAGCGGCTCCTTGGAAGCGGGCGCAGTGGCGACTATGGAGGGAGACGGAATGAAGTCCGGTGCGGCAGATGCCTGCAAATGCGAGCCGGCTGTAACGGTCACGCTTATGAAACTATTCGCGAGGTACAAGGCCGCTCCGGAAAAACTCTTGGAGGAGTTGCTGGATACGCCGCGGATGCGTGGCCATCTCTCGACCATCGGAATGAAGCTGTGAGGGAGGCATGATGGACTACGAGTTGTGGGACAGAGATTCGCTCTATGAGGAGGTGTGGGCGACGCCGATGGCGAAGCTCGCAAAGAAGTATGGCATCTCTGACGTCGGGCTTGCGAAAGTCTGCCGGAAACTCGCGATCCCTCTTCCGGGGCGCGGGGTTACTGGGCCAAGAAGGATGCGGCCAGGAGGTTCAGAAACTCCAACTGCCCACGTTAAAGGAGCCGATCGGGGTCTTAAACCAACACCGAAACCCGTGGCGCCAAAGATCGAGGAGTACACCACTGCGGACGAGCGAGCGCAGGTTGCCAAAGCCACAGATCGCGACGCGCAGTTAATCCTGGAGCGCGGGAGAATGTCGCATCCGTTGGTCGTCCAGGCGCGAGAGATACTCGGGCGATCAAATCGTGATCGCCACGATCTTTGTCGACCGACGAGCCGTGCTTGGACGTTTCCGTGTCGAAAGCGGTGCTGCCCCCGCACTCCGCCTTGTCGCCGCACTAATCACCGCACTCGAGGCGGAAGGGTTCAGGATTACCGTGAAGCACGGGCGCAAGGAGAAGACCACGGCGATGCTCTACAACCAGGAGATCGGCTTTACTATCGGGAGAAGATCGATCATATCCTTGCTTCGCATCTCCTCCCAGGGAGGAGTTCTTCAACGGGTTCACGTGCGGCACTCCTCACGAGCAAAAGCCGTCTGGCCGCCCAGGCCTTCAGATTTGGAAGCCATGGAACGTCATACCGAAGAGTTGGAACGATGGAAAGACGAGAACTCTTGAGGCCCTGCTGCCGGGGATTGTGGTTATGTTCCTGCGGATGGCACTAGCGGGCAAGTCGGGCGGACGAAAACGGGCCTCCGATGCCGCCGCGGCACAAAGAGCCGCAGAGGAACGCGCACACCGGGCAGAATTGATTCACCGCGAAGAGCAAAGAGTGAGGACCCTCTACCGGGCGGCCGACAATTTGGCACGGGCCGAGAGGATTCGTCATCTGGTGGCAGCCGCCACCAAAGCGGCTACGGAAGAAGGCCACCCCATCGATCCCGGAACGGCGTTCGGGATTGGCTGGCCTGGGCATTACAGCAAGCAGACCGGGTTGATCCGTTAAAAGGGAGCCCGGCTTCGATCATTGATACGAAACCAGCACCCGAACCGCAATACGTGCCGTACGGACAGCGGAAGCCTTCCCCACCCTTTCGGTGGCCCAAACCCCTATGGCGAAAGGTCGAGTAAGTGCCGCAGGATGGGCGACGACCAAGGGCGCACGTAAAGTCCGGCATCTCAGCCCAGTGCCGACAATACCGCCTGAGCCGGACCAAGACGTAGATATCGACCATCCGAGCATATCTTCGCCGGGCATTCCGGCCACACAGATCGAACCTGCGCCAGCCATTGTTCGAGCATCGCCCGGAATCGTCGAGGTCTCGTGTATTCGACGGATCCCAACTGCGAAGTGAGTCCGAAATCTCCAAATAGCGGAATCCGCTCTTCCGCCTTCGAGATGAAGCAACGGTAGGTGAGCCACATGAACAGGTCAAGGACAGCTGGCGCCGAACCAAACACCTTGACGACTTCGAGATCCGCCGGAATGGGATGGGTGATGATCTCGTCGTAGAATTCATCGCTCAGAACGATCACGTTCTCAAATTCCTCGGAGAGTACTCCCTGAGCGGGATCCCGGTTGTACCAGATCTGAGCGGCCTGCAGGAAGTTGAACCTCGACCGTTGGACCACTCTAGCCCGCTGCCGGGTTGAATCCGTGCCGAAGAAAATAGTCGCGCCAAAGATGCGCTCGAATGCGGCAACGAGCCTTCGGTATTCCTTCCCACCCTTAGCCATGCCAAAAGTGTCGAGCATCTGAGCGGCCGACCTGAAACGAATCGTCTTGCTTTGCTGCCGTACGGCCAGGGTTGCCAGGAAGATCGGCACAAGGCGGTCCTGTCCGAATGGCAAGCCAAAATCCGGATGACCGGTGACCTGCAAGCTGAAGGACCCGTTTCGCCTTTCGAAGACCAGACTCGAAGGCGACGGGCGTCTGACGGGTAATCCGCACAGTACAAAGGGTCGAGAGGCGAACCCAAGCCGTTGCTGCGCATTCTCGCGTTGCTGTCGGACCAGTTGGATATTCTCGACTTGCCGCAGTTGGCGCTGAAACTCGCAGATCGCCGAAGCCGTCTCCCAAGATGGCCCGTGCCGATTCGAGACCGCTGCAGGGCGCGTCCCTCACGGTGCGGAAGCCGGCACTCGGCATCACAGTTCACCTCGCCGGGCCGATCGACGCCAGGAGGGGGCCGGACGATCCTCCTGGACGGGTCGAGCGACAACCTGTTCAGCCTTTGCCGGAGTCCACACACTGCGCGCACCGACCTGTTCAGAAACCTGTTCAACTACCGCCGCAGAACGCTCTGCAGGCGTTATAGGCGACGCACTGTTGCCTTTATTATCAGCAGTTTGCGATTCCCAGGATGTTCTGTAATCAGAGGGTCGGGGGTTCGATCCCCTCCGCTGGCTCCATAGGATTCTTCAGTTTACGGGCTGCCTCCAGGCGGCCCTTTTGCTTGTGTGGTGGGAATTGTCGGGGCCTCACTTGGCCCGATGGCGCTCGCACTGACGATCAGGCGCTCCCAATGGCCGGCGACCATAGTTGGTCATGTGACCACGCAGCGTCGGAACAGGCGCTGGCGCGGTATAGACCTGGGCGCCGTGCTCTGCGGGGATTCGCCTTTGCTTGCCTCGCAGCACGATCACCAGTGTCGCTCGACGGAAGTTGGCAGGGTATCTGCAATAGAAGTGGCAGGCCCGCCGGAACGCCGCGCGGTCCAAGGAGCGAATACAATGATCGAAACTGCCTCTCATCTTGGCGATAAACTCGCGAACACAGTGGAACAGGTTGGCGCCTTAGGCCGAACGGCAGGGAAGAAGTTCGCCGAAGCGCGCGGAGAGACAGCGAGCGCCCTCAACGCCTCGGCCTGCTCCATCCGGGATGCTGGAGAAGCAGTAGGCGAAATGGCAGACAATGCCGCGGCCAAACTCGACCACAGCGCCGAATTCGTGCGCGACTACGAAATAAGCGGTGTGCTCACGAGCCTGCGGAAGATGATCCGCCACAACCCGGCCGGCTTCGTCGCCGGAGCCCTTGCCGCCGGCTTCCTGGTTGGCCGAGCCGCCCGCAAAGCGTAACAGCGCCGGGAACCATCGCGGACCCCGGACAGAACTACAGGCAGAGAGGGGCATGGCACAACCGGACAGACCCAATTACTCTCCAATTGCGCGAATCGCATTTGGCCTCGTCGGACTCATCGTGATCGTGACGTTCCTCAGGTATCTGGGGTACATCAGGATATAGCAGCCAACCCCATCCGTTTGATGGCACCGTCAGGTCCGTGAAAGGGTCCACGCTGAACAGCCACAGCTGTCACTGCGCCAGGACGGTCAACTGGAGGAGGCCGATCGAATCAAGGCAACCCTAACCGAGGTGCTAGCGAACATCGACAAGGACAGCCAGATTGCGTTCACGGCGCCGCGGTTGAGCAACGACGTGTCCGTGTTCGAGCAGACGGGAAAATCGAACGAGGCGGAGGCGAAGTACAGAGAGGCTCTGACCCAGGCCCCAACCACCTGGCGATCAGTATGACCTTCGCCGTGTTGAGAGATTCCGGACTTGCCTCGTCCGCCTTCGCCACTCAATCATCGCTCCCAGCAAGCCGGCCAGCGCGACGGTAGAGCGTGGCGATGGCTCCGGCACATCGGCGGTGAGTTGGCTGTCGCTCAGGCTGTAATGAGCTATAGCGGTTAGGCCGCTGGGAGTGACTGCGGGACCGCCCCCAAAACCGATGAGGTTGAGTTCGTTCAGGCTCAGCGAAAGCATAGGGTTGCCGTCCGCAACGCTGCCGTGAACCAGGATCGCAAACAACCCGCCGTTGTTATAGTTCGCGACGCCTTCAACACTTTCGGACAACACAAAACTCCGGGGAACCCTAATAGTGACGCTCCCTGTACCACGCGGCAAAGAATAGGTCACATACCGAATCACGAGGGCCTTCAGATCCGCGAATAGCACTTCGCCGGTTGCAGTATCGATCAGCAGCGTTCCGCTCAGCGAGCCGCCATCGGGAAAGGCGCCAGATGCAGTGAACGTGATGGGTGATGCCGAGGCTCGGGACGCGCAGCCGAGGCCCAACAGAAGCGCTGCGATCGCCACGAGCGGTTGGGAGGGGCGCGATTTATCCATGAACCTGAGAATCTGCATGAGATGATCCCTTGTTCACAACCCAGAGAATGCCAGAAAGCATAACATAAGCACGTCCGGCCACCTCCAGTGAGGTTGTTTTTTTACAAACGTCACACCGAGGCAGCACAGACGCGAGGTTTCCCGACACTATCTTCCCATCGCGCGCCTGCGGTGCTGGCGCATGTCCGCTCGACAGCCAACTCGTGCTCCATTTCGCTGAATAGTGCAAGCGAGTTCAGCATTCCAGCTTGGAAGGTGGGGCCTCTAGATCCGTGACTGGCACTGGATGAGGCACTCGATCATCCGGACCACCATCAACGTCGATGGCTCGGCGATAGGCCCGATCAAGAGCGCCGCGAATGACGGAGCTTTCCGGATGTGGTGGAAGGCTGGCAAGACTTCGGACCTAGCTCGGATACTGAGCTGGCGGTGAGCCGTCCTATTGGGAGTTGGTGGGAGTTTGAAGCCGCGTTCGGTATGACCGCAACTGATTGATTTTGTTGGTTGCGGGGGTAGGATTTGAACCTACGACCTTTGGGTTATGAGCCCAACGAGCTACCAGGCTGCTCCACCCCGCACTCTGATAGTAGCGGCTCCGTCACAGCCCCGTCAAGACTTCGCGAAAATTCACCGCAGATCTTCCACACCCCGCTCCTTTCCCAGATAGAATGACAAGGATGCAATTCCACCTGACTCTGGGACTCGGGGTGGCTCTGGGCGCCGCTTCTCTGTCCGCCTTCGCCGCCGATCCGCCCAAGCTGCCTCAGCCCTACCACACGCCCTCGGCGGCCAATGCCCCCAAGGTCATCCCCCAACCCAGCGGTGTCGCCCTCAAGGTCCCCGCCGGCTTCACGGCCTCGGAGTTCGCCTCCGGCTTCGCCAAGCCCCGCTACCTGCTCGAAGGGCCTGCCGGCGAGATCCTGCTCTCCGATAGCGTCAAGAACGGCACGGTCTTCGTCCTCTCAGACAGCAATCACGACGGGCGCATCAGCGACGATGAAAAGTCCGCGCTCGTCTCCGGGCTCGATCGCCCCTTCGGCCTGGCTTTCTGGAAGAGCTATCTCTATATCGCCGAGGCCACGTCGGTGAAGCGCTACCCGTACGATTCCGCCAAACGAACCGTTGGCCCCGCCGAGGAGATCATCCCTCTCAAGGGTGAGGACCAGGGCCATTGGACCCGCACCATCCTCTTCAACGCCAAGGGCGACAAGCTCTATCTCGGCATCGGCTCGCGCTCCAACATTGCGCCCGGCGATCCGGAATACCGCGCCGCCGTGCTGCGCTACAACCCCGATGGCTCCGGCCGCGAGGTGGTGGCGGGAGGCATTCGCAACCCCGTCGGACTCGCGCTGAGCCCCGAAAGCGGCGAACTCTGGGCCACCGTGCAGGAGCGCGACGGCCTGGGCGACGACCTGGTGCCGGACTTCTTCACGCAGGTCAAAGAGGGCGCCTACTATGGATGGCCCTATGCCTACATCGGGCCGAATGAGGAGCCGCGCAACAAGGGCCAGCGGCCCGATCTCATCGCCAAGACCATCGTTCCGGACGTGATTCTGACGCCTTCCCACGTCGCCGCCATGGACGTCCGCTTCTACACGGGCAAGCAGTTCCCTGCCCGCTATCGCAACGGCGCCTTCATCGCCCTGCGGGGCTCCTCAAACCGCGCGCAACGCACCGGCTACTCGCTGGTGTTCATCCCGTTCAAGAAGGGTAAGCCATCCGGACCACAGGAAGACTTCCTCACCGGATTCATGCTCAACCCCGCCGAGAAAGAGGTCTGGGGCCGGCCCGTGGGCGTGCTGGCACGCAAAGATGGCTCCCTGCTCTTCACCGAAGACGCGGGCAATAGACTCTACCTGGTCACCTACAAGCGCTGACGCGTCAGGCTTTGAGGCCGAAGACCTTCTCGACGTATTCCCGGCTGCGCTTCATGTTCTCGTCGAGCGAGCGCGTCGGCTCAGTGGCCTTGTCCCAAGCCAGTTCCACCACTAAGTAGCCCTTGTAGCCGATGCTCTTCAGGTGCTCGGCTACGGGGCGGTAATCCACATCGCCGTCGCCCAGGTCTTCGGTCCACACGCCGTTCTTTGAGTTGCGCAGATGCAGGCTGGCGAGGCGCGAAGAGCACTCTTTCAGCAGAGTCATCGGATCCTGGCCGCCGCGCAACACCCAGTGGACGTCCAGGCAGATGTCCACCAGCTTGGCGTCGGTGTTGGCCAGTATATGACGCCATTCCTTGGCGTTGTTGGCCATCTCCGGCGCGTGTTGATGGATCATCAGGCGCACATTCAGCTTCTTCAACTCCTTGGCGAGCTTGTTCAGATTCTCGGCCTGCACGCCCAGTTCGGCGTCCGTCTTGGCTTCGGCGTTCGGCTTCGGATTGGCGTTGAAGTTCAGCCCGGTAATGGGGTGCGCCGCCTTCACCCGCTTGGCCAGTTCCACCGTCTGCTGGATGGTCTGCTTGGCGCCGTCCGCGGTGTGCATGATGCCGCCGTTGTACACCACCGGGCACTTCAGCCGGCCCAGCATCAGAGCCTGAGCCGTGTTGGATGTATTGTCTGTGGTGAAAAACTGGCTGGTCAGCTCCAGCGTCTTGTATCCGCTGGTGGAGAGGATCTCCAGCACCTCGGAGATGCGATCCTCCATGCGCTGGTTCAGCCGCGCATACGCCTGGCTGAAGACATAGGCCTGCGCGGCCAGGATCGGCTCATAGGACGGCGCGGCCATCGCCGTCGAGGCAGCGGCCAGTGTGGTCAGGAATTCGCGGCGTTGCATCATGTCGGTTACGTCTCCGGAAAGACTTCAAAGATATCAAAAACTGCGGAGGGCCGAACCACCGGCATTCACACCGGCACTCGCGGCACGGCGTGCGATGGTCTCCGCTCCATCCGGGCACGCTATCACCACCGGACCGCGCTTAGCAAGTTGTGGTAACCGTGTTAGTGCGGTGCGCGTACTCATTCCAGGCATTCCGATGCGATATCTTCTTTTCCTGGTCCCGGCGATCTTGCTTGCCCAGGACGATCCCGCCGTGCGAAAGTGTACGGTCGCCGGTGTAGTGGTCCAGGAGACCAGCGGGGCACCGTTACGCCAGGTGGAGATCGGCCTGGTACCGGTGCGCGAGCCCAAGCCCGGCCAGCCCACCCCGGCGGCCATCGGAGTCTATTCGGATTCCAACGGCCAGTTTCGCATTCCGGAACTGGAGCCCGGCGTCTACCGCGTGCGCCTGCGGAAAGAGGGCTTCTCGCCCACGCTGCCTTCCGGCTCCATCATCCTGCCCAAACTCGAACCCGGCCAGGAGCTCGCTGACCTAAAGTTCACCATGGCCCCCCAATCCGTGCTGGCCGGGAGGGTTCTGGACGACAATGGCGATCCCGTGGCCAATGCCAACGTCATGCTGTTCCGAGCAAGTACGATCCGGGGCCGGCGGACCTTGACGCTCGGCGGCGGTTTCGCGAAAGCCGATGATCGTGGCCTGTTCCACATGGCCGGTATTGACCCGGGCCGCTATCTTCTGGCCGCCGACGAAATAGACGCGCGCGACATCGTCTTTCCCGCCGGCGGCGGCGCGCTCACGGCCTACGTCACCACCTATTACCCCGGAGTCTCGGACGACTCGCAGGCGCAAGTGATCGAGGTGCAACGCGGCACGGTGGAGACCGGAATCGAGATCCGCATGCGGCGGGAGCCTGTCTTTTCGGTCCGCGGCCTCGCGCTCGATGCCAACGGTCAACCGCTCCAGCGTTTCATGGTGAATGCCCGGCGTGCCGGCGCCGGCCAACTCATCTTCATGGGGAGCCCGCCCGCGCTGTTCACCAACGGTGAATTTTCACTACCCGGCCTCCGCTCCGGCGCTTGGATCCTGACCGCCGTCCCGAACGGAACAAACACGTTGGCGAGCGCCGAGATTCAGGTGGGCAGCGGTCCGGTGGAGGGTGTCGTCTTGCGCCCCTTGCCCAAGCAAGTGATCGGCGGAACTGCGGTACTGGAGGGTGCAGGGAACATCGCGCCCGATTGGTCACGGATCGGCATCTCTATGGTCGCGGCGGATATGCAGTCCGGCGCCCGCGCACCAGCAACCGACCCGAGCGGGCAGTTCGCCATGACCTTCCATGGAACCGGCAAGGCCTACGTCAATGTCGTCGGAACCCCGGCCCCCGGCACCTATCTCGCCAGGGTTCTACTGGGTGCGGAAGACGTCACAGGCAAAGAACTGGACGTCAGTGCGGGCGGCATGCCGCCGCTGAAACTGGTCTTCCGGCCGGGCGCGGCCACCTTACAAGGCCGGGCCGAAAACGCGGACCTCAATCTGCTTGCCGGGCGGCCAGCGATCTCGCTCTGGCCCGTCGACCCGGCGCAGCGGGACGCGCGCGCGGCCATCTCCGGCATCTTCCTGCCGGACGGCACTTTCACCATCACCGACATCCGTCCGGGCGAGTATCTGGCCTACGTGGGGCTCGCCCTCGAGCCAGGCCCGTACGGCCCGGACGAGCCGCCCGAGGACCTGGAGACGCTCTCCACCCGCGTGAAGCTGGAGCCTGGCGCCACGCAGAACATTGTGGTCAGGCTACCCAAGCAGAGGAGCGCGCAGTGAGACCCCTTCTCCTGCTGGCCATGGCCGCCAGCGCCCTTGCTCAAACCGGCCCGTGCAGCTCCGAGGGCACAGTTCTGCAGGACGGCAACGGCGCCCCAGTGGCCCGTGCCCGCGTCCTATTCCGCAAGATCGGCGCCGGCTCGCAGTTGGCACTGGGCTACTTCACCGACGACAACGGCGCTTTCGCGCGGAAGGGCTCGATCCGGCCGCCTACGGCGTTAGCGTTCACAAGGTGGGCTACCTGCCACCCCTGGCGGCGCGCCGGCCGCGCTCCGGTCCGCGACTGGAGTTGGCCAAGGCCTGCCAGCAAACCGGACTGCAGTACCTCCTGATCCCCACCGCCATTCTCTCGGGACACCTCACAGACGCCAACGGCCTGCCTGCCGCCCGCGGCGGTGTGGAGGCCCAACGGCGCGCCTGGCTGAATGGCCGCTGGCAGTTTCGCACCGTCTCCACCGCGTCCGCCAACGCCCAGGGTGAGTTCCGCATCAGTCGCCTTCCCCGCCGGTCAGTACGTGCTCCGCGCCGTGCCTGGCGGCCCCATGACGGTTTCGTTCCGCGATCCATCGGGACCCACCCATTACGCCGCCCCGGCCTACTATCCCGGCGTCTACGAGGCGTCCAAAGCGCAGATCATCAACGTCGATACAGGCGTGGAGTTGGGCGGCTTCGACTTCGGCCCAATACTGGTTCCGTTCCTCACCGTCTCCGGCCAGGTGCTCGATGCCGAGGGTCAGGGCGCGCCCTCCCGCTGCCAGGTGCTGCTGCGCCCGGTGAGCGGCGGTAGCGAGGAACGCATCGCCCGCTATTCCGCGCAGACCGGCGAGTTTGTCTTCCCGGAGGTGGCGCCCGGCAAGTATCAACTACTGGCCTACGCCGCCGGAGCCACCACCATCGGCACCGCGTCACGCCAGTTGGAGCTCACCGAGAACAACGCCACCGGCCTGCAACTGCAACTGGAGCCGCCCTTCGCCGTGCAAGGCCGGGCCACGCTACAGGGCGGCACCCTGCCGCTGGGCGCCGTTCAGGTAAATCTGCTGCCTACCACACCCAAGGCAGCCGCCGCGTCACCCGCTCTGGTGGAGGATGACGGCACGTTCACAATCCCGCTGGTGGGCCACGACCGCTACCGCATCGTCGTCACCAGCAACCAGCCCAACATCTACCTCAAATCCGTCTCCGCCGGCGGCAAACCACAGCCTGGGCATTGGATCGATTGGACCTTTGGCGGCCCGCGCCAGATGGGCGTTCTGTTGGGCAATGACGGCGGCCGCCTGGAGGCCACGTTCAACGGGGACTCCGGCCCGGCCGAGAACGTCTACGTGGTGCTGGTGCCCGCCGATATGGAGAAACTCGCCGGCTCCACGCTGATGGTCGGACAGGCTGGCATGGTTCGGCAGAACAGCGTGACTCAGTCCGCAGGGATGGTCCAGATGGGCGCTTTTCGCATGGCCAATATCCCGCCCGGCGATTACCTCGCTTACGCTTTCGGCATAGGCATCAGCGACGGCGACAGCGATCCGGCCATGCTGGCCGATCCCGCCTGGGTCCCGTTCTACAAAGGGCCCGCCACACCGGTCCGCATCGAGCCTAATGCCCAGGCGCACATCGCTCTCAGTATCCTGCCGCTGCCGTAACTTTTCCCTTCCCCGCAACCGGACAACCGTGTATAGTTTCATCCATGCGATTCGCGCTGGGTGTTTCGATCCTGCTCTGGAGCAGTCTGTTGTTCGCGCAAACGCCTGCCGCGACCATGACCAGGGCCGAGCAGGAGCATTTCCTGTTGACAGCCAGGATCACCAACATCCGCGCCGGCAAGGGCGGCATCACCGGCACCCGGCGGGCCACGCTGGTAGACGGGGCCATTGCGCACGACGCGCACATTCAGACGATCGACGAATCCAAGACCCGCTTTGAAGGCACCAACGGCACGGAAATCAACTTCCGGGACACCTACAAGTTCAATATCGCGGCATACCGCCTGGACAAGCTGCTCGATCTGCGGATGATCCCCCCGTCCGTGGAACGCAACGTGGAGGGCGCATCTGCCGCCGTCACCTGGTGGGTCGACGATGTGCTGATGGAAGAAGGGCAGCGGGCGAAGAAGGGCGTCGAACCGCCGGATGGCGACTACTGGAACAACCAGATGTACATCGTCCGCGTCTTCGATCAGCTCATCTCCAACACGGACCGCAACCTCGGCAATCTGCTGATCACCAAGGACTGGAAGCTCTGGATGATCGACCACACGCGCGCGTTCCGCACCCGGAGTGCGCTCCTGGCGCCGAAAAACCTCACCCGCTGCGACCGTGTTCTGTTGGCGGCCATGAAGCGATTGGACGAGAAAGAACTCCACCGCGAGTTGGATCAGTACCTCAGGAAGGCAGAGATTACGGCGCTGCTGAAGCGCCGTGATCAGATCGTCGCCGTATTTGAAAAAGCTGTCCCAAACGCCATTTATTCCTCCGAACAGCGCCGGTAACGCTACCATCGAGTAGACACCGATGTCTATTCGTCTCTACTTAGTCCAATGGAACCAGGCCAAGGCCGAAGATCGCGCCGCTGAATTGCGCGAGGCCGGCTATGAGGTCACCGTCGAATTCGAAGACGGCGCCCGCGCCACCCGCCGCATTCTGAACAACCCGCCGGATCTCGTCCTCTTCGATCTCGATTACCACGGCTCACAATCCCGCGAGACGGCCGCCGCGCTCCGCGGCTTCAAGGCCACACGCCGCCTGCCGATGCTCTTCATCGATGGCGACGAGGTGGATATCGACAAGACACGCTCCCGCGTCTTTCAGGCGATGTTTGCCAGCTCAGATCTGCTGCTGCATTACTTGCAGAAATTCGAGCCTTAAAGGTCGAGGATCAGATTGACGCGCATGTAGAACAGATCAAAGCCGCAGCGCTCATAGTTGCGGTGCGATCCGCTGCCGGGCAGCACGCAGGCCATCGCCCATTCGCATCCACCCTGCGCCGCCAACTTCAGACGCTCGCGGATCAATGCCTGCTGCACGCCGCGGCCGCGCGCCTCGGGCAGTGTCGAATCCGCAAACAGCAAAGCTACGCCGCCGTGCATCGACATCGCGGCGGTCCCCACAGCATCACCGATCACGTGCGCGAAAAAGCTCTGCCCACCCGAGGGCAGGCTCATCACCATCTCCACCATCTCCGCGGAGGGTTCCGCGCCGTGGTTGAATCCCTTCACCAGCAGCTCGCACCATTCGCGCGGCTCGCCCTCTTCCACCGGCGTGATCTCCACTTCTTCCGGGCACACCCATTCGGCGTCGGCGGGCGTGACACGGTGCAGCAGCAGATTGTTGAACTCCAGCACCTTGTAGCCGCGTTCGGTGACGAGTTGCAGCACGGTCGCGTCCGCCATCGGGCAGAGATCGATCATCGAGGGGCTGCCGCGCTCGCGAAAAAACTCCTCCAGCCGGTCGAACTCCTCATCGGTCACCTCGCCAGCCATGCCGATGCCCATCGCGTGAGTCAGCGGCGAGCCGACGCCCGCAAACATCGCGCAGCCGTCGCAGATGGGCTCCACCTCCACCTTGCCGTCCTGTGACGCCCGCCCGATGTGAAACGCGTTGGCCGCCTCGGCCTCTTCCAGACGCCGCGCAAGCGCCAGATCCGCGGTGGAGAAGCCTTGTTTCATGGCTTCTACTTCCGCACAGCCGTCACAGCGAAGTCAAACTCATCGCACGAGGCGCAGATAGCGGCTGCGCACCTGTTGCCGGCCCCACTTGTTGACCATCGGATAGGAGAACAACAGCCGTTTCTTCGCGCGGCTGATGGCGACATAGAAAAGCCTCTGCTCCTCTACCTCCTGCCCTTCGCGCACGCTACGCTGATTCGGATATTCGCCCTCCGCGCAACCCGCCACGAATACGGTGTCAAACTCCAACCCCTTCGCCTGATGCACAGTGAGCAGCAACACCTTGCTGCCGTCAGCGGTCTGCCCGTCAATCTCCTTGGCGAGCGAGGCCACGCTGAGCACGCAGCAGAGCGTCCACGGGCTGCATCGTTTCGTCGTCGAACTGCTGGAACAATCCGGTGAGCTCTTCGAGATGCTCGCGGCGCGCGGCATCGGATGCGTAGAGCCTGCGCAGCCCGGATTGGTCGAGCACCAACTCCAGCAGCTCCGCCGGCCGATCCACCATCATGCGCGCCCGCCACGCCGTCATCGTGTTCGCGAGCGGCTGGAAACGCGCGCCGTACTTCTTCACGGCATCGAGCCGCGCGGCCGCGCCTTCTTCTAGCTTGGGCAGCAGGTACTGCAGCAGTTCAACAGTGGCGGCCACATCGGAATCGGCGCGATGCGTGGGGATGTTTTGAAAGCCGAGCCGGCGCGCGATGTCGCCGAGGCGATGGCGCGGCATGCGCAGATAGCGGCGGGCCAGATCGAGGGTATCGAAGACGGCGCACTCGCCCCATGCGGGCAGGCCGAGGCGCACGCAGACGCTGCGCAGCATCGGCATATCGAAGTTGGCGATGTTGTGGCCCACCAGGACGCAGCCCTGGCAGAAGGAACGGAACTCTTCGATGACAGTATGCGGATCCGTGCCGTTTTGTGCCAAAAAGTCGTCGCTAAGGTGGTGTATGGGCTCAGAATCGAGCACTTTTTTCGAAGGCACGAGATAGCGGTGAAATGTTTCGATCACGCCGCCCACGCCGCAGCGGGCGGCTGCCAGCTCGACGATTTCGTCGGAGGCGATGCTAAGGCCGGTGGTCTCGATGTCCCACACCACGGCGCGGCCGGCGCGCATGGCGTCCATCAACGGCAGGAACGGATCGCCGGTGCGGAACGTGGCGGGATCGAGCAGATCGCCCATCTTGAGGCCGGCCTCGCGCGGCGCGCCGTGTGAGAGCGCCTCGATGGCGGCGTCGCCCACGCCCTTGGGCGGAGTGCGCAGAAAGCGCATCATGCTGTTGGCGTCGTGCGGATTGATCAGCAGGCGCAGGTGCGCCAGCGTCTCCTTGATCTCGGCGCGCTGGAAGAACTTGAACTGATCCACCTGCAGGTGCGGCAGGCCGAGTTCCTCGAAGTGGCGGGAGAGATCGCGGGCCGTGAAGTTGGTGCGCGTGAGCACGGCGATGTCGCCGTGGGCAATGCCGGTGCGGGCGCGGATGGCCTCGATCTGCTTCTGCATCCAGCGGGCCTCGTCGAGCTGGTTGTCGGCCTCGTAGAACTCGAGCGGCTCGCCATCTTCGGCGGAGTCCGGCACGATGCGCTTGGTGACGGCGCCGGGGCAGGCCAGAATGAGCTTTTCGCAGGCAGCCAAAATGTTGCGCGTAGAGCGGTAGTTGCGCGTGAAGTGGATCTCGCGCACGGGCGCAAAACGCGACTTGAAATCGGCCAGCACCTCGTGCGGGGCCGAGCCGCGCCAGCCGTAGATGGTCTGATCGATGTCGCCGAAAAACGACAGGCGCTTGTGCTCCTCGGCGAGCAGGCGCAGCGGCAGGTACTCGCCGCGGTTGGTGTCCTGCACCTCATCGATCTGGATCCAGGCGAAGCGCGCGCGCCAGCGGGCGAGCGCGGCGGGGCTCTCCTGCCAGAGGCGGTTGACGCCGAGGATGAGATCGGCGAAATCCACAGCGTGGCACTCGCGCAGGGCGTGCATGTATTCGGTGAGCAGAGGCTTGAAGAGGAGGCCGCCGCGGAACTTTAGGAAGTCCAGACGGGATGCAGCCAGCGCGGCATCGAACACCTGCTGCGGTGTGCGGGGCGGCTGATCCTCAAATTCGCTGAGGCGCGCGGCGGTGGCAGCCTGAAAGAGCAGGAACTCGAATGCGTCGGACTCCTTTTCCGGCACCGCGATCTGCGCGCGTTTGGCGGCCTGACCCATGAGCGAGCGGCAATCCTCTTCGTCGTAGACCAGGAAGTCGCGGTCCCAACCGATGATGGGCGCCTCGGCGCGGAGGATCTGGGCACAGAGACCGTGGAAGGTTTTGGCGGTGACCTCGCCGCCGGCTTTGCCGAGCAGCCGGACCAGGCGCTCGCGGACCTCGCGGGCGGCCTTGTTGGTGAACGAGAGGCAGAGGATGCGCGCGGCGGGGATGCCCTGCTCCATCGCGTAGGCGGCGCGGAGGGCGAGGCAGTTGGTCTTGCCGGTGCCGACCGGCGCCATCACGAGAATCGCTTCGTCCCAGGCCTCGATGGCCTGGCGTTGCTCCGGGTTCAGAGTCTCCCAAGGAATCATAGATTCATAGTCCCGCAACTCACCGTGTGGCACGGGCGGGGGCGCAGCAGGGAGAGCGTTTACGCCTCGCGCCGTGCCGGTGAGTTCCTCCGAGTTTTCAGTGTGAGGGGGAGGGTGGTTCACCGGTTGAGCCTGCCGAGCGGCGGGGCGGATTAGTCGCCGGCGCTGGCTTGGGTGGCGGGGCTGCGGCGGATGGCGCCGTATTGCTCTGCTGCGTCGCGGTGGGCCTCGGCGACGGCCCTGCGGAGGGCTCCAGGGGCCTCTACTTCCACTGCGGCGCCGAGGCGCAGGATGTCCATCAGAATCTCCCTGGAATGCGCGTAGGGCACCTCCAGGCGCAAGCTGCCGTCGGGCAGCAGGGTGGCGCGCTGATCGGCGTGCCAGACCTCTTTGGCGACCCAGCGGGCGGCGTCCGCGCGGAAGCGGAGGACGGCGGTGGATTCAGCCGCGCCGGCGTAGATGCCGTAGCCGGCGCCGAGGTGGGCGTCGATGCGGGCGGTCTCGATTTCCTGGGCGCGTTCGGGGGTGACGCGGGCGGCGCGAATGGAATCGAGCGCGAAGCTGCGCAAGTCCTCGCGCAGGTGGCACCAGGCGTCGAGATACCAGTTTGCGTTGTAGTAGATGAGCCGCTGAGGGGAGACCAGGCGTTGCGATTCCTCGGCCTTAGTGCGGCCGTAGTAAGTCAGTTCGATGCGGCGGCGCTCGAGGGTGGCGGAGCTGATGAGCTGGAAGTGCTCGACCTGGACGCGGCGTTTGCGGGATTCCAGGATGAGAACCCGCTTGCGCAGTTCCTTGCGTCGCGGGACGTGTTTTTCGATGAGCGAATCGAGTTTGCGCTGGAGCGGACGGAGGGGCTCGCCGAGGAGCGAGGATTGGAGCTGATCCAGCAGATCCTGCATGACGATGAGGGCGTGGAGCTCGTCAGCGGTGAACCACACGCCGGGCAGTTCGTAGGGCGGCTCGCCGGGCGCGCACTCGTAGCGATAGCTGTTGGAGTCCTTGTCGTAGGAGATGGGCGCGTGGAGGCGATCCCGCATATAGGCGATGTCGCGCTTGACGCTGGAGCGATTGACCTCCAACCGTTCGATCAATGCTTCCATGGAGGGCGGGCGGCGCGCGTAACAGGCGATGAATCTGGTAAATCCGTTCGGTCTGGCTCACTGTGTATGTTTCGCCTTACGGGATAATACGGTCTGAATTCAGTCTACTAGTGCGGGCGCAAAAAAATCCGGGCCCCACCGTTGGGTGAGGCCCGGGATTTTTGCTTAGCCGGTAAAGGCTAGAACGTGTAACGCAGGCTCATCTGCATGGTGCGCTCGCTGCTCTTGCTGGTGACCATACCGAAGGTGGCGGCGGTGGGATTGGTGTCCACGCCACCCCAGTTCGGGTGGTTCAGCCAGTTGAAGCCCTCGGCGCGGAACTGCACGGCCTGGCTCTCGGTGATGCGGAACGACTTAAACACGGCGATGTTCCAGTTCTGGAAGCCGACGTTGTTGAAGCTGATGGAGTTGCGGTTCTGGTTGGGGAGCGTGCCGTTGGCGGGCTTGGTGGCCCACTTGCCGCCGCTCACGTTGGGATCGAACCAGAAATCGGTGATTCCGGCGTAGTTGCCGGCAGCATTCGAGTTGGCGAATTTCTGCGGACGGTTCGGATCACCGTTGAGGTTCCAGGTCTTGCCGTTGGTGGAACCGATGCCGAGATAGTCGTCGTTGTTGCCAATGGAGATCGGCGCGCCGGTCTGCCACTGGTTGACGGCAGAGATCTGCCAGCCGCCGAGGGCCATCTTGGTGAGGGCGCCGCTGTTCTTGAAGAACGGCATTTCCCAAACGACGTTGACGATGGCGGTGTGGCGAGTGTCGTTGCCGGACTTGCCCCAGTTGAGGTACTGGTTGAAGACGTCCATGAACGCATCGCGCGGGCCGGAGTTGTTGTCCATGGCCTTGGCGTAGGTGTAGGCGAAGCCGTACAGCAAGCCCTTGGAGAAGCGACGGTTCACTTCAAACTGGAGAGCGTTGTAGGTGCTGCGGCCGGAGTGCTCCAGCATGTTGATGTTGGCGAAGCCCTTGAAGGGGCGGAGGTAGGCGGTGTTGGCGCCCTGAGCCCAGGACTGGAACGTGGTGCCGGTAGGCAACTGGTTCAAATCGCGCTCGCGGGACAGGTAGTTGCCAACGGTTCCGACGTAGCCGAACTCAACGGTGGTATCGCCGGTCAGCTGACGCTGATAGGTGATGTTCCAGTTGTAGCTGCGCGGAATGCGGTACTTCGGATCGATGGTCATGAAGAATTGGGGGAAGCCCGTCTTCGGACCGGCGCCGGGGTTATCGGCGACGCCGTTGGCCACGGAGACCATCGGCTGGAAGGGCGGATTGCCGCCGAGGAACACGCTGTCATACACGCCGGGGCGAGACATGAAGCTGCCAGCACCTGCACGCAGGACGTTCTTCGAGGTCATCGAATAGGCGAAGCCAACGCGCGGCGTGAAGTTGAACTGGTTCTCGGAGGGGTAAACGCTGCCGCCGGAGAGCAGGCGATTGAACTCGCCGCTATCGATGGCGGCCACGCGGCCCTTGCCGGCATCCGGGAAGGAGGAACCGGGAATGACGACGCCGTTGTAGCGATCGCCGCTCAGGACGACGCCGGTGGCGCGGTCAACGACGGCAGCCTTGGACGGATCATACTTGGCCGGATCGAAGATGGCCATATTGCCCCACAGAGATCTGTAGTAGCCGTTCTGCCAGGTGCCGCGAATGCCGAGCTCAATCTTGAGCTTCTCGTTGACGCGCCAGGAGTCCTGCACAAAGAACTCAGCCATGTGGCTGCGATACGGCGTGTAGGCTCTCGGACCGATTTCGGCGTAAGCCGAGAACAGGCCCAGGGCGGCGTTGGCGAGACCGGTGCCGGTGCCGGGTGCGCCGGGGCGGACGTCGGTGAACTCAAAGCGGCCGTTCTGGTTATTGGTGCCGCCGGGGACGCCAGAGACGTTGATCTGATCAAAGTCGTTCTGTCCGGAGCGCTCCCACAGGAAACCAGCCTTGAAGGTGTGGTTGTTGTGGATCTTGGTGAAGTTGTTCGAGATCTGGTAGATCGGGCCGGCGGAACTGGAAGGATACGGGCCGCCGTCGATGGTTCCGGTGTTAGGAATCACGATGGTGGGCACCTTGTCGTAGATCTCCTTCCTTTCGGGGAAGATGTACGGGTAGTTGATGCCGCTGCGCGAGCGCAGGTAGCGCTCACCGGTCGGATCGATCTGAATCTTCACGTGATCGGCCGAGGCGGTGACGAGGAACTCGTTAATCGCGGTCGGGCTGAGGGTCCAGGTATGGCCCAGGCTGGCAGTCTGGTTCGGACGATCCAGAAGGCTGATGGCGTAGTCGAAGCCGCTACGGAACGCGTCGAGCGACTCCCAGCTATAGTTGGCCAGGCGGAACTTGACGAACTGATTGGTGGATGGGTTGTAGTCCAACGCCACCGTATCTTTGCGCTGATTCTGCCAGGTGGGACGCTGCTGGAAGAAGTTCGTGTTGCCCTGGTAGGCGCCGGTGGCTCCAGGATAGGCCTTGAGCATGGCGATACCGTTGGGGCTCAGTTGGGACTGAGGGATGATGTTGCCTGCATACGGTGCACCGGTGGAGGGATCGTTGATCACACGCGGAGAGCCGTAGAACAGGTTGGAGCCGAGCAGTTCGCCGAAGTTACCCTGACGCATGGCGGCAGAGGGCACGCGCTGGAAGGTGGAATCTGCCGCGCGGCGGCGGACCCACTCCTGGCTGAACAGGAAGAACAGCTTCTCGCGATCCTTGTTGAACACCTTCGGAATGGTCACCGGACCATTGATGTTCCAACCAAACTGGTTGTAGCGGAAGGGCGAAACGAAGTTCGAGGAGGTGCTGCGATTGCGCGCCCAGGTGTTGGCGTCGAGTGCGCTATTTCGGAAGTACTCGTAGGCGGTACCGTGGAACTGCTTGGTACCGGACTTGGTCACCATGCGGATCTGGCCCGCGGAAGAGCGGCCGTACTCGGCAGAGTAGTTCGCCGAGAGGACCTGAACTTCCTGAATGGTGTCCAGATCGGCGGTGCCGATGGAGGTGCCATTGGCGCGGGTACGGATACCGACTGCGCCGTCAAACGTGATCAGCGAGTCCTGAGACCGGCCGCCGTTGATGGTGAGACCGCCGGAATCCAGGCCATAGCTCTGGCCGCTCATCGGCGAGCTGCGACGAACACCGGGCTTGAGCATCGCGAGGAACAGGGGGTTGCGGCCATTGAGTGACAGATTCTGAAGCTGCTTCTGCTCGATAGTCTTGCCGACCGTCGAAGACTCGGTGTTCAACTGCGCCACGTTGGCTTCGACAGTCACCGTTTCGGTCACCTGACCGACTGACAGGTCCATGTTCACGGCCAAAGGCAGAGCGGCCTCCAGCTTGATGCGCGTGGTGGTGGCGGTCTTGAAGCCGGCGGCCTCCACCTTCACGGTGTAGTAGCCGGGGGCAATGTTGGTAGCGGTGTAGAAGCCGGACTCGTTCGTCGTCACAAGACGTTCGAAGTTGTTGCTCTCGTTAATTACTGCGACTTTTGCGTTGGCAACCGCGGCACCGGACGGGTCCTTAACGATACCCGAGATGCTGGAGTTGTCAGACTGTGCGAAGGCAGACAGCGCCAAAGCCAGCAGGCATACGATGCCCACTGACACTCGCCGAAAGGCCTGAAGCATATTTCAATTCTCCTGAGTTTTAATAGACAAGACTAGCCCGTGCGTTCGAAGAAGCAGACGTACCAGTCCCAAAGACCTACTGGAAGGGAGTTTACCAAGACTGGCGGCCAGTTACCACCCCCACCCCGCGAACTTCACGAAAGTGTAAGACTGGCGGAAGGTGGTGCGAATCGAACACACCTGCGACTCAGAGAGCCGCACATTGGTTTTGAAGACCAAGCGGGACACCAGCCCCAATCACCTTCCGTGAGACATTGTAGCGGCTTCGCCGGAGCCGTGGCAGCCGGAGAGCTTATAATTGTAGGAAACGCGGATGCGGGGTGCATTCGCAAAACCCTAGATGAATCCAACTACTGCAAACGTGCTCGTCGTCGATGACGAGCTGAATCAACGATCGGCGCTAGCTGGCGTGATCTCCCGATGGGGCTACGGCGTGGCCACGGCGTCTGACGGCGCCGAAGCGCTGGAGATGCTGAAGTCCTTCGATGCCGACGTTGTGATCACAGATCTCAACATGCCGAACCTGGACGGGAAGGGGCTGCTGGAAGAGCTGCAGAAGTCGCCTACGCCACCGCAGACGATCGTACTGACAGCATTCGGCAATCTCGAAACCGCGCTGGAGACGGTGCATGACTTAGGCGCGTTCTGGTTCCTGGAAAAGCCCATCCCGCCGGGCGCATTGAAGATGATCCTGGAGCGCGCGCTGGCGCACGGGCGGCTGGGCCAGCGCGCGGACCGTCTGGAACGCGAACTGGCGTCGCGGGGGGTGCTGGGCGATCTGGTGGGCGAATCGGCGGCCATGCAGGAAATCTTCCTGCTGCTGCAACAGGCGGCGCCCGCGCGGGCCACGATCCTGATCACAGGCGAGAGCGGGACAGGCAAGGAACTGGCGGCGCGGGCAATTCATCAGTTGAGTCCGCGGCGGGCGGAGCCTTTCATTGCGGTGAACTGCGCGGCGATGCCGGAGACTCTGATTGAGAGCGAGTTGTTCGGCCACGAGAAGGGCGCGTTCACGGGCGCTGTGGGACGACGGGCGGGCTGCTTTGAATTGGCCGATGGCGGAACACTGCTGCTGGACGAGATCGGCGACATGCCGATGGGGACGCAGGCGAAGCTGCTGCGGGTATTGGAGGAGCGGCGGCTGCGGCGGCTGGGCTCAGAGCGCGAGGTGGAGTTGGACGTACGGGTGCTGGCATCCACCAATCACGACCTGCGCGAGGCGATTGCGAAGGGCACGTTTCGCGAGGATCTATTCTTCCGGCTCAATGTATTTGAAGTGCATCTGCCGCCGTTGCGAGAGCGGACAGCCGACATTCCATTGATCGCCCGTACCCTGATTTCGGATTTGAATCAGAGGCACCAGTGCAAGGTCACAGACCTGGCGCCGGACGTGATGGGTGTCTTTCAACGCTACCAGTGGCCCGGCAACGCGCGCGAGCTGCGCAACGTGCTGGAGAGGGCCGTGATCCTAACGGGCAGCGGAACGATTGGCGCCGCGCACCTGCCACGCGGTTTTGCGGGCGTGGTGGAGCCGGCCGCGCGAGCTCTGGACGACAGGATTGCGCTGGAGGCAGGCATGACGATTGACGAGGCGGAGAAGTTGCTGATCGGCATCACGCTGCGTCACACCTCCGGCAACCGGACGCGCTCGGCGGAGATTCTGGGTATCAGCGTGAAGACTTTGTTTAATAAGTTGAAGGAATACGGCGAGAACGAATGACGCTGCGCGCCCGCATCCTGACCATGACGCTGGCAATGGTAGCCATCGTTGTGGTTGCGATGCTGACGATCCTGGTGGACAACCTGGTAGGCACGTGGCTGGAATCGTCACTGGAGCGATCCGAGGTGGCGGGCCAGCAGATCAAGTCTTTCATGGTGCGGCGAATCGGAGAGCGGACGGCGGCGTTGCCGCGGCCACCGGAGGGGTTGTACGCCACCAAGCGGTTGTGGAGCACGTTCGTGAAAGAGGACGGAGACCTGGCGGCGCTGCTGGAGCAGACCATGGCGCAATCGCGGGCGATCATCGAGATCAGCGTCGCGGCGGAGGACGGGCGTGTGTTAGCGTCCTCCAATCCGGCGCGCGTGGGCGACATCCTGTGGCCTCGCCCGGACTTGAGAGCAGTGCGCTTTTCGCGCTTTGCGGGCCGGATCGCGGCCGTTTTGCAGGGACGGGACGACTACGAAACACGCACCCCGATCGGATTCGCAGGGCAGCCCGGCTCGGTGTTCATGATCCAGATTCTCTCTTCCCCGCTGCTTCTCAGAGACGCAATGCGGCCGGAATACCTGGGCATCGTCTGGGTAGCACTGTTGGGGTTGCCGGCGGCCATCTTCTTCGCCTACGGGGTGTCGCAACTGGCGCTGCGCCCTTTGGATCAGGTGAACCATCTGATCGATGGGATTGTGAGCGGGCAGGCGCCGGAGCCACGCCGGGGGAGTGCCGCGGCCACGCGGGAGATGGCGATTATCGAGTCTAAACTGAGCCTGTTGGGAGAGCGCTTCCGAGACGCGCGGCACGATGCCACGCAACTGAGAACCAGCCTGGATGAGGCGATGAGCAAGCTGGACGCAGAGGCCAGGAAGCAGATTGAGAGCCAGTTTGCGCTTTCGCGCCGGCTGACCGCAATCAACAGCCTGACGGCGCGGGTGGCGCACGAGATCAAGAATCCGCTGAACTCCATCGCACTGCGGCTGGAACTGCTGAGCTCCATGGTAGACAAGGAAGTGCCGGGCGCGGCGGCCGAAATCACGATCCTGTCGCAGGAAGTGACCCGGCTGGACCGGGTGGTGCGCACATTTCTGGATTTCAACCGGCCGGTCGACCTGGCGATGGAACGAGTGGACCTGGGCAGGCTGATCGGCGGAATCGCCCATTTCCTGGAGCCGGAAGCGGAGCGGAAGAACATCCGCACAGTGCTGAACCAGCCGGCGGCGCCGCTCTACGTGAACGCGGACGCGAGTTTGTTGAGACAGGCGTTCGTCAATGTTGCAGTGAATGCGATTGAAGCGATGGACAGCGGCGGGACGCTCAGCTACGAATTTGGGGTGAGCGACGGAGAGGGAGGCTGTGAAGTGAGAATCGTGGATACTGGAATAGGGATCTCGCCGGAGCTGCGGGAGAAGATTTTTCAACTGTATTTCACGACGAAACCCCAGGGTACCGGGATCGGACTTGCCATGACGTTTAGAGCCATCCAGTTGCATGGCGGCGCAATCGAAATCGAGAGCGAGCCGGGGCGAGGCTCGACGTTCCGGATCGTGCTGCCCCTGATGGCTAACGAGGTGGCGGCATGAGGATGGCGGGCGCCATTCTGCTGGTACTCCTCTCGACCGGTATGGGCGGCTGCTGGTCGTTCAAGAAGCGGGCCCCGAAGCCGCTGCCGCCGCTGAATCCGCCACGGATTGAGCCGACGCTCACGCCGCCGCCGGTGGATCTGCCGCCGGAGGCGACGACACCGCTCCAGGTGGAACCGCCGCCCCGTCCGCCGGAGGTGATTGTCATCCGGCCGGAGCTCCAACCAAGGCCGGAGAAGAAGCCCGCCAAAGCGCAGCCGAAGCCCGTGGCTAAGAGGCCCATACCGGCGCCGGCGCCGCCCGTCACGGCTCCGCCGTCGGATCCAGCGCCGCAGGAAATTGCCCCGGAGACGCCGGTGGCTCCGCCGCCGCAACTGGCGGAGGTGATCCCGGATCAGCGCCGGGGAGAGATGCAGCGAGAGATTGAACAGAGCCTGGACCGGGCGCGGACCGTACTGACCACTTATTCGCAGCGCGCATTGAACCGCAGGCAGAGCGAGACGGCGAACCGCATCAGGACGTTCATCCGGCAGGCGGAAGAGGCGAAGACGAGGGACATATCGACGGCGCTGCAACTGGCACGGCGGGCGGATCTGCTGGCGCGGGACTTGTCGGGGGTTCGCAACTAGGAACTAGACAAAAAAAGCGAGGCGGCCCGGGCGGGCCACCTCGCTGGGAGGGTGGGAGGAGAATCACCCTGGTAATGGAAGCGGAATCCAGTCAGCTTGTAGTGAGGAGCTGCCGCGCCGGACATTCACCCTGACCCGGCGTGGATTCGGATTCGCTTCATCCCCGTTAATTGGCGCGCTGGCTTTGCCGGCAGCGGACTTGGTCCAGGACCGCTGCCGGAAACGCCCAAGCCAACACACCAAACTCGTAAAAATCTGCCGTCCTACTTAGCCCGACTCTGGGCGAGGACGAGTTTCGGACGAGCCAGGTAACCCACGATGGCGTTCTTCCTGACTTCGTTGACAACGAGCTCGTAGGGTTGTTTGGACGCCCGCGAACTGGTGTAGAACTGTACCGGCTCATTGAGACTCTTGTCTTTCTTCTCCACGCGCTTGTCGTCGGAGAGAAGCTCCAGAGTGTACCGATTGCGGCCCGTATCGGCCTTTTTGAGCAGCAGGCGGACATCGCCGACCTGCTGGAGTCCGGCGCTCTTCATGAGCGTGAACTCGAAGATGTCGCGGTCACCCAGCTCGCGAAGAATCTGGATCTCCTTGGAATTGGTGGCCACCAGGCCGCTCATCATGCCCATGTCGCCGCGCACGCGCTGGAGGTCGTTGCGAGTTTCCTGAATGTTGGAGCGCGTGGTTTCCAGCTCGGTTTTCACGGCGCCGACCTCGGTAGTGATCGAGTTGATTTTATTGGAGGCGTCGTCGTGTGATTCGCGTACCTTGGCCAGTTCCTCGGTGAACTGCTGGCTGCGCTCTTTCTGCCGCACTTCGATCTGGCTGGCGATCAGTTCGGCGCGACGGGCGGCAGCGACTTGCGCCTTGTTCATGCCTTCCGTGGTTTGCTGGCGAGTGGAGGCGAGCTCTGTGCGGAACTCGCGGAGGACGCCCTGGAGCTCCTGATCGGATTTGGCGAAGATGGCCCGTAACGCGGCGTTTTCCTTCGCCTGGTTGAGTCCGAGCTGGGTGACGTCCTGGCGAAGCGACTGCACCTCGGCGCTCTGGAAATAGGTGAGGCCCCCGAGAATGAAGACACCCGCTCCGATCGCAGCTGTCCACCAAGGGAGGGCGGATTGAGTCTGCGGCTTCGGTGTGACAGTCATATCATCGTTTTCGTCATCGTCAAACATGGGATCTTAGCTCCTGGGCTTCGTTTAGCACACTGGGGGCCAAAGGGATAAGTGGTTCGTTATCAATCCAGTTTCAATTCTGAAGGCCAGGCAGACGGGTATGGTTTACTGGCTGGGAGGGGGCGGACGGTAAAAAGTACCGTGGGGCGAGCCATGAACCCGCCGGACATTCCAAACACGATCCATTGACTCCGGGTGGATTGGGGACTAGGCTCTGTGTGGGCAAGCCCCGGAGTCTGGGTCCAGTTTGGAGAAAGGCAATGGCTGCAACAAAACTCATCTGTGGACTACTGGCCGCATTGTCGGCGTGCACATGGCCGGCGCTCGGTAAGACGCACAGGAATAGCTACCCCAACGCGTGCAGCGAGGTGTGGGCCGCAGTGAAAGACACCCTCGGGAATTCGGAGAAGTACTCCGTGAAGCTAACCGACGAAGCGCGAATGACGACATCCTTCTCGGTGAAGCACTCGGCACACGTCACCATTACCGGCGCCCTTCGGCAGCGGCCCAGCACGGTCTCGCTTAGCACAAGGGGCACGGGCTGTGAGATGCAGGTGGAATCGAGCTACAGCGGCTTTGAGCACAACGATGCAGGCGACTTCACCAAGCGGGTGAACGAGTCGCTGGCCAAGCTGAAGGCATCGGCCAAGCCGACGGACGCAAAATAGGCGGCTAGGTTGAAGGGGGTTGGTGGACCTGGTGAGATTCGAACTCACGACCTCTTCCATGCCATGGAAGCGCGCTCCCAACTGCGCCACAGGCCCGTTCGGCGGGACAAACCCAATATAACACACGCGCTCTCCCGGCGGGGTGATACGATGCGAGAAAGTTATGACGCGAACAGAGGCCTGGTCTATCGTCTGCGAGTTCATCCAGAGCGACGCGCTGCGGCGCCATTCGCTGGCGGTGGAGACGTGTGTTTCCGCCTATGCCGCCAGGTTTGCCGCCGAGGGCGTGGACCTGGATGCGGAGGCCTGGACCGTGACGGCGCTGCTGCATGACTTCGACTGGGAGATCCATCCGCAGGCGCCGGACCATCCCATGAAGGGCGAGGCGATCCTGGAGGCGCGCGGCGTATCGGCCGAGATCCGGCGAGCCATCCTTTCCCACGCCAGCTACTCCGGCGTGCCACGGGAGAGCTTGCTGGAAAAGACTCTGTTCGGCTGTGACGAACTGGCCGGATTTCTGACCGCAATCAGCTACGTCAAGCCGTCGAGGTCGATTCTCGAGGTGGAAGTGAAGTCTGTCCGTAAGAAGATGAAGGACAAGGCTTTCGCGCGCGCGGTGAACCGCGAGGACATCGTCAATGGCGCGCTGGAGATGGGCGTGGATCTGGACGTCCACATCGACTTCTGCATCCGCGCGATGCAGGCGCGGGCCGGCGAATTGGGCCTGCTGGGCAACGTGGGCGGACCCGATGAAGGCAATTCAAATTTTTGATTGGCAATGAAGACCGGGCTTCCCTAAACTAAATAACCAAGCGGCCCAGAGGCCGCCGTCCCAGAGCCCCGTCCCGCTTTCCGGCTCGCTTCCCGGGCCACCCGTCTCCATCCACATCCACAGCCGGAGGTTTACCCAATGGGTGCCAATCCTACACAGGCGCTTGCGTTCCTTGTGTTTCTTATCTCGTTTGCCGTGATCGGGGCTGCCTTGTTCTCGGGCGGCAACGCGTTGCTAATGATCGTGGGGCTCGTCCTTCTGGGCGCCTCCATCGCCCTATTCCTGAAAGCGAAACCGCTCGAGCACCTGGAAGGCTAGAAAGGACGCACGAACCAGAATGACTGTCGCAATTGGACTAGTGATCACGTTCCTGGGCTTCCTGCTCAGCCTTTTCAGCCTTTCGCTGACCACCTCGGTGGGGACGCGCATGGCCATGGTGTTGGCCGGCATTGCGCTGAGCCTCATCGGCATTGTCGGCGTGGTCAACCGCGCCTATCTGAAGAACGCGATTTGGAAGAGGTAATGGGCATATGCTGAAACGACTAATCCCTGTAATCCTGCTGACCGCCGCCCTGTGGGGACAGGCCGCAGATCCCGCTGCCGCCCCGGCCACGCCTCCGCCAGCACCGGTAGCCATCACCGATGCCGACCTCAAGGGCATCGAGGCGCCCAAGCCCGAATTGCGCGCCAAGGGCGATCCGGATGGCGCCTTGACCGGAACAGTCTCTGATGTGGCCGTATCGGACGCGAAAAAGGGCCTGACCATCGGCGACCTGGCCAACCAGGTGGGCCAGAACAAGATCGCGATCAACTTCGTTTGGACCCTGATCGCCGGGTTCCTGGTGATGTTCATGCAGGCCGGGTTCGCCGTCGTGGAGACGGGCCTATGCCGCGCCAAGAACGCCAACCACACCATGATGATGAACTTCATGGTGTATGCGGTGGGCATGTTGGCCTTCTGGATGATCGGCTTCGCCCTTCAGATGGGCGGAGTGGGCGCGGTAGGCAACCTGGGCGGCTCACCAGTACTCAACTCTGAATTCACGGTCAGCCTGTTTGGAAAGACGTTCGGACTGTTCGGCCAGAACGGCTACTTCCTGATGCACAACGGCACATACGACGTGACCGTGATGGTGATCTTTCTGTTCCAAATGGTCTTCATGGATACGGCCCTGACCATCGTCACCGGTTCAGCGGCGGAACGCTGGAAGTTTGCCGCATTTCTGGTTTCGAGCTTCGTTCTCGGCGCGTTCATCTATCCGGTGTTCGCCAACTGGGCTTGGGGCGGCGGCTGGCTGGCCAACTTGGGCGCCAACTTCGGCCTGGGTCACGGCTATGCCGATTTCGCCGGTTCCGGCGTAGTGCATAGCGTGGGCGGGCTGACGGCCCTGGCGCTGGCGATCATCGTCGGGCCGCGCATCGGCAAGTTCGATCGCAACGGCCGGCCGCATGCCATGCCGGGCCATGACATCGTGCTGGTGCTGACAGGCTGCTTCATTCTCGCCTTCGGCTGGTTTGGCTTCAATCCTGGCTCCACGCTGGGCGCATCGGGCAGCGGCAATCTGCGGATCGGCAGCGTGGCGGTCAACACGATGCTGGCCGGCATGGGCGGGGCGTTTACTTCGATGTTCTACATGTGGCTGCGTTACGGCAAGCCGGACTCGTCCATGTCCGGCAACGGCCTGTTGGCGGGCCTGGTAGCCATCACGGCGCCCTGCGGCTTCGTCAATCCGGTGGGCAGCGTGATCATCGGCCTGATCGCCGGCGTACTGGTTTGCGTTTCAGTGGAGTTCGTAGAGCGCGTGATGAAGATTGACGATCCGGTGGGCGCGATCTCGGTTCACGGGGTGAACGGGATGTTTGGGGTCATCGCCGTGGGCCTGTTCGCGGACGGCAAATCGAACTACGGCGGATCGTGGAATGGCGTCCCCGGCGCGGTGACGGGCCTGTTCTATGGCGATGCGTCGCAGTTGGTGGCCCAGTTGATCGGCGTCTCGACGCTGCTTGGCGTGGTGTTCACCGTGGCGTTCGCGGCCAACGTGCTGATTGATGTTTTGGTCGGACAGCGCGTGGCGGCGAAGGCCGAACTGCAGGGTCTGGATCTGCCCGAAGTGGGCGCTCTGGGCTATCCGGAGTTCGAGTTGAAGTCGTAGGAGGAGGGGAGAAACCATGGAAGACGTGTTGGCACTTCAACCTTTGGTGGGACGGGCGCCGCTGGCGCCCGCCTCCCTCCCCGCCCTGCTGCCCAAGCTATGGCGGGATCCGCACACGGTGGAGCCCGTTGAATTGCGGGCGATCATTCAACAGTTGGAGACGGCGTGCGCGGCGCATCCGGAGTCGGCCGATCTCAAGACCTGCCTGGGCATGGCGCATGCCGTCAACCTGGACGCGTATGCCTCCATGGATGCGCTGGAAGAGGCGCGGTTTCTGGATCCGCAGAACTTTTGGGCGCAGCTCAAGTATGCTGAACTGCTGTACAGGCTGAGGGCATTGCCCAAGTCGGAAGAAGAGACGGCCCGAGCGCTGGAATTGGCCGGCGACGCGTGGCAAATCTCGCTCGCGCGCAAACAGTTGCAGGAGATCCGGCGGCTGATGCGGGAGGGCACACAGAAACCGGCGTGGGTGAAGCCGCTGACAAAGCCGGCGGTGCTACTGTGCGCCGCGGCGGCTGCGATCAGCCTGATGATGGTGGTGCTGCGATGAAGTGGATGTGGTTCTATGTGGCGGCCATGATCGGCTTTTTTGCCCTAGTGCTCAATGGCGCCCCTCCGCTGCCTGTGCTGGCAGGCATCGGCGCGGTAGCGTTGCTGAACTGGCGCAAGCAGAAACTGGCGGCGCGCTAGCGTCATGCCGCACGGCGCGGAGCTCTCGCTGCCCGTTCTGATGCTGATTGTCTTCGCGTCGGCGAAGCTGTTCTCCGAGGTTTTTGAGCGGCTGGGCCTGCCTGGCCTGGTGGGCGAGATTCTGGCTGGCATGTTGATCGGGCCGAGCATCCTGGGCTGGGTTCGCCCCACACCGATTCTCACCGATCTCTCGGAACTGGGAGTGCTGTTCCTGCTATTCCGGGTGGGACTGGAAGTGAAGTCCTCTGAGTTGCTGAAGGTGGGCGGCACGGCGTTTCTGGTGGCAACCGTTGGAGTGATCGTACCGATGGCGATGGGCTGGGGCATCATGCGCGCCTGGGGCTACGGCCAGGTGGAATCGATCTTCGTGGGAGCCGCCCTGGTGGCCACCAGCGTCGGCATTACCGCGCAGGTGCTGAGCGCCAAGGGCAAGCTCCACGAAAAGGCAAGCCAGATCATCCTGGCTGCCGCAGTGATTGACGATGTGCTGGGATTGATCGTACTGGCCGTGGTGAGCTCCGTGGCAAAAGGCAATTTCCAGATGGTGGACGTGGCGCTGACAGCAGTGTTACCCATTACCTTTATGGTGGTGCTGGCGAAGTGGGGCTCGCGGGCTCTGCGGCATGCGCTGCCGGCTATGGAATCGAAGCTGCAGGCGAGCGAGGGCCAGTTCCATCTCGCCATTGTACTGCTGTTCAGCCTCTCCGTCATGGCAATGTACTCCGGAATTGCCGCCATCGTCGGGGCGTTTTTGGCCGGCATGAGCCTGGGTGAGGTGGTGGGCCGCCGGGTTCACACTCTGGTGCATGGGACTACGGAACTGCTGGTGCCGTTTTTCCTGGTGGGCATCGGTCTGAAGCTGGACATCTCGGTCTTCAAAGACCGTTCCACGTTGGTGCTGACGGCGGTGATTCTGCTGGCGGCGGTGGCCTCCAAGCTGGTGGGCTGCGGCCTGGGCGCGCTCCAGGAAGGCTGGCGCGAAGCGATGAAGATCGGCTTCGGCATGGTGCCGCGCGGCGAGGTTGGGATGGTGGTGGCGCAAATTGGGTTGGCGATGGGCGCCATCTCACAGAATGTTTACGGGGTAGTCGTTTTCACAGCGTTAGCCACCACGGTATTGGCTCCGCCGCTGTTGAATCTCGCCTACCGGCAAACACAGCCCGTGGGAGACTGAGGCTCGCTATGGCAGTGACTGATCTATACGTCGCACAGTACCTACTGAGCGCCACACTGGAGCAGGAAGGAACGCTTCGCTGGATCTCTAACGATTCCGGGGGCGTACCGAAGCACGGCGCACGGCGTGGACCTGGAGATGTTCCACACCCACACGATGGGCTGGTCCGGGCTGTGCCTGAGCTTCCGGAACGGCGATGACATGGCATACATCGAGGAACCGAAACCCAGTTCGTTCTTTGGCAGAAACTACCGCAACGAGGAAGACCAGCGCCTGGCGGAGGCGATGCAGGCTTTGGCGGATGCTGTCACCTCGCAATGCGGCGCGCGCCGGATGAGGGCCTGGGATCTGCGGGACTCGATCCGGGAGGCGCTCTACAGGCAGGTGCTGTTCGGAAAGCCGTAGCGCGGTTCAGCGGCCGTCGCCGAAGAGCCGGTCAAAGAACTCGCGGGTCCGCCCCTGGATCTGCAACAACTCCAGAGGGAGCGGCTGATCACACAAATGCTGCGGCACCCAGCGCTTCACCAGGCTGGTGAGCATCTCCAGTTGCCACTCGGAGTTGGGCAGGCTGCCTTCGGTGTGGCCGGAGATCAGACGCAGGCCATGATCGACGGCGCGGTAAAACGTCGCCGCATCGCGCAGGAAGTGGGCGTCGTTCGCTTCCAGGTGGCCCATCTGCTCCAGCACCTGAATTCGCGCGGGAGTATTGAGCACCTTGAAGAACATCCCGGCCCCGCGCAGACGCAGGTACATCAGAGCGAAGTCGATATCGTAGTAGCCGCCGGCCGCGGTCTTCAGGGGGTTCCCTTCCCCCAGCTCTTTCTCGATCCGCATGCGCATATGCCGTAGTTGCAGGCGCGAGCGACCGCTCTGGCCATACCGGCGCCAGTCGATATTCTGTAGAGCCGCCAGGAACTCCGTGGCGCGCTCCAGATTGCCCGCCACGGCGCGCGTCTTCATGTAGGCCACGCCCTCCCACGCATCGGCAGTGCGGGCGAAATAGTCGGAGTAAGTGCTCTCACTTTGCACTAGCGCGCCGCCCTTGCCGTTGGGGACCAGGCGCGTATCGACGGAAAACATCCGGCCATCGCCGGTGTAGGAGCCCAGGATGGCCACTAGTTTCTCGGCCACGCGAGTCCAGAAATGGAGCTCCTCCAGCTCCGAGTCCGGAATGACGAATACCAGATCCGCATCCGAGCCCAGGTCAAACTCCTGCATGCCCAGACGACCGAGGGCGATCACCATCATCTGCTGAGCCGGCTGGTAGCCGGGAGTCTGCGGCGGATATGCGGCGAGCGTCTGCTGGACGGCCAACCGGTAGCAGGCGGCAATGGCGGCATCGGCGAGCTCGGAGGTGCGCTCCAGAGTCTGGAAGATGGGCCGCTGCAGGCAGATGCTCTCGGCCTGGAGGCGGAACATCTGGCGCAGGAAATAGCGCCGCATCTCCACCACATCCTCCAACAGCGGCAGCACTTCGGCATAGGCCGAACTGGAGGCGCCGCGCGTCCGCATGGCCCGGATCTCCTCGAAGTATTCGGGCTGCCTCATCAGCTGCTCCGCGAAGTACGGGCTGTGGGCAAAGATGTCGAGCAGGTAGCCGCTCAGCATCGCGTCCTCGTCCAACGCGGTCATCCAATCGTCGCGCTTGATGACACGCTCCAGAAAGTGCTCAAAGGCGTTTTGAGAGCGGCCCAACCGCACGCGCGCTACCGCCTGTGCCAGGCCGGGCGCCCTCTGATCCAGATAGCGGATCAGGTTGCTGACCGGCGCATCCGGGGCGGGCTCGGATTCGGCAAGAAGGGCGGAGATGGGCTCCGGCAGCGGCGTATGCGTATAGTAGATTGGCAACTGGGCGTGGATGACGCGGACGTAGATCTCCTGCACATGCTCCAGGTGAACGTTCAGCGTACTCAGCAGCGCCTCCGGCGTGGCCTGGCCGCCCAGCGATCCGGGCGGCATGCGGCGCGCCACCAGGGCCAGGTCCTCCAGTTTCTCCGGCAGCGTGTGGGTCTGGCGGTCGTCCGCACACTGCAGACGGTGTTCCAGGTGCCGCAGAAACTGATAGGCCGCAGCCAGCCGCGAGTACTCCGAATCGGAAAGCAGGTCCTTATCGCGCAGGCGGTTCAGGGCCAGCAGAGTGGAGGAGTTCCGCACCCACGTCTCCCGCCCGCCGTGCATGCGTTGCAGACACTGCACCAGAAACTCAATGTCCCGGATACCGCCGCGGGCCAACTTCACGTCCACGCCCGCCGGCTTGCGGCGCGCGTTCATCTTCTCGTTGATCCGCTCGCGGGTCAACGACATGGACTCGATGACGGAAAAGTCCGTCGAGGTCGAATAGATCTGCGCCTGTACACCATCGAGCAGCGCCCGGCCCGCGGCCGGCTCCCCGCCGGCCACGCGCGCCTTGATCAGCATCTGCAGCTCCCAATCGCGCGCGCGCGTCTCGTAGTAGCGCTGCATGGCCTCCAGCGACAGGCACACCTCGCCGTGCCTCCCGTCCGGCCTGAGGCGGAGATCCACGCGGTAGATCAGCCCCTCCGCCGTGTACGTCCCCAGCAGGTCAGTCAACTGGTTGGAGATTTTCTGGAAAAACTCCTGATTGCTGATCCGCTGCGGGCCGCCGGTTTCTCCCGCTCCCTCATACACGAACATCAGGTCAATATCGGAGCTGTAGTTCAACTCGCGTCCGCCCAGCTTGCCCAGCGCCAGGATGGAGTAGCCGCACTCGCTGCCATCAGCCAATCTGGGCAAGCCGTACTTCATCGCCAGTTCCGCGCGCAGCCGACTGTAGGTGGTGTGGATCAGCGAATCGGCGAGGTTACTGAGCTCCTCCGTGGTCTCCGGCAGATTGCTGAAACGCAGCGCATCGCGGAGCAGAATCCGCAGCACCTGCTTGCGCCGGAATTCGGCCAGCTTGAGCGGAGAGGGAGGCACTGTAGCGTGGTCCGATCCAGTCCTCCAGTTCGGCCTCGATCTCCTCACCCGAGCGCGTGCGGTGCAGCCAGCCGGATTGCAGAATGCCCAGCAGCCACAGAGGATGCTGCTGCAACTCCTCGGAGAGAAAGTTGCTGGCCGAGAACACCGCCACCAGGGCCTGCAGTCCAAAGGGCGTGTAGGCGATCTGTTGGAACTCGCCGGGCCAGGAGGCACAGAAACGATCCAACCGCATCAGCGCCGCCTGTGGATCGGCGCTCTGGCTGAGCAGGATCTCCAGGCCCTGGCGCAAATCCGGCGGAATGTGATGTTCCACCGCCGCCAGCGCGCTGGCTTCCCGGGCGTGATCAGACTGCGGCATCGATGAGTGAGATGGAATCGCCTGGCCGGATGGCGCCGGCCTGGAGAACGGCGGCATAGAAGCCGCTACGGGCCGCCACAGCCAGCATTGCCTTCTGAATCCGCCCGGTCTCGCCCCCATTGTAAATCTCCAACTGGGCGCAAGGCCGGCGAACCCTGGTGAGTTCTACAATGGCGTCACCAGCGCGCAGCCTCATGCCGGGACGCAGTTGGCGGAAGTCAATGCCGCTGACAGTCAGATTTTCCCCGAGCGAGCCGGGCACAACCGGGAAGCCATCTTCCCGCAGCGCATCGAGATCTTCGCGCGAGATCAACAGCAGCGCCTGCAAGGGACCGCCGTGGATCTCGGTGTGGCGCTGCACGTCACCCTCCAGCCCCAGCGGACCGGCCCACGCCTGCAACATGGGGTACTTCGGCACGCCGCCCTTGGAGATGCTGAGCTGCTCAACAATGCCGTTCATGCCGCCGCCCCGCGCTCCAGCGAGTGGAGAATGCCCCGGATGTAGCCCATCGCAAACGCCATCCCGGCGTGCCAGGAGGCGGCACATTCCATATGCGGCGTGTGATCGGCAATCACAACGCCATCGTAGCCGTTGCGGTGGTAGATGCCAAGCGAGCGAACAATGTCCACGTCGCCCTCGTCAAGAAACACCTCCGTATAGCTCGGCACTTTGCCGCGGATGTTCCTTAGGTGGACATAGGCGATGTTGCCTTGGCGCGAGTATTTGTCGATCGCCTCATAGACGTTGCCCTCGCTCATCTCGGCGATGGTGCCCTGACAGAACTCCAGCGCGTTATAGTGGCTCGGCACGATATCGAGCAGCTTCTGATAGAGGTACGGCTGATACACCAGGCGCGCCGTACCGCGAATGCTTGGCATCGGCGGATCGTCGGGATGCGCCGCCAGACGGACGCCGGCCTCTGCCGCCACCGGCACTACCGCTTTCAGGAAGTCCTCCAGCCGCTGCCAGAGCTGCTCTGTACTGACGCTCCCCACGATGCCGGGCGCGGCATTGGGATCATAGATCATGTTCCACACCTGGCCGTTGGGGATGGGTTGCTCCGCCGGCCCGTCCTGCCCCAGGAACCCCACGGTCTCGGCCCCGCCGCGAGCCCATCGGCCATTGACGTGGCCCCAGACGCCGGCAATGGAAAAGTTGTAGCCCATCACCGGAATGCCGGCGCGCCCGATGTTGCGGATGGTCGTCTGGATGTTGGCAATCTGCTGTTGCTTCAGCGGACCGTCGAGGAGAATGTCGTACCAATGCGACGGATCGAAATTCTCGATCGCCGCCAGCTCCAGCCCTTCGTCGTTTACCGACTTCTTCAGCGCGGCCAGTTCTTCGTAGCTCCATAGCCGGTCGCGATTGTCGCTGATGCCCCAGCATCGCGTCCCGTCCGATTCCGGTATGTTCGGCGAGTCGTGAAAGTAATCCGTCCAGTGCGCCACGATATGCGTGGCCCCGGCCTGCTTCGCAAAGCGGAAGTTGGCCGGCGTGAGCATATGGCGGTAGAGGCCGAGACCAAGTTTCATACGCGATGCCTCCAGACTATTCGCCAAACGGGGGTGGCGGCACGACTGGCGGCTTGGGACGATCCTCATTACCCGGCTCCAGTTCCAGCTCCTCGAAGAGGACCGAAGGCGCCACCACCGAGCATCCGACGATGAAGTTCCCCGCGCCCATCAGTGCCAGCGGCGCACCGTTTTCGATGAAGTCAAACTGATGCTCCTGATCGCCCGCGGCCACGATGTCGCGGAACGCGCGAGTGGAGAGCGAGCGGAAGTTCATGCCGCGCACCAGCTCCTCACGGCCATCCGGGAAGACCTTATAGGCGAGCACAGGCGTGGAGACCGGGCGCCCGCCGCCAGAGCGGCCGCCACGCGCAATGATCCGGCGCAACTCCTCCACCGCTCCAGCGGAGGGGAAGTCCATCTTCCGAACAATCATGCCGTAGGGCTTGCCCTGCTGCTTAATCATGTCGAGCAGTCTGGTCTTGAGTTGGGCGTCAGACTCGACCTTGGCCGCACGGACGAAGAGGTTGGAGATCCGCGCCGACTTCACTCCAAAACCGGAGTAGAGCCGCGCGTGGCCGTTAGAGGCGGTCATCCCCTTCACAGGCTGCCGCGTGGTAAGCAGCGCCTTCAGCACACCCTTCTCCACCAGCGTCAGCGGCGCGGGGAACACGCCTTCCAGATCGGCATGGTAGTGTCCGGCCAACGGGCGTTTTTTGTACTCCGTTAGCGTGGGATCGTCCACCAGTTCCATCCAGTCCGGCAAAACTCTGGAGCCGATCCGCCCGTCGAACTCGCTGGCCGGCATCGGCATGTTGCGGCCCGGTTCACTCACCAGACGGCGCACGACGCCGAGGTGCGAACCAAATACTTCTCCAAAAACCTGCGCGCTCGCGGCGCCGGCAAACAGCACAGGCCCGGTGTAGGACTCGCCGACGGGAGCGCCCGCCAGCGCGGACACGTTCCTGGCGACACCCTCAACGGATAGGCGGAGAGCCGCGTCGTCCGGAAACTGCGCCGGGTCCAGCGAGGCTTGGCACAGCCCGTCATAAACCACGGTGCCATCCGGAGTCTGGCGAGATGCGCGGACGGTCATCATGGCAATCTGCTCGGCCACACGCACGGCGGAGCCATCGGAGGTCAACACATAAGAGATCCCGCCGGAAAACTGGTACTCCACGTTGGACGACGTGATTTCCGGATAGGCGAGGAACAGCCCGGAGAGCGCCTTGACACGTGCCTTCCAGCCCTCGTCGTCAATACGAGTGGCGCGCACGTCATCCAATTGCACCTTCCCCGGACTCGGCCAGAAATCGGCGAGGTTCTCGTTGGAGGTAACTCCTCGCACTGCCGCCTGCTTGCGTCCAATGGCCTCGGAGGCGGTCTTGTAGGCGCGATCCAGGGAGAGCCACAGGGCGTGCCGCAGCGCCGCCAGGTCGTTATCCTGGGGCAGAACTCCCGAATCAAAACGGCTGCCTGAGTAGTAATCGGAAAAGATCGAATTCGTGTTGTCAAATTGCGGAGTGCCCACGCGGATCAGCGCACGCACCGGCCGGAGACGGGCGCGATTCGGGGCGAAGGCCGAGCCCAGCGTGGCCGATACACCGAACGTCTCGGCGTCGTCCACCGTCAGTTCGATGTAGTAGGGCTCCTGACCCAAAGTGCGCAGGACCTTGGCCCTGTTCAGCTCCTCGTACATCGCCCGCAGCAGCGGATCGCTGTCAATCACCGCCTGGAGGCGGGCGGTTGCAGCCGCAGACCCGGCGTCCAGCGGCTGCGTCGATTTCTGCTGGCCCAGCGCGACGCCGCCCGCCATCCCGATCAGAAGGAACTGTTTTCTCGTCATTACTGCCGCTCCTCCATGCGGGGCCGCGGCAGAATTGGACCCAGGTCTTTACTCTCCGGCTTCCGCTGAATCTCGATCTCCGAAACAAGCAGGGCGGGTGAGATTGCTGAAACCGGCACACTGCCCGATTCTGCGCCGCAGAAGCCATTGAAAACTTCCAGCCTGTCCGAGGTGGCCAGAATTCGGGAGAAGCTGGCCAGTGGCGTCCCGACAATATCGGCGCCGCGCACCAGTTCGTCGGTCCGGCCGTCGGCAAACACCCGGTACACCACCAGCGGTATCACCGTAAACGCCTGCAAACCCTGCCTCCGCGTTGTCGTATAGCCTCCCGTAACCTGCTCAAAGAACAGACCATAGGGCTTGTTCTGCTTCTTCACTTCCTCGATCAGCATTTTGCGCAGTTCAGCGTCAGTCACTTGCCTCTTGGAATCGACAATCAGATTCGACTGCCTCGACACCACCTCGTAGCCCGGCTGGGCCCGCCCGTGGCCGTTCGAGTTGGGGAACCCGTCGATGGGCGTGCGGCTCATCAGGAACGTCTTGAGAATGCCGTTCTGGACCAGCGGAACAGGTCTCGCTGGTATGCCCTGATCGTCAAACGAATACCAGCCGTTTAGATCGATCTTGTCCAGTGCCTTACGCGTGGGGTCGAACAGCACCGAAAGAAACTCCGGTAGGACGGCCTTGTTCACGGAGGTGGTAAAAGTCTGCCCCTCCGTCTCATCTCTCTGCCTGTGTCCCTCGATGCGGTGCCCAAAAATCTCGTGGAAAAACACCCCCGCCGCCCGCCCCGAAAGGATTGCAGGCCCCACATAGGGCTGGGCCGCCTGGGCCCGGAGCAACTTCACCAGATCCCCGCCCACCTTGCGGACAGCGACGGCAATCACCTCTTCTTTCGGCAGTCGCGCCGGATCCTCGGCCTCAAAGCTCTCCGTCGCATAAACGTCGTTGCCGTCGTAGGCCTTGGCCGAGGCCGAAACCGTGATGCGGTAGAAATTCCGGCCATGCTGCAGGCGCGCGCCCTCGGTACTGACAAAGGTGCGAACCTCGCGACGCCACCCCACGGCCACGCTGGAATTGAGGACTCCGGCGAACTGGTTGAATTCGTTCGACAATCGCTTCAGGCGAGGAGCCCATTCCTCTGCATTGAAGCGCAGCCGCGGAACCGTCTGGATCGCGGTGACAGCCTTCTCTTGAGAATAGTCGGGCAGCTTGGCGTCCTGCCGCGCCTGGACCTGCGCCGAGCCCTTCACTCGCAGATAGCGCTGGGCGGCGTTGCGCCAGGCGCCGTCCGTGGTGATCCACGCCAGCCGGGCAATCGCGTCGGGCCGATCCTCCACCGGGATGAAGGTCGAGGACGACACGCGGGGACGGTCGCCCTCCAGCAGATGATAGTTGTCGAGCGCCGGAGATCCAACGCGTACGGAGCAGTCCAGCGTTCGACGGCGCGAGTTCGCGCGGTTTTCGATGGCGCCCAGGGTCGCCGACACCCCACCGGCCTCTTCTTCCGCCACCGAGTACGAGATGTAGTAGGGCGGCGGATCCGCCTTGCTCTGCAGGCCCTGGAAGTTTCGCTCCAGCTCGCGGACCAGCGTGTCAATCAGCGGCGGGTCCGACGGCGATTTCGCTGGCGCCGGCGCAGCGGCAAGCACCGCACCGGCCTGACCCAACAGAGAAAAAGTGGCGAAAAAAAGCCCGATTTGGCGCACGAAGTCAGGATAGCACTCGCACAACGGTGCAACGTAATCCGCTACGCTGACTGCGACAACTCCTGGCTGGCCGGTAGTTCCAGCATATTCCGATGCCGCAATCCGTTCAACGCCAGGCCATACCGCCCGTGGACCCCGGTCTTTTCAAAGATGTGCTTCAGGTGAATCTTCACTGTCCCAGGACGAATGCCAAGGTCCAGGGCGATCTCCTTGTTCTTCAGGCCGCGCTCCACTAACTCCAGCACCTGTTGCTCCCGGTCTGTCAGGTCGTTGCGGCCCGGACGGCCGGACGTGAAGCTGTCACGGAAGATGCTGTCCTCCACCCAGGTGTTCCCGCCAGCCACCGCGCGCATGCACGAGAGGACCTGAAAGATGTCGCTGGACTTGCGCAAGATACCGCGGACGCCTGTCTGCAGCAGGCGGAGGGCGTCGGCTTCCGTCAGGCTGTGGCCCCAAACCACCACCCCTGTCTCCGGCGTGGCCATCCGCAGT
This sequence comes from Bryobacterales bacterium, assembly GCA_016721425.1. Taxonomy (GTDB): domain Bacteria; phylum Acidobacteriota; class Terriglobia; order Bryobacterales; family Bryobacteraceae; genus Paludibaculum. The sequence continues at coordinate 221,594 of JADKID010000043.1, read as the reverse complement.
TCACTAATGGACGTCATCAGGGCCGGAGGCCCGAATGCCTTGTCGATCACAATGACCTGGACCGGTCTTTGCTTGTTCAGTTGGACCGCCACGGGCAGGTTTGGCACCGACCACTGGCAGTGAAGATCGTCGCTCCCTGAGAGGAGCCCCCGGAGTCCCTCGGCTGTAACTGGCTGGGTCTCGCAAATGGCTACGGATTGCTTGGCTGTGGCTTTGAGCATGGTTGAAACGACTTCGGCCCGCTTTCGAGCTGAGTTCCTTCAACGTAGTGCGCGGCGCGGCGCAAGCCTCTCAAGTTTTCCTTCAGTACGGTCGATACCACTATCAGTGGAGTCCCAAGGAATGGTGCAATCCTGATGCCGGTCGACGGGCAGTCTAAGACATTCGGTCAGTGGAAGATCCTCCTGATCTGCCCGAACTCCGCGGTGGTGGGCGAATTGGCGCCCCTGCTGGCGGAGCACCTGCCGTTTTCGCCGGCCCTCGAACTGAACGAATACCCGACACGGGCAGTTTTGGGGGAGGCGCTCCAGAACCAGGGCGCCAACATCTGCTTTGTCGATGTCAGCGCCAATCCGGACTGGGCGGTCGCCCTGCTCAGCGACCTCTCCCTGCTGGACCCCAAACTCCCGATTGTGGCCATCCACGAAGGCAACGATCCGGACTACATCATGCGGACCTTGCGGCAGGGCGCCACGGAGTTTCTTTTCCGGCCCCTGACTAGCGAACACTTTGTCCCGGTGATGGAGCGAGTGTCGTCCGCCCATCGCGGCAAAGGCAATCATAGCTCCAAGATGTACTGTGTGATGCCCGCCAAGGGAGCGTGCGGAGCATCGACGGTGGCCTGCAACCTCGCCCATTACTGCAAGAAGTTCGGCGCCGCCAAAGTCCTGCTCGCCGATCTCGACCCCCTCACCGGCACCATCTCTTTTCAGCTGAAGCTCAAGCAGAGCTACAGCTTCATGGAGGCGCTCACGCGCGGCCAGCAACTCGATGAGGACATCTGGAAGGGCCTGGTGATGAACTCCGGCGGAGTCGACGTTCTGCTGGCCCCGGACCAACCCGTGCACGGCATCGACGAGAGCTATAGCGCCGCGGCCATCCTGGAATTCACCCGGTCCTTTTACGACGTGGTGATCGTCGATTGCAGTGGCGCCTACGGCCAGTGGAATCTGACGCTCGCCCGAAGTTGCGACGAACTGCTGCTGGTTACCACCAATGAACTGCCTGCTCTGCAATCCACCCAGCGCACTCTCGCCTACCTGGAGCGCAACCGCATGGAGCGCTCTAAGATCCGGGTGCTGGTGAATCGCTACCACAAGGATTTCGGCCTGAGCCGGGACGTCATCGAAGCCGCTCTCCACACCGATGTCTTCCACCTGGTCCCCAGCGACTACGAAAGTGTCCAGCGCGCCCTCGTGGAAGGCAAGCCCATTCCGCCCGGCACCGAGGTGGGCAAGGCAATCATGGGCCTGGCTGAGAAACTCTCCGGCAAGGTGAAGACTGCGCCGCCGCCAAAGGCTTCATCCCTGTCCAAACTGTTCGGGTTTCTCGGGAGATAGCGCCACTCGCCAAGGCGCTACGCCAACCCGCCGCAGCCCCCCCAACCCGGTCCGTATTAGAATCGTCGAATCCGCATGGAACTCGATTCGCTCGAAGCCCGCTCCTGGATCTCTGCAAAACTGGACTGCCCACAGGATGCCATCACGCTCACCCCCCTGGGCGGCGGTGTCTCCAACCACGTCATTCTCGTTGAGGCGCCTGGCCTGCGCTGCGTCTTCAAACAGGCGCTCGAAAAACTCCGCGTGGAGCAGGACTGGCGCAGCGGCCGGGACCGGATCTTCCGCGAGTGCGCTGTCCTGCGGGCCGTTCGCGGGATTCTCCCCCTTGGCGCCGTCCCTCGCGTCCTTCTCGAGGCACCCGAGCACTTCACTTTCGCCATGGAGGTGGCCCCGGCAGATGCCCAACCCTGGAAATCTCCGCTTCTGGCGGGTGAGGTCCGCCTGGAATGGGCTGAGATGGCTGGACACCTACTCGGAACCTGGATCCGCGAAAGCGTGGGGCGTCCCGACTGGCGGGCGGAGTTCGCCGGCCTGACCGTCTTTGGTGAGTTGCGAGTGGACCCATACTACCGCACTACCGCAGCACGGCATCCGGAACTCGCACGACATTTCGCGTCTCTGATAGATGAGTGTGTCAACCGCCGGTTTTCTCTCGTCCATGGCGATTTTAGTCCGAAAAATCTTCTGATCTCTTCCCAGGGCATGATGGTGATCGATTGGGAGGTAGTCCATTGGGGAGACCCCTCCTTTGACGCCGCGTTCCTCACCAATCACCTCCTTCTCAAAGCGTTCCACCGCCCGGCGGAGTGGCGCCAGTACCAGCTCGCCGCCACCTCCTTCTGGCGCGCCCTCTGCGCCGTGGTAGAGCCGGAGTGGCTTCCACCTGCTGCCATGCGCCACCTGGGATGCCTCCTGCTGGCGCGCGTCGACGGCAAGTCGCCGGCTGAGTATATTCAAACCGAGGCCCTCCGCCAACGGGTGCGAGCTGCCGCCATTGATCTGATTCACCGCCCGGCCGCCAACGCCGCCGAGGCCTTCGAAAGAGCCTTTTCATGAACCTGAACATCGCCGCGCTGCGCGCCCTGGAGATTCTCGATTCGCGCGGCATTCCCACGCTGGAGGTAGAGGTACGCCTGGAGTGCGGCGTCACCGCCTCTGCACAGGTCCCCTCCGGCGCCTCAACGGGCCGGTACGAGGCCTTGGAGTTGCGGGATCACGACCCAGCCCGCTACAACGGCAAAGGCGTCCTGCTCGCCTGCGCCCACGTCGAAAACGAACTGGCCGCCGCCGTCAGGGGAATGCCGGCGGACGAACAAGCCGCCCTGGACCGCCGCCTCATCGAGACCGACGGCACCGCCAATAAGGCTAGCCTGGGCGCCAACTCCATCCTCGGCGTCAGTTGCGCCGCCGCCCGCGCCGTCTCTGCGGCGCGGCGTCAGCCTCTGTGGCAAACCCTCTCCGCGTTCGGCCGCCAACCCCGCGCCGCCAGCCTGCCGGTCCCCATGGTGAACATCCTTTCCGGTGGGCTCCACGCCGGACGCCAGATGGAGTTTCAGGATTTCCTCGCCGTCGCTCACGGCTTCGATTCCTTCGCCGACGCCCTCCGCGCCATCACTGACATCCACCGCCACGCGCGGCTGATTCTCGATGACCGCGGCTGCCACCTGCACGGCGTGGCCGACGAGGGCGGCTGGGGACCCGTGCTGCCGTCCAACGAGGACGCCCTGCAAGTGCTCACCGAGGCCATCACCCGCGCCGGCTACCGCCCTCTGGAGCAGGTATCCATCGCCATCGACGCCGCCTCCTCCCACTTCTTCGAGGACGGCCGCTACGTGCTCCGCTCCGAGGGTCGCTCGCTCACCGCCGCCGCGCTCGTCGAACTCTACGCGCAGTGGGCCGCGAAATACCCCATCCGTTCCCTGGAGGACGGACTCGATCAGGACGATTGGGCCGGCTGGCAACTGCTCACCGCCCGCCTGGGCGGCGCCATGCAACTGGTGGGCGATGACCTGTTTACCACCAACCCGGCGCGCGTGCGCCAAGGCATCCGGCAAAAGGCCGCCAACGCAGTGCTTGTGAAAATGAATCAGATCGGCACGCTCACCGAAACGTTTGAGGTGCTCGATCTCGCCTCCCAGGCCGGCTTTCTGGCGGTCGTCTCCGCGCGCAGTGGCGAAACGGAGGATAGCTTTCTGGCTGACTTGGCCTGTGCTTCGGGCGCCGGGCAAATCAAGGTGGGATCGGTCACCCGCTCGTCGCGGCTGGCAAAATACAACCGCCTGCTGGCGCTGGAACGCGAGGGCCAGCTTACTTGGCGCGCGTCTTCTTCGTTCCCTTTTTAGCAGCCTTCTTGCGTGGCTTGCGTTCTTTCTTGAGATTGATGGTGCCGCGACAGTCCACCGTCCCGCAGGCGCACTGCACGGCTGGTACGTCGGGATCGAAACGGTAGTCGATCGTCAGTTCCTCTCCCGCTTGAATGTCCCGCGCCGCCATGTAAAGGATGTGCCCCCGGAAAATCCAGGCGTACACGCTGGGCGTGCAGCAGTGATTCACGTACTGCGCGCCGCTGCCGCCCACGCTGCCATCAATGGTCCAGTAGCTATCGAGCGTGAAAAGGTAGTTCAGAGGCGCGTCGGCGCGGCGCAGCGTCTCCTTCCGGCTGATCTTCTCGCCGGTGTACTCCATCACCTTGCGGCCCTTGGGGATGAACTCCTCGGCGTAGACGCCCCAGCGGTGAATCGGCGAGGGCCGAACCGACATTCGGTATCTGGTATATCGGGGATCAATCTTCGGAGTCTCTTCCGAAGGCGCGGGCACAGATGCCATGAGGGTATTTCAAGTCCTGTCGAAATGGAATCGGGACGGAGTCGCATTCCGGGTGCCGCCCGATTTCGGCCTGCCCCGGAAACCCGATCCGCTAGAAATCGTCCTGCGACGACGACTTCTTCTTGCTCTTCCTCCGTAACACAATGACCACCACGCAGAGAACGGCGAGGGCGCCGGCGATGATTCTGACTGTTCCTTCGTCCACTATGATTCCTCCACTGAGTTACGTATTGTATATGATCGTCGCATCGGATTGGAAACTTCAGCACAGGAATCATTCATGACTTTGCAGACCATCGCCTTTGCCCTCCTCTTCGCTCCGCTGCTGGCCGCCCAGGATCCAGGCGCCGCCGCCCGGCTGGCACGCTACAACGAATGGAAATTCGGCATGTTCATCCATTGGGGCCCCTACTCCCAGGCCAGCGTGGAAGCATCCTGGCCCATCATGACCCCGCGCACCTATGCCGGCATCACGGAGGAGCGCTACCGCGGCCTGGCCACCACGTTCAACCCTGCTCAATTCGACGCGAAGTCATTCGTGCGGCTGGCCAAGGAAGCCGGCCAACGGTACATGGTCTTCACCACGAAGCATCACGACGGCTTCTGCATGTTCGATTCGGCCTACACCAACTACAAGATCACCAAGAGCCCGTACGGGAAAGACATCGTGGCGCAGCTCGCCGACGCCGCCCGCGAGGAGAAAATGCCCCTCGGCTTCTACTACTCCCCGCCCGACATGAATCATCCCGGGTTTCGTGATACCACCAAGCTCTCCGCCACCAACTGGCAGGGCGAACCAACCCGCCCCGAATGGCCGCTCTACGTGGACTACCTGGAGATGCAGGTACGCGAGCTCCTCACCCGCTACGGCGACGTGGCCATCGTCTGGTTTGACGGCCTCGGCGAGCAGCGCAAGTACGATGGCTACCGCATCCACAAGATGATCCGCGAGATCCAGCCGCAGGCGTTGATCAACGATCGCATCGGCCTCCCCGGCGACTACGCCACGCCGGAGCAGCGCACTCCCAAGGGCATCCCCACGCGCGGCGCCGTGGTGGGCCATACCGATGGCTCCAAGGACGCCGGCGTGGTCACAGCCGCGCCCAAGCCAGCCGATTTCCAGCCCTGGGAAACTTGCATGACCATCAACGGCACCTGGGCCTACAATGCCAACGACAAGCGCTTCAAGAGCTCAACGGATCTGGTTCGCACGCTCATCGACGTCGCCAGCAAGGGCGGCAATTTCCTACTAAATGTCGGCCCTACCCCGGAAGGGACCATCCAGCCGGAGTTTGCCGAGCGCTTGCGCGCCATCGGCGCTTGGCTCAAGGTCAACGGCGCCGCCATCTACGGCACCACGTACGGCCCCTGGCAGGGTCTCTCCTTCGGCCGGTCCACCATCAACGGCAAGACGGCCTACTTGCACGTCTACGATTGGCCCAAGGGCGCCCTGGAGCTCCCTACCCCCGGCGAAAAGATCGCCGCAGCCCGGCTGCTGGCCACCGGCCAGGCTGTCCCCTTCCAACAGAAAGCCGGGAGCCTGACACTCAACGTGTCCGGACTCCCGGCCAGTGATCACGCTACCGTGATCGAGCTCAAGCTGCGCTGACGCCGCCGCTTACAGCCCGGTCTTCTGTTGCAGGACTTCGATCAGTTCCTTCACCGAAGCCGCGCTCTTATCCAGCGCCGTCTTCTCATCGGCGGTCAGGGCGACCTCGTAGATCTTCTCGATGCCGCCCGCGCCCAGCTTCACCGGCACGCCCACGAACAGCCCGTTGTAGCCATACTCGCCTTCCAGCAACACGGCGCAGGGCAGGACTTTCTTCTTGTCCTTGAGGATCGATTCGGCCATCTCCACGGCCGCAGCCGACGGTGCGTAGTAGGCGCTGCCCGTCTTCAGGTACTTGACGATCTCGGCGCCACCGTTGCGGGTGCGGTCCACCAGCGCCTTGATTTTCTCTTCCGGCAGCAGTTCCGTGATCGGGATGCCGCCCACGGTGGTGAGGCGCACAATCGGCACCATGGTGTCGCCGTGGCCGCCCAACACCAGCGCAGTGATGTTCTCCACCGATACGCCCAGCTCAGCCGCGATGAAGGTGCGATAGCGGGCCGTGTCCAGCACGCCGGCCATGCCGATAATGCGGTTTTTGGCAAACTTCGAAACCTGCTGGGCCACCCAGCACATGGCGTCGAGCGGGTTGGTGACCAGGATCAGAATCGCGTTCGGCGAGTACTTCACCACCTGCTCGGTGGCGCTCTTCACAATCTCGTAGTTGGCCAGCAATAGATCGTCGCGGCTCATGCCCGGCTTGCGCGGGAAGCCGGCGGTGATGATGACAACGTCGGAATTCGCGGTCGGCTCGTAGTCGTTGGCACCGGTCACCATGACGTCGTAGCCTTCCACCGGGCCGGACTGCAGAATATCAAGAGCCTTGCCCTGCGGCACGCCCTCGACGACATCAACCAGTACCACGTCGGCCAGTTCCTTGCCGGCGATCCGCAACGCACAATTGGCGCCGACATTGCCGGCCCCTACTACGGTGACTTTTTTACGCATAGAATTCCTTCCTTCCATGAACGAGATAACTCGCGGCGCTCCGGCGCAAGCCGATGGCCTGCTCCAATTGTACCGAGGTTGCCTACGCCCGGTGCGGTTGCCGGATCAGCAAAAACACTAGCGCTGTGGCCAACAACGGGATCAGGCTGGCCACAATCAACACCGGCTCAAAGGAATAGCTGTCGGAGATCCGCCCGATGGCGTATGTGGAGAGAATCGTCCCAATGCCGGCGCCGGTGCCGCTCAACCCGCTCACCGAGGCGACGCTGTTGCTGGGGTAGAGATCGGCGGGCAGCGACAACGCCATCGTGGACCACGCCGCATAGCAGAAGGTGGAAACCGCGAAGAGCGAGATGATCAGCACGAAATTGCTGGTATAGATGGCCGGGATCAAGCCGGTCATCCCCAGCCCGCAAATCAAAATCACGCACTTACGCGCGCCGGTGGCAGACCAGCCGCGGCGGATCAGATAGCTGGAGAAGCCCCCGCCAAAGAAGTTCCCGAAATCGGCGGCAACAAAAGGCACCCAGAACCCCATCAACGTCTCTTCCAACCGGAATCCCTTCGAGACAAGATAGATGGCAAACCAATCCGTGATGAAATACCACACCGGGTCCGTGAGAGAACGGCCCAGGATGATGCCCCACGTCTGCCTCTGCCCCAGAAGATGCAGCCAGGAGGCGCGCCCCGCCGTTTCGCCGTCTTCGCCCTCCGGCGCGCGGCCCGCAAGGATCATCGCGCGCTCTGCCTCGCCCAGGTTCGGGTGTGTCTCCGGCGGATGGTACATCCGCTTCCACACCAGGATCCACAGGAACCCCAGCATACCGGTGAAGATGAATGCCGGGCGCCAGCTACCGAACACGTGATAGATGCCCAGTACCAACGCCGGCGCTACGGCGCCGCCAATTGCCGAGCCGCTATCGAACAGCGCCACCGCCCACCCGCGCTCCGATTTCGGAAACCACTCGGAGACGGTCTTCGTGGCGCCCGGCCAGTTGCCGGCCTCGCCGCACCCCAGCAGAAAACGGAAAAAGGCGAAGCTCTTCAGTCCGTTACTCAGCGACGAGAGCATCGCTGCGATGGAGTACCACGAGACGGCCAGCAGCAGTCCTTTGCGAGTCCCCAGCACGTCGAGCACGCGGCCCGCGACCGCCTGCATGAAGGCATAGGCAACGCGGAAAGAGATGATCAGGATGGCAAAATCGGAGTTGCTCCACGAAAACTCTACCTTGAGATGGGGAGCGAGTACACTGAGCGTCTGGCGGTCGATGTAGTTGATCACCGTCGAGGCGAACAACAGGCCGCCGATCCACCAGCGCAAATTGGGGATGATTCTCGGCCCTGTTTTCATTGCGCGCCCGGCGTTGAGAAGTTCAGCACCTTCAGCGCCGTATCGCGATACAGGCTTTTCAGGGTGGCGGGCGGCAGTTCCAGCCCGTAGTAGGGCCACCAGATGCGGCCGGGCAGATACTCGTCAGCAGTCTCCAGTAATTGCCACCAGCTCTGATACATAGATTTGTCGCGGCCCATGTCGGTGCCGAACATGACACGATGCTGGTATTTGGTGAGAAACTGGCGGGCTGTGCGCGGTTGGCGGCCAAGCTCATAGTCGCGCGCCGACATGTCGAGATAGAGGTTGGGATAGCGATCGAGAATGCGGCCGAGCGCAGCCGTATCGTTCCCCTGGTTGCTGAGATGGCACAGGATGAACTTCGTGTTAGGATGCCGCGCCAGCATGCGGTCGCGCGAGGCCAGCAGTTCCTCGTAGGAGGGTACGTCCTTGGCCGACAGATTGAAAGCCTGAAAATCGGGCGTCCGCTCCTGATTCGGCCCCAGCGGCTTCCAGCAGGAAGGATGATCGGCGATATGCAGATTGACGGGGATCTTCAGCTCTGCGCACTTTTTCCATAGTGCGTCCAGACGCGGATCGTCCACCCGCAAACGCTGGGCGCGCGGCAATGCGCCGGCCTCCGACGCCTGGAGCCCCCAGCCCTTGTCGGTGAGCTCGCCCAATCCGCGCGCGCCCTGGCGGTAGCAGCGCTCCGCCTCCGCCGCGACGCGGGCCGAAAAGTCCGGCGCGCCGGAATTGGAAGTGTCGATGCCGGCGTAAACCTGAAACCGCTTCGGATAAGGGCGGAACAGCGCCATCTGACGATCGAACTCCGCGCCCGTCGCTTCGGTGAATACCACCGACATTTCAATGCCGGTCTCGTCCATGGTCCGCAACCAGGCCGCCACGTCCTCCGGTGTATTGATGTTGTTCATCGAAGAGTGGGAGTGTACGTCGATCACCGGATACTTCGCCTTCTCCACGCGCGACTTCGGCGTCACCAGCGAGGAATCCGGCTTGTAGTCCTTCAGCAGGAGCGCGTCCATCGGCCCGCCCGTAACCGGCACTCCAAACTTCACGGTGGGCTGCGCGGCGGTCTGCCCCGCGCACACTCCAAGGGTCATCCCGCAAACCACTATTCCAGCAATTCTGTTGCTCTTCATACTTTCAAGCCGTGCAGATAAGGATAGCTCTCCCGCATCGCACCCATGTCCATCTCCATGTAGTAGTTTTTCACCCCGCCGGTCTTGGCCGCGGCGAACAGCGCCTTCCAGTCGACGACGCCCTTGCCGAGCGGCGCAGATTTCTTCTCCTTGCTGGACCAGTCCGCCAGATGCAGCGAGAGGATGCGGCCCGGATACTTCTTCATGTATGTGGCTGCTTCATAGCCGATGCTGATCACGGCCACCTGAAACTGCATTTTCACGAGCTTCGCGTCGAAGCGGCTCATCAGTTCGTCGTAGATCAGCACGCCGCCGAGCTCGGCAAATTCGCCGTGATGATTGTGGAAGCCGCACTGCAGCCCGGCCTTCTTCGTCTTCTCGCCGATCCCGTTCAACGTGTCGGCTGCCTTCTTCCAGTCGTCCAGCGTGGCTGCCTTCGGCAGTCCAAAGCTCGAGCAGATCATCTGCTTCAAGCCGAGCTCCTTGGCGAACGCGATCCGCTCGTCGAGGTTCTCCTTCATCTCCTTGAAGACGTAGTGGCAGCTCTCACAGCGCAGGCCGGCCGCGCCGATGATCTGCTTCATCTCTGCGGCGCTCATCTTCGTTAGAGGCCCGAAGCCGGAGCTCACATAGCCGGGCGGCGAGCACATCTCCACCCCTTTGTAGCCGATGCCAGCCATCTCTTTGAGAGTCCCGGCGAAGTCCTTCGCCAGAGCCTCGCGCACCGGATAAACTTGAAAGCCCACCGGCATGCCCAGCGGCTCTGCCATCAGCGTGGACACGCCCGCCGCGCCCAACATAGCCAGCAATTCTCTACGTGTGGTCTGCATGTCGAATCTCCTTAGAGCTCCCAACCCTTGCGGTATTCCCGCACCAGATACTGATTTGCTTCCGGCGCGTTCGTGATCTTCATCTTCTCGCTGTCGAGCACAACTTTCTTACCCGCCCGTAGCGACACCGTGCCCAGCGTGACGGCATCGGAAATGCCGCTGGCATTGAGGAAACTGCCCGGCGATGCCGGCCCGCCCTGGAACGACGCACGCCACACGGCGTTGCGCGCCGAGGGATCCTCGCCCGCCCGCCGCCGTTCCGTCGCCGACGGTGGATCGTTGGGAAACAGCGGCCCGATCTTGCCTTTCATCGCCAGTTGCGGCTCCTGCCCGTTGAAGCCGGCGAAGATCTTGCCTTGATCGCCGACGAACAGAATGCCTTCGATGGGCCAATCCAGGTTGGCGGCGTCCAACTCTTCAGGCAGCCGCGGCTTCATGCCGCCGTCGTACCAGAAAAGATGCAAGCCGGAGGCGAACGTGAAGTGGATGGTGCAGGCGGCCGGAAACGCGAAGTCGTTCTTGCGGCGCTTGCTCACCTGCTCCTCGATCATGTTGGTGTGCGTCGCCCAGGCATGAGCGCTCGACGGCGTGCCCAGATTGAACTCCGTGAAGACGGGCCACAGACTGTAGATGCCCATGTCGGCCATCGAGCCGCCGCCAAACTCATACCAGCCGCGGAAGACGGCGTGCGTGTAGTTGGGATGATACGGCCGCTCCAGCGACGGGCCCAGCCAGAGATCCCAATCGAAGCCCGGAGGGATCGGCGGCGTCTCTTTCGGGATCTCGGTGTACTGCGGCCACACCGGACGGTTGGACCAGTTGTGGACTTCGCGCAGATTGCCGATGACGCCTTCTTTGATCCGTGCCGCAATGCGGCGGTTGCCCTCGCCCGCGCCATACGGCAAAAAATGTGTCGCTAAGCGCGTTTTACGTGCAGTTTCGATCACTAAACGTGCCTCAAACATGCGATTAGCGAGCGGCTTGTGCATCATCACATGCTTGCCCTTCTTCATCGCCGCCACCGCAACCGTGGCATGGAGATGATCGGGCGTCATGACCTTCACCGCGTCAATGTCGCGCTCCTTTTCGAGAAGCTCACGGAAATCGGCGTAGGCGTTCACGGCGCGGAACTGGTCCTTGCCGCGCTGGTTGGCGTAGTAGGCGTCGATCACCTCCTTGCCGATGTCGCGCCCGCCGGGACAGCCGGTCTCGTTAGCCTGCCAATTGGGCTTGTCCAGAATCCGCCGGATCGTATTGCGGATGGAGCCTTTGCCCCATTCGACATAATCGTTGGTGCTGCGGTTGGGATCGCACACGGCGACGATCTGGATGGCCGGATCGGCGAGCAACCCGGCAAGCTCGGTGAAGCTCTGCGTGCCCATGCCGATGTGCGCGAACGTGATCTTATCGCTCGGCGCCACGTAACCGGCGCCACCCAGAACAGGTCTCGGCACGATGCTGAACACACCGCCGGCGGCGGCGGAGCTCACAAACGCGCGGCGGTCAATTCCGGAAGCCATGGGAATTCTCCTCTTCCGGGGGCGAGTATATAACACTCAGCGAAACCGAGACTGGCAGCGGCGCATCTACGAATTCGGAAGTACCGGATGAAACACGCACTGCTCCTCCTCCTGATCCCGGCTGCGATTGCACAGGAGCCCACGCCGACGTTCCGCAGCACTACGCGTCTGGTGGAGGCGAGCGTTTCTGTCACCGATTCCAACGGCAGGCCTGTCGTTGGCCTCAGCAAAGCCGATTTCACGGTGACCGCGGGAGGCCGCAACCGCCCCATCGCATTTCTTCAATTCGATGGCGTCGCGGGCATGAAGCGCGACCTAAAACCGCTGCCCCGCTATGTGTTCACGAACCGGCCGGAGTACACGCCGGCCGCGGCGCGCAACGTCACAGCCATTGTCATCGACACGCTCAATTCGACGGTTTCGGACGAGGTCCGGCTCCGCGCGCAGTTGCTGCGCTACCTCCGAACATTGCCTCCCGATACGCGCGTGGCGCTCTATCAGCTGAGCACCAGCTTCCGCGTGCTGCACGACTTCACCGCGAATCCGGAGGATCTGTGCCGGCGGATCAACAGCCTGTCGCTGAACCGGTTGCCCAACGGCGAGAACGACTTCACTTCACTGCAGGCCGATGCCCGGGCATTGGCAGGGGTGTTCGGTGCGAGCGCCCCGCAATGGCAGGAGTCCATGGACCGGATGCTGGCGGCGGAGAATTGGCAAGCCGGAAGGATAAAGACCGATCGTCTGGAGGCTGCTTTCGCCTCCATGAAGGCCCTTGGGCGTCACCTCTCCAGCGTGCCTGGACGTAAGAACCTCATTTGGGCCGGCGGTGGACTTCCACTGATCCAGGTGATCGGTGAGTTGACCGCCCATGATCCTCACAATCGCATCATCCACTACTACAACCTGATCCAGGAGACCGCTCGCCGCCTGGCCGAGGCCAACGTCGTCCTGTACTATTTCGACACGCGGGGCCTGGTTGCGCCGAACCACAATCCGGCCAGCCAGACTCCGCAGTACATCTCGGACGCAGTCAAGCTAACCGAGGACGCCCGCCTCGGGACCAGCCTGCTCGCCAAGCTGACGGGCGGGCACTACATCAACTACAGCAATAGCGTGGCTACCGCCATCGAAACCGTCGAAGCCGAGCAGCGCGCGGGCTATACCCTCGCCTTCTATGCCGACGACGCCGCCTCGGAGTCATGGACCCCGCTGGCTATCAAGGTGAACCGCGCGGGCATCCGACTGCGGCATCGGGAGGGATTCCAACTGGCCGCCGAATCCCCGGACACGAAGGCTCAAGACCAGGAGCGGCTACAGGCGGCCCTTCGCAATCCGCTCGGCTCCACTGCCATTCTCATGAACGCGCGCTGTGAACCTGATTCTGAGCGCGGCCCGGGCGCGGTCCGTCTCTTCGTCCAGGTGGATGCGGAGACTCTACCGCTGGGCGGCGCCGGCGGCAAGTATGCCGGCTCGATTGAGATCACAGTGGCCGACGTATCAGCCGAAGGCAGAGTGACGCCCTACACGGAGACGGCCAAACTCAATGTCTCCACCAGTGACTGGCCCAGGACGCTGCGCGAAGGAATACCGTACACACGGCGTTGGACACCGCGCTTCGACGCGGTGCGATTGCGAATCCTGGTGAGGAGCCTGGACACGGGCCAGTCCGGCGCGCTGGACATTCCATTGGACGGGGTCTTCCGTGCCGGCCTCTGATAGGATCGGACTAGTACGTCCGATATGCGGCCTTTACTTGCATTCCTTCTGTTGGTTCCGGCGTTTGCGCAGCAGTCCTTCTATCCATTTCCAATCGACCAGGATGGGCTGACGGGTGCGCCGGACTTTAGCTTTCTGAACAATCCGCTGGAGGCGAAGGACCGCATCTTCGTGCGCGACGGCCAGTTCTTCCGGGTGGGCGCGGACTTGGCGCCGCAGACGGACGACGATGAGCGAGTGCGCCTTTTCGGTGTCAATCTGGCGTTTGGCGCGAACTTCCCTACCCCGGAGGACGCCCCGCGAATCGCGCGGCGGCTGCGGCGAATGGGCGTCAATCTGGTGCGGTTTCACCATATGGACTCGCAGCCGGATTCGAATCCGGCGAGCGCCAATTCGATCCTGACGACAGGGCCCTACCCGACGTTCAACCCCGTGTCGATGGGGCGGCTGCGGACCTTTCTGGATGCATTGAAGGCAGAGGGCATCTACGCCAACATCAATCTAAAAGTGGGCTACGTATTCCGGCCCGCCGTGGATCAGGTGCCTGCACTGCCGGCGGGCGTGGCGTTTCCCAACCAGTCGAAGCCGCTGCATATGATTGAGCCGCGGATGGTGGCGTTGCAGGCGGAATTCGCTCAGAGGCTGCTGGACGAACTGGCGCTGCGCGATGATCCCGTGCTGGCCATGGTGGAGTTGAACAACGAGACCTCGCTGCTGTACTCGTGGCAGACTGGCGAGTTCGATCGTACCGTGGTGGGCGAGTACGCGGCCGAGGCGCAGCGGCAATGGAACACGTACCTGCGCGGCGCCAAGACATCGACGGAAGAGTTGCGGGCAGAGTGGGGCGCCAGCACGCCGGAAGGCCCCGAGGCGCTACCGGGACGCTGGGCGGCACTGGAGGTCCACAGCCCGGCCCGGGCGCGTCTGGAGACCACGGAGGACGGCGTGAAGGTGACCATGGAGCAGGTGGGCAACTGGGTCATCCTCAAGCAGATCAACTTCACGCTGGAGGCGGGGACGTCGTACGTGGCCGAGGTGGAGATCCGCGCCGACCTGGCGGACGGAGCGATTGGGCAGGTGGCATGGCGCGTGGGCCAGGACCGAGATCCGTGGGGCACCGCCGGTAGCCGCACGTTGGCGGTGACCAACCAGTGGCAGAAGGTGCGCTGGGGATTCACGGCGACGGTGGGCGCGGCCGCCTCCGGGCGATTTGGATTGTGGCTGGAAAACGCCGGTGGACCGGTGTACGTGCGGGGCGTGTCGCTGCGTCAGGCGGGATTGCGCGGCTTGGATGACGGCGAATCGCTGGAAAGCGAGAACATCGCCATGCCGAATGGACTGCAACCCGGCACTGAAGGTAGAACGAACGACTTCATCCGCTTCCTGGCCGATCGGGACAGGGCTTATTCCCATAGCCTGCTGGCGGGCGTGCGAACTTCCGTGGACAGTCTGGTGCCGGTGACCGGTACGCAGCAGGAGTTTTCGGGGCTGATGTCCATCGACTCGCAGGCCGGCCTGGATTACTTCGACAAGCACTGGTACGTGGATCACTACGCCTTTCCGAACGTGGCTTGGGACGGGCGGGACTGGCGGTTCCGCGACATCTCGAACCTGGCAACCGGCCTGGACGTATTTCTGCAGGCGGCGACGGCGCGGCCGCACGGATTTCCCTATACGGTCAGCGAGTTCAATCAGCCCTGGCCGAACACTTACGCGGCAGAGATGAACCCGACGTTTTCGGTATTCGCGGCGTTTCAGAACTGGGACGCGTTGATGCACTTTGCTTACGCCCATAGCCGCGGGTGGGATGACGGCGTGCCGAGCGGCTTCAATCTGAACGGGGACTGGACCAAGTATCCGAACGTTGGGCAATCGGCGTGGTTGTTCCGGAGTGGGGCGATTGAGGCGGGCCGGGAGCCGATCGACCTGCCGGCGCCGCTCGAACAGCGCATTCGCTACACGCGCGAGCGGCGCAGCGGCGGATTCAACGCGTTCTTTACGGCAACCGGGCAATACGACCCGCGGAATGCCGTGATCCACCCGGTGCGATTGCGTCCGGACCTGGACGGGACTTTGCCGGAGGCGGCGCAGGCGAAGGTGACTTTCCCTGCCACGTCCGACACCGGGCAGATGACTTACGACCTGCCGGGCAAGCTGTTTCTGATCCATGCCCCGCAGGCGGCGGGCGTGTTTGGGTTTGTGGGCAAAACGCGAGTGACGGCAGGCGCGATGGACGTGGAACTGGCGGAAGGGGCGCGGGGCACGGCGAACATTCTGCTCACTGCTCTGGACGGTTATCCGATCAGCGAATCGCGGCGGATGCTGTTGTCCAACCCCGGTTACACACTGCGGACGTTACCGGGCAGCGACCCGCCGGAGCCGCAACCGATTGTCCCTTATGGCGCCGGCTACTACACGCTGAAACCCGACGCGGCGAATAAGCCTTCCGGCAATCTGAATGGGGGCGTGGGCCCCGTATGGATGGAGCGCGTGGAGGCGATTGTGCAGGTGCGGACGGCGGCGCCGGGCATGGTGGTGTATCCGTTGCGGCCGAACGGCGAGCGGATGGAGCCCATGGAGCTGGTAAAGACCGACGAAGGGTACCGCATGCGGCTGAGCGCGGACACGCCGTGGTACGAGTGGGTGGCGGAAGAGCAGCCAGCAGTTCAGGGTTTGGCGAAACAGTAAAGTGCTTCGTAGGTGCGGACAAACATCTGGCGGCCTGCAAACGCCGGTGTCGATTTCGACCCGTCGTTGAGGTCGTTCACCCGCAAGACGGACCACTGCGCACCGGCCTGGATGACAGCGGCCTTGCCGCCCTCGCTAATCAGGTAGAGCCTGCCGTCGGCGGCGACGGGCGAGGCAAAGTAATCGCCGGGCGCGCCATCGACGCGGGCCTGCTTGAGAATGGCTCCGGTCTCCGGGTTGTAGGAGGTAAGAATGCCACCCTCCTTGAGTGCGTACAAAACGCCGCGATAGAGCAGCGGCGACGGCACGTTGGGCAGAGATTTGGCTTGCTTCCAGAGCAGGCCGGATTCCGTCAGATCGCCTTTGCCACCGAGCTTATAGGCGCGAAATCCGCTCTCTCCGAGGCGCCGCTCCTGGAGTTGCACCCAATCGCGCTCCTCCAGAAAGCCCGTGCGGTCCAGATCCAGGTACTCCTCGAACCGGCCGCGGGCGCGTTCATCGACGATCTCCGTTTTGGAGAGTTTGCCGTCCTTGTTGACGTCGAGTTTGGCGAGGGCCTCGGCAAAGGGGGGCAGGATCTCCTGCTGGCCGGGTTCCGATTCACCGGAGAATGTGACGAAGTAGACGGTGTGGTTTTCCACGATGGGAGTGGGCTTGATCTGCCACGGCAGGCGGCGTATCCACCAGATCTCCTTGCCGGTCTTTAGCTCGTAGCCGGAGAGGCGATAGGAGCCGGCGACGATGACCTGGCGCATTCCATCGGGATCCGTGTAGAGGATCGGCGTTGCGTAGCCGCGCTGGGCGTGGGGGCGCGGGGTGCGCCACAGAACCTTGCCGCTCCGTTTGTCAACGGCGAGCAGGTAGGAGCCGGTGTCCTGATCGCAAACCATGAGGAGGGTGTCTCCGGCGAGCACCGGAGACGCTCCGTGACCAAAGGGGTTAGTGAACGGGCCGAGCGGCATGCGCCACAGTTCGTTGCCATCGGGACCGTAGGCAAGCAGACCGAAATCCTGGAAGAAGACGTAGGCGTTGCGGCCATCACTGACCGGCGAGGCGGAGGCAGGACCGTTGGCGGGCCGGTCGATCACCTGGCGGCGAGGCCGGGGCGCCTGGCGCCTCCAGAGGATGCGACCGGTGGCACGGTCGACGGCGAAGGTGAGAAGTGTATCATTCTCGACGGCGGTGAGGAAGATGCGATCGGCGGCGAGGATGGGCGATGAGTTGCCAGCGGGCAGAGCGGTTTTCCAAACCACGTTGGTCTGCGGGCCGAATTCCAGAGGGAGGTCCGTGGCGCTGGACACACCGGAGGCGTTGGGCCCGCGAAACTGCGACCAGTCCTGGGCTGGCGCCGTAAGGAGAAAAAGGGGGGCGAGAGCGAGAACTGCGATCCGCCCGAGGAGAACGGATGTTGCCTGCCGGCTTGGGTGCATCATTTTGCCGCTCCTGACGCGAAGGTCTGACACGAGGAATGGTGTTGCTCTGAGAGTGTAGCCGATTTTCCGGGCGGACGGTCAAACCGGACGGCCCGGTAGGGTGACGCTCCTCAGGGGGTGCCATGGGGGGCGATTTGAGATCAGCCCGTCCAAATAGTGAATCACCGCGCCGGCTCCGTTGAAGACGCATCTGCCCGGGTGCACCGCTCCCTGACGGTCACGGCTCGGTAACGCGTTGAAATCAATGACCTTACCAGCGCCGCGCGCGCCGCTATGGCAATTGGCGGCCCGCAGGGCCACGGGTACTCGCTAACGGTGGCGGCGCAGAAACTCGCCTATCTTGCCGCGCACCCACGGCGCATTAGAAGATGGCGGAGCGGCGGAGCGCCGCCTGGATGTGGGGGACGAAGTGTAAATGTCACTTGGGACTATCAGGGAGAGACTGAACTACCTGGAGCAGCTTGCGGACCAACTTGGCCTGGGTTCGGACGCCGGCCTTGTTGTACAAGCGCTTGAGGTAGGTGCGTACGGAGTGAATGGTCACGCCCAGCGCCTCGGCAGCCTCCTGCGGTCTGCGGCCGAGCAGGATCTGCTCGGCCAACGAGAGTTCGGCGCGCGTGAACTTAAAAGTCGCCTTGAGCACGGCCAGATCGAGCGGCTTCCGGTCCGTAGACTGGTAGATGGTAACCGCCCGGTAGCTGGGGACCGGCGAACCGTTGAGCAACGGGGTGACCCACAGGACATAGGGCTCCTTGCCGCTGGGCCGTATGACACTCGTCAGACCTTCCATGGGGCAGAGACCGGCCGATGTTGCGAGGCGGTCCTGCTCGATGGCCAATCCGTCAGCCTCGGAAAGGATGAGGCGGGCTTCCGGATTGATGGCGAGAACTCGCCCTTGAGGACCGATGAGAATGACACCTGCATGTTCCACGTCTGGGTAAGCGCAAAAAGCAGGCGAAAGAGGACATCTGTTTGGGTTAATTTTTACTTAGACTGAAGTTTCTGTGAACTATTGGACTCCAGGAAGGTTCTGACCCGTTTGGCGGCCTCCATGAGGTTGTCCAGGGAGTTGGCGTAGGAGAACCGGATGTAGCCTTCGCCGAAGGCGCCAAAGGCGGTTCCGGAGAGGCAGGCGACGCCGGCCTGATCGAGCAGGGCATCGGCCAGAGGCTTGGACTTCCAGCCTGTCCCCTCGATATTGGGGAAGGCATAGAAGGCGCCCTCGGGCATGGGGCAGCGCAGGCCGGGAATGGCGTTGAGTTCGGCCACGAAGACGTCGCGGCGGCGGCGAAACTCGGCGATCATCTCTTCGGCTGGCTCCTGGGGCCCTTCGAGCGCGGCGATGCCGGCGCGCTGGGTGAAGCTGGCAGTGCAGGAGTTGGAGTTCACCATCAGCTTGGTCACCGCGGCGGCGAGGAACGTGGGCATGACGCCATAGCCCATGCGCCAGCCGGTCATGGCGTAGGTCTTGGAGAAGCCGTCCAGAATAATGGTCTTGTCCAGCATGCCGGGGAAGGTGGAGATGGAAACCGGGGGGCGGCCGTAGCTCATGCGAGAGTAGATTTCGTCTGAGAGCACCATGACGTCGCGATCGCGCAGCATCTCCGCCATGGCTGCGATGTCCTCGGCCGGGATGACGCCGCCGGTGGGGTTGGCGGGCGAGTTGAGGATGATGAGCTTGGTTTTGCTGGAGAGCTTGGAGCGGAAAGGTCGAGATCGAAGCTGAAACCGCGGCTTTCGATGAGCGGCATGGGCACGGGTACGGCGCCCAGGTAGTTAATCATGGACTCATAGATGGGGAATGACGGATTGGGGTAGATGACTTCATCGCCCGGATCGAGCAGGGCCATCATGGGGAAAAAGATGATGGGCTTGCCGCCGGGGACGACGCAGACGCGCTCCGGCCCCACGTCGATGCCGCGGGTGCGGCTGACGTAGGCGGCGATGGACTGGCGCAACTCCGGCAGGCCCTGGGTGGGTCCGTAGTGGGTCCAGCCCTGATCGAGGGCGTCTTTGGCTGCGTCGACGATGTGACGGGGCGTATTGAAATCAGGCTCGCCGATTTCGAGGTGGATGATGTGGCGGCCCTGGGCCTCCAAGCCGCGAGCGCGGACAAGCACTTCGAAGGCGGTTTCGGTGCCGAGGCGGGCCATACTGGATGCTAGGTTCATAAGATATAAGGACTTCCTGACATGGGAAATTTCCTGAATCGGACATCGTGGTTCGATTCGTACGTTTTCAGCATAGCTCCGAATGTTGTCTTGCACGAATGAGCCGATTGGAGCGTCATCCTTGGCAGCGGACCCTATGCGCGCTAAGCTGCAAGTACTGGAATTTCATGTGAGCGAGAGACGCGACACTCCGCTGACTCCCGCGCCATCGGCCGAATGGCAGGCGCGCCAGGAAGAGTTCGTCCAGGCGAACATGAGGCGCGTGTTCCTGATCATCTACCGGATTGTGGGCAACGTGCCGGACGCGCAGGATCTGACGCAGGAGACCTTCATCAAGGCGCTGCAGCGGCAGGAGCAGTTGAAGGATCTGGAGAAGGCGGCGCACTGGCTTTCGCGGATTGCGTCGAATACGGCGATCGACTTTCTGCGGCGGCAGGGCCGGGCGCACTTCACCGAAATCGATGAATCGATGGACCCGCTGCCCACGGCGCCGGAGCGAAGCCCGGAGGCATTGCTGTTGCAGAGCGAGCAACAGGACTACCTGCAGGAGGGGCTGAACCGGCTGACGCCGAGGGAGCGCGAGGCGCTGATTCTGAGGGATGTTGAGGATCTACCGGCGGAGGAAGTGGCGCGGCGATTGAATTGCGGGAAAGCGACGGTCCGTTCGCACATCGCCAATGCGCGGACGAAGTTCAGGAAGTACCTGGAGAGGAGGAAACCGTGATGAAACATCCGGCTCCCGAGGTATTGGCGCTCTACGTACGCGGGGATCTGGACCTGTGGGCGATGGCGCGGGCAGGCGCGCACGTGCATCTGTGCGGTCAGTGCGGCAATGAGGTACAGGCGATCCGGCAGGTGCTGGCTGTATTGAAGACAGAGGCGCTGGAGATGCCGGCGGGTCTGGATTGGGACGGGATGGCTGCGGAGATGCGCGCCAACATCCGGTTGGGATTGACGGCGGGCGCGATTGTGGCGGAGACGCCGGCGCCGCTGAGCGTGACACGGGACGCGTGGGCGTGGCAGTTGGGCGTGGTGATGGCCTCAATGGCGGTGGTAGCGGTAGCGAGTTGGATGCTGCCTTCGCACGGAGCTAATCCGGCTTTGCAGGCCGCCCATGCGCCTGTCTTTTTAGAAGCCCAAGCCGAGGGTTTGGCGCTGCAGGATCACGGATCGGCGCTGACGCTGTTGAACCCCGGTAAAACGCCCGTCACCACCACCGTCAATTGGGACGGCGGCGCGCGGGCCAGCTATGTCGATTCGGAAACGGGCCAGGTGACAATTCATCATGTTTCGGCGCAATAGACTCCTGCTACTGGCGGTCTCGGCGGCGGCGCTGCTGGCGCAAGGGCCGGACGTGCCTTTGGATCCGAAGAGCTCGTTTAAGGTAAATCTGCCGGGCGAAGGGCCGTTGTCGTTGGTATCGGCCGATTGGGGCCAATCGCGGGCCACGGCGCGCGGCGGCGCGCTGGTGGTGGATCTGCACTCGACCCTGACGCTGAAGAATACGTCGCCGCGGCGTGTGCGCGGCGTTTCGCTGCTGGTGCTGGCGCAGGAGGTAACTCCGGGCGGCAAGGCATCGGTGACGGTGCCGAGCCTGGACGTGCCGCCTGGCGAGACGTTCCCCATTCGCGTGGATCTACGTCTGATGCGGCCGCTGGCTCAGGGTGCGGGCGCGCTGGTGGAGGTGGGGCTGGACGGCGTGCTGTTTGAGGACTTGGTCTTCTACGGGCCCAATCGCCTGCAGGCCAAGCGGGCTATGGTGGCGTGGGAGATGGAGGCGCGGCGGGACCGCAAGGCGATGCTGGCGGCGCTGGAGAGCGGCGGGCGCGACGCGCTGCAAAAGAAACTGCTGGCGGTGCTTTCGCGCGTGACGGAGCAGGCGGGCGGCGTGCAGATGGCGCGTTCCCTGCCGGCGACGAATGTGGAAGCGGGGCGGCAGCTTGAGTTTGCGTTTTTGCAGATGCCTGAATCGCCGGTGGAACTGCTGTCCGGTTCGGCGCAGATGGATGGGACGGAGGCGCGTTCGCCCAGGATTGAAGTGCAAAACCGATCGAAGCGCGCGGTCCGCTATGTGGAGCTGGGGTGGCTGGCGCGGGACGGGCAGGGGCGCGAATTTGCCGGCGGCACGCTGCCGGCGGAGTTGAGCCTGCCATCGGGCCAGCGGACGACGATCCGGAAAGAGAACACTCTGCGATTCTCGCGGGCGGTGGCGGGCTTGACGGCGTATCCGGCGGCGGTGGAGTTTGCCGACGGCGAGATGTGGGTGGCGCCGGCGATGGCTGCATTGCCAGCCTCGGGCGAGGCGCAACGGCTGGCCGAGATGTATCGCCGCAAGGGGCTGGACGCCGTGCTGATGCAACTGCGCTCGATGCGATAAGATCACAGGGAATGGACTCCTCGACGATGATTGGCAGGGCGCCTGAGCGTCTCTCGATAGAAGAGCGTGGCGCGCTCGCCGGCAAGTGGGTGGCGCTTGAGGTCTACACCCCAGCCACAATCCCCCTGAAGCGGATTGAAGCCATCGGCGCATCGGTTGTGGATTGCGTCACACAGTTGCAGGAGCGGGGCCTGGACCCGCGTGTGTTTGAGTTCGTCGTGATGCACGGCTGAATCCTTCCGCGCCCCACGACATCTAAGCAGGAGTAGACCGGAATCCCGGTCCCAGTAGTCCGCCCGCCTCTCTGCCTTGCTGCAGGAACTTGACTCCACAAAATCCATAGGAGACAGTGACATGCAAGAAGGTTTCGAACCTAGACTCAAAGACTATATCCTCGTCAGCGATTTCGACCAGACGCTGAGCTTTAACGATTCGGGGATCGTGCTGAGCGAGATGCTCGGCATTTCCAACTTCGCGGAGCGCATCAGCGGCCTCTCCAAGATCCACCTGATTCAACAGGGTGGCGAGCTGGCCTATCTGTTGTTGCACGATCCGGAGTACCGCCGAGTGCGCAAGGAGCACCTGGTGGAAGCCGGCAGGCATATCCGGCTGAAGGAGAACATCCAACTGCTCTCGCAGATGCTGCAGAGCATTGAGGGGCATCGCTTTTCGTTTTACGTGATCTCGGCCGCGCCACAGGAAGTGATCCACTCCGCGCTGGAGGGCATTGTCCCGCAGGACCACATCATCGGTACGAAGTTCCAGTACAACGAGGGCACGGGCGAGATCCAATCGATCATCAAAGTGCCGGCCGGGTACGGCAAGGTGGCGGAACTGGACGAACTACGGTCCCGCTTGCCGGTGAGCCATGACCGCATTGTGTATGTGGGCGACGGGAGCTCCGACGTGCACGTGATGATGCACGTGAACCGGCTGGACGGGCTGACGATTGCGGTATCGGAGAACAAATACATCACGCAGATCGCGCAGCGCACGATTCTGAGCGACGATGCGCTGAGCGTGCTGGTGCCGGTGCTGGAGGATATCGTAGGCTGGAGCCCGACGCGGATCCGGACATTCTTTGAAGCGCACGGGTTCTTCCTGCGGGAGTGGGACAAGGTGCGGACGGACTCGCTGACCATTTGCCGTTCTGGCGCTCCGGTGGCGGCGGGCGCGCAGGGGGTGGCATGATGCTGGACGCACTGGGCTGGGTGGCGACGGCGGTGTTTTCGGTGTCGTACTTCATCCGCGGGCAATCGACGCTGCGGCGGATCCAGGCGGGTGCGGCGTGCCTTTGGGTGGCGTATGGAATTGCGATCGGCGCACCGCCGGTGGTGGTGGCGAATGTGATTGTGGCGGGGGCGGCGGTATATACGTCGTTTCTGAGGCCGAAGGAGGGGTAGGGGCGGGCACCTCCAGAGCCGGCACCGCGAAAACGTGCCATTTTGGAGGTGTGCACCCTTCCAGGCGTCAATTCATGCTGTCCTGCGCGGCCGCCGTGCAGGAGCCTGTCTTCCGCTCCGGCGTGAACGTGGTGAACCTGCTGGCCGCGGTACAGACCAAGCAAGGCGCCATCGTGCGGGACCTGAGCAAGGACGACTTCACGCTGCTGGAGAACGGCCGGCCTCAGACCATCCAATATTTCTCGCGCGAATCGGATCTGCCGTTGACGCTCGGGCTGATGGTGGATACCAGCGGGAGCCAGGAGCGGGTGCTAGTTTCGGAACGGGCCGCCAGCTTCCGCTTTGTGGATCAGGTGCTGCGCGAGAACAAGGACAAGGTCTTCATCGCGCAGTTTGACATCGGCGTGTACGTGCGGCAGAAGCTGACGTCGTCGCGCCGCGAGTTGCAGGAGGCGCTCTCGCTGGTGGACACACAGACCCAGAAGGAGCTGGAACGGTTTGGCGGCGGCACGCGGCTCTACGATGCGGTGGTGAAGGTCTCGCGCGACATTCTGCGCGAGCAGAACGGGCGCAAGGCGTTGATCCTGCTTACCGATGGCGAGGACGTGGGAAGCGAGGCAACGCTGGCCAACGCGATTGAGGCGGCGCAGCGCGTGGACACGTTGATCTATTCGATCCTATTTTCGGACTTCGGCGGCCACGGCGGCAGCGGCGTGTTGCAGAGAATGTCGCGGGAGACCGGCGGGCGCTACCTGGAGGTCTCACGGAAGCTGGGCATTGAGCAAGTCTTTGACCTGATTCAGGAAGAGCTGCGGAGCCAGTATAGCGTCGGGTATGTTTCGGATACACCGGCGGTGGCGCCGGAGTTCCGAAAGATCCAACTGGGCGTCAAAACCAAGGGTCTGGTAGTTCGGGCTCGGGATCGATATTGGGCACGGCCTTGACAGACGCCACCGGGCAGGCGCCGGCCAGGTAGGGGCAGTACTGGCAGCGGGCGGCTTCGCGGATGGGGAAGTGACCGGCAGATTCGGCCTGTTGGAACTGACGCAGGGTGTCGAGCACGGGTACGGAGAGATCCACACGATGGGGCTCAGCGGTGCGCAGGGGGAAGAGCCACGCTTCTTTCGGGGCGCGACCGGTGAGCTTCTCGAGTGCTAGTGCGTAGAGGCGCAGTTGCAGTTCGTAGGAGGCTGTGCGCTCCGGCGTGAGGAACTTGTCGGTCTTGTAATCGAGCAGGACGGCGCCGCCGGGCTCATCCCACCAGAGATCGATCTGCCCGCGGAGGAGCGTACCCTCCAGCGAGACCAGGAAGTCGTATTCGCGCTGGGCGCTGTGGGCGGCGGCGGCGCGCTGCCCGAAGGGGCTATCGAGAAAGGCCTGGGCGAGGGCGTGCGCTTCTGGCGAGGCATCGGTGCGTTTGCGACCGAGCAACTCGTGGACCTCGGTGCCGAGCGCCATGGCATTGGAGTGGCCTCCGGGATCGGCGGGCGGCTCGGGCCAGCGGAGGAGGGTGGCGAGGAGGTAGCGCCGGGGGCAATCAGCCCAGAGCGAAACGGCGGTGACGGCGACGGCGGCGCTGGCCTGGCCGGCCTCGAATTCGGGCACGATCTCGAAGAGCTCCGGCGGCCGGGTGGAGAGGTCCGGGGATGGAAGGAGATCCGGCGTGCCCTTGTGGGTGGTGATGGGGCACTGCGGGGCGAGGGCGCGCTCGATGTGCGCGGCCCAGTATTTGGGCGCGCGGCTGCCCAACTTCCAGGAGAGGATCAGGCGCTCTTCGGCGCGCGTCATGGCGACGTACAGCAGGCGGTCTTCTTCGTGGCGTTCGCGCTCCGACAGGAAGGAATCGAACGCATTCATGGCGGGATCAGGGACGCGCTCGGCGGTGCCGGGGACGAACCACTTGAGGCCGAGGCCGGTGGCGGCGGACCAGCAGATGGGATCAGGAGTGCCGCTGGGCTCGCGGTGCATGGCGGCGATGACCACGACGGGGAATTCGAGGCCCTTGGCCGAGTGGATGGAGAGGACCTGCACGGCGTCGGCGGCATCGACATCGGGTGCGTTGGGCTCTTCGCCGGTGGCGCGGAAATCGTCGATGAGTTCGAGGTGGAGGGCGAGGTCGCCGGGGTGGCTGGATTCGAGATCGCGCAGGATCTGCAGGAACTTGTTGACGTTGGCGCGGGCGGGCGGCTGAAGAGATTCCAGGTAGCCGGTCTGATCGAGCTGGAGGCTGAGCACGCGATCGGCGGGAAGGCCGGCGAGGAGCGCGCGGGCGTCCCGGATGCGCTGGAGGGCCGGCTCCGGAGCGAGGCCGCCCTGCTGCCGGAGGGTGGCGATCTGTTCATCGCTCACGCCGAAGAAGGGCGAGCGGATCAGGGCGAAGAGCGGGAGCTCCATCGTAGGATTGTCGAGCACGCGGAGCCAGTTGGTGAGGTCGAGAATCTCCGGCTCCTCGAAGAAGTTGCGGCCGCGGTCGATGGCGCAGGGGATGCCGAAGCGGAGCAGCGCGGCCTCGAGTTCCGGGAAGGGACCCTTGCTGCGGCAGAGAATCGCCATGTCGCTGAATTTGACTTTGCGGCACTCGTCCCCGACGAGGAGCGTATCGTGAAGCTCGCGCAGGCGCCGGGCGATCCACTGGGCTTCGAGACCATTCTCATCACCTTCGGCGGCCTCGTAGCGCTGGATTTCGACGAAGGGGCCGGAGGCGGGGGGATACTCGCGGCCGGCCGGAAGCTCATGGGGCTGAACGCCGGGGCACACGGTGGTGACCGTGGCGGCGATGACGGTATCGAGGATCTCGACGCGGCTGCGGTAGTTCTTTTGCAGGCGATCAATCACGCCGCCGGAGGCAGCGACCGCCTTTTGGTATTCCAGAAACTGGCCCGGCGCGGCGTGGCGGAAGCCGTAGATGGACTGGTTGACGTCACCGACCGCGAAGAAGCGGCCCGGGCTGCGGATCTGATCGACGATGCGCCACTGGATGGGATTGGTGTCCTGGAGTTCGTCCATGAGGATGGCGTGATAGCGATCCTGCGTCTCCTGACGGATATCGTGCTGGCGCTCGAGCAGGGCAAGAGCTTTCTCCTCGAGGTCGCCGAAATCGAGTTGAGAGGCGGAGTGTTTGGCAGTCGCGTAGGCGTCGTCGAAGGCGATGAGGATCTCGCGGATCAGCTCGCGCTGCGGGAGAAAGAAAGAGGCCACCACCTCGGAGCGGGCGTCGGCGAGGAGAGCCTTGACGCGATCGATGGAGTCGTAGATGGGGTGGCCCGGTTTGAGGCCGCGCTTGTCCATGGAGAAGGCGGCGAGCCATTCCAGGGGCGTCAGATCGGCGCGCCGGGCGAGCCAATCGAGACCGCCGGAGATGCGGCGCCGCTGGGCATCGGAGGTGGGCGCGGGGGAATCGGCGAGCATCTGACGGACGGCGGCAGCGGCGGAATCGAGGGCGGCATCGGGGTGGAATCTGGTGAGATTCTGAAGCGCGAGGCGTGCGCCGCCGCCCATGCGCAGAGCATCGTGCACGGAGAGGAGCGCCTGGGAGAAATCGTTGGCGGCCCAAGCCTCGACGCAAGCTATGAACTCGGCGCGGCGCTCGGCGGCGAACTGATCCAGAATGCTCTCCATGGTGGCGGATTGGAGCGCGCTGGCCTGGCGGGCGTCCATCACGGAGAAGCGGGGATCGAGGCCGGCACGGATGGAGTGTTCCTTGAGGAGGGACTGGCAGAAGGAGTGGATGGTGGAGACGGGCGCCTTTTCGACGGCTCGGCGCTTGTCGTTGTCGTTGCCAAAGTGATTCACCAGCCGCTGCTTGATGTTGGTGGCGGCCTTGTCGGTGAATGTGATGGCGAGGATAGCATCCGGCTCAACGCCCTGCTCGATCAGCCAGGCGTAGCGCTCAACGAGAACTCTGGTCTTGCCCGAGCCGGGGCCGGCGACGCAGCAGGCATCCTGATTGGTGCGCGTGACGGCGGCGCGCTGTTCGGGGGAGAGTTCCACACGGTCATTGTGCCTGATTGCGAGGGGCGGTCTCAAAACGCACGGGACCGAAGAGGCCGGAGCGGAGGGGCTCCAGCATGGCCCAGGGTACGAAGCCGGAGGCCTGGATGTTGGTGTGCGTGATGCGCTCGGCCATGGGCAGGCGGGCGTCGCCGGCTATGCGATTGAGCCACGTGTTGGTGACATCAACGATCAGCTCGTTGGGGCCGTCGCGCAGGGCGGCGGTGCAATCGGCGCGGAAGGGGGCGGTCCAGAGGATGCCCAGGGGCTTGCCGTTGAGCCAGGCTTCGCCGATGGTCCAAAGGTCGCCGAGATCGAGGAAGACGCGCTGACCGGAGGATTGCCAGTTGGCCGGCACAGTGAACGTCTTGCGGTAGCGGGCCGTTCCGGAGAAGTTGCGGATGCCGGGGTCGGGCTGGGTGGTCCAGGAATCCAGCGTAGCGAGAGTGATCCGCGGCGGAGCTTTGCGGTCTTTTTCGAACTCGACCTCCCAGGCGCCCTCGATAGGGAGTGTGCGCGAAACGAAGGCTGGCCGGGCCGTGGCGGGTACGCTGCCGATGGGCGCCTGGCGCCGGAAGACGACGAAGATCGATCCGTGTTTGGCGAAGGCCAGCGGGACCTCCACGGCATTGGCCTCGACGCGGTAGGATTCGGCCGTTTGGATGGCGCCGGAGATGGGGTCCCAGAGTTCGGGCACGCGCTGGGCGACGCGGAAGCGGACGTTCGCCTGCAGCGGTTGATCCGTCTTGTTGCTGACGAAGTAGATGTCGGTGTCACCGTCGCGGCGGTGGATGAAATCGAGGCCGGCGGGGGCGGTGAAATCAGGCGGGAGATTTCTTGCGGCGAGAATCTGGCGCAGCGGCTTGTCGGTGATGACGCGGCTCCAGAACCGGGCGGCGAGAGAATTGACCTGTGCATCGGCGGCGGGTTGATTCTCCAGGCCGACGGCGCGGACGGGCCGCGGGCCCACAATAGTGGCGCCGGCAGCGACGAGCTTCTCAATTTTGGCCAGAACGGCCGGGTGCATTTCTTTGGAGTCCGGCAGTGCGAGTACGGCGTAGGAGGGACCGCCCGGCACGGTGAGGCGTCCGTCCTTCACGGTGAGGCGGTTGAGGATGATGTCGGAGTTGGCGACATCGTAGTCGTAGCCGGGGCCGAGCGAGGGATCGACATGCTTGGGCGGGATGAACTTGAAGCCGCCGTCGCCGTAGTAGTAGAGCACATCGGCGACGAAGATCCCGCGCTGCAACAGGTAAGACGATCGGGCGAGGTAATCGAGAAATGGCTTGGCCCTGGGCCACCACGTGACGTTGCGGTTGAGGTGGGTACCGGCACCGTAGGCCCAGCCGGGCAAGCCGGCCTGCGGGGCGTTGTGAGTCCAGGTATGCCAGACGATGTGGTTGCCGCCTTCGCCAAAGACGCGGTCTGCGCTGGGCTTGAGATCCTGCGGCCCTTCGCGCCACTCCTCGAACGACGTGAAGGACTCTTCGTGCACGCGCGGCTTGCCGTAGAGATGCGCGGCGGAGGCGCTCTCCTTCACCACCCAGAGGGCGTCTGAGTTGGGCCAGAACGGCCAGAATTCGCCCTGCACTTCATCGACTGCGTTGTGGGCGCTGAGCGAATCCACCGGCACATTGTGGGTGGGCGGGCCGGGACCGCCGGCCTCGGACTTGATGCCCAGGCCGGCGGCGTGGGCGGCCTGGCGGGCAGCGTCGTAGTAGGCGGAGACCAGCACCTCGCCCAAGGTCTTGCGGTAATCGAAGAGGAAGCGCGCGGTGTGCTCCTCGCCGCCGATGCGGGCGCCGAAGATGGCGGGGAGGTAGGGCGTCATATCGTAACCGCGGCGGCGCAGAAACTCCTTGGTGAAACCGGGAGACCAAACCAGGCCGCGCACTTCGTAGCTGGCGAGGTAGAGGTTTTTGATGCCACTGGCGCGGAGGTCTCCAAAGGTCTCGCGGAGGCGGGCGATGACGTAATCCATGTGAACGCGGGTAGCCTCGGGATCCAGGTGATCGGTGGCCCAGCCATCGGAGTTGGGGCTGGGCACCTTGAGGCGTTCGCCGGTGTTCATGCAGACGTAGCGCAGGATGGTCCAGTTGCCGGCGGGGGCGTTCCAACGGAGGCGGCCGGCGCGATCGACCTTGGTGGTGAGATCGACAACCGCGGCGGCGCTATCGAGTTGGAATGCGGGGAGTCCGGCGCTGGCGAAAACGCCGCCGGGGCCTTGCGTGGAGCCATCGTGGAGATTATCGAGATTCCAGGCGCCGTCGTAGCCGAGCGGCGTGGGTGAGCTGACCATGAGCGCGCCGTTGCGACGGTTGTCGGCCTGACGGGAGGCGGCGACACTCTCGCCCTTGGCGTCGATGACGGAGAACTCACCGAGGGTCCAGCGCGGCCTTGTGCTGTCGTGGCCACTGAGCAGCCGTAGCCGGACGTACCGGCCTGTGGCGCCGGCGGGCACAGGGAAGCGCTGCGCTCCGGCGGCGGCGGGCAACGTGCCTCGGACGGCCTCGCGGAAGTCCGCTTCCTGCGTGCCGGTGGACGAGAAGGCGACGCTGAATTCGCGCGTGGGCGTCATGGTGGCGGCGAGGTCAGCGGGCGCATTGGGCGTTCCGTTATCGAGCACGACCTCTTTGAGCGTCCGGATTTCGTTGGGGTCGAAGCGAATGATGAATTCGTGACCGGGCAGGCGGCGGGTGTTGCGGAGCGCGAGTGCGGCCACGTCAGTCCAGAAGGCCGGCTTGCCGTCGGCACCCTTGGGCGCGGCCGGCGGCGGGAGCGGGAACGGCAGCACCGTGTCTACGGCCCCGCCCCCTTCGACAGTGGTCTCCATGGTGAAGAGCCCCTTGCTGGCATAGCGCGGTTCAATCCAGTGACCGCCCATATCCCAACTGCTGATGACGGAGAAATCCACCGCGAGCCCCAGCGCGCGGGCTTGTTCGACGGAAGTCTTGAACTGAGCCATCCACGGCGGGCTGAGAAACGCCGGGCCGGCGGGAGGATGCCATGACTTGTCTCCGGCTGCGCCCATGTCAAAGATCAGCACGCCGCCCAAGCCGGCGTCTTTCATGGCCTGGAGGTCTGCCCGGGCGGACTCCGGATGGACGAAGCCGTTCAGCCAGAGCCAGTAGGTATCGGGCCGGGCGGCGGGCGGCGGATGGTGAAAGCCCTGCTCCAACTCATCGGGCGGCGCAGCCATCAGCAGGCCGCAGGCGATCCACAGCAGGCACTTCATGCGCGGTTCTCCGGAGTGACGAGGACGTGATCGAGGCCGAGGATATCAGCAATACGGCCCAGCGCGCGGGCGTGATGGCCGATGCCGAGAGCGAAATGATGAGTGGGGCCGGCGGCGACCCAGCGTTTGAGGAAGGTTCGGATATCGGGCAGGAAGAAGCCGCGCGTGTTGGTGTTGCCCGTGGCGGGAATAGCCCCGTGCATGCTCTGCCCCTCGGCGATGACGAAGTGGAATTTGCCGGCGGCGTTCAGGCCCATGCTCAGCATCGTGATGGGGCCGTCCTTGATGCGAAACTCCACGCTGGCGCCGCTGCCCGGCTTGCCGTGATACTGCACCAGGCTGCGTAGCGCGGGCCTGCCCTCGGCGATGTTGATGTGGTGCGGGCCGTCGTGGCCGACCAGCACGAAGCCTTCCTTGAAATCGACGGGATGGAATTCGGCGAAGCTGCCGCCGATGTTCAGGCGGTCCATCAGTAGCATGGCGATGCAGGTTTTCAGATCGGACTCGCCGCACATGGGGAATCCGGCGGCGGTGAGGAGAGAGTTGCCGACAATCAGATTCGTGACGATAGAGCGCAACGCGCTGCCCGGCTGGCCTTCATAGTAGTAGGCCAGACCATCAAGCTCGTGGTGGGCAACGAATTTATCCAGCGTGACGGCGACGCGGGCAGCGGTCTCCAGGTGCTCTGGCGTGAGCTTGCGCGTGACCGGGTCCGCGCCGGGGTCGGGCGTGTCGAACAGGTTCAGGATCTCGGCGCGCTTGCGGGCGGTCTCTTCGTCGGTCACCTGCCGCTCCAGCGCCAGCAGGTCGTCGGCCTCGGTCTGCACAATGTGGCAGCCAAAGGCGGCGGTGAGCGCGGTCTGATCCGTCTGCATATCGAGCATGTGCTCGATGGGGTGGCCAAAATGGCCGATGCGCGCGTTGCGCAGATCGTGCAGCGCCATGGCGATATCGCACCATTCGATGAGCTCGGCCTCGGCCGCGGGATCATCGTGTAGCGTACCGAGAATCATCTCCGGCGGGCGCTTGCCCATGCGGATGGCCACGCCGGTGAATTCGGGGACGGAGCAGAAATCGTCATTGGCGAGTTGCATGCGCGTGGTGGCGCGGGCGTAGTCCATCGCGGCCATGGGCTGAAGCGCGACGAGGACGATGGGCACATCGAGATTGCGCACGATCACGCCGAAGGTCGCCGAGGTGGCGTAGGTGAGCATGTCGCAGAAGATGAGGTCGAGATCATCTGCCTTCAGGCGCGGGACCAGTGCATAGGCGGCCTGCGCTTTGTCGACCATGCCGTAGTTGAAGACCTCCACGCCGGTGGCGCGCACGCGGCCATCGAGCACGGCGAGCTTGGCGAGGAGCTCATCGAGCAGGCCGGGGAACTGATCCCAATAGACGTGATAGCCCACGCCAAAGATGCCCACACGGGCGGTGCGTGGTTTGCGGCGTTCGATGTTCATGCGGTCCTTTCCGGGCGTCGTCCGGCGGCCAGGATCAGCCAGGCGACGGGGTAGAGCAATGCGGTGACGAGAAACACGGGTGTGAAGGAGAACTGGTCCACGACGACGCCGATGGCGAGATTCGAGAGCATCCCGGCGACTCCGCCCGCGGTACCGGTGAGACCGACGGCGGTGCCCACCTCTTCCGGCGCCACGGTGTCACCAATCAGGGTGACGAAGTTGGCGATCCAAAAACCATGGGCCATGGTCAGCACGGACATGAGCGCAATGGCCAGATGCGCCGATGCGGCCAGGGTGACCAGCCACGAGGCCGGAGTGAGCACCGCCGCTGCCAGCATCAGCGTGAGCCGGGCGCGGCGCGGCTCCCACCCCCGCGACACCAGGCTATCGGAGACGCGGCCGGCCACGATGTTGGTGATGCCCAGCGCGAAGAACGGGATCCATGTGAGCGCGCCGATTTCGGCCAGCGACAGATGCCGCTCGCGCGAAAGGTATTGCGGAATCCAGAACATGTAGAAGTAGAACACCGGATCGAAGAAGAACCGCGCGATCAGCAGGCGCCGCACGGCGGGCCGCGCCAGCAAAGACCGGAAGCTCACCCCTGGGCCGCTCCTACCGCCCTGAGAGACGGAGGCCGGCAATCCGCGGAACGCCATTTGCCACGCGATCAGCCACGCCACGCCAAGGATCGCCGTCGCCAGAAAAACGCCCCGCCAGCCGAACACGCCGGCCCACCACGCGGTGAGCGGCGGAGCCAGCACGGCCCCGAACGCCGAGCCGCCGTTGGCGAATCCGACGGCCAGCGCGCGCTTCTCGGGCGGCATCCACTCCACCGCGCCTTTGGTGGCCGCCGGGAAGCAGGCGCCCTCGCCCACCCCCAGGAAGAGACGGCCCGCGCCGAGGCTCCAAGGCCCCGTAGCGAAGGCGTGGGCGGCGCTGGCAGCCGTCCAGACCGCCACCGACAGCAGCAGCCCCAGGCGCGTCCCAAGCCTGTCCATCAGGCGCCCTCCGAGCGAGAACATCACCGTGTAGCTCAGTACGAAGGCGAACACGACGCGCGAGTAGACCGCGTTGGTCATGCTGAACTCACCCATCAGTTGGGGCGCCAGCACGCTGAGCACCTGACGATCCAGAAAGCTCAGGGCCGTCGCCAGGAAGAGCAGGGTGCACAGGATCCACGCGCGGGCTGGAGGCATTGATATGTTCATATAATGAACTAGTGAGTTCACCTGACGCACTCACTTCTACGACCAAGCGACGCCCATGTCAAGTGCCGATTCGAAACAGAGCAAGCCAACCACTCTCGACAAGGGCCTGAGCGTGCTGGAGGCGGTGGAGAGCGCGCGGCACCCCGTCACCATTCAGGAGGTCGCCTCGGCCACCGGCATCCAGCGGCTGGCGGTTTACCGGTTGTTGCAGACTCTGCAAGAGCGGGGCTACGTGCGGCGGGCGGAGGACAAGCGCTACCGGCCCGCGACGCGCCGCCGCCGCATCCTGGTGGGCTACTTCGGCCCGCTTTCGGGCAACCAGTTCCGCTTGGATGTGACGGCATCCTTGCGGCAGGCCGCCGACGAGGCCGGCGTGGACGTGCTGATGCTCGACAATGCCGAGGACGATAGCGCCACGGCCATGAGCCATGCCCAGACCATGCGGAACGCCCGGGTGGACGTGGCGATTTTCTTCCAACCGGTGGAGTCGCTGGGCTACATGGTGGCGGATTCGCTCTTCAGCGCCTCCGTGCCCTTCATCACGGTAGAGCGGCCGGTGCAGGGCGGCGTCTACTTTGGCGCCAACAACTACCAGGCGGGCAAGATGGCGGGCCAGACCCTGGGCCGCTATGCGCGGGACGAGTGGAAAGGGCGGTTTGACCGGGTGGTGCTGGTGGAGGGTCCACAGACCAGGACCAGCGTCCACGCGCGCCTCACGGGCGTGCTGGTAGGCCTGCGGGAGGTTCTTGGCCAGGTGCAGGACTCGCAGGTGCTGCATCTGGAGGGCCTGGCCCATCAGGACTCCAGCCGGGAGGCGATGCGGACGCTGCTGGGTCAACTCGATCCGGACGCCCGCCTGCTGGTTTCGGGCTTCAACGACCTCAGCGCCTTGGGTGCGATGGATGCTGTGCGGGAGGCCGGCAGGGAGAGCAGCGTGATGATCGTGGGACACAACGCCGCCCAGGAGGGCCGCCGGGCAATCCGGCGCGCGGGCAGTTGCTTCCGCGCCTCGGTGGCCTACTTCCCGGAGCGCTACGGGCAGAAGCTGATCCATCTGGCCTGCTCGCTCGCCAATGGCGAGGCGGCCCCTCCGGCTGTGTATACCGAACACCTGGTGCTGCACGCCGGCAACATCGATGAGATCTATCCGGAACCTACTTCTGTCTCTTGAGGACTGCCTCCAGCCGGCCCGCGTCGTGACAGGTTTGGCAGGTCATGGAGGTGGTGGCGGCGACGGCTGGATTTTCCTGCCAGCGTTTGGCGCGGCTGGCGTAGACACTGCCCGGGAGTTGATCGATGACGGCCCGGAGACGCTGCTCCAGTTCCTGTTGCTCGCCGAGGCGCTGGGCCGCCTGGGCGAGGCCGGCCAGAACCTCCCCTTTCATGTGCACGGGCATCTTCTCGAAGAAGTCCTTCTGGGCTAGCTGAAGCGCGGTGTAATGAACCTTGACGTTCGTCCACGCTTCCTGGCGCAGGCGAGCCGGGAGGCGATCGGCGACAACCACCCAGACCCCGCCGCTGATGGCATGCACGGCCTCCAGGTAAGGCGTACCCTCGGCCGCTTTCCGGCACTGCCCGAGGGTGCCGAGAGCCTTGGCATAGAGCGGATCGAATTCAGCCGTCCGGCCGGTTTCGTGCGCCCGCGCAGCCAGCCACAGCTCGGCGCCGCCCTTCCAGCAAACGGCATCGAGTGCCCGCGGATTGCGCTCCAGGATCGCGTCCAGTTTCTTCAGGCCGCGGGCGAAGCGGTCCATGTCGTTGGCCATGAATCCGGCAAACACATCTTCGCGAACCCAAGTGCTGGTCCCAACGCCCGGGGGCGGCGTTTGCGCCGGCAGGACGGCGGCGCTCAAGAGCAGAATCGGAATCAACAGTTTCGGCATTGCCTTCTCCTTACTTTTGCGCTCACCGCAGCAGCCAGGCGCGCATTGTGCGCGTAACCAGATCCGCGGCGTCGTACTGAACGAAGTGGCCGGCCTTGGGCACCGTCACCAAAGTGAAGTCGGCGTCCATCCAGTCCCACGTATTGTTGAGCGCGCCCGAAAGCAGATACGTGTCCTTCAGGCCGTGAAACATCAGCACGGGCATGGCGAGATTGGGCATCGATCCGGCGGGCGGCTCGGCGTAGGGCTCCCGCGGATAGTTGGCGCGATAGATGTTCATCATCGCCGCCAAATCAGAGCGGCGGAACGCCTCGACGTACTTTTCGCGGTCTTTCGGATCCGTCACCCAGCGCGCCAGTCCCTCGGCGGTGAGGGCCTTCTCGGAGCCTTCCTTCTGGAAGTTGCGGGCGTACTGGCTGTTCTCGCGCTGCTGCGGGTTGTGCACCAGTTCGCGCGACAACCCGCGCGGATGCGGCAGATTGAGAACGATCAGCTTCTCCGTCATCTGGGGATTGCGCATGGCGAAGTTCCAGGCGATGGCGCCGCCCCAGTCGTGGCCCACGATGATGGCCTTGTCGCGGCCCAGATCGCGGATGACCGCGGCGACATCGGCTACCAGCAGCGGCATGGCGTAGTTGGCCAGCCCCTGCGGCTTGTCGCTCAGGTTGTAGCCTCGCAGATCGAGGGCCGCCACCTGAAACGACGAAGAGAGGCCCTCCATCTGGTGGCGCCAGCTGTACCAGAAATCCGGGAATCCATGGATCATGACGATCAGCGGACCGGAGCCCAGCGTGGCGTAGTGGATCTTCACTCCGTTGGAATCCGCGTAACGGTGAGAGACGCGTGTATCGAGATCAGCGGCCGCGGCAGCGCCGGCCAGGGTCAGACCGGCGGCAAGGATGGAGGCAATGGGTTTCATGGCTGGATTAAACGGCTATGCCCGTGACCACGGTGTGCGGACTGCGCGCCACCGGGTGCGCGGTCACCTGCTGGAAGCCTGCTTCGTGGTGCATCGCCTCGAGCTCGCTGAACGGATACGCATCGCCGGCCGGCGTGGAGGTGAGCATGGTGAGGCTGAAGCCGGCGGCCATCGGAGGCGAGACGCGGTCTTCATTGGGCATGAATTCGAGTGTGGCCGAGACGCCGCCGGGCTTGAGCGCGGCACGCACCTTTTTCAGCAAGCCAACGCACGTCGGGATGTCGAAATGGTGGAGGAAGTTGGTCAACAGCACCGCGTCGTACGGACCGCCAAACTGCACGTCGAACGCGCTGCCTGGCAGCAGAGAATAGCGCTCCGCCACGCCGGCCTTGCGGGCGTTTTCCTGGGCCACGTCGAGCACGCGCGCCCAGTCCAGCGCCACGATGTGCGCCTGCGGATTCTGCCTGGCGATTTCGATGCCGAACAATCCATGTCCGGCGGCGATATCGAGAATCTGCATGGGACCCGTACGGCCCTCCAGGACGATGCCGCCCAGCGGTGCGGCGAGCGGCGCCATCATCGGGGCCATGCCATGCGCGAAATCCACCCAAACCGGATTGTCGGGATCCACCGTGCCGTCACCGGGCATCACGGTCCGGCCGGTGCGGACGATGGTGGTGAGGTTCTCGTAGACGGACATCATCTCGTTCAGGCCGAGAAAACGCACGGTGGAATGCAGCGAACTGGGCGACGCCGGATCCAGGAAAGCCGCGCTGGTGGGCGTGTGGCTGTACAGGCCGTCCTGCTTGCTGATCAGGCCGATGATGGTGAGGAAGTCACACAGGATGCGGATGCCGCGTTCGGAGGCATTGCAGTGCGCGGCGAGTTGGGCCACGCTGGCCGGACCGCCGCCCAAGGCGCCAAAGAGATTCAACTCGATGCCTGTCTTGAGAGCGGCCGAGCGCTGATGCGCCATGAGGTTTTCGAAGATCAGCGCCGGGTTGGGCGCAGGGGTGGCAACAATCCCAGGTTGCATGGCAAGCCTCCAATCTGGGAGCGAGGATAGCATGACGACGGACTCGTTCGTCAAGATTGGGCCGCGCGAGGGGAGCGGATCGAAGTTAGCGGCCGAGATTGAGGAGCAGGATGCCTGCGATCACCAGGGCGAGGCCGCCGACCTTCTGGCGCGAGATCGGCTCGCCGAACACGAAGTGGGACCAGATCATCGTCCAGATGTAGCCCAGCGCGACCATCGGATACAGCACGCTGAGTTCGCCTTCGCGCACACCCAGAAAGTAGAAGACGAACGAGAAGAGATAGAGCGCAATGCCGAGCGCCAGCCGCCAGTTGCGGAGCAACGCGTGCAGATCGAAGTGCAGCAGGCCCGCGCCCTTCTTCAGAAACACAGCGCCAAAGCTGCCGATAAAGCCGGCACAGAGAACCAGGGCGATGGACTTCAACGGGGTGGTCATTTGCTGCTGCCTTTGCCCAGCAGAGCAACTCCCGCACAAATCACGGCGATGCCGGCGACCTTGAACACGTTGATGCTCTCATGAAAAACCATGACCGACATGATCGTCACCCAGACGTAGGTGAGAGAGATCACGGGATACAGGAGTGAGAGTTCGCCGTCGCGAAGGGCCAGAATCAGCAGGACGGTGCTGAAGCCATACAGGCTCAGCCCGGCCCACAGAGACCAGTTTGCCAGCAGCACTGGCAGAGAGATTGTGGTCATCTGCATGCCGCTGGTCTTGATGAAATACTGAGCGGCTACACCAAACAGGGTGCAGAGGAAGACAAGGCCAACGGATTGGCGGTGAGAGAAGCGGTACGACGGCGGCAAGTCGCCTTTATTCTAACCCGAAGCCGCCACCGCCGGGAGTTTCAATGCGCAGAATGTCTCCCGGAACGGCATCGAATCGGACCTTTCCAGGAAGCGCGCGGGAGTGCCCTGCGCGAATGAGGGTGTTGCGTCCTTTGGCCGCGGCGCCGC
Source organism: Bryobacterales bacterium (assembly GCA_016721425.1). GTDB lineage: Bacteria > Acidobacteriota > Terriglobia > Bryobacterales > Bryobacteraceae > Paludibaculum. The sequence goes on along the minus strand of JADKID010000043.1, from coordinate 183,333 downwards.
CGCCGGCAAGGCCGTAGGGGGCCTTCAAACGCCGATCGGAGAGGATTGTGACCTCGGCCAGCGCGAGAAACTCCAACTCGCGGAGGATGCCGTCGCCGCCGGCATGTTTACCCCGCCCGCCCGAGCCGCGGCGGACTTTGTAGGCGCGGACGCGCACGGGGTAGGCGTGCTCAAACGCCTCCACCGGGGTGTTCCATGAGTTGGTCATGTGGGTATGGACGCCGGATTGCCCAGGCGCGTGAGCCGATGCGCCCATGCCGCCCGCGATGGTCTCGTACCAGGCGAAGCCCTTGCCGCCGAAGCTGAGATTGTTCATGGTGCCCTGCGAGGCGGCAGGGATGCGCTGCGGCGCCGCTTTCGAGAGCGCGCCAAGGAGCGCATCAGTGATGCGCTGCGAGGTCTCGACGTTGCCGGCAGCCATGGCAGCCGGAGCCAGGGCGTTGACCACGGTCCCTTCCGGCACGATCACAGTGATGGGCCGCAGCAGTCCGGCGTTGGCAGGCACGTCGCCCGCCAGCAAACAGCGGAACACGTAGAACACCGCCGAAAACGTGATGGCCAGATTGGCGTTCACCGGCCCATCCACCTGCGCGGCGGAGCCGGTGAAATCCACCGTGGCCGCGTCGCCCTCCAGCCTGACGGCAACACGGATGGGAATGTCTTCGTCCAGCGCGTCCTCAAACGTGTAGAGACCATCCGGTAGCACGCGCAGCGCGGCGCGCATCATACGCTCGGCATAATCCCGCAGCGCTGCCACATTGGCCGAAAGGCGCGGCAGCGTGTAGCGGGCGACGGCCTCGCGTAGGCGGATCGCGCCACGCTCCATGGACATCAACTGCGCGCGCAGGTCGCCCTCCCGCTCCTCCGGCGTGCGCACATTGGCGAGGATCATGCGCAGCAGCGATTGATCCATGACGCCCTCGCGGACCAGCAGGATGGGCGGAATGCGCAACCCCTCCTGATAGATCTCGCGCGCCAGCGGCATGGAGCCGGGGCTGATGCCGCCGATATCGGAATGATGCGCGCGGGAGGCTACGTAAAACGCGGCGGGCTTGCCCGGCTGGGGAAAGACTCCGGCGACGGCGGTGATGTCAGGCAGATGCGTGCCGCCGGCGAACGGATCGTTGACGATGGCGACGTCGCCCGGCCTCAGCGTAAAGGCCTTCAGCACATGCTCCACGCTCAGAGGCATGGCGCCCAGATGGACGGGCATGTGATCGCCCATGGCCACCGTGCGGGCCTCGGCGTCGTAGATGGCGCAGGAGTAGTCGCGCCGTTCCTTGATGTTGGCAGAGAAGGCGGTCTTGCGCAGCACCACGCCCATCTCTTCAGGAATGGAAACCAGCAGTTGCCGGAAGAACTCCAGCTCGATGGGGCCGGGAGGGGTCATTGTGGCTGTGGCGGCTCCTGCGGCTTGAGCTGTTCCTGCGGTTTGGCCGGTTCGGCCTGGCAGGCGCCGGCGCGGAGTTGGAACGCGGCGACGCTGCGCCAGCGGCCGGCCTCGCGGCGTTCCACCCGGAGAGACTTGCTGGGGCCATCGGCGCGGATTCTCCAGTCGGCGCTGGCGGCCGCTGCCGCGGCGCGCGGACGCGGGTTCGGCAGTGGCTTGGCGCTCACCTCCTGCATCATCCAGGAATCGGCGCCGGTCATCGTTTGCAGGCGCTGGTAGCGGCTCCTGGCATCACCACGGCGATTGATGATCAGTTCGCCCTGCGTCTTCGATGTAAACCAGAAACTCTCGACGGAGCCATAGGCCGTGTCCTCAAAAATGGGGATGCGCCGCCAGGTCTTGCCGGCGTCAGTGGTCTTGAGAAAGAAGGGATCCTTGGGCAGATTGCCGGTGACGTGGCCAGCCGTCCAGCCATTCTCGAAATCGACAAACTGGACCTGATCCAGCACTGCGCCGCGAATCCGGCCGAGCGGCTCGGCCCACGTCTTGCCCTCATCCTCGCTGGCCAGCAGTACGGACCAGAGGGTCACAGTGCCGGTGTGAAAATTGCCCGCCAGAAAGAGCTTCGTGCCCAGGGCCTCTACGGCGGTGAGTTCCAAGTAGATGGGACAGGGCTCCTCGGCGGTGCAATCCAGCCCAAACTCGGCGATCTCGGTGTCGGCGCAAACGGCTGTGAGCACATGCGGCTTCGCGGCTTCTTGCGCCAGCAAGGGACAGCAGAGCAGGATGGCGACCCAGGTTTTCATCTCTTCAGGCCGATTGTAGCCCGTTCGGCAACAGCCAGGCCCGCGAGCCAGGCCGTTTGCCAGCCTTGGGCGTCGGCGTACAGCCGGTCAGTATCCACGCCGCGCCGCTGCGGCAGGTAACCGGCGAGTTTACGAAGACCTTTCCCCACCTGACGAATGGCGCCCTCGCGGTTCCCCTCGCCGGCGTGATGCCAGGCCACGGCCATGTGGATCAGAGACTGGAGGAAGAAGCGCTCTATGCGTGGCGCGTGCAACCACTCGGCCTCCAGGCGCTCGTGCGCCTCAAAATATTCGGCGGCATTGAATAGCGCGATGCCGGCCAGCAGATCAGGGTCGTGGTTTGGCATCATCGCTCGGTACGCACTGCGAACAGTGATCGTAGCTGATGATGCGCGTCAGTTTCCACGCGCCATCCTGCTTCTGCCAGATGTGCACGAAGCGGCCCTCGCCGCTGCCCGCCCCGCACTTGCCCTGTTTCGGATTGCAGAAGCGATGCACGCCGGATTCCACCGCACCATACCCCTTCAACGGGAACACTCTCAGCGTTCCGGGGACCAGATCTCGCCGCACCTTGCCGCAGATGTTATTCCTGAGCGCCCCCACTGTACTCTGCGCGCCTCGCGAAAGGCCGGTCTCATCGTGGTAGAACTCCAGATCCGCGGCCAGAAACTCACCGAACTTCTCCGGCTGGCAGCGGTTATAGGCATCAAACAACGCGCTGTCGAGCGCCGCGATGGTCTGGTAGAGCGGGTCCGGCGCCGCCGTGCTCTGGGCCGGAATCGGGAGTAAGGAGATGGCAAGGAGGGTGAGCAGTTTCAGCATGGCGGTATGGAAGATGCTACGCAGATTACCGGCAGTGTGTTCCATTGGCCTGAAGAGTGGCGCGGAAAGGGCTAAGATTGTGGCGTGCGAACCATACTCCTCATACTCGTTGCCGCTCTGTCAGCACAGGGCGAGCCGGTCACTCCGACCAAGAAGATCCGCCTCTTCAACGGCAAGGATCTCACCAATTTTTACGTCGTCTTGAAAGACTCCAAACTCCAGGATCCGAAGAAGGTCTTCACGGCCAGTCAGGGCCTAATCCACATCACCGGCGAGGAGTGGGGCGGGCTGACCACCGAAAAAGAGTATCGCGACTACCATCTGGTGGTGGAGTGGAAATGGGGCGACAAAGCGTGGCCCCCCCGAGTCGGCAAGGCTCGCGACAGCGGAATCCTGCTCCACGGCACTGGCGCAGACGGGGCGGCGGGCAGCGGCTGGCTGGAATCCATCGAGTACCAGATGATCGAGGGCGGAACGGGCGACATGCTCTTGGTGAAGGGCGCCAACAAGCCGCGGATGACGGTGGAGGCGGAGGTGGGACCCGACAAGCAACTCTACTGGAAGAAGGGCGCGCCCCGCGTAACGCGCGATTCCGGGCGGGTGAACTGGTGGGGCAGGGATCTGAAGTGGACCGACACATTCGGCGTGCGTGGGCCGAAGGACGTGGAGAAGCCGGTTGGTAAGTGGAACCGCAGCGAGGTGATCGCCAAGGGCGGTTACCTGAAGTACATCCTGAACGGGGTGGTGGTGAATGAGGGCTTCGACGGCTCGCACACGGCAGGGAAAATCCAGATCCAGAGTGAGGCCGCCGAGGTGTTCGTACGCAAAATGGAGTTGCGGCCGCTGAAGGGACAGTGAGCGTGGAGCTCTTCAGGAAGCTGTTCGCCAAAAGAGACGAGCCGCTGCGCGGCGTTCCCACCCTACGCCGCCAGAAGAACTACTCGGCCGAAAGCGGATACGCCTACGAGTATTTTCACGAAGGATGGCGGCTCGCGGCCGGCGCGCGCGAGTACGTCTTCACCGTGAGCGGAGATCGAAAGACGTGGTTTCCGCTCTCTGTATTCGTGGATGAAGCCGCAGTGCGAGCGCTGGCCGAAAACGAGCGTTACGCCGTGGCCAAGATGGCCCTCTTCGCAGCCTTTGACGAGCGCGAATCGCCGGCCGTGATGAGGGACCCGGTGCGGGTGCCGGCCGCCCGCGTGGCAGAGATGCTAGGCCGCCTGGGCCTAGCCTAGCTACGGCAGAGTCTGGTCGAGATACGCCAGCAGCGCCGATACAAAGCGGTGGGTGTCGTAGTAGTCTTTCCAGGACAGCGACGCCCAAACGTCCTTCTTGGAGTTGATCAGCTTCATGGTTTCTTCGGTGACCGAATGCAGGCTCAGAGTGGGGATGCCTGCCTTGTGAAACGTCATGGAATCGGTGGTCGCCACCTCGTCCGGATTCACTCCGGCGATTTCCAGGTGCATGGATCGAGCGAGCACAACGGCCATGCGCATCAGCTCGCGATCTGAGCTGTTCACCCAGATCTTCGTCGGAGTGAGACCCAGCGAATCCATGGTGATGACGGCCACGATTTTGGATCGTTCGTCGGGACTCAGCGCCTTCAGGTAGGCCTGCGATCCAAACAAGCCCTTCTCCTCCGCCGCAAACCCAACGAACTCGAAAGAATGGCGGCGAGGCTTCTGCCGCATGAACTCCGCCAGACTGGGCAGCAGAATGGCGCCCGTCCAGTTGTCGATGATGCCATCGCCGCCGGCGCAATCGAAGTGGGCGCCGACGATGATCCTGCGTGGCTCGGCGCCGCCGGCCGGTACGCCGCAGATCAGGTTGGGCTCCTTGGATCCCTTGACCTTCTGCTCACTCAAGGCAGTGCAACCCGTTTCTTCGAATAGCGTGCGGAGCCGCGCGAACCGCTCCGCGGTCTTGGGCGTCGCCAGCCGGAGCCGCTCTTCCAGCAATCCCGGCACAAGGCTCCTGAACTCGACCGTTTGCGCCGGCGCGGCGGCGGCGAGTGCGAGGAGAACGAGTGCGATCGGGCCGAAGTGAAGCATATTCGCTCTGGCCCGATTGCGGCGAGCCTGCTATCTACTATGGCGCAGGAGCGTACTCGCGTTGTGCGGCCGCAACCCCCTGCGCCTCCACAACCGCCAGCGCGGCCATGTGGACGATGTCGTTGACCTCCGCGCCTCGTTGCAGCACGTGCACCGGACGCGAGAAGCCCATCAGGATGGGCCCGATGGCTTCGCACCCGCCCATATGCAACAGGAGCTTGTAGGCGATGTTGCCCGCCTCCAGGCCCGGGGCGATCAGCACGTTGGCCCAGCCCTGGAGCCGGCAGAACGGATAGTCCGCCAGTGTCTCCGGCACCAGCGCGGCGTCGGCCATCATCTCACCTTCCACCATCAGTTCCGGCCGGCGCTCGCGAACAATCTCAGTGGCCTTGGCCACCTTCTGCGCCAGCGGGTGACGTGAGGAGCCGAACGTGGAAAACGAGAGCATCGCCACGCGCGGCTCGACATCGAAGCTGGCCACGGTGTCGGCGGTCATGATCGCGATCTCGGCCAGATCCTCCGCCGACGGCTCGATGTTCACCGTCGTGTCCGCCAGGAAGTAGACCCTGCCTTTCGGAGTGATGATCATGTACATGCCGGCAACCTTCTCGATGCCTGGCCTCTTCTGGATCACCTCCAGCGCTGGACGGATCGTATCGGGATAGTGCTGCGTGATGCCGGCGATCAGCGCGTCGGCGTCGCCTGCGCGCACCATCATCGCCCCAAAGCGAGTGGGATTCATCAGCATCTGCGGCGCCTCAGTGTGCGTCACGCCCTTGCGCTGCCGGATGTGGATGTACTCGTCGATATAGGCGCCCAGGCGCGGGCTGGTGGCGGGATCCACGATTTCAGCGTGGCCCTGGAGGTGAAGGTGGAGCGCCTCTGCGCGGGCGAGAATGCGATCTTCGGCCCCAATCAGCACCGGGGTGGCAATCGCTTCGTCGATCAGGATCTGCGCGGCCCGCAGGATCTTGTCTTGGTCGCCTTCCGGGAACACCACACGGCGGGGATTGCGCTGCGCCTTGTGGATGATCATCCGCATGATCTCCTGGCTCTTCCCAAGGCGCCGCTCCAGTTGCTCGCGGTAAGCATCGAGATCGACGGCGTGCTGGGCCACGCCGGTCTCCATCGCCGCCTTGGCGACGGCCGGCGCAACAAAGGTCAGCACACGCGAGTCAAACGGCTTGGGGATGAAATACTCCGGACCGAATTCCATCGAATCCACGCCATAGGCGCGGCGCACGGAGTCCGGCACGTCCATGCGGGCCAACTCCGCGAGAGCGTGGGTGGCAGCCAGTTTCATCTCGTCGTTGATCGCCGTGGCTCGCACATCCAGCGCACCGCGGAAGATAAACGGGAAGCCCAGCACATTGTTGACCTGGTTGGGATAATCCGATCTGCCTGTGGCGAGAATAATGTCACTACGCGTCGCCTTGGCCAGATCGTAGGCAATCTCCGGATACGGATTGGCCAGCGCGAAAACAATCGGTCTCGCCGCCATTCGTAGCAGCATTTCCGGCGTGACACAATCGGCCGAAGAGAGGCCGATGAAGACGTCGGCATCCTGCATCGCGTCGCTCAGCGAACGCGCCTCGGTCTCCCGCGCGAACTTGATCTTGTACTTGTTCATCCCCGAGGAACGTTCCGAGTGGATCACGCCCTTCGTGTCGCACATCAGGATGTTTTCGAGCTTGGCGCCCAGGCGGATATAGTGGTTTGCGCACGAGATGGCGCTGGCGCCGGCGCCGGAAAAGACGATCCGCACCTCTTCCAGCTTCTTCCCCACAAGAGCCAGAGCATTGACCAGAGCAGCCCCGGAGATGATGGCCGTACCGTGCTGATCGTCGTGGAAGACCGGGATCTTCAAGGTGCGCTTGAGCTCTTCTTCAATCTCAAAGCACTCGGGCGATTTGATGTCCTCCAGGTTGATGCCGCCAAACGTCGGCTCCAGCAATTGGCAGGCGCGAATGATCTCTTTCGGGTCCTCGGAGGCAAGCTCGATATCGAACACATCGATATCGGCAAAACGCTTGAACAGAACGCCCTTGCCTTCCATGACGGGTTTGCCGGCCGCCGGTCCGATGTTGCCCAGGCCCAGAACGGCCGTGCCGTTGGTGACCACGGCCACCAGATTGCCCTTGGCGGTGTAACTGTAGACGAGCGATGGATCGCGGGCGATCTCCAGACAAGGCACGGCGACGCCAGGCGTATAGGCGAGGCTCAGGTCACGTTGCGTGCGGCAGGGCTTGGTGGGTACAACCGAAATCTTGCCTGCCGGCTCTGAAGAGTGGTATTCGAGTGCTTCAATATCCCGTATGGACATAACCGGATTCCTTCCTCCTCATTCATACACCCAAACGCGAGGGTAAAGATAGCACAGCGGCAATTCCCTCACTGAGCCGCAATCCGCACCTCGCCGCGCTGCGCGTTCTCCGGCGTGAACGACACATAGGTGCTTTCCCCCGCCCCTTCCCGGTCGAATTTCATATCGGTGCCGTTGAGCATCACCGCCCGCGGCGTAAAGCCGGCAGGCAGCAGCACGCGGAACCGGGTCTCCGTGCCGGAGCCGGAATACGCGATGAAAAGAGACCGCGGTTCGGCCCGCCATTGATACGAAAAGTACGCGTCTGAGGCGGCGTACCGGGCCGTCGCCTGTGCGCTGGTGACGCCCGCCGCCGGCCAGCGGATGGAAACCTCCGCCCGGCGGAACTGCCCGCTCACGTCCCGGATGCCAGCCAGCCCCTCCATCACAGCGTCCACCCACTGCGCCATGCCCCACCCGGCGTAGTTCACCTCATTGGTGGTCCGGTGGCCCGGCGTGCCGTCTGGCCAGTACCAGACCTGTGCGCCGCCGGTCTCCCGCAGATGCGCGGCATACTGGCGGATCAGCTCCACACCATAGGTCTCCCGCTCGCTCTGCAAGGCGCCCCGCGCCAGTTCCCCGCCCACCCACGGCATCAGCCCGCCATTGGCATAGGCGCCCTGCTGCCTGTATTCGTCCTTCCAGTAGCCAAGCGAATTGGGATAGCCGGGCTGCAGGCTCCACCACGGATACTTGTCGCCCGTGGCGCGTTGCCTCCGGCGGTATTCATCCACAATCGCGGTGGCCTGCTTGCCGTCCGCCAGGCCGCGCGTCATCGCCCAGGTGTTGCCCATGGTGAGTTGCTTGGTCTCATCGAAGCTGCCGTGATCGATGGAGTCGAGATGGACGTGATGCAAAAACTTTGTCCCATCCCAAAGCAGCTTCGCCGCCCGCTCGCGGTATTCGTCCGCCTCCTTCGCCCAGCGCTGCGAGGCCGCGGCATCGCCCAGGTGCGCGTACATCTCGCTCAGCCCGCGAAACGCCAGCGCATAGCCGCTCTGGTCGCAGTTGGCGATCACATGGCGCGCCGCCCCTTTGTCCGAGGCGCCGTCGATATCGTAGTCCCACGTGTCACAACTGTGCTGCCGCTTGATCAGGCGATTCACCGGATCCCAGTGCTTCGCATCGCTGCGGATATACGCCATCGCTTTCTCCAGCTTGGGCAGCGCCCCCCGCAACCACACGTCGTCGCCCGTCGCCTTCCACGTGTCCCACACGCCCAGCGTCAGGATATACTCCACATCCGATTCCAGCCCCACGCGCCACGTCCGGCCGTCCCGCTCGATCCCGTCCGGAGTCTGGCCGTCCGCCCGCTGCACCTCCAGGAACCGGTCCAGACCGCACTGCATCTCCCGCTCCCAATACTTGTACCCCGGCAGCGAGTAGATCCAGTCCCGCAGCCAGATGCCATCGAAGTGCCAGGTGTCGGCTGAAATGTAGCCGACAAAACGCCCGCGCGGGGTCTGATAGTCGCGGCGGCCCAGTTGCATGGCCTCCCGCGTGATGGGATAAATCGCGTCGAAATCGCGGTCGCCCGTCTCAATCCCGGTCTCGGCGTCGAGACGGAAATTGACGTAGCGGCTGTACCGCTTTTCACCGGGCCACCACAGGTAGACGTAGTGCGTGCCAAGCTGGCCCGTCGCCGGAAAGCGCACCGAGCCGCCCTTGGCGGCGATGTCCACGTCCTTCTCGAAGTACACCCGCTGGCTGGGATCGGCCACGCGCACCCGGCACGTGGTGTCGCCCTTCGCACGCCCGGAGACGGAGACGGTCACCAGGTCCAACGGGCGGTAGCTCCGTGCGTTCGTCGCAATCGCGCCATAGGCCCCAACTGACGTGGACGCCGGGTGATCGGCGGCCGCCAGCGGAAACAGAAGCAATGGGAGAAGATGCAATTTCACGATGGTCGCAGCATATCGCGTTTCCAGGTCCCCGCGGGCCGTCCACCCAGGCAGGGTGAACGCAAACCACTGGAACTAAAGCCCGTTCTGATGAATACACCACCTCTAGGTGGTGGCCAATGGAATCTTCCTAAAGTGGTGCTATAAAAAGACTTGACAAGCCCCCCCGATCCGCGCGATAAGTAATTGGGCCTGCTGGTTTGAGTTATGCAGGTATTAATAGCGCAAATCGAGGAGCCGGACATGATGATGGACTGGATGAACGACTACACGGCGAAGCGCACAACGGCGGCTGATGCCGTTCGCGCCGTCCGGTCGGGCGACCGCATTTATATCCAACCGAGTTGCGCGACGCCGGAAGACCTCGTGCGCGCACTCCTCGGCCGCGCGCGCGAACTGCGGGATGTCGAGATCATCCACATGAAGACGCTGGGCGGCGCCGACTACTCCCACCCCGAATATGAGGGTGCATTCCGCGTGGTGGCTCTCTTCATCGGCGACAACGTGCGCGACGCAGTCATCGACGGACGTGCCGAGTACATGCCCATCTTCCTGCATGAAATCGAGGGTCTATTCGAGTCGGGGGAATGCCTGCTCGATTTCGTCTTCCTCCAGGTTTCGCCGCCCGACAAGTTCGGCTACATGAGCCTGGGCGTTGGCGTCGACTGCACGCTGACCGCGGCCCGCCAGGCGCGCTATGTCATCGCGGAAGTCAATCCGAACATGCCTCGCACCCTGGGCCAGTCGTTCCTCCACGTCAGCGAGATCGATAAGATCGTGGAAGTGAATCATCCGCTGCCGGAGTTGCACGGCGAGCCAGCCAGCCCGGTGCAGGTGCGCATCGCGAAGCACGTCGCTTCCCTGATCCCGGACGAGGCCACGCTGCAGTTGGGCATTGGCGCCGTTCCGGACGCCGTCCTGCAGTGCCTTACCAACCACTGCAACCTAGGCCTGCACACAGAGATGTTCTCCGACGGCGTGATCCCACTGATTGAAAAGGGCGTCATGACCGGCGCGGCCAATCCATTGCATCCGGGCAAACTGGTGGCCGGCTTTGTGCTCGGCACCCGCCACCTCTTCGATTTCATCGACGACAACCCGCTCTTCGAATTCCGGCCCATCAAGTACGTGAACGACCCCTTCGTAATCAGCCAGAACCGCCGCATGGTGGCCATCAACTCGGCCCTCCAGGTGGATCTCACCGGGCAGGTCTGTTCCGATTCCATCGGCACCAAGCCCTACAGCGGCTTCGGTGGCCAGGTGGATTTCATTCGCGGCGCGGCCCACAGCGAGGGCGGCAAGCCGATCATTGCGCTGCCGTCCACGGCACGCCGCGGGACCATCTCCCGCATCGCCCCGATGCTCGATCCCGGCGCCGGCGTCGTCACCTCGCGCGCCGACGTCCACTACGTCGTCACCGAGCACGGCATCGCCTATCTGCACGGAAAGACCCTCCGCCAGCGGGCCGAGGCGTTGATCCGCATCGCCGACCCAGCTTTCCGGGAAGAACTTACACGGTCCGCCTACGAATTTCACTATCTGCGCCCCAGTCTGGTGCCGGTTCACTAAGGAGTGTTGCCATGTTTGCTACAGCCATCGAAGAAGAGATCGACATCAAGGGTTACGTAGAGATCAATACGGACGAGTGCAAGGGCTGCGGCCTCTGCGTGGAGGCCTGCACCACCAAGGTGCTCAGCCTCTCGCCGTGCCTGAACCGTTACGGCTATCACACGGCAACCAACAGCGACAAGCCCTGCAACGGCTGCGGCCTGTGCTTCTACGTCTGCCCGGAGCCGGGCGCCATCAAGGTCTTCAAAGCCGTCAACTAAGGGGATCGGATCGATGCCAAAACAACTGATCAAAGGCAACGAGGCGCTCATGAAGGGCGCCATCCTGGCCGGCTGCCGCGGCTTCTACGGCTACCCCATCACGCCCGCCAACGAAATCACCGAGGCCGCCGCCTACTACCTGCCCCAGGTGGGCGGGACATTTCTCCAGGCCGAAAGCGAAGTGGCCGCCATCAACATGGTCTACGGTGCCTCCTCCGCGGGCGTGCGCTGCATGACAGCCTCTTCCGGCCCCGGCATCAGCCTGATGGCCGAGGGGATCAGCTACCTGGCCGGCTCGGAGCTCCCCTGCGTCATCGCCGACATCACCCGCGGCGGCCCCGGCCTCGGCAACATCGCGCCGGAGCAATCGGACTATTTCCAGGTGGTCAAGGGCGGCGGCCACGGCTGCTACCGCACCCTCGTCCTGGCGCCCGCCTGCGCGCAGGAGATGGCGGACCTCACCTATCTCGCCTTCGATCTCGCAGACCAGTACCGCACCCCCGCCGTCATCCTCGCCGATGGCTTCATCGGGCAGATGATGGAGCCCGTGGAATTCACGCTCGCCGCGCGCGCGCCGCGCCTGCCGGAGTGGGCCGTGGACGGCACCGCGTCCACCCGCCGCAATCTCATCAGTTCCATCTATCTCCAGCCGGACGACCTCGAAAAGCACATCCGCATGCTGGAGGCCAAATACGCCCGCATGGCCCACAACGAAACGCGCTGGGAAAACTATAAAACGGACGACGCCGAGATTGTTTTTGTCGGCTACGGCATCTCTTCCCGCATTCTGAAATCCGTGGTTGAGATGATGCGCGCCCGCGACATCCGCGCCGGCCTGCTGCGGCCCATCACGCTGTTCCCTTTCCCCTCCGACGAACTCCGCCGCCTGGCCGGACAGGCCGAGCGCTTCTTCGTCGTCGAACTGAGCACCGGCCAGATGGTGGAGGATGTCCGCCTCGCTGTGGAGGGCCGCTGCCCGGTGGAGTTCTACGGCCGCTGCGGCGGCAATGCGCCATCCGCCGAAGAGATCTTCGAGGAGGTATTCGCCCATGTCTGAGCTCAAGGTCATTCACGAGAAGGCCGAGTGCCTGTACGGCAACTACGACCGCAAGGGCGAACTCCAACACCAGACCCACTACTGCCCCGGCTGCGGCCACGGCGTGGCCCACAAGCTACTGGCCGAGGTGATCGACGAGCTCGGCATCCGCGACCGCGTCATCCTGGTCTCCCCCGTCGGCTGCTCCGTCTTCGCCTACTATTACTTCGATGTGGGCAACGTGCAGGTGGCCCACGGCCGCGCGCCCGCCGTAGCCACGGCCCTTAAGCGCTCGCACCCGGAATCCATCGTCATCACCTACCAGGGCGACGGCGACCTCGCCGCCATCGGCTCCGCCGAGATCATGCACGCCGCCAACCGCAGCGAGTGCTACACCGCGCTCTTCGTCAACAACGCTATCTACGGCATGACCGGCGGCCAGTGCGCGCCCACCTCGCTGCTCGGGGACAAAACCACCACAACGCCCTTCGGCCGCACCACTGCCAATGACGGCTACCCGCTGAAGGTCTCCGAGCTCCTCTCCGCGCTCGACGGCCCGGTATTCATCGAGCGCGGTGGCCTCGGCAACGCCAAGCAGATCCTGCAAACCAAGCGCGCCATCAAGCGGGCTCTGGAGACGCAAATGAAAGGGCTGGGCTTCTCACTAGTCGAGATGCTCTCCCCCTGCCCCACCATCTGGAAGATGGATCCAGTGGACGCCCAGCGTCATGTCCGCGAAGTGCTCGCCCCCATCTACCCCATCGGCAACAAGCTCGACCGCACCAAGGACCGCGCACCGCGCGCCGCGGCACCCCCGCCGCCACCGCTTTCCGAACTGCCGCGAATTCTCAAACTGCCTGTCGCGCCCACCGACGCCCCCGTTGAGCTCGTCAAGCCCGACAGCGAATATCGAATCAAAATTGCCGGCTTCGGCGGCCAAGGCGTCCTCCTCCTCGGCCAGTTGATCGCCGAGGCCGGCATGGACGACGGCCTGGATGTCTCCTGGCTGCCCAGCTACGGCCCGGAGATGCGCTCCGGCACCTCCAACTGCCACGTGCGCCTCTCCACCAAACACGTGGATTCCCCGCTCGTCTCCCGGCCCAACGTCCTCATCGCGCTGAACGAGCCCTCGCTGCGCAAGTTCATCGCCACCGTCGATACGGGCGGCCTGGTGCTCTACAACGGCGACTCCATCCCCACCGATTGCATCCGCACAGACATCACCATGCAGGCCCTGCCTTTCGCGTCCATTGCGGACGAACTCGGCAGCCCCAAGGTCGCCAACATCGTCGTCCTGGGCGCCTTCCTGGCCGCCACCAACGCACTCCCGCTCGCCGTGGTGGACCGCGCCATGGCACGCGTCGTCAAGGGCGAGAAATGGCTGGAAATCGACCGCCGGGCCATGGCCCGCGGCATCGCCGAAATGCAGAGCACGGAGGTAAAGGTCCATGTTTGAAAACTCGGAAGTCCTCGTCTATTTCGAAAACCAGTTCGTCGCGCTCAAAGACGCCAAGATCAACATCCTCACCCATGCGCTGCACTACGGCACCGGCGTCTTCGAGGGCATCCGCGGCTACTGGATCGCCGAAGAGGAAGAGCTCTTCCTGGTCCGCTGCGAGGAGCACTACCGCCGCTGGAAGGCCAACTGCCGCATCCTCAACATCGACCCGCCGAAGTCCGCCGAAGAGCTCACCGAAATCACGGCCGAGCTGGTGCGTTTGAATCATTTCCGCACGGACGTGTACGTACGCCCTCTCTCGTACATGTCCTCCGCACGCATCGGCGTACGCCCGGACGGCCACTCCAGCTTCGCGCTGGTGGCCGTGCCTTTCGGTGTCTACCTGGAGAGCACCAAGGGCATCCACGCCGGAGTCGTCTCCTGGCGGCGCGTCGATGACGGCGCCATCCCGGCCCGCGGCAAGATCTGCGGCGCCTATGTGAACTCCGTCCTCGCCACCACCGAGGCCCACGCCAACGGTTTCGATGAGGCCATCATCCTCAACCAGAACGGCCACGTGGCGGAGGGCGCCACCTGCAACCTCTTCATGGTCCGCAACGGCAAGATCATCACGCCGCCGCCCTCGGACAACATCCTGGAAGGGCTCACCCGCGCCTGCATCATCGATCTCGCCCGCCGCGAACTGCACATGGAAGTGGTGGAGCGCTCCATCGATCGCAGCGAGCTCTACATCTGCGACGAGCTCTTCCTCACCGGCACCGCCGTCGAGGTCGCGCCCATCACCATGGTGGATCACCGCCAGGTGGGCCACGGCCAGATCGGCTTCCTCACCGGCAAGCTCCGCGAGCTGTACTTCCAGGCCACCCGCGGCCGCATCGCTGATTACCAGGCCTGGCTGCACCCGGTCTATCAGCCCGTGCTGGCTGCGCTGCGCAGCTAGTTCTGCGCGGCCTTGGCCGCCTTCACCGTCACCGTATGCGTCCCGTTCGGCTCCACCTTCAGCCGCACCGCCGCGTCCAGCGATTCCTTCGGCGGCTCGCCCTCTTCCGCCAGCGTCCGGTGGTCGCCCTGCATGTGACAGACGAGATACTCGCCCGGCCGGACGTGGCCGAGGGTGAACGAGCCATCCAGCTGAACCCCTTCCGAGCTCATATGGGCCGGCCGCCGCAGATGCGCCTCCACCGGCACCAGCACCACCCTTCCGAGTTCACCCGGCGTGCGGCCCAGATCCCCTTCCACGCGGCCAGTCACCACGGCCGCGCCGTTGCGGTAGACGATCTTCACCGGACCGGGCTGCCCGTTGGTGAGATCGATCTCTTTGCCGAAACACTCCTCCGTGCCCACCCGGATGGAAGCGACGTACGCCTTGGCGGGACTCGGGCCATAAACCTCAATCCGGTATCTGCCCGGCGGGAAGTAGCTCAGCGTGAAAGCACCGTCTTCCGTCACGGCGGCTCGTGTAGGTTCGTAGGAATAGCCCTCCTCCGTGGCGAGCGCCACATGGAAGCGCTGCCAGTTCACCTTCGCGGCGGGCGTCCCCTCGAACACGAACCGGCCGGTGAGCTGGGGTGAGGAGCCCACGCGCACCACGACGTCCAGCAGATCCGCCGTGGTCACCACAATCGGCGTGGCGCCCACCAACCGCTCCGCGCTCTGCGCGGAGGTTTGCGCGTAAACCATCCAAGAGCCAGACAGCACGCCTGGAAATTCGTGAACCCCGGGCTCCACGCGAATGGTCCGGAAGTTCCTGCTGCCATCACCACCCACCGCGTCGCGTGCCAATAGGCGCACCGCGGTCTGCGGCAGCATTTCGGCGCTGACGCCTTCCACCCGGACCCGGACCCGGAACGCCGGTTGCCTGCTGAGCCGCAGATCGATTCCTGCGGTCTCCCTGCCCTTCTCCACCAGAACGGCCTGCGCTGAACCGAGCTCGGCGGCGTTCGGATAGTAGGTGGTGGTGTAGATCCGCGACAACGCCTGAGTGCGAGACCTGATCCGGTCCAACGGGTCCGTATGGGTGGCAGCGACGGCGAACTCGCCGCTGGGGAGCTTAGTCAGGCGGTACTCGCCCCGGTCGTTCGTCGCGCCCGTCATCAGCGCACGCCATCTGAATATGCCCGCGACCTTCCGGCGTTGGAACAGCCTGATGCCGGCGCCCTCCACCGCGTCGCCCTCCTCATCGAACACACGACCAGTGATGACGCCCTGCGGCGTGAGCTTGATTGTCAAACCCGTCTTCTCTCCGCCGGGCGCCAGTTGCAGGTGCGCTTCGCCGTTGCGGCTGTCCGCGTCCAAATATCCGGCCCGCTCCGCTCTCACGAAATAGCCGCCCGGCTCCAGACGCTCAAAACGGAAACGCCCGTCCGCCTCCGTCAGCACGACGATCGGCTGCATCGGTTTCGTGGCGCGTTGGCTGGACAGCACCACGCCGGCGCGCCGCACGGGTTCGCCCGTCACCTCATCCAACAGCGTTCCCGCAATCACGCCCTTTGGAACATCCTGAGCCACCGCCGCGGCCAGTGCCAACAGCAGAACGATCCCCCACCTCACGGCTGCACCGCCGCCTTCACCGCCTTCACTGTCACCGTATGCGTCCCGTTCGGCTCCACCTTCAACCGCACCGCCGAATCCATCGACTCCTTCGGCGGCTCGCCGTCTTCGTAATACGTTTTCATATCACCAGCCATGTGGCACACCAGATACTCCCCCGGCCGGACACTGCCAAAGCTGAACACCCAGCCCGGCCGGACCTCCGTCGCAAACGCGTACTCGATCCGGCGGAGGTGCGTCTCCACGGGCACCAAGACCACCGTGCCCAGCTTGCCCGGGCTACCCTCGACGTCGGCATCCAATCTACCGTTCACCTTCGCCTGGTCATTCCGGAAAATGACCTTCACCGGACCAGGCGGCCCTATCGTGAGATCGATCTCCTTGCCGAAGCGCTCCTCGTTACCCACCCGGACCGAGGCGAGATAGGACCGTTCGCCGCCAGGACCGTAATCAGTTAGGACATACCTGCCAGGCATCCAATAACGCAGCGCAAACGTGCCGTCTTCCGCCACCGCCACCTGCCCGGCCCCGGAGGGCTGCCCCTCCTGTGTTCGCATCGAAACCCCGTACCTCTTCCACTCGATCTTTTTCGCGGACGTCCCTTCGAAGACAAACGTCCCAGTCAGTTGCGGAGCCGGTCCCATGGCCACCACCACATCCATCAGATCCGCGTTAGTGATCTGAATCGGTGTGTAGCCGACCGCGGGCTCGCTGCCTTCCGAGGTTCGAGCCGACACCACCCAGGCGCCCGCCCGCACTCGCTGCAGTTCGAAGATTCCGGGCTGCAGCTGCCTGCTGCCCACATCGTTGCGGGAGATGTTCCCCGTGGCATCCCATTGCAGCAGACTGATGTGGGTCTGCCGCAACAGGTCGGCGCTCGCTCCTTCCACCCGGACCCTCACCCGGAACGCCAGTTCCCGGCGCAGCCGCATATCGATGCCGCCCGTCTCGACGCCCTTCTGGACCACCACCGCCTGCGCGGAGTTCACATCCAGAGCGTTCGGATAGAAGGTGGTGGCGTAAACCTCCGGTCTCTCCTTCGTCTTTACATTCGTGTCGCTGGCCGGATCCGTGTAACTCGCAAAGACGGCGTATTCGCCCGGCCGGAGGTTCGTAACCCGGTATTCGCCCCGGTCGTTGGTCGAGGCGCTCCCCAAGGACTGCCACCGTTTCCGGCCCCCAAACTTCACGCGCACCATCACCTGCACCTGCACATTCTGTAGAGGGCTGCCATCATCATCGGTGACGCGGCCGGCGATGATGCCCTGCGGCATCAGACGGATCACAACTCCGCCCTTCTGCTCGCCCGCTGCCAGTTGGACCGGCGCCGGCCGGTTGCTGCTCGGTTCGAGATAGCCATTCTTGCTCGCGGCCAGCATGCCCGTGCCCGCTTCGAGCTCGTCGAACTGAAATCGGCCATCGGCGCCGGACGTAGCCAGTAATGACTCCGGCTGCCGTCCACGGGCGTAGAACGTGAGCACCACTGCCGCCCGCCGCACCGGCTCGCCCGTCACCTCGTCCACCACAGTCCCCTCGATGACACCCTTCGGCGCATCCTGCCCGCGCAGCAATCCAAGAATCACCAAGGCGGCGAGAAGAAGAACTATGAATCGCATTGCGACCTTTCTCCCTCGATTTTACTCCCGGCTTTCCCGCGAATCCGCCACCGTCACCAGCGCCGTGCTCGCCAGCACCACTGCCCCGCCAATCCACGCAATCAGCGGCACATTCTCCCCCAGCACCACCCCCGCCAGCGCCAGCCCAAAGAACGGAATCAGATAGTTCGATACCGCCGCCTGCGTCGCGTCCAGCCTCGTCAATACGCGCAAAAACAGCACCATCGAAAGCCCGTATTGCAGTACGGCCAGCGCGCCCAACGCCCCCCACACCTGCCACGAATACACCGGCACCGCCCGGAACGATTCCGGCTCCATCCGGAACGTCAGCGGAGCCAGCACCAGCAGCACCGCGTAGTAGCTGTACAGCAGCACCTGCAACGGGTCGTACCGCTCCAGCAACCGCTTCGAATAGACGTTGTAGAACGCCGAGCCCGATACGCTCAGCAGGATCATCAGGTTGCCCCACAGATATCGCGAGTCGCCCATGCCCAGCCCGCTCCAGTCAATCCCCGAGCACACCAGCGACCCCAGGATCGCCAGCGCCAGGCTGATCCACCGCACCCGCGACATGTGCTCGCGCAGGATCAGAAACGCCATCAGCGACGTCAGCACCGGCAGCGCCAGGCTCAGCAGCGCCGCGTTCGACGCCAGCGACAGCCGCACGCCCCACGTGATGAAGACCTGGGCGAACACCTGGCCCAGCACGCCCAAGGCGAAGAAGCCCCACACGTCCGCCCGCCGCAGTTGGCCCGGCCGCAGCCTGGGCGTCAGAAACTCCAGCAGCACTGTCGCCATCGCCATCGGCAGCAGCGTCGCAAACAGCGGTCCCATCTGATCCTGCACCACTTTCACCAGCACAAACTGGCTGCCCCAGATAAAGTTGCAGATCAGCAGCAGACCCCAGTCCGCCCAACGCCGCCCGCTCGCCGTCAAGCCGTCCTCGTCAGTGCGTCCTGCACGCTTTTCTCGATCAGATCGCACATCTCGTGCAACTGCTCATCCGTCGTGATCAACGGCGGCGCCACCGCAAACCAGCCCGGATCCACGCGCAGGATCAGCCCGTTTTCCAGCGCCGCGCGCTTCATCGCCTTGCCTAGTTCCTGGTACGGCGCGCAAAACTCCACGCCCAGCAGCAGGCCCCGCCCGCGAATCTCGCGGACAATTCCAAATCGCGCCAACGCCCGCAACCGGCCGCGTAGTAGTTCACCGATCTCCACCGCCCGCGCGCACAGGCCCTGTTCGACAATCTCGTTCACCACGGCCAGCCCCGCCGCGCAAGCCAGCGGATGCCCCGCAAACGTGTGCCCGTGCGCGAAGTTCCGCCCGCCACCCCCGGCAAACGCCTCGGCCATGTCCGTCCGCGCAATCATCGCCCCCAGCGGCATCGCGCCGCTCGCAATGCCCTTACCCGCACAGATGATGTCCGGCGTCACGCCCAGCGTCTGCGCCGCAAACATCGCGCCCGTCTTGCCGAATCCCGTGATCACTTCATCGAAGATCAGCAACACGTCGTACCGCGTGCAGATCTCCCGCAGCATCCGGAAATACTCCACCGTCGGCGTGATGATCCCGCCCGTGTTGCCCACCGGCTCCACGATCACCGCCGCCACCGTCTCCGGATCCTCGTGGAGAATCACGTCCTCCACCGTCTGCGCCGCAAAGCGGTTCGCCTCATCCCACGTCGCAAAACGGTCCCGGTAGTGGTTCGGCGTGAAGACCTTCAGAAACCCGCTCATCTGCGGCTCAAACTTCGTCTTCCGCGGACCGTTCCCGCTCGCCGCCATCCCCCCGAAGGTCGCACCGTGATACGCCAGATACCGGCTGATCACCTTGTATTTGTGCGGCCGCCCGGTCTGCTTGAAATACTGCCGCGCGAACTTCAACGACGACTCCACCGCCTCAGACCCGCCGCTGAACGGCTTCACATACCCGAGGCCCGCCGGCGCCACCTGCCCCAGCCGTTCCACGAAATCCAACGTCACGTCCGAGATCGAATGTAGCGGCGGCGCAAACGTCATGCGCTCCATCTGCGCCCGCATCGCCGCCATCACACGCGGATGCCCGTGCCCCAGGCTCGCCACGAAGATGCCGCCAATGGCGTCCAGATACCGCTTCCCGTCCCGGTCCCAGTAGCACACGCCCTGCGCCCGCTCCAGAATCACCGGACACTCCAGAAAATCCTCGGTGGCCTGAAAATCGAGAAACGTGCGCCCCAGCAGCGCCCGCTCCCGATCCGTGATCTCCACTACCGCCCTCCCACCGGCAATCCCGAGCCGAAGCCGCCGTCCACCACCATCGCCGAGCCCGTCGTAAAGCTGGAATCGCTGCTCGCCAGGAACACCGCCGCCCGCGCCACCTCTTCCGGTCGCCCCACGCGCCCCAGCGCGTGCAGCCCACCCGCTGCCTGCCGCGCCGCGTCCGGATTCGGCTGCGACAGGAAATATGCCTCCGCCAGCCCGGCATCGATATACCCGGGACAGATGCAGTTGCAGCGCACCCCGTCGCGCCCGTGGTCAATCGCCACCGCCTTCGTAAATGCCAGGATTGCCGCCTTCGTCGCACAGTAGCCCGCGCAGTAGGGTTCCACGAAAAACGCGTTCACAGACGACATGTTCACTATCGCCCCGCGCGTCTTCTTCAACTGCGGTAGAAAGTGCTTCGTGCACAGGAACACGCCGCCCACATTCACCGCCAACTGCCGCGCCCACTCCTCGTCCGTCGTCTCCTCTACGGATTTGCTCACCTGGATCGCCGCGTTGTTGACCAGGATATCCACCGGCCCGTACTTCGAGACCACAAACTCCGCCAGCATCGCCACCGAAGCGCCGTCCGCCACGTCCACCTTGACCGGCGTGATCCCCGCCCCCAACTTCGACGTCTCAAACGCCCCTTGCGAGTTGATATCGGCGGCAATCACGATGGCGCCCTCTTTGGCAAACTCCACCGCACACGCCCGTCCAATGCCGGCGCCCGCCCCGGTGATGACGGCGATCTTGTCTTTGAGTCTCATGTGGTCCCCGCCCCTTTCGGCTTAAACATCATACGTTTGCTTGCGCCAGGATTGCCAGTGCTTTTTGCACATCGCGGTGCGTGGCATGAGTCAACACCCGCACTGCCCGCCGCGCCGCCGGTTCATTGTGCCGCGCAATGGCCCGTGCGATCGCACGATGTAGCGCAATGCCAGGCTCATAGGAATCCGTCAGCTCAATCTGCCGCAGCATCACGCGGATCAGCGGCTCCAGCACCATCTCGAAATACGGGTTGTGCGAAGCCTTGGCCACCAGCACGTGAAACCGCAGATCCCATTCCGCGATCCGCTCGCTCCCCACGTGAGCTTCCATCTGCGCCAGCGCCTCTTCCATCTCCGCAATATCTTCCGGAGTCGCGCGCCGCGAGGCCAGCGCCGCCGCCTCCACCTCCAGAGTCTCGCGCATTTCCAGCAACTGCTCCATCTCCAGCAGTGTCGGAGCCGGCTGATCCCGGAACAGACGCAGCAGCGACTTCTTCACGCGGTCCGTCGTCGGCCCCGTCGTGTGCGTCCCGCGCCCCGCACGCACCTCCACCAACCCGCGGTCCTCCAGGATCTTCATCGCCTCGCGGATCACAATGCGGCTCACGCCAAAGCGCGTCGCCAGTTCCAGTTCCGGCGGCAGCAGCAGGCCCGCGTTCGGAAACTCGGCGAAGATCATCTTTTCAATCGCGTCGACGGTCTTCTCGCTCAGTCTCATTCAAGTGCCGCGGCTTCCTCTCAGTTTCGAGATTCCGCGGCGCATCTCCGCCGCCTGCGGCCAATCGGGATGGTACCGCAGAAACTCTTCCAGTTGATCCGCAGCCGCCGCGGAGCGCTTCTGCCGGATGTAGATCTCGGCCAGCAGCAATTGCGGATGCGAGAAGTGCCCCCCATCCAGCTTCCGCGCCTCCAACAGATAGCCCTCCGCCAGTTCCAGCTTGCCCAGGCCGAAATAGGTCATCCCCATCTGCGATTGCGCCAGTGCATCGTTCGGCCGGTACAGCACAGCGTGCAGGTTGTAGTTCCATGCCTCGTCGTAGCGGCCCACCGTCACCAGCACACCACCTAGATTCACCAGGGGCTCGTAGGCGCTGCCATCCACCTCCAGCGCCTTACGGAAATACCGCTCCGCATCCGCATACCGCTGCGTCTGATACGCGATGGTGCCCAGATGATTCCAGGCGGCGGAAAACTGCGGCGCGAGCTCCACTGCTCGGTTCAGGCTCGCAATCGCCCCCGCAATGTCGCGCTGCCCCAGCTTCCTGCCCGCATTGCGATACTCTTCTCTCGCGCGATCTGGAATCGAAAGCTCCTTCACGGAGACCACGCCCGTGCGGTCCGGCGCCATCTTCGCCTCGTCCAGACGGATCACCAGTTCTACCCGGCCGCGCTTGCCCGCCGTCGATGGTCCCACGTCGATCGTCTTTCGAGTCTCCCCGCGCCCCGGCACAAACACCGCCAGCGTGTAGACCCCGGCGGCGATCTTCTTGAACTGAAACCGCCCATCGGCGCCCGCCAGCACCGCGGCTTGAAACGGAGAGGTCGCCCCGTGCAGCGAGACGCTCGCCGCACATGCCGGCACAAGTTGTCCCCGCACCGCATACGCCGTCTCCGGCGCGCCGGCCCAAAGGAACGCTAAGGCAACTGCCAGCGGTCCACCCATTTCAATTCGATGGTATCGCCAGGACCCACCTCAAAGGGAAGCCACACATAGCGCGAGTCTTCCAACTGTTTCTCGTTCCACCGATCAGCCAGGAAGATGAACTTCCCGGGCCTGCCCGGCATCGGCAGCACAAACGTGCTCTGCGAGCGGAACGTCGTCTCCGCCTCCGCACCCACGCTGGGATCGCCCTTCTCCGTCCACGGCCCCAGAATATTGGTCGCCACCGCATACCCCGCCCGGTTCGGCTTCCAACCCGTGCAGCCCGAGGTGATTAGAAAATACTTGCCATTGTGTTTGAACGGCGCTGGTGCCTCCCGCATCTGCTTCACCAGAATCCGCGCCCACGTCTTGCCCTCCACCTGAGGCATCTCCGGCCCGGTGAACTCCGCGTTCAGCCGCACGATATACATCGTCCAGTTGTCCTCGCTTGCATAGAACGCATACGCCTTGCCATCGGTATCCAGAAACAAGTTCATGTCCCGGTACGTGTTGCCCAGTTCGCGCTGATTCGTACGGTCTTTCTCCGGGTAGCCGAAGTCGAACCTCACAGGCCGCGAGTAGCCCACAAACCGGAACGGCCCGGTCGCCTGGTCCGCCACCGCCACCCCGGCGCTCGCCACCGCATAGGGCTTGTCGTCGAGATGCATCCACATCACAAACTTCTTCGTGCGCGCGTTGTACAGCACCTTCGCCCGCTCGCAGACACCCGTCTCCCGAAACTGCGCGGGCACGCTGTCCTTGGGCAGCGCCACGCCCTCGCGCTTCCAGTTGTACAGGTCTTTCGACGAGTACACGGAGATGCCCGTGCGGTTGAAATTGCCCAGCGTCTTGTCCTCGCCATACCAGTAGTAGACGCCCCGGTGCAGCAGGATTCCGGCCGAGTGCGCCTGGATCGGCTGGCCCGCCGTATCCAGCCACACCTCGCCCGGAGTGAACTCCCGCCGCGGGCCCTGCGCCCACACCGACAAGGCGATCATGAAAGAGATTAGGGTCTTCATTTCCTTCTCACTCTATCGCGGATTTGATAGGCTCTAAAACGCGCGAGGTAACCATGCGTTCTATCCTGCTTCTCTCTCTTCTGACCCTGTCCGCCGCCGCCCAGGACCGCGATCTACGCCTCAATCCCAAGGCTCTGCCGGCCCGCCCCCCGGCCACCCTCGACGAGCTCCGCGGCCACTTCATGGATCCGCCGGCCGAGTACCGCTCCATGCCGCTCTGGGTCTGGAACGATGAGATGGAGCCCAAACGCATGGCGCAGATGCTCGCCCAGTACAAGCAACAGGGCATGGGCGGAGCGTTCGTCCATCCCCGTCCCGGCCTCATCACCGAGTACCTCGGCAAGGAGTGGTTCCAACTCTGGCGCCAAGCCCTCACCCTCGGCAAGCAGCAGGGCCTCCTCGTCAACATCTACGACGAGAACTCCTATCCCTCCGGCTTCGCCGGCGGCCACGTCCCCTCCCTCGCGCCAGATACCGCCTCGCAGTTCGTCACCGCCGAGCTCGACGTCTCGCCGAGATCCGTCTCACCCAACCCGCTCATCGTCGCCTTCTTCGCCATGACCAAAGACGCCCAGGGCAACTTCACCGGCGCCCGCCGCGTCACCACGCCCAACGACGTCAAGCCTGGCGAAACCGTCACGTCCTTCCGCCTCCGCCGCGCCTCCGGCAACCCCTGGAACGGCGAGTTCCCCTACGTCGATCTCACCAATCCCCGCACCACGCCCATCTTCCTCCAGACCACCTACGAGGCCTACAAGCGCGAGTTCGGCGCCGAGTTCGGCAAGACCATCAAGTGGGCCTTCACTGACGAGCCGCTCCTCGCCACCGCCGGTTCCTATGACTCTGCCCGCCTCTCTCTACCCCTCAGCTTCAACACGCTCTCCGAGTTCCGCAAACGCAACGGCTACGACCTCGCCGATCAGATCCCGTCGCTCTTCTGGGACACCGGCGATTTCCGCAAGGTCCGCTTCGATTACTGGCAGACTCTCCACGATCTCTGGAAAGAGAACTTCATGCGGCCCATGTTCGAGTGGAACGACAAGAACAATCTCCAGTTCACCGGCCACTGGATGGAGCACGAGTGGCCCAATCCCTGGATCACGCCCGCCGACGCCTCGCTCTACGCCTATGAGCACGTCCCCGGCATCGACATGCTGGAGGGCACCAATCTCCGGCTCCAGGGCAAAGACGCCCACATGCTCTTCACCATAAAGCAGGTAGCCAGCGTGTCGCATCAACTCGGCCGCCGCGCCTTCTGCGAGGCCTACGGCGTCGCCGGCTGGGACTCCACCTTTGAACACTACAAGCGCTTCGGCGATTGGCTCATGGTCAACGGCGTCAACTTCATGAACCAGCACCTCTCGTTCACCACCATTCGCGGCGCGCGCAAACGGGATCACCCCCAGAGCTTCAGCGACGTCTCCGCCTGGTGGCCCTACTACCGCCTCCACGCCGATCACCTGGCCCGCGTGTCGTACCTGAACAGTCTCTCCACGCCTCACAATCGGGTGCTGCTCCTCCAGCAGACTACCAGCGGATTCCTGCTCGCCCGCCGCGGCGGCGCCACCCCTGAGCTCAACTCCATGCGTGCCAATAACGCCGAGCTGAATCAGTTCCTCTCCGAGCATCAGGTGGATTACGATCTCGGCGACGAATACATGGCCGAGTGGTTCGGCGCCGTGAAGGACCACAAACTCCACATCGCCAAGGCGGCCTACGAAATACTCGTCCTCCCGCCCGATCTCGCCAACCTGCGCCATCAGACTCTGCCGCTGCTCGAGAAATGGCTGGCCGACGGCGGCCACATCCTCTCTCTCTCTCCGCCGCCCACCTTCGTCGACGGCCGTCCCAGCTTCGCGGCCGGCCAATTGCGCCAGCGCTACGCCCCCCAGTGGCACGATGTCTCCAGCAATGACGGACTGCTCGCCGAGCTCAACCGGCGCCTGCCCCGCCGCATCGAGATCGACGCCGCAGCCGGCTTCTCCGAGCGCTTCCTCGCCTCAGGCGATCGTGTGCTTTTACTCACCAATACCACCCTCGCCCCCATCCGCACCGAGGCCGTCATCCCCGCCGGCTCCCTCGAAGTGTGGAATACCGAGACCGGCAAGATCACGCCCGCCGTCTATTCCGACGCCGGCAACGGCCGCCTACGATTTCCGGTAGATATCGCTCCCGCCGGATCGCTCCTGCTCATCGCCAAGACCCGCGCCGCCGCCCCCGCCAAGCCCGCCACCGTCGCCTGGACGCCACTCCCCCCGGCGGCATGGAGCGTCAAGGTCCCCGCCGCCGGCAACCCGCTCGTGCTCGATTACTGTGACCTCCAGATCGGCAACGAGCGCTTCGACAACGTCAACACCTGGCGCGCCAACTGGCTCATCTGGCAACGCCACGGCTTCGAGCGCCCGGCTTGGGACAACGCTGTCCAGTTCAAGCGCGCCGTGCTCGATCGCAACCACTTCGCCAAAGACTCCGGCTTCACCGCCACTTTCCAGTTCCAGCTCGATACGCCCTCCGTCCCGCGAACGCTCGACCTCGCCGTCGAGCTGCCCGAACTCTACCGCATCACGGTCAACGGCAAGCCAGTCAGCTTCACGGCCGCCCAGGACTGGCTGGACCCGCACCTCAAGCGCGTCTCCATCGCCCCCCTCGCCCACACCGGCAAGAACGTCGTGCAGATCATCGCCGCGCCGTTCGACGTTCACATGGAACTGGAGAACATCTACATCCTCAGCGGCGAATCCGTTGTGGCGGCCCCCGGCGCCGGCTTCCGCATCGCCCCCGCCACGCCGTTGCAGCCCGGCTCCTGGACCCGCCAGGGCTGGCCCTTCTTCGCCGGCTCCATGACCTACACACGCCGAATCGAGATCCCCGCCGGCGACACCACACTCAAGCTCGACCTCCAGGAATGGAACGGCTCCGTGGCCCGCATCCTCTGCGACGGCAAACAGGTGGCGCTGCTCGGCTGGCCGCCCTACTCCGCCCAATTCGCCGTCACGCCGGGCGCCCACGATCTCGCGGTGGAGGTCGTCTCCACGCCCCGCAACGTCATGGGCCCCTTCCACAACCCCACCAAGCCGCGCATGAGAGCCTGGCCCGCCGCTTGGGCCGACTTCCCGGACCACCAGCCGGCCGGCGCCGCCTACGACTTCATCGACTACGGCCTGCTCACGGCGCCGCGCGTCTCCACCGGACGCTGAGACGGTGCGCCGCTTGCCCGCGCTGCGCCGGATTACCAGGCAGCTCGTAGTCGTGATGAAATAGCAGCCATGCGATTCATCCTGCTCCTGGCCGCGGCCGCCACACTCAGCGCCGCCGACAAGCCCTTTGTCCCCCTGTTCGACGGGAAGACCCTCAACGGCTGGGAGGTCTGCAACGGCAAGGCCACCTACGCCGTCGAGAAGGGCGTCATCGTGGGCACGACGGCCGAGGGCAGCCCGAACAGCTTCCTCTGCACGAAGAGGGAATACGGCGATTTCGTGCTGGAATTCGAAACCAAGACCGACCCGCTGCTCAATTCCGGCGTGCAGATCCGCTCGCATCGCTACGCTGAGGCCAACCCTCAGAAGAAGCAGGAAAAGGGCCGCGTCTACGGCTACCAGGTGGAGATCGCCGACGAGAAGTCCGGCGCCTCCGGCGGCATTTACGACGAGGCGCGCCGCGGCTGGGTCCACAACATCGACAAGGACCCGGCGGCCTCGAAGGCCTTCAAAGACAACCAGTGGAACCGCTACAAAGTGGAAGCCATCGGCGACACCATGAAGGTGTGGATCAACGGCGTACCCTGCGCCAATCTCGTCGATTCCATGGACCTCAGCGGCTTCATCGCCCTGCAGGTCCATGCCTACAAGGGCGACAAGCCCGCGCAGGTGCGGTGGCGCAACATCCGCATCCAGGATCTGGGCCGCCACATCTGGAAACCGCTGTGGGACGGCAAGACCATGGCCGGTTGGACTCCGCGCGGCGGCGGCAGATTCAGCATCGAAGACGGCGCCATCCACGCACGCAGCATGGAAGGCGATGAGCGCATCGGGTACCTGGTCTCCGACCAAAGCTGGACCGATTCCACCACGCGCATCCGTTTCAAGATGATCAAGGGCAACTCCGGCTACTTCGTCCGCTCCGACAAGGGCAACCTGGCCGCCTACGAAGTGGAGATCGACGAAATCAAAGGAACGGGCGGATTCTGGGAGACCGGGCCGAACGGGCGCAAGTGGGTGACCGGCCCTGAGGACAACGGCAGCGCCGTGGGCGGTGAGTGGAATGAAATGACGGCGTCGCTCCACGGCCACCGCATCGTCTTCCACGTGAATGGCCGCAAGACGCTGGATCTACCCGACGACACACAAGGCCGGCTGGAGGGCGTCATCGCTCTGCAAACGCATGGCAGCAAGAAGCCCACTGAGGTGTGGTTCAAAGACATCGCCGTGCTGGTGAAGGAGTAGTGCCGCTCCGGAACCGGGTGGACCCGTACGGAGAGCTGATTGCGGTTCCGGACCGCGGGACCATGACGGGCAATCGCGGGACGCTCCACAACGAGCGAGGGGAGATGACGCGGGAATGGCGCCTGGAGCGCTGGATCTGCTGTGAACTCCAGTTCCAAGGGCGCCGGGCCAAGGTGATGACGCCGGGACACTACACCCACCTCTTCTTCCTTGATGAGGCCACCGCCCTGGCCGCCGGGCACCGGCCCTGTGCCGAGTGCCGCCGCCCCGACTACAATGCCTTTCTGGCTGCCTGGATGCGTGCTCATCGCGGCGCCTGGTCGGCGCCGGCCGTGGATGCCGTCCTCCACCGGGAGCGCCTGGCACCCCGCCCTGATCTCCCCTTCGACAGCCTTCCACCCGGCGCGATGATCGAATGGGACGGCGCCCCCTACCTCATCCAGCCCGATTCGCTGTGGCGATGGACCCCCAGCGGCTACACCGCGAGGGTTAAGAGGCCGGCCGGCCAATCGGTGAGGCTTCTCACGCCTGTCTCAATTGTGAACACCATCGGCGAGGGCTACTTACCGAAGTGCGGCGAGTTCTCCGGATCACTACTTTAGTCCTAAGGAATATTGAGTACGGTTCTACGGGTAATGCCGCGTTGTCCCAAATCCCCTTCGGCCGCAGTATGGTCATAGTACAAGCGGCAAAGGAGGGCTATCATGCGGAAAGCTCTATGGATGGTTCTGCTCCATCCTAGGTCGAAACGTGGCGCAAGTGGTCAGGAAATGGTCGAATACGCTTTGCTGGCCGGCTTCATCGCTGTCTCCATCGCCGCCTTCGTGCCTTACCAGGTGACCGGCCCGATCTCGAGCATTTTCAGCAAGGTGCAGACCTATCTCACCGGCTGGGGCAACGGCTAGAACCGCCGGCCCAGGCCCAGGATCAGACAGACCAGATTCCACGCGACCAGGCCCGCAAAGAACACGTTGGCCCGCCGCAGGAGAGTCATTCGGCCCCGCCACCAACAGATGCCGCCTAGCAGCATCGCGCCCGCCTTGATCAGGAGCAGGCCAGACAACGGATTGCCTACCAGACGAATGGCCGCCCTCACCAGAACATTCCCTTCCTGCACACCGGCGAGGAGGAATGCCAAGGTCGTCAGGACGTCCAGCCCCTGCAGATAGACAAACTGCATGAGGACTGGACCTGCCGCGGCGGCGCCGGCCCGGCTCGGAATTAGGTTGTTCGCTAAGGTTGCCATGCCTGAGTCCATTACATGGCAAACGCCCTGATAATCCTAGGGCCAGAGGGACCATTTGGGTATAGATAGCAGTTCTGGTACTCCGGCCTAGTACTCAGAGTTGAGCGCGCTCGCCACGCACCGGGATCGTCACGGGCAGCCCGTAGATCGACTCGATCGCCTTGCCCAGCGCCGCCGATTGCGCCGGTTCGCCGTGTACGAGAAACACCCGCTTCAGTGTCTTCGCCATGGGGCGTAGCCAAGCCAGCAACTCGCTCTGATCGGCATGACCGGAGAGCTCATTCAGCTTCACCACCTCGGCCCGCAGGCGCATCGCCTCGCCAAAGATGGGGACCTCCGGCTGTTTGTCCACGATCTTCCGCCCCAGCGTATGCTCCGCCTGGAAGCCGGTGATGAGCACCGTGTTGCGCGGGTCCCCAATGGTATTCCGTAGATGGTGCAGAATGCGGCCCGCTTCGCACATCCCCGAGGCCGAGAGAATGAAGGCAGGCCCGCGAAGATCATTTAATGCTTTCGATTCAGAGACTTCCCGGACATAGTGCAACAGTTTGAAGCCAAACGGATCTTGTCCGTTTTCCAGAAATTCACTCGTCTCGGCATCGAACAGCTCCGTGTGCTGGCGAAACGCCTCGGTCACGTTCACAGCCAGCGGACTGTCCACGAAGATCGGGATGCCGGGTATCCGTTGCTCGTTGATGAGTTGGTGCAGCAACAGCACGATCTGCTGGGTGCGACCGACGGCAAACGCGGGCGCGATGATCTTCCCGCCGCGTTGGCAGGTACGATTGATCGTGTCCGCCAACTTGTCCTTCACCGCCCCCATATCCTTGTGCAAGCGGTCCCCGTAGGTGGACTCCATGATGAGATAGTCCACCGGTGGCATCGGTTGCGGATCGCGGATAATTGGCAGATTGGCGCGCCCCACGTCGCCTGAGAACCCCAGTCGGACCTGGCGGCCCGCCTCCTCTAGTTCCATAACCAGCGATGTAGAACCCAACATATGGCCGGCGTCCACGCCGTGATAGCGAAGTCCAGGCCCCACTTCGGTGGGCGTGTTTTCCGGGACCCGCCGGAACAGAGCGAGCGCGCGCTCGGCATCGGCAATCGAATAGAGCGGCTCCACCACTTCGAGCTCATCTTCCACACCGATTTTGCGCCGGCGGTTCAAGCGCTTCGCCACGAAGAGCGCATCCTTCTCCTGAATGAAGGCGGAGTCCTTCAGCATGGCGGTGCATAGATCGGTGGTGGCCGGAGTGGCGTAAATGGGCCCTGCAAACCCGCCCTTGGAGAGGGTAGGAAGATTCCCGGTGTGATCGATGTGCGCGTGGGAGACCAGCACAGCGTCCACCGAGGCGGGCGAAAAGGGGAAGTTGGCGTTACGTTCTCGCGCTTCCTTGCGGCGGCCTTGAAACATACCGCAATCCAGCAGGTAGCGTTTCCCCTGCAAGGCCAACTCGTGCATGGAGCCGGTCACCGTTTGGGCGGCGCCCCAGAAGGTTATCTGCATGCCGCCAGCATCTCACAATCAGAACCAGATGGATTTGCCAATGAGAAAGATGTAAACCGCGACGAACCCGTAGAGCGCCTTCTGCTCCTTGTTTTGCACGTACACAGCCCACTCGAAATCCTGCGCTGGCATGATTTCGGGCACGCGCGGAAACAGCTGCGGCACCCGCTTGGCGTAGGCGGCAAACTCCGGGAACAGGTTCGCCAAGTGCTGCTCTTCCTGCTCCATCACGGGCAGGTAAACAAACAGGAAAACAACACCGATGAAGGCTGCCAGATACGGCTGCGCGGCGGCGATGGTGCAGCCGATGGCAGTGAGAAGCGTGCCAATGTAGAGCGGGTTGCGGACAAAGGCATACGGCCCGGACACCGTGAGTTGCTGGTTCTTTCGCAGATGCCCGGCAGCCCAGGCGCGCACGGCCAAACCGGCAAGAGCTAGAGGGAATCCCAGCAGCAGTGTGGGAAGTACAGGTTGAGACAGCCAGACAAAGGCAGCCGCCAGCAGCAGGCCAGTGGGCACCCGCAGGCGCTGCACGGTATCGGCGTAGGACTTAGGGAAGACAGCCATTAGAGCATATCCATTATGACTGCCAACACCTGTCCGGGGGAGATGTCTCGCATGGATTGGTCGATTTCCGCGCCGCGTTTGTAGCTGGTGACCGCGTCCGAAGTGCGCAGCGTGCGGATGACATCGGAATATGGCCCGTTCCGCGCTGGATCAGTGGGTCCGAAGATGGCCACACCGGGAACGCCGAGCGCCGCCGCCAAATGCAGCGGACCGCTGTCGACGCCAACCACCGCCGCCGCCCGCCGCGTGGCATCGATCAACCCGGAGACCGTGGAAATGTGGACCTGGGCGCCCGCCACCGCCCGCAACGCACTCTCCTGCGATGGCGCTCCGTTCAGCACGAGCGGCACCGGCAGTTTCGCCGCGAGTTCCGCGTAGTACTCCAGCGGCCACTGCTTGGACGTCCACCCGGCGAAGGGCGCGGCCAACACGAAAGGCCCCTCCGGCAGCCACCCCTCGGGCCGGCCCGAAGGCAGGGGGCATTCCAGAACGCGCCCGGTGGCGCCCGCTGCCATTGCCAACTCCAAATTGCGGTCCACGACGTGGGTCGCCCGGCTCAGCAGGGTCTTTGTGTAGAAAAGAGCCGCCGGCCGCTCCCGCACCACGTCGCGGTGAAATCCGAAGACGTCCCGGCAACGCGCCACCTTCGCCACCAGCGCCGATTGCATCAATCCCTGAAAGTCGACTGCAAAATCAAAATCCGTGCGCCGCAGCGCCGCCACTGCCGTCCGCACGCCGCCGTAGCTGCGCCGGTCCACGAAGATCAGTTCATCCGCTGCGCCGCCACCCACCAGGATCTCGCGCCACTTCGGATGCACCGCCCATGTGATATGCACATCCTGCAAGGAAGCCCGCAGGGACACTACTGCCGGCAGCGCATGCAGGATGTCTCCCATCGCGCCGAGCCGGACCACGAGAATGCGCGTGACTGCCATGGCCCTCAGAGCTGCCGTTCGCGGACGTGCGCCAAAAACTCCGCCCGCAACTCCTCCTCTTCCACTTCCAGCCGCAGGGCCGGCGTGAGAGCCTGCCCCGCATCCAGAATCACGAGGTCCACCCGGCGCAGCGCCGCCACCAACTCGGCCCGCGCGCGTGCCGGCAACAGTGGATCCGGGGGATCCACAATCTGCACCACAACGGAAAACTGATCGGGAATTTCGTCGAGGCGAGCCGCGTGAACGGCCAGCATGGGATCGAACCAGCCGGACACGAGGAAGGCCATATGAGAGAGGCGCGACTCGGCCTCGCCCGCGGAAACGATCTTGCTTCGTGTGTCCACTAGCTCTTTTGTAGCAGTTTGAGTGCTGTTTCAGCGACTTTTTCAGCACTGACGGCCGTCATGCAGCGGTGATCGATGGGGCACTCCCGCAGCATGCACGGCGCACAATCGAAGGGCTCCCGTACGATCCGCGCCAGCGGCCCGGTGGGTCCGGTGGTGATGTGGTTGGTGGCGCCGAAGACAGTCACGGATGGAATGCCCAGCGCGGAGGCGATGTGCATGGCGCCGGAATCGTTGGTGAGAAAGACCGAGCAGGCGGCGGCCATCTGGATGAACTGATCGAGTGTGGTGCGCCCGGCGTGATTGACAGCCGTGCGGCCCAGCCTCTCGATTTCAAGGCGAACCTCCTCACACAGCTCCCGCTCGGCGGCCGAGCCAAACAGCGAAATCTCGGCATGGAGCGCGCCGGCCACCTGCGCGGCAGCGGCGGCAAACCGCTGTGGAATCCAGCGCTTGGCCGAGCCAAAGGCAGCGCCCGGGCTCACGCCCACCAGCGGCGTGGTCTCGCAGCGAGGCACCGAAAGCCGGATGAGCGGCTCGGGCGGCAGAGCATCCACCCAGCCCACGCGGCGCAGCATTTCCAGATAGTAGAAGCTCTCGTGGGGAGGAATATCGCCGGGCCGGGGCAGCGGCACGGCGTCGGTCAACAGCGCCGCGCGTCCATCGCGGGCGTATCCGATGCGGCGGGGAATGCCGGCCATGGCCGTCACCAGGGCTGCGTCAAAGGCGTTTTGCAGCAACACGGCGCAATCGAACCGTCCAGCCCGCAGGCGCTGCGCCGCGGCCC
Organism: Bryobacterales bacterium; assembly: GCA_016721425.1. Taxonomy (GTDB): domain Bacteria; phylum Acidobacteriota; class Terriglobia; order Bryobacterales; family Bryobacteraceae; genus Paludibaculum. Next base: position 150,009 of record JADKID010000043.1, on the reverse strand, counting down.
AGCGATCGCGCACGCCGGCCAGCCCGTTGGCGGGCTGATAGGGGATGATCTCGTCGGCGAACGGCTCCTGCCGGTATAGCCCCTCCACCCAGGGCCGGGCGAGCACCGCGATGTGCGCGCGGGGAAAACGCGCCCGCACGGCCGCCAGCGCCGGCAGGCTCATCACCGCGTCGCCCACCCAATTGGTGGCCCGCACCACAATGCGCGAATAGTCTTCCACTCATTCCAGAGTAGAATACCCATGCATGCAGACACTGCCCCAACGCCTGGAGGCGCTGTTCGAAGCGGCGGGCGCCAATGCCGGCCACGAGTCCCGCGACGATCCGTTCCGGCGCCACATCGCCGATCTCCGCGGTCTTGACGACTATATAGACGCGCTCGCCGCAGCCGCCAACCCAGGCGAACTGCTCTTCTTGGAAGCGGTTTCCATCCATCCGCACGCCCTGCCCAGCAAGGTATCGCCTGCGCCCAAAGGCCTGCACGTCGCCTGGCTGCTCGACGAGAACCGCCTGATCACAGGAGACGCTGCTCCCGCGGAGCTGTTTGCCGCCAACCCAACCGGCCAGCACCGCCGGATTCTTCATGCGGTCTACCGCAGCCCGAGCCGCCCGGACCGTGGGTGAATCTTTTTCTCTCCTCCGGCATCCATATAGTCGTTACAACGAATATCGTCGTGACGAATACAGGAGGCTCCCATGCTGCAAGTGAGAAAGTCCGCCGAACGCGGCGCCACCAACATCGGCTGGCTCGATAGCAAACACACCTTTTCGTTCAACCACTACTACGATCCCAAGCACATGGGCTTCCGCAGCCTGAGAGTGATCAATGACGACGTGGTGGCGCCCGGAGGCAAGTTCGGGCGGCATCCCCATGCCAACATGGAGATCCTGACCTGGGTCCTGGGCGGATCGGTAGTGCATCAGGACTCCACTGGCGCGCAGGGCGAGATTCGCCCCGGCGATGCCCAGAAGATGTCGGCCGGCACCGGCATCTATCACAGCGAGGCGAATGGCTCCGCCACCGAACCGGTACACTTCCTGCAGATCTGGATCGAGCCGGAACGCGAGGGCTTGGAGCCAGAATACGCGCAAACCCATTTTCCCGCCGCCCAGCGCACGAACCGTCTGCGCCTCATCGCCGACCGGAACGGCAGCGACGGCGCCATCGTCATTCACCAGGACGTCCGCCTGTACGACGCGCTGCTCACGCCGGGCGCCCGCGTGGAGCACGCGCTGGACCCGGCGCGTTACGCTTGGCTTCACGTTGCCACAGGCGCGGTGACGCTCAACGGCACCGTCCTAAAGCAGGGCGACGCAGCAGCGCTCACGGGCGAGAGCCTCGTCGTGTTGGAGGCGAACGAATCGGCCGAGGTGCTACTGTTTGATCTAGGATGACTGGGCTTTGGGATTTTGTACTGAGGCACGGCTATGGGCTGATGTTCGTGGCAGTACTCATCGAACAACTCGGAGCCCCTGTCCCCGCCGTGCCTGTCCTTTTGGCCATGGGCGGCCTGGCGGGCCTGGGATACTACTCTCTGCCCACGGCGCTGTTTCTTGCCATTACCGCGACACTGGCGGCGGATCTGCTCTGGTTTGAATTGGGCCGGCGGCGGGGTGACTCCATTCTGGCCCTCCTCTGCCGTCTCTCTCTGGAGCCCGACACCTGCGTCGCCAGCACCAGCCGTACATTTGAGCGCTGGGGTCCGGCCACTCTCCTGGTCGCCAAGTTCATCCCTGGAATCAGCACCGTGGCCCCGCCGCTGGCTGGCAGCGCCGGCATCTCCCGCCTGCGCTTTCTGGTCTACGACTCGGCCGGATCGCTCCTGTGGGCCGGGTCCGCGCTTGGCGCTGGCTTCCTTCTGCGCCGGGAAGTAGCGATCGCCACGGACTGGCTCTCCCGCTTCGGCCTGGGCCTGCTTACCGTGCTGGGTGCACCGCTGGTGGCCTGGATCTTCTACAAGCTATGGCAGCGCGAGCGCGCCATGCGGCTCTTCCGAATTGGCCGCATCCACGCCACAGAGCTGAAGCAGCGCCTGGACGACGGCGACGCCACATGGATCATTGACCTTCGCTCGCCCTATTCCGTGGAGCGCTCGGGAGGGCGCCTGCCCGGAGCAATGGTACTCCACGAAAGTCAGGTCTTGGAGCACCTGCGCAACCTGCCCGAGGGTGCTCACCTCGTCTTCTACTGTTCTTGACCCAACGAAGCCTCCAGCGCCGGTCTGGCGCTCCGCCTGCAAAAGTTGGGGATTCGCAACGTCCGGCCGCTCGATGGCGGTTTCGAGGCCTGGATTGCCAGCGGCTATCCTGTGGATAGTAACTAGGGAGAGCGATGCGCCTGCTGCCAGTACTGTTGTTCGCCGCCATGGAAGCCGCCGGGCAGGATGTCCGCGTCGCCGCCGACCCATTCCCAAGCGACCGGTTCACAGTCCTGGACGACACGCAGAAGACGGGGCGCCGCGTAAACCTTCCATTGCCCGATTGCGAGGGCCGTGCCAGCGATTGCGCCGAGCTGGCGATGATCAACCAATTCGACGGCTTCAATATCCAGGCCCGCGCCAGCATCAGCTTCACCTCCGCCATTGACCCCGGTACACTCCGCGAGGGCGTCCTCTATCTCTGGCTGGACCCGGCCTGGCCCCGCGAGAATCTGGTGCGCCCTGCCGGCACACTGACGCGGGTCAACCGGGTGGTGTGGAACCCGGCCACGTTCACCATGACGGCCAAGCCGGACGACGTGCTGGAACAGGGCCGGCGCTATGCCCTGATCGTGACTGACGCGGTGAAAGACCAATCCGGTTTGCCGCTCGCCGCCGACGACACCTTTCTGGCCTGTGCCCGCCGCGAGACGGAAGGCGACTATTGCGGGGCGCTCGCCTCGGCCGTGGATGTTGCCGCGCCGCTGCTGCCGGACCGCCGGATCGTCAGCGCCTCCGTTTTCACCACCATGACCGGCACGGCCGCTCTGGAGGCGATGCGGGATCTTGCCCGGGAGCTGCCCACCAACGTGCAGATTGGTCCAACTATCCCGACGCGCGAGTTGCGCTCGCTGGACACTCGCGCCCACGTCCGCATCGAGGGCGAGCGTTTCGAGACTGTCCCGTTCCCCGCCCCGGTCGCCTTCCTCCCTGTCTTCGGCATTGACAGCATCACGCTCGGCACGCTGGAATCGCCGCGCTTCCTCAATGCGGAGATGATGATTCCCAATCAGGGAAGCGCTCCTCCCGTTGTGGAACGGATGGAGCAGATCGGCTTCCATGTGCTCCTGCCCGCCACGCCGATGCCGCCCGGCGGCTACCCGGTACTCCTGGCCGGACACGGCCTCGGCGACAATCGTTTTGCCGGCCCCACCGTGCTGGCATACCCTTACATGCCGCAGGGCTACGCGATTATCGCCATCAACGCAGTGGGCCATGGCTACGGGCGCGACACGTATCTCCAAATCGGCACCAGCGCCGGGGTGCAGGAGTTCCCCGCCCCCGGGCGAGCCGAGGACCTAAACGGAGACGGCGTCATTGACAATCCAGAGGGCTGCATCCTGCTCAACCCCGCCGCGCCGGTGTCTATCCGAGACTGTCTCCGCCAGACCGCCATCGATTGGATGTCCGTGGTACGCGCCATCCAGGCGGGCATGGATCTCGACGGCGACGGCCAGCGCGACCTCAGCCCGGACGGCATGGCGTATTGGGGCCAATCTCTCGGGGCGTTCTATGGCACGCTTTTCATGGCCATGGAGCCGGCGGTGACCACTGGTGTGCTGAATGTCGGCGGGGGCAGCGCGACCGAGACAGCCCGCTTGAGCGTCGGGCTCCGCCCTGCGTTAATCCAGTTGCTCGACCGCCGCCAGCCTTCGTTGCTGAACGCACAGCCTGATTTCGACGAGGAGTACACGCCGCGGGATGAGCCCGTGAAAACACTGTCTGTCGCCGGCGCGGCCGAGCTTCAGGATGAGTTTGAGCGTCTGGAGTGGATTGAATCGAGCGGCGCCCCGTCCACCTACGCGCCGCATCTCACCACGGCGCCCCGCGACGGCATGCCCGGGAAGAATATGCTCTTTCAATTTGCGCTGGGCGACCAGACAGTGCCCAATCCATCGAATTCCCTGCTCTCCCGCGCGGCCGGCGCGCAGGAGCGGACGGTGCTATACCGCCACGATCTGGCCCGTCAGGATCTCTATTGGCTGCCTGCCAACCCCCATACCTACTTCGCCTACCTGCTGGAACCGGGCGCATTTAACATCGCGGACGCGGTCTTGCAGCAGGCGGCCTTGTTCACCCTGGGCGGCGGCGCGAAGATCCCGGAAGTGAACCCCTTTGTGCGCCAGTACTTCGAGATTCCGGCCACGCTGCCGGAGGGCGCCAACTTTCTGAAGCCGTAGTCCTCCATGAGCTCTGTACCTCACACCGCCCTCCGCTGGGCTCCGCGCCTCGCCAGCCTGCTGCTGGGCGGCGGCTTTCTGATGGTGGTTGCCGGCGAGATGGTCACGCCTCACGCGGCCCCTCCGTCGAACTGGCGGGAATGGACCGGCATCGCCCTGTGCTCGATAGCATGTCTCGCACCACTGGCGGCTTGGCGCTGGCGCATGCACGGCGCGGCCCTCTCGCTGGCGGCACTGGCCTCCTTCGCCGCCGTTGTACATTTCAGCCGCTACGACGTGCTTCTCGTCATGGCCATGCCCGCGCTGCTGTTCCTTCTGGACAGCGCTCTCCGCCCCCAGTAAACCGGGCGGCGCCATCAGGGTGTGGTGGGTAGGTTGTGTTTGGCGAGGAACGCCTTGATGGCGGTATAGACCATCGTGCGCTGTTCGCGGCTGAAGCCTCCGTGCTTGCCCCCTGGCACGGTCACCAGCTCGTTAGCGACTCCTGCCTTGGTGAGCGCCTCGCGGAGGCGGAGAGCGTGGGCGTAGGGCACTGTGGGATCGGCGTCGCCATGGATCGTGAGGATGGCAGGGAGACCAGGATGGACGTAGGTGAGGGGCGACACGCGGCGGGCGATCTGCTCCCTGCCGGGCTGGCTGGCGAGCCAAGCCACGGCGTAGGGCTTGCGATTAGGACCATCCAGCAGATCGTTGACATCAGTGATGCCGTACCAATTGACGATGGCTGCGACTTTGGGGAGCGGGACGCCGGGACACTGGCGGTCCAGGCCGTCCGATTCGCCGATCATACCGGCGGTGAGCGACAGATGTCCGCCGGCCGAACCTCCCGTGGTCACGATGCGGGCGGTATCGAAGCCGTATGTCTTGGCATTGGCGGCAACCCAGCGGAGCGCGCACAGGCAATCTTCCACGGCGGCCGGCGCCTGGGAAACACGGGCCAGGCGGTATTCGACGTTGACCACATTCCAACCCATTTCAATCCACGGCAGGATGTGGAAGAGATCGCCCTCCTTGGTCCCGTTCACCCAGCCGCCGCCATGAATGTTGACGAGAACGGGGCGCAGAGTGGCAGTATCGGTGCGGGCGTAGACGTCCAGCTTGGCGTCGTAGCCGTTGGCTGTGAGATAGGTGATGTTGGGGATGGCGCGGTATTCGTTGGCGGCGGTAACGGCCCACTGTGCAGCCAAAGGTAGCGCGGTCAGGAAGATTAGGGTGGCGCGTAGCATCACCCGAGATTATATGCGTGTGGCGAGTGCGTGGGGGGGTACCCGCGCACTCGCACGCCTGACTGGGTCACGGAGGAGTTGCCCAGCCAGTTATCTGTAGGAGAATGCTGGGATCAATCAGGTTTCCGGAGCTGCGTCATTTCCGCGCGACGGCGGTACTTTGGGAAGCAAACGAACCCGCGCCACCGGAAACGAAACAGAACGAGAAAATCCGGCACTGCCTGAAACCGGGCCGAAAATCGGCAAGTGCGGCGCCCTGCCGGACGGATTCCGACTGGAAGTTATTGAAAGGAATACCATCTTCCTCAAACAGAAGACTGGGGAGGCGGAGGAAGGCGCGACCGAGGTCCCCGACTACAAGAATTCTCCCTAAGCGCTTACAAACGAAACAGTTAGCAAGTTCTAAAGGTGTAGTACTGTTCCCAAGTCCTAGGGGCGTATGCGATACTGAGTGTTTCTAATAATCCTATGACGCAGTTGGGCGAGGCGGTTGCCCGCTATCACAAGAATCTGGAGATCGACCGGGAGCGCAACGCCGCCTGGATGGGACAACTGCGTGAGCAGATGGAATCCCGCCAGTTGGTGGTGAACGGCCGGCCGGTGACGCCTGTGTTGCGTCCGCACTTTTTGAGCCGCCGGCAGTATCTCAACCTGTCCAAGGCGGCGGAGTCGCTGAACAAGTCGATCGAACGCGTGCGCAAGCTGGCACTGACCAACTCGCAGTGGATGGCGCGGATTCAGATGTTGCCGGCGGAGAAGATGCTGGCAAGCCTGGATCCGGGGTATTCCACGGCAGCTGTGGCATCGCTGCTGGAAACCCAGGTGAACAACGGCAGCGTTCACTTTACGACGGCGCAGGCTGACATGCCTTACGGCGTCGTGTACGGCGAGCTGCTGTCGGAACTGTTCTACGAGGCGCCGCCGGTCAAGGATCTGCGGAAACGGTTCAAGCTGGCCAAGGCGGGCGGTGCGAAGCCGCTGGTTTCGTCGCTGCTGAAGACCTGGAAGGAATTCGGCGGCAAGACTTCCCCTTCCATCGCGATTGTGGAGTTCAAGCAGCCGTTCGCGACGTTTGAATCGCACGAATTCACGCTGCTGGCCGAGTTGCTGCGGAAGAACGGGCTGAAGACGGAAGTGGTTTCGCCCGAGCAATTGGACTACCGCAACGGAGTGCTGCGCAAGGGCGACTTTGCGATCGACCTGATCTATCGCGGAGTGCGGGCCCACGAGTTCCTGATGAAGTACGACCTGACGCATCCGCTGGTGCGCGCTTACCGGGAGCGTAAGGTGTGCGTGGTGAACAGCTTCCGGACGGAGCTAACCCGGAAGATGGCGCTACTGGCGCTGCTGACGGACGAATCGGTGACGGACACTTTCCCGGCAGCCGAGCGAAAAGCGATCAAAGACTCCATTCCGTGGACCCGCGTGGTGGCGCAGACCAGGACGATGCGGGACGGGCAGACGATTGACCTCATCGACTACATCCAACGGAACCGCGCGACTCTGGTGCTGAGGCCGAACGAGGAATCGAGCGAGGTTCATTCCACCGAAGGTTGGCGGAGTGACGACTCCAGTTGGGACCGGGCCTTGCGGCAGGCCCTGCGGCAGCCGTTTGTGGTGCAGGACCGGGTGACACCTCTGCCGGTGAACTTTCCAGTAGACGCCTACGGCGAACTGGAGTACCGCAGTCTGAATGTGGATGTGACGCCCCACTCCTTCCTTGGGAAGATGCAGGGCTGCTCGTCGCGGCTGTCCCCGGCGGCGGGCGCTTTTTCGACACTCAGCGGCCTGGCGCCCACCTTCATTCTCGAAAGCCGGTAGAGGCGAGGGCGGGAGCGAAATATCCTCACTACCGGATTTGGTATCCATGGAATGGGATCTACGGTTGGTGTGTGCATGGGCGCCGCTGGTAAGTCACGCCGTTTCAGTGTATTCTTCTCGTATTAGGTGGTCTGAAAGTTTGGCACAATACGTGCAGTGTAAATCTGCGGTGTAGTGTCTTTGGATTCTGTCCGCCCCGGGAGCCGGACCGTTGTGAGGGAGTTGAAGAGCCAGTTTATCGGCGCGTTGCTAGTCGTACTGACAGTGACGGCGATCATCTGCGCCGGAATCAACTACCAGGAGCAGCAGATTTACCCGCTGCCCGACGACGGGGTCACATGGATGGATGTAGTGGACGCCGCAAACGCGGAACGGTCCATTCGCGTGACGGCACGCCATGTGCAATCCGGCGGACCGGGCGATCTGGCGGGCATCCGTGTGGGCGACGTGCTGCTCAGGATCTCGCCCGTGGAGAACACCCCGGGCGTCGAAATCAAGCAATCTCTGGAAGTGGCACAGCTCTTGAGGCGTGCCGGAGTATGGGGCAAAGCGACATACACGCTGGATCGTTTCGCGCCGGAGCGCGCCGGGCTGGAGATTGCCGCCAAAGTGTACGTCTCGGATGCGAACCGGGACAGGGCTCTCTTCTACCAGTATCTGGTGGGGGCCGCGTATCTCGCGATCGGGCTGTTTATCTTTTTCCGCCGCAATCAGGCGTCGAAGGCCCTCCATTTCTACCTGTTGTGCCTGGTCAGCTTCATCCTGCACACGTTTCACTACACGGGCAAGCTGAACGGCTTTGATACGGCGATCTACCTGGGCAATGTGGTGGCCGGACTGCTGGCGCCGGCGATGTTTCTGCACTTCTGCCTGACCTTCCCGGAGCCGCGGCGGATGTGGGGCCCGCGGCAGATGATCAGCGTCTATCTGCCGGCAGTATCGTTGATCGTGCTCCAAACAGGCGTGGCGATGGGCGTGGTGCGTACGGCACTGCCGCTGTTGGAGCTGAACTGGGTGCTGGACCGGCTGTGGCTGCTGATCTTCTGCGCTTCGTATCTGGCGGGGACGGTGCTGCTGCATTTGAGCTACCGGCGGGCCGACGATCCCATCGTGCGGCAGCAATTGAAATGGCTCCGGAACGGCGCGCTGGCGGGCGTGCTGCCGTTTGCGGTGTTTTACGCCGGGCCGTTTGTATTGGGCACGGTGCCGACTCCGACGATGCGCCTCTCGGTGCTGTTCCTGGCGTTCATCCCGCTCACCTGGGCGTACGCAATTTTGCGTTACCGGCTGATGGACGTGGACATTATTTTCCAGCAGGGCTATGTGTACATGCTGGCCACGCTCTCGGTGCTGGGCATTGTGGGCATCATGGTTTTCGCGCTGTCGCGGCGGGATGAACTCAGCCCCACCGCGGTGATCCTGCTGGTGCTGATTGCGGCGTTTGTCTTTGAGCCGATGCGGAACTGGTTCCAGCAGCAGTTAGACCGGTACGTGTTCTATAAGGACAAGTACGACTATCGCCGGACTCTAATCGCCTTTGCGCGGGAATTGTCCTCAGAAATGGATCTGGACCGGACGCTGACCAGTGTGGGCGAGCGTCTCTTGAGCACGCTGTCCATCGCTCACGTGGCGTTCTTCCTTTCCGGGGAGAAGGGCGATGGCTTCACGCTGCACACGGCGCTGGACCGGGACGGAGTAAGGCGGCGGCTGAAGGGCGAGAGCCTGGATCTGAGCTTCCTGAACGAGTCGCCCGAGGAGCCCTATCTCTTCTTCGAGCGGACCAGACACACACTGGACGTGGTGATGCGGGGGATGCCGCAAACGGTGCGGGCGTCGATCGCCGAGTTGGATCTGACGTACTACTTGCCCTGCGTATTCCGCGGCCGGACCCTCGCCTGGTTGGGCGTCAGCCGGTCCACCAAGGACGACTTCCTCAGCTCCGATGACATCGACCTATTGGCATCGCTGGCCGGCTACATCGGGATGGCTGTGGAGAACGCGCGGCTCTACCGTTCGCTGGCGGCGAAGGCGGAGCAGTACGAGCGCTTGAAGGAGTTTAGCGAGAATATCGTTGAGTCGATCAATGTCGGCATCCTGGCGGCGGACCTGGACGATCGCGTGGAGAGCTGGAATTCGCAGATCGAGCGGCTGACCGGCATCCCGAGACACGCCGCCGTGGGCAGACGGCTGGCCGAGTTGTTCCCGGCCGAGCTGACGGGGCATTTGGATACGCTCCGGGCCGACAACCAGGTGCATCAGTTGTACAAGGTGCCGTTTGTGCCGGTTTCGTGGAATGGGAACGGGGGAACGGCAACGGGCACGGCACGGCAGAGGTGCGGCGCGAGGTCATGCTGAATCTGGCGATTGCGCCTTTGGTCACCAAGGAAGGCGCGCGGATTGGCCGGCTGGTGATCTTTGACGACGTGACGGAGCGTGAGGATCTGGAGCGGCGCCTGGTGCAGGCCGATAAGCTCAGCTCCATCGGATTGCTGGCGGCGGGCGTTGCGCATGAAGTGAATACGCCGCTGGCTGTGATCTCGACCTATGCGCAGATGCTGGCCAAGCAGCTACACGGCGACGAGACCAAATCGAAACTGCTGGACAAGATCGCCAAACAGACGTTCCGGGCGAGTGAGATCGTCAATTCGCTGCTGAATTTCTCCCGGACTTCGTCGACGGCGTTCGAGCCGCTGGACTTGAACAAGGTGATCCGCGAGACGATCTCACTGCTGGAACACCAGTTCGAGAAATTCGGAATCGGGATCGAGACGGAACTGGACGAGGAGTTGCCGGCGATGCGCGGCAACGCTGGCAAGTTGCAGCAGGTGTTTCTGAACCTGCTATTGAACGCGCGCGATGCCATGACGGACTTGCCGGCAGGCGACCGGCGCGTCTTGCGGTTGACGACCGCGGCCGACGGCTTAGGCGTGAGGGTGGAGATTCGAGACTCCGGCCCCGGGATTGCGCGGGACCATCTGGCGCGCATTTTCGATCCGTTCTTTACGACGAAGGGCGCGCGGCGAGGAACGGGTCTCGGCTTGAGTGTCAGTTATGGCATTGTGGAAGAGCATAGCGGCGTGATTGAGGCGGAGTCGAACCCCGGCGAGGGCGCGACGTTCCGCCTGGAGTTCCCCGCCGCCAGCAGGAAACCGGTGAATGCCTGATTCTGAACTACCCGATCTGCCCGTTTCGCGCGGGCGCGTACTTGTCATTGATGATGAAGCCGACATTCGCGAGGGGCTGGAAACGCTGCTGGACCTGGAAGGGTTCACGGTGCAGACAGCCGAGAACGCGACAGAGGGACTGAAGAAGTTCGAGGCCGGCATCTACGACCTGGTGCTGCTGGATCTGATGATGCCGGATCGCTCCGGCTTGGAAGTGCTGGACGATATCCGCAAGCGGGACAGCGAGACGCCGGTATTTCTGATCACGGCCTATGGTTCGATTGAAGTGGCGGTGGAAGCGCTGAAATCGGGCGCCAACGACTACTTCTCGAAGCCGTGGGATAACGAAAAGCTGCTGATCGAGATCGAGCGGCAGATGGCGCGGACACGCCTGGAACGGGAGAACCGGGAACTGCGCCGGGCGCTGAAGCAGCGCTATTCGTTCCCGAACATCGTCGGCAAGAGTGAGCGGATGCTGCGTGTGCTGGACCTGGTCTCGCAGGTGGCGCCGTCGAAATCGAACATCCTGATCACGGGCGAGACGGGCACCGGCAAGGAACTGATCGCGAAGGCGATCCACGCCAATTCGCCACGGGCAGACCAGCCATTCGTGGGGGTGAATTCGGGTTCGCTGCCGCCGGACCTGCTGGAGTCCACGCTGTTCGGCCACGTGAAGGGCGCGTTTACCGGCGCGGTGGCCAACCGCAAAGGGTATTTCGAGACGGCCAATCGCGGAACGATCTTTTTTGACGAGATCGGGACTCTGACGGCAGATATGCAGGTGAAGCTGCTGCGGGTTCTGCAGGAGCGCGAGTTCATGCCGGTGGGCTCCACCGAGACGATCAAGGTGGACGTGCGAATCCTGGCGGCGACCAACGCCGAACTGGTGAAGATGGTGGAGGAGGGGCGGTTTCGTCAGGATCTCTACTACCGCCTGAACGTCATCAATATCCCCCTGCCGGCGCTGCGGGACCGGAAGGAAGACATCCCGCTCCTCACCGAGCACTTTTTCCAGGTGTATTGCCGGGAGAACGAGAAGTATCTGGATCCGCAGGGACGATCGCTGCTGCGTTTCGAGAACGAGGCGATGCACATCCTGATGGACTACAACTGGCCGGGCAATGTGCGGGAACTGGAGAACGCGGTGGAGCGGGCGGTGGTTCTCTCCACGTCCGACACCGTGCCTGTCAGCGTGCTGCCGGAGCATGTTCTGCACTCCACCGGGGTGCGCCTGCCACGGGAGAGTGGCGAGGTGTTGCCCGCGGATGCGTCTCTGTTTGAGGTGGTGGCGGACTTCGAGGCAAAGCGGATCGTTGAGGTGCTGGAGGCTGTGAACTACTCGCAGACCGATGCCGCGACGAGGCTGAAGATACCGCTTTCGACTTTGAACCAGAAGATCAAACGGCTGGGCATCGTGGTGAAGCGGAAGACCGCCTCAAATTGAGTAAACTGGGGACACGATGTCTGAACCGTTGTTGTCTGAACCGTTGTTGACCGTTGTTGCCGAGATGACCGCCCAACCGGGCAAGGCGGATGAACTGCGCGCGGCGCTGATGGCCTGTATCGAGCCCACGCGGGCTGAGGCGGGGTGCGTGGACTACATCCTGCACGAATCCACCGACACACCGGGCCAGTTTGTTTTCTATGAAAACTGGGTCTCAGCCGAGGCGCTGGCGGTCCATGCGAAGTCGCCGCACCTGGTGAAACTGGGCGCTCAGGTACCCGAATTGGTGGCGGGCACCCCTCGAATCCTGACCTACCGGCGCATAGCCTAAGGTCTTTCCCTCATAGAGTCGGATTCCTCGTTTGCCGATAAACCGGTAGATGGAAGGAGTCGCATGCGCAAACTAGACTGGCCGATTTCCACGTTGGTGCTGGGTGTGATGGCGATGATGCTGCCCGTTAGCGCCCAGACGATGGTGGGGGTGCGATTCCAGGCCACATTCCCGGCTGCGGAGTTTTACGTGGACGGGTCCAAGCACCTTGGACAGGCGGCGTTCTTCTGGGCCGAGGGGAGCAAGCACATCGTGGAGGTGCGCCAACCGCGCCAACTGGATGCCAGCGGCTCGACGAGCTTGCGGTTTAGCACTTTCGCCGAGAACACCACTCTGCTGTTGCCCGCCACCAGCCCGATCCAGCAGATCACGGTGGATCCCAAGTCAACCAGCTACTCGATGACCTTCATTCGGGAGTACCGGGTGGACCTCTATATCAACTACGACCCTTTGGACAACTGGCAAATGGCGCTCACCCATCCCGCCGGCTGCACCTTCGACAATCCTTACATCAACAAGACCGGATTTGTGGTGTCCACGCCCCCATTGCCGGGCGTGGGATGCGGTGCGATCGCGGGGACGGTTACCAGCGGATCGGCACGCGGTGTCGCCTTCGGCGCGACGATTGATCCCACAGGAGGGCTTGGTTGGTATCCCGATGGATCCACATTCACCCTCAATGCGTACAGCTATCCTGGCTACGTATTCAAGGGGTGGCAGATCCCCAATACGCTGGGAACTTCTTCCTTGAATAGCTTGGTGATCACCGGGCCAACGGTAGTGCGCGCCCTGTTCGAAATGGGCCGGCGGCACTACATTCAGTCCGCTCCGGTTGCGGGTCTGAAGGTGCTGGTGGATCGGACAGTGATGCCAACGCAAACGGCAACTGGGCGCTGTTACGCCGCAACCGCCGAACCCAACGGGTACCCCGCCCCCTCCAATCCCCCGCCGCCCACCAGCCCGGAGAATCCGACGCTGCCGCCCTACGGTCCGGGCACAATGGTCCCTCTCTGCGACGGCGAGCGCGACTTCCTGCCGGGCACGCAGGTGCTGCTGGCGGCGCCCACCTCGCAGACCACCAATGTGGGCAAGATCTGGATCTTCGATCAATGGGACCTGGGCAATGGCAAAACAGGCGGCCAGAACACGCTCTGGACCGTACCGGACGACTGGAGCCCGCAGACTCTGACGGCGCGCTTCGTGCCCGGCTTGCGAGCCAGCTTCGTGACGCTGCCAACTGGTTTGAAGCTCAAAATCGACGGGCGCGACAACTGGCAGTATTTGAATTTCGAATGGGGCATCGGGCACACGCACACGGTGGAGGCCCCGGCCGAGCAATTGGACGCGCGCGGGCGCCGCTACCGGTTTGTGAGCTGGTCCAACGGCGGGCCGGCGGCGCAGGAGGTCACGGTGGCCGAGGATCCGGTGACGCCCAACTCGTTCCGGATGGTAGCCACCTATCAACTGCTGGGGCAGCTAAACCTGACCTCGGATCCGCCCTCCATTCCGGCCTCGGTGAACGGGGCGGAGTGCAAGACGCCCTGCACACTGGACAACCTGGCGGGTACGGAAGTGACGGTATCGGTATCGCCGGAGATGGCGCTATCGCCAGACACAAAGGTAATCTTTGACGGTTGGACGGACGGCTCGCAGGCGCTCACCCGGACGGTGACACTGGGCGCCGATCAGATGGCGCTGCGGGCGAAGTATCGTTATGCGCACAAGCTGCGGATGATCTCGGACCCCGAAGGCGGCGCGATGTGGGAGTATAACCCGGCGCCGGAAGCGGGCAACTATTTTGCGATGGGCACGCGGGTGGAAGTGACGGCTGTGGCGCAGCCCGGCTACAAGTTCCGGCGCTGGGAAGGCGCGCTGAGCGGCCCGTACAACGCGGGCTGGGTGAACATGAACATCCCGCAGACGTTGGTCGCACGGCTGGACAAAGTGCCGGCGCTGGCAGAGAACGCTGTGCGCAACGCGGCGGGCAAGACGCCGGATAACGTGGTGGCGCCGGGCTCGCTGATCTCGGTGCAGGGCTACAATCTGGCGCCGGGCGCGGAGCAGGGTCCGTCCAATCCGCTGACGCAGACGCTGCAGGGCGTGGTGGTGCAGGTGAACTCGCGGATTCTGCCGCTGGTGTCGGTGGCGCCGGAGGAGATCATCGCGCAGTTGCCATCGGACTTTGTCGAAGGCGAATACACGCTGACGGTGCGCTCCACGGGGCAGGCGCCGCTGTTTGGGAAGTTCCAGGTGGCGCGCAATGCGCCGGGGCTGTTCCGGACGCCGGATTCGGTGGAGGAGATGCCGATGGCGGTGGCGTTCCACGAGGACGGACGGGCGGTGACGGTGGAGGATCCGGCGCAGCCGGGCGAGACGGTGTCGATCCTGGGCACGGGATTCGGGCCGGTGGAGCCGGGCGGGCTGGACGGCTTTGCGGCGCCGGCGGCGCCCCCCCTGGCGCTGAAGGACACGCTGGAGGCGGTGGCGGGCGGCGAGGTAAGGCCGACGGTGTGGAGCGGCGCGGCGCCGGGCCGCGTGGGCTATTCGCTGGTCAGGATGCAGGTGGATTCCACCATGGGCCAGGCGCAGAACCTGGAAATCAAGGTGCGGATCAACGGGCGGGAGTCCAATCCGGTGCTGCTGCCGTTGCAGTAGGCGGACTTTTTTGGAAACCACTCATCCTTGACATACGTCGGATGAGCAGCCCAAACTTGATCAGGGAGTTTTCTCCATGCGACTGAGCCGCCCGATTCTTTACACCGCAGCAGCAGCCCTGGCTCTGGCCGGAGGCGCGCTGGCGCAGAATGCAATTTCCGCCAAAGCTGGCATGGTCAACGTCGCCGACGGCGATGTGTTCCTGCTGGACGCCAAAGGTGGCGAACCACGCAGAGTGGAGCCCAAAATAACCGAGTTCATCGAAATCAAAGAAGGCCAGACCCTGAAGACCGGCGAAGGCCGGGCCGAAGTGCTGCTGGTGCCGGGCTCGTTCCTGCGGATGGCCGAGGAAACCTCCTTCCGGCTGGTTTCCAACAAGCTGAGTGATGCACGCCTGGAGATGCTGACCGGCGGCGGTCTACTGGAAGTCTCCGAGACCATGGAAGACAGCAAGGTGACGATTGTCACGCGGGATGCCACGGTTTCCGTGGCGAAGGCCGGGCTGTACCGGATCGATTCGGACCCGGCTCGTGTGCGCGTCTACATGGGTGAAGCGCTGGTGAGCTACGGCAACGGCCAGAGTGCGGTGCTGAAGGGCGGAAAGGAACTGGTCGCCGGCTCGAACGGTTGGGTGACTGCCCGGTTTGATCCGAAAGAGACAGATGCGCTCTACCGTTGGGCCAAGCGCCGCAGCGGCTACATCGCGATGGCCAACGTGAGCGCGGCCCGGCAGGCAACGCCGAATTCCAACGGCCTGCGCAGCGGCTTTTGGCAATGGAATCCCTACTTCGGATTCGCCACGTTTATTCCTTTCGGCGGCACGATGCGGAGCCCGTTCGGCTACTACTACTACTCGCCTTACACCGTGATGGACGTTTACTTCCCGCCGAACTATGGTTACGGTGGGGGCGGTGGCTACGGCGGCAACAACGGAAGCAGCGGGTTTGCCTCCAGCATGCCGCAGCGTAGCGCTGGCTCCTCCGGCAGCTATTCGCCGAGCGCTGGTATATCGTCCGCTAGTATGTCGGCCGGTTCATCGGTTGGCGCCGGTAGCACAGGATCGCGGAGCAGCGGCGGCGGATCGGTGAGTGGCGGTTCAACCGGCGGCGGCGCCGTAAGCGGCGGCGCGGTGAGCGGCGGCTCAGCACCAGCCGGCGGTGGCGGCGGGCGTCGCAACTAACCGGCATCACAGTCTGAATTGCAGAAAGGGCGGCGCTCCGGCGCCGCTCTTTCTCGTTTCGCCCGCCCGGCAGGCGATGATAGGAGAGATGAGCAGCGACATCCGGCGGGTTCTCTATCTGGCGGCCCATGGTGGATTCGGCGGACAGGCTATCCCGCTGGGCGGCGGAGCCGCTGTGGCCAATCTGTTGCAAGCGGAATGGGCGGGCACACGCCCTTTCGAGGTTGAACTCGTAGGTCCCGCCGCGCTCGGCGAATCGGCCCCGGGAGGCCGCGAGATCGTCACATTCAATGAGCACCAGTACGCCGTATTTTGCGACGCATTCCAGGCGGCGGCAACGAGCGTTGCCTTGCAGCACGATCCACAAAGAACCGCCATCCTGGTCAACGACATCAGTGAAGGTCCTGACTTCGAACGTTTGCGCGACGCAGGATTTCGGATCGTGACGGTGTACCACGTGGATGTGGTGGCATACATCGCCGCCATCTACCTGCGCGGCCGGTTGAGGCCAAAGACCCTGACGCGCGGCTGGGAGTGGGTCCGGCGCCTGCAACTGGACAAGCTGGCCCCGCGGATCCTTCGGCTGATTTTTGCTCAGCAGCGGGCCAGCCTTGAGCATTCCGACGTGGTGGTCGTACCCTCTTCGGGCATGAAAGAGACACTGCTGGAATGTTATCCGGATACGCCGCCCCACCGCATCCGCGTCTTGCCGTGGGGCGCACCTCCAGCCGATTGTGCGCCGGAACAGGCGCGGGACGCAGCCGAGGAGTTGCGGCGCGAATTCGAGGTCCCCGGCGACGCGCAGATCCTGCTGTGCCTGAGCCGGATTTCGCCGGAAAAGGGGCAGGACCGCTTGCTGACGGCGCTGGCGGAGTGGGAGCGCTCCGGCACGCTGCCCGATAGGCCGATCTGGCTGTTTATCTGTGGTGAGCCCGCATTTATGCAGGGCCAAAAGCACATGCAGAAGCTGCGGCGCCTGGCCGCGAAACTGGAGCGGATCCGTGTGGTGTTTCCGGGCTACGCGAGCGGGACGCGAAAGCAGGGATTCTTCGCTCTGGCGGACCTCTACGTCTTTCCCTCCCGGCATGAGAGTTACGGCCTGACACTGATGGAGGCTCTGGCGGCAGGACTGCCGGCGGTGTGCCTGGATCATCAGGGCTCCCGTGAGGTCATGCGACCGGAAATAGGCCGCATGCTGGGCGAGGGTGAGTCGTTGCAGGGTGCCATCCAGGATCTGCTGTCAGACAATCAAACGCGGCGTGAAATGGGCGCCGCGGCGAGGCAGTACGCGGCGGCGCGGCCGTTTGCGGAGAGTGCGGCGTGCCTGGCGGAGTGGCTCCTGGAGCAGAGTCAGGAACGCGGTGGACGGATGAGCAACTGAGCGATCTCCGGAAGGGGCAGAATGTGCTGGGCGGCGCCCAGGCGGATGGCTTCCCGAGGCATCCCGAATACGACACAGGTGGCTTCATCCTGAGCAATGGTGGCGGCCCCGGCCTTGCGCAGTGCGGCCATGCCTTCGGCGCCGTCGCTGCCCATTCCGGTAAGCAGGACTGCGAGTGTCGAGGAAGCCGCGGTAGAGCAGACAGACTGGAACATCACGTCCACCGAGGGCCGTTGATAGCAGACCTTCGGACCTTCATCGAGGCGGGCGCGCCATCCACCGCCGGGATTGCGTTCGACCACGAGGTGGAAGTTGCCTGGGGCAATGAGAGCCAAGCCGGAGCGGAGGATTTCGCCGCCGCGGGCTTCCTGCACTTCGAGTGCGCAAACGCGGTTGAGGCGTTCGGCGAACGCGGTGGAGAAACCGGCTGGGATATGCTGGGTCACGACAATGGGAGGCATATTGCGAGGCAGAGGCGCCAGGATCTGCTCGATGGCCTGGGTGCCCCCTGTGGAGGCGCCGATGGCGATCAGGCGGCTTGGGATGGCGGTGCTGGCAGCCACCGCGGGGGCGGCGACTGGAGCGGAGACAGCAACGGGGGCAGCAGCGGCGGGTTGCCGCAGGCGGGCACGGGCGGCGGCTCGGATGCGGTGGGGGAGGTCGAGCTTGAGGTCGCCCACAGAGTACGGGCCCCCGGGCTTGGCCAGGACGTCGACGGCGCCGCGGGTCATCGCTTCCAGGGCGGCGCGGGTGGAGGATTGTGTCAGGGAGCTGATGACGATCACCGGCAGCGGATGAAATCGCATGATGCGGTCCAGGAAGGTGAGTCCGTCCATGCGTGGCATTTCGATGTCCAGGGTCAGAACGTCGGGGTGGAGCGCGAGAATCTTGTCGCGGGCGACATAGGGATCGGGCGCGGTACCGACGACCTCGATGTCAGCTTCACCCGAGAGGATGTCGCTGATGACTTTGCGGACAATCGCGGAGTCGTCCACAACCAGAACACGAATCTTGGCGGAGGTGCTCATGCGTAGGGTCCAGTGGAGAGCGCGGCGTCGAAGGAACCACGACTCAAAGGAAATCGCAGCCACGGCGAGTCGCAGATATGGGGCGACTCAACAAGGACGGGTTGCTGAATGTGCAGGCGGCCTGAAGGTTCCAGCCGGCTCAGCGTGGCGCCGCACACGATATTGGTGAGTTCAATCAGCATGCTGCGGCACTCCTCCTCGCCCACTTCTTCTTCGTCGAGGCCGAGAAAGCCGGCGGCGAGAGGTCCGGCGCAGGAGCGGGAGATGGCCACGCAGAGCCAGCCACTCAGGCTGCCATCGAACCGGGCGCAGGCGATGAGCGCGTCTGGTTCGTGGACGGGCGAGGGGATGTCTTCATCCAGCGGGATTTCAAAGAACATGGTCTCGAGGACTTCGAGGACCGCCTGGCGGCAAACTTCGCGCAGGGCGGGATTGGTGAGATTCCGGGCATCATTCTGGGTATCCATGAGAGCCACCTTCACTGACCGGACCAGCCGGGAAAGATACCGCTGAGCACCTGGCTGAGGCGTTCCGGCGGAAATGGTTTGCGCACGTAGTCCGAAGCTCCGAGTCTCATGAGCGTGCCGACGCGTTGATCGGTGGAATCGGTAGAGACAACGACGACAGGAATTGAGGCGAGCGCGACGTCCCGCTTGAGTTCAGCCAGGAGCCCTTCACCGTCCATTACCGGCATGTTGATATCGGTCAGGATGAGATCAATGCTGCCGACAAGGTTGAAGGCGCGTAGCTTTTCGAGCGCGTCGAGGCCGTTGGCAGCCTCCAGGCAGGTATCCACCGGCAGTCCGGCGGCCAGCAATGTGCGCTTGACGAACGAGCGCATCACCGGCGAGTCATCGACAATCATCAGGCATTTTGACATTGGGAACCTCCGTCGCGTCCAGTCTGGGCCCTAATTTCACGTTCGGCTTCGCCGGGCGGCCGGATCATCATCCGCCCGCTGGCCGAATCCAGCCGCACAGTCCGGGAGATAGTCCCACCCACTTCTTCGCCGTGCACCAGCACTCCGGCTTTCCAGAGGATCTTGCGCAACGCCGCATAGTTGCGCTTGCCGATGTTGAAGACGCCGTGATCATCCACCACGGATGCCCCTCCCGCCAGGCGCACGACCAGACGTTTCTTCTCCGCGCCGTGTTGATAGGCCTCCCGGAACAGCATTGGCGTGCCGGTGTCGGCGTAGCGGTAAGGATGATCTCGGCCGTTCCCGCTACGATCCACCGCGCTGTCGGGCAGCATGAAATGCAGAAGGCCGGCGACACGGGAAATGGGATCCCAGATTGCCACGGCAATGCAGGAGCCCAGCGCGTAGGTGACCAGTTCCGCGGACGGATCGGCGGTGACCTTGCAGTCACCTACGCCGACTACCAGAGTGCTCATTTCGTTTTCCTCAATCAGGCCGATCTCGCGGGCTCAGCGGCCCGCACCCGGCTTCCGATAGACCGCCGGCATCACGTACTCCAGGTCGTGCCGGACTCCCATCAGCCCCTCCGAGTGCCCGATCAGCAGCCAGCCACCTGGGTCGAGGCGAGCCGCAAACTGGCCCACCAACCGCTCCTGCGTGGGCTTGTCGAAGTAAATCATCACATTCCGGCAGAAAATCACCGCGCAGCGCGGCATCCGGGAGAGATCCTCCATCAGATTCAATCGCTCAAACTGTACTCGCGCACGCCACTCCGGGCGCACACGCACCATGCCCTCCTGCTGGCCGGTGCCCCGCTGGAAGTAGCGTTTCCTCCAGGAGTCGGGTAGCTCTTTGAGACGCGCCACCGGAAAGATGCCCTCCGACGCCGCCTTCAGAGCGCGCGTGGAGATGTCGGTAGCCAGCAGTTTCATCGCGCCCAGCTTGGTGTCACCAAGCGTCTCGGCGGTTTCGAACAAAATGCTGTACGGCTCTTCACCCGTGGAGCAACCGGCGCTCCAAATCTGGTAGGTCTGCCTACCTGCCAGGCCGGGCAGGATCCGATCACGCAGGAGCTTGAAGTGCACAGGCTCGCGCAGGAAGCTGGTGAAGTTTGTGGTCAGTGCGTCGATCAGGCCGGCCAGTTCCAGGCCCGAGTGATCCTGCTTCACATGGCCGAGGTAGTCGCTGATGTCTTTCAACCCGAGTTCGCGCACACGCTTGCCAAGGCGCGCGCCGACCAGGGCCTCCTTGCCCGTCTTCAGTTCCAGGCCGAAAATGTCATGGGCCATCGACTGAATCTCGCGGAATTCCGAAGGCCGGACCCCTCCACTTGCCACGGCTGTGGCCTGGCTGCCCCCCAAGCCATCGTCATGCAACATGTGCCAGACCTCCCACTAGTGTGGGCAGGTCGAGAATCAGGCCGACACGCCCGTCACCCAGAATCGCTCCCCCGGCGATGCCTCGCACGTCCCGGAACGTGGCGCCGAGACTCTTGATCACCACCTCTTGCTTGCCCGCCAGCTCGTCCACCAGCAGGCAGAATGTCTTGCTGTCGCTTTCGCCGACAATCATCAGCCCTTCGCAGGGATCTTCCGATTTGGCAGCCACGCCCAGCCGGCGGCTGAGCCGCACCACAGGCAGCAGCTTCTGGCGCACCATCGCCATCTCGCCCCGTCCCTCGACCGTGAACAGATTCTCCGGTGCCGGCCGGAACATCTCGCGGACTGCGAAAATAGGCACGATATAGCGGTCCTGCCCCACTACCACCACCAGGCCATCGATGATAGCCAGAGTGAGTGGCAGCTTCAGAAGGAATGTCGTCCCGGTGCCCGATGACGACACGATCTCGATGCGGCCCCGCAGCTTGTTGATGTTGCGGCGCACCACGTCCATGCCCACGCCGCGGCCGGAAACATCGGTGACCTTGTCGGCCGTCGAGAACCCGGGCTCGAAGATCAGGTGATAGATCTCACTGTCAGTTAACTGGGCGTCCGGTTTCACCACTCCGCGCTCAATCGCCTTCTCCAGAATCTTCTGGCGGTTCAAGCCGCGGCCATCATCGGTCAGCTCAATCACAATCAAGCCCGCCTGATGGGACGCTTTGAGGCGTACGCGCCCGGCCGCCGGCTTACCCGCGGCCTGGCGCTCGTCCGGACCTTCCAGACCGTGGTCCATTGAGTTGCGGAGCATGTGAACGAGCGGGTCCGCCAGTTCCTCGACGATGTTACGGTCGAGCTGGACGTCCTCGCCGATCAACTCGAGCTCCGCCTGCTTGCCGGATTTTCTGGCCAGATCGCGCACCAGCCGGGTCATGCGCCGGAACAGTTGTCCGATCGGGACCATGCGCATCGCCATGGCCGTCTTCTGTACCTCAGCCGTGATGCGCGTCAGGTGGGCGATGTCCCGCTGCAACCGGGGCGAACGGACACCGCCAATCTCAGGATTGTGGCGCAACATCGATTGGGCGATGACAAGCTCCCCCACCATATCGACGAGATACTCCAGCTTCGAGGTGTCCACCTTGACGAGCGCAGATTCGCTCCGGCGGCCGCCGCTGGTCACCTCTGCCACTGCCGCGCTTCCCTCGGCCGGACCCTGCACCGGAACCTCCGTTGCCGGATTGGACAGTGATTCGCAATCCGGATCGCCAGCGGCCTCCGGGACGGCAGCCGCGCGAATGCGCTCCACCAGAGGCATGTGGTCGCCCGGCGTGGCGGCAGGCTTGGCGTTGGCAGAGGACTCGATGTAGTTCAGCCACACGCCCAGGTAGTCGCCCGATTGCAGGACGACATCCACGGTGGCCGGCCGCAGCACCAAGTTCCCATTTCGCGCCATGTCGAGAAGACTCTCCACCTCGTGCGCTACTTCCTGGAGAACGGCAAAGTCGAGAAAGCCAGCCAGCCCCTTCAACGTGTGAAAGCTGCGGAAAGCGCTGTGGAGCGTCTCGGCCGTATGTACGCCCTGCTCAATCTCCAAAAGCCGGCCTTCCACGTTCGTCAGGTGCTCACGCGCCTCAACGAGGAAATCCTGAATCAGCTGCGGATCCTGGTTGAGCTCGTTGGCTGCAAAGGCTGGCGGCGCAACTCCGGATACATCGGACTGCGTTGTGTGCTGAATTTGGCCCGATAGGTTGCTGAGATCCATCATCGCCTGATCGACGGGGATCTCCGGTACTGCCGGTGGCGCGGGCTGTGCCTGCGCCACCGTGGACTTGCGTTTCGCCATGATAGGCTCCTAGAAATCGCTGAAATCTCCGTCGAGCGGGAAGTCCTTCTTGGCGGCCGGAACCGGCGTCGAAGGTTTGCGGATGGTTTGCACCCCGGAAGCGGCTGCTTTCGCCCTGGGATGATCGCGCCGGACCTTGGGCGGTGCGGCAACAGCTTCGCCAGCGCCACCGACCAGCGCGTTGAGACGCCCCACCGCATCGTGCAGAGAATGGGCCTGGGCGCTCATCTCTTCGCCCGCGGAGGCGCTCTCTTCGGCGCTCGCAGCGGTGGATTGCGTCACTTGCTGCATCTGCGCCACGGAGCGCGAGATCTGCTCGATGCCGCGTGCCTGCTCCTGGCTGCCGACATGAACTTCGTTGGCAAGTTCCTTGATCCGTGTGGCATTGTCAAAAACTCGCGTCACACAGTTCGCCACCTCATCCAGACGAGTCTTGCCCTCGTTGGACCGCACGATGGACTCTTCAATCAGATCGGAAGTGTCTTTGGCCGCCTGGGCGCATCGCTGGGCCAGGTTGCGGACTTCATCGGCGACGACCGCAAATCCCATCCCCGCCTCTCCTGCGCGCGCCGCCTCCACGGCAGCATTCAGCGCCAGAATGTTGGTCTGGAACGCAATTTCGTCGATCACCCGGATGATCTTGGAGATCTTCTCGCTGGATGAGTTGATCTCGCGCATGGAGCCGATCATCTGCGTCAGCTTCTGATCTGTCTCCTTCAACAACTGGTCCGCCTTCTCTGTTTCAGTAGCGGCGTGACTCGCGTTCTCAGCGTTCTTCTGCGTCATCGAGTTGATCTCCTCGGTGGAGGCAGAGGTTTCCTCCAACGACGCGGCCTGCTCACTCGATCCCTGCGCCAGCGCTTGCGAGGAGCCCGATACCTGCTGGGCGGCTCCGGCCACCTGGCGCGAACCTTCGCCGATCTCGGATGCAATCTGCCGCAGTTCGTTGTTGCTGCGGTAGAACGTCACAATGAGCCCGGTGGCCACGCCAAGAGTCAGCAGGGAGAGCAGAATTGACAGTAGCCGGGCAAGGCTCACCTGCTGATCAGCCGCCACGGCCGTGGCTGCCACGAGCCGGCCCTGCAGTTCGAGAAAGTCCTTCGATTCCTGGCTAGCCTTTATAAATCCCTCACGCATCTGCACGGTCAGCAACTGTACCGCCTCGTCCAGGCGCTGCCCCTTGATGGCGCTCTGAAACCGATTCATGTTCTGATCCAACTCACCGGCCCGATTCTTCAGCGAGGCCACGATCCGCCTACCCTCATCGGTGGTCAGCAGCGGTTCAATCCCTCGCAGTGACGCGGCCACCTGATCCCGCCCCTGCTGGAGCGTACCCTCAGCGGCGCCGACGACGTCCGGCTTTCCGGTCATGGTGCCCACCAGGATTCCTCGCGCGGAAGCCCACATCAGGTTGAATCCGGATGCAACCCTGCCCGCAAGGTCAATCTTCTGAACCTCCATTGTGGCCATTCCGTTCATCTTGGCCTGCAGACTCGTGATGGTGAAAACAGTGAATCCACTCAGGATGAGCAGAAAAGCGGCAAGTAGGCCGGACGCGAGGTAGATCTTGAATCCGAGAGTCTTTTTCTGGGTTTGCATGTTTTTTCCTTCGGAGCAGGCGGATCAGAAGTCGAACGAAGCCTCTGTCTCCATTGCGGTTTCACGACCGAGACCGCGGATTTCGTTGTTCGTGAGCACTTGGTCAATGTCGAGCAGGATCTTCACCGCACCCTTCACCTTGGCCATGCCGAGGATGTACGGCATCTGCACGTCGTCACCAAATTCGGGCGTATCTTCGATTTCGTTTTCCTGAATCGTGAGCACTTCGCTAACGCCGTCCACGATGACGCCCATCATGATGTCGCCACCCTCGTGCGCCACCTGCAACACGACAATGCAGGTGCGCTGCGTGTCCTCCAGATCATCGAGCCGGAACTTGCGGCGCAAGTCGATGACGGGGATCACCTTGCCCCGGAGATTGATCACGCCACGGACAAAGTCCTGCGTTTGAGGCACGCTGGTAATCTCCTGCAGCCCCATGATTTCTCTCACTTTGACGACGCGCACACCGAACTCTTCCTTACCCAACTGAAAGACGAGATACTTGCCTTGGCGCTGGCGCCCGGCGGGAACGTCAATCACAGATGCGGATTGCACTTCATGCCTCCTGGTCAGGGCCGTGCCTTCAGGCTGCCCACGGAATGTTTATCGGCGAGGCTGGGCGAAGTCAGAGAGAAAGTTGCTGAAGCCAGGGTCAGCCTGCTATCCTCGGCGGCAAGAGACCGGTCTCACAACCCCGGACGGCCTGAACCTGGGAGGTTCCATGCGATTTCTAAACTCACTGGCGGCATTGGCCCTAATGGCTGGCACGCTCGCGGCGCAGCCAACCCCACCGCCGAAGACCCATCTGAAAGTCGGAGACGCTGCGCCTGAGGTCAGCCTGCGCACCACCGCCGGCGCCCCGTTCAAGCTCTCCGAACAGCGCGGAAAGACGGTGGTTCTCGCCTTTTTTCCGGCTGCCTTCACAGGTGGTTGAACGAAGGAAATGACGGCGTACCAGGCTGGTATCGCCAAATTTGAAGAGGCCGGCGCGGTGGTGGTGGGCATCAGCACGGACAACCTGCCGACGCTCAGCCACTGGTCCAAGGAAGAGCTGAAGCTTTCCTTCCCCCTGGCAAGCGATTTCTCAAAGCGTAGCGTCTCCGAGGCGTATGGCGTGCTGAACAAAGACTCCGGAGTCGCCAACCGGGCGACGTTCGTCATCGACGCCGGCGGCAAGATCCAACACATCGAGGAAGGCTCGGCCGCGGTGGATCCAACAGGCGCGGTCACCGCCTGCGCGCGTGTGAGGAAACAATAGGCCGGTTCGCCGCTACTTGAATTCCAGCCAAACCAGTTCGCCCAGAACAGGCGGCGGTACCGGCTTGGGCTTGGGTGGCGGCGCTGCCTTTTTGGGCGGAGCTTTCTTCCCGGATTTCGTGGCGGCCTTGGCCGGCGCGGGCGGCAGGGAAGGCGCGGCTTTGGCCGGTTCGCCCTGCGCCTGCCCAGCGACGCCAGACGAGTTATAGCCTGCCTCCACGGCGGGCGCGGGTTTCTGCGGACCGCAGACGAATTCGCGTTTCTGTCCCGATTTCCCCTTCAGCGTCACCTGGTTCAGTTTGGCGGTGGTGAGTACCACACGCTGGCCCGGCTTGATTTCGATATGAAACCCGATGGTGGCGGTGGCGCAATCGAGCAGGACGAGAGTGCCGGCCACACTGGAGTCGCCCTTGGCCTCCTGCCAGCCCTGGGGTGTCGTGACCGGCGGCTTCTTGGGCGGACGATTGATCGGCGTGGTTTCAATTTCGCGGATGAGACCCTGCGCCATGGCCGACTGTTCGGGCGTTCGGGCCGTCTGGCTGGCCTTCTGAGCCGCGTCGCGAGCCGGCTCCCTTTGTGCATCGTCCAGATACGCCCGGCCCAGAGCTTCCCAGAAAGGCGACTGCCTTGGAAGAATGGCCGCTGCCCGCTTCAGCGCATCGATGGCATCGGCCGGCCGCGCCTGCCGCATCATGCTGGCGCCCAGCAGATACCATGCCTCTGCCAGCGACGGATTCTGCTGCACCGCCTTCGTCAGGCTATCCACCACCAGGGCCTCCGGACCGCGCGTATCGCGAATGAGCATCGCGTATTCAAAATATGTGGTGGCCTTCGGGTTCTTCGCGGCCAGAGCGCGTTCCAGATATTGGCGGGCGCCGGCATGGTCAGATTTGCGTAGCGCCAATGTGCCGAGGCCGGTAAGGACGTCGGGATCTTCCGGCCAGAGCTTGGCAGTTTCCGTGTAGAGCGCTTCCGCCGCGGCCAGCCGGTCCGCCGCTAGAAGTGCCTCGGCGCGAACGAGACGAGCCTCAATCTCACTCGCCTCCCTCGGTTGAAACGCTGAGATCTGGGCAATGGCGCCCAGCGCGGACTCGGCAGTGGGCACAGGGTTGCCGGCCATCCTTCGTGCCTCCCGCACCGCCTGTTCCGCCGTGCGTCCAAAGGCCTGCTGGAACGCGACCGTCTGCTCCACACCGGCGCGCAACAGTCCGCCAAACTGCTGGATTTTCTGCCGGGCGCCCGGCGCCTGCATCAGAAGGTGGGTGAGGGCCCAGGACTGGGCGTAGAAAGTCGATGTCACGCTGGGGTCCGAGAAGAACTGGGATTCGCGGCGGGCCGACAACTGCATCGCGGGGTCCATCTCGCCCGCCGCGAGAGCCTCCACGCGAGTTGTGGGCGCTCGGCCGACGACAACCTTGTCTCCCTTGCGCTGGAGCGTCGAGAAGTACTCCGCCAGCCCTTCCTCCAGCCACAGCGGCAGCGGCGCGCTAGTGTGGTTTAACACCAGGTGCACAAACTCGTGGCGGGCGGCTCGAATTGTCTCTTCACCCTTGGTATCCAGCAGGATAATGTAGTCCCGATCGGCGCCAGCCTGGTAGAGCCCGGTGTTGTTCTCGCCGCGCCGGAAGGGCGCGAAGTCCTTTGAATTCTTCAGAAGAACCACACGGATGGGTGGCGTCGATTCCGGCAGGGGCAGGGCCATGGCGCCGAACACGTTCTCCATCTCCAGGATCTGGCGAAGGACGGCCGAGCCTGGCTTTTCACCAGCATCTGTATAAAGCTCCCAGCGCCCGGATTGGACCCGGTGCCAGCGTGGCTCGGCCCAGGCGGATAGGCTTGCGGCCAGTGTTAGGAAGGCAATCAGCTTCGTCATCAAATGTCAGAAAGATTTCGAGTCTTGCTCATGAGCTTGATAGAAAGTTTCGATTGGACCCGCGCCGCGCCAGTTCATATCCTACAAGCAGAATGGCCTCTCTCACGGCAATGGAACCAACAACCAGTCAAGTTTCTCTTCTTCATCGTATCAGCGCAATCGTCTCCTCCAACCGGACGGTGGACGAGATGCTCGGCGAAATCGTCGGCATGACAGTTCAAGTCACCGGATGTGATGCGTGTCTCGTCTATCTACTAGAAGCCGAAAGCGGCGAGGTGGTCCTGCGGGCATCCCAGGTCCCTCACGCTGCCGAGATCGGGCATCTCAGCATGCAGATCGGCCAGGGCGTGACGGGCTGGGTGGTCGAAAACAAAAGTATCGTCGTCTTGTCGGATCACGCATTCAACGACAAGCGATTCATCCGCTTGCCCGGCCTAGTGGAAGATACCTACGAGGCGTTTGCCTCCGTCCCTCTGATCTCCGCCGGCGACGTGATCGGCGTGATCAACGTGCACCACAAGGAGCGCTACGATCACACACCGGAAGAGGTCTCTCTGCTCACCTTCATCGGCGAGCAGATGGGCGGCGCCATTACTCGGGCCCGGCTCGAGGGCGAGAATGCGCGCCTCGTCGAAGAGACGCAGGAGATGAAACGGCAGCTCGAAACGCGCAAGCTGGTGGAGCGCGCCAAGGGCATTCTCCAGTACAAGTTCAACCTCACAGAAGAAGAGGCATACCTGCGGCTGCGCAATGAAAGCCGCCGGCTGCGGCGCCCCATGCGTGACCTGGCCGAGGCGATTATCCTGACTGAGGATCTGGCGCGCAAGGCGTCCGAGCCCGGCCTGCTGGACCGCGAAATCGAAGGCGACTGAAGTTCTTGGGCCGCAACCACTACAATGATGGCTTGCGGCCCTTCATTCCTTTCTTCCGCAATCCCCACCTCCTGACGATCGCCGGCAACTTCTGGCCGCGCGCCATCGATGAGGTGCGTTTCCCGGTGCGTCCGGTCATCTACCAGACCGAGCCGGGCACCCGTGTGCTCATTCACGAACACCGGCCAGTAGGCGCCTGCCTGGGCGAAGTCCTGTTGCACCACGGCCTGGAGGGCTCCAGCGCCAGTGGCTACATGGTTTCCATGGCGCAGTGCCTGCTGGAGGCCGGCTTCACAGTACACCGCCTCAATATGCGGAGTTGCGGAGGCAGCGAGAACCTCACAGACACCCTCTACCATTCCGGGCTCACTCAGGACGTCCGCGCGGTGTTGAGGCAGTTGCGGGCCGAGGGCCGTGGACCGCGATTTCTGGTGGGTTTTTCCCTCGGAGGCAATGTCACCCTCAAGTTCGCCGGCGAATCGGGGGAAGCGGCAGCGGAACTGGTGTCCGGCGTTTGCGCGGTTTCCACTCCCATCGATCTGCACGCCTGCGTGCGCAGGCTCGGCGCCCGGGAAAATGCACTCTACGCGCGGCGCTTCATCAGCAGCCTGTGCGCCCGCTACAAACGCCGCCACACGGCCCATCCGGACAAGTTCCCGCTCGACGGCATTGACAGCACCCACACGATCTTCGATTTCGACGACCGATTTACGTCCAAGGCGTTTGGGTTCGGCAATGCGCCAAACTACTACGCCACCCAATCAGCCATGCAGTTCATCGGCGGCATCCGCGTGCCGGCCCTCGTCGTGCAGGCCCAGGACGACCCGCTGATCCCCTTCTCCATCTACGAGACCGGCGCAATCCGCGAAAACCCCGCCATTGAACTGGTAACGCCGGAGCACGGCGGCCATCTCGGCTTCATTGCAGAGGACAAGCCCCGCTTCTGGCTCGATCCCGTGGTGCGCGACTGGATTCTGCGGATTCGGAACAACTGCCCCCCTGGCTGCGTCTAGATACATAAGATGAACTCGACCGCATCCACCATGGAGGCCTTCTCCATTGCGTTGGCCAGCCTCCGCTCGTCCAAGCTCCGTAGCTTTCTGACACTGCTCGGCATCATTCTCTCCACGACGACACTGATCGCGGTGATGGCCGTCATCCATGGCATGGACGTCTATGTCGCTGAGAAGATCGCCGACCTCGGCGCCGACGGCTTTGTGGTGACGAGATTCGCCTTCTTTGGCGACTGGAACCCCAAGAAGTTCCTGGAGCTCCAGCGCAAAAATCCCGAGTTGCGGCCCGACGAATTTGAGTTCCTGAAGTCCAAGGTCACGATGGTGAAAGACATGGGCATGACGACGGACCGTCAGGCCGACATCGTCTTCGAGAACCAGCGCATGGAGGACGTCAATATCACGGGCGGTACGGCCAATCTGAATGTTCTCAGCAACATCCAGACAGAAACCGGACGGTATTTCACCGAGGGCGAGAATCAGAATCGCCGCCAGGTGGCGTTCATCGGCGCGGACCTGAAGGAGAAGTTCTTCCCGAACGTGGATCCGGTGGGCAAGGAGGTGCAGCTCAACGGTCGCCCGTACATAGTGATCGGCGTGGCCAAGAAGATCGGCAGCGTCTTCGGCCAATCGCAGGACAACTTCGTGCACATCCCCATCTATACGTTGTTCAAGGAGTTTGGGGCGCGGAAGTGGCTCAGTTTCTCCATCCAGGCGATTGACCATGATCACTTCCAACAGGCAATGGACGAGGTGCGCGTCCTGATGCGGGCCTACCGCCATCAGGGACCTGGCCAGGAAGACAACTTCATGGTGTTCAACTCGGCATCCATCATGGGCATGTGGGATAAGCTGACGGGTGCGATCGCGGCGACGGCGGTGGCCGTGGTGAGCGTTTTCATGGTGGTGGGCGGCGTGGTGATCATGAACATCATGTTGGCCGTGGTGACGGAACGGACTCAGGAAATCGGCATTCGTAAATCCCTGGGCGCGCGGAAAACCGACATCCTGCGGCAGTTCCTGGTGGAGTCTGCCGTCTTGTCGGGGGCTGGCGGATTGGCGGGGGTGATCATCGCGTGGGTGGTGGCGCTGCTGGTTAGAAATACAACACCCGTGCCGATGGAGTTGCCGGCCAGCGCGGTTTTCCTGGGCGTAGGTCTCTCGGCGACTGTAGGGCTGTTTTTCGGCATCTACCCGGCGCAGCAGGCAGCAAAACTGGACCCAATCGTGGCATTAAGGGCGGAAAAGTGACGCATAAGACGAACAACAGAGCACTTCTGGTAGCGGGCATCGGGCTTGCTCTGGCCGCCATCCGGGGCCACAAGATGAGGGCCTTTCTGACCGTGCTCGGCGTCATTATCGGCACCGGCACCATCATCGGCGTGGGCAGCATCATGACGGGCTTCGACGGAGCGGTCACCGGGGCCATCAAGAGCTTCGGCACCGACAACGTGATGGTGCTGAAGTTCCCGGCCGGTATCAAGTTCGGCCATCGCACCCGCGAGGAGTGGCTGCGCAAACCCCTCACCTATGAGAATGCGATTGCCATCCGCGAGCGCTGCCCTTCCGTGCTGAGTGTGAGCCCCTATCTTTTCCCCGGGCGAGGCATTCATTCCGCGCGCTACAAGGGCAACGATGGGTTCAATCTCAATTTGGGCGGCACGGACGAAAAATATGCGCAGGGCGGCAACGCCGAGATGAAGATGGGGCGATTCTTCACTGAGTTCGAGAACGTCCATCGCTCACCGGTAGTGGTCATCGGAGAAGACCTGTACAAGAGCCTCTTCGCATCGGGCGACGCGGTCGGCAAAGAGATTCAGGTGGACGGACACTCCTATTTTGTCGTCGGTGTGATGAACCGGCCCGCCAACTCGTTCCCCGGCCAGCAGGACAACCGCGTGCTTCTTCCGTACCACACAATGCGAAAGCTGGAACCGAGCGCCCAGGAGCACATGATCATCGTGACGGCGCAGCCCGGCATGCTCTCGAAGACTATCGACGAGGTACGCGGTGTGCTACGCCAGGAGCGCCGGCTGAAATACACCGACCCTGACAATTTCGGGCTCAACACGGCTGAGCAGATGATCGAGGATTTCCGGCAGGTGACGGCCGTGACGGCCATTGTCATGGTGGTCCTCTCGTCGATCGGGCTACTGGTGGGCGGAATTGGCGTAATGAACATCATGCTGGTTTCGGTGACGGAGCGAACGAAAGAGATCGGCATCCGCAAGGCGATTGGCGCCAGGCGGATCGACATCGTGATCCAATTCCTCACCGAGGCCGTAGTGCTGACGTTTTCAGGCGGGTTGCTGGGTATGTTACTGGGCTGGATCATCTCCAAAGCGGCGGCGCTGGCATTCCCATCGCTGCCCACTTCGGTACCCGTCTGGGCGGCCGCGCTGGGCCTCATTGTCTCGGTCGGCGTCGGCCTGTTTTTCGGCCTGTGGCCGGCCACCAAGGCGGCGCGGCTCAATCCAGTGGAAGCGCTCCGTTACGAATAGGCTGCGGCTACACTAAGAGGGATGATTCGGATCTCCTTAGCGGCAGTGCTGTTGATTGCGGGCGGGGCCGTTGCCCCTGGGCAACAGGCAGAATCGGCAAAGGAGGCGCCACGCGAGCGGTATCCGTTTTTCACCGACGCAGAGAGCCGCTTGATTCTGGATTTCTATCGCCCCGGCTCAGGGCACCTGCCGCCCGGATTACAGAAACGAGCAGGGCCTGCACCGCCCGTTCCTGCCAAGGCGCCGGCGCGAGGCGGCACCCTACCGGCGGCATGGGAGAAATCAGCCGAACCCTTCCCCCAGGACCTGGAGCGACGGCTCACCACGCCCCCTGCCGGATATCGTCGCGTGTTGCAGGGCACGGTGGCCTTGCTCATCCAGGATTCGACGCGTCTCATCGTCGACGCACTCGACGTCACCAGACGCTAAATAGATCAACATCCAATTGGGTACAGTCCAGCCCGTCCGTGGTGTAAGCTGAAGCATGGGCTATCGAAGGATCGTACTGGGCGTTTGTTTTCTTTCGGTCGCGGTTGCGCTTGCCGCCAATGCTCAAGCGGGCGGCGGCGTCAATATCGGTTCGCTGATGGCGCAGAACGGCCCGAAATTCGAACAGCGGGACGTTGTCTTCATCCAGCACTATTACAGCAACGCGCCGAAGTTCTTCGTCGACGACTTGCTGAAAAAAGAGAAGGCGCTTCCGGCTGGAGCATCGTCCACAATCGTGCTAGGCAAACCACTGCCAAGAACATTGATTCCCTTCCTGGAGGATGCTCCACCCAGCGTGACCCGAAACCTGACAACTCTAAGCCGTGGGTTGGACCGGAAGGTTCTGGGCGCGCGGTTTCTGTTGCTGGACGCACGGCAGGTGATCCGGGACATGGTACAACTCCCCACGATGGTCGCCACCGAACGGCGCAAGTAGGAAACGCCGAGGGAACTTGAGCCTCAGCGCAGCCGTACTATGCGGAGGAGGCTGGTGCGAATGTTGCGCCTGATCGCGTGTCTTACAATAGTGATTCCGCTGGTGCAGGCTCAGCCCGCACTGGAGGAGATCCTCCGCCGGTTGGCCGAAAACCAGGAACGCGCGTCTGACGCCCGCAATACCATCGTCTACCGCCAGGACACCTGGGTGCGGCTCCTGCAGACCAACGGCAAGCTGAGTCGTGAGGAGAAACGTCAGTACACCGTGGCGCCCACGGCTTCGGGCAGCGTCAAGAAGCTGGACAAATTTGAGGGTCGTTATCGCAAGGGTGGAAAGACCCTGACCTACGATGCGCCGGACTTCCAGTACAAGGACACCGACATCGACGGCGAGCTGATCGAGAGCCTGACGGAAGACCTGATCAACGACGAGAAGTCCCGCGACGGCTTCGCCAAAGACCTCTTCCCACTCACCCACAAAGAACAGGAGCACTACACGTTTCGCCTGGGGGGCACACGCAAGGTGGGCGATGTGGAGGCCCTACGCATCGAGTTTCTGCCAAAACCGGGCGGCGAGCAGCCATGGGGTGGCGAAGTTCTGATCCATCCACAGGACTACCAGCCAATGCTCGTGACAACCCGCCTGGCGATGAAGATCCCGATGGCCGTGAAGATTATGTTCGGCACAGACATCAAACAACTCGGATTCAGCGTGACCTACAAGAAGGTGGACGAAGGGTTGTGGTTTCCCGCTACCTACGGCACGGAGTTTGGCTTGAAGGTTCTCTTCGGCTACAAGCGCAACGTCACGATGAACGTCACCAATACCGATTTCCGGAAGGCCTCGGCGGAGAGCAGCATCCAGTTCGAAACGGACAAGTAAATCAGGCCGTCAGCCAGAGCGGCCGGATATGGCGGTCGATCAGGTTGGTGGTGACGTTGCGCGCCACGCTTTCTTCACATTCCCGCACCATGTTGAGATAACGGGCGCCCATCTTCGACGCCACCTTGTAGCCAACGTGCAGCAACTGCCGCAGGTGCGGATTGAACTCGGGGCAGGACTGATCGTGACGCAACGCGTTCGCGTAGTTCTCCGCGGTCCAGTTGTTGACCAACGAAGGCGCGGGCAGCCGCGTGACATCAATATCGATGACGCTGGCGTAAGGCGCGCAAAGCTCGTCGGCGTGTGCAAAGGCCTCGGCGTAGACCTCCTGGGCCAGCGCCAGCGCGTCCCCGCCCGCCTCAGCGAGTCCGATGAGTTCTTCCAGCCAGGTAGTGCCGGCCGTCTTGACGTGAACGCCAGCGCCCGTCCTGGCCACCGCACGGGCAATCGCAGGATAGATAGCGAACTTGTCGCTGCCGGAGTGGACGCTGAGCTTGAGATCGCCGGGCAGGCCAAAGTGCGCCACCGCGTGGGCGATGGCGGCGATGTCGTCGTTGAACTCGCGCTCAAACTGGGCGGGGTCGCCCACGTAGTCCACACCCTTGTTGAAGCGGCCCGTGAACTTGGGCGCAATGGTGCGGGCGGGCACCTGCTGATCGGCGATGGCCGCCAAAATCACCAGCAGCTCGTCGGGCGTCTGCGGCAGATCAGTCTCGTCGAGCGACACCTCGGTGATGAAGCTGCCCTCCCCCTTCGCCGAGAGGACGCGCCGGTAGATGCGGCCGGCCTCCTCGATGGCGAACAAGTACTTCCCGGCCGCGGCGCGCACCTTCTCGCGTGTCAGGCCAAAGGCGCCGCCCAGATCAGCATGCCGCTGGACAAAGGCGTCGATGGCGGCTTGCTCCGCCGGCTTGCCAATGGCATCGGCCACATCGAGCGTGAAGAAGTCCGAGGGGGCAATGAAGCGGTCCACCGTCGTGAGATTGATGTGATCGGCGTCCACTCGGTAGGCGGTCCGCCAGCCCAGCGCCTCAACGGCGGCGTCGGCTTCGGCACGGACGCTGGCCGGCTCCGTCCCCACGATCATGTGCTCCCGGTTGCTCTTGTTCCAGACCGGCGTGATCGTCACACCCTGCGCCGCGGCCATCGTGCACGCGCGCAGTTGCGCCAGGCCCTGTTGCGCGAAACGGTCGCCCATTCCGAATGAGAATCTACCCAAGATCAGTGCGTTGTCCATGACTATGCACTAACATATCAGTAAGATCCCCTCTATGTCAGAACCACAGCCCTTTCTCTCTCTGGCCAACGCTTTCTCCCTGCAGGGAGAGTTGGCCCTAATCACCGGCGGCGCCTCTGGCTTGGGGCGTGCCATCGCTCACGCGTATGTAGAGGCCGGCGCACAGGTCGTGCTGGTGGGCCGGCGGCGCGACCAGTTGGAAACAGCCGCCTCCGAGTTGGGCCCCATGGCGCACTACGCCACCCACGACGTCGCCGAAACAGGCAAGGCCGCGGCTCTGGCCACTCTGGTGAAGGAGCGCTTCGGCGCCGTGACCATTCTCGTCAACAACGCGGGCAACCATTTCAAGAAGTCGATCGAAGATACGGACGAGCTCGAGTTCCGCCAGTTGATGGACACGCACGTCATGGGCGCTTATGCGATGACGAAAGCGTTCATCCCGTCGATGTCGGAAAAGGGACATGGCAGCGTGCTCTTCACGGCGTCGATGACCTCGTTCTTCGGTCTGCCCAAGGTGTTCGCCTATAGCACCGCAAAGTCGGCCTATCTGGGCATGGTGCGGTCCCTGGCAGTGGATCTGTCACCCAAGGGAATTCGCGTCAACGCCATCGCGCCGGGCTTCATCGAGACGGCGATTTCGCGCAAGGCCATGGCGGGCGACCCACTGCGCAAGCAGAAGGTGCTGAGCCGCACGCCAATGAGCCGCTTCGGCGTGCCGGAGGACGTGGGTTGGGCTGCTGTCTATCTCGCCTCGCCCGCGGCCCGCTTCGTCAACGGTGTCGTGCTGCCCATCGATGGAGGTATGCTGATTGGCTTCTAGCCATGAACACGACACGCCGCTCGTTTCTGCTGAGTCCGGCGCTGCTGGCACTCGCCGGCAAGGCGCAGGCTGATCTGCCGCCGGTGCGCGCCATCACCCGCGCGCCGGGGCATCACTGGTTCGGCTACTACGACAAACTCCAGTTCGATCCCACTTCGCGCTATGTGCTCGGCATGCGCGTGGACTTCGAACACCGCTCCCCGCGCGCCGATGACGTCATCCAGTTGGGCGTGATCGATCTCCGCGACGGCGACCGCTGGCAGGATCTCGGCAAATCGCGCGCCTGGAACTGGCAGCAGGGCTGCATGCTGCAATGGGTGCCCGGCTCAAAGACAGACGTCATCTGGAACGACCGGCGGGACGGGCGCTTCGTCTCCGTGATCCGAAACTTCAAAACGGGCAAGGAGCGCGTGATCGACGCCCCGGTCTACACGCTGAGCCCCAATGGCCGCGAGGCAGTCTACCCGGACTTCCGCCGGCTCAACGACTGCCGCCCCGGCTACGGCTATGCTGGCTTGCCGGACCCCAATTTCGACAAGCGCATTCCCGACGACGCCGGCATCTGGCGAGTGGACCTGCGCACCGGCCGGTCCTCCCTGCTCATCCCGTTTTCGCAAGCCGCGGCTATTCCCTATCCGCCCGGCTACTCCAACGGCGCCAAGCACTGGTTCAATCATCTGCTCTACAACACCGATGGCTCGCGCTTCATCTTCCTGCACCGCTGGCGCGGCGACAAAGAGGGCGCCAGTTTCGCCACTCGCATGTTCACGGCAAATCGCGAGGGCAAAGATCTGTTCGTGCTGGACCCGCACGGTAAAACCTCGCATTTCATCTGGCGCGATGCAAAGCATGTGCTGGCCTGGGCCTGGCACCCTTCGCGGGGTGATAAGTTCTATCTCTACGCCGACAAGACCGAGCGGGTGGAGTGCATCGGTCCCGATGTGATGCCGGTGAACGGCCACTGCACCTATCTGCCCGGCGGGCGGTACATCCTGAACGACGCCTATCCGGACAAGCAGCGCAACCAGAATGTCTATCTCTACGAGATCGCCACGGGGAAACGCATCCCGCTAGGCAGCTTCCTCGCGCCCAGAGAGTACACGGGCGAATGGCGTTGCGATACCCATCCGCGCTTTTCACCGGACGGGCGCAAGGTGGTGATCGATTCGGCGCACGGCGGCACAGGGCGGCAGATGTACTTGATTGACCTGGAGAGCGTGCTGGCCGGGTAGCGCAGTTACTTCGGGAACACCGCCCCGAAGAAGCTGATGAAATCCTCGCTCGCCCACAGGCCGATCAGCACAGTGCAGCCCTCGCGCTCCTCCATCTTCGCCTCAAACTCGTCGCCGAAAGCCTCTGACTTCGAGTAATACGAGCCATCCGGCTGGCGCTCCAAAGTCACGCCCCATTCGCTCTGCTCGCGCTCTTCCACCGGCCACTCGAAAAACACGCGCTCACCGCTCAGCTCAAAGCGCCCGAGGTTCTGCTTAGTCCAGCGCGACACCCTCGAGCCGGCGTCGGGGAAGTCATCGGAATACAGGACAAAGGGCTGCGTCAGATCGGCGAACCACAGGCTCTCCGCCGCGGCCAACAGAAAGCGCAGCCGCATCTCGTCGAACGGACGGTCCTGTCCTTCGTGCTGCGGGATCTCCTCCGGCAGAGCCTCCAGTTCCAGGCAGAGCGATTCCAGCTCACCCGTCACCGGGTAGCGCACCCACTCGATGGGCTGATGAAAGTCCCGGTCTTCAAACGCCTCTGTCTCGTCGTTCCATTCCAGCCACGATTCCTGCGGCACATGGTCGTAGTTGCCCAGCGCGGCAGTGAATCCGCCGCTGCCCTCGTGGCGCACCACGCGCCCCAGATGGAGCCGTGGGTTCAGCGCGGCGTCGGAGTAGACCGTCGGATTGCGCTGATATTGAACGGCGACGATGGAGCCAACCTCTGGCAGTTGCATAGCTCTACCATTCTACGAACAGCCGAGCCGTTGCCAGAACTCCGCCATGTCCGCGGGCAGCGCGGCGCGAAACTCCATCGGCCCTTCCTCCAGGTCAAAGACCATCTGCTCGGCATGCAGCGCCTGCCGCTCCATCGGCAGTACGGCACGCAGGCGCGCGCTGAAGCCCTGCTCGATGAACTCGAGAAAAAGCCCTTCGTCCGGACCGTAGATCTTGTCAGCCGCCACCGCATGGCCCAGCCATGCCGCGTGGACCCGGATCTGATGCAGGCGCCCCGTCTCCGTGCGCACCCGCGCCAGCGTGTAGCCGCCGCGCCACTCCAGCGGCTCGAAGTAAGTCTTCGCCGGCCGCCCATCCGGCCGCACGCCCTGCCGCAGCACCACTCGCGACGCCAGCGCGGGACCGATCGGCTGATCCACGCACACCGCCTCCCGCAGCGTCCCCTCCAGAATTGCCAGATAGGACTTACTCACCTGCCGCGCCTGCACAGCCTTTTGCAGCCGCGAGCCCATCTCCCGAGTGCGCGCAAACACGATCACGCCCGATGTCTCGCGGTCCAGCCGCGACGGCATGTGCAAGGTCGCGTCACCGAGATACTCCCGGCAGGCGCCAATGAGCGAAGACCACGGTCCGTGCTTGGAGGGATGGCAAACCACCAACCCCGGCTTGTTCAACACAAGCAGGTCAGAGTCGTGCTGAATGATCCAAGCCGCGAGCTCTTCCGCCGTGACTTGCCATCCCCATTCGGTGCGCGGCATGCACCTACTACTCTACGTTCTCGGTCTCCTCAACCACTTGTTGAAAAAGGCGACGGTGCGCGCCCAGGCGTCCGCCGCAGCCTCAGCGTTATAGGACGCGCCGGTGTCGTTGTGGAAGCCGTGCGCGGCGCCCTCGTAGATCATCAGCCCGTGTCTCTTCTGCGCCTTGCTCAGCGCATCCACGATGGGCAGAATCCGCTGAGAGAAATTGCGGTCCAGGTCGCCGTGGATTGCCAGAACTGGAGTCTGGATCTTCGCAACGTCATCCACCAAGGGCGCAGCCCCGTAGAACGGAACCGCCGCGGCCACCTCCGGAAAATTCACGATGAAGTCCCACGTGTTGCCGCCGCCGGCGCAAAACCCGGTGATGCCGATTCGGTCGTAGACGATCATGTCCAGGTGCTTCATGTAGTCCAGAGCGTAGAGCAGATCGGCGCGCCGCTCCGCCTGCGTCGTTCTGTTGTAGGCAGCCGATTGCTGTGTCGGCTCAGGAAACGCGCCGATTCCGCCCTGCCGCGACAGCAGATCCACAGACAGTGCCACAAAGCCGGCCTTGGCCGCGCGCCGCGTCACGTCCTTGATGTGCTCAGTGAGTCCGCGATTCTCGTGAATCACCAGGACGCCCGGCTGCAATTCGCTGTACGCGGTTTTCGGCACGGCCAGATAGCCATACAGAATCCCCGCCTCACCCGGAAACGTCACGTCGCGCGTCTCGATCTCCGGATCAGTCTCGACCGTCCGTACGCCGTCGGGCACGTTCGGATTCTCCGCGGCCTGCACCTCCGGGTAAATGCTCAGCGCGGCCGCTGCCGCCGCCATGCTGCCAGTCTTGCGTGCCACCCGGCTGAACAACTCCCGGCGGTTGAAAGCGCCGTCCACGTAAAGGTGGACCAGCTCATCGATTGGATTTTTTGATTCGTACATGGAAACCCCCTCGGATCTTTGATAGGATGCCGCCAACCCCGTAAGGTTGCAGATATGTCACTTTCCCGCCGTCAGATCCTGCCCGCCGCGTTCACAATCGTGCCCAGGAGTGTGCTCGGCGGCCCCGGCTACACCGCCCCCAGTGACATGCTCGTGCTCGCTGCCGCCGGCGTGGGCGGCATGGGGGCCGAGTATCTCAAGGGCTGTGAATCGCAGACGGTTGGCGCATTGTGCGACGTGGATACTCCCTTCGCGGCGCGCATCTTCCGCAAATATCCGCAGGCGAAAACCTACACCGATTTCCGGGTGATGCTGGAACGGGAAAAGGGCATCGACGCCGTCATCATTGGCACGCCGGATCACACTCATGCATCCGTGGCCTCCGCGGCGATGAAACTCGGCAAGCACGTCTACTGCGCCAAGCCGATGACCCGCACAGTCCACGAGGCCCGCGCACTGGCGCGCCTCGCTCGCGGGCAGAAACTAGCGACACAGATGTCGGTGCAGTCCTGTGCGTCGGACGAAGCCTGCTCCGCCGAAGAGTGGCTCCGTGCCGGCGCCATCGGCGCGGTCCGCGAGGTCCACATCTGGACCGATCGCCCAGTCTGGCCGCAGGGCGTGAAACGGCCCGCCGATACGCCGCCACTGCCGCAGGGCCTCTCCTGGGACCTATGGCTCGGCCCGGCGCCCGTACGGCCCTGGAACCCCGCCTATCACCCCTTCGTGTGGCGCGGTTGGACAGACTTCGGCACCGGCGCGCTGGGTGACATGGCCTGCCACGCGTTCCACATCCCCTTCCGCGCGCTCGCTTTGCGCCACCCGCTCAGCGTGCATGCCAGCGCCTCCCGCGTGGTGGAATCGTCACTCGCGATGGTCGACGGCGAACCGCGGCTCCAACCCCGCATCGCCAAACTCACCGAGACCTTTCCCCACGCCGCCATCATCACGTGGGATTTTCCCGGCGGCGTCAGGCTCACCTGGTACGAGGGCGGCATCCGGCCGCCGCGCCCGTTCGGCCTGGAACCCGGCAAACAGCTC
The DNA here is from genome assembly GCA_016721425.1 of Bryobacterales bacterium. Taxonomy (GTDB): domain Bacteria; phylum Acidobacteriota; class Terriglobia; order Bryobacterales; family Bryobacteraceae; genus Paludibaculum. Next base: position 109,601 of record JADKID010000043.1, on the reverse strand, counting down.
GCCGGCAGCGGCCAATACTACGTCGGCGATAAAGGCGTGATGCTCAGCGGCTTCACCGGCGGCCCACGCGTGCTGGGCCGCGAGTTCCCCGCCCCGCCCAGAACCATTGCCCGCACCGTGGGCCACTACGAGGAATGGATCAACGCCTGCAAAGGCGGCCCGCCAGCGAACTGCAACTTCGAGTTCGCCAGCCTCATCACGGAGACGGCCCTGCTCGGCGTCATTGCGGAACGCGTGCCAGGCAGTTTTCTCGAATGGGATCCTACAGCCATGCGCTTCCCCAATTCCACTGAGGCCACGGCTCTGCTCAATCCACCCGCACGCGCGGGGTGGGCAATCGAATAAAATAGCGGACATGATACTCCGCACCATGCTTCTGGCAGGCCTCGTTCTCGCCCTGCCCCTTTGTGCCGCCGACAAACCCGCCAAGCCCGGCAAGTGGGTCAAGATGTTCAACGGCAAGAACCTCGAAAACTGGAAAGCGAACGAGCGCCCCGAAAGCTGGACCGTTCAGAAGGAAGACGGCAAGACCGTCATCCGTGGCCAGGGCGGCGTCAGCCACCTCTTCTGGATGAAGGAAGAGTGTGAAAACTGCGAGTTCAAGGCAGACTTCAAAATCATGGACGGCTCGAACTCCGGCATGTATTTCCGCACCGCGTTTGGCCCCGGCTTCCCCAAGGGCTACGAGTCGCAGGTCAATGCCACGCACCGCGACCCCATCAAGACCGGAAGCCTCTATAACTTCTTCAAGAACCTCGATAGCCCCACCAAGCCCGGTGAATGGGGCACCCAGCACATCATCGCTGATGGCAACCACATCATCATCAAGGTGACCGTCAACGGGAACGAGAAGGTCATCACGGACTTCGTCGACGAGAAGAACACGTTCACCAAGGGCTACCTGGCCATGCAGCAGCATGATCCGAAAAGCACCGTATTCTACAAGAATCTGATGTACCGCCGGCTGCCGCCCACGGTCAAGAAGTAAACTCTCCGAAATTAGCCCGAACAAATCCCACGGAAGGTCGTCTATCCGGGGTGGAGGCAGAAGCATGACACTTCGCACATTCTCCGCCCTGGGGGCGGCCTTTTTTCTGGCACTGGCCATCGCGCCGGCACAAGACAAGAAACTCGCCTGCGAGGACAAATCACAGGGTGACAACCGGCGCAACCGCGTCTGCGAGATGCGCGAATCCACCATCGCCGCAAACGGCAAACTCGCCGTGGACGCCGCACCCAATGGCGGCATCCGCATCGCCGGCTGGGACAAGAACGAGATTCTGGTTCGCGCCAAGGTGGAGGCGTGGGGCGATAGCGACGCCGAGGCGCGCGGGCGTCTGACTGAGGTTAGGATCGCCACCTCCGGCAACAGCGTGAAGGCCGACGGACCGAAGTCGTCCGGCAATTGGGGCGGTAACCAGAAATGGAGCGTCAGCTACGAGGTCTTCGTGCCAAAGAAGATCGATCTCAAGCTGGACACCGTGAACGGCGGCATCAACGTGGCCGACGTGCGCGGCAATATGAAGTTTCAAACCGTCAACGGCGGCGTAACGCTGGCGCGCATGGCCGGTATGGTCAGGGGCGAAACCGTCAACGGCGGTGTCCATGTCGATCTCGCCGGCAACACCTGGGAAGGCGAGGGCCTGGAACTCGAAACCGTCAACGGCGGCGTCACCGTGGCCGTCCCGGCGGCGTACTCGGCCAGCTTCCACGCCGGAACAGTCAACGGCGGTATGAATAGCGACTTCGAGGGCGCCAGCATCCAGGGCAAACACGGGCCCAAGAAGATGGATCTCAAGCTCGGCGCCGGCGGCCCAACCGTCCGGCTGGAAACGGTCAACGGGGGCGTGAAGATCCGCCGCAAGGCGTAGCGCGGCCGGACAGGCTATCCTGTCCAATATGAAATCCACTTTGCTTCTGCTCGTCCTCTCCACGACGGCTCTCTTCGCCCAGCTCCCCGCGGGAACGAAGCCGCCGGGAGAGGATTGGGTCCAACTCTTCAACGGCAAGGACGTCTCCAACTGGAACAACGTCGGCAAGGAAGAGTGGACGGTCAGTGACGGCGTCCTGATCGGCCGCGCCGTCTCCAAGGCCTACGGCTACCTCGAAACGCCCCGCGACTACAAGGACTTCACCCTCTCTCTCCGCTTCAAGTGCGTCGGCACCGGCAACTCCGGAGTCTACTTCCACACCAAATTCAAGCCAGGCACCGTGGACGTGAGCCAGGGCGCGCAGTTTGAGATCGATTGCCGCATCGGCCAGCACACCGGCGGCGTCTACGGCTTCAACCGCGGCTGGATCGTCTGGCCCAACCCGGAAAACGAGACCGTCGTCCGCCAAACCGACTGGAACGATTACACCGTCACCGTCAACGGCAATCGCTACACATCCCGCCTCAATGGCGTACCGATGATCGACTTCAGCGACCCGCGCGGCCCGTTCCTCTCCGGCACCATCGCCCTGCAACTGCACTCCGGCGGCGAAGGCCACATGCAGTTCAAAGACATCTGGGTCCGCGAGCTGAACAAGAAATAGCCGCCCGCCTGTATTGATGCGCCTCGGCGGCGGCTCGAATCGTATCGAGCGCGCCGCCGGGGTTCCTGCCTACACGTTCCTGCCCGCCAGCCCGCGCTGACTTACTTCCCAAACCGGTCGTGTGCGCCCGGCTCCTTCCACCAGTACCCTCCCACCTCGGGCGCCGGGTCATGCCTGGAGAGATCAAGGGAACCGCCGTTGAGATTTCAACCACAACCGAAGATGTGCTGACCGGTCCTCTGGGTATAGCGGAGCGCGACTACCCACCTGAGCCAGTCAAGAGCACTCCCCATAAGCCCGTCGCCTGAAAACAAAATGGCCGCCCACCCCTGCGCGCCCCCTGGCACCAGCAGGAATGGACGGCCAATGGTCGTCCAACTCAGGAGCGGCTAGAACTCCAGCCGCAGCGAAACCTGGCCCGTCCGCCCGCCGCCGAAATCGACGCCGCGCGAGCCGGTGATCCGCCCGAAGTTGCTGTCGGCAACGTTCAGGTTGGGATCGCCCAGATTCGTCCAGTTGGGCAGGTTGGTGAAGCTGCCTTCCATGCGCAGGTTGATTCGCTCATGAATCACGAAGCGCTTGCCCAGACCCATGTTCCAGCCGAACGTTCCAGGCCCGGTGAAGATGCCGACGCCCGCGTTGCCGAAACGGCCAATCGGGTTCGGATCGCGGCCCGGCGTGGAGCCAACGCGGCAATCATATTGCAGCGAGCCCACCGCGCGGCCGGGGCAGGCAAATGCGCTGCGGTCCGCCCACCTGTCACGGTTCGGACTGTCCAGCGTGCCGTTGGCGGCGCCCAGACGGTCCGGCCGCTGCGAGCCTCTGCTCGCCGCATTGGTACCGGAAGGATCGCCACCGGAGAACACCGGCGTCAGGAACGGACCGGACTGGATCGTCAGAATGCTGGACATCTGCCAGCCGCCCAACACCAGATCGGCCGCCCGGTTGGCGTTCGTCATGAACTTGCGCCCCTTGCCGAACGGCACCTCATAGACGAACGTATTCAGGAAACGGTGCCGCCGCGTGGCATACACGTCACCGCGATCCGCCCGGCGATCCAGCGAATTGGTCACGCGTCCACCACCCGTCTCACCGGCATATCCGGACGGCGCCGGACCCGCATTGTCGGCCAGGTTCTTGGCCAGCGTATAGGATCCGCTGAAAGTGAGGCCGCCAGAGAACCGGCGGTTCAACTCCAACTGCAGCGAGTTGTAGATGGAGTTGGCGCCCGCGTCGCGGCTGAAGATCAGACCCCAGTTCGGGAAGGGGCGATCCAGGTTGGTCCGCTGCGAGAAGAACGTGGTGGACGGCGCCATCTGGTTGACGTCCGGCGCCCACGGAAGCTGATACGAACGGCTTCCGATGAACGAGGCGCGCAGCCCGGTGTTCTTCGAGATCTCCCGGTCAATCGAGAGCCCCCACTGGATCATCTGCGGCGGCTTGAAATCGATCTGATTCGCCGTCCGGAATTCGAACGTGCCCAGCGATCCGCCGCGCACGCCGCTACCCGGAGTGCGCGTATCCGGCAGCGCGAAGATCGGCTTGCCATCGGCGCCCACGTTGTTGAACTGACGCACATCGCTCTGCACCGTGCCCGTGAGCGAGAAGAAGATGGAACCGAGCAGAATCATGTTGTACATGCCGCCGCTCGCCCGCAGTGTCGTCTTGTCATTCAGGCGATAGGCAAAACCCACGCGCGGGAGAAACTGCGTGTTGTAGTTCTTGCGCAGAGACTCAGGCAGGCCGGCTTCCTGCGCCGTCACGATGGGCGTGCAACCCACGCCGTTGATCGCCGCGCCCGGGCACGCGTTGAAGGAAAGCAGCGCGCCAGGAGCCAGAAACTTCTTGGCCTCCGGGTCTGACATGATCACCACCCGGCCGGTTCTGGCCACATTGCGATCGAAATTGCCAATATTCAGGCCGGCGTCCTTATACCCCGGCTGCAGTTCGTAGCGGAGTCCCAGATCGATGGTGAGCTTGCTGGTCAGGCGAATCGTGTCCTGCGCGTAGAACTTGTAGTGTGTGGCGCGGCCATCGTTATCCCGCGAGACCACGGCAATCGCGCTGGCGGCCGGCACGCCCAGCAGGAAGTCGGAGAATCCGTATCCCGAGAACGTCGGTCCAAAGCTGAAGTCGCCGTAGTTGTTGCCCGTGGTGAAGCCCAGCGCGGACTGGCCCACCAGGTTCCTGGCGTCACCGCCGAACTTGAAGGTGTGCTTGCCCTTCACCCAAGTCAGGTTGTCGACATACTGCAAATTGCGCGAGAGGCCAAAGCCGGGCCGCCCTTTGCTGAATCCGGTGTACAGATCGATGCCGAATGCGGGCAGTCCGTTGAAGAAGATGTCCTTCTGGATGTCGTTCAGGTTCAGCCCATTGGTGAAACCGCGGCCGTCAAAATTGAACTCCGTGGCCGATTCCGAGAGAACGGCGCCAAACCGGAACTCGTTCAGCAGCGTCGGCTTGATCGTGTAAGTCCACGAAGCCATGCCCTGATAGTTCTTGTTGTTGTTGGTGTCCGACGGCAGCGTTAGCGCGTTGGGGCCTGTGGACGGATTGTTCTTGTACACAAACCGCGCGTAGATCGCGTTCTTCGAATTGAAGTTCTGGTCGACACGCGCCTCATACTGGTCCGAGGTGATGTCAGCCGAGCGGTTGTCCCGGTAGTTCGACGCCGCGCGGATATCCGTGCGTCCCGTGTTCGGCAACGGATAAAACGGCAGGATCTTCGTCGCGATCGGAGAGATCCGGCTGGACGGAATCACGTTACCCGGGAATGGCGTCGCCGTGTAGGGGTCGCGAATGTTGACGCCCTCGCGGCTGAAATCGCCGGCGCGGACGAAACTCGTCGGCACGTTGTTCTGAATCGTCGATTGCCGCGGATACCGCAGCGACTCCCACGTGAAATAGAAGAACGTCTTGTTCTTGCCGTCGTAGATCTTCGGGAGCGACAGCGGCCCGCCCACCGTGCCGCCAAACGTATTGCCGATCTTGGCCGGCACCGTGTTCTGCCCGAAACTCCGCGCGTCAAACGCCGCATTCTGGTGATACCAGAACAATGCACCGTGATACGCATTGGTGCCGCTCTTGGAGATCACCGTGATGTCGCCCGGTTGGCCATACTCGGCCGTGTTGCCAACGCCCTGCACCTTGATCTCGGAGATCGATTCCACCGAGAGAAACTGGTTGCGATTGACGCTGTTGCCCGTCAGGGCCGTAATCGAGATGCCGTCCACGGTAGATTCCGATTGCGCCGGCAGCCCGCCCTGAATCGACAAGCCCAATCCGTTATCCGCCTGCACACCGGGCAGCGACTGGAGCAGCGCATACGGGCTCGTGCTGCCCGCGCCTCGCACGTTGGAGGGCAGGTTCAGCACCTTCTCAGCCGTCAATGTCGAACTGATCGACGGTGCGTCCGTGGCAATCACACCGGCCGACGAGGTCACTTCAATCTGCTGCGTCACTTCGCCCACCTGCAGCGTCGCGTCCACCCGCAACCGGGTGCGCGCAATCAAATTCAATCCCGGCGCCGAAAAGCCCTTGAAGCCCTTGGCGCTGACCGACACGGTGTAAGGCCCGGGCTCGGCGTTCTGAAACTCGAAGCCGCCGTCGGTGTCCGTCACCACTTCCCGCTTCGCGTTTTCAGCGGTCTGCGTGATCGTCACCACCGCGCCGCGCACGGCGCCGCCGGTCTGATCCTTCACGTTTCCGAGTATCGATCCGTAGGTGGACTGGCTGTAGCCTGGCACGCATACGACAAGTGCGCCCAGCAACAACATCAGACATTGTGGTCGTGATTTCAACAATTTACCTCTCCTTGCATCTCTCCCCGGGCCCGAAGCACCAGTGGTTCTGTCGAGTATAACCCGACTTCATTACAGTTGTGTAAAGTTTCGGTTTCAATCTCCGCAGCCGTCCGGGTGTTACTCCGTGCTAAGATGTCCGACACAGCCTCGTCATCGCTGGGAACAACACAATGACAACAGACGGCAAGGGTCTGCAAAAAACAGCGGGATGGGTGCATCTGTGGGCGCTAGGCGTCGGCGGCGTCATCTCCGGCAACTTCTTCGGCTGGCAGACCGGCCTGCTCGCCGGCGGCTTCGGCGGCCTCCTGCTAGCCACCGTCCTCATCGCCGCCATGTACGTCTGCCTGGTCTTCTCAATCGCCGAGCTGTCCGCAGCCCTGCCGGACGCCGGCGGCTTCTACAACTTCACCCGCGCCGCCTTCGGCAAGGACCGCGCCTTCCTCAACGGCCTAACCGACTCCATCGAATACGTCACCACCCCCGCCGTCATCGTCGCCGGCATCGCCGGATACATGAAGGCGCTCGTGCCCGGCACGCCCGATTGGCTCTGGTGGGTGGTCTTCTACCTCGTCTTCGTCGGCATCAACGTCAAAGGCGCCGCGCTCACCTTTCGCGTCTCCATGGCCATCACGGCTCTCGCCGCCGCGGTGTTACTAGTCTTCTACTCCGGCGCGCTCTGGACGGGCGCCTTTCAGTGGAGCAACGCCCTGAATATCCCGCCGGATCCCGGCGCCACCACGTTTCTCCCCAAGGGCTGGTACGGCATCTTCGCCGCTCTCCCCTACGCCGTCTGGTTCTATCTCGCCATCGAGCAACTGCCGCTCTCCGCCGAGGAGAGCTACGACGTCGAGCGCGACATGCCCCGCGCCCTCAAATACGGCATGGCCACCCTGCTGGCCCTCTCGCTCGGCACACTCGTGCTCAACTCCGGCATCGGCCCCGGCGCCCGCGGCGTGGGCGAATCGGCCGCCCCGCTCGAGATCGGATTTCGCGCCGTCTTTTCCACCAACATCGCCGCCTGGCTCCTCTCCGCCGTCTCCCTCACCGGCCTGATCGCCAGCTTCCACTCGATCATCTACGCCTACGGGCGCCTGCTCTTCGCCCTGAGCCGAGCCGGCTACCTGCCCACCGTCCTCGCCAGCCTCGGACGCTGGCGCACGCCCCACGTCGCCCTCATCGCCGGCGGCGCCGGCGGGCTCCTGCTATGCTTCCTGGCCCAGCGATACTCCACCAGTGTCGGCCCCGCCCTGCTCAACATGGCCGTCTTCGGAGCTCTGCTTTCCTACATCCTCGTCCTACTCTCTTACCTGCGCCTGCGCACCACCCGTCCGGATATGCGGCGCCCCTACCGCAGCCCGCTCGGCCCCGCCGGCGCCGTTGTCGGCATCACTCTGGCTCTCGCCTGCCTCGCCGCCACGTTCGCAGTACCCGCCTTCCGCCCGGGCGTCATCGGGACGGCAATTTTCATCGTTGTGATGCTGGCATACTATTGGCTCCAACGCCGCCAGCATGTGGAGGAAGTACCCGATGCGCCAGCCGCCACCGAGCTCGCCTGACCTCAAGAAGTTGGTCCGGGAAGGAGCCGTGGATACCGTCATCGCGGCCTTCACCGATCACTACGGCCGCCTCATGGGCAAACGCTTCGACGCCGATTACTTCCTCGCCGAAGTAGCCGCCCACGGCACCCACGCCTGCAACTACCTGCTCACCACCGACGCGGAAATGGAGCCCGTCCCCGGCTACCAGTTCGCCAACTGGGAGCTCGGCTACGGCGACTTCCACATGGTCCCCGAGATGCCCACCGCGCGCCTGCTGAGCTGGCAGGACAAGACCGCGCTAGTCCACTGCAATCTGGAAAACGTGCCCGTGGCCCCGCGCGCCATTCTCCAGCGCCAGATCGCCCGCTCCGCCGCCCTCGGCTTCGAGGCCATGGCCGCCTCCGAACTGGAATACTACGCCTTCCGCGAGCCCTTCCGCGACGCCGCCAAACAAGGCTACCGCGACCTGGAGCCCCTGAGCTGGTACCTGGAGGATTACAACCTCCTGCAAGGTACCCGCGAAGAGTTCTACACCGCCGCCGTCCGCCGCCACCTCAAGGCCACCGGCATCGTCGTCGAAAACTCCAAGGGCGAGTGGGGCCTCGGCCAGCACGAGGTCAATGTCCGCTACAACCACATCCTCCAGATGGCCGACGATCACGTCCTCTTCAAGCAGTGCCTGAAAGAGGTCGCCGAGCAAGCCGGCATCAGCGTCACGTTCATGGCCAAGTTCGCCAACGGCCAGGCCGGCTCCGGCTGCCACCTCCACCTCAGCCTCCGCCGCAAAGGCAAAAACGCATTCAACGGCAACAAGCCGCTCGGCCCCGTTAAAGGCTCCGACGAATTCCGCTGGTTCCTCGGCGGCTGGATCGCCCACGCCCCGGAGTTCATGGTCTTCTACGCGCCGACGGTCAACTCCTATAAGCGCTATGAGGATCTCTCCTGGGCACCCACGCGTCTCGCCTGGAGCCACGACAACCGCACCGCCGGCTTCCGCGTGGTCGGTCACGGTGAGAGCCTGCGCATCGAGTGCCGCATCCCGGGCGCCGACGTGAATCCCTACCTCGCCTTCGCCGCCTCCCTCGCCTCCGGCCTCGATGGCATCGCCAACAAGCTGGAGCCGCCACCCGTTTTCGAAGGCGATGTCTACGCCGCCCGCACCCTGCCGCGTGTACCCTATACACTGCAAGAAGCGGTGGAGCACTTTGAAGCCAGCAGCTTTGTGAAAGACGCCCTGGGCGCCGATGTGGCCCAGCACTACGCGCACTTCTACCGCACCGAGCAGCGCGCCTACGACCGCGCCGTCACCGATTGGGACCGGCGCCGCTATTTTGAAAAGATTTAAGAAAGGCCCACAGTATTCATCATGCGTTTGGAAAACCAGGTAGCACTCATCACCGGCGCCGGTAGCGGCATCGGCAAGGAAACCGCCCTCCTCTTCGCCGCTGAAGGCGCCGCCGTCGTCGCCGTGGATATCAATCTCACCGCGGCCGAATCCGTCGCCGCCGAAATCACCACGGCTGGCGGCCGCGCCCTCGCCGTCAAGGCCGATGTCTCGAAAGCAGCCGACTGCGAAGCCATGGTAGCTGCCGCCGAATCCACCTACGGCAAGCTCACCGTCCTCTTCAACAACGCCGGCATCTCCCACGCCGACGACGATGATTCGGTCTCCACCACCGAAGATGTCTGGGATCTCACCTTCGCCATCAACGTCAAGGGCGTCTTCCTGGGCTGCAAGTACGGCATCCCCGCCCTGCGCCGCGCCGGCGGAGGCTCCATCATCAACACTGCATCCTTCGTCGCCATCGTTGGCGCGGCCACGCCCCAGCTCGCCTACACCTCCAGCAAGGGCGCCGTCCTCTCGATGAGCAAGGAACTGGCCTGCATCCACGCCCGCGAGAACATCCGCGTCAACGCGCTCTGCCCCGGCCCGCTGCGCACCGAGCTGCTGATGAAGTACCTCAACACCGACGAGAAGAAGCAGCGCCGCCTGGTCCATGTCCCCATGGGCCGCTTCGGCGAAGCAAAGGAAATCGCCAAGGCCGCCCTCTATCTCGCCTGCGACGACTCCTCCTTCGTCACCGGCACCGAGTTCATGGTCGATGGCGGCATCACCGCTGCCTACACGACGCCCCTATGAGCATCCAGAAGACCATCTCCCCCATCGACGGCAGTGTCTTCATCGAGCGCGAGCTCGCCACCGCGGCGCAGATCGAGAGCGCCCTCACCGCCGCCGTCGCCGCCCAGCGCCACTGGCGCAAGGTCCCGCTGGCGGACCGCATGACCATCTGCCGCCTCTTCGTCGCTGCTATGGAGGCCCAGGCCGACGTCATCGGAGAAGAGCTCACCTGGCAGATGGGCCGCCCCATCCGCTACACGCCCAACGAAATCCGCCGCGGCTTCGCCGAGCGCGCCCGCTACATGATCGACGTCGCCCCCGCCGCCCTGGCCGATGTTCAGGCGCCCGCCCAGCCCGGCTTCCACCGCTTCATCCGCCAGGAGCCCGCCGGCGTCGTCTTCACCATCGCGCCGTGGAATTATCCCTACCTCACCTCGGTCAATTCCATCGTGCCCGCGCTCCTGTCCGGCAACGCCGTCATCCTGAAACACTCCGCCCAGACCCCGCTCTGTGCCGAGCGCTACGCCGCTGCGTTCCAGGCAGCCGGCCTGCCGGAGGGCGTCTTCCAATTCCTGCACCTGAGCCACACCGACGTCGAGCGCGTCATCGCCGACCCGCGCATCGATTTCGTAGCTTTTACCGGTTCCGTCCAGGGCGGCCACGCAGTCCAGGCCGCCGCCAGCCACCGCTTCATCGGCACCGGCCTCGAACTCGGAGGCAAGGACCCCGCCTATGTCCGCGCCGACGCCGACCTCGCCAACGCCGTGGAAAACCTCGTCGACGGAGCCATGTTCAACTCCGGCCAGTCCTGCTGCGGCATCGAGCGCATCTACGTCGCCCGCCCCCTCTATGATCAATTCGTCGAGCAGGCCGTCGCCCTGACCCAGACCTACATCCTCGGCAACCCACTTTCCCCCGAAACCACGCTGGGACCAATGGTCCGCACCAGCGCCGCCGTCTTCGTTCGCGCGCAGATCGCCGAGGCCATCCATCAAGGCGCCCAAGGCCACATCGACCCGCGCCACTTTGCCGCCGATCAGCCCGGCACGCCCTACCTGGCCCCGCAGATCCTCACGAGCGTGGACCACTCCATGCGCGTCATGACCGAAGAGACCTTCGGCCCCGTGGTCGGCATCATGCCCGTGGACTCCGACGAAGAGGCCATCCGCCTGATGAACGACAGCGCCTACGGCCTCACCGCCGCCATCTGGACCACCGACGAGGAGGCCGCCCTCCGCATCGGAGACCAAGTCAACACCGGCACCTGGTTCATGAACCGCTGCGACTACCTCGACCCCGCCCTGGCCTGGACCGGCGTGAAGGATACCGGCCACGGCTGCGCCCTCAGTGTGCTTGGCTACGGCCAGCTCACGCGGCCGAAGTCTTACCACCTGCGCGTCTGAGGTTGTGATGGGGTCGTGCGGACACACTTTCGCCTCGCGCCCGGTCCGATTGACTTCCCAGGGGAAGCGGATCCGGCTTTCTCTGTTTTCCGGAGGCGATTTCTTCTTTTGGTCGCCCGGGGCCTTCGAAAAGACCCCGTATTTTTCGAGCTGATCGGGTCAAAAACCGGTTTTGCACGCGCCGTCCTAAACGGCGGCCCGCATAGGAAACAGCCCACGCCATGGGGCTGCCGCTCTACTGAAGGCGAAGGGATCGAAGCTGGCCAGCGGGTCATCCCCTAAGATCACGTTAGCATGGGGTGTCAATAGCTGGATGGGTTAAGTCGTTGAGAAATATGCGAAAAAAGACCTGTGACTGACTTTGGCGCCATTAGCCGGAATGGCCATCCCGGCTCTTACGCCAAGGCACTGCCCCGCCTGCGCTGCCTACCGCGTGCACTTGACTGCGCCCTGAGGTAAAACAGTACACTAGAGGGCACTTTCCCGGATGCGAAAACACCCACTCGCTGGCCCGTTCCTCGTGTACCTGTTCGTCACCGTCCTCTGCGCGGCCGACTTCGCCGGCGACACCGACAAGGACAGAGCCCGCATCGCCGCGCGCCGCAACTGGTGGGCTTTCCAGCCCGTCACGCGTCCTGCGGTGCCGAAGTTGAACTCCGCCTGGCCCCGCACTCCGATTGACGCCCTGCTCCTCCCTGCCATGCAGGCCAAAGGCGTCGCGCCTTCCGCCCCGGAAACCCGCGCCCGTCTCATTCGCCGCGTGACACTCGACCTCACGGGCCTGCCGCCATCGTCTGAAGACGTCAACCGTTTCCTCGCCGATCGCCGCACGGATGCCTACGAGCGTCTGGTCGATACCCTGCTCGCCTCGCCCCAATACGGCGAACGCTGGGCCCAGCGCTGGCTCGACGTCGTCCGCTACGCCGATACCAACGGATTCGAGCTCGACGCCGAGCGCCCCCACGCCTGGCGCTACCGCGATTACGTCGTCAACAGCTTCAACACCGGCAAACCCTACGATCGCTTCCTCCGCGAGCAGATCGCCGGTGACGAGATCTGGCCCGGCAACCCCGAAGCCGCCATCGCCGTTGGCATGCTCCGCGCCGGCCCGGAGCACGTCGTCGGCGGGAACCAGGATGCGGAGATGAACCGCCAGGAGGTCCTCATCGAGATGACCGGCGGGGTGAGCAGCGCGTTCCTCGGTCTCACCATGAACTGCGCCCGCTGCCACAACCACAAGTTCGATCCCATCCTCCAGTCCGATTACTACCGCATGCAGGCCGTCTTCGCCCCCGCCATCGGCAAAGACATCCCCATCGCCACAGACGCCGAACGCACCCGCATCGAGGAGGCGAAACGCGCCCACGCCGCCCGGATCCAGCCCATCACCGGCAAAATCGCCGCCATCGAGAAGCCCTATAAGGACCGGCTCACTGCGGAGAAGAAGTCGCGCCTGGAGCCCGCCCTGCGCGCTCTCCTCGACCAGCCCAAGGACTCCCTCTCCCCCGCCGATCGCGAGAAACAGAGGAACGCCCGAGAGCAGATCACCCCTTCCTGGGATGAGGTCCTCGCGGAACTCTCCCCCGAGGACCGCACTCGCCGCACAGCCCTGCGCCAGCAACTCCACGCCATCAATCTCGACGAGCCGGAACCAGTCCCCGCCGCCTACGCCCTCGAGAATACCGCCGAGCCCGCCGAGACTCACATCCTCAAAATCGGCGACCACCGCATGAAGCTGGGCGCCGTTCAGCCCGGCCTCCCGCTCATACTGGCCAATCACGCGACGGTCCCCTCCACCTCCACCGGACGCCGCCGCGCTCTCGCCGAATGGCTGGCCGATCCGGCCCACCCGCTCACCGCCCGCGTCATGGTCAATCGCATCTGGCAGTTCCGCATGGGCACCGCGCTGGTCGCCACACCCAATGATTACGGCTTGCTCGGCTCCCGCCCCACCAATCCAAAACTCCTCGATTGGCTCGCCGCCGAGTTTGTCGCGTCCGGATGGAACGTCAAGGCGATCGACCGCCTCGTCGTCACCTCCGCTGCCTACCGCCAGTCCTCCGCCCGCGATGCCGTCCGCGACAGGCTCGACCCGGACAACACCACCTACTGGCGTATGAACAAGCGCCGCCTGGAAGGGGAGGCCATCCGCGACGCGGTGCTTTTCGCCAGCGGCAAGCTCAACCCGGCCATGGGCGGCCGCCCAGTGCGCGTGCCGATCGAGAAGGAAATCTACGACCTGATCTTCACCGAGTACGAGGCCGATAATCTCTGGCCCCTGCCGAAGGACCGCAGCGAGATCTACCGCCGCTCCCTCTATCTGCTCAACAAGCGCAGCGTCCGCCTGCCCATGCTCCAGAACTTCGATCAGCCCGATACCTTGAGCTCCTGTGCCGTCCGCCCTGTTTCCACGCACGCCCTGCAGGCGCTCTCGATGCTGAACAGCGACTTCATGGCCGAACAGGCCGCCGCCTTCGCCGCGCGCGCCGGCACAGTCCCTCGCGCCTATCAGCTGGCCCTCAGCCGCCTGCCTCGCCCCGAGGAACAGAAACAGGCCGCCGCCTTCCTCGCCGCCGGCGGAACGCTCTCTGAGTTTTGCCTCGCCCTGTTGAACCGAAATGAGTTTGTCTACATCCCCTAGGAGCCAGCCGTGATCCCTCGCAGAAGCGTTCTCCGCCACGCCGCCCACGGATTCGGCGCCATCGCCCTGCAGAGCCTCCTCGCTCGCGCCGAAGCCACCAACCCGCTCGCCGCGAAAGCTCCTCACTTCCCCGGCAAGGCCAAGTCCGTCATCTTCCTCTTCATGGTCGGCGCGCCCAGCCAGATGGACACCTTCGACCCCAAGCCCGCCCTGAAGAAATTCGAAGGCCAGCGCCTGCCGGAGAGCTTCGGGAAAATCCAGAGCCAATTCACGGATGGCTCCACGCCTATCCTCTCCTCCCCTTGGGAATTCAACCGCCACGGCCAGAGCGGCGCGTGGGTCTCCACTCTCTTCCCCCATCTCTCGAAGTGCGTGGACGATATGACCTTTGTCCGCAGCTTCCACACCGATAGCGTCGTCCACGCCCCCGCCATGTATCAGGTCCACACCGGACGCATCCTGATGGGCTATCCGTCCATGGGCGCCTGGGTCACCTACGGCCTTGGTTCGGAATCGGAAAACCTCCCCGCCTACGTCGTGATGCCCCAGCCCGAAGGCACGCCCGAAGGCGGGACGCCCTGCTGGGGCGCCGGCTTCCTGCCTGCCGTCCACCAGGGCACACTACTGCGCCCCGGCCCGGCACCGATCCTGCACCTGAAGCCGCAAGCCGGAGTCACGCCGGAGCGCCAGCGCGCCACGCTCGACCTGCTCCAGAAGATGAACGCCGCCGACACCGAACCCGCCGACGCCGAGATGAGCGCCCGTATTGCGTCCTACGAGCTCGCCTTCCGCATGCAGTCCCACGCACCCGAGGCCGTCGATCTCTCCAAAGAACCCGAGCACGTCCGCCGCCTCTACGGCCTCGATCAGAAGCGCACCGCCGAGTTCGGTGGCCGCTGCCTGCTCGCCCGCCGCATGGTCGAGCGCGGCGTCCGCTTCGTCCAGATCTACTCCGGCGGCGGCCCCGTCTCCATCCAATGGGACGCCCACAAGGACCTCAAGGAGAACCACGAGAAGATGTGCGGCATGACCGACCAGCCCATCGCCGCCCTGCTCCAGGACCTCAAGCAGCGCGGCCTGCTCGATTCCACCCTCGTCGTCTGGGGTTCAGAGTTCGGCCGCCTTCCCATGTCGCAGTCCGGCAACGGCCGCGACCACAACATGCACGGCTTTACCATGTGGTTTGCCGGCGGCGGCATCCAGCCCGGACGCACCGTCGGCGAGACCGACGATTTCGGCCTCTTCGGCGTGGGCGATCGTTACTCCATGCGCGACTTCCACGCGACGCTGCTCCACCTGCTCGGCCTCGATCAGAACAGGCTCTGGTATCTGCACAACGGGCGCAACGAAAAGCTCACCGACTTCGGCGGCCAGGTGATCCGCGGCGTGACCGGCTGAGCGGGAAGTTGCGAACCCTGCGAGAATGGCTGCATGAAACTCGCCGCCAGTTTGCTCCTGCTGCTCTGCACACTCCTGCCCGCGCAGACACCCACCGGCGCCGCAGTCATTCTCTTCATCGGCCCGCCCGGCAGCGGCAAATCCACCCAGGCCGCCGCCGCCGCCAAAACATACAATCTTCCCGTCGTCGCGCGGCACGATCTCATCGCCGTTGATCCCGATGGGTTCCGCGCCAACCGAGCCAAGGCGATGGCCGGCATGACCGAAGAGAGCGATCCCTTCCTCAATCAACTCTTCGCCAAAAAGCTCGCCTCCATCGACGTCACCAAGGGCCTCATCCTCGACGGCTATCCCGCCACGAAGGACCACGCCGATTTCATCGCCAAGCTATCCAAGGAAGGCAAGCTCCCCTATACCTTCGTCATCCAGTTGGCCATCCCCGATGACGTCGTGATGAAACGAATGAAGGGCTCCCACGAGGCCAAGGACGGAACCCTCGAGCAGCGCCTCAAGGATTACCACCGCGAGATGGATATGGCGAAGGCCTACTATCCGGCCGCCGACATTGTGACCATCGACGCCACACCGAAAGTGCAGAAGGTCACCGCCAAAGTGAACGCCGCGTTGAAACTGCGCCTGAAGAGGTAACCGGGAGATTCAGGCCCCCTTGCCTCAAACTGCGTGAAGTGATACAACTCAGTCCGGCCTTGTGCCGCACTATCGCTCCCGCTCTTCAGAGGTACCTGATGTTCACCCTCCGTTCAGCCGCTATCGCGTCCGCCCTCCTGTTTGTCGCCCTCCCCGCCCGGGCCCAGACCCCGGCCGCCCAGCCGGAGATGACCACTCTCAAGTCCGCCTTTATCCCGGGCGAAAAGACCCTCTTCTTCGACGACTTCACCGACATGGGCCCCGGTGACGCCCCGCCCCATTTTAAGATTCGTGGCGCCGCCCCCGAACTCCGGGCCGCCGGTGACGTCCGTCAACTTACCGCCACCGCGCGCGGCACCATGTTCCCCAACCTCACCGCCCTCCCCAAGAACTTCACGTTCGAAGCGGAACTCGTGGCCGAAAACACGAACCGCGTCATCTCCACGCTCATCCTCTCCGGTGGCGGCAAACAGATATTCACCCTCAGCACCACCGCCAACGGAGGCAAAGACACGGATCTGGTGGCTTCCCTGCGCGCGCCATACCAGGAACTCGGCCGCAAGCGGGTCCCCACCAACTGGAAGGAACCGGTCAAGCTCGCCCTCTGGATTCAGGACGGCCGTCTCCGCGTCTTCCTCAACGGCGAGAAGCAACTCGACTTCAATCAGGTTGAGATGGCCGCCATCAACTCCGTTGAATTCGCCAATGACTTCTACGGCGCCAACCAGTCCATCGGCTACCGTTCCATTCGCTTCGCCGAGTCCACCCCGGACTTCTCCCAGGTGATCTCTTCCTCCGGCCGCTTCGTCACCCACGGCATCCTCTTCGATACCGCCAGCGACCGTCTCAAGCCCGAGTCCGCACCCGTCATCCAATCCATCGCCAAGGGCCTGGACACCAACCCCAACCTGAAGCTCCTCATCGAAGGCCACACCGATTCGGTCGGCAACGCCGCCGCCAACCTGGACCTTTCCCGCCGCCGCGCCGAGGCCGTCAAGTCCGTCCTCGTCGCCCAGTTCAAGATAGACGCCGCCCGCCTCACCACAGCCGGTCTCGGCGCCACCAAACCGATCGACTCCAACGACACGCCGCAGGGCCGTTCGCAGAACCGCCGAGTCGAGCTCGTCAAAAAGTAGGCGTATGCTGGAAGAGCCATGAAGTTCACAGGCTCGTTCCTGTTGCTGATTCTGGCCTTTCAGCTGTCCGCTCAATACAACCGGCTGGTGACTCCGAGCGATGGCGCAAGCGTCGTGTTCTCGTCCAGCCTAAGCCTCCAGTCAGATGCGACCCACGATTGGCCGAAGTTATTCGAGGCAACCACTGCCGGCGTCCGGCTCTTGGAGGAGCGGCTCCCGGCATCGCCTCCGCCCCTGCTTCCAACGCAGCAGACCTTCTACCAACTCTGGTCCAGGGACCAGAGCTCGGATGGCGTAGTTCAGACGCTCAACACGGTGCGCCCATGCATCGGCGGCTCCCGTTGCGTCTTCGTCGAACAATCCATGGCGGAGTTGAGCACGGCCAGTTGGGCAGACTCCCTCAAGCGGGGCGGAACCCTTCGCCTGAGCGCCGATGGGCACTACGCCTTCAACTATGGGTCCAGTGCGGCAATTTCGGAGCCGGCCGTTCTGGATCTTTGGACCAACACCGTCACACGGGTGCCAGCTCGGCCGGACCGCGTGGCGGCCCCTGGGCGGCGGGTGATTGCCAACAACGGCCTGGCCGTGTATGTGAATCCCTACGTCAATGACACTGTGATGCTGGCTTCCCGCGATGGCGTACTGACGGTAGCGAAGACGTCCATGCCCGCGTCGTCAGCCATCATCGAGAACCAGGGGCGCTACCTGGTCTATGAAACCGCCGCCACTCCTCACCAGCTGATGCTCTACGATGTCGCCGCCGAGGCGGACCTTCCGCTGGTATGGGCGGAGGAGGGCTGCACCCAACCGGCACTGAGCGATGACGGCCTTCGCCTGCTGTTTCTCTCTGCCGCCAACTGGGCCGCCGAAAACGATCAGCTGCGGGTTCAAGCGTGGTTGTTCGATCTCATCACCGGAGAGCTTCAGCAACTCACCCACGACACTGCGGGCCTCGCGGAGGCCACTCTCTCCGGCGACGGTCAGGTGGTGTGGGCCGTCACGCTCGCCGGCCGATTGCTGCGCATCGACGTGGACGCCCTCGACGTGACGGAGGTAGTCGGCCGCACGGTGGCAATCGACGCCGGCCAAATGATCTGCCTGCAATCCCAGCAGTGCGTGCTCATGGGGCGAGGCTTGGCGTCCAGATTGGAGACCGCCGCGGATCCCCTCCCGTTCACGCTCGGCGGAATCGAGGTCAAGATCGACGGAATTCCTGTGCCCCTGATCTCCGTCGCGCCGGACGAAATTCGCTACGTCCTACCGTGGGCAATAGCCCCCGGTCAACATCGAGTGGAGGTCACGCCGGGTGCTTCCGTCTTCCAGGAGAAGAACGTTCTTATCACATCACAAGTGAATTGAAAAACAGCTTCAACGTCAGCCAGCTCTGCGCCCGGTATTGCGGCCGCATGCCGAACAGCACCACGTGCCCCTGACCCACTGCCACGTCCAGCAGCGCCGGCTTGCCTGTCAGATACTTCTCACCCAGGAGCCACCCCGACGCCAGCACCGGCGCCGCCGAGTAACGGACAACCGCCTGACTGGCGGCCTTCCCCGCCCCGTCTTCCGCTTCCCACACCGGGCTGCCTTCGTTCCACACCGTGAACTCCGCCGGCAGCCCCAGGCCCAGCGGCGACCCAGCCTCCAGCTTCACGTTCAACAGCGACCCGGGGCAGTAGAAATCGCGATTCGTCACGCCCTTCAGCGCGTTCTTCACCTTCAGCCCCAACTGCTCCACCGCATACTCGCCCGCGTCGTTGAAGAACACCAGGCGCCCGCCCGCCTCTGCAAACTGCTTCAGCGCATCGGCGCCCTCTCTGCCCAGCCCGCCCGTGTACTCATCCGGCATCGCGCCCTGCCGATAGCCATTCTGAATTGCAGCCGCGCTCTGGTCCGCGAACACCAGCACGTCGTACTTGTCGCGCAGCCCGCCCCCGCGGATATCAGCGTTCGTGGCGCTCGTATACTCCCAGCCGAACTGTTCCACCAGCCACCGCGTCCAGCCCTCATCCATCGATGGCACAAAGCTCTTGTAGATCGCCACGCGCGGCTTCTTCATCGGCGCAAAGCCCGCCGGTTGCCGCGCCCCCACAGCGAAATCGCCCGTCTGCGCGTTCCGCCACACCGGCGTGCCAGCCTTCCATGCCTGATTGACGCGCTTCCACGAATCGCTATCGGACGCGCTCAGCCCCGCACCGGCCGGAAACGAGAAGTCCTTCACCCGCGTGAGCGTTGCCTGAAACTGATCCTCCGCTACCTCCACCTGCACGCCCATCAGCAGCGGCAGCGTGTGCGCCGTCACATCGTACGGCCGCTTCGGCGGACCACCGGGATACTGCCGCAAATCCGGGTATTTTTGCCGCTCCAGCAGCGTCTTCGCGAAGCTCGACCACGGCTGCTGCATGCGGATCACAAACGTTCCAGCCGGATACTGTTTTGCGCCCACGGTGAACGCTAAACTCGCCTTTTCGACCTCTATTGCACCAAAATCCATCGTTTCGAGCAGTTTTTTGGCAGCTCCCGGATCGGTCTGAGTGGGAGGCAGCAGGAACGCATACGGCCCCCGCCGCTCCACCGCCCGCTTGTTGATCGCGTAAAAGTTCTTCAGGAAGTCCTCGCGCCGGATCGCCGCCGTATGGCACAGGCTCTCCATCGCAATCAACTGATCCGTGATGATGTCGCGCAGTGTCCAGTCGCCGCCCGGCCACGGCTCCAGATGATTCCAGCTCTTCTCCCGCGCGCTGTAGCCCTGCGACTGATTCGACAACTGCTCGAACTTCACGTTTACCGGCGAGGCCAGCCGCGAGCTCGCGCTCTCCGTCAAGATCCGCAGCCCGCCGTGATAGCTCTGATAGTGCCGCGCCGGCGTCCAATAGTCGTACATGGCATTGACCACCACGCCCTTGCGCCCCGCCGCGGTCAGGTCCGCAGCCATGATCATCCCCACCATGTTGCACTGCTGGGCAATCAGCGGATCGATGTTGGGCTCCACCGGGTCCATCCACGGCGGCACGAACATCCGCCCCGCCGTGATGCCCATCTGATGCACGTCGTAGACGATCTGCGGATGCCACACGTTGTGAATCTGGCTCACCACCGCACGGTTCTCAGCCTGCGAAAAGATGTACCAGTCGCGGTTGTTGTCGTGCCCCACATACTTCTGATAGAGCACCGGCGGCGATGTGCCCTCGTGCGCCGTCCCCAGCGTTTTCCGATACCACTGGGTCACCAGATCCAGCCCGTCCGGGTTGATGGAGGGCGCCAGCAGCACGATGGTGTTGTCGAGAATCGTCTTCACCCGTGCGTCCGCCGACGTCGCCAGCTTATGCGCAAACTCGATCGCCGTGGACGTGGACGCAATCTCTGTGGCGTGCACCGAGCACGTGATCAGAACAATGGTCTTGCCCTCGGCGGCCAGGCGCGCCGCCTCTTCCACGCTTGTCACCCGCGGGTCCGCCAGCTTCTTTTGGATCTGCTGGAACCGGTCCAACCGCTGCAGCGTCTCCGGCGCGCTGATGATGGCCATCACCATCGGCCGCCCCTCGGTGGATTTCCCGTACTCGCGGAACCGCACCCGCTCGCTGCCCTTCTCCAATGCCTGAAAATACCCGACGACCTTCGACCAGTCGAGCATCATCTTGTCGGCGCCCATCTTATGCCCGAAGAATGTCTCCGGGGCAGGCGGCGCCGCCATCAGCGCCACGGCAACGAACAGTGCGATTACCAGCTTCTTCACGGTCTACTCAGCTCCTTCCACAATGCGCGGTAGTAACGCAGGAACCGCTCGGGTTCCTTGCTCTCGGCCACTTCCATCAGCATGTACCGCTCATACTTCGACGCCCGCAGTAGCGTAAACAGCTCGCGCCACGGATACTTGTCATTGGCGAGTTCGTTGATGTGGCAGCTCTTGATCCACGGCCGCAGCAGATCGAACGACTGCTTCACGCTGCCATTGATCACGTCCGTCGGATTTGAGTTCCAGCACAGTCCCACGCTGTCGTGCTTGGTCGCGCGCATGATCCCCGCGCAAACTGGCGGCGCCTGCGTTTCGGAGCCATGCACCTCCAGCCAGATCTCCACGCCCTTGCCCTGCGCGTACTCGCCCAACTCGCGCAGGCTCGCCCCGATGGTATCGATGGTCTCGTGCTTAGACACGCCCTTGGGGAATCCGTTCGGCCTCACCTTCACGCCCCAAGCGCCGGTATCGTGCGCCAGGTCGACCCAGGTCTTGGCCTCGTCGATGTTGATCCTGCGAATCTTCGGGTCCGGCGAATGGAACTCGCACGTCGAGCCGAAACTCAACAACCGGACTTTGCTCTTCTCAAAGCGAGCGCGCACCTTGGCGCGCTCCTCGGCACTGATCGACGGCTCCACGCCGTGCTTGTGGCTGGTGCGCAGTTCCACGGCCTCAAAGCCGGCCTGCTCCAACTTCGTAATGACGGTCTCCAGATCCCAGTCCTTCAGGACGTTATAAGTTACGGATCCAAGCATCATGGCTGGTCGCTCCTTCCCTTACGCTTCCACTACCTCCGCCTCCGGCGGCGGCGTCAAATCGTGCCCTTCCCACCGCGCCACCACGGCGCTCGCCAGGCAATTGCCCAGCAGATTCACCGAGGTCCGCGCCATATCCATCAACGTGTCCACGCCCAACAACAGCGCTATGCCCTCCAGCGGCAAATTGAACGTCGCCAGAGTGCCGGCCAGAATGATCAGCGAAGCTCTCGGCACCGCCGCCACGCCCTTCGAGGTCAGCATCAGCGTCAGCATCATCATGATCTGCTCATGCCAGCTCAGGTTCACGCCCGCCGCCTGCGCAATGAACACAGACGCCATCGACAGGTACAGCGTCGTCCCATCGAGGTTGAAGCTATACCCTGTCGGCAACACGAACGCCACGATGTGCCGCGGCACGCCGAAGCTCTCCATGTTCTTGAGCGCCATCGGCAGAGCCGCCTCGCTCGATGCCGTCGAGAATGCCAGGATGTAGGGATCCTTCACCCAGAACCAGAACCGCCGCAGCGGGATCTTGGTGATCACCACTACCGCGCCCAGCACCACGACCACGAAGACGATCAGCGCGCCATAGAGCGTCAGCACCAGCTTGCCTAAACCCAGCAGAACGCCGATGCCCTTGGACCCTACGGTCGCCGCCATCGCCGCGCCCACGCCCAGCGGCGCCAGGTACATCACATACTTCGTGTACTCGAACATCACGTCGGCCAGCGATTGCAGGAACGTCACCACCGGCTGCGCCTTCGCACCGATCATCGTGCACGCCGTTCCGAAGAGGAAGCAGAACACCACCATCTGCAACACTTCGCCCTTCGCCATCGAATCGAAAATCGAGTTCGGGAAGGTGTGCTCCAGGATCTGCACGAGCGACGGCTTCACCTGCGGCAGCCCGGTCTGCGCCGCGCGGTCGATGCTCAACCCCGCGCCCGGCTGGATCCAGTTCACGGCCACCAGGCCGACAAACAGCGCGGCCGTCGTGACGATCTCAAAGTAGATGATCGACTTCAGCCCGATCCGCCCCATGGCCTTCGCAGAGCCCGACCCCGCGATGCCCACCACCAGGGTGGCAAACAGCAGCGGCGCGATGATCGACTTGATCATGCGGATGAAGATGTTGGAGATCGGAGTCAACTCCTTGCCGATCTCAGGGAAAAAATGGCCGAACAGGATGCCCGCGGCCATCGCGATGAAGATCCAACTGGTCAACGAAAGCTTTTTCAACGCTCACCCCACTTCAATTTTTGTCTGAGTACATCGAAAAACAGCATACGTGGCGGTCGAATCAAAGACAGGGATTTCTGACTGCTTCTACAGATCACGCGGTCCTGTTCCTTCAGCGGCTCGCCCACCTGCCCGTCGATGGTCAGATAGGCGTTGTTCTCCGTGGCCAGATTCAGGATCTGGATCACGCTGCTGTCCGACACCAGCACCGGCCGGTTGGTCAGCGTGTGCGGGCAGATCGGCGTCATGATCAGTGCGCCGACGCTGGGGAAGACAATCGGGCCACCGGCGCTCAGCGAGTACGCTGTTGAGCCGGTGGGTGTGGATATGATCAGGCCGTCGGCCTTATAGCGGCAGACGAAATGGGCATCGACATTGCACACCAGGTCGATCATGCGCGCGATGTTCACATTGGTGATCACCACGTCGTTCAGCGCCTCATAGTGGGCCACCACTTCGCCGCCGCGATGCACCTCACAGGCCAGCATCCGCCGCTTGGCGATGCGGTGCTCGTTGCGTAGTGCGCGCTCGAGTTCCGGGAAGAGCTCCTCGGTGGAGATTGCCGTCAGGAAGCCCAACCCGCCCAGGTTCACGGCGAACAGCGGAATATCACGGCCGGCGATGGACCGCGCCGCGGAAAGCAGCGTACCGTCGCCGCCCAGCACGATCACCAACTGGCACCCGTCCGGCACTTCTTCCCGCGGCAGCGCCTTTTGCGGCGCGTTCGCGTAACCCGCAGTCGCCTCGTCCAGGCGATAGGTAATGGCGCGCGCGTCCAGCCAAACCAGCAGCGACGGCACAAGGTGCAGCGCCTGCTTGACCTCAGGCTTCGAGATGATGCCGACTGTGCGTATCGGTTCCATACAACAGGAACTCCTTGTTGCCCTCGGCGCCAAGCACGGGGCTCTCGGTAACTTCTGTGCGGAATCCCAGGATCTCCGCCGCGTGCCGCGCCCGGTCCACGGCCCACTCGTGCAGCGCCGCGTCGCGAATGATTCCGCCCTTGCCAACCTGCTCGCGCGCCACTTCAAATTGCGGCTTCACCAGCACAACAAACTCTCGCGGCTCAGCGAGCAACGGCGCCACGGCCGGAAGGATGAGTGTAACTGAAATGAAGCTCACATCGCACACCATCAACTGTACCGGCTCGCCGATATGCGAAGGCTCCAGATAGCGCGCGTTCAGGCCCTCGTGCACCACCACGCGCGGATCGTTCCTCAGCTTCCAATCCAACTGCCCGTTGCCCACGTCCACAGAATGGACCCGCGCCGCCCCGCGGCTCAACAGCACCTCTGTAAACCCGCCGGTCGACGAGCCCACGTCCAGGCACACCCGCCCCGTCACGTCGATCGACCAGTGATCCAGGGCGCCCAGCAACTTGTACGCGCCGCGGCTCACCCACGGCATGCGCTCCGTCACTTCCACGGCCGCGTCCACAGCCACCAGCGCGCCCGCCTTGTCCACACGCTGCCCGTTGACCAGCACGGCGCCCGCCATCACCAGCGCCCGCGCCCGCTCCAGCGATTCCGCCAGCCCGCGCTCGCACAGCAGTTGATCCGCGCGCTGCCGGGCCTGCTTCATGAGCGGCGATCTACCACCAGGTCGGCCAGCTCGTGCAGCCGCCGCGCCCGCGTCCCAAACATCGCCAGCGCCTCGTGCGACAACACACGCTGCTCCTCGGCCATCGCGTTCGATTGCTCCAGCCCGTAAACGGCCGGGAACGTGATCTTGTGCTGCTCCGCGTCCTTGCCAGCAGTCTTGCCCAGTTGCTCGCTGGTCTGCGTCACGTCGAGAATGTCATCGACGATCTGGAACGCCAGCCCAATATGCTCGCCATACGCCGATATGGCATCGAGTTGCTCCGCCGTGGCCCCGGCGTGAATCGCGCCCAGCCGCAGGGAGCACTTCAGCAGCGCCCCGGTCTTTGCCCGATGGATGCGGTCCAGCAGCTCGGCGGTGGGCGTCTGCTTCTCGCCCTCGATGTCGTGGACCTGTCCCGCGATCATCCCGCGCACCGTGCCCGAGGCCCGCGCCAGCTCTTCCACTAGCCGCGCATCGCCCACGCGCCCCAGCACCTCAAAGGCGTAAGTGAGCAAAGAGTCCCCGGCCAGGATTGCCATCGCCTCGCCAAACATCTTGTGCGAGGTCGGCCGCCCGCGCCGCAGATCGTCGTTGTCCAGCGCCGGCAGATCGTCGTGGATCAGTGAGTAGGTGTGGATCATCTCCAGCGTGCACGCTACGGTGACTGCGCCATCCACATCGCCGCCCTGCACGGCCCGCGCCGCTTCCAGACACAGCACCGGCCGGATGCGCTTGCCGCCCGCGAAAAGCGAATACCGCATCGCCTTGTGGATCGTCTCCGGCGGCGTGTCTTCGCCGGGCATCAGACGGTCCAGTTCCTGGTCTACAAACCTCGTCTGCTCAACCAGGTATTCCTTCAAACTCAGTTCAGAAAGGGTCATCGGCTTCGGGTAAGAACGGCTCCGCCTCTACGTCGTCGCCCTTCTTGATGAGGATCTCCACACGCGTCTCGGCGTCGGTCAGTTGCTTGCGGCAGGATTCGCTCAGGCGCATCCCGCGCTCAAAGAGCTCCAGCGCCTTCTCCAAGGGGAGGTCGGCGCTCTCCAACTGCTTCACGACGGTCTCCAATTCGCCCAGCGATTGCTCGAACGGCACTTCGTGCGCCGTCGCCGTCTCGCTCGATTTGGCCCGTTCTTTCGCCATCGTTCTATTGTACTTCCCGCATCATCCGCGCCACGGGCCGCGCCACCACCGCCAGCACCACGGCCGTCACCAGGGTCAGGATGCCCAAAGTCCGGAACAGATCAGCGGGCGGCATGTTCCCGTAAAACGCGGCCAACCGCCCGGCCAGCCAGTTGCCCATCGAGAGCGAGAGAAACCACACGCCCATCATTAGCCCGCCCACGCGCACCGGCGCCAGCCGCGTCATCGCGCTCAGCCCCACGGGGCTCAACAACAGCTCGCCCCACGTGTGCAGCAGATAGGTCGCCACCAGCCACATCGGGCTCACCCGGCCCGTTTCGCCCGCCAGATACGCCGCGCCCATCATCACGCCAAATCCCAGCGCCGCGCACAGCATCGCGATGGCGAACTTCATCACCGACGAGGGCTGCCGAGCCCCCATCTTGATCCACATCCAGGCAAACACTGCCGCAAAGCAGATGATGAAGGACGCATTCAACGACTGGAACCAGCTTGCCGGCAACTGCAGGCCCAGCAGCATGCGGTCCGTATTGTTCTTCGCAAAGAGGTTGAAGGACGAGCCGGCCTGCTCATAGGCCGCCCAGAACAGTGTCGAGCCGACAAACAGCACCGCGATCACCACCAGGCGTTTGCGCTCTTCCGGAGTCCAGTCTCCGCCCCAGAACATCCACCCGAAGAGGCCCAGCGTGATGGTCACCAGCACGAAGCCCGCGCCGTTCACCAGCCGCTCCGCGCTCAGCTCCATGACGCCGCTGAGATGCAGCCCGGCCAGAACCACGCCCGCCAGCACCACCGCGCCCACGGCATTGCGGAAGCTGCGCTGCCACTGTGCGCCGATCTCCGGCGTGGGTGGCGTCACAGGGCGCAGCCCGGCCTCACCCAGCCGCTTCTGCCCGCGCAGAATGGTCACCACGCCGAACGTCATACCGACGCCCGCCAGCCCCAGGCCCCAGTGCCAATTCATCTTCTCGCCCACCCAGCCGCAAATCAGCGGCGCGATGGTGGAGCCCAGATTGATCCCCATGTAGAAAATCGAAAATCCCGATTCCCGCCGCGGATCCTCCGGCGCGTAGATCTGGCCCACAATCGTTGAGATATTCGGCTTCAACAGACCCGTGCCCAGCACGACGATGAACATGCCGAGGAAAAAGGTCCATTGCTGGGTCAGCGCCAGCATCAGGTACCCGATGGCGATTAGCACACCGCCATAGAGAACCGACTTCTGCTGACCGAGGATACGGTCCGCCACCCAACCTCCGGGCAGACTCATCATGTAGACGCTCGCCGTGTACAGCCCGTAAATCGCGAATGCCTTGGTGACGTCGAAGCCCAGCCCGCCCGATGCCACCGGCGCCGTCATGAATAGCACCAGAATGGCCCGCATGCCGTAGTAGCCAAAACGCTCCCACAGCTCCGTGAAAAACAGCGTGGAGAGCCCCGCCGGGTGGCCGAAAAACCGGGTGTCCTGATTGCTGGTCATGAAGTTCAGAGTCTACCGCAGCTTGGTGAGGTCAGGCTTCAGAAGTTGCTGTACGTCCGGCTTGTCCAGATCGGCCAGCAGGATGACACGCGGCTGCATATCGATCTTCTTTGGCGGCGTCTGCCCATTCAGCTTGTCCACCAGCGTCTTTACCGCCTGGAACGCCATCCCGTGCGGATCCTGCGCCACCATGGCGTGGAGGTTGCCCGCGCGCATCTCCTCCACCAGATTGTCGCTGGTGTCCACGGTGACCACTTTCACCTTGCCGGCCAGTTCGCGCCCCTTGAGAGCCAGGATCGCGCCCGTGCAGCTGGGCTCGGTGGAGGTGAACAGCCCCGCCACGTCGGCATGCGCCGCCAGAATGTTCTCCGCTGTTGCCCGCGCCTTGGCCCGGTCCGACATTCCGAATTGCTCGGCGACGATCTGGATCTGAGAAAACTCGGCCCGGATCGTCTCCCGGAATCCGGTCTCGCGATCCATCGTCCCCAGCGCGCCCGGCGCGTGGAGGATGACGGCCACCTTCCCCTTGCCGCCGATGGCGCCGGCGAGTTGCCGCGCACCCAGCCGCCCGGCCAGCACGTTGTCCGTCCCGACGTAGGACATGTAGTTTTCGGAGTCGAGTCCGGAATCGAAGACCGTCACGGGAATCCCCGCGGCCACGGCGCGGTCCACCGCCCCCACCAGCGCCTGCCGTTCGCTCACGGCCACGGCGATGCCGTCCACGCGCTGGGCCGTCATCGAATCGATGATCTGGATCTGCCGGTTGAAATCGGTCTCCGACGCGGGTCCGTTCCAGAGAATCTCGACATCGAACTTCTGCCCGGCCGCCTTGGCCCCCGCCTCCACCGATACCCAGAAGAGATGCGAGGTAGATTTCGGGATCACCGCGATTCGCCGCTTCTTCGACTGCTGGCAACCGGCTCCCAGTAGAGCCGGCGCTAAGACCAGAAACCCGCGCCGCCTCATTGCGCCAGCCACCCTCCGTCAATCGAAATGGCAGTACCCGTGATGAACGACGTCTCCGGGCCGCACAGATACACGGCCAGCGCCCCAACGTCCTGAGGCTGCCCCCACATACCCAACGGCACCTTGGCGAGGAACGCTGCATTTGCCTGCGGATCCGAGATCAGCGGCGCGTTCATCTCCGTCGCAAACGGCCCGGGGCTGATTCCGTTGGCCGTGATCCCCTCGCCAGCCAGCTCCAATGCCAGCGCCCGCGTGAAACCCAGCAAGCCAGTCTTGGATGCCGAATAGGCGGACCGCAGCGGCAGCGACACATGGCTCATGGTCGATGTCATGTTGATAATTCGCCCGTAGCCGCTTCCCTTCATGTGCGGGATAAAGGCCCGCGCACAGAGGAACGCGCTGGTCAGGTTGGTATCCATCACCCAGCGCCACTCTTCCAGCGTGAAATCGGTCACCGGCTTGCGCAGATTGACGCCCGCGTTGTTGATCAGGATCTGGACCTGCCCGAGCGACTCGGCCACCTGGCGCTCCAGGTGCGCGACGTCGTCTTCCCTGGTCACGTCACACGGGAAGATCGCCGCGCCATCGCCGCACTCCCGCGCCGCCTCGTCCAGCTTCGCCACGTCGCGCCCTACCAGCGCCACGCGCACACCGGCCTGCGAGAGCGCCACGGCCATCGCCCGGCCCAAGCCACGCGACGCACCAGTCACCACGGCGATCTTGCCCTTTAAGAAATCAGACATGGTCCTTCGATATTCCTTCCTGTCGTCCCGCCTGTAAAATGGCGTCCGCCGCCCTCTGCGGGTTATCGATATCCGCCACCACCAGCCGGCTGGACTCTCCGGCCGATTCCAAGATTAGCGTCCCGATACCCCACATCCGCTGCACCAGAGTCCGCTCCACGCGCACGTCCTGGATCTTCCGCAGCTCCATCGCCCGCGTCGTCTGCACAAGGAAACCGTGCCTGTACCGCAGCAGCCCTTCGTCCAGCCATAGCCGTGTTCGGATGGCGTCCACAAACGCCAGCGCCGGCGCGATGAAGGGCAACACGCCCACCACCACAAACCACCACGCCGCTTCGGGAAATAGCGAGGCCTTGCACCAGATCACCAGCGCGAGAAACAGCACACAGAGGACGAGCGAGAACTTCGCACGGCGCAACGAGGGTTGGATGTTCAGTACTTCTGCCACGGATACTCCAGTGACGCTATTGTATAGCACCCCACTTTCTACTACCCTCATAGCCATGAGTGGAAAATCCATCCTCCGTTCCGCCGCGTGCCTTGCCATGGCCACGGCGCTCGCCTCCGCGCCGGCCTTCGCCGACTTTACCTACGAGCAGACCGGCAAGATCACCGGCGGCTCCATGGTCCGCCTGATGAAGATGGTGCCCGGCGGCGGCAAAGCGCTGGAGCCGCAGGTCAGCACGCACCTCCTCAAGGGCAACCGCATGGCCACCGTCAACGCCCGCAGCATCAGCGTGGTCGATCTCGACAAAGAGACCATGACCGAGATTGACCTGGAAAAGAACACCTATGCGGTCATTACCCTGGCCGAGTTCAAACAGGCGATGGAGGCCATGCAGAAAAAGATGACCCAGCAGAAAAAGCAGGGCGAGGCCAGCATGGAGTTCACCTTCGACGTGAAGGAGACTGGCGAGAAGAAGAACATCGGCGGCTTTAATACGCGCGAAGTGGTGCTGCTGGTCACCATGGCGATCAAGGACCCCAAGCACCCGGAGCAGGTCGGCAAGATGGAAATGAACTCCGATCTCTGGCTGGCCCCCTCGGTGGCCGGCTACCAGGAGGT
Organism: Bryobacterales bacterium; assembly: GCA_016721425.1. GTDB lineage: Bacteria > Acidobacteriota > Terriglobia > Bryobacterales > Bryobacteraceae > Paludibaculum. Next base: position 79,671 of record JADKID010000043.1, on the reverse strand, counting down.
CCGCCAGTTCCAGATGCGCCTGGCTGAGAAACTCGGCTTCAGCCAGGAAGGCATGCGCATGGGCGCTATGGCAGCGATGCAGCCCGGCATGAGCGAGGGCATGGCCAAGCTGGCCAAGGAGGCGTCCAAATTGGAAGGCATCCCGATCATGACTATCGTTCGCATGACCGGCGCGGGCATGGGCGGCGATATGTCTGATTCGAGCGGCGCTCAGCGGCCTAGCGCGGGCGAGGTGGCCCAACAGGAATCCGGCAACCAGGTGGGCAATGCCATCGGCGGCCTGGGCGGCGCGGCCGCCAACGTTCTGGGCGGCCTGGGCGGCTTTGGCAGGAAGAAGAAGGCCCAGCCCAAGGAGGACGCACCGCCTCCCACCGATCAGCCCAAGCCCGCAGCAGCCCCCGCCAAGCCCGGCGCCCCCGGCACCCTCATGGAGATGACTACGGAAATGACGTCGTTCTCTTCTGCCCCGGTAGACACTTCCAAGTTCACCCCGCCCGCCGGCTGCAAGGAAGTGGAGCACAGCATGAAGAAGGCGCTGCGCGAGGCGTCCAAGTAAACAGCTCCGGAATGCAAAAAGGGCGCCCCGCGAAGGGCGCCCTTTTTGCGTCTGAAATCCGTTTCCGAACTATTCCACGTCCCGCGGACGCTTCTTCCGGTTGCGCTTGCGAGCCAAAGCCTGCTTCACACGCTTCTTCTCGCCGGGCTTCATGTAGTAGGAGTGTTTCTTGATTTCCTTGATGATGTCTTCCTGCTGCACCTTCCGCTTGAAGCGGCGCAATGCAGACTCGAGAGTCTCACCATCCTGAATTACGACTTCTGCCATTTCCTACTCACCTCCTTCCGGCGTGGTTTGTGCGCAGTACGCGCAAACCATAGGATACCACGGCACCTATCGCTTGACTGCCGCCGCCAGCACTGCCCGCGTACCCGCCCACTCGGGCGCGGCCATCACCGCGTCGATCCTGGCCCATACCCGCGCCCGCAGTACGTCCGGCAGCGCCCGGAAGCTCTCGGAATCGATCAGGAAACTACAGCGGTATCTGAACAGCCGCGTTTCCAGGTCAAACTCCCGCAGCCCCCCGCGCGCCCCAAACTCCTTCGCAAAGCCCGAGGTCCCGCGTACGGGACTCTCCAGCCGCGGCTCGTCCAGAAAGAGCAAATAGCGCACGAGAATCTCGGCCGCATTCTCAATCCGCCGCGCGGTTGATTCACTGAGCTCGTCCGCCGGACGGCCCATGGCCTTGTTCATCTCGCCTTGCAGCGTCATCGCCGCGCGCACCTCATAGCCCGCCCGCGTAAACAGGTTGTGCAACTTGGTTTCGTGTTCCAGCACCATCAGCGCCACAATGTCGCTGTGCGGCGAAAGATAGGGCCGCGTGTCGACGAGCCCTTGCAGGCTGGTCACGTTCGCGCCCGCCTCGCGGTCCAGAGCCTCCGGCTTGCCCGGATCCTTCACCACAACGTTGCCCATATGCCGGGCCTTGCCATGTGTGCCCGTCACATACCAACCGCCCCAGCGCTCCGCGAACGGGCTGCGGTGATCGGTCACAAAGGACCCCACCGTGCCCATCGGAAACCCCGCCGCGTCGGGGTAGACAGATCGCACCAGATGCCCCGGCACGCCCGTCGTGTTTGGCGATACATGGCAGCCCAGGCACCCATCTCCGCGTTCGATCTGCGGCCTTGTCACCCGTTTCTGCTCCAGCGTGTAGAAAAAGCCGCCCCGTGCCGGATCGGCAGCCGACAACTCCAGAACCGGCCCCTTGGGCACAACGCCCACATACACGGAATCGCCGAAATAGATCGCCCGCGGAGACGCCGGGCTGATCAGGGGCGCCTGGAAACTGGTCTTCGAAAACACCAGGCCCTGCGACGATACCGGAATCTTCAGCGCCTTCAGGATCGCCGGCAGATAGCCGTGTTTTTCGTCCCACTCCAGCTTTACCGCACCGCTTTCGAGCCGCGCCTGGAGCTTCGCGATGGGGTCATCCTTGGCGGGCCCCGGATAGCCCAGCGCGGCGTCGCCAATGGAAACGGTGTAGGAGCCCCGGTAGTCCGGCGGCTGCGCCTGCGCCAGCAACAGAAGGGCCAGCCCTGCCCGGATCATGCGGCCTTCTTCTCCATGAACGAGCGAATCCCGTAGATCATCAGGCCGCCGACCATCAGATACACGACCGAACTGGCGCTGATCGACGCGCTCATGCCGTAGGTCTGCGCGGCAAATCCGATGGCCACCGGGGCCACGCTGCCGCCCAGCCAGCCGATGGAGTTCATCAGCCCCAACGCCGTTGCGCGCTGCTCCGGTTTCACCACATCGTACAACGACGCCCAGATGTTCGCGTCGTACAGCCCCTTTGAGAACCCGAACCCGGCCATGCCCAGAATCAGCATGGGCACGGAGAGAGTCCAGCCCGCCAGGAAGATGAATGGCACACCCACCAGCAGCCCCAGCGATTGAGTCCACATCCGCCCCGCCAGATGCTTCTTTGCGTACTTGTCCGCTAGCCACCCGCCCGTGATGACGCCGCAAACTGAGGCGATCTGCAAGTACGCCGTGCCGTTCAATCCTGCCATCGACAAGCTCATGCCGAACTTGCGGAACAGGAACGATGGCATCCAGGTGAGGAAGATCACGGCCACGAAATTCGCGCCCACGAAGACGCTGATGAGGATCGCCACCATGCGGTGCGCGAAGATCGCCCGCAGCGAGTTCATCACGCCGCCGCTGAAATCAAACGCGCCATGCACCGGCGCGTCGCCCGGCTCTTCCGATTGGCCGCGTACCGGCTCCTTCAGCAACCCCACCAGGACCAAGCCCAACAACGTGCCTAGCGTCCCAAATAGATAGAAGCTGGATCGCCATCCGTAGTGCTGCGCCAGGTATCCAGATACCGCCCCGCCCGCAATGGTGCCGGCGTACACGCTGGATTGATGGATCGCCATGGCGCGCGAGCGTGTCGCCTTGCCGTGATAGTCGCTCACCAGCGACATGGACGCCGGGAAGTAAAACGCTTCACCGAGGCCTTCCAGAGCCCGGAACAGGACCAACTGCCAGTAGGTCGTGGAAAGCGCGGTTGCGATGGTCACCAGCGACCAGAAAATCAGCCCGCCGACAATCAGCGTCTTGCGCGACAGGCGGTCGCCGATGAGCCCCGCAAACGGCCCCATTAGCGCGTACACCCACATGAACGCGCTGCCGACGATGCCCAGTTGCACATCGGTCAGGTTCAGCTCGCTTTTCAAAAGCGGAAACACCGAGAAAATCGCCTGCCGGTCCGCGTAGTTGAAGAAACACACGAACCACAACATCCCCACCACTGCCCACTTGTAGCGTGACTGCATTATTTCTTTCCGCGTGCTCCGCCCGCCGGCACAACCACAATCTCCACCATGCGCGCGGCGCCCCGCGTGATCACCGGATGGATGGTGTCACTGATGAAGATCAGCTTGCCCTCCACCGTGATCCGCGCGGCCACTGTGTAGCGAGAGCGCACTTCGATCTTCGCCGGATCGTAGCTGATCTCAAACGGCACTGGCACTTGCCGCCCCTCCAACTCGATGGTTTGCCTGCCGAGCACCACCGCCGGCGCATCGGCCCGCGACACGTCCTGCAGCGTCACTTCCACGATGGCCGCCGGCGGAAGAGCGATCCTCTGCCGGTGCGTAACCATGCCTGCCACCTTCGCCGCGGGCGTCTGCCCGACCATCAAAAAGGCTCCACTGAGAGCCAGCAGAATTAGCGCTCGCATCCTGACCATGATAATCGTTAGACAATGGGTAGCATGAGGTTGTTCTTCGCTCTGCTCGCAGTTAGCGCTCTCGCCTGGTCTCAAGACGCGCTCAAGCCCTCGCGCCCCCCAAGCGCAGGTTGCGCCTGGAAACCGTGGCGCGACGAGCAACTCGGCATCCTCATGCTGGTCCAGGAGTGCCCGGGCGGCAACGCGCCAAAATTCGTCTCGGCCAACAGCACAGTTCGCATCGTCGTCCCCGGTAAGAACCCAGCCCAGAGTCCCATCGCACTCGAAGTCTACGAGAAGCCCGAACGGCAGAAGGTGCGCGAAACCATCGACGGCCGATTCAAGGCGAAGCTCTCCTCCCGCCAGAAGGCCGGCTGCGAGGTAGCTGATATTACGGAGAAGCTCTCGCTCGCCCCTGGCGCCGAAGCCTGGCAGATCGTGCCTTACGGCCCTTACAAAGCCGAGGCCGCCAGACAGCGCGAAGCCGAGCCCAGCGCGGAGGTCTGCGGCGCATACGGCGAAATCGACACGCTGCAGTACTTCGAATATCACCCCTCTGAATCGAAATCCCGTTATCTCTACGTGCGTCTTGGCCCCGACGCCCGCCTCTTCGACGAGAGGTCCATCCGCATCCTCATCGAGTAGCCCATGCTAGTCAGACTGCTCGCCTTTTTCGCCGCCGGCGTTTTGTCCGCCGCGGAACCTTTCACGATCTACGTCGGCGAACTCGGCCCCAGTTCCGCCGTCCTGGCGTGGGGCCGGCAAGAAGGCGCCGGCAACCGCATCGGCCGCGGCGCCCGCAGCTACGGGCCCGCCACCGTGCGCATCGGTCAGCGCGTAGTGGAAACCAGCAAAGCCTGGGCGCGCGTCGAGGGGCTCGAACCAGACACCGAATACGCCTGGTCTGTCCAGGTCGCGGGCCAACCCGCCGGCAGCGGCCGCCTCCGCACCTGGGCAGCCAGCGCCACCCGCCTCTCGTTCCTCGTCCTCGGCGACTACGGCGACTCCGGCAAGGCCCAGTACGACCTCGCCCGCGTCATGACCGATCTCGTCATCAAACGCGCATCGGGCCCAGATCCCATCCGCTTCGTCCTCACCACCGGCGACAATATCTACGGCAAGGGCTTCAGCATCTTCCGGACAGCCACCGGCTCCGACGACTCCGATTGGTGGCCCCGCTTCTTCGTCCCCTACGCCGGAATCCTCCAGCGCATCCCCTTCTATCCGACTCTCGGCAATCACGACGGCAACGAGTCCGATCACCACGCCGACCTCCCGGCCTACCTCGACAACTTCTTCTTTCCCGGCGGCGAACCCCGCCGCTACTATCGCTTCCGATACGCCGGCCTCGCCGATTTCGTTGCCCTCGATTCCACCTCCAACACGGAGACCGGCTCGACGCGGCCCGCCTTTCTGCCCGACGGTCCGCAGACCGCCTGGCTCCGAGAGCAGCTACCCCGCGCCACCGCGCCCTGGCGCGTCGCCTATTTCCATCACTCCATCTTCAACGCCGGGCCCGCCCACGACGAGGAGAATAACGAACTCCGTTTCAAACACTGGCTCCAGCTCTTCTCCGACAACGGTGTGCAGGTTACATTCCAGGGCCACGAGCACAACTTCCAGGCGAGCCGCGTCAATGCGCGCAGCTACGGCATCCGCCATTTCGTCACCGGCTCCGGCGGCGCCTTGCGAGACGGCGACGTGCGGGCCCGCATGGATGCAGCCAACGTCCAAGCCTGGGCACCCCAGAACCATTTCCTCCTCGTGGAGATCCGCGACGCCAAGGTTTTCGTCACGCCCATCGGCGTCAGTCCCATTGTCCCGGTCAACTCCGCGGGCCACCCCCAACAGTCTGTGTTCACCATCCCCTGAAAACCACCCTGGTTTTCTGCTAATACTAGCCTGTGGCGCGAGATCCAAAAACTCTGTTCACCCACCCGGAAACGGGCTCTCTGAAATCTTTCCCGCTCTTCAACACCGGCGACGATACGCCGAGGAGCCCCGTCGAAAAGCTCCTCTCCTTCTTTGCCGACGTGCGCGCCGGTGAGGGCCTTGGTGTGGTCCTCATGACCGTCAACGCCTTCCTTCTTCTTGGCTCCTACTACCTCATCAAAACCGCCCGCGAGGCCCTGATCCTCACCGAGGGCGGCGCCGAGGTGAAGACCTACTCCGCCGCCGGCCAGGCACTCCTCCTACTCCTCCTCGTCCCCGTCTATGGCTGGGCCGGCACGAAGGTCAACCGGGTCAAGCTCGTCGCCGGCCTCACGCTCTTTTTCGTGACGCACCTTCTGCTCTTCTCTTTCGTCGGCTCACAGGGCGTCCACGAAGGCGTCGTTTACTACATCTGGGTGGGCATTTTCAGCGTTTTCGTCGTCTCCCAGTTTTGGGCCTTTGCGAACGATTTGTACACGGAGGGCCAGGGCCGCCGCCTCTTTCCTCTCATCGGTGTCGGCAGCAGCGTGGGAGCCCTCGCCGGCGCAGAAGCCGCCGCTCTTCTCGTCGATCACTTCGCATTCTCACCTTACGGCCTGATGCTCGCCGCCGCCGCCATCCTGCTCACCACCGCGGGTCTGGTCTACTGGGCCAACTCCGTCCAAGTCCGCCGGGATCCAGCTGAGTCCGCGAAGGAGGCGCGGGAAGTGCTCTCCAGCGAGGGTGGCTTTGCACTCATTCTCCAGGACAAGTACCTCCTCTGGATCGCCCTGCTCACCATTCTGCTCAACATCGTCAACACCTCCGGCGAGTATCTCCTCAGCCGCCTGGTCACCGATGAGGCCGCCCGCCTGGGTCTCGCCGGCGCCGCCAAGAAGCAGTTCATCGGCAGCTTCTACGGCTCCTATTTCGCCTGGGTCAACGGCATCGGCCTCCTCGTCCAGGCCTTCGGCGTCTCCCGCATCTTCAAACACGCGGGCATCCGCGGCTCGCTCTTCTTCCTGCCGCTCATCTCTCTGATGAGCTACTCCGTGCTCGCCGTCGCCCCCATCCTCGCCATCGTGCGCGCCGTCAAGACGCTTGAGAATTCGGCCGATTACTCGGTGCAGAACACCGTCAAGCAGGCGCTCTGGCTGCCCACATCCCGCGAGGCCAAATACAAAGCCAAGGCCGCCATCGACACCTTCTGCATGCGCTCCGGCGATATGTTCGCCGCCGGCATCGTGTTCCTTGGAACGGGCGTCGCCGCGCTCACCGTCACCCAGTTCGCCTGGGTCAATGTAGTGCTCGTCCTGGTGTGGTTGTGGGTTGCCGGCCGCATCGCCCGCGAGCACGCTAAGCGGACCGTATAGGCTATTCGGCGCCTGCGCGCTTGCGCAGCAATGTGTGGCTGGATCGCACCAGTCTCTCCAGCGTCTCCGCGGGCGTCGCTGCCTCGGCCGTTGGAATGGCCTCCACCATGGTCCAGAACTTCTCCTTCACCTCGTCCGGCAGAAGTGTGTCCATATACTCCCGAGCCAACCCGCGCAGCATCCTGTCGTCGGTGTGCAACGCCTGGAACGCGATCTTCAGCGGCTCTCGCGGCAGCACCAGCGCCAGCAGCGAGAACACGTGCTCCATGCTCTGGTTCGCCCGCTCCCGCAGGTTGTCGTCCAGAAACTCGTATTCCTCGCCAGCCTCGCGCCGGTCCAACAGACGGTAGCTCTCCCAGATTGTGCGCGACGCCGACAGTTCGCGCTCCAGAATCGCGTGGACCGCTTCCTCGGGAATTTCCGTCTCCGGATTCCTCTGCTTCACTGCGTCGAGCGATCGGCCACAGTTGAACCGCACCTCGAACCGCGCGTCCTGCAACCCCAGCAACAACCCCATCACAGCTCGTGGGTTGTCGCAATGCGCCAGGATCCGCGGCAGCCGCCGCCGCACCGCGAAGTCCTCGTCGGGATCCGTCAGATGATCCACCATCACACCCACCAACCGGTCCCTAGACTCCAGCAGCACCCTTCGGGCATCGCTCGATACCAGATCCCACGCCAGCAATCGGATCACCTGCGCCGCCTGCACGCCATCCAGCGGCGGCAATCGGCGCAACTCCGAGCGGACCCGCCCGACGTCGCCGGAACGCAGCACACGCAGCGACTCCAGCACCTCGTCACCCTCAGCCCGCATCTCCGGTTTCGGCGCAGGTCTCTCCTGCTGCGACCTGCGCGGCCTTGCCACCGTGATGGTCTGCATCGACATTGGCATTCCGTCTGCGTCCCCTCCAGTGAGGAGATCCAGTTCTTCCGCCCGGCTCACCAGACTCCGCTCCAGGATGAGGGAATAGGCCTTGTCCAACCGCATCGCCAGCCAGAGCGCCGCGACTGCAAATCCGATTGTCACGCCCAGCGCCTCGCTTCGCACCAGCGACGGCCCCAGTAATAGAAACAGTTGCACTACGCCCGCGCCCAGCGCATCGCCCATCCGATCGCAGCCCACGTCGATCAGCGTCTTTGCCGAGCGCTTCTCGGCCGCAGGCACCGGGTTGTAGAAGAGTTCGTAGCCGGACCGGAATAGCGACCCGCGCAAAATCTGCTCCAACCCTCGCGCCAGCGCATACGCCCCGAAAACGGGGAAGCTCAATGCCGCCATGCCACCCAGCCCCACCGCCACCGGCAGGGTTGCCACCGTCCGGCTCAGCCCCAGTTTCTCCAGTGCCGGTCTGGTGAGAAACGTCTGCGTCAAAAACGTCAGTATCTGAGCGCAAGTGTAAAAGATCGCGAAAAACCGCAGTAGATTCGCGCCCCTGCCAAACGTCTCCGCCGCCCCCACCTTGAACAGATAATCCAGCACCGCCGCGCTCGCCGTCCCCAATAGCACCAGCCCCGCCAGATACCTCAGATATGGCGCCTGCCGGAAAACCTCCCGCGCCGGCACCGCCTCCGGCTCGGCCGGCCTCACCGCGCCTGGCGCCCTCCGCAACACTACCAACCCTGCGGCCGCCGCCAGATGCAGCATTGCCAGCATCAGCAGAGAAAACTCCTGCGGAAACCACGCCGCCACCCGTTCCGCCATGATCCCGCCGGCAATCCCGCCCGCCGTACCGGCACCCGCGATGCGGCCAAATCGCAACTTGGCCGTTCGCGCGTCAAACAGCTCACTCGACATCGACCAGAACCCGCTCAGCAGCACCGCTCCAAATGCCACCAGGTGCAGATACATTCCCGCCGCCACCAGTTTCGGGAACTCCGGCTGGAACCGCCACGCCAGCGCCTGCACCAATGCGCTGAGTACAAATCCCGCGGGCACCACACGCCGCGGACCAAACGCGCTGAGCAGCCGCGAAAACGCCCACCCCAGCGCCAGCGAAGCGGCCGCTCCGGCGATCACAATCCGCGGCAGATCGCTCGATGGAAAAGCGCCCAAAAAGAGGGCGTCCCGCGTCGCCTTGCTCGCCACCTGGTGGGCCATCGCGATGGCCGCGCAGAGCATCGCCTGCCGCGTCAGATTGTCGCTATTCCACTTGTCCACGCCGTTACATTCCACTGGCGGACGTGACGATTGTGCCGGCCGATTCTCGCTGCGTCGCCACCCGCTCCGCCGAGGTCACCGGCAAATTCCGCTGCCACCACGCCGCCGCTTCGTCCCTGCCCCATTCACCGGAGCACTGCAATGCCGCCAGCCGCCGCGAAAGCTCCTGAGCGCTGTGCGGCCGGTCCTCCGGCTTCTTGGCCAGACACGCCAACACCAGCTCTTCCAGATCCCCGGGCACCGGCATCTCTGTCCGTGCCGAGGGCGGCACTACAACCTTCTGCACATGGGCCAGCGCCGTTGCCGTCGCCGTGGCCTCTTCAAACAGCAGGCGCCCGGTCAGCAGATAGTAGGCCACACATCCCACGGAGTAGAGGTCACTGCGCCCGTCGATCCGTTGCTCGCCCAACGATGCCTCGGGCGCCATGTACGCCGGTGTCCCCGCGGCCTGGCCCTCCATGGTCATCTGCGAAAGCTCCGGGCTGCTCGTGCTTTTCACCAGCCCAAAATCCAGCACCTTGATGTAGTCAAACTGAAGGCCCTGGGCACAGAGGTAGATATTGCTCGGCTTGATATCCCTGTGGATCAACGACGCCCGGTGCGCCTCTTCCAGCGAATCGCAGATCTGCCGCAACAGGAACACCACGCGCTTGGCAGGTTGCGGCCCGAACTTGTCCACCAGCACCTGCAGATTCACGCCGTCCAGCAACTCCATCACAAAATAGAAGCTGCCGTCCTGCGAGGCCCCAAAATCATAAAGATCCACGGTGTGCGGACTCCGGAGGTTCGCCGTCGCCCGCGCCTCCCGCTCAAATCGCCGCCGCACCATGTCGGCCTGCCGCCCCGGTTGCGCCATCAGCACCTCCGGCCGGATCACCTTGATCGCGGAGTCACGCGCCAGCATCTTGTGCCGCGCCCGCCACACCTCGCCCATCCCGCCGCGGCCCAGCAACGCAATCAGGTCGTAGCTGCCCATCTCCTGCGCGCGGTGCGCCGACATCTCCAGCGCGTAGATCCGTTTGTTCAGGAAATAGGCCCAGAACGCCATGCTGAAATTGACAAAATGGAAGACACCAAGCCGGCTCGCGGGTAGTGCCTCATAGCCGTGCAGATGCACGTTCAGATAGTACGCCGCCGGCCACATCGCGGCCGATAGCAACCCCACGACCGCCGTCATCAGCGGCGCATTCGGAATCAGCAACCCGCAAACGGTGATCCACACCGCCACCATCGACACGCCCAGCACATAGTGGTCCTTCGGCAACGGCAGCGCGGTCTCGAAGAGCGAAATCGCAAATGCGACGAATACCTCGAAGACCAGCCCTGTGTTGAGAATCGCCCAACTGGATAGCAACCGATAGCGTTGTACCGCCACCATCCCCGACGAAACAAGCACCATCGCCAACGCCAGCAAGGGCAGTGTGGGATCGGCGGCCCGCATCGCCCGGACCTCCGGCTGCAGCCAGCCGTGGACCAGGAACATCAGCACCGTTGTTGTCGCGCAAACCAGGGAAATCCAGCAAAGGCGTTGGGCCGCCCGATCGATCAGCGCTGGAGGCAGCCGAAACTGCAGCCCGCTGGAAGATACTTCTCCGGTAATCGGCGTAGCGCCACGGACGATCTTGGGCATGGTGCGGTCTCTCTAAAATAGCAGCATCGCACACCGGCCCCGCCACCGACTCCGCCCGCGCGGTCCACGCCCCCTACACCGGCTCAAAGCGCGCCTGGAAAAACCGCAGATGCTTCGGCTCGTAAGTCATCCGCAGCCCGCGGATCTGCTCCCGCCCCTCAAACACAGCCAGCGCGGTCTCCGCCGTGACGTCCATGTGCGCCTGCGTATACACGCGCCGCGGAATCGTCAGCCGCACCAACTCCAGCCGCGGCATGCGGTCCAGCCCCGTCTCCGGATCGCGCCCCGCCGACACCACGCCGCGCTCCATGCTGCGAATTCCCGAATCCAGATAGAGCGCCGCCGCCAAGGCCTGGGCCGGATACTGCGCCTGCGGCACATGAGGCAGAAACGCCTTCGCATCCAGGAAGATTCCGTGCCCGCCAATCGGCTGCACCAGCGGGATGCCCCACCCCAGCATCTTCTCGCCCAGATAGCGCACCTGCCCGACCCGCGCGCGGATGTGGTCGTCCTGCAAAGACTCATCGATGCCCACGGCAACCGCCTCCATATCGCGGCCCGACATGCCGCCATAGGTGTGCAGCCCCTCGTAGATCACGAGAAGATTCTGCGCCAACTCCGTCAGTTCGCGGTCGTTCAGCGCCAGGAACCCGCCGATGTTGGCCAGCGGGTCTTTCTTCGCGCTCATCGTGCAGCCGTCCGTCAGGTTGCACATCTCCAGAACGATCTCGGCGATCGGCCGGCCCTCGTAGCCCGCCTCCCGCTCCTGAATGAAGAACGCGTTCTCCGCAATGCGTGTCGCATCCAGAATCACTCGAACGCCATGCCGCGACGTCAACTCCCGTACCGCCCGCATGTTCGCCATCGAGATCGGCTGCCCGCCGGCCATGTTCACCGTGGCGGCTACCGAGACGTACGGGACCTTCCCCGGATTCTCCACCAGCACCTGCTCCAGCTTCGCCAGATCCACATCGCCCTTGAACGGATGCAGGCTCGCCGGGTCATGCGCCTCGCCGATGATCACATCGACAAACCGCGCGCCGGCCAGCTCCTGATGCAGCCGCGTCGTGGTGAAGTACATATTGCCCGGCACCACATCGCCCGGCCGGATCAACAGCTTCGAGATGATGTGCTCCGCCCCGCGCCCTTGATGCGTCGGAATGACGTGCTTGTATCCATAGCGCCGCTGCACGGCCTCTTCCATGCGGTAGAAGCTCTCGCTCCCCGCATAAGCCTCGTCGCCCAGCATCATGGCGGCCCACTGCCGGTCGCTCATCGCCGACGTCCCGGAGTCCGTCAGCAGATCGATATAAACGTCCCGCGACCGCAGGAGAAACGTGTTGTACCCCGCCTCCTCCATCGCCCGCAGGCGCTCCTCGGGAGAGGTCATCCGCACGGATTCGACCATCTTGATACGGAACGGTTCGGCCCAACTGCGCTTTTGTAGCATGGCTGATTCCCATCGTAGGGAATGCCACAACCCAAAGAAATGCAGATACGATGGTCTTTGCCCCGCCAAACTTACCGTTCGGAAACCGCCAAGCCGCTATGACCTTACAATCTGGCCTCGATCAGATCGATTGGAAGATCCTCACCGAGCTCCAGCGCGACGCCCGCCTGTCCTACACCCAACTTGGCCGCCGTGTCGGCCTCTCCACGCCCGCCGTCAAGCAGCGCGTCGTCCGCCTGGAAGAGGCCGGCATCATCACCGGCTATCACGCCGCCGTCACGGCGCGACTCGCGGGCTACCCCGTCGCCGCTTTCGTCCGCATCACCGTGGCCGGCGACGAGCGCACCGCCAAGCGCCTGGCCGCGACTGCCGCCGAGATGCCCGAGATCATGGAGTGCCACCGCTGCACCGGCGACCACGCCTTCATTCTCAAGGTCGAAGCTACGTCCATCGCCGCTCTTGAGAAGCTGATCGACCGCCTCACCGCCTTTGGCATGACCTCGACCAGTTTGATCCTCTCGTCCCCGGTGGAGCGCAGTATCGTCGCCGAGCCGCGCGCGACGCCTGCGTAGGGATACACTTGCGGCGTCGCGCGACCATCGCCTTCTCGCCGGACAGTCGAGGCAGTTCGCTTTAAGATGGTTTCCGGGAACGCTGCTTATCTTTCCCCGGGCCGGTTGGATCGCCGTGGCCGGCCCAATGGAAGACAAGCCCACTTTCCAAGCAGAACTTGTGAACGCACCTCCGCATCGTGATGTAATGGGGTTCCACAAGCGCGAAGGACACCATCCTGATGGCGCGATCCTCGGCGCACGTGGTCCCCGCAGGAATGCGCGAAGAGATGCATCAGAACCTGAATCAATCGTCGGTTGCACCTGGGCGTTCGAAACCAACTGACGACTCCCGAGAAAATGTGAGGAGTGGGTTGTTGTCGGCCCTTCTGGTCTTGATGTTCGGGCTCGTCGGGTGCTATTCATACTGGCCTGGGAAATGGAGCTGGGCGTACGGAAGGATGAGTTTCGACGGGTTGTGGGTCCCGGAATCGTTTGCTCCAGATTACATCCGACGCGCAGACTCTGAGGCGGGTGGAAGGCAACCTAAGTACACTGAGCCAGGGCTTGGGTTTTGACGGCTGAGAAACGCTGGGGAACTGTAGTATTGCCAATTTTCCTGACTCATATCAACGGTGCGCCGAAGTCTGCCGCATGAAATAGCCTGATGGTGTTGGCTGACTGGCATTGGAGCGCGGCTCGTTGTTTCCGGAATGCTGCTTCAACGCCATAACGCTGCTTCATGGGATTGGACGCCCGGATTTGGGCCGGAGTGGGGAGACTAGGACAGCGACAACCGAAATGACCAGGATGGGAGTTCCAATGTCGAGTACAAATGGCACGGCAACATACCAGTCTCTCCAGGCACCCGGAAACACCTGTTCGACGGCCCTCGAAATGAAACACAGACCGAGTGCACCACATAACCCGCCAGCGAGGGGAACAGTTGAATGATGCTCCTGATGGCGGATGCTTCGCCAGAGACACTGCATGTTTCAACGCTGACGAAGATACTTGCGACGAGAAGGACAATCGCAAGTGCGGTTCGCGCCACGAGATACAGGCATATGCCACAGGCGAAAGTCAGCAACCACCAAGGCTTCGACATTGAATCACCTCGATTCTAGCAACCCCAGAATGAACATCGCGGACAACCTACCCCCGTTAACGGTTTGGTCAGAATGTGTGAATGATCGCTGGGTTTGGTAGATGGCTCTTCTCAGTTCGTTGCTGGCCAATCTACGACAATGCTGCTTTTCGGCCAGAATCGCCACAGCCAAGGAACAGAATACGTGGATTTGACCAACTTCCGAATGGTGCGTGATCCATCCGCGATCAACCCAAGGAGCGCTAGAGCGGGGCCACATTCCGGCAGCGCCGTTCCGCGTTCTGAAGGGCCCCGAACCATGGGGCGCAATCTTCCCTTCAAGAACGGGCCGGCAGCCACAGCCTCAATTCATGCAGTTCTGCGCCCGGAACGACAACGACTGCGACCAGCGCTCCTGATAGCCATCCTCGCCAAACTCGTCGAGCAGCCGCTGGAACTCGCTGAGGAGCTGCCGTACCCACCTTTGCAGACTTCCTTCGAAGAAGAAGATTGCTCGCTCTTGCTCATCCGGCTGTCGAGGATGCCATTCGCCGAATTCCGATACCGTGAGGTTCAGTCCGGCGGGCACGCTCCTAGCAACCAACGATACTCGCCTGGTTCGGACAGCCAAGAGAACTCTGCCTGGAAATCTCCTTGAGCGACTCGAAGTGTTGCTCGAACCAGGTCACCGAGTGCATCGCTGATGCGACCCAGTTACAGGAACGCTGATGCTGCCGTTCGATAGTGAAATATCGACCCAGCCATGCTCAAGGTGAGTTATCCGGAGTGAAACCACTTTGCAGATTCAATATCGCACAATTGCCTGCACCGAAGACTTCCTGTTGCGAGTGGATTCGATCCGACCCGATATGTCCCGCCCGGAAAGTGACCGTTCGGGGAGGTTTGTCGCCAACGCGGATGTTGCCATCCAGTCGTGTGCGATGAATCGCGGGGCTCAGGGAGCGTGCCTGCACGATTGTGGTCGCTAACCGTCGTTCTCGTAGACAATCCTCGGAATGCCGGCCAGTGGCCCGCTCAGATAGCGTCCTACCCCTTCCCCCAACACCAGCACCGTCTCAAAATACGGAGCCTGCTCCTCCTTGTGCACCAGCGCCGACTCCACTTCCACAAACCCCGCCTGCCGCAGATACCCCACCAACTCCACCTCGGCAAATCCCAGCCACAGATCCGCGTACATCTCCCGAGCCTCCTCAAAATGGTGCTTCACCAGATCCAGCACCGCGATCCGCCCCCCCGGCTTCAAGATCCGGTACGCCTCCGCAATGGCCCGTTTCGGATGCGCGGCATGATGCAGGGATTGCGAGAGAAACGCCAGATCCACCGTCTCCGTTTCAATCGGCAGCGCCTCCAGATCCCCGCGCCGGTACTCCAGATTCGTCACCCCGTTCCGCCGCGCCAAGTCCGCCCCAAACTCCACCATCTTCTCGGAGTTGTCTACCGCGATCACCCGCTCCGCCCGCTGCGCCAACAGTTGCGAGAACGTCCCCTCGCCCGCTCCCAGATCCGCAATCACCATCGGCGGCATCAGCTTCAACAGCATCTCGGCCAGCCCCTTCCAGGACCGCCCCGGAACATAGTGCCGCCCGAATTTCCCGGCCATCTCGTCGAAATAAGACCGCATCCGGTCCCGCCGCTTGTCCAGGGTCAGCCGCAGCGCTTCCCCGTCCCCGGCCGCCTCCGGGATCTCCACTGCCGCCTCGCCCAGCAGGCTCAACAGCCCATCCCCCAACCCGACCTTCATCCGGTACAGCACGTTCTTCCCCGTCCGCCGGTCCTCCACCAGTCCAGCCTGCTTCAATTGGGATAGGTGCGTCGAAATGGTGCTCTGCCCCATCGAACAGATCTCCTGCAACTCCGCCACGGAGAGCTCTTCCTGGGCCAGTAGCAGCAACACACGCACCCGGTTGGCGTCTGCCAGCATGCGAAAAGTTTTGAGTATTGACGTCATGGGACTACATCTGCCATGATATCAACGTATCGCGATTTGTCGATATCAATTCTGAGGAGCGCACACCATGAGCACCGAGCTGTTGAATCCCACGACGACTGATTTCAAGGTCGCCGACATGTCCCTGGCCGATTGGGGCCGCAAAGAAATCACCATCGCCGAAGCCGAAATGCCCGGCCTCATGTCCATCCGCCGCAAATACGCGGTGGACAAGCCCCTCGCCGGTGTGCGCATCACCGGCTCGCTGCACATGACCATCCAGACGGCCGTGCTCATCGAGACGCTCGTCGAGTTCGGCGCCAGGTTCGCTGGGCGAGCTGCAACATCTTCTCCACCCAGGACCACGCCGCCGCCGCCATCGCCGCCGCCAAGGTCCCCGTCTACGCCTGGAAGGGCGAGTCGCTCGAAGAATACTGGTGGTGCACCTACCAGGCCGTCATCCACCCCGAGGGCAAGGGCCCGCAGCTCGTCGTCGATGACGGCGGCGACGTCACGCTCCTCCTCCACAAGGGCTACGAGCTCGAAGAGGGATCCGATTGGGTCAACACCCCCTCCGAGACCCACGAAGAGCAGGTCATCAAGAACCTCCTGAAGGACGTCCACGCCACCCACCCGCGCCGCTGGCACGACATCGTCGCCGAATGGAAGGGCGTCTCCGAAGAGACCACCACCGGCGTTCACCGCCTCTATAAGATGCAGCAGATGGGCAAGCTCCTCGTCCCTGCCATCAATGTGAACGACTCCGTCACGAAGTCCAAGTTCGATAACCTCTATGGCTGCCGCGAGTCGCTCTCTGACGGCATCAAGCGCGCCACGGACGTCATGGTGGCCGGCAAGGTCGCCGTCATCTGCGGCTACGGCGACGTCGGCAAGGGCTCGGCCCACTCCCTGCGCG
The DNA here is from genome assembly GCA_016721425.1 of Bryobacterales bacterium. Lineage (GTDB taxonomy): Bacteria > Acidobacteriota > Terriglobia > Bryobacterales > Bryobacteraceae > Paludibaculum. The sequence goes on along the minus strand of JADKID010000043.1, from coordinate 62,913 downwards.
GCTTCGGCGCCCGCGTGATCGTCACGGAAATCGACCCCATCAACGCGCTCCAGGCCGCCATGGAAGGCTACGAAGTCACCACGATTGAGGACACCCTCGGCCGCGGCGACATCTACGTCACCACCACCGGCAACTGCGACATCATCACCTTCGAGCACATGGCGAAGATGAAGGATCAGGCCATCGTCTGCAACATCGGCCACTTCGATAACGAGATCCAGGTGGAGCGCCTCAACACCGCCCCCGGCGTGGTCAAGCTCAACATCAAGCCCCAGGTGGATCAGTACACCTTCCCCGATGGCCACGCCATCTTCATGCTGGCCGAAGGCCGCCTCGTCAATCTGGGCTGCGCCACCGGCCACCCCAGCTTCGTCATGAGCAACAGCTTCGCCAACCAGACCCTCGCCCAGCTCGACCTCTGGAAGAACAAGGACGTGTACGCGGTGAACGTCTACACCCTCCCCAAGAAGCTCGACGAGGAAGTGGCCCGCCTCCACCTCGAAAAGATCGGTGTCAAGCTCACAGTGCTCTCCGAGAAGCAGGCCGAATACCTCGGCGTGCCGGTGGAAGGCCCCTACAAGCCCGAGCACTACCGCTACTAGACCGCCCTCTTCGGGGGGGCGGGCGCCCCCGCCCGCGGCGAGACCCCCTGGTCTCGCCCGCCCGTCCCCCCGCATAATCAAATCAGGACCCCTATGCCATTTGCCACCATCCCGGAAGCCCTGGACGCCTTCCGGCGCGGAGAGATGCTCGTCGTCGTCGATGACGAAGACCGCGAAAACGAAGGCGACCTCACCATCGCCGCCGAATTCTGCACGCCCGAGGCCATCAACTTCATGGCCGTCCACGGCCGCGGCCTTGTCTGCCTCGCCCTCGCCCCCGAGATCTGCGACCGCCTGAATCTGCCGCTGATGTCGCAGCGCAACACGTCGCAGTTCGGCACCGCCTTCTGCGAGGCCATCGACGCCGCCGAGGGCGTCACCACCGGCATCTCCGCGGCCGATCGCGCCCACACCATTCAGGTGGTCATCGATCCCGACTCCACCGCAGCCGACCTCGCCCGCCCCGGCCATATGTTCCCGCTCCGCGCCCGCAGCGGCGGCGTGCTGATCCGTTCCGGCCAGACCGAGGCCGCTGTCGATCTCGCCCGCCTCTGCGGCCTCCGCCCCGGCGGCGTCATCTGCGAAATCATGAACGACGACGGCACCATGGCCCGCGTCCCCCAGCTCCGCGAATACTGCATCAAGCACGGCCTCAAGATGATCTCCGTGGCGGATCTCATCCGCTATCGCATGGAGAACGAGCGTATCATCCGCCGCGCCGCCGAGGGCTCCATGACCATGGACCTCGGCACGTTCCGAGCCATCTCCTACACCTCGTCGATCGACCCCGAAACCCACATGGCGCTGGTCTACGGCGAGCCCGAAAAACAGCCCCTCGCCATGGTCCGCATGCACTCCCGCTGCACCTTCGGCGACGTCTTCCACTCCACCGAGTGCGATTGCCATCGCCTGCTCCGCGTGGCCCTGGAGCGCATCGTGGCCGAGGGCGCCGGAGTCCTCGTGTATCTCCACCAGACCGGCCCCGGCATCCGCCAGATCGATCCAGATCCCCAGGGCGGCCTGCCGCGCCTCATGGCCCATACCCGCGCCTACGCGCACTACGCCAGCCCCGCCGGGCAGAAACTGCTCCAGCACGAGACCGGTATGGGCGCACAAATCCTCTCGGATCTCGGCCTCAGGAAAATCCGCCTTCTCACCAACCACCCGCGCAAGGTGGTCGGCCTGGATGGCTTCAATATTGAAATCGTGGATCAGGCCCCGCTGTAGGGGCCTCCGCCGCCGGCGCCTACCGGGCCTTCAACGCCGCCGTCAACGCCGGGACCACGTCAAACAGGTCGCCCACGATCCCGTAGTCCGCGATCTCGAAGATCGGCGCGTTCGGATCCTTGTTGATCGCCACCACGCACTTCGAGCCCTTCATCCCCACCTGATGCTGGATGGCCCCGGAGATCCCCAGCGCCACATACACCTTCGGCGCCACTGTCTGCCCGGAGCTCCCCACCTGCCGCTCCATCGGCAGCCAGCCGTTGTCGCAGATCGGCCGCGACGCCGCCAGCTCCGCGCCCATCGCCTCCGCCAGCTCCTGCGCCAGCGCCACGTTGCCCTCTTCTTTGATCCCGCGGCCCACCGCGACTATCAGCTCTGCCGCCGATAGATCCACCGCCCGTGCCGATTCCCGGAACGGAGCCTCCGGCCGCTGCCGGATCTGCGCCGCGTCCAGCGCCACCGCGCGGACCTCCACGCCCGCCACGCCGGCCGCCAGCGCCTCTGCCCGGAACGCGCCCGCCTGGAACGAGACGAACACCGGCCCGGCCGTCGCCGGCGCTACGTCCGCAATCAGCTTGCCCTGGAAGACCTGCCGCTGGAACACCGGCGCACCATCCACAACGCGGTAGCCGATCGCATCGCTGATCAACGCCCGCCCGCACCGCGTCGCCACCTTCGGCGCGTAATCCCGCACTTGATACGTGTGCGGGAACAGCACATACGCCGGCGCTAACGCGCCGATCAGCTCTGCCAGCGCGGCCGTCGCCGCATCGGCCGTATACTCCGCCAGCAACGGCGAATCCAGCGCGATTACGGAGTTCAGTTCATACCCGCCCAACTCCCCGGCCAACTCCGTGCCAAAGACGCATGCATTCACCGGCAGACCCAGCGCCAACCCCATCTGCTGCCCGGCCGCCAGCGTCTCAAATGACATCTTGTGCCAGACACCGCCGGTCTGTTCTGTGACGACGAGAATGCAGCTCATAGGGCCCTCACTTCAAACCGCAGCTTCTCCACCAGTTGCGCCGCCTGCTCGGCCGGAGTCCCCGCCAGCATCTGCGTCTGCTTGACGCGCTGCGGCTGGGATACCCGCTGGAGCACCACGGAGGGCTCAGGAGCCACGCCCAGCTCGGCGGCGGTACTCCGCCTTACCTCTTTAGTCTTGGCCTTTTTAATGCCCATCAGCGTCGCGTAACGCAGCTTGTTGATGCCGCTCTGGATCGTAAGCACCGCCGGCAGCGGCATGGAGACATACTGGAACAGCCCGTTTTCCAGCTCCCGCTTCACCCGCAGCTCCGCGCCGTTGACCTCCACAGCCATGATGATGGTCGCGTGCGGCGCGCCCGCCAGTTCCGCCATCACCACGCCGGTCTGCCCGCCGCCCAGATCGTCAGACTGCAATCCGGTCAGGATCAGATCAGGGGCCTCCGTCTTCGCCGCCGCGGCCAGCAAACGCGCCAGGCTCAACGTGTCAAACGCGCCCAGGTCGTCTTCCTCGATATGGATCGCACGGTCCGCGCCCTTGGCTAGCGCCTCGCGGATGGAAGACGTCGCGCGCTCCGGCCCGGCGCACAGCACCACCACTTCGCCGCCGTGCTGCTCCCGTAGTTGGAGCGCCGCTTCCAGCGCGTAGGCATCCGGCTCATTGATTTCGTAGGAGAGATCGGACTCATCCAGCCAGCGGCCATCGGCGCTGATCCGGATCTGCGAGTCTCGCGCAGGAACCTGTTTCAGGGCGACAAGGATCTTCATCGGAGCACCTCAGCGAAAAACCCTCAGCGAGTAATGAGGCAGGACGGAAAAAGCGCGCCAGCCCACGCGAGGCTGGCGCGCCGGAGGAGACGCTACTCGGTGTAGCGTTTGAAAATCAGACTACCGTTCGTGCCGCCAAAGCCGAACGAGTTAGACAGTGCATAGTCGATCTTCATCGGCCGCGCGGTGTGCGGCACCAGGTCGAGATCGGCGCAGGCCGGATCGACGCTGTCGAGATTGATGGTGGGGGGTGCGATCTGATCCCGGATGCCCAGAACCGTCAGGCCCGCTTCCATACCGCCAGCGCCGCCCAGCAGGTGGCCCGTCATCGATTTCGTCGACGACACCGCAACCTTGGCCGAGTGCTCGCCAAAGGTGCGCTTGATGGCCGAACATTCGATGATGTCGCCCACAGGGGTGGATGTGCCGTGCGCATTCACGTAGTCGATCTGGCTCGGGTCCAGGCCCGCGTCCTTGATCGCATTCCGCATCACGCGGTACGCGCCGTCGCCATCCTCGGAGGGCGCCGTGATGTGATACGCGTCACCAGACATGCCGTAGCCGACGATCTCCGCCAGGATCGGCGCGCCGCGCCGCTTGGCCATCTCCAACTCCTCAATGATGAGGATGCCGGAGCCCTCGCCGATGATGAAGCCGTCGCGATCCTTATCCCACGGACGGCAGGCCTTCTCCGGCTCATCGTTGCGCGTGGAAAGCGCACGCAGGGCCGCAAATCCGCCCACGCCCATTGGCGTGATGCACGCCTCGGCGCCGCCGCAGATCATCGCGTCGGCATAGCCCCATTGGATCAGCCGGAACGAATCGCCAATGCAATGCGCGCTGGTCGTGCAGGCAGTCGATGTGGCCGAGTTCGGCCCCTTCGCGCCCGTCCGGATCGAAACATTGCCCGATGCCAGGTTGACGATCGTCGCTGGAATGAAGAAGGGCGAAATTCGGCTTGGCCCCTTCTCCAACAGGTTCCTGTGCTCGCGTTCGATCACCTCAAAGGCGCCGATGCCGCTGCCGATGTAGACGCCCACCATCTCGGCGATCTCCGGCGTGACCTGCAAGCCCGATGCCTTCATCGCATCATCCGCCGCGGCGATCGCAAACTGGATGAACCGCCCCACCTTCTTCACTTCTTTCCTGTCAATGTATTGAAGTGGATCGAAGTTCTTGACTTCGGCGGCGATGCGCGAGCTGTACTCTGTGGCATCGAACTGTGTAATCGGTCCAACACCGCACTTGGATGCACGGACCGCGGCCCAGGTCTCCTCGGCGGTATGACCAAGAGCCGAGAGGAGTCCGACGCCGGTAACTACCACCCTGCGTTTCAATGATGTTCTCCCGGAAAGGAACGAGTCTGGTTCTTCAGTGACGAAGAAGCTGTTACTTCTTCTTCCCGTCGATGTACTCGACGGCGTCTTTCACCGTCTGAATCTTCTCGGCGTCTTCGTCCGGGATGTCGAGGTCAAAGGCCTCTTCAAACGCCATGACGAGCTCTACGATGTCAAGAGAGTCGGCGCCCAGGTCGTCGACAAAGGATGCAGTGCTGTCCACCTGCGCTTCGTCCACACCCAACTGCTCGACGATGATCTGCTTTACTTTCTGTTCAACGGACATGAAACCTCCAAAAGAGTCCACAAAGATCCGATTCTACAGACCGTGCCACTGTTTTGCAACGAAGGGGCGGGAGAATTTCGGTGGCGCGGGTCCGGTACTATACGAAGTAGCATGACTCAGATCCTTTATCTTCACGGCTTTGCATCGTCACCAGCCTCCCGGAAAGCGTGCATCTTCCAGGAGCGGTTTCGCGCCGCCGGAGTGGACATCCAGGTCCCCAATCTCGCCGCCGCCGGTTTTCGCCACCTCACCCTCACCGGCCAGTTGGAGGTCATCGAAAGCGCCGCCGCCGGCCGCGCCGTCTCCCTCATCGGCTCCAGCATGGGCGGTTACCTGGCGGCTCTCTACGCCGCGCGCCACCCCGAGGTGCAGCGCCTGGTCCTCCTCGCCCCCGCCTTTGGCTTCGCCCGCCTGTGGGCTGACAGCCTTGGCGAAGACACCGTCGCCGCCTGGCAGCGCGACGGATCCATGCCCGTCATGAACTACGCCACCGGCGCCGCCGAACCCCTGGACTGGCAACTGATGGAGGATGCCCGCCGCTACGAGGAAGAGCCCGCCATTCTTCAACCCACGCTCATCTACCACGGCATCGACGACGCCGTCGTACCCGTGCAGGCGTCCAGAGCCTTCGCCAGAACGCGCACCTGCGCGGAGCTCCGCGAAGTCAATTCCGATCACGAGCTCATGAACGTGGTTGAACTGATCTGCGCTCAATCCCTGGAGTTCGTCACCGGCTAATCCCCCACCGGATTCGCCCACCGCTCCGGTACGCCAGCCACGCTCGGCGCCGCCCGCGATAACAACCCAAAGGAAGCCCACGAAAGGTACATCGACGCCCGCGCCGCGTCCTGATGAAAGCGGCCCAGAATCCATAGCCCCGCCAGCGACCACAACGTGCAACCCAGCAGAGTCTCCAGCAGATTGAACAACGTGCCCACACCGCACCACGGCAGCAGCGCGCACAGCAAAAAGCCCGTCAGCAGCCAGGCAGCGCCCATCGCGTAGTACTTGCCCGGTAGCACCGGCGCAGCCCCGCTGCCCAACGCCCCCGCCACCACCGGACGCATCACAAACAGCGCCGAAAGCAGCAACCCGAACACCGCCTCGGCCCCCCACACACCCCACGCTCGCCCTGCCTGCAATAACAGCAGTGCCGAGATCGTCATTACCATTCCCTGCACAAACAGCGCGCGGAACAGATGCCCCAGATACACGGGCAGTATCTGGCACCGCTGATGATGCCGGCAGGGCAGTACATATCCAGCCCAGATATCAAATGGCAGGCTCACCACCGAATACGCCAGATACACCACCCACAGCGCCGCCCAATCGGCGTAGAACGGTCCGCCGTGATACGGGAAGAACGTCGACGGCAACTGATAGGCGAATGCGATTGTCGCCAACATAACCAGGCTGCCTGCGCCGGACAGTCCGGCGAGTTGGCGTGCGGAAGAGTAAGTCATTGAAACAGCGGTGGTCCCCGTTTCGTTGGATGCAGCCTCGTCCAAAAACGGTTGGGAATCTTGCGCCAAGCCGCCCGGCGGCAGGGCATACTGAGTACATGCGCGTCTCGACGAAGTGGATCGGCATATTCGCCTTGCTGGCCATGGCGCCCCAGGCTTTCGGCTGGGGCAAGGAGGGCCACCGCCTCATCGCCCATCTGGCCATGCAACACCTGAACGCCAAGGCCAAGGCCGGCGTGGCCCAACTCCTCGCCCAGGGCGAGACTCTGGACTCCATCGCCTCGTGGGCCGACGATGTGCGCAACCAGCGCCGCGAAACTTCCACCTGGCACTACATCAACATCCCGCTCGCCACGCAGCCCGGCGATTGGAAGCCCTTCTGCCCCGCCACCGGCTGCGTGGTCGGCGTGATCCCCGAATTGATCGCCAAAGTGAAAGACACCAGCCTCACCACCACCCAGCGCGGCGAAGCCCTCAAGTTTCTCGTCCATTTCGTTGGAGACATGCACCAACCTCTCCACGTCGGCGACAACGGCGATCGCGGGGGCAATGATGTCCAGGTAGTTTACTTGAACCGGCCTACCAACCTGCATAGCCTCTGGGATACGCCCATCCTCGCTACAGCCGAGGAGCGCGATCCCCAACTCAAAGCCCGGCTAGAAAAGAAAGCGGGCATCTTCGAGCGGCGCCGCCTCGCCAAGGGCAATCTAGCAGACTGGGTATGGGAGACCAAGGCAGCCTCCAAGCAAGCGGCCTATGGCCAACTGCCCGCTGCCCGCCCAGCCATCCTCGGCGACGAGTACTTCGCCCAAGCCTCGCCGGTGGTGCAGCTCCAGCTCCGGCGCGGGGGCGTCCGCCTCGCCCAGCTACTCAACGACACCCTCGGCAAATGATCGAGACGCTCGTCGTCCTCGCGCTCGCCGGCTGCGTCGCTGACGCCACCGACGTCGTCTGCCGCTTCCCCGCCCCGCCGGATCTCCCGGCCCGGCACGTCCGCCTGGATCTCGCCTGCCTCGCCCCATACACCTGAATGGATCAAGCCTGGAGGGTGGCGCGCACGTCAGAGCGGTCAGCGAACTCCTCAATGGCCGCGGACAGAACACCCTTCGCATGCCCCCGGCCTGCGCCCCGGCCAGGCTCCTGATCACGCCACGCGTCTACATCTCCTCCATCCGCCCCCAGGGCAAGACGCTCTCCGTGACCGTCGAAAACACCCTCGATAACACGGTCAGCATCGGCCTCTCCTGCCGCGGATCAGCCTCCCCGGCCACTGCATCCGCCACCATTCCTGCCCGCGGACTGGCCGATCTGTCCGTTCCGCTCGTAGCCCAAGGTAGGGTAACCTGTGTACTGGAAAAGACGCCGGAAGCTCTGGAAGAGTCCTATTTGTTCCGGATGGACGCTATTTATCAATGACTTACCAAAAATGGAAGATGTGGCGCGACACTCCGATCCATGCTACAATTTTCGGTAGGAAAGTTGTTGCGGGACCACCGGAATCGTGCAACTTTGTCGTGTTACGTGCGTCTAACGGTCAGAGGCAGTTCGTGCCTCCGTTGATGAGACTAAAGCTGGCGTGAGATCTGAAGAGGTATGGCAGCGCAATATCCCAACCCCGAGAACGAGCCCAACCAGGCGAGACAGCTCCCGTCTGAATCCTCGGCCGACAGCCCGTTGTCGAGCTCCCTGTTGCTCCAGCAGGGTTCTAAGCCGTGGTTTCTGGCCATTTTCGACAACCTCAAAGACATTGCGAATTTCGACAAGCAACCGCCGCTGCAAGTTTCCTTCCGCCCCTTGTCCGAGCAGGATCTCCTTAATAGCGACGATCCCTCGCTCCGCCAACTGGCAGAGGTGCAGCAGCGCAAGTCCTTCCTCCGCTCGCTGAAGGACAACGTCGCTTCGCTCTTCGTGGCCGATAACCAACTCCCGCTCCAGTTGACCTCCCGCCCGTTGACGGAAGAGGAACTGAAAGACTCCTCCACTCTCGTACTCGAGCGCGCGACGTTGCCCTGGTATCGCACTTTCGGAACGAACCTCAAGGAACTTCTCTTCCCCGAAAAGCTGCCGCCGCTCCAGGTGACTTCCAAGCCCCTGCCCACGCGCGAGCTCTTCAGCCGCGATGAATACCGCGGCAAGTCCCAGCTCATGTCCGTCTTCGTCCACGTCGGCCTCGTCCTGCTCGCCTTCTTCCTCGGCACGAACAAGACTATTCAGAAGGCCGTCCAGAACACAGTCTCGCTGGTCGCCCCCACCGATCTCGATCCCTACATGCCCAAGATGCAGGTGAAGCAGAAGGCTATGGGCGGCGGAGGCGGCGGCGGTGTCCGGGACCCGCTGCCTGCTAACAAAGGCAAATTGCCGCGTCCGGATCTCAAGCAATTCACTCCGCCTGTGGCAGTGGTACTCAATGAGAATCCTCGGTTAGTCATGGAACCCACGATCATTGCCCCCCCGGACGCCAATCTACCCAAAGTCAACCTTCCGAACTACGGTGATCCGTTCGCCAAGGTGGGTCCCCCTTCCGGAGGCACCGGCTCGGGCGGCGGCATCGGCAGCGGTTCCGGCGGTGGCGTTGGCTCCGGCACTGGTGGCGGCTTCGGCCCCGGCAGCGGCGGCGGCTTCGGCGGCGGCGCATTCCGCATCGGCGGCGGCGTCAGCGCTCCTGTCCCGATCTTCAAGGTCGAGCCCGAATACTCCGAAGAGGCCCGCAAGGCCAAGTTCCAGGGCACCGTCCTGCTCGCCATTGTTGTGGATGAATCCGGCCAGACCGGCAACGTCCGCGTCGTCCGCACTCTCGGCATGGGCCTCGACGAAAAGGCCATGGAGGCCGTCCGCAAGTGGCGCTTCAAGCCCGGCTACAAAGACGGCAAACCCGTCTCGGTCCTGGCCAACGTAGAAGTGAATTTCCGCCTGTTGTAAACGTCCGTCTCCCGCGCACTCTAGCCCGGCCCCACCTCGGGGCCGGGCTTTACTTTTAGGCCCCCTTCACCACCTCCACCCCCGCTGGCGCCTTCACATCGATCACAAGGCCCGTGGGGCCGCCTCTCTCCACGCGCACCTCGATCAGGCCCTTGGGATGCGGAATCACCCCACTGGCCCGCTGGAGCGGCCCCAGAGACGGCGTAACGCGGATCCTGCGGAACCCCGGCGCCGCCGAGTCCACGCCCAGCACGGTCCGGAAGAACTCAATATTGGGGCTCGCCCCCCACGCATGACAGTCCGAGCGCGTGTTCGGCGAATCCGTCTCCGCCCACGTCGTCAAGCCTTCCTTCAGCATGAACTCCCACGTCCCCAGCCGGTTCAGATACTGATCTCCGAGCCCCGCCTTCACCATCGCGCGGTCCAGGTAGTACCGGAAGTACACAGTGCATTGATACAGCGCCTTGTCGGCCTCCACGCGCTGCATCAGGTCCTTCTGCGCGCCGCCCTCCGCCACGTCGGCCAGCACCGCCAGCACGTTCGCATGCTGCGAGAAATGCGTGTGCGCCAGATCCTCGCTGAACATCTTCTTCTCAGCGCTCCAGAACCGCTCCCGCACCACCCGCGCCAGCCGCACCGCCTGCATCTTAAACCGGCCCGCGAACTGCGCGTCGCCCACCGCCGCCTCCAGTTCGCCCGCCCACTGCAGCGCCAGCACCAGTTGCAGTTGAATCGTCCCCGGCATGGTGCCCACCTCCGATGGCGGCCGCCCGTTGGGCCACTTCGGCACCCAGTCCACGTAGTTCCACCACGGCATCGTGCCCAGCAGTCCGTCGTCCTTCAGGAAGCTCTCATACCACCCCAGCACCGCGCGCACACCCGGCAGCATCTGCCGCACAAACGCCGGATCATCCACATACCAGCAGTAATCCCGTACCATCCCGATCCACCACAGGCAGAACGGCGGAATGTACTGCTGCAATGCGCTGGGCGCCCGCGAATACGTCGCGCCCTCCGGAGTCCGCGAGCTGTCAATCTGCTCGATCGCATTCTTCATGAGCCTGTGATCGCCCGTCATGAACAACGACACCAGCGCCTGAATCCGCGTGTCACCCGCATACTGCAACTGCTCGTAGTACGGGCAATCCATGTAGCTCTCGTGCGCGCACAGCCGCGCCGTCCGCCACCCCACTTCCAGAATCTTCTGGTGCAGCGGATTGCCGGATTCAAACTTCGCCTTCACCTCGAAGGGATACCCCGTGTACACCGCCCGCAGATCGGCCAGCACCAGCGGCTCCGCCTTCGTCTCGATCGTCACCTGCAAGTACCGCCACGTCCGCCAGAACAGCGGCCGCCAAGTCCGCTTCGCCCCGTCCGGCAGGATCTTGTCGAAATACCCCCGCAGGATTTTGCCCTCCACCTCGCCGCGGTTCCGCTTCGTCGGCCGCGGGCGCAACGCCTCGTAGGGCGCCTCGATGTACCGCACCGTGATCTCCGCACCCAGCCCGCCCTGCAAATCCAGCTCCGGGAACGCGCACGTCAGTACGTCCTGATCCAGCAGCAAAACCGCTTTGGTATTCGCCGGCACGGTGAACGCAGCCTTCCGCGCCGGAAACTCCGCCGGCGGAGTCACGCCCTGCGCGGAGCGCAGCCGCGCCAGCCGCACCGGCGTCTCTTCCATCATCGGGATCGGACGCGGCACCAGCATCCACCTCGATGGCGAATCCGAGGCATCCCGCGCCGCCGCCGCCGACCCGTTCTCCACCGCCGTCCACGCCGCATCGTCAAACGCCGCCGTCTGCCACCCCCACGGATGCTGCGCCGCCTCAAACTTCTCCATCGGGCTGATCGCGTAGTACCCCGGCCCGATTTCGGACCACAGATTGCCCGGCAGCGGATACGGCGAATACGCGCGGTTCTGCACCGCCTTCCACCCGGCAGTCCCCGTGTTCACCAGCTTCTCGTGGTCGCCATCGGCCGCCTGCAGCAGGAACCCCGTCCGGTTCGACCATTGCGCCAGACCGGCATACTGCGCCTCGTTCCACACCACCGCAGCCAGCACGTTGTTGCCGGCTCGCAGATGCGGCCCCAGGTCCACCGTCTCATAGCGCCAGTGATACAGATCCCCGCGCGCCGGTCCCCAGCTCACCTTCACGCCGTTCACGAACAGCTCATACCGGCTGTCGCCCGTGACATGCACCCGGAATACGCCCGGCGCAGTCTCCAGCGCAAACGAGCGCCGGAAATGATAAACGCCATAGGTGTTCGCCGGCGCCCCGGCGGGGAACACCCACCTCGCATTCCAGCGGCTGGATTTCAGATCGAGTTCAGCACCGCTCAATAGCGCGGCGGCGCCGGATTGCAGGAGGAAAAGTCGACGGGTTGGCACACTGCGAGTATATCTCCGTACCTCGCCCCATCAGCGGACCCGCTACTCTTTTTTCAAAGTAAACGTGCCGTCCGCCTGGCCCGCGAAATCCACCGTCCCCTTGATCACTTTCTCGGATTCCATCGTACCCGTGTAAATGACCGTGACGGCGTTCCCATCGAAGTTGGCCTTCAGCGTCCACGTCACTTTCTTGCCCTCCACCGTGCCGGTGACGGGCGCCTCGCCCAGCATCCCTTTGTAGGTGCCGGTGAGCTTGTCGCCATCCTGTTTGAAAGTGAACGCGGGCGTGGCGTGGTTGCCCGCCACATCCACCTCACCGTTCCATTTGCCGGTGACATCGGCAAACAGCGGCGCGGCGAGCAATACGAGCAGAGGGAGCATTAGTTTCATAGGCGGCCTTCCTGTCTGGCAGTGGCGCACTCCGCGCACGGACACAGCTTGCGCAGGTGCTCGAACGAGTAGATCCCCGTGTTGTGCCCGTCGCTCCAGTGGATCCGCACAGCGTACGTGCCCACCTCTTCAATCGAGAGCATCTTCAACACCGGCGTGAACATCTGAAACGGCCCCGGCGGCGGCGGCGGGGCGGAGTAGTTCGATTTTAGCGGCTCGGTCCCATGCGCCCCGGTACACGACGCGCACGGACATTCGTCGCGCAGCAGGCCGCATCCCAGGTCGCTCTTGTGGCCGTCGGACCAGTCGATTTTAATCCCCTTCGACTTCGACACGGCAATGTGCAACGGATCAGTGGAAATGGTCATGGTAGTTAGTGGACGCGCTCAATGTCGCGTACGCCCGATACACGGCGCATCGCGGATACCACCCGCTCGAGCTGCTTCTTGTCGCGCACCTCGACGGTCATCTCCACAATGGCGGAATCGAACTGTTTCTCGTCCGCGTGGGCCTCCACGCTGCGGATGTTCACCTCTTCGTCGAAGAGGATCTGCGTCAACTGGTTCAGCATCCCGGCGCGGTCATCCGTATGCACGATGATCCGCACATTAAAGCTCTCGCGCGCCCCGCGCGCCCATTCCACCTCGATGCGCCGCTCGGCCTCATACATCAGGTTCTGGACGTTCGGACAGCCCTTGGAGTGCACAGCCACACCCTTGCCGCGCGTGATGTACCCGACAATGGGTTCGCCCCGGATCGGGTTGCAGCACTTGGCGCGATAGGTGAGCAGATCGTCGATGCCCTTGACCTGGATGACATAGTCTTTGGCCGCGGCCCCGGCGCGGTCGCGTTCCGGCTGATACGCGGGCGCCTCCGGCGTGGCCGGTGTGGCCGGCGTCTCCGGTTCCACCACACCCGGCGCCAGCTTCGAGAGCACCTGCCGGGCCGAGAACTTCCCCCACCCCAGCGCGGCGTGCAGGTCTTCCGTCTTGGCGCAGCCATACTCCGTCGCCACTGCTTCCATCTGCTGCCGCGTGATCCGGCTCAACGCCACGCCCAGCCGCCGCGCCTCGCGCTCCAGCAGCTTCTGCCCTAGCTCGACCGATTTCTCCCGCTCTGTCGCATTGATCACGTGGCGGATCTTGTTCCGCGCCCGCGTGGTCTTGACGAAAGACAGCCAATCCCGGCTCGGCTGGCCGCCATTCTGCGTCATGATCTCCACAATGTCGCCATTGCGCAGACCGTGCTTCAGCGGCACCATCCGGTTGTTCACCTTCGCGCCGATGCAGCAGTGCCCCACGTCCGTGTGAATCGAATACGCAAAGTCGATCGGCGTCGCCTCGCGCGGCAGCACCACCACACGCCCCTTTGGCGTGAAGCAGTATACCTCCTCCGGATACAGGTCCACCTTCAGGTTGGACATGAAATCGGAGGGGTCCCGCATCTCGCGCTGCCACTCCACCAACTGCCGCAGCCACGCAATCCGCTGGTCGTCTTCCGCCGGACCCTTTTTGCCTTCCTTGTACTTCCAGTGCGCCGCGATGCCTTCTTCCGCCAGGCGGTGCATCTCCTCCGTCCGGATCTGCACCTCGAACGACACCCCCATCGGCCCCATCACCGACGTGTGCAGCGATTGATACAGATTCGGCCGCGGAATGGCGATGAAATCCTTGATCCGCCCGGGGATCGGGTGCCACTCGTTGTGAATCACGCCCAGCGCCGCATAACAGTTCTTCACCGAGTCCGTGATGATGCGCACGCCCAGCAGGTCATACACCTGGTCAATGTCGATCCGCTGCTTCTTCAACTTCTGATAGACAGACCACGGCCGCTTCACCCGCGCCTGCACCCGCACGGGAATATGTTCCTCGGCCAACTTCACCAGCACTGTATCGCGGATCTCGTCCAGCACCTGTTCGTTCGCCTGCCGCTTCACCTCGATCGCTTCCGTCACCTCGTGATAGGCCGGCGGATCCAGATATTGAAAGCCCAGATCTTCCAACTCGGCACGCAGTTTGCCCATGCCCAGCCGGTGGGCGATCGGCGCGTAAAGCTCGATGGTCTCCGCCGCGATCCGCTCCTGCCGCTCGCGCGAAAGCGAGCTCAGCGTCCGAAGATTGTGCAGCCGGTCCGCCAGCTTCACGATGATGACGCGAATATCCTCCACCATCGCCAGCAGCATCTTGCGGACGCTCTCTGCCTGGCGGTCTTCACGGTTGTGCAGGTTGATCTTGCTCAGCTTCGTGACGCCGTTGACGCAACGCTCCACGTCCGGACCAAATAGCTTACGGATCTCCTCCGCCGTGGTCTCTGTGTCTTCTATCGTGTCGTGCAGCAGTCCCGTCAACAGACACACCATGTCCATCGACATCTCGGCCAGCGTCTGAGCTACCGCCAGCGGGTGCAGCATGTAGGGCTCGCCCGAATCCCGCGTCTGCGGCGCGTGCTTCAGAGAGGCAAATTCAAAGGCCTTACGCAATACCGCCGTGTCTTCGTTCGGACGCTTGGCCAGCACGGTGGCCTGCAGCTCCTGATACGCCGTTTCCATCTCGGGCGTGATGCCGGGCAATGCACACGGTTCCGCTTGTGTAGGAAAGTGGACTACGTCGCGAGTGGCCGGATTCTCCATGAGGGGGCGGGCGGGACCTGCAAGACAGAAATGCGAGGGCCACTCAGAGGAGCGCCCTCGCATTCATTCTAACGAAACTGGCCGGAAGGGCGAAGCTTTACTTCTTCTCTTCTTCCGACACGATGCCAGAGGTCTTCGGGGCCCGCTCGGACTTCACCTTGCGAGTCTCCAGTGCCTTGGCGATCCACTGATCGGCCGCCTCGGTATCCTTCGTGTAGCCCGCATCGTTATCGGCGATGTCGGCGCGTTCACGATAGAGGAGGTTCAGGTAAGCCATCGCGTCGTCGTATTCTTTGTCGATCTCAAGCGCCTTTTCCAGGTTCTTGATACCTTCAGCGATCACCGCGTTGTACTTCTCCTGCAACTCCGCCTTCACCTTCTTGTCCTTGATCGGACCAGGGGTTTCCGGCTTCATACCGAGCTTCGTCCGCGCTTCCATCCACGCCGGATAGAACTTGGACCACGCCACAACGCCAAGCGAGTAGAAAGCTTCCTTCTCTGCCGGATCAGCTTCTGCCAGCTTCTTGTACCACTCGGCCGCGACGTCCAACTGCTTCATCTTGTCCGCCATCGCCGTCATGCCGTTGGTCCGCTGGAAGGCCAGCGAGGCCAGTGACTTCAGCGCTGCCGTGTTCTTCGCGTCACCTTCCAGGATGATCTTGAAGTTGGCGGCCGCCTGATCAGCAAACGCGTTGTTCTCAGGAGAATCAGCACCCGGAATGTACTGGCTCATGTAGGACGTGGCCAGATACAGGCGCGCCGTGGGATACGTCGGGTCGAGGTCGATCGCCTTCTTGAAGAACTCAACGGCGTCGCCGTACTTCGCGCCCTTGAACGCCTGGACACCCTTGTTCAGGTTGTCCCGCGCTTCCAACTTCTTGCAGCCGGTCGTCAATCCTGCCAGCAGGAGTGTCGCCGCCGCGGTAAGGATAATGAGAGCTTTGCGATTCATCGGTATACTGTCTCCGGCTATTCGCCAGCCTCCATCTTGGCCGTCATAAGGCCGACCTTATCCATCTGCGCGCCCTTGGCAATGTCAATTGCCTTGGCCACCGTCTGGAATTCAAGATCAGGATCAGCCTTGACGAAGCACACGCGTTCGGCGCGGGTCTTGAAGACCGCCATCAGGCGTTCCTGCAACGCGCTTTCCGCAACCGGCTCTGTGTTCAACATCAGGGACCTATCTTTGTTGATGACGATGATCACTGTGCGGTCCACGGTCGGGGGGGGAGCATCCTTAGGAGGCGGCTGAGGGATCAGCGCTTCCAAACCCTTCGGCGTGAGCGGCGTGATGACCATGAAAATGATGAGAAGTACAAGTAGGACGTCGATCAGCGGAGTCATGTTGATTTCTGACTGTGGTCCGCCATCGCCTCCGCCAACTGCCATGCTCATGGGGAAATCTCCTTTAAACTTGTTGCTATCGCACCTCGGTGGTGCGCCCGGCCGGCTCGAGCCGCCCCCGGCTCAATCCTTAGTTGACGGCGCCGCCTGCGGCATCAGCCTTTGCCTTCGCCTTCGCGTCCAAATCAGTCAATAGACCAATGTTGTCCACGCCGGCGGCACGCAGGTTGTCCACCACTTCGACGACCTTCTCATAGCGCGCGCGAGAGTCCGACTTCACGTAGCAAGTCTTGTCCAGGCGGCCAGTCAACAGGTCCTTTACCTTCCCGGGCAGGTCGGCAGGGGTAATCTGTGTCGAACCGAGGTAGACTCGGCCATCGCGGGTGACAGCCACCAGTACGGCGTCTTCTTTGTCCGCGTTTGCCAGCGCTACCGGATTGGTAGTCATGGCGAGATCCACGCTGACGCCCTTCGAAAGCATCGGCGTGATCACCATGAAGATGATCAGCATCACGAGCATCACGTCGACCATCGGGGTCACGTTGATGTCCGACATCGCGCCCTTATCTGAAATTCTCTTCTTCTTGGCCATCCGTTTTCTCCTTGATCTCTCCTGCCGGCGTTGAAGACGCGAACCCGGGCCGGAAACCGCCATTGCTGGCAGTCTCCGGCTGGGCTCGATCAACTCGCCGGTCAGTCAACAGACAGGAAACGCGAAGCTTACTTCGCTGCGCCCTTCTGGGACCGCTTCAGGAAGTAGTCAATCAGTTCGGAGCTGGAGTTTTCCATCTCGACGTCAAACGACTTGAGGCGGGTATTGAAGTAGTTGAACATCCAGACGGCCGGGATGGCCACGAAGAGACCGATGGCGGTCGCGACGAGGGCTTCCGAAATACCGCCGGCCACCGCGCCCAGACCCGTCGACTTCTCAGTCGCGATGCCCTTGAACGCGTTGATGATGCCAACCACCGTGCCGAACAGTCCGACGAACGGTGCCGTCGAGCCGATCGTTGCCAGGCCGCTGATGCCGCGCTCCATCTCGGAGTGCACAATCGCTTCCGCGCGCTCCAGGGCGCGCTTCGAGCTCTCCACGATCTCGCCAGGAATCTCGGAGCTCACCTGGTGGGCGCGGAATTCCTGCAAGCCAGCCACAACAACCTTGGCCAGGTGCGACTTCTTGTAACGGTCAGCAATCTTAATCGCTTCGTCGAGCTTGCCTTCACGCAACGCACCGGCAACCGCCGGAGCGAACAGCCGCGATTGCTTCCGCGCGGCATTGTACACAATCAAACGATCAATCATGACGCCAATCGACCAGGCGGACATGATGAAGAGGGCGATTACGACGGCTTTCGCCATCCAGCCCATCTGAGTCCACATAGACCGGAGGTCGAAACCCACGGCGCCGGATTCCTGCAAGAGCAGGAACGCCCATACTTGCAACTGAAGAAGCATCTTCTCTATTCTCCTGCGAGTTGATTTAATCTAAACGAGTCTGACGAGTGCCTACTGGTTCAACGTGAAGTTCACGTCGATCTGCGTGACGACCTCCACCGGTTCGCCGTTCAGCAGCGTGGGCTTGTAGCGCCACTGCTTCACTGCGTCGGTGGCCGACTGCACCAGCAACGGGTGGCCCGAGACCAGAGTGAGATTCTGGATCGCGCCGTCGCGGCCGATGATGGCGGTAAAACGAACTGTGCCCGAAATGCGCGCCTGCTTCGCCAGCGGCGGATAGGTCGGCCGTGGCTGGTTGACGAGCATCGCCTGCTGGACGTTGCCGCCCACCGTGATGCGTTTCGGGGTTGCCTTGACTTCTTGTTTAACCGGGGGAGGCGGGGGAGGCGGAGCCGCTGCGGCTACACCACCAATCAAACCACCGATGACACCACCAGGCGTGCCGCCAGGGACGCCGCCGGGGACGCCGCCGGGAACGCCGGCGCTCGCCGCCGGAAGCTCGTCTTCCCTGATCATCGCAATCTCTTTCGGAACCTGCTTGGGCGCCATCAGACGGGATCCGTCAAACTGGCGGGGCACCACCTTGATCACCTTCACCACTGCCGCTGCCGGTGGCGGCGGTGGCGGTGGCGGTGGCGGCGGAGGAGGAGCCACCAGCATGGAACTCAGCGCGGTCTTTGGGAGAAGCTCCGGGTTCAACAGTGGGATGATGATTCCCGCGGTCACCAATACGAACTGGAATAGGGTGGAGATCAGCACCGTCCAACTCTTGTTGGTTTTGGCGTTTCCGTCCACGAAGCTTTGTTCAAACATGAGCCATCCTCTCCTTAGGTCCCGGTCTCCGGCACCCCGGAAACCGTTCACACCCTTTTTGACACCGGAGCTTCACGCCGGTTCCCGGCATTGCCGCTCTTTTGGTCTTTTTAATCTACCAAACTGCTCCGGCCTGCATGTTCCGCAGTCCGATGCCCTCTACTTGCCCGCGGCCGCCGGAGTCTTCTTCCTGCGCTGGTTGAAATTGTGCCAGAACACAAGAATCGGACTCGCAACGAAGATCGACGAATAGGTACCAACGATGATACCCGCTACCAACGCAAACGCGAACCCGTTCAGCACCGGCCCGCCGAAGATCAACAGCGACACCGCCGATACGAACGTCAACCCCGAAACCATGATCGTCCGGCTCAACGTCTGGTTGACGCTGTCGTTGACGATCTGGGCGTTCAGCTCTCTTCGCGATAACTTCAAGGTCTCGCGAATTCTATCAAAAACCACGATGGTGTCGTTCATCGAATAGCCCACCAGCGTCAGCAGCGCCGCCACCACGTTCAGCGAGATCTCCTTGCCGAACAGTGAGAACAACCCCAGCGTGATGATCACATCGTGGAATACCGCAATCACCGCAGCCAGTCCGTAGATGAACTCAAAGCGGAACCACAGGTACGCCAGCATCCCCGCCAGCGAGTACAACGTCGCCAGTACGGCCTTGCTGCGCAGCTCCGCGCCGATCTTCGGCCCCACCACCTCGGCGCCGATTACCGAAAAAGACGACAGCGTGCACTGCTGCTTCATCACCCCGATCACCTGCGGCGTCACTCCGGCCACGCCGTTCAACTGGTCGAAACTGGTCACAATGCCTGAACGCGGCGGCGTGTTCTTGAAGCTCAGCATGGCCTTCGCCATGTCTCTGAGCTGCTGCTCATTCATTCCCACGCTCGCCTGCTGCAGCGGCTCCCGCAGCTTGTCGGCCAATGTGTCTGCACTCGCGTTGTTGAAGTCGAGTTTGCCCGACTTGTCGCCAAAGTTGCCTTCCAGAATGTCGCTCAGCGTCTTGCGCTCGGCGGTCAGTTGCAGCTCGTCCTTCATCGGCGTGCCGATGATCACCGAGTTTTGCCCTGGAATCTCCTGCACGGAGATCTCTCCGCCAATCTTGGCCGACACCAGCGTGCGGATCTTGTCCACCGGCGGCGCCGTCGAGAACTTCACCGTCAGGTTCGATCCACCTGTGAAATCGATGCCGTACTTCAACCCGCCTTTGCCGATCCAGCTCACCAGGCCCACAGCCGTCAGTACCAGCGAGGCCCCGATGAAGATCTTCTGTTTGCCCAGAAAATCAATCTTTGTGTTTTTGAATAGCTCCATGGTCTGTTCCGTGTCCCGTTAGATTCCAATGCTCAACTTCGCGTTCGATCCCTTGCCCGCCATCTCAAACTGGAAAAGGGCGCGGGACACAAACACGCTGGTGAACACGTTGGCCACCAGACCAATCACCAGCGTCACGGCAAAGCCGCGAACCGCCGGCGTTCCGAACATGAACAGAAATGCGCAGCTGACTACCGTCGCGACGTGCGTGTCGATGATCGTCAGAAACGCCTTCGCAAAGCCCGTATCGATCGCCGCCATTGTCGCCTTGCCGGCCCGCAGCTCTTCCCGAATGCGCTCAAAGATCAGCACGTTCGAGTCCACCGCCATGCCGATCAGCAGGATGATGCCGGCGATGCCAGGCAGTGTCAACACTGCCTTCAGATAGGCCAGCACACCGATCAGGATGATCGCGTTCAGCAATAGCGCTATCGTCGCGTTCACGCCGCTCATCGCGTAATACACCAGCATGATCACGATCACCACTACCAACCCCACCAGGCCCGCAATCAGCCCCTGATGGATCGAGTCCGCGCCAAGCGACGGCCCAACCGTCTGCTCCTGCAGATACACGATCCCCGCCGGCAGCGATCCGGCCCGCAGCACCAGCGCCAGATCGCTCGCCTCCTGGTTCGTCCCCGCGCCCGTGATCCGGCCCGAATCTTCAATCCGGCTCTGAATCGTCGGCGCGCTCTTCACCTGGTTGTCCAGCACAATCGCCAGCCGCTGGCCCACGTTGGCTTCCGTGAACTTGCCGAAGCGGCCCTTCGCATCCTGCGACAGGATGAACGAGGTCTCCCACTTGCCAAATTCGTCCTGCGCCGGCTTGGAATCGCGCAGGTCACGACCCGTGATCACCGGCGTCCGCGCCACCAGATACCAGCCTTCGTTCTGCTCCGATGCCGCTGCCCGCACAGACTTCAACAGCTTCGTGTTCAGCGGCAGCACACCGCCATTCTTACCCAGCGCATCTTCCATCCGCGCAAAAGGCCCGTCTTTCACTTCGTACAGTTCCAGCATCGCCGCTGTCTGCAAAATCGACTTCACACGCGCCGGATCGTCCAGCCCTGGCAGCGACACCAGAATCTCGGAATCCGAATCCGCGCCGCCACGCGCCTGCACGCTGCTCTCCGCCAGACCGAGTCCGTTGATGCGGCTCTCAATCGTCGTCATCGAGCGCGACACCACGTCTTTTTTCAACGTCATCGCTTCCGTCGGCTTCATGGTCAGCCGGTAGTCAGTCGAATTCACCGGCGTCAGCACCCAGCTGCCCAACGTCTCGTTGATCAGCGTCCGGAACGCCGACGTCTTGTCCAGCGGCACGCCCTTGATCGAGATTTCGATCTTCTCGGCTTCCGCCAGCGTCTTCGGCTCCGTGTTGTCCATCGCCGCAAACGGGATCGCCTGCTTGGCCATCTCTTCCTTCAGCCGCGCGATCACTGTGATCGCCTCGGCCTTGAATGCGTCCTGCACCTGCACTTGCAGCACCAGGAGCGACCCGCCCTTCAGATCCAGGCCGAGTCGAATGTTGTTGTTCCAGTTCGTTACGACTTCGTCCATCGACTTCGGGATCCCGATCATGCCGTAGACGCAGATCAGAATCGTAGCCACAATCAGGACGGCTTTCCACTTGAGATTCTGCATGGTTGTTACTTTCCGCTAGGGTTAGGACTTTTTCTCCGCGTTCACCATGCTGGCTACCGCGCCACGGGCAAACTGCAGTTTGATGTTGTCGGGCTTCACACGCACCACAATCGTGTCGTCCGGGTGGACCGCCACAATCGTGCCGATGATACCGCCGTTGGTGACGACCTCGTCACCGCTCTTAAGTTCCGATAGCATCTTCTGCTGCTGCTTCTTCTGCTTCTGCATCGGCATGAAGAGAAGGAAGTAGAAGATCGCGAAGATCAGGATTATCGGGAGAAACTGAACCAGCGTGCTGGGCACTGCCGGCATCTGAAGAAGGAGGAAACTCATTGCCAAACCGGTATCACCTGTTCTGACGTCGCGAAAAATCGAATTCGCTTGCGACGCGCAGCATCTGCCTCACATCTAGCCTATCAGGGTTGTATCCGGACCAGAGGCAAACGACCGCGCAGTCTTCAAGAACTCAGGGAAGGTCCCAAGTAAAATAGCCTCTCGCATGCGGCGCATGATGTCAAGGTAATGCCGCAGGTTGTGTAGCGTCGCCAAAGTACTGTAGAGCATTTCACCAGCTTGGAACAAATGGCGAAGATACGCCCGCGAGAACGTTCTGCACGTGTAACACCCGCACTTCTCGTCAATCGGCCCCGCATCGTCCCGGTACTGCGCCTGCTTGATGATCACCCGTCCGCCCGTCGTAAAAAGGCATCCGTTCCGCGCGTTCCGTGTCGGCATCACACAGTCCATCATGTCCACGCCGCGCGCCACATATTCCGGCAGCTCCGCCGGCATCCCCACGCCCATCACGTATCGGGGCTTATCCGCCGGCAACAGCGGCACTGTGACCTCTGTCATCTCCATGCTCAGCTCCCGCGGCTCGCCCACGCTCAACCCGCCAATCGCATAGCCCTCCGCGTCCAGCTCAACCAGCCGCGACGCGCATTCGCGCCGCAAATCCGCATACATTGAGCCCTGTACGATCGGAAACAGCGTCTGCGCCCGCTCCCGTGATTTCATCCGTTCCCGGTAGTGCGCCATGCCCCGCGACGCCCACCGCGCCGTCAGCTCCATCGACTTCCGCGCCGCCTTCGGGGTCGCCGGATAGTCCGTGCACTCGTCCAGCATCATTAAAATGTCGCTACCTAGCGCCAACTGCACGTCCACAGTCGATTCCGGCGTGAAGAGATGCTTGTCCCCGTTCAAGTGCGATTGGAAAACCACGCCCTCTTCCCGCAGCTTCCGCAGCTTGCTCAAAGACCACACCTGAAACCCGCCCGAGTCCGTCAAAATCGCACGCGGCCACTGCATGAACCCGTGGATGCCGCCAAACTTTTCAATCAGCTCGTGGCCCGGCCGCAGGTACAGGTGATACGTGTTGCCCAGAATAATCTTCGGGTCCAACTCCTCCAGCAGCTGTTTCTGCGTCAGCCCCTTCACCGTCGCCTGCGTGCCAACCGGCATAAAGACGGGCGTTTCTATCGTTCCGTGCGCCGTGTGGAGCAGGCCGGCGCGCGCGCCCGTCTCCGGGCAAACTGCTTGGATTTCGAACGGGAGTGTCTGCAAGGGTTAAACTAGGTAGTTTAACTCTCTCCATGGCACTGCGGCTTCACAACACTCTCACCCAGGAACTCGAAGAGTTCCGTCCGCAAGACGGCAACACCGTGCGCATGTACACATGCGGACCCACCGTCTACCACTACGTCCACATCGGCAACTTCCGGACGTTCACCTTCCAGGACATCCTCCGGCGCACTCTCATCGCCCGCGGCTACGTCATGGATCACGTCATGAACATCACCGACGTGGAAGACAAAATCATCCGCAACGCCATGGCCGCCGGTGTCACCATCAACGAGTACACCGCCCAGTACACCAAGGCATTTCTCGACGATTCCGCCGTGCTCCGCCTCCAGCGTCCCGAGCGCGTCGTCTTCGCCACCGAGCACATCCCCGAAATGGTCGCCGCCGTCGAGAAGCTCGCCGCCTCGGATCACACCTACGTCAGCGACGGCTCCACCTACTTCAAAATCGGAACCTTCCCCGGCTACGGCAAGCTCTCTCACACCAACTTCAGCGGCAACATCGCCGGCGCCCGTGTCGAGGTCGACGAATACGACAAGGACGACGCCCGCGACTTCGTCCTCTGGAAATCGCAGAAGCCCGGCGAGCCCGCCTGGGATGCCTCCATGGGCGCCGGCCGCCCCGGTTGGCACATCGAGTGCTCCGTCATGGCCATGAAGTATCTCGGCGAGACCATCGACATCCATACCGGCGGTGTCGACCTCGTCTTCCCCCACCACGAAAACGAAATCGCTCAGTCTGAAGCCCTCACCGGCAAACAGTTCGTCCGCTACTGGGTCCACGCCGAACACCTCATGGTCGAGGGCCAGAAGATGTCGAAGTCGCTCGGCAACTTCTTCACCCTCCGCGACATCCTGGAGCGCGGCTACTCGCCCGAGTCCATCCGCTACCTCCTCGCATCCTCCCAATACCGCAAGCAGTTGAACTTCACCTTCGACGGCCTCAAGGCAGCCTCCACCTCCATTGACCGCCTCCGCAACTTCGAACTCCGCCTCAAGAACGACAAGCTCGCCATCGGCCTCAACCAGCAGATCGACGCGCGCTCCACCCAGGCCCTCCAGGCCTTCCACGCCGGCCTCGACGACGACCTCAACACCGCCGACGCCCTCGCCGCCATCTTCGAATACATCCGCGAGGTCAACTCCGCCATGGACGCCGGCGAGTTCTACGCCGGCAACGTCGCTGGAGCCCTCAAACTGCTCGCCGATTTCGACGCCATCTTCGATGTCCTCACCCCCTCCCAGAAAGAGGGCGGCCTCTCCGACTCTGAAATCGACGCCCTAATCGCCGACCGCGCCAAAGCGAAGAAGTCCCGCGACTTCGCCCGCGCCGACGCCATCCGCAACGAGCTCATCGAGCTCGGAGTAATTCTCGAAGACACCAAGGACGGTGTCCGCTGGAAGAGGAAATAGGAAGTTGAAGATCCACACCAAAGCTGTTCACGCCGGCGATCGCAAGCCCGCGCAAACTCAGATCCCCGTCTCCACCCCCGTCCACTTCGCGGCCAGTTGGATCTGTGCAGATCAGGCCGAGCAGGACCGCATCTTCGCCGCCGAGGAGAAAGGCTTCGCCTACTCCCGCTACGCCAACCCCACCAACCAGGCGCTCGAGGAACAGATCACCGCACTCGAAAACGGCTTCGGCTCCCTCGCCTGCGCCTCCGGCATGGTCGCCCTCCAGCACGCCCTCACCGCCGCCCTCATCGATCGTCCCAAGCGCGTCCTCTGCGCCCGCGACATCTACGGCGCCACCATCAAGCTCCTCATGGATGTGCTCGGCCCGTTCGGCGTCGAAACGACATTCGTCGACACGAACGATCTCCCCGCCGTCGCCGCCAAGCTAACCGCCGAAAAATACGGCGTCCTCCTCATGGAGACCATCTCCAATCCCCTGCTCCGCGTCGGCGATATCCCCGCCCTCGCCCAGCTCTGCCGCGCCAATGGCGCCGCCCTCATGGTGGACAATACCTTTGCCTCGCCGCTCCTCGTCCGCCCCCTGGAGCTCGGCGCCCACATCGTCGTCCACAGCTCCACAAAGTACCTCGGCGGCCACGGCGACACCATGGGCGGCCTCATTGTCAGCGACGAAGAGCACTTCGAAACCATCCGCCGCCTCTCCCGCATCGCCGGCCCCATCCTCGGCCCCATGGAGTGCTTCCTCACCATGCGCGGCATCAAGACGTTCCCACTCCGCATGGAGCGCCAGTGCCGTAACGCCCAGGGCTTCGCCGCCTGGCTCCGCAACCAGCCCGGAGTTGAGCGCGTCTTCTATCCCGACGATCCCCAGCACCCCGATGCCACCACCATCGCCCGCCTTATGCCCGACGGCCTCTACGGCGGCATGGTCAGCTTCGAGCTCAAGAACGCTGCCAAACCCGAAGTATTCGCCTTCCTGGACCGCCTGCAAATGGTAGTCAAGGCGACGTCCCTCGGCGACGTCCACACCATGGTGCTCCACCCCTGGATCGCCAGCCACCGCGACGTCCCCCCGAAGCAAAAGGAGCGCATGGGCCTCCGCGAAAACCTCGTCCGCTTCTCCGTCGGCATCGAAGCCCTCGAAGACATAATCGCCGACGTCCAACAAGCCCTCGCCTAGCTCTGTCGTGGGGCGGGCGCCCTCGCCCGCGCGGGGCCCCTGGCCCCGCTCTGCCCCTAACTCCCCGCCCCCTTCGCGAAATACCGCACCCCCGGCAACCCCTCGAAGTGCGCGTCAAACGTCCAAAGCGCCGCCTTGTTCTCCAGGGCGGTCGCGTAAATAATGCTGTCCGCCGTCGCCAGCCGATGCGCCGCCCCCACCTCCACCGCCTTCATCGCAAGCTCAATCGTCAGGTCCGCCACCACACACTGCTTCATCATCACGGCCCGGCTCGCTGCCGCCGCATCGCCATGATTGCGCCGCACCCATTTCACCACCTCCAGCACAACCACCGAAGGCATCACCACGTTCGCCGGGTTCTTTAGCAAATCACGAATCGGCTTGGCCGCCGGCGTCCCCAGAAAATACTCAATCCACGCCGAGGAGTCGACGACGATCTTCATCAGCCCATTCCTCCTCCCGGTGGAAATCATTGGGTGTTCCCCGCAGAGATCCAAAACCCTCGTCTGCCGTCATTACCCGCACCAGTTGTAGGCAATTCGCCGTACGGATGAACTCCCATCGCTGCCCCGGCTCGATCTCCATCGACTCCCGTATGTGCTTTGGGATAACGATCTGATATTTGGGTGACACAATCGAAGCCATACGACTCTCCGCCACAATGCTACCGCAATTGCCAATCGATCACAAATCGTCATACGCTTGCCGCACCCCGCCCCCCTGCGCTAAACTACAACTTCATGCAGACCGTCCGGAACACCGTCCGTCTTCACCACCATCATCATGCGGTGGGCGGGCGGAGCCTGTTCTGAGTGCGCTGCACGGAACAAGTTTCAAACCAAGCCCGCCGGTCCCTCACCGGCGGGCTTTTCTCTTGAGGAGTACGATGCAACTCGATTTCGCAAAAACCGGCGGCATGATCCCCGCCGTCATTCAGGACCACGCCACCGGCCGCGTCCTCATGGTCGGATTCATGAACGAAGAGGCATTCCAGAAGACCGTCGAGACCGGCTGCACCACCTTCTACAGCCGCTCCCGCAACAAGCTCTGGATGAAGGGCGAATCCTCCGGCCACCGCCTCCTCGTCAAATCCATTCAAACCGATTGCGATTCCGATTGCGTCCTCGTCCAGGTCGAGGCCGTCGGCCCCGGCGTCTGCCACGAGGGCTACCAGAGCTGCTTCTTCCGCACTCTCGAAAACGGAGCCTGGCAGATCACCGAAGCGCAAACCTACGATCCCAAGAAGGTCTACTAACTCATGAAACTCAAACTCGGCATCCCCAAGGGCTCCCTCGAAAACGCCACCGTCGACCTCTTCCGCAGGGCCGGCTTCAACATCTCCACCTCCTCGCGCTCCTACTTCCCCGCCATCGACGATCCCGATATCGAGTGCATGCTCATCCGCGCCCAGGAAATGGCCCGCTACGTCGAAGACGGCGTGCTCGACGCCGGCCTCACCGGCCGCGATTGGGTCATCGAAAATGAGTCCGACGTCGTCACCGTCGCCGATCTCATCTACGCCAAGCAGAGCTTCGGCAAGGTCCGCTGGGTGCTCGCCGTCCCCGAGTCGTCATCCTTCCAAACCGTCCAGGATGGAGTCCAATACCCAGCTCGTCGCCAACAAAGAATCCTGGGCCGATCCCTGGAAGCAACAGAAGCTCGGCGACATCAAGATGCTCCTCGACGGCGCCATCAATGCGCTCGGCAAGGTCGGCCTCATGCTCAACGTCAACAAGGCGAATCTCCAGGCCGTCCTCGGCGTCCTGCCCGCGCTCAAAAACCCCACCATCAGCCACCTCAGTGATGGCGAGTGGCTCGCCGTCAACACCATCCTCGACGAATCCACCGTGCGCACCATCATCCCCCGTCTCAAGCAGGCCGGCGCCGAAGGCATCGTCGAATACCCGCTCAACAAAATCGTCCTCTAGGAGAGAGCCATGCTCCGCATCGTAGAAAGTAAAGACGCCGGCCGCCTCCTCACGCGCCGCGCCGCCCGCATGGACCAGGCCGAAGCCACCGTCCGCCCCATTCTCGAAGCCGTCCGCAAACGCGGCGACGCCGCCCTCAATGAGTACGCCTGTAAGTTCGACAACCTCCAGCGCAAAAACGTCGCCATCCCGCAGCAGGAACTGGCGGCCGCCGCTGCGCGCCTCACACCGCAGTTCAAGCAGGCCGTCAAGACCAGCGCGCGCAACGTCCGAGCCTATGCCAAACTCCAGCTCCCCGTCGCCAAATCAACCAAGCCCGCCCCCGGCCTCACCCTCAGCCAGATCATCCGGCCACTCGATTCCGTCGCCGCCTACATCCCCGCCGGACGCTATCCCCTGCCCTCCACCGTCATCATGACCGTGGTGCCCGCCCACGTCGCCGGCGTCCCCAACATCATGGTCTGCACCCCGCGGCCCGTCGACGAGATCCTCGGCACAGCCTCCATCCTGCAAGCCACCCGCGTTTTCGAAATGGGCGGAGCCCACGCCATCGCCGCCTTCGCCTTCGGCACCAAAACCGTCCCCAAGGCCGATCGCATCGTCGGCCCTGGCAACATCTATGTCGCCGCCGCCAAGAAGCTCCTCGCCGGCGAAGTGGGCATCGATTTCGTCGCCGGCCCCACCGAGATCCTCATCATCTGCGACGAGGGCAACCCCTCCTGGCTCGCCGCCGACATGCTCGCCCAAGCCGAGCACGATACCGACGCCAGCGCCGTCCTCCTCACCACCTCCCGCACCCTCGCCGCCGCCGTCGTCGAGGAAATCGAGGATCAGCTCGCCACCCTCTCCACCGCCGCCACCGCCCGCGTCGCCATCTACAAGAACTCCGCCATCATCATCGTGCGCGACTCCGCCGAAGCCGTCGAAATCTCCAACCGCTTCGCCCCCGAGCACCTCTCGCTGCACGATCCTTCGCTCCTCCCCGGCATCGTCCACGCCGGCAGCGTCTTCCTCGGCGCCACCAGTCCCGAAGCCGCGGGCGATTACGCCTCCGGCCCCAATCACGTCCTCCCCACATCCGGCGCCGCCCGCCTGCGCGGCGGACTCTCCGCGGCAGACTACGTTAAGGTGATCTCCGTCCAGAAGCTCTCCGCCAAAGCCCTCCGCACCCTCACCCCCGCCATCACCACCCTGGCCCGCGCCGAGGGCCTCGAAGCCCACGCCCGCTCCGTGGAGCTCCGCAATGCTTAAACCCCGCCCCGCCGTCGTCAAGATGGCACCCTACTCCCCGCCTGCCTCCGGCCGCGACGGCAAACTGCGCCTCGATTTCAACGAAAACACCATCGGTTGCTCGCCCCGCGTCACCGAGCTCCTCCGCCGCAAGCTCACCGAAGAGCAGCTCACCGTCTACCCCGAATACGAGGCCACGCGCCACGCCCTCTCCGATTACTTCCAGATCCCACAGGACCAGTTCCTCCTCACCAACGGCACCGACGAAGCCATCCAGGTCCTCATCAACACCTACGTCGATAACCACGACGACGTCATCGTGCTCCACCCCTCCTACGCGATGTACAAGTTCTACGCCGAGCTCGCCGGCGCCGCCGTCCGCGAAATCAGCTACCGCAAGCAGGACCTCGCTTTCCCCATGCGCGAGCTCCTCGCCAAGATCAAGCCCAAGACCAAAGCGATCCTCATCTCCAATCCCAACAACCCCACCGGCGCCGCCATCGGCATCGGCGATGTCGTTCGCGTCCTCGAAGCCGCTCCCAACGCCGCCGTCCTCATCGACGAAGCCTACTTCGAGTTCTACGGCGTCACCGCCCTGCGCCTCATCGAGCAGTACCCCAACCTCATCGTCAGCCGCACGTTCTCCAAGGCCTTCGGCATGGCCGCCCTCCGCGTCGGCTGCCTCTTCTCCCAGGCCGCCAACGTCAAGTTCATGCACAAGGCCCAGTCCCCCTATAGCGTCAACCTCCTCGCCGCCATCGCCGTGCGCGCCGCCGTGGAAGACCGCGCCTATGTCGATCAATACGCCGCCAACGCCGTCGCTGCCCGCGAGCTCCTCTACCAGGGCTTCACCAAACGCGGCATCACCTTCTACCCCTCGCAAGCCAACTTCGTCCTCTTCCAGGCCGGCAAGCGTTCCATCGAAATCCGCGACGCCCTCCGCGCGCGCGGCGTCCTCGTCCGCGACCGCAGCTATGAGCTCACAGGCACCGTCCGCGTCACCGCCGGCACGCCCGAGCAGGCCGCCCGCTTCTTCTCCGCGCTGGACGAGGTCCTTTAACCTATGAGCGAATCCATCATCGTCTTCGACATGGACGGAGTCCTCGTCGATGTCACCGGCAGCTACCGCGCCGTCATCGGCGACACCATCCACCACTACACCGGCCTCACTCCTTCCAACGAGGAGATCCAGGACTGGAAAAACCGCGGCGGCTACAACAACGATTGGCTGCTCTGCCATCACTTCTGCCGCGAGGCCGGCGTGGAGGTGGACTATCAAACCCTCGTCGACTACTTCAACGACTCGTTCTTCGGGCCCAACGACGACGGCCTCATCCTCCGCGAAAAATGGATCCCCGCGGACGGCTTGCTGGAACGCCTGGCCGCCCGTGCCCGCCTCGCCATCTTCACCGGGCGCGATCGCCGCGAGCTCAACGCCACGCTCACGCGCCTCCAACTTCATAACCAGTTCTACCCGCTCGTCACCGCCGAGAGCGTAGCCCACGGCAAGCCCGCGCCCGACGGCCTGTTCCTCATCCAAAAAGAATTCCCCGGCGCCCGCCTCGTCTTCGTCGGTGATACCGTCGACGACGCCCGCAGCGCCGCATCCGCCCAAGTCCCCTTCATTGGAATCGCCTCAGCCGATTCGCCACGCCGCGACGCCCTCGTCGCAGCCCTCCGCCAGGCCGGAGCCCTCGCCGTCATCGAAGACATCAATCAGATCGAAGGAGTCCTGCCCGTATGAGAACCGCCACCATAGACCGCGTCACCAAGGAAACTCAGATCCGCGGCACCCTCAAGATCGAGGGCAAAGGCCGCTACGAGATCTCCACCGGAGTCCGCTTCCTCGATCACATGCTCGAGCTCTTCGCCAAGCACGGCGGCTTCGATCTCGCCCTCATCGCCCGCGGTGATCTCGACGTCGACCAGCACCACACCGTCGAAGACGTCGGCATCGTCCTCGGCCAACTCTTCGCCCAGGCCCTCGGTGACCGCATCGGCATCAATCGCGCCGGCTACTTCGTCCTCCCCATGGACGAAACCCTCGCTGTCGTCGCCGTCGATCTCGGCGGCCGCCCCTACCTCGTCTACGAAGACAAGGTCAAAACCCGCCTCGTCGGCGATCTCCAGTCCGAACTCCTCGAAGACTTCTTCGGCGGCTTCACCGTCCACGCCGGAGCCAACCTCCACGCCAAGATCATGTCCGGCCGCTCCAACCACCACAAGATCGAAGGCATCTTCAAGTGCTGGGCTCGCGCCATGAAGTTCGCCTGCTCCAAGGACGCTCGCCTCAAGGACCAACTCCCCAGCACGAAGGGCCTCCTATGATCACCGTCGTCAACTACGGCGCCGGCAATCTGCGTTCCGTCGAGAACACCCTGGCCGAAGTCGGCGCCACCTACCACGTCACCCAATCCGCCGCCGAAATCGACGCCGCCGCGAAACTCATCCTCCCCGGTGTCGGCCACTTCGGCCAGATGCTCCGCGCTCTCGATGACCTCGGCATCCGCGAGGCCCTGATCCGCAAGGCGAAATCCGGCGCACCCTTCCTCGGCATCTGCCTCGGCCTCCAAGCCATGTTCGAATCCAGCGCCGAAGCCCCGGAACAAAAAGGCCTCGGCCTGTTTCCGGGCAGCGTAGACCGCTTCCCCCAGGACGCCCGTTGCCCCCACATGGGCTGGAACGAAATCGTCCCCCGCGAGGGCGCCCGCCTTCTCCGCAACATCGGCCCCAAACCCTACGTCTACTTCGCCCACAGCTACTACTGCCCCGTCATCGACGCCACCGCCGCCACCTGCCACTACACCCGCCACTACACCGCCGTCCTCGAAAGCGGCAACATTTTCGGAGTCCAGTTCCACCCCGAAAAGTCCGGCCCCCTCGGCCTGAAAATCATCAAAAACTTCGTGGAGCTCTAACCATGCTAGCCAAGCCCATCATCCCCTCGCCCGCCCTGGGGCGGACGCCCCCCGGCCCCTGACCCGCCCAACCCAAGGACCCCAGTAGCCAAACGCTCTCCCTGCCTCGACGTCACCGCCGGCCGTGTCGTCAAAGGCGTCAACTTCGTGAGCCTCCGCGATGCCGGCGACCCCGTCGAGCTCGCCGCCCGCTACAACGAACAAGGCGCCGACGAGCTCGTCTTCCTCGACATCACCGCCTCCTCCGACAACCGCGACACCATGGTCGATGTCGTCGCCCGCACCGCCCGCCAGGTCTTCATCCCCCTCACCGTCGGCGGCGGCATCCGCGTCGTCGAGGACGCCCGCCGCATCATTCACTCCGGCGCAGACAAAGTCAGCGTCAACACCGCCGCCGTCCACCGCCCCGCCCTCATCACCGAAGTCAGCAACGAGTTCGGAGCCCAGGCCTGCGTCCTCGCCATCGACGCCAAGCGCAACACCAAGGGAGGCTGGAACGTCTTCACCAAAGGCGGCCGCGTGGACGAAGGCATCGACGCCGTCGAGTGGGCCGCCCGCGGCGAAGCCCTGGGCGCCGGCGAAATCCTCCTCACCTCCATGGACTCCGACGGAGTCCAAACTGGCTTCGACTGCGCCCTGACAAGAGCGGTCTCCCGCGCCACAAAAATCCCTGTCATCGCCTCCGGCGGTGGCGGCCTGCCCGAGCACTTCATCGAAGTGCTCACCGATGGAGAAGCCGACGCCGCCCTCGCCGCGTCCATCTTCCACTACGGCACCTACACCGTCGATCAACTCAAAGCCGAACTCGAAAAGGCCGGCGTCCCAGTCAGGAGAACCGCGTGATCATCCCCTGCATTGACCTGCAAAACGGCAAGGTCGTCCAGCTCATCCAAGGTCGTGAAAAAGCCCTCGAAGGCGCGCCGCCCTTGGAGATGCTCGCCCGCTTCTCCGCCTTCCCCGAAATCCAGGTCATCGACCTCGACGCCGCCATGGGCAAGGGCGAAAACAACGCCATCGTCGAAACCCTCACCGCAAAGAAAGCTGCCGAGTCGGAGGAGGCGTCCGCACCCCCGACCGCGCCCTCACCCTCCGCGCCTGCGGTGCCGACAAGATCATCGTCGGCACCTCCGCCTTCACCGCCGCCGGCGTCAACCACAATCTCCTCGCCACCATCGCCGCCGCCGTCACCCCGGAACGCATCATGATCGCCATCGACACCAAGGGCGGCCGCATCACCGTCAAGGGCTGGACCGAATCCTTCAACCTCGCCGCCGAGGACGTCGTCGCCGAACTCGAGCCCTACTGCGGCGGCTACCTCGCCACCTACGTCGACAAGGAGGGCATGATGCAGGGCACCGATCTCGATTGGTTCGCCCGCCTCCGCGCCGCCACCGCGAAACCCATCACCGCCGCCGGCGGCATCACCACCCTCGATGATATTCGTGCCCTCACCGCCATGAACATCGATTGCGCCCTCGGCATGGCCATCTACACCGGCAAACTCGATCTCGCCGAACTCGCTACACTGAACGCAAAATGAAGTTGCGCGCCTGCGTCATCGATACCGAAACCACCGGATTCAGCCACTCCGCCGACGACCTCATCGAGCTCGGCATCGTGCTCTTCGAGTTCGACCCCATCTCGTGCGATGTCGGCGACATCCTCGACGAATACAACGGCCTCCGCGATCCCGGCCGCGAGATCCCCATCGGCGCCACGCAGGCCCACGGCATGACCTGGGACGACGTCCGCGGCCACAAGCTCGATGACGATCGCGTCCGCGCCATCCTCGCCCGCTCCGTCCACCTCATCGCCCACAACGCCCGCTTCGATCGCGGCTTCGTCGCCAAACTCTATCCCGAGGTAGCCCGCGGCGATTGGCGCTGCTCCATGGATGGCATCCCGTGGCGCACCAAGGGCTTCCCCTCTAAAGGCCTCCAGGAGCTTCTCAGCCGCCACGAGCTCCAAGTGGAAACCGCCCACCGCGCCCTCGACGATGCCCGCAACACTCTGCGCCTGCTCTCCCGCCGCCAGCCCGATGGCCGCACCTATCTCGCCGATCTCCTCAAGCCCAGCAAGCGTTGACCATGCGCCTCGCCGCCGCTCTCCTCCTGCTCGCCGTCGCCGCCATGGCGCAGTTCAAGAGCACCGTGCCGCTCGTCGTCGCGCCCACCACGGTCAAGGATTCCAAAGGGAAATACGTCGAGGGACTGACGCCCGAAGACCTCATCCTCTACGACAACAACGTCCCCCAGAAGGTCCAGATGGATTGGATGATGTACCCCATCTCCCTCGTGGTCGCCGTCCAGACCAGCGCCAACTCCGGCCCCGTCATCGATAAGCTCGGCGGCAGCGGCATCCTCTTCACCCAACTCCTCGCCGCCGACGCCGGCGAGACCGCGCTCATTACCTTCAGCGACAAGGTCAAGGTCCACCAGGATTTCACCAGCGATCCCGATCTCGTCACCAACGCGCTCCGCATGCTGCGTGTGGAGGGTGGCGCCGCCCGCATGATGGACGCGCTCGATCAGGCCATGCGCATGCTGGAGCGCCGCCCGCCCGGCCGCCGCCGCGTCATCCTCATGATCGCCGAGAAACGCGATCGCGGCAGCGAATCCCAGCTCACTGAGGTGATGGTGCGCGCCCAGCGCCTCAACGCCGCCGTCTACTGGCTTAACTACTCGCCCTTCCTCCAGCCCTTCACCGTCAAGCCCAAAACCGCCGAGGATCTCAAGCCCGAAGCCGAGCGCGTCAAGTACCAGAAGTGCCCCATGTGCCCGGCGCCCGACAACACCCCGGTCCCATTCGATCCCGGCCCCGGCGGCTGGCTCTACGCCATCGGCGAGTTGGCCCGCCTCCGTCAGCCGGATCTCTCCGAGCTCTTCACCCAAACCACCGGCGGGCGCAGCTTGAACTTCCTCAAGCGGAACGCCCTGGAGCAGGCGATTCAACTCGTCGGCGACGAGATCCACCGCCAGTATCTGCTCTCCTACGAGCCAAAAGGCGCCGAGCCCGGCAGCTTTCACACCATCCGCGTCGCGGTCAAAGGCCGCCCGGATCTGAAAGTGAATACGCGCGCCGGCTACTGGGCCGTCCAGTAACGCCCTACCAGCTCCGCCGCGTCCGCGCCCGCCGCTCCACGGTCGCCGGAGTCGCCTCCGGGCTCACCCGCCAGCTATAGCCGCGCTCTGCCTTCACCGGCTGCATCGCCATCGAAGGAGTCCCCTCCCCCGCTCGCGCCAGCGAACCGGCGCACGCCCGTTGCGCCGTCGCGCGGTTTCGCGGATTCGGCTCGCCCGGCATAAAATCGGCCCGGTTCTCGCCGCTCTGCCGGCAGCCCCCGTCCTTCCGGAACGCCGCAATCGAATTGCCCGTTGAAGGGATCGGCGAGTTCTCGTGGCAGCCCGTCCCTACTCCATAGCCGATGAGATCCACGACGGCCTCGCCGTCCGGGCACGCGGTGCCTTTCGCAATCTGCCGTGCAGTGGACAGCAGAGCCACTTTCCCCGACGAAGCACTCATCGGGATCCCGCCAAATGCGTCGGCCTCCGGCAGATTCAAGGACCCGCCGCCGCCCGCCGCCAGTTGCACCAGATAGTAGGCGCCCGGGCTCAGCGTCCCGGTCAGTTCCACCTTCTGCCACGTCGATCCATTGCCCGACGCATATTGCAGCGACCAGCCGGAAAAATCAACAGGGATCGCACTGCGATTGAAAAGTTCGACGTAGTCGTTCTTCAGCAGGGCGCCATTGTTACCGCCACCGCCGTAGACCTGACTGATCACCACCTGAGCAGGCAGTGAGGAAACGGCCAGAAGGCCCAGTGCACAAGAAGCGAGGTAAAGTCGCAAAGGAGTGCACCTCCATTCCCGGATAGCATAGCACAAGAATGACCAAAAATGTTTCAAACAGAAATGCCCGCTCTGGTTTGTTCCGGAGCACCCTCAACTGAGATATTCTGGTCGCTTCATGCGTAGCGTACCCCTCGTCGCACCGCGACAACTCGAACTCATCGAAGCCCCCATGCCCAACGGCCCCGGCCGCGGCGAGGTCCTCGTCAAACTCGTCGCCACCGGCCTCTGCGGCTCGGACCTCCACTGGTGGGCCGAGGGCCGCATCCACTCCGGCCTCGCCAAGTACCCGCAGGTGCTCTGCCACGAACCCGTCGGCGAGATCGTCGAGCTCGGCGCCGGCGTCCACGGCTTCAAGACCGGAGACCGCATCGCAATCGAGCCCTCCCTCACCTGCGGCCACTGCGAATTCTGCATCGCCGGCCGCCACAATCTCTGCGTCCGCTCCCGCTTCATGGGCGGCCCCGACGCCGAAGGGTTCCTCCGCGATTTCGCCGTCATCCCCGCCCACAACGCCGATCCCATTCCCGATGCCCTCTCCTGGCACGAGGCCACCCTCATGGAGCCCGTCGCCGTCTGGGTTCACGTCTTCGAGCTCCAACCCCTCCGCATGGGCGAGACCGTCGCCGTCATGGGCTGCGGCTCCATCGGCCTCCTCGGCATCGCCATGGCCAAAGCAGCCGGAGCCGAATTTGTTTTAGCCTGCGACCGCGTGCCCCATCGTCTCGAGCTCGCCAAAGCCATGGGCGCCGACGTCGCCATGGATATCAACCAGGACGATTTTCTCGACGCCGTCATGCAGAAGACCCGCGGCCGCGGAGTCGACGTCGCCTTCGATGCCGCCGGCGCCCCCCAAACCATCAACCTCGGCATCAAGTGCGTACGCTCCGGCGGCCGCTTCGTCCTCATCGGCATCCCCGAGCCCATGAACTTCGAAGTGGACCTCCACACCGCCATGGCCAAAGAGCTCAACATCCAAACCCTCAAGCGCTCCAACCACAAGGGCCAGGCCGCCGGTAGGCTCCTCGAAACCGGCCGCATCCCCACCGCGCTCATCACTCACACCATCCCCCTCGCCCAGGCCCAGCAGGGCTTTGAGCTCCTGCACGGCTACTCCGGCGGAGTCGGCAAACTCATCTTCGATCACACACTATGAGCAACTACCTAGCCTTTGATCTCGGCGCCGAAAGCGGACGCGCCATGCTCGGCACTCTGGAGGGCGGACGCCTCCGCCTCGAAGAGCTCCACCGTTTTCTCAACCAGCCCGTGCGTGTCCCCGACGGTCTCTACTGGGATACGTTCCGCCTCTTCCACGACATCCGCGAGGGGCTCCGCATCGCCGGACGCGAGCGCCAGCTCGTCCTCAACGGTGTCGCTGTCGATACCTGGGGCGTCGATTACGGCCTGCTCGACTCCAACGGCGAGCTCTGCCAGACCCCGCGCCACTACCGCGATCCCCGCAACAACGCCGCCTATGACGCCGCCCTCGCCGCCGCCGGCCGCGAGAACATCTTTAACCACACCGGCCTCCAGTTCATGCCGCTGAACTCGCTCTACCAGCTCTACGCGGCCAGACTCGCCGGCACCCCCGCCCTCGACATCGCCACGCGCCTGCTGTTCATGCCGGACCTCCTCAGCTACTGGCTCTGCGGCGTGCAGAAAAACGAGCTCACCATCGCCAGCACCTCCCAGTTCTACAATCCCGCCCAAAAACGCTGGTCCACGGAATTGTTTGAAACATTGGGGCTGCCCCCCGCCATCCTCGGCGACATCGTCCTGCCCGGCACCAGGCTCGGCGGCCTTCTCGACGAAATCCGCGATACCTGCGCCCTCGGCCCCACCCCCGTCTTCGCCACCGCCGGCCACGATACCGCCTCCGCCGTCGCCGCCGTCCCCGCCACCGGCGAGCGCTCCTGGTGCTACATCAGCTCCGGCACCTGGTCCTTGATGGGCGTGGAGATCGACGAACCGGTAGTCACCCCAAAGGCCCTAGAACTCACCCTCACCAACGAGGTCGGCGTCGAAGGCAAGGTCCGGCTTCTCAAAAACATCGCCGGCCTCTGGCTCGTCCAGGAGTGCCGCCGCGCCTGGATCCTCGAAGGCAAGGAATACACCTACGCCGAGCTCACCGAAATGGCCGCCGGCGCCGATCCCTTCCTCGCCGTGCTCGATCCGGATCAGTTCCTGGACCCCGGTCACATGCCCGAGCGCATCGCCGCCTACTGCCGCAGCACAGGACAGCCCGTTCCGGAGCGTCCAGGGCAGTTCGTACGCATCTGCCTGGAAAGCCTGGCCCTCCGCTACCGCCAGGTGCTCGAGAGCCTGGAGGCCCTGGTGGGCTTCCCCATCGAGGTCATCCACATCGTCGGCGGAGGTTCCCGCAACGGCCTGCTCAACCGCTTCGTGGCCGAAGCCACCGCCCGCACCGTCGTCGCCGGCCCCAACGAAGCCACCGCCGCCGGCAACATCCTGGTCCAGGCCATGGGCGCCGGCGAGATCGCAGGACTCCCCCATCTCCGCCAGGTCGTCCGCGACAGCTTCGATCTCGAAACCATCGACGCCACCCGCGACCCCGCTTGGGACCGCGCCTACCAGCGCTTCCTCCGCCTCAAGTAACCCGAGCCGTTGCTGTCCCAGCCACCCGAGCCCCCAGCCAATCTCGTTGGTAGGGCGGGCGCCCTCGCCCGCAGCCGGCCCCCTGGCCGGCTCGCCCCCAAAAAAAACAAAACGGGCGGCACGGCCCCAAAAAGCCCCGCCGCCCGCAACCAACCAAAAACTACCGCTCGCGCTTCGAGATGATCTTGTCCACAATCCCGTACGCCACGGACTGCTCGGCTTCCATGATGTAGTCGCGTTCCACGTCCCGCGCCACCTTCTCCACCGTCTGCCCCGTCGCGTCCGCCAGAATCCCGTTCAGAATCTCCCGCATCCGCAGGATCTCCCTCGCGTAGATGTCAATTTCGGTCGCCTGCCCGGCCAGTCCGCTCATTGAGGGCTGATGGATCAGCACCCGCGAATGCGGCAGCGTATACCGCTTGCCCTTCGTGCCGCACGCCAGCAGCACCGCCGCCATCGACGCCGCCTGCCCAACGCAGTACGTCACGATGTTCGGCTCAATCAGGTTCATCGTATCCAGAATCGCCATCCCCGCCGTGATCGATCCGCCCGGCGAGTTGATGTACAGCGAAATGTCCTTCTCCGGATCCTCAGAAGCCAGAAACAGCATCTGGGCGATGATCAGATTGGCCACCTGGTCATCGATCGGCGTGCCGAGAAAGATGATGTTCTCTTTCAGGAGACGCGAGTAAATATCAAACGCGCGCTCCCCCCGCGAGGTCTGTTCGACCACCATCGGGACCAGCATGCTAGTCGGGGCTGGTGCGCCCCCATTACGAATCGGCATCGTGCCTCCTTGCGCCGGCTAGTCGAACCTCCGCCGGTGCGGAGGCCTCTATGCCTTTTTCGTCGTGGAGCGCTTTGCGGCCTTCTTGGTGATCTTCTCCAGGTTCTTCCGCTTCTGCTCGAAACCCTTCGCAAGTTCCTCGATGGTCGTCTGCTCCAGATAATCCATGATACGACCCCGGAGGGCCTTCCAGCTATCGTGCATCCCGCACGGCGCCTCGTCGTTGCACTCGTGCATGCCCGCCGGGCACCGCTCGAAGTCCGCCAGACCATCGATGGAATCCACCAGCGTTAGCAGATTCATCTCCGATGCCGGCACTCTCAGGCAGAATCCGCCCGTCGGTCCCTTGCTGGACCTCAGGAACCCCTTGCGGGCCAACTGCTGGAGAATCTTGGCGAGGAAGTGCGACGGAATGGAAGCCTGTTCCGCAATCTGCTTCACCATCGCATACTTGCCTTCTGGCACTGCCGCCAACTGCACGAACGCACGAATCGCGTACTCGGCCGAACGGGAATAGATCATGAGCAACCCCTAGACTGGTAGATCAAAATACACGTTTATCTTAATTGTACCTTTGGGTTGATGCAAGCGAAACATGAAAGGACTCAAGTTTTTCCCCTCACCCCCACCCGCCCGTCACTTCTTCCTGCCCCCCAAAAACTTGTTCAGAGCCCCGCCCAGGTAGTTCTTGGCAGCCTCGCCGGCCATGCTCCTCACGTTCGGCATCACCTTCGGATTCTCCGTAGTGCCCGTCACGTCCATCGGTACGTTGGCCCGTGCCGGCTGATCCCCGCTTCCGCGCGCACCCAGCAATTCCGCCACTCTTCCGCCAACTACGGTGTTCAACTTCAGATTGAGCGCCTTGTTCATACCCACCGTGCCCGCCCCCGTCACCTTCAAGCCCGCCCCCTCCATCTGGAGGTTGGAGAGCCGCACCACCTGGTTGGCCACCGCGAAATCGGTCTTCAGT
This sequence comes from Bryobacterales bacterium, assembly GCA_016721425.1. Taxonomy (GTDB): domain Bacteria; phylum Acidobacteriota; class Terriglobia; order Bryobacterales; family Bryobacteraceae; genus Paludibaculum. Next base: position 22,860 of record JADKID010000043.1, on the reverse strand, counting down.
ACGGCGAATTGCGTCGCCCCATCAGTCGTCATGGCGCCCGTCCTGCCGATCGCGCTCGTGATCGCACCAAGCAGATCCATCTTCGGCAATTTGCCCTGATCGACAGATAGGCTGCCGTCGCCGGTCAGCGAGTCGGTCAGCTCCCCGGCATTCCGGCCCGCAAAGCGCAACTGAAAGCGCGGTATCGTCAATCCGCCCTCCACTCCAGGATTGGCCACCGAAAATGCACTCAGCAACTGCTCAATCCGCAACCCGCCCAGCGCGCCCGCCACCGAGCCCGTTACCGCGCTCGCCTTCGAGCTCAGCTCGATCCGGCTGTTGAGCTGCCCGCCCGCCAATGTCAGCGCGGCCTTCGGAATCACCACGGCAAAGGCGGCCTCCGCGCCCAGCGCCTGCTTCAGCGTCACCGTCCCCTCAGCCTGCCCGCTCAACGGCAGCATCTTTTGCGCGTTGGCGCCCACCGGATAATCCGTTACAACGAGCTTCGCCGGCCCCTTGGCCACCGTCGAGAGATCCCCCTTCAACGCCACGTCGAGCTCCATCCGAGTCTTCTCGCCCGGCGCCGCGCTGATCTTTAACTTGCCGTCCACCGGCATCGCCGCACCCACAAAGGGTCCGGCGCCGCCCACGAATTCAATTTGAACCTTCTGCGCGCCCGCCATCGACGCCGACGCCACCGCCTTCAAAGGCCGCGGCGTGCCAAATCCGTTGAGCTTGATGTTGATGTCGCCCCACGCGCCCTTCGGCTCGCCCGCCACCTGAAACGATCCGCCCGCGATCAGCAGATCCTCAATCGCCAACCCGCCGGCGTCCGCCTTGGGCGCGGCGCCCGCCTGGACCCCTTCGCTCTTCTTACTCAGACCATCCATAAGCACCTGCAGGTTCGTCCGGCCCGCCGCGTTCCTCTCGATCAACACTGCCGGCTTGAGAATCTCGAGGGCAATAATCCGCGGCGCCCCGGAAAACAGAGAACCCAGTTCCACACGCGTGTCAATCGCCTCCGCCACCACCATCGGCGTGTTGGAAAAGCCAGGCGGATTCCCGATCTCAATCCCGCCCAACGACAGCGCCGGAGTCATCGAAAGAACCCTCGGCAGGCTGGCATCGATGCTGCCCACCTTCAGAGAAACACCCAGTTGCCCGCTCAGCGCGGCGATGATCTTGTCCTTGCCTGCTCCGGAGAGCATCGACTTGACGGCCAGTGCGCCGCCGAGCAGTACCACGACGATGAACGCTAGCGCGCCGATCAGGAGCTTCGCTGTTCTGGACATGCGTAATAGAATAGCTCTCGGAATGATCACTCGTAGAGAGTTCGCCGCATCGGCGCTCGCTTTTGTGGGACCGGCCTCGTCAGATCCCGATCGCCCGCGCTACCATTTTCTGCCGCCCGCCAACTGGATGAACGACCCCAACGCACCCATCTGGCACGACGGCAGGTACCACATGTTTTACCAGTACAACCCCAAGGCCGCCAAGTGGGACACCATGCACTGGGGCCACGCCACCACGACGGACCTGCTCCACTGGGAGCACCTGCCCATCGCGCTGGCGCCCACTCCCGGCGGACCCGATAAGGACGGCTGCTTCTCCGGCTGCATGGTCATGGACCAAGGCAAGCCCGTCATCGTCTACACCGGGGTCAATCCGCAAGTGCAGTGCCTGGCCACCTCCAACGACTGGATCACCTGGACCAAGCACCCCCGCAATCCCGTCATCGCCGGACCGCCCCCGGGCGTCGATTCGCCCGGCTTCCGCGATCCGCACGTCTGGCGCGACGGCAATGAGTGGCTCATGCTCGTGGGCGCGGGCTTCCGCGGAGTAGGCGGCACGGCCCTGCTCTACAAATCAACAAACCTCGTCGATTGGACCTACCTGAAGCCGTTCCTGCGCGGCGCCATCAATCCCAAAGCGAAGGGCGGCGACGTCTCTCGTGGCGAGATGTGGGAGTGCCCGGACTTCTTTCCTGTAGGCGACAAATGGCTGTTCTACGTGGCCACCGAAGACAAGGTGAAGTACTGGCTGGGCCAGTGGAAAGACCGCACGTTTACCCCCCAATCGGAGGGCGTGCTCACCCACGGCGCCGGCTATGCCCCCAAGTCCTCCAACGCCTCCAAGGGACGCCGCTTCATCTGGGCCTGGCTGCGCGAGCAGCGCGGCGCCGCTGAGCAGTTGAAGGCCGGCTGGTCCGGCTCGATGTCCCTCGCGGTTGTGCCGTCACTAGCCAAGGACGGCACTCTGCTGCTCGATCCGGCTGCCGAATACGATCTGATCCGCGGGCCAAAAACCGCGGATGCCGCCCCGCTCAACGATGGCACGAAACTCAGAATCCGTTTAAAACAAAACCAGCCGTTTTCGTTGTCGCGCGGAGGCCGCGAGTTGATCAGCTACGATCCCTCCACCCGCCTTCTCACCGCGGGCCGTTCAGAAGCCCCGGCCCCGGCCGGCGAACTGGACCTCCTCGTCTTCCTGGACGGATCCGTGGTCGAGGTCTTCGCCAACCGCAAGGTCTGGCTCACCGGCCGTGTCTACGGACCCATCGAGCCGCTGCGGGCCTATGGGGCCTACCGCTCACTCGAGTCCTGGCCGGTGAACCCGTAGGAGTTTGGAGCGCCTACTTCGGGACCGAAACAGTAATGTTACGGAACTTCAAGCCGCCCGTGTGATCCCCCTGGATGTAAAACGGGCCGGGCTCGGCCTCGTTGGAATCCAGCGCTCCGCCGGTGATGCCCTCGATCTCTTTCTTGTCATGGAGGGTCACGCCGTTGCGAACCACCGTGAGGGTGCGGCCCACCAGCGTTACGTCAAAAACCTCCCACACGTCGGTCTTGCGCGGCAGCTCGACGGCGGGCGTCAACCGGCCGTAGATCGAGCCGATCCGGCGCTCAGGGGGGTTGCCCGTGAGCGGCTCGCTTTCGATCTGCACTTCATAACGGCCGCGCAGGTAGAAGCCGCTGTTGCAGTGGTCGGGAACAAAGACTTCGAAGTGGAGCTTCATGTCGTTGAACTTGCGCGTGGACTTCAGATTGGCGCCCTTGGCCGTGTTGACGATCATCCCGTCCTGGACCGTCCAGTGGCTGTTGGCGGGGTTGCCCATGGGCTCCCAACCGGTGAGATCTTTGCCGTTGAAAAGGGCTTCGGGCGTGGTCCAGGCTTTGGGCATGGGGCGGCTCAGTGCGGGCGCCCGGTTGCCGGTGAGCTCGATGGACGCCTGGCCGCGCTTCTGCCAGCCTTTGATCTGGTCTTTGGCGGCGGTGAGCTCCCACGTCGTGTTGCCGTTTAACGGCAAAATGAGCTTGCCGCCATCGAGCTTGGCGTCCTTCACCTGGTAGACGTTGCCGCCAGTGGGCTGATACCAGACGTCGAGTACGCCTGCCTTCTCGGTGATGCCGAGCCAGGCGGCGCGGGCGCCGATATTGAAATTCCAGCGGCCGGCGAAGGGACTGGCTTGCTGCATGGGCAATGCTGGGGCGGCGAGCGCGGCCACCAGCGCGAGGGCGGAGAAGAACTGACGCATAGGGGCAGTTTATAACAGGGAGCTATCTCAGAGCCCGAGGTACTCGCGAACGCACGGCTCCAGATTGGGCGTACAGATCACCGCGTTGCGGTTGTAGATGGAGTCGGCGCCGCTGTAGTCGAAATAGCGGCAGCCGGCCTCCTTGGCGATCAGGGAGATCGGGGCGAGGTCCCATGCCTGGCAGTACGGCTCGATCCACACTTCGGCCGAGCCCGCAGCCACCAGCATGGCGTCCAGGGCGCCGCCAAGTGCACGCACGGCCCAGAACTCGGAGAGGAATGGCAGCGCCTTCTCGGCGAGCGGGCGCTGCAGCGCCTTGTTCAACTGGTTGAAGCAGACCACCGCGCGATCCGGGGTTTCGATACTGGAGCACTTCAGGTTGGTGACCGCGCCGGCGCCCCAGCGCCACGCTCCTTCACCGCGCACGGCCCAGTATTGGTTCTGCAGGGCGGGAAAGGTGACGACGCCCACTTCCACCACGCCGTCCACTTCCAGTGCGAGGAGGTTGCACCACAATCGGTTGCCGCGCACGAAGTCGCGGGTGCCGTCGATCGGGTCGATGATCCAGCGGCGACCCGACGTGCCCGCGCGGTCTGTGCCCTCTTCGCCCAACAGTCCGTCGCCAGGAAACGATTCGGTGAAGCCGGCGACCAGCAGGCGCTCGGATTCCTTGTCGGCGATGGTCACCGGCGAATCGTCGGGCTTGTCCTCCATCGTGAAGCCTTCGTGTTGGTAGCGCAGGGCCAGAGCGCCGGCCTCCCAGGCTAGTTCGCGAACTCGGGCGAGCTCTCTTTCAAAGGCCATGCCGATATTCTAAGCTGATAGGGTTGGCGGGTGTTCGCTGGGGACTGGGTTGGTGGAAACGGGGCCAGGTAGGGAGACGAGTAGAACTTATGGGGAAGATGGCGCCATCATTGCCGGCGGATCGGCGGACGGTCTACCGGATGCTGCTCCAATCGGAAGCCACCTGGGGCTCGGCCGTCGCGCTGCGGCAACCTCTGGGCAAGGGGCAGTACCGCGAATGGAACTGGCAAGCCTATCGCCAAGCGGCGGAAGAGGTGGCCGCCGGGCTGCGTTCGCTCGGCGCAGGCGTGGGCGACGTCGTCGGGCTGGCCTCCGAGACGCGGGCCGAATTTTATATCGCCGATGTGGGCGTGATGACCAACGGCAGCATCGCCGCTACGGTCTATACCAGCATGCCGCCGGCCGACCAGGTTAGGACTCTACGGGCCTGCGATCCCAAGGTGCTCATCATCGAGAACGAGAAGATGCTGGGCGTGCTGGAGGCGGCCGGGCTCAGTGAACTGGATCTACCCCGGGTGCTGCTCAGCGGGACTGCCTTGGGGACCATCTCGCTCGCGCAGTTGCAGGAGATGGGCCGGGCCGCGCTGGCGGCCGATAGCGGGCTGATGGCGCGCATTGAAAACGACGTGCGCCCGGAAGACTACGCCATCCTCTATCTCACCTCGGGCGCGACCGGCGAACCGAAAATGGGACTGGTGACACACTTCTCCGCGGTCACCAATTGCGAGTGCGGGCCGCCGGTGCTGCCGGTGGACGACGACGATGTGACCCTCGCGTTTCTGCCCTCGGCCCACATCACACAGCGCATGGTGATGGAGCTCCTGATGATGCGCATGGGCGTACCCGTGACCTTCAGTGAGGGGCTCACGAAGATGCCGGCAGAGTTGCGCACCTTGAAACCGACATTCTTCGTCGCGCCGCCGCGGGTTTGGGAAAAGATATACACGTCCATTACCACCGAGATCCGGAAGAAGCCGGCCATGGTGCGGCGGCTGTTCTACATGGGCCTGGGCGTTGGGGCCGAGGCCGTGCGGGCGCGGAGCGAGGGGCGCTCACCCTCTCCGTGGGTGCAGGCGTCGCTGAAGTTCTTCGATCGCGCGGTCTTCGCCAAGATCCGGGAGCGGCTCGGCGGACGGATGCGGATTGCCGCCAGCGGCTCGGCGCCTTTGGGGAAGGATCTGGCTGAGTTCTATGCGGCCATTGGCATGCCGCTCATCGAGGGCTACGGGCTGACAGAAGGCGGGGTGGTGACGCTGAATCCGATCACCAAGCCGCGGGCCGGCTCCATTGGCGTCGCGCTGCCCGGCTGCGAGCTGAAGATCGCCAGCGACGGCGAACTGCTGATCCGAGGGGCAACCGTATTTGCCGGATATTTCCGGGACTCCGACGCGACGGCCATGGTGCTGCGCGACGGCTGGCTGCATACCGGCGACGTGGCGGAGATCGACGCCGACGGCTATGTGTGGATCACGGGGCGCAAGAAAGAGCTGATTGTCTCGTCCAACGGCAAGAAGATCTACCCCTCGCGGATTGAGAGCCTCTTCAAGCTGGAGCCCCTGGTCAATCAGGTTTTGTTGATTGGGGATGGGCTGCCCTACATGACTGCCCTGATCACGGTGAACGCCGCCGCGGCGGAAACCGTGAAGGGCGCGCCTGCGCGGGCCACCCTGGCGGAACTGGCGGAAAGCGACGCCCTGAACGGCGAGATGAAGCGGATTGTGAAGCGCGTGAACGGGCAACTGGCGCCATTTGAGCAGATCCGGAAATTCAAGATCCTGGACCGCGAGTTTTCCATCGAATCCGGCGAGATCACGCCGACCATGAAGCTGCGCCGGGGCAAGGTGCTGGAAAACTGCAAGGGGGAAATCAGCGGGCTCTACGTGGGGCGGGAAGACGTCTAGAGGGAAGACGTGCGGGGAAGCGCGGTGGAACGCGCCTCCCCACACAACGGGCTCAACTAACCTTTGACGGTGTGAAACTCCCAGCCCTTGCGGAACGCGGGCTTGAGGAGCTTGTTCGCTTCACTGTTGTTGGTGATGCGCATCTTGTCGGGGTCGTATTCCAGCTTGCCTTCATGCCGCAGGGCGATCACGCCAAGAAGCATCCACTCGACGAAAGGCGCGGAGACGTTGAAGTTGGAGCAGGCCGGATCGCCACCCTTGCAGGCGCGGATGAAATCGCGCATGTGGCCCGGGGAGCGGGTGAGGGAAGGCGTGGGCATGCGGTAGTCCTTCATCTTGTCGACGGGGAGCAGCCGGGTGACTTCACCGTAGGTGCCGGTGGTCATCAGGCCCTTGTCGCCGATGAAGACGCTGCCGTCGGGCGTGGGGAAGCGAAGCTGGGCATCGGGCGCCTTCATCGCTTCAAATTCGGCCCAGTTGAAGACGCGGCCGGGGGAGCGGAAGTCGTTCCCTGCGGGGCGCATCATGCCGGGGCCGCCGGGGCCGCCCTGGCCACGGGCTGCGCCGGGCGCGCCGGCGGCGCGGGCAACGCTCGGGGGATCGCCGATCCACTCACTCTCGGGCACGCCGGGAATGATGGGGTTCTTCTTGAGGCCGTCGTACCAGAAGACCTTCAGCGCAGGCATGTTGCCGTAGGGCGCGAAGTCATAGCGGGTGACGGATCCCTTGGGGAACATGAAGGGGCTGGTGCCTTCCTTCTTGATGCACTCCACGGCGACGATCTTGCGCTGCGAGAGGTGGAGGGCCATGTTCGGCGCGCCGAGGATGTGGCAGGCCATGTCGCCGAGGGCGCCGCAGCCAAAGTCATAGAAGCCGCGCCAGTTGAAGGGCTGGTAGAAGTAACCGCCCCAGCGATCGGGTTCGGCCGCTCCGCCGTCGGTGAAGGGCCGCTTCTCGGCGCAGCCGAGCCACAGGTCCCAATCGAGGGTCGAGGGGACGGGCGTCTCCTTGGGGATCTCGGTCAGGCCCTGGGGCCAGAGCGGGCGATCGCTCCAGGCATGGACTTCCGTCACATTGCCGATGTCGCCGTTCCAGACGATCTCGGCGGCCTGGCGGGTGCCTTCATTGGAGTAGCCCTGGTTGCCCATCTGCGTGGCGACGCCGTATTTGTTGGCGGCGGCGCGCAACTGGCGGGCTTCCCAGATGGTGCGGACGAGGGGCTTCTGCACATAGACGCTCTTGCCGCGCTCCATGCACCACATGGCGGCAGTGGCGTGCATGTGATCGGGCGTGGCGACGATGACAGCGTCGATGTTCTTGCCCTCTTTGTCGAGCATCTTGCGGAAGTCGCGGAAGGTAGGGGCGTTGGGGAACCGCTTGAAGGTGGAGGCGGCGCGCTTGTCGTCCACATCACAAAGCGCAACGACATTCTCGGTGGGCGCTGCGGCGCCGAGGTTGCTAGCGCCCTGGCCGCCGGAGCCGATGGCGGCGAAGTTCAGCTTCTCATTCGGCGACTTGAAGCCGGCGAATTTGAGCGAGGGGGTGCTGCCGAAGCCGGCGGTGGGTACCGCGCCCGCCAGCAGAGATCCGTAAAAAAAGTGCCTTCTTGATATAGCCATTTCAATTCTCCAAATAACGTTTCGCAGACAGGGCGAGCGCCTGGCTAGGCCAGGCAGCTCTTCACGTAGGCGAGGCACTTCTTGGCCTCGGCGATGATATCGGAACCTTCGGGGACGGGGTATTCCAGTTCCAGGTTGGCCGGGAACGGATACTTCTCCTTCTTGAGCAATTGGAGCACTTCTTTCATGGGCGTGTCACCCGTACCCCAGACGGCGACGTTGGGGCCGTGGTCCTTCTTGCGGTCCTTGATGTGCAGGTTGGTGATCTTGGCGTGATGTTCCTTGATAAAGGCAACAGCGTCGTAGCCCGCGGCGGTGAAGTGGCCGATGTCGAGATTGACGCCGTTGTACTTCCCGTAGGCCATCAGGGTTTGTAGCTCTCGAGCGTGGCGGTCTGGTTCGGGTCGTTGGTGGCGTCGTGGCCGTGATAGCCGACAAGGAGCTTGTGCTTGTCGGCGATGGGGGCGATGCGCTTGGCCATGGTCATGGTGGTGCTGGTGGTGATGCCCTTGACGCCGAGTGCCTTGGCCATGTTGAAGCCGTACTCGATGTCCTCATCCTTCATGCTGTCCTGCATATTGAAGCAGAGGAGGGCGAGATCAATACCGGAGTCCTTGAACTTCTTGGCGACGCCCTGCCAAGTGGAGGTATTGGTGGTGGCACGCCAGGCGGCGAGCTTTTCCATGGCGGCCTTGCGCTCGGCGAGCTGCTCGGGGGTGAGTTGTGGGCGCGGGCCGGCGGGCGGACGGGGCGCGGCGGGGGCGCCGGGAGCGGCCGGGGGCCGCGGACCACCGCCGGGCCGGCCGAACATCGGCATGGCCGGCGCGCCGGCGAGCGCTTCACAGTGGTTCGACATCAGTTCGGCCTCGCCGAGTCCGATCTCCACGTAAGCCTTGAGAATGGCCTCCGGATCAGGGTTGGCGATGCGGTTGAAGCTGTAGGTGATGGCGCCGATCTGGACGCCTCCAAACCGCGAATTGATCTTTTTGGCGCCGAAGGCGGAGGCCAGAGGCACGGAGGCCAGGGCGATCCGGCCCATGTCTCGTCGGGTGATTTGCATGGTGGTCCTTTCCGTGCGGCTACATGGCGCAGGCGACATGGACCGCAAGGAGTTTGGGCGCACTCCGGACGGGGATAGTTACCACAGGAACACGGTGGCGCGCGGCGCGGGCGGCTAAACTGGAGTGGTGGGCGAGATTTACACACATGGCGAGTTGCGGCGCGCGCGGGAGCGATGGAAGCGGGAAGGCAAGGTGGTGGTTTTCACCAATGGATGCTATGACATCCTGCACCCCGGCCACATCCGGACCCTGGAGCGCTGCAAGGAACTGGGCCACATCCTGATCCTGGCGTTGAACTCGGACGAGAGCGTCGCACTGATCAAAGGCCCCAAGCGCCCCATCGTGAATGAGAATGACCGCGCATCTTTGGCGGCAGCGCTGGAGGCGGTAGATGCCATTACGCTGTTTGACGAAGAGACGCCGCGCGAGCTGATCAGCCGGATCCTGCCGGACGTGCTGGTGAAGGGCAGCGACTGGAGCCATTTCGTCGCCGGGCGGGAAGAGGTGGAGGCGGCGGGCGGCAAAGTGGTGCTGCTGCCGATAGAGCCCGGCCACTCCACCACGGCCACGGTGGAAGAGATTGTCTCGCGGCGGAAGGCCGAGTGATCAACCAGAGCGTCCGCGACCAGTTTCAGAGCCTGACGCGCCATCCGGCGTTTCAGGAGCTGAGCCGGCGTCTGCGCGAAGAGCGCAGCGGGCGCTCGCAACTCAGCGGGCTGACGCCCACGGCGAAGGCGCTGTATCTGACGCTGCTGTGGCAGACGCTGGAGCAGCCGATCCTGGTAATTACCGATACCAACCGCACGGCCGAGATCCTCTTCGAGCTGTTGCAGACGTTCCACGACCTGCTGCTGAGCGGGCGCGGGGTGGCGGCGCCGATGCTGATCCCGGCGCTGGACGTGTTGCCGGGGCAGAACCTCTCGCCGCATACCGATCTGAAGGAGCAGCGGGCGGTGGGGCTCTACCGGCTGGCGTCGGGGAAGAGCTCCATCACGGTGACTCCGGTGGCGAGCGCGCTGCTGCGCACCGGCGGCACGAACGACTACCGCCAACTGGCGCTGACCCTGCGGCACAACGACGAGATCGCGATGGACGACCTGGCCGCGCACCTGGAGAGCATCGGTTACGAGAGGCGCGAGCCGGTGGAGATGGAAGGCGAGTTTTCGATTCGCGGCGGCATCTTCGACATATTCCCGGCGGAGTCGCATCAGCCGTTGCGGCTGGAGTTTTTCGGCGACACGATCGAGAGCCTGCGGCGGTTTGACCCGGCGACGCAGCGCTCGGTTTTGAAGGTCGAAGAGTGTACGCTGCTGCCGTTGGAAGAGACTCCGCGGACCCACGCGCTGCTGCGCGAACTGGCCGAGCGGCTGGAGCGGGAAGACATCGTACCCGGAGAAGTCTTTCCCGGCTGGGAGTTTGCGCTGCCGATGCTGCGGCCGCGGCACGGCACGATCGAGAGCCTGATCAACGGGCCACTGCTGGTGTGGGACGAGCCGGAGGGATTGAAGACGGCGGCCGAGCGGCTGTGGAAGCGCCTGGAGACATTGGCGGAACAATCGCCGTGCCCGCCGGATCAGATCTTTCTGAGGTGGGGCGAGTTTGCGGCGGCCAACGTGGAGCGGCGCGAGTTGGAGATCCGCGAACTGGGCCTGGAGGGTGAGCTGCACGCCGATCACGCGCCCTTGCAGATCTCGTCGCGGCCGGGCATGGCGTTCCGCAACAACATGCCGGCGGCGGTGAGCGAGGCGCGCTCGATGGTGGAGCAGGGCTACCGCGTCGCGTTCTGCGCCTCCACGCAGGGCGAGGTAGAGAGGCTGGCCGACATCCTGGCCGAGTATTCCCTGCCCTTCCACCTGGGCATGGAGCTGAAGACCACGACGCCGCAGTATCTCTCCGAGCGGGCGTACCTGGCGATGGAGGCGGCCAGCGTCTACCTGGTGCAGGGGCAGGTGCGGCGTGGGGTGGTGTTCCCCGACGCGCGCTTTGCGCTGATCGGCAGCGAGGATCTGTTTGAGGCGTCCGATTATGCGGCCGAGCCGCGGCGGGCGCGCTCGCACGTGGCGCTCTTTACGCCGGAGAGCCTGGACCTGAAGATCGGCGACTTTGTCGTGCACGCGCAGCACGGCATCGGCAAGTTCACGGGGCTGAAGCAGATCAGCGGCGGCGACACCATGGAGGATTTCATGGTGGTGGAGTACGCCAACGAATCGCGGCTCTACGTGCCGTTGACGCGGCTGGACCTGATCCAGAAATACCGCGGCGCGGGCGAAGCGCCTCCGCCGATGGACAAGCTGGGCGGGGTGACGTGGGCGAAGACGAAGTCGCGCGTGAAGGCGAAGATGCGCGACATGGCGGAGGAGCTGTTGAAGCTCTACGCCGAGCGCAAAATGTCGGAGGGCTTTGCGTTTTCGCCGGACAGCAACTGGCAGGCCGAGTTTGAGGACGCGTTTGAATACACGCCGACGCGCGACCAGGTGCAGGCGGTGGCTGAGATCAAGCGGGACATGGAGAGCCCGCACCCGATGGACCGGCTGCTGTGCGGCGACGTCGGTTTCGGCAAGACCGAGGTGGCGATGCGGGCGGCGTTCAAGGCGCTGGGCGACGGCAAGCAGGTGGCGATCCTGGCGCCGACCACGGTGCTGGCGTTGCAGCATTTCGAGACGCTGCGGAAGAGGTTCCAGGCGTTCCCGGTGAACATCGAGATGCTGAGCCGCTTCCGGACTCCGAAGGAGATCAAGGCGGCGCTGGCGGATCTGGCGGCGGGCAAAGTGGACGTGGTGGTGGGCACGCACCGGATTCTCTCGAAGGACCTGGAGTTTCCGGATTTAGGATTGCTGGTGGTGGACGAAGAGCAGCGCTTCGGCGTGCGGCACAAGGAGCGGCTGAAGCAGATCAAGCGCAGCGTGGACGTGCTGACAATGTCGGCCACACCGATCCCGCGCACGCTGCATATGTCGCTGCTGGGGCTGCGGGACATGAGCGTGATCGAGACGGCGCCGAAGGACCGGCTTTCGGTGCAGACGGTGGTGGCGAAGTTCAATCCGGACATCGTGAAGACGGCGATCGAGCAGGAGATCCAGCGCGGCGGGCAGGTGTATTTCGTGCACAACCGCGTGGATTCCATCTGGAGCCGGGCGGCCGCGATTCAGGCGCTGGTGCCGAATGCGCGCGTGACGGTGGGTCACGGGCAGATGGGCGAAGAGGAACTGGAGAAGGTCCTGCTGGGATTTATGCATCGCGAGGCGGACGTCTTTGTCTGCACGACGATTGTGGAGAACGGGCTGGATATTCCGCTGGCGAACACGATCATCATCGAGAACGCGCAGAACCACGGACTGAGCGAGCTGTACCAGTTGCGCGGGCGGGTGGGGCGCTCGAACCGGCGGGCGTATGCGTACCTGCTGGTGCCGCCGGATGTGGAGTTGAGCGAGGTGGCGCGGAAGAGGCTGGCGGCGCTGAAGGAGTTTTCGGACCTGGGCGCGGGCTTCAAGATCGCGGCGCTGGATCTGGAACTGCGCGGGGCCGGGAATCTGTTGGGTGGCGAGCAGCACGGGCACATGGCGTCGGTGGGGTATGAGACGTATGTGAAGCTGCTGGACGAGACGGCGCGGGAGTTGCGTGGCGAGGTAGTGGCGCCGGAGGTACATTCGTCGCTGAATCTGGGCCTGGATATTCGCATCCCGGCGACGTATATCGCCGATGAGCAGCAGCGGCTGAAGGCGTACAAGCGGATCGCGGATGCGGGCGAACCGGAGAAGGCGCGGGCGCTGCTCTCGGAGTTGGAAGACCGGTATGGCGCGGCGCCGGAGAGCCTGCGGCAGTTGGTGGATTTCTCGCAGTTGAAGACGCTGGCGGCGCGGTGCGGGATTGAGACGATTGACCGGCGGGGCGGCGGGGTGAACGTGAAGTTCCATCCGGGCGCGGCGATTGACCCGCAGAAGCTGATGAGCCTGGTGAGCACGACGCCGGGGGCGCAGTTTACGCCGGCGGGGGTGCTGCGGCTGCCGCTGGAGGCGAGCCTGACGCCGAATCAGTTATTGGATCAGTTGCGGGCGCAGATTGCCGGGTTGAGCGCGTAAACGCAAATCGACCCCAGACACAGAATGCTGCGCTGGGGCCGGATTGGTTCGGGACCGCTGCGGTTAGGCGGCGGGCTGCTCAGCTTTTTTGGCTACGGCAGCGGCGATGAGTTCTGCCTTGATCACACGGATCTTGGCGCGCGCAATGGCCCGCCGTTTCTGGATTTTGTTGTGGCGCGCCTTGTCGCCGTTGTTCGTTGACATAACCACTTCAGGGTAGCAGATCGCCCAAGGGTTCTGCCGGGCTGATATATTGCGTGTATCCGATATGAAACGCCGAAATTTCCTACTCAGTCCGATGTTGCTGGCGGCGCTGCCGCCGCGTTGCTGCGACCTGCCGGAGGCTCCGGCGGGGAGTTTCCAGGTGAGCGGGGGGGTGCTGACGCTGCGGATGAAGGAGTTGCCGCAGGCGCTGCGGATCAGCGACGAGGCGCGGAAGCTGAAGGTGATTTTGGTGCGGACGGCGGATGGGAAGCTGGCCGCGGTGAGCGGGGTGTGCACGCACGGCGGGGCGCCGCTTGTGATGAATGAGCGGCATGGGACGGTGATCTGCACGAGCCTCGGGCACTCGGAGTTTGACCTGCGGGGCAAGGTGCTGCGCGGGCCGGCGCCGAAGCCGATCCAGGTCTATGCGGTGCGTGAGACGGGCGGGGCGGTGGAGATCGTGCTATGAGGCGCGCTTGGCTGGTGCTGGCCTGTGCGGCGGCGCTGGGGGCGGAGCCGGAGTATGTGAAGTTGCCGAGCGGGCTGGAGATGCAGAAGACCGAGGTGACGGTGGAGCAGTTTCGGGCCTTTGTGGAGGCGACCGGGCACCAGACGGTGGCGGAGAAGGCGGGGGCGGAGCGGACGTGGCGGAATCCGGGATTTGCGGTGGTGGGGCGGCAGCCGGTGGTGTATGTGAACTACAAGGACGCCGAGGCGTTCTGCCGGTGGAAGGGTGCGCGGCTGCCGACGGAGGGGGAGTGGGAGTATGCGAACCGGGCGGGGGCGGCCACGACGCATTCCTGGGGCGAGGGACTGGACGAGCGGTATGTGTGGTACCGGGAGAACTCGGACGGCGCGCCGCAGCCGGTGGGGACGAAGGCGGCTAACCCGTGGGGGCTGCATGACATGGAGGGGAATGTCTGGGAGTGGACGACGGGGGAGCGGTATGTGTTTCGCGGGGGGAGCTGGATGAGCTGCCCGAAGATCTCGCCGTGGGCAACGGAGGGGGCGCCGCTGCTGCGGGTGCCGGTGGTGACGAGGCAGGACATGGCGGACGACGACCTGGGGTTCCGGTGCGTCCGTGCGGGCTCGGCGGGCGCGAAGCCGTAGCGCCCTATTTGGGGAGGAGCGAGAGGGCTCCCTCCGAGGGGCTGGGGATGACGTGGGCGGCGACGAGTTTGCCGAGGCTTTCGACCTTGGCCTTGCCGGCGTCAACGGCGGCGCGGACGGCGGCGACGTCGCCCTTGATGACGACGGTGATGTAGCCGCCGCCGAGTTTCTCGCGGGCGAGGACCTCGACGTTGGCGGTTTTGACGGCGGTGTCGATGGCCTCGAAGACGGCGGTGAAGCCCTGAGTTTCGATGAATCCGATGGCAAATCCGGCTTGTGCGGACATAGGGGTCTCTCCTGGCAGCGGCACGTGGACGCTGGGCTGTTCGATGAGCGGGTTAAAGTCGGGTGCGGCCTGGTAGGCCGGGCTGGAGCGCGGATCGGGCGACGGGATGACGTCGACGACGATCTGGACCGCCAACTGGCGGGCCATGGCGCGGGCGGCATCGGCGGCGGCGCGGACATCGCCGAGGGTGCCGGTGAGCTTGAGGCAGACGCCGGGCTGATCGTTCAATTCGGCCTGGAGCACGGAGACATCGGCCGCCTTTTCCATGGCATCGAGGATGACCATGCCGGGCGACCAGCCGCCGACTTCCACGAGTACGAGCGAGTGACTCAGAGGACGCCTCTCTTTTCGAGCTCTTTGACGACTTCGGCGACGATCTGGCCGATTTTATCGGTGCCGGTCTGACCGGTGCGGGCGACGCAGCCGGCGGCGGGCGGATCGACGAGGCCGAAATCGGCGAGGATGCAGCGGAGCACCTCGGCGAGGGCGGTTTCGTCGGCGCGCTGGCCGGGGCTGAGGGGCTGTCGGCCGTGGCCGAAGTTGAAGCCGCGCAGCTCGGCGGCGGCGCGGAAGCCATCGGGAAACTCAAACGGATAGAGCATGGTATCGAAGAGCTCGAGGATGCGGTATTGGAGCCGCATGGCTTCTTCGTACTGGCCGGCGCGGCTCAATTCCCAGACCTTGCGGGTGAGCTCGGGGACGACGTTGGAGGAGGCGTTGGTGCCGCCGTTGCAGCCGACCATGAGCATGGGGGAGAGGACGGCTTCCCAACCGGTGAGAAAGACGAAATCGGGCCGGGAGGGCCGGATGGCGGCGATCATGCGCATCATGAAGGCGACGTCGCCGGAGGAGTCCTTGATGCCGACGATGCGGGGCCAATCGAGCGCGAGGCGCCGGATGGTGGGGACATCGATGGGGCTGGCGAACATGGGGATGTTGTAGAGCGTGACATCGATGGGCGAATTCTGCGCGATTTCGGCGAAATAGGCGTAGACCGAATCGGGGCTGAGGCGGTAGTAGATGGGCGAGACGATGGCGACGGCGGCGGCGCCGTACTGGGCATAGGTCTCGCAGGCGATGAGGGTCTCGCGGGTATTGGCCTCGGCTGCGCCGGCGAGGACGGGGACGCGCCCATTGGAGACCTCGCAGGCGATCTTGACGATGCGGCGGCGCTCCTCGACAGTGAGGCGGGTGAACTCGCCTGTGGAGCCGTTGGGATAGAGGCCGTGGACGCCCTTCTGGATGAGCCATTCGAAGAACCGGGCGAGTTCCGTTTCGTTCACGTTGCCGCGGGCGTCCATGGGGACGAGCGTTGGCGTGAAGATGCCCTCGAGTTTTACCGCTTTTGCCATCGATACCTACCGAGGGCCAGTCTATCAGACGGCGGTGGAGGAAGGGCTGGCAGGCATGGGCGGGGGAGGGGCGAGGGAGGGCGGATTCGGGCTGGTTGCAGGTGGTGGGGGTGTTGGAGAAGTGGTTTGTTATGTAAATGATGTGGGTCGGTTCGGCGCTGGGTGAATTCTGCGCGGCTCCGGCGGCGGCGGCCAAGGTGCGGGGGCGGGCGCAGGGTGAGGCGGCTCTGCGCTGGTAGGCATCGATATCGCGGGAGGCCCGGAAGATGCGGGCGCTGATGTGCATGCGGCGTTTCTGGAAGGCGCGAGCGAGGGGTGTTTTGACGTGCCAGTTGTAGGCGCCGCGGCGGAAGTCGCCGTGGGCGAGGCGGATGGCGTGGCGGCGATAGGCCTCGCCGAGAGAATCGACTTCGTTGCCCCAGAGTTCGAGGTAGAGGTAGAGGGCGTGGAGGTCCCGGAGCCGCTGATCGGCGGCGAATTCAGCGGTGGCCTCGACGGCCTGGGCGATGAGGCGCTGCTGCCATTCGGCCGGGATGGTGTGAGTGCGGGCGTAGAGATGGTGTTTGCAGGCATTGCGGGCGGTGCGGGCCTTGCCCTCCGGGGTGCGGGGTCCGGTGGATTTTTGGGCGTTGGCGCGGTTGGCGGCGATTTTTTTGTCGGTGACGCGGGTGAGGGCCATGGGGTTAGGGGTGGGTGGGGCCGTGGTGCGGCGGGTCGTGGGGTGTCATGCTGTGGTGCTCCTGCTTCATTGGTTCGCTCCTTCGGGTCTACGGTTTCGGTGCTTCGGTTGGGCCGCAGCTTGGACCTGCCACAGTATGAAGCATAGGTTTTCGGCTTTTGGTGGGGGGCGGAGGCTAAACGATTGATTTGGTGGGAAAGAAAGTCGGAAAATCGCGGTGAACGGGAAAGGTTTCATCGGCGGGGCGGGGCTAAGGGTGATTCGGTATCGCCGTATCGTCGGGTGAACCGAGACGATTGAGGACTGCGGATTTCGCCTGATCGAGTCCGCCGTTTTGGGGTCGGTCTTTCGCGTAGGTCGCGGTCCTTTCCGTTTCGCGACATCGTTGAAGGCCTCAGGGCCTCCCCACCATCACACGATAGATCGACCCGTGGGCTAGTTGCGTCGTCGCCCAGGAGCAATCCGGACAGAGCACATATGGACATGGCGACTTCTAGTTAAGGTGGATCATTTCCGCATAGCCGTTCGGTTGTTGGCGGACGGAAGGGCGATTACCAGGCGTGATCTCCCAGAAGAGGACTTCTGGCTGACTTCCGAGTAACGCGTTACCTCACATACAGGGTGACGTCGTCGGAGATTATGGCGCCGCCCATCCTAGCAGCCCGTGGTAAAAGTCCCCAAAACATGTGACCCGTGAAATGTTTCGGGCATCTAAGTAAGTATGGCGATGGGTCGCAGGAAACCGAAGCAGCCGGGTCTGTGGATCAGCTCGGAAGAGATGCCCCGAACGGCAGCACACCCCTACTACGGCAAGGTGAACGAGGTACTGAACGAAGCCGGGTTTGACCGCAAGGTCGAGCACTTGTGCCGGAGGTACTACACGCCGACCGTATCTTCATTCGCCGTCCAGCGGTGGCGAATTGAATTACTTCTCTTCCAAACCTCTGGAACCGCGTTCGCGATCGGCGGAGCGACCGCGATGCCTTGTTTCCACAAATAGTATGAGGGCCTACCTCCCTGGCCGGCAGTCGATCAGCAAGGTTGGAGATCGAGGTGGTACGGCATGCTATTCGTCCTCATCTGGCGGCCCTTGGTGTTTCCGATGCCGGCGAGGCAGTGATTGGTCTGTTTGAGCCTGCCGGTCAGAGGGGTCGACCTAACCACGACGGGTGGTTCTCGGGGGTATCTGATTCGGCAGACCCCAGGCAGGGATTGTGTTACGGGGATGCTGCCGCGGTTCTGACGCGGGCGGGCGCGGTCCTCGGAGATGAGGGAGGGGCCGCTATCGTGCGCAGGAATGCCGGGATGTCCCGCGCTCCCTGGTCACGGCAACGATCTCCACCGGGCAATCCTCCGGCCGATGCCGATAGATGATCGGGATCCGACCGGAAAGAAGAGGACGGGGTGGGGCGTCAGGTCTTCCGCTATGACCGATTCCTGGGTTTCGCGCCAGCGCTTCGATCGTGGCGAACCGCTTTTCCATCGGTCGATCGGCGGCGTCCGGGCTATCGGCGGCGATGTAGTCCCAGATGTCGTTGGGGTCCATTTCGGTCTCGGCGGCGAGGACAAACCACTCATGCTGGCTGCTTGCGGCGATGTTCGGATTTGCGCCTGAGGCGGAGAGGGCGGCGGCAGGGTCGACGTGCCCGCCGGAATCGAGCGGCCAACCGGCGCCCCAGTTCCTTGTTGAATTCGCCAAGTTGAGCGGCGGACTGTTCGTGCTGTTCCAGGAGACGGAGTGCCTCCCGGACGACT
The DNA here is from genome assembly GCA_016721425.1 of Bryobacterales bacterium. Taxonomy (GTDB): domain Bacteria; phylum Acidobacteriota; class Terriglobia; order Bryobacterales; family Bryobacteraceae; genus Paludibaculum. The sequence continues at coordinate 4,496 of JADKID010000043.1, read as the reverse complement.
TCACTGGCTGAATTGTAGGCCCGCGTGCACCTTGCTGTGCACGGAATTTCTCCAGTTCGGGGTTAGCGATACGTTCATGGGCGGTTTCTGATGTGCTTTCTTCTTTCCTGAGTGTAGCTCCAGTAACAGGGTTTGGCAAAGTTTGACAGTGACGGCGGGAGTGCTGGCGGGGGGCTGGTTTGGGAGGTTTGACGGCGCGGCGGCGCAGCGACTGGGGTCGCGCGCGGTCCAGGGGACCGCCTTGATGCTGGTGGGGTGACCGGCCATCGAAGCGGCAATCCAGGTGATCCACGAGGCGCATCTGGATTACTATCTTTCTGCCGTGGACTCCGCCCGAAGAGGACCCTTACCCGTTGGTGGACGATCTGCTGGATGCGTGGCCGGCGGAGCACTTACCCGAGGCGAAGGGGCTGCGGCTGGTGGGCACCAGTGGTCCGCCCGATCCCACGGGATCACGCGACTTCCTGGCGAGCAATCTGATCTGTTACCTCTGGCTGGACGTGACGCGGGGCCGGGGGGAAGTTCCGGATCGAGGGAGCCAGGTCATTCCACGGCGTTCAGCGCGGCCTTGATTGTTGCCAGCGGCAGCATCAGCGTGAGCGAGCATCTTCCAGGGGCACTGCGCCGTAGCGGGCATACCAGCCGGCCACGTTGGCGTTCTTGGCATCTGCGAGCAGCGCAACGCCGCCCACTTCCGCAGCCGCAGGGAGGAGTTGTCCGCCACGTCCTTGCCCTTGTAGCTTTTGGTCGACTCCCAAACGCGCCAAACGGAAGGCCGGCACGGCGTAACGGGCCAACCCGCGTTTCACGATATCGGAATGGAGGGCGTCCCGATCGTGCCGTTTGCTGATTGGCTCCTCATGCCATGCCGGAATGCTCATTTCCGCTTTGGCAGCGCCTTTGCGGCGGCCAACAACTTCGCATTTGGCACAGGGGATTTTCCAGCAGGTGGAGCACCCGCAGGCTGTCAGGCGGAGAGCTTGACACGCTCGGCTTCCGAAACGACATCCATGGCGGCTTTGGCTATGCTGGCGGACAAAATCCGTCAGGTCCGTGTTCCCGCAGAGCCGCCCGCATGAGGACCGCCTCTTCGGCAACTGGAACCCGCAACGAGATGCGGCTGTTGTTTTTGACTGCGATTCTGGGCATGGCGCCTCCTCTCTGTACTCACGAAAGCACATGACTCCAGGCGGAGGGCGAGCGCAGATAGCCGGTGCCAGAGGGGGCGCCTGGGCTAGCTGGCGAGCTCGCTCCAGACGATTGGGCGGACTGAGGCGCAGACGGGCCTCCGTCTTTGGCGGTTCCGGGGATGCGGGTTTCGAGGAGATGGCCGCGGGGTTGGACGGAGGCGATCTGCTCTTCGGTGATGGTCATGAGAGATATTTTGGCGCGGCGGTTCCAGAGGGTGCCGGGGCTGGCCGGCGTAGGAGCCGGAGTTCACGTAGACGAAGCGGGTGGCTTTGGGGCCCTGGGTGAATTGCCCAGGAAGTTGGGGTCGGCTCGACTCGCACTTGAAACCGAAGGAGATGGATTCCGGGGTGACGAGGTTGGCGGAGTGGGACGCGCGGCCCCGCTGGAGCCGCAGGGGAGACCCGGTGAGGGGATCAGCACGGTGATGCGGAGTTTGGGCGGCGTTCTGCGAGGCGGAAGAGTCCATTATACCGTGCGGCGGAACCGCGCGCCGAGGCGGACAGGCGCTCGCGCTCCAGGAGTGAGGCGAGACTCGCGGAGGGAGGCGGCGCCGTCGCCGCGAAAGGCGCCGCGTGCAGGCAGGCGAGCGGTTTCGGGCCGAGGGCGGCGAGGTCTCGAGAATGGCGGTGGTGTTGGCGGCGTGGGCGAAGTAATCGAGGGGTTTGCGGAACTGTTCGCTGGGGTGGGAGATGTCGGATTCGGTGAGGGTGCGGGGCTCCGGTGCCTCCTTGGGTGAAGAGGTCGCCGCAGAGGAGGGTGCGGGTAGTTTCGTCGAAGAGGACGCCGCAATCCCAGCCGGGGACGTGGGGTATCGATCCACTGGAAGCGGTGGCGGCCGGTGGTGAAGCGCCTCGCCGTTCGCCAGGGCGCGCGCGGGCGATCCGCCGCGTCGTTGACGGAGGTGAGGGCGCCGATCTGGCTGGCGAGCGGGACGCTATGGGGGCGGCGGCGAGGAAGGGTCCATGGCGCCGAATTCCGTCGCCCTCGAAATGGGAGAAGCGAGGTAGCGGAGGTTCTCGACGGGCATGACTTTGGCGATGGTCATGGACGAGGGGGAACACGGCGCGGTAGCCGGAGAGGAAGGAGCGGCCTGCTCGTCGAGAACGAGGTATTAATGCCGAGTTCCGCCGGGAGGGCGTCGATGTGGACGGGTGTTGATACGGTAGATGCTTGCGGCGAACTGTCGATGCGGGTTCCGGATCGCTGGTTGGGATCATGTTGGGCCCTTTTTGCCTCGGTCTTTGTCCCAGTTCTTTGCCGGGATCGATGTGTAACGAAGGGGCGGGGCGTTACACATCCGTGATGAAGATTTCGCGCCATGCTATATTCGCTGGTCGCGAATCCGTTGGACACGACGGCAGAGTGCAGAGCTGGCCTTGGATCGGGGCCGGCGGCGATCGGGAGCCGAGGGGGAGTTGTACCGGCGGCTGGCCTCGCGGTGCGGCTGTACGGATTGCGGCATCTGTGGGACGAGTGGTAAGGCGGACCCGGACGTAAGGAGGTGCTGCTGATCACGCTGGAGGGTCTGCGGGTTGGCGATTGCTGGAGCCGGGAGCAGCTGGCGTCCTTCCTTTGCTGGACGCTGGTGGTATTGAACTGGCGGCGGGCTCAGCGGCGGCAGGGCCTGCTGGCGAGCATGCGCGGTTTGCGGCGGGGAGCGGGTCGGCGGGAAGAGGCGGTGGACGAGGGGCGGTTGGCGGAGTGCCTGGCGCGATTGGGGGAGCGTGGAGCGGAGCGTGGTGGTGATGACCTTTTTAGGCGAGCGGACGGGGGGCGAGGTGGGAGGAGTTTCCGGGGTATCGGAAGGGCATGTGTGGGTGATCCGGCACCGGGCGCTGGGGCGGCTGCGGATGCCTTGGTGGGGGAGAGGAGGGCGTGGTGAGCCACCGTGCCGGGGCGATGGATGATGGCGTGCTGATGGATTACTGGCTGGGGGCGCTGACCGGCGCGGAGGAGAGGTTGGGCGGAGCGACTGCCGGGTGCGATGCGTGCGGGGGCGGTTGTGGGGCGGTGGCGCGGCGGAGGGATCCGGCGGGCGGCGCGGTCGGGCGCGGTGGTGGTGGTGAGCGGCCCGCTCCTGGAGGAGGCGGGAGCGGTCGGGCTTCGGGTGCGGAGCTACCGGGTGTCGGCCGAGGTGGGTGGATTGCACGGTGACGGCCGAGGATGACTTGCCGGTGGCGGCTGGCGGTGGAGGTAGCGGGGCCGGGCCGGTGGATTTGTGTCCGCGTGACGGGGCTGGGGTGGAGGTGGAGCGGATGCGGGTGTGCCGGCGGGCGGGGCGGAGGTGGTTTTATGGTTCGATGGCGGCGGCGCGGGCGGTGTAAGCTGGCGGTGCTGGTGGTGCGGTTGGTGGATGTGGGGTGGGAGCGGGTGATGGGGAGATAGCGTTCCGGCATAGGCCGAGTTAGGGGCACCGGGCGTGCGGATAGCCTGGCGAGTTACTGTTGTCAGTAGCCGTCGATCCCGTAGTGCATCGAGTGAATTGGAGTGCCGGGGTTTTCCTGAGAGGCCTGGCGTTGCTGGTGATTGCGCCTTCCTTTGGCTGGCGCGTGCGGCGGGGCAGAGCGCGGAGGCACAGGTTTCGGCGCTGGATCGGGACACGCGTTGCCGCCGGAGTGGACGACCAGATGGGCTGAGCCCGTGCTCACTTGATCGGCGAGCAGGCCGGTGGCTCGGTCGCTGGTGGAGATGGGCGCCCTGGTGTTCCGCAGCCCGACCAAGCGCTGGATGCATTTGAGGAGAATCCGGCGGGGGCTGCGGCTTCGCGCTGAATATTCGATGGTGTTGCTGGCTTATGCGCGGATTCAGGGCCGCTCGGGCTTTGAACGAAACGGCTGCGCTGGATTACGGATAGCCCAGCGCTCCTTTCTCCCGATGTCAATCGCGCCGGGTCCTGGGCGTGGCTTTGGGCCTTACGTCGTATGTGTGATCCTCTTTCCGTTTGCTCGGCCGGAGTTTTGCGGTGCGACGGCGCCGAAGGCCGCGGGAGGCCTGGACCGGCTGATGGTTGCGCCTGGATGAAGAATGACCGGCGTGGATTGCGGTGGCGAGCCTGGGGCCAGTGGCGGGCGGCGTGGCTCGCTTTGGCTGAAACCGGGGGATTGCCAGGCGGGCGGGAGAGCGCCAGCCGTGGCGGCCTCGGCCTGTGGACATCGGGTACCGGTTCCGCGTGTCTGGAGCCTGGGGGAGGCGGCTCCGTGGCTGGCGAAGGCGGATCCTTCGCAGGGGACGGCTGCGATGGAGAGAAACCCGGAGATCGAGACTTGGTTTACGGACGGGTGGGGGCGGGTGCGGTACATTTCGAA
>JADKID010000042.1 GCA_016721425.1 Bryobacterales bacterium | reverse complement strand
CAAAAGAACCTTCGCCCTCCTCTCACGGGTTCAAACATCTTTCCAACAACTGTCAACCGCAGCGAGTACTTTGAATGCTGAATCTGACCAGCTAACCAAGCAGGTAGCGGAATTGGACTCTGCGCTAAAGCCTTTGAATGTAGGGCTCGTGTGCTGGATTGACCTGCCTGGTGGATGGACCAGTCCTGACCATTCAGAGTCGTATTCAGAACAGGTCGGCTATGCAAAAGTCGGCGGTAAATGGGGAATCTCCATCAGGACCGTGAAATGTTGGAGTTTGCTGAAGAGTCGAAAGTGGAAGAGTATGCCTTCAACGACGCCCCGCGACGATTGCGCCTGGCGGCAGTCGACTACATACCGGAATTGCTGGAGGCGCTAGTAGAAGCTGCTGCAAAGGCCACCGAGAGAATCAGTAGGAAAACTGCAGAGGTCCAGCAACTGGTTGCGGCGGTTAGAGGGAGCGCCATCAAATGAGCGTCACCCTCATCGTTTTCGTGATGGTTGCTATCCCCGCGGTGGTGATCATGTTCGCGCTCATCATGAAGGGCGATGTCCGCGCGGCCTTTTCGCTTGCCCGATTCTCGTTTCAACTTGAAGCCAAAGACCGCACTCGGGAGCGCCAGCCTGGTGGGGACAAGCGGCTCAACTCTCAGCCGCGGGCAAGAGACTGACAGTCCGAGCCTGGACTTCATCGTTTGGAAGGCCGGTCAGAGGCGGTTACGTCACAAACCACACACACATGGCCCGAAACCAATCCGGGCCATTGTGGTATCTGATTGAAAGGATTGGTAGGACCGGCAGGACTCGAACCTGCGACCCTCTGCTTAGAAGGCAGATGCTCTATCCAACTGAGCTACGGTCCCACATGTGCCGACACCTTCAGTTTACCTTGAGGCTGGCACTCGTTCAGCCAGCAGCGCCGCAATTTTAGCCGGATCGTTCGGGACCACCAGCGGCATGTTGCCGAACGTCGGCGCAATCGGCGCTTGGGAAGGCGTCTTCAACTGACCCGTGTGGTACTTGTAGATGTAATCCGGGTCCTTCAGCACGTTGCCCGTCAGGATGGCCACCACGTCGGCATCCGGCGCCATCACACCCGCAGCCGTCAGCTTGCGGATGCCCGCCAGCGTGGCTGCCGAGGCCGGCTCACACCCAATGCCGCACTGCCCGATCACGGCCTTGGCATCCGCGATTTCCTGCTCCGTCACTTTGCCCACCACGCCGTTGGAATCGTCGATCACCTGAATCGCCTTGGGCCACGAAACCGGGTCGCCGATGCGGATGGCCGTGGCCAGCGTCTCGGGCTCCGTCACGGGGACAAACTCGCCGCGGGCGTGGAAGTAGGCCTCAAAGGGCGCGGAGCCCTCGGCCTGGATGACGGCGAAGCGTGGGAGCCGGTCCACGAAGCCCATACGTAGCAGCTCGCGGAAGCCCTTTCCAAAGGCCGAAATGTTGCCCAGATTGCCGCCGGGGACCACTACCCAATCCGGCACGCGCCAGTCGCGCTGGTCCAGCATCTCCACCATGATGGTCTTCTGGCCCTCGATGCGGAAGGGGTTCACGGAGTTGAGCAGGTAGATGCCGGTCTCATCGGCAAGCACTCGCACCAGCGCCAGGATCTGGTCGAAGTTGGCCTCCACCTGGAGCGTCAACGCCCCGTATTCCAGGGCCTGGGCGAGCTTGCCGTAGCTGATGTTGCCGTGGGGCAGAAAGATGATGGGCGTGAGGCCGGCGGCGGAGGCGTAGGCCGCCATCGAGGCCGAGGTGTTGCCGGTGGAGACGCAGGCCACGCGCTGCATGCCGAGGCGCAGGGCCTGAGTGGCCCCGCAGGTCATGCCGTTATCCTTGAACGACCCCGTGGGGTTGAATCCCTGGTGCTTGAAGACCAGCGCATCCAGGCCGCCGTACTGCGCGGCGCGGGGCGCGGCCAGCAGCGGTGTGTTGCCCTCGCGCAGCGTGACGGCGCAGTGGCTTGCGGTGTCGACGAAGCCCAGCATCTCGCGGTAGCGCCAGACTCCGCTCTGATCGATGGGCGTGTTGTTCATGCGGCGCTCGCGCCACAGCCGTTTGGTGGCGGCGGGCTCCAGGCTCATGCCCGGGTAGTCTGCCTCCAGCAGCGCGCCGCAGGCGGGGCACGTATAGAGGACGTCTTCGATGGAATACGTGGCGCGGCACTGCGCGTTGGTGCAGAGGAGTTGGCTGTTCACGAACCTTCTAGTTTAAGCGAGATAGAAGACGTGCTCCAAGGCTCCCATCTGCTCGTCGGCGTTGCGGCCGGCCGGATCTTCGAAGAAATCGCGCATTTCGGCCTGCCAGCGCGCATTGACGTCGAGCTGGGCCATGGCGGCGCGGGCGGCGTCGAAATCCGGCGTCTCTACGTAGCCCACCAGCAGGCCGTCGGCGCGCAGGAAAAGCGAATAGTTGTGCCAGCCGGTGTCGCTGAGCGCCTGCAGCATTTCGGGCCACACCGCCTTGTGGCGCTCTTTGTATTCGGCGAGGCGGTCTTTCTTGACCTGGAGAAGGAAACAGACTCGTTGCATCTCTGGCATCATATCCCTTGTTGAGGGTGGTGACGACATGGCAGACACGCGCAGCTCGCTGACCTGGCCGGGATCGGCAAGGCGTTTCTCAAGGATTTCGAGATGCTGGGCATCCGCAACGTGGACCAGTTGAAGAAGCAGGATGGCCGCCGGCTCTACACCCGGCTCTGCGAGCTGACGGGTACGCGCCAAGACCCGTGCGTGGAAGACACGCTGGTGTGCGCCGTGGCGCAGGCGCGGGACCCCAACCTGCCGGCGGAGCAGCGCCTGTGGTGGTACTGGAGCCGGATCCGCAAGGCTCGCCCGCAATGATCCGCGTCCATCTCGAAAACCAGAGTGTTTCCGTGCGCCGCGGCGCCGTGCCCAAGCGGCCCGCTGGTCACGCCCTGATCCGCCTATTGTGCGGCGGCATCTGCAACACGGATATCGAGCTGCTGCGGGGCTACTACGGCTTTGCCGGCACGCCGGGGCACGAGTTCATCGGCGAAGTGGTGGAGGCCGATAGCGGGGCCTGGGTGGGCCGCCGCGTGGCTGGTGAGATCAACCTGGCCTGCGGCCGCTGCGAGTGGTGCGCGCGCGGCCTGGGCCGCCACTGCCCGCGGCGGAGCGTTCTGGGCATCGTCCGGCAGCCCGGCGCGTTTCGCGAGTTCCTCACTCTCCCGGAGGAGAATCTGGTGGCCGTGCCCGACACTGTGCAGACCGCGCACGCCGTCTTTATCGAGCCGCTGGCGGCAGCCTGCGAAATCCTGGAGCAGGTGCGGATCCCCAAGGCCGCGGAGGTGGCCGTGCTGGGCGACGGCAAGCTGGGGCTGCTGATCGCGCAGGTGCTGGCCCTGCACGGCGCTAGCGTGCATCTCTACGGGCGGCATCGGGACAAGATGCGCATTGTGGAGCCGCTGGGCGTGGAGCCGTGCACCGGCAGCGAGCGCCCGGCCGCCGCTTATGCCTACACCGTGGAGGCCACAGGCTCCGCCGAGGGTCTCGCCACGGCGGTGGCGATGACGCAGCCGCGCGGCACACTGATTCTGAAATCCACCGTGCATGGCGCCGTGCCCATCGACACCGCGCCCATCATCGTCAACGAGCTCACCCTCGTCGGCTCGCGCTGCGGGCGCTTCGCACCTGCCATGAAATTGCTCAAGGGCGGGCGCCTGCAACTGGACGGGATGATCTCGGGCGAATACGCGTTGAAAGATGCGGCCCGCGCGTTTGAGCGCGCGCAGGAGCCCGGCGTCTTGAAAGTGCTGCTGCACTGTTGATGGAACTGTAACGCAGGAATACTACACTGGAGGGAAGTTGCGAACCGCCATTTTCGGCGGAACCTTCGATCCGATTCACCGGGCGCATCTTCGCGTGGCACAGGAAGCCGCGGATCGCTTCGGGCTGGATCAGGTTCTGCTCATCACATCGGGCAATCCGCCGCACAAGCCGGCGGGCGCCACCACGTCCTACGAGCACCGCCATCGCATGGTGGAGCTGGCCTGCGAATGCGACCTGCGCCTGAAGGCCTCGCGGCTGGAGGCGGGGCGGCTCCTGAGCTACTCCTACGACACCATCCAGCTCGTGCGGGCCTCGCTAGCGGCCGGCGACGAGCTGCTGTTTCTGATCGGCGCCGACGCCTTCGCCGAAATCGGCACGTGGTATCGGGCGGACGAAGTGGTGCGCGCCGTGGAGTTTATTGTTGTGTCGCGCCCGGGCTACAGTTACCCGGCGCCGGCGGGCGCTACGGTGCACCGCCTGGAGACGCTGGCCCTGCACGTGTCCTCCTCCGATATCCGCGCTCGTCTGGCGGCGGGCGCCGCGGTGGATGAGCTGACCCCTGAAGTTCTCGCCTATATCCGCCTGCATCACCTCTACTCCTCATGACCGCACGCATCTTTTTCAAACTCATTTTCGCCGTCCTCCTGATCATGGTGGTGGCGCTGACGGCCGTTGATTTTCTGGCCTCCGAGATGGCGGAAAGCGCCTATGTACAGGGCCTGACCGTGGAGATGCAGGACAAGATGAAGATGCTGGGCGTGCTGGGCCGGCAGAACATCCTGCAGTTGACGAATGAGAACGTGCGCGCCATGGCGGTGGCGGCGGGCGGGCGGCTCACCGTGATCGCACCGGACGGCCGCGTGCTGCTCGATTCCGAGGCCGAGCCCGCGAAGATGGAAAACCACGGCGACCGGCCCGAGGTGCGGGCGGCGCTCGCCGGGCGGCTGGAAACCGCAATCCGGCGCAGCCCGACTCTCGGCGTCAACTCGCTCTATGTCGCAGGTCCGGTGCGGGAGGGCGCGGCGCGCCTGGCTCTGCCGTTGCGCGAAGTGCGCTCGCAAGTCACCGAGATCCGGCGAAAACTGTTGATCTATATGGCGCTGGCGTTTCTGCCCGCCATCCTGCTGGCGGCCTTCTTCGCGCGCTATTTTTCCGCGCGCCTGGGGGCCATCATCGATTACGCCTCCACGCTCGCCACGGGCAACTTCAACACCCGGTTGGAACGCGTGGGCAACGACGAGCTGGGCACGCTGGGAAGGCAGTTGAATGAGACGGGCGACAAGTTGCGGCTGATGTTTGAGGAGTTGCAGCACGAGCACGTGGAGATGGAGAAGCTGGAGCGCGTACGGAAAGACTTCGTGATCAACGTCAGCCACGAGCTGCGCACTCCTCTGGCGTCGATTCAGGGCTACACCGAGACTCTGTTGGACGGAGCCATTCACGACTCCGACCACAACATCCGGTTCCTGAATATCATCCGCCAGAACGCGGAGCGGCTGGGACGGCTGACGGCGGACCTGCTGACGCTCTCCCGGATCGAGCTCAAGAGCCAGCGATTCCAGTTTGCCTCCTACTATCTGAATTCGCTGTTGCAGGATTGCGTGGACTCCCTGCAGCCGGTGGCCGATAAGAAGAACATCTCTTTGGATCTGCACCGCGGCGACCCGACCCGGGAAGTGTTCTGCGACTCCGAGGCCGTCCACCAGATGATGTCCAACCTGCTCGACAATGCCATCAAGTACACGCCGGAGGGTGGCCACATCACGGTCTCGACGGAGGAACTGCCCGACGGCATGCGCGTGCGGGTGCAGGACACGGGCATTGGCATCCCGAAGGAGGAACTGCCGCGCCTGTTCGAGCGCTTCTATCGCGTCGACAAGGCACGCTCGCGCGAGATGGGCGGCACGGGGCTCGGCCTGGCCATCGTGAAACACATGGCCAAGGCACAGGGCGGAGAGGTGGGCGTGGAGAGCCTGCCGGACCAGGGCTCCACGTTCTGGTTCACGCTGCCGGCCCACGACCTCGGCCTGGGCGAAGAGGGCGCGGTCTAAACACGGCTGTCAACCTCAATTCACCGCCCTGTCATGCAACTGTCACGGCAGGCGCGATAATTGTAGAGACAGGCCCAGGAACATGAAGAAAATCCTACTGATCGAAGACGACACTGACCTCTACGCGCTCTTGAAGTACAACCTGGAAAAGGACGGCTTCCAGATGGTTGGCGCCCAGACGGGCAAAGGCGCCGTCGATCTTTGCCGCCGCGAGCGGCCGGATCTGATCCTGCTCGACATCATGCTGCCGGATTCCGACGGCCTCGATATCTGCAAGGGCATCCGGGCGCATCCGGACCTGGCCCACATCCCGGTGATCTTCCTGACGGCCCGCGCCTCGGAGACAGACCGCATCGTCGGCCTGGAACTCGGCGCGAACGATTACATCGTGAAGCCCTTTTTTGTGCGCGAGCTGATCGCGCGTATCAAGATCCAATTCCGCCAGCAGGCCCAGCCGGTGCGCGCGCTGAAATCGGGCGCCCTGGAACTGGACCGCTCCTCGTGCCGCGTGAAGTTGAATAGCGACGAGCTGCAACTGACCGCCACCGAGTTCAAGCTGCTGGAGTTTCTGATGGCGCGCCCCGGCGTTGTGTTTTCGCGCGAGCAGTTGCTGGATTCGGTTTGGGGGCACGACCGCGCGGTGACAGATCGCACGGTGGACGTCTACATTCTGCGCCTGCGCCAGAAGATCGAGGACGATCCGGCCAACCCCGCACTGATCCGCTCAGTCCGCGGATTCGGCTATTCGTTCAATGAGGCTGCCGCCGTCGCGCCAGTTTAACCGCTGGTAATCGCGAGGCCCTTGTGCCGGATTCCAGATCTGGATATCGTGTTGGGCATAGAGTTCTTCTTATGCCCAACACACCCTCCCGCCGAACTTTCCTCTCCTCTGCCTCCCTCTCCGCCGCCACGGCCTTCACGCTTGGACAGCCGCCTGCCGTCCGGGCTGCCTCCAACGACAAACTGAAAGTCGGCCTGGTTGGCTGCGGCGGGCGCGGCACACAGGCCGTCACCGATCTCTTCGCCGGCACCGACAACGTGGAACTGATCGCCATGGCCGATGTTTTCGAGGACAAGCTCGAAGGCTCGCTCAACCGGTTGCGCGATCCGAAGACCGCCGCGCGCTATGCCGGCAAACCCGTGCCGCGCAACGGCAAGCTGGTGATCCCCACTGCCGAAGAACTGGTGAAGGACTTCGCCACCAAGATCAAGGTAGCCCCGGAAAACCACTTTGTGGGCTTCGACGCCTACAGCAAGCTGGTGAATTCGGGCGTGGACGTAGTGATGCTCTGCACGCCGCCCGGTTACCGTCCCATGCACTTTGAAGCGGCGGTGAATGCCGGCAAGCACGTCTTCACGGAGAAGCCGATTGCCACCGACCCGGTTGGCTGCCGCCGGTTTATGGTCGCCGCCAAACTCGCCGAGCAGAAGAAGCTCTCCGTGGTCTCCGGCGCCCAGCGGCACGCCCAGACCAACTACATGCAGACGGTGGAGAAGATCAAGAACGGCGCCATCGGCGACATCCGCGCGTGCTACTCCAAGTACCTCTCCGGGCCGGTGTTCCACGTGCAGGCGCGCGACGAGAAGTGGGCCGACATGGAATGGCAGCACCGCAACTGGTATTCGTTCGTGTGGATCTGCGGCGATCAGATCGTCGAGCAGCACTTCCACAACATCGACTTCATCAACTGGGTGATGGGCGCGCACCCGGTGCGCGTGGTGGCCAGCGGTGGCATCTCGTGGCGCAAGGGCAAGGAGCTCTACGGCAATATCTACGACCACATGGCCTCGGACTTTGAGTACGCCAACGGGGTGAAGTACTCGTCGCACTGCCGGCAGTATCCGCGCGGCGTCTACTCCAATGTCAGCGACATGGTGGTGGGCTCCAAGGGAGTCTCCGACGGGCTCGATCTGGGCACGGACGACAAGGTGAATCCGTATGTGGTCGAGCATCAGCAACTGCACGCCTCCATTCGTGGCACGGGGCCGTATCTGAATCAGGGCATGTCGATCGCCGAGTCCACGATGACCTGCATCATGGCGCGCGAATCGGCGTACTCCGGCCAGGCCGTGACGTGGGATCAGGTGATGGCGTCGCAGCTCGACCTGATGCCCAAGGCGTTTGACTACAAGCTGAAGATGGACCCGCCGGCGCTGCCCGAGCCGGGGACGTACAAGTTCGCTTAATGGCACGCTTCATCTGGGGCTGGGCAGCGCCGTCTGCCTGGCCCTGCTGGCCGCGCAGCCGCCAGTACAACAGAACGTCGAGAAGCGGACGGTCGAAGGCATCGTGGTGGACGCCTCGACGGGCCTGCCCATCGAACGGGCATTGGTCACATTTGGACAGGCCAGCCAGTTCACAGGGCCGGACGGGCGCTTCGTATTCCAGAACACGGAAGTGCGTCGGTACATGAGCGTCGCTGCCTTGCGGCCGGGTTACGAACGCGGCGCAGAGACAGCGCTGTCGAACCAGGAGCGGCAATCGCTGACTGTGAAGCTGAAGCGATATGCGGCGATCACCGGCAAGGTGCTGAACGAGGACGGCGAGCCAGTCCTGGGCCTCCGTGTCCAGGCTTACCGGCGCACGATTGAGTCAGGCCGGGCGAAGCTCTCTCCTTCGAGTTTCTGGACGACGGACGATCTGAGCAGTTTTCGTCTTGCTGAGATGCCGGCCGGTCAGTATCTGGTGCGGGTGATGGGGCGCCGTGGTTCTTTCACTTATCTGGGAGAGCCAGGCGCACGGATTGCCGGCTCCAGCGAGGCATACATTGCACAGTATTATCCTGGCGTGGCGGAACAGAGTGCGGCACAGGTGTTGAAGCTGGAGTCGGGCCAGGCGATGCAAATCGAATTCACCGTTCCATCCAGACCGGCGTTCCGCATTCGCGGCCGCATCCTCAACCACGTCCCATACCAACCCGTCACGCTGGAATTGAGCCGGCGAGGTGAATTGCCCATGGGCAATCGCGTTGCAGTCAACTCCGCCAACGGTGAATTTGAGATGTTCGACGTGCCGGCGGGGCAATTTGAGCTGAGCGCGACGCGAAAGATCAAGGAGGCGGAGGAGCGCGGCCGGATCGCGATACAGGTCGGCAATGCTCCGATGGATGGTGTCAATCTGACGCTCAATCGCCCGGTGGATATTGAAGTGCTGGTTCACGGTGCAGAGGCTGAACTGCGACCGGGCTTTTTCGATATGGCCTTGACGTCGAGAGAACGTGGTCGCGGCGATGAGCCAATCCCGATCAGCGTAGAAAGGTCAGTCAAGCAGGGTTTTCGGGGTGTCTGGCCCGGTAGATATCACATCGATCTGCGACGCTATCGCGGGGAGCGGTACGTAGCTGCGGTGACCTCCGGGGGCGTGGACCTGCTGCATGAGGATTTGACGGTGACGGAGGGATCGGCTCCGCCTCCCATTGAAATTCAGCTGGCGCCCGGACCGGCGCAACTGGATGTCAGTGTGCTGGCCGGCGGCAAGCCCGTGACGTCAGCACAGGTGCTGATATTCAACGGGCAAGGCGAATCGGTGCGGAGCGAACATTGTGACTCTAAAGGAGATACCAGCGTTCGAGGCCTGGCGCCCGGAACGTACGGACTGTTGGCACTACCGGAAGGTCTCGAAATAGAGTACGAGAATCCGCAAGTCATGGAGCGCTTCGCCAATCGGATGAAGCGCGTCGATGTCCGTGCCGGGGCAAAGGAGATCCTCCAATTGGAACTCGCGCAGGAGGACCAGAACTGATGCGTCTGGCCGCCTGTCTCCTCCTTCTGAGTCCTGCAACTCCACTCTCCGCCGCCGATACCTACGTCATCGCCGGAACCGTCGTCCATAATCTGTCCCGCGCGCCGATTGCCAAGGCCCGGGTCTTCCTGGCTCCCTCGATGAGCAGGGCCCAGCCGATCTCCGTCGTCACCGCTGCCGACGGCCGATTTGAATTTACACAAGTGCACCTCGGCAAGTTCACGCTCTCGGTGGAACGCAACGGTTTCGCGCCGCAGGCGTACAACCAGCGCCGCCTCTATCAGCAGTACTCTTCAGCGGTTGTCACCGGCCCCGGCGAGAACACCACGGACCTTGTCTTCGCGCTCGTTCCAGGGGCCGTAGTTTCGGGCCGCGTCACCGACGTCAACGGCGATCCCGTGCCGTGGGCCAACGGATATCTCTACCGCGTGACAGGCAATGGTGAGAGCCGCTCCGCCTTGCGTACGAACTCCACAACCACCGATGACCAAGGCTACTTCAGATTCGCCAACCTGGCCGCGGGCCGCTACGTTCTGGCCATGCAAGGCAAGCCCTGGTTCGCCGCAGGCAGGCGCCCGGATAACGGTGACGTTCCAGCGTATCCGCTCACTTTCTATCCAGCCACCACGGATCCGGCCGCCGCTGAGCTCATCGAGCTCTCCGCCGGTCAGGAATTCAACGCGCCTGTCGCTATGAGTCCGGTGCCGACCTACAGCATTGTGATCAAGCTGCCCGCCAACATCGAAGGCTCCACGCCGTTTGTCGCTTTCCGCGGGCCGTCGATCTATGGTGCTGCCTCCTATTCGCTGCGCAGCGAGTATCTGTACGGTGCGGCCAGCCCGATGCGAGTGCCGGGCGGGCGCTATCAATTCGTCGTCACCCAGCAGGGTCAGTCGGAGATGATCGCGCTGTTGGAGGTGGAAGTAAACCGGGACAATCAGGAGATCTCCTTCGACCCCGCCCCGCTGGCCTCTATTCGAGGCACAGTTGAATTTGTCGGTAATCGTGCCAAACTGGGTGCGCAGACGGCGGTAACCCTGACTCAAGCCAGCGGCGGCTTCGGAGCGCGCCGCGCCATCGAGCCGGACGGTACGTTCCACATGGAGGGCCTCCCGCCTGGATCCTACACCGCCGTTGTTGGTTCTAGCGACCCGTATGTGCTTCGCTCCGTTATCGCGAAAGGCGCCTCCGTCCGGGACGGCCGGGTCATTGTCCCCGCCACCGGCACAGTGGAACTTAAGCTGGTCGTGGAGATTGAGACCGCCGAAGTGGAGGGCCGCCTCCTCAGTGAGGGTCGCGGCGTCACGGGCGCCCTTGTCGTCCTCGCGCCCAAAGGTCGTCTCCGCGATACCTGGCTTCGCCGCATGGACCAGACCGACAGCGACGGCTCGTTTTCCTGGCGCGGCCTGGCTTCGGGCGATTACCTCGCCTTCGTCTTTCCCGAAGGCGACGAGCTCCTCGCCAGAGAGCCGGATTATCTTCAGAGCTTTGCCGCCTCTGCCATTCCCTTCACCGTCCAGGGCACCGCCAAACAGAAACTGGAGCTCGCCCTTCCCAAACCTCAGCAATGAAGTCCGGCGCGGCCTTGTCGTACCATGAAGAAAACCCCTCATGAGTAACTGGCAAGACCGCCAAAACGCATTATTGGAGTCGCTCTCCGCCCGAATTCTGGTGCTCGATGGCGCCATGGGCACCATGCTGCAACAGAACAATCCCACCATCGCGGACTGGGGCGGCCCTGAGTTTGAAAACTGCTCGGAGAACCTGCTGTTCACTCACCCGGAGTGGATCAAGGCCGTGCATCGCGCCTATTACGAGGCCGGGGCCGATATTGTGGAGACCAACTCCTTCGGCGGCTCGCCCGTGACGCTGGCGGAGTTTGGCATTGAGAGCAAATGGCACGAGGTCAACGCCACGGCGGCGCGGCTCGCCCGCGAAGTGGCCGACGAGTTTGCCACGCCCGGCCGGCCGCGCTTCGTCGCCGGTTCCATCGGCCCTACCACCAAGGCCATCAGCGTGGCCGGCGGCATCACGTTTGCTGAACTGCGCGATGGCTTCTACAAGCAGGCCCAGGGTTTGATGGATGGCGGCGCTGATCTGCTGCTCATCGAGACTTGCCTGGATACGCGTAACATCAAGGCGGCGCTACTGGCTGTCGATCAGCTGAGCCGCGAGCTCGGCCGGCGGATCCCCGCCATTGTCTCCGGCACCATCGAGCGGATGGGCACCATGCTCGCCGGCCAGGCGGCCGACGCGCTCTATACCTCCGTCGCCCACGCCGACCTGCTGGCCATCGGCTTGAACTGCGCCACCGGTCCGGAGTTCATGACGGATCACATCCGCACCATCCATGAGCTCTCGCAGACCCGCGTCTCGTGCTATCCCAATGCCGGCATGCCCAACGAGGACGGCAAGTACCTGGAGACGCCGGACCTGCTGGCGCGCCAGTTGGAGAAGTTTGTCAATCACGGCTGGCTCAACATCATCGGCGGCTGCTGCGGGACCACTCCGGCCCACATCCGCGCCATCGCCCAAATGGTGGATGGCAAAGCGCCGCGCGCGCCGAAGCAACCAGCGCACCGCGCCTACTACTCCGGTGTCGACGTCGTCGAGGCCGAGGATTCCAACCGCCCGCTGATCGTCGGCGAGCGCACCAACGTCATCGGCTCGCGCCTCTTTAAAAACATGATCGCCGAGGAGAAGTGGGAAGAGGCCACCGAGATCGCCCGGCGCCAGGTGCGCAATGGCGCGCACATCGTCGATGTCTGCCTTCAGTCTTCAGATCGCGACGAGATCCGCGACATCCCGCTGTTCTACGAGAAGCTGATCCAGAAGATCAAGGCGCCCATCATGATAGACACCACGGATCCCGCGGCCGTGGAACTGTCGCTCACCTACTGCCAGGGCAAGGCCATCATCAACTCCGTGAACCTGGAGGATGGCGAAGAGAAATTCGAACGGCTCTGCCCCATTGCAAAGGCCTACGGCGCTGCGCTTGTTGTCGGCACCATCGATGAAGACCCCGTGCAGGCGCAGGCTTTCACGCGAGAACGCAAGCTGGCCGTGGCACAGCGATCCGTCGATCTGCTCGTCCACAAGTACGGCATCCCGCCGGAGGATCTGGTCATCGATCCGCTGGTGTTCCCGTGCGCCACTGGAGATGAGAACTACATCGGCGGCGCAGTGGAGACGATCGAGGCGCTGCGCCTGATCAAAGAGAACATCCCGTACGTCAAAACCGTGCTGGGCGTTTCCAACATCAGCTTCGGGCTGCCCGCCGCGGCGCGCGAGATCGTCAATTCGGTCTTCCTCTACCACTGCACCAAGGCCGGGCTCGATCTCGCCATCGTCAACGCCGAGAAGTTGGAGCGCTATGCGTCGATTCCCGTGGAGGAACGCCGCCTGGCCGAGTCGTTGCTGTTCAACACGCCGCCGGCGGAAGTGCCGGACGATCATCCCCAGGCCGCGCTGCTGCGCGAACTGGCGTCCGATCCCGAAAAGCAGGACTGGCGGCTCCAGAGCAGGGAAGAGCGGGCCGCCGTCAATCAGTTTCTGATTGCCGCCATCGCGGCGCAGTTCCGCGGCGCGACGGCACGCGTGAAGAAGCAGGCCACCGAACTGCCGCTCGACGAGCGTCTCGCCAACTACATCATCGAGGGCAGCAAGGACGGCCTCGTCGCGGATCTGGATCGCAAGCTGGCCGAGGGCGCGGCGCCGCTGGACGTCATCAACGGGCCGCTGATGGCCGGCATGTCCGAAGTGGGCCGTCTGTTTAACAACAATGAGCTGATTGTGGCCGAGGTGCTGCAATCGGCCGAGGCGATGAAGGCCTCGGTGAACCACCTGCAGCAGTTCATGACCAAGGCCGATACGGCCGCGCGGGGTAAGTTCGTGCTCGCCACCGTGAAGGGCGACGTACACGATATCGGCAAGAATCTGGTGGAGATCATTCTCGGCAACAACGGCTACGACGTCATCAACCTGGGCATCAAGGTGCCGCCGGAGGAGCTGATCCGCGCCTGCCAGGAGCACAAGCCGGATGCCATCGGGCTCTCGGGCCTGCTGGTGAAATCGGCGCAGCAGATGGTGATCACGGCAGACGATCTGCGCGAGGCCGGCATCAGTGTGCCGCTGCTGGTGGGCGGCGCGGCGCTGAGCGAGCGCTTCACCATGGGCCGCATCGCGCCGGCGTACAACTCCTCCACC
Organism: Bryobacterales bacterium; assembly: GCA_016721425.1. Classification (GTDB taxonomy): domain Bacteria; phylum Acidobacteriota; class Terriglobia; order Bryobacterales; family Bryobacteraceae; genus Paludibaculum. Next base: position 337,981 of record JADKID010000042.1, on the reverse strand, counting down.
TTCTACGCGAAGGACGCCATGACGGGCCTGCGCCTGATGAATGAAATCATGGATCCGGCCACACGCGAGGCCACGCTGGTGGCACACTTGCCCGCCGCCGCGCCTGTTGCCGAGGTCGCCGTCGAAGACCGCGCTCCAGTCGTGCTCTCCACGGTCCGCAGCACGAAGGTCCGCACCGGTCTGCCCATCCCGCCCATCCCCTACGCCGATCGCAAGGTGCGGGCGGTGCCCCATCTGGCCGAGCTCTGGTCCTACATCAACCCGTTCATGCTCTACGGCCGGCACCTCGGCTACAAGGGTAACTTCGAGAAGGCCCTCCACGAGCGCGAGGCCAAGGCGATGAGCCTCTTCCACGACGTGGAGGAATTGAAGAAGCAGGTGGCGGCGTTTCTCAAGGTGCGCGCTGTGTGGCGCTACTTTGAAGCCGAGCGCGATGGCAACTCTATCCATCTTTTCGAAGGCGGCGCGGCCTCACCGCTCCACTCCTTCCACTTCGGGCGTCAGGATAAGGCCGATGGGCTTTGCCTGAGCGACTATGTTCTGGATCCGGATGAGAGCGGACGCCGCGATCAGATCGGGCTCTTCGTCGTCACCGCCGGCGAGGGCGTACGCGCCATGAGCGAGGCCGCCAAGGAGCGCGGCGAGTTCTTCCTGGCGCACGGCATTCAGGCGCTGGCGATTGAAACGGCGGAGGGTACGGCTGAGTGGCTCCACCGCAGGATGCGGGAGGACTGGGGCTTCCCCGATGCCCCCGCCACCACCATGCAGGACCGCTTCACCTCGCGCTATCGCGGCAAACGCTACAGCTTCGGCTATCCGGCCTGTCCGAACCTCGATGATCAGCAGGGCATCTGGAAGCTGCTGCGCCCCGAAGAGATCGGCGTGGAACTTACCGAGGGCATGATGATGGAGCCGGAGGCGTCTGTCAGCGCCATTGTGTTCCACCACCCGGATTGCGCCTATTTCACGGCTTCGGGCGCCGGAGAAGAGTAAGGCAACTCCAGAATAAACACCGATCCTCCGCCCGGGTTGGGAGCAACTCTCGCCCGTCCCCCGTGTGCCTCGGCCACCAGACGGCACAGGCTCAATCCCAGGCCCCGGCCATGGCGCGCATGACCGGCCCTTCTCAATGCCACCAACTGGGCGAGATCGAAGATCTGCTCCCGCTCTTCCTCGCTGACCTCCGGGCCCCGGTCCGTTACCTCAAAGGCCACGGTCCCAGCCGCTTTGTCGCTCCGCACGCGAACGAATACGTTGCTGCCGGAGGGCGAGAAGCGAATTGCGTTATCCAGATAGATCTGTAGCGACCGCGTGATGAGTCCTGAATCGGCGTTCATCGAATCCGCGAACGCCGGACGCTCCACATGCAGCACGATTCGTTTGAGCGCCGCCACGGGCCGCATTGTCTCCACCACCTGCTCCGCCAGACGCCATGGATCGATCTTCTGGCACTGCGGGATCAGATCCCCCGTCTCCAGCCGTGTTGACACAATCAGGTTGTCGGCCAGGCTTTCCAACCGGCTCGCCGCTCCTCGAATGGAGCGAATCTGGCTCTGCTCGTTCGTGGGCAAATCCGCTGATTCAGCCAGTAACTCCGAGAACCCCAGGATCACCTGCAGCGGAGAGCGGATGTCGTGCACCAACTGGTCCATGAAATCCTGTCGCAGGCCCTGAATGTCCCGGATGCGTTCCCGCAGTTGCCGCGCGCGAGTCACAGAACGAACCCGCACGCGAGCTTCCATCTCGTCCGCGGGACTTCGCAGCATCTCATCGGCGCCAGCCCGAAGAGCCCTCTCTGTCTCCTCTTGTTTCTCCGTACCGGCCAGCCAGAGGATCGGGGTCTCCAGGGTCTCCGAACACCGCCGGAGTTTCTGGCACAGGTCGAGGTCGCTCAGAACGATGCAGCCGGGAGCGAACTCCACTGCCGCGGCCAGACCCTGGGTGTTGTCGGGTACGTGCCTGCTTTCGAAATCATCCACCCGCATCGCGCGGCGGATCGTCTCGAAGTCCGCCAATTCGCAGCCGACTACTAAGATCCTTTTCTCCGGTGACATAGCGAATACTTGGTGGTACCGAGAATATTGGTCTATACTGTCTGACTCGACCTTAGTACATCACATTCCTTCCCTAAAGTCTTGGGTAATTCAGTCCGTAAAGTTGAGAGGCAGGCCGCGGCGCCGGTGAGCCCCCCCGCACCCAGGATTCGCCACGCGGCGCCAGGTGCTCTGTCATGCGCCCGCGCCACAAACGTAGTGCCGGTTCGTGGGCCGGTTCAGCCGCCAGATCCGAGAGTTCATTAACGTCGATGGTCAACCGAAACAGCGATTCCCGGCCGTCGAAGGCGTGAAATATGTACTTCCATTCGCCGTCCGTCAGCGCCGTCCAGTGGTTCGATTTGTCGTAGCAAACGTCGTGCTCCAGGTCGATCCACTGGCGGCGGACCGCCGCCATATTCTCGCCGTCGCACGCTTCCGGTTTCGCCGCGCCGGCGCCCGCCAGCAGGGTCGGCAACACATCGCGGATTTCCACCGGCGTCCGGCTCACCTTGCCGCGCTCCACGCCGGGTCCTCGCAGGATCATCGGGATCCGGGCCGAGGCCTCATAGGCGTAGGACTTCCGCCACAAATGATGATCTCCTGTCATGTCGCCGTGATCGCTGAGATATACCACCAGCGTCTCGTCCATCCAGCCGCGCCGCGTCAGTGTTTCGAGAATCCGCCCGATCTGCTCATCGACAAACGAGACCGAGCCGGAGTAGCCGATACGCGCCCGCCGCACCAGATCCGCGCCCACGTCGCCGTGCCAGATGTCATCGCGCTTGGAGTTGCGGGGCCTGTATTGCTCCGCCCAGCGGCCCGCCACGGCCTCCGGCAGGGCGGACTGGGCGTACCGGTCCCACCAGCGCTGCGGTGGGTCGTAGGGGCTATGGGGGCGCGCGAAACTGACCTTCAGGAACCATGGCTCACTCCGCTGATAGCTCTCCAGGTAGCGCACGGCCACGTCTCCGGTCCAACGGGTGGGATGGAGCCGCTCGGGCAGCACGAAGCTCTTGGCCGTGTAGTCGTTGAATCCGATCCCCGTCGCGTCGGGGTCCAGGTTTGGAGCCTCGCTGGCAAACCAGGCTCGATAGTCGCTGCGGAAGTCCACGCTCTCCACGCGGCCTGATTCATCCAGCAGCGTCTGGTGGAAGCCGTGCGGATTGCGCTGCGGCGACCAGTGCATCTTTCCCACGCCCATCGTGCGGTAGCCGGCCTCCCCCAGCAGGCGAGGCATTTCCACCGGGTACTTCTCCGCCACCTTGCCGTAGCCCAACATACCGTGCCGCCACGGGGACATGCCGGTCAGCAACCCCGCGCGGGCCGGCGTGCACGTCGGCGTGGAGGAATAGGCGTGGCGAAATCGCGTACCCCCGGCGGCGAGTGAATCCAGCGCCGGCGTCTGCACCATGCGATTGCCGTCGCAGCCCATCCAATCGGCCCGGTGCTGATCGCTCATCAACAGCAGCAGGTTCGGTTTGGACTTCGACAGAGTCCGGAGAAACGCCGGCGCCGCGCAGAACTCCCGCCGTGACACGCCGCCTACCATTGCCACGCCCGCCCGATCTCCAGGGCCTGAATCTCGCACTCCACGTGTCCCTGAATCAGAGACCGCACCTCCTCAGGCCGCCCTGTCAGCGGTGGAAACGTGCCGAAATGCATCGGAATCACTGTTTTCGCGCGCACCAGGCGGCAAGCCACCGCCGCCTCTTTGGGGCCCATGGTGTATAGGTCGCCGATGGGCAGAAACGCCAACTCCGGCTCGTAGATCTCGGCAATGAGCGCCATGTCCGAAAACACAGCCGTGTCGCCGGCGAAATACGCCCGGCGGCCGTCCGGCAAATGCAGGATGAAACCACCGGCGTCGCCGCCGTAGATGATCCGGCCCTCGTCGGCGATGCCGCAGGAATGGATGGCATGGGTCATCGTGACGCGCAGCGCGCCGGCCTGCTGCGACCCGCCCTTGTTCATGCCGCAGGTGTTGGCGACGCCCTTGGACGCCAGCCACGTGCAGAGCTCATAGTTGGCGATGACCTGCGGCTGGTGTTTCAGGGCCAGCGGCACGGCGTCTCCGATGTGATCGAAGTGCCCGTGCGTGATCAGCATCGTGTCGAGGCGGTGGAACTCAAAGCCCTGGGGAAACGAAGGGTTCCCGCCCACCCACGGGTCGATGACGATGGTCTGCCCGTCGTCCAGCTTCAGTTGAAAGGTGCCATGGCCCAGCCAGGTGATGTCCAGCATGGCACCCATTGTAAAAGACTGCGCGATGGTTTAGGTGCGCTCGTACTTGCCCGTCGCCCAGGACTCCTCCAGGTCGTGCCCGTGCAGCGCCTTGTCGAATTCGAAACGCTTGGCGCCCTCCGGCAGCATCAGGCGCGAGGTATCCAGCGCGTAGAGCTTGAACTGGTAGCGATGTGCGCCGTGGCCCTTCGGCGGGCAGGGGCCGACGTAGGCGGGCTGGCCGAAGTCGTTGACGCCGTCATGGCCGAGCGTGCCTGAAACGACGCCCTCCGGCAGTTCGCGCAGGCTGCCCGGAATATCCCACAGCAGCCAATGGGTAAACGTGCCGTTGGGCGCGTCCGGATCATCTACCACCAGCGCAAAACTGCGTGTGCCGGACGGCGGGTCCTCCCAGGCCAGGGCGGGGGAGAGGTTGTCTCCATCACCCGTATACCGGACGGGGATGGCTTCCCCTTCATTGAAGGAAAGAGGGCGAACTCGGAACGACATGGGACCTCCAGCGTCGATTCACTGACGCGCTTCTATTCTGAGACCAAAACCGTATTCCGCCAAGCCCGGAATTGTGACCGGCAGCTTCCCGTTGACGGGGATTTCACCGAACAGCGCCCGCACCGCGGCCGTCTCCGAGGGCAGCACTGTGCTGAACGTCGCCAGGTAGGCCGGCACCCCCGGGTACGCCCGCAGCAGGTAGGGATTGCCCAGCGCCACAAACGCAACGGGCTTGCCGGTGGCCAGCAACTGATCCACAAACGCGGGATAGTTCCCAGCCAGCGCCACGTTGCCGCGATAGGCGCCGGAGGTCACGTACGCCGCGATCACCACCGCGCTGCACGCCGCCGTCTCACCGGCCAGACGAGTATACTCCTCCGGCGGCAGTTGCGGGTCCAGCAACACCGCCTTGGCCTTCGGCGCCCTCGCCCGAAGCAACTCCATCATGTCGCGCCCCTGCGTAGAAAACCGGCCCGCGCCCAAAAGGTAGAAGCACGCGTTGGCGCCGTCGCGCAGCGGCAGCAGGCCGCCCTCGTTCTTCACCAGAGCCAGCGCCTTCTCGGCCACCAGTTGCGCCGTCTGCTCGTCTTCCGGAGACTCGATCAGATCACTGAGCGCTTCCAGGTCCACCAGCTTCTTCTTGTTGAGTCCCACGCGCACTTTGGCGTTGAGGATCTTCAACGCGCTCTCGTCGATGCGCTTCTGCGTCAGCCTGCCGCTCTTCACTGCGGCCAGGATGGCATCCACCGAGGCGCGGGCGTTCGTTGGGATCAGCAGTAGATCTACGCCGGCCTCAATCGCGCGCACCGCCGCTTCGCCCGGAGGAAAGAACTTCGAAAGCCCCTGCATATCCATGGCGTCGGTGGTGATCAAGCCTTTGAAGCCCATCTCTTCGCGCAGGATACCTGTCAGGATCGCCTTGGAGACCGTCGCCGGCATCTCCACCGGCTCCAGCGCCGGCACGTTGAGATGCGCTGTCATGACCGAATCCACGCCCGCGGCGATGGCGGCCCGGAACGGCGCCAGTTCCACCTTCTCCATCCGCTCGCGCGTGGCCGAAATCGTGGCCAGCCCGATATGGCTGTCCGTGGCCGTGTCGCCGTGGCCGGGGAAGTGCTTCACCGTGGTGAGCACCGGGTACTGCGCGTCGCTGTGCGCGCCTTCGATGAATGCCGTGACGTGCGCCGAGACCGCTTCCGGATTCTCGCTGAACGCGCGGATGTTGATGATCGGGTTGTCTGGGTTGTTGTTGACGTCGGCGTCCGGCGCGAACACCCACTGCACACCCATTGCGCGGGATTCACGCGCCGTGGCGCGGCCCAGCGCCCGCGTGGCCTCCAGATCGTTCGCCGCTCCATAGGCCATCAGGTGCGGGAACAGTGTGGTGGAGTTCATGCGCATGGACGCGCCCCGTTCGAAGTCTCCGCCCACGATCAGAGGCACTTTCGCCAGCTTCTGCATGCGGTTCAAAAATGCAGCCATCTGGTACGGTTCTGCACGCTTAACGATGCCATTTTGCACTCTGTTGAGCACAATCAGACCGCCTACCTTCAGATCGCGCACCAGCGTCACGTAGTCGCGATAGGCCTTGGAGCGCGCGTTGGGAGACTCGCCGTAAAACTGCACCATCAGCAGCTGCGCGGCGCGCTCGCGCGGCGTCATGGACTTCAGCCACTTTTGCGCGATAGAGGACGATGCGGGTGCTTGGGGTGCGTGCTTTTTCTTTTTCGGAGCGGCGGCCGGCAGGGCCAGGCAGCAGACGACGAGCAGGGCGATGAACCGCATCATGCCCAACAGGCTATCACTCGCGTTGCTTAGGTGGCGGTTTTCTTGCGGGCCGCGGGCGCGCCGCGCTCAGACCGCACGGGCTTGCGAGGCGACTTCAGCAGCCGTCCCGCTGAGCGCACCAGGTGCTGCACTTCGTTGGAGCTCTTCATGATCACTGCGTTGGCGCCGGTGTTCTTCTCGGTCAGGCCCAGCGCATCGACAAAGCCTGAAATCAGAATCACTGGAATCGTCGCTTTTTCCCCGCGCAGTTTTCCAATCAACTCGACGCCATCCACCTCAGGCATCTTGAAATCAGTCACCACCAGATCGTAGTGCTCTTTGCGAAACATCTCGAGGGCCTTCTGCGGGTCGGTGGTGCCGTCGGTCTTATAACCGAGCTCCTCCAGCACCGCTCTGCGGGCCATCATTCCGGATCTGTTGTCGTCCACCAAAAGGACGCGTGGGGTTGGCAGTGTTGACGATTTGGCGCGGGTGACCATGAAGAACCTTGCCGAAGTTAACAGAGCTGAAACGAGCGTGTCAACGTGCTTGTATCACGCTCATCCGAGGCGAGATCGACTTCTTGACTTCCGCCCCTCACTGTGGTGCAGAGAGGACTACTCCACTTCCCTCGGCGCGGTGTAGCCCGTCTTCGCCACAACGGTGTATTTCATGGGCTTGCCCTTCTCGTCGATAATCCGCAAAGGTTCACCCGTTTGGGGGTTAATCAGGTCCACTTTGAGTTTTCTGAACTTGCCATCGCGGGCCACGTTGGTGGGCTGGTAGGCCAGCGAGTAGGTGTTGCGCAACGCTTCATTGACTTGGCGGAAGATGTTGCCGTACTCGCCGAAGAAACGGGGGAACCACGCCTGGCCGCCGGTCTCCTTCGTGAAGGTGCGGAGCTGGTTGTCGGCCTGCAAAAAGTCGAGCCTCTGGATGGGGCCCATCATCCCGCGGGCGTCGGCCATTTCGCGGATCGCCTGGAGGATCCCGAGGGCGTACACCGGTACGCTGGAGGTTTGGAGCTTGCGCCGGGTCTGATCGAAGGTGATCTTGGAAAACGTGTCCATGCCGGTGCCGATATAAAGGATTGCCTTGCGGCCCTCGATGTCGCTCATGCGATCTGCCACGTCGGTCAAGGCATCGTACATGTTCGATTCGGAGAAGCCAGGGATGCGCAGCCGCGCCAGCGCCTCCTGCGTGTCCTGCCGGTTGGTGGAGAAGTCACTGAGAATCTCGGACCGCAGATCAAAGGCCACCACAGCGACAGTGTCTTCGGGCTTGAGCGTGGAGAGGAATCCGTAGCACGCCTGTAGCGTCTCCTGCCAGCCATAGGACCAGTACGACTGGAACTGGTTGCTGAACTCAATCACCATCGCAATCGTGATGGGCGCCTCGCCCGTGCTGAAGCCGTTGGTCTTCTGCGGTACTCCATCTTCCAGGATGCGGAAGTTGCCGGCCGGAATGTTCGGGATGAATCGGCCCCGGTTATCCAGCACGCCGACATCCACGGTGACCGTCAGGTTGTCGCTGCGGAACGTGGGGCCATCGGCCTTGCCGCCCTCGCCGGGCGCCTTCTTCTGAATGCGGGAGGGGATCTTGGCGCCTTCGGTTTCGGGCGGCTTCTCGGCGTCTTTCGTGTCGCCCTTCTTCTTGGGCCGCGCGACCGTGTCGCCGCTCTCCTTCTTCGGGCCCGCTTGAGCACCCAGGTAACCAGCGGTGACCAGCACGCCAGCTAGAACGAGAGGCAGCAGTCGACACAATCTCATGGATACACCTTCCCAGAACAATAGACGTCAGAACGGCCCCGGCAGGTTGCGGACGGCTTGCGAAAGGCTAGTTGATCCAATCGTCGCGCTTGGTGCCGTGCTTCTTCAGATACACCTGGAACTTCTTCTTTGCCCGCTGGAGCTTCCACTCCTGATAGCGGCTGTTGAACTCTTCTCTAAGACTGAAGCGAATCACCGGCCCCCTGCCCTTTGCGGCGCCCAACCCCAGCTTAAGAAAAGCATAGCCGAATGCCATCCCGCCCAGATGGGCGAAGTGGCTCACCGAGCCGCCGCTGTCACCCAGCGCGCTCAGGAAGACGATCGCGCCCATGATCAGAACGTACCAGCGCGCCTCGATGGGGAAGAGCCCGAAAAAGTAGATGATGGAGCGCGGAAACAGAATGCCAAATGCCAGCAGCAGGCCATAGATGGCGCCCGAGGCGCCGATGGTGCGCGTGTTCATGGAGCCAAACAGCGCGTTCAGAACGATTACGCACACGCCGGCGCCCACGCCGCAGAAGAAGTAGAATTGCAGGAACCGCCGCGTGCCCCAGACACTTTCCAGCGCCGTGCCGAACATCCACAGCGTGAGCATGTTCATCAGGATGTGGCCAAATCCGGCGGTGCTGTGCAGGAAGAGGTAGGTGAAGGGCTGCCAGATGGCAAAGGAGAAGATCACCGAGCGCGGCACCAGGGCAAATGGCAGGAAGATCTGGCCCACCGGCGTGCGTTCCAGCAGGAAGCTCAGCAGAAAGATGGCGCAGTTGACGATCAACAGCCATTTGACGGCTGTCGTCATGCGATTCATGGGCGGTGGACCGTATCCACGGTCGCGAACGGAAAAGGCCATCGTGCGGGTATCTGCCTCTAACTTCACAATACCATTGATGATTCTCAGCGCTCCCGCAGCCCGTCAACGAGCCACGGGGGCGTCAGCGGCGGGCTTCCGCCGCACTCTGCTCCAGCACGGCCAGCTGCCGCTGAGCCTGGGGATCGCGGCTGCCCAGCCGCAGTGCCTCTTTCAGAGCAAACCGCGCGTCGAGCGCCCGGCCCTGATGCAAGGCCAGGTCCCCGATCAGCGACCACAACTCCGGATTGTCCCTGCTGGAATCCGCCATGCGATCCAGATAGCTCTGGGCGCCGCCCGTATCACCGTTGCGCAGCAACAACCCGGCCAAGGCCAGGCCCACCTCATCCGCGCCGGCCCGGAACGCCACGGCTGCCTGCAATGCCGGACGGCTGAGACGGTCCACCGCCTTCAGGCGGCCCAGATGCGCGGCGAGGTCCGCTTCCACTGCCGGCAAGCCGCGCCCGTACACCCAAGCCACGGCGCTCTCCAGGCTCTCGCCCTGGTTCAGCCGGTTCACCAGAGTCCACGCCTCGGCCCGGTACGCCGGATCCGTCATCAACAGATGGACCAGCGCCCAGCTTTGCGCGTAAAACTGGAGCGCCGGCGCACGATTCTGGTACTCCACCGAGCTCTTGACCACAGACGCCAGTTCCCGCAAAGGCAGCAGGCCGCTGCGGCGCAGGCGCTCCACCCGCAGTTGCGCCACGCCGGGTTCCACGCCGCCCCGTAGATCCGCCAGACCCTCTTCCAGCCACAGCGGCAGGCGCTGCCAGCGGCTTCGCAGCAGATGGTGGATGTATTCATGGCGCAGGGCGGGGAAGTTCTCCTTTGCCAGGCGGCCCAGGACAATGATGTCCTGCCCTGAGCCGCCGACAAAGTACGCGGGCGAGAAAGAGTTGATTCGAAATGGCCGGTATTCCGGCTCAGACGCGAAAGCGACAATCCGCAGCGGCGGCTTGCCGGGCTCGGCCGCCTGGCGCACCGGCGCCACGGCGCGCCAATCGGTGCGCAGCGCCTCCAGTTCCTCTGCCGCCTCGACGGCCGTCTGCGCGTCGCCGCTGGTCAGCAATTCAAACTCGGGCGCGTTCACACGGATCCAGGCAGATGGGGCCGGGCCGGCCTGGCATTGGAGGAGGAGCAGCCCTACCGCCCAGCCCCATGTCTTGCCTGTTGAGAGCACTTCCATTGTCCTCAGGTCTCCTATCGGCGTCCCATGTGCGATCTAATAGGGAGGATTCTACCTGAGGCGCCTCCCGCACAACCCCTAACGGCAAGCATTTCTAGAATGAAGCAATTTGAGGATTACCTGATCCGCGAATACAGCTCCTCCCGATTGCTCGCGCGCCCGCATCCGGTTCCCTGTCGCCTGCTGGCCTGCACCGAGGGCGCAATGGACCGATCCGGACAGCGCACTGGGCGAGTTGGACCCGGACGCGCCGCGCGCGGTGGAGCTCAACCTCCGCTTTGCCAAAGGCAAGATGTTCGATGGCGAGGTCTACGCCATGCGGCGCCTGCGCTGCTCTGGCCGGCTTCGGCTCGATACCAGGCGCGGCGGCTATTTCGATTCGCTGAACACCTGCGAGGCAATGGAACTGGAGTTGTTCGAAGATGTGCCGGGCCTGCCGCTGCGCACCGGCCAGCCTCTGATGGACGGCACGAAGCGCTGCGCGGCGATCGGCGTGGCCACTCTTCTCGTCCTGCGCGATCGGTCCGGCCATTCACTCGTGCTCGCTCCCATCGCGGCCAAGGGCATGCCGCACCGCGCCGGCCAACTCCACGTCGTGCCGTCAGGAATGTTTCAGCCGCCCTACTCGGTGGCACAGACCGTGCGGACCGAACTGAGAGAAGAGCTGCACGGTCTCCGCCTGCCATCGGACGCGCCGATCTACTTCACCGGCATCGCCATCAATCTGATGAATCTGCGCCCCGAGATCTGCACGATGGTGATTGTCGATCGTCCGCCCACCCTGCGGCTCGGCGCCGAGTTTCAGCCCGGCGCGCGCGTCGTTGCTTTTGGCTCCGACGCGCATCTGGTGCGGGCGCTGCAGCTCCACGACACGCCCATCACGCCGCCCGGCGCCGCCGCGCTATTCCTCGGCGCCAGGGTGCTCCGTCAACTGCTCAAGCCTTGAAGCGCGCCGCAAAGCTCTCGTACACGCCCTCGCCCTGCCGGTTGAGCCACTCCTTCGCCCAGCCCGCCACTGCCTCCAGATTGCGCAGCAACTGCGGCGAGTTGTTGAGCTGGCGCAGCTCCGGCACGATGCCCTGGATGCGCTCCCAGACGATCAGATGCTCCAGCGAGTTCTGGATGAAGAGCTCGGGATGCAGCACGCCGCTGGTCACAAAGCTCGCCGCCATCTCCCAATACGAAGTCACCATCCGGTAGTTGGCGTTCATGCCGGAGCCGGGCGGGCACTTCGCCTGCCAGTCGGCCAGCGACTGCGGTTTGCCCTCACCGACGAACCACGCGCGGGCCGCGCGCAGCTTCTCTTCGCGCCGCTCTTCATAGAGCCGCAGGATCAGGTTGGCGTCTTCGTAGGTCGCCGGACGGTTCCAGTCAATTTTTCCCCATAGTCGTGATTCTACCCGCTTTGCTAAACTCATCTTCAAAACCATGTCTGGGAACGAAGTTTTCAAACCCATCCAAGAGTTCTCCTCCCGTGCCCATGTGCCGTCGATGGAGGCCTACCGCGAGCTGTACCGCCGCGCCGAAGAAAACCCCGAGGCCTTCTGGTCCGAGCAGGCCACGAACGAGATCCACTGGTTCGAGAAATGGAACCATCCCTTCGAATGGAACCCGCCGTTCGTGAAGTGGTTCGTCGGCGGCAAAACGAACGCCGCCTACAACTGCCTGGATCGCCACCTGGCCACGCGTGGCGATAAGGCAGCCATCATTTTCGAGGGAGAGCCAGGCGATCAGCGGGTCATCACCTATCGCGAACTGCACAGGCTGGTCTGCCGTTTCACCAACGTGCTGAAGGCTCGCGGTTGCCAGCCCGGCGACCGCGCCATGATCTATATGCCGATGGTGCCCGAGGCCGTGGTGGCCATGCTGGCCTGCGCACGCCTGGGCGTCACGCACTCCGTCGTCTTCGGCGGCTTCTCGGCCGAGGCCCTCAAGGCCCGCATCCATGATCTCGACGCCCGCATCGTGCTCACCGCCGATGGCGGCTGGCGCCGCGGCAAAGAGGTTCGCCTCAAAGACGCCGTCGATGAAGCCGTCAAGGATTGCCCCGGGGTCAAGGACGTCATCGTCTATCAGCGGACCGCCCAACCCCTGTTCATGACCGAAGGCCGCGACCATTGGTGGCACGATCTCGATTTAGGCGTCTCCGACGAGTGCCCCGCCGAGCAGCTCGATTCCGAGCACCCGCTCTTTGTCCTCTACACCTCCGGCACCACCGGCAAGCCCAAGGGCATTCTCCACACCACCGGCGGCTACCTCACCTACGTCACCAGCACCATGAAATGGGTCTTCGATCTCAAGGAAGACGACGTCTACTGGTGCACCGCCGACATCGGCTGGGTCACCGGCCACAGCTACCTGGTCTACGGCCCTCTCTCCGCCGGCGCGACGTGCATGATCTATGAGGGCTCGCCCGATTACCCCGCCTGGGACCGCTGGTGGGATGTGATCGCCCGTCACAAGGTGAGCATTCTCTACACGTCGCCCACCGCCATCCGCGCGCTCATCAAGCAGGGCGAGGAGTTGCCCAACAGCCACGATCTGTCGTCGCTCCGCCTGCTCGGCTCCGTGGGCGAGCCCATCAATCCCGCCGCCTGGGAGTGGTATCACCGCGTCATCGGCAAGGACCGCTGCCCCATCGTCGATACCTGGTGGCAGACCGAAACCGGCGGCATCATGATCGCCCCCATGCCCGGCGCCATCCCGCTCAAGCCCGGTTCAGGGACTCTCCCCATGCCCGGCATCCTCACCGAGGTGGTGGATTTTGAAGGCAAACCCCGTGGCCACCAACGCCGAGGGTTTCCTCATCATCAAGCGCCCTGGCCGGGGATGATCCGCACCATCTGGGGCGATCCCGAGCGCTTCCAGCAGCAGTACTTCAGCCGAATGCCGGGAGTCTACTTCACCGGCGACGCGGCGCGCTGTGACGAGGACGGCTATCTGTGGATCCTCGGCCGTGTGGACGACGTGATGAACGTCAGCGGCCACCGGCTCTCCACCATGGAGGTGGAGTCCGCCTTGGTCAGCCACCCCGCCGTCGCCGAAGCAGCGGTTGTCGGCAAGCCCCACGAGATCACCGGCCAGGCCATCTGCTGCTTCGTCACGCTGAAGCAGGGCAACTGGGACCATCACCAACTCGGCCAGGACCTCCGCAAGTGGGTCGCCCACGAGATCGGCGCGTTCGCGAGGCCGGACGAAATCCGCTTCACCGAGGCGCTGCCCAAGACGCGCAGCGGCAAGATCATGCGGCGGTTGCTGCGCGAGATTGTGACGTCGCATACGGTGTCGGGCGACGTCACGACCCTGGAAGACCTCGGCGTCGTCAACAAGCTGGCCACGCAGCACGACGAGGATTAGTCGCTCCGAACACAAAACCGCTCGATTCCTGGGGGCCGGGCACGTACTCGGCCAAGAGGAAACCTTTGGAGCGGATGGTTATGCGATGCAAGATTTGCACCATTGTGCAATTTTTGCCGTGAGGTGCCAAGGCCTCACTGCCGCGCATCGGGTTCCCTGAAAGCGGTGGGCCCAGTGCGTGACGATGAACTGCTCACGGCGGTTCGTAGTTAACTTTACCGCTGACTGGTGCGTCAGATCGGAGTTCAGCGCGAATTGCGCAATCGCGGACGCATTGGCTTTGTGCCGCCACAGGGGATGGCGCGCCCTAGTTGGCCTGAGAATTGCTGACTCTCAGTATGGAGGGACGGTGATTGTGGATTTGGCTCGGTGAGAAAGGATCTTGAATGCGCTGATCAACTCCGATGAATCTGGCAGGTGCCATCCTGTGGGGGCTGATGTGTTTTCCACCTATCGATCTGGCGGCGGGCCGGGTGACTCCGCTTCCAGGCCGGCGTACTGTTCAAGCTTGCTGCTGCTCAGGTGATTTAGGTTTCAGTTGGCGTGCGGCGGGTACGATAATGAGCTCCCATGTCTTCTCAGTCTATGAACAAAGTCCTGGTTGTCGATGACGATGAAGATCAGTGCCGTTTACTGGCGGAGGCGCTGGCTGGGCAAGGCTATGTTACTTGCACGGCCGCTGACGGGATTTACGCGCTCCAACAGATTGACGCTTTCCGGCCCGACGCCATTATCACGGACCTGAACATGCCTCGCATGGACGGTTTGGAGTTGATGGCGGAGATCAAGAGACGCGAGATGACGACCCCGTGATTGCGCTGACGGCGTTTGGAAGTGTGGAACAGGCCGTGGAAATCGTACACGATTTAAAGGCCTTCTGGTTCCTGGAAAAGCCGCTCAAGCTCGGAGTACTGGTGCCGCTTCTGCAGCGTGCGCTCCCAGCAGCATCTTCTGCGCGAGACAGACCGTCTGAATCTGGAATTGTCCATGCAAGGGTTGCTTGGCTGTCTCGTGGGGAAATCGCCAGCCATGCAGAGGGGTGTTGTCCGATCCGTCAGGTGGCGCCCAGTTCCGCTTCGGTTTTGATAACTGGCGAGAGCGGCACCGGCAAAGAAATGGTGGCGCGTGAGATTCACCGGCTCAGCCGCCGCGCAACAGGACCGTTTGTTGCTATCAACTGCACCGCACTTCCCTGAGACCCTGATTGAAAGCGAGCTATTTGGGCACGAGAGAGGTGCGTTCACCGGGGCCGCGGAGCGCCGGGCCGGTTGTTTCGAACAATCTCATGACGGTACGTTGCTGCTCGATGAGATCGGCGATATGCCGATACAAACTCAGGCGAAGCTCCTCCGCGTGTTGGAGGACATGCGGTGAGGAGGTTAGGCGCAAAGACCGAGATCCAGATCGATTCGCGTGTGATTGCAGCCACGAACCGCCCTCCCGAGGAATCGGTCAGGATGCAGCTTCTCCGCGAAGACCTATACTATCGGCTCAATGTATTTCGCCTCGAACTGCCCTCCCCTGCGGGATCGTCGAGAGGACATTGCGCCAATTGCCCAGATTATGATCCACACCTTGAACAAGCGGCACGAGACCCGCGTAACGGACCTGATGCCTCCGGTGCCCAACGCCTGGAAGAACACGATTGGCCCGGCAACGTCGGGAGTTGCGCAACGTGATCGAGCGGGCGGTGATCTTGGCGCACGAGGCCCGATACGCACTGATCACCTTCAGATGGACCCATCGACTTCAATTTCGTTACCGTTGCCGCGCCAGGTGGGAGACATGATGACTTTGGAGCCGGGGCTCCCGCTCGCAAAGGCGGAGGAGGCCTATATCCAATTGACACTCAAGCACCTCAAGTACAACCGCCGTGACACCGCGCGGCGCTAGGCATCAGTCTCCGTACCTTGCAGACGCGGTTGGGAGAACTTCGCGACCAGGCCAGGCAGGAAGGCGGGACCGATGATGAACTCGAAGCCAGTGACGAATCCACCCTGGATCAGTTGGAACGGAACCACATCCTGCGAATATTGCGGGAAACCCATGGCGTCGTCACCGCCGCCGCCGAACGCCTGGGTGTCCCGCGGACCACACTCAACGCCATGATGAAAAAGCAGGGAATCTCGCGGATGGACCTTTGACCCTTGCGTATCCCGGGAGGATGCTATGTCGCAGGAAGGGAGAAACAGAAACGGGCACCGTCGCCAGCCGCAGATTCCAACCAGATTCTTCCTCCGTGGTGCTCCAAGATGGCTTTGCAGATCGACAATCCCAAGCCGTTGCCCGGTATGTTCTTTCCATGGAGGCGTGTATACAATTCAAAGATCCGCTCATGGAACTCAGCGGGGACGCCTGGACCTGTATCCCGGACTTCCACTACCCACTCTTGCCCGGTGCGGCGTGCTGAGACCGCGATTTAATGGCAGTCCGTCGCGATAGCGGACGGCATTTCGGATGAGGTGCTGAAAGACAAGTTGAGTTGGTCGAACTCCCCGGACCAACGGCAGGTCAGAATAGGAAACCCGGGCGCCCGAAGCTTTCAATTCCGGTTCCAGAAGCAGTAAGGCTTGCCGCAGTGGTAAGTCCAGTCGAAGTAGGGAAGATCGATGCAGCGGCTTGGATGTTGCCGATGCAAGTTCCGCCAGACCGTCTAACAAGTTTTGCATCTGGAGGGCGGCTCGTTGCAGGAAATCTATCGCGTCCAGTGCTTCACTGCCCAGCCGGTCCGTTGCGGACGATCGGAGCATCTCCGTATAAACGCTGATCATCCGGATCGGTTCCTGAAGGTGATGAACCGTCGTCGAGGTGAACCTCGAAAACGAATATCACCAAGGGCCTCCGGATTGGAAGCGGCAGCGGCTTTCCAGGAGCCATATGGCAGTAAGGCTACCATGAAACCAAACTGGATCTCCATGAAGACATCGCTGCCGGTCGCGGTTCGCGTCCTGAGAGTAGAGAGAATCGCGCTCCCGCTAACGATTGTAGTTTTGTTGGGAATGGCAACTACGTTCTATTGGGATTGGTCTCTCCGGCGTTCCCGGCAGCTGGAAATTCAGCGGTTACAGCGGGTTCTGGAGACCAATGAAGCCTTGGTTTCGGCTCTAAAAGACGGAGTCCGCACAGCTGGGATATCTCCTGGACCGGAAACCAGGACTACCTCGGACCTTATAGAAAGGCCAAGGCGGAGTTGCCGGACCTGGTGGCGCGGCTGGCGGACGCCGTGAGTTTCCCAGATCAGGTGGAGCGTGCTGACCGGCTGCGCTCACTGGTTCAAGAGGAGCTTGCGGCAGTCGATGCCACCATCCTGGTTCGCGATCAGGTCGGTCCAGACCAAGCGATGGTTGTTCTCCGCACCCTTGGGGAAAAGCGCATCATGGATACGGTCCGGCAGGTATGCTCGGCGATATCACAGGTGGCGAATGAGGTCTTGCTGACGAATTCCACGGAAATGGAGGCGCGCTACTTGCGCTCCCGTGTTGGTTTCTGGTGGGGTGCGGCCTACTCGTCGTGCTGCTAGGCGCCTCGTTGGCGCTAATCCAGCGGACAACGGCCAGGCGCGAAGATCTGATGCAGAAGCTGGACGAGTCGAGTCGGCGATTCCAGGTAACGCTGTCGAGTATCGGAGACGGCGTGATCACAGCGGACGGTGCGGCTTGGTAACATTTCTGAACCCCATTGCCGCCACCCTGACGGGCTGGAGTCCTCAAGAAGCTGACGGTCATCCGCTGGAATCGGTTCTCCCTCTCATCAATGAAAGTACGGGAGAAGTGATCGAGAATCCAGCCCGCCAGGCGATTCGCGAGCGGCGTACTATCGCCATGGCGAACCATACGAATCTGAAGCGACGCGATGGAAGCTGGATACCGGTTGACGACAGCGTCGCCCCGATATTTGACGCCAAAGAGGAGTTGAAGGGATCGTCATGGTCTTCCGGGACGTGGCGCCCCGCCGTGCCGTCGAGCGGGAACTGCGGCAGTGGCATCACATTTTCGAGCATGCCGGGTTTGGTATGGCGGTGCTAACGCCTGGAGTCGAGCTAACTCTCAAACAAGTCAATCCCGCATTTGCGAGCATGCATGGAAAGACACAGGAGGAACTGATCGGCCGGCCCTACTCTGAGATAGTCGACCCGGAAGTCTGGCCGGCGAAGATGAAACTGCTCCAAGGTTCTTCGCCGACTGACCATCTGGTTACGGAGTCCATTCACGTCCACAAGGATGGGAGCAGGCTTCCGTAAGGGCGGACTTCACAAAGTCCGGGGAACGGATTGCCAGATCGAGTATTACTTGAATACTGCTCGACGTTTCAGAGCGCAAACGCGCTGAGGAGGAACTGCTGAACAGCGAGCAGCGCTACCGGCGACCGCCGACTCCCTTCCGCAACTGATCTGGACAAGCAAACCGATGGAGCCACCGAGTATCTGAATAATCGATGGCACGAGGAAATGGGAGTAACGTTGGATCAGATCGGCGAGCAGGGGTGGATCAGTCTCCTGTCCCCGGAGGACCGCGAGCGAAGTGTCGAAAGCTGGAACAATGCGCTTCGGACGGGCGAGTCGTTTCAAACCGAATCCTCGTTTAAAACCAGAGACGGTTCCAAACGCTGGTACCACTGCCGGGCCATACCCGTGCGCGACAGCAGCGGTCGCATAGTTCGATGGTTCGGATCGTGCAGCGATATCCACGATCAGAAGATCGCCGCGGAGTGTCCTCCGAAGCAGCAAGGAGGAATTGCAGCTGGCGAACGAAGCGCTGAAGCGGTCCAATACCGACTTTGAACAATTCGCTTACGCCGCCAGCCACGACTTACAGGAACCCTTCGCATGGTAGCGATCTACTCACAATTGCTCAAGGAAGAATACGGCGCCCGCTTGGACGACCGGGCCAACGCGTATCTGGGCTTCGCTGCCAATGGAGCGCTCCGCATGGAGGCGCTATTGAGAGATCTGCTGGCATACTCAAGGGCTGCGACTCCTGAAGACCAACCAGTCCAGGACGTTGACAGCCAGGAGGCCTCACCAAGGCATTGGACAATCTAACCGTGTTGATTCAGGAGTCCGGAGCGGAGGTTTCACGAGGCCTCTTGCCGCACGTTCGGATGCCCGAGGTGCATCTGGTTCAGATATTCCAGAATCTGATCAGTAACTCAATCAAGTATCGGAAGCCGGATGTTCCGCCCAGAATTCATGTGGAGGCAAGTCTACAGGACAGCACCTGGGTGTATTCGGTGAGTGACAACGGCCTGGGAATTGCTCCCCAGCACCAAGGTCAGATCTTTAGGATTTTCGGAAGACTCCAGGGCCAGGAGGTTGCCGGCACGGGCCTCGGGCTGGCTCTGTGTAAGAAGCTAGTAGAGCGAAATGGAGGATCTATATGGGTGGAATCGGCGGAGGGCGAGGTGCGACATTCTTCTTCTCAGCAGTAGCAGCCCGTTGAGAACTGCCGGGAGTCGCCGGCGGGCCGCTCCCCAGGTGCGCCCGCATGTCTGTAGCGGCTTTCGAATCGCGGCCCGCTCACGGGTGGCGCTGGTCAACTCTGTCTCAGCATGCTGGCAGCTTGGTCGAGGGACTTGGATGACACCGAGAAAACTGAAGTTCGTCCTGGCAGAGGACAACCCCGGCGACGTATTTCTGATTCGGCGCGCCTTTGATCTCGAGGGCTTTTCGTATGAGCTGCTTGTCGCCAAAGACGGGGAGGAGGCAATGAGGTACGTTCAGGAGGCGGCGGCGGGGACGCGAGTGATTGATCTGATTCTGCTGGACCTGAACCTTCCCGCTATGACGGAAGCGAAGTCCTGGCGACACTCAGGCGCCAGCCATTTCTTGCGGCAGTTCCCGCCGTCATACTGACCTCTTCAAATTCACAGCAGGATCGCGAGCGCTGCCTGAGTCTGGGCGCCAACCACTACTTCCAGAAACCAAGCAATCTGGCTGCATTCATGGAAATCGGTAGGATCGCGAAAAGAACTGGTAGAGACCCGCCTCGCCTGAAAGAAGCCATCGTGGGTCCACAACTGGCGCATGAAGTAATGCGGTCTACCGTCGATGTTCCACCGTTTTTCACGGCCCCACTTCGGGCCCACGCTTCGAACTATCGCGAAATCCCTGCAAGCTGTGGATCCTCGGCCGTGTGGCCGAAGCCGCTGAGGTGGGCCAGGCCCACGAGATCACCGGCCAGGCCATCCGCTGCTACGTCGCGCATTCGCGAGGCCCGACGAGATCCGCTTTGCCGAGGCGCTGCCCAAGACGCGCAGCGGCAAGATCATGCGGCGGTTGCTGCGCGAGATTGTGACCTCCCACACGGTGTCGGGCGACGTCACCACACTGGAAGACCTCGGCGTCGTCAACAAGCTGGCCACGCAGCACGACGAGGATTAGTCGCGCCAGGACGTCAGAAATTCGATCTGTGGGTCGGTGCGGCGGTCGCGCTCCCACGCGTCGCTCGGAAGCCAGCCTTCGGCGATCAAACGCCGGTAGGCGGGCCGGAGCCAGTCTCCCGGCTCGGCGGAAAGAAAAGTCAGGCGTGGACCAAGCGGTACTCCACCAGCGCCCCGGGCTTTCGGGCGTTTCCACGGTGCGGACCGAAAGCGCCTCGGCGAATAGGTGCAGGTGCCGGGCAGTCTGTAGGCGAGCGCCACTGAGCTCAACATCGAATTCGGCAGCGCCACCGTGCGACTTCCTGGGGCGGCCCGAAATCGAGCAACTGGCTATTGTCGTCCTGCCCTTCGATGCCCCCCCAAAGGCCCTGGCATCCAGGACGACAACTTCAGCCTTGAGTTCGCCGTTGCCAACCCGGCCAGATAGAGCTTGGTCCGGCCGTCCTTCTCCAGATCGCCCTAGCGCCGCGCTTCGCAGGTGGCCCGAGTGCCAGTACTCGCGCAATACCTTCCCGTTCCGGTCCAACGCGGCCACTTGGCTCGGTAGTCCGGAGTCTGGTGAGCCAATCAGCAGCACCGCCTCGGAGCCACCGGATGCTGGGAGTGGAATGAACCAGTCGTTGACATAGACGTTCCGGAAGGCGGATTTGCGGCTCTTGACGATCCGCCCCGGCTGGAACGTCCACTCGGTATTGCCGCGGCGGTCAAAGCAGTAGAGCGTGTCGCTGGCCGAAGTCCCTTGATCAACTCCGGCAGGGAACAGAAGCTCCTTCTGGCCATCGCTGTCTGTGTCGACAAACATCGGATGCGAAATGCCGGCTTTGCTCCGTGACTCCTCCGGCTCTGGAGAAAAGGGAAATGAATACCGCCACGCCTCCCGGTCGCGCCAGTCATAGACAACCAGCACGGCGCCTTTCAACTCATATCGGGCAGGCTCGCCTGTACCGTGACCCCAAAATAGCCGGCAATTTCCTTCCAGGATTCGAGCGTGGCCTGCCGCTGCTCTGGCTGCCGTATAGGCTGCACCATAATGCAGTGAGTCTACAACAACACCGGCAGGCCGCTCATCCTCCACGAAAAAGTGCCAGGCAACCGTCACAAATCAGCCCCGAGTGTCGTCAAAAGAACATGATTCTCAGAAGTCCACTCTCTCTGATGGCTGCCGGTCTGCCCGCGGCGCTGCTTCTTCCCTGCCTCTGTGCCGCCCAGACCTTCGCCCTGGACTCGCTCAAAGGACTGCAGCCGCGGGACGTAACCATGGAGGCGACTACTTATCAGGGCCGCAAGGCCGTCCGCGCGACACCGTCTGCGGCTGCGGATGCGGCGTTCTCCGCTGGCAAATCAGCCGCGGGCGGCGGCCTCATCGTGCTGCCGGACACCGTCTTTCACAACGGCACGATTGAGCTGGAGCTCAGCGGCCAGCCGCGCGCCGGCGGTCAATTCGCCGATGCCCGCGGCTTCGTGGGCGTGGCCTTCCGAGTGGCCGCCGGCGCTTCCCCGTACGGGTGCTTCTATCTCCGCCCCACCAACGGCCGCGCGGACGATCAACTGCGGCGGAATCACTCGGCGCAATACATCTCCTTCCCGGATTTCGAGTGGAACCGTCTGCGCAAGGAGACCCCAGGCAAGTACGAATCGTATGTAGACCTGGTTCCCGGGGAGTGGACCAAGGTCAAGATCGAGGTCAGCGGCAACAAGGCGCGCCTCTACGTCCATGGCGCTGCCCAGCCCGTCCTGGTGGTCAATGACCTGAAACTCGGGGATAGCCAAGGCGCCGTGGCTCTCTGGATCGGCGTTGGAACCGAAGCGCACTTCACGAATTTGCGGGTGTCCCAGTGACCCCCGTCGCCCGGGATCAAAACCAGACGACGCGGAGCCGTCGTTTGCATACGAAAAGGAAACATCTGAAATGAAAAAGACAGCCTGGATGATCGCGGCCCTGGCGCTCTCCGCCTTTGCGCTGAATGCGCAGAACCCGGTGTCTGGTGGGCAGAAGTTCCTCCACAGCATGGTCAAAAACAACCTCATCCGGTCCGCCGAGCGGATGCCCGAAGAGAACTACGCGTTCAAGCCATCACCGGACGTGCGCAGTTTCGGCCAGTTGATCGGCCACGTCGCCGACGCCCAGTACCTCTTCTGCTCAGCAGTGCTGGGCACGCCCAGCCCCGCTCCCGGCGTTGAGAAGTCCAAAACGTCAAAAGCGGACTTGGTGCAGGCGCTGAAGGACGGGTTTGCCTACTGCGACAAGGCCTACGATGGCATGACCGATACCCAGGCTGCCGCGACAGTGAAGTTCTTCGGCGCCGAACAGGCGAAGGTGACCGTGCTGTCGTTCAACACCGCCCACAACAACGAGCACTACGGCAACATCGTGACGTACCTGCGCATGAAGGGCCTGGTCCCTCCGTCGAGCGAGAGACGGTAGGAATCCACCGTTTCAGGCGGCGCGGGAGGAGGCCACACGTAGAGTGCTCCTCCCTCGAAAACCCGGCCTATCGCAAAAAGTCCAGTTCTCCCGACCATCGCGCTGTCCCTGTCGCTGCACTCCGGCACCCCCTACCGGAAACCCGCCGATCGGCCGATCACTGATTGTGCTTGTTCCTCTATTGCGTGGTCCGTTTGTCCCACTGGCTCTCTCCAGCCTGATGATGGGTGCCCTCCACCATTGGGGCTGGAACGTCGCCTGTACCGGCATGCTCTTCGGCTTCGCCTTCGCCGTCGGCGTCAAGCAACCCCGCCCGGCCTGGTTGTGGCTCATCATCATCGCCGCCGGCCCTCCCGCAGCGGGCCTGCTGTTGCACGTCATCCCCGGCTTCAATCCGCCCGGCTCCCTGGCTAACGACTTCGGCGGAGGCCTCGTTGCCTCGCTCGCGGCAATCATCCCAGGCCTCGGCGCCGGCTATATGTTCCGCCGCCTGCGCCGCCTCCCCGCTCAGCCCTCGATGATGGCGTAAGGCCGGATCCCCGTCGCCCGGCCCGTCGTCTCGTCCAGCGTGATGATCACGGCGTGCAACTCCACCATCCCCTTCGCCGCCTCAAACCGCATCGGCAACTGCGTCAGGAACTTCTGGATCACCGTCTTCTTCTCGACGCCAATCACGCTGTCGTACGGCCCCGTCATCCCGCAATCGGTCTGATACGCGGTGCCCTTGGGCAGCACCCGCGCGTCCGCCGTCGGGATATGCGTGTGTGCCCACCACCTCCCGTCATGCGTCCGTCCACATGCCAGCCCATGGCGATCTTCTCGCTGGTCACCTCGGCATGGAAATCCAGGAATCGCACCACCACGCTATCCGGCACGGCCACCAGATACTCGTCCACCTTGAGAAACGGACACTCGATCGGCGGCAGGTGCACGCGGCCCTGTAGATTCATCACCGCGTACTGCACACCGTTGCGCGCCTTGCCCAGGTACAGCCCGGTGCCGGGCAGGGAAGAGACGTAGTTGCCCGGCCGCAGCAGGCGCGGCTCCCTCGGCAGATAGTCGTAGATCTCGCGCTTGTCCCAGATGTGGTTGCCCGTGGTCAACACATCCAGGCCCAACGAGAAAAGCTCCTGCGCCACGTTCGGCGTGATGCCGAAGCCGCCGGCGGAGTTCTCCGCGTTGGCGATGGCCAAGTCAATCTTCTCTTCGCTGATGATGCGCTGGAGATTTTCGGCGACGATGCGCCGCCCGGGTGAGGCGAAAATGTCGCCGATGAACAGAATTTTCATGAGAGCAGGAAGAAGGAGCGCACCACAGTAGCCGCACCGGCCTCGGAATCGACCCCTATTTTCATATGGGGGGAGTCCTCCGGACGCCTTTAGGCTTCTCCTTGCGGAGCATGCTCACCAGCGCCATTGTTCGAGTAGAACTCCGGATTCACGAGCTACGGATCAATTATAGAAACCAGCGCCTGCCCCGCAGGAACGCCCCTCGCAGTCAGGATAACACGCGGTTCCCGAAATCAAGTCCGCCGCAGGCACTCCGCGATCTCTTTCTCCGGCACGCCGCCCTCTTTGATCATCCGCCAGTAGGCTCCGTGATATCCACCGTCGTCGAGCCCGCCCCAATGCAACTGCCACCATCCAGCACCAGGTCCACGCGCCCGTCCATCGTCCCGAAAACCTCAATCCCCGTCTGGCACGTCGGCTGGCCGCTCACGTTGGCGCTGGTGGCAATCAGCGGTTGCCCCAGATACTCGATCAGCGCCTGCGCCGTGCGCGATTTCGATTGCCGCAGGGCCAGCCGCCCCGTATTCCCCGTCACCTTCAGCGGCACCTTGGCCGACGCCGGCACGATGATGGTCAGCGGACCCGGCCAGAAGCGGCGGGCCAGCATGTAAAACCGGTCCGGCAGCTCCTTCACCAGATCCTCTGCCATCAGGAAGTCGCTCACCAACAGCGGCAGCGAGCGCTGCGCCTCACGCCCCTTGGCGGCGAAGACACGCCCCACCGAATGGAGGTTGAAGGGATCGGCTACCAGCGTGTACAGGGCGTCGGTGGGGATCGCCACCACCTCCCCGCGCCGCAGTGCCACCGCAGCGCGCTCAATTGCCTCTACACTCGGCTGTTCCTGGTCGATTTCAATAAGGTCGGTCGCCACGACAACTCCCGCGGAGAATAGACGAGTCTAGCGCGACCCGATGGCCTCGGCAACCTCAATCGCCATCGTGTATCGTCCAAACGGAGCGCTCAACTGCACCCCGTCCACCATCGGACGCACGTCCTGCACCATCTTCTGCGCAATCCGCACACCCTCGGCCCGCGATTTCTCGGGGCTGTCGGCCACGCGCATCCGCTCCATGAACTCCTCCGGCACCGGCACGCGCAGTTCGTTCACCATGAACTCCGCATTGCGGTAGGAGGTTAGCGGCCAGATGCCGGCGATCACCGGGATCCGGAAGCCCTCAATGCGCTTGAGGAACGTCTCGATCTGCCGCAAGTCGAAGACCGGCTGCGTCACGATATACTCCGCCCCGGCCTGCACCTTCCACTCCGTGCGCCGGATCTCCTCCTCGATATTCAGTGCCCCCGGATTCGCCCCCACGCCCAACAGCAGCGCGGTCTGCGAGCCCATCGGATTGCCGCCGATATCCAGCCCGTGATTCAGATTGTTGACGATGTTCGTCAGCCCGATCGCGTCCACGTCGAACACCGCCGTAGCATCCGGATATGCGCCCATGCGTGGCGGATCGCCCGTGATGCAGATCAGGTTCCGAATCCCCGCCGCATGCGCGCCCAGCAACTCGGATTGAATCCCCAGAATATTCCGGTCGCGGCAGCAGAAGTGCAGCACTGTTTCAATCCCCGCATCCCGCTCAATCAGCTGGCACGTCACCTGCGCACTCATCCGCGCACTGGCCCGCGGCCCGTCCGGCACGTTGATCACGTCGATGCCCGGCGTCCTTGCACAGCTTCGATCCCGCAATCTCCTTCGCCGCATCCACGCCGCGCGGCGGCAGGATCTCCACAAACGCCACAAACTTGCCGGCCGCCAGCTTGGCGCCCAGTGACGACTTCGCCGCCACCGGCACCATCTCCATCACATGCGGCTTGTCCTTCTGCTCCTCCACCGTCACCTGCAGCTTCTGCAGGCCCGGCTGCAAGGATCGCGCCTCGCTCTTGATGCTCTTGATGTGCTCCGGCGTCGTGCCACAGCACCCGCCCACAATCTTCACGCCCGCCCACAGCATGCGCCGCGCGTACTGCGCCATGTATTCCGGCGAGCTCAGGTAGATGTTGCGCCCCTCCACCTTCGTCGGGTGGCCCGCGTTGGGCATGGCCGAGGTCGGCTTCGACGTGAACGTCATCATCCGTTCCAGCGTCTCCAGCATCGCCTTCGGCCCCACCGAGCAGTTCAGCCCGATGACGTCGGCCGGCGATTCGTCCAGAAACTTCGTGAACGTCTCCGTCGACGTGCCGTCGTGCAGGTTGCCCTCGTCGTCGATGGTGACGTGAGCCACAATCACCATCTCCGGGCCTGCCACTTCGCGCGCCGCCGAGAGCGCCTCCCGCAGCTCGTGCAGGCTGGAGAAGGTCTCAAATACCAGCAGGTCCACGCCCTCATCCACCAGCGCCTGCACCTGCTCCCGGAACATCTCGCGCGCCTCGGCAAACGAGGTCGGCCCCAGCGGCTCCAGATGCACGCCCAGCGGCCCCATCGCCCCGGCCACGAAAACATCCGTGCGCTCCGATGCCGCCTCGCGCGCCAGCCGCACGCCTGCCCGGTTGATCTCCACCACTTTGTCGCCGATGTTGAAGCTCGCCAGCCGCACCCGGCTCGCGCCGTAGGTGTTGCTCTCGATGATCTCCGACCCGGCACGCACATACTCCTGGTGAATCTCCTTCACCATTTGCGGCGTCGTCAGGTTCAGTTCATCGAAGCAGCGGTTGATGAAGATCCCGCGCGCATACAGCATCGTCCCCATCGCGCCATCGGCTACAATCGCGCGGTGCGTCAACATCTGCCGGAATTCGGCGGCTCGGGAGTTTGTTTTTGTCGTCTCGCTCATAGGTGAAAGTCACTTCTGGCAGCCCGGGCAATAGTACGTCGAGCGCCCGCCCTGGGGAATGCGGCGGATCATACTCTGACAGCGGAAACACGGTTCCCCTTCGCGCCCGTAAACCGCAACCGGGAAATTCTCGCCCTCCGCAAAGCCGCCCGGCTGTTCGTAAGCGGCTACTGCCGAGTCTAACGCAATGCGCAAAACCTCGACAATCGCCCCGTGCAGCGCGCGCAGCTTCGGCCCGCCAATTCGCGACGACGGTTTCTTCGGATCGATGCCCGCCTGGAACAGCGCCTCGGCCGCGTAAATGTTGCCCAGGCCCACCACCGCCTTCTGCTCCATCAGCAATAGCTTCACCGGCTTCACCGTCTTCCGCGCACACGCCGCCAGATGCGCCACGGTGAACGCCGCATCGTCCGGCTCCGGGCCCAATACGGCAAACAGCGCCTCCCGCTCGCTCTCTTCATGGAACGAGATCCGCCCCAGGGCCCGCGGGTCGTCCAGCACCAGCCCCCGCCCGTCCTCCAGCCCGAACCACGCTCGCACCGTCGCCGCCCGCAGCCGCACATCCGGCACCACCAGGCAGTTGCCCGTCATTTTCAGATGCACCCGCAGAAACGCCCCGCCCGAGAGTCCCACCAGGATGTTCTTCCCACGGCGCTCCACGGCCTCAATACGGCGTCCGATGGCGAGTTCTGCTCTGCTCATCGTCGTCGGCCGGTACTGCCCGCAGGAGGCCACCACGCCCCAAGGCGCCGCCATCCTCAGCTTGCGCACCACCGCCTCTACCTCAGGCAACTCCGGCATCTACCAGACCTCCAGTTCCACCGGCGACCCCAGCCCCACCCCCAGTTTCCGCGCGGCCGAGCCCTGATTCATCGCCACCTCCAGGTTGCCGCTGCTCCCCGTGATCAGCACCACTTCCCCCTCCGCCGCCTCCGCATAGCTCCCCACCAGCTTGCCGACCTCCGTCAATCCCACCTTCAACGCCAGCCCCTTTACCGCCAAAGGCAGAAACTCCGCCGCTGCCAGGTTCGTGATCAGATTGCCGAAGTGGTCCACATGCGCCACCTCGCCATTCCAGAATCGCCGCCCCGTCCGCTGCGGCACACCAGACGACAACCGCAGCGCGTCCTCGATCAACCGGCCCGCCTCAGAGACCTTCGCACCCTTCGCCAGATGAGCCGCTGCCGGGGCAAAAATATCCCTGCCATGAAAGGTTTGCGAGACATTCTTCAAGTGCCACTTTGCCTGGGTCAGCGCCCGCGTCTTGGCGCCCTTCACGGCCAGTAGATCGGTCAGGATCCCGTTGTCCGGCCCAACAAACAGGTGCCCCCCCGCCTCCACCACAATCGGCCGCCGTGCCGTCCCCACCCCCGGATCCACCACGCACACATGCACCGTCCCCTTCGGGAAATACGGCCAGCTCTGCCCCAGCAGAAACCGCCCCTGCCCCACCTGATGTGCCCCCACCTCGTGCGTGATGTCCACCACGCGCGCCGCCGGAGCGATGCCCGCAATCACGCCCTTCATGACCCCCACGAAGTGGTCCTGCGTGCCAAAGTCCGTCAGCAAAGTGATGAGCCCCGAACGGGTAGTGGTAGCCATGGCTGTTAAACTAAGAATAGCGGGGCTCACGTGCTTTATTTCGACAACAACGCCACAACACCCATCGCGCCGGAAGTGCTCGCCGTCCTCCAGCGGGTCCAGGCGGAGGTTTACGGCAACCCGTCCTCCATCCACCGCGCCGGCCAGGAGGCCCGCCGCTGCGTGGAGACCGCCCGAGCGCAGGTCGCTCAGTTGCTCCGCTGCGATCCCAGAGAGATCGTCTTCACCTCCGGCGGCACCGAGGCCGATAACCTCGCTATCTTCGGCGCCGGCCCTGGCCATGTCGTCACCACCGCCATCGAGCACCCTGCCGTCCTCGCCGCCGCCCACGCCCACGGTGACTGCACCGTCGTCCCCGTCTCCTCCGACGGCCTCGTCGATCCGACGACATCCGCCGCGCGCTGCGCCCCGATACCCGCCTCGTCTCCGTTATGCATGCCAACAACGAGACCGGCGCCATCCAGACTCTCACCCGCCACCATGGCCTCCTCCTCCACTCCGACGGAGTCCAGGCCGCCGGCCGCATGCCCGTGAACGTCCGCGAGCTCGGCGTCGATCTCTACTCCATCACCGCCCACAAGTTCAACGGCCCCAAAGGCGTCGGCGCCCTCTATGTCCGCGACGGCGTCAAGCTCGCCCCTATGTTCCACGGCGGACGCCACGAGCGCGAGCGCCGCGCCGGCACCGAAAACGTCGCCGGCATCGCCGCCCTCGGCGCCGCGGCTGCCCTGCCGCTGCCCAACGTGAAGGCGCTCCGCGATCGTCTGGAGCAGGGCGTCTTGGCCCGTATCCCCCACGCCATCGTCAATTCCGCCGGCGCGCCCCGCATGAACAACACCTCGAACATTCGCTTCGAAGGCATTGAAGGCGAATCACTTGTCATCGCACTGGACCTCGCCGGCGTCGCCGTCTCCACCGGCGCCGCCTGCTCCTCCGGCGCCGTCCATCCCTCCCACGTCCTCACCGCCATGGGGCTCACCCCGGCCCAGGCCAAGTGCTCCATGCGCTTCTCCGTAGGTCGCTTCAACACCGAACAGCAGGTCGATACGCTCCTCGATACGCTCGAAAAAAGCCGTCGCCCGCCTTCGGAAGCTTTCCCCGGTCTACACCCATGCCTGACGACCTCATCGCCGTTGCCATTTCCGGCGGCGTGGATTCCTCCACCGTTGCGGCGCTCCTCCAGCGCGAGGGCCGCAACCTGGTCGTCATGACCATGCAGCTCTCGCATCAGCGCCGCCTGCCGCAACTGCAATCCGAGGGGCCCGGCCACCGGCCGCTGCTGCTCGCTCGATGACGTTTACGACGCCCGCGCCGTCGCCGCCCAGCTCGGCATCCCCTACTACGTAGTGAATTTCGAAGACCGATCCCCTGTACTTTGTGCAACAACCACGTCAAATTTGCTCAATTTCTTGAGATGGCCGATGGCGTCGGCGCCAGCCATATCGCCACCGGCCACTACGCCCGCGTGGACTACAACGAGGCCTCCGGCCGTTACGAAATGCGCCAGGGCCGCGATCTCGGCAAGGACCAGACCTACTTCCTCTTCGGCCTCCAGCAGGCACAACTCGCCCGCACGCTCTTCCCTCTCGGCCACATGACCAAGCCGGAGGTGCGCGTCCTCGCCGCCTCGCTCGGCATCGCCACCGCCGCCAAGCACGACTCCCAGGAGATCTGCTTCGTCCCCAACGGCGACTACGCCGCCTTCATCGACGCCTACTTCGCCGAGCAGGGCATTAGTCGCGCGTCAGTCCAGGGCGAAGTCGTCGATACCGCCGGCAACGTCCTCGCCGCCCACGACGGCGTCCACCACTTCACCGTTGGCCAGCGCAAGGGCCTGCACGTTGCGCCGAAAACAACGGATCATGAGCCACTTTATGTGATCGCCACCAACCCGCTGACGCAGCGGGTAGTTGTCGGTCACAACGACGAGCTCCTGCGCGCCACTCTCATCGCCAAAGACGTCAACTGGATCTCCATCGCACCCATCACTGAGCCGCGCCCCGCCCAGGTCAAGATCCGCAACCGCCACCAGCCCGCCCCCGCCACCCTGTACCCCACCGCCGATCCGGCCCGCGTCGAAGTCCGCTTCGATCAGCCCCAACGCGCCGTCACCCCCGGCCAGGCCGCGGTCATGTACGATTCCGATCTCGTCCTGGCCGGCGGCTGGATAGAATAGCGGTTTGGCCCGTCGATCCCATCTCCGCAACCACGCCGAGGCCGCCCTCGTCCGGGCGCTCCTCGCTCTCTTCCGCCGCGCCCCCCGCGCCGCCCTCACAGCCTTCCGCCTGGTAGACCGCCTCCTCCCCCGCCTCCGCCGCGTCGCCGATCGCAATCTGGACCTCGCCCTCCCCGGCACCCCCCACGCCGAAATCATAGACGGCTGCTTCGAGTCGCTAGCCCGCGTCGTCGCCATGCTGGCGAGCTTTCCGGATATCGACAAGTCCAATGTCCACAACCTGATCCGCTATGAAGGCTTCGAACATTTCGAGGCTGCCAAACGCGCCGGCAAAGGCGTCCTCTTCGCCACCGCCCACCTCGGCAATTGGGAGTTCTCCGCCTTCGCACACGCCCTCATGGCCGAGCCTATGAGCTTCGTCGTCCGCCCCTTGGACAACCCCATTCTCGACGACCTCGCCAGCCGCTACCGCACCCTCTCCGGCAACCGCCTCATCGGCCGGGGCAAGGACTTCCTCCGCCCCCTCATCGCCGCCCTCCACCGCAACGAAGCCGTCGGCATCCTGATCGATCAGAACGTCACCCCCGACCGCGGCATCTTCATCGACTTCTTCGGCCGCCCCGCCTGCGTCGATTCCGCCTTCGCCCGCCTCGCCGCCCGCACCGGAGCCGCCGTCATTCCCGGCTACGCCCTCTGGTCCGACGAAGAACCCGCTACATCCTCCACTTCGATCCGCCCGTCCCCATCACCGGTGACGTCCAGGCCGACACCCAAGCCATCCACGCCCGCCTCGAATCCGCCATCCGCCGCCATCCCGCTCAATGGCTCTGGATCCACCGCCGCTGGAAAACCCGCCCCCCCGGCGAACCGCCCCTCTATTGACCCAATCTGGGCTCACCCCACCCAACCCAACCCCCTCCAACCCAACCCCACCCCACCCACCCCCCAACCCAACCCAGCCCCCTCCAACCCCATCGTGGGGCGGGCGCCCTCGCCCGCGCGGGTCCCCCTGGACCCGCCGCCCCGCTAGGGCATAATGATTGTTGGAGACGCACTCATGGAGTCTGAATTTCCAATCCACGTTGATCCTCAGAGCCTGACAGAGATATGCCGGCGTTTCCAGGTAGACAATCTGTCGGTGTTCGGCTCTGTGGCGCGGGGCCAGATGCGAGCGGATAGCGATGTGGATCTGCTCGTGGAGTTTCTGCCGGCCGCGGAGATTGGACTCATCGAGTATGCCGGCCTGATGTTGGCCCTGTCCGGTCTACTGGGCCGCAAGGTGGATTTGGTTTCCAAGCCCGCCCTGCGGCCGGTGCTCCGAGGCAATCCTGCACGAAGCTCAACTGCTCTATGCGGCGTGAAGAGTTGTATCTCCTCGACATCCGGGCGGCCGCTGAAGCGATTTAGCGCTTCAAAGCCGGATTTGACGAATCCACCTTTCGTGACTCCGAACTGGTCAGTAGTGCCGTCCTTTAGAAACTGGCCGCCATCGGTGAGGCTACTGCAAGGGTTACCGCTGAGTTGCGTTCGCGCCATCCTGGAGTACCTTGGGCTGAGATCTCGGCCTTTCGCAACATCCTCGTGCATGCCTATTTTGGACTCGACTGGAAAGTAGTCTGGCTGGCAGCAAGCAAGCAGGTTCCCGTTTTGCGTGTTCAAGTTGAATCCATCCTTCGCGATGAGTTCGATTCGGCGGTCGGCTGATTCAGAGCAGCGAAGACCGCACTCACGGGAACTCCAAATGCCGCCCGATACCCCGAGCCAGTCGCCTGGGCCAGCCGCGGTGAACCGATCTCCTCCAAGTGGTATGCTCCGTGCTCTCATGTGGTACGGTGCCCCCCCCGCCCGCCGCGCTACAGTGAGTGGTGCGCACAACCCTTCTCTGGACCCTGGCCGCCGCGGCCCTCGCCGTCGCCTGGGTCCTAGGCGCCCGCTCGCTCAGCCTGCTCGTGGACCGCTGGCAAACCCTGCGCCTGGGCGGCGGCCCTGTGGACCAACTCCGCTACGACAACGGCACGCTCGCCCTGGCCGGTGTGCGATTGGGCCTGCTGACGGCCGAGACCCTTCCTTCCGGCGTCAGCATCACGCTAGGCCCAGGCGGACGCGTGATCCTCAGCCGGGCGGGGCAAGTGTTCCCTTGTGGTCCAGGCCAAGCCGCCCCGGGGCCAGGCGGGCTACCCGGCTTCACATTCCAGCCCGACCCCGGCGACACAGTCACCCTCACGCAGGAGCAGAGCCATTTGAGCTGGCCGACGCCCCTCGAAATGAACTTCATGACCGGGCATGCGCCATCCTGGCGCCGCCACCTCTACAGCCGCCTGACTTGGACCAAGCGCAGCGGCGCCCAATTGGAGATGCTGTGGCGCCTCCGCCAGGGCTATTTCGGCGCCGAGGGCTGGAGGCCCCAGCGCATCGAATCCGGCTCGGCCGGGCTTGTCCAGACGACGATCACGGAACCGCCGGAGCTCTTCGCCGCCGCCCGCGCCTATCTGGCCCGCACGCGCAAGTGGGCCCCGGCCGCTTACCACCTGGAAAGCCGCGGACCGGCCGCGGATGGCCGCGGGGAGATTGTCGCCGCGATCCATCCCGAAGACCAGCGGGCCTCCGCACCCGGCGCCGGCGTCTCCGTGGAACTGGTGGTGGATTACGCCTCCCGGCAAGTGACGCGGGAGATCGCCGCGCAGTAAGCGGGGCCGTTTCACGCCAAGCCAATGCCGGAGTCTCGCCGCGACCTTCGACGCTAATTCCATCCCGCAGAAGTCGCTGAGGAAACTGCCACGCATCCTACGGTGAAGCCACAAGCATCTCTCTCCCGGATCAGCTCAAGGACTCCGTCGACAATCAAGTGGGCTCCGGCCGCTACAGTAGCGTGAGCGAGTACGTTCGCGATCTCATCCGCGACGATGAGAAGCGCAGGGCGCACGACAGACTGGAAGCGCTTTTGATCGAAGGCATCCAGAGTGGCCAGCCCACGGAGATGACGCGGCAAGACTGGGACGACATTCGACGTGAAGCCGTCAAACAGTTCGAAGCGCGCAAGGCCAGGGAAACGGCCTGATGGCCCGCGTCCTCACCAGGGAAGCTGCCAAACGAGATCTGATCGCTCAATGGGGTTGATCGGCGGAGAGCGCCAGCGTCGAGACCACCGATCGCCTTCTGGCAGCCGTTGACACAGCATCCAAAATGCCGGCCAGCCAGCCGAGAGCGGCCCGCGCATTGCTGTCGCCAGACTGGAGCTTCAGGGGATGCGTCGATTTTCCTTATCGGACGGATTCGAGAGGCCTCTCCGCTTCTACTTTCCCCTGAAGGATGGGATCGACTTGGTCCGTGTGGTCCATGCCAGCCGCGTTTGGGAGCGTCTCCTCTCCGAAGGTATCTTCGGCTGAGCTGCCGGCATCGACGACGGAGCGCCAGCACATCTGGCTTACCGCCCACCCTACCTCATCATGGATCGGGCAGTCACCCAGCCAGTCGAAATCGTGGTCGTCATGCTCGTGTTCCCAAGCGCTTTCACACAACGATTGTCGCGGGTGCCAGGCAAGAAGTGGCAGTTGCCAGTCTCGCCACACTCGACGCTCGTGCGGGGCCGGGCGTTCTCTTTGAGGAGGCATTCGCTGTCTTGGAGAAGCAACTACCCGCGCAGACGCAACTGTCAATCGGTAAGCAGCCACTTTGCTGCCTCACGCCTCTTCTCGCCGATGCCTATGACAACATCAAGGCGGTCCTCAAGAGCGGAACAAATACTGGTGCCAACCGGAGCCCAAAAACCGGCTTCAGGCCCTTCTAATCGCCGTTCGCCCCGCACGCGACCAGGAAGTCTGGGAGTTTGGCTCTCCCTCCGGGTGTCTGCATCGGGCTGGAAAGCCGGGTGTCATTGCTCAACGATGAGGCTGGACGCCCGCGCCCGGCCCAAACGCCACCTGGAGTTCGCGGACACGCGAGCCTCAACTTCGCGATCAAAACGAAACGGACACGTCGGCCCACAGACTTCGCAGCTCTCCCACAATGCGTGAACCCTCCGCAATTACACGCGGCCACGTCCGCACAATCAGCCGCTGCAACCAGGTCTCGCTGCAAACTCGGCTCGCCTTCCCTCCAAAAAGGAAGTCCGAATCCGCCGGACAGACTGCTCCGAACAACGCTGGTAGCCGCTAGCAACCGCGCTATGGCGCGGGCGGCGGGGATCAGTGAGCTGGTCCTCGAGGCGTTTCCACATGACGTTATGAGGATCTCTTTCGCGCAGACGTCCGATCCGGTTGCGAGCTTCGTTCACCTTCTGCTCGCGGCCCTCCTCCGGCTTGAGTGCGATCACGGTGCAAACTAGGTGATCAAGCGTCTGTTCAGTTTCCTCCAGAGAAAGAGAACGGCTCAGCTCTGCGGCCGCTGCGACGTACATCCCTTTTCGGCGGTAGAGAACGCCACGCAGATAGTCGATGGAAGGATCGGGCCCAAGACCTTTGAGCGCTTCCAGGCCTTGGTCAGGGTTGTCAAAAACCTCGAAGGTGTACAGCCGGGCTCGTTGGTAGGCCAGGCGCAGATTCGATGGGTCGATGCGCGCGGCGCACTCGAGAAGGGCCTGCGCCTGCAAAGGCCAGTCGCGTCCAACCTCTGCCTTGCCATCCATCGTGACCGCGGCGAGGTTGATGTAAGGATCGACGAAGTCAGGCGATACCGCCATAGCGCGCAGCAGGGCGTCTCTGCCTTCCTTCCTTCTACCGAGGCGGGAGGCGACCCGGCCGAGCGCATTCAGGGCCACACTCCGTGCGAGGTCGTAGCCAGCGCGGTCCTCCAACACATCGCTGGAGGCGAGTCCGTCGAGCTGGTCTCGCAACTGCTTGCAGACGAGGAGGATTTTGTTGCCCTCCTCTTCCAGCGTCGGATTGAGTACTCGGGCTCTCCGGTCCCATTGTGCGGCTTGGGCCGCGAGTTGGCCGCTCCAGGCGAGGAACGAGTGCACTCGGTCCTTCTCCTCAATGAGCTTCTCGAACAGTTCATTCGCCTCATCCTGGGGCGCGGCAGACTCGATCTTTGACAGTGCGACGGCCTTGTTGTATCGCAGGAGAAACAGCAAATCCGGCCGCAGAGCGATTGCGCGGGCCCTGAATTCCTCATCCCTCTTCAGGGCCCCTTCGAGTAGTTCGAGGTGAGTGGCCGACAGCCGGTTCTGACCGGACTTACGAAGGGCGGTCGCCAGGCCGAGTCGAGCTTCGCAGTTGCGCGTATCGAAGAGTAGCGCTTCCTGGAAGCACGCCACGGCCTGCTCGACGAGAGCAGAGCGGCCCGGAGGATTCACGCCGGCCGATTGTAGCGCCTCGAGTCCGAGAACGGTGGCACGGAGACTTCTCCAATTATGGGTGAACCGGTCTTCAGATCGAGCCACGAGACAGAAGAGCTGGAATCCGGCGTCGCGGATCACCATGGCGCGGTCTGTCCCATAGGCGTCAATGCTGGTTGGGGAACTCCGCCAACGCCGCCGCCGGTCAATGAGCGTGATGGAAAACGTGAGCCGGCCGCCGGCCTGGGCAAGGGTCCCTTCGGCAGTCAGTTCATACCTGCGCCGGAAGAGCGAAGTCGCCGCGGAGAGCAGTTTCGCGAAGTCGAACGAGACGGGTCCGAACTTGATGGGTAGCGGCGATTGCATCAACGCGGCCACCGAACTCACGCTGGTTCCCATTCGCATGTTGACCTGGGCCGATCCATCGATGTCGCTTGTGGCGTCGATCCGGCCTCGGCCCCCATCAGAACCGCTGATGCTTCGAATGGCCAGTTGAGTCTCCTTCGTAACCGCCGCATTGGCGGACGGCGAATCGGCGGTGATTCCAGACGCGTCGACGAAGGAGAAGAACAGACCCTCGCGCCGCCACGCGCCGCGAACCAAAGTGGACGCAAGGAACAGCGTGAAAAACGAGACAAGGTAGATGGAGTATTCGGCAAGTTGCGCGAATCCAACACGCAGGTTGAACCAGGCGGCCCAAAACACGCCCAGGAAAGTCGGCTCGCGTTTGTCGAGCTCATCTGAGCGGACGAGACCGAGCCTGGCGCGCTGATCGAGCTCCGGAGAACCCTTTGCCTGGTGGCGCGTGACCCGTTGAAAGGCGGCATCGGCTTCCTTGAAGCGGTAAGCCCCCAGGAGTTCTTCGCCCAAGGCGAGATTGGCCAGGGACTCCCTATCGAGAGTGGCGCGCACGGCAAGGTCGAGCTCGGCGATGTCTGCCTTGACGTGCGGCACTAGATGCCTCTCTCTGTCCAGAGTGAGTTGAGCCTCGAGTGACTTGTACCGCTCCAACAGAAGAGGTAACTGGTCCCGCGCCTGATACTCCTGGCGGGCACTCCTCAGGTTCAGGACGTTGCGGAGAAAGCCCAGGTGCGGGTCAGTGTCCGGCGCCCTCCCGGCAAGAGCGCGATAGGCCTCCCTCAAGTTTCCGGCACTCTCCAACTCAACGGGCAGTTCACCGGCACGAACCTTGGCCTGCGCGGCGGCGAATTCACCGCGGTAGGCGCGATCAAGAAGGCTGGCCGGCATCGGATTCGTCTTGGCGATCTCCAGCACCCGCTTGAAGTGCGCTGTTGCATCGTCGTGCCGGCGCGCGGTCAAGGCAGCTTCGCCAAGGTCGGCCGATTGCTGGCACTCCGCCAGGCGCGCCCTTCGCTCCGCGAGAAATGCCAGCTCCTTGCGCGCCAGTGGGACGATGTCCGCATCATCGATCCTGTTTAGCCCCCGCAGAACCTGCTCCACCGCCAGAATGGACGCGTTCAGGTCGGCTCCGGGGGCTTCCGGGACCGAGCGAAACGCGTCCACTAGCGCACTCGCGTGTCCCCGGCGTTGCATCGCCGCGTCGGCAGCGTTGGTGGGCTTCTCCAGCACCTTCTTGGCGAGCGCATCCTTGTTTCGAATGTGCTGCTCCAAATCAGGCGAGGACTGGCCTCCACAGATAGCTGGGAACAACAACCACAGCAGGAACGCCGCATGAACGGACTGCGATATTGTTCCCATGCTCCCCTCCTAAGCCTTGGCGATGTGGCTATTGATGAGCCCATCGATCTGGACGGCAGCCGTCATGATTGGCGGAAGCGATGCCAGTATGGCGTTCAATTGCGCGGAGTGCACGATCGCCACGTCGAGTTGGGCGCCCAGTTGATCGAGCCGTGCGAGGTCGACTTGGTCGAAGTCGATCACGATACGGCCTGCCAGCAAATGGACGCGGGTGAATTCGAGTGTACGAATCCGTGTTTGGAGGTCTGAGATTGTCGCGATGGCTACGAACTGGTCTTCCGTTGGCAGGCCGTCCTTCATTCTGTCGAGCAACGTCACGATTTCCTTCAGTGAGTCGATGGCGTTGCTATTTGCGTCAATGAGATCGTTCAGATTCACAGGCATGGGTGGTCTCCTTTTCAGCTTCCGGAACTGCACTTGGCGAGCTGGGCCGTCACTGCGGAGAGTGCCGCCTCCAGCTTGTTTTGAGTCGTTTTGAGCGCGGCGTCATCGGAAGCAGCGTCCAGCTTCTTCTTGATGGCGCCGATTGCCTCGTTCAGGTCCTTCTCCTGGCCCTTCGCGCCTTCGCAGCGCAGCCGGTTGTACTCCCGGTGGACCTGCTGCCCGAAGGCGGCCGCATCTCTGATCTGCCGCGCCACGTTCTTGCCTTTGGACAGGTCCTCGAGCTGCTTACGCAGTTGGCGGATAGCGGTGGCATCCCGCTCCAGATCGCTTACACCCGCGAGAGATTGGTTGTGGGCCTCGAGCTCAGCTGTAAGCATCTTCTCGTTCTCGCTGAATTCGATTTGGCCGTATTCGAGCAGCATCTGGCGCAGCTTGGACGCAGTGAGCGGAACGGGGTCGGAGGCAGGAATGGAGGTGAGCTCGTCCCTCAGCGTGAGTACCCGCTCCAGGCGGTCTGAGTCGAGCCCGCCGATCGAGTCCTCCTTCTCAGCGCGGTCCAGGGTCTTGGCAAGCTGGCTGTAGGCGTCGGCCTGTGTTTTCATCTGTGCGTCGACCTTCTGTTGATACGTCTTGAGGATCGCCGCGAGCTGCTCGGCGTATTCGCGCGCCTCCTTTTCGCCGCCACAGCCAGAGGCGACGCAGAAACATGCGATAGCGAGTGAGGAATAACGTTTTCGATTCATGGTGTCTCCTACCTGGTGGCCGCGATCGTGCCGCTGATGGACGCCGTCGCGGCGGCTTGCAGTATCTGAGCGATCATCTCGGGACGGATCCCGCCCTTGTAGAACAAGGCAAGCCGCTGCGTTCCGGAGCCGAGTGCCACCTCAAAGGCCCGCGCCTCCAGACGGTTTCGCATGATTCCGTAACGGTGCCCTTCGCGGTCAGCACGGAGCTTGGCGATGTTGAGCGGCGAGTCCCACCGCGCCGAGAGAGAAGCGGCCAGGAAGACCGCGTTGAGTGCGGCATCGAGAGTCTTGCGGTTCTCCGCCTCCACCTCTTGAAGCTGCTGCCGTTTCTCAGCCCCTGCACTGCCCTCCGGCAGCGCGGCCAGTTCGGCGCGGACCAGATTGATCCGCGACGCAGCCGTTCGAATGGTCTCGAACGATGCCTTGGCCCTGTCGGCTTCGGACATCCTCCGCACCTGCGCCCGAAATCCCTCAATGCGGCTCTTGGACCGCTCGACATCACCGAGTGCCCGCTGCCAGACAATAAGGAGCTTCTCCAGGTGCGCGATTTCGAGCTCCAGGCGCTGAACGGCGATCCCGTCAAGATCGATCTTCAGCTCCAATAGCTGCTTTGCCAACGCCGTAACCCCGGCCTGGTTCGCGGCGACGGCGCTGGCGGCGGTCTTGCCTTCGGCCAGGATCTTGCCAATCAGCTCGACGATGGGCACTGCCTCAGCCGGCCCTCCGGGCTGTTTCAGCAGGGCGAGGATTGCCTTATCGGTATCGATGCCCTTTTCGATGAAGGCGGCAACCGTCTCGGCCGGATTGCCGGGCAGGGGGGAGACGCCGCGCCGCCCGGCTCTTGAGGACTCGCAGTACCTCCCGCTGCGCGCCAAGCTCCACCTCAATGGCCTTGATCTTCTCTGGGATTCCCGCGTTTGCGATCTTGCTCTCGAGGTTTCCCACGATCACCGTTTCGATCGTCGTCCAGGACGCTGTGGCGACAACAGCGGAATTATTGCGGAGCGTGCGGGCGTGACCGGCAAAGATGCTATCCATCTGTAGCTTGCCGACCACCTCCAGGTTCTTCAATTCGGTCTCGAAGACTGAGCCGCTCAACAGCTTGGCGGCGCTCTCGGCCGCCTTCGCCGCGGCTTCATCCCTGGCCGAATCATGCAGGCGGACACTCCTCAGTCCCTGTGCGTTTGCCACTGAGCCGGGGAGCAGGCAGGTGGCCAGGATTGTATTCAGCACGAACAGACACACGTAGCGCGTGGTGCGCATGGGGCATTCTCCTTTGGAGGCTGGTTAGTCAGGCTGCCGGCAAGCGGATCAGCCGATGGGGTTCAGGTCACCAGTGAAACGGAGCATGTCCGCCATGGTGAATTCGCCGGGAGTGGGGCCCAGCGTGGGGCGCCAATTCGGGTTACGGGAAATGAACGAGCTGGCATCGGAGAGCAGCAGGCCGGTAATAGTCTCCGCGACGATGCGGCTGCCGAGTGGGCCCAGGTGCTTGCCATGTGCCAACAACTGAGCCTCTTTCAGACAGTAGAACCACAGCGGCGATTCGATGTGGAGCTTGTGTTTGGCGGCTGCCGCTCCGTCGGGGCCGCTGGCCGCGATCGCCTCGGGATCCAGTACCGGATAGCCCAGCGATCGCGCGATGCTCTGCGCCGGGGGCAGGCCCACGGCGCTGCCGCGATGCAGATTCAGCACCGCCAGGTTGAGTGGCGTGGGCTGCGCGGGAATCTGCGTGAGTGTGGGTGCCAGGTACGGGTCGATGAGGCGGCTTAGGTTCAGCTCGACGGAGTTGTCGAGCGGGAAAAAACGGCGCCAGTCGATAATCCAATCGCTCGGGATCGGAACCGTGTTGCCGCTGCTGGAGCGGCCGGAGAAGCGAAAAAGCAGACCGAGCGTGGCCGGCGTTTTGCCCGTGCGGCTGAACACGCGGTTGTGATCGTAGGCTTCTCGGACCATGCTGTGGCCGAAACGGTACGCGGCAGCGGAGAATTCCAGCGGGATGAAGGGATCGGCGGCAGTGCTGACGGCCTCCATATAGAGACTGGCCCCCGAGCAGACGACCTTCTTCAGCTCATCCTTGTCGAGGATGCGGGGCAGAAAGTCGTGGAAGACCATCCATTGGTAGTGGCGAATGACCAGATCTCGCGCTTCATCGAAGTCGCTCTTCCGGATTGGCGATTCGCGCAGAACGGAGCCGTCGCGGAGTCCCTCCACCACTCGGTTGTGGAAACGGAGAAACGCCAGATGGGTCTGTGCGACGACGAGGTTCTCGTCGTTGCGCGGATCGCCGATGGTGGCCAGGCCCTGCGGGCCTCGCGGCAGATCAAAAGGCATGGAGACAGGCACAGCAGCATCGTCGCTTCCGGGAATGGAACTGGTCGCGCCCCCTTGGAAGAGAGCAGAGTCCAGGCGCTGGTAGAGGAAGGGCTGGGCTCGGGGGCCGGAGCCGTAGAGGCAATCGAGATCGAGGGCGGGAGTCCGGAAGTTCCGGAGTGCCAGACGGTCGAGCCGGGCCTCTTCGATCGTGGTCGTGTCGAAAGTGATGTCGTGATCGATGAACTGGCCCAGGTAGGTGTAACCGGCGGGCAGCCCAGATTGTCGCCGCTGACCGCCGCCGGAGATTCCACCATCGTGGCTCCGAGCTCCTCAAGAGCGGGAAAGCGGAACCTGGAGCGGTTGCAGCGCGGGGAAGAGCCGGCCGAACTTGCCCGAAGGGCTGGTCCTGGCCGATTGGGGTCAGGTCTCCGTCGCGCAGATTGGAGCCGTGGCGAGCGTGCAGCATGGGGAGATCCTCGCTGGTGCGTAGAGTCCGTAGGTGAGCGAAGCGGGCGCTTAACCGCCGCCTCCCGGCTTGACGCGAATGTCGTCCCCGCCGCCATTCCAACCGATCGTCTGTCCATCGACGACGATGATGCAGTCGAAGGGGAATGCCGGATTTTCGCGGCCGCGAATCAGCTCACTTCCTCTCGATTCGTTGACCGGGGCGGAGAATGTTCTGGGGACTGTGGTCGAGTCGAATGGGCTGTCGATGAACTCGACCCGCCAGTCTCCCACGGAGCTGGTGAAGACGATCTCGTCACCGGTCTCGAACTCCTTCGGATCCGGCGTGTTGCTCGACCACGACGTGGCTATAGATAGTTTCGTGGGGCTTAGATTCAGTGTGCAGGTATACGTTGCCATCAGTTGCTTCCCTTCACGGAGCGCTTGCCGCGCTGCCGTCCTTCAGTTTGATAAAGCGAGGGTCGAGGCAAAAGTCCGCCAAATCGGGATGCCGCGCCAGTTCCTGGCGGACAGCAGGCGGCGCCAGGCGCAGCAGAGCGAGAGATTGTTGGCGTTGGCCCGCGGCTTCATGGAGAAGTATGGCGCGGCGGAGGATCTTGCTGTCACCGGGGGCGTCCCTCAGCGCGGCTTGAATCTCGCGATCTGCCTGAACGGGTTCGCCAAGACGGATGAGGAGATATGCGGTAAAAGCACGAGTGTAGGCATTGCCTGGAGCGCTGGCAAGGCTTTCGCGGGCGATGGACAGGGCTCTGCCATAGGCTCGAAGTGAGTCCTTGCCGCGGCCGGTGCGGCGGTATGCATCGCCGAGATTGGAGTGTAGTAGAAAATCGTCTGGCCCGAGCGCGACAGCTTGTTCGTAATAATAGGCAGACTCCGCGTGCCGTTTCTGATAGGCGAGAACGGCGCCCATCCCGCCGAAAGTCCCAGCATCGCGGCCGAGAGTGAGTGCTTGTTGGAACTCACGCTCCGCCAGGGCGAACTGCCCAGTGTCGGCATAGACGGCGGCGAGGTTTTGACGGGCCTGCCAGAGTTGGGGGGCCACTCTGGTAACCTCCTGGAAGTAGTCGCTGGCGTCTTTGTACTCGCCGCGGAAGTAGTGAAAGACGCCCGCGTCCATCAGGGGCTGAATATATCCAGGTTCGGCGGCTATAGCGGCTCGAAAGGCCCGGACTGCGTCATCTCGGCGATTGAGGCGGGAAAGCAGGGCGGCGAGGGCCCGTAGGGCGCCGCCGTTCCCAGGTTCGAGCACCGCCGCTTGTCGATAGGCCGCTTCGGCCCCCCGGCTATCCCCAGCGGCCTCCGCCAGGGAAGCCCTCGCGAGCAGCGTGCGAGGATCGCCAGGGCCCAGGCGGAAGGCCAGTTGCTCCCATTTCCGCGCACGCGTGAGGGCCGAGCTGTCGCCGGAATGGCGGAAGCGCAGCAGTTCCGTTTGAACGAGGGCTACCAGGGGGAGCACCGAATTGGGATCCAAGGAACGAGCCCGCTCGAAAAAGGACGCGGCCTGAGCCGGGTTGGGTGCCTCCTTGAGATGGTAGAGGCCCTGCACGTAGTCCCAGTAAGCGGCAGGGTTGACCGAAGTGCGCTCAGAGACTTCGACGTCGAGGATCGAAGAGAGCTGGCGGTCGGCTCGCTGGATTTCGTGGAACGACCCGAGCTCGCGGCCGGCAGCCACATCCCGGAGCGTCGCGCTTACTACAATCCTTCCGGCCTGCATCTTCGTGGCGAGTTGAAGCGCGTGCGTTGCGCCCAGGACCGATCGAGCTGCATCGGCTGAGCGGACGTGATAATAGGCGGCGGAGGATGCCGGGATGATGACCACGGGGCGGAGCGGGTCCGCTCCGACAAGGCGGGAGGACCAATCGAGTGCAATCCCGTTTCCTTGCACAACTGATTCAGCGTCAGTCGATGGTGGCAGGATCGCGAGACGCACCAGTCCTGGAGACGGCGTCCTGAGAATTGGGAGGACTACTGCGGCCGCGACGCCTGCCAAAACTACGGCGACACCGGCCCACACCAGGCGCCGTCGCCTCGGTTCCGCGCGGAAGACCTGGGCGATATCGTGCACATTGGCAGGGCGCTTACTGGCGGTGGGAGAAAGACAGGCCAGGACCTTTCCGCTCCATTCCTTTGGAATGTTGGGCGCCAGGCGCAGCGGCGGAGCCGGCAGAGCCGAAAGGCGCGATTCTAGCGGGACGCCGGTGTGGGGCCGCGTCCCGGTCAGCATCTCATAAACGATCGCGCCGAGCGCGTAGATATCGGAGGCATTGGAGGAAGGCATCCCACGCCACAGTTCCGGGGCGAGGAAGTCTGGCGCGCCGCGAAGCTCACTCGCCAGCTGGCCCTGGTTGTCGCTGGCAACCGGGGCGAGGCGGGCGAGGCCGAAATCGGTGATGACGGCGCGCAACTTGCCGCCTCGAGTGGTCGTGAGAATGATGTTGTTGGGCTTGAGGTCGCCGTGGATGATGTCGTGATCGTGGGCGGCGGCGAGGCCCGAGCAGATCTGGCGCGTGATTTCAGCGGTCTCTTCAAGCGAAACGGTGCCACCGGAGCGGAGGCGCTGCCCCAGCGTTTCGCCTTCCAGATATTCCATCGTGAGGAAATCGATGGCGCCGATTCTCGATTGCGAGGAATGGATGGCGTGGACGCGGCAGATATTCGGATGTGTGACTTCGAGGGCGCTGCGGAGCTCGGCCAGTAGGCGCCGCCGAAACGGGAGTTTGGGTACCTTGAGCGCGACAACATGATCGGCCTTGCGGTCGAGAGCCGCGTAGACTATCGCCATGCCGCCTTCCGCGATCAATCGAATGATCTCGAAGCGATCTGCGGCGAGATCGCCAGGGAGGAAGGGCTCGTTCTCGCAAGCGCGATCGATGAGAGGCTGCTGCAGAAAACCAGCCATCCGCCGTTCCCATCCCACCCGGTCCAAGACACGCGCAAGCAACCCGGAGTCGCCATCGCAGGCCCGATCAATGTAGGCGGCGCATTCCGTTTCTGGCAGCGAGAGAGCCCATTCCACGAGAGCGATTTCCCTATCGCTGGCCTCGCAGTTGCCAGGGGGCTCAGCCGAGTGGCTCATGGGTGTTGCTAATTCTGGCCGCCGTCGAGCTTGGAGAAGAGCCAGCGACGCGCATCGCTCCAGTGTCTCTGTAGCGTGCGGACAGACAATCCCGTAATCTCGGCAGCCTCCTCGTCCGTCAGGCCCAAGTAGAACTTCAGCTCGACTACCCTACACCACTCCGGATGCTCAACCTCTAACTGGTCCAGGAGGGAATCGATCTGGATCGCCTGCTCGAAATCAGGTTGAGCGATGAACAAACCCTCCACGGCATCATCAATTCCAACGTGACGCGCCTTCGGTGAAGACCGTGCGTAGTCGATCAGCCATCGGCGCATCGCACGCGCCGCGATCGCGAAAAAGTGTCCTCG
The DNA here is from genome assembly GCA_016721425.1 of Bryobacterales bacterium. Taxonomy (GTDB): domain Bacteria; phylum Acidobacteriota; class Terriglobia; order Bryobacterales; family Bryobacteraceae; genus Paludibaculum. The sequence goes on along the minus strand of JADKID010000042.1, from coordinate 293,305 downwards.
GTCTTGCCAATCCCGGTCGCGGCCCTTGGTCAGGCGCAAATAGATCTGGTTGACCAGTTCGGTGGGCTGGATGGTGTGATCGGGGCGCTCGCCGGCCATCTGCCTGCGTGCCAATCGCCGCAGGTCCGGCAGGACCAGCTCAAACAGGCGCTCCTCGGCCTCGTGGTTCCCAGATTTCCACTGCCTCAATAGCAGCGTCACATCACCCTCAGTGGCCATGTTGTTCAGGACTGTATGGTACACTATCTTTCTCGAAATCGATAGTCAATTGTGGGTAGACACTTCCGGGTGGTGGTGGCGATGCCGTACCCAGCCTCGCCGACGATCGCGATGCAATCTCGGTGCCTGGGGTCTCGAAAACGCGCATGCTTCGCGTCACGTCGAGATTCCATTGGAGGACGCCAGTCGCCAGGCCCCGCCAACCGCCGCAAACACGCCTGGTACCCCCTCCCCCACCCCCGTTCACAACGATTTTCAGAAATCTTAGGCCCCTTTTTCAGGCGAAATCTCGCCATTCGCCTTTTCTGCGCTTTTCCCCGGTGTACAATCCCACACGGAAAGGAAAACGCAACAACCCGCACCCACCACCCCCATGCCACTCCTCCGCGTCTCCGAAAAAAAGCTCGCCGCCAACCGCGCCAATGCCCGCCTCTCCCGTGGTCCGTCCACCCCGGCCGGCAAGGATCGCTCCAGCCGCAACGCCTGCAAACACCACCTCTACGCCAAAACACACCAGCTCCCGCCCGCCTGGCAAGACCGTATCCACGCCGCCCTAGCGCCCTGCCTCGCCGGCGTCGAGGACCCCTTCGAGCGCGCCGCCCTAATGCCCTACATCGTCTTCAATGAGTGGCTCCTCGAACTCGCAGCCTTCGAAACCCGCCTGTTGGAAGAGTCCATCGCCCGCCACGGCAACTACGATCGCGGCCTCCACGAATTCGCCTTCCACAACCCTCTCTTCCTCGCCATCGAAGCCCGCCGCCATCTGCTCCACGTCCGCGCCCAGAGCGCCCGCGCCGCCTGGCTCCGCTTCCAGAACAAAAACGTGGGGAGGCAAACGACCCCACAACATGTTGAAACCAAAAACCCCTCCACCACCCACCACTCCCCCATCGTGGAGCAGCCGCCCTCGCCCGCGCGGGTCCCCCTGGACCCGCCGCAACCCAACCACGCATACTACAAAGAGAACGGACATGCGCCTAGCCCTATTCCTCCTCCTCAGCGCCGCCCTCCTACCCGCCCAGGACACCCCCCGCACCTTCGCCACCGCCGACGACCTCGCCCGCGTCCAGCAGCGCGCCGCCGATCTCCCCTGGGCCCGTGCCGCCATCGACCAGATCATCAACACCGCCCGCGCCTGGCCCCAGTCCCACCTCACCAAATACGGTCTGAAAGAGCTCGAAATCCCCGCCGAAGGCGGCCAGTGGACCCTCTGGTATGTCTGCCCCGTCCACGGAGTCAGCCTCCGCTACACCGCGCCCGCCACCCACACCTGCCCCATCGATAACAAGCGCTGGTCCGGCTGGCCCTACGAGCAGGTCATCCTTGATCGCCGCCACGACGACCTCGCCAATGCCGCCCGCGATCTCGCCCTCGCCTGGCGCTTCACCGGCGAGCCCCAATTCGCCGCCCACGCCGCCTGGATCCTCAACCAATACGCCGCCCGGTACGGATCCTACGCCCTCCACGACAAGGACAACAAGCTCACCCGCAGCGGCGCCCGCGCCCACTCCCAAACCCTCGACGAGTCCGTCTGGCTCGTCCCCCTCGCTTGGGCCTACGACCTCCTTGCCGGCGCCGACGCCCTATCCCCAGCCGACCGCGCCGCCATCGAATCCGCCCTCCTCCGCGCCGCCGTCGAGACCATCCAACGCAACGACGCCGGCGTCTCCAACTGGCAGTCCTGGCACAACGCCGCCATCGGGGCCGCCGGCTTCGCCCTCGCCGATCCATCCCTCATCGCCGCCGCCATCGACGGCAAAAGCGGCTTCCGCTTCCAGATGGAGAAGTCCGTCACACCCGATGGCTACTGGTACGAAGGCGCCTGGGGCTACCACTTCTACGCCCTCGATCCGCTCCTCAAACTCGCCCAGATGGCCTGGACCAATGGCATCGATCTCTACGCCAATCCGCCCCTCCGCGCCATGTTCGCCTCGCCCCTCCTCATGGTCATGCCCAACGGCAACCTCCCCGCCTTCAACGACAGCAAGGAGGTGACCCTCTTCAACTACGACACTTTCTATGAGACCGCCTGGTCCATGTACATGGAGCCCGGTTTTGAAGCGCTCCTCGGCCGCCGCTCGCGTGGCCTCAACGCCCTCCTATGGGGCGCGCCCGAAATCAACAAGGCCCCCCTCACCGGCCTCGCCTCCGCCGCCTTCCCCGAATCCGGCTACGCCGTCCTCCGCGCGCCCGAAGGCGACCACATGCTCGCCCTCAAGTTCGGCCCCCACGGCGGCGGCCACGGCCACTACGACAAGCTCAACTTCGTCAGCTACGCCAATGGCGCCACCATGGCCCTCGACCCCGGCACCCAGTCCTACGCCGCCCCCACCCACAACACCTGGGATAAGGTCACCATCGCCCACAACACCGTCACCGTCGACGAGACCACCCAGGCCGAATCCACCGGCGCCCTCATCTGGGCCGAGCTCGCCCACCCCGTCTACCGCGCCGTCCGCGCCACCGCCGGCGCCACCGCCTACAAGCAGGCCACCCTCACCCGCACCATGCTCCTCACCTCCGAGTACACCGTCGATCTCTTCGAGGCTCAAGCCACCGACGGCGCGGACCATACCTTCGATTGGGCCTTCCACATGGACGGCACCCTCACCACCTCGCTCCCCACCGAGCCGTACTCCACCTTCGGCACGAAGGCCGGCTACCAGCATCTCGCCGAGCCCCGCGCTGCCCAAACCGCCGAACCCTGGCAGGCAACCCTCGATCCCAATCCCTCCGGACCAGTCACCTACGGCAGCATCTACAACTCCAACTCCAACGTCCGAGGCACGTTCCAGACCACCACCGAGCAGGCTGCCTCCGGCCGCTTTGCCGCCAAAGCCACCTACGAGCTCAACGCCGCCGGCTACATCCTTTTCTCCACGCCAGTCCTCACCGGCCTGCCCGATGCTCTCCCTGTCTCCCTCTCCGTCATGATCCATGGCGACTCCAGCGGCCACCGCATCGGAATCCGCCTCTACGACGCGGGCGGCGAGAAGTACGTCAAGCCCCTTGGCACAGTCGATTGGACCGGTTGGAAACGCTTCGACATCCCCACCGATCTCGCCAACTGGAACCACTATCAGGGCGACGAGAACAACGTCTTCAACCTTCCTGTCAGCCAGTTCAATCTAGAGCTCACCGCCGTTACCACCGGCCCTAAAACCGGAGCCCTCTTCGTCGACGATGTCACGCTTGAATACGAATCCGGCCCCGTCACCGCCGCCGATTTCGAGACGCCCCAGCGCAACCTGCGCCTCTGGATGCTCGGCGCGCCCGATACCACCGTCGTCACCGGCACTGGCCTCGGCCCAGATCTCACCCACCCCGTCCCCTTCGCTATCGCCCGCCGCACTGGCGCCGCCGCCACCTTCACCACCCTGATGGAGCCCTATACCGCCGCCCCGCGCGTCTCAAAATTCGAGCAGCTCCCCGACGGGACAATCCGCGTCGAGGGCGATACGTTCACCGATACCTTCCGCCACACGCCCGAGGGCGTTCAGAGCTTCAATCGCTGCAACAGCGGCCCCGCCTGCTCGTCGATCTTGTCCTTGGGCAGCCCCTTGGGGCTCTGATACCGCAGGCTCGCCAGGAACAGCCGCGGCGCCGCTTGTGCCTTCAAAACCTGCACCTGGTGCGGGCCAAACAGCACGCTGCCCTCGCAGTTCTCCACGCCCGAATCCGTCCAGCCCTTCAGCTTCCATGTCTTCAAGTGCGCCTCGGGATACACCGGCTTCGTCGTATACCCCGCGCCACCCTCGACAATCTCGATGTCCTCCATCGGCCCGCCCGTCATCTCCACCCGGTGGATCCGCGCCTCATAGTCGCCCTGGAACCGGATCTCCGTCGCGACCTTCGCCGTCACCCCGCCCAGCTGGATCGCATACTCCAGCTCCACCTTCTCCGCCTCCACGCTGCTCTCCGTCACCTCGCCCCGCCCCGCCGTCTCGCCCGTCTTCCGGTTCCGTAGCACCACCGTGTTGTCGATCGTCGTCTTGCCCTTCAGATGGTTCACCGCAAACGGGAAGTGCGACGAGTAGCAGAGCTTGTTGTACTTGTCCCGGTAGTGCAGGTCGGCCCGCGTGGACTTCCCATTGAAGATCCGCACCTGCCCGCTCGCCCGCGACCCCACCAGCAGCATCCCGGCCTCCGGCAGCGCAATCGCGAAGTCGCTCTTGTCGATCGGCAGAGGCTCCGGCGCCGCGCTCCAGAACGGGTCGTCCGCCGGGATCGTCCAGAACGCAAACGCCTGCATCCCCCAATACGGATGGCCGCCGTCGATGTAGCTCTCCTTCACGTCCATCGTGCCGTCCGGCGTCAAAGACTCCCGCAGCTTGCCGGCTGTCCCGTCGAATCCGCCGATGTCCCGATGCCATAAGACATTCCGCTCCACCAACGATCGCAGCAGGGCAGGGGAGTGCGGCCACAGCTTCTGCTGATACGCCAGCACCAACGGCGTCAACACACCCCACCGGTAGATCAGCGAACGCCCATACAACACGTGCCCGCCATGCCCCGCAAAGAAGTACGGCGCCGTCTCCAGATACCGCGTGAGCCTCGTGGAGAACTTCTGCCGCCACTCCGGATACCGCTCGCCCACCAGCGCATTCCAATACAGGAAGTGGCTCGCAAACACCCACGAGTTGTAGTAGTCGTACGCAGTGCCCTTGAACCCGTCGTTGTACCAGCCGCTGTCACCGGTGGCCATCGAGTCGAGCACTTTCAAGTCGGCCAGCATGAACGCTTCGTCGCCCTGAAACTCCGGCCACTTCTCACTCAGCCGCATCCGCACCGCTAGGTTCACCGTCGTGAACCACGCCCAGTTGTTGCCGCGCACCGCCACCTTCGTGCAACTCTCCAACCACGCCGCCACATTCTTCCGTTCCGCCTCGCTCAACGCCGGCAGGATCACGTCCCGCGCCACCCACAAACTCCACGCCACAATCGACGACTCCACCTGCCGCTGATTCTGCGTGCCCGCCGGCGACGCCTGCCAGTAATCGGCGTGCGCCGGATCGCACCCGTTCTTGTATGCCTTCACCAGCGCGTCCGCCACGCCGGAATCCGGTCCGCGCTTTCCCACAACCCACGCCGCCATCGCCGGCAGCATCCGCGTCACGCCCGTCGCGCTCAATCCCGATTTCGCCAGAAAACCCTTCGTCACTGTTGCGCCCGGATACTCCACCACGGCCATGCTCGGCGAAGTCTTCGCGGCGTTCGTCAGGAACCCCTTCGTGACGTCCAGAAAAAGAGTCGTCACCTGCTCCATCGGCGGCGGTGGCGGAGGCGGCGGATCGTTCTTGCCGGGTTTCTTCTTCTTCTGCGCGGCCACGGCCGTCGCTGGCAACAGGCTAAGGAAATCGCGTCGATCGAGACTCATGCTGCCAAAATTATGGCGCAATCGTCAGCCGCTTGCTCACTTTGCGCCCCATCGTGCCCGACGCCGTCAACGTGTACTCCGTCTTCTCCTTCGGCATCGCATAGAAGCAACCCTGCAACAGCTTCCACGCCGGAAACGCCGGCGGCTGGATCGACACCTGCTCCGCATTCCATGTCGCAAAGCAAACCAGATGCACCGTGCCGTCCTTCGTCGCGCTCGTGCTCCGCACATTGAAGTATTCGATCTTCGGCCCGCGCATCGGATCTGGCCGCACCTTCAATTCAAACGACTCCGTCACCACGTGACCGCTGCCATCTTCCGCCGTCAACGTGTACCGCGTGTCTTTCACCGGCGACGCCTCCAGGCAGCGATTGAACGTCGGTTTCAATTCAGCCAATTGCGGATCGATGCGCACGCTCTTGGCGTTCTGCACGCCGAAACAAATACTCGCCGGCTCGCCCTCATCAATGATCGCGGGCGAGCCGTAAAACATGATGATCTTGAGCCCTTTGGAAGGGTCCACCCAGTCGAACGCCACGGGCCGTTTGGGCGGATCCGGGGCGAGCCGCGCCGCCCGCCAGCGCAGCAGGGCCGGCATGCCGCCAAACAGAATCCAGGCGAACACCACAAGCAGCAGCAAGTTCGCGATCTGCACCCAATCCTGCCAACGCTTCACACCACTACTCCAATCCCACACGCACCGGCACGGGCAGCACCGACCCGTCTTCTGCGTGGAATTCCAGCACATACTCGCCCAGAAATCCCGGGCCGAGCTGCCAGTAGAATATCCCACCGTCAGCATCGAAAGTGGACCCGACCGGCAACTCCCGCAGTTCGTCGCCGACCCGCAGCCCCGCCGACCACTTCTGCCCGCCGGGCAGATGGATCTCCATTCGATCCAGTTCCTTCAATTCGATCGGCTCCAGCAGCCCTTCGCCACCCTGCCGGATCGGCGTGAGCGGCGCATCCAAATCAAAGCCCTGCCGGACTGCGGGATAACTGGCCGCCGCCGTGACCGGCCGCGCCAGGCGTGCCGCTCGCAACTGGTACGCCCGCTCCGCGTCCGCCACAGCCGGCGCCGCCGGAGCCGAACCCGCGCTCGCCCCACCAGCGTTCAGAATGTGGAAGAAGCGGCTGCCCATGCCGTCGCCGTGGCCCAGATTGTCGTACGCGATCCACGCGATGGTGTGCATCGCATTGGCGTACAGCGTGGAATCCAAGCTGTGTTGCCCCAGACTACCGCTGCTGTTGGCATAGCCGGGGAACAGCGAAGCTACGTCGTTACGCAACATCCCATAAGCCGGATGAGCGACATTGACGCTGTCGATGCTGACCCAGATCGTGGATCCATCCGCCGCCAGCAAGGCCGGCTGCGGAGTCAGCGCCCAGCCATCGTTGACGATGGTGCCGGAGATCACCTGCCCTGGAGCGGGATTATCGATCGCGCCGAAGGGCTTGATGGAGTGGAGGTTGTCCACGGTGATCGTCTTGCTGCCCAACTCGAATGAATTTCCCTCTTCATCGACGGCGATGGCGTGCAGCTTGAACGTGCCGTTGCCCTTGGCGGGCAGTCCGTTCGTCAGCATCATATAGCCCCAGCCGGCGCGGTTGGCATTCGGGCTGGTGGAGTACTTCCCCTCCACATCCGGGCGCGCGCCGGGGACAAACGTGGCGTCGCCGATGTAGACATAGCCGTTCGGGTAGACGGGTTCAGGGCCGACACGGTCCCGCCAGATCGACACCTGCTTCACCCCGATGTCGTCGAGCGCCCAGCCCGTGACAGCGATGCTTCCGGAGACACCCGTGAGGTTGTTCGCCGGCGTGTCGAAGGAGCCAAAGGGAACTGCGGTTGTGCTCTTCACAGTCAGGGTACAGTTCACGACCGGCGGACTGTTCGTGGCTCCCATCGCGTGGATGGAGACCTTCCCGGTCAATATGCCGGGTGGCGTGTACGCGTAAGGCACCACGAACACGCTAAAGCCGCCGCTGCCTTTGCCGGTGGCAGGCGTCACGCGGAGCCACGGGCTGTCAGAGACCGCGGTCCAATCACCGATCCCACTCGACGTGGTGACTGTGACGCTCTGCGCAGGACTAACGGCCGAGGCGTTCGTTGTCGTTCCGAAGGCGATGAGGGTGCGGTTTGCGGAGAGCGTGAAGCCGGGCACCGCGGCCTGTTTGATCGTGAACATCTGGCCGCCGACGCTGATGCTGCCTGTGCGCTCAGAGATAGTGGCGTTTGCCGGAGCGCTGAAGCCGATCTGCGCCGGGCCCGCTCCGCTGTTACCCGACGTCATCTGCAGCCAGCCGGAACTCGTAACCGCGGCCGTCCAGGGACAACTCGGATCATTGGTCGTCACCGTAAACGAGCCCGTGGAAGCAGTGGCTGGGAGAGAAACACCCGGTGAGGACAGTTGGTAGGTGCACCCGCCGACCCGGTCCTGCGTCACGGTGAATGTCTTTCCGCCGATCGTGATGGTCCCAACGCGGACGTTGGGCGTGGGATTTGCGGCGGCGCTGTAAACGATCTGAGAGGGGTACCTTCCCTCATACCCAGACGTTACGTCAAGCCAACCGCTGCTGTTTGCCGTGGCGGTCCACGGGCAGTCCTCATTCAGCGGAGTGACGGACAGGGAACCCGTGGACGCATTTGGCGGCAGCGCCGCGCTTCCTGCCGAGAGGGCATATGTACACGCAAGGTTGACGCCCGTTGTTACCCACGTGTCACCTTGGAAGGTGTCGTTGTTGAAGCCACCGAACATGATCACCACTCCCCGCCCCGTGTCGCCCGCCAGAGCTGCCACGCGCCGGCCGGTGGGGCGAGACAACGGGCTTTCCTGTCCAGTCCAGTCTGTCCCGTTCCAAACCCAAACGTCGTTCAGGAAACTGATGGCAGGTGGCTTCGGTTCGCCTCCGAACAGGACGATTCGTCCGCCAATGCCCTCGTAAGCCATTGCGTGAGACTGGCGAGGAGTTGGGATGTTGTTCGGGTGCTTCTCGGTCCAGTCTGTTCCATCCCAAACCCAAGTATCGCCGCGGAAATCGGCTCCTCCGAACAGAACCACCTGCCCGCGGGCGCTGTCGTACGCCATGGAATGGTAGCAGCGCGCAGAGGGGCTATGGGCTGGGCTTTTCTGCGTCCATGTCACTCCGTCCCAGACCCAGGTATCGCCCAGGAACTGGCCTGTAGAATCAGCCCCGCCGAAGAGCACGATCTCGCCCCGGATTGAATCGTAAGCCATCGCGTGGCTCATGCGCGGAGGCGGGTTACTGGTTGGATGCAACTGAGTCCAGGCAGCGCCATCCCAGGCCCAGGTGTCGTTCTCGTATGTGCTGAGACCTCCAGCGAAGAGAATCACCTGCTTGTGCTTGGCATCGTAAGCCATGGCGTGGCCGACCCGCGCCGTGGGACTGATCGCAGGACTCTTGAGTGTCCAACCAGCGCCGCCCCAAACCCAGGTGTCGACCGGAGGGTAGAACCAAGTGCTGCCGCCGCTGATACCTCCAAACAACACTGTCTGGCCAAGAGTGGAATCGTACGCCATCGCGTGAGAGAAGCGTTGCAACGGGGCGCCGCCGCCGTTGACGCGCTCCGTCCAGGAGGTGCCATTCCAAAGCCACATATCCGCCGGATTGTTCGGCGGATCCACCCCGCCCAGGAGGAGCACTTTCCCACTAGCTCCCTCGTACGCCATCGAGTGGAACGCGCGCACCGGCGGAGCAACGGGCGTGCTTTTCCTGGCCCAGTTCGATCCATCCCAGACCCAGGTATCGCCAGATCTCGGGCCGCTACTCAGGAGTCCTCCGAACAGGACGATCTGTCCATGAGCGGCGTCGTTGGCCATGGCGTGATACGCCAACGCCGGTGGACGATTGGCGGGGTTCTTCTGGCTCCAGATGTTTCCGTCCCAAACCCACGTTTCGTTCTGTGCCTGGCTGCCGGAGTAGCCGCCGAACAAAACTACTTGTCCCCGAGCCGAATCGTACGCCATCGCGAAAGCCGCGCGGGCGGAGGGCGAACTCGGGGAGTTCCTGTTGCTCCAGTTCGTTCCGTCCCAAACCCAGACCCCGGCGGAGTTGCCGAACAAGACCACCTCCCCTCGGGCTGCATCGTAAACCATCGCATAGGAGCTCATCGCGTCGGGGGCCAACGCTGGCGGGCTCGTGACGGGCTGCTTCTGGCTCCAGTTCGTCCCGTCCCAAACCCACGTGTCGTTTTTGAAGCTGTTATCGTATCCGCCGAATAGAACGACTTGCCCGCGCGCCGCGTCATAAACCATGGCCGGATCAGAGCGTTTGGACGGGCTGTTGGCGGGGGATTTCGCAACCCACGCTGTACCGCTCCAGACCCAGGTATCATTCAAAGCCACCCCGCCGAATCCTCCGAATAGCACCATTTGGCCGCGCGCGGCGTCATAGGCAAGCCCGGGATTCTCACGAGGCAGTGGGATGATATTGGTCCAGAGAGGTTTCGCCGCGCTCAGCGGCGTGCTGCCCAGCGTGGCAAGGAAAATGGAAACGGTCAAGGCGCCAGCGGCGCAGCGCCCAACTCTGGTCCAAGTATTGGAAAAGTGCACGAAAACCTCAACAATGAATCCGAGGAATGGCATCCTCTTCAGCGACAGCCAGAGTATATCAGTTTAAGGTCTGAATAATTGTTAATGCGAACCGCGCCAGGCGGTGCGGGCCTCCCGAAATCCATCGAGTTGGATGCATGCCCGGGGCCGGAAAAGAAACCCCGCCGGGCTGTTACAGCCGGGCGGGGTCAGGTTCTTCGAGGAGGGTCAATTTACGCGAATAGTTCCTGCGCCCGCATCAGCCGGTTCTTCACCTGCACCCCATTGGGGCACTGGATGGCGCAGCCGCTGCAATCGCCGCAGCGCACGGCCTGTGCCTCCGCGGGCATTAGCTGGAAGTTTTCGCGGCCTAGCGCGTACTCGCCGTACCCTTCGGAATACGTTAAATAGCGCAGCATATCGGATACAGGCAATCCTTGCGGACACACGCCTTTGCACGTCCCGCACATCCGGCAATACAACGGAGAGATCTTCTCCAAATGCGCCGCCAACACCTTCGAATCATCGGGCCGGTACGGCTCGCGCATCGCCCGCAGATTCTCTTCCAATTGGTCCGTATCTTTAATGCTTGGGATCGCCGTGTGCACGTACGGCACACGCAAGGACCATTTCAATGCCGCTAGCGCGGCGCCCGGGCGTTGCATGGCCGCCTTGGCACGGTCGAAGTCGTAGCTGCGGTCCAGCTTCATCGATCCGGCCATCACCTTCATCGCCACCACGCCGATGCCTGCGTCCGCGATGGACTTCACCAGCGGCTCCATCGTGGCCGCCATCGCGAAGTTATACGTCGTCAGGATCACGTCGATCGATCCGAGCTTGATGGCCGCGGGGATCACTTCCGCGTGGCCGTTGTGCAGGCTCAGGCCGGCGAACCGGATCTTGCCTTCCTTCTTGGCGATGGCCTGCGCCTCCAGCGCCTCGGCCGTGATCTGCTCCGGCGTGTCCTTGGCGTGCAGATACCAGATGTCAATGTGGTCGGTCTGCAACTCGCGCAGAGTCGTTTCCAGATCCTTCATCGCCGTGGCCTTGTCCGGCGCCTTGGTCTTGCTGGAGATGAAGACCTTCTGCCGGTGCGGCTTCAGCACGTTGCCCACCATGCGCTCATTGTTGCCGCTGGTGTAGACACGCGCCGTGTCGAAGAGGTTGATCCCCATGTCGACGGCGCGCTCAATGACGCTCGGGTCGGAGGTCACCATGCAGCCGAAGCCTACCGATGACACCTTGATCCCGGTCCGGCCCAACGTCCGGAACTCCACTTTCTGAGAGGCGGCGGGCGCGGCCAGGACCGCCGGCGCAGCCAGGAACGAACGTCGTGATACTTCCATGGTTGTATTACTCCAAACTTCAGCCCAACTTCGGCGGCAGTTCAGTGAGCGGGCCCATCCATTGCATCATGCGCTCGACGTCGGTGTGCAGCCGGTACTTCTTCACCACGCTCTCCACCGTCTCGCCGCGCACTTCGATCTTGGCTCGGTCCCACGTGCCCACGCCCACTTTCTCGCACCACTGCAAATAGCCCAACACCGCCGGGTCGATGCCCATGCACTCAGACCCGATGCGGTCCGCGGCCAGCATATCCCGCGAAGCGATAGCGATCTTCGAGGCCACCGGGCTGCCCGAGTTCGGCCCGTTGCCTTCCATGCCCTCAAAGCCGTCAATCACGCCAACGCCCCAGTTGCGGTGCATCCGCTCGGCCGTGCGCATGATGTCGTAGTGAGTCTGCCGCACGCCGCCGTGATAGACGCGCTTGTCGTTCCACTTCTTCGTCTCGCTGCGCTTGGAGTGCAGCGGAATGCCCAGGGCCATGTTCTTGATGTTCATGGTCGCAATGACCGTGTTGTGCGTCTTCAACATGCAGCTGCAGATGACGAAGGCGTCGGGGTCCAGCAGTTGCTGCGCCAGGCGCACCGGCTGCGGGTGGAGGTCGCCGTTCAGCAGGTGGATGGTCTCGAAAAGGCCTACTTCGTTCAGGTCCACCAGCTTGACGTTGAGCTTCTTGTGCTCGTCCACCGCTTGCTGGTACTTGAAGTTGCTGTAGCCCTCGGTGGTGAATCCGGCGGAGGCTTCCGCAATGTAGACAGCGCCGTTCCACTTCGTGGTGGCGATGTAGTCCAGGATGCCGTTCAACGCGTCTACGTGGGTGGAGGCCAGCTGCCTTTGCGTGTTCACGATGTTGGGCTTGATGATGATCGACTTCTTGCCGCGCAGCCCGGCGACAATCTCCTTGTCGATCAACTTCATCGCGGCCGTGATGTTGCCGCGCCGGCTCTCGCCCTTGGCGATGGCGGCTGGCGTCAATGCCGGCGTGGCGTTCGTCCTCGAGGCCAACAGCAGGCCGGCCGACGCGCCAAAGAAACCGCGTCTCGAAACACTTTTAACCATTGCGGACACCTCCGTCAATATAGTATATAAAGAGCTAAAGCTCTGTAAAGGAGAAACTGATCATGGCTGCTACAAGACGTGGGTTCCTGGCCGGCATCGGGATCATGGGCGCGGCTGCGGCCGCGGAGGCTGCGCCGGCTGCTCCGGCCAAGCTCGTCCTGCCCGTGCGCACGCTCGGCAAGACTGGACAGAAGGTGACAGTGCTTGGCTTCGGCTGCATGACCACCTCTGATCCGAGTGTCATCGAACAGGCTGCCGATGCCGGCATCACCTACTTTGATACCGCGCGTGGTTACCAGAACGGTAACAACGAGCGCATGGTCGGCGCCGCCTTGAAGGGCCGCCGCGACAAGATCACGCTCTCCTCCAAGACGCCGGCCAAGACCAAGGCCGACGCGCTGGCCAACCTCGACAAGTCCCTCTCCGAGTTGCAGACCGATCACCTGGACATCTGGTACCTGCACTCCCGCCAGAACGCCGCCGCCGTCCCCGATGAGCTTTTCGACGCGCAGGACGAGGCCGTCAAGGCCGGCAAGATCCGTTTCCGCGGCGTCAGCTTCCACGGCGGACATAAAGAGATGATCCCGCTGCTCATCGAGAAGAAGCGCACCGACGTCATCCTGCTGAGCTACAACTTCACGATGGATGCAGAGATGGACGCGCTGGTGGAGAAGGCATCCCAGGCCGGCATCGGCACCGTGGCGATGAAGGTGATGGCCGGCGGATTCCGCACGAACAAGCCCGGCACTCCCCTGGCCGAAAAGTTGGGGCGCACCGGCGCCATGGCCTCGGCCCTCAAGTGGGCAGTGCGCAATCCCTCCATGCATACCTCCATCCCGGGCATCATGGATCTGGATCAGCTGGACGAGAACTTCAAGGCAGTGGCCACCGGCTACAAGAAGGAAGTGGACGCCCCGATCCTCGCCGCCCAGTTGCGCCACATCAGCCCTCTCTATTGCCGCATGTGCGGCGCCTGCTCGGGTGTCTGCCCCAAGGGACTGCCGACTAGCGACATCATCCGCTACGTCAGCTATGCCGAGGGCTACGGCGAGTTTGGTCTGGGCCGTGAGAACTTCCAGTTGCTGCCCGCAGAATTGCAGCAGGTGAAGTGCTCCGATTGCAGCGAGTGCGCCATCTCGTGCCCGAACGGTGTCCAGGTAGCTGCTCGTGTGTCGCGCGCACAGGAGTTGTTCGCGTGAGAGTTTGGTTTCTCCTTTCCCTCTCTCTCACGTTGATGGGGCAGTCTCCGGACTGCTCCATCACGCCTGGCTTTCCGCAAGACGGCAAGGCGCGCGTGTTTGATACCGAGACGCTGTATGAGTACATGAACGGCAACTCGGAGGGGTATTTCCTCTACAGCTTCAAGAAGATGAACGGCGTGACGTGCAAGAAGGACGGCGTGACGCTGGTGATCGACTTGAGCGAGTTCCAGTCTGATGAATTGGCCTACGGCATGTTCACCGGCAACATCGATCCGCGCCTGCCCACCGAGAAGATCGGGGCCGGCGGGCAGGTGACGCCGCGCAAGATGATCTTCGTGAAGGGCAAGTACTATGCGGAGATCGCCGCCGAGCCCGATGGCGATCACACGGCGTTGCTGCGAACGGCCGCGCAGGCCTGGGACAAGAAGTTGATGGGCTCCTCGGCGCCGCCCGCGCCGCTTGCGTGGTTCCCCAAGGCGAAGCTCCAGCCGGGCTCGCCGCGATTGGTCCCGCAGAGCGTATTGGGTCTGCGGATGTTGAAGCGCGGCTACCTGGCGCTCTACGAGCAGGGCAAGGCCGTGGTGATCCCGGAAGCCTCGGTGCAGGATGCGACGGCGTTGATGGCGAAGCTCAAGGAGCGCTTCCCCGGCGCGGAGGCGGCGAAACTGGGCGAGGAATCCTTCGTGGTGGAGGATCGCTATTTGGGCCGGATGTGCTTCTTCCGCAAGGGGATGTATGTGGGCGGTTACACCAACGTGCCCGCTGGCAGTGATCCCGCTGCGCTGGCCGGCGCACTCCTTCAGGCGCTGCCTTAGTTGGCACAGTTATAATCGAAGGGTGAAAGCGTTACACCTAGCTCTCCCCCTCGCGCTGGCCCTGCTTGCCGGTTGCTCCAAGAATATCCAGACCAACGATGCCGTCAAGCAAGGCGTCGTCAACCACCTCTCCCAGAACAAGGGCCTGCAGGTCGCTTCCATGGACGTAGAGGTGACCGCAGTGACGTTCAAGGAGAACCTGGCCGAGGCCACAGTGTCCTTCAAGCCCAAGGGTTCCACCGCGGCGGCGGGCATGCAGATGCGCTACACGCTGGAGCGGAAAGGCGACGCCTGGGTAGTGCAGAAGAAGGCCGATAGCTGAGCGCACAGTGGTGCGGCGCCTGGCGCGATGCCCGAGGGTATGGCGATGCCGCAGGGTATGGGCGCGACCGCGCCAGCTGGCGAACCGGCAGCCGGCGCGATGCCTCCCGGCCACCCGCCTGCCGGGGCGCCGAAGAAGTGAAGCGCGTCGCCGTCCTCGGCGGCGGTCCCGCCGGCTCGATGGCTGCCGCAAGGCTAGCCGCGGCTGGTTTCGACACCGTCATCCTCGACGAGAAACTCGCCTGGGAAAAGCCCTGCGGCGGCGGCATCACTTACAAGGCATACGACCGCTACCCGTTTCTGCTCGACAATCCGGCCCCCAAGCGCACGGTCAGCGAGACCACTCTCTCTGACCCGCGCGGCGGGTCGGTCACCATGCGGCTCACCCAGCCGCTGCTCATCTATTCCCGGCTGGATCTCAACCGTCTGCTGCTGGAGCGGGCCGAGCAAGCCGGCGCGCAACTGGAAAAGGAGCGCGTCACCGGCATCGCGCGCAAAGGCACGGGCTGGGCAGTCAAGACACGCAGCGGCACGCTCGATGCCGATCACCTGGTCGTCGCCACCGGCGCGCGCAACTCACTGCGCGAGGTGGGCACCGAGTGGGCCGCCGCCGATGCGATGTGCGCCATTGGCTATTGGGTGCCGGGCGAGCGCAATTGCATCGACATCCAATTTTTCCCCAATTTTGAAGGCTATTTGTGGGTGTTCCCGCGCTGCGGCCACATGTCGGTGGGCATCTGCGGCAAGGGCGAGTCCACGGCGAAGATGCGCGCGCGGATGGAGCACTATATGGCGGAGCGCGGCATCTCCACCGAGGGGGCCACGTTTTACGCGCACATGATCCCGGCCCTGGAGAAGGAATCGTGGCGGCGCAACCGGGTGAGCGGAGAGGGCTGGATGGCTGTTGGCGACGCGGCCGGTCTGGTGGATCCGGTGACGGGCGAGGGCCTCTACTATGCCATTCGTTCGGGCGACCTGGCGGCGGAGAGCATTCTCAACGAGGGTGCGGATCTCGCCGGCAAGCCGTGGGCCTACCGGGCCAGCCTGCAGAACGAGTTCGTCGAGGATTTGACCTTTGGCGCCGGCATCGCGCGCCGCTTTTTCATGGAGCAGGTCCTCTATGCCAGTGTTCCCGCCCGTATGATCGAGTGCATGCGCATCAGCCCGCGGTTGATGGAGATTGTGCAGGATCTCTTCTCCGGCACGCAGGGCTATCTCGATCTGAAGAAGCGGCTGCTGGAAAATCTGAACGGCACGGTGCGCGAGTTGCTTTTCGGATCCATTCTCGGCAACCGCGTGGTCAAGGAAGGACGATAACAGACCAGTGAATACGCAACGCAGCGAGCAACTCTTGGAGCGCGCCCAGTCATTGATCCCCGGCGGCGTGAATTCGCCGGTGCGCGCCTTTCGCAGCGTCGGCGGCACACCGCGCTTTATGGAGCGCGGCGAGGGCTGCCGCATGTTCGATGTGGACGGCAACGCCTATATTGATTACATCGGCTCGTGGGGTCCGCTGATCCTGGGCCACCGCTTCCCGCCCGTGATGGATGCCATCCGTGGCGTGCTGGAAGTGGGCACCAGTTTTGGCGCGCCTACTGAGCGTGAGATTGTGCTGGCGGAGATGTTGCGCGATGCCGTGCCGTCGATGGAAATGGTGCGCCTGGTGAACTCCGGCACCGAGGCCACGATGAGCGCGCTGCGGGTGGCGCGCGGCTTCACCGGACGCGACCTGACCATCAAGTTCGAGGGTTGCTACCACGGCCACGTGGATTCACTGCTGGTGAAGGCCGGCAGCGGCATGGCGACGCTTGGCATTGCCGATACAGCGGGCGTGCCCAAGGCGTTTGCCGAGACCACGCTGGCGCTGCCGTACAACTCGGTGGAGGCGCTGGAGGCGGCGTTTCGCGAGCACGGCGACAAGATTGCGGCGGTGATTCTGGAGCCTGTGGTGGGCAACATGGGCTGCATCGCGCCGCAACCGGGCTATCTGGAAGCGATGCGCAAAGTGACACAAAAACACGGTTCTTTGCTCATTTTTGACGAGGTAATGACCGGTTTTCGCGTGAGTTTTGGCGGGGCGCAGGCGCTCTACGGCATCCACCCCGATCTCTCCACGTTCGGCAAAGTGATTGGCGGGGGCCTGCCGATCGCCGCCTATGGCGGACGGGCCGAGATCATGCGCAAGATCGCGCCGGTGGGTAACATTTATCAGGCCGGCACGCTTTCGGGCAATCCGCTGGCGGTGACGGCGGGCATCGCGATGCTGAGACATCTGAAGGCGCATCCCGAAATCTACGCGCAACTCGACACTGCCGCGGCGAGCGTGTGCGCGGCAGCGCCGGCGGGCGCGGTGGTGAACCGGGTGGGCTCGATGTTCACGTTTTTCTTTGGCGTGGACGGTCCGGTTGTGGACTGGGATACGGCGAAGAAGGCGGATACGGCGCGTTTTGGCCGGTTTTTCCACGCGATGTTGGAGCGAGGCGTGTACTTCCCGCCGTCGCAATTTGAAGCCGCATTTCTGGGCGCCGCACACGACGAAGAGGCGATCGCCGCCACGGTGGCAGCCATCGCCTCGTTTGAATAGGACGGGTTTTCGAGCGTTTTAGGCAGGAACCCGGAAGTACTCTTTGGCCAGTTCGGGCTCGACGTTCATGGCGTCGGCCCAAGCCTTCTTGGCCTCGGCTTCGCGGCCGGTGGCCTCGAGGGCGTGGCCGAGGTTGACGAGAGCACAGACGAAATCAGGCCGCTGGGCGACGGCTTCGCGATAGAAGACCGAGGCCGCTTCAGGACCCATGAGGGATTCGGCCAGCAGGCCGGCGTTGTAGTAGACCTCGGGATCGGCCTTGCCGAGTTCGATGAGGCGGCGATGATCGGCCAGGGCCTGATCCTGTGCGCCGGACTTGAGGCAGACGACGGCGCGGGCGCGCAGAGCGGGCTCCCAGTCAGGCTGGGCGGTGAGCACAGTGTCGAGCTCAGCGCGAGCTTCCTTGCACTCGTCCGCGTCGTTGTGGGCCAGCGCCAGATTGAGCCGGGCTTCGTGCCATTCCGGCTTCAGCACCGTGCAGGTCTTGAACGCCTCTTTGGCTTCGTCGGCGGCATTGCGGGCGAGGCGCAGATTGCCGAGGCGGAACCAAGCCTCGGCGTTTTTCGGCTTGCGCTGGACGGCAACCTGGCACACCTCTTCCGACTCGGAGTTTCGTTTTTCGCGCTCCAGCAGAACGGCCAGGGCGTTGTATAGCTCATCGGTATCCGGGCAACTGCTGATACCGCGCTCTGCCTTGTGCATGGCCTCACTGGCATCGCCGGCGTCGACCAGCAGATGCACGACCTGAATATGGGCTTCCGGCAGATCGTCCTGGATGGCGATGGCCCGTTCATAGGCGCGGACTGCTTCCTCAGTTTCGCCCTGCTTGCTGCGGACCAGAGCGAGGTTCATCCAGCGGTCACTGCGCGTGGCTTCCACCTGGACGAGGCGCTCGCACCAGTGGGCCGAATCCGCGAAGTCACCTTGTAGAAACGAGGCAAAGGCGGCGCCCTCGAGAGCGGCGGGCGAAGTTTCGCCCAGCGCGAGGAGCCGCACACTGCAGTTCATGAGCCGGTCTGCGTCCTTTTGCTGGCGGTAAAGGGCGATCAGGTTGCCGAGAGATTCCTTCTGCTGGCTGCCTTCATCCACCAGCGCCTCGTAGAGGCCGGCCGCATCATCGAACTCGCCAATCATCTGGTAGGCAACCGCGAGGCCAAAGCGCGCCGCGACATCGTCCGGGTGCTTCTCCAGGTACAGTTGCAGTATGGTTGCCGCTTCTTCGTGCTTCTGGGTGTGGAGCAGGCTCAGGCCAAGCCCGAGGCGCGCCTGGCTATTGGCGGGGTCCTTCTCCAGTTCCACGCGGAAAGCGGACTCCGCCTCGGGCCAGCGTTCGGTTTGCTGGAGGCACTGGGCCATGGCGCCGCGAGTTTCCGAATTGCCCTCAGCCAGCCGGTGATAGCGCTCCCAACTCTTGGCGGCGGAGTCAAACTCACCCAACTCCATTTGGATGCGCGCGTGGCTGCAGAGCGCCTCCGGGTTGTTGGGCGCCCGAAGTAGTAGGGTAGCCAACTCCTCCGAAGCCTCTCGTTTCTCACCACGTAGGTGCAGCGCTGCTGCTCTTCCCAGTTCCGGCGAGGTAGTCTGGGGCTGGATTGTTAGTTTGGCCACGAGTGGTGCGTATGCCATCTGATCGATTCTGTCTGCTGGTTGCATTTGGATTACTCCGCCATCGTCTCCGTTCAGGAGGAAGTGCTTCTCTTGGACCTACCTAGGTAATCGGCTGAACTGCTGCTTCGTTTAGGCTCGGGCTAAAATTTTGTCTCACTCAGGCGCTCGCTTTAGCTCATTTGGGTGCTTTGGCGCTGGGCCAAAGAGGATTTGCATCGATGGAGTCCTCAGTCTGACGGGATATGACGGCTTTCGGCTCCACTTCCCGGAAGCGACCAGGCGGCCGAGCGAAGCCGGCGGACGGTGAGCGAGGCCAAGTAACCGCGTGGTGGGCGCCACGCGTGGCGCGGTGAAAATAGCGGAAGCGGGATCGGTATCCGATGCGAGGAGAAGTAGCGGACGAGGAGGCTCAACCGTCTCCATTGCTAAAGGCCGGAACGCGGAACCAGCCTCGGCCGGATACTTCCGGAACGTACCCTGGGTGAACGCGGTGGGCGCCACCGACGGAGGGCGGCACGGGCGCTGGGGGGCCAGGTAGCATGCCGACGGACGGGTGGTCCGGGCGGGCAATCGAGTGGATTGCAGAGACGCGGTGGTTTCTCGCCGAGCCGGGTCAACCACCCTAGGAAGAGATGCCGGCGCCAGTGGCAGCGTTTGCAGCACTCCGCCCAAAGGCACATCGATCCACGCCGGCGTGATGCGGGCAGCGGCAAGGGGTCGCGGAGCTACCATGCCTGTGGCCACGCTCCGGGACGATGGGAGGATGGCCGTCCAGGAAGGTGGCTCGGCAGATGGCACTGTGAGGGCCTGGTTTCCGATCGCCGGGGTGGCAAAGGCGTGGGCGGTACTGTTCGTGGCCGTCGTCTTGGGCACGGAGGGGGAGAGGCTGGGCCGAGCGCCGGCCGGCGCCTTGCGGCGCCCAATCGTATAGACTGCCACGGCAGGGACGCCGGGGGTGCCGGCTGTGGGCATTGGCGCGCCGCTGGCGGGCCATTCGACGGCAGGGAGAGCCCAGTTCAACCCGAACTCCAATCGCAGCTGTTTGCAGGTAAGGAAGGTGGATGACCGGTGGGGCGGATGCTGAGGCCCCGTAGTGTCTGGATGGCATGGCGCGAGCTGGACCACAGGCGCCGGTTGGAGCGTGGCACTCCAGTTGGGAACAGGCCGAGCCGGGACCAGGTCGCCTGGGCGGAAGGGAATTGTGCCGGCCCCGTGCCGTTTCAGATGCCCCGCCGCCGTCGGCTCGGGCCGGGCAATGAGCCCAGTGTAAATTGGGGAGGCGGCTGTTCCGGCACTCCATGCCTGCGGAGTGGCTTTGGCGAAGCCACCGGACAGGAAGGCGGCCGGGCGGAATGCCGCCTGCCCTTGGTGCGGCGGAGTTGGAGCGAGCGCCACGCCAACGGGCAGTTGGCCGCATGCCAAGAGCCGCGAATTGCAGGCAAAGAAGGTGGATGACCGCCGGGGCGGATGCTGAGGCCCCGTACTGTCTGGATGGCATGGCGCGAGCTGGACCACAGGCGCCGGCTGGAGTGTGGCACTCCAGTTGGGAACAGGCCGAGCCGGGACCAGGGCGCATGGGCCGAGGAACACGGTGCCGGCGCGGTGCTGTTTCAGATGCCCCGCCGCCGTCGGCTCGGGCCGGGCAATGAGCCCAGTGTGAATTGGGAAGGTGGCTGTTTCGGCACTCCATGCCTGCGGCGTGGATTTGGCGAAGCCACTGGACAGGAAGGCGGCCGGGCGGAATGCCGCCTGCCCTTGGTGCGGCGGAACTGGAGCGAGCGCCAGGCCAACGGGCAGTTGGCCGAATGCGAGCGCAGTCTCCGTGCCGGACCCACCGCTCCAGTGCGGTAGGGGGTGGCCGGCTTTCGACAGGGTGGAGACCCCTGGCACGTATTGTTTGAACTCACGCTTTGGGGTGAGGGTGGACGGCGATCCGTCCACAATCCATGACGTTCGCGCGGGCGGCACGAGATTGGCGGCGCCGAGCCTCCATGCCGGTTGCGGTAAATGGGTGGGCGCGTCTTGGACAGGCTGGGCAAAATGGCTGACGGCAACCGAGCGGCTGGGCGATTGCTGAGACCATCCCGCGGCGGCGGGCTGTGCCGGGGCGCTGGGCATTGCCGTAGGCCCGGCCTGGCCCATCCAAACTGTCTGACGAGGAGCGGGCGCGTAGCCGGCGGGATCCCAGGCGCAGATGGATCCGCACACGAACCGCAGCGGGATATCAAAGGCTGGTCCATCAGCCGGCAATCCTGTGAGGCCGCCCTGCGAGACAACCGCCTCGGATTGGCTCCACTGCGCCATGGCAACGTTTCTACTTCCCTCAGACCGGGACTTCGTCGCCGGACGAACCGGCTGCCAATTGGCATTGGAGCGGAGTGGGAGGACATTGACCCCGAGCCGCGGCGGCGTCAGCACAGCCAGAGCCGGCGCCATGGCCGGAGCCAGCGCCCACGTCTGTGACGTTGCCGCAACCCCGGCGCCATTGAAGCCGGTTTGGTGGCGGTGAGGCTGAGGAGCTTTTTGCGACAGCCGTCGGGATGGGAGCACCGGCTGCAATTCGTACCCCGGCCCGAGCAGACGGGCGGGATGGGCCTCGGTGCGCTGGACCCACTCGCCATCGCGTTTGATTTGTGGTGCAGGCAAGGCGGCGGACCGCGTGGGCATCTGTTGGCGCGGCCGCGGTGCACAGGACTCAACTAGCGGGCTGGCTGGCGGCGGGATGAGGTTGGCGGACGTCTCCGTCCACTCCGGCTGTTCCACCGACGGAAGCAGCGGGGCGGCGCATTGCGCCTGCGAGGCAGGAGGCGGCTCCGGACTGGCAAACCGATGGGCGAGACCGATGCCGGCATCCGGGATGGGGCGGTGCAGCGCCGGAGCGAGTTCCGGCGGCCTCAGGGCCGAGCCGATCCACTGGGCCGGTCGCTCTGGCATGGGGATGGTGTGCGCCGGCGGCTCCACCGTCGACTGCCTGCTGGGGGGGCGTCTGAGCTTGGGCTTTCGTCCCGAAAGCATTGCGCCGGACCCGGCGCCACCCAGGGCGTGCCAGTTGAGCCGTTCCAGGATCTGAGCTTCGCCTCGCCGTTGGTACTGCTCCTCATGATCGGAGGAACAGAAGCGGGCGCCGCGCAGTTTCGCCAGAAGCGGAATTGTGGTTCCGCAGATGGGGCAGCCATCCGAGAAGTCCTCTGTTTTGTTTGCGCCAGCAAGGCCTGGCCGTGACGATTCCAACGACAGCGAGTCCCTGCGTCTCAGCACTTCCGTGTGCAGTTCGCGATGAGCCGCCGAGCAGAAGCCGTCATGCAGCTCGTTCAGTTCGGGGTCCAAGGGGGCGTGGCAGTATTGGCAGTACATCGATCTTCGGGCACTTCCCGTGCTCCTTCTTTATCGGTGGTACCCCGAAGATGTATTAGAGTGAGACGAAAGATTGCCGAGTGCGAGGGGCCTTTTTAACCATTCCGGTTCGCCAACCCTCTCCTGAGCCGCACGGTGAAGAGACCAGCAACGGCGGCGAAGAGACCCATGGAAGCGAAAACGAGGGTGCGGCCTTTTGCCGGGTCGGCCGTACGGATTGGTCCGGGCGATTCCTCAGATTCCACGGTGCGGACCAGAAGGTGCACCTCAGTGGCCCCCCGGCCCTCCAAGCGGTTGTCGAGGACCAGTTGGTAGTGGTCCGGGTCCAGGGGTTTGAAGGAAAAGGCCCCGCGTTTGGAGTAGGAGGTAGAGATCTGGACGTCATGCGCCTCGCCGCGAACCCAGCGTTCGGCGTCTTCTTTGCGCAGCAGCACCACCCGCACGCCCGAGCCGCCGCGAAGCACTTCGTACGTGCAGACGACGCGCACGGGCCGCACGGGGAGGGGGATATCCAGGGTTCTGATGCGGCCGGGACCCACCTGGACGGCATCGTCGTAGAGGGTGTTGATCTTGGGCGGTGCGCCGGTTGCGGCTAACAGGAGACCGAGAATGAATACTGTCATGGCGCCTGATAGACGGCCTTGCCGCCCAGATAGGTAGCTTTGATCCGGATGGCGGGCAGTTCGAGCGGCGGAACCGTCATGACGTCGCGATCGAGCACGAGGAAATCCGCGAACTTGCCTGGCTCGATGGAGCCTTTGACCTTCTCTTCAAAAGCGGCGTAGGCGCCGGAGAGAGTCCAACTCTCCAGAGCCTCCTGACGGGTCATCTTCTGATCGGCCATCCAGCCTTGGGGCGGCTGGCCCTGGGCGTCCTGGCGGGTGAAGGCGGCGTAGAGGCCGAGCATCGGATTGGGCTCTTCCACAGGGAAATCGCTACCGTTGGCGACGGGTATGCCGAGGTTGAGGAAGCGCCGCCAGGCATAGGCGCCGGCCACGCGATCGGGCCCGAGGCGGGCAGCGGCCCAGCGCATGTCGCTGGTGGCATGGGTGGACTGGACGGAGGCGATGATGGAGTTGTCGGCGAAGGTTTTGAAATCCGGCAGGGAGATCACCTGGGCGTGCTCGACGCGGAAGCGTTTTTCGTTCTTGCCGCCCAACGCGGCGGAGTAGGCGTCGAGCACGGTGCGGTTGGCGCGGTCGCCGATGGCGTGGGTGCAGACCTGAAACCCCTTGGCGGCAGCGACGCGCGCGATTCGCTCAATGTCCTCGCGGGAGGTGAGCATCAGGCCGGAATTGGACTTGTCGTCGGAGTAGGGCTGCCAAAGCGCGGCGCCGCGAGATCCCAAGGCTCCGTCGGCGACGAGCTTGATGGAGCGGACGGTGAGGAAGTCGCCGATTTCGGGACCGCGCTCGGCGAATTCGCGCCACAGTGGACCGTCGCCGCCGATCATGGCCCAGACGCGCAGGGGGAACTTCCCTTCGCGGATCAGTTCGCGGTAGGCCTGCAAGTCGTCGCGGGAGACGCCGGCGTCATGGACGCCGGTAAGCCCGAGGCGAGCGCACTCGCGGGCGGCGAGTTCCAACTGGCGTTTGATCTGGGCGAAGGTGGACGGCGGGATTTTGGAGCGCACCAGGCCCTGAGCGCGGTCCACCAGGATTCCGGTGGCCTTACCCTGGGCGTCGCGCACGATCTTGCCACCGGGCGGATCGGGCGTTTGATTGGTGATGCCGGCGAGCGTTAGGGCGCGCGTGTTCGCCCAGCCGGCGTGGCCATCGACGCGGGTGAGAAAGACAGGGCGATCGGCGGCGACGGCGTCGAGATCCGCGGCGGCTGGAAACTTGCCGCCCCAGTTGGTCTGGTCCCAGTTGCGCCCGATGACCCATTCGCCGGCGGGTTTTCCGGCGGCCTGCTGCTGGACATAGGCAGCGATTTCGGCGATGGTGGCGACGTGGCGGAGGTCGCGGGATTCGAGCAAGCCGCCGAGGCCGCGGAGATGGGCGTGGGCATCGATGAGTCCCGGAATGACAGTGGCGCCGTGGAGGTTGATGCGCCGGGTCTGCGGGCCGGCGAGGCTGGAGAGGTCGTTGCCCACGGCCACGATCTTGTCGGCTTTGACGGCGAGGGAGCGCGCCTTGGGCTGGCCGGGGTTCACTGTGTAAATATTGGCGTTCTCGATGATGAAATCGGCAGTCTGCGCGGCGGCCGGAATCCCAAGCGCCACAGCCAGGAGGGCTACAATAGGCAACATGGTTGACAGTATTGCACATGTGCCTGCGCCGCCCGCCGCCTGGAAAAGCTGGCTGGGCTGGACGTGCGCGGTGGCGCTGGCGTTGCTGTTCCTGGTCTCCGGATTCTGGAAGCTGCTGGATCCGCTGGCCACCGAGCAGCGCATGGTGCAAATGCTGTTCCCGAGGCAGATTGCGCTGCTGGTTGCCATTGGGGTAGGGATCACGGAGGCGTGGGCCGGGGTAATGATCCTGGTGCCTCGCTGGCGAAAGTGGGGCGCGGCGTTGTGCGGGTTGCTGCTGCTGGCGTTCATGGTCTACATGGGGGTGAACTACGCGAGGCTGACGGGTGAGGATTGCAGTTGTTTCCCGTGGCTGAAGCGCGTGGTGGGGCCGGCGTTTTTCATCAGCGACGCGGCGATGTTGCTGGCGGCGCTGGTGGCCGGAGTGTGGGCCCGGAGCGCAGAGGGGTGGAAGCCGGCCGCGGCCGCACTGGGGGCCATTGTTGTATTTGGCGGCGCCGTTTATGGAATGACGGCTTTGCAGCAGACTGGCGTGCTGGCTCCGGCCAGTGTGATTGTGGATGGCAAGCCGTACTCACTGCACGAGGGGCGGGTGATCATCTTCTTCTTCGATCCGGAGTGCATGCACTGTTTCGCGGGCGCCCAGCGGATGTCTAAGTATGCGTGGAAGGGCGAGGTGAAGGTGCTGGCAATACCCACTGTGAATCCGCAGTGGTCCGGGAGCTTTCTGAAAGACACCGGCTTGCAGGCCGCGGTATCGAATGATGCAAAGGCGCTGCGCGAGGTGTTCCCGTTTACGGATCCGCCGTATGGAATCGCCCTGGACGGAGGCCGGCAGGTGGCGGCGCTACCCTTCTTTGACGAGAAGGAACCGGTGACGGTGCTACGGAAGCTGGGGTGGGTGCAGTAGGGCTGTTTTACGCCACGCAGGCGCATACAGCGGCCGGCCACTTTGATGGCTCTGCCTTGTTACGTGAGAATCGGACGGATCAGGCTGTGGTGAGAAACGTTGCCCAGCCGTGGGCGCGTTCGACGCCCCGCGCGTCGCGGAGTGTTGCCTCGGTCTGGATCCGGCGCTTGCGTCGCTCCACCACCCAACCCCTGACGGTCACACGCTCGCCAGGAACCAAGTGCTGGCGCAATCGGATGCGGAGCTCGCAGGTCAGTCCGGCTGGGCCTGATAGGGTGACTGCCTTGGACATGGCTTCATCCAGAACCGTGGATATGATGCCACCGTGGATGACGCCGCTGAAGCTCTCCCATTCGGAGTCCGTCTGCCAGTCCGCCGAGGCGCTGCCATCCGGGCCCGGCAAGAAGGTCAACTGGAGCCCGCGGGAGTTTTCCGCTCCACAGGCGAAGCAGCGTTTGTTTGGCTGTGGCGGAAGCCCACTGCTCATTCGTGGTGACCGCACTGCCCGCCATGAGTGTGCGATTCGTGGGCGCAGGCATCTTTCATCCGTGGCAGTGTGGTGGACCGGATCTGCCGGACGGACTCGCCGGCTGTCACTCCTTCGGCGCGATAGACGCCGATTTGAGCAGCGCCGAGTGCGGCGAGCGCACCGGCCCCGCACTGCCCCGTGACCAGGGCCGTGACACCCAGGCCGCTCAACATGGTAGCCAGCCGTCCGCCAGCGCACTGGCCGTTGACGTGTTCGCCCGAGTTCGCAATGGCCTGCCAGGTCCCGGCGGCATCATCGTGAATCAGCAACCATGGCGCGCTGCTGAAGTGGCCATGAACAGGGCTGGCTGAGTCCGCTCCGGCTGCGCAAACTGCAATTTTCATTTCAGATCCTTTACTCTGGTATTAGACTATCACTGTCGGAAGCAGGCAGTGCGCGGCTATTTGGGAGAGGGAGACGCGCGGAGATGACCGACGAAGCCTTGCCCTTGGAAATATCGAAGAGGAGCCTGCGCCTGAGTCCTATCGGTACGATTCGGACGCCGTTTCGCGAGCCGACGGGTACGCCAATCCAGCCGTCGCGTGCGGCCAGTGCGCCGGGGCAAATCCACCTCCATGAGGAGTACCGGGAGGCCCTGAAGGACTTGGCGGGATTTGAGCGGATCTGGCTGATCTATTGGCTCCACAAGGCAATTGGTCCAAAGCTGCAGGTGATTCCTTTCCTGGATACAGTGGAGCGAGGCGTCTTTGCGACGCGCTCGCCGGCGCGCCCGAATCCGATCGGGCTATCGGCAGTCCGGTTGGTGCGTGTGGAGGGCTTGATCATCGACGTGGAGGGTGTGGACATTGTGGATGGGACGCCGCTCCTTGACATCAAACCCTATGTCTCCGAGTTTGACTCCTTTGGCAAACAGAGAGCGGGATGGTTTGACGGAGCCGCGGTGCGGCGGGATATGGCGGATGACCGATTCGACATCGAACGACAGGCGGAAACGGAGTAAGGATTTCCGAGGGTCGTGAGCGGCAATGAGGAGTTGGCGCCTGGCCGCGTGCCGATGCGGGCGGCGGGCAGTCTACTCGTAGCGCAGCGCGTCGACGGGATCCAGATTAGCTGCCTTGAGCGCCGGCCAGGTTCCGAAAAAGAGGCCGATGGAGACGGAGACTCCGAAGCCGAGGCCGATGGCCCAGCCGGGCACGTTGGAAGGCAAGGCCGGCACGAGCTTGCCGATGATCAGGGTGATGAGGACCGAGACCAGCACGCCGAGCGCGCCGCCGAGGCCCGTTAGTGTGACGGCCTCCATGAGGAACTGGACGATGATGTCGCCCTTTTTTGCGCCAATGGCCTTGCGGATGCCGATTTCCTTGGTGCGCTCAGTGACGGAGACGAGCATGATGTTCATTACGCCGATGCCTCCGACGAGCAGTCCGAGGCTGGATAGAGCGATAGAGACGATGACGACGACTCCGAGGATGGAGTCCAGGCGTTTGATGATCTGATCGGCGGTGCTGAGGGAGAAATCGTCTTCGGCGTCGGGGGGAGTTTTGCGAATGCGGCGGAGCAGTTGGCGCATCTCCTCCATCGCCTCGTCGCGCATACCCACGCGGGCCTTGGCGACCAGAATGAGGCGGTCCTCCGTGGGGAAGCGCTGAGCTGCGACGCGGTAGGGGATGACGATCTGCGTATCCTGGCCGTTTTGGCCGAAGAATCCGCCTTTCGCCTCGGCAAAAACGCCAAGGACCGTGTATTCAGCGCCAGCGACGGTGATGACGCGGCCGACGGCGCGGCCGTCGGGGAAGAGAGCGTCTGCCACCAGCGGGCCGATGACGCAGACGCGGGTGGCGCGGTCCGCCTCTTCGGGCGTGAAGACTCGGCCGAGCTTGAGCTCGCGCGGCTGGATGTTGAAGGAATTGCCGCTGAAGCCGACCAGGCCGACGTTGTCGGTTTCAAATCCGGTGACCTTGGCCGTGATCAGGCCGCTGGTGATGGAGCTGATGAAGAGTTGCTGGCTGACATCGTCGATGGCGCGGACGCTGGTTTTGATGAGCTCGGCGTATTCGGGGCGAATGGGCTTGCGCTTCTGTTCCTTGGGCGGCCCGCCGCTGCTGGGATCGCCGCTGAAGCGGTTGAGAAAGACGTTGTCGGGACCGAACTCGGCAAAGAAAGTGACGATGCCTTCGCGCAGGCCGGAGGTGAGGCTGCCCACCGTGACGACGGTGGTGATGCCGATGACGATGCCGAGGATAGTGAGGCCGCTGCGGAAGCGGTTGACCCAGACGGCATCGAGGGCCATGTTGACGTTTTCACCGAACTGAATGCGGATCATGGTTATTCCGCCCTCAATGCGACGATGGGGTCCATTTTGGCGGCGCGCTGCGCCGGGTACCAGCCGGAGAGGACGCCCACGACCGAAGAGACGAAAAGGGCGAGGAAGACGTAGGGCAGGGTGACGGAGAGGGTGACGCCGGAGACGATGGAGGCGATGCGGGCCACGCCGGCGCCGATGCCGAGACCGATGGCGCCGCCGAGGGCAGACATGATGATGGCCTCCAGGAGGAACTGCATTTTGAGATCAGACTGGCGGGCGCCGAGCGACTTGCGGATACCGATTTCCCGAGTCCGCTCGGTAACGGAAACGAGCATGATGTTCATGATGACGATGCCGCCGACGACGAGAGAGATACAGGTGACGGGCACGACGACGGCGCCGATGAGGCCGAGGATCTGGCCGATGAACTGGCGGATGGAGTCTGGCGTGATGGTGTCGAAATTATCGGGTTTGCCAGGGCGGGCCTTGAAGCGGTTGCGCAGGGCGACGCGGGTGACGTCGAGGGCATCGTCGATCTTCAAGCCGGATTCGGGACGGGCCCTGGCGAACAGAACCATGGTCCGCTCGGGCCCATAGATTCGGTTGAAGACGGTGGCGGGAATGAAGGCGACGTTGTCCTGCGACTGGCCTCCGGCGCTGCCGATTTTCTCCTGGACGCCGATGATGACAAACTCGAAGCCCGCCAGTTTGACGGTTTTGCCAATTGGCGACGCCTCGGGGAAGAACTCAGTGCGAAGGTCTTCGCCGATGATTGTGACGGGCACTTTGTTGCGTTCTTCCTGCTCGGTGAAGAATCGTCCGTCGGTGAGGTTCACCTCACGGATCTCGGCGATGGCGGCGGCAACGCCGATAATGGAAGTTGCCTCCAGCAGGCGGCCCTCATGCCGGACGTCCTCGCTGCGCAGCCGGTAGGGGCTGTAGAGGATGTCCTTGCCTGTGGTCTCGCGGAGGTAGGCGTAATCTTCCAGCCGGATGCGGCGGTTGTATTTGAGCCGCTCGATGCGTTCGCGGCGGGAGAGGCGTCCCACTTGGAGGAGTTGCCCAACCTGATATCCGTCGCTGCCGAAGACTTTCGAAGTGGTCTCTTCCGCATAGTTGCCGAGTCCCTCGATGGCAGCCCCGACGATGACGACGCTGCTGACGCCGATAATCACGCCGAGCAGGGTGAGAAAGCTGCGGAGCTTGTGAGCCCGGAGGGAGGCGATGGCTAGGGAGGCAGCGGTCGAGAGCGAATACCAAAATCTCATGAAGTCTAATTGTCCAACACTTTAGATTCCCGATAGATGGTGAGGGTTCAAAAGAGATTACAATGAAGGTTTGGCCGTGCTATGCACGGGACCGTCCCCATGGCTGTAAGGGCCCGACAGAGGCTTGGCGGCATGGCGGACGGAGTGCGAGGAGACAATTCAATGGCTATTTCAAGTGGGACCACCGCTTCGGCGGAGGGTTCTCAGCGGAGTGCGTATCGTCAATGGTCCGGGTCGGATGATTCGTGCCAGGTGTCGATTTCGGGGGAGACGCTGGAGCGGATGCGATTCGAGATTTCGCGAGCGATGAACGGGCCGGGCGGGCAAGGCGTCGGGGGTGTGTTGCTGGGCTCCGTGAGGGGCGGGTCATTCCGGATCAGCGGTTTCCACGTCATTGCCTGTGAACATGCGCTGGGTCCTGAGTTTCGCTTGTCTGCCACCGAGGAGAGCCGGCTGCCGGCGCTGCTGGACGGATTGAGCTCCGGCGCTCGGCCCGGAGATGCGAGGCCGGTGGGCTGGTTTGTCTCCCATCCGCGCGGCGACGTGCAGATGCGCGAGGAGGAGCGGCGGATCCATCGAAAGCACTTTGGGGGCGGGCAGGTGGCGATGATTGCGAAGCCAAACCGCCTGGGTGAAATGGAGCTGGCGATTCACTATGGTGAAGACGAAGGGGAAGACGGTCCGCGTTTCGTAGCGCCAATTCTGACGGTAGTTCCGGATGCTTCGTTCCGGACGGTCCGCCGGGCGGCGCCATTCCGAGGCCAAGCAGCAGAGGTAGAGATTTCCATGTCGAACGCTCCAGAGACCGTCCGGCCTGCCACCCGTTCCACCGCCGGAATGCATCCGCGCGGCGCCAAGCCCAGAAGTCTGATGGCGCCAGCGCTTGCCGTTCTCGGATTGCTGCTGGCGATGGGGGGATTTTACTGGTACAACCAGCGCGCAGTCCGGCCAGCGAACGATCCGGCGCCGTCTCAGGCTCCGCTGGAGATGCTTTCACTGCATGTGTATGAATCGAGCGGACGGTTCTATATTTCCTGGAACGGCCAGGCCGAGGCTATCCGGAAGTCCTCGCGGATCCTGCTATTGATCCAGGACGGCGAGCAGACCAGCCGGCTGCAAATCTCGAAGCGAGAAGCGGCGGAAGGGCTGCGGATCTACACCCGGACCGGCAACGAGGTGAAGGTGACGCTGGCAGTGCATGGTGAGAAAGGCGGAGTGGTGGAGGAGTCGACCCACTTTGTCTCTTCGGATTTCAGCGTACCGGCATTGTTGCGTGTGACACCGGGTACGACACAGGCAGAGGTATTCGACCCGGCGGTACTGCCGCCCAGCAATCCACAAAAATACTAAATCCATACTGGATTGGCCACAATCTCCTATTGCGTAGTTGATGATCGCAAATTTCAGGAGATTCGATGAAACGCATTTTGTCAGTATTTGGATTGTTGGCAGCTTCCGTGTTGACGGCCTCGGCCGCTGACATTGTGGACACCGCTGTCAGCGCAGGCAGCTTTGGCACGCTGGTGACAGCCGTGAAGGCCGCTGGTTTGGTGGATACGTTGAAGAGCGCGGGACCGTTCACGGTTTTCGCGCCCACGGACGAGGCCTTTGCCAAGTTGCCGGCGGGCACGGTGGAGGGGTTGCTGAAGGACACCGCGAAGCTGAAGAAGATCCTGCTGTATCACGTTGTGTCCGGCAAGGTGATGGCGGCTGACGTGGTGAAGATCAAATCGGCGAAGACCGTAGAGGGCAGCTCGGCCAAAGTGACTGCGAAGGGTGGCAAGGTGATGGTGGACGGCGCCACTGTGGTGAAGACGGATATCGTCTGCGATAACGGCGTGATCCACGTGATCGATTCTGTGATCATGCCGAAGATGTAGGCGCGGAGAGGACAGACGGGTTAGAGGTATGAGGTCCGGCGAAGTGCCGGACCTCATGCTGTTTTTACAGTGCTGAAACTCAAAGCGGGCAGGCGGCATCGTATCATGAATACTTGACCGACTGATTCCAACATTGCGAGAGCATCCATGAAACTGAAAATGATGATCGTTCTGAGCCTGGCTTTCTGCGTCTCCGCGTTCGGCGGCGTGGTGGGCAAGTGGAAAGTGGCTGCCAATGCGCCGGATGGCAACGTCTACAACGTGGACCTGATTGTGAAAGACGAAGGGGGCAAGGCGAGTGCGGTGTTATCGTCGGAGCGCGGTGAGATGCCGCTGCAGGACGTGGCTATCGCGGGTGACGATCTGACGTTCAAGCTGGTGATGGATATGGGGCCCATCGCGTTCAAGCTGAAGGCGGAGGGTGACAACATCGCGGGCGCCATGACGCTGCCGGACGGAACGGGCGGCAAGGTGACAGGCAAGCGCGATGGCGCGGCACCGGCCGGCGCTGCTGCCGTGGCTTCCGGAAGCGTGGCGGGCAAGTGGAAAGTGGCCGCCAAGATGCCTGATGGCGGCGAAATGAAGGTGACGATGGAATTCACCGAAACGGCCGGCAAGTACAGCGGGCAGGCGACCACGGAGAACGGCGAAGTGGCTCCGGTGACTGACATCAAGCTGGAAGGGGGCGTGTTCAGCTTTAAGGTTCCCACCGACGAGGGCGCATGGGCTGGCACGGGCAAACTGGCCGGCAACGAGATCAAGGGAACGGTGAAGGCGCCGAACGGAACAAGCCTGACGTTTGTGGCCATAAAAGGCTAAGATTGCAGGAACGGTTGGGTGACACGCCCCGAAGGTCAAAAGCCTTCGGGGCGTTCGTATGTGCGGATGTGCCGCGGGGGGCCAGGCTGCGCGAGACTGGGGGCATGAACTTGATTTCCCGGCGCGGTTTAGTGGCATTGGCGGGCGGCCTGCTCCCTGGCAGAAGCAGAATCCGGGCGCTGGTGATTGACGGCATCAACAACCACGATTGGCAGGCGGGGACGAAGGCGATTGTGGAGACGCTGCGGGCCGCGGGCGGATTCGAAGTGGAGATCTCGACGACGCCCCAGGCGGGCGCCGCGGCGGGGGAGTGGGCCGCGTGGCGCCCCGATTTTGCGCGGTACGGCGTGGTGGTGAACAACTTCAATGGCGGGCACACGGCGGCGGGCGTGCGGTGGCCGGCGGCGGTAGAGCAGGCGCTGGCGCGGTATGTGGAACGCGGGGGCGGGCTGGTGATTTTCCACGCCGCCAACAACGCGTTTCTGGAGTGGCCGGAGTACAACGAGATGATCGGGTTGGGGTGGCGCGGCAAAGCGTTTGGCCCGGGGCTGATCGTGGATGAGCGGGAGCGCGTGGTGGTGGCGCCGGCGGGTGAGGGCCTCGACCCCGGACACGGACCGCGTCACGATTTTGTGGTAACCACGAGGGACCCGCGGCATCCGATCACGGATGGGTTTCCGAAGTTGTGGATGCATCCGGCGGAGCAACTGACGCATGGGCAGCATGGGCCGGCGCGGACAACGCGCGGTGCGTTGGAGAGGGAATTGACTGTATTGACGTACGCGTGGTCTAAGGATTCGCTACGGCGCGAGCCTTTGGATTGGGTGCGGCGGTGGGGCCGGGGGCGGATCTACACCACGATGTTGGGGCACACGTGGGCGAAGGAAGAGAACCCGAACGTGCGCTGCGCCGGCTTCCGGACCATGCTGGCGCGCGGCGCGGAGTGGGCAGCCACGGGGCGCGTCAGCCTGGCGGTGCCGCGGGCGATGCCCACGGCGGAGCGGGCGCTGCTGGTGGAGAGTGTGCCTGGCGACTAACCGGCGGCGTGAGCGAAGGCGAGCACGGAGGGCTTCACCAACTGCTCCCAGTCCTCGGTGTCGATCTGGATCACGTCCTTATGCGTGCCGGCGTTGCAACTGATGGTCTCCTCCGCCATCAGCAGACCATCGACCCATACCGGAATCTCCCACAGGGTGCCGTTGCCGAAGGGGGGCATGGCGCCGAGTTCACAGTCCGGGAACAGCTCCTGCAACTCCGTTTCCTTCGCCAGGCGCAGGTGCCGGGTACCGAAAGCGGTGCGCAGTTCGTCGAGATCCACGATGCGGTCCGAGGGCAGAACGGCCATCGAGTAGCCATCCTCGTAGTGCACGATCACCACCTTGGCGAACGTGCGCGGGGGCACATGTTCAGCCCGGGCCGTCTCTCTCGCCGTGTAGGAGAGGGGGTGGATATCGTGGCGGTAAGACACTCCCTTGAGTTCAAGAAAGGCGACAAGCCTGTCCAGCGTCTTCATGGAAACCTCCACACTTCCGGACACTACTCCGAATTCCGTGCGGAAACAAGGGGCGCTGTGGGGTGGGGCGGTGCGGCGGCGCGGTGCGGGGGCGCTACGGTGGCGGGGTGCGGTGGAGTGGGGCGGCGGTGAGGGGGCGATGGGGCGGCGAGTCGTGGTGGGGTGGGGCGGTGCGGATGCGGTGAGGCGGTTGGGCGCGGTGGGGCACGGTGCGATCGGGTGGGGCGCGGCTGCTGGCGTGTGCGATGGGGGCAGGGCCGAGTGCCGCCGATGCCGTGTTCTGGCCCGGCGCCGCACTGTAGTAGCCTGTAGGCTGCATGACGGTGGTCTCTTCGCAAAACAGGCAGTTTCTGTTGCTCGCCCTGGCTGGTATGCTGGCCGCCGCCCTCAAGCTGAGCGTACTGGACGGCTCCGCGTTTGGCCCCGGCTTCGAGTCTGTCAACGTGGCCCGCAGCCTCGCCGCCGGGAAAGGCTTCGCTGATCCCTATAGCGCCTTGAGCACGGGCGCCACGGCGCATACCGCGCCGGTGTATCCATATCTGCTGTCGATTGGCATCCGGCTGCTCGGCTTTGGTGGCGCTTTCGCCGCCGTGTTCCTGATCTTCAATCTGATTTTGCAGGGAGTGCAGGCGGCGCTGCTGCCGAGCCTTTCGGCGGTGCTGCTCGGCGACAGGGCTCCTGGCCTGTGGGCCGCGGGCCTGCTGATCGCGCTCCCGCTGATTCCCATCGCGGCTCAGGGCGAAACCGATCTCCAGATTCTGGCGCTCATGCTGTGCACCCTGATTCCGGTGGCAGGATGGTCGGCCGCGCCCGCCGCACTGCTGGCCGCGTTAGCGCTCCATCTCAACCCTTCCAGCGTGTTTCTGTTGCCCGGATGGCTGGTCTGGAAGCGGCCGCCGCGGCGCTGGCTGATTGTATGGGGATTCACGCTGGCCGCCGCGATGCTGCCATGGACGATCCGGAATTATCTGACGTTCGGCGGCATCTTTTTCATTCGGGACAATCTCGGGCTGGAGCTGAGAGTCTCCCACAATGACCTGGCCGGCATCAGCGCCAAAGACAACGGCGCGAGCCTGGCCGCGCTGCACCCGATGTTCAACCTTGGAGAAGCTCGCGCGCTGATCCGAATGGGCGAGCCTGCTTACATGAAGGAAAGCGGGCGCCTGGCATCGGATTGGATCCGGGCCCATCCGGCGGCGTTCGCCCGGTTTACGGCGGTTCGAGCCTTGCTGTACTGGTTCCCAGCGATCCGGGACGGCCACTGGCAGGCATGGTTGGTGACGCTCGCCACGATCCTCTCGCTCGGCGGGGTGCTGCGTGTTTGGAGGCATCCGGTATTTTTCTCTGGCTTCGTGGTGGCGCCTCTCCTGTACTACCTGCTGCAGGCGGACCCCCGCTACCGCTATCCGTATTTCTGGCTCACGCTGCTGGCCGCCGGAGTGGTTCTGCATCGGATTTATGGCCGCCTGAAGGGAAGCGCAGACCCATCCTGAGTTGCCTGGCCGCCGGTAGTCTTGACGGCGTGATTTGTTTACCGAAACATGGGGCCGTGCGGCGCATCATAATAGGCGTAGCTCTATGGTTTTCCGTTCTGCCCCGCTGTACCTTGCGCTGTGGAGCGCACCACCCGCACCGGTGGAGGCTGGCCAGTCGCCCCCGTGGGGCGCACCGGAACACCACATAGCCGTTGCCTTGTTGCCCAATGGGGAGGGCGCCGGCGCGTCTGAAGGCGCATGCTCGGTGCCCGGCGAGGCTTTAGGGGGCCAGCAGTGATACTCGCGCTTCTGCTTCTGGCGTTCGCGCCGATTCCCAATGTGCGGCTCAATCCGCAGACGGTGAAGGAGTTTCAGGCATACATGGAGGTGGCCGATCGTGCGATGGTGAGCCGCGCGGTTGGCAATACCCGCCTGCCGCTGCTGCCTGACGGCGTGCCAAAAATCGAGGCATGGGAGGCCAACACTCCGCGCGATGTCACCGATGGGATGATTCACGACTGGATTGCGGCGGTCTTTGTGCCCGGTGCGAAGGTGGAAGACGTGGTTTCCGTCCTGAAGGACTATGGCCGCTACCCGTCGATTTACCAGCCGGACGTCCTCCAGGTGAAGTTGCTCAGCGAAAACGGGAACCGGCGCAAGATTGTCATGCGAACGGTCAAGACGAAGGTCTTCACCGTGATTCTCGACATCGACTACGACATTGAGTATCGGACACTACCTAACGGGCGGGTCCAGGTTTGGTCTCGCTCCACCGCGATCCGCGAAGTGGACAACGCGGGCAAGCCCAATGAGACGCGCTCGGCGCCTGACAGAAACGCAGGATTCCTGTGGGCGCTCAATACATACTGGCAACTGGAACAAAGAGACGGCGGCGTTTACATGGAGTGCCGTGCGGTTTCGCTGACGCGCGGCATTCCGATGGGCGCCGGTTGGGTGGTGAAGCCAATGGTGACGGCGCTGCCGTTCGAATCGCTCACCAACACGCTGACGATGACTCGAACGGCAGTGGAGTTGCGGCTGAAGCGCTAAGCGTCAGGCTTTGCCGCGGCGGTAGGCCTCATCCAGCAGTTCCACCACGTGCATGACGCGCTGCTGTTTTCCATAGCGCCCGACGCCGGCCTGCAGCTGGATGGCGCAGCCCACGTTGGCGGTGGTGAGCACCTCGGCGCCCGTGCTGTTCACGAGGGCCATCTTCTTCTGAAGGATGGAATCGGCAATCTCGTCGTGGACGATGTTGTAGATACCCGCGCTGCCGCAGCAGAGATCCGCCTGGGGCAACTCGCGGAATGTCAGGCCGGGGATGGCGGCCAGCACCTGCCGCGGCGCGCTGCGGATCTTCTGTCCGTGAGCCAGATGGCAGGAGTCCTGGTAGGTGGCGGTAACGGGCAGGGGGCGCTCGCGGAGCAACCATTTCGATGGACGCCAGAAACTCCGTCACGTCCTTCATCATTGCCACGAAGCGACGGGCCTTATCGGCGTAGGCGGCATCGTGCTCCAACAGTTCGTCATACTCCTTCAGCGTGGAGCCGCAGCCGGCGGCATTGGTGATGACGGCGTCATAGCCGGCATCCACACAGACGTCGATGTTTTTGCGAGCCAGCACCCGCGCCTCGTCCTTCAATCCGGAATGGACGTGCAGCGCGCCGCAGCAGGTCTGGCCGGCGGGGATGACCACGTCGCACCCGTTGGCCTGGAGGACGCGGACCGTGGCCTCATTGAGCCGGGCGGAGGTGAAATTGGCCAGGCATCCGGCCAGAAACGCCACACGGTAGCGCTTCTCGCCGAGGGCGGGAAACGTCTTGCCCACCTCGTCAAAAAAGAACGGATACTCGGCGGGCGGCGCGAGGTGTTCGATGCGCCCCATCTTGCCCATGTGTTTCAGGATGCCGCTTCGCCGGACCAGTTGCTGCAATCCGGTGGCCTGGTAGAAGTAGAGCAGGCCGCCGGCGGCTTTCAGCATCCAAGGGGTCACCAGCAGGCCGCCGAAGATGAATCTCCGGAAGGCGCGGATGTGCCATGGACGGGACTCTGATTTCTTCGCTTCAATCTCAGTGCGCGCCGCCTCGATCAGACGGCCGTAAGGGACGCCGGAGGGGCAGGCGCTCTCGCAACCGCGGCAGGCGAGGCAGAGATCGAGATGCTCCAGATAGGAGGGTGTCATCTCCATTTGTCCGGTGGCCACCTGGACCATCTGGTAGATGCGGCCGCGGGGCGAATCCATTTCGACGCCCAGTTCGCGATAGGTGGGGCAGTTGTTCAGGCAGAGGCCGCAGTGGACGCACTTATCGAGATCGACAGCGCGGGGCGCCTCCGCGTGACGATTGGGCAGTACAGGCGGGAAGGCCGGCTGCGTGGCATCAGAGGCGGCCATACAGCCTCCCGGCGTTGAGCAGGTTGGCAGGGTCCATCATGCTCTTGAATTTGATCATCAACGAAAGATCCTCGCCCGGTTGGGGCCACTGCTCCAGCGTCGCCTTTTCTTCGGGCGGCGCGGATTCGACGATTCGTGACCAGCCGTGCGCGGCCGTGGCGGCCAGCCAGGATTCGAGTGCTGCGCGCGTAGCGAAGCCGAGCCAGGCCAATCCGTTGCCCGCCCGCGCCAGCGCCGGGCCCGTTGCCGACGAGAGCACGGATTCGAGAGCCGACATCGGGTGTCCTACGCGCACGACGTATTCGTGAGAAACCGTAAAGTCGTCCATTGTCTGCCAGAAGGCAGACTCCAGTTCGCCCTCCAGCACCTGTGCACCCGGCAACTCGCGGGCGTAGCGGGCCAGCAGCGTCTCGCTGCCGCCGGCGCGCAGCACCAGGCACTGGCTGCCGCCCCAGCCAAATCGTTCGGCCGACGCGGCGTTCAGCACGTCCAAGGCAGCCGGCTGCAGCACGCCGCGCAGCACGGCGTCTCTGGCCGCGCAGGTGTCGGCGATATCGGGGAAGCCAAGAACAAACGTCCGGGTTGCCGGCGGCAGCGGAGCGAGTTTGAAGTTGATGCTGGTCAGAACGCCCAGCGTACCCATGCTGCCGATCAGAGTCTTCTGCACGTCGAGGCCGGCGACGTTTTTGACCACCATGCCTCCGGATTGCAGCAGTTCGCCGTCGAGCGTGGCAAATGTCATGCCGATCACCATGTCGCGGGCGCTGCCATAGAGCCGCCGCCGCGAGCCGCAGGTGTTGGCCGCCACCACGCCGCCAATGGTGGCGCGGGCGGCGTGCGGCGGATCAAGAGGGAGGATCTGGCCGTGGGTGGCCAGCAGGCTGGTGAGCTCGGCATAGGGCACGCCGGCCTCCACGCTGATGGTGAGATCCTTGGGCTCGTATTGCAGAATGTGGTTCAGGCCGGCGGTGGAAATGCGCAAAGCGGGCGCGGGGATGGCGCCGCCCATGCGGTCCTTGGTGAAGGCGCCGCCGGTGACCACCGCTCGCCGTTCGCCGGCGGACTGTTTCAACAATCCGGCAACGTCGGCCGCCGCCGCTGGTTTTTGTTCGTCCATGGGTAGTTCAATTCTAATAAACTTGCAGCATGGCATCCCGCCGCAATTTTCTTGGATCCGTCGCCACTGGTTTGGCGACCTCACTCGCCGCGCCTTCCACGATTCTGGGCGCTAACGATCGCATCCGTGTCGGTATCATCGGCCCCGGCGCTCGCGGGCAGGAGCTGATGCACGATGTGCTGAAGTGCCCCAACGTGGAATTTGTCGCTGCCGCCGACGTCTACACCCGCCGCCTGGAACAGGCCAAGGCGATTGCGCCCGGCATCAAGACGTATCTCGATCATCGCTATTTGCTGGAGGACAAGTCTGTGGACGCGGTATTGATCGCCACGCCGCAGCACCTGCACTGCCAGCATTTTGTCGCCTCGCTGGATGCCGGCAAGCACGTGTATCAGGAGAAGACGATGGCGTTCACCGTGGCGCACGCCAAGCAGATGCGCACGGCGTATCAGAACGCAGCCGGACGCACGGTGCAGATCGGGCATCAGAGCTGCTCCGGCGGCCAGGCCACGGATGCGGCGAAGATGCTGGCCGAGGAGCCGATGGGCAAGATCACGGCCATCCACATGGTGATGTACCGCAACACGCCGCACGGCAAGCCGCAGTGGTCGCGCCCGGTCTATCCCGACATGACGCCCGAGAACATTCTGTGGAAGCAGTTTCTCGGCGATACCCGAGACCTCCCGTTCGATGCCAACCGCTACATCAACTGGCGGTTTTTCTGGGACTACTCCGGCGGCAACGTCTACGAGAACATGTGCCATCAGGTCTCGTTCTGGTACAAGGCGATGAAGCTGAATGTACCGAAGGCCGTGACGATGACCGGCGGCATCTATCTGTGGAAGGATGGCCGCGAAGTGCCCGACACAATGTGTGTTTCCATCGAGCAGCCGGAAGAGATGCTGATCAGTTGGAACTCCGGCTTTGGCAATGACAAGCTGGGCGCGGGCGAGGATGTGCTGGGCGACGAAGGGACCATTCAGAAGGCGGCGCAGATCCGCTATACGCCGCAGAAGGCCAACATCAAGGATCGTGCCGAGCGCCTGGGCAATTCGACGGCGCCCTCCTCTGCGCATATGCAGAATTTTTTCGATTGCATCCGCGCCAGCACTCCGACCAACTGCCCCTTTGAAGTGGGCTTCCGCACGTCGATCGCCTGCCGCATGGCGGTGGAGAGCTACCGGCAGCAGCGGACCATTCGCTGGGATCCGGCCAAAGAAGAGCTTGTGTAGTCTGGAGACGGCCGGTTCAGATTCCAGTTTCCTTCGGGCTACACTGGTAGACATCCAATGACTCGTAACACCCTAGTGCTGTGCATCCTCAGCACCGTTGCTCTCTCTGCCTGTCACGCCAAGGAAGAAGCGGATCAGCCGGCTCCCGCGGCGGCAGCGGTTCGCGCTGCGTATCTCTCGGCCACCAGCCCTGAGGCTGATGACGCGGCGCGGTTTCTGGCCGGACTGCCGGGCCGCGAAGGCAGCCCCTGGAAGAAGCTCGAGGCTGATCCCGCCTGGGTGGAGCACGCCGCGAACATGGATCATCTGTGGGCGCTGTATCGGGATCGGCGCCGGCCCGGCATGGAGAAGTTCAGCAAATCCGAGCTGACCGGTACTCCGTTTGCGGGCGCCAATATCTGGTATCCGTTCTCCGGCGGCGACGCCCTGACGATGCTCACTTTTTTCCCAGGCCACGGCGATTATGCGATGTCGGCGTTGGAGCCGCCCGGCCGTGTGCCCAGCCCTGCTGATTTTGAAGGTGAGCAGATGACCGAGCGTTTGCCAGCAGTGGCCGGAACGCTGGCCTCGTTGCTCGGCAAGAGTTTCTTTGTGACGCGCGAAATGGACCGCCAACTGCGCGGTCAGGTGACAGACGGAGTGGCCCAGCCGATTCTGATCCTGCTCACCCGCCTGGGCTACAAAGTCCTGAGTCACAGCTATGTGCAGATCGGGGAAGATGGCAAGCTGGTGCGGCGGAATCTGGAAGCCAAGCGCTCCGCGTTCGGGCTGAACCGCGGCATCGTGTTCGAGATCCAGCGCAAAGGCGGTCCGGTGGAGTTGCTGGAATACACGTCTCTCAATCTCGACGACCCGCACATGAAGGACAACTCGTCCTACAAGAAGTACGTTGCGCTGCTGGGGCGGCCGGCCACCATGTTGAAGGCCACGTCCTATATGCTGCACAGCAATGCGTTCTCGATCATCCGTGAGCTGATTCTGGATCAGAGCGCGGTGATCGTACAGGATGATTCGGGTATTCCGTGGAAGGGTTTTGCCCCGGAGACCTGGCAAATACAACTGTACGGCGACTACACCAAGCCGTTCGGCAAGGACTTCGCCTTCCGGACCCAGCCAGACCTGCGGGCGGCCTACGAGGCCCAGCGGGCCACTGTTCGTCCGCTGGATTTCCGCATGGGGTACGGCGCCGGCCGTCAGGCGTCCAATTTGCAGATCGCGCGCCGCAAATAGCTGTCGGATCCGTGTTACCCTGACGCCAAATCTGGGGACTGCGTATGAACTCTGCCATAGCACCTACCACCGAGCGCGTGCAGACCATCGACGCGATTCGCGGCGTCGCGGTTTTGGGCATCCTGCTGATGAACATCATCGGGTTTGCCTTCCATTTCTCCGCCTATACCGATCCAACGATTCAGGGCGGGGCATCGGGCATCAACTATTGGACCTTTATCGTGAATGCCGTCCTGGTCGACGGCAAGATGCGCGGCATGTTCACCATTTTGTTCGGCGCCGGTGTCTGTCTGCTGACCAGCCGTGCCGAAGAGCGGGGAGGCGGAGTAGGAGTCGCTGACGTCTACTACCGCCGCACGCTGTGGCTGCTCGTCTTTGGCGTGCTCCACGCCTATCTGTTGTGGTTCGGAGAGGTGCTCTACCCCTACGCTCTGCTTGGGTTGGTGTTGTTCCCGTTTCGCCTCATGAGTGCGCGGGGGTTGATCGTCATCACCGCCGTGTTCACTGTGCTGATGACGGGTGGCGCCGTCTATGACGCCAGTGAGGCTGTGAAACAGAAGGAAACGTGGGAGCTTGTCCAGAAGCTGAAGAAAGAGCAAAAAACGCTCACGGAGGAGCAGGAAAAGGCCGTTTCCGGGTGGGAAGAGAAGCTCAAGTTCATGAAGCCGGACGCCAAGGCCCTCGCCAAGAGCCGCGCCGACAATACGGGCACTTTCGTTTCGATGGTGAAGGCCCGGGCCGAGATCCTGTCGTTCTTCCATCGTCAGGCGATCTACTCGCCCCTGCTGTGGGATTTCCTGGCGCTGATGCTGCTTGGTATGGCGCTGTTAAAGACCGGGGTTCTCACCGCCGGACGCTCCACCAGTTTCTACGTCCGAATGGCGCTGATCGGTTATCTCATCGGCCTACCGCTTCATGCCCTCCAACTCAATACGCAGACGTCCGGCTGGTTCAGCATTAACGCGACGATGTGGGCTGGCGTCTACTACCAGTTCGGCCGGATCGCCGTCTGCCTGGCGCACATCGCGGTGTGGATGCTCATCTTTAAGCACGGTGTGGCGCCCCGACTGACCCGCACCTTGGCCGCGACCGGCCAGATGGCCCTGACCAACTACGTCATGCAGAGCGTCATCTGCACGCTGATTTTCAATGTGGGAAAACTACACAGCACGATGGAGAGATACCAGGT
Source organism: Bryobacterales bacterium (assembly GCA_016721425.1). GTDB lineage: Bacteria > Acidobacteriota > Terriglobia > Bryobacterales > Bryobacteraceae > Paludibaculum. The sequence goes on along the minus strand of JADKID010000042.1, from coordinate 250,798 downwards.
GTACTATGTGGTTTTCGCGATCTGGGCTGCTCAGTTGATCTGGAGCCCGATCTGGCTGCGGCACTATCGGTTCGGACCGGCGGAATGGCTTTGGCGGTCGCTGACCTACTGGCAGCGGCAGCCCATGCGGAGGAGATCCGGCCCGCAGGGCGAGGCTGCGGCGGGCATAGCAACTGTAGTAAACTAATCTTGAAATCAGGATTCGTCTATCCTAATTCCTCCCAAGGAGAACTCATAAAATGCCTCTCGTTTCGTTGCGACAGCTTCTGGATGAAGCGTCCAAAGGCGGCTACGGCGTCGGCGCCTTCAATGTGAACAACATGGAGCAGATCCAGGCGATCATGGAAGCGGCCCGCGAGACCGAATCCCCCGTCATCGTGCAGGCCTCCCGTGGCGCGCGCTCCTATTCGCAGGATCGTTTCTTGTATCACCTGATGATCGCGGCCACGGAGCTTTATCCGGAGATTCCGACGGTGCTGCACCTGGATCACGGCAACAGCCCCGAGACCTGCCAGTCCGCCATCGACCTCGGCTTCACGTCGGTGATGATGGATGGCTCGCTGATGGCTGACGGCAAGAGCCCGTCGTCCTACGAATACAACGTGGACGTCACCCGCCGCGTTGTGGCCGCCGCGCATGCCAAGGGCATCACGGTGGAGGCGGAGATCGGCTGCCTGGGCGGCATTGAAGACGGCCATGGCATGGGCGGCGACGGCCTGTCCCACTTGAGCGATCCGGCTGAGACCGAGCGCTTTGCCAATGACACCAACTGCGACGCGCTGGCCATCGCCATCGGCACCTCCCACGGCGCGTTCAAGTTCACCCGCGAGCCGGACGGCGAAGTGCTCAAGATGGACGTCCTCATCGACATCCACAAGCGCCTGCCCAAGACCCACCTGGTGATGCATGGCTCTTTCAAGGACCTGCAGGACATCATCAACAAGTACGGCGGCAACCTCAAGCCGACGTGGGGCGTGCCGATCTCCGAGATTCAGCTCGGCATCAAGAACGGCGTCCGCAAGATCAATGTTGACACCGACAACCGCCTGGCCATCACGGGCGCCATCCGTAAGGTCCTGTTCGAATCGCCGGAGAAGTTCGATCCGCGCGACTACAACAAGCCGGCGCGCGATGCGATGAAGAAGGTTGTGGCGGAGCGCATGGTCCAGTTCGGCCAGGCCGGCAAGGCCAAGTCGATTATCCCGATCCCGCTGGCCGAGATGGCCGAAATGTACAAGAAGGAAGCGTAAGCGCTTCCAGTTCAGAATCGTCCGGATAGGCAGGTGCGGCGCGGGCCGGGAGGCTCGCGCCGCGCGTGTTTTACGCCCGAATGGGTGTTTGCTGGGTCTTCGCCTTATCGTCGCCCCAAAAAAAATCGAGTCCGGATGCAGATTTTAGTAGATTCCGGGCGCGATTCCTGTTGGACTAGAAGAGTATTCGATTGTCCGCTCCTTTCGGTCGTGATCTCAATCCGATCAGTTTGGTCCGCTATCGAATCGGAAAGAACACAACTTGAAGAACATCTTTGTTGGCAATCTCGATTTCCGGGCGACGGAAGCATCCGTCCGCTCGTGGTTTGAAGAATACGGCGCCGTGGAACGCGTCAGCATCGTCACGGATCGTGACACCGGCCGTTCGCGTGGTTTTGCCTTTGTTGAAATGACCAACGGCGACGAAGCCGATCGCGCTATCAGCGCTCTGAACGGCGCCAGCGTTGACGGTCGTGCGTTGAACGTAAACGAAGCCCGTCCCAAGACCGACAGCCGTGGGGGCGCCGGTGGTGGCGGTGGGCGTGGTGGTCCGCGCCGCGATTCCCGCTGGTAAGATCTTTTCCCGCATAGCACTTTGCCGGCCAACTTCGGTTGGCCGGCCCACTCCCCCATGACCGAACTGCCCGCGAAGGTGCCCATTGGCAACCAGATCCCACACAACATTCAAGAAACGACAGAAGGAACAGGCTCGCCTCGAAAAAAGGCAGGAGAAGCTGGCCCGGCGCCAACAACGCAAGTTGGATGGTCCGGAGGCAGAGCCGGAGATTGATCCCATCACCGGATTGCCCATTGAGCCGGAGATTGATCCGGAAACCGGGTTGCCCATCGAACGGGACTCCGACGATGCTGACGATGACGCCGAAGACGGGGAAGCCGTGCCGGCGCCTGGACAGACTACCGTCTCCTGACAAAAGCTCGTAAAATAAGATCGATGAGCGATTTTGAGTTCCTTGTCCTGTCGTTGCGCGCCGATGCTGAGATGCAGCTTGGCGTTTTGTCCCAAGGTGAAGAGAAGCATGAAGCCAATCTCCCCCTCGCCCGTAAACTGATCGATACCCTGGCCATGCTCCAGCAGAAGACGAAGGGCAACCTTTCCTTCGAAGAGCAGCGCCTGCTCGATAACACCGTCACCGAACTCCGCTTCCGCTATCTGCAGACCTACGAAGACCAGCACAAGAAGGCCGCCGAAACAGGCTCAAATGGCTGAAGCGGGTGACGCCCAGCGTCACCTCACGCTCACCGTAATGGGTTCGGGCACCAGCGTCGGTGTTCCCACGATCGGCTGCCATTGCAAGGTCTGCACCTCCGATGATCCCCGCGACCGCCGATTGCGGCCCTCCGTGTGTCTCCAGTGGGACGGCCATGTGGTGGTGATCGACACGGGGCCGGACTTTCGCCAGCAGGCGCTCACCATCGGGTTTCAGCGGCTGGACGGCGTCCTGTACACCCACGCCCACGCCGATCACATTCTCGGCCTGGACGACCTGCGGCCCTTCAATTTCAAACAGCGGGACCCGATCCCGATCCATGGCTCGGCCTACACGATGGGCGTGATCCGCACGGTGTTCAGCTACATTTTCCACGACGGGCCCACGCAATCGTCACGGCCTAAGATTTACCCTTGCGTCTTCGACAGAGATCCCATTGACCTGTGCGGCGTGCAGTTCACGCCTATTCCGGTGCGGCACGGCAACGGCGAATGCCACGGCTTCCGTTTCGGCCGCAACGCTTACCTGACCGATCACAGCGAGATCCCCGAATCCAGCTTTGCGCTGTTGGAAGACCTGGACGTGCTCTTTTTGGATGGCCTCCGCTACAAGCCGCATCCCACTCATTCCACGGTGGATCAGAGCCTCAAGACGGTGGCCCGTCTGCGCCCGCGGACCACTTACCTCACGCACATTTCTCACGATCTGGAACACGCGCGCGCAGAATCCTTGCTGCCCCCCAATGTGCGACTGGCCTATGACGGCATGACGATTGAGGTGGAGGTCTGAAGCCGTCCGTGCCTGCGCTCCACATTTTTCGGGGATTGGACGAGGCCCGGCAGGGCTTTGCGCCGTCGGCCGTCACCATCGGCAACTTTGACGGGGTCCATGCCGGCCACCGCCAACTCATGCGCCGCACGCGCGAGATCGCCGCCGAGTTGGGCGTTAAGGCGTCCGCGCTCACCTTTCACCCTCATCCCGCCACGATCGTCGCACCGGAGCGCGCCCCGCGCCTGCTCACGACGCCGGACGAGCGATGCGCCCTGATGGCGGCGGAGGGGATTGAGCAGGTGCTCATCCTGCCGTTTGACCACGGGATAGCGGCCCACACTCCCGAACAGTTTTTTGAACGTGTTCTGGTGGGGGATCTCGGGGCGCGGGCGGTGATTGTCGGTGACAATTTCCACTACGGGCGCGGCCAGAGCGGACACATTCGCGATTTGCGAGAGCTGGGCGAGCGGCTCGGGGTCCGCGTGGAGATTGTGCCATTGCTGAGCCTGAGAGGGGGCAAGGTGTCATCGAGCGAGGTTCGCCGTCTGCTAGGCGCTGGGGACGTGTCGATGGCTGCCAGGCTGCTCCAGAGGCCCTATTCGCTGTCTGGCTCAGTCGTGCGCGGCGAAGGCCGCGGCTCCACCCAAACCGTGCCCACTTTGAATCTGGAAACACGGTCGCTGGAAGACTCCACTTCCGCCCTGCCGGCCGACGGCGTGTACATCACGCGGACGGAGGATCCGGATTCGTCCCGGGCCTGGAATTCCATTACCAACATCGGCTACCGGCCCACGTTCGAAGGTCGCCATCTGACCATCGAGACGTATCTGCTAGGTGCGCTGACGGGCGCCACGCCGGCGCGCATCCGGCTGGAGTTTCTGCGCCGCGTGCGGCCGGAGCGCCGGTTTGATTCCGCCGCGGCGCTGAAGGAGCAGATCCTGCGCGATGTCGGCCGGGCGCAGGCGTTTTTCCGGCGCACTCAGGCGATGGTGAACTCGAAACAGAGTGCCTCGGCGGGGTTGGACGCGGAATAGGTGGGGATGCGGCGGAAGCCCAGCGATTCGTAGAGGCCGATGGCCGCGCGCATGGAGGGGAGCGTGTCCAAGCGGACAGCCCGAACGTCGCGCCGCCTTCTGGCCTGCTCCAATAGTGCCACCGTCAGCGCGCGTCCGGCGCCCAACCCGCGCGCTTCCGGCCTGACATAGATCCGCTTGATTTCGCACACGCCGGGCTCGATGGTGCGCACGGCGCCGCAGCCGATGGCCCGGTCCCCCTCGTGCGCCAGCAGGATGGCGTCGTAGGAAGTCTCCAGCGCCCGCAGTTCGTCCTCAAACCCCACGGCGCAAACCGCGACGCCCGGCGTGAGTACGTACTCGTGGAACAACTCTCTGGCAAGCTTGAAGTCCTCCGGGGAGGCCGCAATCCGGATGTCCATCGTAACCGTTATGTTACGCTGAAATTTCCCCCTCATTATGCCGGACGCAAGCAGTCAATCCGCTGGAGAGCGCTTCCAGCGTCTCGTTGAGATCATGGCCCGGCTGCGCGCGCCCGGCGGTTGCCCCTGGGATCGGGAACAGACCTACGATTCCATCAAGCCTTACACCCTGGAAGAGACCTACGAAGTGATGGACGCCATCGACCGGCGCGACTTCCCGGGGCTGGCCGAGGAGCTGGGCGATCTGGCTTTGCAGGTGGTCTTCTTCGCCCAGATGGCGGCCGAAGAGAACCGCTTCACCATCTCGGATTCGCTCGACGCCATCAACGAGAAGCTCGTACGGCGCCACCCCCACGTCTTCGCCGATGGCGATGCCGAGACCTCCAGCGAAGTGCTCAAACGCTGGGACGAGATCAAGGTGGAAGAGAAGAAGGCCAAGGGCGAGAAGCCCAAGGGTATCCTCGACTCCGTGCTGCGCGCGCAGCCCGCGTTGACTGAGGCTGCGCAGATCTCCCGCAAGGCCGCGGGCGCCGGTTTTGATTGGCCCGCGCTGGAGCCGGTGCTCGACAAAGTGCGCGAGGAGCTCGACGAGCTGGCCGACGCCCGCCAGCGGCTGGGGCCGGCCGAGATTGAGGGCGAACTGGGCGATCTGCTGTTCACGCTCGTCAATGTGGCGCGGTTCCTCAAAGTGGATCCGGAGCAGGCGCTGCGCAAGACCAACAACAAGTTCCGGCGGCGCTTCGCGCATGTGGAGGCGCGTCTCGCCGGGAACGGCAAAACAGTCCAGCAGTCCAATCTCGAAGAGATGGAGTCGCTGTGGCAGGAAGCGAAGGGCTCCGATTGATCGAACTACGCCATCTGACTGATCTGGGCGACCTGGCCGAGGCCGTCCGGCTGCAAAAGACGGTCTGGGGCTTTGAGGATGTGGAACTGCTGCCATTGCGGCTCTTCGTCGTGGCCACCAAGGTGGGCGGCCAGGTGATCGGCGCCTATGAAGGGCTGCGGATGGTGGGGTTCCTGCTGGCCATTCCCGGGCTGAAAAAGGGTGCGGACAACTACCTGCACAGCCACATGATGGGCGTGCTGCCGGACTATCGCAACGCCGGCGTGGGCCGCATGTTGAAGCTCGCGCAGCGCGACGAGGCGCTGGCCCGCGGCGTGAACCTGATTGAGTGGACCTTTGATCCGCTGGAGCTCAAGAACGCGTATTTCAACATGGAGCGCCTGGGCGCTGTGGTGCGGCGCTATGTGTTGAACCAATACGGCACCACGACGTCCCATTTGCATGGCGGCCTGCCGACGGATCGGTGTGTGGCCGAGTGGCACATCGATAGCGAGCGCGTGCGCGCCATTCTGGATGACAAGCCGCTGCCGCGCCCGGAAATCGTCGAGCGCATCGTGGTCCCCTCCGATATCGACGTCGTTCGCGCCAACCACCCCAAGCGCGCCCGCGAGATCCAGGCCGGCATCAGCCAGCGATTCCTCCAGTACTTTGCCGGCGGACTGGCGGTGGTTGGATTTGAACGATCGAAGGAAACCGGTACCTACCTGTTTGCACCATGGAATTCCAAATAGAAGCCATTCGTCTCCACTGGATCGAGATGCCGCTGGTGCATTTCTTCGAGACCAGTTTCGGCCGCACCTACTCGCGCAAGATGATCCTGGTGGAGGTCCGGTGCGGCGGCACGTCGGGTTGGGGTGAGGTCACTGCCGGAGAGCATCCCTACTACAACGAGGAGTGGACTGAGGGCGCCTGGGCGCTGCTCAACGAATACGTCGTTCCTTCCGTGCTGGGCAAACGGGTCGGCGCTGCCGCAGAGGTGGCCGGGCTCACCGAAGGCATGAAGGGCCACCGCATGACGCGCGGCGGTCTGGAGGCGGCCTGTTGGGATCTGGAGGCGCGGCTCGCCGGCGTGCCGTTGTGGCAGTTGATCGGCGGCGGCGCGCACAAAGAGATTGCCTGCGGCGTCTCCATCGGCATCCAGGACAGCGTGCCGCAGTTGATCGAGAAGATCCGGCGGGAAGTGGACGCCGGCTACCAGCGCATCAAGATCAAGATCAAGCCGGGCTGGGACATTGAAGTGATCCGCGCGGTGCGCCGCGAGTTTCCGTCCATCCTGCTGATGGCCGATGCGAACTCGGCTTACACGCTCAACGACATCGAGCATCTGCGGCAGTTGGACGAATTCAATCTGATGATGATGGAGCAGCCGCTGGCGCACGACGAGATCATCGATCATGCCCAGCTCCAGCGCGCTCTGGCGACTCCGATCTGTCTGGATGAATGCATCCGCACGGCGCATCACGCCCGCCAGGCGATTGAGCTGGGCGCGTGCCGCATCATCAACATCAAGCTCGGCCGCGTGGGCGGATTTGCCGAGGCCAAGGCTGTGCACGATGTCTGCACAGCGGCCGGCATCCCGGTGTGGTGCGGCGGCATGTTGGAATCCGGCATCGGCCGCGCGCACAACATCGCGCTCTCCACGCTGCCCAACTTCATTCTGCCGGGCGACGTGTCCGCCAGCCGCCGCTATTGGAAGCGCGACATTATCGAGCCGTGGGTGGAGGTCTCGCCGCGCGGGACCATTGCGGTGGGCGACGGGCCCGGCTTCGGCTACAACCTGGATCACGACTTCCTGAAGAGTGTCACGGTGCGAGGGGAGAGCTTCTCCGCCTAGTGCCACCCACCCGCGCCAAGCTTTACGGTCTGATCTCGGTGATGACGTTTTTCTGGAGCATCAACTACGTTGTCGCCAAAATCGCACTGCGCTCGTTCCCGGCGTTGCTGATCGGTCCGTTGCGCGCCGCCACGGCCGCCGCCCTGCTGCTGCCAATTTTCTTTCTTCGTCCCTCGGACTTGGGCGAGAAATGGCAGAGGCGCGAGGTCATTGAACTCGCGTTGCTCGGCGTCTTCGGCATCACCCTGAATCAGGTGTTCTTCGTGGTGGGGATGAGCAGCACGAGTGTCGCCCACGCCGCGCTGGTCATTGCTACCACACCGCTGCAAGTGTTGATGCTGGCGGCCCTGCGCGGCCAGGAGCGCGTCACCGTTCGCAAGCTCGCCGGGTTGGCCGTGGCCATCGCCGGCATCGCCGTTCTGAACCTGGGCCGCGAGACCCGCGGCGCCTCCTTCACCGGCGATTTCTTCGTCTTCCTCGCCTCGTTCTGCTTCTCGCTCTACACCGTGTTCGGCAAGGAAGTCACCAGCCGACACAGCATCATCACCGTGAATGCGTTCGGCTATCTGGCCGGCGCGCTGGCCGGTGCGCCGCTGCTGATCCAGCAATCCTGGGGCTTCGATTTCGGCGCCGTCGCCGCCTCCGGCTGGTGGGCGCTGGCCTACATGGCCATCCTCTCGTCGATCCTCTGCTACATGATTTTCTACTACGCGCTGAACCACATGACGGCTACGCGCCTGGCCGCGTTTTCCTATGTGCAGCCCGTCATCGCATCACTGGCCGGATTGCTCATTCTGCGCGAACCCATTACGTTGCCCATCGCCGCCGGCGGCCTGCTGGTGCTGAGCGGCGTGTGGGTGACCGGGCGGGGCTGATCCAAATGGCCGGTTTCCTGCGCCTGTTGAAAGAGAATCGCAACTACCGCCTGACGTGGTCCGGCCAGGTGGTGAGCGAGGTAGGCGACAACTTCAACAACATCGCCGTCTTCGCCCTGGTGATGGAGCAGACGCATTCCGGCCTGGCGGTGAGCGGCGTCATGCTGGCGCGCGCCGTGGCGATGCTGTTTGCCGGACCTGTGGCCGGCGTGGTGCTGGACCGCATGGACCGCCGCCGCGTCATGGTGCTGAGCGATCTGATCCGCGCCGTCATCGCGCTGCTGTTTGTCCTGGCCGTCTGGCGGCACAGCACGCCGTTGCTGCTGCTGCTGAGCGCGCTGCTGATGTTTGCCTCGCCCTTCTTCACCAGCGGACGCGCGTCCATCCTGCCCGTGCTGGCCAGCAAGGAAGAGCTGCACACCGCCAATTCGCTCACGCAAACCACGCAGTGGACCTCCGTGGCCATCGGCTCGTTTCTCGGCGGCGCGGTGTCCAAGGGCTTCGGCTACGAGATTGCCTTCGTCTTCAACGCGCTCTCATTTGTGGTGTCGGCCGTCTGCATCGGCATGCTCCGCGTGCCGGCTGGCGCGAGTTTTCAGGCGGCCCGGCGCGACCTTTCGGAAGACCGTGTGGCCCGGCCCTGGCACGAATACCGCGAGGGGCTGCGCTACATGGCCGGTACGCCGTTGATCCTGGCTATCGGACTGGTGGGCGTCGGCTGGGCCACCGGCGGCGGCGCGGCGCAGATCCTGTTCAGCCTCTTCGGCGAGGTGGTGTTTGCCCGCGGCGCGGCGGGCATCGGCGAGGTGTGGGGCTGCGCCGGCATCGGCCTGATCGTGGGCGGCATCGTGGCCAACACCTGGGGCAAGCGCCTGCCCTTTGAGTCCTACAAGTGGGCCGTGGTGGGGTGCTACGTCGTGCACGGCGGCGCCTACGTGATCTTCAGCCTCAGCCCCAGCTACGCCCTGGCGCTGGTCTTCATCGGCTTGTCTCGCGCCGCCGTGGCCGTGAGCTCCGTGCTCAACTTCACGCAGGTGTTGAAGCACGTCCCCGATGAGTATCGCGGCCGCGTCTTCTCCACCATGGAATCGATGGTCTGGGCGACGATGATGATCTCGATGCTGGGCGCCGGCGTGGCATCCCAGAGCGTGAATCCGCGCACCATCGGCGTGATCGCCGGCTTGCTCAGCTCCACGACTGCTCTGGGTTGGGGGTACGCTCAATTCAGAGGGCTGCTGCCGGAGCCCGCGCCTTCCGGTGTGGATCCGGACGATATTGAGCTGCATGGAGAGCACGGTGTCTGATCTCACGGGCAAGACCATTCTCGTCACCGGCGCCGCTCGCCGCATCGGCCGCGCCATCGCGTTGCGCCTGCATGCCGAGGGCGCGCGGGTCCTGATCCACTACAGCTCGTCGGAAGAGGATGCGCTGCGCACCGCGGCCGAGTGCGGCAATGCGCTGCTCTTTCGCGCCAATCTGGAAAGCGTCGACGAGATCCGCGCCATGTTCGCCGACGTGGAGCGGCGCGCCGGCCGGCTGGACGGGCTGGTAAACAATGCGGCGCGCTTCACGCGGATTCCCGTGCTGGACATCAACGAAGAGGATTGGGATTTCATCCACAGCGTGAATCTCAAGGCTCCGTTCTTCTGCGCCCAGCAGGCGGCGCTGCTGATGCAGCGTCAGACCGGTGGCGAAGGGCGCATCGTGAACATCAGCTCGATGGGCGCGTTTCTGGCGTGGCCGGAGCACGTTCATTACTGCGCGTCCAAGGCCGGCGTTGTGTCAATGACGCGCGCGCTCGCCAAGGCGCTGGCGCCCGGTATCACGGTGAACTCCGTCGCGCCCGGTGTCATTCCTTTTGCGGAAAAGGACGATCCGCGCATTGTCGCCATGGCGGCCGGCACGCCCGCTGGCCGTGCCGGTACTGGCGATGAGATCGCCGATGCGGTGGTCTATTTTTTGAAGGCGACGAACTTTGTGACGGGTCAGGTGCTGCAGGTGGATGGCGGGCTGGGGCTAAAGTAAGATATGCGACCGACCTCGATCACCGGCGACAGTCTGCGGGAGCGCGCGGCTAAGCGATCCGGGGACAAGGACAACACCGCCCGGGTACGCGCGGGTGTGGAGGCATCGAACGCCGCTGAGGCTGGTAGGAGGCTGGCCGCTCTCGGCGGCACGGAGCCGAAGTTGCGCCCAATTCCCAGGCGGCGCGATCAGGCCTAGCGCTGCCAGTTCAGTCATTCGCTCGCACTACGAGGAGTCGCGTGCCCGAATTACCAAGGGGCAACGCCTGGAGTTCCAGGAATGAGAGTCTCCGCACCATCTTGTCGTTCCGGACAACCGAGACCACTTTCTGCTTGGCGGGGTCGTGATACACGCTCAGCGGGATGTGATCGAATAGGTACGTTCGGCAGCCGCCCGACATTAGCGGAAGCTTGAATTCGACGTTTCCTTCTTTGCTGATTTGGTATCGATGGCCGTCCACGTCGAGGCTATACCGCTCGGGAGACGCCGTTACGACCTGGATCTTGTACTGCGACGGCAGCAATCGAGGCATCATTCGGATTGAGCATCCACTTGTAGTTGCAGCTGCGAGTTCTAGAACCGCGAGCAGAAATACCCGATGGCTGCAGACAGTCTTCCTTGCACCGAAACGCATAGCGGTTTGTATTCCTGGCTCTGCCTGAATCCTGAGTTCACCTACCCCATATAAAACAAGCTCAGCCGCGGCAGCCCGTAGTGCTCGTACACCTTCCGGTCGAGAAAACTCTTCTCCAGCCGCGCCAGTTGCTCCGCCGTCATCTTGCCGCGGTATGGCCGCAACTGCGAATCCAGTTCGCGGCGCATCTGGAAGAGATCCTCGTCGGAGAGCCTCGTCCGGGCCAGTGCCGCCATCTTGTCTTCCATCGCCGTCAGGCGTTGGTCCAACTGCTCCAGATCGGCGTAGTGCTCCTCCAGATTGGCGAGCAGGCCGGACACGCCCGTTGCGAGATCCTCGTAGCCCGGCGCGCGCAGCAACGCATCCCGCGATTTTTCGAGATGAGTCCGCACGGCGTCCAGCGGGAACGCCGGTTCGTGCTCCGCCGCGGCTGTGGAGGGTAGGTCCTTCGCCATCGCCTCGGCCTCTTTCATCACAGCCTGGAGGCAGTAGGTCAGCGAGTTCACCATCTGGGTTTTGTCCTTTTTGGTGCGCCACTGGTCGAAGGCGATCTGGATGCCACGCAGCACCGCCTCCAGGGGGATGCCCGCGTTCTTCCACGATTCGATCAATGCCCAATCCAGCGGCGACAGCAGGAACAACCCGGTGGCCCGCGAGCGCTGGAACTGCTCCTCCACTTCGGTGAAGTAGTTGAAGTAGTTCAGGCGCCAGATCCCGTCCTCAGCGTCTTCCGTCATTCATCTCCCAGATGATCCGCAGACCCTCCAGCGTCAGGTCTTCGTCGGCGATCTTGACGAACTTCGATCCGCGCGTGATCAGCCCCGCTTGCCCGCCCGTGGCCACCGTGCGCGTGCCGGGGCCCATCTCCAACATCATCCGTTCCACAATGCCGTCGATCATCGAGATGGTGCCGTAGTACAGGCCTGCCTGGATGGAGCCCACGGTGTTGGTGCCGATCAGCTTCTCCGGCTCGCGGAAGTCCACCATCGGCAGCCGCGCGGTTTTGGTGAAGAGGCCCTGAATGGAGATCCCGATGCCGGGGCAGATGATGCCGCCCAGATACTCTGCGTTGCCGCTGACGGCATCGAACGTGATGGCCGTGCCCAGATCCACGACGATGCACGGTCCGCCGTACTTCGCCAGTGCTGCCACGGCGTTCACAATGCGGTCCGACCCCACCTCGCGCGGGTTGTCGTATAAAACATTCAGTCCCGTTTCCGTGTGGCCGCTGACGAACATCGGTTCCAGCGAGAAATAGCGCTTCGCCATCCCCAGCAGCGACGTCTCCAGCACCGGCACCACGCTCGCGATGATGATGCCGTCCACCTTTTCCAGTGGGACGTTTTCCAGCGCAAAGAGGCTGCGCAGCAGGATGCCCCACTCGTCCGGAGTCTGCTCGTGCACGGTCCGCAGCCGCCAGCGCGTCAGGATCTGGGCGCCTTCGAAGATGCCGATCGTGACGTTTGTATTGCCCGCGTCAATCGCCAACAGCATAGTTGTTCAGGTCTCGATTCTTCAGGCTATCATCGAAGCATGACGGCTGCCGTTCTTGCCTTCATTTTTATCGCGGACGTGGATCCCAACGCGCTCCTCGAACGGGTTGCCGCCCGCTACGCCGCGCTCAAAAACTTCTCTTTGGAACTCCGCCAGAACGAGCAGCGTGCCACATACCGGGGGTCGGGCATCAGCGGTACCGTCACCATCCGGCTCGATGCCGGGGCGGGGAACCGCTACTATCTCCGCGAGTTCCGCGATGACGTGGAAGGCATTCGCAGTCTTCCGCCTGTGACCATCGTGAACGACGGCGAGAACGTCTGGCGCGTGGATGGCCGCTTTCCGGGGCCTTTGCTCGAGGAACCCGGCTTCTACTCGGATCGCAACGCCCAGGAGCGTATCCACATTTTGCATCGAAGATTCGCCATGCTGGATGGTCCGGCGATGCTGGCGCGCTACCTCAAGACCGAAAAAATCCGCGGTCGCGTTTGTGCTGTCATCGAAATTGAGAGCCGCCTGCCTGAGGCGCCCGCGATGTGGGAGGAAAAGCTCTGGATCGACCTGGAAACGGCCGCGATCCACCGCTCCCATTTCGCTCGATCGAGCAACATCGACAAGCGACAGGAAGTCTTCCATCGCGACTACTTCGTGCCGCCCGGCCAGCGTCCGCCCGACGAATCGCTCTTCGTCCGCCCGCCCGCTGGCTCTCTGTCACACGCTAAGCCGGTCTTACGCCGCCAGCGGTGATCGTCATTTCCGTGCCGTCGTCGCGGCGTAGGATCAGAAACCCATCCGGCGTCAGGCCGGCCGTGGTCCCCACCACATCGCCGCCGGTCATCTCCACCCGCACCCGCTTGCCCGCCACATAGCTCGATGCGTTGGTGAAAAGCCGCAGAATCGGTGTGATGCCGCCGGTTTCCAGAATCTTCACGTGCGTCTCGATCGATGATGCGATCGCCCGCAACAGTACGTCGCGATTTTGCACCGTGCCGGTCTCCAGCGCCAGCGAGGTCGCCTGGTCCCGCAGTTCCGGTGGGAAATCCGGCTGGCTCACGTTCAGGCCGATCCCCGCCAGCACGGCGCCATCGTGCCAGTGCGCCAGGATGCCCGCCAGCTTGCGCTCGCCCACCATCACGTCGTTCGGCCAGCGCAGATCCACGGCCAGTCCGGCGAACATCTGCACCGCGTCGGCCACGCCCAATCCCAGCGCCATCGTCACTACCGGCAGATCCCGCATCTCCACCTTGGGCCGCAGCACCACGGTGAAATACAGCCCGCCGTCCGGCGAGTGCCAGTTGCGCCCGAGCCGCCCTTGCCCGGCCGTTTGCCGGTCCGCGCCGACGATGGTTCCTGTCTCGCAGCCTTCGCTGGCCAGCGTCGCGGCACGGAGCATGGTTGAGTCGATCGACTCGTGCCACTCAATCGTTCTCATCCCCACGCCAGCCGGAAGTTGATGTCCAGCGCGCGCGCGGAGTGCGTGATGGCGCCGCTCGATACGAAGTCCGCGCCCGCCTCGGCATAAGCCCGCACGGTCTCGAGCGTGATACCGCCGGAGAGCTCCACCGAGGCGCGCCCGGCGATGCGCGCAATCCACTCGCGCGCCTCTTCCGGCGTCAGATTATCCAGCAGCAACCGCTTGGCGCCGCACGCCAGCGCTTGGTCGAGCTCCGCCAAAGTGCGCACTTCGATCTCCGCCGGGATCGGTTGTCCGGCCACCGCTGCCAGGGCTTCAGACACGCCGCCAGCCGCTGTTATGTGGTTGTTTTTGATCAAAATCGCGTCGAAAAGCCCCAATCTGTGATTGGTAACGCCACCCGCCGCCGCAGCCATCTTCTCCAGCCGCCGCAGGCCGGGTGTAGTCTTGCGCGTGTCCAATACCTTGCAGCGTGTGCCGGCAGTCTGACGCACATATTCGCGCGCCAGCGTGGCCACGCCGCTCAGCCGCTGCATGAAATTCAGCGCTGTCCGCTCCGCGGTGAGCAGGGTTCTGGCCTGCCCGCGCACTCGCGCCAGACATTCGCCAGGCTCCACCGCGGCGCCGCTGTTTTGCAGCACCTCCAGCGAATCCACGCCGCCGAGTTCGGTGTAGACGATCTCCAGCAGTTCCGTGCCCGCCACCACCATCGGCTCGCGCGCATAGAAAGCGCCCGTCGCCACGCGATCCGCCGGCACGGTGAGCTCGGTAGTGATATCGCCGTCGCCAATGTCCTCACGCAGCGCGCGCTGTACCGCGTCCACGATTTCGTGATGCATCTTCATAGCGCCCGGAGAGACTCCTGGCTCTTGGCCACCTGCGCCTCGTAGTCCGCCATTTTGGCCTTGATGCCGTCGATCACATGGGCCGGCGCCTTGCTGACAAATGCCTCGCTGCCGAGCTGTTTCCGGCTCGATGCGATCACCTTCTCCAACTGCTCAATCTCTTTGATCAGCCGGGTCCGCATGGCGTCCACCTGCGCGCCGCTCAACTTCAGCACCATCTCGAACTCAGGCGTGGAGCGCGACGCACCAACGGCCTTTGTCTCGCCGGGCGCGCCGACGGTGAACTTCGTATTGGTCAACGCCTCCAGCGCCGCCAGTTCGTGGCCGGCGAGGCGTGTGGCCGTCTCGTCCGCCGGATAGAGGAAGCCCTCCAGCGTCATCTTGGGATCGAGTTTCTGCTCAGCCCGCAGCGCCCGCGCCGAGCCCACCATCTCCTGATACAGTGCGAAAACGGCCAACCCGTTCGCGTCCGTCCACTCCTCGCGAGCCTGCGGATACGGCGCCAGGCAGATGGTCTCGGCCACGCCCTCGGCCTTGCGGACGAGCCTTTGCCACAGCTCTTCGGTGAGGAACGGCATCACCGGATGCAGCAGCCGCAGAGCCTGCTCAAACACCCGCAGCAGATTCGTCAGATGCGCCTTGGCCTCCACGCCCTGCTGGATGCGCAGCTTCTTCAGCTCCACATACCAATCGCAGAAATCGTCCCACAGGAAACCCCAGATCAGGTCCGCCACTTCGTGATAGCGGAAACCGGCCTGGGCCGCGTTGATCTTGGCCGTCGTCTCGTTGAGCCGCGCGAAGATCCAGCGATCCTCGAAGCTCTCGATGGGCGCCTCGGAGCCAAACTCGAAGTCTTCCACTTCCAGGCGTTCCATCTGCATGAAGATGAAGCGCGCCGCGTTCCAGATCTTGTTGGCAAAGCCGCGCGAGCTCACCATGCGCTCGTCGCTGAGCACGATGTCGGTGCCGGGGGCGGCGCCGCGCAGCAGCGCGAAGCGCACCGCGTCCGTGCCGTACTGCTCGGTCACGATCAACGGGTCAATGGTGTTGCCCTTCGTCTTTGACATCTTCTGCCGGTCCGCGTCGCGCACCAGGCCGTGAATGTAGACGGTCTTGAACGGCACCTCGCCCATCATCTCGATGCCGAGCATGATCATGCGCGCCACCCAGAAGAAGAGGATGTCGAAGCCGGTGATCAACACCGTGGTGGGATAATACGTCTTCAGATCCTCGGTCTGTTCGGGCCAGCCCAGCGTGGAGAACGGCCACAGCCCGCTGGAAAACCACGTATCCAGCACGTCGGTATCCTGCGCCAGCGCGGTGGAGCCGCACTTGCCGCAGGCGGAGACGTCTTCGCGAGACACCGTGATCTCGCCACACGCCGAGCAATGCCACGCCGGGATACGATGGCCCCACCAGAGCTGCCGGGAGACGCACCAATCGCGGATGTTGTACATCCACTCGTAGTAGGTCTTGGACCAGTTCTCCGGCACGAAGACGATGCGGCCCTCTTCGACGGCTTTGATCGCCGGCTCCGCCAGTGGCTTCATGCGGCAGAACCATTGCTTCGAAACCAGCGGCTCCACGACGGTTTTGCAGCGCTGGCACTTGCCCGCGCTCAGTTGGTAGGCGTCCGTTTTCACCAGCGCGCCGGCCGCGTCGAGATCGGCCAGCACGCGCTTGCGCGCCTCGTAGCGATCCAGTCCGGCGTACACGCCCGCGGCCTCGGTCATCTGCGCGTTCTGATCGATCACCTTCACGTGCGGCAGATTGTGCCGCTTGCCGGCCTCGAAGTCATTGGGGTCGTGCGCCGGCGTCACCTTCACCACGCCGGTGCCGAACTTGGGATCGGCCAGATCGTCGCAGATCACAGGGATTTCGCGGCCCATCAAGGGCAGAATCACGGACTTGCCGTGCAGGTCGAAATAGCGCTCGTCGGCAGCGTTGACGCACACCGCCGTATCGCCCAGCATCGTCTCCGGCCGCGTGGTGGCCACGGTCACAAACCGGCCCGGCATATCCTTCACCGGGTACTGGATGTGCCACAGATTGCCTTGCGACTCCTCGTGCACCACTTCCAGGTCCGAGAGCGCCGTATGGCACTGCGGGCACCAGTTCACCATGTACTCGCCGCGGTAGATCAGGCCCTTTTCGTAGAGCCGCACGAACGTCTCGCGGACGGCCTTGGAGAGCCCCTCATCGAGCGTGAAGCGGTTGCGCGACCAATCGCACGAATCGCCGATGCGCTTCATCTGGCCGATGATGGTGTCGCCGTACTGCTCTTTCCACTGCCAGACGCGCTTGACGAATTCTTCCCGGCCCAGGTCGTGCCGCGTGATGTTTTCGGTGGCTTTCAGCGCCCGCTCCACCACCATCTGGGTGGCGATGCCGGCGTGGTCCTGCCCGGGCAGCCAGAGTGTGCGGTCGCCCTTCATGCGATGCCAGCGCGCGGTGACATCGATCTCGGTGTGTTCCAGCATGTGCCCGATGTGCAGGCTGCCGGTCACGTTGGGGGGCGGGATGACGAGCGAGAAGACGTCCCGCCCGGGTTGCTCGCCGGTGGGCGCATGGAAGTAGCCGCGATCGATCCACAGTTGTGCCCAGTGCGGCTCAAACCGCTGAGGCTCATAGACTTTCTCAAGCTGCATGGGAGACTTTCAGTTTATCATGGGGTTCGCGGCCGGCCCGCCCGTGATAAGCTGTGGCAATGGCAGGACATAAGACCTCAAAAGCCGTAATGCTGGCTGCGGGAACCCTCATGGCCGTTCCGGCCGCCTCGCCGGCCGCCGTCATCTACAGCGGAATTCAAAACCTGACCACGTCTTCCGCGGATCCAGGAAACGTGGACGGGTTGATCGAAGTCAATGTCGATAGCGGCCCCAGCGTGGACTTGCAGCTTTTCCTGGGCGGCCGGATCGCGTTTGTATCGGCCCCAGGCGGCGTTCCCGGCGACGCCACCAATTCCTACATCCTGCCGCTGGCTCCAGGACAGTTCGTGGGTCCCGCGGATGCAAGCTGGAAGTCCCAACTCGGCCTCCTGGCGGGCGTCGATACCCCTCCCACCGCTGCTTTTGGTCCGTGGGCGCCGCCTCATCAATCGGGCCTGTTTGGATTCGCATTTCTCGGTTCAGTCAGCGATACCCACTACGGATGGGCGCGCGCCAACGTCGAGTTCAATCTGCCAAACGGTTCCAGTTCCGCCACGTTGATCGACTGGGCTTATGAAGACCAGGCCGATACGCCCATTCAAGCGCCCGTCCCCGAGCCTTCCACGCTTTCTCTGCTGGCCCTCGGCGCAGCCGGGCTGGCCGCCCTGCGCGCCCGCCGCCGTCAGGCGTAGGTTCCGTGCCGCCGCTGCCGCCCGGCGCCCACTCCTCGCCAGCCCGCCGCGTGCTCTGGGTGGGGTGGTCGGCCGTCACCTGGCAGGCGATCTCTTCGTTTCTGGATGAAGGCGGAATGCCCTGCCTGGAGTCCCTCTGCCAGAGCGGCGCCATGGCCTATCTGCGAGCCGATCCCTACGCCGATCCCGCGCTCTTCTGGACCAACGCCGCCACGGGCGTTCCTCCGTCCGTCCACAACGTCACGCTCAGCGTTCAGCGCGAGCCGTCGCGCCGCCGCCGGGCGCCTGCCATCTGGGATCGCATTCACCACGCCGGCCTGCGCGCGCATGTCGCCGGATGGCCCGCTTCCCATGCCGCCGAGCCGCTGCGCGGTATCCACATCACGGACCGCTACGCTCTGCCGCAGGGTATGCCTGGCGTCGCCTGGCCACTCGACTCAGGATCCATCCATCCGCCGTCCCTACAAACTGAATTCGCCGCCCTCCGCGTCTCGGCCACCGAGTTCACCGCGGCGGACCTGCTGCCTCTGCTCCCTGAGTTGCCCGCCATCGACGAGTCCGTAGACCGCCGTCCGATGCAACTGGCCGACCTTCTCGCCCGCAATGCGTCCATCCACGCCGCGGCCACGCACGCGTTGGAAACGTTCCCCTGGGACTTCGCGGCCGTTCACTATCCGGCGCTCTCGCTGGCGCACGGTTTGCCTCGCCACACCATCGGCGAGCTCTGCCGCTTCCTGGATTCGCTGCTGGCGCGCCTCTGCGAACTCGCCGGCCCGGACACGCTGGTCATGCTCCTCTCGGATCCCCCGGTATCGCCTGCCAGCCAGGCTGATTTGCCCGCGCCCGGCCTGCTCTCCAGCGGCATCTTTGTCGCGGCAGGCCCCGGCGTCCCCGCCGATGAATGGCTCCCGCCGGTCTCGGCGTTGGACCTCGTGCCGATGACTCTGGCGGCCCTCTCGATCTCCGCCGGCGTGGACGGAGTGCCCAATCATCTGCACACCGCGGAGCCGCTCGAAATCGCCACCGGCGTCGCCGCCCAGGAAGCGGAACTTGGACGCGAGGGCTATGCCGATCCACTCGCCGGCGCGCCTGATCCCGCCGCCGGTGCGCACGAATACGCGCTGGGTTTGCACGCGCTAGTCCAAGGCCGCATCGAGGAGGCCCGCGCCTGCCTGTTGGCCTGCACTCGCCTGCTGCCGGAGCCGGCCTTCCCCCACGTCCTATTGGCCTATGCGGATTTTCTCGCCGGCGATCGCGCCTCTGCAGAAGCGCTGATTTCGGCTTTCCCGCCCGGGCACGTGCTTTCGCCCCATGCCGAATGGATCCGTGCCAATCTCCTATTGGCCGAGGGCCGCCATCGGGACGCAGCCGCACTGTTCGCCCGCCATTCCACACAGCCCCTCCTCCGCACTCTGGAGGGCGACCACTACCGTGCCCGCCGGCTGTGGCTCCCGGCCGAGCAGGCCTACCGTGCCGCCCTGCGGCAGCACCCCGCCGCCCCGGGCGCCTCTCTCGGCCTGCTGGAAATCCTCATCCGTTTTGCCCGCTACCGCGAGGCATTGACCTTCGCCTCCGAGCTAATCGCCATCCACCACCAGGAGCCCCGGTTCCACCTCTATCTCGGTATCGCCCGCTTCCGCACAGCAGACCATGCCGGCGCGCTGCGGGCCTTGCGGACGGCCCAACGTCTGATGCCCCAGTCTCAGGCCATCCGCCGCTGGCTGGCTCGCGTGGAGGCCCATGCCGCCTACTGACACCGGAGTCGAAATCCGTCCGCCGTGGCCCTCGGAGGAGCCGCTGTTCCGGCGCCTGCTGTCCGGCACATCGCCGGGCGCTGAACGCCTGGTGGCCGCCGCCGCCGGAAGGGGCGAAGTGCTGGCTGCTGCTGCCTGGTCCTACGTCGACGACCGTGCCTGCGGGCTCCGCATCGAGGTCCGCCCCGCGTACCGCCGCCAGGGGTTCGGCCGCGCCCTGGCCGCCGCCACCATCGCTGCCTGCCGTCACCGGGGCTGCTCCTCGCTGGAGACCACAGTGGTCCCTCCAGGGCCCGGCTTGCTAGCCTCTTTGGGCTTTCAGTTGGAATCCACGCTGACGACAGTGTCGATTGATGTCGAAGCTCAGCGCGCCGCCCTCGCCGCCGCGGTTCGCCGGTTTCCCATGCTGCCCGGCTACACCCTGCGGGATTGCCACGCGGCCGCGCTCGCGCCCTTGTGCCGCCTGTGGCACTCGCACGATCGTCAGGCCGCCACGCTGGCGCAGATCGCCAATGTCCGCAATCAGGCCGCGCGCGCCCTCTTCCGCGGTGCCCAGCCCGTTGCGTTTGTCTTCTATTGCAGGACGCCCGGTGCTCTGACCCTCGATCTCTGGGCCGCCGCCCCCTCCGCCCGGGGCACCCGCGCCAACCTTGCCCTCGCGGCGTCGCTGATTGGGCCGGCCCTCAACGATGGCACCGCCGAAATCCGGTTCGCGTGGGCCGATGGCACGCGGCACACGCCCAGCCTCGCCGCCCGCTTCTCCGCGCGCACCATCATGATCCAAGACCGCTACCTGCTTCCCTTGCTAACCTAAAGGCCATGCGCATGACCGAGATTCAACAGGCACTCCGCGCCGAAGGCCTCGATGGCTGGCTCTTTTTTGATCACCACCGCCGCGATCCGCTCGCCTACCGCGTCCTCCGCTTTGAGCCGGCGCAGATGGTGACCCGCCGCTGGTATTACCTGATCCCGGCGGAAGGTGAGCCCGTTGCGCTGGTCCACAAGATTGAATCCCACGTGCTCGACAATCTGCCAGGCGTCAAGCGCCAATACGCCGGCTGGCAGCAGCAGCGCGCGGCGCTCTCTCAACTGTTGGGCGGATGCCGCAGAGTCGCCATGCAATACTCGCCGGAATGCGCCGTTCCGTATGTCTCCAACGTGGACGCCGGCACGGTGGAACTCGTACGCTCCTGCGGCGTGGAGATTCGCACCTCCGCTAATCTGATCCAGCGCTTTGAGGCGGTGTGGAGCGCTGCGCAATACGATTCGCACAAGCGCGCCCAAGTCAAGGTGGATGCCATCCGCCGCGCCGCTTTTGACAAGGTATCGGCGTCACTCCGCGCCGGAACGGCCATCACCGAAGTGGACGTTCAGAGTTTCATCCTCAATGCGTTTGAGGCGGAAGGCATGGTGACGGATCACGGCCCCATCGTCGCCGTCAATGCCAACGCCTCCAACCCGCACTATGAGCCAACAGCAGCGCAGCACTCTCTCATTCGCGAGGGCGACCTGCTGCTGATTGACCTCTGGGCCAAGCTCAAAGAGCCCGGCGCCGTCTACTACGACATCACCTGGACCGGCTACTGCGGCCAGACGCCTCCGGACGCGATGGTGAACGTGTTCAAAGCCGTGGCCGGCGCCCGCGATGCCGCCATCCACGCCGTCCAATCGGCCGCTCGCGAGGGCAGGGAACTGGCGGGCTTTGCCGTGGACGATGCCTGCCGCCACCACCTGGAGCAGCTCGGCCTGGCCGAGTACTTCTTCCATCGCACCGGCCACTCCATCGGCGAAGAGGTCCATGGCAACGGCGCCAACATGGACAACTACGAGACGCACGACGAAAGGCTGATCATTCCCGGCGTGTGCTTTTCCGTGGAGCCGGGTGTCTACCTGCCCGAGTTCGGCATCCGCAGCGAAGTGAATATGTTCCGCCACGCCACCGACGGTGAAGTGACGGGCGAAATCCAGGGCGAACTTCTGCGGCTGCTGTAGCCGGGTGCAGGAATAAAAAAAGAAAAGAGGCCGGCTTCAGAGGAGTGAAGCCGGCCTTTGTTTCTTGATTTTGGAGGAGAAACTAAAACCGTTTGACCTCTTCAGTGTGCCTTCCGGCGGTGAAGTTGGCTATCGCTCCAATGGTCCAGATTGGTCTGGATTGTACTGGTACCGGAGCGCCATCCGGCCGCTAGGACTCCCGGACAATCCGCCCGTCGCGCATATGCACCGTTCTGTGGCCATAAGCCGCCGCCTCCGGATTGTGCGTGATCATCAGGATGGTCTGGCCCAGGCGTTCGTTCAGATCGCGCAGCACGCCCAGCACCTTTTCGGAGTTCTCGGTGTCGAGATTGCCGGTGGGCTCGTCGGCCAGCAGAATAGCGGGCTGGTTGACCAGTGCGCGGGCAATGGCCACGCGCTGCTGCTCTCCACCGGACATCGCGCGGGGTTTGTGGTCCAGACGGTCCTGAATGCCAAGGCGGGTGAGCAGGTCCCGGAAGCTCTGATCCAGAGGTCCCGCGTTTTCGCTGAAATAGCGGGCCATCTCGATGTTGCCCATAGCCGTCAGAGTGGGCAGCAGGTTGTACTTCTGAAACACGAACCCGACTTTGCGGCGCCGCAGGTTGGTGCGGCCGGAATCCGACAGCGCCATCAGATCGTCGCCGTCGATGTGGATGGAACCCGACGTCGGCGCGGCCAGTCCGCCGAGAATGTGAAATAGCGTCGACTTGCCCGAACCCGACGGTCCTACGATGCTGACGAAATCACCCTTGGCTACCTCCAGCGACACGCCGCGCAACGCGGCTACGTCCACATCGCCGGTGCGGTAGATCTTCTTGAGATCCTGAATGCGAATGATAGGCTCTGACATGCTTTCCTCTTACTCGTAGGAGAGAGCCTCGATGGCGTCCAGACGGGCGGCGCGCAGCCCGGGGTAGAGCGCACCCAGCAGGCTGGCCGCCATGGCGATCGCGAAGGTGGTGGGCCACCAGTCCGGCGTGATCTCGGATTGCAGATTGGAGTGGACAAAATGATTGATGGCCCAGTTGGCGCCGAACGAAATGACGATTCCAGCCAGCCAGCCGGCAATGGCCAGCAGCGCGGTCTCCCGCACCAAAATGTTGAGAATGTTCATCGGCGATGCGCCCAGCGCCTTGAGAATTCCGATCTCGCGCGTCCGCTCCAGCACGGTGGTGTACATGGTGAGCGAAACCACCAGGAATCCGATCACGATCGATAGCCCGATGATCACCCAGATGAACGCCCGCAATCCCGGCACGTTGTTGAACGAGAACATGCTGACGAACTCTTCGATGGAGTAGATGCTGTAGCCGTCCAACTCCTCGATCTTCTTCAGCTCCGCGATGATGCTTTGCGTATTCTTGGGATCATCCACCTTGAGCAGGATCTGGCTCAGCTTGTCCTGGTTATTGGTGAGCTCCTGGAGCCGCGCCATCGGGACGAACAACCGCCCCAGCTTGCCCGGTTCCACCACGCCGCAGATCCGCCATTTGTGGTTCAGGATCGTCACCATGTCGCCGACGCTCGCCTTGGATTGTTCGGCATACCACTGGTCAACGATCAATTCGTCCGGAGTCTGAAACGGGCCGCCCTGCAGGAACCGGAAGTTGCCGCTCAGCCCGACGAACTCTTTGTAGTCTATGCCGCTCACCGACGAGATGCCGGCGTAAGGCTGGATCACGGTGCCCACGGCGTGCGTGATATGCGGCTGCGCCTGAAAAAACCCAAGCACTTTCTGTGGCATGCTGGCCCCGGAAAGTCCGATGACAGACGCGCCCGGCGGTTTCACCCAGATATCGGCGCCCACACCCTTGGCGCGGTTGATGGAGTCGTTGAGCATGCCCTGGCTCAGGCCGACTACCGACAGGATCATAGTGACCTGGAATCCGATGGAAAGCGCGCTCAGCGCGGTGCGTAGCTTCCGATGTTTGAGGTTTTCGAGAACGAGGCGGTTGATCAAGACGCGGTAAGTCCTTCAGCGCAAACTTCTATTGTATCGCGCTGAAGCGGGCTGTCTGCCTGTCCATTCCGCTACACCGCGCCGCTCAGGTCGGTGATCTCGCGGTGGAGCAGTATCGCCGATTCCAGCGTCTGAATCGCCAGCGCGGCGCCGAAGCCGTCCGCCTCCGAGATGCGCAGGCTCAACAGTGGCTCCACGGAGAGAAACTGTAACAGGAAGGCATGGGCGGCCGAGGGCTGGCGGTGCGAAAAGATCATCGTATCGAGCGAGTCTGGCGCCATGGCGCGAGCGACCACGGCGGCCACGCCGGCAACAAAGCCGTCAATCACCACGGGCAGCCGGTGGCGGGCGGCGCCCAGCAGGAATCCTGTCATCGCCGCGATGTCGAGTCCGCCCAGCGAGCGCAAGTTGCCAAACGAAGAGGCTGCCTCCGCCTGGTGGCGCGTCACCGCGGTGCGCGTGCACTGCACGGCGCTGGCGTGGCCCGCGCCACTGTCGCCCGGATTGTGCGGTGTTGTGTCGGCGGAATCTCTGCCGCTCATCGCCGAGAGCAGGGCTGCCGCCGCGATGCTGCCTCCGGCGCCGATCTGGGCCAACCCAGCCACGTCAAAACGCGCCGCCGCCTCCGCCGCCAGTTGGAGACCGATTTCCAGCGCCGCGTTCGCCTGTTCGGCGCTCATCGCAGCGCCGGTCACGATGTTGGCCGTGCCGGGCGCGATCGGGAAATTCAGCCCCCCCGGCTCCTCCTCGCCGGATAGCCCGACATTGACCAGCAGCGGCTCGATCCCGGCATGGCGGCAAAGCACCTGCGCGGCAGACCCGCCCCGCAGAAACTGGCGCACCGCGCCGGCCGTCCGGGCTTGCCCGTCGGTGCCGGCCTCGGCTGCCACGCCGTGGTCCGATGCGAACGCGATGAGGCCCTTCCGGCGCAGCACGAGTTCCGCGCTGCCGCGGATCAATCCATAGTGGAGTACCACGTCGTCGAGACTGCCCAGGCTGAGCGCCCTTCTCGGTTGGCCCGCCGCCTGGGCGTTGAGCGTCGCGGCAAGGTTCTGATCCAGCATCGGCCGGATGGATTCTATGGCCGTGCGTAATTTGGGAGAGATCATAGTTTTTCAGTTAGATAATGCGCTTCGGAACCCCGAATACCATCCAGTACAGGCGCGAGGACGATTCCACCATCCTCCGGTTGATCACGCCGGCCAAACGCCGGAAGCGCCGCGAGGATTCAGAATCCATCGGGAACCCGAAATCCACGTCACTGGTCACGATAATCGCCTCAGCCGGCCCCTTCAGCGCGGCCGCCGTCAGGCTCGCGGCCTGCTCCTCAATCTCCGCGTCGCTGGCGCCCGCCATCACCTGGTTGGAGATCCAGATGGTGAGATCGTCGATCACCACGGCATCGCAATTCGGGCTCTGAGCGGAAAATGCTTTTGTGAGGTGAAGTGGCTCTTCCACCGTGGCGAAACTGGCGCCCCGCTCCTCGCGAGCCGCCTCCACCTTCTGCCGGCTCTCCTCATCGTCAGGCTGGAGTGTGGCGATGAATCCCAGACGCGGGCCATGGGCGCTGGCCAGGGCCAGGGCGTAACGGCTCTTCCCGCAACGTCTCCCACCACCGACAACCGCTAAAGCCATAAGCTTCTCCTTCGGCTGCGCAACAGCGCTATAAAGAACGGTCCTCCCACCAGGGCGGTTACGACGCTGACCGGGATCTCCATCGCCAGCACCGTACGTGCCAGCGTATCGCAAATCGCCAGGAACGACGCGCCCAGCAGAAAAGACGCCGGCATTAGCAGCCGGTGATCGCTGCCCAGCCTAAGCCGCAGCGCATGAGGCACCACCAACCCCACAAAACCGATGGGGCCCGTCACCGCTGTCACCACCGCGGTCAACAGCGATCCGGCCAGATAGCCAATCAACAGCAGGCGGTGCGGCGACGCCCCGCGCGTGGCCGCCCAATCCTCGCCCACTGCCATCAGATTCCACTGCCGCGCCATCAGGCAGATGCCCGCGCTCACAGGCAGGATGATGGCTGCCATCCACGCCAGTGTGGCCGCGTCCACTTGATCGATGTTGCCCATTAGCCAGTGCACAATGGCGAAGCTCTGGCCCACACTCGCCAGATTGTGCAGCAGCATGATTACAGACATCACCACGCTGTTGATGGTCACACCGGCCAGCAGCAGCGTAAATGAGGAGATTCGCCGGCCCTCGGCCGAAACGGCCAGTACAATCAGCAGAATCGCGCCCGCCCCGAGCAGCGCCGCCACCCACAGAGCCGGCAGCCCCGCGATGGTGTGCAGCCCCAGGCAGATGGCCGCTACCGCGCCCAGCGAGGCTCCGCTGGATACGCCCAGCGTGTACGGAGTGGCCAGAGGATCCCGCAGCAGCGCCTGAAACAGCACTCCGGCCAGCGACAAGGCTCCGCCGGAAAGCAGCGCGACCAAAGTGCGCGGCCAGCGGACGCCAAAAAAGATCTGCGCATCCGGCAATTCGCCGCGGAACGCCCGGCCCAGGTCGATGTACGTGGAGCCAAACAGCGGCGTCAATACGGCTACGGCGCCCGTGACCACTGCGGCAATTGCCAGGACACGCAGAGTGCGTGCCGGCGTCACGGTTTCAATCGCCATAGGCGATCCAACTCTTCCCGCCCGAACGCTTCAGCCACTCGGCCTCCACGCCGAAAATCGAACGGATCCGGTCCGTCGTCAGCGCTTCGCACGGGTCCGCGTCGGCCTCCACCTGGCCTTTCTTCATCGCCACCACGCGGTCTGAAAAGGCCGCCGCCAGGTTCAGGTCGTGCGTCACCGCGATCACCAGCATGCCCTCCTGCGACAGTTTCCTCAGCAGTTGATAGATCGTGAGCTGGTGCTGTAGGTCCAGAAACGTAGTCGGTTCGTCCAGCAGCAGCGCTCGCGGCTCCTGCGCCAGCGCCGATGCCAGCACCACCCTTTGCCGTTCTCCGCCGCTCAAGGCGCGAAAATCGCGCGCCCGGAACTCCAGCGTATCCGTGACGTCCATCGCGCGTTCCACCGCCGCCCAATCCTCCGGGCTCTCAAACATCCCTCCGGCGTAAGGCGTGCGGCCCATCAGCACCACCTGCTCCGCCGTAAATGGAAAATCGAGCTTCAGGCTCTGCGGCACTAGCGCCACCTCGCGCGCAAAGTCGCGCCGCTTCCAGGCTGTGATCTCCCGCCCGTTCAAACGGCACGATCCGGTGAAGCCCGGCCGCAACCCCGACATGATGCCCAGCAGTGTCGATTTGCCGGCGCCGTTCGGCCCGGTCAGCGCCACCATCTGCGGCCGGTCAAATGTCAGAGTGACGTTGCGGACCACCTCCGCCGCGCCGTAGCTCATGCCGGCGCCCGAGAGCTCATATCGTACGCTCATCGGCCCGCCGCTCCATGCACCATGCGCTGCAACTGCCGCGCCGCCTCGCCCATGCGCGGACCAGGCCGGATGAAGATCTCCGAGCCCACCTGCCGTACGCTCCGCGTCTGCACTGCCCGCAGAATCGCATAGCGCGACCACATCTCCAGCAGCTTGGCTTCCGGTTCCATCGGGTGGCCCTCCACGTGGGCAAAATCGCCCATGTCGAGAATCACATCGGGGTTCGACGAGAGCACCATTTCCACCGACACCTTGGGGTAGGCGATCGGCGAAGACGCCAGTACATTTTGCGCCCCGGCAATGGTCATCAGCTCATCGATGAAGGTGCCCGGCCCGGCGCCCACCATGCCCTGCACGGTGCCGGGAGACCGGCCTACCAGGAACAGCGCGCTTTTCCGCGCCCGCCCCGCCACGCTCCGCCGCACGCCGTCCATTTCGCTGCGCAAAGAGGCCGCCAGCGCCGCTGCCTTCTTCTCCGTGCCGGTCAATGCGCCGATTCTCGCCAGCGAGCTCAGGATGTCCTGAACCCCGTTCTGGTTCACGTCTTCCGCCCGCAGGCCCAGCTTGCGCAATTTGTCACTCACTTGGATCGGATTGCTGATCACCAGCACCAAATCTGGCTTCAGCGCCAGAATCCGCTCGAAATCCGGTTCCAGAAAGCTCCCGATCTTTGGCTTGGACCGCGCCTCCGCCGGGTATGTGCAATACATCGTCACACCCACCACGCGGCTGCCCAGCCCCAACGCATACAGCGTCTCCGTGATCGACGGGGCCGTCGACACGATCCGCATCGGCGCGGCGGCGGCAGCCACCAGAACGCTCATACCCGCCAGTGCGCAGTGTCGGACTAGTCGCCGCAAAAATACTCCCTCGCGGCCGCCGCGAAGCGCTCGTTCTCCGCGCGGGTCCGGATTGCGAAACGGATCGCCTCCCCGCTCACGCCCGGCAGCCGCGTGCAGTTTCTGAGGATGATCTTCCGCTCCAGAAACCAGTCACAAATCTCCTGCGCCGGACGCGTTGTCGCCGCAAATAGGAAGTTCGCCACGCCTGGCGAGAGCTCCAGTCCTGGCAGGTCCGCCAGTTGCTCCACCATCCAGGCCCGCTCTGTCTCCACGAGCTGCCGCGTTGCCTCGGCATGGTCTAAGTCTCTTACCGCGGCCACCGCCGCCGCCTCGGCCAGCGTGCTCACCTGCCACGGCTCGCGCCGCCGCGCCAACCGCTCCATCCACTCCTTTGATCCCGCCAGCGCGCCGATTCTTAACCCCGGCAAGGCATGGAACTTCGAAAGCGAGCGCAATACCAGCAGGTTCGGATGCTGCCCTGTCCACCATACCGCCGATTCCAGCCGCGTGAACTCGATGAAGCTCTCGTCGATCAGCACCGGTCCCTCTCTGCCAGCGATCGCCCGGCGCAACACCCCCACCGGCACTTCCAGCCCACTTGGATTCACTGGCTGGCTGATGACCAGCAATCCGCGCTGCGGCCACTTCTCCGGTTCGTCCAAGGGAACCCGCAACGCGTGAGGAAAGGCGCGGTAAAACTCACTCCACACCGGGGTCACCAGCGCAGCCGGGCCAGTCCATCCGGCGCGCGCCACAAAATGCAGCAGCTCCGTGGCGCCGCCGCCCGCCATCACCTGGCTCGGCGAGATGCCCCACTGCGCAGCAAGGGTCTGCTCCAGTTCGCCCGGCATCTGGGCTGGATAGTGGCTGATCCGCTCCAACGCCTCCTCCACTGCCGGACGCACACCTGGCGCCGGGCCCAGGGGGTTGATGCTGGCGCTCAGGTCCAGCATCTCCCGCCAGTCCCAACCACGCTCTTTTGCAATGGCGAAAAGGTTTCCACCGTGACTGATGGTCAATTCGTTCCTCCGTGCCGCCATCCAGCCGGGATCGCGGCCATTCCGGTTGCAGCCGCCCGCCCGGCCGCACATCCCCTACTTTACTACTCCACCGGTCAGAGGTAGTTGCGGGTGAACTCTCCAATCGATGCCCATTCGCCGAACCAGTGGGCCAGATTCTGGTGTGTTCCTTCGTCCGGCATCAGCGGGGCCATCCTGCGGCCGAGTTGCCTGGAAAGATAGCGGAAGTCCAGGGGATCACCCAGCTCACACCGCTCCGCCCCCGCGTAATCCCACCCGCAGACGCTCAACTTCGCCCCGCCGGCGCACTGCGCGGCAATCCACGAGGCCAGCCCCGTCTGCTCCAGCCACTCCAGGTCCGAGGCCACGTTGGTGGTGAACGGCAGGAACAGATTGGCGAACCGGCCCACGCCAGGCGAGGTCAGCCACTCCGAGCCGCGCAGCATTTGGTACTCGGTGAAGTTGTCGATGTGCGGCAGCGTTACCACGCCACAGCGTGGCGCGCTGGCCAGGCTCCAGGGCGGGAGCGATGCGATCGCCTCCACCGCCTCGCCAAAGCCCGGCATCAGGTCCGGCTGGTATTCCGGCATGGCGGCGTACCCGGCGGGCAAAATCAGCCCACCCTCCCGGCCCAGATGCACCACGGGCCACTCGCCAGGCGTCTCCGCGCCGGCCGGCGCTTCCACTACCACAGTGTCAAAGCGCTGCCGCAATGCCGCCAACGCCTGCCACCCCGATTCATACACCGGTTCGGGCATCAACCCGCACGCCTCGGCCAGCAGGGCGCCGGCGCGCGAGAGGTTGCCCCCCTCGGGACATGCCACCGGATCGCCCGCCGCCGGCGAGAGTTGCAGCGGTGCGCTGTGATGGCCGTGCTCTTTCAACCAGCAGGCCAAGCCCGCGGCGAAGTGGGTTTTACCCGCGCCCCGCGTCAAACTGGAAACTACGATAACTTTAGCGGACATGGATTGTGGTGAGCCCGGCTCATCTCGGAACATCACAGGCGCCAGGCACCCACCAGCAGGGTGAAGTGGCCCTGGACCCGGGCCGGAGGTCAGGCATCACTTTGAGGTTACCCGATTGCGCCCGGCGAGGGGAAGCGCGGAGCCCCGGCAGCCTCGCGACATCCCTAAACACAATTCGGCAGCCGCGGAAGCAGGTCTCCACGGCTGCCGAATCGGACAGTCAGTTTCCAAGAACTCAGTGGCCGTTCACTCGGGCCGGTGGCGCAATTCCTTCGGCCGGAGGCGGCGTCGTCCGCTCCAGCAGGAACGCCTGCATCTCGCCTTCGTTTCGGAGCAGATCCCGCAACGTGGTCTTGGTCAGTAGGGCGTCCAGACTCTTCTGCACCGATCCCCACAACAACCGCAGGGCACACTCGCCCGAGTGCGCGCACACGCGCTCCAGACCTGAATGCCGGTCGCAGAAGTGTGGATTAAAGAAACTGCCGCCAAGCAGACCAAGCACTTCCGAGACAGTCACCACGTCGGCCGGGCGCGACAACGTGTATCCGCCGGCCTGTCCGCGCACGCTCGCCACCAGGCCGCCAAGCCGCAAGATACGCATCAACTTGGCGACGTTGGGTACCGATAGACCCTCTGAGCGGCTGATCTCCGGAATGCTGTGACTCTTGGTTTCGCCGTTGCGGGCCATGTATAGCAGGCAACGGAGCCCGTACTCTTCCTGGGCGCTAAGCTTCATGACAATATTGTATGCCCAAACCTGCCAGAAAGAGACTAAAAGATTGTTTTTTCTTCTTTGTCATTCACTTAGATGAATCTGCGCCGTATGCCGGGGGCGAAGAAACAGAGATGTCTCCCGTGTCCTCGCCGTCCACTAGTACCCCTTCCGTGCGCGGTTCCGGCTCCTTTTGTTATTGTGAATCAAGCCTACCCGCTGCACTACCTCTATGCCTTTCCAGATCCAACCAGTCCAGGAGTTTCTCGTCAGTCCCGCCCTGCCTACCGCAATCTCGCGGCTCGGTGAACTGGCGCACAACCTATTGTGGAGTTGGGATCACACCATCCGGCCCCTGTTTCGCCGTCTGGACCCCTCACTCTGGAAGGAATGCCACCGCAACCCCGTGTTGATGTTGGGGCGTGTTCCACAACAAACACTTGAGAAAGCTGCCGCTGACCCGCGCTACATCGCTCTTTACGAAAGCGCCTGCCGCCGCTACGACGCCTATATGGCCGCATCGGTCGATTCCGCCCGCAAGGATTCCATGCTGGTCGCCTACTTCTCCATGGAGTACGGCCTCCTCGAATCTCTCACCATTTACTCGGGCGGCCTCGGCATCCTGTCCGGTGACCACATGAAGGCTGCCAGCGACGCCAGCCTCAACCTCACCGGTATCGGCTTGCTCTATCAGAAAGGCTACTTCCAGCAGTACCTCAACCTCGATGGCTGGCAGACCGAGCGCTACCCCATCAACGACTTCTACACCTGGCCGGTCCAGCCCGCCCTCGACGCCCAGGGCAAGGAGATCGTCGTGGAACTCAGATTCCCCGCCGGCCCCTGCTTCGTCAAGGTGTGGCGTCTCAAAGTCGGGCGCGTGGATATGCTCCTGCTCGATACCAACATCCCCGAGAATGTCAGCCACGAATACCGCGACATCACCGATCAACTCTACGGCGGCGATACGGTCACCCGCATCCGCCAGGAGATCATTCTCGGTGTCGGCGGCCTACGCGCCCTCAAGGCCCTCGGTCTGGAGCCCACCGTCTTCCACATGAATGAAGGCCACTCCGCCTTCCTCGCTCTGGAACGCATCCGGCTCCTCATGCAGGATCATAAACTGAGCTTCGACGAGGCTCTGGAAGCCGCGCGCTGTAACAACGTTTTCACCACACATACCCCCGTTCCCGCCGGCATCGATATGTTCGATCCCGGCCTCGTCTACGAATACCTGCACGCTTACTGCGAAACGCACGGCATCTCGTTTGAGCGCTTTCTCGCCCTCGGCCAGGGCGGCACCGACGAGCAGGGCGACCGCTTCTCCATGGCCGTCCTCGCCCTCAAAACCTCGGCCTACCGCAACGCCGTCAGCCGCCTCCACGCCGAAGTCTCGCAGGAGATGTTCTCCAAGCTCTGGCCGGACCTTCCCGTTCACGAGGTGCCCATCACGCCCATCACCAATGGCGTCCACCTCCCCACCTGGCTCAACGGAGATCTGGCCCTCCTTTACGACACCTACCTCGCTCCCGAATGGCGCCAGCGCTACCCCGAAGAGGGCGTCTGGGACCAGATCTCGGACATTCCCGATGACGAGCTCTGGGAGATCCGCCGCCGCCGCAAACGGCGCCTCATCAACTTCGTCCGCGAGCGCCAGACCCAACGCGCCCAGGAACGCCGCGCCCCTCTTCCCGAGATGCGCCGCATCGCCGAGCTGCTGGAACCCGAAGTCTTCACCATCGGCTTCTCCCGCCGCTTCGCCACCTACAAGCGCGCCACCCTCATCTTCCGCGATAAGGAACGGCTCAAGAAGATCCTTTCCAATCCGCTCATGCCGGTTCAAATCCTCATCGCCGGCAAGGCCCACCCCAAGGACAACCCCGGGAAACAGTTCATCCGCGAAATCGTCCAGCTCTCCCGTGATCCGGAGTTCGCCAAGCACATCGTCTTCATCGAGGACTATGACATCGAGGTGGGCCGCGAGCTCGTTCACGGCGTCGATCTCTGGCTGAACAACCCGCGCCGCGGGGAAGAGGCCTGTGGCACCAGCGGCATGAAGGCTGCCATCAACGGCACCCTCAACCTCTCCATCCTCGATGGCTGGTTCGACGAGGCCTACGAGGTCTCCGGCGGCTGGGCCATCGGCGATCGTGAGGAATACACCGCCGATATGGACGACCTCCATGCCTGGTCCATCTACTCCCTTCTCGAAACCGAGATCCTGCCCCTCTTCTACAAGGGCAGGGAAGAGGGTGTCCCCCACGGCTGGATGCAGCGCGTCAAACAGTCCCTCATGAACATGAGCCCCATGTTCAATTGCCAGCGCATGGTCCACGATTACACCACCCGCCTCTACGAGCCGGCCCACGTATCGTCCCTCTCCATGCGGCAGGACAACTACCAGCCCGCCCGCGAAAAGACCCGCTGGGCTGGACAGGTCCAGAATAGCTGGGGCTCCGTCCGGATTGACGATGCGGCCGAGCAAACCGGAGCCTGCATCCTCACCGGTACCCCCATCGAACTGCGCGCCGCCGTCCATCTCGCCGGCCTCACCCCGGAGGACGTGCGAGTCGAGGCCGTCGTCGGCCGCGTCAGTCCCGATGGCGTCCTGCGGGAGACCACCGTCGTCACTCTCCCCTTTGTGCAAAAACAGAACGGCGCCGATATGTTTGGGCGCGATTTTGTCCCGCACCAGACCGGCCGCCTCGGCTACACCCTGCGCGTCACACCCAACCATTGTGACGACCCGCTGACCCGGCCGTGCCTCTCCCCGGTACGCTGGACTCGGCCCTAGTAAAAAAGGGACTGGATTCCCGGACGGTTCCGTGCTAAGAATGATGATGTGCCGGGTACGGAACCGGCCGGAGTCCGCCAGCAGAGGTGGTCCGGCCGCCGCGTACGGCATATGCCAGAGCCCTTCCCAAAACCCCTTTTGCGGAATCCGCTGTCAACTCCCCCAAGACCGGAGTGCCCGCGGCCTGGTGACCAGCTTAGCTCTTTGGATCCCACGTAAGGAGTGGATTCCCTCATATGGATGGCGATCGGAAATACGGCCAGCGTGGCTACATGGATAGTGACCGCCCCAGCGGCGGCGGCAATCGCGGGGAAGACCGGCCCCGGGAGCGCGGCCCGCGCCCGCCCCTCGATATCACCGGCCCGCGCCTCCCGCGGATGGTGGAAAACGTAACGGCCTCCCGATGTTACAACTGTGCCACTCCTCTGCCTCCGGGCATGGATTTCACCGGCGCCTGCCCCAAGTGTCAGGCCGAGTTGCACTGCTGCAAGCAATGCTCCTACTTCGAGCCCTCCACGCGCTTCCAGTGCCTCAAGCCCATCCCTGTGCGCGTCGCCTACAAGGACAAGCAGAACGATTGCACGTTCTTCCGCGCCCGCGTCACCGTGGCCCGCGATTCGGCGCCCGCCGCCGCCTCGCGCCCCTCGGCCGAGCGCATGGATACCAGCGCCCCCAAGACAGCCAACGACGCACGCATCGCATTTGATAACTTGTTCAAGAAGTAGTCGCGTCCGCCATCGGTGCGGCGCGGCCTGAACTGGAGTCCTATGCGCGAGATTCTCGGCGCGGCAACGGCCGCCCTTCTGGGCGCGGCCATCGCGTGGCCCGGCAGCCTGCAAGTGTCCACGGGCTTTCTCATCGGCCTACGCCACGATCCCCACGCCTTTTACGTCAGAAACTCGTCCGCCGCCGCCTGGCAGAAAACCGGCTCCACCGCCGAGTTCCGCAAAACGGCCCAAGGCCGCCTGCTGGGCGTCACCGTCACCTCCGCTCAGGCCGATCTCCAACCCCTCGCCCTCCACGGCCTGCAACTCGTCCGTGTCGCCCTCCAATCCACCTCAGGCAGCCTCTTCGCTCCCAACGGCGCCCTCCGCCCCGCCGAGACCGCCCGCCTCCACGCACTGCTCGATGCCGCCGCCGCCCACGGCGTGGCCGTCGAGCTCGTCTTCTTCGATCCCGCCGTCGATCAGGATTTCGATTCGCCCGGCGCCATGCTCGCCGCCGTCCGCCACCTCACCGATTGGCTCATCGATCAGAACCACCGCAACGTTCTGCTCGACCCCGCAGCCGGCCTCTACCGCCAGCTCGCGCCCCTCGTC
The DNA here is from genome assembly GCA_016721425.1 of Bryobacterales bacterium. GTDB lineage: Bacteria > Acidobacteriota > Terriglobia > Bryobacterales > Bryobacteraceae > Paludibaculum. The sequence continues at coordinate 216,043 of JADKID010000042.1, read as the reverse complement.
CTCAAACCAGTTCTCCGTTCGCCTAAGCACTGATTCATTCCGATTTCGTCCCAAGGAAACTACCATGGCAGTCGCCCAGCTCGTCGCCCAGCATCGTTTCGAGATTCACGAAAACATCATCGGCCCGCCCGCCCCCGGCGAGGTCCAGGTCCGCGTGGAGGCCATCGGCGTCTGCGGCAGCGACCTCCACAACTTCTCCGAAGGTGGAGTCGGCGATATGCCCGCCGAATACCCCATGGTCCTCGGCCACGAGCCCGTCGGCACCGTCCTCGCCCTCGGCGCCGGCGCCACCGGCTGGGCCCCGGGCGATCGCGTCGCCCTCGAGCCCCCCATCTACTGCTACCACTGCGAATACTGCATGACGGGCCGCCACAACCTCTGCAACACCGTCCGCTTCCTCTCCAACGCAGGCGAGCCCGGCTTTTTCCGCGATCGCGCCAATCTCCCCGTCGAAAACCTCCTCCCGCTCCCCGAGAATATCGGCTTCGCCGAGGCCACCCTCTTCGAGCCGATCTCCATCATCCTCCACTCCTTCCGCTTCGGCGATCCCAAGCTCGGGGAAACCACTGCCGTCATCGGCGCCGGCCCCATCGGCCTCACTACCATCGCCGCCCTCCGCGTCGCCGGAGTCTCCCGCATTTACTGTATCGAGCCCGTCGCCCACCGCCGCGATCTCGCCCTCCTCCTCGGCGCCGACGCCGTCATCGATCCCACCCAGGTGGACGCCGTCAAAGAAGTGCTCGCAGCCACCGGCCAGCGCGGCGTCGATGTCACCTTCGATTGTGCCGCCAAGGACGGCTCCATCAACCAGTCCATCCGTATGACCTGCTCCGGCGGCCGTGTCGTCATCACCGGCCTCCCCTCCGGCCAGTTCACCAACATCGATTTCCAGTACCTCCGGCGCAAAGAGCAGACCTTCTTCCCCGTCCGCCGCTCCAATCACAAGAGCGAGCACGCCCTGCGGCTGCTCAAGGAACAGGCCCACCGCTTCACACCGATGATCACCCACCGCATGGCTCTGGCCGACACCCAAAAGGCGTTTGACACGCTGGAGGTGTATGCCGAGGGCATCGGCAAGGTGGTGCTGTTTCCCGAAGGGGCGTAGCGGCCAGTCGGGATTTGGCCGTGCGCAAGGAGTCAGGGCGCCGCGTTCAATCTGAGTTGCTCGCAGGGCGCCTTTGCACGGTTAGTTCATTCGCTTGCGCCGGTCCGCCACCACGGTAACCTGAATGTCTGTCGCCAACCGGACGATCCTCATCACCAGTTGCCGCCGGAAAAGAAAGGGCACAACGGACCGGGGCGGTTTTGCCACGTAGATCTGCGTGACCCCGTTTGTGTGAGCAAAGTCAACCAGGACTTCTGCCTCGTCCGTCCCTTCCAGTATTCTGGTTTCGATGTGCAGCCGCCGGGAGAAATCCAAATGCCGCTCAATGGCATGGCGGCTCTCCGCCGGGAGTGGCTCCCGCAGCACGCACACTGCAAAGCAGTCCGCCTTGAGGTAGTCCGCCACCCGGCGGCCGCGGCGTATGAGGCCCGCGGTGGTAGGCGCCTCTGTGACATGGATTAGAATTCGCTCCTGCACGGCCGCAACAGGCTGAGCCTGGCTGGATCTCGCGGCTGCCGCTGTCCCCATAGGATGTAAACTGCTGTCGTCCACGTTCCGCACATCGATTTCGTGCGCCGTCTGCCGGAGGGCCATCTCTCTCAGGGCGGCCAGGGTGGATTCCTTGAAGAAGTTCGTTTTCGCGCGTTGGGCCTTTTCCGGTGCGTAGACGACGCCGCGGTCCAGCCGGTTGAGCAGTGCGTTTGGCGTCAGATCGGCCAGCACTACTTCGTCCGCACGCTTGGTGATCCAATCCGGGATGGTCTCGCGAACCTGAATTCCCGTGATCTTCCGCATCTGGTCGTTCAGGCTCTCCAGATGCTGGATGTTCATTGTGGTGATCACGTCGATACCGGCGTCGAGTAGTACGAGGACGTCCTCCCAGCGCTTGGATCGGTCCGAGCCGGGAACGTTGGTGTGGGGGAATTCGTCGACGAGCGCAATCTCCGGATCGCGGGCCAGAATCGCCTCGGTGTCCATCTCCTCAAAGGCGCGCTCCCGGTATTGCACCACGCGCCTGGGGATCAGCTCCAGCCCCTCGGTTTTGGCGATGGTGTCTTTCCGGCCGTGGGGCTCAAAGTAGCCGATCACTACATCGTGGCCGGCGGCCGCCAATTGCTGCCCTTCTTCGAGCATCCTGTAGGTCTTGCCGACGCCGGCCGCATAACCGAGAATGATCTTCAGATGGCCGGTTCGATCTGCGAGCTCATCCGGCATCGCCTACTGGGCCTCCGATGCGGCGCCGTGCGGGAAGATCCGGATATCGATTCCGTCGGCTTCCAGGATGAGGCGGTCCACTGGATTGGGCACCAGGCTCTGCCACCAGCCGCGACGTAAGCTGTGGCCGACGAAAATCTGAGTGATGCCCTGTTTCTCGGCGAAGTGCAGGATGGCGGCCACGGGGTCTTCGCCGTGGAGAATATCAACGTGGGCCTGCGCTTCCCGCGCCGCCTTCAGATTCCGCGCCAGTGTTTCCTGATCCTGGGTGGTCATCTGGTCCTGCTCGACATAGGCGACGAAGAGCTCGCCGTGGAATCGCTCTGCCTGTCTCTTGCCGCGGGAGATCATCAACGATGCATTGGAGCGGGGAGTCACACAAACCAAAATGCGTTCGTGCGTGCCGAAACTCTGTTCGATGCCTTGGCGCCGAAGGTAATCCTCCAACTGGCTGTCGACCACTTCGGCGACCAGGACCAGCGCTATCTCTCGTAGTTCAGACAGCTGATGCTGCAGACGCGTGGCTTCCTCGTCGGAGATGCGATTGCCGCCCTCCGTGCGTGTGACGCAATATTCGGGCGGTGCGTCCATGATCTCGATCTCGTCGGCGCGCCGGATGAAGCTCTCTGGAACAGACTCACCCACGGATCGGCCGCGGATCGCCTCGACCTGCGGCTGCTTCTCCTGGATGTACTGAAGATTGACGGTTGTAATCACCGAAATGCCGCTGGCAAGCAACTCGTCGACGTCCTGCCAGCGTTCGGAATTCTGACTGCCGGGCGGGTTTTTGTAAGCCAGGCCGTCGATCAGGCAGACAGCCGGGCGCCGGCGGCGTACCGCGTCGACGTCAATGCAAGGACTCGCCAGACCCAGCCGTGGCGATATGACCTCGAATTGCCTGAGTATCTCCTCGACGTCGCCCGGCGCCTGCTGCTGGACGGCAGCGACGACAACGTCCTCACCGCGCGCCTTGCGGCGGCGGCCCTCGTCCAGCATCCGAAACGACTTGCCCACGCCGGAGGCGTAGCCGAGGAACACCTTCAGCTTCCCGCGCCGTTGGTGGAGTTCCTCGGCCTCGACCTGCTTCAGCAGCTGTTCCGGTGTGGGGCGGCTACGTTCTGGCTCGGGCATTCAATCCGTCCACTCCCATTATCATTTCTTCGGGGGCGGGAAGTAGGCGACCATACCCAAGACAAACGTATCCTGCTTCTTCGTGGCGCCGGTGACCGAGCCTCGCTCGAATACGGCTTGATCGGACCAGTCCCGGCGGTACTCCAGACGGGCGAAGAAGTGATCCGCGAACTTGTATTAGCCGGTGATGGTGAACTCCTTGAGCTTCTGCACGGTGCCCGTGATGAAGCCATCCTTGTCGTAGTAATACTCGGCGCGAGGGCTCAGTGCGAACCTAGGCGTGACTTGAAATCTGGCCGCGCCGCCGTAGGTGATCCAGTCGAAGCTCCCGCCCACCCGCGCCTTCTCGGTGCCGTAGTCGAACTGGCCGTAGAGGCTCACCTTGTCAGAGGGGTTCAGTGTGAACACGGTGCTGTTGAAATTGCGGAAGCCCTCGTTGGCGGCCGAGGTTTCCGGGCCGGCGTAGTAGACGTTAGACCACACGAACTTGCGAACGGTCACGACCGTTGTCACGCCCACGGTCTTGCCGCTGTTGTTGTCCTCGACGTTATTCCAGCCGTTCACCACTTGGAAGCCGGCGGTGAAGTTCTTAGACAGCGGCATTGTGGTACGCAGGCCAAAATGGTAGTACGGCCCGTTGGCATACATCAGCGCGCGCGAGTAGTTCCAGCCGAGGTGCGTCTCGGTAAGTTCGGCGCCGGCGGAGGTGTAGAACTTGCCGAAGTCCAACTGAAGTCCCTTGGCCGTGACGGGCTTGTAGGAGAGGTAGGCCTGCGGGACGTACCGAAGACTGTCGAAGCCGTTGGCGGTGTCGGCGAAGTGGATCAGGTCAAAGGCGCGACCGGCGCCGAGGCTGAGTTTGAAGCCGAGGGGCTCGGGGGCCATGTCGAGATTGAGCTCCGCCATGTTGAGGCTAATGCTATTGGCCCGGACGTCAAAGTTACGGTACAGCACGGTCCTGGAGGCGGGGTGATTGGGTGTGTAGTTATAGTAGCCGTCAATCAAGCCGCTGAACTGAACCGGACCGATTGACCAGGGGGCGGAGGTGGACGCGGAAGTGGCAGGCGACGGGGCCTGGGCCTGGGCCAACGCTAGCGGCGCGGCGGCGGCCAGTAGTGCGGCACCTTGAAAAAGTCGCACAAAAGTCTCCTTCCGATTAGCGAACGGGGAATTTCTCGTCCAGCGCGAGATTCAGTGCGAGCACGTTCACGCGCGGCTCGCCGAGCAAACCCAGGTCGCGTCCCTCGGTGAGTTGATCGACGACTGGTCTCAATTGGTCCACCGAAATGCCGCGAGCCTTGGCGACCCGTTCGATTTGCACCGCAGCCGAGGCGGGACTGAGATGCGGGTCCAGGCCGCTGCCGCTGGCCGTAGCCAGGTCCGCAGGCACGGCGCCCTGCATCGCCGGATTGTCGGTGTGCAGCCTCGCGACCGAGCCCTTCACGCGGTCAATTAACTTCTGGCTGGTGGGTCCCAGGTTGGATCCGCCGGAGGCGGAGGCATCGTAACCTTCCGCGCCGGCAGCCGAGGGACGCGGCTGGAAGTACTCGGCCTTGGTGAAACTCTGTCCAATCAGGGCCGAGCCCACAACCTGGCCGTTTCGCGTAATCAGGCTGCCATTGGCCTGAGAGCGAAACAGGACCTGGCAGAGTCCGGTGATCACTCCGGGATAGATCAGTCCGGTCACCACCGTCATCAGGAGCGTCATGCGCAACGCGGGTAGCATCTGTTTCCACATGGTAGTTTCTCTCCTCAGGCAAGTCCGAGCACGTGAACGATCTGGTCGATGACCCAGATTCCGGGGAACGGGACGATGATGCCGCCAATCCCGTAGATCAGCAGGTTGCGGCGAAGCAGGGCGCCGGCCGAGACTGGCCGGTATTTGACTCCGCGCAGGGCCAGGGGCACCAGAGCAATAATGATCAGCGCGTTGAAGATCACGGCCGATAGCACCGCGCTCTGCGCATTGTGCAGGCCCATGATGTTGAGGTTGGCGAGCGCGGGGTAGGTAGCCATGAACATCGCCGGGATGATGGCGAAGTACTTGGCGATGTCGTTGGCAATCGAGAACGTGGTGAGGGCGCCGCGCGTGATCAGCAACTGCTTGCCGATGGCGACAACCTCGATGAGCTTGGTCGGATTGGAGTCCAGGTCCACCATGTTGCCGGCCTCTTTGGCGGCCATTGTGCCGGTGTTCATGGCGAGGCCGACATCGGCCTGCGCGAGCGCGGGGGCATCGTTGGTTCCGTCTCCCGTCATGGCCACCAGGCGCCCTTCGGCCTGCTCTTTTTTGATGTAGTTGAGCTTATCGGCAGGCGAGGCCTGGGCGAGAAAGTCGTCGACGCCCGCTTCGGCGGCGATGGCGGCTGCCGTCAGTGGATTGTCGCCGGTGATCATGACAGTGCGGATGCCCATGGCGCGGAGCTGAGCAAGGCGTTCATGCATGCCGCCTTTGACGACGTCTTTCAGGTTGATGACCCCCATGGCCTTGCGCCCATCGGCGACGGCCAGAGGAGTGCCGCCCTGGCGGGAGATGCGCTCGGCTGCTTCGATGAGGTCGGGGGGGACGGTGCCGCCCTGTTCCCTCACGAACTGCGAGATGGAATCGCTGGCGCCCTTCCGCAGATGACGCCCATCGATGTCGACGCCGCTCATGCGGGTGTAAGCCGAAAAGGGGATGAAGTGAGCCTCGTGGCTGGCGACCTCCCGGCCGCGCAAACCGTACTTCTCCTTGGCAAGCACCACCACCGAGCGGCCTTCGGGTGTTTCGTCGGCCAGGCTCGACAACTGGGCGGCGTCGGCGAGTTCCGCCGGCGTGACACCGTTGACGGGAATGAACTCCACCGCCTGGCGATTGCCAATGGTGATGGTGCCCGTCTTATCGAGGAGCAGCGTGTTGACGTCGCCGGAAGCCTCCACCGCCTTGCCGCTCATGGCCAGGACGTTGTGCTGCATGACGCGATCCATGCCGGCGATGCCGATGGCAGAGAGCAGGCCGCCGATGGTGGTCGGGATCAGACAGACCAGCAGCGACACGAGGACTGCGACGCTGGGCACGGCGCCCGAACCGGCGGCCGTGACGCTGAACTGCGCGAATGGTTGAAGCGTGACTACGGCGAGCAGGAAGATCAGCGTCAGGCCGGCAATCAGGATATTGAGCGCGATCTCGTTGGGCGTCTTCTGGCGCTCGGCGCCCTCGACCAGAGCGATCATGCGATCGAGGAATGTCTCGCCGGGGTTCGACGTGATCTTGATCTTCAGCCGGTCCGATAACACGCGAGTGCCGCCGGTGACGGCGCTGCGGTCCCCGCCCGATTCCCGAATGACCGGGGCGCTCTCGCCGGTGATGACCGACTCGTCGACCGAGGCGATGCCCTCAACGACCTCGCCATCGCCGGAGATGAGTTCGCCTGCGTCACAGAGGATGATGTCGCCTGCGCGGAGTTGCGAGGCCGATACCTGCTCCACCTTGCCGCCCGAGAGAACCCGCTGAGCCACCGAATCGGTCTTCGTTTTGCGCAGGGCATCAGCCTGCGCCTTACCGCGCGCTTCTGCCATGGCTTCGGCAAAGTTGGCAAACAGGACCGTGAACCACAGCCAGAGAGAGATCTGCAGCGTGAAGCCGATGCCCGCCGCGCCAGTGGCGAGATCGCGGACCAGGAAGAGCGAAGTGACGACGGCGCCCACTTCAACCACGAAGATCACCGGGTTCTTCAGCAGGGCTACCGGGTTCAGTTTGAGGAGCGATCCGCGGATGGCACGACCGATGATGTCCGGATCGAACAGCGGCCGTGCGTGGGCGAGCCGCTTCGGCAGTAAGTCCGAGAGATCGGTGGGCCCGTTTGCAGGGACAGCAACCTTCGGCATTGCTTTATCCTTCGTTGACGTAGGCATGATTAGAACAGCCTCCCTTGCGCCATGAGAAAGTGCTCGACGATGGGGCTCAGCGACAACGCCGGGAAGAAGGTCAGGGCGCCGACGATGACCACGGTGCCGACTAGCAGGCCCACAAAGAGCGGGCCGTGGGTGGGGAAGGTCCCGCTGGTGACCGGCACTCGCTTCTTCGCGGCGAGACTGCCGGCGACGGCCAGCATCGGAATAATGATCAGGAAGCGGCCAATTAGCATCGCCAGGCCGATGGTCAGGTTATACCAGGGCGTGTTCGCGCTGAGGCCGGCGAAGGCGCTGCCATTGTTGGCGGCGCCGCTGGAGTACGCGTAGAGGATCTCGGCGAAGCCGTGCGGCCCGCTGTTGTTCAGATTCCCGGTGGCCGGGCCATAAGCGCCGTTCCAGTAGGAACCCTTGGCGAAATGGATGACCGCACTGGAGCCGGTGAAGAGCAGGATCACCGCGGAGGTGGCGATGAGCGCGATCATCGCCATCTTCACTTCCTTTCCTTCGATCTTCTTGCCAAGGTATTCCGGCGTCCGTCCCACCATCAGGCCGGCGATGAACACGGCCAGAATCGCGAACAGCAGCATCCCGTATAGACCGGCGCCGGTGCCGCCGAAGATCACCTCGCCCACCTCCATATTGAAGAGGGGCACCAGGCCGCCCAGCGGCGTGAAGCTATCGTGCATGCCGTTCACGGCGCCGCAGCTGGCCGCCGTGGTGATGGTGGCGAAGAGCGACGTGGCGGCGATGCCGAAGCGCACTTCCTTGCCTTCCATGTTTCCTCCGGACTGGGTTGCCGAGGCGTTGGACTCTATCCCAAGCTTGGCGAGATTCGGGTTCCCGGACTGTTCGGCGCCGTAAACGACAAACACGCCGATCAGGAACATGATGCTCATGGCGGCAAAGATCGCCCACCCTTGGCGCGTATCGCCGACCATTTTCCCAAGCGTATAAGTCAAGCCCGCCGGAATCACGAAGATCATCAGCATCTGCACCAGATTGGTCAGGGGCGTGGGGTTCTCAAAGGGGTGGGATGAATTGGCGTTGAAGAAGCCGCCGCCATTGGTGCCAACCATCTTGATGGCTTCCTGGGAAGCAACCGGACCCTGGGCAATCACCTGCGTCTTGCCCTCCAGTGTCGTCACCTTTGTGTAGGAACCCATGTTCTGGATGACGCCTTGCGAGCAGAGGAATAGCGCGCCCACGAGCGAGAGGGGCAGCAGCAAATAGACCACCGCGCGGGTGAGATCCACCCAGAAGTTGCCGATGGCATTGGCCTGCTGGCGGGCGAGGCCGCGAATCAACGCGATGGCGATGGCGATGCCGGCCGCGGCGGAGACGAAATTCTGTACCGTGAGCGCGGCCATCTGAACGAGGTAGCTCATGGTGGTCTCGCCAACGTAGCTCTGCCAGTTCGTGTTGGTGACGAAGCTGACGGCCGTGTTGAAGGCCAGGTCTGGGGTCATAGCTGTGGCGCTGGCGGGCGCGGCCGCAGTGCCAAAAGCCATGGGGTTCAGCGGAAGTATGCCTTGCAGTCGCTGGAAGAGATAGGCCAGCAGGAAACTGAAAAAACTAAAAGCAATTAGGCTGCCCGCATACTGCGTCCAGCGCTGCTCGACGTCCTCCTTGATCCCTGAGAGGACGTAGCAAAGCCTTTCCAGCGGCCGCAGAAGCGGATGGAGAAACGTGCGCTCCCCGCTGAACACGCGTGCCATGTAGGTGCCCACTGGCTTCGTCACGGCGAGGATCAGCAGGAAGTAGATGCCAATCTGCAAAATTCCGTTGGGTGTCATAGGTACCTCAGAACTTCTCCGGTTTGAGAAGCGCGTAGATCAAGTAGCAGAAGAGAAGGACTGCCGTGAGTCCCGCGATGATGTAGTCCATGGCTCTGTTCTTTCTGTGGGTGGATGGGCGTCACAGCTTTTCGCAGGCCTTGGTCAGCAGCCAACAGGCCAGGAAGAAGAAGAACGCGGTCGAGATGTAGATCAGGTCAAGCATTGGTTCGCTCACTTCGATTCAGCAAAAACGACGTAGTGGCCTTCGGCGCGCAACCGCTTTGCGATCCGCTGCTCGCGTGTGGGCCACCATCGGCGGTGTCCGCCGATCACGACGATGCGCGGGGTGGCGAGGGTGCGCTGGATAGCCTCCCAGGAATCGCGGCAAAGCAGGATGTCCACCTGAGTTTCGACCTTTGCCTCCGCCGCGATCAGGCGGAAGCGCTTCGCCAACAGCGCTGTCTGAACGTCCGGCTCATGCAGCGGCAGAGGATAGGGGACTACCCGGGGCACGAGGAGGTGGATCGGCGCCCGCTCGGCGTGAGGAAGGTCCGACGCGTAACGTAATGCTTCCAAAGTGCTTGGCACGTCTGTGAAAAGAACCAGAACCTGAAGATTTCGTCCCTTGTCGGGTAGGTCCCATGTGTCTGGCGCCCTGCCGGCTGCGCAATTCCGGTGGCCCAGGTCCATTCGAGTGGCGAACATCGTTCCCATAGTGCCGCTCCCAATCACGAGCTTAGGTTTCAGCCCATAAGGAAGTCATAAGGAACGGATAAGGATTACGTTAGGGCGGCGGCGAGCCCGGACTGGTGCTCTCCTGACCGCTTCTTCGGCCTCCCGCCCGCCGCAATCTGTGCATTGCGGCTGCTGGTGCCGTTCCCTGGATCGAAAGTCCCCCTAATCGCGCTTCACTAGAATGGTCTAAGCACTTCTCCTTATGTAGTACAGTTTGATTACCGCCGAATCAACAGGAAGACGCCATGGAACCAGTTCTCTATCTCAGCATCCTCGTCATCGGCCTGATCGCCGGCGGCGTCCTCGCCAGTTTCCTAGTCAAAGGCAGCAGTAGCCCCTCGCTTGCCGCCAGTGAGGCGGAAATCGCGGAGTTTAAGACGCGCATCGAAGAGCGCGATAACACCATCCGCGAACTGCGCCGCGAGCACGACGAAGCGCGCGTTGAAACCACGCGGCTGCGGGACCAGTTGATGGAGTCCACCGGCCTCCGCACCGCCGCCGAAGAACGCGCCACTGCCGTCCCCAAGCTCGAGGCCACCATCGGCGAGCGCGACGAATTCATTCAGCGCCAGAACGAGAAGATCCTCTCTCTGGAATCGCGCCACGCCTCCCTCCTCACCCGCCTCGACGAGGCCGAAAAGGCCCAGGTCGAGAAGATGAAGACTCTCGAAGACGCCCAGGCCAAATTCGGCGAGACCCTCAAGGGTGTTGCCGCCGAGGCCCTCGCCTCTAACAATCAGAACTTCCTCGCCCTCGCCGAAACCGCGTTCCAGAAGGCCCAGGAGACCGCCAAGGGCGATCTCGACGTGCGTCAGAAGTCCATCGACGAGACCATGAAGCCGCTCAAGGACGCGCTCGAGCGCATCGAGAAGGAACGCGTCGAAGGCTTCGCCGGCCTCAGCGAGCAGGTCAAGCTCCTCCACTCCGCCCAGCTCAAGGTGGAGGTCGAAACGTCCAAGCTCGTCAACGCCCTCAAGGCCCCGTCCGTCCGCGGCCGCTGGGGTGAGATGCAGTTGAAGCGCGTGGTCGAAATGGCAGGGATGGTGGAGTACTGCGACTTCGAAGAGCAGGTGTCCATCAACACCGAGGGCGGCAAGCTGCGCCCCGATATGATCATCCGCCTGCCCAATCATCGCGAGATCGTGGTGGATTCCAAAGTCTCCCTCTCCGCCTATCTCGATTCGCTCGAGGTTCTCGACGAGGGCGAGCGCCAGGCCAAGATGGCCGAACACGCCGTCCAGGTCCGCGCCCACATCACCCGCCTCAGCGGCAAGGCCTATTGGGATCAGTTCGAAAAAGCGCCCGATTTTGTCGTGGCCTTCCTCCCCGGCGAAACCTTCTTCAGCGCGGCGCTGCAAAAAGACCCCGAGTTGATCGAGTTCGGCGTGGAAAATCGCGTCCTCCTCGCCACGCCCACCACCCTGATCGCCCTGCTCAAGGCAGTGGCCTACGGCTGGCGCCAGGAGCGCCTGGCTGATAACGCCCAGGCCATCTCCGATCTCGGCAAAGAGCTCTACGACCGTCTCCGCAAGTTCGCCACCCACATGGACGGCGTGCGCGGCGGCCTGGAGAAATCCGTCCGTTCCTACAATGAAGCCGTCGGCTCGCTCGAGACCCGCGTCCTCACCAGCGCCCGCCGCTTCAAGGATCTCTCCGCCGGCACCGGCGAGGATATTCCCGAGGTCCTGCCCGTCGAAACCGCCATCCGCGAAATGCGCGCGCCGGAGCTCTCGCTCCTCGCCGCTGCTACCTCCAACGGCGCCGGGCCCGAGCTCTAAACCGTCTCGCCCTTTTGTTCTACATTGGATCTGGTACCGCCGGATTCGACGAAAGGGACGAACCAAATGAACCGCAGAGAGCTGCTGGCCTCAATGGCTGCAGGCACGTTGGCCAACGCCCACGGAGCCGCCCGCGCCCAAGGCACCAAACGCCGCAACGTCATCTACATTCTCAGCGACGATCATCGCTACGACGCCATGGGCTTCATGAAGGCTCAGCCCTGGCTCGAAACTCCGCACATGGATCGCCTCGCCCGCGAAGGCGTCCACTTCAAGAACGCTTTCGTCACCACCGCCCTGTGCAGCCCCAGCCGTGCCTCCGTCCTCACCGGCGTCTACGCCCACCGCCACAAGATCGTCGATAACAATACCCCCATCCCTCCCGGCACCACGTTCTTCCCCGCCCACCTCCAGAAGGCCGGCTACAAGACCGGCTTCTTCGGCAAATGGCACATGGGCGCCGAAACCGACGAGCCCAAGCCCGGCTTCGATCAGTGGGTCAGCTTCCGCGGCCAGGGCACCTACCTCCCCTCGCGCAACGGCATCAACATCAACGGCAAAAACGTTCCGCAGAAGGGCTACATCACCGACGAGCTCACCAACTACGCCGTCGATTGGATGCGCACTCTCCCCAAGGAGCAGCCCTACTTCCTCTACCTCTCGCACAAAGCCGTCCACGCCGAGTTCGAGCCCGCCCCGCGCCACAAGGGCCGCTACAAGGACGCCAAATTCGTCTACCCGCCCACCATGGCAGCCAGCGGCGAGATGGCCCAGCACCGCCCCATGTGGGTCCAGAACCAGCGCAACTCCTGGCACGGCGTCGATTACCCCTACCACTCCACGCTCGATATCGGCGAATACTACAAGAAATACGCCGAGACCCTCCTCGGCGTTGACGAGAGCATCGGCCAGGTGCTCGACGAAGTGAAGCGCCGCGGCGAACTCGATTCCACCCTCGTCATCTACATGGGCGACAACGGTTTCGCCTTCGGCGAGCACGGCCTCATCGACAAACGCACCGCCTACGAGGAATCCATGCGCGTGCCGCTGTTGGCCCGCTGCCCCGAGCTCTTCCAGGGCGGCCGCACCGTCCCCCAGGTCGTCGCCAACCTCGACATCATGCCCACCGTCCTCGATGTCTGCGGCGCCACCAATCCCGGCGGCCTCGACGGAGCCAGTTGGCTGCCCCTCGCCCAGGGCCGCCCCACCGCTTGGCGCAAAGAGCTGCTCTACGAATACTACTGGGAGCGCAACTTCCCGCAAACCCCCACCATGCACGCCCTCCGCGGCGATCGCTACAAGTTCATCCGCTACCAGGGCATTTGGGATGTGGACGAGCTCTACGACTTGCAGGAAGATCCGCAGGAGAGCCGCAATCTCATCTTCAGCCCGCAACACCAGCCCATCATCAAGGAAATGCGCGCCCGCCTATTTGACCTGCTCGATCAGACCGGCGGCATGAGCATCCCGCTCCAGCCCGATCGCGGCGCGCAAATGGGCCTACGCAGTCCCGAACGTGGCAAGGCCGCCGAGTTCCCCGCGGAAATGAAGGGTAAGCCCCAGCCACCCTCACATCAATAGGAGCCATTCCCCATGCCCACCACGCGCCGCGCCTTTGCCACCTCCCTGGCCGCCGCCACCGGCCTCCTCGCCCAACAGCCGCCCTCGCCCCCGGCCGAAATCTATCCCCCTGCCCGCAAACCGCTCATCCCCGAAAGCGAGCCCTTTGCCGCCCCCGCCCCCTTCGCCCGCCGCCCCGTCGCGCCCAAGGTCCGCCCGTTCCCGCTCACCCAGGTGAAACTCCTGCCTGGGCCGCTTCAGCAGTCCGCCGTCTGGAACCGTGCCTACATGGGCCGCCTGCCCGCCGGCCGCCTCACGCTCAACTTCCGCGCCAACGCCGGCCTCCCCATTACCGGCCCGCCCTTCGGAGGCTGGGAAGCTCCCAAATCCGAACTGCGCGGCCACTTCACCGGCCACTACCTCTCCGCCTGCGCCCTCCACTACGCCGCCACCGGCGACAACGAGATCCGCGCCCGCGGCGAAGAGATCGTCGCCGAGCTCGCCCGCTGCCAGAAACAGCTCGCCGCCGGCGGCTATCTCTCCGCTTTCCCGCTGGAGTTCTTTGATCGCCTCCAGCGCCTCGCTCCCGTCTGGGCGCCCTTCTACACCGTCCACAAGATCATGGCCGGCCTGCTCGATATGCACCTCCATTGCGGCAGCCGCCAGGCCCTGGATGTCGTCACCGGCATGGCCGAATGGGCCGATGCCTGGTCCGCCGCGCAACCCCCGCCGCATATGCAGAACATCCTCCGCCAGGAGTATGGCGGCATGAACGATATCCTCTACCAGCTCGCTGCCGCTACGGGCGAGGACCGCTGGGCCCGCACCGCGGATCGCTTCAACAAACACGCCTTCTTCAACCCCCTCGCCAGCCGCCGCGATGAGCTCCGCAACCTCCACGCCAATACTCACATCCCCCAGGTCATCGGCGCCGCAAGCCGCTACGAGCTCAGCGGCGATCCGCGCTTCCGCGACGTCGCCTCTTTCTTCTGGGAAACCGTCGCCACCGGCCGCACCTACGCCACCGGCGGCACCAGCAACACTGAATTCTGGCTCGGCCGCCCCGGCCAACTCGCAGCCGAATGGTCCCGCTCCGCCGATCATCAGGAGTGCTGCTGCGCCTACAACATGATGAAGCTCACCCGCCAGCTCTACTCCTGGACCGGTGATCCCCGCTACATGGATTACTACGAGCGCAACCTCATCAACCACCGCCTCGGCGCCATCCAGCCCGAAACCGGCCGCTCCATCTATTTCCTGTCCATGACGCCCGGCGCGTGGAAGTCCGTCAACAGCGACGACCACAGCTTCTGGTGCTGCACCGGCTCAGCCCTTGAGGAGTTTGCCAAGCTCGCCGATACCATCTACCACCGCGACGCCCAGGGCATCTACGTCAATCTCTTCGCCGCCAGCGAGCTCGACGCTAAAGACGAGGGCATCCGCCTGAGGCAAGACACGAAGTTCCCCGCCGAGCCCAGCACCACGCTTACCGTGCAGGCCGCCCCCGCCAAGCCCTGGACCCTGCGCATTCGCGTGCCCGCGTGGTGCCAGTCCGCGCCCACAGTACGCCTCAACGGTAGGGCGCTCGAATCCTCCGCCGCGCCTGGCAGTTACCTGAGCCTCACCCGCGCCTGGAAACAGGGCGATCGCGTGGAGCTCGGGTTGCCCATGGCTCTCACCGCCGAGCCATTTCCCGACGATCCCTCCCGGCAGGCGTTCCTCTATGGCCCCGTCGTCCTCGCCGGCGAGCTAGGCAAGGAGGGACTCACCGACGAGCTCGTCAATAACCGACAGAGCCCCCAGCTCAGCAAGGCGCCCCTCACCGTCGCCCCGCTTGCCGCCAAAGGAGCTACGCTCACCAGTTGGATCAAGCCCTCCGGCAACGCGCCGCTCCACTTCCGCACCACCGGCCAGGGCCGCGACATCGCGCTTAGCCCCCTCAACGAGCTCTGGCAGCGCTTCGCCGTCTATTGGCACGTCGCCTAACGCGATCCCAATAACTGGCCCGCCGCCATGTGCTCCACCGGCGCGAAATCGTCGGTCAACACCGGCGCCGCCGCGACAGTCCCGGTCCACAAATTCGCCAGATACGGCCTCAGTTCCGGCGCCGTCAACTGCACCGCGTCCGGCCCCGCCGCCGCCACCACCACCAGATTTTGCACCTTCGCCGCGTCGCGCGGATAGAACACCGGAAACACCAGAATGCGCGGGAATACCTGCCGCAGTGTCGCATACTCGTGCCGGAAAAACTCGCCGCCCGGCCCCTCCATCGCCGAGACGAAATTCACCAGCAGGATCCCGTCCGGCGCCAGATGAGCCGCAATCCGCTGCGCCGATTCCACCGTCGCCAACTGCTGCGGAATCGTCCGCCCCCAGAACACGTCCAGAAACACAGCGTCGTACCGCTCGCCCACCCGGTTCAGGAACACCCGCCCGTCTTCATGAAACAGCCTCAGCCGAGGATCGCTGCGAAACTGGAAGTACTCTTCCGCCACCCGGCTCACCCCCGGGTCCAACTCCACCACGTCCACCGAGACCTCCGGCAATGTCGCCAGCAGGTGGCGCGGAAACGAGAGCGCCCCGCCGCCCACGCACAGCACACGTTTCATCCCGGGACGCAGATACCGCGCCATCGAAAAGAACCGCACATAGTCCAGCGCCAGCTCCTGCGGCCTGTCCAGAAACATCGCCGAATGATACTCGGAGAAACCCATCGCCAGCACTCGCACCGGTTGCCGGTTCTTCAGCGGCAGGTCAAACACCAGCAGACGCTGGTAGGCCGTGTCCCGCTCCAGCAGCAACTGACCGCTGGCCCACACAGGCGGCGCGGCCACGAAATACCACACCGAGATGCACCACAACACCAGTACGCCTAGCCGCGCCCGATGCAGCACCCGCGGCGCGCACAATGCCGAGCAGCCCAGCAGGCACAGGCTCAGCGTATACACCAGACGCGTGCCACCAATATTGGGGATCAGCCAGAAACCCGCCGCGAATGCGCCCGCGATGCTGCCCAACGTGGAGATCGCATAGAGCGAGCCCACCGTGCTGCCGGCGCTCGCCACGCTCGTCATCCGCAGCCGCGCCGCATATGGTGACACCACCCCCAGCAACACAGCCGGTCCCGCAAACAGCAGCGCGCCCGCTAGCGAGCTCCACCGCGCATCGCCCTCGCCACCCGCCAGCGCCGACAGCAGCGGCCCCTGCGCAATGGGGATTAATGCCACCGCCGCCGCCGCCCCCATCAGCGTCAACGCCAGTTTGCGCGGATGCGGGTCTCGGTCCGCCCATCGCCCCCCCAGCCAGTAACCCAGGCTCAGGCTGCCGAGGATGACCCCGATCAGGCTGGTCCACACATACAGCGAGCTCCCCAGATAGGGCGCCAGAATGCGCGACGCGACAAGCTCCAGGATCAGTACCACCGCACCACTGATAAACACCGTGATTTCGAGCATGACTTCGTAGCAGCCACTACGGCTTGGCTGTACCGTATCACAGTGGCGTTCCATTTCGTGCAATCAGGTCTGAAACGCGTTAATCTGCTAAGAGCACAAGGCCCGGAGGAGCCTCGCCATGCGTCTGCCGCTATTCGCGTTACTGCTATCACTTGTCAGCTCGCTCTACGCAGGTACTACTGTCATCCATGTCGACACTGAGGGCTCCGGCGATATCGTTGATACAGATGGGAAGACGATCAATACCAAGGGCGCCATCTTCTGGAACGGGACTGCCTGGGTCAGCAATGATACCGCCGCCCATATGTTCTTCACGGACCTGCGCACCGGGCTCCGGCTTAAGGAATACACCACCACCCTCGTGCAGGGCGGCCTGCCGGGCGCCGTCAGCGTACCTGGCAATGTCGGCACTCTTCAGCGCAGCACGTACGAATACCTGAAGGCCACCGCCAGAGGTATCTACCAGTTCAAAGGCAGCCAATACCGCCTCACCATGCCCGGCGTGGCCGCCGTCACACTCCGCTCCCGCAGCACAGGAAGCGGCGCCGGCGGCGCCTATTTCGATATCTACATCGAATATGTCGCCGGCAATGTCCTCGCCATCCGCGGTGACCCCGTCGCCTTTCAGTACGCAATGAGTACGGATCAGGCCCTACTCCAGACCTCCACAGCGAACTCCAGGGTCTGGACCCTGCCTACCTCCGGCGGCAGCTACTTCATCGACGCCAACGGCGGCTCAGACATGGGCGGAATCTCCTGCCAGTTCCATACAGCGAATCTCTCGCTGGCCGATGGGGGCCTCGCCATGCCCACCCCCTATGCCGTCGACTTCAGCTACAAGTGGATGGACAAGAACAACGTTCTTCAGGAGCTGCGCTTCATCCCCCATGTCGAACCGATCCTGCCCGGCGGCGTCACCCTCAGCGGCGCCGGCGCCCTCCCGCAAATCGCCACCGGCGGCGGTTGGAAAACCACCTTCACCACGGTCAACCTAGCCTCTGCCCCGGTGCAACTGCGCGGTCTCTTCTACAACGATGTTGGCGCTCCTCTGCCCATCCCCATCCGCCCCATCTCCGGGGCGGCAGGCTCAGAATACGTCGTCTCCTCCATGAACAGTACCATCCCCGTGGGCGCCTCCACGGTAGGCGTCACCGAAGATCCAGGCGCCGTCAAAGTGGGCTGGGGCGAACTCCTCGCCAGCGGCGCCATCGGCGGTTTCGCCATCTTCCGTGCCAACGGCCAGGAGGCTGTCGTCCCCGCCGAAAATCGCAAGTCCGAAAAGTACGTGCTCTGGTACGACAACACGCCCGGCTTCGTGACGAGCATGGCCGTCTCCAATGCCTCCGGCGTCCCGGCCGAGATTGATGCCGTTGTTCGTGGCGAGGATGGCGTCACCAAGGACACCCGCAAGATCAGACTCCCGGCCCAGGGCCACGCCGCCTTCGAACTCGTCAATCAACTCTCCGCCACCGCCAACAGCCGCGGTAGTGTCGAGTTCCGCTCACCCGGCGGCATGGTCAGCATGCTCGGCCTTCGCTTCCGCGGCAACGCCATCACCACCATCCCCGTCCTCACAGCGGTCACCGGCGGAGGCGCCATGACCCATATCGCCAGCGGCGGCGGCTGGAAAACTACCATCACGCTCGTCAATCAGGGCACTGCCGCTGCGCCGGTCCGGCTCAATTTTTACGCCGATAACGGCCAGCCTCTCGTCTTGCCCTTCAGCTCCGGCGAATCCACTAACACCACCACCCGCACTCTCGCCGCCGGAGCCTCCCTCATGCTGGAAAGCGAAGCTCCGGCCGCCTCGCCCACCCTCTCCGGCTGGGCCGAGCTGATCACCGACGGCGCCGTCGGCGGCTTCGCCATCTTCCAGTCCGCCGGCCAGGAGGCGGTCGTACCCATCGAGAGCCGTCGAAACGGAACCGACGTCCTCTGGTACGACAACTCCGCCGGCTTCGTCACCAGCGCCGCCGTCGTCAACCCCAGCGCCGCTGATGCGGTCATCGACGTCATGGTGCGCAACGAAGCAGGCGCCGAACTGGGCCGGAGCACTCTGAATCTCCCCGGCCACGGCCATACCGCCTTCGAAACCTACAAGCGCTTCCCGTTAACCGCCGATATCCGTGGTGTCATCGAGTTCAAGGCCCAGGGCAGCAATCCGGTCAGCGTTCTAGGGCTGCGCTTCAACGCCAACTCGTTCACCACCATTCCCATTCTGGCCAGGTAGCTGAGCCTATGGTTCAGCTGCCTGCCACCGGGCTCACTTCGATCGCCTCCAGCCTGCCGTCGCCCTGGGCAACGGCGACGATCTTGAGCTCCATCCCTGCCTTCAGGCCCTGAAAGCTCAGCCCCCTTGCATACCGTGTACCGTCAGTCACTACAATCGCCTCGCTGGTCCCTTCGATCTGCATGGTCCTCTGGTCCAGATTGACACTCGTGACCTTGCCCTTCACTTCTTTCTGCTGCTGCGTCTGTTGGATAGCCGCGTTGGTACCTGGCTCCGGCGGAACAAACGTGCCAGTGGAAGAACCGGCGATAACGAGCGCGGCGGAAAACGCCGTGGCCGCTAGGATCATCACTAGATTGGATTTCATCGGATCTCTCCTTGGGGTTGGGTTCGCGCCGCCTGAGGCATTCCCAGAATGCCCGACCGACGCGCTTGCAGCTCTTCTATGCAGGAACGTGGCCAAATCGAGAAGCTCCTGGAAAATGTTAAACTTTGCCGCTCACCCGGCCCTCTGCACCCCGGCAACCTCTACCCGATCCCACCGCGCAGACGGAACTTTCTGCCCACAGCGCTTCCCGGATATCGTAAATCTGGAAGAGTGAGATTCGCCGCCTTATCGCTGCTGCTCGCCTTTGCCTCCGGCGCCAACCCGCCCCCGCCCCCATTCGCCCAGCGCTTCGAGCAGATCCGCGACACCGCCACTCCGGATGAGCTCTACCGCTTCCTCTGGGCCCTGCCGAAAGGCGGCGACATCCACAACCATCACGAGTACTCCGTCCCGCCCGAAGAATGGCTTCGCCTCGCCGAGCGCGGCTCCACGAAATACCTGGTGCGCACCGGACTATCGCTCTGCGGCCCCGCCGCCGCGGAGCTCCCGCAATTCGTCACGCTCCGCACCGCCACCGTGCAGGCCCTGCCCGCCTGCGTACAGAAGGACTTCACGCCCCTCACCACCCTCACCCCGCCCCAGCGGGCCGCCTGGCTCTCCGCCCTCCGGCTCGACCAACCCGGCGAGGGCCGCGATGAGTTCTTCCATCGCCTCGTCCTCCGTACCGCCGATCTCGAAAGCGACCCCGCCCTCGTCACCGAGCTCATCGTCTACCAACTCCGCCAGGCCGCCGCTGAGAACATCGTCTACCTCGAAACCCAGGCCGATCCTCGCGGCTTCGTCCGCCCCGATGGCTCGCCCATGCCGTGGTCCGAGAGCGCCGCCCTCTTTCGCCGCCGCCTCGCCCAACCCGACGCCATCGCCGCCGGTGTCGCCGCCCGCCTCCAGGTGGCCGTCCTGCGCTTCTCCCCAAGCGCTGAGCAAAGCCTCGCCGACGCCTTCCGCTTCGTCCATCAGAGCCGCGATCTCTGGGTGGGCGTCAACCTCGTCGGCCGCGAGGACATTCCCGCCGGCCGCGCCACGCGCTTCACCGCCGCCTTCCGCGATCTGCGCCGCCGCTACCCCGATGTCCGCCTCTCCCTCCACGCCGGCGAGAGCGATCACCCCGGCTCCGAGGTCCGCGACACCCTCGCCCTCGGCGCCGAGCGCATCGGCCACGCCACAAACCTCATCTCCGATCCCACCACCATGCGCCGCCTCAGCGGCGGCCGCACCCTCATCGAGGTCAGCCTCGTCAGCAATCATCTCCTCGGCTATGTGCCCGATCCCGCCCGCCACCCTTTCCCGCACTACCTCCGCGCCGGCATCCCCGTCTGCCTCAACACCGATGATCGCGGCGCCTACGATTCCAACCTCACCGACGAGTACTTCCTCGCCCTCACGCACTTCCATCTGAGCTGGCCGGAGCTCGTTCAGCTCGGCCGCGACAGCCTCAAGTACTCCTTTGCCGAACCTGCGCTGAAAAGCGCACTTTTGGCACGCTATGAGCGCAATATCGCGTCATTTCAGGCACGTTTTGACACGCCCGCGTGGCGCGCCGAGATCCGCTCCGTCCAGCCCATCGTGTCCGGCTACGCCGCCCGCTTCCTGTCCCTCCCCCGGCACGATATGATATCGCCCAGGAACTGATATACCAGGAGGTCCCGTCTCATCCATGTCTACCCGCAGAAACTTCGTCGCCGGCGCCGGCGGCGCGCTCTTCTCCCAACTCACTGCCAACAAGGCAACCGCCGCGCCCGATAAGCTCCGTATCGCCGTCCTCGGCGTCAACGGCCGCGGCAAGGATCACATCCAGGGCTTGATGACCCAGCCGGATGCCGAGGTCGTCTGCCTCTGCGATGTCGATCTCGTTGTCGCCAACAAAGCCGCCGATGCGTTCGAGAAACGCTACGGCAAGCGGCCCGCTATCGAGCAGGACATGCGCAAGGTTTTCGATAACAAGAACATCGACGCCGTCACCGTCGCCACGCCCAACCACTGGCACGCCCTGGCCGCCATCTGGGCCTGCCAGGCCGGCAAGGATGTCTACGTCGAAAAGCCCGGCTCGCACAATATCTACGAGGGCCGCAAGCTGGTCGAGGCCGCCAAGAAGTACAACCGCATCGTTCAGCACGGCGTGCAGCTGCGCTCCTCCGCGGCGCTCCAGGAGGCCGTTGGCCATCTCCGCAAGGGCGTCATCGGCAACGTCTATATGTCCCGCGGTCTCGTCTTTCGCTCCCGACCCTCCATCGGCAAGAAGGGCGTCGAGCCGGTGCCCGAAGGGCTCAACTACGATATGTGGACCGGCCCCGCCGCCATGGAGCCCTTCTCCCGCCGCATCGTCCACTACAACTGGCACTGGACCTGGAACTACGGCAACGGCGACGTCGGCAACCAGGGCATCCACGAGACCGACATGTGCATGTGGGGCCTCGGCGTCGATCAGTTCCCCGACAAGATCACGGCCATGGGCGGCAAGTTCGTCTTCGATGACGACAAGATCACTCCCGAAGTGCTCACCACGCTCTACCACTACCCCGGCCTGAAAAAGATCATCCAGTTCGAGGTGCGCCCCTGGTACACCAATGACGAGGGCGGCGCCAGCGTCGGCAACATCTTCTACGGCTCCGAGGGCTACATGGTGGTCAAGGGCTACGACACCTACGAGACCTTCCTCGGCGCCAAGAAAGAGAAGGGTCCGGCCCGCCGCGCCGGCGGTGATCACTACGCCAATTGGATCAAGGCCATCCGTAGCCGCAAGACCACGGATCAGAACGGCCCGGTGGAAACGGCCCACCTCGCCAGCGGCCTCGCCCACCTCGGCAACATCAGCTATCGCCTCGGCCGCGTCCTCACCTTCGACCCCGCCAAGGAGAAGTTCATTGGCGACAAGCAGGCCGACGCCATGCTCACCCGGCCCTACCGCAAGCCGTACGTCGTGCCGGACAAGGTATAGGCGCCAGTTGCGGGTCTGCACCTCGTCCGTGCAGACCCGCTATACTGCACCCCATGCCCCCGCACCCGCTCTCTGCCGCCCTCGCCAAAGATCCTGTCACCTGGCTCTACCCGCCCATCGAGCCGTTCAACACCGGCCGCCTCGAGGTCTCGCCCGTCCACGAACTCTACTATGAGCAATCCGGCAACCCCGCCGGCAAGCCCGTCATCTTCCTCCACGGCGGCCCCGGCGGCGGCTCCGATCCCAAACAGCGCCGCTTCTTCCACCCCGCCCACTACCGCATCATCAACTTCGATCAGCGCGGCTGCGGCAAGAGCACGCCCTACGCGGCTCTCGAAGAAAACACCACCTGGGATCTCGTCGCCGATATCGAGAAGCTCCGCGAGCACCTCGGCATCGCCCGCTGGCAGGTCTTCGGCGGCTCCTGGGGCTCCACCCTCGCCCTCGCCTACGCGCAGACTCATCCCGACCGCACCACCGAGCTGATCCTCCGCGGCATCTTCCTTCTGCGGAAGCAGGAGATCGACTGGTTCTACCAGCGTGGCGCCTCCGTCCTCTACCCGGACGCCTGGGAGCCCTATCTCGCCCACATCCCAGAACCCGAGCGCGGAGACCTCCTCTCCGCCTACTACCGCCGCCTCACCGCCGAGGATCCGGCCGTGCGCCTTGCCGCCGCCAAGGTCTGGAGCGGCTGGGAAGGTGTCACCTCCAAGCTCCTACCGGATTCCGGCTTCGCCGGCCACTACGAAGAGGACGAGTTCGCCCTCGCCTTCGCCCGCATTGAGGCCCACTACTTCCACCACAAGGGCTTCTTCGAAACAGACGATCAATTGCTCCGCAACGCCGCGCGCATCCGCCACATCCCCGGCGTCATCGTGCAGGGCCGCTACGACGTGGTCTGCCCCATGGAAAGCGCCTGGGCGCTCCACCGCGCCTGGCCCGAGGCCGAACTCATCATCACCCCCGATAGCGGCCACAGCGCCTTCGATCCGCCCAACTGCCGCGCCCTGGTGGCCGCGGCCGATCGGTTCGCCGCCGGTTAGCGCCGTCTACCGGCAGCGGCAAAACCGCGGAGCCGTTCGCACCCGCGATCAGCCTCACCGCCTCCCGAGGCCCGGCTCAAGGACTCCATTGCGGTAGACTCCTATTGGTCCGGAATCTCCACACTCGAAAGGCACGAAACTCCATGTCCGCATCCCGTCGCCACAACTCCAGCCTCGCTACTCAATCACTTCTTCTGCAGGCGGCGCTTGGTGTCGTCTCCCTGGCGTTCCCAGTCGCGATCCTCGCGCAGTCTGTGCCGCCGGCGCTCGAGTCCCCTCCTGTGCGTCCGCCCGTGATAGGGCCAAACGGGGAAAAGTTCGTCGGGATGCCCAAGTTCCACGATCCCGCGCCCTACGATATCAATGAGCACACCGGCTACAAACAGATCTTCGACGGCAAGAGCTTTCAGGGATGGGACGCCGACCCCACCATCTGGCGCGTCGAAAATGGCGTCATGGTGGGCGAAACGTTGGAGGGCAAGCCAAAGGGCAACAACTACATTGTCTATCGAGGCGACAGTCCGCGCGACTTCGATCTGAAGCTCCAGATGAAGGTCGAAAAGGGCGGTGGTGGAGGAATCCAGTATCGTAGCGTCACCGGCGTGCCGTGGACGCGGCCGCAACCGAGAGGCCAGCCGCCCTATGACCTGAAGTTCATGATGACCGGCCCGCAGGCTGATTTTTGGTTTCCGGTCACTGCGAATACGGCGGCATACACGGGCCAGTGGTACTCCGAAAACACGATGCAGGGCATCCTCGCCTATCGTGGCCAGGTCACTCAGGCGCTGCCCGGCCAGACCAACCGCCTCGTCGCCAACATCGGCGACAAGCAGGCCCTCGGCGGCTATGTGAAGGTCAACGAATGGAACGACTACCAAATCATCGCGCGCGGCGGCGTGATGATGCACATCATGAACGGCCAGCTGATGGCCGCATTCATCGATGACACCAAAGACTCGGTCAACAACCAGCCAGGGCTCATCGGCTTCGAAATCGAAAGCCAGCCCTGCAAAATCTCCGTGCGCAACATCTGGCTCCGGAAGTTTGATTAGCTCGTCTGGTGCTCCTGACTACTGCGGCCTCCCGCAACTGAAGTTGGCCGCATCGTCGATGCTGCCGCTGCCTTTGTACTTGGCGGCCTCCGGATAGGCGCATAACGGACGGGTCCGCACCACCTTGTCCTGCACCACCCTGGCGGCCTCGATGCGCGCGGGTGCCTTGGCCGCCTCCACCCACTCGAGCAGCGGGGTCGTCTCGTCGAACTGGCTGGTCCCCACGCCCCCGCCGCGACAGGCCAACCCGGAAAGGGTCTCCTTCTACATCCCCGGCCTCATCGTGCAGGGCCGCTACGACGTGGTCTGCCCCATGGAAAGCGCCTGACCCGAAGCCGAGCTCATCATCACGCCCGATAGCGGCCACAGCGCCTTCGATCCGCCCAACTGCCGCGCCCTGGTGGCGGCGGCCGATCGCTTCGCGTCACACTAGCGCGCTCTCGCCATTGTTGTCGACCACCGCGCCGCTCCGAACCGAACCACGAGCGTGAGGGAGAGGACCCCAAATCTCTGAGGATGCTCCAGCGCAACGGCACCTTCTCCGCGCCCGGCCTCTGCGTGCCTGTCCACCGCGGCAGAGCTGCGTTGACGATCAGCCCGTTTCGCTCTGTCGCCCTGCCCATCGGCGGACGCCAGTTTTCGATAATTGTCTTGTGCCAAACAACCTCGCGTGGACCACGAACGATGCCGTGATTCGGCGGCTGGCTGGCGGGCGGTCCTACCAGCGAGGGCTCGACTACTTCTCGCAAGGACAGGTCGAATCGCTCGAAGATGGCGGCGACTGCGTTCGCGCCATCGTTCGCGGGAATCAGAAATACCACGTCATACTCGCAGCCGACGATGAAGTGCCGGAGTACTCCTGCGATTGTCCGGTAGGCAGCGACGGCGCGTTCTGCAAGCACTGCGTCGCTGTGGCGCTCGCCTGGATGAACCGCGCGGCGGAACCGTCGAAGGCGGTGGGACGGCGCAAGACAGAGGAACTCACGCTGGTCGATGCCGGGAAGATCCTCCAGGCCAAAGACAAAGACACCCTGCTACGGCTGGTGCTCGATTGGGCCAAGGACGACGACCGGCTCCGCGAACGCCTCATTCTCTACGCCGCTCGGAGTGCCGGCCCCGATCGCGCCGCCGACACCGTCCGGCGCGCCTTTGATAACGCGGTTAGCGTTGACGGCTTCATCCCGTACCGCGAGGCAACCGCCTGGGCGCGTGGCGTTGACGATGCCATTGATTCGATCGATCAGCTTTTGAAAGATGGACAGGCGGGCGCCGTGATTGAGCTATGCGAATTGGCATTGCAGTCTCTACTCGAGGCCGTCGAAGCGATAGACGATTCCGACGGCCACTTCAGCATGCTGCGGGATCGGCTGCAGGACATTCACTATCGGGCGTGCCAGAAAGCCCGGCCCGATCCGCCGGAGTTGGCGCGGCGGCTCTTTCAGTGGGAGATGCAGAGCGACTTCGACGTCTTCTTCGGCGCCGCGGAGCAGTACGCAGATATCCTCGGGGCCAAGGGCATGAAGGTCTACGGCGAACTGGCTGAGACTGAGTGGGCCAAGGTGCCGGCGAGAACCGTTAAGTCGCAGCGGTCCGAGTGGGGCCAGCACTTCCGCATCACGCACATCATGGAATCACTGGCAAAGGCGTCTGGCGATGTCGAACAGCTCGTGACGGTCATGAGCCACGACCTGTCGAGCGCCCACTCTTACCTGAGAATCGCCGAGGCTTATCGGGATGCGCGCCAGCATGAGAACGCCCTGCACTGGGCGGAAAAGGGCTTGAAGGCATTCCCCGATCGCACGGACGCCAGGTTGCGGGAATTCGTGGCTGAACAATACCATCGACGCGGCCGGCACGAGGAAGCCATGAAGCTGATGTGGGCCGAGTTTATCCAGCAGCCGTTACTCGCCGCCTACAAGACACTGGAGCGCCACGCCAACAAGGCCGGCGCATGGCCGGAATGGCGGGAGCGCGCGCTGGCCGAAATCCGGTCGCGCATCGCAAAGGCCAAACAGAAAGCTCGCCAGCCGGCCCATTCTCGCTGGATGCAGGACGAGGGTGACTACTCTCCATTGGTCGAGATATTCCTTTTCGAAGGCGACCCGGAGTCTGCCTGGCGCGAGGCGCAGACGGGTGGTTGCTCCGACCGTCTGTGGCTGCGGCTTGCGGCCGCCCGTGAGAAAGCAAATCCCGAGGACGCTGCGCCCATTTACATGAAACTGGCCGAAGCCGCCGTCGCTGCCACCAGCAACGGCCGCTACGAGGATTCCGTCGGTTTACTGGTGAAAGCGGCTACGGCGATGCGGCGCATCGACCGTAGCGCGGAGTTCGTCCACCAGTTGGATGCTCTTCGTGTGAAGTACAAGATCAAGCGCAACTTCATCAAGCAACTGGAACAGAAGCGGAAATCGCTATACGGCTGATAGCGGACAGTGTCCCGGAAGGACGATGGTGAGCGAGAGCCGCCGTGCCGTCAGCTACGCTCCCTTACCCCGCCACCCCCACCTCCATCGGCGCCGCCCCAGGCGAGCGCAGCGCCCGCACATCCCGCTTCGGCGGCTGCCCAAAAAAGCGGCTGTATTCGCGGTTGAACTGGCTGGCGCTCTCGTAGCCCACTTCATACGCCGCGCTCGCGGCGTCCAATCCATCCATCAGCATCCGCCCCCGCGCCGCCTGCAGCCGGATCAGTTTCTGACCGCAGCCGCGAGCCCTCCGCGCTGCGCAGGATCCGGTAGATGATCTCGCGTTGCACCAGCCCGCTCAGATACGGAATGTCGCGCGGAGAGTCCAGCAAATCCACCAGCCGGCAGCAGGCGCTCAGGAACTCCACCGTGGTCTCGCCCGTCGCCATGCCCGGCCCCCCGGACGGCGCCTCGGCCACCTGAATCCCCTCCTGGCTGAGCAGTTCCCGGACCATCGGCATCTCCAGCTTGAGCGCCATCGCCAGACACGGCACTTCCTCACTAGCCTCGATCACGCGGCTGGAAACCGGCAGGTCCACCGAGGTCAGCAGAAATCGCGACGAATCGTAGATGAACGTGTTCTGGCCCAGGTCCACCCGTTTGCGCCCTTGCGCAATCACTGCCACGCTCGGCTCATACGTCATCGAGCACGGCTCCGTCGGCGACGTGCGCCGCACGAGCATCAACCCCGGAATCTCCGTTACTCGTTTCTCTGCGCTGCCCAGGAATAAGGCAATTTTGCGAGCCAGTTCCTCGCGCAACTCGCCGGCCTGATCCGGCACCGGCGCGGCTTCTTCTCTGCGATTCTTCATGGCCATGGCCGCACGCTCCTGCCACCCGGGATAACCGCACCCCTGCGCGGGAATCAAGCAAGCTGAAGGATTAGGTAATCAATCGGCAGGATCGGGATGCCGCTCCCCGGGCTCATGAAATTGGCTCAACCAGGCTCAGAGACGTCTAGGCCTTATCGTAACGAAATCAGGTCCCGTTCGGTCTCGTACTAATACAGCCTGGTAGGGCTAAGCGGAGCCCTAGCCATAGAACATTCGGAGCGTTGCAGCACACCGTAACCAATCCCGCCCCTCTACCATCGACCGGCGCACTATGACGCCAGAGCCCGTGCATTCAGCGCGCACATACGGCGCCCCGCCATCACCGCCGGAACGGGTACGCCCCCGTAGTCCGGGCCTCCTGCTCACTCCACCCAAGCAGCTTCCTGACATCGGTCGGCACCGTCGGCGCACCGGCTTTCGGCGCCATCGCTTGACGCAGCTCAAACCGCTGGACGTCCGGTCCCTGCAGCACCGATCCCGGCGTCTGATCCAGTTGCTGCCCGCCTACCTCAAACTGCGAAGCGACCTTTCGGAACTCCTCCAAAGACGTCGCCACCGCGCTGCAGTTCTGCGCTGACGTCGGGCTCCAAGTCACCAAGGGCGGAGCCGCCACCCCAGCATCGACGCGCGCACGTACACGTTGCCATTCACCTCGGCCGCCTGCGGGCGCGTCAGTTGCTGGCACATCGCGGCCGGCTGCTCAAAGCGCAGTAGCGGCCGGCGGCTCGTCGGGCTGGCCACCAGCAGGTTGTTGACGAACACGTGACCTTCCCTCTGATCGACACCCGGCCCCGTCGCCGGATGCCAGCCGAAGTGGTCGCCCGTGGCGCTTCTCTGGTTCCGCTCGAACGAAGCCGGCGCGTCGAGAAACGTGTTGTTGTAGATCCGCGCGCCGGCGGCGTTCAAGATATAGATGCCGCGGTCGCAGCGCACGAAGACGTTGCCGGCAACCGTGGCCCCGCGCGAAATCTCAAAGAAAACCCGTTGACCGCGTTCTCCACATAGTTGTTGACGAAGACGCCGTCGCGGTTGCCCACGTCGTACCACACGCCGCTGGAGTTCGGATTGTCCAAAACCAGATTGTCGCGAACCGTCACGCGATAGCTCTGGTTGAAGATCTTCACCGCCGACGGATAGTAGCCCGTCAGTTGCTCGACATTATTCCGCCGGATGATGTTCTTCTCGAGCAGCACATCGGAGGAGCCGATGACGTAGATGCCCTCGGTGCTCGTGTCGCTCACCAGCGAGTTGCGGATGATCAGCCCGTCGCCGCGGAAGTAGCCGGCCACCCGAGAGCAAAAGGTGATCGAGACGTTTTCGAGCACGGTCCCTGTGACCTCTTTGCCATACGTCGAGGGATCCGAGGGGCCCACCGGCTCGTCGGTCGGCTCGTCGGCGGCCGTGAAGCGCTTCTTGCCCTCCACCTCCAGCGCGCGATACGCATACTGCGTGAACGTGATGCCGCGGATCACCGGGCCCTTGTGATCATTGCTCTTGCCGTGCACAGTCATACCCGTGCGAACCAGCGCGCTATCAAAGGCCGTGATCTCCACCAGCCGGTTGGCCGGATTCACACCCAGATAAACGTAGCCGCCCTGATAGTCGATGAAAAACGAGTGGGCGTCGAGCTCGCCTTCCCAGCCGGCGGACTTGAGCAGCTCTCCGTCCAGGAACACCATGTCGTTGTTGAACCGGTGCAGCGGAGTGCGTGTGCCCTCGTTGGCGCGCTGCCACCAGCCGAGTGGCGCTGCCGGGAAGAGCCGCTTCCACGGAGTGCGCCACACGCCGCCGCGCAGCGTCTGCCACTGCGCCGCCACTTGCGTGCCCTTCAAAATCGGCCGCTCGGCGCGGTACGGCTGCATGGTGATGCCCTGGTTCAGCACCAGGCCGCCGGTACGATACTCGCCGCCGCGCAGCACAATGGCATCGCCGGTGACGACGCGCGCGATGGCGGCCTCCAGCGTGGTGGGCTCCGCCAGCGCAGCGCCCGTCGCATCGGACTTGCCATCCGGAGCCACGTAGTAGACGTGCGCCGCCTTCGGGATTTCGTACGTTTGATCGATAGGCCCGTAAGGCCCGCCCGAGGGCTGCGCAGAGCCCAGCGATGCTGCCAGGAAAACGAATCCGACTCCCGAAATGACGCGATCCATGATGACTCCTCTACACGCTATGCGGCGGCGAACTTCTTGCGGCGCTCGGCGAGCTCCTGTGAATTTGATTGTTGAGGTTCTTGCCGATGCTGTACTTGGCCACGCCCACCAGACCCAGCGCCATCGCGATGGCCGGATAGACGCTGGAGCCCAGGCGAATGCCCAACAGCGCGCTCTCCGTCTGCGCGACATTCGGCACGTAGCCGTGGGCGCTGATCACCCACGCACTCAGCGCGCCACCCAGGCTCAGCCCGGCTTTCAGCGCGAAGAGAATCCCGGCGAACATGAAGCCCGTGGCGCGCCGCGACGTCTTCCACTCGGAGTAGTCCGCCACGTCGGCGATCATCACCCACAGCAGCGGGACCGTCGGACCCCAACCGATTGCCCACAGGATGCTCAGCGCAAACATCAGCCCAATCTGCGTCGGGCCCACCAGGAATACCAGCACCGTGGCAACCATCGTGACGGACATGCCCGCCAGGAATACCGCCTTGTTCCCGAAGCGATCGGCCAGCGGCTTCGAGTACACGATGCCGGCGATCTGGATCGCGCTGCCCACCACGAAGAAGAGACTCAGGCCCACCGCGGAGGCGTTCGAGCCATCGGCGTTGACCAGCAGACCCAGCGCGTCCAGCACGCTCCGCCCGCCGGTAACTGGGCCGGCCGTTGCCCCCAAACCGAAGTTCCCGAGAAACGCCATGATCTCCTTCTGGTCCAGGAAATAGGCGAAGAAGTAGTTCGACGAACTGCCGCGCACCACCAGCATCGTGAAGATCAGCAGGGTGAGGATGAACATGGTGATCCAAGGTCCGCACGTAAACACGTTTCGGAGGTCTTCGCGCAACGACGATTTCTGCCGTGGATCCGCCAGCACCCGCTCGCGCGTGGTAGCAAAGGTGATGAGGTTCAGCACCACGATGATGACGCCAAAGATGCCCATCGTGATCGCCCAACCCCGCGCCGAGTTGCCGCCGCCAAGTTTTGCCACCAGCGGCAGCGGCAGTGCCTGGATGATGAATTGCCCGATCAGCGCGCCGATGAAGCGATACCGCGCCACATTGTTGCGCTCGCCCACGTCCGGCGTGATCACGCCCATCAGCGCGGCGTACGGCGTGTTGTTCGCCGAATACATCATCATCACCAGCGTGTAGGTGATGTAGGCGTACACCAGCTTGCCCTGCGGACCGAAATCGGGCGTGACGTACACCAGCCAGAAGACCAGGCCAAAGGGCACGGCCGTGCCCAGAATCCACGGGCGAAACTTCCCCAGCGCGTCTGCGTGCGGTCAGAGAGCGCGCCAATCACCGGGTCGAAGACGGCGTCAGCGAGGCGCAGGATCAGGAACATCGATCCCACCGCCACCGCCGAGAGCCCTACCGTATCCGTGTAATACCGGGTCTGGTAGAGAATCATCGACTGGAAGAAGAAGTTGGTGGCGATGTCGCCGCAAGCGTAGCCCATCTTCTCGCGGACGGCGAGTTTGTGTGAACTTTCAGCCATCGTGAACCTCTCTCGAAAAAGGACCTATCTGACTCTCAGCGTGACTTTCTGCAAGTCACAATCGCGGGACGAATTGCCCGTCATCACTTCGAAGTCGCCGGGCTCCACCGTGAAACGCATATTGACGTCCCAAAAGGCCAGAGAGTCCGGTGTGACCTCAAACGTCACCGTGCGCGCCTCGCCCGGCTCCAGCACAATTCGCTCGAATCCCTTCAACTCCTTCACCGGGCGCGTCACCGAGCTGACCAGATCGCGGATGTAGAGCTGCACCACTTCAGCGCCGGCGCGAGTGCCGGTATTCTTCACGTCCACCGAAACCCGCGTGGATCCATCGCGCGCAATGGTCGCCTTCGAAAGGCGCGGGGCGGAGAACTCGAACTTCGTGTAGCTCAGTCCAAATCCAAACGCGAACAGCGGCGAGACTTCGTCAAAAAGGTAGCCGCGGCGCGCCGAGGGCTTGTGGTTATAGAACGCCGGCACGTGACCCACCGAGCGCGGAATCGTGATGGGCAGCTTGCCGCCCGGGTTCACATCGCCGAACAGAGCCTCGGCCACGGCCGTGCCGGTATCCTGGCCCAGATACCAGCATTCCAGAATCGCGGGGACCGTCTCCGCCAGCCCGCGGACCGAAAGCGGACGGCCATTGAACAGCAGCGCCACAATCGGCTTTCCCAGCGCCAGCAGGGCCTTCACCAGATCATCCTGGAGGCCGAGCAGGTCCAGGCTCGTGCGGTCGCCCATGTGCTGCAAAGACCAAGCCTCCCGCGAAGTCTGCTCGTTGCCGCCGATCGCGAGCACGATCACGTCGGCCTTCCGCGCCGTCTTCACGGCCTCCGCGATCAGCTTGCGGTCTTCTACAGGGTCCGACGCCAGCACCTCGTCCTGGTTCCACGTTCCGGGCTGCGTGATGCCGCAACCCCGGCTGTGCAGGACCTTCACGCTCTTCCCGACGTGCGTGCGGATCCCTTCCAGCACGGTGGAGGCGTGCCGCGGCGCGCCGCTGTACCCGCCCAGCAAAGGACGGTCTGCGTTCGGACCGATCACCGCGATGGTCTTGATCCCACTCGGATCCAGCGGCAGCAGATTACCGTCGTTCTTCAGCAGCGTGATGGTCTCGCGCGCCGCCTGTAACGCCAGCGCCTGATGCGCTTCGCAGCCGACAATCGCTGCGGCGTGTTCCGGATCCACGTACGGATCATCGAACAGACCCATGCGGAACTTCCAAAGCAGCATCGGCCCCACCAGATCATCGAGCTCTGCTTCCTGCAACACGCCCTTGCGCACAAGTTCCACCAGATGCAGATAGCAATCCGGCTCCGGCAGTTCGATGTTGACGCCCGCTCGCACCGCCAGCACGCACGACTCCTTCTTGTCCTTCGCGACGAAGTGGCCGTGCGTATCGGGGCGATAGCCGAGTTCCCAGATGGCGTAGTAATCAGAGACCACGAATCCTTGGAATCCCCAAGCCTTGCGCAGGATGTCGCGCAGCAGCCATTTGCTGGCGTGCGAGGGCACTCCGTCGATCTCGTTGTAGGACGCCATCACCGAGATCGCGCCGCCGAGTTTGACCGCCTGTTCAAAGGGGTACAAGAACGTCTCGCGCAGCACCCGCTCGCTGACGTTGGCCGGAGCGCAGTTCATCCCGGATTCCGGTTGGCCATGCCCCGCAAAGTGCTTCAGCGTGGCGATGACGCGCGTCTTGTCCTGAAACCGTGCGTCGCCCTGAAAACCACGGATCGCGGCAATGCCCATGCGCGCCGCCACGAAGGGATCCTCGCCAAACGTCTCTTCCACCCGGCCCCACCGCGGATCTCGCGCCACGTCCACCACCGGCGTCAGCGCCTGATGCGTCCCCCGCGCCCGCGCCTCTGCCGCCGTCATCGTGTATAACGCTTCCACGAGTGCCGGATCGAAGGTGGCGCCCAGTCCGATAGGCTGCGAAAAACTGGTGCCGCCCACCGCGGCCTGCCCGTGCAAGCACTCCTCATGAAAAATCACCGGAATGCCCAGACGGCTCTCCTCCAAAAAGAAGCGCTGGATCGCATTGGTCAGCTCCGCGTTCTCGCGCGCCTCCAGCCCCTTGCCGGCGTCGCTGGGCCGGCCCACCTGCCCCAGGCCATGGCCCTTCTTGAATGCCTTCTTCGCCTTGGCGTGGTCAAACTGCCCGTCTTCGTCGATCAGAGTCTGCGCCTTTTGCTGCCAGACACAGACCATCTGCGCGGCCTTCTCCTCCAGCGTCATCCGGGCGAGAAGGTCCCTGGTCCTCTTCTCCGGCGTGAGCTTGGTGTTCTTGTAAGCAGGAACCTGCGCCTTCGTGGTGGCGCGATTCGCGGGCGAAGCGAACACTGACGTCTCTTTCATGCGCCAACAACTCTATCGCATTTTCGGCTGCGATTCTTCGAAGCAGGTGCAGTTTGCTGCGTGTGGTTTTTGGCAGCTACACCGACCTGGGCGCCCACCAGCTCAACCCAAACTCGGCCCTTCGTTTCCAGTACGGCTGCTGATCCCAATTCGCAACGAAGCGGAGCAAGTCCGCCACCGCGTCCCGTTGGCGGGGATTGAAGAGCCCAACCGTCTCGGCAATCCGCTTCTCGTCCCAGCCCTCATCCTCGTTGCCCGGGCAGAGGAAATACAACGTGAATTCCAGGACAATGGGATCGCTCTGATCACAAGTCTCCATTGATCGCAGCAGCCATGCCGGAAGGAACGCGGTCAGGGCGCTGGGCTCCAAAAGCACAAGCCCGATGGAGCCGTGAAACAGCACCTCCGCTGAAAGCTCATCCCAGCGCCTCCCGGCGAGCGCCCGGCGCAAGTGGATTCCGTCGTCGCATTCGTCATGCTTCGAGACCAGTCCATCAAAGGGCAGAGGCGGAAAAGCCTCGATCAACTCCCGTCGATACTCTGCGATCTGCGGCAATGTGCTCATCCCTACGAGGGTAATCCACCCCATCCCACGTCCTGCCTGTAAGCGATACTGAAACCAACCCTACGTACCGCGAGCCATCGTCTCGACGGTTCAAAATAGATTGGCTGGAGACCAGACTATGAGCAAAATCACACCGTTTCTGTGGTTCAACGACAACGCCGAGGAAGCCGCCGAGTTCTATCTCTCCGTCTTCCCGCAATCGAAAAAGCTGAACGAACTGCGCTCCACCGGCGTCGGCCCTTGGCCCGCCGGCAAGATCGCCACCATCACCATCGAGCTGATGGGCCAGCCCATGACCTTCCTCAATGGCGGCCCCGCGCAGACCTTCACACCCGCTTTCTCTTACTCTGTCGCCTGCCAGGATCAGGCCGAACTCGACCTCTACTGGGACAAGCTCCTGGCTGGCGGCAAGCACATGGCCTGCGGCTGGCTCACCGATAAGTTCGGGCTCTGCTGGCAGATCGTGCCCGCACACATCGGTGCCCTCCTGAAGAACCCCAAAGCCATGGCCGCCATGATGACCATGGTGAAGTTCGACATCGCCACGCTGGAAGCCGCTGCGAAGGACTAGCCCCCCGAACACAAAAACGCTCCAGCAGGACACCCGTCCCGCCGGAGCGTTGCTTCCCTACGAAACCGCGTCAGACCTTCTCTGGCACCACATACGGCTTTCGGTAGTTCCGCGTCAGCATCGCAGTCGCCTCGGCGTCGCCCTTCACCGTCCACGTCTTCTCATCCCAGTTCAACGTCCGGCCCAAACGGTACGATATGTTGGCCAGGTGCATCAGCACGCAGGACATCGCGCCCTCTTCGATCTCGGCGGTCAACTCTTCCCGCTTGCGGCTGCGAACGCCCGCAATGAAGTTCTCAAAGTGGCGGTCGCGCTCGATCCGTGCCGGCCCCGGTTTCCCTTCGCGCCCCATGAAGCTGTAGTACTTGTTGTAGTTGTCGATGGCGAGATAGCCCTCGGATCCGTAGAACGTGTTCCCGATCGTGTTGCCCGCCTTCTCGCCGCCGATGCCCGCCTCATGGTTGCTGTACCAGTGCCGCACGTCGAACGTCATCATCTTCGTCTTGCCGTTCACCACGAATTCGAGATTGGCGGTGATCGTGTTCGGCGTCTCCTGGTCATCGTCAAACATATACTTGCCGCCCATCGCCGTAATCTTCGTCGGATGCGTCACACCCAGACCCCAGCGCGCGATGTCCACTTCGTGAATGCCCTGGTTGCCCAGATCGCCGTTGCCCGTGTCCCAGAACCAGTGCCAGTTGTAATGGAATCGGTTCTTGGTGAACGGCCGCATCTGCGCCGGCCCCGTCCACATGTCGTAATCCACGCCCGGCGGCACCGGCGATTCCGGCGTCTTCCCGATCGTGTTGCGCGCCTTGAAGCACAGCGCCCGCGTCATGTAGATCTCGCCAAATTCGCCGGCCTTCAGCTTCTGCACGGCCTCCTGCAATGCTGGGGAAGACCGGCTCTGGCTGCCCATCTGCACCATCCGGTTGTACTTCCGCGCCGCCGCCACAATCTGCTTCGACTCAAAGACGTTGTGCGAGCACGGCTTCTCCACATACACGTCCTTGCCTGCCTGGCAAGCCCAGATCGTTTGCAGCGTGTGCCAGTGGTTCGGAGTCGCAATCGAAACCGCGTCGATATTCTTGTCCTCCAGCAGCTTGCGGATGTCGCGGAAAATCGGTACCGGCTTCTTTTCCCTGCGCTGCAATGCGCCAATGAAGCGCTCCGAGTGCGAATCGTCCACATCCACCAGCGCCGCCAGTTCCACGTTCGGCATCGAGGTCCAAGCGCCCATATGGCTGTTGCCCCGGCCGCCGCAGCCCACTACCGCGACCCGCACCGTATCATTCGCGCTCTGCGCCGCACGTACCGTCCGCGTCACTGTCGCCGCCCCGGCACCCATGAGAAAGTAGCGTCTGTTCATAGCTCTCCTTCGCGGCGATCCTTTCCGCCACTGCTCGGCATTATACAGCCCCCACGCCGCGCAGTGGGGCGCGCTTACACCTACTTGAGCTCGTCCGCCGCCAGCCGCCGGTACTCGATCTTCCTCAGGCCCGCCACCGTCCGGTACGACGCAAAGCCCAGCGGCGTCGAGAGGTCTCCTTCTCCAAACGGCAGGCTGAGCTGCCGCGCCGCGATGTCCACATCAATCACCAGATCGTTATCGATCCAACCCCGGATCCGCCGCGACGTCACCGCCAGCCGGAAGGCGTACCATCGCCCCTGAACGAAGTCCCGCACCAGCGACGTGTCGTTCTCCGACGCGTCATTCCCATCCAGATTCGAGAGCCCCACCACCGTCCCGTCCCACCCCCCGTTCGTCCACGAACAGTACGAGCCGCCCACCGGAAAAGTGATCCCTGCGAAGTAGTCCTTCCCCTCCAGCCGAGCCGCCTCAAACCGGATCTCATACCCCGTCCGCGGAAACTCCCCTGTCCACGTCAGCCCCGTCGTGCGACCGTTGCCGAGCCGGATCATCCCCCCGCTCACCGTCACCTCGCCCCGCCCGCTAAACGCCGTCTGCCTCCACCCCTCCAGCGACCTGCCATCAAATAGAGGAATCCACTCACCCGCGCCCATCGCCGGCCCGCCCCAGGCCAACGCCGCCACCAGCCCGCAGAGTCGTGCAATCGACATGGCTTCATTATGCGGCCAGAGACCGTCCCGAGGCCGCCCGTCCGCCGCGAACGGGCGCCGCTAGGCCCCCCGTTTCTCATGG
The DNA here is from genome assembly GCA_016721425.1 of Bryobacterales bacterium. Lineage (GTDB taxonomy): Bacteria > Acidobacteriota > Terriglobia > Bryobacterales > Bryobacteraceae > Paludibaculum. The sequence continues at coordinate 179,141 of JADKID010000042.1, read as the reverse complement.
GGCTTCCGGAAATCGTAGAACTGCAGCCGGCACGGAAAGCAGTAATACAACGGTGCGCCCAGAAATCGCTGCCAGTGGCTGTGCGGAGCCGTGTAGAGCCCTTCGATGTGGTCCAGCCGCGAGTACCGCTTTAGCCTCGTATTGCCGCACCGCGGGCAGCACGCGGTGAGCGTGAAGATATCGCTCAGGTCCAGCCAGTAGATGGCTTCACGCTGCCCACAGCGTCCGCACTTGTAGATCGCTCTCAACCAGAGCCTCTGCCAGATTCGCCGTTTTTGGCGATGCAGCGTGTTGTTCTGGCAGCCGGAGCAAAACATGGGTCCGCCCAGATTGTACTCTCGCCGGTCAGCGCCACGCCCTCCTAACGGCTGGGTGTCGCCAGCGTCACGCCCACTCCGGCCCCCACGCACTCATCCGCCACGCGCACCACGTCTCCATAGCTCAGCGCCCCATCCGCGCTCAGAGACACCCCCCTGCCGCGCTGCCCCTGCACGGCCTTCGCCAGGTCTGCGCGGAGTTGCGCCATGGTCGTCGCCGACCCCTCAATCGACAAAGCAACGGACCCTGGAGCCTCACCACGAGCGGACGCCCGAATCGCCGAAGCCGGGGCCGCGCTGGCAGACACGCGAAGCCCCTTGGGCAGTGCATAACTCGGTGTGTCCGCCGGCAGCGCCTGCGCGGTCAGTAGATACGCAGACTCGACGCCCGCCTCCCGCGTCGCCGCCAGCACCCTTGCCACGCTCGCGTAGCCCACACGCGTGTCCGCCTTCACATACACACTCTTCGACGAGCGACCGGCGAAGATCTTTTTCAACTCCTCCGTCAACTGCGCCGGCGAGCGCGGCGTGATCCCGAGATAGACGTTCCCCTTCTGGGTCACGGCCACAATTACCGCATCCGGCCCATCGGCCTCCGGCATCGCCACAGCGTGTTGCGTGCCAGCCATCTCGACACTGACGCCCGCACGCAGTTCCGGCTTCTGTGCGCCGCCCGGCTCCGCGCAAGCGGCAGCCAGGATCACAACCACAAAAAGGCAGCAGAAGTTCCGCATGCGCCGATGGTACAACACGCGGAACGGCCCCGCGCCGCGCCCCCGCCCACTCCCCAATCCGCAATACTCGACTTCCCAAGGTTCACCCTGTCTCGAAAGCTCCGGTGGGAATGACTCTCCTCGTGTGTACCATCGCGCTACGCCCCGTGGAGAGGCCCGCGCGATATGGCGTGGAGGGCGTCAGCGCGAGCCCTGACCCAATTCCGTCAGCGTAAACAGCGCATCCGCAAGAATCTCGGCCGCGTCCCGCCCTGCCCGCAGCAGATACGGCTCCAGCGCCTTCTCGTCCCCAGCTTCTGCAACCCGGATCATGACGGGCAGATCGCGCCGGTTCCGCTCCGCGCCCTGGTAGCACCGCCGGAGCACGGACTGCGCGGAATCCACAATGCCCTTGCCGGCTTTACCCGGCGCGCGCGCCAGTGCGAACTCCGACAGGCTCCGTTCGAGCACCGCATGCAGTTTGCCTTCAATTCCAGCCGAGTGCGGCGGGCTCAGCGAGTCCGCAATGAAATGAGAAAGGACCCCCGCGTACTTCGCGGCCTCGCCCGGATTCTTAGCGGAGAGATTCGAGACGATCCGCTCAAACAGGAACACCAGTGTGCCCGTGTCGGATTCCAGATCACCGGTCGCCCCATGGATGAGCGCGCCATCGGGGCGGAGGCAGTAGGAGCGAATCTCCGCGGCCGTCCGCGGGCCAGGGCTCTTACGGACGAAGCTGTAGTTCTCCATCTCGTTGTACCGGTCAGGGTACATGCAGTAGGTCTCCGCCAGCGGGCCTGCCTCCGCGCCGAAGCGGTCGAGGAGGCGCTGGGGAAGCGAGGCGAGCGCCACGCGGGTGATGCGCTGGTGCGGGGCCGTGTCCCAGGCGAAACATGGCAGACCGGCGAACACGAGCGAGACCCACGGCAACAGGCGCATACAGGATTCGAGACCGTCCCCAGTATAGCGGCGGCGGGTGGCGTTCTCTCCGATATTCTGTTGCCCCTCGCCCTGGCTCCGCCGCGGTCACCTGCGTCCACCCCAGCAAGAAGTCTGCGATCGCGACCCTTGGCTCTGAAATCGGCTCGCACTTCGCACAAACTGCGGAACCGGCAAGACCCGCGGCCTGCATACCCTTGACCCGCCTGGTTCCACTCGCCCCTCGAACTAAACCCATCGCCGCCCGTCACGCGATACGGCACGAGGAACTGCAGCGTCCGCAATCAGACCCGAAGAGTCAGCTTTCCGCCACTTCAGAAGTAATGCCACGAGGTTGTGCTCACCCCGGAACTTTTTCCGAACGGCGGCGTCTATCCATTCGTATCTCCTGTTGACCGCCAACAGGAGCGGACTTGGAAATGAGGACCGCGCCATGAAAGAGGGCTCGAAAGCCGACGTGTTGCAGGGCACGCTGGACCTGATGGTCCTGAAGATCTTAGCGACGATGGGCCCGCTGCACGGCTACGGGATCGCACAGCGGGTCCAACAGGTGTCTGAAAACATGCTGCAACTGAACCAGGGAACTCTGTACCCGGCGCTTCTGCGGCTGGAGCAGCGAGGGTGGATCGATTCTGAGTGGGGGCGCTCGGACAACAACCGCCGGGCCCGCTACTACAGTCTAACTGCCGCAGGGCAGGAGCAACTGGCGGTGGAAGCCGAGAACTGGGAGAGGATGGCCGGCGTCATTACCCGGCTGCTGCAAGGTACGTAGGAGTAGATCATGAATGTACTTCGAGTGTTCCTGAATCGGGTTTCCGGCCTGTGGACCAAGCGCCGAATGGAGGCGCGGATGCAGGAGGAACTCCATTGCCATCTGGAGATGCTGGAGCAGGAGGCGCGCCAGCGCGGCGAGTCTCCCGAAGAAGCGCGGTACGCCGCCTTGCGCGAGTTCGGCGGGGTGGAACAGACAAAGGAGATCTGCCGCGAGACCAGAGGCTTGCCGGCTGTGGAGGCGGTGCTGCTGGACGTCCGCCATGCGTTCCGCGGGATGCTGCGCGTTCCGGGGTTCACGTTGCTGGTGGTGGCCGTTCTGGCGGTGGGCATTGGCGCCAGTACAACGGTGTTTAGCATCTTAAACACTCTATTCTACAAACCGCTGGCCTACCCGCATCCGGAGCAACTGGTGATGATGGGCGAGGCGTACACGCGCGGGCAAAAGGAAGGGCCGATGGCGCCGGTGCGCTATCGCGACTACGAGGAGTGGCAGCGCCAGGCGCAGTCCTTCGACCGGATTGTGGCGTACCGGCCGCAGGGCTTCATTGTGAACTCGGGCGGCGAGCCGGAGCGCGTGCGGGGCGAACGCGTGGCGCGCGGGTACTTTGAGTTGCTCGGCGTGCGGCCGATGCTGGGCAGGGGCTTCTCGGCCGGCGACCACTCGCGGGGCGGGCAGCCGGTGGTTGTGTTGAGTGAAGAGTACTGGCGGGGCGCGCTCGGCGGCCGGGCGGACGTCATCGGGCAGACTCTGCGGCTGGACGGTTCCGCGGTGACGATCGTTGGCGTGATGCCGGGTCCGCTGCGCGCCACTCTGATCGAGGGCGGCGCGCGGATGTGGACCCCGCTGATCCCCACCACGGCGGAGCTCGCCTATGACAAGGGCTCGGTCTCCGTGCTGGCGCGTTTGAAGCCCGGTGTGGCCCTGGCGAGCGCGCGGAGCGAAATGGCCGTGGTCTCGCAGCGTCTGGCGGGCGAGCATCCGGACCCGGATCGCGATTTCACGATTAGAGTGGACGGGCTCCAGGCGACTCTCGCCGCGGCGGCGTCGGCTCCCGTGGCCAAGGTCCTGATCATGGCTGTGGTGTGCCTGCTGCTGATCTCCTGCGTGAACGTTTCGAGCCTCTTGTTGGGACGGGCCACGGAGCGATCGAAGGAAGTGGCGCTCCGGATCGCGATGGGCGCGGACCGGTGGCGCCTGGTGAGGCAGTTCCTGACCGAGAGTCTCGCCTTCGCTCTGGCGGGCGGGGCGGCGGGCGTGGGCTTGGCGTATCTCGCGATTGGGTGGTGCAGCGCCAGGATGGGTCCGCTGATGGCCAATGACGGCGTGGACGGGTTCGAGATCGATGGCCGCGTGCTGGGCTTCGCCCTGATCGTCTCAGTGGCGACTGCAGTGGTGTTCGGGATATTGCCCTCGCTACGTGGGTCGCGCGTGGACGTCTCCGGCACCCTGAAGGAAGGCGGCCGCGGACATTCGGGCGGCTCGCGGCGGCAGAGGCTGACGGGCATGCTGGTAATGGTGGAGGTGGCGCTTTCAGTGGTGCTGGTGGCTAGCGGAGGTCTGCTGCTGTATAGCATCCGCCAGTTCTGGCGGTTCGACTGGGGTGTCCCGTTGGATCACCGGCTGACGATGCAGGCGACCCCGATTGAGCGGACTTACGACACCGATGGGAAGCGCCGGGTGTTCTACAACCAGTTGCTGGCGCGGGCGCGGGAACTGCCAGGTGTGGAGGCGGCGGCGCTGGTGAATTCGATGCCGATACACACCGGCGCTCACTCAATGCAGGCGAAGGGTGCGGCCGCGGAGCCGGCCTTTGCCGGCTACCGGGTGGTCAGCCCGGGCTATTATGAGGCCGCGGGACTCGGTTTGCGCGGGGGCGTTCCTTCGCTGAGTCCGATACCGGCGACCGCCCGCCGGTGGCGGTGGTCAGCGAATCGCTGGCAGCCAAGCTGTGGCCGGGCGCGGAGGCGATTGGCGCCCGGGTGCAGGTGGACGGCACTTGGCGGACCGTGGTGGGCATCTCGGCGGACGTGTCGCAGGGTATGGTCCGGACGGCGAAGTACGAGATCGCCGTTCCGCATTTGCAGGTCGGCGCGCGGTCCATGCGTGTGCTGCTGCGCGTGGCGCGCGATCCTGCGCCGGCGGCGACGGCTCTGCGGAAGGTAGCGCGGACGCTGGACCCCGATCTGCCGCTGGGCGAGGTTCAGACTCTGTACGCGGCCAAGGAACAGTATGGAGCCCCGTTCGAGTTCGTCATGGGCCTGTTGTGCACTTTCGCGGTGACAGCGCTGTTGCTGGCGGGCGCGGGGATCTATGGCGTGACATCGCGCGCTGTGGCCATGCGGACTCGGGAGATCGGGATTCGGATGGCGCTCGGCGCCGAGCCCCGGCAGGTGCTGCGGCATGTGCTGCGGGGTGGGATCCACCTGGCACTGGTGGGCACCGGGGTTGGAAGCCTGCTGGCTCTGATGATAATCAGGGTGCTCGTCAGCAAGATCTGGTGGATTGAGGCTGTGCCGGCTGTAGTCTGGGTGGGTCCGGTGGCGCTCGTCATGGCTGGCGTGGCCGTGGCCGCTGCATTGGCGCCGGCCCGGCGGGCAACCAGTATTGCTCCGGTTTGGGCGCTACGCGCAGAGTAGGAGATCTCCGGGGGCTCATTCGCGGGTCGGGCGCTGGCTGAAGGGTCGGACCCGTTTTGAGCCCCACCCTGGTCTTGGCCGGACGAATCCCGGCGGCGCGCGGAGCCCCACCGCAACTTCCACCCTCCGCCAACCTCAAAACTCCGCCTGGAACGGAAAGCCGTTCACGTCGAATTTCAGACTTTCCTTCCCACCAAATCAATCACTTAGCCCGAAACCACCCTCCGGCCCGCCAACTCCATGCTAGACACTGTGTCCGGGTGAATACTACGTCATGAAGTCCACCAAGAACACCACGCCGGCCCCGTCGCACCAGCCGTGCGCTCTCAAGCGCCCGGTTGATCATTCGCTGTCTTCGAATGAAGGCGCCGGCATCCTCCTCTATTACGAAGACGCCGCCGCTCTCGAATTCGTCCGCAATGCCGCCAAGGAGGTCATCCAGCCGACCAATGACTTCGAGCGTTTTCTCACCGAATAGGCCGTCCGCAACTTCTGGCGCTCCATGCGCGCCGGCAATTGCGAGCCCGCCGCCATCGAAGTCGAGATGGCCAATCAACAGCGCACCACCGAAAGCCGCTGGGACAACATCAGCCCGGAGGCAGCCCATCACCTCACCACCCGCGAGCCCCAAACCCGCGCGTCCATCCGCGAATACGGCAATCTCGAAACCGCCGCCCTTCGCCGCTTCAAGGAGACACTCCAGATCCTCAGGACCTTCCGCAAGGAGCGATAAACCCATGGCCCTGGTCCGCATCACGGAAAAGAAGATCGCTGCCAACCGCGCCAATTCGCGCCGCTCCACCGGGCCGCGTACCTCAGCCGGCAAGCGCCGATCCTCCTGCAATGCCTGCGTACACCACAGCTACGCCCGCACCCACGCCAGGCCCGAGTCCTGGAATGACAGCCTCCGCGACGAGGCCTGCCGCCTCACCGCCCATACTGCCGATCCCATCCGCCGCAAGCTCGAAGGCCACCTCGCTTTCCTCGTTCTCTGGCACGATCGCCTCCTCGATTACGAACAGCAACTCCTCGCCACCTGCCTCAGTCGCTACCCCCAGGACGCCGCCCGCGCCGCTCATCTCTTCACCTTCGATCCCGCCATCCGTCCCTTCCGGTGCCTGACCATTCGGAACGATCACAAGATCCTCCGCGCCATCCGCGCCCTGCAGGTCTGCCTGAATCCACCGCTTTCGCGCCGTCCCCGAACCGCCGCGAGGCCCGCCGCCTCCCAGGCCGGCGTCGAGGACCCGTTCGCCTGCTTACAGGATTCACGCCGATCAAAGCCACAACTGCAACAAAACAAACGAGTCGCGCAAATAGCCCAAGCCCAGCCCGCGGCCACCAGTGGAAGTCAGCCCCCGCAACTCTCCCCGCCCGCCCTCCCTCCCACCACCCTACTCACTCAGCGATGCACGCTGATCGGACCCACAACTGCAACAAAACAAACAAGCCGCTCAGATTCCCGCAGTGCATCCGGATCCCACCAGCGGTGGCCTGCCACTTTCTCCAGCCGCCCGCCCTAGCTCCCACAACCGCAACCGCCCCCCTCCCACAACCTTCCTCACTCAGCGATTTACGCCGAACGGACCCACAACTGCAACAAAACACACAAGTCGCTCAGACTCCCGCAGTGCCTCCGGCTCCCGCCAGCGGCGGCCCGCCCACCGTTCTCAGCCGCCAGCCCTCCCTCCCACAACCTTCCTCACTCAGCGATTTACGCCGAACGGACCCACAACTGCAACAAAACACGACAAGTGCTCAGACTCCCGCAGTGCATCCGGCTCCCGCCAGCGGCGACCCGCCCACTTTCTCGAGCCGCCAGCCCTCCCTACCACAACCCTGCTCACCCAGCGATTTACGCCGAACGGACCCACAACTGCAACAAAACAAACAAGTCGCTCAGACTCCCGCAGTGCCTCCGGCTCCCGCCAGCGGCGGCCCGCCCACCGTTCTCAGCCGTCAGCCCTCCCTCCCACAACCCTCCTCACTCAGCGATTTACGCCGAACGGACCCACAACTGCAACAAAACACACAAGTCAGAAACCGATGCAGCCTGTCCAACTGGCACCGCTCCTCCAAAGTGCGCAAGACCGGCGCGCACCGTCACTTCTTCGGACCTGCCCGACCCGCCGGCCCAGACTCAACCCAAACTGCTCCGCCCCTCTCCCAACCCCATCCCGACCTCACGCCTATCTGCATCAAACCAAGAACCCTTGCGCCGTTCCATCGCCCAGCCGCCAGGGCAGGGAAACCACCTCGCCACCGGCGCCGTCACATAGCTGTACACGATCATTCACATGGGGGGGCGAATAAAACTTCCCAGGACGCTTGCACTTCGGTAACCGGATTGGTATTCTACTCTCTGGGCGCCGACAACAAGCGGGCAGAAAGCGGAAAGCAAGGCGAGCCGGAAACGGCAGAAACCAGCGGAACGCACAGCCTGGTCGGTTCAAGCTCTTAGCAGTTTTCAAGTTTCCCGACTTTTGGCAAACGAAACTTGTGCGCTTCCTGGAAACGGGACGCAAGCAAGTGCGTGCCAAGACGCCATTCGAGGCCGGCATCAGTCAGCTCTTCCTTCGGGATCGGTTGCTGATGTTCAGATCTTTGACAATCTGGTTGAACGCGAAGTTAATTCCGTTTCAGACTTGAGTAATAACCGGGGCGAAGTCAAACTCAATATTTATATGAGAGTTTGATCCCGGCTCAGAATCAACGCTGGCGGCGCGCTTAACACATGCAAGTCGCACGAGAAAGGGAGCAATCCTGAGTATAGTGGCGCACGGGTGAGTAACACGTGGATGATCTACCTCCTTGTGGGGAATAACCCTGGGAAACCGGGGCTAATACCGCATACGTCCGAGAGGAGAAAGCCGAAAGGCGCAGGGAGAGGAGTCCGCGGTCGATTAGCTAGTTGGCAGGGTAATGGCCTACCAAGGCGACGATCGATAGCCGGCCTGAGAGGGCACACGGCCACACTGGCACTGAAACACGGGCCAGACTCCTACGGGAGGCAGCAGTGGGGAATCTTGCACAATGGGGAAACCCTGATGCAGCGACGCCGCGTGAACGATGAAGCCCTTCGGGGTGTAAAGTTCTTTCGACGGGGACGATAATGACGGTACCCGGAGAAGAAGCTGCGGCTAACTACGTGCCAGCAGCCGCGGTAATACGTAGGCAGCAAGCGTTGTTCGGAATTACTGGGCGTAAAGAGTGCGTAGGCGGTTAACTAAGTTTGGTGTGAAATCTCCCGGCTTAACTGGGAGGGTGCGCCGAAAACTGGCTAGCTAGAGTGTGGGAGAGGATAGTGGAATTCCTGGTGTAGCGGTGAAATGCGTAGATATCAGGAGGAACACCTGCGGTGTAGACGGCTATCTGGACCATGACTGACGCTGAGGCACGAAAGCGTGGGTAGCAAACAGGATTAGATACCCTGGTAGTCCACGCCCTAAACGATGCAAACTTGGTGTGCGCCCTTCATTGGGTGCGTGCCGTAGCTAACGCGTTAAGTTTGCCGCCTGGGGAGTACGGTCGCAAGGCTGAAACTCAAAGGAATTGACGGGGGCCCGCACAAGCGGTGGAGCATGTGGTTTAATTCGACGCAACGCGAAGAACCTTACCTGGGCTCGAACGGCTGATCAACGACGGTAGAAATATCGTTACTCCGCAAGGGGGCGCAACCCTTGCCCTGTGTTGCCATCATTCAGTTGGGAACTCTCAGGGGACCGCCAGCGATAAGTTGGAGGAAGGTGGGGACGACGTCAAGTCATCATGGCCTTTATGTCCAGGGCTACACACGTGCTACAATGGCCGGTACAATACGACGCTAACCCGCGAGGGGGAGCAAATCGGAAAAAACCGGTCTCAGTTCGGATCGCAGGCTGCAACTCGCCTGCGTGAAGCTGGAATCGCTAGTAATGCCGGATCAGCATGCCGGCGTGAATACGTTCCCGGGCCTTGTACACACCGCCCGTCACATCACGAAAGTGGGTTGTACTAGAAGTCTGTATGCTAACCGCAAGGAGGCAGCGGCCCAAGGTATGACTCATGATTGGGGTGAAGTCGTAACAAGGTAGCCGTAGGAGAACCTGCGGCTGGATCACCTCCTTTCTAAGAGAAAACGGATCGAAACCCCATTTGTACAGGGTTAACAAAATCGGTCCCAAGGGTACGATCGGCTTCGGCTGGTCTATCCTGTCCCGGATCTCTTCTTGAGTTTGAAATTGTGATTTAACTAGTGCAGGTGAGCTTGCCTCCCTGCCTCGCGTTCAACTGGCCTCGATAACCTGTAACAGGTTGGGGTCGGATCTCGGTGCAAGCCTGAGGTCTGGCCCCGATCCTGACACAAGAGGGGCTGTAGCTCAGCTGGGGAGAGCGCCTGATTTGCATTCAGGAGGTCATCGGTTCGATCCCGTTCAGCTCCACCAGCATCCACCCGGGCCTGTAGCTCAGTTGGTTAGAGCGCACCCCTGATAAGGGTGAGGTCGGTAGTTCGAATCCACCCAGGCCCACCACCTACCACCCAACCTCGCGTGTCAGTCAGATAGCTTGAATAGACCAGAAGCCAAGATTCTCGGAAGAGAAGATTGCCTCCTGAGCTAATCAGGACCAACAGGTTCTTTGACAATTGAATATTGACGGGTAATCCGCAAATTGCCGCGTCATCATGGGACGTCATAGCCCATGGTGATGCAAGTTGCTCTGAAGCCATGGGGAGCCCCAGGGTGTGGGAGTGACTGTCAGAGCGCTGAGAATCTGAGCCTAGTCTAGGCTCAGTCTTGAAAGTTCTGTGAATGGTGTTAATTTTATGGTCAAGCTACTAAGGGCATGCGTGTGGATGCCTTGGCACAATCAGGCGATGAAGGACGTAGCTAGCAGCGATATGTTTCGGGGAGGCGCAAGCAGCCTGTGATCCGGAAATTTCCGAATGGGGCAACCCACCTGGTGTTAACACCAGGTACTGTGCGCTGAATACATAGGTGTACAGAGCGAACCCGGGGAAGTGAACCATCTCAGTACCCGGAGGAAAATAAATCAACAGAGATTCCGATAGTAGTGGCGAGCGAATTCGGAACAGCCCAAACCGAGCGATTCGAAAGGAGAGCTCGGGGTTGTAGGACCACAATTACTCTCTCGCGAGCTCCGTAGGCGAAAGTTTACGGGGAAGGTGAGAGAGTAGCAAATAGGGATAGGAAAGCGTTAGTCGAATGGTCTGGAAAGGCCAGTCATAGAGGGTGATAACCCCGTAGGCGAAAATGCAATCCTCCTTAAAGTGGCTCCTGAGTACAGCGGGACACGAGAAACCCTGCTGGAATCCACCGGGACCATCCGGTAAGGCTAAATACTCGATTGTGACCGATAGTGAACTAGTACCGTGAGGGAAAGGTGAAAAGCACCCCTGCGAGGGGAGTGAAATAGTAACTGAAACCGCATGCCTACAAGCAGTGGGAGGGCTATACCCGCAAGGGGATGCCTGACCTCGTGCCTATTGAATAATGAGCTGGCTAGTTTTTTTCAGTGGCAAGGTTAAGCGAAAGCGAGCCGAAGCGAAAGCGAGTCCTAACTGGGCGTTTAGTCGCTGGGAAAAGACGCGAAGCGGGATGATCTACCCTTGGCCAAGGTGAAGTCAGTGTAACAGCTGATGGAGGCCTGAACCGGTGTTGGTTGAAAACAGCTCGGATGAGCTGAGGGTAGGGGTGAAAGGCTAATCAAATTCCGTGATAGCTCGTTCTCTCCGAAATAGCTTTAGGGCTAGCCTTGTATGGACCGTCTCGGTGGTAGAGATCTGAATGGACTAGGGGCCTTCCCAGGTTACCGAATCCAACCAAACTTCGAATGCCGAGAACGAATATACAGGAGTCAGACAGCGGGGCTAAGCTTCGTTGTCAAAGGGAAGAGCCCAGACCGCCAACTAAGGTCCCCAAATGTATGCTAAGTGGGAAAGGAAGTCGGGAGGCTATGACAGCCAGGAGGTTGGCTTAGAAGCAGCCATCCTTTAAAGAAAGCGTAATAGCTCACTGGTCGAGCCGCCCGGTACCGACAATCCAACGGGGCTCAAGCATACTACCGAAGTTGCGGGTCAGTCGAAAGACTGGCGGTAGGAGAGCGTTCCTTTCAGCAGTGAAGGTAGACCGTGAGGACTACTGGAGCGGAAGGAAGTGACTCTGCCAGCATAAGTAGCGATAAACAAGGTGAGAACCCTTGTCGCCGTAAGACTAAGGATTCCTGAGAAAGGTTAATCCGCTCAGGGTTAGTCGGAGCCTAAGGTGAGGCCGAAAGGCGTAGCCGATGGACACACGGTTAATATTCCGTGACCTCCTAAGGAGATATCGATGCGGGGACGCAGCGTCGAGCTCGGTACTGGTAATGGTTTCCAGTGCTGGGGGAGATGAGGACCGGATAGGCAAATCCGCCGGTTCGTCTGCCAGGAAAAGCCGCTAAGAGCCAAGGAGTCCGTACCACAAACCGACACAGGTGGTCGAGATGAGTATTCTAAGGCGCTCGGGTGATAGGTTGTTAAGGAACTAGGCACATTGACCCCGTAACTTCGGGAGAAGGGGTGCCCACCTAAGACGTGGGCCGCAGAGAATAGCGCAGGGCGACTGTTTAACAAAAACACAGGTCTCTGCAAAGTCATAAAAACGACGTATAGGGGCTGACGCCTGCCCGGTGCCGGAAGGTTAAAAGGAGGGGTTAGACGCAAGTCGAAGCTCTGAATTGAAGCCCCGGTGAACGGCGGCCGTAACTATAACGGTCCTAAGGTAGCGAAATTCCTTGTCGGGTAAGTTCCGACCTGCACGAATGGCGTAACGATCCTGCGACTGTCGTAACAACATGCCCGGCGAATTTGTGGTTCCGGTGAAGACGCCGGATACCCGCCACTAGACGAAAAGACCCCGTGCACCTTTACTGCACTCTATCAATGAATTATGGGTCGGTCTGCGCAGCATAGGTGGGAGGCTTTGAATTCGGACTCTTGGGTTCGAAGGAGCCACCATTGAGATACCACCCTGATCGTTCTGTGATTCTAACCTAGCTCCCTGATCGGGAGCAGGGACATTGGTAGACGGGTAGTTTGACTGGGGCGGTCGCCTCCTAAATTGTAACGGAGGCGCTCGAAGCTTGGTTCAGGAGGTTTGGAAATCCTCCTTCGAGTGCAAAGGCATAAACCAGGTTAACTGCGAGACCTACAAGTCAAGCAGGTGGGAAACCAGGACTTAGTGATCCGGTGATTCTGTATGGAAGGGTCATCGCTCAACGGATAAAAGGTACGCCGGGGATAACAGGCTGATCGGAGTCAAGAGTTCACATCGACGCTCCGGTTTGGCACCTCGATGTCGGCTCATCGCATCCTGGGGGTGTAGAAGCTCCCAAGGGTTAGGCTGTTCGCCTATTAAAGCGGTACGTGAGCTGGGTTCAGAACGTCGCGAGACAGTTCGGTCTCTATCTGTGGTGGGCGAAGGAGATTTGAGAGGGCCTGCCCTTAGTACGAGAGGACCGGGGTGGACAAAGCTCTTGTGATCCAGTTGTCACGCCAGTGGCACCGCTGGGTAGCGAACTTTGGTCTGGATAAGCGCTGAAAGCATATAAGCGCGAAACCTTCCTCAAGATGAGATCTCCCAATCGAAAGATAAGAAGGGCCGTGAAAGACGATCACGTTGATAGGACGGATGTGGAAGCGTAGTAATACGTTGAGCTTACCGTTACTAATAGCCCGTTCGGCTTGACCATAAAATTTACTCCAAGCATAGAGCTTTCCTCTGACAAGCTGCAAGGCAGCAATAGTGGATTACCCGTCAATATCAATTCCTTAGCTCTCACAAGCTTTGGGTGATCCTAGCGAGAGGGTCCCACCCGTTCCCATCCCGAACACGGTAGTTAAGCCTCTCAGCCCCGATGGTACTGCGTGCGCAAGTGCGTGGGAGAGTAGGACGTCGCCCGATTAACACAAAAAGCCCCGGTATCATACCCGGGGCTTTTTTGCGTCTACCTCCACCCGCCCGCCTCCTCACACCAGAGAGCAGGGTATAATTGACCACAGTGGACGTCCTAGAAGAAGTCGTGCGTCTCCGCCGCGCCGGCCGCAAATGCGCCCTCGCGACCATCATCCACGCCAACGGCTCCATCCCTAGCTATACCAGCGCCAAGCTGCTCGTCCGGGACGACGGCTCCATCGTCGGCACCATCGGCGGCGGCTGCGTCGAGGCCGAAGTCTGGGAGGCCGCCCGCCTTTGCATGGAGACCGGCAAAACCCGCCGCTTCACTTTCTCGCTCGGACAGGACGCCGCTTACGATAACGGTCTGATTTGCGGAGGCCAATTGGAAGTCTTTATTGAGCCGGTAGAGCCGCAGCCTCGCGCCATCATCTTCGGCGCCGGCCACATCTCAAAGAGCCTCTGCCAAGTCGCCGGCATGATCGGCTTTCAAACCACCATCGTCGACAATCGCGAGTCCTTCGCCAATCGCGAACGCTTTCCCGACGCCGGAGACATCTTCGCGGACGAATACGAAGATGTCTTCCCCAAGCTGGAAGTCAATCATTGCAGCTACCTCATCATCGTCACGCGCGGCCATCGCGACGACATGCGCGTTCTGCGCTGGGCCGTCTCCACCAAGGCCTGCTACATCGGCATGATCGGCAGCCGCCGCAAAGCGCTGGCCGTCTATAAGGAACTCGAAAAGGAGGGCATTGATCGCGCCTCGTTCGAGCGCGTCAGCTCCCCCATGGGCCTCGATATCGCCGCCCTGTCGCCCGAGGAGATCGCCGTCAGCGTCGCCGCCGAGATGATCGCCATCCGGCGCCGCGCCGGGTCCAACTGGCGGTCGGTCACGAAATCCGTTTTCTCTGCCGCGGAAGTGCAGGCCGTCTCTCTGTGATACTGCCCCATCCTCACTTCGCCTCCATCCTCCTGGCGGCGGGCGCGTCTTCCCGCATGGGCCGCCCGAAGCCCCTGCTGGACTATCACGGCGAAACGTTTCTCGATGCGCAGATCGCTCTCCATTGCGCCTGCAGCGCCCAAGTTTTCGTCGTCCTTGGAAACCACGCTGCCCAAATCGCGGCCGGCGCCAAGCGCGCGGAAAACGCCGTGCTCCTCCTCAATCCCGATCCGGATCGCGGCCAGCTCAGTTCGCTGCAATGCGGCCTGCGCGCCCTGCCCAGCTATATCCAGGCCGTCTTCCTGCAACCCGTCGATTCCCCCGGTGTCGCGCCCGCCACTCTGCTAGCCCTCTGCCAGGCATGGGCCGCCGCCTCCACGCCCCCTGATTTTGTGATCCCCACGCACGACGGCCACCGCGGCCACCCGATCCTGATGCGATCCGCCATCGCCGGCGAGGTGCTCGCCCTCACCGGCAACGCCACCGCGCGCGACGTCGTTCGCGCGCACCGCGCCACTACAATCTACGTCGAGACCACGGACGCTGCCATTCATCGCGACATCGATACGCCGCAGGATTACGAACAGCTGATCTCTGGAGTGCATTCGTGACCATCCGCTGGGGCCGTGTCGCTCTCATCACCACCGGCGTACTCGTGCTGGTTGGCGCCGCTGCCCTGATCGCCCCGCGGATGGACGCCGAACGCATGCGCGCGCCTCTCTCCGTCGCACTCGAGGAGACCCTCGGCCGCAAGGTGGAGTTCCGTGAGGTCCACTATCAGATCCTGCCGACGCCCGGTCTCTCCGCCATCGATCTGGTGATCCCCGACGATCCGGCGTTTGGACTCGAGCCGCTCGCCTATGTCGGCGAAATGCAGGCCGGCCTCAGCTTTTCCAGCCTCTTCTCCGGCCGGCTGAGCATCTCCTCGGTCCGCCTGCTCACAGCCAGCGTCAACCTGACGCGCCGCGAGGATCAGGGCTGGAATCTCGCACGCCTCCTGCAGCGCATGGCCGCCGGAGTCACCAAGTCCGGATCCGCGCCGCGCATCGCCATCAGTGAAGGCCGGGTCAATTTCAAGAACGGCACGCTCAAGTCGCCCTTCTACCTCAACGCGGTGGATCTTGAGCTGCAACCCCCTGCCGCCGGCGGCGGCGCGCTCGAGTGGCGCTATGAAGCATCCCCGGCCCGCACGGACCGCTCCGAGCAGGGCTTCGGCCGCTTCTCTGGCGGCGGTAAGTGGCGGCCCGGCGCGGGCGGCGAGGAGACATGGCCATCGACATGATCGTGGAGCGCAGCGCCATCGGCGAAGTGCTCACTCTGGTCACGGGCCGCGATCTCGGCTTGCAGGGCCGCATCTCCGCCAAAGCCACCCTCGATGGCCCCCTCAATCAACTGCGCATCCGCGGCACGGTGGAGGTAGAAAAAGTAGATCGCCCCAGCTGGTTTGGCCTGCGCGGTCAGCAGTGGGCGCTGGGCTACGAGGGTGTCATGGATCTCTCCGGCCAGACTCTGGAAATTCACACCGTCAAGCCCAAGGACAAACAGGCGTTGCCTCTCACCGTGAAGCTGGCCTGCGCGCACCTGCTGGCCGATCCGAAATGGGATGCCTACTTCGCTTTCGAAGAGCTGCCGGCCCCGGCTCTGCTGGAGTTCGCCACCCGGCTCGGCGTTCCTGCTCCGCCGTCCCTCAAAGTGGAAGGCAAAGTCGTCGGCTTCATGGACTACTCCCAGAGCAAGCCGCTGGAGGGCAACGTCGAGCTGCGCGAGGGCAAGGTCAGCATGGGTGAGGCCGGCCCTCTGGCCATCGAGACCGCGCAGATTGTCCTGGCCGGCACAGGCGTCACCCTGGCGCCGGTGACAGTAGAAACGTCATCCGGCAACCGGGCGCGGATCTCCGGTATGTGGCGAACCGATAGTGAGACGCTCGACTTCGGGGTGGAGACGGAGAACCTGCCCTTGGCGGAACTGCGCACGGCCGTTTCCAGCCTGGAAGGCGTACCTGCTTTGCCGGTGCTGGAGTCATGCGAGGGCGGCAGCGTGCGGGGCGCGCTTCGTTTTGTGCGCGGAGCGGCCGGGGATTTGCAGGAGTCGACCTGGTCGGGCCGTTTGCTGGCCAAAGAAATGACATGTGCCGTGGACGGCGCGCCCGATCCCTTGCGCCTCGAATCAGCCGACATGAACTGGAAGGGCGCCTCGTGGTCCGCCAAGAAGGCCACTGGCGTCTGGGGCCTGTGGAAGTTCACAGGCGAGGCATCCTATTCGCCCAATGCGCCGCGGCCCTGGCATTTTGGCTTAGCGTTGGAAGACGCCACCGGCGCCGGCCTCCACCAGTTTTTGCAGCCCGCGTTGCTCGGCCGCCGCAGCCTGCTGGACCGCACTCTGCGGCGCCAGGCCGCCATCCCTGCCTGGTTGCGGGGCCGTCACGCCGAAGGCATACTCCGCATCGGCAAACTCCAACTCGACGAGGAGACATTGACCAACTGGACCGCCCGGATCTTCTGGGATGGCGCCATGATCGAGATGCCAGAATTGAGTGCCCGTTGGAACGAGGCGCCCGTTACAGGGCGTGCGAGCCTTCGCCTGGGGGGAGCGGCGCCCGAACTCAGATTCCTGGGCCGCGTGGACAACTACCCTTGGCGGGGCGGCATGGTGGACTCCGATCTGGAGCTCCGGACCTCCAGGCTGGGCGGACCCTATCCCAATGCTGTGCGCGCCAGCGGGTATATCAGCGGCCGCAACGTAGAGCTAGGCGGAGACCCTGTGCGGCTGTTTCAGGCGTGCTTCGACTTCGATGGAGCCAGACCGGCGGGCCGTCTGAAGCTGGCCTGCCTGGAAGCGCAGGTGGGCGGCGAGTGGCTCCACGGTCCGTCGCCGGCGGCGGCAGATGGCAAACTGGAATTTGAACTGGCCGGACCCAGACACTCGCTTCGCTTCGAGCTGCCATTCGGTGACAACTCCCGGACGCGCTAAAATTCGAACAAGGATCCCTCCATTGAGTACGGAAGACACGCAACCTCAACCCGTTGATTTTCTGGCCGCCGAACGGGCCGTGGCCGAGGACCAGATTGGCGCCGCCTGGCAACTGCATGTCGAGCAGGTGCAGGAGCAGTTGGAGCGAGGCTGGCGCCAGCATGTGGGGCGCGCACTCGCCGAACGGTTTGACGCCTTGCAGACGCAGTTTGGCACCGAGGTGGAGACGCGTGCGTCGGCCATGGCGGCCGAAGAATCGGCTCGTGCCAAGGCGGCGGCCGAGAGAGTGATGAGCGAGCGCTTGAACCAGACCGCGCGCCGGTTGGAGCAGGCCGAGGACGGCGGCGGATGGGCGGGAGCGCTGCTGGACGGCGCGTCAGCATGGTCTGCCCGCGCGATCCTGTTCAGCATCATCAACGGCGAGCTGCAATATGAGGATCATCGCGCGATCGAGGAGCAGAATCTGCGGGCGCTGCTCGATATACGGGTTCCTACCAAAGACGCACCGGCATTTGCCACGGTGCTGGAGACGATGGATACCGTGATCGCCATGGCGACGTCGAATGAGTTGTCGTCGCAACTGGCGGAGATCCTGGGCGCGAACGAGGAGAAGCGGGTGTGCCTGGCTCCGGTGATTGTGGGCCAGAGCGAGCAGAAGCGCCGCGTGGCCGCCATTCTTTATGTGGAGAGCAACGGCGAGCCGTTGGATGCGAATGTGCTGGAAGTGGTGACGGCATTGGCGGGCATGGCGCTGGATTGCCGCCAAGCCGCGCAGCGCGCGACGACGCAAGCGCCGGCGGGTGCGCTGATGGCGATTGCCCCTGTGGCACACGCCCCGGCTCCGGTGGAACCGGGGCCTGTGCCGGTGCAGACGCCTGACTCTCCGGATTGGGCCCGGCTCTCTCGCGAGGAGCAGGAACTGCACGCCAAGGCACAGCGATTCGCCCGGGTCCGTGTGGCTGAAATGCGTCTTTACCAAGCTCAGGCCGTTCGGCAGGGCAGGGAACAGGCGCGTCTCTATATGGCGCTGCGCGGTGAAATGGAGCGCGGCCGGGCTCAGTTCAAGCACGAGTTTCTGACAGTGCCGTCGATGATCGATTACTTCCACCTGGAGTTGGTGCGGACCCTTGCCAATGACGATGCCTCGCTGCTGGGAGTTGAGTATCCTGGCCCGCTCGTTTAGAGCCGCCGCCCTGCTGGTGGGCGCCGTTATTTCGGTGTGCGCACAGCCTGCCGACGACGCGGCCGCGCGTCTGAAGGCCGGTGTGGAGGCACTCGAAAAGGGAAGTCTCGATCCCGCGCTGAGCCATCTTCTGGCCGCCAAGCCGAAGTTCCCGCTGATCGCCGACTACACTGCGTTTTGGATCGCGGAGGCTCACGCGCAGAACAAGAACTTCCAGGCCGTGGTTCCAGCGCTGGATCCGGTGTGGCGGACCCAGCCGGCGTCGCCCCTGGCGGGCCGCGCCGCTGCGTTGGGGGCGAGGGCTCTGATGGAATTGAATCAGCCCAAGGCGGCGCTCCAGATGCTGGCGCGCGTGGCTCCGGATCAGCTGCCGCAGCCACAGGGATCGCTGTTGGCGGGACAGGCGAAAGAGGCCACGGGCGATCTGGTGGGTGCCGCCTCGCACTTTCAGAGAGTCTATTTTGGCTACCCGTTGAGCGACGAGGAGACAGAAGCGAAGGCGGCGCTGGCTCGCCTGCAGCAGCAACTGGGTGACCGCTTTCCGCCGGCCATGCCGCAGGCCCGCCTGGAGCGCGGCCAGAAACTGATGGACGGCAAGCAGGTGGGCCGTGCACAGGATGAGTATGAAAGAATGATCCCCTTGTTGGGCGGACTGGAACGCGACCAGGCCCGTGTGCGCGCCGCCGCAGCGGACTATCACGCGCGCAAGACCGAGATCGCCCTCCGGGCATTGCGCTCGCTGCCTGTGAACGATCCGGAGGCCGATGCTGAACGGCTCCACTACATAGCCTTGTGCTACCGGCGGTTGGAGCGGGAGCCGGAGATGCTGGCCACTCTCGACGAGATGGAGCGCCGCGCGTCGTCGTCCGTCTGGCGGCAGAGGGCGCTGCTGGCGGCAGCCAACAGCCTGTTGGTCAAGAATGAATCCGCCAGCTACACGCGGCTCTACCGGGCTTGCGCCGATTCGGCGCCCGACACGGAAGATGGTGCTCACTGTCACTGGAAGGTGGTTTGGCGCGCTTACCTGGAGCGGCGCCCCAGCGCGCTGACGGAACTGCGGGCGCACCTGACGCTCTACCCGGGTTCGGAGAAGGCGGGAGCCGCCCTTTACTACCTGGGCCGGCTCTCGGAACAGGCCGGCGACTTCGCGGCGGCCAAACGCTATTGGGTTGAGCTGGAAACCCGCTTTCCGAACTACTACTACGCGATGGTTGTTCGCGCGCGGTTGAAGCGCGCCGAGGTGGCGCAGGCGGGCGCCTCTCTCGCCACGGAGAACTTCCTGGCTGGCCTTCACTTTCCTGAGCGGATTCGCAAGGCCGATACGGCCACCGATACGGTCACCGCGCAGCGCCTGGAACGGGGCCGGATGCTGGCGCGCGCCGGGCTCGACAAGTGGGCGGAAGGCGAGATGCGCTTTGGAGTGCGGGCGGGAGAGCGCCGCCTGCCTTTGGCGATGGAGTTGGCGGAGACCGCCGCCCGCCGCGGCTCCCACGATGTCAGCATCCGGCACATTATTGGGACCCTGCCAGACTACCTGTTTATGAGCCGTGATGCGGCGCCGATCCGTTTCTGGAAGCTAGCCTTTCCATTTCCCTATCGCGCGAAGATCGAGCGTTATGCGCGCGAGCAGAATTTGGACCCGTTTCTGGTGGCCGCACTGATCCGGCAGGAGTCGTTGTTTGACAAGGACGTCGTATCCTACGCCAAGGCGATCGGCCTGATGCAGGTAATGCCGGGGACTGGGCGCGAGTTGGGACGCAGAATAGGCCTGGGTGTGGTGCGTCCAGCGTCGCTGAAGAACGCGGATACGAACCTGAAGATCGGCACCTATTACCTGCGCCGGCAACTCGACGCCCGCGAGGGCAACGTGGAGGAAACGCTGGCCGGCTACAATGCCGGGCCAACACGCATCCCCACCTGGCGGAGTTGGGCGGACTACCGGGAGCCGAGCGAGTTCGTAGAGAATATTCCGTTTGCCCAGACCAGGGACTACGTGCAGATCATCACGCGCAACGCCGATATCTATCGGTGGCTGTATGCCAACGAGCCGGCGCCCCGCGAAGAGACACCGTCGGTGAAGCCGGCGGCCAAGGCTCGGGCAAAATCCAACACGAAGGCGAAATCGAGTGCCAAACGAAGGAAATGAGCGCTTTCGCAGCGACCGCGTAGCGCACTTCACAGAGAGTGTGATCCGCGAGATGTCACGGCAGGCCATGCGGCACGGCGCAGTGAATCTGGCTCAGGGCTTTCCCGATTTCGAGGCGCCTGCCGAGTTGAAGGAGGCCGCGGCCAAGGCGATCGCCGAGGACTTCAACCAGTACGCCATCACGTGGGGCGCCAAGCCGCTGCGCGATGCCATCGCGGCCAAGTATCGGCGGCATTACCGGCTGACCCTGGACCCGGAGACCGAAATCACGGTGGTCTGCGGCTCCACCGAGGGCATGATCGCGTCACTGCTGGGCACCACCAACCCGGACGACGAGATCATCATCTTCGAGCCGTACTACGAGAATTACGGACCCGACACGGACCTCTGTTCCGCCACGCGCCGGTATGTGACGCTCCATGCGCCGGACTGGCGCTTTGACCCGGCGGAGTTGCGCGCTGCATTCAACTCGCGCACTAAGGCGATTATCGTCAACACGCCCAACAACCCGACGGGCAAAGTGTTCTCGCGCGAGGAACTGACTTTGATTGCCGAGCTCTGCCAGGAGCACAACGCGCTCTGCATCACCGACGAGATCTACGAGCACATCACCTATGACGGCGCCGAGCACGTCCCGGTGATTACGCTGCCAGGGATGCGGGAGCGCACCATCCTGGTGAACTCGATGTCGAAGACGTACTCGGTCACGGGGTGGCGCGTGGGGTGGGTGGTGGCGGCGCCGGAACTTTCGGCCTCGATCCGCAAGGTGCACGACTTCCTGACTGTGGGGGCGGCGGCGCCGCTGCAACAGGCTGGTGTGCTGGCGCTGTCGCTGCCGGATTCCTACTATGCCGGTCTGGCGGCACACTACACCGGACGGCGAGACCGGCTGCGCGGCCATTTGGAGGCGGCCGGATTCACCTGTTTTGGGGCATCCGGAGCGTATTACCTGATTACAGATATTACATCTCTGACAGCCCTGGATGACTTGAAGTTTAGCCGTTATCTTGTTGAAGAAGTGAAGGTTGCGTGTGTGCCCGGCAGTAGCTTCTTCCGCCACCCCCACCTGGGGGCTCACCTAATTCGCTTCTGCTTCTGCAAAAAGTATGAGACTCTGGACCTAGCGGGACAACTACTTAAGAGTGTGTCCTCAGGAGTTTAGAGATGCTGCCGAATTTTCTTTTGCCTGATCAAGTTGTCCGGCAGAACGGTTCCGGACCTGCAATCGACCTTGGCGAGCAAGCCGGCGGGGTGTTGGCGGTCACCCTTGGTGTGAACCGCATTATCGAGCAGGAGAGTCTGGATGTTTCGATCTGGGGCTCGGTGGATGGACAGGTATGGAGCGACAAGCCCATCGCCGCGTTTCCGCAGAAGTTCTACTGCGGCACTTATAGTCTATTGGTGGACCTGACGGATCAACCGGACGTGAGGTATCTGCGTGCGGACTGGAAGATGAATCGCTGGGGCCGCGGCGAGCCCACGCCGCTGTTCGGATTGTATGTCTTTGCCGAGGTGGTGAAGCAGGGCGTTTTGCAGGCTACGCACTAAATCCGGTTGATGAGGCTGGCGACATAACCGCCGCCGAAACCGTTATCGATATTGACCACGCTGACGTTGCTGGCACAACTGTTGAGCATGCCCAGTAGTGCGGCGAGACCGTGGAAGCTGGCGCCGTAGCCGACGCTGGTGGGCACCGCAATGACGGGGCAACTGACGAGCCCGCCCACGGCGCTGGGCAGCGCGCCCTCCATGCCGGCGCAACAGACGATGACACGGGCGTCCTTGATGCGATCGAAGTTGCCGAAGAGGCGATGGATGCCGGCCACGCCGACGTCGTGCACCTGGGTGACTTCGTTGCCCATGACCTCGGCAGTGACGATGGCCTCTTCCGCAACGGGCAGATCCGTGGTGCCGGCGCTCATGACAACCAGGTTGCCCTTGCCGAGCATGGTGCGGTCCCGCCACACGCGGAGTGCGCCGGAGAGGGGAAAGTACTCGGCCTCCGGGAACTGCTGCTGGACCAGTTCGAATGCCTCGCGGGAGGCGCGGGTGGCCAGCACGTTGCTGGCGCGGCTGAGCAGGCGGGTGGCGATGCCGGCGATCTGCTCCGGAGTCTTGCCCTTGCCGAAGATCACCTCCGGCATGCCCATGCGAATGGCGCGGTGATGATCGACGGTGGCATAGCCGAGGTTTTCAAAGGGCAGGTGGCGGAGCTTGGCGATGGCTTCGTCGATGTCCACGGCGCCGTCACGCACGGATTCCAGTAGGGTTTTCAGGTGATCGCGGTCCATAGGTTTAGTAGTCCAGTCGCATTCCGGGCTTGAGCCCGTTTTTCGCAGCGGTGCCGGCCGCGAGTTCGAGCACTTGAATTGCCTTGAAAGCTCCGCCGTAGGACGGGCACTTTTCCTGCGGGCCCGGGCAGGGCGGCGCGTTGTGGACGAGTTGGACGATGACGCCGCGGCTATCGAGCCAAATGAGATCGAGCGGGATGCGAACCTCGAACATCCAATATTGGAAGTGGCCCTCGCGCCCGTGCTGAAAGAGCATGCCGCGGCTGGGATCGAGCGAATCCCGGTACTTCATGCCGCGCTGGACATCCTTGGGGTGGGAAACGAACTCGGCGCGGACCTTGTTGCCGTTGGGAAAGGTGATCAGGCGGGTATTGAGTTCGTCGGCCGCGATCGATTTGTCGCCGCAGGCTGCCAGGGAAACGCACAACGCGGCGCCGGCCAGACAAGCCATCCGGAATCTACTGGGATGCATCGACTAAAATGGTAACTGGATTCCCGCCCCGAATGCAGCAAGCAGCCCCACTCGAGACTCAGACACCGGCCCTCTGGCGCCGGTTCGTGCTCACGCTGGAGATGATCCGGTTTGAGCATTCCGTGTTCGCACTGCCCTTCGCGCTGACCGGTGCGTTGCTGGCATGGCGGCAGACGGGGTATGTCTCGACGGGACTGGCCGCGAAGTTTGGCTGGATTGTGGTGGCGATGATTGGCGCCCGCTCGGCCGCCATGGCGTTCAACCGGGTGCTGGACGCCGACATTGACGGGCGCAATCCGCGTACGAAAGCGCGGCACATCCCGGCGGGCCTGTTGAGCCGCACCTTCGCCTGGGGGTTCATTGCCGCCACGTCGGCTGTGTTTCTGTTGGCGGCCGGGATGTTGAACGACCTCTGCCTGCGGCTGGCGCCGGCGGCCCTGGCCGTAGTGTTCTGCTACTCGTGGACCAAACGGTTCACTTCGCTTTCGCACGTCGTGCTGGGGTTCGCACTGGGCATTGCGCCGGCGGCGGCATGGATTGCGATTGCGGGTTCTCTGGACGCGCGGATCGTGTGGTTGACGGCGGCAGTGACGCTGTGGACGGCGGGTTTTGACATTATCTACTCCTGCCAGGATTTCGAGTTTGATCAGCGGGAGGGCCTGTTCAGCCTGCCGGCGCGGTTGGGCATCGGCGGCGCGCTGAACGTCTCGCGGCTGTTCCATGTGGGGATGATTGGCTGTCTGATCTTCCTGCACGTCGCGTTGGGGCTCGGCGTCGCGGCGGGGATCGGCATCGCGGCTGTGGCGGCGTTGCTGCTGTGGGAGCATCGGCTGGTGCGCAACGACGATCTCTCTCGGGTGGACGCCGCGTTTTTCACGATGAACGGCTGGGTGAGCCTGATATTCTTTGCACTCTGGGCCGCCGACATATTTCTCTCCGGTGGATGGGTAAAAAACATATGACGACTGATTTGTTGCAGCCAGTGATTGACGACCAGCGACTCCTGCCCATCCTGGAGAAGGTGCAGAAGGGGGAGCGGCTCTCGCAGGCCGATGGCGTGGTGCTGTTCCGCACGCCGGACCTGCTGGCGGTGGGCTACATGGCCAACCTGGTGCGGGAGCGGCTGCACGGCAACGTGACGTACTTCAACGTCAACCGGCATATCAACCCCACCGACGTTTGCGTGGCGTCGTGCAAACTTTGCGCGTTTGGCAAGAAGGCGAAGGACCCGACCGCCTATACGATGTCTCTAGAGCAGATCTGGGAGCGCGCGGGCCATGGGTACACCGACGCGGCCACGGAGTTTCACATCGTCGGGGGCCTACACCCGGAACTGACCGTGGACTGGTATTGCGAGATGCTGCGCGGATTGAAGGAGCGCTTCCCGAAGGTCCATCTGAAGGCGTTCACGATGGTGGAGATCGCCTACTTCGCCAAGCGCTTCAAGATGTCCAACGAAGAAGTGCTGCGGCGGTTGCACGAGGCGGGGATGGATTCCATGCCGGGCGGTGGCGCCGAGATCTTCACAGAGCGGGTGCGCCGTATCATCTGCGATCACAAGATCGACGGCGGCGAGTGGCTGGAGATTGCGCGGATGGCGCACAAGATGGGCATCAAATCGAACTGCACGATGCTTTACGGCCATATCGAAAACGAAGAGGACCGGGTGGATCATCTGATGAAGCTGCGGGCCGTGCAGGACGAGACGGGCGGCTTTGTGACTTACATTCCGCTGGCCTTCCATCCCGACAACACGCCGCTGGAGCATATCTCGAAGACGACGGGCTTTACGGACTTGAAGAACATTGCGGTGGCGCGGCTGATGCTGGACAACATCGCGCACATCAAGGCGTACTGGGTGATGATGACGCCGAAGATCGCGCAGGTGGCGCAGCGGTTTGGCGCCGACGATATCGATGGCACGGTGGTGGAAGAGAAGATCTATCACGATGCGGGGGCAGAGACGACGCAGGGGCTGAGGCGCAATGAGTTACTGGGTTTGATCCGCGCGGCCGGGCGGGAGCCGGTGGAGCGCGATACGGCCTACAACCGGGTGGAGCGGAGCGAGTCGACGTTCGCGATCCTCGTATGACCCGCGGTTTTCCATTAGACTGTTAGAACAACATATATGGCTATCCGTTTTCGCCATTCCATCTGCAACGAAATCTACCAGGGTTGGGATTTCGCCAAGGCCTGCCGTCACATGAAAGAGACGGGCTACCAGGGCATTGAGATTGCGCCATTCACGCTTTCGGAGGATCCGTGCAACATTCCGGCCGCGGACCGCAGGGCGTACGCGGAGATCATTGCGGGGGAGGGGCTAGAGTTTGTCGGGCTGCACTGGCTGATGGTGGCGCCCAAGGGACTGCATGTGACGACGCCCGATGACGAGCTCAGGGAGCGGGGCTGGAATCATATTCGTGGTTTGATTGACCTGTGCGCTGACCTGGGGCCGGGTGGAGTGATGGTGTTTGGATCGCCGCTGCAACGCGGCACCGTGGGCGGAGCGACACGGGAAGAGGCCACGGCACGTTATACGGAGGGGTTGGCGGCGGTGGCGCCGCAGGCCGAGGCGCGAGGTGTCAAGATCCTGGTGGAGGCGCTGCCGGCCAACCAGACCAACGTTGTGGGTTCACTGGCTGAGGCGGCCGGCATTGTCAAACAGGTTGGGAGCCCGGCGATCCAGACTATGTTTGATACTCACAACGCGGTGGATGAGACGGAGCCGCACGCGGTGCTGGTGGAGCGGCACTTTGAGATGATCCGGCATATCCACGTCAACGAAACGGACGGCGGACACTGTGGCACGGGGGACTACGAGTTTGGTCCGGTGCTGGCGGCGCTAAAGCGGCTGGACTACAGCGGCTGGATTTCGCTGGAGGCCTTCGACTTTGCGCCGGGCGCGGAGCGGATCGCGAGCGAGTCCCTGCGTTACCTCAATTCTGTCATCGAAAAAATATGAGCAAAGTAATTGTGACGGGCGGCGCCGGGTTCATCGGCTCCGGGATTGTGCGTGCGTTGCTGGGGGCGGGCGTTGGCAGGGTGGTTGTGATTGACAATCTGCTTTCGGGGAAGGAATCCAACCTGGCCGAGGTGCGGGACAGCGTGGATCTGCAGGTGGCGGACATCCGCGACTTCGACGCGATTGCGCCGATACTGCAAGGGGCGGACCGGGTGTTCCATCTGGCGGCGATCCCTTCGGTGCCTCGTTCGATCAGCGAGCCGGTGCCCTCCCACACTGCCAACATCGATGGCACGTTCAACGTGTACCGGGCGTGTGCCGAAGGTGGAGTGAGGCGGGTTGTCTACGCAGCGTCGTCCTCGGCTTACGGAGACACGCTGGTGCTGCCGAAGACGGAGTCCATGGTGTCGTGCCCGAAGTCGCCATACGCGGCGCAGAAGCTGATGGGCGAGCACTACGCCGCTGTCTATGCCGCCTGTTTCGGATTGGAGACCGTGAGCCTGCGGTTCTTCAACGTGTTCGGCCCGCGGCAGGATCCATCCAGCGCGTACTCCGGGGTGCTGAGCCTGTTCATGAAGCACTTGCTGGCGAGGACGCCGCCGGTGATTTTTGGTGATGGCGAGCAATCCCGCGACTTCACGTACGTGGAGGACGTGGCGGGGTTGTGCTTGAAGGCGTCGCTGGCGGATGCGAAGGTGGTTTCGGGGCGCATGTACAACGCGGGCAACGGTGGGCGGATTACGCTGAACGAGACGTGGCGGCTGCTTTGCGGGATCGAGGGCGTGGAGATTGCGCCGAAGTTCGGGCCTCCGAGAGAGGGCGATGTGCGGGACTCGCAGGCTGACACGGCGGCGGCGGTGCGCGATCTGGGCCATGCCCCGAGGTTCACGTTTGAGCAGGGTTTGCGGCTCACGCTGGAGTGGTACCGGGCCAATCTGTAGGCCGGCGAAAAGCCAGTTCATCTATTTTCAGATTTTATTTCCATTCTTTTTAATGACTTGGCGCTGGAGAGGGGCGGAATCCTTGTTGGCGTGTGAGTAAGATGGATGCAGGTGAAAGACGCGGCGGGCCAGAGCGGCCCGCGCGGCTCGCTGATAACCGGAACGCGGCCCTCCCTGGCAGGAGGGCTTTTTCATTTCCGGCCGGAACCAGGGCGATGGGCGTCGTCCTCCGGCTGATGAGCGTCCGGCAGCGGGCTTCGTAGCCCTGGCGCGCCGCGTCGATTGCCGTCGCGAGGGTCCGTCCGGCTTCTGCGGGCTGCGTTGTGAGGGCGCGGCCGGCAGGACCTTCTCCTTTCCGGCGGACCCTCGTTTCGAATCGAGCAGACGGGTGGCCTCGCAATTCGGCGGCGCTCCGTGACTCGTATAATGAAATGGTCCCTGAGGGGGGACCCCATGTCCCAGGCAACCGATACATACGTCCGTACCCATGCTGAACGAATGTTGGAAGAGCTGAAGGATCTGCTGCGGATTCCCAGCATTTCCACCTACCCGGACAACGCGGGCGACGTGGCGCGGGCCGCGCAGTTTGTAGCGGGCAAGTTGAAGGACGCGGGGCTGGAAAACGTGGAGGTGATCCCGACGGATCGCCACCCGCTGGTCTACGCCGATTGGCTGCACGAGCCGGGCAAGCCGACAGTGCTGTGCTATGGCCACTATGACGTGCAGCCGCCGGACCCGCTGGAGCTTTGGCACACGCCGCCGTTTGAGCCCACGATTCGAGACGGCAACCTGTATGCGCGCGGCTCGGCCGACGACAAGGGCCAGATGTATATGCACATCAAGGCCGTGGAGGCGTTGATGGCGGTGTACGGCAAGCTGCCGCTGAATCTGAAGTTCCTGATCGAGGGCGAAGAAGAGGTCGGCGGGCTGTCCATCACGAAGTACGTGAGCCAGAATCAGGCGAAGCTGCAGGCCGACGCGGCGCTGGTTTCCGATACGTCGCTTTACGCCGAGGGCATCCCCACGCTGTGCATCGGGCTGCGCGGGCTGATCTACCTGGAAGTGGAGGCCACGGGGCCGGCGCGCGATCTGCACTCGGGGCTGTATGGCGGCGCTGCGCCGAACGCTGTGTTTGGGCTCGTGGAATTGCTGGCCAAGGCGAAGGACGCAGGCGGGCGGATTCAGATTCCGGGCTTTTATGACTCGGTGGCCGAGCCGGCGGCGGCGGAGATCGCCAGTTGGAAATCGTTGCCGTTTGTGGAGTCAGAGTTTCTGGAAAAGGAAGTGGGTGCGTCGGTTCTGACCGGGGAGGCGGACCGCATGGTTCTGGAGCGGGTGTGGTCCCGGCCCACTCTGGAGGTCCACGGAATTGCCGGAGGGTTTACCGGGGCGGGCGCCAAGACGGTGATCCCGGCCACGGCCACGGCGAAGGTGAGCATGCGCATGGTGCCGGATCAGGATCCGGAGAAGATGTATCAGGCGTTTGTGGAGTGGGTTGCCGCCAACACGCCCGCGGGCATTAAAACGAAGGTGACACAGCTGAGCCTTGGACCGGCGGTGGTGGTGAATCCGGATCATCCGGCGATTCATACGGCGGCCGAAGCGTTTCAGGACGTGATGGGGCGGCCGTGCGTGTTCACGCGTTCGGGCGGATCCGTGCCGATTGTCGGCGATTTCGCGCGTCATCTGGGGATTCCGACCGTGATGATGGGCTTTGGCCTGCCGGATGACGGACTGCACTCTCCGAACGAAAAGTTCAAGCTCGATAACTTCTATCTGGGCACGATGACCGTGGCGCACTTTTTCGAGAAGTACGGCGCGTAGCCCCCGACATCACATTGGCATCGCAGTCAGAGAAAGTATTCAAGAGCGCCGGAGTCGCATCGATCGCGGTGTTGATGAGCCGGATGGCGGGCCTTGTCCGCGAGGGCGTGATGTCGCGCCTGTTTGGCGCCGGTCCGGCTCTGGACGCGTTTGTGGTGGGGTTCCGGATTCCGAACCTGACGCGGGACCTGTTTGCCGAGGGGGCGTTGTCGGCGGCCTTTGTGCCAACGTTCGTCGAGTACCTGCAGAACAAGGGCAGGGAAGAGGCGGCCCACCTGGCGAACCTGGTGGCGACGGCCATCATCTTGTTTGTCGGGTTACTGTGTGCGGCGGGTGTGCTGCTGAGTCCGTGGCTGGTGCCGCTGTTGACGCAGAGCTGGGCGGCGACGAATCCGCAAAAAGTGGCGGAAGCGGTAAAGTTGACGCAGATCATGTTCCCGTTCCTGCTGCTGGTTTCGCTGGCGGCGCAGGCGATGGGGGTATTGAACGCGTGCAACCAGTTTGCAGTGCCGGCGTTTTCGTCCACGCTGTTCAACGTGGGGAGCGTGATCTCGGGGCTGCTGCTGGGCTTCGTTGCGGGCCCCTGGCTGGGCATTACGCGCATCGAGGGCATGGCCTATGGTGTGGTGATCGGCGGGGCAATGCAGTTGCTCTGGCAGGCTCCCAGCCTCTACAGGCAGGGCTTCCGGTTCCGCTTTGCGTTTGACTTCAACCATCCCGGCTTGCGGCACATCATCAAGCTGATGGGCCCGGCCCTCATCGGGAACTCCAGCGTGCAGATCAACGTGCTGGTCAACACGTTCTTTGCAACGAGCATCTACGATCCGGTGCGCGGGATGGACGGGGCGACGTCGTGGTTGCAGTTTGCCTTCCGCTTCATGCAACTGCCGCTGGGTCTTTTTGGGGTGGCGATTGCGACGGCCACGCTGCCGGCGATCGGGCGGAGCGCCGCCTCGGGCAACATCGAGGAGTTCCGCGAGACGCTGGCGCGGTCTTTGGGACTGGTGTTTGTGCTGACGCTGCCTTCGTCGGTGGGGTTGATCGTCATGGGCCGGTCGATTGTCGGGGCGATCTACGAGGGGCGGCGGTTTGAGGCCTACGACACGCAGCAGACGGCGCTGGCGCTCTCCTGCTATGCCATCGGGCTGGCCGGCTATTCGGCGGTGAAGATCCTGACGCCGGCGTTTTACGCGCTAAAGGATTCGCGGACACCGATGCTGGTGAGCCTGGCATCGGTGGTGATCAACACCGGAGTGGCCTACGCGATG
Source organism: Bryobacterales bacterium (assembly GCA_016721425.1). GTDB lineage: Bacteria > Acidobacteriota > Terriglobia > Bryobacterales > Bryobacteraceae > Paludibaculum. The sequence goes on along the minus strand of JADKID010000042.1, from coordinate 148,830 downwards.
GTGCACAGTTTCCGGCTGGGCCATGCCGGCCTGGCGCTGGCGACGTCGGCGGTGGCGCTCTTCAGTTTTCTGGTGCTGTTCCAGGTGTTGAAGGTGCGGATCGGCGGGATTCACGGGAGGCGGCTCCGCAACGTAATCGGCAAGGTCAGCGTGGCTTCGGCGGTGATGGGCGCGGCGGTGTGGCTATCGAGCCAGGGCATCACGAGCCTGCTGGGACCAGGTACCGTGGCGCGTCTGCTGGACCTGGCGGTGAGCATTCCGGTGGGCGTGGCCGTGCTGTACTTCATGTGCCGGGCGCTGCGGGTGGAGGAGTTGGAGATGGCGACTCGGGCGTTGGGCGGACCGATTCTAAAACGGTTTTCCGCTCTGAATGCTAAAATTAGCGGCTGATGCACAAAGACGTCGCCATCACGCTACAGCTCCAGTCGATTGATGTCCGGATCGCTGAACTGCGGCGCGAAATCGCCACGCTGCCGCGCCAGATCGCCGAGATCGAAAACACGCTGATCAGCCACATGAAGCGGCTGGAGATGGACAAGGCCGCGCTGGCCGCCAACCAGAGGGAGCGCAAACGGCTGGATGGCGATGTGGCCGTGCATCAGCAGAAGATCTCCAAGCTGCGCGACCAGATGCTGCAAGCCAAGACGAACGAGCAGTACCGTGCATTTCAGCACGAGATCGATTTCTGCGAGCAATCGATCCGCAAGTGCGAGGATCAGACGCTGGATCTGATGGGCGAGGCGGAGGCGCTGGAGGCCAACGTCAAGACGGCGGAGGTATCGCTGGCGGCTGAGAAGAAGCTGGTGCTTACTCAGCGGGCGAAGGCACAGGCGCGTACGGCGGAAGACAAGGTGGAACTGGCCAAGGCGGAGGCCGAGCACGCCCAGCACGCGCAGCAGTTGTCGGCGCCGGCACTGGCCTACTACCAGCGCCTGCGGACGCGCTACTACAAAGAAGGCGCCGTGGTGGCGGAGGCGAAGAACAGCATGTGCCAGGCCTGCATGATGCTGATGAGGCCGCAGTATTTCCAGGACGTAAAATCCGGCGAGCAGGTGCTGAACTGCGAGAACTGCCGCCGGATTCTGTACTACGACGAGCCCGCGGTGGATGTTGACGCGCAGATGAACGGCTAACGCCGTAGCGTTAGAGCCCGCGGTAGTAGACGATCAGATCCACAGGCGGGGGCCGGTGGCCCATTTTGCGCAGGAAGCCCGAGACCTGGCCGCGGTGATGCGTGGCGTGATTGACGACGTGGAGGATGATCTGCCACGCCGGTGTGGCGAAGGGCCGGCCCTTGAGGTCCGAGTAGCGGATCTCCGCGGCGAGGTCCTCATTGGATAGCGAAGTCAGCCACGCGCGCCAGCCCTGGAACAGTACGGGCCAATCCCGCCGCAGGACGTCCAGCGAGTAGTCGGATTCCTCGATGAACCGCCCCGGGTTCTGGAGGCGCACGCGGGCGAGCCAGTGACGATCCGCGGCGAAGGTGTGAACGAGGGCTCCGAGCACGCTTTTGTCGGCTGTGCCAAGATCCCGTGTGAGCTCTTCCGTTTCGAGCGTGGCCGCAGCGTCCAGCAGGCGATTGGACGCCCACTCGGAGTAGTTCAGCTGAGTCAGCAAAAGATGTTCAGAGAGCATTGCACTAGCTTCGCACGGGCACCCAGAGCTCCATGCCGCCGAGGCCGGTTTGGCCGTTGAACTCCTCGCCGTAGCGTTCGAGTGCGGGGCCGTCGGTGGCCTTGTATCCGGCGTCGGCCAGGCCGCGTTCCCAGACGGCCTTCCATGTGGCGGCGATGGCCGAGACATGGCCGTGATGCTCGAAGACGGCGTAGCGGGCGGGCGGGATTCTCAGGCGCGTAAACTCGGGCGGGTGTGCAGGGAACTCCGGGACCTGGACGCCGCAGATGTAGTCGTAGCTGCCGGCATCGTCCCAGTTGCAGATGACGCCGAAGGCGACGTTACCGGTCTGGCCCTGGATGTGGCCGAAGTGGGGCAGGAAGGAACTCCATTGTGAGGGGATTGCGGCGTTGGACTGGCATTGGTGCTGCTGGCCGAGGCCGAAGATCAACAGCGCTTCGCTTTCGACGAGGCGCGGCGGGGCAAGAGAGGCATGGGTGGCGGGGTCCATTTCGAAGGGCTCCTGGAGTGGGATTCCGGTGAGTGCGCCATTGGCGCGCAATTGTTCCGGTGTGAGGCCAAACTGCTGGCGGAAGGCGCGCGTGAACGCCTCATGCGAGCCATATCCGGCATCGAGGGCCAGAGCGAGGATATCGGGCGCGCCCTGGGCGAGAGCCTTGGCGGCCTCACTCAGGCGGCGGGCCCGCACATATCCGGCCAGCGAAGTCATTGTCGAGACGGCAAATGCGCGCGACAGATGAAATCGCGAGACGGAAGCTGCCTGGGCGATACTCGCCAGGGACAACTCGCCGTCGAGGTGACATTCGATATACCAGATGGCTCGTTTGGTGACGCTCACGTTGGACCAGAATAGACCAAGCGCGAGGGGGCCACTTGATAAGAATTGCGGTGGAGCGGATTTTCGCGCTTATCCTTCGAAGAACGGCATGGCGGCGAACTCGGGACGCTCCAGATCCGCGACTAACACGGCAACGCCCACGTCGCCTTTGTATAGACTGTGCGGCAAGCCCTCCTCGCCGCGGCGCGCCAGGGTGTTGCCAAAGGCAGCGGCTTTGGCGGCGAGCTGCCGGGCCTGGTTGAGCCAGCGGCGCTCACCGGTGTGCTGGAAGAGGTTCAATTGCGCATAGGCCTGGCCTGCGAAGCCGCAGCAGAGGCCATGACCGCCCCCTGTCCCCTGGAAGGCATCCATGGCGGCACGCTCCGCCAGATCCAGGTAACTCGAAGTGGTGAGAAGTTGGTGCGCCAGAGTCCACAGAAACGTGTGTCCAGCGCTGCCGTTGCACCAGCCGGCGAGGCTAATGGAGCCGGCCACGGCCTGTACGGGCCAGCGGACGCCGCGCTTGGTGAACTGAGCCAGCGCGGCGAGTTGCAGCAGGCGGTCCTCCGCGGCTGCGGGGGGGGTGATGCCGAGAAGCCTGCACCAGCGCAGGGTGGCGTAAAGCAGCCCCGCCCAGCCGTGGGCGATGCCGAGATACTCATCACCGCCACCTTTTCCGATGGGCGGATCATTCGCTAGCTGTGCGACGAGGCCGGAGTAAAGATCGTTGCCGCGCTCAACCAGAGTCTGAGGCCGCGCCGTGCCGCCGGCCTCCATCAGGAGGCAGAGCCCGAGCAGGACGCTGGAGCGGCCGAGCGTGAGATCTGGATTCTCGCAGGAGGCGTCAGTAGCCTGCAGGAACCGCTCCACGGCGGGATCGAGATTCATTCTGTCGCAGCGGGCATTGGCCACCAGCGCCTGCACCGCGGCCACGCCGCTGGGTGTGTGATAGGGCGAGACACGGCCCACGGTTTCGGTGGAGATCTTCACATCGGCGGAGTAGTAGCCGCTGTCGGCCGGCTCCAGCGCGGCGCGCTCTGCCCAGGAATCGGCCAGGGCGAGCAGGCGAGGGTCCTCGCGGGCGATGGAGATGCGGTAGAGCGCGTGGGCCAGGCCGGCGGCGCCGTAGGTGACGGAGGCCGAGGGCGAGCGGGGGCCGGTGTAGGCGGGAATGCGTAGTTCGGTGGCGGCGATATCGAGCACCCGGTGGAGCAGCTTGCGGGACTCATCCAAAGCCCCGGCACCCGCGGCGTGGGGCGCGCCGGGATGGGCCAACGCACGGCGGAATGCCGCGGCGAACTCGGCGGTGGAGGGCAAAGCGCCGCGCCGGGTCCTTGTCGAGGGCGCGTAGGAGCACGGACTCCAGGGCTTCGCTGTAATCAGCGCCGTACCGTTCCAGTGGGATGGGCCGGTCCTCGGCGATCTGGCGGAGCATCTCCTCCTTCTCGAAAGAGAAATCCTGATAGTGGTTGCCGCTCAGCAGGAAGTAGATCAGCGCGCCCAATCCATATTGTTCACCGGTTTCGGTGGCGGGCGGCGCGAAGGAGCCGGCGCGAATGGCCTGGGCACATTCGGGCTCAAAGAAGAACGCTACGCCGGCGCGCGGCGAGGGGCCGGGTGCGCGGCCGGCCAGGCGTGCCACGCCAAAATCAATGATTCTCACCTCGCCGGCTTCGGAGACCAGCACGTTGCGCGGGTGAATGTCGGAGTGGATGACGCCGCGCTGGTGGAGTTGCGTGTAGGCGTCCAGGACGGCGGCGCAGAGTTGGGCCAGTTCGCCGGCGACGTCGGGGCCGCTGCGCTCGCGGATCTTCTGAGCGGCGATCTGAGAATCAACGCCGTCGAACCACTCGATCGCCAGGTAGGGCCGCCCGTCGTCGAGCGTGGAACTGGCGATCAGGCCGGGCGCCGGTGCGCCAGCGATCTGCCTCAATATCTCCGCCTCGTGCGCGAGCATCAGTTCCATGGCGGAGACGGCGCTGTTGCGGGCGACCTTGATGGCGGCGCGCTGGCCGTTTTCCGTGCGGGCCAGAAGAACCTCGGAGTCCTCCGGGGCCTGAATGACGCGCTCGACTTTGTAGCCGGCGGGCGTATCGCCCTCGGCGAAAGAGGGCAGGATCCTCTCCGATTGGGCGCCGGGCTCCACTAGCAATCGCGCCAGCAGGCAGCTCTCTAGGAACGGATAGGCGTCCTCGAGCACCTGGGCGGACGGAGTCTGGATCTCCCGGCTGTAAGCGAGGATGGCGTCCACGATGGTGGTCGGCTGGCGGAAGCGCCGCAGCAGCGCCGCGGCATTGGCGTCGATCACCTTGGAAGGCGTTCTCGACATGGGCCGGGTGAGCGCGAAATCGCCCTCCTCGGCCGCGACCTGTGCGCGGATTTGGGGCGGCAACTCGGCCACCGGCACGATCTGCACATCTTCGGGGAGAACCATGGGTCCCTGCATCTTAGTTGCGCTCCTCTTGAACTGGCGTCCAGGTATCGGTGTCCACGCCCTCGAAGCGCAGACGCTCGATGGCGAATTGCCACGGGTCCATACTCTGGGGGGCGCTCTGCCTGGCCATGAGCAACGCGATGGCCAGCCGGTTGGTCACCCATAGCCGCCAGCTCTGGCGGGAGAGCCAAACTGGCGCGTCGCTCTCGGTGGGCGGATCGATGCCCCACGAGACGAGCGGCGAGCCGAGCTCCGCGGTGAATGGCACGCCGTGGGCGGGGCAGTTTGCGAGCTGATCCAGGATGGCGCCGGCGGCTTGCCGTACCTGCGCCAGGGTGGCGAAGTAGGCGACGAACTTATCGGGCCGCAGCACGCCGGGCAAGTCCTTACCGACTTTGAAAGCGTGGGCGCGGGCGGCCGCGAGGGCGGGCGTCATGGCGTCGAAGGCAGCCCGCAGGTGGTCCGGGTGGGGGCTGACGTAGAGCTTATACATGGCCTCGGCCGGCGGCGGCGCATGGCGCGATTGCCACGCGATCCAGCCATCGTTATCGGGATCGGGCGGGAGGGCTTGCCAATCCGGGTCGAGCCGGGCGGCATTGGCGCCATCCGGATCCACGCCGAGGCATAACCGCACGGCAGCCTCATTCGGGTACTTTCTGCGCCACTCCGGTGACAGGGGCAGGCGGCCATATGAGTAGAGACGCGCGGAGAGGGCGGCGGCATCGGTGAGCGGCAAGGACTGGCCGTATTGCAGCGCCTGGCGGGAGATGGCGGCGATGCCTGAGATTTCCACGGCAGTGGCGGCCGGCTCGCAGACATCGGCGAAGGCCTCGGCGCCGTGCACCATCCGGCCATTGACCTCCATCTCGAACACGCCGTCGAGTACTAGCATGGCGATCGCGCGATTGGTGTCGCCGGAGTCGCCCGCGAGTACGAATGGCGGTAGAGCGTCGGCCTCCTGGAGGGTGAGGAAGAGCAACGCGGTATCGCGGCACGCGGATTTTACAGGTAGGGGCGCGCCATTGGCGGGGCGCAAAATGCCGTAGAAATCGGGATCCTGCCGCAGGTTGACGAAGAGCTCCTGCTGCTCGGCGGGCAATCGGTTGTAGGCGACGAGCTCGTAGCCAGGGTTGGCACGGAAGATCCGATCCAGGATCGGCCTGAGGTTCGCGGGCTGATGGGCCGTTGAGACGGCGGCTGGCAGTTTCATGAATCGGATCTCCCGTGCTGATTTCAACCTGTGCGGACTACTTCTTGCGCAGTTCCGCCTTGCGAGCCTTCAGCGCTTCGAGCGCCTCGCCCATCTTGGATTCGAGCAACTCGACGTCGGCGAGGGTCTGCGGCTGGAGCGCATCGGTCTCGGCGACGCTCTGCTTCTCGGCGACTTCGAGAGCCATCTTCAACTGGTCTTTGAGGTTCACCAGTGCCGGTCCGCTGAACTGCGGCGTTGTCTGAATGATCGGCGTGGTGTCGGTGACGAGGGTGCCGGGGCAAGTGATCGTCACGGTGACGGAGCCATGCTGGCAGATGCTGGGAAGGTGATTGGTGCAGCCGAAGTGGCAGACGGACTGCACCAGGTAGGTGCAGAAGTTGTGGCATCCCGAGTAGATCTGGAAACTGCAACCGAAGTGGCAGATGAACGTGGGATGACACTGAAGAGCGCCGGCGACCGACGTAACGTCGATCAGCAGGTCCTTGACTTTGAAAGGCATGTGCGAATCCTCCAAGAGTTCGAACGTGATTCAAGCTGGCCAGCTCTTGCTGAGTAGTGACCGCGGGTTGGCGGGCGTTTCGGCTCAGGAGAAGTTTTTTTCATGATTGGGGCGCAGGCGTCGCCGCGAGCGCGGCAGGGGGGCGGGCCGGGCGGCTATCGGGCGCCGGAGGGCAGCAGGTTCTGGTTGGTGTGAACTTGCGGCGTGATGTGGCTTTCCACGTTGTCGAAGCCGAGCACGGTAATGGTGAATTGACCGTTATCGCCCCGGCGAATGTAGTCTTTGCCGCGCAGATACCAAAGGGCTGCCTCCAGGTGTTCGCGGGGGCAACCGAGCAGTTGCTCGAAGTCGAAGACCGTCATCGTGGCGCGATCCGGGCTGTGGATCGTCTTGCGGTAGAGCAACTCCAGAATCCCCTGTCGTTTGCGTTGCTCGCCTTCCGCGCCGAGGGTGCCCTGGGCCTGGTCGAAGATCTGCCAGTGGAGTTGTTTGGTCTCGCGGTGCCGAACGTCGTATTGAGCGCGCGACTCCGGATTGCTGAGGATCTTGTATGCCTGGCAAAGGCGGAGGAACATCTCCGGGTTGCCGGTGTGAGTGGAATCGGGATGGTAGCGCAGAGCTAAGGCGCGATAAACGCGTTGAATGGTGTCTTCGTCGGCGTTTGGACTCAACTGCATGACCTCGTAGCAATCGAAGTCATCGGGGACGGTGGAACTGAGCGCGTCAGCCTGCCTGGGGACGTCGTAGTGCCCGAATTCCAACCCCGCGTGGAAAGCGCCACCCGGCGCTTCGACGCACCATTTTACAGTCGCGAAATGAGCCTCTTCGGCGTGGGAATCACCGAGCCGGCCTCGTATCACGGCCTGAATGCCAACGGCGAGCGGCGCGAGAACCGAAACCCCGATGCCGCCTTCGGAGATGTCTACAACGTCGCCGGTGACCCATTTGGACTGCCCCACATGGTCAATGAGCTGCATCCGGACGACTTGAGCGGCGGTCTTTCTCCGGGTGGCCCGGCGGCGGTCCGAGGATGAACTGGGCATCGCGGCTCCGTTTGACTCTCGCCCATGACAGTCCGAAGGAGGGGCCGCTGCCCGGGCGAATGGACTTGTTGGTCCCGTCATTCCGCACAACCGCGAATGGCGCATCGCCGGGGCAGCATGCCCTGGGATTGGAGTTTCGGACAAGCTCAGTTTACGTTGCCGTCGTTGTGAAGGGAAGGGGAAAAGGCCGGGCAAGCACGTGCAAGTTCTGCGCAAAAGGGCCTATGTTTCAGAGTGAAACAGTTCGGAGCCTCAGGCAGGGGCGCTGTCTGGGTCAAGTTGAGGCGCCGTGGGGCCGGGCGTGTTTCGAGACACGGTCCAAAAAGGAGAGGACCTCGGCGTTGAGGTGATGGTGGAACTGCTCCCGGTCAAAGCCTGCCGGGTCTTGGGATGGCGGGAATGACGGGGCGATCATCGCCTGCGGGAAGGGGCTGAGAAACGAAAAGTGGCCGGCGTTGGGGACGACTCTGTGCTCAAGCGGCGTTTCCGCGGGCAAACCGCGGCGGATGATCTCGCCGTGTTCCCGCGGAGTGTGCGGGTCTTTTTCGGCGGTGAGCATGAGAATGGGGACGCGGACGGCGCTGAGGGCGCCGGGCGCCATGAACCAGGGAGAGGCCGGGGCAAGCAGGACGAGGGCATTCACGCGCGGGTCAGGGGTGACCTCGATAGGCCGGCTGACATGGTCCGGGGATTCGTGCGGGAAAGCGGTGGGGGCGCCGCCCGCGGCTGCCAGCGCCGTGTAGCCGCCGAGCGAGTGCCCTATGATGGAGAACGCGCCGGGCTGGAGAGCGGCGGCGAGCGCGTCGTCCAGGAACGCCCAGTCCGCGACGAGGCGGAGATGCCTGGGCCGGTTGGCCAGGATCGCCGCAGTGCCGGCGAGTTCGTTGTTATTGCGGTTGTTTCGCGGGTGTTCCGGCAGCAGGACGACGAAGCCGTTGCGGGCCAGGTGGGCTGCCAGGGTGCGGTAAACGAGCGGGGAGCCGCCGGTGCCGTGCGAGAGGACGACCAGGGGGAACGTTCCCGCCGCGACGGGCGCGTTCCTGGCGGCGCTGATGGTGTAGGGCCCCAAGGTCTCATTTTGCTCGGCGGCTTCACTCGGGTAGAGGATCAGCAGCGGGATGGAGTCGGCCGTGGGTGGATCCGGAACCTCGGAACTGCGGAGGCCGGCGGCGAAAAGGCTCATGCCACCATGGTAGACCGCGAGCAGGAACATGGACTGAGGCGACTCGCTTTGCGGGAGATTTGCTCTGTGCCCGCCCCGCCCCTTGAGTGCCGGACCCCACAGTCCGGTATTCAATATTTCATTTGTGATACGATTCCGCTCAGACGGGCGTCTCGTCTGATTCCAGGCGCCCAATCATCCATCTTGGAGCGTGCCAAGTGAAGGTTTTTGAAAGCACAGATGTCCGAAACGTGGCCCTCGTCGGCCACGGTCACAGCGGCAAGACGTCCCTAGCGGCGGGCATGATTTTTGCCACCGGGGCGAGCAACCGCCTGACACGAGTCGACGAGGGCAACACAATCACGGACTTCGACGACGAAGAGATCGCCCGCAAGATGACCATCTCCACGTCGCTTGTCGCCCTGGAGTGGAAGAAGAAAAAGCTGAACGTGATGGACACGCCCGGCTTCAATCTCTTCCTGTACGACACGAAGATTTCGATGGCCGCGGCCGATGCCGCCCTCATCGTCGTGGACGGCTGCTCCGGTGTGGAAGTGATGACGGAGCGGGTGTGGGCATACGCCGAGGATTACGTGCTGCCGCGCGCGTTTTTCATCAACAAACTGGATCGCGAACGCAGCGACTTCCAGAGGACGGTGGACAACATCACTGAGGTGTTTGGCCGCCACTGCCTGCCGATCTATCTACCCATCTGGGCGGAGCGCGATTTCTGCGGCATTGTTGACGTGATCAGCCTGAAGGCTTACAAGTACACTCCCGACGGCGACGGCAAGGGCACCGAGATTCCGATTCCCGACAACATGGCCGATGCGGCCAAAGCGGCGCACGATGCGCTGATCGAGATGGTGGCCGAGGGCAACGATGCGCTGATGGAAAAGTTCTTCGACGCGGGCACGCTCCCGGTGGAAGACATCATGTTTGGGTTGCACGAGTCGGTGAAGGAAGACAAGATCTTCCCGATCATGTGCGGCTCCGCGCTGCGCAACATCGGCACGGATCTGGTGATGGAGTTCCTCCAGGCTTTCTGTCCGAATCCGACGGAGCACCCGGCACTGCGGGCTATGGTGGGCGATCACGAAGAGTTCAAGGCCATCACGGACAAGGATCATGTCACGGCCTACGTCTTCAAGACGATCGCCGATCCTTTCGCCGGGCGCCTTTCTTTCTTCAAAGTGTGCACGGGCGTATTGAGAACTGACGCCAACCTGACCTCGATGCGCAGCGGCAGCCTGGAGCGGCTGGCGCACCTGAGCGTGCCGATGGGCAAGACGCTGCAACCGGTGACGGAACTGCACGCCGGCGATATCGGCGTTGTGGCGAAGCTCAAGGAAGTGCTCACCGGCGATACGCTCTGCGAGAAGGGCGATTCCATCGAGTACCCGAAGGTACAAATCCCGGAGCCCTCCATCGCCTACGCCATCGCGGCCAAGTCGCGCAACGATGAAGACCGCATGGGCAACTCGGTGAACAAGATTCTGGAAGAGGATCAGGGCCTGCGCTTCTACCGCGATCCACAGACGAAGGACTTCCTGCTGGCCGGCAGCGGCGGGCAGCACATCGAGGTGATCGTCAGCCGTCTGAAGAAGCGCTACAACGTGGAGGTGGAGCTTCGCCAGCCGAAGATTCCCTACCGGGAGACCATCCGCGGTTTCGCCGACGTGCACGGGCGCCACAAGAAGCAGACAGGCGGCCACGGGCAGTTTGGCGACTGCAAGATCAAGATGGAGCCGCTGGAGCGCGGCAAGGGCTTCGAGTACGTCAACGCCGTCTTCGGCGGCGCCGTGCCGCGGCAGTTCATTCCCGCCATTGAGAAGGGCATCATCGAGGCGGCGGCCCGCGGCTTCCTGGCTGGCTACCCGGTGGTGGATTTCAAGGTCACGCTCTACGACGGTTCGTACCACGATGTGGATTCGTCGGAAATGGCCTTCAAAGTGGCCGGACGCAAGGCATTCAAAGCGGGCATGGAGGCGGGCAAGCCCGCGTTGCTGGAGCCCGTGATGAAGGTGGAGGTGCTGGCTCCGGTGGAGTACGCCGGCGATCTGATGAGCGACATGAACGTGCGGCGGGGCCGCATCTCGGGCATGGACGTCAAGGGCGGCACACAGGTCATTCGCGCCCAGGTGCCGATGTCGGAGATGCTCGCCTATCAGAACGACCTCACTTCCATGACGCAAGGCCGTGCGTCGTTCTCCATGGAGTTCGATCACTACGACTACGTGCCCGGACTGCAGGCCGAGAAGATCATTGCCGCCTACAAGGCCGCCGCTACCGGCGAGGCCGAAGAGGACGAATAGCAGCGATCCCAAGTGAACCGCAAAGCGCCGCGCCTCTCCCGCAAGGGGCGCGGCGCTTTGCGTTAGATTGGTAGGGCCATGGTGCGAAGAATTACACTCCTCTGTCTGCTTTTGACTGCGGCGATGCTGGCGGCCTCTGGTGCGGAGCTGATGGCCGGCGCGGCTAAGCGCAAGATCACACCGGACCTGAAATCGGGCGCTCCCGCCTACCTGGCCGGCTTCGGCAACAACCGCCAGGCCACCGGGGTGCACGATGACCTATGGGTGCGTTGTGCGGCGCTTGGCGCGGGCGCGAGGCCTGTTGTGATTTGTGGTGTTGACGTGATCGGCATCTTCTGGGATGACGTGCAGAGGATCCGCGCCAAAGTGCCAGGCGCCACGGTGATCGTGGCCGCCACGCACGTCCACGAGGGCCCGGACACGATGGGCATGTGGGGGCCGCAACGCGGAGTCAGCGGGATCAACAATGCCTACAACGCCTTCGTGGTGGAGCAGGCTGCCGCCGCCGCGCTGGATGCCGTGGCCACCATGCGGCCCGCCAACGCGCAGATGATTTCCGTCAAGCCGAAGGACGTTGCCGGCTACTTCGATGACTCCCGGCCGCCTGTGGTCCACGACGGGGAGATCCTGGCGCTGGCGTTGAACGACATGCGGCGAGACCGGATCGCCACCGTGGTCAACTGGGCCAACCATCCGGAGACTCTGGGGAGCAAGAATACGCTGATCACGGCCGACTGGCCGGCCGCGCTCTACGAGCGGCTGGAGACGCAGCATGGAGGCACAGCCGTCTACATCAATGGCGCGGTGGGCGGCATGCAATCCCCGTTGGGCGCCAAGCTGACTGATCCCAAGACCGGAAAACCCGCCGCGCCGGAGACGTTCCGGTTTGCCGATGTGGTGGGCGAGTATGTGGCCGGCCACGTGATGGACGCCCTTGATGCGGCGCCGCGCGCCGTGCCCATAGACGAGATTGTCTACCGGGAGGCGGTGGTGCGGATTCCCGTGGCCAACGCGGGTTTCCTGGCCGCTTCGGCGGCGGATCTGTTCCGCGGGCGGAAGCAGATGGCGGCGGAGAAACTGAGCGTCTCGCCGGTTGGCTATCTGGCGCTGAAGTTCGCTGGAAAGCCCGTGCTCGAGGCCGCGCTGATCCCCGGTGAGATGTATCCCGAGCTCAGCGTGGGCGGCGTGATTGCACGCGATGCTGGCGCGGACCTGCCCGGCTCGCCCGTTGAGCCCTCCATCAAGGGGATGTTCACGGCGCCGTATCGCATGCTTTTCGGCCTGGCCAACGACGAGATCGGCTACATCATTCCCAAGGCACAATGGGATGAGAAGGCGCCGTTCACGTTTGGTGCGGCGAAGGCGTGGTACGGCGAAGTGAACTCAGTGGGGCCGGAGGCCGCGCCGATGATCGCAAGGGCGATGCAGGAACTTGTCCGCGGGGCAAGGCCAACCCCGCCGCCAACGCGATAAAATCAAATATTGCGCTACTTCATTTCCCAGGAGATCCCGCCCTTCCACCGAGTCCTGCTCGTGGAAAGCGGATCCCGTTACCTGTTCGAGAATATGCTCGCCGGCCTCTACGGCAACCACGCCGAGAACGAGCGCGTGGACCTGATTACGTGTTTTCCCGGCCTGCCCCAGGGCTTCGATGCTACGCGCGGCCAGGTCTTTCGCGTTACCGATTACCTCGGCCGCCCTGCCCGCAAGGGCTTTTACGCGCACCTGGCCGCCAGCCACTACGACGTGATCGGCATCATCTGTTCCGGGGAAGCCATCATGACCAAGTGGAAGTGGGCCCTCGCCTGGCAAGTGCCCGCCAAGCTGTTCATCCTCAACGAGAATGGCGACTACTTCTGGGTGGACCGGGGCCACCTCGGCACCATCAAGCACTTTGCTCTCTATCGCGCCGGGCTGTCCGGTTCTGCCGGGGTCACCACGCTGCTGCGCCTGGCGCTGTTTCCGTTCACGTTCACCTACCTGCTGCTCTTTGCGGCATATGTCCATTTGCGGAGGATCGCAAGAACATGAAATCCGTTTTTGTTTCGGAGTTCGGCGGCGTTGACAAGCTGCGTTATGAAGACCTGCCCACGCCCGCACTGGCAGCAGGCCAGGCATTGGTGAAGATCGCCGCATCCGGCGTCAACTTCATCGACATCTACTTCCGCACCGGGCTCTACCCCGCGCCCGCGCCCGTGGTCCTCGGCATGGAAGCAGCCGGCGTTGTGGAAGCCGTGGCGCCGGACGTCACCAGCGTGAAGCCGGGCGACCGCGTCGCCTACGCCATGTGCCGCGGCTCCTACGCTGAATACGCCGCCGTCCCCGCCTGGCAGCTCGTCCCCGTGCCCGATGCGATGGATCTGCACACCGCCGCCGGCTCCATGCTCCAGGGCATGACCGCCCACTATCTCACGCACTCCACCTGGGAACTCCAGCCGGGCGAGACCTGTCTGGTGCACGCCGCTGCCGGCGGAGCAGGGCAGTGGATCGTCGCCGCGGCCAAGCTCCGCGGCGCCCGCGTCATCGGCACCACGTCTACTCCGGCCAAGGCCGAATCGGCCCGCGCCGCGGGTTGCGACGAAGTGATCCTCTACACCGAGCAGGACTTTGAAGCCGAGACCAAGCGGCTCACCGGTGGCAAGGGTGTCGACGTCGTTTACGATTCGGTGGGCGCTTCCACCTGGGAGAAGAGCCTCAACTGTATCCGCCCCCGCGGCCTGATGGTCACCTTCGGCAACGCCAGCGGCCCGGTGCCGCCGTTCGCGCCTCTCGTGCTCAATCAGAAGGGCTCCATCTTCCTCACGCGCCCCAGCCTGGGCCACTACTGCGCCAATCGCGAAGAGCTCGAATGGCGCGCTCGCGACATCTTCAGATGGCTGGCCAGCGGCGCCGTCAAACTCCATATTGACCAGGTATATCCGCTCGCCGAAGCTGGCCTCGCGCAGACCGCGCTGGCGGGCCGCCAAACCACCGGCAAACTTTTACTGGAACCCTAGGCCAACTCAGGGTACAATCCGCCCCATGGGGCTGACACGCTGGATTATCCTGCTCGCGGTGTCCGTGGGCGCACTATTTGCCGATAACTGGCCGCAATGGCGCGGTCCGCGCTTCGATGGCAGCAGTGCCGAAAAGGGCCTGCCTGTTAAGTGGGGGCCCTCCGAAAACATCGCCTGGAAGGTGGCCATGCCCTCCCGCAGCGGCGCCACCCCCATCATTTGGGGCGATCACATCTTCCTCAACGTCGCGGCCGAAGGCAAGCTGCATCTCTGGGCGCTGGACCGCCGAGACGGCGCCATCCGCTGGCAGCGCCATCTCGGCGATGGCGACCACATGATGCGCAAACAGAACATGAGCTCGCCCTCCCCGGTCACCGACGGCAAATTCGTCTGGGTGATGACCGGCACCGGCATCCTGAAGTGCTTTGACTTTGCGGGGAAGGAAATCTGGGCCCGCGACATCGAGAAGGAGTACGGCAAGTTCGGGTTGAACTGGGGCTACGCGTCGTCGCCGCTGCTGGACGAGGGTTCTCTCTACGTGCAGGTAATCCACGGCATGAAAACGAAAGAGCCCTCTTATGTTCTGAAGATCGAAGGCGCGACCGGAAAGAACATCTGGCGCGTGGAACGCCCCACGGCGGCCATCATGGAGTCGCCGGATTCCTACACCACGCCCGTGCTGGCAAAGGTGGGCGCGCGCAAGGAATTGATCATCGCCGGCGGCGACGTGCTCACCGGACACGACCCCGCCACCGGCAAGGAGCTCTGGCGCGGCGGCGGATTCAACCCGGATAACAACCCCTTCCAGCGCATCATCGCCTCGCCCGTGGTGGCCGGCGATCAGATCTATGCCCCCACCCGCGTGCGGCCGCTGATTGCCTACCGCGCCGGTGGACAGGGCGACGTCACCGGGTCGCACCAGTTGTGGCAGTTCACGAACGGACCGGATGTGCCCACTCCGGCCGTGGATGGGGACTACCTCTACGTGGTGAACGACCGCGGCGTGCTCTATGTGGTGGACCGCAAGACGGGCAAGGAAATCTACGGCGGCCAGCGGCTGCGGACCGGCACCTACAGCGCCTCGCCGGTGATTGCGGACGGCAAAGTTTTTATCACGAACGAAGATGGCGTCGCTGTCGTATTTAAGACAGGGCCGAAGTTTGAGCTGGTGAGCGAGAACGAAATGCAGGAGTACACGCTCTCCTCTGTTGCGGTTTCGCAGGGACAGATCTTCCTGCGTACCACGGGCCACCTGTATTGCATCGGGAAGAAGCCATGAAACAAATTGTGTACCTGTTGGTTTTGACGATTGGAGCGCTCGGCGGGTGCTCGCACCAGGACCGGCGCGAAGTTCATCAGGACTTGCGCGAAGCCGCCAAGGAGGTCAAGGACGCCACACGCGACGCGCAAAAGGAAGTAAAACAGGCTGCCGAGGAAGTCAAGGACGCCACGCGCGACGCGCAAAAGGAAGTGAAACAGGCTGCCAAGGAAACGGAGCGCGAGCTCAAGAAGGCGGCCGAAGAGGTGAAGCGCGAGACGCGCGATGCAGGCCGGCGCGCAAAGGAAGCAGCCAAGGAAGCCGTCCAGTAAGGACCGCGGATCAGCCCACTTCGGCGGCTGTCAGCCCCAGCTTCTCCCACCACGGGTGGGCTGTCTTGATGGCGTTGTTGACGCGCCGCAGGTTGCGCAGGCCTTCGCCGGCCAGCCACTGTTCCAGTGACGTGGCGCCCTGCTGAGCATAGACCGGAATGCCTTCCTTCCAGGTGGCCCGTCCGCACAAGACACCCGAATAGGCCGCACCCGATTCGCCCGCCATGCTGAGCTGGTCGAGAAAGACGTCGTTGTTCACTCCAGCGCTGAGGTAGATGAACGGCTTGGACGCCGCATCGGAAGCTTCCTTGAAGAAGTTCAGAGCCTCCTGCCGGCTGTACGCAGCGCCAATCCACGGGCTCAGCACCGGCACCTCCACTTTCAACACGTCGGCGCCGAAACGCGGCTTGGAAAACTCGCTCATGATGTCGATCACGATCCGCGGCTTGAGCCTTGCGTAGGCCAATGATTTCTCGTCGCCGCCCGCCGGATCATAGCCCACCACTTCGAGGAAAAACGGGATGTCCAGCGCCGCGCACTCCGCCCCGACACGCTCCACGAAGGCGTGCTTGCGATCGTTCACCGCGGCATCTTCCATCGGCGTGTAGTAGACCAGGAGCTTCACCGCGCTGGCGCCCCATTCCTGAATGCGCCGGACGGACACGTTCGGGATCAGGTCCGGCATTCGGCCGGGTTGCGTGTTGTCGTAGCCGGAGAGCTCATAGGCCAGGATCAGGCCGCAATTGGGCGCGTGCGCGGCGGCGGCGGTCAGTCCATATTCGGGGTCGAGCAGGATCGCCGTGCCGTGCGGACTCAATACCTTGGTGACGGCGGTCTTGAACTCGCCCATCATCGCCGCGGTTACCGACGACTTGTCTACGCCTCGGGCCGCTCCAATTGATTTCAAGAGGCTACCGCGTTGATCCATGGCGACTGCGGCGATAATGCCCTCCGCGTTGGAGAGCGCCTTGAGATGGCGGAGTTTGCCTGAGGTGAGAGACATGTCAGCTTTCATTGTAGCGGGGGGCGCGGTCTGCGTTAGAGTAATGGGTTGAATCCGAGAAATCCGATATTGTTGATTCCGGCTTTTCAACCGGGCGCCGAACTGGAACACGTTGTCTCCGGCGTGCAGCGCTTGAACGTCGATGGCGCACTGGCCACGGTCGTGATCGTGGACGATGGCAGCGATGCGGCGTGTGATGCAATTTTCCAGCGCGTGGGCGCATTGCCCGGCGTCACGCTCCTGCGCCATGCCGTCAATCTGGGCAAGGGCGCGGCGCTCAAGACAGGGTTCAATCACTGCCTGGTCACATGGCCGGAGACGTGCGGTGTGGTCACTGCCGACGCCGATGGGCAGCACGCCCCGGCCGATATTCTGAAGGTCGCCCGGCGGTTGATGGAACATCCGGATGCGCTGGTGTTGGGCGCGCGCGAGTTCCCGGCGCACATTCCGCTCCGCAGCCGTTTCGGCAACGTCCTCACACGGCTGGTCTTTCTGGTATTCACCGGCAAACTGCTGCGCGATACGCAGACCGGGCTGCGCGGCTGGCCCGCCGCTCAGTGCCGCGATAGCCTGCGCGTGCCCATCCAGGGTTATGATTTTGAACTAGAGACCCTGGTGCGGGGCCGCGGCGGCGCCATTGAAGAGGTCGGCATCGAGACCATCTATCTCGACGGCAACCGCGCGTCCCACTTCAATCCACTGCGCGATAGCTTCCGGATCTACTTTGTGTTCCTGCGCTATTGCGGCTCCGCCCTACTGGCTGCCGGCGTGGACACGCTGGTCTTCAGCGCCGTCTACGCCCGGTTCGGCGATCTCGCCCTCAGTCAGGCGGCGGGACGGATCGTCGCGATGTGCGTGGCGTTCCTCGTTCTGCGCTCGGTGGTGTTCCGCAGCGATGTCGCGCCGTGGATCACCTTTGCCCGGTACGCCGCGCTGGTGGCGGTTTCCGGCTGGGTCAGTTTCGGCCTCATCGAGCTCTTGCGCGATCAGGCGCACCTGCCGGTCCTGGGCGCGAAGCTGCTGGCCGAGGGCCTGCTATTCCTCGGCAACTTCGCCATCCAGCGCCAGTTTGTCTTCACCAAGCGCTAGCAACTCCAGTTCGTGCCGGCCTGGATCAGCACAGGGTCCGTCGGTTTGACCGCGCGGCCCTTCAGTTGTACCTCAGCAATCGCCAGCGATCCCTGCTCGACGTGAATCGTCAGCTTCGGGCCCAGCTCAAACCAGCCCCATCCCGTACCCGTGGACCAGAACGAACGGAACACCGCCACGCGCCGCCGCGGTTTCACTTCGAGCCGCCGCGCCGCGGCGTCATAGCTGAATCCGCTGAGCGCGAGGATCCCGCTCCACGCCGCCATCGCCCGGGCGTAGTGGTGGCCGCACTCCGCTTCGTTCCAGGGATTTCGCCGCTGGCCGTCGTAGCGCCGCCTGATGTTCTCGATGCACTCGATGCCCTGGGCCGTCATCCCGGAATAGAGGAACTGAGACGCGGTGGTGTACTCGATGCCCGTGAACACCTCAGCGTAGTACGGGAAGGGAATGCGCGGGCGCGTGCCTTTGCCGTAGTCGCAGATCACCAGCGCCGCCTCGTCATTCAGCGCGAAGATGCGCTGCACGCTTTCATGCCGGCCCATGTCGCGCTTGAAGTTGTATTGGTAAATAGACTCCAAGGCCTTGCGCATCTTAGCCTCGTCCAGCAGCGGGCCCAGGCCGCACGCCTCGGCCTGATACTGGCCGATCAGCTGATCCAGCAGGCAGCCGTCGCCCACCTGAAACTCCGGCTGCTCACTGGTGTCGGAGCCCATGTCAGAGATCAGATCCTTGGCCACGTTCTCGCGTTTCGTGCCGCGCACCTTCTGGATGTAAAACTCGCCTGTGAACAGATTAGCGTCGATCCACTTGGATCCCTTGTCGAAAAGCGCGCGGCAACGGGCGGCGTAAGCTGTGTCGCCTAGCGCGCGGGCCATCTCTTCCGCGGCGCGCAGAGCGCCCAGGTAGTAGATGCCGCACTGCGGGTTCGGCCCGTAGAACTCCACGTCGTACGTATTGTGCTGGACGCCCTCCGCCACGCCGTCCTGATCGGCATCCCAACTGCCGGGCGACCATGCGAATTCGAGAGCCTTCTGCACCCTGGGCCAGATGGCCGTGAGCCACTGCTTGTCGCCGCACAAGCGGTAATCCAGCCAGGCCTTCATGATCTGGCCCCACTGCCCGTCGGCGGCGATGATGCTGCTGCGCTCTTTGCCGGCCGGGAGAACTTCACGGAAGTGCATCGCCCCGCGCTCATCCATGGCCCAGCCGAACGCATTGCGGCGCAGGCTCCGCGAGAGCGTCGGGAACAGCATCGGCGTGGTGGTCTCGTAGTTCCACACGTGCGTGCAGGACCCGTAGCAGCAGCCGGCTTTGTCGTTGACGCCCTCAAAGCCGTGGAACTCGCCGTCGGCCGTGCGGAAGCTCGTCGTCGTAGCCAGAGTCGAGAGATTGCTCATGGCGGCATCCTTGACGGCGCCGGGCAGCGTGGATTCGCGTACGGTCTGCACAAAGGCGCGCGTCTTCGCCTCCAACGATTTCAGGTCGCGCGCGAGCGATTCCGCCGCGGCCCAGGCATCGGCGTGTTGCTGGCAGTACCAGTTGCCGATCAGCGTCTTCTCGTCGCCTTTGGACGCGTGCCAGCCGCAGCGCTCCGGCGTTCGGTTGGGGAAGTGCCAGGCCAGCACGAACGTGAACTCTGCCTCCGCGCCTGCGGCGATTTCCTTCCTGAAACAAACTGCGCCCACCGCGTTTCGTGGCTCCGGCTCTGTTTCCAGCCGGCCCTTGGTGCTGAATTCATCCCAGAAAAGCATCGGGCTGTTCCACCACCGGCCCTTGGGCCAGCCGCGCCAGATCGATACGTCGCCGTCGCCGAGCGCGGCCAGCGCCATCGTGCCCTTCAGCGCATGGTCGGCGGCGAGCTTTGGATTGGACATCAGAATTCCGCGCAGGCCCGCCGATTCACGGCGCTCATTCAGCCGGTCTTCGCCAGTGCCCACCATGTTGTCGAGAGACCAGCACAGCGCCACTTGCGCCGCCGCCACGTTGGGATTTTTGACGCGATAGCGCAGCACGGCGGCCGGCAGCCCGGAGGCGTCGGCGTCGAGCGGGAAGATCGGCGTGAACGCTTCCAGCGCAAGTTGGACGGGCAGGCGGCGGTCGCGGAAGTCGATGCGCGCCATCGGGTACTCGCCGGTGAAGACGGCGCTATCGAGCCGCGGCAATCCCGGTGCGTTGTTGGAGCCCAGCCCGGAAGATCCCTCGTAGGGCGGCAGGTAGCGCGCCTCGGCGGCGAGAGCCACAGGTTTGCGTCCGGCCACCTGCGCCCAGATCGAGGGCAGAGCGTAGTTCGGCGCGTTGCCTTTGTCCGGGCGATTGAAAATCTCCCAATCGCGAAGCTGGCCGCGCCCGCCCAGCGATACCGATCCGGCGGCGATACCGCCGAGAGGAAAGGCGATCTGGGCGAGGTGGGCGCCAGTGAATTTGCGGGGCCATCGAATCCCGGATTGGCTGGGCGGTAGCTCGACGGATGGGGCGGCAGTGGCGGCGGCTGCGACCTGGAAGAAGCCTCTACGACCGAGTTGCATCAGGTAACGATATCGCAAATCCACCAGGCTTGACAGGGAGAGAAGAAAAGGCGAAACTTGACGCATGCTGACCGGGATCGCCAAGCTGGCACACGACGGCGCCTCACTCGCCCACAAGGCCGTCGTGGAGTACCGCACTCTCCCCTCGCGCTCGCTCCTGAACCGCTGCGCGGGCGAGCGCATGCCGTTTCAGTGGACCATTAATCCCTACCGCGGCTGCGAGTTCGGCTGCAAATACTGCTACGCGCGCTATACCCACGAGTTCATGGAACTGCGCGATCCGTTGGATTTCGAGCGCGCCATCTTCGCCAAAGATTTCGATGTGCGGGCGTTTTCACGGGAACTGCGCGCGGTGAAGCCGGAGGACTGGATCGCCATCGGCACGGCCACAGATCCCTACCAACCCGCGGAGCGGCGATATTGTTTGACACGGAAAGTGCTGGAAGTGTTTTTGAGGCGGGAGGGGTTTCAACTGGCGATCACGACGAAGTCTGATCTGGTGGCGCGGGATGCGGAGCTACTGGCGGCTGTGGCGGCGCGCAACCGCGTGCGCGTGAACATGACGGTCACCACGATGGATGCGGATCTGGCCAGGATGCTGGAACCGATGGCGCCGCGTCCGGATCTGCGCCTGGGCGCGCTGGCTGCGCTGGCCCGCGCCGGCGTGGAGGTGGGCGTGGCGGCCAGCCCGGTGATGCCGGGGATCAACGATGGCGCGGCATCGCTGGAGGCGGTTGCTCGGGCGGCGCAGGCCGTGGGCGCAGGGCATCTTTGGGCGCAGCCCGTGTTCTTGAAAGCCTGCGCACTGGCCGTTTTCCTGCCGTTTCTGGAGGAGCGTTTTCCGCACCTGGCGCGGGCCTACCGTGCGCACTTTGCGCGAAAGAGCCACATCGGGGGTGAATATGAGGCACGCCTGCGCGCCACCGTGCAGGCTCTCAAGAACAAGTACGGCTTGCGGCGGACGGCGCCGGCTATACCGTGGGGCCAGATGGCTCTGGCAATTGAACCGGGCCCTTCCGGATCGCCAGAAACCCTGGCGACATGATCTCTACTCCGGCCTCGGCAAAGGTGTCCTGAATGTTCTGGTGCAGTTCGGAGTAGGTGAACTCAAAGACGTTCGGACTCTCGGTGAAGGCGTTGAGTTCGTAGCTCACATGGAAGTCGTTCAGACTTGTCTGCAGCACGTAGGGCGCCGGATCGGCCACGATCGCATTCGTACGCTTGGCGGCCGAAATCAGAAGCTCCTGCACCTGGGGCCAAGGCGTGGAGTACCCGATGGTAACCGTCGTGTGCAGCACTAGGCCGCGGCTGCGCGCCATGGCGCTGTAGTTGAGAATCTGGCTGCCCAGAATGGAAGAGTTGGGGATGACCACTTCCACGTTCTTGATAGTCCGGATGCGTGTGACCAACAGGCTCTTCTCCAGGACGTCGCCGAGGGTGTCCGCAATTTTGACACGGTCGCCGATCCGGTAGGGACGCATGTAGGTGATCATGATGCCCGCCAGGACATTGCTGATCGAGGAGCCGGAGCCGACGGAGATGAGGAGGCCGAGCAAAATCGAAACCCCCTTGAAGGCGTCAGACTGGCCGCCGGGGAGATAAGGGAACACCACCACCAGGGCGAAGATGAGAACAAAGATCCGGACTAGTTGATAGGTGGGCCGGGCCATCTCCGGATGGAGCCAGGAGATGGGCAGGTCGCCCTGCTCCACGGCCCTGGTGAGGAAGGCTAGAACGCGCAGGAGATAGTGCGTGATGAAACCGACGATGATGACGAATCCACCGCTGGGGAGGTAGTTCAGGATGGCGTTCCAGATACCGCCAAACGTCGATCGCAGGTAATCGAGCAACGTGGTGGAGATGCCGGCGGTCTGCGGGAACAGGCCGAAGGTGTAAGAGATCAGGAACGAGAACTGAAAAAGGATAAAGAACCAAAGGAAGACGCGCGCCGCGGTGAACAGGAGCAGGGATGCCCGCTCCCAAAGGATCCGTCCCAGGCCGCGTGCCTGTTGGGAGGTGGCCTTCTGGGCGCCCCAGAGGTCCATGCGAGTCCTCAGCCAACCGACAACGCGCCGCACTAGCCAAATGAATCCGAGAAACACGGCCCACGCGGCGAGAGCTTGAGCGGAGGCGAGGAAATAGCTCCAGTAGGTGTGCTGCTCGCGGTACGAACTCAATGCGCCTCGGATGGCCGCGGCATACTCGCCGGCGAGTTGCGCCTGCGGCTTACCCGCGGCTTTCGCATCGGCTTCCAGGACTGTCAGCACAAGTATGCCGCCGGTAGTAATCACGGTGGCGTTCTCAATGGGGACGTAGGTGGTGACGACGGGATCTGTTCTGCCGCGCTCGACAATGGCCCGCAGCCGCAAGCTGACATCGTTTGCCCGGTCGCGCGCCGAGTAGGGACCGAAGGCGGCCTCGATGCGGAACACCTCGTGGTTTTCCAACACGACGGGCGCGCCCGGGTTTTGTGCCAGCGCGACGAGTGCGGTGAAAGACGCCAACCACAGGCGAAGAAGCATGTCAGGAACTAGGGTAAACCGTTCCGGGGCGGATCGGTGGAATCCAACTCAGTGGCTCGCTCCAGAACGGCTGTGCGGGTGGGGGCTGTGTGTCGATCCCGTCCCGTGGCGCGGCGCCACAGGAACCGCACGCCCTTGCCCGCCTGATAGATGGGGTTGTTGAAAGTGAGGTCGTTGCCGAGGATGAGGACGAACTTGCGGCCCGCGCGCTCTGCCTTACCGCCGCTCACCGGCAGGGGGGCGTCACTGGCGAGGGTGCGCAAGGGCGTGCGGCAGGGATTCAACTCGAGCACTGCCACGGCGCCATCGGTGTGGATCATCTCGCCCGTGGCCACCTTCGCCTGCTGGGGCACCCACGGGCGCGACACCAGTTGGGCGGCGTCCACGCAGCCGGTGTAGACGAGATCGTTGATGATTTTGGCGCGCTCATTGTCGATGTTGCGATCAATCACATGGATCAGCCGGTTGTTGCGGAAGGCCCACGTGACGGCCACATCCTGCGTGGAGGAGGCGGCGCCAATGGCGCGGCCGTTCCACTGTTCAGACTGATCGAAGATGCGCAGATGGTGGCGCTTGGAGTAACTGTTGAGTGCCTTGGAGAACTGGAACCGGGCGGGCGATTCATCCAGGGTCATGGTGCTCATGGGGGCGGTGGGGTAGGGGCGAGCTTCGGCCAGCGAGCGGAAGGACATCCAGCCGGTGGCCTTGCTCAGGCGGTCCGCCTCCAGCCAGCCCGCGGCAGCGAAGGCGCGTTCGATCCATTCCGGGTCGCCGATGAAGACGAGATTGACGTAGTCCGCCTGGCGCGGGTTCTTAGCGGTATAGGTGCGATAGGTCATCTTGCGGACCAGGTCGCGTAGCCGTTCGCGCTCCTCCATATTGATTGCGATGCGGGGCAGGGGCGTGGACCAAGTGGTGTCGAGCGTGAGCGGCGCGGCGAGAGACACCATCATCTCAGTGCCAGCTGGATAATAGATCTCGGCTTCCGGGAATTTGAGGACGGCGGCCGTGCTGCCGGCGATGACGAGCTGGAGCAGCGGGTCCCAGATGAAGACGTTGCGGGCGATGCCGGCCAGACGGAATCCAAACGGCGCGGTGGCGCGGATACCGACGATCTTGCCGTTCGCGTCGACGGTTTCCCGCGCGCTATCCACCGAGACCAGGCGCGTTTGAACGGGATGCGTGGAGCCGTCCGGCAACTGGAGCTCGTCGAATTCCACCCGCAACGAGGCGCGGAGATTGCGGAAGCCCATGCGGATGGCTTTGACGTCGGCGAGCCTGCCGCGGAGGACGGATCCCTGCGGGAGAATGGTGCGGCCGTTGTCCAGGACAGGCGCGATCAGTTCGGCGCGGATCTCCGTGCCGGACCGGCTGGAGTAGGACGAGATGGTCTGCCGGATGCGGACTTCCAGTGCCGTACCGTTGGGCAGGGTGGCTGCAGGCAGGGCGAGGGCCAGGACTAGTTGAAACAGGATAGCGGCTATTCGTTTCATGCAGAGTTTGCGGGTATTGTTACTATCATAGCCGGAAACAGACATGAAACGACGACAGTTCCTGTCCATTACCGCGGCCACCGCAGCCGCGAGCCTCGCGCCCGGAGCCGTAGCGCCTGCCTGGTATCTGAGGATGCGCCGTCTGGGGCAGCTCAATATCAATGAGGCCGACGCGGCCACCCTGGACGTGGGGCGCTGGATCGATTACTGGTCGCGGATGAAGGCGGACGGACTGATCGTGAGTTGCGGCGGGATCATGGCGTTCTATCCCACCGAGGTGCCGCTGCACCGGCGGGCAAAAGGGCTGGGCACGCGGGATCTCTTCGGCGAGTATGGCGCGGCGGCGCGGAAGGCGGGGCTGCGCGTCATCGCGCGGCTCGATCCTTCGTATGCCTTTGAAGAGGTGCTCGCCGCAAGGCCGGAGTGGTTTGCGCGCTCCGCCGACGGCAAAGTGGCGCAGCACAATGAAGCGCCCGGGTTGTACCGCACGTGCGAGTTCAGCCCCTACTACGACCAGCACATGACGGCCATCATCGACGAGCTCTGCCGCCGCTATGATCCCGACGCCTTTTACACGAATGCGTGGCCCTCCACGGGGTTGGGCACAATTTGTTACTGCGACCGCTGCCAGGCGCTGTTCGGCAAGCTGCCGGCGAAAGACGATCGCGCCGATCCGCTGTTCCGCGCGTGGACGGAGCGCCGGTTGGAGCGTGTGCTGGCGGTGTGGAAACTGTGGGACGAGACGGCGTCTCGCGGCCGGGCGGATCGCGTGTACGTGGGGAACCTGGGCGGCAGCATTCGCGCCGAAACGGATGTGCGGCGCATTGCGGCCGTGGCGCGCTGGATGAATGCCGATCATCAGGATCGCTCCGGCAGTGTGCCCATGTGGGATTGCGCGCAGCAGGGCCGCATCGGCTATGCGGTAATGCGCGGGCGGCCGGTGACCAACGTGACCAGCGCCTACAACATGAGCGACGCAATCTGGCGGCACACGGCGAAGTCGCCGCTGGAGACGCGGATGTGGCTCAAGCAAAGCGCCGCCAGCGGCATGGTGCCGTGGCTGACATGGCTTGGCGGGCAACCGCAGGACACGCGCTGGATGGAGACGGGCCTGCAAGTGTTCCCGTGGTTGAAAGACAACGAGAGGCACTTTCACAACGTGCGGCCCTTGGCGCGCGTGGGGCTCGTGTGGCCGCAGCGCACGCAAGTGTGGCATCCGGTGCAAAGCAAGAACACGGACGCGCTGCAGGGCTTCTACTTCGCGCTGCTGGAGAACCGTATTCCGTTCGATCTCATCCACGACGGGGACCTGACGGTGGAGCGGCTGGCGGGCTATGCGTGCGTGGCCATGCCGAACGTGGCGCTGCTCAGCGATGCCGAATGCGAAGCTGTGCGTGTCTTTGCGGCAGGCGGCGGCGGCGTGGTGGCGACGTTCGAGACGTCCCTCTATGACGAGATGGGGCGGCGGCGGCGGGAGTTTGGGCTGGCCGGCGTGTTCGGCGCCTCGCTTGCCGGAGGGACGGAGGGCCCGCTGCGGAATTCGTATTTGCGGATGGAGCGGGCGCACCCGGTGCTGGCTGGATTCGAAGGGACGAAGTATCTGCCGGGTCCACAAAACCGGGTGAAGGTGTTTGAAACAAAAAATGCTGCACTCGTGCGGATCTCGCCGTACGCCGCCTTTCCGCCGGAGATGGTCTATCGCGAGAGCGAGGCGGCCGCGGGGCCGGAGTTGTTCCTGCGGGAGGCGCCGGGGCGCGTGGCCTACTTCCCCTCGGATGTGGACCGGACCTTGTGGCGGAGCTGGAATCCGGACCTTTCGAAGCTGCTGGCCAATGCCGTACGCTGGGCGGCGAAAGAGGAACTGGGGGCGAAGGTGGAAGGCCAGGGGCTGGTGGATCTGTTCTACTGGCGGACGGAGGCGGGGCTGGCGCTGCACATTGTGAACTACACCAATCCGGCGCTGATGCGTGGTCCGGCGCGGGAGGTGTATCCGCTGGGGGCGCAGAAGGTGCGGCTGGCGCTGCCGGCGGGGTTCCGCGCGCGCAGCGTGGAGACGCTGGAGGCAAAAACAAAACTGGCCTTCCGTGTTGTGGAAGGCCAGTTGGAGTTTGTAGTGCCCGTGGTGCGGGAGTACGAAGTGGTGGCCGTGGCCGGCTAGCGCTTGGTCTGATCGAACGAAGCGCGGATGCCGGTACTCAGAATCGTGTCGTTCCCGACCTTGCCGATGGGCGGGTTGCTCTGGTAACTGGAGGAGAAGCCCACGTTGAACTCCAGCCACTTCCAGATCGGCACGCTGGCTGTCGCGGCGAAGTTCATGCGGTATTCGCCCGTGTTGGTCATGTTGGGAAAGAAGTTGAGCTTCTCATTCAGCTTCAGGCGGCTCATGGGCTGGTATCCGAACTCTTCACCCAGCGTCAGTTCGCCGGCGTTGCGAGTCTGCGTCAGATAGACGGCTGGCTTCACTTTGCTGGTGATGTCATAGGTCTCACGATTCCAGTTGCCGCCGCCATACGCATCGAAGAAGCCCTTCTTGTTTGCCCAGACGTGATAACCGAAGCCGCCGCCGGCGATCATTCGCAGGTTGAGGTCCAGGAACTTATCATATTCGTAGGCGTTGATGCCGTAAATAAAGATCCGCTTGGAAAGGTTCCGATCGACGCGTACCGAGCCACCCATGCGGTTGGCCGTCTCGCCCACCGGAATGGTGGTGCTCTGGCGGGCGTAGATCTGGGCGAAGTTGATGCTCAGCTTGTTGCGCCCGGCATCTCGGACCGCCGAGGCGGCCGTTGATACGGAAGTGGTGGAGGAGTTGCCGCTGGAGTTCGCCACGCCGAGCGTCACGAAGCCCACCCAGAAGTCGTTGAACTTGGGGTGCTTGGTTCGCTCCACCTCGCGGTCAAACGCTTTCTGCGAGGCGTCGTCGCGGATGGCGACGAGCGATTCGCCTTTGACGGTCAGGGCGGAGCCATCGGCCTTCTGCAACTGGAGTCCTTCGGTGGGGCCGCTGATTTTCGCCTGGACGGGCGCGGCGTCCTTGAGGGTGACGTTGAGTGGCGCGTCGGTGGTGATGCCGGTGATCAGAGTCCTATCGATCTTGATCTCTCCGGCAAAGTCGGTCTTCAGGGTGACTGTTTTGTCGTCGGACGTGACGATCTTTCCGGAGACGCGGTCTCCGTTCTTGAGTGTGATCTGATCCGCCGATAAAGTAAGGACAAAGCTGCACAGGAGTGCAACGCAAGGGAAGAGACTGCTTTTCATGCTTAGCTTTTGATGCCAAAGGCGCGTCTGCGGTTGCAGATTATCGCAGTGCTGCGCACGCAAAGCTGGCGGCATCGTCGATACTGCCGGCGCCTTTGTAATGGGCCACCTGCGGATAGGGGCATAACGGGCGTGTTCTCAATACTTTGCCGCCCGTGATCTTGCTGGCGATGATCTCGGCCGGTGCGCGGCCCTCCTCCACCCAGGCTTCCACGGCCTTCGTCAGATCATGTTGCGCGTCCGATGGGGCGCCGTGCAGGCCCCAGAACTCGTCCGTGCCTGCTCCGCCGCTGCAATGCTGCATTCCGGGCACCAGGTAAAGACGCAGCGATGATGAGGCCCGTTTGGAGCCGACTTTCGCCGCAGTCCGCCTGTAATAATCAATCGTATTTAGTGCGGTAAGCGCGGCATCGCACCAGCCGTGGTAGACAATCAGCTTGCCGCCGCGGGCCACGAAAGGAGTCAGGTTCACGTCGGTTGCGTTCAGGACCCCGTTGAGCTTCTTCTCGAGGCGGGGCAGATCGGTCTCCATCTTGAATGACTTGTAGTTCCACGCCGGATCCTCCACTACCATGTTGCCGAACATCTGGGTAAAGAAGAAGAACTGCGCGGACTTCTCGGGCGCCATGCCGGTGATCCAGCCGGGCCAACCGCCGCCGCCGCTCTCGCCGCCGGGCACGAAGCCGGGGAAGATCGCCTTGCCCTGGGCGGTCTTGGGGCCGCTGTAAATCTTGCGGAGCGTCGCGACCTGAGGGGCCGTGAGGCAGCCATCGGATTCGGCGCCACTGCACAGCAGCGTTCCAGGATCGAAACGGCACTGGTGGGGATTGTCGATGAGGCCATCGGCCAGGCCGTCGCGGGCGTCGCAAGCGGCGAGCGCGGCTTTCTCGACCGCCGCCATCTTGGCCGCCGGGATGTAGCTGGCCGGATCATTCAACAGCGCCAGTTGATTCCAGGCGAAGCCGGCTGCGATGTGCGTGAAGTCGTTGGCGGGGGCGCCGGCGACGATGCCGTCGTAATCGGCGGGATAGCGCTGGGCTTCCATCAAGGCCTGCCGGCCGCCGTTGGAGCAACTGCTGAAGTAGGAGCGCTTGGGCGCGGAGCCGTAGAACGCGGTGATCACTGCCTTGGCGGTCACGGTCATCTCGTGGACAGCGCGGTAGCCGTAGTCGATCACCTTCTCGGGATGGCCCACGGCCCAACTGGCATCGTTGCCGGAGTGGCCGGTGTCGGTGGTGGCGGTGGCGTAGCCGCGGACGACGGGGATCGCCATGCTACCCAGCGAGAGCGCGCCGGCAAAGCCCCCGTTGCCCACGCCCTGAAACCTGCCGTTCCAGCCTGTTTCGGGCATCCACACCTCAAAGCGGATGTCGGAATCAGCGGTTGGGCGGATGGAGCCGGTGACGCGGCAAAATGGCGGCAGTGTCTTGTAGAGCGTGGCCGGACCGGCGGGTGGCGTGAAGGCGCCGGCGGCGACAGTCTGCGCCAGTTGGATGGTGGTGGCGGGCAGCTTCAGCGCGGCCAGGCTTTCGCAGGATACGGCAGCCTGGGCCGTGAGGGTGGAGGCCATGAGGAGACAGGGGGCGAGCGCTCGGTATGTCACAATAACATTGTGACAGGTCACGAAATTCGCCAGAAGTTCCTTGATTTCTTCGCCGCCCGGCAACACAAGGTAGTGCGCAGCTCCTCGCTCGTCCCCGGGGACGATCCGACGCTGCTGTTCACCAACGCGGGGATGAACCAGTTCAAGGATGTCTTCACAGGCATCGAAAAGCGCGATTACACGCGCGCCACCACGGCTCAGAAGTGCGTCCGCGCCGGCGGCAAGCACAACGATCTGGAGAACGTCGGCTACACGCGCCGCCACCACACGTTCTTCGAGATGATGGGCAATTTCAGCTTTGGCGACTACTTCAAAACTGACGCCATCGACTTCGCCTGGGAGCTGATCACGAAGGGCTACGGTCTCGACAAAGAGCGGCTCTACGTGACCGTATTCCGCGAGGACGACGAGGCCGAGGAGTTGTGGCAGAAGGTGGCTGGCGTGCCCAAGAGCCGCATCTTCCGCCTGGACGAGAAGGACAACTTCTGGCAGATGGGCGACACCGGCCCGTGCGGACCCTGTTCGGAGATCCACTACGATCTGGGGCCGGGGACGGCGGAACCGGGGCGCGAGCACGAGCAGTTTCCGCTGGATGGCGGCGGCCGGTTCGTGGAGATCTGGAACCTGGTGTTCATGCAGTTTGACCGCGACGCGTCCGGTAAGATGACGCCGCTGCCCAAGCCCTCCATCGATACGGGCATGGGGCTGGAGCGCGTGGCCGCGCTGATGCAGGGCAAGCTCTCGAACTTTGAATGCGACCTGCTGCTGCCGATTGTGGAAGAGGCCGGGCGGCTGCTGGGCAAACACCACGGCGACGACAAGCGCGTGGACACGGTGCTGCGCATCTGTGCCGATCACGCTCGCGCCACCGCGTTTCTCATCAACGACGGAGTGCTGCCCTCCAACGAAGGCCGCGGCTATGTACTGCGCAAGATCATGCGGCGCGCCATGCGTAATGCCCGCATGGTGGGCGCGGCGGATCCGTTCCTCTATCAGCTCACCGGTTTTGTGGCCGATTGGATGAAGGGCCCGTATCCGGAGATGCTGGAGAGCGTCTCGCGCGTGGCGCGGGTGGTGAAGGACGAAGAGCACCGCTACGCGACGACGTTCCAGGTGGCGGAGAAGGTGTTCCACGACGAGGCGAAGTCGGCTGCCGGCGGCTTGCTGCCGGGGGCGGCGGCGTTCAAGCTCTACGACACGTACGGCATGGCGCTGGACGAGCAGGAGGAGATGGCCCGCGAGTTGGGGCTCTCCATCGACGTCGATGGCTTCAACGAATCGATGACAAAGCAGCGCGAGCGCGCCCGTGCCAGTTGGAAGGGCGCTGAGAAAGCGCAGATCGCTCCGGTGTATCAGGAGATTCTGGGGCAGGGGCGTACGCAGTTCCTGGGCTACGAGACGATGGTGTGCAGCACGGCGCACGTGCTGGCGATCCTCGTCAATCAGCAGCGTGTGCAGAATGTGTCCACGGGCATGGAGTGCGAGGTGGTGCTGGACCGTACTCCGTTCTATGCCGAGTCCGGCGGACAGGCGGGAGATACGGGCGTGCTGATGAGTCCGGCCACGGGTGAGCCCTTGGGCCATGTGACGGCGACGTATGCTGCCGTCCCGGGACTGAGTGTTCACAAGCTGACGGTGATGGGCGCGCTGCATGTAGACGATCTGGTGGTGGCGCGAGTGAATGAAGTGGGCCGGCGGGCGACGATGCGCAACCACACGGCGACCCACTTGGCTCACGCCGCGCTGCGCCAGGTGCTCGGCACCCATGTCAAGCAGGCGGGCAGTGTAGTGGAGCCGGGGCGGCTGCGCTTTGACTTCACGCACTACACGGCCGTGGACGCGCAGGAACTGGCTGAGGTGGAGCGCATGGCCAATGCGCAGATCCTCGCCAACATCAGCGTGAGCACTGACGTGATGGAGCTCGACAAAGCCATCGACACGGGCGCCATGGCGCTGTTCGGCGAAAAGTACGGCGAGAAGGTGCGCGTGGTGTCAGTGCCCGGATTCAGCCGCGAACTGTGCGGCGGCACGCACGTGGGCAGCACCGGTGAGATCGGGCTCATTAAGATCGTGTACGAGGGCAGCATCTCGGCCGGGGTGCGGCGCGTAGAGGCCGTCACCGGCGCGGCGGCACTGAAGAAGTTCCAGGAGACCGCGGGTGTGGTGCACGGGGCGACGAGCCTGCTGCGCACGTCCGAGGGTGAGTTGCTGGAACAGATCGAGCGGCTCATCACGCAGCAGAAGTCTTTGGAGCGGCAGATCGAGCAATTGAAAGAAAAGGCGGCGCAGGCGGCCTCGGGCGATCTGGAGTCGCAGGCGCGCCTGATCCAGGGCGTCAAGGTGCTCTCGGCTCGCGTGGACGGCATGGAGCGCGCGCAGATGCGCAGCCTGGCCGATTCGCTGCGGAACAAGTGGCAGACGGCGGTGATCGTGCTGGCGTCGGCCACCGATGGCAATGTGTCCATCATCAGCGCCGTCACCAAAGACCTGACGGCCAAGGTGCATGCCGGCAAACTGGCCGGCGCCGTGGCGCAGGCGGTGGGTGGCAAGGGCGGCGGACGGCCGGATCTGGCCGAGGCCGGCGGCAAGGACGCCTCGGCGCTGCCGGCGGCGCTCGATGCCGTCTATGCCAGCGTGGAGGGCATGCTGTAACGTGCTGGATGCCGTAGTTGTGGGCGCCGGTCCAACCGGGCTGGCGTGCGGGTTGGAGTTGAAGAAACGCGGCCTGAGTTGTCTGCTTTTCGACAAGGGCTGTCTGACCAACTCGCTCTACAACTACCCGACCGGCATGACGTTCTTCACCACGCCGGAGTTGTTGGAGATCGGCGATCTGCCGATGACTTCCATCGGCGAGAAACCGGTGCGCGGCGAAGCTCTGAAGTACTACCGGCGCGTGGCGGAGCACTACGGGCTGGACGTGCACCAGTACGAGCGCGTCACCGGATTTGCGGGCCAGGATGGGGCATTCACGGTGCATACCGAGGACCGGCTGGGCCGTGTGCTCAGCTATCAGGCGCGCAAGGTGATCCTCTCCACCGGCTACTACGACCGGCCCAATCTGTTGAATGTGCCGGGCGAAGACCTGCCCAAGGTGTTCCACTACTACAAGGACGCGCATCCCTATTCCGGCCAGGATGTGCTGGTGGTGGGCGGCAAGAATTCGGCGGCCATCGCGGCGCTGGAGCTGCACTGGACGGGCGCTCGTGTGACGTTGGTCCACCGGCGGGCCGAGCTCGCCCCGAGCATCAAGTACTGGATCAGGCCCAATATCGAGAACCGTATCAAGAGCGGCGAAGTGACGGCCTACTTCGAGACCAGCGTGGTGCGGATCGAGGACGAATCCGTGGTGCTGCGCACGCCGCAGGGCGAGATCAACGTGAAGAACGACTTCCTCTTCGCGATGACGGGCTACCATCCGGATACCGGGTTTCTGTCGCGCCACGGCATCGAGTTCGACACACAGACTCAGAAGCCGCGCGTGAATCCGGAGACTCTGGAGAGCGAGCGGACCGGTGTCTATCTGGCCGGTGTGCTGGTGGCAGGAATGCATACCAGCGAGATCTTCATTGAAAACGGGCGGTTCCACGGCGCGCAGATCGCGGCCGACATCGCGGCGGGCAGGGCGAAGTCCCGCTCAGCGCAGCCGGAATAGCGCCACTTCGTCGGCCTTCTCCACCAGTTCCACGCCCCAGTCTTCCGGCGTCATCAGGAACGCCTGCCCGATGGGCCCGTTGCCCTCTGCCCCGATGCGGACGACGATCCATTGGATGCCCTGGCGCTTGAGGAACTCAATCGCAGAGCGGCGGTAGAGGCGCGGCGCGGTCAGTTCAAGTACGGCCGGGCCGCCGGCGGGCTTCCATTGACGGTCCATCTCCTGCGTCTCGAACGCCAGCATCTGCGGGCCGCTCAGGTTGGGCATCAGCACACGCACTCCGTCCAGCGGCATGGGCCTGTCGAACGTCACCTGCCAGTACATTCCGGCAGCGCTCTGATCCCACGACGACCAGCGTGAGGCGCGATTGCCGTCGATCGCGAGCCACGCGTCTCCGGGCGCAGGCTGCGCGTCCAGGAACCAGCGGGCCGAGACGGGGATGGTGTGGCCGTCGCGCACTAGCTCCACCTCCGCCAGATTCCAGGGCGTAGGAATGGGCTGCGTCATGCGGATTCGAACGCCGCGGACGAAGCGCAGGGGCCAGGCGGTCCGCCCGGAGATCAGGATCTCGGGATTCGGCCGGCTGGCGGCAGTGAGGGTGAGGCGGAGATTGTCGAACTGGGCCGATTCCAACGGGCCGATGGGCACGGTGGGGAGATAGGCGTAGGGCAGAGCGAAGAGATCCAGGATGCCATCGCCGGGCTGGACGTGGCGGGCCACCATCTGCGCGTAGCGGTATTCGAAGAGGTTCTTGGTAAGGTAGGCTTCCTCGGGCTCGATGCGCAGGGCGGCCTGCCAGGGGAAGCCGTGCAAACGCCAGCCGCCCTGGCCGGCGTAGCGATCCACCACGGCGGGCCAGCACGTGATGGCCTGCGCCAGAACCAGCACGAGCATCGCCGGCCGCGGCAGCGCCAGCGCCAGCGCGAAGCAGAGGAACGGGAGCGCCGGCATCACAAAGCGCGTGCCCAGATTTCGGGTCCACGGGAGCAGCAGTAGTAAGGCCACGCCCAGCACCACGCGCGCGGCCGGCTTGCGCCAGGCCAGCAGCGCGAGCGGCAGTAGCAGAAAGACAGGCCCAATCAGACCCTGCAACGCCGTGCCATCCACCGTGATGGCCCACGGGATGCGCATCCAGCTGAGATTGCCGTAGTTGGCGAGGTAGCGGGCGAGGCTCTCCTCCGAGACGGCGTGGAAGGCGGAGTTGGGAAAGATGCGGTTGCCGAGCGGCGCCAGCGGGTTGCCGGTGAGCAGAAAGGTCCGCAGCATCCACGGCAGCACCGATACCATCGCGCCGGCGAGGAAGATCATGGCGCCGCGCCAGCGCCGTTTCCACAGCAGCCAGCCGAGCCCGGCCGGCACCGCCAGCAGGCCGGTGATCTTGATGGCGTAACAGAATCCGGCGGCGAGGCCCGCACAGCCATCGGTCTCCTCCTGCAGCAGCGCGAAGGTCGCCAGCCCGAAAAAGACCAGCGCTGCGTCGGTGTAGGCCGCCGATCCGCTGACGCCCACCACCGGCGCCATCACGTACAGAGACGCGGCCCACAGCGAGGCCTCCGCCGTCAGGCCCAGACCGCGGCCCACGCGGAACATCAGCGGTACCGTGGCGCAGAGGAAAGCGAAGTGCACCAGCTTGGCCGCACTGAATCCGCCAATGGCGACGGCCGGCGCAAACAGAGTCTCCAGGCCCAGCGGCAGCATCTCGTAGAATCCCAACCGCGCGGCGAAGCGGCCGGTGCGCAACCATTCGGCGACAAGGCCGAGATGGTAGGTGACGCCATCGGGCTGGATCTCCGGGGCCAGGGCGTGAACCAGGTAGAGGACGAGATACACGGCCAAAGGGACGAGGGGCAGGGCAGCCGCGCCCCAGCCAACGGGTTCCCGCTCGCGCTGGGGGCGCCAGGCGAAGAGAGCGCAGCTCAACGTGACAACACCGATCAGCGCGTCGTTGGTAGCGTTGCCGGTGTAGAGCAGCGCGAAGATGCACAGGCTCAGGAGGGGCGCGCCGCTGGCCAGCGCGAAGGTCCAGTGGCGGGGCTTGCCGAGCCACGGCAACCGCCCGAGGGCCAGCGCGCCGGCGATGGTAACGGCTGCGCCGGTGAGAATCCACAACATCGCGGCGTCAGTAGGCGGTGAAGCAGAAGACCTGGTTGGAGCCATCGGGCGAGAGGCAATATTCGCCGTTTTCGAGGTATTCGTTGACCTCGACCTTGAAGAGCCCGGGCGTGAGCGGCGTGACCATCAGGAAGAGGGGCCGCGGGGCATCCTTCTTACGTTTTCCAGCTTCCGGTAGCGCGAGCACCCGGTTGCCGGCGCGGACTTCCAGCCGGAACAGGCTGAGCTTATCTGGGTTGATCTTGTCGGACTGAAAGAGGAAGATCGGCTCGGGGATCGGCGTGCGGGCCGGGGAGGTGGAGCCGGGGACCGTGTAGAGCGTAGCGCCCTTCTCCTGCGATTCCTTGGCCATGAGGGACTCGGACTCGATGAGGACACCGGCGTGGAGCAGGAAAGGGATATCGGCCTTGGCTGGCTTCGGACCGGTGTACTTCTTCTGGCCCAATGCCATGGTGGCGCAGCCCAGTAGCAGGGCGAGCGCGAGAAGACGGTGCATCCGGGTACTCATGCAGATCATTGTCTCACTACACGGGTCGCACTACGCGCTGACACCGAGAGTCGCAAGCAGGCGCTGCAACTCGCTCTCGTCGGCGGGCAGGCGGAGCGCGGGCACTCCGGCCGGCGCGGGGTCGGAGGCGGTGGAGAGCAGGCCGATGGCGGGCGCGTATTCGCGCGCGCGCTCGGCAAACTCCTGCCAGGAGAGATCGGGCAACTGGCGGGTGGCGAGGATGGCGTCAAAGCGATAGCGGGCGGCGCACTCCAGCGCTTCACCGGCGCTGACGGCGGGCACGGCGCGCTGGTTCATGCCGCCGAGGAAAACGATAGCCGTGCGCAGGGCGGCGGCATCGGGATGAACAAGCAGGAGGGTGTGAGCGCCCAGGCTCGGCTGCGTTTCGGTGGCGGAGGGGGATGCAGCGGAATCGGTGAGCGGCAGGACGACGGTGAGTGCGGTCTCGCCGCTGGCGGATTCGACATGGAGTTCCCCGCCGTGGCTCTCGATCAGGCCGCGCGTCACGTCGAGGCCCCAGGCTCCGATTTCGGTATCGGGTCCGCCCTGGGCGGGCGGCGCGGTGAAACTGATGGAAAGCCGGGCGCGGCCTCCGCGTTTGGTGGAAGTGACGCGCAGGAG
This sequence comes from Bryobacterales bacterium, assembly GCA_016721425.1. Lineage (GTDB taxonomy): Bacteria > Acidobacteriota > Terriglobia > Bryobacterales > Bryobacteraceae > Paludibaculum. Next base: position 112,740 of record JADKID010000042.1, on the reverse strand, counting down.
CTTGGAGGCGGAGTCCTGGAGAGACTGCTCGGCGTGGACAAGTAGGCTGAGCAGAGACTGCTCGATGGGGCCGCGCGAGCCGAGAACCATCATGGGCTCGGGCGGCACGCTGAGCTCCGCCTGGATGAGTTGCAGGCGCCAGGGCTGGGCGCGGAATTCGAGGAGTTGGCGGAGCACGGTGTTGAGATCAATGGCGTGGACACGCGCCTGATCCGGGCGGCCAAAGGAGATCAGGCGGTCCAGCGTCTCCAGCGCCGGTTCCACCTCCTCGTGGCCAGAGCGGGCGATGTGCTCCAGCGGCGGTTTCAGCTCCGCGGCAATGCTGGATATGAGCTGGCCGACCGCGCCGAGCTTCTCGCTGCGCAACAGCTTCTCCCTGAGGTTGCGCTGCGAGAGGAGTTGGAGTGCGATGGCTGCCTGGTTGGAGAGGTGCTGCAACGCGACCAGTTCATCCTCCTGGGGGTGTTCGGCGGCGCCGCTGAGCTGAAGCACGCCGCGGGCCTCGCCCTGGACGGTCATGGGCAGTGAGAGCGCGGAGTCGCCGGCTTGGACGGCTCTTTCGGAGTGGCAATCCTGTGCGGATTCCAGGCTGGCGGGCGTCCCGGCAGCCACCGTGAGCGCTCCCTCCTCATTGAGCGTAAAGATGGCCGCGCTATGCAGGCCGAGCTCCGGGGGCAGCGCGCCTTCGACGCAACTGAGAATCTCCTGAGCGGAGTTAGCGCCGAGGATCTCCTCGGTGAGGGCATGGATGCGGGCCACGGTCTGGCGGAGGCGAGTGAGGCGCCGGACGCGGTGCCACCAGACGAACGACGCTGCGGCCATGGAGATGGCGGCGGTGAGGATGGTGGATGCGGTTAGCGGAGCTGGAGCGTCGAGAGCCATGGCAGTAGTTTGGGATCGTGAAAATTGGGGATGGCCAGGTCGGCCTGAGGCGCGGCCATGAGAGTGGTGAGCAGGCCTACCAGGTGGGCGCCGGCGGACCGCGCGGCCTGCATGCCGCCGGGCGAATCCTCAAAGACAACACAGTTGGCGGGTGCGATGCCGAGGCGCGCGGCGGCGGTGAGGAAGACCTCCGGATGGGGCTTGGCGTGGGTGACCTGGCCGCCATCAACGGTGGTTTGGAAAAGCGGCTGGATGCCGGCGCCGCCCAGGACGAAATCGACGTTGGGGGCCTCGGCGTTGGTGGCCAGCGCGATGGGGACCCCGCGTGCGTGGGCGGCGCGGATGAAATCGCACACGCCAGGGACGAGGTGGGCCTCGAGAACCGGCGCCATCATGTCGCGGTAGAGCTGTTCTTTTTCGGCGCCGTGGCGGAAGACCTCTTCGTCAGAGAGGCCATCGCCCCAGACCTCTTTCACGATCTGGTCGTTCCGCTTGCCGAGCATGCGGGCCATGACGTCTTTGGCATCGATGCCGGCGCGGGAGAGGTAGAGATCCCAAGCCTGATTGTGGAGCTCCATGGACTCCACGATGACGCCATCCATATCAAATATGAGTGCGATTCCGGGTGCGATTGTCAGATTTTCAAACACTGGCCGGATGATAGCACAGCGGGTCCGGGCGGACCCGCCGGAACTACTGCTCACTGACGGTCGCGGCTCGGAAACCTACTGAGCCGCGACCGTCAGGGAGCGGACCGGATCACTAGGAGACAGCGTTCAGCGCCGGCTCGGCCTCCGGGATCAGGCCCGGCACGGTCTGGCGGAAGACCTCGTCGATGCGATCAGCGAAGTGGAACTCCATCTCGTTGCGCACGTGCTCGGGCAGGTCGCGGAGATCTTTCCGATTCGCGTTGGGCATGACGATGCGCTTGATCCCGGCGCGGCGCGCGGCCAGCACCTTCTCCTTGATGCCTCCAATGGGGAGCACCCGGCCGGTGAGCGTGATCTCCCCGGTCATGGCGGTGTCGGCGCGGGCCACCTTCTTGGAATAGAGCGACGCCATCGCGACGGCCAGCGTGATGCCGGCCGAGGGGCCGTCCTTGGGGATGCCGCCGGAGGGCACGTGGATGTGCACTCCGGCCTCGGTGAAGATCTGCGGATCGATGCCGTACTCTTCAGCGTGAGACCACAGATAGCTCTGCGCGGCCTTGGCCGACTCCTGCATCACGTCGCCGAGCTGGCCGGTCAACGTCAGGCCCTTGCCCTTGGGCAGCAGCATGGCCTCGATATAAAGCACATCGCCGCCGGACGGGGTCCAGGCCAGGCCGGTGGAGACGCCCGGAGGGAGATTCTCGCGCGCCGGCTCCGGCAGGTGGTATTCCGGGCCGAGCAGATCGACGATGGTGTCGGGCGTCATCGGCATGTCTTCCGTGCGGCCCTCGGCGAAACGCAGAGCGGCCTTGCGGCAGAGCCGGGCGATGCCGCGCTCCAGATTCCTGAGGCCAGCCTCGCGCGTGTAGGAGCCGATCAGCTTGCGCAGGCCGTCGTCCGGAAAGCCCACCTGCTCGATGGTGAGGCCGGCTTCGGTGAGCTGGCGCGGCACCAGGTATTTGTTGGCGATGGCGACCTTTTCCTCCTCACTGTAGCCGGACAGGCGGATGACCTCCATGCGGTCCAGCAGGGGCTGGGGCAGGGTATCAAGCGTGTTGGCGGTAGTGATGAACATGACCTTGGAGAGGTCAAAGGGCTGATCCAGGTAGTTGTCGCGGAAGGTGGAGTTCTGCGCGGGGTCCAGGACCTCCAGCAGCGCGGCGGCCGGATCGCCGCGGAAGTCGTGGCCGAGCTTATCCACCTCGTCCAGCATGATCACGGGGTTGGCCGAGCCCGCACGGCGCATCGCCTGAATCAGGCGTCCAGGCAGGGCGCCGATATACGTGCGGCGGTGGCCGCGGAGCTCGGATTCATCATGCAGCCCGCCCAGGCTCATGCGCTCAAACTTGCGGCCGAGGGCGCGCGAGATGGACTGGCCGAGCGAGGTCTTGCCGACGCCAGGAGGTCCGACAAAGCACAGGATGGGCGCCTTGGCCTTGGGGTTGCGCTGGAGCACGCCGAGGTGCTCCAGAATGCGCTCCTTGACGTCTTCCAGGCCGTAGTGATCCTCGTTGAGGATGCCGCGGGCGCGGGCGATATCGAGGTTATCCTCGGTGGTTTTGGTCCACGGCAGTTCGAGGACCAGCTCGAGCCAGGTGCGCAGGACGTGGCGCTCCGGGCTCTGGTCGGGAAGGCGCTCAAAGCGCTTGAACTCGCGCAGGGCCTCCTTGCGGATCTCGTCGGGGAGCTCCGTCTCATCGAAGCGTTTGCGCAGGTCGTCGGTATCGGCCTTGGAGGGGTCGTCCTCGCCGAGCTCAGTCTGGATGGCCTTCATCTGGCGGCGCAGGACGTATTCGCGCTGCTCCTTGGACATCTCTTCCTGCGCTTCGGAGACGATCTTCTGGCGCACCTCCAGGATGTGGGCCTCTTCGGTGATGTGCTTGACGGCGAGCTCCAGCGCTTCCTTCAGCGTGGCGGCGCCGAGGAGAGACTGGAGCTTCTCCATGTCGAGATTGAAGGCGGTGGCGAGCAGCCACATGAGCTGCTGCGGATCGTCGGCGTTGGCCAGCAGACCGGAGATCTGCTCGGCGGCCTGGGGATTGATGCGCTCAATGGCCTGGGCGGCGAGCTCGAAAAGCGCCGTCTGCAGCGCCTTTTCCTCGCTGGAATGGAGCGCCACCAGCGGCATGGGGGTGGCGTTGGCGAGCAGGTAGGGACCCGACGCATCGATGGAAACGATGCCCACCCGCTCCAGGCCGGAAACCACAATCTCAATCAGCGACGGCGACGTGCGCAGGACCTTGCGGATCTTGGCGCGGGTACCGAAGGCGTGCAGATCCTCGGGGGCGGGCGTCTCCACGTTGGAATCTCGCTGGGCGATGAGGATGAGCTCGCCCTCATGATCCTTGATTGCCGATTCGACAGCGGCGCGGGAGGCGTCGCGGCCAACGGAGAGGGGGAGCACGAGTTTCGGAAATAGAACGATGTTCTTGAGCGGCAGGACCGGAAGTTGGACCAGGTTCAGTGTGTCGGACATGAGGTGCTCCATTCTCTAGCGATCGAAATTGGGAATTGAGTAGACCGTCCCCGAATTTATTGGGCGGCGACCGGTTCTTTTTGCGTCAGCACGAGGTCGCCGCGGTTGGCGTCAACGAAGATGTTCTGGCCGTCGCGGATGCTGCCATCCAGCAGCGCCGCGGGCGATGCGGTTTTCGAGTTCGCGCTGGATGGCGCGTTTCAACGGGCGGGCGCCGAAGTCGGGCTCGTAGCCCACCGTGACAATGTGGTCCTTGGCGGCGTCCGTCATTTCCAGGGTCAGGTGGCGGGCTTCCAGGCGCTGGCGGAGGCGATCCACCTGGAGGTCCACAATGCGGCGCAGGTGCTCAACGCGCAGCGGGTGGAAGACAACGATCTCGTCGATGCGGTTGAGGAACTCGGGCCGGAAGGTCTTGCGCAGCTCGTCCATGCCGGGGGCATGGTTGGAGGTCATGATCAGAATGGTATTGCGGAAATCCACCGTGCGGCCCTGGCCGTCGGTGAGGCGGCCGTCCTCCAGGACCTGCAGAAGAACATTGAAGATGTCGGAGTGCGCCTTTTCGATCTCGTCGAGCAGAATGACGCAGTAAGGGCGGCGGCGGACGAGCTCGGTGAGCTGGCCGCCCTCGTCAAAGCCGACATAGCCGGGAGGCGCGCCGATCAGGCGGGCCACGGTGTGCTTTTCCTGATACTCGGACATATCCAGGCGGACCAGCGCCTGCTCGTCGTCAAAGAGCGTCTCCGCAAGGGCGCGGGCGAGCTCAGTCTTGCCCACGCCGGTGGGGCCGAGGAAAAGAAAGCTGCCGATGGGGCGCTTCGGATCGCTGAGGCCGGCGCGCGAGCGCTGCACGGCATCAGAGACCGACTGCACCGCTTCGTCCTGGCCGACCACGCGGCGGTGGAGCTGCGTGGCCAGGTGGAGCAGCTTGTGGCGCTCCCCTTCCAGCAGCTTGGACACCGGAATGTGGGTCCAGCGGGCCACCACTTCGGCGATGTCCTCTTCGTCCACCACTTCCTTGAGCATCCGCTCGGACTCCTGTTCCGATAGACGCCGCTCCTCCTCGAAAAGGCTCTTTTCCAGGCCAATGAGGGTGCCGAACTTGAGCTCGGCCATCTTGTTGAGATCGTAGGCGCGCTCGGCCAGCTCGATCTCGTGCTTGGTGTTCTCGATCTGCTCGCGGATGATGCGCAGGCGGGCCACCGAGTCCTTTTCCCCCTGCCACAGCCCCTTGAGCTTATCGGTCTCCGAATTGAGGACGAAGAGCTCTTCCACGATTTTGGCCAGCCGCTCGCGCGAGGCCTCGTCGGACTCCTTCTTGAGGGCTTCCCGCTCGATTTCGAGCTGCATCTTGCGGCGCAGCTTCTCGTCGAGCTCGGCGGGCATGGAATCGATCTCCGTGCGGAGGCGCGCGGCCGCCTCGTCCACGCAATCGATGGCCTTATCGGGCAGAAAACGATCGGCGATGTAGCGATGCGAGAGCGTGGCGGCGGCGACAAGCGCCGTGTCCTTGATGCGGACGCCGTGGTGGACCTCGTAGCGCTCCTTCAAGCCGCGGAGGATGGAGATGGTGTCCTCGACCGAGGGCTGATCGACGACAACGGGCTGGAAGCGGCGCTCCAGGGCGGCGTCCTTTTCGATGTATTTGCGGTATTCGTCGAGCGTGGTGGCGCCGATGCAATGAAGTTCGCCGCGCGCGAGCATCGGCTTCAGCAGGTTGCCCGCATCCATGGAGCCCTCGGCCTTGCCGGCGCCGACCACGGTGTGGAGCTCATCGATAAAGAGGATGATCTGGCCCTCGGAAGCGGCAATCTCTTTGAGCACAGCCTTCAGGCGCTCTTCAAACTCGCCGCGGAACTTGGCGCCGGCGATGAGCGCGCCCATGTCCAGGGAGACAACCTTGCGGTTCTTGAGTCCTTCCGGGATGTCGCCGCGCACGATGCGTTGGGCGAGGCCCTCGACAATGGCGGTCTTGCCGACTCCGGGCTCGCCGATCAGGACGGGGTTGTTCTTGGTGCGGCGCGAGAGGACCTGCACCACGCGGCGGATCTCGTCGTCGCGGCCGATGACGGGGTCCAGCTTGCCCTGGGCGGCGGCCTCGGTGAGGTCGCGGCCATAGGTCTCCAGCGCCTGGTAGGTGCCCTCGGGGCTCTGCGTGGTCACCCGCTGGCTGCCCCGCACGTCGCGGATGGCCTGTTCGAGCTTCTCGCGGTTGAGGCCGGAGTCCTTCAGGATCTGGCCCGTGGCGCCGTTGCCGGAGAGCAGCGCAAGCAGCAGGTGCTCGATGGAGACAAAGTCGTCTTTGAGCCTCTTGGCCTCCTGTTCCGCGTTGCCGAAAACCGCACTGAGACGCTGCGTCAGATACATGCCGGAGGGGCCGGAGACGGTGACCTTGGGGAGCTTGTCGAGCTCGGCGGTGATGCGGCGATGCAGGTTCTCCAGCGGCAGCCCTGCCTTGAGCAGAATGGTGGCGGCGAGGCCGTTCTCCTGTTCGAGCAGGGCGAGAAACAGGTGTTCGTTATCGATCTGCTGATGGGACAGGCGTGCGGCGAGGGACTGAGCGGCCTGCACGGCTTGTTGCGACTTTTCGGTCAGGCGATTGAGATCCATGGGGTGCTCCGGGATAAACTCAGCTTCAGTGTACCAGATGTTAGCAAGTGTGTGGATGATAACTTGAGTGTATGGTTAGCAGATGTGCAAGCGGGCCGCTTGGTTGCAGGAAACTGCTGCCCGGCGAGCAGTGGCGTCGGCCGCACTCGGTGGCGGCGGCTATTTCGAGCAGGGGTCCAAGTATCTTTATTTCCAATAGATATGGGGTCGTTTGCCGTGTGCAGGATTTTCGCACGGCTGCCTCCGAGGTTAAGGCACTTTGAATGGCTAGGCGTAAGTGCTTTTTTTGCCGTAGATATGGGATCGTTCGCCGCGAGGAAGACGGGTCGTCGGCCAGTCTCGGGTAGGTCCGCGTCCCGTTGACGGCGCATTTCCCTTCGGCGGTGTTGAAGAAGGACAATGCTCGATCTCCCGAATGGAGTTTACTACGCGATGTCAAGGAGATCGGCACTAGTGACAGGGCGAGTCTGTTTGTTTACAAAGGGATAGGATAGGTCCGAGGGTGCGTGAATGATAAAGTTCTCATCGGCGGGGCGGGGCGAGGCGAAAGTCCGGGGAAACGGGGAGTGTTGTGCCGCCCAGGGGCGAGAGCGAGAGCGGCAGCCGGCTGACGCATCGCAAACGGTAGCACCGCTGGGCCGGCGCTTGGCGGCCGGTTTCAGGGTGCGTGCGCGCCAGCTATTTGAGGGCAACGGTCACCGTACGGGCTTGGACTCCGGATACCGTCAGGGTAACTGGGACACCTCCGCCCTCGGGCGCGGCGGAGGGGATCCGGAGTTTCAGTTGCAGCAGTCCGGCCGCGACTTGGCCCACGAATGCGAGTTCCGCTGGGACGCCTCCGACTGTCACTTCGACTTTGCCAGCGGGGGCCGGCCATTTGGCGGGTCCTGGCAGGCGGCCCGTCACGCCTCCGTCCGCGGTCTCTCCCTCGCCGGTGGCGAATAGCGTGACGATCTCGGCACGGGCGGCGGGCGCCGCGCTTGAGTTCATGGCTCCGTTCTGGTTCACCGCAATGGCGGCGGCCGTGCCGGCGTGGGCGAAGATGCCGGGTGCGGCCGCGGCCACCGGAATCGTCACCGGGGACGAGGCGCGCAACTGGTACTCTACGGCCACGGCGGTGATGTTGGAAACGCCGTAGGGCACGATGGCGCTCACCTGGCCGGCGGAAGCGTACACCACCGGCGCCTGCACGCCGTCGAAGAACACGCGCGTGCCTCCGGCGTAGGTTTCCAGGTAGCCGGTCCAGTCGTAGCCGGTCTGGGCAGGACTCGACGGTCCCAGGTTGGCACCGTAGATGGTGACCATTTCTCCGGGGGCGACCGCTCCGCCCGCGCCGCTCGCTGCATTGACCACGCCTTCCGCGGCGAACGAGGGCACGGGCCCGGGCTGCGGTCCCCGCAGTATTTCCAGCCCGCGCTCCAGCACTTCGTCGCGACCTTCGGCGATGCCTTGGCGGGTGGGGCTTGCGGGGATCGTGGGGTGGATGCCCACGGCGTGGTGTTGTGAGCCGTCGTGCTTGAGCACCTTCAATCCGGTGAACGTTACGGTGAAGCCTCCGGGGAGCGGGTTGCGGTTCACGTTGCCGTTCGTGCCGGCGGTCGTGCTGCCCACAATCTCCCCAAGGCGGTATGCCTCCACGATGCCCAACTCGGTTTCGGCAGCGCTCACAGCCCGTCCGTCCGTGAGAAATACCCGGCGGGCGGCCAGGTACGGCGCAGCGGGCTCGAGCGTCCAATGCGCCGGGTTGAACGTCATGCCGACCCGGTCCGGTTTGCCTGGGGTGGGCATCCGCCACTGCGGGCTGTCCAAAGGAACCCGGGAGAGATTGGGCAGGAAACGCGTGGTCCGCGGATAGCCCCGCATGTCGAACACGATTCCTTTTACGTGATCATGAGATCCAGGTAGGCGTCCCAGATGGGGTCGGTCAGCCGGTCGAGGTCCACGTACCAGATGCCGGCTTCCAGTTCGCGGACGACAGCGCCGCGGGCGGCCCAGTCCACCGATGTCACGCAGGCAACCGGCGCAATGCGGCTTGTGCCCGCGCCGCCCAGGGTTTGATCTCGAGAGTTGTGGGCGGCTCTCGCATCCGCCAGGTTGTTTAAGGTCCGCCACAGGATCCATTGCGGGGTGGCCCCCGACGCAAGTTCCCAGTTCTCCGCGATGGCTGTGGCGGCAGGCTTGCCGTCGATCCGCAGGACGCGGTCGCCGACAGCCAGCCCGGGGCACGCAGATGCCGGCAGCCGGGAATGCCAGTGCCCGCCGACCCAATCCCGAGCAACGGGGCGACAGCGGCGGGGCCAGGGACCGAGAGGGACGCATAGCCGTGGCCATCTTCTGGGCCGCCACCAGGCGGTTAGGCGTCACGAGAATCGGCTCGCCCGTGTCGGTCGCGGCGGATGTGAGCGCTGCGAGCCAGGGCGCCCGGCCAGTCTGTCACCACGACGTCGAAATAGGGATAAAGTGCTGGATCGGGTTCCATGCCAGAATCACCGCCGCGAGCCGGGTGGCGCGGTCGTCGGCCGCAAAGTAGACCGTGGCCGGGGAGGGCGGCGGTACGGCAGCGTCCTCCATCGTCCGCGAAAAGGGTCAGTGGGACCATGACTGACAACCCGCGCGGCAGGCTTGCCTCGAAGGGCTTGGCCGGGTCCTCGAAGGGCTGCGGAAGGGGTGCGGTGGCATCCACGAAGAAGCGAGTGCTCGAGAAACGGCCGTCGTGCATGAGATCAACGCCCAGGTGCTTCCAGCGCACAGCGCAGGCCGGCCGTGGACGCGGGAGTCACGTCCGCCGGCATCTCGGGCCAGTTCGGCGCGACGTAGACCCGAACGCTGGGAGCGACGGGATCGAACAGGCGCTGCAGCGTTGACGCGAGTTCTTCCGGCGGCGGCTCCTCCACTGCGCGGACGCCCTGAACTGTGAACAGATCCCAGTCGGTCTGCTCGGACTGGTCGCTGGGGTGGAAGCTGCGCCAGCGAGCCCGCCATGCGGGCGAACGCGGGTCACGTTAGCAAGGCCCGTCGCGCTGAGCGGCGAGGGAGGATCGGGCGGGTTCTTCGCGAGGGCGGTCAGGCTCATGTCGTCCGCCCATCCCTGCCCGGCGCCAAACAGCAGGAAGCCGATGTTAATGCGGGCCGCTTCCACAGGCACGGTGATGTCGGCGGTCGAGTAGCTCCAATCGGTACTGCCGATGATTGCCGAGGTCACGTTGTACAGGCTCCGCCCGTCCGGCCGTCGGCGCGGATCCACAGGCGGCCGGGGTGCCGGCGGTTTGGTCCGTCCGCATGGCTCCGCGCAATGCAGGTGCTGGCCGCGGTACTGGTCCGCCGGGAAGCTCTGTGACAGCAAACCGTAGGTGCCGAATCCGGGTTCTGCGGTGTGAGACGGGCACAGTAGCTACCCCTCGGCGCAGTCTTGCGAGACGAGGCGGACGCCGAAGGTGGTGTTGTTGGAATACCAGGGTGTCCAGCCGGGCGGAATGCTGGCGGCGGTGGGCGATTCGAAACTGAGATTCCTCTGCGCCAGGAGAGCCATGGGCAGGCAGAGCAACAACACAGTCCGCATGGGCAATATTATAGGATCTGGACCTCCCGTTTGCGAGGTCCGGGAGAGCCACCGCCCGGAGTCCCGCGGGCCGGAGCGTTTGATCAATCGGCGGGTAACCGGGCCGCGGCTTCAGTCGATCTCGCTGCCGACCCATCCGCGGAGGGCCAGTTGGTGTCTGTGCGCCCGCACCACACAATGCACCTCCAGGACCCCACTGTGGAGAATGCGGAGGAGTCCCAGTCCAGCCGGTTCAACAGCCCAGCACCGCCAACTATATCGGCGGCCCGCAAACAGTGCAAGAAAGTTAATATGAAGGTCAGGCGTCGCGCCCTCCGCTCCCACCGATGAGCCCTTTTGCCCCCGCCGTGCATCCATACCCGCATGGTCATCCTCCGCAGTGCCGAAGCCACCTGGGCCGGAACCGTCAGCGACGGTAGCGGCCGCATCCAGCTCCCAGAGCGGCGCGCTCGACGCGCCCTTCAGCCTCAAGGCCCGCGCCGCCGACGGCCCCGGAACCAACCCCGAAGAGCTCATCGCCGGCGCCCACGCCGGCTGCTGCAGCATGATGCTCTCCGCCCTCCTCACCGGCCTCGGTAAGCCCGCTTCCTCCATCCACACCAAGGCCCGCGTCCAGCTCGAAAAACTCGAGGCCGGCTTCACCATCACCAAAATCATCCTCGCCACCGAAGCCTCCGTCCCCGGCCTCACCGCCGCCGAGTTCGCCCAGGCCGCCGAAGACGCCAAGAAGAACTGCCCCGTCTCCCGCGCCCTCGCCGCCGTCCCGGTCGAATTCACCGCGACGCTTCTCCCCTAGCCCGCCGCCACGCCAAGGAGGCCGTCTTCGCGAACATGCCAACAGGTCTCCTTTTGCAGGTTCTGATCCAAAACCTGCCAAGGACCCAATATGGAATCTTCGTAGTGCCACATGGCGGCTGCCATGGTCAAGCTGCTCGCGCCACGCCAGCGAAAGGCCGAACCAGAGAACATTGGTTTTCCGCACCGGTTTTCCACGCTGCGGAAAGAGCGCAGTCTCACGCAACAGGCCCTGCCCAGCAGGTCGGTTTGGGAATCACGCAGAGGAAGCGCTATGAGGCCGGAGCCTCGCAGCCTACCCTCGAAGTGATCCGGAAGCTGTCTCAGGCCTTGCGTGTGAGCGCCGATGAGCTTCTCTTTGGAAAGGCCCAAAGGGGACCAGAGGAAGACCTTTGCTTACAGTTCGAAGCCATCTCGCGCTTGAATGACGACGAGAAAGAAGTCGTTCGGTCCGTGCTCGAAGGTTTGCTGCTGACGCATGAGGTCCGCAGAGGGTAAAGCAGAACATGGGATGAGCAACCGGGAGCGCGCCCACCAATGATCGACCAATTGCCGAGAGGCAACCCTCCGGCCTGGCCCAGTTCGTGGAAACCATCGTCGATCCCGTCGCCACCGCTCTCCGCAACGCGCCACTCGACGACGAGCCGGAGACCGACGAAGAGAAGACGGCCATGTCTGAAGCCCGCCAGTGGCTCCGGAACAATGGCGGCAAAGGCATTCCTCACGCCGAAGCCATGCGCAGGCTGGGCTTGGAGTAGAGGAGATCGAATGGACCGGGACGGCTTGGCTGACAGGGCCGGTCTCGATCAGGGCATCGCCCGCCGCGTCAAGCAATCCGTCGAGCGCTTCGCCGAAACCGGCGCCGGCAATCTCAAGCGCCTGCAAGCCATCGACCCGCCAGAGTTCCGTCTCCGCGTCGGCGACTACCGCGTCCGCTTCCACCACGACGGCGAGACGATCACCGTCTTACGCGTCCGCAACCGCCGCGAGGCCTACCGGTGACCTTGCAGCAACCCGCTCGGGGTGACGTGTCACCCCTTCTGCCGATGCGAAGCATCGTCTTTTCTCGCTTGCCGGATACCGCCCGGTAACTCGCTGAGTTCCCGTGCGGGCTCTGGCGGCCAGCGCAGCGCCGCCGCCTGGCTGCTCGGCGGCGCTTACTCGCGGGAGCGCTGATCTATTGTGGTCCCCATAAGGGAACGGGATAGTAATGCTAGCCTGGCGTTGAAGACCCGACGTTGTGCTGATTCTCGACAAAGGACACCCATTCTGCAGTCGGCGGGGGCACGAACATTGGCAACAGGACACCGCCTTTCTGGAACCACTCTAGGGCCGATGGACCCACGTATCCCTGAAGGAGCTTGACTGGGTTTTTGGCAAAATGTTTGCGAATCCAACGGGCCATGGAGTCGTACCACTGTTCATAGCTTTCAGTTGGTTTATCGAAGAATCCGTAGATGCGTCCCTTCATAAGAGCGGGCCTTCCCGCCCAGTCACAAGCCTTGCTGGGAGTGAGTTCGAGCGTCGGAAGCGATTCATCAACGCGATAGTATTCTCGTCCTGGGTGAGAGATTCGAACTCGGTCCAATGAACTGAGCAGCGCCTTGTTCCAAAGCGTCATTGTTTCGGTCTCTCTCTCAGTGGGTCCGGCACCGGACGTATTTCAGGCGAATCGGAGGACCGGAGCGTGATGACAATCGGATCACGCTCTCGAGCAAAATCCAAGAACATCTGCATGTCCTCGGGGAGCATATGAAACTCTACTTGCCTTCCCATAGCTATTTGAGTCGATTCTCAATCATGAGCAACCGGCTCCTCCTGTCGGACACGGTGGTTTTGGTGGCGGCAAAGGGCGTACTGGAACCATCGTTGGTTTGACTCCAGTTGCACCTTGGATATCGGCAGCAGCATCCCGCTCTCGTTTTGGGATATTTCCCGCCGGGGTTGGTCGATAGACTTGGACGATCTCTGGTTGCCCGGTTTGTGGGTTTGTGCCCGCTGCATCCGCTCTGCGGCTGTCCCGCTTCCCTCCGGGTGTCTCGATTTTCACCTCAGTCTCTCCGTTCACCCTTCGGCCCTCTTCCTTGACCGTCTCCTGGTGGTCAGGTTTGCCGAGAGTTCCCGGCCGAGAAGACGGTTTCACGGATTCACCGACAGACTCAGCCCAATAGTGTCCTGGATTCGGCGAAGGTCCGCCCGACCCGCCGACCGCTGGTGAAGCTAAATAGACAACGACACCACCAAGGGCTCCTGCTGCCCCGGCTGTGACGTAGCCGCCGAATGTGACCACCGCTTGGCCAAGCGCGACTCCGCAAGTCAACACATCCGTGCAGTGCCCATCGGGATCCGTGTAGCGGAGCGGGTTGTTCCGGACATACGCGTACTTGTTGAGCGTCTGCGGGTCTGTGATGTCGGCGTACGGTAGCGGTCCGGGTTGGCCAACCTGTTGCCCCGTGAACGGGTCTACGATTCCGCCCGTGAACTCATCCGGGCTGGTGAACCTGCCCTGCGCCCCAGAGTAATACCGCGCCCGAAGTAATTGAGGCCCGTTTCGGAATCCCGTTCCTTGCCGGTAAACTTCACCTTCACCGCCGACCCCATCTCATCGGCCTCATACCCCGACCCCGTCGTCCGCCCTCCATACCCCGCCGCCAACGCCTCCCCAAACGGCAGGTAATCATACCGCGTCACATTCCCGCCACCGCGGTCCGTCACCACCCTCGTCGACCCCAGCCCATCCACCCCCACATACAGCGTTCCCGCCACCGCCGTCCCGCCATACTCCGCCGCCATCTCCCCCGTCGCCATGTATACAAACACCCGCGTCTGCGCCGGGCTCGAATCCACCGCCATCACCCGACGCCCGTTGCCATCATACGAATACGTCGTCGTCGCTCCGGTCACCGTGTGCGTCCGCTTCGACAACCGGTTCTCTTCGTCGTACTCCCCGGTGTTCGCCCCCAGCGTCTGCACATTGCCCTTGGCGTCGTAGTTCCAGCCAGCCACCCGGTTCCCGCCCGAATACACCGACAACACTTGCGGCGTCTGCGAGCTCAGGCTCCACAATCCCGTGTGCCCGCTCACAACCCGGTTGCCCCTCTGGTCATATCCGTACGTTTCGGACCACCCCGCTGTCGCGCTCTTCACCCGGTTCACCGCATCATAAGTGAAACTCTGCGTCTCCGCCAACGGCCGGATCACCTGCCGCTGCACGTTGCCGTCGTTGCTCGCGCACTCCTGCGCATACCCCGCCGCTGCGCAGTACTGCCACTCCAGCGCCCCCACGCTCTCCGCCACACTCGCCGTCCCCCACTGCACCCGCCTCGGCTGCAACCGCTGCGCACTGTGCCACCACTGCTCCACCACACCATTGCCGAGCGTCATCTTCGAAAGCGCGCCATGCGCCGCATACTCCAGCCCCGTCGCATAGTTCGTCGCCGCGCCCTGCACTCCGGTTACCGTTGCCGCCCGCCCTGCCCGGTCGTAGCTCGTCGTGATGCTCCGCCCGCTCGGATACACCACACCCGTCCGCTGCCCCGCCAGGTTGTAGCTGTATTGAAACGAATACGCCGGCGCGCCGTTCGTCGTCTGCTGGCTCGACGTCACCCGGCCCGCCCCGTCAAAGCTCGTCTGCCGTGTCGACGACACGTCGTTCCGCACCTCCGTCAATCGCCCCAGCGAATTCGCCTGGCTGCCCGTGCAGATGCTCCCGTTCCAGCTCTGCCCGTCGTAGCACCAGTTTACCGTTGGCGCCGCGCTGCCCGAGAAACTCTTCTGCGTCACCCGGCTCAGCCCATCATAAGCCATCGTCGCTACCAAGTCAGCAGCGTCTTTCTTGTACACCAGGTTGCCGCTATCGTCATAAAAACTCCATTGCACGGTGGCGTACGAGAAACCGGACTCCGTCACACTGGTAGTGGAACCGGCCCGCGACCGCCCCAGTCGCGCCACCAGCGAGGCTTTCATCCGCCATTGTTCCGGAACCGGAGAGCCCGGAATCGGCGTTCACAGCCCCAATTCTCCCACCCTTCCACTGAAAACAAGCCACTTACACGCCGCCCATCCCCAAAACGCTTGACTCCCCGTAGTACACTCCATCCGGGAGATCGAAACATGGCCCTAATCCGCATGACCGCCCGGAAACTCGCCGCCAATCGCGCCAACGCCCGCCTCTCGCACGGCCCCATCACGCCCGCCGGCAAGGAAAAGGTCAGCCGCTCCGCCTGTAAACACCATCTCTACGCCCGCAAACACAAAATCCCCCGTCCTGGGAAGAGCGCATCTGGGAACTCGTCCTCCCCCTCGTCGCCGGTATTGCTGATCCCATCGAACGCCAGATCAAAACCGACCTCGCCTACTATGGCCAGTGGTCCCTGCTGCTCAATCGATTCTTCGAGGCCCGCCTCCGCGCCCACATCGCCCACTGTGGCGGAGACAGCCGCCGGGGCCATGCCAATTTCGCCGCGCACGACCCTCTATTCCGCCAGATCGTCCGCCGCTTCCGCTGGCTCGACGTTCGAATCGGCCGCGCTCAACGCGCGCTCTTCCGCCACCGCGCGCGTCCCGTACAGGCCGAACACTCCCATATCTCTCTGATTCCAAACACCCGCCCGAGCCCTACTTCGCCGCCGCTACACCCCATTGCTTGTTCGGCGCCGGCCCCAGCACGATCGAGAGCGTGCCGCCCGCGGAGAACTCGCGATGCGTGATCCAATACCGCCCTGTCAGCGCCTTCCCATTCAGCGCCGCGGACTGAATATAGACGTTTTTCGGCCCCAATCCCTTCGTCCTGATCGTGAACGTCTTCCCCGTGTAATACCGCGAGTCCAGTTGAATGGTGACCCGCTCAAACAGCGGGCTCGTGATCTCATACCGCGGCTCCACCGCCGCGCCGCCCTGCACGTCAAACAACCCGATCGCCATCAGCACGCCCAGGCTGCCCATCTGCCCCCTGATCCTCGTCGCCGTTGTAGCCGCCATACGGGCTCACGTCGCCGTACGTCTCCTCCTTCACGCGCCGCACCCAATACTGCGTCAGCCACGGCGCCCCCGCATGGCTGAAAAGGTGCGCCATTTCGCACGAGGGCTGATTCTCGTAATCCACCCAGTTCTCCCCATGCTTGCCATGCGGCGTCACGAACTTCGCCGGCGCCGCCAGCTCAAACTGCTTGCTCAATTTCTCAATGAACTTGGCCTCGCCGCCGATCTGCGCGATCAGCCCGGCACGTCATGCGGCACGAAATACGTGTAAATCGCAGCATTGCTCTCCACAAAGCCCCTGCAATTCGAGCCCAGACACGTCGGCGCAAACGGCGTCAGCCACTGCCCGTCCATCGTCTTCGGCCGGATCCAGCCGCTCTCCGCGTCCCACAGCTTCTTCCAATTCGTCGAGCGTTGCGCAAACTGCGCCGCCTCCGCGTCTTTGCCCAGCCCCTGCGCGAACTGTGCCACGCACCAGTCCTGATACGCATACTCCATCGTCTGCGCCGCGCCCTCGCGGTGCATCCCCGCGCCGCCTACGCCCACCGGCACGTACCCGCGCTCCACATACTCCCGCATGCCGCCACCCTTCGCATTTACGCCATGCTCGTACCCGGCATGATCGCGAATCCCGCCCGGATACGCGTTCTTCAACGTGCCTTCCCACGCCAATTGCACGTCGAAATCGCGGATCCCCTTGTTGTACGCCGCCGCGATCAGCGGCACAGCCTGGTCGCCCACCATCACGAACGTGTAGTTGCCGCCCGCCGGCCCGCGCGCAATCATCCCGCCGTTCTTGTAGTAGTCCACCAGCGAGTCGATCATCTCGCTCATCAGCTTCGGGTACGCCATCGACCACACCAGATTCAGAGTCCAATGCGAGCCCCAGAACGCATCCGAGTTGTAGGTGCTCCTGGTGGCCCGCCCCTTCGCGTCCAGCGGAACCCGCCGGATCTTCGGCTCCGCGCCGGTGTTGTCGATATACGATCCGTCCAGGTCGCTGAACGTCCGCCGGCCCAGCAACGCATGCCACAGGTCCGTGTAGTACTTCGTCCGCTGCTGCTCCGTGCCCCCCTCCACGCGCATCTTGCCCAGCCACTGGTCCCACTCGTCATACGAAGCCCGCACCGTGGCGTCGAAATCCCACCCCGGCAACTCGCCCGCCAGGTTCCGCCGCGCCTGCTCCTCGCTCACGTACGAGAGTGCCACCTTCATCAGCAGCGGCCCGGCCTGCGCGAATCGAAACCGCGCATACCCGCCCGATTTCGGCCCGACGATCTGAGACGCGATGCGCGCCTTGCCGTTCTCCCATCCGCCAAACTCCGTCACGTCCTGGTCAAACTGCGCCACGAAATACACGGTCACCGGCTTCGGCCGCCGCTGCGTCGGAGCCAGCAACGAGTAGCCCGAGAGCTCGCGCGCCGACACGCGCCGGATCGCCGCGTCCTGCACGCCCGTCATCGCAATCGGCGCGCCCGTATCGATCAACACATAGGCGTCCTCGGTCGCCGGGAACGTGTAGCGATGGAAGCCCACGCGCTTGGTCGAGGTCAGCTCCGCCGTCACGCCGTAGCGGTCCAGTTGGACCTTGTGATACCCGGCCTTGGCGATCTCCGTCTCGTGCGAGAACTTCGATTTGTACCCCTCGTAGCCCGCCGGGCCGTTCATCGCGCCGACAATCGGCATCACTGGAATGCCGGCCAGTTGCCAGTCGTGAATGTGGCTGAAGCACCGCACGTATGGCTCACCGTACAGATACCCCGCGCCCCAGTCGCCCTCCACCTTGGTATCGGGACTCAGGTTCACCATCCCGAAGGGCCGCGACGCCGACGAGAAATAGATCCAGCGCGACTTATGCGTGTCCGTCAACGGGCTGACATAATCAACGGGCCGCTTCGCCGCGCCCGCCATCACCACGCCCAGTCCACAGGTCAGAATCAAAGCTCTCGTCAGCACCACCGGACCTCCTTCGCCTCGCTATCCAGCCTTTTGCAGAATACGGAAAATGATCGCGCCGAACTTCTCCACTGTATTCAACCCGATCCCCGGCACCGCCAGCAACTCGCGCGTCGTCGCGGGCTCCGTCTCCGCGATGGTTCGCAATACCTTGTCCGTCATCACGCGGAACGCCGGTACGCCCTTCTTCTTCGCCTCCGCCAGACGCCACGCTTTCAGCGCCGCCTCGATGGCAGTGGTGCGATCCGTGCGCACCGGCGGCGGCTCAAACTCCACCTGCGCCAGCGGCGCGCGCTTGGCCGCGGGCAGTTGCTTCGTGGCGGCGGCCTTTTTCGGCGCGGCCGCCTTCTTCGTCTTTGCCTTTGCCCTTCGCCTTCCCGGTCGTCTTCCCCGGGACCTTGGCCCGCGACTTCCGCGCCACGGCCTTCAACTCCACCGGGATCAGCACGTCCACATCGTCGCCCGCCGCCTCGCCCGCCGGAGTGATGCGCACCTTGCGGTACTCCACCACCTTGCCGTCCTTCTCAAACGAGGTGTCCATCACCTCCACCAGCCCGCTGCGCGCCATCGCCCCCAGCAACTCTTCGTATCCGCGCCGCTCCAGCGAGCCATCGTCGAAGGCCAGCGTGAACAGCCGGCCCGCCGAGATCGGCCCGGTCGATTTCAGCTCCTTCAGCAGCTTCGCCACATGCAGCCGCTCCGCCTGGCTCGGCTGCCGCGTCTGCTGGCCTACCGTCGCCGAGGGATCGCAGAAATCGCACACGCCGCACTTGCGCGCCGAGTCGCCCGAGTCGCCAAAGTAGCGCACCAGCGACGTCATGCGGCACGCCGGCGTCTCGCAGTACGTCAGCATCTTTTCGAACTGCGCCATCTTGTGCTCGCGCTGCTTGATATACAGCGCGCGCCAGCCCTCTGTGCCGCGGCTTACGTTCTCCGCATAGTCCACCACCGCGCCGCCGTGGATCCACAACTTCTCCAGCGCCGTGTCAAACTCGTCGCCGTACATCCGGCTGCGCGACCGCACCGCGTCCTTCTCCGTCGGCACCGCCGTCAGCGTCTGGAACAGCCCGGCCAGCACCTCGGGGCCGGGATAATCGCGCTCAAAGAAGAAGTCGTGCGTGTGGCGGTCCGAATACGCGTGCATCAGGATGGCCCGCGAGGGCCTGCCCGTCGCGCCCGGCGCGGCCCATCTCCTGGTAGTAGCCCTCCAGGCTGCCGGGCAGCGCCGTGTGGATCACGGTCCGCACGTCGGGCTTGTCGATGCCCATGCCAAACGCGATGGTCGCTACGATCACCTCCAGCCGGCCGGAGAGAAACGCCGTCTGCACGTCGTGCCGGACACTCGCCTCCAGCCCCGCGTGATACGCCGCGGCCGGGAACTCATCGCCCAACGCGCGCCAGCGTCTCGGCGTCGCGCCGCTTGGGCGAGTACACAATCGCCGGCCTCCGGCCCTCTTCGCTCAGAATTTCCAGCACCAGATCCGGCCGCGCGCTCTGCGGCACCTTCACCACTTCGATGGCGATGTTGTCGCGCCGGAATCCGTGAATGAAATGCCGCGGGTCGGCCAGATCCAACTGCCGCGCAATGTCGCTCTGCACCATCGGCGTCGCCGTCGCAGTCAAGGCGATGACGGGCGCGGGCCGCAACGCCGGCAGGTGCTGTCCAATGGTCCGGTAGTCGGGCCGGAAATCGTGGCCCCACTGCGAAATGCAGTGCGCCTCGTCGATGGCGATCAGGCACGGTTTCCGCTTCGCCAGCATCTCCGGAAAGCCCTGCACGCGCAGTCGCTCCGGCGCGATGAAGAGGAAATCCAAACGCCCCTCCAGATACGCGAAACACACCTCGCGCGAGTTGGCGCGGCTGCGCCCGGAGTGAATCCGGTCGGCCGCGAACCCCAGCGCGTTCATCTTCGCTACCTGGTCTTCCATCAGCGCGATCAGCGGGCTGATCACCAGCGTGGTCCCGCCCAGCGCGATGCCCGGCAACTGGTAGCACAGCGATTTACCAGAGCCAGTGGGCATCACCAGCAGCACGTCCTCGCCACCCACCAGCGCGTGGCAGACAGCCTCCTGGTTGGGGCGGAACGCGGCAAAGCCGAAGCGGTCTTTCAGAATCCCGTGCAGCCCGGCGGAGCTGAAATCGACTGGCGCGTCGGAGCGCTTCCGCTCGACGATCGCGACCTGCCTTTCCGGTTCCGGCGCCGCCTCGATGTGACGCGACACGCTGCCCGCCTTGCCCACCACTTCGCGCACGTATTCTTCGATGCCTTGCAGGAATGGCGCCAGTTGCGCCTCGCCGCGCTCGATCCGCTCGAGGTACGCCTCCCACTGGCCCGTCATCGCCGGGCTCTTCACCTCCGGATGCACCACCTCGATCAGGCGGATGCCCTTGTCCGTCGCCTCCAGGCTCTTCCCCCGCCGCTCAATGAACGCCCGCTTGATCAGCACCTCGATGATCTGCGCGCGCGTCGCCGGCGTGCCCAGGCCGTTCTCCTTCATCGCGTCGGAGAGCTCCTTGTCGTCCAGCGTCTTGCCCGCCGTCTCCATCGCCGTCAACAGCGCGCCTCCCGTGAATCGCTTCGGCGGCCTCGTCTTCTTCTGCACCGCCTCCACGTCCAACACGCGTTGCGCCTGGCCCTCTTCCAGCCCCGAAGGCAGCGCCTGCCCGCCCTCGCCCGTTTCGTCGTCGCCGCCCCCTTTCGGAGCCTTCTTCCCCCCGCCGATGTCGAGCACCTTCCAGCCCACCTGCTGCACCGCCGTGCCGCTGGAATGGAACCGGTCTTCCTCGTTGCTCACGACAAGCGTTGTCACCGACGTAACGGCCCAGACATGGTCCTCATGCCAAGCCGAAAGCAGCCGCCGGCAGATCAGGTCATAGATCTTCTGCTCGTCCGCCGGCACGCCCCCCGGCGAAACACCGGTCGGGATAATCGCGTGGTGATCGGAGACCTTCGTGTCGTCCACAAAGCGCTTGCCCAGTGGCCGCTCGCCCGTGCCCGGCGCGATCATCCCGGAGTACGAGCCCTGGATCGCGTTCACAATCTTCGGCAACGTCTTGGCCACATCGGCCGACAGATGCCGGCTGTCCGTGCGTGGGTAGCTGATCAGTTTGTATTTCTCGTACAGCGCCTGCGCCAGATCCAGAGTGCGTTGCGCGCTGAAACCATAAAGCCGGTTGCCATGCCGCTGCAATTCCGTCAGGTCATACAGCGGCGGAGGAGGCATCCGCTTGGTCTGCGCCTCGATCTTCTCGATCCGCGCCTTGCCTGTTTCCACGCGCGCCACAATCGCCCGGGCCTCTTCGCCGCCGGAAGGCAACCGCATCGCCGCTTCCATCGGATCCACGCCCGGCCGGAACCACGTCCCCTCGTAAACGGCCTCCATCTCTTCCGGCGAAAACCGCGCCACCACCTGCAAATAATCTTCCACCACGAACTTCCGGATCGCCAGTTCCCGCTCCACCAGCATCGCCAGCGTTGGAGTCTGCACCCGCCCCACGGAAACGTCCTCGCCGCTGCCCAGCGTGTACGCCCGCGACAGATTCATGCCCACCAGCCAGTCCGCCCGGCTGCGCCCCTTCGCGGCGTCGGCCAGCGGATGGTAATG
This sequence comes from Bryobacterales bacterium, assembly GCA_016721425.1. Classification (GTDB taxonomy): domain Bacteria; phylum Acidobacteriota; class Terriglobia; order Bryobacterales; family Bryobacteraceae; genus Paludibaculum. The sequence goes on along the minus strand of JADKID010000042.1, from coordinate 91,229 downwards.
GCTCCAGTCGCGGACCTTCTCGAAACCGGAGCGGATGGCGTCCGGCGTCAACGAAGAGATCCACAGCCGCTCGACGGGCTTATCGCACCCCGCGGCTTCGTAGATGTAGCGGAAGATCAGCTCACCTTCGCGCCCCGCGTCCGTCGCGCAGATAATGCTGCCGATCTTCGGCGAAGTGATGATTTTCCGCACCACTTCGAACTGATCCTTGGTCTGCTCGCCCACCACCAGAGGCCACTCCGCCGGCAGCATCGGCAGCGTGTCCAGCCGCCAGTATTTCCACTCCGGCCGGATCTCGCTCGGTTGCGCCAGCGCCACCAGATGCCCGATCGCCCACGTGACAACATACCCGTTCCCGTGCAGGTAGCCCTGCCCTTGACTGGTAGCTTGGAGTACTCGGGCGATGTCGCGCGCAACAGAGGGTTTCTCGGCGACTACCGCGACGCTGAACGGCGACGCCATATGACACACCGAGGATATCAAGACGGAGGGGCAGGGAACACCCTCCATCGTCAGGATAGTTGTCCGGCGGCCAACCATCCGGACCGATCAGGAAATATTAATTGTCGTTGCAGTGAATAGCAATCGAGGTAGAATAACCACATGGCAGAATCAACACCAGCTACGCTGGCGCAACTACTCAAAGAGCAGGATGCGATCCAACAGAAGATAGAAGCAAGCGTGCAATCTGAATTGGATGCAATTCAGGCGCGCCTCGACGCGCTGGCATCCATCGGAAAATATTACAGGTTGGTGGAGGGCGTTGCCCCTTCTGCCCGAGTCGCTTCCACCCGCGGCCGCAAGCCCAGAAGCACGCCGGAAGAGAAGTCCTGGATTGATCAGCAGATTGTGGCAGGGAAAAAGAACAAAGAGATCATCGCCGGCTACCTGACCCAATTCGGCAAGGAACTCCAGGGCTACGCCGTAGCGAATCGGCGGACGAAGCTGAAGAAGTAGATTTATCGGGGGCGGGGAACCGCCCCTTTCGACTTCCGGTGGTCGTAATTGGGATGCGGAATTAACTCCGGAGTTGTCTTTGGGGGAAGGCAGGGCTGGAGTCTGAGGCGGGCGCTCATTTGAATCGCCGACGAATCCACCCCCCGATGCGCCAAAGGGCACCCCGAACCATAATCGCAATGGTTCCCCAAAACAGCATGTACTGAAGTCGCTGCAGCGGATGAAATTCCGGATAGTCCGGATATCGATGCAGTAAGAAGTCGGCGAGGATGCCCACACCGGCTGTTGCTATCCAGAGAATCATGGCCGACGTCAAGGTAGGGGATGCAGACCTGGCCCACTCGGTCTAGATGAGTTGACGAACTCCCTCCTCAAGAGGCAAACGAGCATCGCGGCGCGGGCTTCGCCTTTGCTGGAACGATTGCGCTGGACGCGGTGCTACGGCCACAAACGCCGGTTGGCAAATGCGTGGCCGGATCCGGATTTGAGATAGTGCTCGAATTCGGCTGCTTGCTGCCGTGTAGAAAAGGCGAGGTAGGTTTCCAGTGTCCAGGGGCGGAATTTCGAGGTATGCGGGACGCCGCCTTGGTTGTGCCTTTGGAGGCGCGCCTTTAAGTCGCTGGTCATGCCTACGTAACGCTCTTCTGGGTGGGATTGACTTCTGAGGAGATAGACGTAATGCACGCGCTGGGCTCCTTGTGGTTTGGAGTTCCAGTGCGGCGGCTGGGTTGGGCCCGGAGAGTGAACCCTCGCCGGCCTTCGTCGAAGCTTTGGGCAGCCCTCCTTCGCCCTTCGGGCTACGGAGGGCACCAGCCTTCGTTAAAGCTTCGGCTGGCAAGCCGAAGCTTTAACGAAGGCTGGTGGAGGCGGCGGGAGTTGAACCCGCGTCCGAAATGGCCCGCCATGACAAGACTACGTGTGTATCCGATTCAAAATCTCAGCCCCGCGCCCTGAACCGGCAAGAAACTACGGTGCCCAGCCTGATTGATCTCGGCCTGCTGCCCCAGACGGAGGCTCTCGGCCTATCCTGCAAAATGACGCTTACTCGATAACGCGCAGGCTCGTTACCGGAAGCGGCTACCTAATTAATTAGGCAGCGTAAGCAAACTGCTGGTTATTGGCAGTTGTGTTTTTCCGATCGTTTTACGGGAGCTCGGAACCCGACACGCCTCATCATACCGATTCCATCCCGTCGAAGCCGTTACGCCCCCACAGGACCCAACACTTTGAGCATAGCACCAGGCAGCATAGCACCGGGCCATCTGCTGAGAGACCCCATACCGTGAGAGACTATTAGATCGACCTATGAGTTTGGCAACACCCAGCCGCTCGACTGAATCCCGCGAGGAAGAGAAACAGGAGCTCACCCCGCTGTGGAACGTCGTGTTGCTGGACGACGATCAGCACACCTACGACTACGTCATCGAGATGCTCTGCCGCCTCTTCGTCAAGACCGTGGAAGAGGCCTACCGCAATGCGGTGGAAGTGGATGCCACCGGGCGCACCATCGTCATGACCTGCGAGAAAGAAGCCGCCGAGTTCGCGCGCGACCAGATCCACGGCTACGGCGCGGATTGGCGCATGCCCAAGTGCAAGGGCTCCATGAGCGCCATTCTGGAAAAGGCGGCCGGTTAGCCGGCAGTGACCTTGTTGGTCACAAAGTCCCAACGCAGCTTGCGGCCCTCGCGATAGGCTCGGTTGGCCAGGTGCGCGGCGCCGGCGGCGGCGTGGCCCTCGGTGGCGTTCTCCTTGCTCGGCTTGCCCTCGCGAATGCTCTGGATGAAGTACTCGGTGTGCCCCATGCCGCGCTCCACCGCCACCTCTTTCGCTTCGGGCCGCGGCACGGCCGGATGAGCTTCCGCTTGCGCCTTCAGATACTGATCGCGCGCGGCCTTGGGCCACGCTAGCGAACCGTACGACTGCACGTCGCGATCCACCGGCTCCGGTGTGACGATTACTTTGCCCGGCTCCATCACCAGCGTGCCCGCCTCGCCGTAAACCACCATGCCCGGCGCGCGCGAACTGTTCGTCAAATTGACGCTCATTTGAGCGAAGAAGCCTTGCTGGTATTCGAAGACCGATTCCAGCACATCCGGCACCGTGCGCCCGTCCTTCCACTTGAACAGCCCACCCTGGGAGACCACGGAGACGGGCGCCTGCACGTTCATCACTTCGTGCAGCGTCGTGAGCAGATGGACGAACAGGTCGGTGGCCACGCCGCCGGAATACTCCCACCAGCAGCGCCAGCGGAAGAACACCTCGGGACTGAACGCGCGCTTCGGAGCTGACCCGAGGAACCTCTCCCAATCGATCGTTGCCGGCGAGGCATCCGGCGGGATGGGGTAGATCCAGGCGCCTTCCTTCGAGTTGCGGTAGTTCACCATGCGGATCTGGCGGACCTGCCCGATCGCGCCCTGGGCGATCAGTTCGCGGGTCTTGGCCACCAGCGACGTGGTCTTGCCTCCACTGCCCACCATCAGCACCTTGCCGGACCTCTTCTCGGCGGCGATGATCTCCGGGCCGTCCTCCAGCCGCCAGGTCAGCGGCTTCTCGATATAGACGTGCTTGCCGGCCGAGAGCGCATCGAGGGTCATCTTCCGGTGCCAGTGGTCCGGCGTGGCGATCACCACGGCGTCCAGATCCTTGTTCGCCAGGATCTCCTCATAGTGCTTGGTGGTCTTGATCTTGCCCTGGGTGAATTCGCGAGCGTGCTGCAGGTAGCCATCGTAGAGATCCGCAGCGGCGGCAAGGTTCACTCCCGGGATCCGCGAGTACTCCTCCATCAACTGGCTGCCTCGAATGCCCACTCCAATGAGCCCCAGGTTGACCGTATCGTTGGGGCCGGCTGCTTTCAACATGGGTGCAGCGCCGGCGAGTGTGTAGACAGTGGAGCGCAGGAAGCTTCGGCGGGATGACATGCGGGGAGTATAACGCAAGCTAGCGGGCGGGTGCGGCCACGAGCCGCTGCCATTCCAGCACGATGGCCTCGACGAGCTGCGGCATGGCCGCGGCCACCGGTTGAGACAGCGTGGAGGCCCATTCGAAGTTGCCGGCTTCCAACCCGATCAACAACATCGACGTGGGCATGCACTTCAACAGCGGCGCCAGTTTCATGGCCTGCACCAGGCCCAGCCCCGTGGCGGAGCAGCGGGCCATGGCGGGCCGAAAACGCTGGTCACGGGCTTCCAGGCAGTGCAGCGTTCCTGGCGGCGCCTGGCCCGTGACGATGGCATCCACCATGATGACGTGCTGTGCGGTGTGCCAAGCGTCGAGGATCTCCGAGGTGTCACCGCGAATGGTGCGGGAAGGAATCTTGCGGTTCTGCAAGGCGTCGGCGCAGAGCGGTCCAATAGCGTCATCGCCGCGGTCCATGCGACCGCAACATAGGATGAGAGCGAGATAGCTCTTCTGTTTTGGCATATGCCTGATGGCCCCGATCCGCGGCCGAGGTTCCGGCTCAAGCGGCCGGCCCGGCAATTAATCGTCGTAGGTAAGGAAAGTCTGAGAGATGTGATCGTGCCAGCTTAGCTTTTCCTGATCGACGAGGGCCCACAGGATGCCCATGCCGGCGCTGGCGAGGCTCACCCAGCCGGCGATCATGCGGATCATGCGCTGCGGGCGGGTGGGGGCATGGCCGTCGAAGCTGACGATCCGCAACCGTGCGCCCTGTTGACCGAGCGTGATCAGGCCGGCGAAGCAGTAGAGCAGTTTGTAGCCGGCGGCGATGATCAGTGCGCCGACGGCGTAACAGCCATAGGCCACAGGTCCGGTGGGCAGTGTGTGCAGGCACAGGCGGACGGTGAGCAGGCAGAGGCCGGCCAGCGCAAAGATGAATCCGGCATCGAACAGCGCGGCCATGGCACGGAAGCGGAAGGCGGCGACGGGCAGTTCCGTGCGGCGGCTGATCTCGCGGCTGAGCGGCGCCGAGTTTGGCGCGCCGATCGGGGGTGTGAAATCGAATGAACCCTGTCCGGGAATGATTCTTCGTTTCGGCTGGCGGTGGCTGTCGCTGGGGCGGGACCGGTCCGGACGCGCGGGCGTGCTGGTGTATTCCTCAAAGCCAACCACACGGCGGCCGTCGTCGGAGGGGAAGAGGCGAGGCTGGATCGGTTGCCTGGGCCGCTGCGGCGCGCCGGGATTCTCAGCCACGGTGGTGAGCCTTCGTGCGGGTTCGCGGGCCTCGTCGGGCTGCAGGCTGTAGTCTGGGGCGGCTGCGGATTCCACTACCGGGAAGCGGCGCCCGTCATCTTCATTGAGACGGTGCTGGCACCGCTGGCACCGCACTTCATTCTGAGAAATGTTTGATCCGCAGTATCTGCAACGCATGCCCATGCTCCCTTGCCCCGCAACGCGAGAGGCATTGCAGGTTGGTGACGAGTGTTTGGTGGCAGGCGACCCCAGTCTATGCCGATTCGCTCATTGCGACCGGTCATTTTGTCGTGCTAGGGTTGAGCCGTGAGCTCACCGTTCTCGCGCCGCAGGCGATTCGAGGCATGCGCCAAGCGGTACCGTCTTATCCTAAGTAACATAACTGCTGACGTTTGTCGATACTTTTCGTTCAGTTTGCTTGAGTTGTACCGGAACCTTAGTGCGGTGCGTCCTTACTAATCCATGCGTCTTCGTCTCTTCATCCCCCTGATTTTCCTGCTCTGCATGGCGGCCGGCGGACAGGTTTACCGCTCTCCGATTCTCGGGCCCAGCCTGGCCGCGCCAGCTCCGGCCCCGCCCGCCGAGGCTCCCAAGATCGAGCGGGCGGACCCGCCGCCGCCAGGAATTGTCGTGGTGTACGGGGTGCAACAGGAGCGGGAGGGAGAGAAGTACCGGCTGCGCCAAAGTGCTCGCCTGGAGTCCCTGGAGTTCCTGCTGGAAGCGGACGAGATCGATTACGACAGGGAGTCGGGGCTGGCCGAGGCGCGGGGCGCCGTGAAGTTCGTGAAGTTCCAGAGCGGGGAGATTCTCAAGGCCGACAGGGTCGACTATAACTTGAATGATCAGACCGGAACCTTCTATAAAGTCAATGGTTCCGCGTTCGGCAAGATTGACTACCGGCCTGGCATTCTAACCACCGGCAACCCGTTTCTGTTCCAGGGCGACTGGGCCGAGAAACTGAAGGACCGCTACGTACTGCACAACGGCACGATCACCAATTGTGAGCTGCCGAGTCCCTGGTGGACCCTGAAATCTCCCACCATCGACATTATTCCGAATGAGCGGGCGCTGGCCTACAAGAGTTGGATGCGGATCCGCCGCGTTCCTGTATTGTATGCGCCGGTCTTCTACAAGGACCTGTCGAGCAATGCACGGCGCAGCGGATTCCTGACGCCGAACTTCGGCAATAGTAATCGCCGCGGGCTGATGGTGGGCATGGGGTATTTCTGGGCGATCAACCGCAGCTACGACATGATGTACCGGCCCCAATACTTTTCCCAGCGCGGGCTGGCACAGACGTTTGATTTCCGCGGCAAGCCCAATGCGACATCTGACTTTGATGCATATGTTTACGGCGTCAGAGATAAAGGATTACTGCATGATGATGGAACGCGGGAAAAGCAGGGCGGCTATATCATTTCCCTCACCGGCAAGGCGGAACTGCCGCATGGGTTCCATTTACGCGGAGTAGTGAACTACCTGAGCAACTTCCTGTTCCGGCAGTCGTTCACCGAGAGTTTCAACGAGGCGGTGTCGTCGGAATCCAACAGCGTGATCAGCGTGACCAAGGATTGGTCCACCTATCATCTGAACGCGGTGTTCACCCGGCAGGAGAACTTCCAAAGCACGCAACCCGGAGACACGATCCTGATCCGGAAGCTGCCGCAGTTGGAGTTTGACAGTCGCGACCGCGAGATCAACCGGAAGGTGCTGCCTGTTTGGGTGTCCTGGGGGGCCAGTGCGGGACTGGTCCGGCGAAATCAGCCGCTGTTCCAGACCAGGCAGTTTGTGGAGCGTCTGGACATTGAGCCTCGTGTGATGACGGCGCTGCGTTGGAAAGATGTCCACCTGATTCCGTCGTTCTCCATTCGGGACACGTACTACGGCTCCAGCTTCCGCACGAATCTGGACAAGATCAGCGGTGGGGAGGTTTCGGGCGCTAACCTGAACCGGTTGACCCGGGAGTTTCGGGCCGATCTGATTCTGCCCGTCTTGGAGCGTACCTTCAATGCTCCCCACTGGTTAGGGACAAAATTGAAACATACGATTGAACCCCGCGCCAGCTTCCGCGCGGTCTCTGGCGTGGACAACTTCAGCAACACCATCCGGTTCGATGAGATGGAGATTCTCTCGAACACGTCGGAGGTGGAGGTCTCACTGGCCAACCGGCTGTGGGTGAAGGATCGCAGCGGTGAGGTGAGAGATTGGCTCACGCTGGAAGTAAGGCAACGACGGTTTTTCGATCAGAGCTTCGGCAACGCTGTCGTGAACGGGCAGAGGAATGTCTTCCAGACCTCCTCCGAGCTGACCGGGTACTCGTTCATCGATCAGCCTCGCGGCTACTCGCCGATCATCTCGGCATTGCGAGCCCAGCCCCTGCCCAGTTTCGGCGTGGAGTGGCGAATGGACTACGATCCGTTGCGCGGCAAGATCACCAACAGCAGCCTCTCGCTGGACGCGCGGGTGAAGTACTATCTGTTCTCAGTGGGCCACAGCAACGTATCGTGCGTGCCAATCGGCGCCGCAGAGGGTCTGGTGACGAACCCGTGTATCGATTCGTCCTCGGAAGCCCAAGTGCTCTCACCTTCGTCGAACCAGTTGCGGACGATGGTGGGGCTGGGACAGGAGAACAAGCGGGGATGGAATGCCGGGGTTCATGCCATCTACGACTACCGGACGAGCACGCTGCTCTCGGCCAACACGCAGGTCACGTATAACACGAACTGTTGCGCGTTTAGCGGTCAGTACAGGCTATTTAACGTGGGCACGCGCAACGAGAATCAGTTTCGTCTAGCGCTCGTGATCGCCAACATCGGTAGTTTCGGCACACTGCGGCGGCAGGACCGTTTGTTCTAGCGGGAGCTGGTGGGCGCGCGCGGGTCTGTTCTGGCGGGAGTTGCTTGGCGGGGGCTGGCGGGAGGAAACCCGACCTTAATCGAGCAGGTCGGCGAGCTTGTGATCGAGCTCCTCGAGGCGGCCGAGGAGGGCGGACGAGTCGCGTTCGAGGTGGCGGACCTTGTCGGCGAGATGGAGGCAGGCGAGGACAGCGATGCGGGTAGGATCGCCGCCGGAGGCACGAGTGGCGATCTGAGTCATGAGCTCGTCCACGGCGTGGGCGAGGTTTTCGGTTTCACCAGGCTCGCCGGAAGAGCGGAGAGTGTACGGCTGCTGAAAGATGATGACTCGCACCAGCTTTTTGTCGGGAGGGGCAGCGTCCACGTCGTTCCTTTCGCTGACTAGGCTTCGGTGAGCAGGTCCATCTGCTCCACTTGGGAGAGCAGGGTTTTAATGCGAGTGGCGGCCTGTTTCTGGCGGGAGCGCAGGCGTTCGGCCTCTTCGCGGGCGCGGGTAGCCTCTTCGCGGGCGGCGGCCAGCTCGGCGGATGATTCCTCCCGCGAAGCGAGAGCCTCGCGGAGCTGGGCTTCCAGCTCCGCATTGTGCTCACGAAGGCGGGAGATGACGCCATTGACGCTTTCCAGGCGGGCTTCGAGCCGTGCGAGGATATCGTCTTCTTCGTCCTGGATCGGATGCATGACGGCTCTCCTAAAGCGGTCTAGGCGATTGCGGCTTTGGCCTTCTCGACCAGTGAGGCGAAGGCAGCCGGCTCATTGGCGGCGAGATCGGCCAACATCTTGCGATTGAGCCCGATGCCTGCTTTCTTCAGCCCGCCGATGAACTTCGAGTAGCTCATGCCGTTGATGTGGCAGCCGGCGTTGATGCGCAGGATGAAGAGCCCGCGGTACTCGCGCTTTTTGCGCTTGCGGCCGACGTAGCCGTAGCGAAGAGCCTTTTCAACGGCTTCCTGCGCTGCGCGGTAGAGCTTGCTCTTGGTGAGGAAAAAGCCCTTTGCGAGCTTTAATACCTTCCGCCGGGAGTCCCGGCGATTCGTAGATCTTTTGACTCTGGGCACGTTTTTCTCCTTGGAAAAAGTCCGTCCGGCGGTCTGCCGGCGGAGTTGAACAGGCTCCTTACGGGGCCTGACGGGCGGCGGCTCGGGCACGTGCCACGCGCTCGGCTCGCTCGCCCTACGCCCTGGCTAGTAGGGCAGCATCTCCGCCAGTTTGGCCTGGTCGGCCTTGTCGGCGACCACGGTCTGGTGGAGTTGGCGCTTTTTGGAGCGGCTCTTGGAAGTGAGAATGTGGCGACCGAACGCGTGAGCGCGGACGATCTTGCCCGTTCCGGTCTTCTTGAACCGTTTGGACGCGCCTTTGTGGGTTTTCAGCTTAAGCTTTGCCATTGGTATTGTCCTGATGATCGGCGCACCACGAGATGTAGAGCACAACGACTTTATCGAGTATAACATGCGGTCGACGGTGGAGTCTCCAGCAGGGTTGGGGCCGGGGCGGTGAACGGAAAAAAAGGCGGCATGGCCGGAACCGGTGCGGGTGGAATACCTCCCGTTCTCCTCTTCGAGAGCGAGGTACGCCAACCACCTACTACTGCCGGGCCGCCAGCCATGCCGCGTTTCGCCGAGTGTGGTACTGCCGATGCACGATGTAGGTCCGTATCGTACACCGGCCTTGTTCATTTGTTAGCAATTGACCAGCCATTCCTGATTGCGCGGTTTTTCCCAGCCTTCTGACTGCGGCGTGATTCCAAAATGAGAATCTGCACCACAACCTGTCTCGGTTCGGAACGGCAAAGCAGGACGCCGGCGCCGCCCGGAGCCCCGGCGGGCCAGGAGTTCCGCCGTTTTTGCACGATTCGCCCTTTGGCGCTCGGCTTGCTGGAGAAGTGGCGAGTTGCCAATGACCAGAACTGAATCAACCATGAGCCTGAATCAGGCATCAGAGTCGGCTGACTTCGCGGGCGTGCTGGCGAGGACCTCAGACGATCTACTGAACTCGGCCTATGAAGAACTGATGGCACTGCTCCGTGACTTGGATGCGAGGCATCCTTTACGGTCGAGGTTGGGCGAGATCCGGTTTGCCCTACAGTCAGCGCGCGACCTAAACCGGCAACTTGTCCACTGCCTCAGCCTGGTGGCTCTGCACTCCACGCTGGATCAGCCCGCCCGGTCATCCTCTTGGGGACAGCGGCAGCAGGGAATGCGACCGGTGGCGCAGACTCCGGAGCCGGCCAAAGTGGCGCTGGTTGTGGAGAGCAATGATGGATTGCGGCGGTTGATGGGCGAGGTGGCGCGCAAGCAGGGGTACCAAGTCCTGGAGGCGCGGACTGCGGAGGAAGCAGAGCGGATTGCCGGCGAGACGGTGCTGCCGGTAGAGAGGCTCGTCACCGAAGTCTTTGTCGCCGGGGCGAGCGGTGTGGCGCTGGGATCGCGCCTGCGGCAATTGCAGCCGCAAATGAGCGTCATCTACACAGTGTGCGAGGCGCACGAGGCGGTATTGCCGCCCGGTGCGCTTGGCGAAGCGACGGTGCTGCGAAAGCCCTTCACCGTGGCAGGGCTCACCGATGCGCTCAGAGGCGCCAGAAACGAATGAAGAGAATTGTGAAAGCAGCGGGCGGCGTGCTGGAATCCTCCGTGGCGTCCCTGTTGTTGGGTTGCGGCCTTCTGGCTCTCGCGGGCCCGCTGTTTTCGGCCGCGGCTCCGGCGTGGCGGATGATGAGCGCAGTGGCTGCCTTGTGTCTGCTGACGCTGTGGTGGATGCTGCGGAAGCAGGACCGGACGCTGCGTGAGATGCGGCAGATGCTGGGATGCTTCCGCGAAGAGACGATGACCCGGCGTTCCACCATGCGGTTCATGTTCGATGAACTGCTGGACGACTCGGAAAGCCTGCGGGTCCAGGTGGTTCAGGCGCGCCACCGGCTGCAAACCTCCCTCAATGTCTCCGCCGGGTTTCTGGAGCTTCTGGGCGGCGAGCTCGCGCCGTTGGCCCATGCTCCGGCGGAGGGTTATCTCGAGGAAGCCCGCCGGGCCGTGGCACATTCAGCCGAACTGGCTGCCGGACTGGGCAGGAGGAATCCGGTTGACGATCAGAATCTGCCGGACGCGGACGGATCGGCAAATAGCAGCACGGTATCTGCCCTAAATCTTCTGTAGGCGGAGTAGCTCTGCTCCGTGATGACAGTGGTGTGGGTGCGTCCGGACTTTCGGCGCGTCGTACTGGTGATGCGTTCCGGAAGCAGCACTCCCTCGACCTCTACGGTTTCCACGCTGGAGATAGCTCCCTTGCGTGTGCCGTCATAGTCGTAGAGCTGCTCTGCTTCAATGCGGATGGGTAGGTGGGTCTCAGCATCGATCCAGTACTTTAGCCTCTGGCACAGGCTCCACTCGGAGCGCCGCTTCGGCTTCGGTGTGCCGCGGCGCGGCACGGCGGTCACCACCCACACATCGCGGCCGCGCACTTTGTCGGCTCCAATCAGTTGGGCCTCGTGGTGCTCGATCGCAATGGCCGAGTCAATCTTGTAGCGATTCTCCTCGGCGGCAAAGTAGCGGCGGCGGCGCTCCTCCACTGGTGTGTTACGCCGGTATTCGCTCACTTGAAGAAAACGCTCGTCCTCAAATTGACGCTGCTCCAGGGGCAGCGGCTTACCGTCGCGCGCCACGGGACGGTGGTAGGATTCGCCCTCCAGGAACGTCACCTCATAGGTGATCCAACCGGTTTGGCGCGCAGGCTGCCCGGCGTTGCCGAGCAAACTCCGGATGTCCTCCAGATAGACGAAGTATGCGGAATCCTGGCGGTTGCGCTTTTCTGCCTCCACCATTTGCCGGAGTAGGGTAGGCGCGTCGGGCTGCGCCTGGCAGGGCAGTGCCGCCAGCAGGAGAAGAAGCGCTACTGATTGTCCTTCCACTCTTCGTACCACGCCATCTGAATCGCTTCGAGCTTGGCCTCGTTGGACTTCTGCGGGTCATCGTCGAAGCCTTCGAGTCCGGTCACCATTTTATGCAGATCCGTGAAACGGACGGTGAGCGGATCGGTATCCGGGTGTGCCTCGTACAAGGCGATACCGAGGTCGTCAAAACTACTCCAGGTCATGAGCGCTCCTATCTCACGGCGCGAACTACTAGACTTTCGTGCCCTTCAGGGCGGCCCGCACGGCCGTGTTCATCATGTTCTCAGCGAGCCGTCGAGTGGTGTTGTCGAGCTTTTCAATGCGGTCCCGGATGAGCAGGTGATCCTCACCGTGGTAAACCATATGCAACTCGTTGAGCGCCAGATCCACCGCCGCCTGCTCCTCGCTGTCCAGCGTGTGCCAGGCGTCATTAGAGCGCGCCTTGTCCACGGCGGAGAAGATCGTATCGGCCTCGACGCGCGCCTCGCGCACCTGGCGCGCCTGGAAGTCGTCCTCGGCTTTCTCAAACGACTCCAGAACCATAGCCTCTACCTGCTCGTCGGTGAGGCCGTAGGAGGGCTTGACCTCGACGCTCTGCTCCTTGCCGCTACGCAGGTCCCGGGCGGTCACATTCAGGATGCCGTTGGCATCAATCAGAAATCTCACTTCGATGCGGGCCATGCCGGCCGGTACGGGCGCCAGGTCCTTGAGATCAAACCGCGCCAGCGAGCGGCCGTCCTTCACCAGTTCGCGCTCGCCCTGCAACACGTGAATCAGCACATTTTGCTGGCCATCGACGGAAGTGGTGAACACCTCGGTGGCCGACGCCGGAATTGTGGAATTGCGGTGAATCAGTTTGCTGACCACCCCGCCCATGGTCTCGATGCCGAGCGAGAGGGGCGTGACATCCAGCAGCAGCTTGTCCTGCACATCGCCGGAGAGAATGGCGGCCTGGACGGCGGCGCCGAGGGCGACCACTTCGTCGGGGTTGAGATCGGTGTGCGGCTTGGCGCGGAATAGCGTCTCCACCGCGCTACGCACCAGCGGGATGCGCGTGGAGCCGCCCACCATCACCACCTCGTCGATCTGTTCGGGCTGCAACCCGGCATCGCGCATCGCTTGACGGCATGGGCCGAGAGTGCGATCGACGATGTCCTTGATGAGCTGTTCGAACAGGTCTCGCCGCAGTTCGCGCAGATACTGCTTGCCCTGGTAGTGGATCTCCAGAGCAGCCGTGGGCACGAACGAGAGCTTCTCTTTGGCCTCGATGACGGCCTGGCGGATGGTCTGGACGGCCTCTCCGTTGGTGGAGACGTCCTCGCCCCACTCGGTTGCGATGTCTTCCAGCGCGATAGAGAGCATGCGGTTGTCGATGTCGTCGCCGCCGAGGTGGGTGTCCCCGTTGGTGGCGAGCACCTCAAAGATGCCCTCCTTCAGCCGCAGGATCGAGATGTCAAAAGTCCCGCCGCCCAGATCATAGACGGCCACCACGCCGTCCTTGCGTTTGTCGAGACCGTAGGCGAGGGAGGCGGCGGTGGGTTCGTTGACCAGGCGCAGCACTTCGAGACCGGCGATGCGGCCGGCGTCTTTGGTGGCCTGCCGCTGCGCGTCATTGAAGTAGGCGGGAACGGTGATGACGGCCTGAGTGATCTCCTCGCCCAGGAACTCTTCAGCGCGGTGCTTGAGCTCGCGCAACACCTGGGCCGAGATCTCCGGCGGCGTCAACTGCCGGTCTCCCAGCTGGAGCCGGATCACCTGCTCGCTGCCGGCGGCGATGTGGAAGGGGAAGAGCCGCAGTTCGTTCCGCACGTCGTCCACGCCCCGGCCCATCAGGCGCTTGACGGAGTAGACGGTGCGGTCCGGGCGATCGATCAACAGACGCCGGGCGGCCGCGCCGGTGGTAAACGTGCCGTCGTCGTTGAGGCTGACGATGCTGGGTAGAAGCGCGGAACCGTCGGCGCCGGGAATTACCTCCGGTCCGGTGAGGTCCATGAAAGCGATGAGCGAGTTGGTGGTGCCCAGGTCGATGCCGACGATGCGCTTCTTGTTTACGGACGAGAAATCGATTTGAAAAGTGCTCATGGGGGATGGGGCGGCGCTTAGGCGTTGCGCGCGGTCAGTTGTTTGTCGACTTCATCGACGAGATTTCGGATGTAGCGGCGCCGGTTCAGGATGGCGCGAATGCCGGTGAGGACTTTGCGGCGCGCCTCGTCATCGGGCTGCGCGTCGTGGGTGAGAAACTGGGATTCCAGTTCGCCGTCCATCTCCGCCATCATGTCCAGAAAGTGCTGGCGCATCTCATCGAGCTGAGGGAGTACTTCGGTATCGCCCATGCGCAGCTCGTCGAGCGCCATGTTGAGCTCGAAAACCTCTTCCAGCAGTTCCGGCGGCACTTCCTTGTTCCGCGGATCGCCAATCTCAAAGCCCGCCTGGTTCAGCACGTATTCGGAGCGCCGGATGGGATCGCGCAGCACTCGATAGGCGTCGTTCAGGATGGAGGATGCCTGCAGCGAGTAGTGTTTTTCCTGTTCACTGCGGCGCGTGTAGCGGTCCGGGTGGAGCAGGCGGCTGAGCTGATAGAACTGCTTCTGGAGATGATCCGGATTGAGCGCGAGCTGGCAGTTGAGGCCAAAGAACTCGTAGTAGTTGGGGATGGGCGCCTGGAGGCTATTGCAGTAGCGGCAAAACAGAGAGGCCACGTCGGGGGTGCCGCACTGCCAGCAGTTGTGCTCCGTCGACATTAGGCCGAGAACGACGTTCCGCAGCCGCAGCTCTTGGTGGCGTGCGGATTATCGAAAGCGAAGCCGGACTGCATGAGGGATTCTTTGTAGTCGAGCACCATGCCGTCCAGGAAGACGATGCTCTTGGGGTCCACAAACACCTTCACCCCGTCGAAGGTGAAGATGTGGTCTGTGGGCCGGGCCTTGGGCTCAAACTTGAACTGATAGCTGAGGCCGGAGCAGCCGCCGCCCAGGACGCCGAGGCGGAGGCCCCCATCCACGCCCTGCTTGGCGAAGGCATCGCGGATCTTCTCGACTGCTTTCGGTGTTACGTTGATTTCGGGCATAGGCAATACCTGGAGTTGGATGATTCCGGGGCCGGCGCTCGGGCAGGCCCCACCTACAGCTTACGCCGTTTGCAGCGGCGAGACGGACGGCACTTCCATCTTGGCCTTGTAATCCGTGATGGCCGCCTTGATGGCGTCTTCCGCCAGCACGGAGCAGTGGATTTTCACGGGCGGCAGGCTGAGCTCGTTGACGATCTCGGTGTTCTTGATCTGCAGCGCCTCGTCCACGGTCTTGCCTTTCAGCATCTCCGTGGCCAGCGAGGAACTGGCGATGGCCGAGCCGCATCCGAACGTCTTGAACCGGGCGTCTTCAATGATGCCGGTGTCAGGGTTCACTTTGATCTGCAATTTCATCACGTCGCCGCATTCGGGCGCGCCAACCAGGCCGGTGCCCACGCTGGGGTCTTTCTTGTCCAGGCTCCCCACATTGCGAGGATGGTTGTAGTGGTCGAGCACTTTTTCGCTATAAGCCATGTTGTGATCCGTTTCCTCTGTGATTTCGGCGTTTTTACTACGGTTTCAATTAATGGGCGGCCCATTGGACCTTGGAGAGATCGATGCCTTCCTTGACCATTTCGTAAAGCGGTGACAGCTCGCGCAACTTCCTGACAACCTCGATGACCTTGCCCGCCGTGTAGTCCACCTCTTCCTGGGTGGTGAAGCGGCCGATTCCGAAGCGGATGGAAGAGTGCGCCAGATCGTCGCCGGCGCCCAGGGCCTTGAGCACGTAGCTGGGCTCCAAAGTGGCCGAAGTGCAGGCGGAGCCGCTGGAGACCGCGATGTCGTTAATGCCCATCAGCAGGCTCTCGCCTTCGACGTAGGCGAAACTGATGTTCAGATTGTGGGGCAGGCGGCTGTCCATGGTGCCGTTGATATAGGTCTCATCGAGCTCTGCCATGAGCTTCTCCTTGAGCCGGTCGCGCAGCGCGCCGTGGGCCAACATCTCTTCCGGCAGCAACTGCTGGCAGAGTTCGGCCGCCTTGCCGAAGCCGGCGATGCCGGGCACGTTGAGGGTGCCGGAGCGCATACCGCGCTCGTGGCCGCCGCCATCCATCTGCGCGGTGAGCTGCACGCGCGGGTTCTTGCGCCGGACATAGAGAGCGCCGACGCCCTTGGGGCCGTACATTTTATGGGCGGTGAACGACATCAGGTCGATGTTGTCGGTGTTCACGTTCACCGGGATTTTGCCGACGGCCTGCACGCCATCGGTATGGAACAGTACACCGCGCTCGCGGCAGATGCTGCCGATTTCGGCGATGGATTGCACGACGCCTATCTCATTGTTGCCGTACATGATGCTGACCAGGATGGTCTTGTCCGTGATGGCGTCGCGCAGCATGTCCAGATCCACCAGCCCGTTGGTTTGCACCGGTAGGTAGGTGACGCGGGAACCGTGCTTTTCCAGCCGTTTGCAGGTGTCGAGCACAGCCTTGTGCTCGGTGGCAGCGGTGATGATGTGGTTGCCTTTCTGGGCGTACATCTCGGCCACGCCTTTCAGCGCCAGGTTATTGGATTCGGTGGCGCCGCTGGTAAAGACAATCTCCTTCGACGTGGCGCCGATCAGGCCGGCGAGTTGCTTGCGCGCCTTTTCCACGGCCTCTTCGGCGACCCAGCCAAAGGAGTGGTTCCGGCTGGCGGCGTTGCCGAAGCTCTCTTTGAAGTAAGGCAGCATGACGTCCAGGACTCGCGGGTCCATCGGCGTGGTGGCGTGATTGTCGAGGTAGATCGGAAAATTAAGCATCTCTTCGCAGTTCCTTGATCGATCGATTCCGTTCAACTGGCGAGCACATGCAACGGCGCGATGCCGTCGATGGCTCCAAGCTCATGACTTGGCTTTTCGTCAAAGGACAGATCACCTATCGTGATGCTGTCCAGCAGCCTGAGGATTCCTTCGTGCACCTTGCGCAACGGTTCGCGCACCGTACACTGGTTGGATAGCTCACACTCCCCGCTGGTGGTGAAACATGTGGTGAGGATGATGGGGCCGTCAATGGCGCGGATCACTTCCAGCGTGGTGATGGTAGAGGGGTCGCGCGAGAGCCGGTAGCCGCCATTGGTGCCCTGTTCGGAAACAAGGAAACCGTCGCGGACCAACTTCTGGAGCACCTTCGAGAGGACAGGCAGCGGAATGCGGTAGGTCTCGGCCATCTCCTTGGCG
Organism: Bryobacterales bacterium; assembly: GCA_016721425.1. Lineage (GTDB taxonomy): Bacteria > Acidobacteriota > Terriglobia > Bryobacterales > Bryobacteraceae > Paludibaculum. The sequence goes on along the minus strand of JADKID010000042.1, from coordinate 74,163 downwards.
CTCGCCGTTCGCTCGCGTCCGCGGAGGGCGAGGTGCTTCAGGCTGATGAGGCCATAGTCGGCCTTTTTGGTGAGCTTGAGCATTCGTCTCCTGTGATCTCGGACTATTCCAGTCCCAGATCCAGATTAGCATTCCTCCAGCGGCCGGTCAAGGGGCTGAACAGGCAATGTTTCCATTGCCTTAAAATCGGACAAAAACTGTCGCCCATCGGCGCCGAGTGGAGCAGGGATCACCGGTTTGGATGACGGCCGTGATAAACTGAGGGGTGATTTCTCAGGAGCAACCGCGCTAGAAAATGATTCAGCTGTTCCGGGTATTCATACCAGCATCCGTGGTTGGCCTTCTCGTTTCAGAGATCATTCTGGCGTATTGCTGTTACGCGCTCGCGTTCTTTTTTGTCGGGCAGGATGACTTCGTCATCTACTACATGTTCGACGGCGGCTTTGAGCGAACGGCCGTGGTGGTGGCAACGCTGGTACTGGGCATCTATTTCAACGATCTGTACTCGGAACTGCGGGTGATCTCGCGATTGCGTCTGGTGCAGCAGATCTGCCTGGTACTTGGCTTGGCGTTTCTCGGTCAGGCGCTCATCGGCTACCTTTCGAAAGACCTGATTCTCGGCCACTGGCACATGATGTTCGGCAGCCTGATCGTGCTGGTGCTGCTCCCGCTGTGGCGTATCGCGTTTGATCATGCTGTGATGCGGGTGTTCCACAAGGACAGGATTCTGTTTGTAGGTGCCAGCACACTGGTGCAAGAGGTGATGAAAGAGGTTCAGGGCAAGCCGCAGTTTGGCATAGTGAGCATGGGCTACTTGTCCGATGAGCCAGAGCAGGACATTCCCGCGGTGGTTGGTTCCAGGCTGGGAGGGATTGCGGATCTGGCCAGGGTGTGCGACGAAGATCGTCCCAACCGGATTGTAGTTGGGCTTTCGGAGCGTCGCGGGCAACTGCCGGTGAACGAGTTGTTGAAGTTGAAGTTGGACGGGATGCGGGTGGAGGATGTTTCTTCGCTCTACGAAGTGGTCAGGTGGCGAGTGTCCCTCGCTGCGCTACGGCCCGCGGTTCTGTTGTTCGACAACCGCATGGTTCCGGATTCGGCCAGCCTGATGATCCATCGCATTTGCTCGCTCCTGATCGCGGTGGTGGGGACCGCCCTCACGGCGCCCGTGATGGCGCTGGTGTGGTTGGCGGTCCGCCTGACTTCACCGGGTCCGGCCATCTACAGGCAGCCGCGGGTCGGGCTGAAGGGCCAGGTTTTCAACGTTCTGAAGTTCCGCTCCATGTACATCGACGCCGAGGCGAGAACCGGCGCGGTGTGGGCGCAAAAAGACGATCCGCGGGTGACACCGGTGGGGCACTGGCTGCGCAAGCTGCGCCTGGATGAACTGCCGCAGTTTTTCAACGTTTTGAAGGGTGAAATGGCGATTGTCGGGCCCCGGCCGGAGCGGCCCGAATTCGTGAAGATCCTGAGCGAGCAGATTCCGTTCTACGGCGAGCGCCATTCGGTGCTGCCGGGCATCACGGGTTGGGCGCAGATCAATCACAAGTACGGCGACACGATGGAAGACACCATCACGAAGCTGGAGTACGATCTCTACTACCTGAAGCATCTGAGCCTCTCGCTGGACATGTACATCGCCTTCCACACGGCCAAGGTCATGCTGATGCGGAAGGGCTCGCAGTAATCTAGAATGGAAGTATGCCCCTTGAGCGGGGTTGGCCTAGCGGTCGGGCGTCAGCCTTCCAAGCTGATTTAGACGGGTTCGACTCCCGTACCCCGCTCCAAAACATTTTCATGCCCTCAGCCCCCAAATGGTGCGGTGCGATGCTCGCGGTGATTGTCTTCTTGAGCTTGTGCACCGGCGCGGCGCACGCCCAACCCATGCCAGCACAGATGAGGGCCGTCCTGGAAAGTGAGTACCAGTTCCCGTCCTCGGAGTTAGATCAGGTGGAGCGCGGCGAGGCGGTGGCTCGCATGGCGCCGGGCCGCAGTTCCGATGATGTCCGCATGGCCGGAGTCATCCGCATTCAGGTCTCTTCCGACGAGTTCATGCGGGCCTACCGGCAGATCGAGACATTTGAGGTCAGCAAAGAGGTGCGGCACACGGGACGGTTTAGTTCGCCGCCCAGTGAAGCCGACATCGCGAGTTTCAACTCCACCGACTTTACGAAGCGAGAGTTGCAGGCCTGCCGGCCGGGCCGCTGCGCCTACAAGTTGCCCGCCTGGTTGATGGAGGACCTGCATGCCAAGATCAACTGGAATGCGCCGGACGCCGAAATGCAGGCCAAGGCGCTGATCAAGCAGCACTGGATCGCCTATGTGAAGCGTTACCAGCAGCAAGGCGATTCCGCCCTGGCGGTCTACTACGATACGCCCGCGCCGTACTCCCTGGCCGATGGTTTGCGCGCCGTCATTGGCGCGGCTAAGGGACTCTGGAGCCAGCTGCCGGACCTCGCCACTTACGTGGAAAGTTATCCCAGGCACAAGCCCGCCGGCGTAGACGACTTCTTCTACTGGCAGGAAGCGGCGTTCGGTTTGAAGCACGTCCTGCGCACTCAGCACGTCATCATCCAGAAACTGCCCAATCCCGGCGACGCCCACTACGCCATCGTGTCCAAGATGTTATTCGCGACGCACTATTTCCGGGCGGCGTTTGAGTTTAAGTACGTCTATCCGGTGCGGACCGCGTCCGGCCGGCAAGCCATCTATCTGATGGCCTGCCAGCGTTCGTTCGTGGACGGAATGACCGGAATTCGCGGCGCGATTCTGCGCAAGATCGCCGAGAGCCGCAGTCCGGCCAGCATGAAGGAAAATCTCGAACTGGGCCGCACCCAGTTGGAGCGCGCCCGCCGCGGTCAGTGAGCGTGGGGGTGCGGATGCTGCTGGTAGTGCTGTCGCAGCAGATCCTTGCCGTAATCATTGCCGTTTGGCGTGCGCACGACCGTGTGGACATGCTCCCGGATTGGCGCCCTGGGGTTCTGAGTCAGATGGCGTAAGCCGGCCGGTTGCTGGTGATCGAACTCAATGAGGATCACCGGGCTGTGGATGCGGTAGTAGAAGACGCTGTCGGGCGCGGAGCCGCCAATCCACGAGAACCGGGTTTCGTCCAAATGGCTGGCCACCTCGGCCATCTTCACCTTCGCGTGGCCGTCGTCCATGTTGCGGACGTACTCGTGGATCAGGTCCAGCAGTCGCTTCTTCTGCGGCGGTTCCAATTCAGCGCCGCGCACACCGGCGTACTCCACCACTGCGTTGTCTTTGAACGCTTCGCCGATGTTGTCGTTGCCGGTTTTGGAGAGACGGATGAGGGCCTTGGCGCGCTGTGCCTCCGTCAGCCCGAGGAAGAACGCTCTGCCGTCATTCTGCTCTTCCTGGAGGATGGAGATGCCCTTGTACTTGCCGGCAAGGGCCGTCACCGGTTCCGAGCCCGCAAAGACGGGCGTCATCACCACCTGATCGCCCAGCACGAAGTAGTTGATGATGATGTGGTGGCCATCCAACTGCCAACCCCAGGGCTCGGTGGCGGAGGGCTTGCCCATGATGGTGATCCAGTAGAGCCACTCGCCGTACTGCTCGAAATCGTTGTTGTTCAGCTCGGCCAGCGTGTGATTCAGGCGCATGATGTCGCGTGTCAGTTGGAGTCCTCTGGCGCTGAGCGAGGCGCGCAGCAGCCCGATGGCTGCATGGCGCTGGGGCTCCGACATCTCCAGGAACGAGACGCCCTGCCGCACGTAGAAATGCTGGTTCATCCATTTGCGCCACTCCTCGTCTTCTATGGCGAAGGTGGTTTTATCGCGCTGCGCGGGGGAGAGCGTGCTGAGCCAGGATTCGGCGGCGCGGCGCACAGGCTCCGTGGAGACGCCGGTGGAGCGGATGGAGAATAGGCCCGGCTGCACCGTTCCGGAGGTAGTGATGCCGCGGAACGGCTCCGCCAGTCCGCTCTTTTCGGCGTTGGCGGACTGGCGCGCGGCGCGCTCCGGGAATCCGGACGGCGGCGGTTGTTGAGACGACAGAAGCAGTACGCCCAAAGTGGCGACACTGATCGTGGAAGCAATCCGAACCCAGCGGATGCGCATGGGATGAGTGTACAACGGTGGGCTAGCGGCTGCTCCAGCGGGTCCACGCTTCCATGAAATTGGCGCCGCGGATGCGCAGGGTGCGCGGGCCGGTGCGGTCCGTGCCCTCGGGCAGGGCATTCTCAGGCGAGGGTGTGCTGCGTGTGGAGTACTCGGTGGTGATCTCGACAGGGCCCTCGATGCGGTAGGGCCGGATGCTGGCGATCTTCTTTACCGCAGCGGCTGCCTTCTGCTCGATCAGCGCCTGGGCGCCGGCGGCTGGCATCGAGATGCAGGCATAGTAGCCGATGCCCTCCTTCACCACCGCCACTTCGGCGTCCTTGACGATGGCCAGCAGATCATCGGCCGCTGCCTGATCGCCGCTGAGGAAGATCACCGGGATGTTGAACGCGCCGGCCAGAGCGGAGCGCGTCTCGATCTCGCCGACTTCCTTGCCATTCATCGTCAGCCGTTGAATGCCCAGCGAACTGTAGCTGTGGGCCATGACGGCGCGCTCGCGGCCGGCGCGGGCGTGCTGGCCCAGAAAGGCCACGGCGCTGTAGCCGCGATCCAACAGCATCTTTGGGCCCAGGCCGCCCATCACGAGCGGAGCGCCCTCCACGGTGGTGGTGGACAGCGTGCTGCTGTTGCTGTGCCCATCCCACACCACCACGTCGGCGCCGCCGAGTTTGAACCCGCGCACAGCGGCGTTCACCTCGCCCGTGAGCAATCGCTGCAGTTCGGGATTCTTAGTTTCGGTCTGATCCTGGCGGCAGACTCCGGCCACTCCCTCGGCGTCGGTAATCAGGAAGACCACAGGCCGTTTCTGCGCGGTCAGGCTGGCGAGGGTGGCGGCAAGTAAAACGATACTGGCGAAGATGGGTCGCATGGCCGCTAATGTATCACCGCCGGGCCTAACATACGATACGATCTGAATGGTTGAATCCTCCATGCGAAGCGAAAACTGTCTGTTGAAGCTCGACCGGATGCGCCGCACGCTGCGCCACGAAGAGGCGGATCGCGTTCCCATCAGTGACTTCTTTTGGGGTAGTTTTCTGAAGCGCTGGCGCGCCGAGCTCGGCCTGGCCGCCGATGCCGACATCTACCGCTACTACGATCTGGATTGGATGGTGGCGAATCCGAACATGGATCCGCACATCAAGCCATTCGAGACGCTGCGCGAAGACAGCGAAGAGGTGACCGTGCGCACTGGATTCGAGGCCGTGCTGCGCAAGAAGTTTGACCAGGCGATGCCCGGCTTCATCGCCTTTGACACGGACACCATCGAGAAGATGGAGGCGTTCCAGTTTGACGATCCGTGGGATCCGCGGCGCTACTTCCACGCGGGTGACGATCAGATCAACGGAGTGGGCGACGGCTTCGCCCGCAACACCGAGGCGTTCGACGCGCGCGTGAAGGCCATCCATGCGGATTTCCCCGTCTTCGGCGGCGTCTGCGAGGCGCACGAGATGCTGTGGCGCATCATCGGCAGCGAGAACGTGATGCTGTGGATGGGGCTCTATCCGGCTGAGCTCGCGCGCTTCATCGAGCGTCTCCACGCGTTCAATCTCGGGCTGGTGCGCGCCCAGATCCAGGCGGCCGGCGGGCGGCTGGATGGCATGGTGATCTGGGGCGACGTGGCCTACTGCAAAGGCATGCTGTTCTCGCCGGTCTTCTGGCGCCAGCACTTCAAGCCCGGTGTGAAGGCGCTGATCGACGAGTGCCACAGCCACGGGTTGCCGGTGATCTATCACGGCTGCGGCAACGTGAACCGCATCTTCGAGGACTTCATCGAACTTGGCGTGGACGCCTACAATCCTCTGGAGGCCAAGGCTGGAATGAATGTGGTGGACCTGCGCCGCCGCTTCGGCCATCGCATCGGCTTCTGCGGCAACATGGACGTGATGCTGTGGGCCGGCGGCACGCGGGAGCAGATCCGCGAGGCCGTCTTGACCAAGCTGAACGCGGCCAAGGGCGGGGGCTTTATCTTCCAGTCTGATCACTCCGTACCCGGCGACGTCTCGGCGGCGAACTACGAATACGTGGTGAATCTGGTGCGGCGGCACGGAGTCTACCCGCTGCAATTGGAGGAGTTCGACTTGCCCGAATTCGGGCTGGAGGCGCAAGCATGAAGCGCTACGGCATGGTGATTGGGCTGCGGCCCGAGGCGGAGAAGAGCTACCGCGAGCATCACGCGAGCGTCTGGCCGGAGGTGCTGGCGATGATCCGCGCCTGTAACATCGCCAACTACTCCATCTACCTGCACGACGGGAAGCTTTTCAGCTATTTCGAATACACCGGCGAGGACTTCGCGGCGGACATGGCGAGGATGGCGGCCGATCCGGCGACGCAACGCTGGTGGGCGCTGATGAAGCCCATGCAGGAGCCATTGCCGGACCGGCCGCCCGACGCGTGGTGGTCCGAAATGGAAGAGGTTTTTCACACGGATTGAGCCATGCCAGAGAACCTCTTCATCCGTCTCGCTCAACAGGGCCTGCGCATGCCCATCGGCGCTGATCTGGTGCTGCACGAAGCAGCCGATCCGGAGGGGTGCAAGTACGATGCCGAGCGTCTGGGCGCCGTGGTGGCATCCGCCGCGCGGCGGTACCAAACGCCCCTGGCCTTCCCGTTGATGGATTTGACTCTGGAGAAAGCTGATCTGCTCAGCCATGTGGGCGTGCCTCAGGCGGAGGTGGATCTCTTCCACTTCGCTACGCCGCCTTCGCTTGCGATGGTGAGCGATGTGCTCGCATCGGCCGGCCGGGCTTTTCTCCCGCGCATCCAGGCCAACCAGGGCGCGGTGCGCTACATCGCGGAGCAGACGGATCTGCTGCCCGTGGGCATGTTGATCGGACCCTTTTCGCTGATGACCAAGCTCGTCGCCGATCCCATCGCCGGCGTGGCGCTGGCCGGTGGGGGCGTGACGGCGTTAGAGGACGAGGCCGTCTGCCTGGTGGAGCGCTGCCTGGCGCTGGCCGAGGCGACGGTGATCCGCTCGGCACTGGCCCAGATTCACGCCGGCGCGCGGGCAATGATCCTCTGCGAGCCCGCTGCCAACACCGTCTATCTCTCACCACGCCAGATGCGCGCCGGCGCTGATATCCTGGAACGTTTCGTTCTTGCGCCCAACCGCCGCATCCGGCAGATTCTCGGCGAGCACGGAGTGGACCTGATCTTCCACGATTGCGGCGAGCTGAACACGGATATGGTCCGCCAGTTCGCAGAGCAGTTGCGCCCCGCGGTGATCAGCCTCGGCAGCAGCCGCAAGCTTTGGGAAGACGCCGCGGTGGTCCCTCGCGGCATCGTCCTCTTCGGCAATCTGCCCACTAAGACGTTTTACTCGGATTCCGCCCTGCCGGTGGAGGAGGTGCGCCGCATGACCGCGGAACTGCGCCAGCGCATGGCCGCCTGTGGCCATGCGCATATTCTGGGCTCGGAGTGCGATGTGCTCCACGTGCCCGATGCCGCCGAGACCATCCGGCGCAAAGTGGATGTAATGCTGACCTGCGATTGCTGAGGTTTTTCATGAGTACGACACGACGCACGTTTCTCGCCACCACCGCGGCCACCACTGCCGCCGCGGCAGCCCCACCGGCCGCCGCGCCGCCGCTCGATTCCATCGCTATCGCCCGCCGCCATCCGCTGGTGCGCACCCAGGCGACGCCCGATTTCTTTGAGGGCATTCTGCTGGGCAATGGAGATATCGGAGTGTGCGTCACGGTGCGCCCCGACGCGTTGGGGCTCCACTTCGGCAAGAACGACGCCTGGGATATCCGCGTCAGCGAGGAACACGCCGCTCACATCAAGCCCTTCGCGGAGGTGCTCAAGATCTGGGAGCGCGCCAGTGAAGAGGCCAAGCGCCAGGGCAAGCCGGAGATGCTCTTTCTGGAATCGAACATCGATTTCTTCAAGGAGTACTCGGACCTGATGCAGGCCTCCTACCGCAAGCCGTGGCCGCGTCCGTGGCCGTGCGGCACAGTGTGGCTGCACTGGGATTCGCGCATGCTGCGCGTGGTGCGGCAGGAGCTCGATATCGCCACCGGCGTACTGGTCATCTCGCTGGATTATGACGATCTGCGCGGCGCCATAAAGCCCGTGCGCCTCTCCTGCTTTGTGAGCCGCGAGCAGGGCCACGTCTCGGTGAGCAGCGACACGGCCGCGCCGATCCTCTCCGTCGCCTACCATCCCAACTGGGACCGCGAGGCGCAGTTGCCCGAGCCTGTCTTTGCCTGTGAAAGCGGGCGTTTTTCCGGATTCCAGCTCTTCCCGGCTACGGCGCCCACCTCGGCCCAGCCCAAGCCGCCGGCCACGAGGGACGATCGCAACTTCGCCCTGCACGGCGTTCTCGCCGGCAAGTGGCGCGCCGATGCGCCCGACACGAAGCGGCGGCGCGTGCTGCTCTACAGCGAGGCAACGCAACCGCTCCGGCTCGACGTGACGTTGTTTACCCCGCGCGATGGCAACCCGGATACCGCGGCGCACGCCCGCGCCGAGGCCTCGCGGCTGGCGGCAGTGCCGGTGGATCAGTTGCGGCAGCAATCCACCGCCCAGTGGGCGCAGTTCTGGTCGCGCTCCGCCGTCGAGTTCGCCGATCGCGAACTGGAGCAGATCTGGTATCAAAACCAGTATTTCCTCGCCTGCTGTCTGAAGCCGGGCAAGGTGGCGCCGGGCTTGTTTGGCAACTGGAGCATGGGCAAGATCGGCACGGCGTGGCATGGCGACTACCACATGAACTACAACACCCAGCAGGTGTGGTGGGGCGTGTTCTCGTCCAATCATGTGGAGCAGCACGAGCCCTACACCCGGCTGATTGAGAATCTGATGCCCATGGCGGAATGGAACGCACGCGTGCAGTTCGGCCTGCCCGGCGCCTACTTCCCGCACACTGCCTATCCAGTGCCCAGCAATGTGAATCCGTACCCGGCGCCGCCGTGGGGTTATGAAATTTGCGAGACGCCGTGGGCCGTGCAGAGCCTGTGGTGGCAGTACCGCTACACGCTGGATCAGCAGTATCTGCGCAGTGTCTATCCCATGCTGCGCGCCGCTGCGGATTTCCTGGTGGGCTTCGTGAAAAAGGGCGCAGACGGCAAATACCACATCAGCCCGACGGTCTCTCCGGAGAACTGGGGCGCCACCGTGGACTTCCGCTTGAACAAAGACTGCATCATCGATCTGGCGCTCACCGAGTTTCTGCTCGATGCCATGCTGGAGGGCTCCGTCGTGCTCGGCGTGGATGCGGAGCTGCGTCCGAAATGGCAGGAAGTGAAGCAGAACCTGGCGCCGTACCCCGCCGCCAATGGACCGTATGGCAAGGTCTGGCTGGACATCGTCAACGGCCCGCTCGAATATGTCTTCAATGTGCCAGTGACGCTCTCTCCAGTGTTTCCTGCCGAGCGGGTTGGCTTGGGCTCACCGGCTGAGTTGCTGGAACTGGCGAGACGCACGGCCCGCACCGTGCGGCTGGAGGGCGGTAACGATCTGGTGTGGCAGCCGATGGTGCGCGCGCGGCTCGGCATCCTGGATCTCTACTGGTTCAAGCGCGAGGTGCGCTATTGCACCACGCCGCTTGGCATGGCCAACGACCGCGTGCGCCAGGCCGGCGGCCGCTATCGCGACGAGACGAACTATGACTTCATGATGCGCATGGGCGTGTGGACCGAAAACCTCTCGCTGCCCGGCGTGCTGAACGAGTGCCTGATGCAGAGCTACGACGGCGTGCTGCGCATCTTCCCCAATACGCGCAATCTCGGCAAGGCCAGCTTCCGCGATCTGCGCGCTGCCGGCGCGTTTCTGGTGTCGGCGGCGTGGGATGGCCAGGCTGTCTCGGCGCTGACGCTGAAGAGCGAGAGGGGCGCCGGTGCCCGGGTCGCCAATCCCTGGGGGAAGCGGGCTGTTGTTGTGCAGGCGGCATTGGGCGGGCCGGCTGTGCCGCATACGGAGCGCAATGGCGTCATCGAGTTTGCGACCTCGGCCGGCGCGTCCTACTCCATCCGGGCCGTATAGGCGATCTACGGCTCGTCCGTTGTCTCTTCGTCTGCTACGACGTCCTCTTCCTTCATCTGCCGGAAGGCCCGGCGAGCCAACACGATGGAGCCTACGAACAACGCAAACTTGATCCAGGTGTCCTTGTCGGACCAATCCAGTTCCTGAAATGCGAACTGCGGCTTGCTGGCCTCGGGATCGGCCGGTGGCGGCGGATCATACTTTGGCTGGGGCTGGGGTGGGGGATCGTAGTTCGTGCCGCGCTGGCCTCCGGGCGTGGCTGTTTGCGCGCACGCGGTGGGCGTGAAACAAATTGCCAATGCAACCAGCAACGCGGTGGTGAGGACGAAGAGCTTCAACACTCCATACTATCGAAGGCGGCTAGGGCTTGGGCGGCGCCGCCGCCCGCTTGGCGGGGATGCCCTTCGGATGGCAATCGGCGCACTTGACGAAGTGGATGTTGTGCGCGCTGCCGGGCTTGGCGAACGTGGTGTCCATCTTCTCCACGTCGATGCCGCAATTCGATAGTTTCGGATGACACGTGGCGCACGAGGCGCGCGTGGTCTGCCGGTGCTTGTCGTGGCAGGCCAGGCACGAGATGCCCTCTTGCACTCCGATGGGCGTGCGGTCATCGCCGGAACGCACCTCCCGCGTGGAGAGCGGCGCGTGGCACTGGTAGCAAAGCGCCTGGCGCTGATCCGGGCTCATGCGCACCGTGCGCTCGCCCTCGCGCAGTACCGGCATGGGGAGCAGGCCCAGCGGCACCGGCGCCATCTCGCGACGATCGAAAAACGCCAGCGAGGGGCGGAAGCGTTCCTGCCGCGCGCCCACCGTCTTGGCCTCCATCTGCTTCTCCGCCAGCATGCGGCCCTCGCGGTGCATGGAGTGGCAGGTGAGGCAGGGAATGGTCGGCCGGTCCGTGAGCTCAGCGCGCGTCACAGTCCAGGGCCCTTTGTTGTTCAGCGGAGAGACCAGTTCGCGGATGCCGCCATTGAAGTGCATGCCGTGGCAGCGCAGGCAATCATCCATCAGATGCCGTGTCGAGTTGTGCTTCTGATCCGTGAAGATCTGCTTGTACGTGATGGCGTGCGGGCCGGTGGACCACGCCGCAAACTCCTGCTGGTGGCACTTCTTGCAGCGCTCCATCGTGAAGAACACGTCGGCCGGGCGCAGGCTGGCGCGCTCGGGCACGTCACCCTTCACATGCTCGTACACGCGGCGCGCGTTGGTGAGGTGGAAATTGGGGTCGGTGGTCAGCGCGTCGCCGTGGCACTCCGCGCACGGCACGTTGCGGTGCGCCGAGCCCTGCCACCTGGCCACCGGCGTGCCCATCTCGTGACAGCGCGCGCAAGCCTGCGGGCCGCCCGCCTCATAAACGAAACTGGCCGTGGGAATGGAGAGCAGTACGGCGGCTGCCAGTACAGCGGCGACAATCAGGGCTTTCATGAGCGCTTGCCCTCCTTCGCCAGTTTCTCCGCCGAACGGTAGGCGATCGCCATGATTGTGAGCACCGGATTGAATCCACCGTTTGTCACGTGCACCGACCCGTCCACCACGTAAACGTTATCCATGTCGTGGACCCGGCACCACTGATCCACAACCGAGGTCTTTGGATCCGCTCCCATGCGGCACGTGCCGGCCTGATGCTGCCCGCCCGAGACGCCTTGCCCCGCCTTTTTCAGCCACGTCTCGTTGGCCCCGCTGGCTCGCAGCCACTTCTCGGCCTTCGCCGCCATGGCATTGCCGATCTCGATGGTGTGCGGGTGTTTGTAGCCGGAGAATCGCGCCACCGGAATGCCGAACTTGTCGCGCACCGTGGTGGAGACCGTCACACGCGAATCAAACACCGGCATCTCCTGCGTGGGCCCCTGCACCGTGATGGAGCGCCTGTAAAACTGCCGCACCCATTCTTTGTGCGGCCGGCCCCAGCGCGCCACACCCGGCTGGCGTGTGCCCGTGACGAACTGATACGGCAGGCGGATAAACTCATTGGCCAGCATTGCGCCGCCGGCCAGATCCTCGTTGCCGTGATTGTAGTCGCAGATGGCAATGCCTGCACCCGGCCCCACGTCGTCATAGGTTTCGAAGTCGAACAGTCCGGCGGCGCCCGTGTAGGTGTGCCCTTGCAGATTGCGGCCCACCCAATCGTGGCGGTTGCCCAACCCTTCGGGAAAGAGCTTCGATTTGGAGTTCAACAACAGGCGCGCCGATTCCACGGCCGAGGCCGAGACGATCACGTAATCAGCCGGCTGCTCCCACAGGCGCCCTTCGCGATCGAAGTACGTTACGCCGCCGGCCTTGCCCTTCTCGTCCACCAGCACTTCCTTGGTCATGCACTGGGTACGCAGTTCCAGGTTGCCCGTGGCCAGCGCCACCGGCAGCACCGTATTCTGCGAGCCGCATTTGGCATCCACCTCGCACGCGAAGCCCACGCACCAGCGGCAGCGCATACACGCCGGGCGGCCGCGATAGGGCACCGAGTTGCGCAGCATCGGGATGTGGAAGGGATGCAGCCCCATCGCCTTGGCGCCCTTCTCCAAAATCTCGTGCTCGCGCGTGGCGGGCAGCGGTGGCATGGGCAGGGGCTTGCTGCGCGGCCCGTGGAATGGGTCCGTGCTGACGTCGCCGGAGACGCCCACCTCCCACTCGGCCTTCGTGTAGTAGGGTTCCAGATCGTCGTAGCTGATCGGCCAATCCACCAGCGTGGAGCCTTCCACCGCGCGCGGGATCTTCGCCCCATAGACGCTCTTCATGCGGAAGTCGTTGGGATGAAACCGCCACGCCATCGCGCCGTAGGAGAGCGTGCCGCCGCCCACGCACGCCGCGTTGTTGTTGTAGCCGCCGCCCGAGGGCTCGACGATGCGTTCGTTCCCTTTCGCATCCACCACCACGCGCGGGTTGCCGTCGTCGTCCGGCCCGAAGGGATGGCCGAGCGTGGAGTTGCGTTGATTGAACAGGTCGTCTTTGTGGCAGTCCGCCGGCGTAGCCCAGCGTCCGCGCTCCAACAGCACCACGCGCCATCCGGCGGTAGCCAGTTCCTTGGCCATGATGGGGCCGGCCGCGCCCGCGCCGATAATCACGGCATTCACTTTCGGGAGTGCCATTATGATTTCTCCGGGACGGGGAAGGTGTCGGCGACCAGGTAGTGCTGCCGGCCGCGCACGGGCATGGGCGGCACGCCAATCATGCGCCACGACACGTAGTCCTTGTTGCCGCCGTGCCGCGGATTGCCGTAGAAGCCCTGCATGGTGTGCGCCAGCACCATCTCAAAGGCAGCCTTGCCGCCGTCGGAGAATATCTGTTTGTCGGCCTTGCCGGTCTCCAGGTTGACCATCAACGTGGTGCGGTCGTCCAGTTCGAGTTGAGCAAAGGGCAGATCGCGCAACTGGCGGGCCAGCCGGTCGATCGCCGCCAGGGCCTGCCGGTAGTCCGGCTGCAGCTTCTTGTATTTCCGTGTGAGCTGGCGATCGATGTAGTTGACGACGCTGGCGTCTCTCGCGCCGGGGTCCTGATCAGCCGGGATTAGCGTCTCCACCCAGGCCTCCAGCGTGGTGGCCTCCGATGGGAGCAGGTACCGCAGAGAGGAAGGCTGGAAGGGCGTGCGGGAACACGCGGCAGTGGCCCCAGCCGCGGCGGCGAGAAAAATTCGGCGTTTCAGACCAGAACCTCCCTGGTATGCGATTCACCCGAATCATATACCAGGGAGGCTTGAGGCTTCAAACCAACCAACGTTAATGTCAGTTACGGTCGCCCAGAATGATCAGCTGGAACGGCCCGCCGCCGCCAGTATTGTCCACCGCGACAATGGTCCGGATCATGCCGTTCCAGGTAACCAGACGGTGGCTGTCGATCGCGACCGTTTGAGTACCTGCCACCGCTACCCGCGCCTGATAGACGGCCGTCGGCACCTGGAGATAGCCGGAGGCGGCCTTGAATGGCACGTTCGTCAAAACCGGAGTCTTGCCGGCCAGCGCCTCAAACGGTGTGGTGGCGTAGACGTCTACGGCTGGCGCTCCTGGCGCCGCGTGGACCACTCGCAACTTCACGCCGTTGTTGGCGGGCATGGTGTTGTCGTCCTCCAGCCACAGCACGTCGAAGCCCGGCTGCATTCCGCCCGCGTAGCCTACGGCCATCGCCGTGTAGTCTTTGCCGTTGGCCACCGAAATGGGCACCATTTTAACGCTGGTGTCCGTTCCGGTCACTTTGATATCGACGTTGTAGCTGCCCGCCGGGAGTGCCAGATACTCTGAATACTCGCGGAAGGGAAGGTTCTCCAGCACCTTGCCGCCATTGACATAGATGTCGACGGCGGGCGCGTCGGGCGAGGCGTGGACCACGCGCACGCGACCTCCGGTGGCCTGTCCGTAGGCAAAGCTGGAAGCGAGCGCAAGTGTAGCTGCGCAAAGCACAAGTCTTTTCATATTCGTTCCTTGGTGGGGGATTTTGAAGATCGGTGAATACCGCTTACAGCTATACTGGTGCTCGGTTGCCGCGTGCCGATGCAAAATAATTCCGAAGCGGACCTTTCGGGCCGCGGCGCTCTTTCATTCTGTAGAGTGAGGTGAATCCATGAACCGCAGATTCTTTCTCGGCGCTGCCACCGCGGCCTCTGCACTCTCCGTTTCCGGCGCCAATGACCGCATCAACATCGGCCTGATCGGCACCGGCGGCCGCGGCATGGATCACGTCAACGATCTCATCAAGCTCAAAGACCTGAATCTCGCCGTCACCTCGGTCTGCGACGTCTACCGCCCCAATCGCGAGCGCGGCGCCGCCGCCACAGCCCGCGGCCTCGGCGTCACGCCCCACACCACCACCGACTACCGCGAGCTGCTGGCCCGCAAGGACGTCGACGCCGTCATCATCGCCACGCCGGATTTCGGCCACCCCATCATCCTCAAGGCCGCCGTCGAGGCCGGCAAGGACGCCTACGTGGAAAAGCCCTTCGCCACCACCTTCGTCGAGGGCAAGGCCGCCTACCTCGCCGTCAAGGCCAGCCGCCAGGTGGTCGCGGCCGGCACCCAGCGCCGCAGCGACGGGCAGTACATGGCCGCCCAAGCCAAGGTAAGGGGCGGGGCATTGGGTAAGGTCACGCGCATCGAGTTCTCTATGAACGTCCAGGCGCCGCGCTGGAAACGGCCCGCCGAGAACATCGATCCCGCCGACGTCGATTGGAAGATGTTCCAGCTGGGCAAGCTGGAGCGCTCCTTCGATCCGCGCCTGCTGCGCGAGTGGCAGCTCTTCGGCACCGAGACCACCAACGGCATTCCCGGCCTTTGGATGAGCCACTACATCGATCTAGTCGCCTGGTACATGGACGATCCGTATCCCTCCGGCGTCGTCTCCAACGGCGGCGTCTATCTCTGGAAGGACGGCCGCACCACTAGCGATGTCTTCTACACGCTGCTCGAATATCCGAAGGAGTTCCTGGTGGCCTTCTCCATGACGCTCACCAACTCCGCCGGCATCCGCAACATGTGGTTCGGCACGCGCGGCACGCTGGATTGCGAGAAGTGGACTATCTCCGGTGAGGGCAGTTCCATGAAGGACAAGCTCCAGACCGAGACCAAAATCGAGCCGCTGGTCACCAACTCGCACATGCACGATTTCCTGGAGTGCCTGCGCAGCCGCAAGACGCCGCGCGCCGATGTCGAGGCCGGCTTCTCGCACGCCGTGGCGGGCATCATGTCGGCGACGGCGCTGGCGAATGGGCGGCGGATGAAGTTTGACCGGGCGAAGCTGGAACTCGTGTAGGCCATGCCCCGGCGCACTCCGCAGGAGCAGTTCGACAAGCAGGCCACCCACTACGACGGCCAGTGGAACACTTGGACGGAAGAGTCTCTCAAGTGGCTTGTCCAGCATGGCCGGCTCGCCCCTACTGATCGCGTACTCGACGTGGCCACCGGCACCGGCTTCACCGCGCTTGCCGTCGCCCCGCTGGTCGCCAGCGTCACGGGTCTCGACGTCTCCTCCGGCATGCTCAATGAGGCCAGCCGCCGGGCCGCCGAAACTGGAGTAGCCAACGTCGATTTTCAGCAGGGCAGCGCGGAGGCGATGCCGTTTCCCGATGCCTCGTTCGACGCCGTCACGTGCCGCATCGCGGCCCATCATTTCGATTCGGTGCCGGCGTTCCTGGCCGAATCGGCACGCGTGCTGGCGCCGGGTGGCCGCCTCCTCATCGCCGACACCACCGTGCCCAACGATGCCCCCGAGATCGACGAATGGCAGAACCGCGTGGAGCTGATCCGCGATCCGTCCCACCACCGCAACTACCGCCCTTCCGAGTGGACCCGCAATCTCCAGCAGGCCGGATTCGTCGTCGAAGAGCTCGACTTCATGGGCGGCTTCGTGCCCATGACGCTGAACGCCTGGCTGCACAAAGCCGGCTGCACCGGCGAGGCCGAGCAGACTGTGCGAGACATGTTCGCCCGCGCCAACGCCGCCATCCGCGAGACGTTCGCCATTCAGCCGATGCCCGATGGCGACACCCGCTTCCGCTGGCTGCGCGTCGTCGTCGCGGCGCAACGCAAGTAAACTCTTTCGCCCTCCCCTTGCGTTCATAGGGGAGCCATGGCACACTTCCCTAGAAAGCAAAGGGGAGGCGTGTGGACAAAACCCAACTCGAACTCATTCGTGGCACACTCGACGTTTTGATCCTCAAGGCTCTGGCGTGGGGTCCGCTGCACGGCTATGCCATCACGAGCCTGATCCGCCGTCAGACCGATGACGCACTGCTGGTCGAAGAGGGAACGCTCTATCCCGCGCTGTGGCGCCTGGAGAAGCAGGGTTGGGTGGAGGCCGAATGGGGCCTCTCGGCGAACAACCGGAAGGCCAAGTATTACGGGCTGACCGCGAATGGCCGACGCCACCTGCGTGCAGAAACCCGAACCTGGGAGGCGTACGCTGCCGCCGTCGGCAAAATGCTCAACGCCACGAGTCCTCCCCTGGCGGAGGAGGGCTGATGCCGAAGATCCCGATGTGGCGCCGCTATGCGCGTCTGCTCGGCCCGGATCCGGCGGCCGACGTCAAGGACGAGTTGCGGTTTCACATCGATGCCAAGGTGGATGATCTGGTGGAGCAGGGCTGGAGCCGCCACGAAGCGCGGCACGAGGCGGAGCGCCAGTTTGGCGACATCCAGTCGGTGCAGGATGCGGGTGAACGGCTGGGTAGGGAGATGGATCGGAACATGAGAAACAGGGACTTTTGGGGCGCCTGCGCCCAGGATTTTCGATACTCGCTGCGGACTCTTCGCAAGGACCGCGGCTTCGCCATCATCACCGTCCTGATCCTCGCTCTCGGTATCGCTGCCAACACGGCCGTATTCAGCGTGGTGAATACTGTGCTGCTGCGGCCACTGCCGTTTCCCGAATCGGAGCGCCTCGCCTGGCTCGCATCCGGCCGCGACCTCATCAGGAAGGGCACAGGAGGAGGCGGCGACGACCTCTCCAACATCACCTACACCGTTGCCGCATTCGAGGAATTCCAGCGGCACAATCAGTCCTTCCAGCAGGTCACCAGCTACAACCCGTTTCTGGCAAACGGCGAGTTTCTGCTCACCGGCCAGGGCGAGCCGCAGATTGTGGACGCCGTCCTGGTGGCGGAGAACTTCTTTCCGACCCTGGGTGTAGAGCCGATGCTCGGCCGCAACTTCCTGCCGCAGGAGTGCCGGAAGGGCGGTACGCCCGCGGTTCTGCTGAGCCACGCCTTCTGGCAGCGGCGTTTTGCCGGCGACCCCGCGATCTTAGGCCAGGCGATTACGATGGACAAGCAGTCCTTCACCGTGGCCGGCGTCCTGCCGCCCACATTCGATTTCGGAGCCGTGTTTTCGCCGGGAACAAAGATCGACGTTTATGTTCCGGCCGTTCTTGACAATATGCGCAATTGGGGCAACACGCTCGCCATGGTGGGCCGCTTAAAACCGGGGAGCTCTATCGCCCAGGCGCAGGCCGAAGCCGACATCCTGTTCCCGCAGTTCAAGGCGGCTCACAAAGAATGGTGGGGCGACTACGTCTCCCGCATCACCGGGCTGAAGGAGTTCGTCAGCGGCAAGCTGCGCCGGTCGCTGATTGTCCTATGGAGCGCGGTCGGCCTGATCCTCCTCATCGTCTGCGTGAATCTCTCGAATCTGATGCTGGCGCGTGCCGCCACGCGGAGCAGGGAATTCGCGCTGCGCAGCGCTTTGGGCGCGGGGCGGGGCCGACTGATCCGCCAGCTTCTGACCGAGAGCCTGATTCTGTCCAGTGCCGGCGCATCGCTGGGCCTCGGCCTCGCCTTTGCGCTCACAGCCTACCTCGCCCGTCAGGGGTCCATCGCGCTTCCGCTGCTCAATAGCGTCAGGGTGGATGGGGCCGCGCTCTTATGGACGCTGTTGATCACAGTGGCCGTCACCGTGATCTTCGGCCTGACGCCCGGGCTGAACATCTCCTCCCGCAATCTTCAGGGTGCGCTGAAAGACAGCGGCCGCGGCACCACTGCCGGCCAGACGCACGAACGCCTGCGCGCCACGCTGGTGATCTCCGAAGTTGCGCTCTCCTGTGTGCTTTCTCCAGGAGATGTTGCGCAACGTGGAGTCTATTCCGGGCGTCGAGGCGGCAGGCGTCGCCGATATGCTCCCGCTGGGCCGGAACCGCAGTTGGGGGTTCCGCGCCAAAGGCAAGGTTTACGACAAAGAGGAGACTCTCGGTGCACTGGTCCGGATCGTGACGCCGGGCTATCTGGGAGCAATGGGCATGCACCTGACGGGAGGCCGCGACTTCTCCTGGCAGGATGGTCCGAAGAGTGAGATGGTCGTGGTCATCAACCAGGCGGCAGCCAGGAAGTTCTGGCGCGGAGAAGATCCGGTCGGACGGCTCGGGCTCATCGGAGACCAGGAGGCGCGGGTGATCGGCGTGATTGACGATGTCCGGGCGCACAGTCTCGAAGCACCAGCCGGCCCGGAAATGTATCTGATGGTGACGCAAGCTAGTCCCAACGGGGCAGAGCTTGTCCTTCGAACGAAACTGCCGCCGGCGACCCTCGCCGCCACGGTGATGCAGCGGCTGCGGGCTTTGAATCCCGCGCAGCCGGCCACCGAACTCCGGCCCTTGCAGCAGATTGTGGACCGCTCCGTATCGCCCCGCCGCTTCTTTGTCTGGCTCGTTTGCAGCTTCGCGGCACTAGGGCTCATCCTCGCCTCGCTGGGCATCTACGGCGTCATTTCCTATTCGGTGACGTGCCGCA
The DNA here is from genome assembly GCA_016721425.1 of Bryobacterales bacterium. GTDB lineage: Bacteria > Acidobacteriota > Terriglobia > Bryobacterales > Bryobacteraceae > Paludibaculum. Next base: position 54,904 of record JADKID010000042.1, on the reverse strand, counting down.
CCCAGGAGATCGGTATCCGCATGGCACTGGGCGCTACTGCGCCGCAGGTGCAGATCGGTGTCATTGGCAAAGCCATCAGGCTGGCGTTCGTCGGAGTCGTGGTCGGGGCGTCGGTTCGTTAGCCGCCGCGAAGTGGATCGAGTCGCTGCTATTCGGCACGCGGCCGACCGACCCCGCGACCTTCGCCGTCATCATCCTGCTGCTCGCCGCCGTGGCCCTGATTGCCGGCTTCATTCCGGCACGCCGGGCGTCGCGCATCGACCCGGCCATCACGCTTCGCGCCGATTAATTACGGTAGCGAACTCCAGCGCAGCCCGATGCGCCACAACCGCGGAGCGCCAATCAACGGGGTCGGGCTGAACCCCACCACCACCTCGCGGCCCAACGCATTCTCCACCGCCGCGTGCAGCGCCAGCCCGTATGGCAAGGCCTGCCGCGCCGTCATGTGAAACACCGCAAAGCCCGGAAGACGGAACAGATTGCGATCGTCCTCAAACTGCAACGCCGAAGATCGCAGCCCCCCGGCCAGTAGAGTTCCGCGCCGCGACCACGCCAGCAGCGCTGAGCCCTGATGCTTCGGAATCTGCGGAATCCGTTCGCCGGTGGAATACCGCGAATCCGCGAAGAGATACGACGCCTCGGCCCTTACTGCGTGCCAGCGGTAATTCAAGTTCGCCTCCATGCCGCGCGCCGTGGCCGCGCCCGCGTTGTCGCGCTGCCGCGTGATGAGCGTTGGTGTCACGCTGCGCGTCACGTTCGTAATCAGCGCGTCCAGATGATTCGTGTAGGCCGTCGCCGAAAAGCGCAGCCCGCCGGAGACGTAGTCCGCGCCGGCCTCCACGCCACGCGTCGTCTCGGGGCGGAGCAGGGCATTGGCCAGAGTCACCGCGTTCCCCGCGCGGAATTCGCGGTATAGCTCATTCAGCGTGGGCGCACGAAACGCCCGGTAGGCCGAGGCGCGCAGCCGCCACTTTTCCAGCGCCAGCGCCGCCCCGCCGCTCGGGCTCCAGAACGCCGTGCCGTTGCCCGCATCCTGCCCGCGCAATCCGCCAAACAACCGCAGCGGCCCCTTCGCATAGTCGCCCTGCGTGAAGAAGCCATACTGCGTCTGCACACCGCCGCCCAGCCGGAACCCGGTAGGGATCAGAGTCTCGTTCGAATAGCCCTCGGCCCGGTGAAAGTCGCCGCCCGCCAGCAGATTCCACTTCGTTGCCGCGTGGCGGTAGAAGGCTGCGCCGCCGGTCGATTCTGCCGGCACGCTTTGCCGCGATGTCGGCCGCTCCGTCAGCCGCCCGGCCCCGATCGCGGAGAAGCTGGCTCGATACTCTTCGCGGTTGTGAAAGAGCAGCGCGTTATACGTGCTCGCGCCCTGCTGCATCGTGTAGTTCGCCGCCAGAGTGCCCAAAGACGTCGAGTTCTGTGTCAGTTTTGTACCGTTCTCGCGCTCTTCCGCGAGAATATCCGCCCTGAAGAACAGCTTTTGGCGGTCCGTAAGATAGTCGAGCCGCGCCGTCACCGCCGCAAACTGCACGTTCGCCTGTGTATCCACCGGACCGCGCGCATACGCCGGCACGATGTAGTATCCGTCGGTGGTGAAGCCGCGCGCCGAGCCCGATACCGCCCACCGCGGACCCAGGAAGTAACTCCCCGCGCCGCTCAGCTCGTGCGTCCTCTCATTCCCCATCTCATAGCCCAGCGTGCCGCCCGCCTTGTGCCGCGCTTCCGAGAAAAGGCCCAGTGCGCCGCCCATCGCCTTGTCGCCAAACAGGCTCGTCGATGCGCCGCGCGAAACCTCCACGCGCTCCAGCGAAATCGGGTCCACGCGCGTCCAGTAGATCCATCCGCCGAACGGGCTGTTGAGCGGCACCCCGTCCCACAGCACCAGTGTGCGGCTCGCGCCGGTGGAGCCCAGCCCGCGCAGGCTCACGCCCTGCGTCGTCGGGTTCGCCACGAGCGACGACGATCGCCGGAACAACGAGAACCCCGGCACCAGCCGCAGCCGGTCGTCGAGGTTCACGCCCGGCGCCTCGCGAATTTCGAGATTCGTCAAAACCGTGAGCGAGGCCGGCGCCTCGGTGGAGACCTGTTCGGTGACGGTGATGGCGGTGCGCAGCGGCGCGGGCTCAGTCGGGCTTTGCGAATACCCAGTGCTGGGGATCCAGCAGGCGAGCGCCAGCCCAGCCGCCGTCTTCCAGGCGTTGCGCCGAGGCGCTGAATACAATAGCGGCACTATCTTCGTCCAGACTCCTGAGGGGTGCGGCGCGGTGTCTGCATTCCACCATCGCCAGATACTTCAGGATCACATAGACGTCGCCTTCGATGGGTAGCAGACACTCGAAATCCTGCGTGCGAAACCGGATGCTCGCCCCGGTCTGCGCGCACCGCCATGCCAGAAACGCGCAGCACTCCACGGCCCGCTCAAACCACTCTTCGTGCTCGCGCGGGACCTCCAGATCCAGGAACAGCGTGATCAGATGCTCTTCCTCGCGCGTGAACTCGCGTACCTGCATGTCGCCGGTGTGCGCCGTGGCCCGCCAATCCACATGGCGCGCGCTCTCGAAAGGCTCGTAGGGCCGGATGCGGTAGAAATCATGGCCGCGCCCGCGCACCTGCGATTCGGCGTCTCCGCTGATGTCGGCCGCCAGTTGATCAAAGCCCGGCTGCGCGTCCAGAGCCGGGTACACCAGCACTTCGCGCTTCATCACCACGCGCGCCCGCCGCTCCGCGAAGCCAAACGGGAATCGGGACGAGAAGAGAAAACTGTCCTGCCGGTGTACGCCGCGCCTCGCGAAACTCACGTCGACAATCGTTTCCAGTTCCGCCTTGCCCGGCACCACGGGGAAATACAGCTCCGTCGTGAAGACGCTGTCCTCCACGCCCACCAGGCGGATGGAAAACGAGGGCATCCAGCGCTTGGCGTTGCGCAGCACGATGCGTGCCGCCACGGCTCGCCGCGCGCTGATGTGATCCGGCAACTGGATGTCCAACTCCAGGCCGGCGATGCCGATGCGGCTCACGAATCCGTTGATCAGCAGCGTGGCCAGCATCGCCGCCAGCAAAAGGAATAGCAGATTATTGGCGGAGGCAAATGCCGCAAACGCGGTGAGCGCCACGGCCACCAGAAACACCAGCCCGGCAAACGTCACCCGCTCCCGCACGCGCAGATCCAGCCACTGTCTGAACCGGACGGATTGTGCGCGCCACCAGCGCTTCATACTCTCCAGTCGACCTGCCACCGCGCCCGCCTCCAACATGGCACAATCGTTTTACCTATGTCGAGTTCTCCAGCCCAGCCCGTGAAGCTCCACCGCTCACTGGGTCTCTTTCAACTTCTCGTGATGGGCATCATCATGGTGCAGCCCACGGCGCCCATGCCGCCCTTCGGCGCCATCAGCGCCGGCGCCAACGGCCACGTGGTCACCACCGTGCTGATGGCGATGTTCGCCATGCTGCTCACGGCCATCAGCTACGGCCGCATGGCGCGCGCCTATCCCAGCGCCGGCAGCGCCTATACCTATGTCGCCCGCGAGATCCATCCCGCCCTCGGCTACCTCACTGGCTGGAGCATGCTGCTCGACTACGTCGTCAATCCACTCATTTGCACCATCTGGTGCGCCAAGGCCATGATGGGCCTCTTTCCCGGCACGCCCTACGCCATCTGGGTGGTGGGGCTCGCCCTGCTCTTCACCGGTATGAACCTGCGCGGCATCCAGGCCACCGCCCGTACCAATGAGCTGCTCACCCTCGCCATGGGCGCAGTCATCGCCTGGATGCTGGTGGCCTCCGCCCGCTACCTCATGGGGCTGCCGCAACTCACCACAGAGGTTTTCACGACGCCCTTCTATGATCCCGAGCGCTTCTCCTGGCGCACCATCTCCAATGGCGCGTCTATCGCCGTGCTCACCTACATCGGCTTCGACGGCATCTCCACGCTTTCCGAAGAGGTGAAGGACCCGCGCCGCAACATCCTCAAGGCGATGGTGGGCACCTGCCTGGTCATCGGCGTCCTCTCCGCCGTGGAGGTCTACGTCGCGCAGTTGGTTTGGCCCGCCTCCCAGCCCTATCCCGATAGCGACACCGCCTACATCCACATCGCCGGACGCGCCGGCGGCCCGCTGCTCTTTCAGGTAATGACCTGGACCCTGGTGATCGCCACTATCGGCTCCGCCACAGGCGCCATGCTCGCCGGAGGCCGCCTGCTTTTCGGCATGGGCCGCGATAACGCAATCCCCAAATCGTTCTTCGGCTACCTGGACCCGCGCACCCGCGTCCCCAGCCGCAACGTCATGCTCATCGGCGGCTTCTGCCTGGGCGGCGCCTTCCTCATGAGCTACCAGACCGGCGCGGAGTTGCTCAACTTCGGCGCCCTCATCGGCTTCATGGGCGTCAACGCCTCCAGCCTCCTGCACTACTACATCCGGCGCGAGGAGCGTCACTTATCGGACTTGCTCGTCCCCGCCATCGGCTTCATCGTCTGCCTCTACCTCTGGCTGAGCCTCAGCCCGCTGGCCAAGCTCGCCGGCGGAGCCTGGCTGACTTTCGGACTTGCCTATGGCGCTTACAAGACGAACTTCTTCCGCAACAACATCATCAACTTCGACGTGCCGGAGGAGTGACCCTCCGGCGCCCCCTCGCTATTGCGTCAGGATGTCGATCGTCGTGGTCCCCGCCACGCGCACCTTCTCATAGGTCTTCATCCAATCGGCGTGCGCCGGCAGCTTGGCATAGCTAGCCAGCGCGGCCGGGCTGCTGAATTCCATGCAAACGCCCGCCTGCCGCCGCAGCATCTTCACCGGCAGCGACACCGTCTCGCCCGCGCGCAGCTTCTTGACGTCCTCCGCCGGGGCCGCCGCGTCCGTAGTCACCAGACCCATCGGCCGCGCCAGCTTGCCCAGCCACACATGAGTGAGGCCCGGGATCTTGCCCGGCAACTCCTTCGTCGCCTTCGTGAACGCGTCCCACTCCGCCGGCGTCGCCGTCTCGATCACCGTGTAGGCGAAGCAGTGCATCACCGGCTGATCGGCCGCCTGCGTCGATACCGCGCCCAGCGCCAGTGCCGCCATCCATATGCCCAGTCTTTTCATTTGAAGTGAACCTCCTTCCAGATAGAATCACACAAACTCTTCGGCCCGAACAGCCCGCTGCCGCCGCCCGGTGTAAAATCAAGATAAGTGGGTCCTGTTCCTCGACAATCTCTCCCGCTCGTTGACCTCCTGAAGGCGCTTTCCTCCCAGCTCATCGTCTGGCACCATCTCGCCTTCTACGGACCCATGTCCGACGTCGTCTATCCCTACGCCCCGGCGCTCATCAGTTGGCACTATGATTACGCCCGCATGGCCGTGCAGGTCTTTCTCGTCCTGGGCGGATTCCTCAGCGCCCGCGCCCTGGCCCCGGGCATGGCGTTCGAAAGGCCCAGCCGCGATATCCCGCTGCTGCTGTGGCGGCGCTATCTCCGCCTCGCCCGCCCCTACCTCGTCGCCATCGCTGCCGCCATCGCCGCTGCCGCCTTCGCCCGCGCGCTCATCCAATACCCTTCCACGCCCACCGCGCCGACGCTTCTCCAGATCGCCGCGCACGTCTTCCTGCTGCAGGACATCATCGGCCAGGAGGCACTCTCAGCCGGAGTCTGGTATGTGGCCATCGACTTTCAGCTCTATGCGCTCTTTCTCCTGATCCTCTGGCTCACCCGCGCCCACGCCGCTGCCGCGCTGCTGGCCTGCGCCGCCTTGGCATCCGTCTCTCTGCTTTGGCTCAACCGCCAGCCCGAACTCGACATCTATGCGCCCTACTTCTTTGGCGCCTACGGCCTCGGTATCGCCGCTCACTGGATCTCCACCCAGCCCCGCAAAGCGGCATGGCTGGCGGCCCTGGCTCTCCTCGTCACCGCCGCGCTCATCGTGGAGTGGCGCGCCCGCATTCTCGTCGCCGGCGTCACGGCCCTGTTGCTCGCCACTACCGGCGGCGCCAAGGCCCGCGCTGGTCCTGGGTGTCGTTTCTCAGCCGCATCTCCTACTCCGTCTTCGTCATCCACTACGCCGTGATCCTGGCAGTCAGCGCCGTCGTCCACAGGCACTGGCCCGCCAGCCCCATCGCCAACGCTGCCGGCATGGCCGCCGCGTGGCTGCTGAGCCTTTGCGCCGGCGCGCTGTTGCACCGCTATGTGGAGTCGCCCCAGCGCGCCTGAATTGGCATATGCTGAATGGGAGCCGAACGGCCCCGACGCGCCCCGGCTCAGGAGTACCTCCATGTTCACAGCCCTCGTTCTCGCCATGTTCCTGCAGCCCGCCCCGCCCGCCGGTTGGTCCGACGCTTACGTCTGGGGCAACGGTATCCGCATCCACTACACCCACGCCGCCAACCCAGGCAAGCCCGTCATCATCTTCGCTCACGGCTCCTCCGACGACGGCCTCTGCTGGACCAACTTCGCCAAGGAACTCGCCGCCGATTACGACATGTACCTCGTCGACGCCCGCGGTCACGGCCTCTCCGATCCGCCCAAGCCCGGCGACCCCGCCGACGCCCAGGTGGAAGACCTCGCCGCCTTCATCCGCGAGCTCAAGCTCGTCAAGCCCATCCTCATGGGCCACTCCATGGGGAGCTCCGCCGTTGCCTGGTTCTCCGCCAAATACCCCGCCATTCCCAAGGCTGTCATCCTCGAAGATCCCGGCCTCACGCCCCGTCCGCCAGCTGCCGCCGGCGCGCCCGGCGCCGTGCCCGCCACGCCCGAGGAGCGCATCCAGCGCATGATTCAGCGCAACAGCCTCTCTCTCGCCGCGCTCACCGCCGATTGCATGAAGAGCAGCCCCAAATGGGGTGCGGACGAATGCGCCGTCTGGGCCCCCTCCAAGCGCCGCCACCACCCCGCCACCACGCTCGGCGCCATGGGCGGCCGCCCGCCGATGTCCGAGATCCTCCCCAAGATCACCGCCCCGACGCTGATCCTTAAGGCCGATGCACAAGGCGACGCCCGCCTCAAGAATGAACAGGCAGCCGCCCTGCTGCCCCAGGGTAAGATCGTCCACATCGATGGCGCCGGCCACAACGTCCGCCGCGAAAATAAGCCGATGGCGCTCGCTACTCTCCGCGCCTTCCTCGCCACAGTGCGCTGAGTCCGGCGCCAAATATGCTAACGTGTGAGCAGAAATGCGCTATTTGTCTTCCTTGCGCCTAGCCGCCCAAATTGTGTCCGTTTTGACCGCCGCACACTGTCTGCACGCGCAGGCTCCGGCCGCGGCCCCGCCCGTGAAAGAGGCCCACGATCTGCCGGCCCGCGCCACTCCGGTGGACTATCAGGCTCAGGCCATCGTAGGCCCCATCACCATCGCCGCTGAATTCACCGGCCACGGCATGCCCTGCCCAGAGGGCGTCTTGATCAGTGAGGAGTTTGTCGCCGTCGAGGTCGCATTCTTTGGCAAGCCCGACGCCCGCTACACCATCAACGCCGCCGATTTCTCCCTGCGCATCAACGGCAAGAAGAACCCGCTCCCCAGCCAGCCCTATGGCTTGGCCGGCAAAGAGGTGAAGGACCCCGAATGGACTCCGCCCGAGGCCGCGGAAAAGAAGTCCAAGAGCAGCATCGGCGGCTCCGGTGGCGGCCAGGATGCTGGCGCGCCGCCACCCTCCGCTCCTAAGGTGCCCATCGAGCTGCGCCGCAACTGGCAGCAACGCATTCAACGCGCCGCCATCGCCGAGGGTGACCGCGCACTGCCCCAGGCCGGATTGCTCTTCTTCCAGCACCGCGGCAAAACCGAGAACATCCGCTCCCTCGAGCTGATCTACACCGGCGCCGCCGGCGAAGCCACGATCTCTTTGCGGTAGCCCCGATGCCTCCACCAGTGGAATCTTGCTAGAGTAGTCACCTATCAACGTTCCCTGGGAGGATCCCCCTTTTGCCCAAACTACTCGGCAAGACTGCCATCATCACCGGCGCCACCGGCGGTATCGGCGAAGCCACAGCCAAGCTTTTTCTAGCAGAAGGCGCCAACGTCATGCTGGTGGGCCGCTCGGCTGAAAAGCTCCAGGCCACCCGCGAGCGGCTGTCGGGCCATCAGAATGTGGCTCATTTTGTCGCCGACGCCGTCGATGAGCCGGCTACCGCCGCCGCCGTGGCTGCCACAGTCGAAACCTTCGGAGGCGTGGACATTCTCTTCGCCAACGCCGGCACCGAGGGCAGGCTGAAGCTGCTCGATACCCTCACCTTTGATGAATTCGACGACGTTCTGCGCACCAACGTCCTCGGCGTCTGGCTCAGCATGAAGTACTGCGTGGAGCCGATGAAACAGCGCGGCGGCGGCTCCATCATCGCTACGTCATCGATTTCCGGCGTGATGGGCTTCGCCGGCGGCGCCGCCTATGTTGCCAGCAAACACGCCGTTTATGGCCTGGTCAAGACGGCGGCCGTGGAACTCGCCGCGTCCGGCATCCGCGTCAACGCCATCGGCCCCGGCCCCATCGACAATCGGATGATCCATTCCCTGAATTCGCAGCTTTCGCCTGACGATCCCGCTGCCGTCAGCGCCTACATGCACTCTCGCATCCCCATGAATCGCTACGGTACCAACGAGGAGGTCGCCTACCTGGCCGCGTTTCTCGCCAGCCATGAATCGTCCTACTCCTCCGGCGGCATTTTCATGCTGGACGGCGGCTTGACGGCGGGGTAGCGCGGGCACTCCTGCAATCTGCCATCATGTCCCCATGGACATCTGGGCCCTCGCGGATCTCTCCACTCCCTGGTGCGTACACGTCGCAGCCACCCTGCGCATCGCCACCCACATCCAGGCCGGCCACTCTGAAATAACCGCCCTCGCCGCGGCCGCCCGCGCCAACCCCGAGTGGCTCCACCGCGTGCTCCGCCACCTCGCCGCCCGCGGCCTCTTCACCGAGCCCACCCCAGGCCACTTCGCGCTCAACGACGCAGCCCTCCCCCTGCTCGACGAGGGCTGCCTCCTCGGGCTCGATCTCGATGGCTTCGGCGGCCGGATGGCCCACGCCTGGGGCACTCTGCTCTCCGCCGTCCGCACCGGCGAGACCGCCTATCACGAGGCCTTCGGCCGCGATTTTTGGCCCGATCTGGACGCCCACCCCGCCATTTCCGCCCAGTTTGACGCCCTCATGGGGCCGGCCGGCCACGGCACACCCGATCCCGATGTTCTCCTCGATCCCGCCGAATGGCCCGCCATCCATCACGTCGTCGATGTGGGCGGCGGCGCCGGCGCGCTACTCGCCGAGGTGCTCCGCGCCCAGCCCCACGTCCGCGGCACCCTCGTCGATCTACCGCGCACCGTCGCCCGCTCCGCCACCCAATTCCAGGCCGCCGGCGTGGCCCAGCGAGTCTCCACCTCCGCCCAGAGCTTCTTCGATCCTCTCCCCGCCGGCGCCGATCTCTACCTGCTCAGCAAGGTCCTTTGCGATTGGCCCGATCGCGAAGCGCTCGCCATTCTCAAATGCTGCGCCCAGGCCGCCCGCCCCAACGGACGCGTGGTCATCTTTACCGATGCCGGTCCCGGCGAGGACGCATCACCCGAGCTGCTCATGATGGTCCTCGTCGGCGGCAAGGCTCGCACCCTCGACGAACTCGCCGCGCTCGCTGGCTCTGCCGGCCTCACCGTCACCGGAAGCCGCCGCCCGCGCTCCGGCCGCGTTCTGGTGGAGTGCCGCCCTACCGCGCCTTCAAAGTCCCCGTCCGCAGCAGCAGGGCAACCGTCCTGACCTTGCCCTCCTGCTTCGCGATCAGTGTTTGTTCCTTCGACCGCGGCACCAGGGCACCCGATTCCGCGCCCGCCGTCCAAAGCTCCGCCAAACGATAAGTGCCGCCCAGCACCTCAAACATCAGCCGCGGATTGCTGCTGGCCCCCGGATGGTTCACCGGCACCGTCACAAACGTCGTGGTGCGGTTCTGCTCCACGTTGTGAATCTGCATGAGCGCCGTCCCCGCCAGGCCCGATCGTTCAAACACATACTGCCCCGCCGGCAGCGTCTCCGTGCCTGCCTCAAACGGGAACGGGATGTTCACCCTGACCCGGCCCTGCGCCTGCGCCGGCGCCGCCGCCATCACCAGCATCACGATGCCGGCTGCCACGCAGCCCGCCCCGCCGCTCATTCTCTTCAGCATGACTACCTCCCTCTGGCTGCCACGGACGGCAGCGCCAATGCGAACGTCTCAATCTTCTCGGCTCGCTTCGCAATCAGAGCCTGCTCCCTGGTCCGCGCCAACCGCGCGCCCGTCTCCGCACCCGCCGTCCACACCTCTGCCAGACGGTAGTGCCCCTCCAATACTTCAAACAACAGCCGCGGATTGCCGCTGGACGCCCGATTGCCCGTGGGTAGAGTTGCCAAAGCGATCGCCTCATTCCGGTCCACGTTGTATACCTTCATCAACGACGTCCCAGTAACGCCATTCCGCTCAAACACATATTGCCCCGCCGGCAGCGATTCCGTGCCCGCCGTAAACGAAAACGGGACGTTCACCGTCACCCGGCCTTGCGCCACCGCCGGCGCAGCCGTCATCACCACCATCAGGCAGCCTGCCGCCAACCAACCCGCGGCGTGGAACATTCTGTTCGTCATCGTCTTCACTCCTTCTGGCGTCTGTCGCCAACCGGATAGACGATGCAAAACTGGAATTCCCGCGCGCCACGCCGCGCCATGTAACGTTTGGCGAACTTTGGCGCACCATGGCGCGTCTATGTCTTTCAGAGAGGGATTCATGGCCCAGCCTGCGCCCGATTACACTCGCAGCAGCTCCAATTCCGCCAGCCCGCCCCGCCGCATCGATTCCTGGAAGGACATCGCCTCTTACCTCAAGCGCGGTACCCGCACCGTGCAGCGCTGGGAGAGCGAAGAGGACCTGCCGGTGCATCGCCTCCATCACGACAAGCTCGGCTCCGTCTACGCCTGGCAGCACGAACTCGACGCCTGGTGGGTCAGCCGCGGCGCCAGCCTCGCCAGTGCCCCAGCCGCGGCGCCCGCCGCCCCGTCCATCGCCGTCCTACCCTTCACCGATCTCAGCCAGCAGCAGGATCAACAATACTTCTGCGACGGCATGGCCGAGGAACTCATCCTCGCCCTCGGCAAGCTCCACGGACTCCGCGTCTGCTCCCGCATGTCGTCCTTCCGCTTTCGCCACGACGGCACAGCCGAGCGCGCCATCGGCCGCCAGCTCCGCGTCGGCGCCTTGCTCGCCGGCAGTGTCCGCCACGCCGCCGGACGCCTCCGCATCATGGTCAACCTCATCGATCCGGAGAGCGGCTACCAGCTCTGGTCCGGAGTCTTCGATCGCGCCCTCGGCGACGTCTTCGCCATCCAGGAGGAGATCGCCCGCAGCGTCGCCCAGGCGCTCGCCATCACCCTCAGCCCCAATGAGGCCGCCGCCCTGGAGCGGCCGCCCACCCATGACCTCCAGGCCTATGATCTGTATCTCCGCGGCCGCACCTACTACTATCACTACGGCCCTTCCGACATGCCCTGCGCCATCCAGATGTTTACGCAGGCCATCGAACGCGACCCCGCCTACCCCCTCGCCCACGCCGGCCTGGCCGATTGCTGGTCGTTTCTCTATCTCTACTCCAACCGCTCCGAGGACCTCCTCCGCAAGGCCGAGGAGGCCAGCCGCCGCGCCGTCGATCTCGACCCCGAATCCGCCCAGGCCCAGGCCTCCCGCGCCCTCGCCCTCTCGCTCAACCGCCGCGACGCCGAGGCCGAACAGGCCTTTGAAACAGCCATCCGCCTGGATCCCAGCCTCTTCGAGGCCCACTACTTCCATGCCCGCCACAGCTTCGTCCTGGGCAACCTGGACCAGGCCGCCGCCGAGTACGAAGCCGCCATCCAGCTCCGCCCCGATGACTACCAGGCGCCCCTCCTCGTCGCCCAGATCTATGACGATCTCGGCCGCGCCGCCGATGCCGCCGCCGCCCGCGAAAAGGGCATCGCCGCCGCCGAAGAGCATCTCCGCCTCAACCCCGACGACGCCCGCGCCGTTTACATGGCCGCCAACGGCATGGCCGCCCTCGGCCAGCGCGAACTCAGCCGCCAATGGGCTCAACGCGCCTTCGCGATGCGCCCCACGGATTCCATGCTGCTCTACAACCTCGGCTGCATCTACGCCCTCCTCAACTACGAAGAGGACGCCCTCCATGCCCTCGAGCAGGCCGTCCTCCACGGCCTCCGCCAGCGCGGCTGGTTCGAGCACGACAGCAACCTGGATTCCGTACGAGCCCACCCCCGCTTCCAAGCCCTCCTGGGCCAGCTCTAAAGCTATCCTGGGCCTGCACCAACCACCCAGCCCTCCTCACCCAGCACCATCCACCCAAAGCATTCGGGGGGCGGTCCCCCTGGACCGCGCCGGACGCCCTCGTCCGGCCCACCCAGCCATTTCAGCCCATTAAGAAACCTTAGTTTGCGAATCTCGCAACTCAATCATCCCTCTTATCAACAACTTGCATTTGGAGAGGCCAAAATCCCGCCACCCGCCATGCTACAAAGAATCGCGATGACAAACGCCACGCCAACCCAATACAGACGCGTCCGCCGCGACGCAACCTCCACCAAAGGGCCTGCCAAAGCCCCCGAAACCACTGCCGAATCCAAGCCTATCTCCCAAAACGAGGACATCCGCGCCGTCGTCTTCGACCAGTACAAACCCCAGGGCCTGGTCGAGACGACCATCGTCGAGCAGATCGCGAAAACCCTGTCGATCATTCACAAATTCACCTATTCCTTCCCACTCGACACCCTGCTTGACGACTATTTCGCCGGCGCGCGCAAGCTCAGCAATGCCGAGCTCACGGCGGCCTTGCGCGCGTCCGCCAACCGGGACCGCATCATCGATGAGGGGTTCAAGCTGATCGGCAGCGCCACTCGCGAACTCGCCGCCTACCGCAAATCCTCGCTGAATCCCGGTGGCGATACCGTCGACATCCTGACCTTCCGCCTCAACTAACCACGTCGCGCGGATTGTCTGGACTACTTCGCAAAGATTGACCCCGGTTCGTGTTACCATGGCGGGCACGGTTTCACTATGCTCGCCATCGAAAAAATCTCAATGGATTCCGGGGTCACCCGTTTTATCATCAAAGGCCGCATGCATCTTGGCAATGCCCTCAGCGACGCCGAGTATGATGCCAAGGGTCTGCTCGATGCCGGAGTGCGCAAGCTCCTCATCGATCTCACCGAGACCGAGACCATCGATAGCGCCGCCCTCGGTATGTTGATTGTCACCTGTTCGCGCATGAGCGCCGTCGGCGGCAAGTCTGCTCTGTTCGGCGTCAACCCGCGCGTCCAGAACGTCTTCAATATCACCCACGCCAACAAGATGCTCTCCATCCACGAGACGATGGACTCCGCTCTCCTGGCCCTCGAATAAGGAGCGGCACTCATGGCGGATTGGGAGTTTTTACAAAAAGACAAGGCCGAGCAACTCGCCCGCGTGGAGTACTACTCCATGTGCCAGGCCAACGCCGCCGGCGAAGAGGTCGAGTTCCTCATCGCGGTCCACGAGTACCTGACGCCCAAGGACCCGACGATGAAGTTTCTGGCGAAAGCCAATCGCACGGTGAATGAGCAGTTCGGCGCCATCACGCCCTGCGGCTGGGGCAACACGCACAGCAAAGCGCTCAGCGCCTGCCTCGAGATGATCCGCAAGTTCCCGGCGTAGGCCCGCCAGCCCGTTTACGCGACAATGTCCTGCGCGACAATGTCCTGATGGACACTCGCGAGGTTGGGCTCTACTGGCGCCGGAACGCCCACGCCTGGACAGCACTGTCGCGCCAAGGCTGGGACGTCTATCGCGACACTCTGAACACACCTGCCTTTCTGGCAATGCTGCCGAACATTGATGGCCAGTCGGGACTCGACATTGGCTGCGGCGAAGGACACAACACTCGCCTGCTCGCCGGCCGCGGCGCTCGCATGACCGGCGTCGACATCGTGCCCGCTTTCCTCGAAGCCGCGCGTGACGCGGAACGTGACAATCCTCTCGGCATCCGCTATGCGGCCGGCAGCGGCGAGCTTCTGCCCTTCGCCTCACGGCAATTCGATTTCGCCACTGCCTTCATGAGCCTCATGGATATGCCGGCACCTGAAACGGCCCTGCGCGAGGCCTGCCGCGTGCTGCGGCCCGGCGGCTTCCTCCAGTTCTCCATCTCGCACCCCTGCTATTCCACGCCCCACCGGCGCCAGTTGAAAAACGAAAGCGGCCAGCCCTACGCAGTGGAAATCGGCCGCTACTTCGATCGCATCGACGGAGAGCTCGAACGTTGGACCTTCTCCGCCGCCCCCCAGGAGACGCGCGCCGCTTACCCCGTCTTCGAGATCCCGCGATTCAACCGCACTCTCTCTGAATGGCTGAACGCGATCCTCGATGCCGGCTTCACCATCGAGCGCACCGCCGAGCCCCACGCCGACGAAGAGATGGCCCGCCGCGTTCCGCACATCGCCGATACACGCGTGGTCGCCTACTTCCTCCACGTCCGCTGCCGAAAGCCGTCCTGGCTGCCGCGCTAGTGCACCGTCTTCGTCTTCCGCGTGAGGAAGTCCATCATCACATACTGCCCCAGCGTGTACGGCGTCGTGAAATACGCCTTGCCCTTGCACATCTCCGTCACCTGCTGCACAAACTGCACTAGCGCATAGTCAGTCGCCAGCATGAACGTGTTAATCGGAATGCCGGCCCGCTTGCACCGTCCCACTTCCTCCAGCGTCTTGCTCATCACCAGCGGATCCAGTCCCATCGGGTTCCTGTAGATCCGCCCGTCTTCCAGTGTCAAGGCCGAGGGCTTCCCGTCCGTGATCATCACGATCTGCTTCATGTCCTTGCGCTCACTCGCCAGGATCTTCTGCGCCAGGATCAACCCGTCGCGCGTGTTCGTGTAATACGGCCCCACCTGCACCCGCGCCAGATCCCCCAGCCGCACCTCCTCCGCCGTATCGTGAAACAGCACAAACCGCAGCGAATCCCCCGGATACTGCGTGCGGATCAGGTGCGCCAGCGCCAGCGCCACGCGTTTGGCCGGCGTGAAGCGGTCCTCGCCGTAGAGAATCATCGAGTGGCTGCAATCCAGCATCACCACCGTCGCGCACGAGCTCTGATACTCGCTCTGGTGGACGTGCAGGTCTTCGTACTCCAGGTTCAACGGCATCCCCACGCCCTCGCGCCGCATCGCGGAAAACAGAGTCGCGCTGGTGTCCAGATTCAGCGTGTCGCCAAACTCCCACTGCCGCGAGGCCCCGCTCGTCTCCACGCCCGTCGCCATCTCCCGCGTCTCGTGCGCCCCCATCGAGGCCCGCCCCAGCCCGCCCAGCAGATCCTTCAGCGTCTTGAACCCCAGGAAGTCCACGGCCTTGTCCGTGACGTTCACGGTCACGCGGTCCCGCTGCTCCTCTGTGCTGACGTAGCCCTCCTCTTCCAACTTCGCCAGCAATCCCGCCAATGCCTGATCGATCTGCGCCTGCGAATACTCCCCGCGCTCCTCCAGTGCCTTCTTCAGAGCCTCCCGCAACTGCTCCATCGTCAGCTCACTGAAGCCCGAGTACCCGCTGTCCAGCAGCAGATCGCCCAGCATCCGCATCAGGTCCTCGGCGCTCAGCCCCAGGTCGTCTTCTTCAAACTTGGAGTACTTGATTCGCTTCATGGCCGCTCCTTCTCAATTGAAGTTCCGGCGCTTGTCTTTCTTTCCGCCCCGCCGTGGAGGCCACTCGTCCTCCTCCTCGATCTCCTCGCCCTGGAACCCCAACTCTTCACTCCGCCCGATCCGCTTCAGCGAGTGCAGGCCCTCCAGAATGAACTCCCCCGCCGCCGCCCGCGCCGCATCGCTCTCCCGCGCGCCCAGTCCCACGTGCTTCGTCTTCTCCATCAACCCCGGCACTGCTTCCAGCGCCGCCACCACGTCGGCCGAGCTCGCCAGTTCGCCCAGCTTCAACGTCCCGCCGTTCTGAAAGTGCGCCGTGATGTCGCGCATATTCACGCCATCGAACAGCCGCGAATACACGCGCGCCACCGCCGCCCGGATCAGTTCCCGCGCCACCGCGTCGCCGCCCTTCAACTCTCCCTCATACTCCAGCTCCAGCTTGCCTGTGATCGAGGGCAGAGCCGCATACAGATCCGCCACGCGCGGCATCGCCTCCTTCTCGCCCGCGGCCAGCGCCCGCCGCTCCGCATTTGATACCGCATTCTCCAGCGCCGAGATCGGCAGCCGCTGGCTCACGCCGCTGCGCTTGTCGATCCGCTTGTCCTCGCGCGCCACAAACGCCACAGTCTCCACCAACTCCCGCATCCACGCCGGGATCTCCACATCCACCACGGGCCCGCGCGTGGTCCACGACTCCTGCTTCGTGATCGCTATCCCGCGCTCCACGCTCAGCGGATAATGCGTCCGGATCTCGCTCCCAATCCTGTCTTTCAACGGCGTGATGATCTTGCCCCGCGCCGTGTAGTCCTCCGGATTCGCCGTGAACACCATCATCAGATCGAGAGGCATCCGCACCGGAAACCCTTTGATCTGCACGTCGCCCTCTTGCAGGATGTTGAACAGCCCCACCTGGATCTTGCCCGCCAGGTCCGGCAGTTCATTGATCGCAAAGATCCCGCGGTTGGCCCGCGGCAGCAGCCCGTAGTGGATGGTCAGTTCGTCGCTGATATTCTGCCCGGCGCGCGCCGCCTTGATCGGATCAATGTCCCCGATCATATCGGCGATGGTCACGTCCGGCGTCGCCAGCTTCTCCACGTAGCGCTGTTCCGCCGTCAGCCACGCAATCGGAGTCTCGTCGCCCATCTCCGCTACCAGAGACCGCGCATACTTCGAGATCGGCTGATACGGATGATCGTGAATCTCCGAGCCCGCGATATACGGCATCCGCTCGTCCAGCAGGGTGGTCAGCATGCGGATTAGTTTGGTCTTGGCCTGGCCCCGCAACCCCAGCAAAATGAAGTTGTGGCGCGAGAGCACCGCGTTCACCACCTGCGGCGCCACCGTGTCCTCATAGCCCACCACGCCCGGAAACAGAGTTTCGCCCAACGCCAGCTTGCGCATCAGATTCTCGCGCAGCTCGTCCTTCACGCTGCGCGACCCATCCCAGCCACTCGCCCGCAGCTCGCCCAGAGTTTTTGCGTCCATCTTATACAGATGCGCCTCGGAGTGTGATAGATCTCTTCTATGCCAAATGACTTGGCCGAGGTCGATTACGAAAGATACTGGCGCCGGCTCCAGCAGGTTGGGCTCAACGCTTACGAGGCGCGCTCCTATCTCGTGCTCGTCGGCCACCCCAGATTTAAGGCGTTGGAGCTCGCCGCTCGCGCCCGCGTGCCCCGCCAGAAGATCTACGAAGTGCTCGATAGCTTAGTGGAGCGCGGCTTTGCCCAGGTGGTCCAGGAAAAGACCAAGCTCTTCTCCGCGGTCGAGCCCGGCCTCGCCATCCCCGCCTATCTCGAACGCCAGAAAGAAATGATGGAGCAGCAACTCAACGATCAGCGCCGCCACGGCACCTCGCTGGCCCAGGAGCTCCGCGCCGCCTACGCCGAAGGGCAGGGAGGCCGCGGCACCCTCGATTACCTGCGCATCGTCAACGATCCTTCCCAGATCGCCGTCCACTACCGCTCCATGCTCACCGCCGTGGAGCACGAGTACGTCGAGTTCTCCCGCCCGCCCTACGCCGTCGATCCCCTCGACGAGCAGCTGGTGAAACAGGCCGCCCTGCGCGGAGTCCGCTGCCGCATTCTCCTGGAATCCGGAGCTCTCGACGATGTACACCGCGAGCGCCTGGAGGACTATAAAGCGGTCGGTATCGAAACCCGCCTGGTCGATTCTCTGCCCATGAAGCTGGCCGTCTTCGACAACTCCCAGGGCCTGGTGGCTCTACTCGACCCTGTGATCACTAGGCCCGCCTGGACCGCCGTAGTCTTCGATCACCACGGCTTCGCCGAAGGCATGGCCGGCCTCTTCGACCAACGCTGGCGCTAATTCGGGGACGGTCTACTCAATTCCCAATTCACCGCGCCCCTACTTGCCCTCGCCCGCCGCCTTCGTCTCGTGCTGCGTCCGCACTTCCCGCACGGCATAGATCCGCCGTCCCTGGCTCTCAAAGTACGTCCGCATCATCATCTCGCCCAGCAGCCCCGTCGTGAACATCACCAGACCCACCAGCAAGAGCAAGCCGCCCGTGAACAGCAGCGGACCGTTCTCCAGGATGATCTCCATCCCCATGATCTTCTTCACGAGCAGAAAGCTCAGAATGGCGCCGCCCACGGTCACGCACGCCAGCCCGATCCGCCCGAAAAAGTGCATCGGCCGAGTGAAGTACTTCAACAGAAAGCGCAGAGTGATGATGTCGAACATCACGTTGAACGTCCGCCCGATCCCGTAGTGCGACGCCCCGCCCGTCCGCGGCGGATTCTGAATCGGCACCTCCGCGATGCGCGCCCCGTAAAAGCTCGCCAGCGCCGGGATGAACCGGTGCAGCTCGCCATACAGGTTGATGTCCTTGATCACCTCGCTCCGGTACGCCTTGAACGTCGTCCCAAAGTCGTGCAGGTCTACTCCGCTTGCCTTCTTCATCAGCCAGTTGGCGATCCGCGACGGCACCTTGCGCATCACCAGATTGTCGTTGCGCTCTTTCCTCCAGCCGCTGGCGATATCGAATCCTTCGTCGATCTTGGCCAGCAGCGCCGGCATGTCCTCGGGCGCGTGCTGCAGGTCGCCGTCCATCGAGATGATGACCTCGCCCTTCGCCTCGTCAAAGCCCGCCGAAAGCGCCGCCGTCTGCCCGAAGTTGCGCCGCAGCCGGATCACCTTCAGCCGCGCATCGGTCTCCACCAGATTCGCCAGCAACTCAAAGCTGCGGTCCGACGATGCATCGTCAATGAAAATGAGCTCGTAGGGCTTGTCAATCTCCTCCAGCACCACCGTCAGCCGGTCGTACAGGCGCAGGATGGCCCGCTCTTCGTTGTGGATGGGGATGACGATGCTCAGCATGCTGTCCTTCCTCCCAGCCTACCATAAGCCCCATTCTTTCAACCATTTTGGTAAACTAATGGTTTATCTATGGCCAATCCGCAGGATCCTGAAAACCCGCAACATCCCGAGCAGCCAGAGCAGCCCACCCTGCCTCTCGGCGACCGCAGGAACATCACCCCAGTCAACATCGAAGACGAGATGCGCAAGTCGTATCTCGACTACTCGATGTCGGTCATCATCGGCCGCGCCCTGCCCGACGTGCGCGACGGCCTGAAGCCGGTGCACCGCCGCATCCTCTATGGAATGAGCGAGATGGGCCTCAACTTCAACCGTCCCACCACCAAGTGCGCCAAGATCGTCGGCCAGGTGCTCGGCCGTTTCCACCCCCACGGCGACTCCTCCGTCTACGACGCCCTCGTCCGCCTCGCCCAGCCCTTCTCCATGCGCTACCCCATGGTGGACGGCCAGGGCAACTTCGGCTCCGTCGATGCCGATCCCCCGGCGGCCATGCGGTACACCGAGGCCCGCCTCTCCAAGATCGCCGCCGCCCTTCTCGAAGACATCGACAAGGAAACCGTCGACTTCCGCCCCAACTACGACGACAGCGAAACCGAGCCCGAGGTCCTGCCCACCCGCATCCCCAACCTGCTCGTCAACGGCAGCGAGGGCATCGCAGTGGGCATGGCCACGCGCATCCCGCCCCACAATCTCGGCGAAATCGTCAGCGCCGCCATCGAGCTCGTCAAGGATCCGCTCCTCCCCCTCGACAAGGTAATGGAGATGGTCCCCGGCCCCGATTTCCCCACCGGCGCCATCATCCTCGGCCGCCAGGGCATCTACGACTACTTCTCCAAGGGCCGCGGCTCCATGAAGATCCGCGCCAAAGTCCACGAAGAGAAGTTCGGCAAGGATCGCGATTCCATCGTCATCACCGAGCTGCCCTATCAGGTCAACAAGGCGCGCCTCGTCGAAAACATCGCCACCCTCGTCAACGAGAAGAAGCTTGACGGCATCTCCGACGTTCGTGACGAGAGCGACCGCGACGGCATGCGCGTCGTCATCGAGCTCAAGCGTGGCGAACAGGCCGACATCGTCCTCAACAACCTGTTCCGCTTTACGCAGATGCAGGTCAATTTCGGCGTCATCATGCTGTCCATCGTCAACGGACAGCCGCGCGAGCTCGGCCTCATCGATTGCATCAAGCGCTTCATCGATCATCGCGTTGAGGTGGTCCGCCGGCGCACCGAATACCTCCTCCGCAAAGCCCGCGAGCGTGAGCATCTCTTGGTCGGCTTCCAGAAAGCCCTTCAGAATCTCGACGCCGTCATCGAAACCGTGCGCACCTCCCGCAACCCGCGTGAGGCCCGCGAGGCCCTCACCGGCACGATGACGTTCCCCGAAAATCCGCGCCTCGAAGAGGTGCTGGCCAAGTGGTCGCCCACCCTCATCTTCGACGGCGCCCTGCTCTCCCGCTTCGATTTCTCCGAGCGCCAGGCTCAGGCCATCATCGAACTGCAGTTGCAGCGCCTCACCGGCATGGAGCAGCAGAAGATCCTCGACGAGCTCGCCGAGATCCAACGCATGATCGCCGGATACCTCGAAATCCTGGGCTCCGATCAGGTCCTCCGCGCCGTCATCATCAAGGAACTCCAGGAAGTCAAAGCAAACTTCGGCGACGCCCGCCGCACCCAGATCATCGAGGATGAGGGCGAGATCAATCTCGAAGACCTCATCAAGCCCGAGGACGTCGTCGTCACTGTCACCCGCGGCGGCTATCTCAAGCGCACCTCGCTCGATACCTATCGCCGCCAGTCTCGCGGCGGCAAGGGCCGCATCGGCATGGCCACGCGCACGGAAGATGTGGTGGAGCACCTCATGGTGGCCAACACCCACAGCTACCTGCTGATCTTCACCTCCATGGGCCGCCTCTATTGGCTCAAGGTCTACAACATCCCCGATGCCGCCGCCGCCACCAAGGGCAAGAACATCAACGGCCTCATCAACCTCCAGCCCGACGAGACGGTGCGCACCTTCCTCTCGGTCAAGGAGTTCACACCGGATCGCTACATCGTGATGGCCACCAAGCGCGGCGTCATCAAGAAATCCGGCCTCACCGAGTTCGATAACCCCATGGCCCGCGGCATCATCGCCATCGGCCTCAAGGACAACGACGAGCTGATCAGCGCCCGCATCTCCGATGGCACCAATCTGATCTTCATCGCCACCCGCGACGGCATGGCCATCAAGTTCCCCGAAACCGACGTGCGCGCCATGGGCCGCCCGGCGGCCGGCGTCACCTCCATGCGCCTCGATATGGACGACTACATCATCGGCATGGAAGTCGTCACCGAAGAAGATCTCACGCTCTCCGTCTCCGAAAACGGTTTCGGCAAGCGCACCAAGATCAGCGAATACCGCCTGCAAGGCCGCGCCGGCCGCGGCGTCATCAACATGAAGGTGACCAACAAGACCGGTAAGGTGCTTGCCATCCTCGGAGTAGCGGAAGACACTGATGTCATCCTCATCACCCGCGATGGTAAGATCATTCGGACCGAAGCGGAGTCCATCCGCAAAACGGGCCGCTCGGCCTCCGGAGTCAAATTGGTGACCATGGAGCCCGGCGATGCCGTTGCCGCCGCCACAACCGTCCAGGAAGCGGAAGAGGTGGAGGCCGAGGACCCGCAAGGCGATCTGCCGTTGCAGTAAGACTAACGGCGGTCGGGAGCGACGCAAGTGGAGTGGATCTTTCTCGTTGCGCTGGCCGTCATCGTCTACCTCCGGGCGAGGAGCGACTCCGAGTCGCGCCGCCGCCTGGAAGAAACCGTTCGTGAACTCACCGCCCGGGTGTACCACTTGGAACATCCGGGCGGTGCTGTTTTTACATCGCCCCCTCCGCCGCCTGCGCCTCTGTCGGTAGCCGATCCAGAACCGGCGTCCGAGCCGCCGCCCGTCCCCATCCCCACGCCCGATATTCCACTCCCCCCGCCACCCCCCACTCAGACCCTGGGCGATCGCATCCGCCACTACGTCGGCGACGACGAGTGGGAAGCCCTCGTCGGCGGCAGCCTCCTCAACAAACTCGGCGCCCTCATCCTCGTCGTCGGCATCATCCTCTTCCTGGGCTACTCCTTCACCCGCATGGGCCCCGCCGGCCGCGTCGCCGTCTCCGTCGGCACAGGCGCCGCCCTCCTTGCCGCCGGCATCTTCATCGAACGAAAACAGCGCTACCGCGTCTTCGCCTGGGGCCTTCTCGGCGCCGGTTGGGCCACCCTCTACGCCACCAGCTACGCCATGTACGCCCTCGACGCAGCCCGCGTCATCGAGAACGAGACCGTCGGTGTCTGCCTCCAACTGGCCGTCGCTGCCGCCATGCTCGGCCACTCCCTCAAATACCGCCAGCAGACCGTCACCGGCATCGCCGCCGCCAGCGCCTTCGCCGCCCTCGCGCTCTCACCCTCCAAGCCCTTCGCCGCCACCGGCCTTCTGCCGCTCTCTACCATCCTCCTCGCCCTCGCTCACCGCCTCCGCTGGCACGCCGTCGGCCTCTTCAGCCTCGTCGCCTCCTACGGCATCCTCATCGCCCGCGGCGATCAGGGCTCGGCGCTCTACGCCACACAAGCTTTCCTCTTCGTTCTCTGGCTCATCTTCGAGGCCTTCGATCTTCTTCAGCTCAGCGACCCTCAGCCCCCGCCCGCCTACGCCGGCGCGCTTTTCCCCCTCAACGCTCTCGGCTTCCTCGGTCTCTCCGCCATGAAGTGGGAGTCCGCCGCCCCCGATCACCTCTACCTCTTCCTCGCCGCCGCCGCCGCGCTCTATCTCCTCGATTCCATCCTCCGCGCCTACCTTCGCAAAGACGCCTACCGCGCTTCCATCGTCCTCGCCTCCGCCCTCGCGGCCCTCGCCATCGTCCGCCACGCCGGTGGCGCCTGGGCCGCCGCCATGCTCGCCATCGAAGCCGAGCTCCTCTTCCTCGCCGCCCTCAAATGGCGGCTGCGCTTCCTCGAATGGCTCGCCGGCGCCGTCTTCGCCTGCGCCCTCATCCGCCTCGTCGTCACCGCCACCAGCGTCGCCACAATCACCCTCGCCGGTTTCGAGCTCCACGATTGGACCCCCGCCGCCACCCTCATCGCCATCCTTGCCTACGTGAATCGTTTCTACCGCACCGCCCCGGTCCCCTACGGCTACTTCGGCGCCGCCGTCGTCCAGCTCACGCTCGGCGCCGAATCGTCAGAACGCTGGCTCGGCTTGGTGTGGTTCATCTGGGCCGCCATCCAGATGGAGTTTGGCCTCTGGCGCAAGGCCGCCGATCTTCTGCGCCAGTCTTACTTCGCCTGGGCGTTCGGCTGCCTGGCCTTCGCCTTTACTCATCTCTCGAAATTCACCAAGGATCCGCCCACCGTCGCCTGGGTCTCCCTCGCCGGCGCCGCCGTCCTCGCCTTCCATGGCTGCTGGCGGCTCTGGCGCGCCAACCGCGCCCTACTCGCCAGCACCGCCGCCGCCCTCTCCGCCACCGTCTTTGCCCTGCACCTCGGCGACCGCGTTCTGCCCGACAACCGCGTCGCTCTCGCCTGGATGGCCGTCGCCCTGCTCTGGGTGGAATGTGGCTACCGCTGGGCCCACCCCGCGCTGCGCTGGCTGGGCCACGCCGTCGCCGCCCTCGTGCTGGGAGCCCTCGCCTGGGCGAAATGGACTACCTCCACAGTGCTCCCCGTCGCCGCCGGGTACGTGTGGCTCTGGCGCCGCTGCCTCGATACGCCGTGGACTCGCGCCTACTCCTGGGTCGCCACCCTGCTTGTCGTCCTGCTTCTCCACACGGAACTGACGCCGCCCCAGGCCGTCATCTCGTGGGCCCTCCTCGGCCTCGCCCTCTTCCTCGCCGGCCTCCACATCACCCTGCCCGATCTCCGCTGGCAGAGCTACGCCCTTGCCGCGGCCACTACCTTCCGCTGCCTCGCCTGGGTCCAGGACGATCCACTTCGCGCAGCCGCCTGCGCCACTGCCGCCGCAGTCCTCTACGCTCAGGAGTTTCTCGCGCCCCGCCAACCCGCCCGCCCCGCCTGGGAACGCTTCGCCCGCCCCGCCTTCAGCGCACTTGCCACTCTGCTCGTCTCGGTCTTGCTCTACCGCGAGAGCTCCGGCAGCCTGCTCACCATGGCCTGGGGCATCCAAGGCCTGCTCCTTCTGGTTGCCGGATTCCCTCTGCGCGAGCGCGTTCTGCGCATCTCGGGGCTCCTGCTGCTGCTGGTTTGTATCCTGAAACTCTTCTTTTACGACTTGCGCAATCTCGAAACGCTGCCCCGCATCTTCTCGTTTATCGTGCTAGGCGTGATTCTCATCGGCGTCTCTTGGGCCTACACCCGCTTCCGGGAACGCCTGCAACGCATCGTCTGGACGCCGCCGGCTGAAGAATTGACGCCGTCCTCCGAGGAACGTGATCCAGGCCCCGGCCAGCAGTCCCCCCAGCAGTAACACAGACGACGCCGCTGAGGTCTCCGCCGGAGCGGCCTCCACCTCACCTTCAATCCGCAACATCGCCACCGCTCCCTCCACGCCCAAACTGTGCCCCTCGCCAAACCGGTACCACCCCGGCCGCAACTTCAGCACGTCTGCCGGGCTCTCAAACCACAACTCTCCCCGCGATGAGTGATTGAAAATCGTAATCCGCGGCGACGCCTCGTTCGCCTGCATCGTCAGCGTGTAGCCCCACGGCCCCCGGCTGAATTCCAGCTTGTGCCCATCCACCGGAACGGCCATCCCCTGATGCCACGCTACAAAACTCGAGTGCTCCAGTGCCGCTTTGCCGCTGACTACCGACTCTGAGAGCACTCGAAATGAAAAGCGCCACTCGCCTGCCTCACCACGGATAGTGAGAGTCTCGGCCAAAAGGCCGGGACATAGCAGAACGAGAAGGAGACTGGACTTCACCAGCCTGATTCTGCGCCCATTTCGATTCACTCTCAATAGGCATTACGCGCACTTGGGTGTATCTGCGCGTACTGCGCATCATCGTTAACAAGTTAATGGGTACGTTACAGGGTTCCCAGGCCAGCTCCTCCCTACTCCCACCACCATTTCACGCCCAAGAATCAACTTCCCTACCGCTCCCGCCGTCACCTCTCGATATAATGAGGCCATGCCCGGACTTGTCACTCTCTCCGCCACCGCTCCGCCCGATCCCATCGATCTGGAGTCCATCCTCCGGAAGCAGGAAGTCCTCCTCGGCACGCTCCGCGCCATGGGCAGCGTCCTCGTTGCCTACTCCGGCGGCACGGACTCCGCCTACCTCGCCTGGGCCGCCAAACAAGCTCTCGGCGACAAAGCCATCGCCATCACAGCCGATTCCCCCTCCATCCCCGAATCTCACAAACGCGACGCCACCGATTTCGCCATCCAGTTCGGCATCCGCCATGAGATGATCCCCAGCCACGAGTTCGATAACCCCGAGTACGCCGCCAATAACGCCGATCGCTGCTTCCACTGCAAGGACGAGCTCTTCCGCCGCATGGAGGAGATCGCTCCCGCCTACGGCGGCCTCTCCATCATCTACGGCGTCAATCAGGACGATCTCGGCGACTACCGCCCCGGTCAACGTGCTGCAAAAATCCACGGTGTCAAAGCCCCGCTCGTCGAGGCCGGCCTCACCAAGAACGAAATCCGCGCCCTCTCCCGCCTCGCCGGCCTCCCCACCTGGGATCGCCCCGCCGCCGCCTGCCTCAGCTCCCGCATCCCCTACGGCACCAAGGTCACGCCCGAAAACATCCGTCAGGTCGAGCAGGCTGAGGAGGAGATGAAGCGCCTGGGCTTCCGCCAGTTCCGCGTCCGCTACCATGGCGAGGTCGCCCGCCTGGAAATCGCCCGCGACGAAATGCCCGCAGCCCTCTCCCTGGAGATGTTCGATCAGCTCTCGGCCATCTTCAAGACCCTCGGCTTTACTTACGTTGCCCTGGACCTCAACGGCTACCGCCAGGGCTCCATGAATGAAGTCCTGCCCCAGGCCGTCAAGTAGAGAGGCCCGCACTTGGATCCGCTGCTCGATATCCGCGATTCCCTGAACGAGTTTGCCTCCGCCCTGCACCTGGAGGAAGACGAGCTGCCCGCCGTCTTCGACGCTGAACTGCTCGATCACGCCCAGCGCTTGGAAGACGCCGTCTCCGCTGAGTTCTCCATGTCGCTCGCCAAGCGTAGCGTCGCCTTGCGCCTCGCCACCAAGCTCCTTGTCGAGGAGCCGTCCCCGGACGCCATGGCCATGCTTCTCGTCGAGTTCCAGGGCATGATCGTCGAAATCGCCCGCGAGCTCCGCCCCCATCCCCAGGCCTCCGAGTGGCACATGGCCCGCCAGTTCTCCGAAATCTCGGAACACCTCAGCGGACCCAAGCCCGCCGAGAATCAGGGCTTCGTCGAGCTCCCCCGCATGCTCCTCCACGCCGATTGGGTCCAGGATGAGTTCGCTAAACTCGCCGGCGCCGCCGATGTCTCCCTCGCCCGCTGCCCCGTCGCCCGCGGTTTCTCCAAGATCTCCGCCAAGCGCTGGACCAAGCGCACCGGCAAGACCTCCTACGGCCAACTCTGCGCCGCCGTCGATTTCCTCCAGAATGGCATCGAGTTCCGCTCCCGCCAAGTGTGGTTCCTCCGCCGCACCGATGGCGAAGAACGCTCCCTCTCCCACCTCTACGTCTGCGCCCAGGCCGATCTCTTTCCCGATTTCCACCGCGCCCTCAATGAGCACTCCCTCGCCCTCGAGGTCGCCAAACTCAAGGGCCTCGCCATGGGCCTCCAGATCTCCGAGTTCAGCCTCTGCTTCGAAACCGCCGAGTGGATGGCGCAGTACGCCCTCAATTACCTGGTCCCGCCCGCGCCCAACGATTGGGCCATCCGCCAGCCCGGCCAGCTCGCCCACCTCCTCCGTTCGCGCATGTCGCGCTGGTACTTCTACTGCTTCGAGCACCGCCTGGCGCCGCTGGAAATGGCCGCCAGCGTCCTCCGCATCGGCCGCCCCCTCTTCTACGAACGCGTCGCCGCCCACGCCCTGCTGGAATACTCTATCCTCCAAGGCATCGCCTTCACCCGCTCTTCCGCCGCTTTCTATCTGGAGGCGCTCACCGCCCTGGAGCGCGAGTTCTCGCTCCTCTTCGATGGCTACCTCCTCCGCCACCTCCATTACCCGCGCCTGAAGACACCCCAGGGCTGGCTCACGTATCTGCGCGCCCTCCACAATCTGCATTTCCAGGGCGGCAACGATGAGGAGCTCGACGCCTACCGCCACGTCTTTCTCACCCGCCGCGGCCTCCGCTCCACCGTAGAGATCCTCTACCGCACTGCCGAAAGCCACAGCGCCCTGAACTGACGCAGCCCGCACCTCGCAATGGTCAACCCCTCGCGTTTCCCGGGTCGCGGACCCACTAGAATGGACACGTGCCCCTCACCCGCCGCACCTTCCTCCAAGCCGCTCTCACCGCGGCGCCCGCCCCATCCCCGCTCCCAACATCGTCCTCATCCTCGCCGACGATATGGGCTACTCCGATCTCAATTGCTACGGTTCCGAAATCGATACCCCCAATATCGACGCCCTTGCCCGCCGCGGTGTGCGCTTCACCCAGTTCTACAACACCGCCCGCTGCTGCCCCACCCGCGCCTCGCTCCTCACCGGCCTCTACTCCCATCAGGCCGGCATCGGCCACATGATCGAGGACTACGGCACGCCCGCCTACGCCGGTACGCTGAACCAAAATTGCGTCACCGTCGCCGAGGTGCTCTCCAGCGCCGGCTACCACTGCACCATGTCCGGTAAATGGCACGTCGCACCGCCCGCTGACGCCCATCGCCGCAACTGGCCCCGCCAACGCGGCTTCGCCCGCTACTTCGGCGCTCTCGGCGGCGGCGGCAACTACTTCCGCCCCGGCGGCCTCATGCTTGATAACGAACGGCTCCCCCCGGTGGAGGGCTACTACACCGATATGATTGCCGATCGCTCCGTCGAGTTCCTCGCCGATAGCTCCCGCACTGGCCGCCCCTCCTTCCACTACGCCGCCTTCACCGCGCCCCACTGGCCCCTCCATGCGCCCGCCGCCGAAATCGACCGCTACCGCGATCTCTACAAAATCGGCTGGACCGAGATCCGCCGCCGCCGTCACGAAAAGCAGCTCAAGCTCGGCCTTCTCGATCCTCGCTGGCCTCTCTCCGCCCGCGACGAACGCGTCCCCGATTGGGCCTCCGCGCCCAATCACGATTGGCAGGCCGCCCGCATGGCCGTCCACGCCGCCATGGTCACCCGCCTCGATCGCAACGTCGGCCGCATCGTCGAGCAGGTCCGCCGCAACGGCCAGCTCGATAACACCGTCTTCCTCTTCCTCTCCGATAACGGCGCCAGCGCCGAGTTGCTCAACCAGCGCCGCGCCGGCGTCTGGGCTCCACCCGATAGTGGCCCCGGCGGCAACATCCCCGGCGAGATGCCCGGCCCCGCTACCACCTACCAGAGCTTCGGCCCCGATTGGTCCCACGTCTCCAATACCCCCTTCCGCCGCCACAAAATGTCGGTCCATGAAGGCGGTATCTCCACACCCCTCATCGCCGCGTGGGGCGACCGCCTCCAGCCCAATAGCCTCCACCACGGCGCCGGCCACGTCATCGACATCATGCCCACCCTCGCCCACCTCGCCGGCGCCCGCTATCCCTCCGGTAAAATCCCCATGGAAGGCCGCAGCCTCGTTCCCGCGATGCGCGGAGGTCCAAAACAGGAACGCCCCGCCATGTTCTGGGAGCACGAGGGCAACCGCGCCATCCGCGAAGGCCGCTGGAAGCTCGTCGCCGCCCACCGCGGTCCATGGGAGCTCTACGATATGGAGTCAGACCGCACCGAAACCGCCGATCTCGCCGCCGCCCAGCCCGCCCGCGTCGATCAGCTCAGCAAGTCCTACGCCGCCTGGATGCAGCGCTGCGGCGTCCAGCCGTGGGACGCCATCAGACAGGCCGCCAGCGCGCCTCGCACTGCGCCGCCAGGTAGTGCCCCGGCAGCCGCCAGTACGAAGGGCAACTGACCTCAGGCAGTTCGTAGCGCAGCAGGCTGTTGGCCAACTCCCGCTCGCCCAGCACGCCCACGTCCACATGATGCGGCGCCGTGTGCGGCATCGTCATGCGTTGCGCTAAGCCCTCTGCCGCCCAGCAATACCGGTGCTTCCAATCCTCTTTGTCCTGCGCCGGCGGCAGCAGCGCCAGCACCCGCCGCGGCTTCGGCAGCCGGTATGCCGCAGCCAGGATCGAGGGCATCTGATCCGCATCCCCACTCAACACAATTGCCCGCTCATACACCCCGGCCAGCCCGTCCAGCAGCAACTCCACCGCCAGATTCACATCCGTCAGCTTCTCATCCCGGGACTTCGCTCCTTGCCCCGGCGCCTCATGCCGCGGCTTGTAGAACCCGCTGATCACCTCCAGCCCCGCGATCGTCCGCACCGCCTTCATCCACGTCTCATAACGGTTCTGTTCGCCAGGCCGGTTCGTCGTCTCCACCGCCGCCGTCACCGGCGCCGTGAAATACCGGATCTGCGTCAGCTCCTCGCCCTGCTTCAAAAAATGGCGCTCTGCCAGCGCGCGAAAGTCCGTCCAGCATAGCCCCGAAAGCGAGTACCCGCGCTTCTCCTTCCCCGCACGGTAGTGGTTCGTCACCCCGTAGTAGAAGTTGAATCCATCGACATAGAGAGCCACTCGGGACGCCATACGCTCCACGCTATCAGAAGCGGAAGTTCCGCAGAACCGTGTACAATTGCAGAGCACCGGAGGATCAATGCAAATCAGAACTCTGCCCGCTTTCCTGACGCTGGCCATTTGCGGCACTGCCTTGGCTTGGCAGTTTGACCTGTCCACCCTCGGTTTGACACCGAAAGACATCGACGCGCGCGTCAGCGGCGGCCTGCGCGACGAGTCGTCCGAGTTGCAGGTGCCGTGGCTCTCACAGAACGCCATCAAGGTGGCCAGGGGGCTCAGCGAGGCCGATCGCGTGGCGGCCGTCAACGCCATTGGCGCCGCGATGAAGGCGTTGGTCAACACGCCCGCGTTTCAAAAAGCGCACGACGAGAGCGTCAGGCTGGGCCACAAGGGAGTGAATCACGGAATCAAGGTGCAGTCTCAGGAAGAGATGATGCAGGCGATGAGAACGGGTAAGCCGGGCGTGGATCCCATCGCGGATATGCAGAAGCAGATGATGGCGCAGACCGTGCTGCAATTGCGTGGCAATCCGCTCAGTTCCCTCCAGGCCATGCACGGGGATTCGCTCAAGTCGTGGACCCGCCAAGCCCAGACCTCCACCAACCCGAAGTACAAGGCCAAGTACCAGAAGCTCGCCGCGAAGGCTGCCGAGATCCAGCCCCTCATCGCGTCCAATCCGGAGCAGTTCAAAAAGGAGTACACGGTTTTGTTCTCCATCGACAACGACGGCCCCGCCACCGACGAGGAGATCGTTCTACTCGCCAACAAGGGCAAGCTCGAAGAGGAACAGCGCAACTACAACAAGTACGCCTGGAAGACGGTCCTGAAGAAGAAGCTCCAGACTCTCATCGCCCAGGCCGCCACTGTGGACTTCGCCGCTCCAACCACGGAAGTAGGCGGGAAGAAGAAATTCGTCAACCCCGCCTACGAGCGCAAGAGCAGTCTCTGGAAGGCCATGTACCGCGCCGGAAAAGCGCCCACTACGGCCGCCGCCGAGTTCTCCAAAGCCTGGTTGAAGGAGCTGTAGCTAACCGGCCGCCATTGTCTCCGCATTCCACGTGCAGATCCGGCGCTCGTAATAGCTCGTATTGCAGAGCAGCGCCGGGCCGGCGGCGCGCAGACCGAACGTCGAATCTTCAAAGTGCGGCTGGCGTGTGCGTAGAGCCTCAATGAAGTTCGCCATGTGCACCTGGTGCGCATCGCGGCCGTATTCGTACCTGGTCTCGGTGATGCCCGCCAGGCTCTCCGGCGTCGCCTGCCCCGCCGGATACTTCTTGCGGTAGTCCGCCACATACTTCGCCTGCATGGCTTTGGTGAACGTCTCCACCGTGTAGCCCGGCTCCTTCTCTCTCGGCTGCCGCGCCACGGTCACCGTGCGCACGTCCGTCGTGATGGTGCCCTCGGAGCCCGTGAAGCGGAACCCGAAATCCTCGTTCAACTTCGAGCTCTTGAAGTTCACGCGCATCATAAACGAAAATGCCGGATGCGTCGCTGTCTCCGGATATTCAATAATTCCGAGCTGCGCGTCGGGCGTGTCGCGCCCGTCCTTCCAATACCGCAAGCCGCCGGTCGAATAGATCCGGTTGGGCCCCAGCGAGCGCGTCGCCGTATGCAAGCCCGTCAGCAAGTGCACGTACAGATCGCCCGCAATGGCCGTGCCGTAGTCGTTGTAATTCCGCCAGCGGAACAGGCGGATCGGCTCAAACGGCCGCTTCGGCGCGCGCCCCAGAAACGTCTCCCAATCCACGTTGGCAGGCGACGCATCGGGCGGAATCGAATACTGCCACGCGCCCATCGCCGTGTTCCGGTCCAGCCACGCCTCCACCGTATTCAACGTTCCGATCGTGCCCTTTTCCAGTAGCTCGCGGATCTTCACAAACGACAGCGCGGAGGCATACTGGCTCCCCACCTGGAAGATCCGCCCGGACTTCTTGTGCGCCTCGATCACCGGCTTGCCGTCGCTGATCTTCTGCACCATCGGCTTCTCGCAGTACACGTCCTTGCCCGCGTTCAACGCGGCGATGGAGATCGGCGCGTGCCAGTGGTCCGGCGTGGCGATGATCACCGCGTCCACGTCCGGCCGCGCCAGCACCTCGCGGTAATCGCGCGTCGTCGCGATGCCGCCGTATTGCTCCTTCATGCGCGTCAGCCGTCCGTCGTAAATGTCGGCCGCCGCCACGATCTTCACGCCCGGATTCATCAGCGCGTCGCGCACGTCGCCCTGGCCCATGCCGCCGCACCCGATCAGCGCGATCTGCAGATTGTCATTCGCTGCGATATTCATCTTCATGCCTTCACCCGCATATTGATCGGATCCCACGCCATCGTTTGGCGCGAGTAGTAACTCAGATTCGAAAGCAGCGCCGGACCCGCCGCGCGCAACCCGAATACCGCATCCTCCGTCACCGGCTTGTGCGCCCGCACCGCCGCTGCGAAGTTCGCATGATGCTCGTCCTGATCGCTATAGCCGCGCGGCGCCAGCCACCGCTCGTTGGCCAAAGGCTCCCCGTTTTCCAGATCCGTCTTCTGCGGCGGATACTTCTTCCGGTTTTCGGCCAGGATCAGCGCCTGCGTCGCCCTGTCAAAGCCGCCTGCCGACGTGCCCGGATTCTTCTCCTTCGGCAGGCGCGAAAGCGTCACCCCGTTGCCGATCGTCATCACGCCGTCGCTGCCCGTGAACTTAAATCCCGACGTTTCCCCGCCACCATTCACGAAATTCACCCGCAATGCGAGATTAAATGCCGGATGCGCCGGCGTCTTCTCGTAGTCGTACAGCCCCAAGAGGACATCCGGCACGTCGCGCCCGTCTTTCCAGAACCGCAGCCCGCCCGATGCGAACACCCGGTTCGGCCCCAGTGCCCCGGTCACAAAGTGCATTCCGGAGAAGAGGTGCACAAACAGATCGCCGGCCACGCCCGTCCCATAGTCCTGATAGTTGCGCCAGCGGAAGAGCCGGATGGGATCAAACTCGCGCTTCGGCGCCCCGCCGATGAAGCGGTCCCAATCGATGTTGGCCGGCGTCGCATCCAGCGGGATCGAATACTGCCACGCCCCGATGGCGGAGTTACGGTCCCACCACGCCTCCACCATGTTCAACTCGCCAATCGCGCCAGACTGCAGCAACTGCCTGGCCTTCTGATACACCACGCTCGATACGCGCTGGCTGCCCACCTGGATCACGCGCCCCGTCTTGCGCGCAGCCTCCACCACCTTCAGCCCGTCTTCCCATTTCTGCACCATCGGCTTCTGCACGTAGACGTCCTTGCCCGCCTCCATCGCCGCAATGGAGAGCGGCGCGTGCAGGTGATCCGGCGTCGAGATGATCACGTAGTCGATGTCTTTGCGCGACAGGATCTCGCGGTAGTCGCGCGTGGTGTACAGCCCGCTGCCGTACACTTCCTTCGCGCGGTCCAGCCGCCCCTGATAGATGTCGCAGACCCCCACCA
This sequence comes from Bryobacterales bacterium, assembly GCA_016721425.1. Taxonomy (GTDB): domain Bacteria; phylum Acidobacteriota; class Terriglobia; order Bryobacterales; family Bryobacteraceae; genus Paludibaculum. Next base: position 21,813 of record JADKID010000042.1, on the reverse strand, counting down.
GTTTGCTGCCCGGAACACGCATGGCCGATTCCGTATCGCCCGTGCCCATCCCGCCGATGCCGATCGTGGCAAACTGAATGTGATCGTTTGGTGACTTGCCTGTAACTTGGGCGAGTCCGCCGGGCAGGGCAGCGGCGCCGAGCGCAGTGCCTTGCAGGAAGTGACGTCTGGTCGATGCCATGCAACCATTTTAGTCGCGGATCGAATCCAGCGTTGGAAATGACATGAAGTTCCGCCGCTCCGAGCTCTTCTTCAGCGCCTACTTCCTCTACGTGATGGCCATCGCCGCCGCGCGCCCCATCGCGCCCGAAATCCGGACTCTCATCTTCACCCTCAACCCGGCGCTCATCATGTGGTTTTGCCTCTTCGCCTGGGCCCACAAGGATCGCGGCTTTGTCCTGCTGGATCGCGTCCGCGATTGGTACCCCGTGCCCCTCATCCTGCTCGCCTTCCGCGAGATGGGCTGGATGGCGCTGCCCCACACTTCGCGCGCATTTGAAAACTACTGGGTTGTCTGGGACCGCCGCCTGCTCCACGATTGGGGCCTGAAGTCCGCCATCGAGGCCCTCGGGCCCGTGCTGCCCAATCTCCTGGAACTCTCCTACCTGCTCGTTTACATCATGCCCATCGTCACGGTGTCGGTCTTCTACCTCTACCGCGCCCGCCCGCGGCTCGACGACGCCTACAGCATCCTGCTCTTCGGCACGCTCACCGCCTACGCCCTCTATCCGTTCTTCCCCAGCGAGCCGCCCCGCAGCGTCTTCCCGCTGGACGATCTGCCCATGCTCAGCTCGCTCCGCCGCCTCAATCTCTTCTTCGTCGGCAACTACGGCATCCACACCAGCGTCTTCCCCAGCGGCCACTCGGCTGCCGCTTTCTCCGCCGCGTTCGCAGTGATGAAATTGATTCCGGAAAAGCCGTGGCTCGGCCGTGCGTTTCTGATTCTGGCGATTCTGATCGGCTTCGCCACCATCTACGGGCGCTACCACTTCGCCATCGACGCCGTAGCCGGTCTCGCCCTTGCGGCCCTTGCCGCCGGCCTCAGTTCGCTATGGCGGCGGCAATCCAGTTCACGGCCGCAACCAGGCCGGGCGCAGTGAAATCGGGCGTGGCTTTGGCTTCCGCGCCGTAGCCCGTCGTCACCAGGATCGCCTTTGCTTTGGCATTCCGCGCGAGTTCGATGTCCGCGTCTTTGTCGCCGATGACGAAGCACTCTTCCATCTTGAACTTCAGCTCGCGCGCCGCCTGCCTCAACAGGCCCAGCTTGGGCTTGCGGCAGTCGCACGGCTTGGCCGGATCGTGCGGGCACAGATAGATGCCGCGGATCGCTTTGCCGCTCTCGCCCAGCAGCGTCATCATGCGGCCGTTCACTCGCCCTGCCGTGGCCAGATCAAAGTAGCCACGCCCGATGCCGGATTGATTGGTGACGATGATGGCGCCCAGGCCCAGTTCGTGCACCCGCTCCATCGCCTCGCGCGCCCCGGGCAGCAGCTCCACCTGGTCCGGATCCGCGAGATAGTTCTTCTCGACAATCAGCGTTCCGTCCCGGTCGAAGACAACGTAGCGCACTACTTTTTCGATTCTGAGGAGGTAGAGGAGGACGTGGACGTGGTGCTGCTGGACGGTGTGCTGCTCGCCGCCGGCGACGAGGATGACGAGGACGACGAATCCGAACTGGACGACGAATCGCTCTTGGAGGACGATTCGCTCTTGGACCCGGACTCGCTCTTGGACGATGAGTCGCTGTTCTTTGAGTTCGGGCTCTTCCCGCCGTTGGCGCCGGATTTCTTGTAGTCCGTAATGTAGAAACCGCTGCCCTTGAACTGGAGCGCCGACGTCGAGATCAGACGCACCAGGTTGCCGCCACACGCTTCATGCACCGTCAGCGGAGGATCGCTGAACTTCTGGATCTTCTCAATGACCTGATCGCAACTCTCGCACTTGTACTCGTAAATCGGCATTCTCTTCGGCTTTCAATCGGTTTGATTCAAACTCAGCTACTGTTTCGGGATATTCAGCGGGCCCAGAACCTGCGGCTCGCCCGGCCGCACTGCCACCACCGGCGCCGCCGCCTGCACAGCCTTGCCACTCAGCACTTCCAGACCCTTCTTCAGGATCATGTCCTCTGTTGGCTTGGCCGTCTCCTTCACCGCCGGTTGGGCCGGCTTGACGTCTTCCTCGTCCACCACTGCGTCTGCTTCCACGTCCACTACCGCAAACGTCGGCGTCACCGAGTTGTCCTGGATCGCCTTGCCGTTCGGGGCATAGAACTTGGCCACAGCCAAAAGCACAGCGCCGCCGTCTTCCGTCGTCACCGTCTTGCGCAACGCTGCGTCACCATAGGTCCGCTCACCCACCACCTGTGCGCGCTTGTTCTCCAGCAACGCAGCAGCCGCAACCTCCGCCGCGCCTGACGTGCCGCGGTTGGCAAGCACCACCATCTGGCCCTTGAAAATGACCTTCGTGGGGTCGGCCTCAAACATCTTCTTCGGCACCTTCTGCCCGCTCAGGGAACCAATCGTACCCTTTTCCAGGAACAGGCTGGCCAGCGCCACTCCCTCTTCCGGCACACTCAACGACGAGTGGCGCAGATCCAGCACCAGCTTCGTGGCGCCCTGCTTCTGCAATCCCGCAATGGCGGCCTGCACACCGGCCGTCTTGCCAGCCGAGAGATCCTCCACGCTGACGTAGCCGGTTTCCTTGTCGATCATCCTGGATGTCACCGCCGGCGCCGTCACCACAGCCCTGGTCAGCGTCATCTTCACCGGCTCCGGCTTGCGCAACCGCAGCACGGTCAGCTCAATCGTCGATCCGGGCTCGCCGTGCAGCAGCACGTCGGCATAGGCCAGCGGCATGTCCCGTGTCGAAATCCCATTGATCGCTTCCAGGATGTCGCCCGTCGAGAGACCGGCCTTATCGGCGGGAGATCCCGGGATCGCATCCACCACCCCAATCTCGTAGCCATATTTGCGGCTCAACAGCAGGCCCAGGCCCGCCTTCGGGTCGGCCTTGGTCTTTAAATACTGCTTGTACTGGTCGGCGTTCAGATAGCTGGCAAACGGGTCAATCGAAACCAGTAGGCCGTTGATGGCACCCAACGCTACGTTCTTCATGTCCGGCTCTTCCACATAGTCCGCCTTGATCTTGGCAAAGACCTCTGTGAAGACGTTGATGTGGCGGTAGGGATCGCTGGGGCCGTTGTCTGAACTCTGGCCGAGGACGGCGCCAATGAGTAGTAGCGCAACCAGGCAGGTGGATACAGTCACCACCGCATACTTAAAGGTGCCGTTGTAATTCATTTCGAAGCCCCTCCCGGGCTAGCCCGGCCGGGTACAGTCTCCCTGCTAGTCAGTATAACAGGGCACACCAAGCCGGACCGTCGTTCCATCGCTCTAAGTCATAGACGCAGCAAGGGGTCGATTGGGTGCGGAGCGTTTGCCGCCCGCCCCCCCAACACGCAAAAAAAGGGCTGCCCCTGGTGTGTGGGCAGCCCTGAGGATTAGGATCTCTGTTGTGAACTCAAACCGCCGATTCTCTACACTTTAGAATTGCGGATGTTTCGCTCTGATGAACTGCAATCGGGTGACCACAGCGCGCCGGTCTCCAAGTTCTTTCGCGACAACAATAAAACTAGACAGTTAGGTGCAGCATGGGACACTTTGTCCCATGACGCCGCGACAATCCGCCTACGGTGTCACCTTCCATAGCAGTACGCCGTGCGCCGCCGCCGTGGCTGCCAGCCCACCCGCCGGGGCGGGGAGGTCCCGGCCCTGCCAGAGGTCCCGCACCTTCGGCGCCTTCTTCAGCGATAGCGCGGACCATGCCAGCCTCAGCTCTGCCGGAGCACTGCCCCGATTGAACAGGGCCACGGCAAACGCTCCGTCCTTCAGCGGCTTCACCCACGTCTCCGTCTCGCCCTCCTGCGCCAACCGGTAGCCTTGCCGCCCGAGCGGATCCTGGCTCACTGCCAGCACGTCGCGGTTGGTCAGAATCTCCAGCGTCTCCTTCGTCATCGTGCGCACGTCGTTGCCGGCCATCAACGGCGCTGCCAGCATCGCCCACAGCGCCATGTGGCTTCGCGACTCATCCGCCGTCAAACCGCCATTCCCGATTTCCAGCATGTCCGGATCGTTCCAGTGTCCCGGCCCGGCCGCCTTCTCCAACCCGTTCTGGGCGAAGCCGATCTGCGCCACCGATGCCCACTGGTCCCGGATGTCAAACGTGGTACGCCACATGTTGGCGCCGATGGAGGCGGCCCAGTCCTGCACATTGGCCCGGCCGTACTGGCTGATGCTGTACAGAATCGGCCGGCCTGTCGCCCGTAGGTGCTCCGCCATCAACTGGAAGAGCCGCGGCTGATCCGTCTCGGCGAACATCTGGCCGGCGCTGCACAGGTCATACTTCAAGAAGTCCACCCCCCACGACGCAAATAGCGCGGCGTCGCGCGCCTCGTAGCCAGAGCTCCCCTCAAACCGTCCGCACGTCCGCGGCCCCGGCGAGGAGTAGATGCCAAACTTCAAGCCCTTGGCATGGACGTAGGCGCCCAGCGCCTGCATATCCGGAAACCGCTCGTTGGGCCGCAGATTGCCGGCGTCGTCGCGTGTGCCCTGCCAGCCGTCGTCGATGGTGAGATAGACATATCCGGCGTCGCGCATCCCGGAGGACACCAGCGCGTCGGCCGTTTCGCGGATGAGCTGATCGCTGACACGCGTGCCGAACTTGTTCCAACTGTTCCAGCCCATCGGCGGCGTCTGGGCCAGCCCGTTGGGTGCGAGCGCCTTCCGCCCCGGCAGCGTGGTCCTGGGCCGCCTGGCGTCGGCTTCCATCTGCTTCTTCAACGATTCCGAAACGCCCCGCCTGGCCACCATCTCCCGAGGGCCCCGCATCCCGCCACCTCCCGGCCCGCCCGGGCCCGCTCCGGGAGGTGGTCCGCCCGGGCCACCGAGTCCACCCGGTCCGCCCGGGCCCGCGCCAGGAGGCGGTCCGCCCGGGCCACCGGGTCCACCGGGTCCGCCCGGGCCCGCGCCCGCCGGCATCTGCATCGTCAGCTTTAGCGTGTCGCCCTCCAGCTTGCCCTGGTACTTCATCCGCCGTTCCTGGCCCATCATGTTGGAGACGACCTCAAACGCGATGGTGTCGCCGTCGATCCTGCCGTTGACGACGTTCTGCGAGCCCATGGCGGAGAGCATCGTGCCCGTGAAGGCGTCACCCTCCTGCGTGAAATTGAACTGTGTGTCAGTCGGCTGGCCGCCGGGACCGGGGCGCTGCGCGACCCACGATCCGTTGATGCCGGCGGCAACCAGGAGCAATGCGAGGGTGGGGAATAGCATCGGAGGCTATGCTATCACCGTCCGGCCGCGACCTCGCCATTGTTGACAATTCTTTACCCAATATATGCGAATCGGTGCCTCACAATTAAAGAAGCGAGCAAGCACTAAACGGACGGCTCCCCTTGAATCGTGAGCTAGTCTGGCTTGCAGCGCTCTTTGGTGCCGGTAGACGCCATGCGGACCTAGACCCCCTGCCATGCCGTCTGCCGGTACTCGGAGACTTCCTCTTCCAAACCACGAGCGGCAAATTGATTCTGGCCCTATAATTGAGTCAATCTGCATGACCGAGCCATATGTCGGACTATTGATTGGCAGCGCGCCGGACTTGCCACCGCTGTTCGAGAGCCAGTCGGAAGACTTTGAATGGTTGGTGGAGCAGACTGCCACCCTGGAAGTCGGGCTGGCTCTGCTGCGGAAGCGCCGTTTTGATCTCGTCGTCGTCGAGGACGGGCGTCCCACCGCCGGCGGCGGGGGGGATTACGTCGCGGCCATTCGGCAAGCGCAACCCGGCGTGCGTGTGATCCTCATTGATGCCGCGGCTAGTAGCGCCGACGTCATTGACGCCCTCCAGCAAAAGGCCTACTGCTACTTCAGCCGGCCGTTCTCCAGCGGCGCCGTCCGCGACATGATGGAGAACGCGGTGCGCCAACCGCCCTGCGACGATTGCATCCGCGTGATGTCGGCGCTGCCGGAGTTTCTCACCCTGAAGATCCGCTGCACGCTGGCGACGGCAGACCGCCTGCTCCAGTTCATGGAGGAGATGAAGTTCGATCTCGATCCCGATGAGCGCATCGGCGTCGCGACGGCATTTCGCGAACTGCTGATCAATGCCATCGAACACGGCGGCAACCTCAATCCGGAGCAGTGGGTGCGCGTTTCGCGTATCCGCAGCAAGCGCGCGCTGGTCTATCACATGGAGGATCCCGGTCCCGGGTTTTCGCGCACGGCGCTTGAGCACGCCGCCGTCTCGCATCCCGAGGCGTCGCCGGTGGCGCACATGGAGGCGCGTGACAAGGCCGGGCTGCGCATGGGCGGCTTCGGCATCCTGATGGCCAAGAAGCTGGTGGATGAAGTGATCTACAACGAGCCGGGCAACGAGGTCATCCTCGTGAAACACCTCGATTGAGGTGAAGCCCGCGGCGCCCGCCCGGCATGTTCAGCGCTGCGCCGGTCCCTGGTTCTGATACCACTTCAGGTTCGTCGTGGCCCCGCCGATACAAACCACATCCACCCGGCCATCTCCATTCAAGTCCGCAGCCGCGCAGGCATTGGCGGCGATGCCGCCGTTGTCGAGGATCTTGCGCGTCCAGCGGTCGCCATCGGCGTAGTACATAAACACGCTCCGCCCCTTTCCGCGAAAGCCAGCCAGCACCTCATCGCGGCCATCTCCGTTGAAGTCCGCCGTCAGGATCGTATGCCCCTCCACCAGAGCGTCGTCGATCACCTGCCGCTGCCAGGCGCGCTTCTTCTTCCGGTAGATCACGGTCTGGTTGCCATGCCAGTATTCGATCACCGCCAGGAACCGCTTCTTTTTCGAGTGCCCCCCGGCCACGTCACTCGAACCGGATTTCGGCCACGGCGCAGGATCCCCCTTGCTCAGCTCCGTCCGCGTCCATTTGCCACCCCGGCCGAACTTGTAGAGATGCAGCCCCACGAAGCTGGCGGTGAGAATCTCATCGCGCCCGTCGCGGTCCCAATCGAACGCCAGCAGGCCATGTACCACTCCTTCATTGGCCTCCGAAATCATCTCCCGCTTCCACTCGCCGGGGCGGTAGTAAACCAGCGGTGCATGATCCCGATAGTCGGGGCCTACTGCCTTGGCTCCGGTGAGCGGAGCATTCACCACCACCGGACCGCGCCCGTCGAGATTGGCCACCCGCAGCCGGTGCGACGTGGTGAGACGATCGATCTCTTTCACATTCCACGGCTGTCGCACGTTGGTTCCCGGCGTCAGCACGCTCACCAGGCCGATGCTCTTCTTCGCCTCGTTATCGAACTCGCTGGCCAGCACGATTTGCGGTTGGCCTGCCACCTGCACCACCGTGCAATTGATCATGCGGTTCTGGCCGGTAGCGAGCACATGACGCTGCCAATCCGGACCCTCGTACCAGACCAGCTCCTTCATGCCGGAACCGAGCGCGATGATATCGGGTTTACCGTCGGCGTTGAGGTCGGCCACCACCACCTGGTAGCCCCCCTTCAAATCGGTGGCGATGGGGTGTTCGGTAAAGCGCGCCGGCTCGGCGGCCCAGGCGGCTGTCAGGGAAAGAAGGCAGAGTGTCAGAAGGCGCACGCTTCAGGTTACTCTGGTCGAGTGAAGAAGACCACCATGGGGACCAGGAGAGAGGCGGCGAAAAAGGAAGGCTGCCAGCGGGATCCGGCCGATCTGCCGCGCGGGTTGGAGCCGGCCGGGGACACGGCAGCGTTGTTTCCCGGCGGCGATGTGGAGGTAATGGATCAGCTCGTCAGTGGCGGGCAAATCGAGGACCTCGTGCTCCACAGGCTGCGCCTGGAAAGCTGCGCCTTTGAGCGTGTGGCCTTGCCGCGCGCCGTCATCCGCACGGGCAAATGGAAGGACGTCCGTTTCACCGAATGTGATCTGGCCAATGTGGAGCTCACGTCGCTGACGGCCGTCCGCGTGGAACTGGTGGGCTGCCGCATGACCGGCCTGCGCCTCGGTGAAACGTCCTGGCAAAGCCTTTTGATCTCCGGCGGAGACCAGCGTTACAGCCAGTTTCGCTTCTCCCGGTTTGAGCACTGCGAGTTCGTCAACTGCGACTTCCAGGACGCCGACTTCCATGACGCCGACCTGCGCGGTTGTGTGTTCAGAGATTGCCGCCTGCTCAACGTGGAGATGACCAAGGCGAAGCTGGCGGGGACGGATCTGCGCGGCTCCGTTGTGGATGGAATGCGGCTGGAGGCGGCCGATCTCCAGGGCGCCATTGTGGACATGGCCCAGGCTCTAGCCTTTGCGCCACTGCTGGGCATCGACATCCGGTGAGCGCATCATTCCGGACGCTCGTCTCAGATTGAGACCAGCCGCCGCTTTTTCTTCTCCCTGGCGAAGATCCGCGTCCAGTACTATTCTTCCAATGGTTTAGGTCAATTGGCGACCCGCTTGCTGCTCCTATGGCGTGAGGAGAAGAAGATGTACTCCAGATGGATCGAGATGGAGTTGAACCGGCTCAACTGCGTGGCGGCGTGGCCGGATAGCGCCTACAAGCGGGCGACCCTGGCAGGGATCGCGCAGGGTCTCAAGTCGTTCGGCTATGAACGGCAGCCGCTATTTGTTGTGCGGTCCGCATGTCCAACAGGGCGGCAACTGGCGGCATAGGCCAACAAAAAGAGGCCTCAGCGGCGAGGCCTCTTTAGAGGAGGGAGACTAAATTCTGTGGTACGCCCGGCAAGATTCGAACTTGCGACCTCTTGCTCCGGAGGCAAGCGCTCTATCCAGCTGAGCTACGGGCGCCCAATAGCTTGATTATAACCTACTTCGCCGCGGCGAGCGGCCGGATTTTGACGTTGCGATACCAGGCGACATCATTGTGATGCTGGATGGCAACCGGCGTCATCGCCTTGGGCATATTCAAGAGCAGATCCCGCACGGGATTGCCGGCGGCCCAGCGCTGTTCAATGCTGGCGCGCACCTGCGGGGCGTCCAGATCGATCTCCACCACCTTGATCCCATTCAGGAAGTGCTGCACATGCTTGCCGCGTAGCACGATGCGGCCCTGGTTGAACTCGCCCACCGGTTTGGCGGCGGCCTGGCTGGGGGCGGCCATGCGGTAAAGCGCGCCAGCACGGCTGGAAGCGTTGCGGACGGCGTCCGGGTGCTTCCCGTCGTCGATCACCTGATACTCAAAGGCCACGGGATAAACTTGCGCATCCGAGCCCGGCTTGACGAGCTCCTTCTTTGCGCTACGGGTCTTCAGGAAGTAGGCCACCTGCTGCTCAAAGGGCATCCTGTTGGGTAGTTGGTGATCGTCCACCAGGACGGCGTCCTGAATTTTGTACTTCACTCCGCTGTTGGAGCCCGGCGCCACTTTCCATTCGAACGTCAGCTCGAAATCGCCGAAGGTCCCGTTGGAGATCAGGTCCTCGCGGAGCACCGGCTTGCTAAGCGATTTCAGACAGCCGTCCTCAATCGACCAGGCGCCGGCGGCGGTGGGCTGCCAGCCCTTCATCGATTGGCCGTCGAAGAGCAATTGCCAGCCGGCGGCCTTTTCGGCGGGAGTGAGCGTGTTGGGCGCCTGAGCGAAGACCAGCGAGGCGGCGGAGACGAGCAGCAGAACAGTGCGCATGAATTACTTCTTGGGGGCGGCTTTCTTGACGGCGGCGGAGGCGGGCTCGGCCAGCAGTTTGTCGATGACCTTGCGGATATTGGTCTCTTCCATGGCCGGCGACATCCACGGCTCGTCGGCGCCGTGCTGCTCGCGGATCATGCCCTTTTTGTCGACGATGGCGATGCGCGGCATCATCATCTGCACAATCGAGGGGAACTGCAGGAACTCCTGAGCCTTGGAGTGTTCCATGACGCCGATGGGGAACGTGGCGTTGGCTTCCTGGACAAAGCCGGGGATCTTGGGGCCGGCGCCCGCATCGATGGCCAGGCCGATGACGCGTACGCCCTTGGCATCGTATTGGCGCTGGAGGTTGCCCAGCAGGCGCGCGGAGCTCTTGCAACTGGGGCAGTGGGTGAGCAGGAACTCGATGATGACGACCTTGCCCTTGAGTTCGCTGAGGCGAATGGTCTCGCCGGTCTGAGAGATGAACTTGATTTCGGTGGCCGGGCGCGGCACATCGGCGGCCTGGAGAGGGGCGAGAACGCTGAGGGCAAGCAGAGTGGAGAGGAGGATGCGCATGGGATTAGCTGCCTTTCCTGGCGCCGGCGGGGGCGCCGATCAGCAGGCTGATCTCTTCGCGGAGATGGGCCTCTTCGTTCTCAAAGAACTTCTGATCGGTGGCCGGGTGATGGCTCCGGACGATGCCCGCCTTATCGATGACTACCACCTGCGGGAAGTAGATGGGGCCTTTGTTGGTATCGGCGTCGAGCCACTTGTAGACCATCTCGCGCGGTGTCCAGCCGACCGGGAACTTGAGGCCGAGGCTGGAAACATACTGCGGAATCATCATCCGCGCCTGGCCCATGTCGTCGGGGTTGATCGCGGTGCCGACGGGCTGGAAAGCGCCGCGCATCTCGGCATAGAGTTTCTGCATAGTGGCAGAGCATTTCTGGCAGTGGGGGCAGGTGGTGAGGAGCACCTCCAGCACCACGACCTTGCCCTTGAGCTTGCTAAGCAGTAGCTGCTCACCGCTATTCAGTGAGATCACCAGCTCGGGGGCGGGCTTGCCGGTCTTCATCTGGGCGCTCAAATCGAGGCTGCCAAGGGCGGCGCCGGCGCCCAAGCCAACAAAGGTTCGACGGTTGATCATAATCTGGGAATTCTTCACTATAGCGCAGGACGGCCTGCGGGTTCGGTGCGTTTCAAGCCTTCCAGCCCGGTGATGCGGGCCGATTCGAGAGTGATGAGAAAGTCGCCATGCTCGTTATGTCCGGCGAGCCGGGCGGGTGTATCCTGTGTGAGCTCGATTAGTTTGGACTTGCCTCGCAGCACCTTCTGATATTGGGCAAGGAACGCGCGGGCGGTTTCCGGCGAATCCCATTCCGCGCTCCACCGCAGAACAGCATACTTCTCCTTCTTGTGTTCGAGGAGATCGAACAGGCCGCCCAACAGTTTGGGCGCGGTGGCGCGGGAATCCGGTTCGCCGACATACTGCTGGAGCAGGATCTGGAAATCCAGTTCGCCGATGGAGCCGCTGGTGAGCTTGTTGAACTCCTTGAGGTTGGCCAATGGGGGGACGGGCGGCCGCGCAGGCTGGGTGGCCGAGAAGTAACTGGCGGGATGGAGGACCTGCTGGGTGGACGACGGCGGATTGCGCAGCACGTCGGCAAAGCCGGATTTGCCGTTCTTTTCGAGCACCGCCTGTTGAAAGAGCAGGCCGGCGGTGTAGGGGAAGAGCAGAGTCTCGCGCAGGTAGAGGGGCGCCTTGGTGAAGATGGGGTAGGAATCGGCGGCCAGCTTGCCCATGCTGGGCAGCATGAGATCGAGCGCAGCGGAGTTGCCCTTGAGGGAGGTGCCCATTTTGCGCATCTGCGACTCCAGCATGATCCACATGGCCTGGCCCTCGACGACGGCCATGCGGGCGGTTTGGGCCTCGTCGGATTTCGGCCCTTTTTCGAGGAAGCGCTTCATGTCGTAATGCTGATCGGCGACGGCGTGGGAGAGTTCGTGGATGAGCACGGCCTCCTCCATGGCGCCTTCGGCGGCGCCTTCGACAAAGAGCATGCGCTTGCGGCGATGGTCATAGACGGCGGCGGCCTGCTCGCCCAGCAGATCGACGGTGGCCTGGCGCAGATCGTAATCGGCGGGGATGAGGCCGAAGCGTCGAAGGACGAGTTCCTCGATGCGGATCTCTTCGGGCTTGACGGTGAGGGTGATCTCGTCGTTGACCCACTGTTTCCAACCGGCGCGGGAGATCATCTCGAAGGGGACGGGCCGTTTGACGGCGAGGCCGGTGATGTCGGCGATCTCCGTGGTCATCCGTTTGATGAGCGCGGCGTCGGGGGCCTGGGCGAAGAGTTGCCAGGGCAGGAGTAGAGCGAAGAGAGCGGTTAGGGTTCGAGCCAAGAGCGGAGAGTCCTTCTTTCAGAATAGACGTAAGCGGCGGCCATAAGACTCGCCAATCCGCCAAGAGTTGCGGTCCAACGGGCGCCGGCGATGGTGGCGAGGGCGCCGGCGAGGAGGCTGCCGACGGGGAACATGCCCACCACCATCATGGAGAAGAGGCCCATGACGCGGCCGCGGTAGGCGTCGTCGATGCGGGTTTGGATGGCGGTGTTGGTGGAGGCGTTCAGGCGGAACTGCGAGGCGCCGACGACAGTCATGATGGCGAGGGAGAGGGGGAAGAGCGGGGACCAGGCGAAGGCGAGGGTGCCGATGCCGGTGCCGGCAGCGGCGGTGAGGATGACGAAGTAGAGGCTGGAGGCGCCGCGGCTGACGGCGAGGTTGAGGGTGCCGAGGATGGCGCCGGCGCCGAGCGCGGCGGTGAGCAGACCGAGACCGGGCGAGCCGCGGTGGAAGATGGCGTCGGCGAAGATGGGTGCCAGCGCGATGCCGGGCGCGGCGGCGAGGCTGATGGCGCCGGCGGTGAGCAACAGGACGCGGACGGCGCGCGTGTGCCAGGCGTAGTGGAAGCCGGAGCGCAGGCGCTGGAGGGGTGATTCGGCCGAAGGCGGGGCGGGCGCTTCCTGGACGCGCATGGCGAGCAGGCTGCCGATGACGGCGAGGAAGCTGGCGGCGTTGAGGGCGAAGCAGGGGCCCTCGCCGAAGCGGGCGACGAGGAGGCCGGCGAGCGAAGGTCCGACGACGCGGGCGGAGTTGAAGGTGGCGGAGTTGAGGCTGATGGCGCCGATGAGATCCTCCTTGCCCACCAGGTGGATGAAGAGAGACTGGCGGGCGGGGATATCGAAGGCGTTGGCGATGCCGAGGAGAGTGGCAAGGGTGAGGACGTGCCAGATCTGGACGTGACCGGTGAGGGTGAGTGTGGCGAGGACGACGGCCTGGAGCATGGCGGCGGTTTGGGCGAGCATGACGATGCGGCGGCGGGGGAAGCGATCGGCAATGACGCCGGTGATGGGGCTCAGCAGGAGGATGGGGGCGTTGGCGCAGAACCAGGTGAGGCCGAGGAGCCATTCGGAGTGGGTGAGGCGGTAGATGAGCCAGCTCTGGGCGAGCTGCTGCATGGCGGTGCCGGCCAGCGAGACGGCCATGCCGCCGGCGTAGAGCCGAAAGTTGCGATGCCTGAGGACGTGGAAGGGGCCGCCAGCCATGGTTCATGGTAGCCTTTGAGGCGCTGCAACTGACTGCGCTACAATGAAATGTCAATCGATCATCTGGAGGTCCGTAGTGGCTGAGAAGGCTGTTGAGAAGGTCAAAGAGAATCTGTACCAGGCAACATACCTGGGTAGCGGCACGTTTATCATTAGCAAGCCGAAGCGTAGCAAGAAGAAGATGCGCCAGCTTCGCCTGAAGAGCCCTGGCACGGGCATGCGCAAGTAGTTCTGCAAACCCTCCTTTCCGTCTGCTGATTCGTGGGCGCGCGGCGTGATAATCTCAGGCCGTGCGCATCTCTTCCTTTTCGATTCATCCGGTCGCAGTCGCCGACCCACCCATCCGCAGTAGTTATGGCTTGCATGCACCGTATGCGTTGAGGACGATCCTTGTCCTGACGACGACTGACGGCATCACGGGCGTGAGTGAAGCGCACGGGGGCGAGGGCTCGCTGGCGGCGCTGGAAGCGATCCGCCCGATGGTGGAGGGGATGGATCCGTTCCAGCTCCACGCGCTATGGATGCAGTGGGGGCGGCCGGCGAACGAGGGCGACCGCTCGCAGACGTGGATGGTACCGGGCGAGAACCCGCGGGATGCGCGGACTCGTGCGTTTGCGGCGGTGGAGGCGGCGTGCCTGGACATCATCGGCAAGGCGGTGAACAAGCCGGTGTGCGATCTGCTGGGCGGGCGGGCGCGCGATGCGGCGCCGTTTTCGGCGTATCTGTTTTACAAGCACGGCGGCGGCGGGGGAACGGGCGACGACGCGCGGGCCGATGAGTATGGCGAGTGCCTGTCGCCGGAGACGATGGTGCGGCAGTGCAAGCAGATGGTGGATTTCTACGGCTTCAAAGAGATCAAGTTGAAGGGCGGCGTGCTGGAGCCGGAGGTGGAGATCGAAACGATCCGGCAGTTGCGGGCGGAGTTTGGCGAGGCGTACCCGCTGCGGATTGATCCGAACTGCGCGTGGAGCGTGGAGACGTCGGTGCATGTGGGCGTGTCGCTGAAGGAAGAGTTGTCCGGCGGCGGGTATCTGGAAGATCCGGCGGCGGGGATGGACGGGATGGCGGAGGTGCGGAGGCGGCTGCTGGCCGTTGGGGTGGAGACTCCGCTGGCGTCGAATGTGGCGGTGACCTCGCTGGACGATGTGGTGCCGGCGTGGCGGGCGGACGCGGTGCAGGTGGTGTTATCTGATCCGCACTACTGGGGCGGGCTGCGGGCGGTGCAGAAGCTCTCTGATTTGTGCGAGGCGCTGGGCATGGGCGTCTCGATGCATTCGAACAATCACCTGGGCGTGAGCATGATGATCATGGCGCATACCTGCTGCGTTTCGGAGCCGATGAAGTTCGCGTGTGACACGCACTATCCGTGGCAGAGCGAGCAGGATGAAGTGCTGGTGGGCGGGCGCGTGAAATTCGTGGATGGGTGCGTGGTGATGCCGGACAAACCGGGGCTGGGGATCGAGTTGGATATGGACCAGGTGGCGCGGCTGGAGGAGCGGTACCGGAAGCTGCCGTTCCGCAAGCGGGACGACGCGGCGGAGATGCGGGCGCACGTGGACCCGAACTGGGAGAGGGTGCTGCCGCGGTGGTAGGGGGCGTATAGACGCACGGGGGCCTTGAGAGGGGTGTTTTTCGAGGCGGACAGACGAACGGTTACGCCCGAAGGGACCCGCTTGGGGTCCCTTCGAATTTGAATTCCAGCTCATCGGAATCACTACCGGTAGGCGCGCTCCCACAAACTGCGGAGAGCGGTCCGGATTGGGGGAACGGCCCACGCCATATGGGGAGCCGCCGCTGTACTAAAGGCGAGGGGCGATGAGCCGGCCGGCGTTTCAACCCAATTCCATTATAGCGGATGGGGACCAAATTTCCGGTTGGGTGGGAGGCTGTAAGAGATTGAGGGGCCGGGAGATAGCGATATTTTCAGGGGTTGTGAACGGGTTTGGCTCAGAGCCTAAAAGATGAAGCTGAAGCCGCCGCGGATGGTGCGGGGGAACTGGATGAGAAGGAGCGAACCGCCGTCGGGGCTGGTCATGGGGATGTAGCCCTGGGCGAGGAGGTTGCGGAGCTCAGCAGTCATTTCAAGGCGGCCGGGGATGCCGCCAATGGCGGGGAGGGGTTGGCGGAATTGGAGGTTGAGGCCCATCTGGGGCTGCCAGCGCTGGGTGAGGTAGGCGTGGGTGGAGCCGAGGGTGCCGTTGGTGGTCCAGAGGTAGGAGGCGATGAAGCGGGTGCCGGTGGCGGGGACGAGGCCATTGAGGCGGGCGGAGGCCCAGGGGCGGCGGACGGAGCGCAGAACGGCGCGGAGTTCGGCGGGGTCATTGGCTTCGAGGTCGCGGCTGGTGGCTGTCAGGGCGCCGGCGGCGCCGAGGGCGAAGGTGGCGGACCAGCGGTCCCAGAAAGACTGGGTAACGCTGGCGGAGTAGCCGAAGCTCTGGAAATTGCCGGAGTGGACGACGGAGCTATTGGAGGCGAGATCGGGGAGGAGATCGGGCATGGCGTTGGCGCCTCCGCTGGTGGCGGCGGTGATGGCGCCATCGCGAGTGAAGTCCTGGAAGACGGAAGCCGAATAGGTGCGGGAGCCGGCGATCTTGCGGTAGCCCACTTCGTAGGTCTCATTGCGCTGGACGCGGACGCGGCCGTTATCGAGTGAGAGGCGGGGGAACATGGCGAGGCCGGTGAGAGAGTCCTGGGCATCGCTCTCGGCGCCGCCGCCCATGAGATCGAGGGCGGGCACGCCGCTGGAGAAGGCGAACTCGATGAGATCGCCCTCGCTGAGGGCGTAGCCAAGACGGGCGTAGGGACTGAAGACGTTGAGGTGCTGGAGGAAGGCGACGGCTTCCATGAGGGCGCCGTATTCGAGGGTCAAATCTTCGGTGATGCGCTTACGATCGGCGACCTTGACGGACATGGTGCGCAGGAGCGGCTCGGATTGGGCATTGCCGGGGCCGAAGAGGAGGCCGGCCCCGGCGCGCTGACGGACGGATGCCTGGCGGACGGTGAGCTCGACATCGGGTGAGATGGTTTCGCCGGTGCCGTGGGTATAGCGGGTGCGGAAGCCGGCGGTGGGTGAGCCGGTGCTGGAGGCGTAGCCGAGATTGCCGCTGACGCGGAGCTGATTGTCGCCGAAGACGGAAGTGGCAACGGCGAAGGCGGTACCGAGATCGGGTTCGGAGCCGAGGGCGGAGGAGACACCGGAATCGCCGGCGGAGATGCGCATGACGCCGCTGGTGGAATTAAAGATGGAGGGAGATGCCGAGGTGGATGTGGCGCCCTTCCATTGAGGATCCCAGACGCGGAGGACCGGCCTGGTGGCGGTGGAGCTGCGAAGCACCCACTTCCAATCCTCATTCAACACGCCGGTTTGGCCGGGGGCGGTGTAGACGAGCTCGATGGAGCTGAAGAGGTTGGCCAGTTGAATATTGAGGAAGCTCTCCATGCCGGCGCGGACGGGCACATTGCCGCGCATGGCGGGCACGAAGCTGCTGAGGTTGACGCGGACGCTGTACTGATCGGGCGTGAGGGAATCGAAGCGGAAGCGGCCGTCGGGCGCGGTGAGGGCGCGCTGGACGACGCGTTCATTGCGATTCATGAGGAGCACGGTGGCGCCCATCTGGGTGGTGCCGGCGGTGTTACGCACCTGTCCCGTGATCGAGCCGAAGAGTTTCAGCTCGGCGCCTGTCGCATTTGCCGCGCCACCGATGAGAGTGGCGAGGAGGAGGACGCTGGTATTGCGCAACATCCTGATGGCTAGGGCCTCCTGTTTAGCCCTTTTGGACACACACCGGAACTATCTTAAGTTATAGAGAACTGCGCCGACTGGGTCAAGGACTGATTCCTGAGCTTGTCGGTTACCGTGATTTTGAGAGTGTACTGTCCGGGCTCCATGCTGGAGAGGGGCAGCAGTTTCTTAAGGATCATCTGGGAGGCAGAGCCTTCGAGGGCCGTGATCTCCTCAGAAAATTCGATGACCTTGCTGTTGTCGGCGGTGCGGACGATCTCGTAGGCGATAGTGCCGCTGGCCTTGTTGGATTTCTCCTCCGGCTCGAAGTTGTACAACTTCATGTAAATGCCCATCTTTTCGGCGCGCTTGAAGGAATCGCCCATGCGGGGGCGGACCTTGGAGGTGCCGATGACGAACTGGCCGGTGCCGATGGAGCGGTGGGGACGTCTTCGAGGACGTCGGCGAGGATGAGAGGAGCTGGCGAAGAGCTTGTCGTCCTCCATCCGAGGACGTTGAGGGCCATCTCGTAGTTGTTCATGTTGCCGCCGACGATGTCCTTGGCGACGACGTTGAGGCGGTACATGCCGGGGGCAGGGGAATGGACTTCTGGAAGATGGACATACCCTGGCTGGCCTGTTGCAGGAGCTCGGTGGGGACGTCGACGGTCACAACCTCCTCAAACACGTTGGCGACGCGGCGGGTTTGGGTGGTGATGCGGGCGTAGATATTGACGACGGCCTTGGACATTCCCTGTTCCTGTTTGAACTGCAGGTCCTTGCGGCCGAACTGGAGGGTGATGTTGGTGAGGACGGTTGTGGAAGTAGCGGGGAAGAAGTCCGCGCGGGCCTGCATGGGGAGCAGGTTGAACATGATGCGGGAGTTGACCTGGGCCTCGAGATCCTTGAACTTGATCTTGGGCGCCTTCTGGAGGTCGGCGTACTGCTGGAGGCGATCGAACTGGTTCATGCGGGCGGGCAGGGGCTGGGTACCGGTGCCGAGGCGTACCGTCGGTGCGGGTGAAGCGATCGTTCTTGCTGGCCATGCCCATCTGTTCCATCATGGTCAAGCCGGCGCCGGGGACCATGAGGAGGGCATCCTTCTCGGACGGGTCCATGGTCATGCGGTATTCGCCGGTCATGGTCTTGTCGACGAATTCAATTTGAATGTCCTGCTGGTTGCCGACGCCCTGGAGGTAGCGATAGCGCCATTTTTCGAAGGGGTAGGTGGAGGTGGTGCCGCCGCCTTCCTCGTAGGGACGCTCGTAGGTGCCGCCGGAGGGATGAGACTCGATTTCGTCAGGCGGGCCCGAAGGTGATGTAGATCATGCCGCGATCTGTCTTCCAGCCGGGGATACCGGAGGCGAAGCGCTCATTGGCGTAGGCGATGCGGCGGTAGTGCTCTTCCTTGTACTCGTTTTCCTGGGTATCGGGGGTGGGGTCGCGGCGCATCCAGAACTGCTCGATGAACTGCTCGCGTTCCTCGTCGGTCTGCATATTCTTGAAGGATTTGCGTTCTTCGTCGGTGATGATGTAGACGACGTCGTCGCTGAGCCACTTGCGGTAGGGAGTTTCGAGCTCCTTGCGGAGCTTGGCTTCTTTTTTGCGCTGTTCCTTTTCGCTCAGGGGTTTGGCGACAGTTTCGCGCTGGCCGCCGGCCTGTTTCTTCTGGGCGAAAGCCTGGCCGGGGAAGCCCGCCAGCAGGATCGCAGTCACGATTGCGGAGACCAACTCTTTACTCATCATACGTTTAGCCATTCAGTTCCCAGAGGAGACACCAGCTCTAGTGTAACGCAATTTCGGGGATTGGGCGCCGCGGGTGGGGCGGCGAATTGGGGGCTGCCGGGTTGGGGTGCGGCCGGGATGCGGAAAAAGGGTAAGCGCGCCCGAGGTTCTGCACAACACGATTGGACGCGGGCGAGGTGGCGCGGTTTCAATCTCGAAGGCGACGAATTTTTCGCCGGAGGCGCCGCTGCTGAAGGGGTTGAAGTTAGTTTTTCGTCATACACTCCCGCCCTCGGCGCGTTTCAGGGTGTTCACCACGAGGTAGGTGACCGGCGTGGCGGCGGCCTCGTAGAGGACCTTGCCGATGTAGCCGGAGAAGATGAGGTTGACGATGGTGGGCCAGCTTTCGCGGCCGGCGAAGGCGAGCACCATGATGACGGAAGAATCGACGAGCTGTCCGACGACGGTGGAGCCGATGGTGCGGGACCAGAGGGCCTTGCCCCTGCTCCAGACCTTCATGCGGGCCATGACGTAGGAGTTGGCGAACTCACCGGCCCAGTAGGCGACGAGGCTGGCGGCGACCATGCGGGGGACGAAGCCGAAGATGGTAGCGAAGGCGGCCTGGTCCTTAAAATCGGGAGCCGCGGGAGCCAGACGACGGGCATGCCCATGCCGGCCAGCAGGCGGCGCCGAAGAAGCCGAGCCAGATGGCGCGGCGCGAGCCAGCGTAGCCGTAGACCTCCGTGAAGATGTCTCCGAAGATGTAGGTGAGGGGGAAGAGGAGTTGGGCGCCGGAGATGCGGAAGGGACCGACGGCGCAGATTTTGGGGCCGATCAGGTTGGAGATGAGCAGGACGGTGACGAAGACGACGATGAGGGTATCCAAATATCGGAAGCGGTGATCCGGCCGCTCAAAGCGGGACAGGGTTGTGGCGCGGTCCGCAAAAGCCATATCCCAATGGATTCATCCGGGCCGCGCCGCGCCTCATAAAACTTGCGGATGGTTTACTGTTTGTCGAGAACGAACTTGAGTTGAATTCGCCCTGGGGGCGGCGATGGTGGAATCCACGGTGAGGAGCTTGCCATCGGCGGAGAGGACCACACTCGGTGGAGGTGATGGCGTTGCCCTGGATCTCGCGCTTGGCGACTACCTCGAGGGTGGCATCCTTCCAACTGGCGGTGACCTTGGCGGTGGCGGGGCCCATCTGGATGTCGTGCTCTTTGCCGTCGATGGTGTAGGCGACGTCGGTGGTGCGCTCGTTGCCCTGCATGGACTGAGTGGTTTTGACCTTGACGTCGGCGCCTTGGTGATCGACGGTGCGCTCGAACTTTTCGGGACCCTGGGGCATGGGGCCGAAGTCGCTCTTGGCGTTGTTGATCTTCCAGTTGCCGGTGAAGTTGGGCTTGTCGGCGGCCAGGGCGGCGCCGCAAGAGAATGGCGGCGATGGCGAGCGCCCAGAATCTGCGAGTCATTTGAGTTCCTTTGTGCGCCGGTTAAACCGGCGAGTTGTATGTGGATGAAAGTTCCGCTCGGCGAAGGGCTAGCCGCCCACGCCGGACTTGAACATGCGCGGCTGTCTGCAAGGTCAGCCGTGAAGCGTTGTGAGAGGAAAGTGCAGGCATGGTATTGAGCCTCGTTAAAACTAGACCGGAGTGCCGACGCTCTAAAGGAGTGCGGAAGGCAACACCGGCCGTGTCGCCATGGCGAGACACGGCAGGGCTCCGCGGGGTCGGAGACCCATCGCATGCACGGAAACAACTCGCTCGGGAACCGGGAGGTCCACTGCTCGCCTTGGGAAGACGACAAGGCCGTGTCGGGAAGCCGAAAGGCACACGCCGATGATGAACGAGCGGGGGAAGTCGGACAGAGTGATAGTACCTGTGAAGTCCCCGAACAAAGCCGGGAAACAACCGGTGGCGGAGGGGATGGAGGGAAGCGCTCTGGCCAAGGGGAACTCGTCCGAGCAAAACACCCGCCGGATACAAGGCCGGGAAAGGGTGCAAAACGCGCTGGGGCGGGTACGTCAAGTTGCAGTCAGAGAGAAGAAGCTCAAGTTCACGAGCCTCATGCATCACATTGCCAACGTGGATACTCTGCGAGAGGCGTATTTCAGCCTCAAGCGGGATGCCGCGAGCGGCGTCGATGGGATGACGTGGAAGCGCTATGGGGGGGATCTGGAGGCTTGCCTTACCGATCTCGCCGATAGGCTGAAGCGCGGGGCTTACCGAGCCAAACCCGTCAAGCGAACCTACATTCCGAAGGCCGATGGAAAACAGAGGCCGCTCGGGGTGCCGGTGCTGGAGGACAAGATCGTGCAATACGCATGCGTCATGGTTCTCAACGCGGTCTACGAGACGGAGTTTCTCGGATTTTCGTATGGCTACCGGCCTGGGCGCAGCCAGCACAAGTGCTTGGACGCACTCTATGTCGGGATGCTGACGAAGAAGGTGAACTGGATCATCGATGCGGACATTCGAGGGTTTTTCGACACGATCGACCACGGATGGCTCGTGAAGTTCATCGAGCATCGCATCGGAGATCCGCGCGTCGTGCGTTTGATCCGTAAATGGCTCAACGCCGGCGTGATGGAGCAAGGGAGATGGAGAGCTGTCGATGAGGGAACGCCGCAGGGCGGGGTAATCTCCCCGCTGCTGTCGAACGTCTTCCTTCATTACGTTCTCGACCTGTGGATCCATCACGGGAGAAAGACGCCCAGCGTCAGCGGCGACGTAATCGTCGTGAGATGGGCGGATGACTTCGTGATCGGGTTCCAGAGCAGAGCGGCGGCGGAGCGGTGTTTGGCCGGACTCAAGAAGCGATTCGAGAAGTTCGGTTTGGCGCTGCATCCGGAAAAGACGCGGCTGATCGAGTTTGGGCCGTACGCGGTCACGAACCGTCTCAGACGCGGCCAGGGTAGGCCGGAGACATTTGACTTCTTGGGTTTCACGCATATCTGCGGGAAGAAGAGAAGCAACGGGATGTATACGGTCGTTCGCCGGACAGCCAAGAAGCGGATGAGCAGGAAATTTCAGGAGGTCAAGGCCGAACTCAGGAGGCGCATGCATGAGCCGGTTGCCCAACAAGGGAAATGGCTCGGCTCCGTGGTGGGCGGATTTGTCCGCTATCACGGGGTGCCAACCAATGCA
>JADKID010000041.1 GCA_016721425.1 Bryobacterales bacterium | reverse complement strand
GGGCACGCGGGCGGGGACCACGTTGTGGGAGGGCCCGGAGGACGTTCATGCATTTGGCAATTTCCCGAACTTCGCGGTATCGCGGGATGGCCGGATGAGCGCCGTGGTGCGGGCCAGCTTTCAGAATCCGCCGGAGGTGGCGATCGGCCCGATTGGCCAGTGGAAGGCGGTGACGAAGAACAACGCGGCGGTGCGGCCGGCGTGGGGTGAGGCGCGGAGCGTGGAGTGGACCAACGAGGGACTGCAATTGCAGGGCTGGCTGCTGGCGCCGCCGAAGGTGGAGCCGGGGAAGAAGTACGCGATGATCACGGTGATCCACGGAGGTCCGGCTAGCTCACAGAAATCGGATTGGCTGGCGGGTTTTGCGCTGCCGGGCGTGCTGGCGTCGCAGGGATACTTCGTGTTCCTGCCGAATCCGCGGGGCAGCTACGGACAGGGCGAGGCGTTCACGCGCGCCAATATCAGGGACTTTGGCGGCGGCGATTTGCGCGACATTCTGGCTGGGGTGGATGCCGCGATTGCGCGCTTCCCGATTGATCCGAAGCGGCTGGGCGTCACCGGCTGGAGCTATGGCGGGTACATGACGATGTGGACCGTGACGCAAACGGGCCGGTTTCAGGCGGCGATGGCCGGCGCGGGAATCGCGAACTGGCAGAGCTACTACGGGCAGAATCTGATTGACCAGTGGATGATCCCGTTCTTCGGCGCCTCGGTGTACGACGATCCGGCGGTGTACGCGAAGAGCTCGCCGATCCAATTCATCAAAAACGTGAAGACGCCGACACTAATCATTGTGGGGGAGCGGGATGCTGAGTGTCCGGCGCCGCAATCGTATGAGTTCTGGCATGCGCTACGGACTCTGGGCGTGCCGACGGAACTGGTGGTGTATGGCGGCGAAGGGCACATGTTCGTGCAGACGAAAAACCAGGTGGATTTCCAGGACCGGACGGTGGCGTGGTTTGGGAAATATTTGAAGTAGAGGCGGGGGAGACGCGGGTTCTGCTAAATTCGTTCATCATGGCTGACGATTTTGCGGTTGTCTTTGCGACGTTAAAATCGCTGCTGGCGGGGTTTGCCCAGCGGCTCTCGGTGAAGACGGATGTTGCGGGCGAGTACACGCTGGAAACGAAGTCGCCGTCGCCGTTTCCACAGCAAAAGGGCCAACCCTTGTTCTTCGCTACGGTGAAGACGGGCAAGGCGTATGTGAGCCTACACCTGCTGCCGCTGTATATGTGCCCCAAGCTCGCAGAGACCATCTCGCCGGCGCTCCAGAAGCGGAAGCAGGGCAAGGCGTGTTTCAACTTCAAGGCGGCGCCGGAGGAGGCTCTTCGGGCGGAGTTGGAGCAGCTGATTGCGGCGAGCCTGGAGAACTGGAGCGGCAAGGGATGGCTGTGAGCAGATGCGGATAGAATGGTCTGGCCAGGAGAGAACGATGAAATATCTGATTGCCATTGCCGCGGCCGCCACGCTTTTCGGCCAGCAGCCCAGACCCGCCGCGCCGAAGCCCGCGCAGGAGCACGCGGGTGACGACATTCGCGGCTACAGCGATACGCCGCAGATTACCGGCCAGAAGTGGAAGGTGCATGATCTGGAGCGCCCTCGGCCGGAGAAGGTCAAGCCGGGGCCTGTGGTGTCGGCGCCGCCGCCCTCGGACGCGATTGTGCTGTTCGATGGCAAGGATCTGTCGCAGTGGGTGCAGGCGGGCCGGGGTGGAGTGATCAGCGAGCCGAAATGGAAGGTGGAGAACGGCGTCATCGAGATCCTCCCGCGCACGGGCCGGCTGAAGACCAAACAGGAGTTTGGCGATTGCCAGTTGCACGTGGAGTGGCAGATCCCGTTGGAGGCCAAGGGCAACGGGCAGAGCATCGGCAACAGCGGGATCGAGTTTATGGGGCGGTATGAGATTCAGGTACTGGAATCGTCCGAGCATCTGACGTATGCCGACGGCGGCGCCGGGGCGATCTATGGCGTGTGGCCGCCGCTGGTGAATCCGGCGCGCCCGCAGGGCGAGTGGAATGCATACGACATCTCCTTTCAGGCGCCGCGCTTTGAGGGCGACAAGCTGGTGACGCCCGCCGTGATCACGGTGTTCTTCAACGGCGTGCTGGTGCAGGACCACAAGGAGTTTCTGGGCACGACGATCTGGCGGGCGGTGGGCACCTATAGGCCGCATCCGGCAGAGCAATCGCTGACGCTGCAGGACCACAACCAGCCGGTGCGGTACCGCAACATCTGGATCCGGCGGGTGAAGCCGGCGATCTAGTTGCCGGGCGCGAGCACCTGCACTTCGTGCGGGGCGAGGTTCACTGGCACGGCGGCGATGGTGGCGTCACTCGCGATGCCATGGGAGTAGACGCGAGCGGTGAGCAATTGGACCGCGGGCGCGCCGGTTGTGCCGTGGCTGCAATAGATAACTCTCCTGGCGGACCCGGCTGCGTTGAGGTCCCGATCCAGCAGGATCATGCCTGTGAAGGGCTGCCCGCCAGTGTTGGCGGCGACGAGCACCTCCCGATCGCCGAGCACGCGGGAGTAGGCGACGATGCCGCCGGCGCCGCTGGAGTGGCCGAAATCGACTCCGTTGCCGGAAACCTCGCGGAAGTACTGGCGGCCATAGCGGAGCGCCGGTTCCGTGTCGCGTAGCAGGGCGAGGGTCTGGATCTCCGTGAAGAGGGGCGCGGTGGTGGAAAAGGCATTGGGCTTGCCCCAGAGCGCTTCGCGCACGGATTCGTTGGTGTTCAGATCGGGCTGACCGTTGCCGTCCACCGTGCCTTGCATGAGTTGCTCGGTGCCGTAGTAGAGCGAAGGTACGCCTTGCAGGGTGAAGAGGAGCGCGAGGCCGAGCTTGACCTGATCGACGGGCGTATTGGGGTGCTTGAAACGCTCGTGCTGATCGTGATTGTCGAGAAAGGTGACGAAGTAGAGACCGGCGTCTCCGTGTGAGCTGAGCAGCTCTTTTTCCTGGCCCTTGCGATCGTGGAAGAGAGCGCGGAATGCACTGACGTCGATGTTGCCCTTGGCGATAGCGGGGAGCTGGAAGAAGAGCGGGAAATCGAGGGCGGCATCGATGCCGAAGCCGTCGCCGGAGCCGCCGTTGCGGCCGATGAATCTGGCGATGGTCGCCTCGTCGTCGTAGACTTCGCCGAAGGTGAAGAAGTTCGCTTTGCCCATGCTCATGGCGTATTCGCGCATGGCGTTGCCGAACGTCTCGATGGCCTTGGGGTGGACATACTTGACGGTGTCGAGGCGGTAGCCATCGAGATCGTAGCGGGCCATCAGGTAGGCGTAGGCGCGGATGAGGATATTGAGGACAGGTGAAGCGCCGTGCTGCGCGCGGAGGGACTCCTGGCCGGGCGCGGTGGCGTCGTATTCGACAGTGAGCTGGCGCATGTTGGCAAAATCACCCGGCACGAAGCTGCGCCGATCCGGGGTGTCCGTGAGCTTGGCGCCGCGCCGGCGGAAGAAGAGATGATTCTGAAGGTCGGCGGGCCAGACGGCATCGTTCGGGGCGAGCTGGGGCGGCGGGTCGAGGCGGTCCTGCCAGTTGCCGCGCGGAACGCCGGCGGCATCCAGCCAGCGGATGGGCGGCTCGCTGCCGAGTGGGCCATCCATGACTGCAGGATCGGCGAAGTCCTCGACGACGCCGGATGACCGGACGTAATCGAAGACGTGGGCGGCGTGGTTGAGGACGATATCGACGATGACGTAGAGGCCGCGGGCGTGGGCCTCATCGACCAGCGCGGTGAATTCGCGCTCGGCGGTGGGGAGTGTGCCGTCGGAGGCGAAGCGGGGGTCAAGATCGAGAAAGTTCTGGGCGCCGTAGCCGTGGTAGTTCCAATCGGGCGGAGCGTTCTTCTGGATGGGCGACAACCAGATGGCCTTCACTCCGAGGGTTTGCAGGTAGCCGAGTTGGGCCTGAACGCCCTGGAACGTACCGCCCTGACGGAGGCCGCAGTAGCGATCCCAGGGGTGGCGGGGCGGATTGGCGGCGTTGAAGCGATCGAGCAGGAGGAAGTAGATCCAGGTGTCGCGCCAATCCGTGGGCGAGGGATAGGGGCTCGGAATGTTGATGGTTTGGCCGTTGAGCGTGACGGTCCTGGTGCTGCGGGCACGGGCGGCAGCCTGAGCGCCGGAGATGGCGTCGAGCACCGCCTGGTCATTGAGGGAGAAGATCATGAGCGTCTCCTTGGCAGGGTGGGAGTTGGTCACTGCACGCGCCTCGGATGCGGAGAGGCTGTGGGGCTGGAATTCCAAGGCGGGTGAAACGCGTGGGCCCGCGGATTCGGGGGAACTCACCCTCTAGCTGAGAGTACTGCGATTATCTGGTTGTGGGCAAGGCTGCAGCAAACCAACACCGGCCTCGCGCGTCCGATAGTGACAGTATGCGAATCCTTCCATGGTCCCTGATAACGGCAGTTCTGCTGGGCGCGGTGAGCAGCGCTACGGCGGCGCCGATGACGAAGCTGGAGCGGGAGCGGTTGGTGGCGCACCTGGAGATGACGGAGCGGTGGCTGGGGCTGGAGCTCAAGGGGCTGAGCGAGGCGCAGCTCAGCTGGCGGGCCGCGGAGGGGAAGTGGTCGATTCTGGAAGTTCTGGATCACCTGACTGTGGCGGAGCCGCAGTACTGGCAGTGGCTGGAGGAGGGGCTGAAGGAGCCCCCGACATTGGTACGCGGCCAGGACCCGGATGAGAATTTCCTTTGGTACGGGATCGACCGTACGCAGCGCAACAAGACGGCAGGCGCGCGGGAGCCGAAGGGTCAGTTGGCTCAGGCGGCCGAGGGACTGGCGAAGTTCGCGAAGCTGCGCTCGCGCATGCTGGAGTATGCGCGGACCACGCAGGACGAGTTGCGGACGCACGCCGTGCAGAAGAGCAAGACGGATCTCTATCAGTGGTTGCTGATGATCTCGACTCACTCGCAGCGGCACCTATTGCAGATCCAGGAGATCAAGGCCAGCGCGGGATATCCGGCCCGGCAAACACGGTAAGATTGTGCCGTAGCCGAATCGGCGCTCAACCCTCATGATCTGGCCCCTGACCCGCATTTTCCTGGGAGGAATGTTGCTGTTCGCGCTGGCGGCGCAGCAGCGTCCCGGCGCTGCGCAGGCAGCCATCACGGTGGACTATCCGCTGGAGGGCGCCGTGTTCCCGCCGGAGTTTCCGGCGCCGACCTTTGAATGGCGCGACGGGGCGGTGGGCGCGACCGCGTGGACCATCGAGGTGACCTTTGCAGGCGGGCGGCCGCCGCTGACGGCGCGTTCGGCGGGCGAGCGGTACGTATTGGGCAAGATCGATCCGCGGTGCGTCTCGGCCACCAACAAGCCGCCCGCGCTGACGCCGGAGCAGGCGGTGGGCCACACGTGGAAGCCGGATGCGGCCACTTGGGCGGCCATCAAGAAGAGCTCCGTGGACGGCGCAGCGACCATCACGATCAGCGGGTATCGCGCGGCGGACCCCAGGCAGGCGGTTTCGCGCGGCCAGGTGACTATCCGGACCTCGCGTGATCCGGTGGGCGCGCCGATCTTTTACCGCGATGTGCCGCTGATGCCCTCTGATTCCGAGCGCGGCGTGATCAAGCCGCTGGCCACGGCTTCCCTGCCCCTGATCGCCTGGCGGTTGCGCAACGTGGCCGAGACCAGCAGCCAGGTGGTGATGGAGGGGATTCACTCCTGCGCCAACTGCCACTCGTTTTCCGGCGATGGCAAGACGCTGGGCCTGGATCTCGACGGGCCGCGCAACGACAAGGGGCTGTACGCCGTGCTGCCGGTGGCGGCGCAGATGTCGATTCAGAAAGAGAACGTCGTGGCGTGGAGCGCATTCCGCGGCAAGCTCGGCGGGAAGCTGCGCGTGGGCTTCATGTCGCAGGTGTCGCCGGACGGCAGCCAGATTGTCACCACCATCAACGATCCGGGCAAGGCGGAATCAGAGTATCAGCGGCGGATCAACAAGCGCGACTTCAACTCCAACTACTACGTCGCCAATTTCAAGGATTACCGCTTCCTGCAGGTCTTCTATCCCACGCGCGGCATCCTGGCGTGGTACAGCCGGGCGAGCGGCAAGCTGGAGCCGCTGCCGGGCGCCGACGATCCGCGCTACGTCCACACCAACGCGGTGTGGAGCCCCGATGGGAAGTATCTGTACTTTGCGCGGGCCGCGGCGCAGGACCCGTATCCCGCGGGCGTGAAGCTGGCCGCGCGGGCGCTGGATCCCAACGAGACGCAGGTGCAGTTTGACCTCTACCGCATCCCGTTCAACGGCGGACTGGGCGGGCAGGCGGAACGCATCGAAGGCGCGTCGCAAAACGGGATGAGCAACAGCTTCCCCAAGATCTCGCCGGATGGCCGGTGGCTGGTGTACGTCCAGAGCCGCAACGGGCTGCTGATGCGGCCGGACGGAAAGCTCTACATCGTGGCGGCGGGCGGTGGGACAGCGCGGCGGATGAACGCCAACACGGCGCTGATGAACTCGTGGCATAGCTTCTCGCCGAACGGGCGTTGGATGGTCTTCTCTTCCAAGAGCCGGTCACCGTACACGCAACTGTTCCTGACGCACATCGATGAGCAGGGCACCGACAGCCCGGCAATCCTGATCGACAATTCGACGGCGGCCAACCGGGCGGTCAACATCCCGGAATTCGTCAACATCGCGCCGGATGCGGCGATGAAGATCAGCGCGCCGGTGACGGAGTTCTACGGCGTGATCGACACGGCCGAGGATCAGTTGAAGAAGGGGCAGTACGAGCCGGCCATCGCGAATTTCCGCAAGGCCCTGGCGCAGGACCCCGACGAGGCATTCGTCCACAACAGCCTCGGCGTGGCGCTGGGGCGCACGGGCCGTGCGGACGAGGCTGTGGAGCATTGGCGGAAGGCCATCGCGGTGAGCCCGGATTTCCCCGACGCGCACAACAATCTGGGCGGCATGCTGCTAAGCAAAGGGAACCTGAACGAGGCGATCGACGAGTTCGAAAAGGCGCTGGAATCCAGCCCGGACTACGCGGAGGCGCACACCAATCTGGGGGCGGCTCTGGCGCAACAGGGGCGGCTGGAGCCAGCGATCCCGCATCTGCAGAAAGCCGTGGAGTTCAAGCCGGACGACGCCAACGGGCGCAGGAATCTGGCACTCGCTCTGTACATGACCGGGCGCGTGAAGGAGGCCCTGCCGGAGGCGGAGCAGGCCGTGAAACTGAGCGGGAGCAAGGACCCGAATATGCTGGCGCTGCTGAGCCGCCTCTATGCGGAATCCGGGCGCGCGCGGGAAGCCGTCGACGCCGCCAGCAAGGCGCTGGCGATTGTGGGTCCGCAGAAGGGCTTCCCCTTCGCGGACGAGCTCAAGCAGAGAGTTGCGGCGGGCCGGCCTACTTCGGGGAAGGCGGACAGCCCGTCACCTGCATCCGGTAGGCGCCAGTAACAAAGGGCGCGAACGAGCTGACCTCGATGCGCCACATTCCGCCCAGCGGTAGAGTGGCCGTGATGCGCGATCCGGGGCCAGCGGGATCGTCATCGTTCGATGCCAAAACTCCGCCGGTGGGGGAGATCAGGTAGAGGTACGAATCGAACTCGGCGTCGCTGACGGAGATGTCCAGCCGCTGGCCCGCAAAGGCCTGCAGCGAGTAGGCGTCCGTATGGTAGAGGCTTCCGCGGCGTCCATTGGCCAGAGACGAATCCGTGAGCTGGCCCTGGCCCGCAAACGGACAGCCCAGGATCTGCTTGGGATTGGCATCGGCCGGCGGCGCCTCCTGCGGCCCGCCGAACTCGACATTTAGCGTAAAGCCGCCTTCCAGCAGATAGTAGGAGGTGGCGACGATGGTGTATGTGCCGGCATCGGCCAGCTTGAGCATCCCGGTGGCGCCAGGGATTCGGGCGTCGGAGCCTCCGAGGCTGTCGTCGTCGTAATCCACCAGACTAAGATTGGGCCCC
This sequence comes from Bryobacterales bacterium, assembly GCA_016721425.1. Taxonomy (GTDB): domain Bacteria; phylum Acidobacteriota; class Terriglobia; order Bryobacterales; family Bryobacteraceae; genus Paludibaculum. The sequence goes on along the minus strand of JADKID010000041.1, from coordinate 399,081 downwards.
AGCAGTTCCAGATACGCATCAAAGTCGCCGGAGCGCAGCGCAATGGAGACCGTCTGGCCCGCCTTTGCCTCAAAGGTGTAGAGTTTGGCGTGGCTGCCGTAATAGAGGCAATCCAGCATACCCAGCCGCTGCTTCACCTCGACGACTGCCGGCACATCGCGGCTCACCGGCAGGGCCTCCACGGTACAGGGTCCCGATTGATTGATCCGCAGATCCTTGCCGGCGATGCGCACCAGCGTGGAGCGGGTCATTTGAGTCTGGTTGGGCTGGAGGCGGATCTTGACGACGCCGCTACCCTGCACAGGGCCGGGCACGGAGGTCTCCACCCAATCCGACGGGTTTTGAATCTCTCCGGGCGCGCACTGGTTGGCGCGGGTGATGGCGATGGGGAAGGTGCCGCCGGTCTCCGGGGCGGATAGCTCGGATTGCGAGAGGGTGGCGGTGCAGGGCGGCGTGGCGACGGGCTCAAAGGTCCAGGTGAGCGCGAATTCCTGCTCGCCCTCGGCGAGGCGGTATGGCGTAACGATCGCGGTGAAATCACCGGGCTCGGGATTCTGGATCACCACCTGCTCGACATTGTCTCTGCGATTGACCGCCGGCATGGCGTCGGCCGCCGGATTCCTGGGATTCAGAGTCAGCGGCAGCGCCACGGCGCCGGAGCCCGGCGCGACGCTGAGATCGAGATCGTTCACCAGGCTGCCGGCCGATTCCGGCGAGCCCGGCGCATCGGTCCACGCCAGCATGACGCGCAGCGTGCCGGTGCCCGCGGGCACGGCGATGGTCTGGCGGACCTCTCCAGCCGATGCCTTGTTCAAGACATAGCGGCGATCGTCCACTGCCTGGATGGCCGCGGGCGCGTTGGGAATGCCGTAACCGAAAACATAGTCCGGCCCGGGATTGCCCGCGTCCCGCGCGCTGTTCAGGAGGATGGCCTTGAGCAGCGCGGCCTTGGGCTTGGGCTCGTTTTGCTTGACGCGAAACCGTTCTACCAACAATGCCAGCATCCCGGAGATGGCCGGCGCCGACATCGAGGTCCCGCTGGCGATGAGCGGCCCACTCGGCGACACGCTACGGACGTCCACGCCGAGCGCGGTGATATCCGGCTTGAGGCGGCCGTCGCGCGTGGGTCCAAACCCGCTGAATGTGCTCATGGCGGATTGGCGATCGGCGGCGGCAACGGCGATCGCGTTCTTGGCGGAGGCGGGAATCCCGGCGGAGTAGTAGCCAGCCCGATCCGTGAGGGAACAGATGCCGGAATCGCGCGGATTACCCATGGCGAACACCATGCTCAAGTTTTCCGTGGCCACCAGCTCATCCACCACTCTCTCTTCCTGCCCATATTCTCCGAACATCTCGCAACTGCCGTAGCTGTCGCCGATGCCGGCGCCCCACGAATTCTGCGAAACGTGCAGTCCATTCAACTGCGCTGCTTTGCGCATCTTTTCGAAAACATCGTCGTAGTAAGAGCCGCTAAAAATGCTGGCGGCCGGAGCGATCCCCTTGAGCGCGGAATCAGACGTTCCGTCGCCCGCCATTGTGCCCGCAACGTGAGTGGCATGGGTAGAGCGGTATTGCGTCTCCAGGAACAAAAGCCGGCCGCTGAAATCAGAGTGGGGCGCCACCGTGCCGGAGTCCCAGATGCCGATCTGCGCGCCTTTCCCCGTCACGCCATCGGGCGCGGCGATCAATTTGTCGGCTTCCATCAACTGCGCCGAAAAGACGTTGTCGTAATCCACGAGAGGCGGCATGACGGGCTGGAGATGGCGAACCGCATCCAGCGACGCCAGTTCGTACAACTCCTCCCAGGGCAGGCGCACCGTGATGCGGCTTTGCCATTCAGACTCCGCCAGCACGCCCCAGCCGCGGCCCCGCGCCTCGGCGGCGACATCGGCCACGGACGCATCGGAAAACAGCAGCACGGCCACATCCACGGCCTGCCGGCCTTTCCATTCGGAACGCGCCCACGGTGCCCCGGCCGGCTCCCGCAGATAGGCGGAGATCTTGTCCTCCGGGCGCAGATCAAAGAGCGCCGTCACGCCGGGCGCGGCGGCTGCGCGCTGCCCGGCCGCGCCCGGCGTCACCACCGCATAGTAACGGGTGCCATCCAGCCAATCCTGGAGCTCAATTCCGGCAGCGCGCAAAGCAGCCCGTGCCGCGGAATCGGCCGCCGCAGGCAGTTGCACCACCAGGTGCACGCGGCCTTGCTTGAGGCGCGCCGGCAAGGTCTCCGGATTCGTTCGAATCCCAATCACGGACGGAGATTCCCGGAGCGGAATCCGATCTGAATTCAGGCTCTGCGCGTGCAGGGCGGGCAAGAAGAGGAAGGCAATAAGAGCGTATATTTTCCGCACCATGGCCACAGTCTATCGGAATGGAGGGCCTAGTGGGTTGCCTGAGTATTGGCTGTATTCGGCCGGCGCACTATCATGAAAGGCACGGTCCACCCATCCACATGAAAACCCGCCGCATTCACCCACTGGCCTCGCCGCTGCTATTGGCGCTGGCTGCCGCACTGGCCCACGCACAGCCCGCGCCGTATATGCCGCAGCCCATTGTGGCGGGCGGCGTGGTGCTGCCGCTCTATCCGCCCGGCTCGCCCTTTCTCAACGCGGCGCGCGTGCGCGAGGCGGAGAAGTACAACATGAGCCAGAGCGTGCCGGGGCGTATCAACAGCATCGTCAACATCCACAACCCGTCGATTGAGGTGCATGTGGTGGACCGCAGCCTGAACACGGGCGCCGCCATCATCCTGGCCGCCGGCGGCGGGCACAACACGCTCAACGTGGGCGGCGAGAGCGCGGATTTCGTCCCCTTTTTCTACAACTATGGCGTCAACACGATCATCCTGCGCAACCGTCTGCGGCCGGACGGCTACAACCCGCAGGTGGATGGGGTGAACGATGCGCGGCAGGCGATCCGGCTGGTGCGCGCGCACGCAAAGGAATGGAACATCGATCCGAACAAGATCGGCATCATGGGCTTTTCCGCCGGCGCTGAACTGGCAGCCGCGGCGGCCGTGCTGTTTGAAGACTTCGAAAAGAATAGCGCGGACCCTCCCGCCGGCATCAGCGCGCGGCCAGATTTCGTGGGCATCATTTATCCCGGCCCCTCGCCCTTTGCCGCCGGACGCACGACGCCGGCCATCCCCCGCAATGTCGCGCCGGCCTTTCTCATCTGCGGCGGCTCGGGCGATCGCCGCCACGCCATCTGGGCGATGGAGTACTTCAGCGCCATGCTGGCCATCGGCGTACCGAACATCGAGATGCACATCTACGGCAACGGCCGCCACCCCGGAGACCCGCTCAGCGATGGCAGCCGCATGACGGGCGGCCTGACGGATCGCGGCGGCATCCCGTTCGGCACCTGGCAGTACCGCTTCATCGATTGGTTCCGCGATCTGGGGTTTTTGCAGAAGCCGGCGGTGGATACCAAGGCGGCAAAGGACTCGGCGGAGTTCGTCCGGCAGAGCCCTCTCAGGCCGTGAGTCCACCGGTAGACATCTGCCCTGCATGGGCGTAAGCTCGTAATCGCGGAGTCCACGCGACGCTCGCGGCGCCAGGGAAAGCCCGCCCCAGAGCGAAGGCATTGTAGGCACCATGGCGACAACCAAGCGCGCTCCCAAGAAGGCGACCACACCGCGGGCTCCGTCACCGCCGGAGGCGCCCCCCACACCGCCCAGCTACGATTTCCCCATCGTCGGCATCGGCGCATCCGCCGGAGGGCTGGCGGCCTTTGAAGCGTTCTTTTCCGGCATGCCTGCCGGCGCTGATCCAGGCATGGCGTTTGTGCTGGTGCAACATTTGGCGCCGGACCACAAGAGCATTCTCACGGAATTGATCCGGCGCTACACGCGGATGAAGGTCTTCGAGGTGACTGACGGGATCGAAGTGCGGCCCAACTGCGCCTACATCATCCCCCCCAACTGTGACATGGCCTTTTTGAACGGCGCGCTGCAACTGCTGGAGCCTGGGGCGCCGCGCGGCCAGCGTCTGCCAATCGACTTCTTTTTCCGGTCCCTGGCGCTGGACCAGGGAGAACGGGCCATTTGCATCGTGCTTTCCGGCACGGGCAGCGACGGCACCCTGGGCCTGCGAGCCATCAAGGACGAGGGCGGCATGGCCATGGTACAAACCCCGGAAACCACCGAATACGACGGCATGCCGCGCAGCGCGCTGGCCACGGGCTTGGTGGATTATGAGTTACCGCCGGGAAAGATGGCGGCCCAGCTCATCGCGTACGCGGGCGCGGCACCTACCAACCTCCGCCTTGGCACAGCCCCACCTACGCCCAAGACCGAGAATGCGATGAAGAAGGTCTTCATCCTATTGCGCGCCCAGACTGGCCACGATTTTTCGCTGTATAAGCCAAGCACGGTCCACCGCCGCATCGATCGGCGCATGGCCGTCCACCAGATTGATTCGGCGGAGCAGTATGTCAAGTTCCTGCAGCAGACGCCGGCGGAGGTGGAGGCGCTGTTTCGCGACCTTTTGATCGGCGTCACGAATTTCTTCCGCGATCCCGAGGTCTTCCAGGCGCTGGAGACGGAAATCATCCCAAGGCTTTTTGCGGAACGGCCCGCGGACCCGGCCATCCGCCTCTGGTCCGCGGGCTGCTCCACTGGGGAAGAGGCCTATTCACTGGCAATCCTACTGGCCGAGCATCAGGAATCGCTGCGGCGGAGCTACAAGATCCAGATCTTCGCCACTGACATTGACGCTCAGGCGATCGCCATCGCCCGTGCCGGCAACTATCCTGCCGGCATCGCCGCCGACATCACACCGGAACGCCTGGCCCGCTTTTTCACGGCAGAGCCCGATGGCAGCGCCTACCGCATCCACAAGGCCATTCGGGACATGCTGGTATTCTCCCAACAGGATGTGGTGAGAGATCCGCCCTTCTCCAAGCTGGACCTCATCAGTTGCCGCAATCTCATGATCTACATGGGCGGCGAGCTGCAGAAGCGCCTGATTCCGCTGTTCCACTACTCGCTCAATCCGGGCGGCTTTCTGATGCTGGGCACCTCTGAGACTTCGGGCGACTTCGGCGACCTCTTCAGTCCGCTGGACCGCAAACACAAGCTGTATCAACGCAGGGCGGACATTCACAGCGCGCAACGTGCCACTGTCGGGCGGTTGCTGCCGCCCTCCACGCTGGACACGCCGGCCGTCTCTCCGGGTGCGGCGAAGGAACCGGAGACCCGAAGGTTGCCGTTGCGCGAGTTGACTGAGCAGGCGCTGCTGCGACACATGGCGCCCGCCAGTGCGTTGGTCAATGGGCAGGGGGACATCCTCTATCTGCACGGCCGCACCGGCAAATACCTGGAACCTTGCCCTGGCGAGGTGGGCATCAACAACATTCTCAAAATGGCGCGGGAGGGGTTACGGCGCGATCTCACTACCGCGCTGCACAAAGCCAAGTCCTCCAGGGACGTGGTGCGCTGCCCTGGCCTGCGCGTGAAGACCAACGGTGACTACACGCGGGTCAATCTGACCGTCTGCCCGGTCCCCACCGCATCCGTGTCCGGCGCGTCGGCGTTAGACACGCCGGCCTACCTCGTCTCGCTGGAGGACGCGCCGCCAGAACCGGATCCCGTATTGCCACGCGCAAGCCTTCCCGGCCCGGCAGCGGAACCCGCCGAGGAGGAGGCCCAACAGCAACTGGCGGCGCTGAGGCAGGAGTTGCATGCCAAAGACCAGTATTTGCAGGCCGCCAATGAGGAACTGGAGACCTCTAATGAAGAATTGAAATCTTCCAATGAGGAGATGCAATCGGTCAACGAGGAGTTGCAGTCCACCAATGAGGAACTGGAGACGTCGAAGGAAGAGTTGCAATCGGTAAACGAGGAACTCACCACGGTGAACGCCGAATTGCAGACCAAGGTGGCGGACCTGTCGCGCCTCAACAACGACATGAACAACCTGCTGGCCGGCACAGGCATCGCCACGGTGTTCGTGGATCATCAACTGCGCATCCTGCGCTTCACGCCGGCGGCCACACAGGTCATCAACCTGATCCTGAGCGACGTGGGGCGCCCGGTGAATCACATTGTCTCGAATCTGGAGGGCTACTCCACCCTGCAACAGGATGTACAGGGCGTGCTGGACACTCTGGTGCAGAAAGAGCTGGAGGTGCGAACCGACAAGGGCGCGTGGTATACCATGCGCATCCTGCCCTACCGCACGTTGGACAACGTGATTGAGGGCGCGGTACTCACCTTTGTCGATATCACCACGGCACGGAAGACCCAGCGGTTGTTGCAGGAGACCGAGGCCATCCTCAAGGCGGCGTTAGACAACAGCCAGGTAGGCATCGCCGTGGCCGATGCGCCCAGCGGCGCGCTGCGCTACGTGAACGACGCCGGTCTGCTGATCCGCGGCGGCACGCGCGAGAGCGCCGTTCCGGGCGTGGGGCTCAATGAGTACGTAGCCAGTTGGCATTTGATGGACCTGGACGGCCGGCCCCTGAAACCGGATGACCTGCCTCTGGCGCAGGCGGTGCAAATGGGCGAAACGTGCAGCCGTGAGTTCATCGTGCGCAGGGCGCCCGGCGACGATCGCGTGGTTTTGGCCAAGGCCGCGCCCATCCGCGATGACGGCGGAACGGTGACGGCGGGCATCGTGGTCTTTCTGGATGTCACGGAGCGAAAGCAGGCGGAGGAGGTGCTGCGCGAGGCCAAACGGGTCCACATGGCGGCGGTGGTGGGCGACTCCCACGACGCCATTACGGTGCAGGATCTGGAGGGCCGGATTCTGGCCTGGAATGCACGGGCGGCCGAGCTTTACGGCTGGAGCGAGGCAGAGGCTCTGGAGATGAACATCCGCGAGCTCATCCCGGGGCCGGACCGGCCCAAGGCGCTGGCGGTGTTGCGGCACCTGGGCCGCGCCGACATTCTGAAACCGTATCGCGCGCGGCGGATCGCCAAGGACGGCCGCGTGGTGGAGGTGACGCTAACCGCCTCGGCGCTGGTCAACTTAGCCGGCGATGCTTATGCGATTGCGACGACAGAACGGCTGGTGAAAGGCGAATCGAGGATAGTGGAAAGGGAAAGCCATCCCGAAGACGGCGACGCGGCCGCGCTAGAGGCAGGGCAGTGCCAATACATCACGGACACGGAGGATGACCATGGGTAGCGGTATTGGCCCCTCAGGCGACGCCGCGCAACTGCGCCGGCGGGCTGAAGCGTCGAACCTGGTCAAATTGGCCCACACTCCTGAAATGCTGGCGGCGCTCTCTCCCGAAGAGATCGGCAGCCTGGTCCACGAGTTGCGGGTCCACCAGATCGAACTGGAGATGCAGAACGAGGAACTGCGCCGGGCGCAGGTGGAGCTGGATGCCTCGCGGGAGCGCTACTTCGAACTGTACGATCTGGCGCCGGTGGGCTACTGCACCGTGAACCAGCAGGGAAAGATCCTGGACGCCAATCTGGCCGCCGCCAGCCTGTTTGGAGTACCCAGGGGCCAGCTCGCCGGTCAGCGGTACTCGCAGTTCATTTTCAAGGACGACCGCGACTGCTACTACCTGCACCACAAGGCGCTGTTCGAAGCCGGCGGACCGCAAAGCGCCGATGTACGGATGGCCAAGAAGGATGGCACGATGTTTTGGGCGCGGATGGAGGCCACGGTGACGCCGGACGCCCACGGCGAGCCCCTGGCCCACGTGGTGTTGACCGACATCACCCGGCGCCGGCTCGCGGAAGTTTCGCTGGCCGCCAGCCGGGCGGAGTTGCAGGCGGTCTACGACCACGCTCCGATGATGATGTGCGTGCTCGATGCCGAGCGGCAGGTGCTCTACGCCAACCCGGCGTTCACCCGCTTCACCGGCGTTCCTGAGGAAGACCTGAAGAACGAGCGCGCCGGTGGGACATTCGGCTGCGTCAACAGCGCGGATGACCCGCGAGGCTGCGGCTACGGTGAAGAGTGCAGAGATTGCGGCTTGCGGCTGGCCCTAGAGGAAACGCTGCGAAGCGGCAGGGCGCATATCAACTTTGAGCATCACGCGGTCTATCAGCGGGATGGAGTGCGGCGGGAAGCGGAATTGTTGGTTTCCATCGCGCCGGTTCAGTTGGCCGGCCGGTCCGGACTGCTGCTCTGCCTGAACGACGTGAGCGAGCGCAAGCGGGCCGAGGCACAATACCAAACGCTCTTCCGCCAGATGCAAAGCGGCTTCACGCTGCATGAAGTTCTGAGAGACCAGGAAGGGCGTCCGGTGGATTTTCGTTTCCTCGCCGTCAACCCTGCGTTCGAACGGATGACGGGACTGCGGGCGGAGGATCTGGTGGGCCGGACTGTCCGGCAAGTGATGCCCCAGGTAGACCCGCGCGAGTTTCAAGTCTGCATTGACGTCGCCGAGACAGGCGACCCAGGGTTTTTCGAGAGTTATGACGCCAGGCGCAGGAAGTATACGGAGGTGGTCGCCTTCCGCCCGGCGCCGAACCAGTGCGCCCGCCTCATCACCGACATCACGGACCGCAAGCGGGCGGAGGCGGCACTGCGCGAGAGCGAGGCTCTCTATCGATCCATCATGAACGCGTCGCCCGACGAAATTATCATCACGGATCTGGAAGGCCGCGTCGTCATGGTCTCGCCCATGGCCCTGACGCTCAGCGGTTGCGAGCGGGAAGAAGAATTGATCGGCTGTCTGGTGACGGACTTCGTTGCTCCCGAGGAACGGGAGCGGGCCGCAGCGATGATGGCACAGATGTTCCAGGGCGTCTCGGGCATACCCGTGCAGTATCGTGCCCTCCGCCGGGACGGCAGCCCGCTCGACGTAGAGGCGAAGTCCGATTTCATTCGGGACGGACAGGGGAACCCTTCCGGGCTCATCTTTGTGGTGCGCGACATCACGGAGCGCAAGGCGCTGGAGGCCCAACTGCGGCAGTCCCAGAAGATGGAATCCATCGGGCGTCTGGCGGGCGGCGTGGCGCACGATTTCAACAACCTGCTCACCGTCATCAACGGCTATAGCGAGATGATTCTGGCCGAGATGAGCGCCACCGACCCGCTGCGCGCCACCCTGACGGAGATCAGCAAGGCGGGCGCGCGCGCGGCCAGCCTGACCCGGCACCTGCTGGCCTACAGCCGCAAGCAGGTACTCCAACCGCGCGAACTGGACCTCAACCGCGTGGTGGAGTCGATCCGGCCGATGCTGGAACGGTTGTTGGGCGAGGAGATTGAAGTGCGGGTGGAGTTGAACGCGCAGCGAGCGATGGTATGCGCGGATCCCAGCCAGTTGGAGCAAGTGATCATGAATCTGGCGGTGAACGCCAGGGACGCCATGCCGGGTGGTGGGGTGGTTCGGATCGAAACGTCGCTGGTGGACCTGGGCGCGGGCCGCCCCGGCGCGCTGGAGGCGGGGCCGAAAGGTCGCTGTGTCATGCTGGCCGTGAGCGACAACGGAGTGGGCATGCACGAAGCCACGCGGCTGCGGATCTTCGAGCCGTTCTTCACCACAAAGGAGATGGGTCAGGGGACCGGGCTGGGGCTTTCGATGGTGCAGGGCATCGTGCTGCAGAGCGGCGGATCGATTGACGTGCAGAGCGAACCGGGCGTGGGGACAACCCTGCGAGTCTGGCTGCCGGCACTAGCGGAGACATCCGTTGAAGCCGGGCACAGGGCCAATCTCCCGGAGGTGCGCGGAACCGAGACAGTGCTGGTGGTGGAGGATCAGCCGGAGGTGCTGCGCTATGCCGTGGCGGCGTTGCATGCCTACGGCTATCGGGTGATGGAAGCGCATTCCGCTGACGAAGCGCTCGCGGTGATTGCGCGCGAAGCAGGCCCCATCCACCTGGTGCTGACCGACGTGGTGATGCCAAACATGGGCGGCATGCGACTGGCCGCGCGGTTGGAGCAGATCCGGCCGGGGATCAAAGTCCTGTTCATGTCGGGCTATGCCGAGGAGATCGCCGGGGAGGCCGAGGGCCCCGGCGCCGGAATTCTTTTCATCCAGAAGCCATTCAGTCCACGGGACCTCGCGGCCAAGGTCCGCTCCCTGCTCCATCCGGACGCCGGTGCCGCGCCGCCGCGGTAGGGTGCTCTCACCAGAGTTGTCGAACACCGCTCCCTGACGGTCGCGGCTCTGTTCCGAGCCGAGCGAACCGAGCCGCGACCGTGAGGGAGCGGACGCGGATTCAAGCGCGCCTGGTACACCCTTCACCCCGAGGCCTCGTGCGTCACCGTTGAGCTTACGGTATCTTGAGAAGTTCGGGTGCCGGAAGCCGCCGGGCGGCAGAGCTGGACACCCGTCTAAACGGGGGCGATACACGATGGAGAAACCACTGGTTGGCGTACTGATGGGCTCAAAGTCCGATTGGGAGACGATGCAGCACGTCTGCCTCGCGCTGGACGAATTTGGCGTGCCGCATGAAAAACGGGTGCTTTCGGCGCATCGCACGCCGGATCAGGCGGCCGAGTATTCGCGCACTGCGCGGGCCCGCGGTTTGGAAGTGATCATCGCCGGCGCGGGCGGCGCCGCCCACCTGGCCGGAGTGATGGCGGCGTTCACCACCCTGCCCGTACTGGGCGTGCCGATGCAGAGTAAAGCGCTGGGCGGGCACGATTCGCTGCTCTCCACCGTGCAGATGCCGGCCGGCATCCCCGTGGGCACGCTGGCGATCGGCAAGGCCGGGGCGACCAACGCCGGGCTGCTGGCCGTGGCCATTCTCGCCAACTCGCGGCCTGAGCTGGTGGCGAAGCTGGAGCAGTTCCGCGCCGCGCAAGCCGCCAAGGTGCTGGCCGAGACGCTGCCCTAAGCGGACGATTCGACGATGGCAAGCAAGCGCGTGTTGGTGGTGGGCGGTGGCGCTGTCGGCCTGGCGGCTGCGATGCGGATCCAACAGCGCAGGCCGGACATCCGCCTCACGCTGATTGAAAAAGAAGATGCCGTGGGTCAGCACCAGACGGGGAACAACTCCGGCGTGATGCATTGCGGCCTGGCATACCGTCCCGGCACGGCGAAGGCGCGGCTGGCGGTGCGGGGCATCGGGCAGTTGACCCAATACTGCGTGGACAAGGGCATCCGGCACGACGTCTGCGGCAAGCTCGTCGTCGCGTCGCGCCCGGATCAGTTGCCGCGCCTGCAAGCGCTGCTGGAGCGCGGCACGGCCAACGGGCTGGACCACCTGGAGATCCTGACGCCGGAGCAGATGCGCGAGCTCGAGCCGCACGTCGGCGGCCTGGCAGCACTGCGCGTGCCGCAGGAGGGGATCACCGATTATCCGGCAATCTGCGAATCGCTGGCGGCCGACATTCAGGCGGCGGGCGGCCGGGTGTGGTGCGGGGCGCCGCTGACTGCGCTGCGGCGTGACGGCGCCGGCTGGGTAGCGGTAACCCCCAAAGGCGAGGTGGCCGCGGACTACATTGTGACCTGCGCCGGCCTGCAAGCCGATCGCGTTGCCGTCCTGGCCGGCGAGCGCCCGGACGTGAAGATCGTGCCCTTCCGCGGCGACTACTACAAGCTGAAACCGCAACGCCAGCACCTGGTGCGGAATCTGATCTACCCCGTGGCGGACCCGCAGTTCCCGTTCCTGGGCGTGCATTTCACGCGCATGATCGCAGGCGGCGTGGAGGCTGGGCCCAACGCCGTGCTCGCCCTGAAGCGCGAGGGCTACACGCGGACCTCGTTCGATCTGGCCGACGCCTGGGATGCGCTGACGTTCCCCGGACTGTGGCGATTCCTCAACAGGCACACGTCCATGTGCGTCTCCGAGGTGCGGCGTGCGTTCAGCCGGGAACTCTTCTGCGCGGCCCTGCGAACTCTGGTGCCGGAGGTTCAGCCCGAGGACCTGGAGCCTGGCGGCGCGGGCGTGCGGGCGCAGGCCATGCGGCCGGAGGGCACGCTGGTGGAAGACTTCGACGTGATCGTGCGCGCCAACGCAGTGCACGTGCTCAACGCGCCCAGCCCGGCGGCCACGGCGTGTCTCGCCATCGGCGAAGAGGTGGCGGCGCGGTTGAGCGAGGCGATGGGCTGATGGGGCTCGCGTTCCGTGTGTGCGACGGGCGTTGGGCCGTATGCCGCCTGGCTCCGGATGCGGAGATTCCGTCGTGGCTCGGTACGGGATTCGTGTCCATCACTCGCACTCCGCACGAGCTCTCCATCGTCTGCCCGGAGCAGGGCGTGCCGGCGGAGGTGCAGGCCGAGCGCGCCTGGGCGTGCCTCCAATTGCAGGGGCCGTTCGCCTTCACGCTGACCGGCGTGCTGGCGTCGTTCCTCGCGCCTCTGGCGGCAGCGCGCGTGCCCATCTTCGCGCTCTCCACGTACGACACGGATTGGGTGCTGATCCCTGGCTCGCGACTCGACGACGCGCTCAGCGCTCTGGCGGCCGCCGGACACCTCAGAGATACTTCTTCAACCACCCCATAACTTCTTCCATGTGCTTGCGGTTGTTCTCGCCCTTGAGAATCCAATGGCCCTCGTCCGGAAACGTCACCAGGCGCGTGGGCACTTTCAGCCGCTGCAGGAGCTTGAACGTGGTCATGCTCTCGTTGAGAGGCACGCGGTAATCGAGCTCGCCCTGCGTGATGAGCATCGGAGTTTTGAACGCGGCGGAGTAGCGGATGGGGCTCTGATCGTTCCACTGGCCAGCCTTCTCCCAGATGGGCCCGCCCATGCGCAGCTCGCGGCCCAGGCCACCGTCATTGGCGCCGTACTGCGACTCATTGTTGATGGCGCCCGCGTGGTTCACCATGCACTTGAATTGATTGGTGTGGCCGTTGAACCAGTTCATCAGGTAGCCGCCGTAGCTCGCGCCGATGGCCGCCTGCCGGGACTTGTCGATGTAGGGGAAGCGGCGGGCCGCCTCGTCGATGGCTTCGAGGATCTCGTTGGCCGGGCCGCGCAGCACATCGCGCTCAATGTCGTCGGCGAACTTCTCGCCAAAGCCGGTGGAGCCGGTGTAATTGGTCTCGATGATGACGTAGCCGGGAGCCGCCAGGAAGTGGTTGTTCCAGCGGGTGGAGAAGGCGTCCTTGGACATGCCGTTGGGGCCGCCGTGCGGGAACGCAACGATGGGGTAGCGCTTCTCCTTGTCGAAAAACGGCGGCAAAATGAGCAGATTGTGCACCTTTTTGCCGTTTTTCGCAGTGAACCAGAAGTGGACCGGCTCCGTGGTTTCAATCTGCGGGAGGCGGTCGTTATTGGACATGGTCAGGTAGGCGTGCATGGCCCGCTCGGGATTCAGGCGAACGATCTCCGGCGGCTGCGCGGAGGTTTGGTAGCGGGCGATGAGGCCGCCCTCCACTGGCTTGACTCCGGTGTAGCTGCCGGCCTTCACGTCGAAGAGACGCTTGGGCTGCCCGCCCGTTGCAGGTAGCGAAAAGAGCTGGTCGAAGCCGTCGTCCTCCGCGTCGAGATAGAGCGTTGCACCATCGGCGGCGATGGAGAATGCGGAGACGCTGCGGTCCCATTGCGCACTGAGAAACTGCGGCTTGGCGGCGGCGGGCCAGGAGAACCGCACCAGCCGCGAGATGGAATAGAGCCGCCCGCCGGGAACAGGGTTCTTCTGTTGGAGGGCGAAGAGAACGTCGCCCTTCGGAGAGAACTTGGCATTGCCGAAGCTCTGGCCGCGCTCGGTGAGCTGGCGGGGTTCGTTGCCCGAGGTGGAGACCACGAAGAGGTGGGATTCTGTTTCGGCGGTCATGGTCTCGTCGCGATTCACGTAGGCAGTGAAGACGATGGATTTGCCGTCAGGCGCCCAGATGGCATCGAGCGACTGGCCGCCGCCGGTGGGATTGAACTGTCCGGCGAAACCGGGGGAATCGGCGAGTTTTGTGCCCTTCAACAGGTCCACCGGCTTGGCGTTGGGGGCGAGTTCCTGGACGCAGATATGGGGCTTCTTCTCGTCGAGCCACGCGTTCCAGAAGCGGATGGGGAAGGTGTCGTAGACGCGGGCATTCCACTTGCGGGCTTTGCGGTCTGTGGCGATGGGGTCGAAATCAGATTCGTAGAGGAGGGCCTGGCCGTCGGGCCGCCACTGCGGATTCGAGGCGCCGGCGGGTGCGTTGGTGACGCGCTGGGCCTCGCCGCCGCTCATGTTGAGAACGTAGATCTGCGCGTTCTCGTCGCCATCGCGGCGGGCAACAAAGGCGATGCGGGTGGAATCGGGAGACCAGGCCACACCGGATTCCGGAGCCTTGGTGGAGGTGAGGCGGCGGGCGGGGTGGCTGCCATCGGCGGGGACCAACCAGAGGTCGGTAATCTGCTTGGCGGCGTCGTAATCCGGCTCAACGAGGGAGAAGACGAGGGTCTTGCCGTTGGGGCTGACGGCGGGATCGCCGGTGCGTTTGAGGAGGAAGACATCCTCGTGAGTGATGGCCCGTTTTTGGGCGACCGCCGTCAGGGCGAGCAGAGTGATGAGAAATAGCCGTTTCAACGCCATGCAGTTCAGTGTAATACTGCCGGTGTGGCCGACAACGAAAAGAGCTCTTACGCAAAGGCGGGCGCCTACGCCGGCTTGGCGCTGGTAACCCCCATTAGCGGCTGGATTTGTTACCAGATCGGGCTGTGGCTGGACCGGCGCTATGGCACCGGCTGGATGAGCACCGTGGGCCTGATCCTGGGCTGCGCTGTGGGCATGTACGAGACAGTCAACCAGGCGGTGCGAATCGAAGGGTTGAATAAGAAGAAGTGACGGAGTTGGATTACGGCAAGATCATGGGGCGCATCGTCCGGCTGATGGCGGTGCTGGCGGTGGCCGGGATCGCGGTCTTCGCCCTGGTGGACGGCGCCGGCGGGGCGCTCAGCTTCCTCGGCGGCGCGGCCATTTCGAGCCTCAGTTTCTGGCTGCTCCACCGCTTGGTTTCCGACATGACCGCGGCCGCGGAAGGACGGCCGGTCCGGACGTTCTCCGTCCTCCTCCACACCTTTCGTCTCATGATCTTGGGAGGGGCCGCCTATGCTATCGTTGTTACTTACGGGTCGTCGCGCCGAGCCCTCGCCGGTGGCCTCATGCTGGCTGTCATGGCCGCGACCCTGGAAGTACTCTTAGAGCTTTCCCATGCACGAGACTGAACTCTGGTTTACCGCATTCCTCAATAACCATGTGGCAGCATTGCCGAACGCCATCTATGGCTTGGTTGGCTACCATACGGAAGATCCGCTGAAGCCCTGGTCCAACTACATGGCCATGGAGTTGATCATCATCGCACTCCTGATGGCGGTGGCCGTGATCGTACGCGCCAGCCTCTCTGTAGACAAGCCCGGCAAACTGCAACTGGTGTTCGAGAACATCTGGGAGTTTGTCGGCACGCAGGCCGAGGAGATTATCGGCCATGGCGCCAAGAAGTACGTTTCGTACTGCGCGATGGTGTTCCTGTTTGTGGTGTCCTCAAACCTTTTAGGCATAGTGCCCACGTTTGAATCGCCGACGATGTATTACTACGTGCCCGCCGGCTTGGCCATCGCCACATTCCTCTACTACAACGGCCAGGGCATCAGGGAACAGGGCCTCTGGGGCCACGTGAAACACTTCATGGGTCCCATCTGGTTACTCGCCTGGTTCATCGGCCCCCTGGAACTGCTCTCTCACTGCATCCGGCCGGTTTCGCTCACCATTCGTCTTTTCGCCAACATGCTGGCCGGTGAGCAGGTGACGGTGGGGTTCCTCAACATGGTGCCGTGGGTGGTGCCGGTGATCTTCATGGGGCTGCACGTTTTCGTGAGCTTCGTTCAGGCATTCATCTTTATGATGCTGACCATGGTTTACGTGGGCCAGGTAGTGGCGCACGAGGACCACTAAAGAGTTTTATCGGCCGCCAGTGTGAGGCCCCGGCGTCCCAACGCACGGTGCGCAACCACCTCCTGAGATGGCCCGTTCGTAAGGAGCAAAGACAATGAAAGTTCGCACGATCCTCATCCTCATGGCGCTCTTCGTGATCGCCGTTCCCAGCTTCGCCCAGGGCAGCAGCGCCCCCGGCAGCCCGTTCATCCTGCCCGGCGCCTTCGCCATGGCAATCGCTTCCGGCCTCTGCGCTCTGGCGCAGGGCAAGGCGATCTCGGCCTCCGTCGAGGGCATCGCCCGTAACCCCGGCGCCGCCGGCCCCATCCGCATCCTGCTGATCCTGGGCCTCGCGTTCATCGAGTCGCTGGCTCTGTTCACGCTGATCAACGTCGGCAAGTAGCCGGCTCTGGTTGGAATCCAAGCGGCTCGGCAATCGCCGGGCCGCTTTCCTTTTTGGGGGACACACGAATGAAACTGCACGGGATCTTTCCGCCGATCGCCACACCGTTCGATCACAACGGCGACGTCTACGTCTCCAAGGTGGAGCACAACGTCTCAAAGTGGAATAAGACCACGCTGTCGGGCTACGTGGTCTGCGGCTCCACCGGCGAGAGCGTCTACCTGACCGTGGAAGAGAAGCTCCAGATGTTCGAACTGGTGGCCAAGCACGCCGCCCCGGATAAGCTGCTGCTGGCGGGCACCGGCGTGGAGAGCGTGCGGGAAACGGTGATGCTCACCAACCGCGCGGCGGAGATGGGCTACAAAGGCGTGATGGTGCGCACCCCGCACTATTATAAGAACCTGATCCACACGCCGGCGGCTCAGTTGCTCTACTACCGCAGCGTGGCGGACCAGGCGAAGATCCCGCTGATGATCTACAACTGGCCGCAGGTGACAGGTCTCGACATTCCGGTGGACGTGGTCAATCAGCTCAGCGAGCACCCCAACATCATCGCCATCAAGGAAAGCTCCGGCAACATCGAGAAAGTGATGCAGATGATCCGCGAGACCAAGGAGGGCTTCCAGGTGCTCGTGGGCTCCGCGCCGACTCTGGCCCCGTCTCTGGCCGTCGGCGCTGTCGGCGCGGTGCTGGCGTATGCCAATGCGGCGCCGTATTCCACCATCGCCATCTACGAGGCGCACCGCCAGCGCGAGTTCGACGCGGCGATGGACTGGCAGGCGCGCATCGCCAGAGCGGCCGTGCTGGTGACGGCCAAGTACGGCGTGCCGGGACTGAAGCACGCGATGGATCTGAACGGCTACTACGGCGGACCCGTGCGGCTGCCTCTGACCTCGATTGGTCCGGCGGCGAAGGCGGAAATCGAGGCGGCGTTCGCGGATCTGAAGGGCTAGAGTTTTCGCACCGGGTACCGCAGCACGGTTTTCAGCTTCTCCGGCGCAACGCGACCGGGGTCCGAGTAGTAGATCTCGTGGTGAGGCCCCGCGAGGCCCAGGCCTTGTCCCGCGGCGAAAGTGGTCATCGCGTCGATCGTGCGCGGCTCGTCCGCATATGGCCCCACGTGGAGCATCTGAACACACCGTTGCTTCTTTTGGGTGATGAGCGCGACTTGGCGAACGGACTCGGGCTTGCCCTTGGCAATCAGCTCTGATGCCGTCTTCTTCACCTCCGTGGAGGTAACGTAGTCCGGAACCTCAATGGCAAGGGTCCATTTGGTCATCGATTCGTAAGTGCCCTCCAACTGGGCCATTTTGAATGTCTCCTCACCGGCGGACTTCCGCTTCATCTTGATGGACCATGCCATCGTGAAGAGAGCGCCGATGAGGGCCTGGAAGAGTTCACCACCGGGTTGCCCTTCGCCGGAGGCGGCAAGGAGCTTGCGCTTAGGGATTTCAACGATCTCAGCTTTCTTCTTCATGGGGTACTGCTATGTGCCGAAGGCTCGGCGGGGATTGTCAACGAGCAGCGGTTTCCACAGATCGCTGGAGAGCGTGGGGAGGAAACCGCTGTAAATGTACGTATAGCCACGATAGTTGCCGCCGCCCGGCTCGCCCACGCGGTACCAGCCCGCATCCTGCGAGATCAGCACGCGGCCGAGCAAGCCCTTGGCGTGGAGGTGCAGGACGCACTCGCGGTGGCGGGCGGCCGAGGCTTCGCTGATGCCGTCGAGCTCCACCCACGCTCCGGCGCGCGCGATGGCCTCCTGCGCCTCCGGCGACTTCTCGCTCTGCGCGTGGACCCAGATGAACTTGTCCAGCGGGCAGCGCACCCGGCGCAAAATCTCCAGTTGCGCTTCGGCCGCAGGCGCGCCGCCGTTGGTGTGCGACGCGATAGGCAGCCCGGTTTCCAGCGACGTGATGGCAGCGGCCTCGATCAGCTTCCGGTCGATGTCTTCGAGAGGAAAGCCGTTGACCGCGGTCTTGATGAACCGCGGCTTCGCGCCATCCATGCCTTGCTTGTATTCGCGCACCCAGCGATTGGCGAGCTCACGCGCGGACTCCTTCCACGCGTAGTCGTACAGCCCGCTGCGCTTGGCCGCGCCATAGAGACCGGTGTTGGTCCAGAGCTCCACTCCGGTGGCGTCCTGTAGCCGGGCCAGCAGACGCGCGTCGCGGCCCAGTCCGTTGGGTGTGCATTCCAGCAGCCGCACACACCCGTGGGCCTTCAGCTCCAGCAGTTTGGGTGTAGCGACACGCACCACTTCATCCAGGGCGTAACGGTCGCGGCCGGCCTTCTCCGCCCCGATGAAATCAACCAGCACGTGCTCATGAACAAGAACGCTGCCGGGTACGCGCACCATGGGGTCCGCGGCAACGGCAGCGAGTGTGGAAAGAAACTGGCGGCGATTCACACCGCCATTCTACTGCTTGATGATGGTGCCGTCTTTGCGCCGGATCTCACCCCAGCCGCCGTTCGCATCGCGGCGCTCGCCCTGCTCGCCATAGCCGAAGGGATACTTCTTCGCGGCGGCCTCATCGACCTCGATGCCCCAGCCCGGGACCTCGTTGGCGTAGAAGTAGCCGTTCTTGATGATGGGGCAGCCTGGGAAGACTTCCTTGACGCGCTCGGGGAAGATGTAGCTCTCCTGGATGCCGAAGTTGTAGCACGCCAGATCGAGCGCGATGTTGGCGGCGTGGCCGAAGGGGGAGACGTCGCCGGGGCCGTGCCAGGCCGTCTTGACGCCGAAGATCTCGCCGAGCGCGGCAACTTTGCGGCAAGGCGTAAGGCCGCCGGCCTGGGAGACATGGATGCGGATGTAATCGATGAGACGCTCGGCGATGAGCGGGGTCCACTCGTGCGGGCTGTTGAAGAGTTCGCCCATGGCCAGCGGCGTGGAACTGGCGGCGCGGATCTGCTTGAACCAGCCGATGTCTTCAGGCGAGACGGGATCTTCCAGGAAGAAGAGGCGGAACTTCTCCGTCTCCTTCATCAGGCGAATGGCCTGGATAGGGGAGATGCGTTCGTGGACGTCGTGGAGCAGTTCGATCTCGTCGCCGAGTTCCTTGCGGCACGCCTCCATCATCTTGACGGCGCGGCGGAGGTAGTCTTCCGGCTCGAAGACCGGCGAGTTGTGCAGCTTCTCCACCTTCACATCGGTGCGGCCGGAGCCATAGCCGGCCTGGCCGGGGACGCCGATCTGCACGCGGACGTGGCGGAATCCGTTGGCCATGTGGCGCTTCGCGTTCTCGATGAGCTGCGGGATGTCACCGCCGGAAGAGTGCGCGTAGCAATCCACTGCTTCGCGGCACTTGCCGCCCAGCAACTGGTAGACGGGCATGCCGGCCTGGCGGCCCTTGATGTCCCACAGAGCCTGATCGACGCCGCTGATGGCGTTGTTGAGCACCGGGCCATTGCGCCAGTACGACGAGTTGTACATGGCCTGCCACAGGTCGTCGATGCGATCGGCAGACTTGCCGATGAGGAACGGCCGGAGGTACTTCTCGACCGCCGGAACCACCAGATCCGCCCGCTGCGTGTAGGTGGCGCAACCGTAGCCATAGAGGCCATCCTGATCTGTGACGATCTTGACGACCACCAGCCGCAGCCCGACGGGCGCGGTGGCAATCACCTGCACATCCTTGATCTTGGGCGAAGGCGTGGCGCGCGTGGCCTTGGCCACCTGCTCCTGAGCGGCGATCTGGCGCGGTGTAAGCGCACCGGCGGCAACGAGGCCGAGCATGCTGCGGCGATTCATTGGATGCTACTTTCCTTCTTTGTCTTCCAACATTCTTTGCAGGCTCTCCATCTGCTGCCGAATCCGGCGCTCGCGGCTGACGAGAGTCAGCACGTAGCCTATCAGAATCAGCCAGCAGGCGATCAGGCCGTAGGCAAGGTATTCAAAATTGCGGGCAGCGGCGTCGTTCATGTGAGTTGTCTCCGGAGACAGAAAATCAGAATGCGTGGGCGGCGCGGCGCATGGCGTCGATCTCGCGCTGGCGCTTTTCCTGCATCATGCGCACGGCGACCAGGCAGATGGCGATCATCAGGATCGGCACCCAGTTGCCGTAGAGCATCGCCCGGTAGCCGCCATCCATCTTCCCTTCCCCGTAGAGGACGGGCTGAGGATGCTGCGTGCGGAACCACTTGATGGAGAAGAAGACGAAGGGCACCACGCTGAAGCTGAGAATAGACATCACGGCCGAAAGGCGCGCACGCTCCGTCGGCTCCTCGATGGCGTTGCGCAACACCAGGTAGCCGGCGTACAGCAGCCAGCAGATGAGCATGGAGGTCAGGCGCCAATCCCATGTCCACCAGATGCCCCAGATGATGCGCGCCCAGATCATCCCGGTGATCAGGTTCGCGGCGCCAAAAGCAAGGCCCACCTCAATCGTCGAGACGGCGACAGAATCCCATTTGAGGTTCTTCGTCTTGAGATAGGAGATGCCCGCGATCAGCGACGCAAAGAAGCACAGGAAGCACGTGAAGGCGGCAGGCACGTGGAAGAAGATGATGCGGAAGATCGCACCCTGGAACGCCTCGTCCGGCAGGCCGGTGAGCATCGTGTGAATGTTCCGGACGAGGATCAGGGCCGCGACGGCGCCTAGAGCGTAGAGGGTCTTTTCTCGCATACCAGATGCTCCATTGTAACGTCAGCTCAGACCCTTGACGCTCCACCCGCTGCGATAGCGGCGCCGCACATGGGCGTTGGCCTCGGGTGAGTTGGTGAACTTCAGTTTGCGGGCGTTCCACTCTAGCGTTGTCTTCGGAAAACGCGTGGCTACGGGGCCCAGCAGCACGGCTTCCGTCAGCGCGCCGGAATAGTCAAACGGGGTGGAGGTCTTGCCGTTGCCGAGGACGGCCTCGACAAACTGGTGGTAGTGATCGGCGGGCTCGACTTTTGGCATCGGGAAGTCACGGTACTGCGCCTGCGGCAGCAGCACCGGAGCCGCGATGTGCGGCAGCAGCATCACGCCCTTTTCGCCGACAAAGATCGAGCCGGTGCCGGGCACCCGGTTACCGGCGATCAACTCCAGAATCTCGCGCGGCGGCCGTTCGTCGCCGTCATACCAGGTGACGTTGATTGTCTTCCCGGCCGAGTACTCCGTGCCGGGGAAGGTGTAGTGGATCACGGCGTTGATCGCCCAGTTGTCGGGGCCCGGCGCCGGACCCTCGGAACGCACGGAAAGGGGCGCGGTGAGCTTCAGCGCTTCGAAGACCGGATCGTAGATGTGGCACCCCATGTCGCCGAACGTGGCGGTGCCGAAGTCGATCCGCTTGCGCCAGTTGCCGGGGTGATAGTAGTCCTTGATGTAGGGACGGGCGGCCGAAACGCCCAGCCATTGGTCCCAGTTGAGGCCGGGCGGGACCGGGTCACTCTGCTGAGGCACCGGAGCGGTGTCGCCCCACTTCTTTCCGCTCCACGCGTGAACCTCTTTCACCTTGCCGATGGCTCCGCCCTGGATCAGCGCAACCGCCGTGCGGTACTCCGCGGCGGAGTGGATCTGGATGCCCATCTGCGTGACGAGCTTCTTCTTGCGCGCGAACTCCGTCACGCGCCGAGTCTCGTAGAGGTCATGGCACAGCGGCTTCTGCAGGTAGACGTGCAGCCCCTGGCGCATGGCGCTCATGGCCATCGGGGCATGCATGTGATCCGGCGTGCCGACGCAGGCGATGTCGAGATTTTTGCGCTCCTTGGCAAGCATGACGCGCCAATCCTCGTAGATGCGAGCCTCGGGATACTTCGCCTTGAGGTCGGCGAGTCGAGTGGAGTCCACCTCCGCCGCGCAGATCAGCTTGACCTTTTTGTGAGTGGCGATGCCATGCAGCGTGGCGAAAGCCATGCCGTCGGCGCCAAAGCTGGCGAGCCGCAGCGTGCTGCTGGGCGGCGCGGAAAACAAGTTGGGGAGAAAGAAGGGCGCGGCGGCGGCCTGCTTCAGGAAGGTACGGCGAAGGAAGGGTGAGGAAGGCATGGGAAGAGTGGCTTACGAAACAAAAATAGCATATCCTTTCTTAGTAGACTAGATAACGAAAGGATTTTGTGTCTCCAGCAGACCCGCGGGTAGGCCGCTACATCATCACCGCCTACGGCAATGAGAACGTCAGAGCGTTCGTACCGCCGCCGCTGCCGCCCGATCCACCCCTGCGGCTGGATGCGCTGCAACGCCTGCTGGAACAGGCCAATCAGTCACTGGGCCGATTGGACGGGCTGGCCTCCGTACTGCCCAATCTACCACTGTTCATCTACGCCTATGTGCGCAAGGAGGCGGTGCTCTCTTCGCAGATCGAAGGGACCCAGTCATCGATCTCGGACCTGCTGCTGTTTGAGAACAAAGAAGCGCCCGGAGTTCCGCTGAACGATGTAGAGGAAGTCTCGAACTACGTCTTGGCGCTCAACCATGGGCTGGAGCGGATGCGTGGCGGCTTTCCGCTCTCGCTTCGGCTCATCCGCGAGATCCATGCGGTGCTCTTGTCGAAGGGCCGGGGCAATGATAAGCAGCCCGGCGAGTTCCGGCTGAGCCAGAACTGGATTGGCGGCACGCGTCCAGGGACAGCCGCCTACGTTCCACCGCCACCCAAACTCGTACCCGAATGCATGAACGCACTGGAGCTATTCCTGCACGAGGACCGGGCCGATCTGCCACTGCTGATCCGGGCTGGTCTGACCCATGTCCAGTTCGAAACCATCCACCCGTTCCTGGATGGCAATGGACGTCTGGGCCGGCTGCTCATCACGTTTCTGCTGTGTGCGGGCGGCGTCCTGCGGGAGCCGATTCTCTATCTGAGCCTGTACTTCAAGCAACATCGGCCGGTGTACTACGAACTTCTGGACAGGGTGCGGACCAAGGGCGACTGGGAGGCGTGGCTGGAGTTCTTCCTCACCGGCGTTCGGGACACGGCCGAGCAGGCCGCCAGCGCCGCCCGCCGTATCCTGGCCATTTTTGAGGAGCACCGCCGCGGGATCGAGGAGTTGGGCCGGCCGGCGGCATCGGTGCTGCGGGTCTTCGAGCATGTGCAGCGGAACCCGATCATCTCGATCCCCGGAACAGCCGCGGCGATCGGGCTATCCGCGCCTACCATCGCGAAATCACTGGAGCACCTGCGGCAAATGGGCATCCTCCGCGAGATCACAGGCCGCCAGCGCGACCGGCTCTTCGTGTACGACGCCTACATCTCGATCCTGAACGAGGGCACTGAGCCGCTGCGGTGAAACCGGATCACGGCGCGGCGACCACCGCAAACTCGCTCGCGCCGGGATCGTACGGAGCTCCCGCGACGTCGGAAAGAAGCTCTTCGACGAGGAAGCCGTTATCCAGAAGCTCGCTCCTCAGCGCGTCGGCCGAGAAGTACTGAAGCCAATTGAACACGGTTCTGGTGCGCTCCGGATCAATGATCGTGTACTTGTCCAGGACGACCGACGCTTCAGCGTATTTGAACGTAGTGTGGAAGCAGAAGTACTTGCCCGGCGCCCAGAAACCGCCGGACGGAGAGACTTCATATCTCGCCCCCTCTTCCCGCTGGTCGAATGCAGCCATCGCATACACATCGAGAAGTACCGCGCCGCCCGGTTTCAAAACCCCGCGAAACCTCTGCAGCAACACCCTTCGTTGGGCAGGGCTGAGCGCGCAGAAGTCGCACATGATCAGGAGGGCGAGATCGAACCGGTCGTTGGTCTCAAAGTGCAGATAGTTCTGCGTCACGTACCGGACGTTGAGATGCTCGCGGGCTGCGGCGGCTTTTGCATACTCAATGGACCGCCGTGAGAAATCGATGCCGGTCACATCCGCACCGCGCCTGGCCAGTGCATTGGCATACAACCCTGGACCACAGCCAAAATCCGCAATCTTCGTATCCGGGCCAATCCCGAACCGGGAGACGATCCACTCGACCGATCGTTGAATGAACTGCGTGTTGCGCGAAGAAACGTCTACTGCTCCGTTGAGGTGCAGCGAGAGCATCCGGGCAGACGTATACTCATCGGTCCATAGATCCGCCGCAGTATAAAACTCGAACGGCCCGGGCCGTTCGTGGATCCGTTCCAGTTCTTCAAACACTACCAGTCTCCCTGCCGGCCTGCTCAGCCGATGAGGACTGTGTCGATCAGCATCACCGCAAGCGCTGTGAAGATGATGTCAAATCCCACCAGCATGCGCAGCCAGGCGTAGAGATCGCCCTGGATGGGCTCGCCGGCCAGCAGCGGGGTAGTCAGTTGCATGGCTGCCATCAGGCAGGGAATCAGCATCGGATACACCAGCATCGGCAGCATCAACTCGCGCAGGCGCATGTTGACGGTGAGCGCGGAAAACACGGTGCCGACAACGGACACGCCCCAACTCGCCAGCAGCAGCACCAGAGCCAGCGAAGGCAGTTGCTGGGTCCAGCGCACGTTGTAGAAGATGCCGAAGATGGGCAGACAGACGAACTCGATGCCGAGCAGCAGAGCGTAGTTGGCCAGAACTTTGCCGAGAAACAGCGCGGGTCCGGGGACGGGCGAGGCGATGAGCGCGTCCAGGCAATCGTTCTCGAGCTCGCGGGCAAAGCTGCGGTTGAGGATCAGAGCTCCGGCAAAGGCAAAAACCAACCAAAGCAGGCCGCCCGAGATTTCCCGAGTGGTATCGGCTGTGGGATCAAAGGCGAAGCTGAACAGCAGCAGGATGACCAGCGCGAACGAGAGAGAGGCGTTGATCGCCTCCTTCGTGCGCAGCTCGCTGCGCAGGTCCTTGGCGGCAATCGTGAGAGTCTGTCGAAGGAAGAGCATCACGCCTCGCCATACGTCCTATAGAGGTAGCCCGGATCGTCGAGCATCTCCTGAGTGCGCGCGCCGGTATGGGCAAGCTTGCCGCGATTGATGAGCACGACGTTGGTGGCCAGCTCCAGCGCCTCGCGCAGTTGATGCGTGGACATGATCACCGTGCCACCGGCCGCCAGCGACTCGCGCAGCAGTCCCTGCAGGAGAGCGATGGCGCGATCGTCCAGCGACGTAAACGGCTCGTCGAGCATCAGCAGTTTCGGATTGTGGAGAAACGCGCGGGCTACCGCCAGACGCTGCCGCATGCCGCGCGAAAACTCGCGCACCAGGCCGTCTTTGACGCGCTCCAACCCCGTCCGCTCCAGCCAGTGCATCGCCCACTTATCAGGCTGCTCGATGCCGTACAGCCCGGCGAACAGGCGCAGATTCTCGTAAGCGGAGAGTTCGTCGTAGATGGCGATGCCGTGGCCGAGAATGCCGATCTGCCCGCGTGTGGCGCGGTCCAGCGAGTCTTTCTCGAAGACCTTCACGGCGCCCTTCGAGGGACGCGCCAGGCCGGCGAGGATGCGCAGCAGCGTGGTCTTGCCGGCGCCATTGCGGCCCAGCAGCGCGACGCACTGGCCGGGCTCAACATCGAAACGGATCTCGCGCAGTGCGGGGTAGTCGCCGTAGAACTTCCAGACGCCCTCCACGGCGAGCGCCCTCATGCCTTGGTGTTGCTCCCCGGCGCCGGCGTGGGCTTCAGCCACAAGGCAACGAAGCTGAGGATCAGTATGCCGAGCATCAGGCCCAGTGCGTACTTCCAGACACGATCGTAGCCGGGCGGCTGGATCTGCTCGATCCGCGCGCCGTCTTCTTCCTGCGCC
Organism: Bryobacterales bacterium; assembly: GCA_016721425.1. Lineage (GTDB taxonomy): Bacteria > Acidobacteriota > Terriglobia > Bryobacterales > Bryobacteraceae > Paludibaculum. Next base: position 373,357 of record JADKID010000041.1, on the reverse strand, counting down.
GCGCCGCCCTCGCCCGCTGGCGCCGCGCCGCCGCCTGCCTCGGCTTGCCCTGCCGCGAGAGTACCGGTGCCCGTGAACTTGAACTTGTAGCTGAGGCCCTTGATGTCGAAGATGGCCGCCTGGGAGCGCGGTTCGTTGCCGAGCGGCGTCAGGCCGTCGCCCGCCACAGTCATGCCCTTGGGGACAACCAGGCGCACCGGGCCGGGCGCGTGGAGGATCCTGCCGGCCAGTTCGGCATCGCCCGTGATGGGAAACTTGTAGCTGATGTCAAAGCGGCTCTCGCCGGGTTTTACGGGCGCATCGACGGCAAACTCGCCTTTCCCAGCGGGCTTGGGCGCGCGCTCCACCGGCATGCCGCCGGGGGCCGTCACGCGGACCATGACGTTGTTGCCGGCCGCGGCGGGCGCCGTAAAGTGCAGCGTGCCGGACTTGGGATCGTACCAGGTGGTCTTGCTGTCGTTGGACACGATGACGGTCTCGTTCACAACAAGTTCCTTGCCGTCCGTTTCCACCAGGATCATGTGCTGCGTGAAATCGATCGCGCTAAGTGCAGTTAGCGTGTCAAAAACTGCAATTTCGATACCGGAAGTGGGCGTTTGGGGGGCCAATTGCACGTTGTAGGCAACACCCTGCCAAACGGCCTGCAAGAGGTGCGCGGAGGCGGCATCGGATTCGAGCTTGAACTTTCCATCGGCCCCGGACACCGCTGAGCCGGCGGCTTGCATGCCACCCTGGCCGAGCTTGGTCATGCTGACCTTGACGCCGGCCTGAGGCTTGCCGGTGGTCTTGTTGACGACTGTGCCATCAATGGCGGCGAAAAGAGGCGCGAAGGCAAGTAGAACGGCTGCGAGTCTCATGCCTTCACCTCCGGCATGGTCTTGCCGCACTCGCCGCAGAACTTCATGGGCTTGTCGAACTTCGCACCGCAGTGCGGGCACTTGAGTGGATCTGCTTTGGCGGCGGACTTGGCAGCCGCCTTGGGCGGCGCGGCGGCGGGGGTCTTCTGCAGAACCGCATCGATGCCGGCGAGAACTGCGGCCAGCTCATTCTGCAGCGTCAGCTTGGTCTTGTTGTAGTCTGCGTCGCTGAGTTTTCCGAGGCGGTATTCAAAATTGAGGTCGCGGAGATTGTCGTAGATGACGGCTTTGCGCTCTTCGAGATGGAGAACTGGCGATTCCGCCACGGCCTCCGGGAGGTCGCTGGACCGGACGAAGAGGACGAAGGCGAGGACGCCCGCGGTGAGTAGTATCGAGGCTGCGAAAATCATGAGCCGAAACGATTATTCCAAGTCAGAGAGGTCTTTGTCGATGCGGGACTGGTATTTGGCGAGGTCTGGCGAGGCCTCGGGCACAACATCAGTACCAGCGGAAGTGAGCGGACGGCGTTTGCGGTAACTCTGCAGAACCAGATAGAGCAGACCGAGGCCGCCAGCCAGGACGGCGAACGGCATCCACCAACCCATCAGATAGAACGCGCCGTCTGATGGCGGCTTCTGCATGATGTCCTTGCCGTAGGTGGCCTGGATGGAGGCAAAGATATTGTCGTCGCTAGCGCCGGCATCAATGAGGCGGAGCAGTTCCATGCGGACCGGATCCGCAAAGTGGCAGTTGATCATGTTGCAGCCGGTGATGCTGGCCTGGCAGCCGCACTTGCAGCGCAACATATCGCCGAGGCGGCGGACGCGCTCGTTGGTGAGCGGCACGGTGCCCTGCATGAGGGCGCCGGTGAGCAGCAGAGCGAGCAGCAGTTTACTTCGCAGTTTCAGTCTGCTTGGCATAGACCCCCACAACGGCAGTTTTGGCGTACGAGTATTTCACTTTGCTTGGGATCAGGCAGACGAGAGTGCCGAACATCAGCACGTAGAAGCCGATCCAAATCCAGCTGACGAGCGGGAAGACGTAGGCCTGGATGATGGCCTTGTTGGCGTCTGTCTGGCTCATGCTGGCGAAGTTGAGATAGAGATCCTCGTTGAGGCGGCGGCGGATGGCCACCTCGGAGGTGGGCTGGCCACTGGAACCGTAGACGCGGCGCTCGGGCATCAGTTCGCCCAGATACTCACCGCCGACGAAGATGCCGATCTGGGCCTTCTGCCATGAATAGTTGGGGTTATCGCCATCGGTGACCTGCTTCACCTGGAGGCTGTAGCGGCCGATGTCAAACCGGTCACCAATGGTGACTTCCTTGGTGGTGTCCTTATTGAAAGCCGCTCCGGTGTAGCCGATGAACATGATCACGATGCCCATGTGCACCAGGTAGCCGCCATAGCGGCGGGTGTTGCGATGGGTGAGCTCGAACGCGGCGAACAGCATGTTCATCTGGTTCTTGACCGAGATGGCGCGTGCGCCTTTGAAGAACTCCATGGCAATCGTAGCGATCACGAAAGCACAGAGGCCGAAGCTGACCAGTGCATAGAGGTGGGTAACTCCAAAGCCGGCCAGGATGGCGATGGTGAGGACGGCGACGACGGTGGGCCAGCGGAAGGCCCGCTTGAGGCTCTCCCAGGAACTGCGGCGCCAGGCGATGAGCGGGCCGACACCAGTGAGCAGCAGGAGGGCCAGGCCGATGGGGATGTTCACCTTGTTGAAGAAAGGCGCGCCGACCGTGATCTTCTCGCCCATGATGGCTTCCGTGATGACGGGGAACAGAGTGCCCCAAAGCACAGCAAAACAGGAGGCGAGCAGGATCAGGTTATTGAACAGGAAGCTGGATTCGCGGCTCAGCACGCTTTCCAGATGGGCTTCGCTCTTCAGGTAGTCGAGCCGCTTCAGGATGAAGAACGTGGTCACGCCAACGGCGATGGCGAGATAGCCGAGGAACCATGTACCGAGTGAACTTTGGGCAAAGGCATGAACACTGGAGACGATGCCGGAGCGGGTGAGGAATGTGCCGAAGATGCAAAGGAAGAAAGTGCTGGAGATCAGCACCATGTTCCAGACCTTCATCATGCCCTTCTTTTCCTGCATCATGACGGAGTGGAGAAAGGCGGTGGCCGTGATCCAGGGCAGAAGCGAGGCATTCTCAACCGGATCCCAACCCCAGTAACCGCCCCAACCGAGGACGGCGTAGGCCCAACCCTGCCCCAGCATGACGCCGATGGACTGGAAGCCCCAGGTGATGAGGGTCCAGCGGCGCGTTGTGGCGATCCAGGCCTCTCCGGGTTGCTTGGTGACGAGGGAGGCGAACGCGAAGGCGAACGGCACGATGAAGCCGACATAGCCGAGGTAGAGGGCCGGTGGATGGATGGCCATCAGCCAGTATTGAAGCAGCGGGTTGAGGCCGTTGCCGTCAGCCACCGCCTGCACACCCTTGCCGACAGCGAGGACCTGGAAGGGCGGTTCGACGAAGGCGTTGAGGATGCAGAAGAAGATCTGTGTAAACGCCAGCACCGAAATGACATAGGGCATCATGTCGCGGTGTTTGCGGCGATTGGTGAAGACCACGACAGCCGCGAAGGTGGAAAGCAGCCACGACCAGAGAAGGAGCGAACCTTCCTGGCCGCCCCACCAGGCGGCGAACTTATAAACCAGCGGCATAGCGCGGTTGGAACGCGCGGCGACATAGGCCAGGCGGAAATCGCTGGTCAGGAGCGAATAGACGAGGATGCCTGCGGCAGTGGTGAGCAGCACCCAAACGCCATAGACGGCACGTTCCCCGCTGACGATCAAAAAGGGCTTGTGCTTCAGCTTGCCGGCCAGGGACGCGGCAAAGGCGTAGATGGAAAGGCAGAAGGCAAGCAGGATGGCGTAGGCGCCGAGTGTCTCCATGAATTATCTCCGTCGATCGGCGTTAGGACGTGGCGGCGGGTTTAGCAGCGTTCAGAGGCTGGGCGGCGGGTTGTTTGCCGGGCGCGGCTTCGTATTTCGAGGGGCACTTGGCGGCAATGGCGCTGGCGTGGAAACTGCCGTCCTGGAGCATTTTGCCGTCTGCCATGGCCTGGGCGTTGTCGCGGAAGGTATCGGGCAGCGGATCCTTGCCAATGTAGACGACGTCGAGTTGGAGATTGCGCTCCTTCTCATGAATCTTGAAGTGAACGTGTTCGCCTTCGCGCTTGATGGAGCCAGGCAGGACATCACCGGTAACGCGGATGCGCTTGCCCATCACGGCGCTCTGCATCTCTTTTACTTCGGAGATGGTCTTGTAGTAAGTCTTGGACTCATTGATGCCGCTGGCGGCAAGCCAGGCCAGCGTGCCGACGATCGCTACAACGAGGACTCCGAACCGCAGATACGTTTTCATGCTTCACCCTTAATTTTCAGTATACGCCCAAGTCAAGTCAGGCCAAGTCCAATCAGGGTTGACTGGTCCGGATCTGCGGTTCCACCCAGAAGGCAAGGGCACTGCCCTGCCCTTGAATGGCTTGAACCGCAACCCTCCACTGGCCGGCCTCCGGCGCATCCACGCGGACCGTCTGGCCGTCATGGCGATAGTTCCGGCCGCTTGGGCTGACCAGATAGAGGTCGAATCCGGATTCTTGACTTTCCCATCCCAGTTTCACTTCCAAGCTGCGGGCGCCGCGTGGAACGGTGAGCAGGTGGGACCACCATTGGGCGAAGCCCAGTTGGCCGGTCCACCTATCCGCTTTCCGCTCCGGCCGGGCCTTTTCCATTTGACGCGAAACGAGCGCCGGAAGGTGCGTTTCATTGAACCGGAAGGGTACGCTCTGCGCTGAAATGGACGCGGAGCGGGTGACATGGACGTGAACGTGGCGGCCAAAGGAGTAGCCGCTGTTGCCGACCTCGGCCAGGGGTTGGCCGGCATCCACGCGCTCACCGGTGCGAACACGGAAGGAACCGGCGCGCAGGTGAGCGTAGTGGGAATACTCGCCGTCGTCGTGGCGCATGGTGATGTAGTTGCCGAAGATCCGGCGGCCGGGAGTCTGACCGAGGCCGAGATCGTGGGCGAACACCGTGCCGGCGCGCATGGCAGCGACCCATCGGGCGTCGAGCGGAGCGATGTCATAGGCGTGCAGGGAGCGGCCGAAGTGGGAGTAGGAGCCGTAGGGCCTTTGAGAAATGCGCCAGCGCTCGGAGGCGAGCACGGGCATCCGGTACCCGGCATCGGTGGCAACGACGAAGCGGGCGGGCGGGCTGACCGAGCCATCGGGGTTGCGCAGAATAATGAGGTACTCGGCGGCATCGAGCTTAGGTGATTTGACAGTGATGCGGTTGCCATCCTGTGTCTCCGGCAGGACATGCATGACGTATTCCCAACCACCGGCCGGAGTGTAGCGCGCGATATTGACAGAGGTCTCCGAACCGGCGCCGGTGGACTGGAGGACGATCTGCTTTTCATCGAAGCTGGCGACTCGGACGGAAAGGCCGCTGGAGGAGCCCGTCACTTGAAAAGAGCGTTCGTGCGCCAACTGGCCGTTGATGAGAACGCGAGCGCTCCAGGCGCCGGGCTGACCGGCTGGCGCAAACCCGCCGATGGGGAGGGCGCTGAGGAAGCAGAGCGAGGGTGCTGCGGGCAGATCGTCGTAGGAGGCGGAGGCGGCGGCCTCGCCGCGAGGGTTGATCCACTGAATGTGCAGGCGATCTCCGGAACGAACGCGCCGTACATCCAATTGGATGAACATCTGGGCATCGGAGGCGTCGACAGTGGCGACTGTGCGGGTGACTGCGCAAGCCGATTCGTCGGCGACCGTGCCCATACGGCTTTCGCGGACATCTGCCGCAGAGGCGAACGAACACACAAGCAGCGCCGCGACCAATGCTCTCACGAGTGTCTATCGGCGGCGGGGCCGTGAATCTTGAGCCTAGGTGGCGACGACGGCAGCGGTGGAAGAATCCTCCATGTGCAAAACCAGGATGTACCAGACAAAGCACAGCAACAGCGGTAAGTCCGGGCGCTGGCGGGCCGCCTCGGTGACGGTGACCTCGGCCGCGGCCTTGAAGACGCCATGGGAACCGAATTGCAGCAGCGGAGTCTCCCCATCCAAGAGGATCCACTGCGTGGCCCAGAAGTTCGCACCTTTCAGTTGGAGAGTCTGACCGCTGATTTGGAGTTGTCCCTTGGTCCCCATCCAGTTCGGCAGATAGGTGGCGACGTCGGTTTCGGTGCCGGAGACTCGTGCGGTGACGACGGATGTGAGAAATCCAGTTCTCTTGAACGTCCAGTTGGCCTCGGCGGTTGCCGCGGCTGCCAGCGTACCCAGCATCTTGAGCCATTCCAGGTGGGCGAGGACGGAGTCGCCACTGTAGAGATCAAATGTACGGGAAAAGGCCGAAGCCTGACGCCACTCAAGTCCGGCGAGTTGATTGGCCCGGATAGGGACCATTGTTTGCTCCTTTCTCGAACAGTTGCACGGCACGCTGGGCCGTGGCGATGGTGATGCCGCGCTCGGCACAATGCTTGCGAAGGCGGCGCAGGACTTCCCGGCCCACCTTCCACTGCTGGCTGGGGAGGGTTTTGAGGCGGGCTTTGACGACGACACCCTGCTCGGTGAAGCGATCGACTCCTGCCACCTCCATGGGCTCCATTACAAGGGCGCTCCATTCCGGCTCGGCTCGCAGCTCCCCACCGACCTCGGCAAAGAGGGCCATCAACCGTTCGGGATCATCGTCGAACTCCACGGCGACATCAAATACACAATACGAATGACCCATCGTCAAGTTCGAAAAATTCTGAAATGCGCCGTTGGAGAAGACGTGGGCCGTGCCATCGTAGGCGCGCAACACGGTGGTCCGCATGGTGAGCATCTCCACCGATCCGGAGAGCTCACCGATCTTGATGACGTCGTTGATGCGGATCTGGCCCTCGGTGAGCAGGAAGAAGCCGCTGATCCAGTCCTTCAGAATGCTCTGCGCGGCAAAACCGACCGCCAGACCGGCGACGCCGGCGCCGGCCAGGATGGGGCCGACATCGAATTGGAACTCTTTCAACGCCAGCACCAGAGCCAGCGCCCAGATGGCAAACAGGATGGACCGGCGGACGATGTCGGCGATGGTGGCGGACTGTTTCTCCCATTCCAGCTCCTCCGGCCCACCGCGCTCCCGGATCAATTGAGCGGAGAGCCTGCGCATGCGGTGGAAGAGTTTGCCCAGGAGGAAGGTGAGTACCGCGGCGCCAATGAGATACACCGTGGCGTGCATTCCAGCGCGGAGCCAGTCGTCGATGCGGTCCATGGGAATCCGGGCCAGAAAAGAGGGCATTGCCTATTCATCGTATCGCTTGCTCTGGTAGTCTGATACGCATGAACCGCCGCCAATTTCTTCCCGCTTCCGGGGCCGGCATCGCCGCGTTGAGCGCTGCCGCCGCCCAGACAAGTACAGCCACTCTTGGCCGCATTCAGCAATCGGTCTGCCGCTGGTGTTACGCCAAGACTCCGATTGAAGAGCTGGCCGCAGCGTCGGCCAAGATGGGGATTGTGGCTATGGACCTGGTAGCGCCCGCGGAGTGGGACGCGGTGCGGAAAGCGGGTCTGCGACTGACGGTAGTGCCGGGGCCGACCTCGATTCCGGACGGGCTGAACCGCAAGGAGAATCACGACGCCATCGAGGCGAAGTTCCCACCGATGATTGAAGCGGCGGCCAAGGCGAAGGCCCATTCGATCATCGTATTTTCGGGCAACCGCAAGGGCATGAATGACCAGGAAGGCGCGGAGAACTGCATCATCGGATTGAACCGTCTGAAGAAGTATGCGGAAGGGTCCGGAGTGATGATCGTGATGGAGTTGCTAAACTCCAAGGTCAATCACAAGGACTATATGTGCGACAAGACGGCGTGGGGCGTGCAGGTGATGAAGGGCGTGGGCAGCCCGATGGTGAAGCTGCTGTACGACATCTATCACATGCAGATCATGGAAGGCGACGTGATCCGGACGATCCGCGAGAACCACCAGTGGCTGGGGCACTACCACACGGGCGGGAATCCGGGACGAAACGAGATCGACGACACGCAGGAGCTGTACTATCCGGCAATCGCCCGGGCGATTGCGGACACGGGCTTCCAGGGGTACATGGCGCACGAGTTTGTGCCGAAGCGCGAGCCTCTGGTATCGCTGAAGCAGGGCGTGGACATCTGCCGGGTTTGAGGAAGCAGACCGGAACGGCTGGCGCACGGGGCGGCAGACGCCCCGCCGGCGCTACTTGGTGAGCGGCTCAGCCATGACCACGCGATTGCGGCCGGCCCGCTTGGCCTCGTAGAGAGCAGCGTCGGCCGAGCGAATGAGCTCTTCGGCCGAAGTTTCCGCGCCGGACGAAGTAGAGCTGGCGCCGAAGCTGGCGGTGAGGCGAACCTCCTGGCCAGCTACAACGAAGGTCTCGCTCTCCATCACCAGGCGGAGGCGCTCGGCGTGGGCCGAGAGGCAGAAGTCGTCGCACCCTGGCACGACCATGAGAAACTCCTCGCCGCCATACCGGCCGAGGGAGTCATAGGGACGGATGGCGGCCTGCATCCGCCGGGCGGTTTCGCGCAGGGCTTCGTCGCCGGCCTGGTGTCCGTAGCTGTCATTGATGAGCTTGAAGTGATCGAGATCGATCATGAGAACGCCCAATCCGCGTTTCTCACGTTGGGAGCGGATCACCTCGCGATCGAGCGCCTCCAGAATGGACGCGCGGTTCCAGATTTTCGTTAAGGCATCGCGGGTGGCCTGCTCCATGAGCGCCGCCTGGGCGGCTACGAGTTCAGCCTGGAGATCGATGATGCGGCGTCCGGCACGGAGGCGGACCTCGAGTTCTTGTTTTTCGAACGGCTTGACGACGTAATCGTCGGCGCCCGCGCTGAGCCCTTCCACGATGTCCTGGCGGAGGCCCCGGGAGGTGAGAAGGATGAGATACGTGTAACTCTTGCGGCGCAGTTCGCGCACCATGGCGCAGAGTTCCAGACCGGTATAGACAGGCATCATCCAGTCCAGAATTGCGATCTGGGGGGCGTCGGGCTGAGACAGCACGGCCCACGCCTCTCCGCCATCCCTGGCGCTGAGGACTTCGTACCCCCAGGCGTCAATGATGGACTCGAGAAGCCTGCGCATTACCAGGCTGTCGTCGGCTACGAGAATCTTCATCACAGAAACGTCCCTCATATCCTAACACCCCCCCGCATTCGGGGGAGTTTCGGATAGATTGGGGTGGAATCTGTCGGAGGGGCGCCTATTTCTTGTGGTAGTTCGGGTAGGCGGGCCGTTTGGGCAGTGTGACCGGATTCTTCCCCAATTCCGCGAGGACCAGTTCCACTGCCTTTTCCAGTTGGGGGTCTCTGCCGAGGCGGACGAGTTCGGGGTCGTGCTCGATCTCGACATCAGCGGGAATGCCGACGTTTTCGGCGTCCCACTGGCTATCGGGACCCCAGACACCGGAACTGGGCGCGGTGACGAATCCGCCATCCATCAGTGGGGGCGCGCCGGCGCGGCCGATGAGCCCGCCCCAGGTGCGCTTGCCCACCAGCTTGCCCACGTTGGCGCGGCGGAAATAGTTTGGCATGGCGTCTCCGCCAGAGCCGGCGAACTCGTTGATGATCATGACTTTGGGCCCAAAGATAGCGCCCTGTGGCTGCACTTCGTCTGCGCCGTCGCGGGTGGCCACCGCGCTCATGCGCTTGCGGCTGAGCACCTCGATGATGTCGGTCGCGAGCGCACCGCCGCCGTTGAAGCGCTCGTCGATGATGACGCCTTCCTTGCCCACCTGCGCGTAGAAGTAGCGGTTGAAGGAGGTGAGACCGCCAAACGAAGTATCGGGCATGTAGACGTAAGCGACGCGGCCGTTGCTCAGCTTGTCCACCTTGCGGCGGTTCTCCTCGATCCAGGCGAGGTTGCGAAGGCGGGACTCATTGGGGACGGGCACGACAGTGATGTCGCGGGAGGATGAGCCATCAGGGTTGGGGCCTACTTTGAGCAGGGTGTTCTTGCCCGAGGTTGCTTCGAAAAAGCTGTAGACGTTATCGGCGGCACGGAGTTCGCGGCCATTGACGGCGAGGAGGTATTCGCCGCTGAGCACGTTGAGACCGGGTTGAGTGAGCGGTGCTTTCAGATCGGGGTTCCAGTTTTCACCGTCGTAGATTTTGGCGAAGCGGTAGCGGCCATTTTCGATCTTGTAGTCGCAGCCGAGCAGGCCGGTGGGGACAGTCTTGACGTCGGGCTGATCACCGCCGCCCACGCCCAGGTGTCCGGCCGTGACTTCGCCCATCATGTCGGCGAAGACGTAGTTGAGATCGCGGCGAGCCATGACGCCACCGAGGAAGGGCTCATACTTTTTGATGGTGGCGGCGAGGTCGAGCCCGTGGAGTTTGGGATCGTAGAAGAACTCGCGCTGGATGCGCCAGGCGTCGTAGAACATCGCTTTCCACTCGGCACGAGGGTCGGTTTTCACTTCGATGGAGGCGGTCTTCAGCGCGGAGGCAGGCGGAGCAACTGGCGGGGGCGGAGTGGGCGCGGCGGGACCGGCAACGAGCGGCCTGAGCGGTTGGATGGACCAGCTCTCGGCCTGGGCGGTAAGCGTTTTCTCACCATTCGCCGAGATGTCAAAGAAGCGGACACCGCTGACAGCGACGTCGCTCTTGCGGAGCTTCAAATCGTGGCGATGGACATTGAGCCCCGGGGCGTTGTTGCCTTGCTCCAGAGCGAAGAGGATGCCAGCCTTGCCGGTGCGCAGGCTGACGTAGCGGCGCGGGGGGAGCGGCATGGCCAGGATACGCTGACCAATACTGTCAAAGTCGATTTTGACTTCGGCAGCCTTGGGCTCGGGCTTGGCTTCGGACTTCTTGTCGTCTTTGGGCTCGGGCTTCTTCTCGGGCGCCCTCTCCTCGTCGCTTTCCGGCTTAAAGGGCGACTCGTCGTCTTTGGAGAGAACGGCGAGATAGACGCTGCGCGTGGCGGTCCGGGCGGCGCTTTGGATGTCCGGCTCCATCGTGGGACCGGCGTCGGTGCTGGCCGTGAAATAGAGGTACTTGCCATCCTTGTCGAAAACGGGATGGCGGGCGTCGCTCATGCCGTCAGTGAGCTGGGTGGCCTTAGCGGTGTCGAGTGAGTAAACGAAGATGGCGCCGAGGTAGTTTGCCAGCCTCTTGGAATAGGCGAGCCACTTGCTATCCGGGGACCAAACGGGGCTGCGATCGCTGCCCAGGTAGCGATCCTTGTCCACCAGAACGGGCTTTTTCTGCTCGACGTCGACGTACCAGGTTTGGAGGTGCGCATCGAGATAGGCGATCTTCTTGCTGTCGGGCGACCAGTTCGGCGCCATGTAGAAAGTGGGCTTGTCTTCGAGGCGGATCTTCGTAGCCTCGCCCGTGCCGAGGGAGTCTTTGATGTGGAGCTCATACTCGCCGGAGGCGTCGGAAAAGTAGCTGATCCACTTGCCGTCGGGCGACCAGCGCGGGAAGCGCTCCATCACGCCGGGGGTGGCTGTGAGATTGCGGGTATCGCCTTTTTCGGCGGGCACGGTGAGGATCTCGCCCCGCGCTTCAAAGAGGGCGCGGGCGCCGGTGGGGGAGATCTGCGCGCTGGAGAGGCGGCGGGCCACGTTGACCAGCTTGGGGCGGACCTCCGGCATATCGCCGTTCAGAGTGATTTGGACTGGCGCGAGCTTGCCGCTCTTGAGATCGAAGAGGTGCAACTGGCCGAACTGCTCGACCACGATACCGCCGGGGCCAGCCTTGGCGGACTTGAAATCGAAGCCGGTGTTGGCGGCGGCCTGGGTCACCTTCTTGGATTTGGTGTCGTAGGCGAAGAGGGCAACCGGGCCGTTGCGATCGCTGAGGAAATAGACCTTGTCGCCGGCCCACATGGGGCAGTAGTCGTTGGAATTGTCACGCGGGACCCGCTCGATCTTGCTATCGGCGAGGGAAGCGATCCAGATGGGCGTGGTGGTGCCGCCACGGTAGCGCTTCCATGCCTGGAAGGCGCGGCGCATAGGGACGTAGGCGATGCGGGCGGAATCGGGGGAGAAACTGCCCTCATAGGCGATGGGCAGGGGGAGCCCTTCTTCGAGACCACCATCGAGAGAAACCAGATAGAGCTGCTGGAAGCGGGAGTAGCTGTTGCGGGTAGACGTGAAGAGGATCTTCTTCCCGTCCGGGGTCCAGCCAACGGCGAGGTCATCATCGGGGTGCCAGGTGAGGCGCCGCGGTACGCCGCCCTCGGCGCTGACGACGAACACATCCGTGTTGCCGTCGTACTGGCCCGTGAAGGCCACCCACTTGCCGTCCGGGGAGAAGCTCGGCGCGGACTCGGCGCCGACGCCGGCAGTAAGCCGCTTGGCCTCGCCGCCGGAGCGGGCGACGATCCACAGATCGCCGGCAAAGACAAAGACAATCTGGGTCTGGCTGAGCGCCGGATCGCGGGCTAGCAATGGTGGCGCGGCCTGGGCAAACAGGCCAGTGGCGGCAGTCAAAAGGCAGACAAGTAGGATGACAATTCGGCTCATCGGAGATCTCCGTGAGCCGTATTTTAGCGCGCTTCGGCGGCAACGCGCCGTAACGTTTTCAATTCGTCGCCGGCGCCGAAGGAAAAATAGAGCTTGCGGTAGACGGCGAACAGTTCTTGGTAGACGGCGCTGGACTTGGCGTCCGGCTCCACCACGCGGAACTTGGGGCAGAGAGCGGCCTGGGCCTGTTCGACGGTCTGGAACGTCCCGGCCGCGAGGAAGGCGAAGATGGCGGAGCCAAGGCTGGTGACTTCACTGGACGGCACGAGCACCGGCTTGCCGAAGACGTTGGCGTAGACGCGGTTGAGCACTTCATTCTTCTGGGGGATGCCGCCGCCGTTGATCACGCGGGAGACCGGGACGCCATGCTCGGCCATGCGCTCCAGGATGATGCGTTTGTGGAAAGCGGTGCCCTCGATGGCGGCAAAGAGCTCGTCCTGCGCAGTGTGGGTCAAACGCCAGCCCAGGGTCATGCCACTGAGCTCAGGATTGACCAGGACGGTGCGATCGCCGTTATCCCAGGAGAACCGCAGGAGCCCAGTCTGACCCGCCCTATAGGCCTCCAGGCCCTCGGAAAGGGCACCCACGGAGGACCCGGCGCGCTTGGCGATGGCGTCGAAGATGTCTCCGGTGGCGGAGAGGCCGGCCTCGATGCCGGTCTTGAACGGATGGATGGAGCCGGGCACCACGCCGCAGACGCCGGGGACCAGCGTGACCTGGTCCGAGATGGCCATCATGCAGGTGGAGGTGCCGACGACGTTGACGACGTCACCGATGTTGCAGCCCGCGCCGATGGCGTCCCAATGGGCATCGAATGCGCCGACGGGGATGGGGATGCCGGCGGGCAGGCCGAGCTTGGCGGCCCACTCGTTGCAGAGATGGCCGGCGATCTGATCGGAGGTCTGATAGCGGCCGTTGAGTTTCTCGCGGACGCCGGCCAGAAGAGGATCGACGGCGGTGAGGAACGATTCCGGCGGGAAGCCGCCGAGCCCGGCGTTCCACATCCATTTGTGGCCCATGGCGCAGATGGAGCGCGGGGCCTGGGCGGGATCGGTGATGCCGCAAAGGACGGCGGCCACCATGTCGCAGTGTTCCAGCGCGGTGGCCATGCGGCCGCGTTTTTCGGGGTTATGGCGGAGCCAGTGGAGGAGCTTGGAGAAGCCCCACTCGCTGGAATAAGTGCCGCCGCACCACTCGATGGCTTCGAGGTGCAGCTCGTGTGCCTTGGCGGTGATCTCGGCGGCCTCTTTCCAGGCGCGGTGGTCGCACCAAAGGTAGTAGTCGTCGAGCGGCTCCATGTGGGCGTCCACGGGGATGACGCTGGAGCCGGTGGTATCCAGGGCGATGGCCTCGACCGACGAGCCGGGGACGCCGGCGGCGGCGAGGGCCTTCGCTGTGGCCTCGGCGAGCGCGCGCATGTGATCGGCGTGGCTCTGAGTGGCGTGGTCCGGGTCTTCGCGCTTGCGGTGGAGCGGGTATTCGGCGGAGCCGGAGCCGAGGCGGCCCTGGGCGCTGTCAACGATGGAAACGCGGACGCTGAGCGTCCCGAAATCAACTCCGGCTACGATGGCCATGGGCTACTCCTGGATGATCGTATGAATGTACTTGAATCCGTTGTTGCCGTGGGGCGGTCCCCCTGGACCGCGGCGGACGCCCTCGTCCGCCCGGAAGTGGAGCCGGCCGGGGGGCCGGCTGCGGGCGAGGGCGCCCGCCCCCCGGGAAACTCAGACTACTTGTGCCAGTGTAGATCCCAGCCGAGGTAGTTCTTCCCCGCCTCGTAAACAGCCCCGGCCACGTTGGAGAGGTTGGCCGCCACGTGGTGCTCGAAGCCGTTCTCACAGATGAAGCGCAGCAGCCCTTGCAGGTTCGGGATCTTCACCACGCCCGCGCCGCCGAACGTTTCCAGCGGATCACTGGTGAACTCGCCCTCGCCCAGATAGCCGCTGATCTTGCCCTTGCTGTCGGTAGTGGAGACGCGGAAGTACGTCATCGGCGATGCCTTCACCTTGCCGACGATGGTGCCGAACGTATTCAGCTTGCCTACCGTGCCGGCGATGATCTCCTGGTAGTCCATCCGTGCCGTCTCAAAGAAGTGCTTGGGCAGGTTGGAGCAGTGGAAGCAGACGGCCTTATCCGGATCGTCGCCGTAGTTGTTATTCCAATCGAGCAGCGCGCTGGGCGAATCCGATGCGAGCGCCAGGGCGTACATGCCGACCACGCCGGGCACGTCCACTTCGCAGCCGCTGGGCTGGAGCTTGTTGGACATCATGCTCATGATGGTGCAGGGCACAACGCCGAAATACTCCTCCATCGAGGTCCAGCATTGCACGGCCGTCACCGTGATTTCGTTGTCCTTCATCCAGCCATCGACCACCGCGCCGAGCTTGGCCATTTTGACCAGCGCGTCCTCGGTGATGCCGTGCGTGGAGACGTACGCCTTGATCTCGGCGAGCTTGGCCTGTACGGCGTCGTCGGAGTCCTTGAGCCGGCCTATGCGGCCGAAGACTTCGCTGAGGTCGAGCGTATCGACGTCGATGCCAGAGCCCTCGAAGAGCTTTTCGCTGTAGCGCACGGTATTGAACGCCGTGGGGCGCGCGCCGATGGCGCCGACGCGGCAGTTGCGCAGGCCTTTGACCACGCGGCAGACGGCGGCAAACCACGCCAGATCCT
Organism: Bryobacterales bacterium; assembly: GCA_016721425.1. GTDB lineage: Bacteria > Acidobacteriota > Terriglobia > Bryobacterales > Bryobacteraceae > Paludibaculum. The sequence goes on along the minus strand of JADKID010000041.1, from coordinate 358,331 downwards.
TGGCGAACTCGGGGCTATCGAGCGCCTCGGTGTGCAGCGTGGTGAGCGAATACGGGATCTTGTACTGCGTGAGATTGTTGCAGGTGCTCATCTTGCCGCAGAAGCTATCGCGGCGGACGGCGATGGTCATGTTATCGGCGCGATCGGGCGTGGCCTGAACCAGAACGGGCACGTTGAGGCCGGCGGCGCGCAGAGCCTCCACCTGGCCGCGCTCTTCGCCGAAATTGGGCAGCGTGATGATGATGCCGTCGATCTCGTGGCGGTGGCGGTCAAAGAGCTCGGCGCACTTGCGGGAATCCGAGCGGGACTCCACCGCGCCGTACTTCGTGTCTTCGGGAGAGAGAACTACCACTCCGTAGCCGGCGGCTTCCAGCACACGAATGATCTCTTCGCGGCCGGTCTTGGCCAGGTGATCCGGGAAGAAGCCGCGGTTGCCGACGATGACGCCGAAGGTCTGTTTATTTGCCATGAGTATTATTCCTTTCCAGGAGCGAATTTCCAGCAGTAGAGGAGGCCGATGAGGGTCAGGAGCACGCCCCACCAGATATCGATATGGAGGCTGGCCAGCACCACCGGATGCTCCGGCGGATGCGAGAGAGCCCAGACGCCGGTGGCCAGAATCAGGACGCCATAGATGAGGAGCAGCGCGCCCGTGAAAAACCAGATGGAGATGTTTTTGGGCATGGTGGTTACCAGAACATGATCTGCAGAATCAGGAAAACGACAATGACGATAACGGCCCAGAACATGGGCCGCTGATACATAGGCACTTGGGCCTCAGAGGGGATCTCCGTGCAGCCGTAGACCAGACCGGCCAGCTCCTTTTCCGGTTTGGGCTCAGTGAGCAGGCTGACCACAACCGTGACGATGACGCAGATCAGCCACGACCAGAGAGCGCGGTACATATTCTCGGCCATATCCTTGGCGTTGGGCGAGAGCGCGATGTAGCGGATGGCGGAAGGGTCCATCTTGACCCACCCCCACATGGCGACAGAGGCGACCGTGCCGCTGAGCAGCCCCCAGAAGCCGCCCGGGCCGGTGGCGCGTTTCCAAAGCATGCCGAGGATGACGGTGCCAAATAGCGGCGCGATGAAGAAGCTGAAGAGGGCCTGGACGTAATCCATGATGGACTTGAACTCCATCACCATGTAGGCGGTGCCGATGGACACCAGCACGCCGAGGATGGTGCACCAGCGGCCCATGGAGACGTAGTGGGCGTCGTCGGCGTCCTTCTTCCAGAATGCCCGGTAGATGTCGTAGGTCCAGACTGTCGCGAAGGCGCTGACGTTGCCGGCCATGCCGCTCATGAAGCCGGCGATCAGGGCGGTGATGCCGAGGCCCAGCAGGCCGGGTCCGCAGTAGCGGGCCAGCATGATGGGCAGCACTTCGTTGTAGCTGTGGCCTCCGGTGGCCAGCGCGACGTCTTCGCCGGTGAGCTTGAAGGGCAGCACCGCGAGAGCCAGCAGGCCGGGCAGGATAACGATGGCGGGCACGAACATCTTGAACGTGGCGCCGATGATGGGCGCCATCTTGGCGGCGCGCAGATCCTTGGCGGCAAGCACGCGCTGGACGACGAGGAAATCCGTGGTCCAGTAGCCAAAGCTGATCACCCAGCCGAGGCCGAGCACGATGCCCGTCCAGTGGATGCCCATCGGATTGTCGGTGAATGAGCCCATGGTGGACCAGAGGTGGGTGTAATCCTGGCCGGGGAAGTTCTGGTGAATGCGGGCCACCATGCCGTCCCAGCCGCCGGCCTCGATCATGCCGACGATGGGGATCACCAACGCGCCCACCCAGATCAGAATGAACTGGAGCACCTCGTTGAAGATGGCCGAGCGCAGGCCGCCCAGCGCCACATAGATGGCCACCGTAATGGAGCTCACCCAGATGGAGAAGTTGATGTCCCAGCCGAGCACCACTTTCATCACCAGCGCCATGGAGTACATATTGATGCCGGACATCAGCACGGTCATGAAGCCGAAGCTGACGGCTGACAGCGCGCGGGAGGGCTCGCCAAAGCGCAGTTGCAGGTAGCCGGGGACGGAGTGGGTCTTGGAGATGTAGTAGAACGGCATCATCACGATGCCGAGGAACAACATAGCGGGGATGGCGCCGATCCAATACCAGTGGGTAGCCAGAATGCCGTACTGATAGGCGGCGGCGGCCCACCCCATCAATTCCAGGGAGCCGAGGTTGGCCGAGAGAAAACTGAGGCCCGCAATCCAGGCCGTCATCTCGCGGCCGGCCATGAAGAAGTCCTCGCCCGTGGATGACTGCCCTTTCAGGTAGAAGCCAATGATGAGGACAACGACGAAGTAGATTGCAATGATGGCGATGTCAATGCCACCGAGGGAAATGAGGCGGGACGGCTCCGCGGCGAGGAGGAGGGCGGGGTACATGGGTGGTGAAAATCTCCTGTGGCGGCGCAGCCTGCAATCGCTTGCACCCCGATGAATAGTATCGTTGGTAAAGGTTGGTGTCAACATGAAAGAAGAGCGAGTCCCGGTGCTGGTGATGGTGGGCGGCTTTCTGGGCGCGGGCAAGACGACGCTCATCCTGAAAGCGGCGCAGGTGCTTTCGGCGCGCGGACTGCGTGTCGCGGCGATCCTCAACGACCAGGACGCGGGCCTCGTGGATACGCGTTTTGCGGGTGCGCAATCGGTGCAGGCGGAGGAGGTGGCCGGCGGGTGCTTCTGCTGCCGGTTCTCGGATCTGGTGGACGCGGCGGATCGCCTGCGGGTGCACAACCCGGACGTAATCTTCGCCGAGCCGGTGGGCAGTTGCATCGACATCTCGGCCACGGTGGTTCGTCCCCTGAAGGCGCTGCACCGGGATCAATTGCGCGTGGCGCCGCTGACCGTGCTGGTGGATCCGCGGCTGGCAGCCGAGGTCATGGATGGGCGCGCGGGCGAGGATGTGAGCTATCTCTTCCGGAATCAGCTCGAAGAGGCCGATATCCTCTGCGCCGGCAAGTGCGACGCCGGGCCGGCCTTGGAGATGGATGTGGACTATCGCCTCAGCGCCAGGACCGGCGCCGGGGTGGAGGAGTGGCTGGATGAAGTGCTATCCGGACGCCGCGTGGCAGGTGCGCGGCGGCTCACCGTGGACTACGGGCGGTACGCGGAGGCCGAGGCCGCGCTGGGGTGGCTGAATCTCCATGCCGGGCTGCAGTTGCGCCACCCGCTGAGCCCGGCGATGGTGGCCGGGCCGCTATTGGACGAGTTGGACACGAGCCTGACGGCGGCAGGCATCCGCATCGCGCACTTGAAGGTATTCGACGAATCGGCGGCGGGCTACGTCAAGGCGAGTGTCTGCGGAAACGGCGTGGAGCCGGAGCCGGACGGGGATCTGCTGGCAGACGCGGAGACCGCCCACGAGCTCGTCATCAACCTGCGGGCCGAGGGCGAACCCGCGGCGCTGCGCGCCATCGTGGAGGCCGCGCTCAAAAACATCCCCGGCGCCGTGACGATCCGGCACATCGGCGCATTCCGCCCCGCCGCGCCGAACCCGCAACACCGGTAGCAGGCAAGACCGCGGGCCGCGCGGAGTGAGCGAGAAGGAGAATCGAGCCACGGCGTGGACGTCTACGTTGTCGCATGGTCCATCTGCCCCGACACCGCCCCGATCGCCGCCAGCGTCATGCCCAGAATCTCGCTGTCTCCCAGGTTGTACTCAAACAACCCGGTGACCAGCACGCCGACCATGATGGCCACGCCGGCTTGAAAGATCCACTTCTTCTCCGCGGGTGCACGCGCCGCGGCACGCAGCCAGTCCCAGAGCGTCGCCAGCAGGAAATACAGCAGCGCCAGCATCGCCGGCAGGCCGCGCTCCGCCGCGAAATGGACGTAAATGTTGTGCAGATGGCCGTAGTAGCCCTCCGGCAGTTCCTTCGGGAGGTCCGGCGGGACATAGTCGCGGAAGTGCGGGCCGACACGCTCCGGGCCGAGGCCAAACCAGGGATGCGCCTCGATCATCTCCAGGCCGGTGCGGAAGGTGTAGACGCGATGCAGGTTGGAATCCATCGTCCCGCTCGGGCGGACCAGCGAAGTGACGCGCTGCCGTAGCGCAGGCGGGCCGAGGGTGAAGGCAGCCACGGCCACGACCGGAATTAGCGCCACGCTCCAGCGGCGCCAGCACCAGAGCAGGTACACCAGTCCGACGCCCGTAGCGATCCAAATGCCGCGCGTCAGAGCCAGTACCAGAGCCACAGAGAGAATCGGCAGGCAGAGGATCACAACCTGCTTTACGCGACCCTCCAGCCGCCCCCACAGCAGCAGGGCGGTGGCAGCCAGCAGCACGATCATCAACTGGCCGGAGAACGTCATCCAGTGGCTCATGAAGCCCGTGATCCGGTCAGCCACGTAGGCAGCATAGAAATCCTGATGGGCATCGGCCGCCTTGGCGTACTTGGCGCCAAACTGCCAGAGTCCACGGAGTGCGGAAAGGGTGCCGCCGGCCAACCAGGCGAGTACGAGCCACCTGACGTGGCGCACCTCGCGCAGCAGCGCCGCCACAACAAAGAGCATCGCCCATACATAGAATTTGCGGATCTGGGGTACGCCGGCGCGCGGCAGGTCACTCAGGGCGAGCGAGAGCAAGGTCCATCCACAGAAGAATGCGAGGGCCTGCCAGTGACGGGGCAGGCGCCACTGGATCCGCCCGGCCAGCATCGCCGCCAGCGCCGCGCCCAGCAGAATCTGATAGGCGGCAATCGAGACCGAACTTGTGGCAGCCGCGCCAAGCGCGCACCAGAAAGCGACCTGCTGCATGGAAGCCCAGTATGACAAAATGGAGGCCATGCAGATCTACCTGCTGCGCCACGGCATCGCCGATGATCCGCGGCCCGGCCAGCCTGATCCGGAGAGAGCATTGACTCCGGAGGGCCGGAAGCGGCTGCGCGCGGTGAAGCGGCGCGCCAACCTGACGCCGATGTTTACCCTCTCCAGTCCCTATCTTCGGGCCTTGCAGACAGCGGCCATCTTCGGCGGCGAGATCTTACAGACACCCACTCTGGAACCGGGCGCCAATCCGGAAGACGCCTGGAATGAGATCCGGCTCTTCCAGGACAAGCCCCAGATTCTCTGCGCCACCCATGAGCCCATCTGCGGGCGCCTGGCGGCGTATCTGTTGAACACTCCGGCGCTGCGGATTGAGGTCAAGAAGGGCGCGTTGATCCGCATTGACGTCGATCGTTTGGGGCCTAAGCCGCACGGTGTACTCAAGTGGATGATTGTGCCCAAGCTCGCTTGAGGAATTCGAGCGCCTCCGCGCGCGTCACGATGCGTCCCTCCAGTTGCTCGTCTTCCAGTTGATGCAGGATTGCGCCGAAGCGCGGGCCGGGCCGGGCGCCCAGCGCGATCAGATCGTCACCGGTGGCCAGCGGCGCGGGGCGCAGTTGCTCCGGCGGGATGGCGTCCCGACGCCTCCTGACGAATTCGTGCGAATCCAGAGGGCGATCCGCGGCCAGCAGATCCAATCTGTGCAGATCGAGCAGGGTTTCCAATCCGGGCTGGCGGACGAACCGGCGGAAGCGCGATTCGCCCATTTGCGGAGCGTCCTTGAACATCATGTGCTGGCGGACCAGCGCGGCCACCTCATCGATCACGTCGTTCGGGTACTTCAGCCGCGTCAAAATCTCCCGCGTCAGGCGCGCGCCCACTTCCTCGTGGCCGCTAAACCGGATGCGATCCTCAAACGTCTGGGTGGGCGGTTTACCCACATCGTGCAAAAGCGCGGCCAGCGCCAGCACCACAGAGGGCTGCTCCAACCGCTCCAGCAGGCCGAGCGTATGCACCCACACGTCGCCCTCTGGGTGGAAGTTGGCGGGCTGCTCAATGCCGTGCATGCTGTGCACCTCCGGCAGTAGAACGGCCAGCAGACCCGTGGCGTCCAACAATTCAAAAGCGCGTCGCGCGCCGCCCTCGGTGAGCATTCGGGTCAACTCGTCCCGGACACGCTCGGTGGAGATGCGCACGATCTCGGGCGCGAGTCGTTGGATGGCAGCCAACGTGGCAGGCTCGATTTCGAAGCCCAGTCGGGCGGCGAAGCGGACGGCGCGGAGCAGGCGCAGATGGTCTTCGGCAAAGCGCTCCGCCGGCTCTCCGATGGCGCGGATGAGGCGGGCATCCAGATCGGCACGGCCCCCCACATAGTCCACCACTTCGCCAGTGAACGGATCGGCCAGCAGCGCATTGATGGTGAAATCCCGCCGGGCCAGATCGCGCCGGACGTCGGTCTCAAAACGGACCTTGCCCGGATGGCGGCCGTCGGCATAGCTCGATTCGGAACGGTACGTGGCCACCTCAATCGAACCGCCGCCTTGATTGACCAGAACCACGCCGAAGTGAGCGCCCACTGAATCCGAACCCGGAAAGAGGCGCAGCAGTTCAACAGGCGTCGCGCTGGTGGTGAGATCGATATCGGACAACCGCCGGCCCAGAAACTGGTCACGAACGCACCCGCCAACCAGCCACACCTCGTGGCCCGCCCCGCGGAGCACGCGGGCGATGGCGCGCGCTGCATCCATCAAAACCTCAACCATTCCGGTATCATCTTAGGATAGTGATCTTGACCTCTCTGCGTCTCTTCTCCCATGCCTGAAGCTTTTGAACGGCCCGGCTCCTCCACAAAGGTCGTGGTTGCCACAACGGTGGCGCTCTCCTTCATCTCATTCTGGCGTGGCGCGTCGATCGTGCTCAGCGATCTGGCCTCCACGATGTTCTACGTCGGGGGCATCTCCGAACAGGCCATCGGCAAGTCCGCTCCCTGGTTCGTCCTGGCTGTGGTGTTTTTCGGCTTCGCGGTCCGCAGCATCTACATGGAAAGCTGCGGCATGTTCGTTCGTGGCGGCGTATACGTGGTGGTGCGCGACTCCATCGGGCCGCGCATGGCGAAGATGTCGGTTTCGGCCCTGGTGGTGGACTACATTCTCACAGGACCGATCTCTTCGGTCTCGGCCGGACAGTATCTGGGCCGCCTGATCAACGAGCTCAGCGAGTTCGCGCACAGCACCTTCCGGGTCAATCCAAATTACTTTGCGGCCTGCTTCGGCGTGACTGTGACCTGCTACTTCTGGTGGCAGAACATCAAGGGCATTCACGAGTCCTCCCACAAGGCTCTGCGCATCATGCAGATCACCACGGTGATGGTGGTAACCCTGCTGCTGTGGTGCGGCATCACGCTGATGACGATGGACCACGTGAATCTGCCGCCCGCCCCCACGCTGGAGAACATGAAGTTCGACTCCACTTCGCTCGGCTGGCTGGAGGGCACCTTCTGGCCCACTATCTGGCCCGTGGCGCTGATCATCGGCTTCGGCCACACACTGCTGGCTATGAGCGGATTTGAAACGCTGGCACAGGTCTACCGGGAGATCGCCTATCCCAAGATGAAGAACCTGAAGATCACGGCGAACATTGTCTGCACCTACGCGCTGCTATCCACCGGGCTTGTGTCGTTGATGGCCGTGATGATCATCCCGGATGCCATCCGCAAGAACTACTACGACAACCTGATTGGCGGGTTGGCAATGAGCCTGGCGGGACCGGATGTCCTCAAGCTCGGGTTCCACATCTTCGTCGTAATCGTGGGCGCGCTGATCCTCTCCGGCGCTGTGAACACATCCATCATCGGCGCCAACGGCGTGCTGAATCGGGTAGCCGAGGACGGCGTGCTAACAGAGTGGTTTCGCAAACCGCACAAGAAATACGGCACCACTTCGCACCTGATCGGCTGGATTGTGGCCGCACAACTGCTCACCATCATCGCGTCGCGCGGCGATGTGTATCTACTGGGCGAAGCCTACGCGTTCGGTGTGGTTTGGAGCTTCGCACTGAAGGGCATGGGCGTGCTCGCGCTCCGTTTCCAACGGCATGACCAGGAGTATAAGACGCCGTTCAACTTCCATATCGGCAAGACCGAGATCCCAGTCGGACTGGGCGTCACAACGCTCGTGCTGTTCATGGTGGCCATCGCGAATCTCTTCACCAAGCGCATCGCCACGATCTATGGCATCAGTTTCACCATCATCCTCTTCATCGTTTTCACCGTGAGCGAGCACGTCAATGCCAGACGGCGAAAGGCGATGGCGCAGAACTCCAAGCCGCTGGAGGAGTTCAACCTGGAACATCAGGCTCAGGTGGAGATGGGCGGAATGCACTCCCGGCCTGGATGCGTACTGGTGGCGGCGCGCGACTTCAACCACATGGAGCACCTGAAGCGGGTGCTGGAAAAAACCAATCTACGCCGCCACGACATCGTCGTCATGACGGTGCGTCCCATCACGGTGGGCGCGGGCGAATACGAGTTGAGCGAGGCGCAGATCTTCTCCTCCTACGAACAGGAGCTCTTCTCCCGCGTGGTGACGATGGCCGAGCGGGAAGGCAAGCCGGTGGATCTACTGGTTGTGCCATCCACCGATCCGTTCATTGCCATGGTGCAGACCGCGCAGAACCTCAAGGCTTCGCGGCTGGTCACTGGCGTTTCGCGCTCCATGGCCAGCGAGGAGCTGGCGCGGCGCATCGGTGTCGCCTGGGAGAGCTTGCCCGAACCAAGGCAGCCATTCTCGCTGGAGATCATTTCACCGGACCGGCCGTCAACTTACGTCAACCTGGGGCCGCATCCGCCTCGCCTTTGGCCGGAAGACGTTGACAGGCTCCACGATATCTGGCTGCGGCTGACCTCCAAAGAGGGCTTTGGAGCCAACCTGCACCACCGCGATGTGCTGGGAGCGGCACTCCGTCGCATGGAGAAGGAACTGGATTCCCCGCTCCGCGATGAACTGGTCGAGGAATTGCGGAAAGAGACGCGGAAGAACTAGGCCTTCTTCCCCTTCGTTTTGACCGCAGCCGGTTCGACGGCCGGCGCAAGGTCAAGCTCGGCCACGGGTTCAGCGGCCGCCGCCTCAGCCGCTGCCGGGATGGCGTTGAGCACCTGGGCGAACAGCGCCGCCTTTTTGAGATCCTTCTTCGAGGGCGGGATTTCACATTTGCGGTAATGCTGCTCCGCGTAGCAGGTGCGGCAGCGCACTTTCGCGGGTTCACTCTCAACCATCGAAAGGATCGAGTGATTCGTCACCCGCTTGCACTTCACACAGTAGTCATCCACGTCATCGCCGAGGCGCAACGCCATCCAGTATCCTCCTGCCGAGTCCGAAGTATATCGAAAAACTCTACCCGCCAGAAGCCCTGGTTCCTTATCATCAAGACATGCGAGGCAAATGGCTCCTGTTCGGCGGCATCGCTTTCTTTCTGGCCGTGGGCGCCGGCGCCTTCTACTGGTGGATGAAGCAGTTGGCGCCGCCGGCGGCTGTCCAAGTGAAGGCTCCCATACTTCCGCCCGGCACGGAGGTCCGCCTGGACGGCACAATCCAGGCCGTGAATATGCTGCAGGTGACGGCGCCCATCGACGGCATCGCGGAGGAGTTCGCAGTCAAGCCAGGCGACGAAGTCTTCGAAGGACAAGTCCTGGGACGCATCGCCAATGAGAGCCTGCTCGACAACGAACGGGAATCCGCCCTGGAGACCGACCGCGCCCAGACCAAGCTGAACACGGCGGAGAGTGAGTTGATTGCCGCTCGTCTGGAGGATTCGCGCGCCTCCGCCGATGCTGCCAGGATCCGCTCGGAGTTGCAGCGGGCCGAGCGCGCCTACCAAAGACAGGCTCAACTGGTGAAGGAGGGGGCAATTCCGAGGAACGCCTATCAGAAGGTGGAGCAGGACTATTTGTCGGTAAAGAGCGAAGCCGAAACCCTGGTTAGTCTTGCGGAAGCGGCCAGGCAGCGAATCCAACGCAGTGGCACTGATGTGGAGATGGCCCGCAAGGCGTTGGCGGAGAAGGAGCAGGCGCATGACGCGGCCAAGGCGGAACTTGCCTCTGCCAGCGTGGTGTCTCCGATAGATGGGCTTGTGATCGCCATGCATAAGAACGCTGGAGACGCGGTCACGAAATCCTCCGGCAGCCTGATCGACATCGCCTCGGACCTGTCCCAATTGGAACTGGTTATCGAGGCCAATCCGGCAATCGCGGCACGCGTGGCTGCCGGAGAGCCGGCGCTGGTGCAGACGCCGGAGTTGCCAGGCGATGGCTTGAAGGCCACGGTCAAGTCCGTGGAAAACGGCAAAGTGGTGATTGAGTTTTCCAGCCCGTCTCCGCTGATCCGGCCCGGTATGACCGCAGTAGCGCGCCTGAAGCTGAAGTAGCCCGGCTCAGGCAGTCCGGCTCAGGCGGAGATGCGACGCAGGGTAGCGTCCACTTTGGCCAGCAAATCCGCGTTCGTGAAGGGCTTCTGGAGATACTCAATTGGATCCTGGTCGAGAGACGCCTCCAGGCGTGAGCCGCGCGGATAGCCGGAGCACAATAACACGCCGATCCCAGGGCGGATCCCGCGGAGAACCTCGGCCAGTTCCTGACCGTTCATGCCCGGCAGCACCACATCGGTGAACAGCAGGTCGATCGAGTCCGCGTAGCGGCCACTGACGGCCAGAGCTTCCTCGGCGTGTTCTGCCTCCAGAACCTGGAAGCCTCGCCGCCGCAGAGCCATGGCGACCACCCTGCGGATGCCCTCCTCATCGTCCACCACGAGTACCGTCTTGCCTTGCGCCGGTACACGATCCGGGCTGTAACGCGGCTCTCTCGTCGCCGCTTCGGAGGTGGTGAGCGGGAGGAGGATCTGAAACGAAGTCCCAACTCCAACCTTGCTCTGGACGCGGACCGCGCCCTGGCTCTGACGGACGATGCCGTAGACGCTGGCAAGCCCCAGACCCACACCTTGCCCTTGAGACTTGGTTGTGAAAAACGGTTCAAACAGATGACTCATCGCCTGCTCGTCGATGCCGGTTCCCGTGTCAGTCACCTTCAATTCCAGATATCGTCCTGGAGCGGGATCGTCGCCGCTCTCCACGTCCACCGCGATTGTCTCGATGGTCAAACGCCCGCCGGTTGGCATGGCGTCGCGCGCGTTCGCGGCGAGGTTCACCAGCACTTGTTCGATTTGCGATGGGTCGGCCCAGATCGGGGGCAAATTGGGTCTCAACCGGGTGATCAACTGCGCATCTTCGCCCAGAACAGCCAGCAACATCCGCTCCGAGTCCTGGATGACACGGTTCAGGTCAGTAGACTTCATCGCCAGTACCTGCTTTCGGCCAAACGCCAGCAACTGCCTGACCAGATACTCGGCGCGCGTGGCAGCCCGCCGGATCGCCATCCCATGATGGATCACATCCTCCGGCGGCAACGCCGGATCCGCCAGTAACTCCGAAAAGCCCAGGATGACAGTCAGCAGGTTGTTGAAGTCGTGCGCTACGCCTCCGGCGAGGCGGGCCACGCTATCCAGCTTCTGCGCCTGGATCAGTTGGTCCTCCAACTCACGATAGGAGGAGATGTCCTGGATGGTGCCGGTCATACGGTGCGGCCGTCCTTCCGGGTCTAGATCGAGCTCGGCATACTCGCGTACGTCCAGAATCGAACCGTCCGGGCGAACAACCCGATGGTCTATGTGGTAGCGCCCGCCCCGCTCCAGAGCTGTTTTCGAATGCTGGCGGACGATTTCGACGTCTTCGGGATGCACGAGGTTGAGGAAGCCGTCCCAGGACGGTGAAAACTCGCCCGGGTCCACGCCCAACAGCCAGTACGTTTCGTCGGACCATTCCCAGGTCTCTTCCGATGGCGCGCACGGCCAAGTGGGAAATGTGATCCGCCAACTACCAAGCCGCGCCATCTTCTGGGACATTCTCAGCAAAGCGGTCGTATCCTGTAGCGCCCGCTCGGCGGCCTTCTTTTCGGTGATGTCCACCAGGATGCTGATCATGCCGGTGATGGCCCCGGCCGCATCGCGCATCGGCGCCGCCGACAGGCTGTAGACGCCCTGCTGTCCGTCCTGGCGGACGCGCGCCACCTCGGCGCCCCGCACCGCCCCTCCTGCCCTGACGGTGGCCCATTGCCATGAGCGATCCTCCAATGCCTCCGCCGGAATCCCGCGCACCGGCTGGCCCATCACTTCCGTGCTCGTCCATCCCAAAAGGGTCTCCGACGCGCTGTTCCACAGAATGACCCGGTCCTCCAGATCGACGGCCACTATTCCCGCCGGCGCGCCTTCCACAATCGTGCGCACCATCTCCGCACTGCGTTGCTCGCTCAACTCCGCCTGCCTGATGCGGCTGACATCGGAAACCACGCCGATATACCCTTCCGCCTCGCCCGCGGCCGAGCGCAGTGGAGCCGCGTGGCAGACAACCGGCGTCTCCCGGCCATCCGCCAGGCGATATCGAAACTCCGCGAACAGAGGCTCCCCTTTCCGAAGACAGGTTTGCCACTTCATCTGCACAGCCGCGCGATCGTCCGGATGCACCGCGCCAAACCAGTTCTGTCCGGTGGTGCGCTCGCTCTTGAGGCCCGCCAGGTCTTGCATCAGGTGGTTTGCATAGAGCAAATCGCCGCTGCCGCTGGTTTGGAAGATCCCGGACGGAGCCAGATCGGTGAGTGTCTGGAACCGTTGGGAGCTTTCGCGAACCGCAGCCTCGGCCCGTTTCCGCTCGGTCAGGTCCAGGATGATGGATTGCCGGAACTGACGATCGGCGGCAACGACGGTTCGCACACAGACTTCCACCGGGAAACTCGCTCCAGTGCTGTCACGATGCATCGCTTCGAACGGAAGTCCCAGAACGACTTCGGGCGGATCAAATACCCCGAGATCCCGCAGCTTCATCCGCAGCATTTGCTCCCTGGTGTATCCGTAGCGCGAGAGTGCCCGCTGATTCGCCTCCCAAATGCGGCCAGCGCCATCGGAGAGCAGGATCAGGTCGTTGGCGTGACAGCTCAAGTCCTGGTAGTGCTGCATCAGAAGCTGGCGCTGAACTTCCAATCCGCCTTCAGCGTGGGCCGCGCGGCGCCTCTGCCGGAGCAACAGCACAACGCTCGCCATCGCCACGGCTAGCGATAGCACGATGAGCAGCAGACACACCGGCTCAGCCGAGGGCAAGCCAAAGCCCCCATCGCCCGCGGACGCGGTAGTACCGTGGAGCCACCCGTCGGAGTCTCCCAGGGTCAGGCCGGCTGCCGGCAGAAACATCGGTTTCCGCGCAAAGTCTCGCGGCATAGTTCGCGTCACTCCATGACGCATCAACTACTTGTGGCGGCCGCGGATTTCCGGTTCAGCATGCGGTAGAGTGTAGCCCGGCCAATGCCAAGCACCTGCGCAGCGCGGGCGCGATTGCCCTGAACTTGCTCCAGGACATAGTCCAGATAGCGCTGCTCATACTCCTCCAGCGTGATCAGATCGCCGTGGGGGCCCTGGCCCAGCGACGACTCCATCTCCACCCGAATAGCCTCCGGAAAATCCTCCGGCTCCAGGATTTCCCGCTCCGCCATCATGCAGGAGTAGTTGAGGGCGTTTTCGAGTTCCCGCACATTGCCCGGCCAGTGGTGCCGTCGCGTCACCGACATAGCGCGCCGCGATAGGCGCAACCCGGGCTTGCCGTACATCTGTCCGAACCGCTTGAGGAAGTGCTGGATCAATAGAGGCAGGTCCTCCGGCCGTTCGGCCAGGCGCGGTGTCCGCATTTGCACCATCGAGAGCCGGTAGTAGAGATCTTCCCGGAAGGTCCGCTCGCCCACCATTCTCACCAGATCGCGGTTCGTCGCCGCCACCATTCGGACTTGGACCCGCCGCACCGCCGGATCTCCCAGCCGTTGGACTTCCCGGTTCTGCAGAAACCTGAGCAGCTTGGCCTGAGCTGACAGCGGCACTTCCCCGATCTCATCCAGGAAGAGCGTTCCGCCCGAGGCATGTTCAATCAGTCCTTTATGCTCACCTGTGGCGCCGGTGAAGGCCCCTTTGGCGTGTCCGAAGATCTCGCTCTCGAACAGGCTTTCTGCAATGGCCGCACAGTTGCAGACCACGAAAGGGCCCTCACGTGATGGGCTTAGCCGGTGCAGAACTCGAGCCACTAGCTCCTTGCCCGTGCCGGTCTCGCCGGTCACCAGAGCATTGGTAAAGTGCGGAGCGATCCGTTCAATTCGCGCAAACAGGTCCATGATGATCGGGCTGCGGCCGATGATGCCTTCGAACTGGAAGACCTCGGAAAGCCGGCTCTCGAGTTCGGCCGCCCTCTCTCTGGCGCGCGTCTGGACTAGCCAGTTCGTCACCAACGACCGGAGCTTTTCCACCGGCAGGGGCTTGGGCAGGTAGTTGTACGCACCCTTCTTCACCGCCTCGACGGCGGATTCCATCGAATAGTGACCCGTAATCAGTACGATGTCCGAGCCGGGGCTGGCGCTGAGAAGCCGGTCCAGAAGATCAAATCCGCTCACGCCTGGCATCATCAGGTCGAGCAGAACCAGACCCGGCCGGCTGCCTTGCACATGTTGCAGCGCGCCGTCGGCGGAATCAGCCCTCAACAACTCAATGCCGGCTATCCCGGACAATGCGGCGATGACTAGTTGCACTGCATCCGGTTCATCGTCCACTATCAGGACCTTGTGAACTCTGGATGGGTCTTCCCTGAGCAGGAATCCGTTGTTCGTTGCTGCCATTGACACCCTTGCTCCTACCTTTTGCCGGAGAACCGGCTATCACTCTCCCAATGTCGCTCGAACTACAATGCACAAGTATCGGTCCGGACCACTGCAATGCCAAAGTGCGCTCATCCTGAGTTCGAGTCAAGCCGCCTGATTGCCGCGGAGGCCTGAAATCCTACTGGCACCTCGACCGTTTGGCTCAATATGAGACACTTCGGTGTTTCATATTGGACATCTGAACTGAAGATGCAATCGGAGCACCAGTAATCCCCTGCCCCTGTCGTTGGGGCAAACCGGCCCGACTGCCTCACCCCAGCAGGACTTCCGCAAACGGCCACTCAGCTGCTTGAAGAATGGCAATCGAGATCGCCACTCCATGGCAGCCGGGCAATCCTCCAAGCCGGGGCCAAGTTGCGAAACAGCAGGTGCGCCCACCATATTCGCCATTTCTGGCTGATTTGACGGGATGCTGGGTTCGTCCGATCGCAGATGGCCACACTTCACATTGTGGCCCGATGTGATTCGGCCGATTCGTCGCTTACCGCGATCTCAAGCTATCTCGCGGGAGAGCTAGGACCAAGCCCTCCCGCAGGGAAGCCTTGGCAGGGTCTCAATTTGAGATTAGCTGTCTCAAAATGATCCATTCACCCGGTGAGCCCATTCCGGCCCCTTCTTCTGCCAGCCCCAGCCCCCATAGAACCGATTTGAGCCACCGGATCTCAATCTGAAGCAGCCTTGGACTCCGTACTGGCGGATTTTCGGGATTTCGGCTGATGGAGCATTGATTGCCTGTGCTTTCAGAGTGATGAAGTATGATCCCGGAAGCGCCATCGACAGCTCTCAGCCTGACGAAGGTCAGCAGTTCCGCCGTTTTGTGGAAGCAGGAGAGGGTCCAATACAGAGCAAGGTGATGTCGCGGTTTCTTCACTCACTGAACAATCTGCTCACAGTCGCCAACGGTTACGTTTCACTCCTGGAGCCTTGTCCGTCAGGCGATGCGTCGCTACGGGAGTTGCACCGGGAGGCGCTGCAGGCAGGCGAGCGCGCCGCAGCAGTATCCCAGGCGCTGCAAAGCCTGATGCTGGGCCAAACGGCATCGGAGGAATTGCACCCTGTCTTCGTGGACGACCTGATCCGGAATCTGGAGCCATTGTTGTCGGCGGTGACCGGGCGACAGGTGCCGCTCCATCTCGATCTGAGTTCACGCGTCGGACCGATCCTGGTGAATCCGCCGCTCCTGCTGCGGGCAATCACGGCCTGCGTCGCAGAAGCCATGCCGGAGCGGTCCTCGAGTTCAATCTGCTTCACGGTCTGCCGTGAGCAGAGTGCGGATTCGCTGCATGCCCCGCGGGCGCTCCTGCGGATGGTGAGTATGGCCCTATCCGGAGAGAGTCCCGGTGCGCCGGGTTTTGCTGTCGAGCAGTTGAACGAGTTGCTTGCCACTTGGGACGGAGCAGCGTGGAATGTCCAAACCCCCGGCACTCACTGGGATCTGCGCATTCTGCTTCCGGCTTGTGATGAGCAGCAGACGCCGCTCTGCAATGGAATGCGGACCTCAGCGGGAACCCGTCCCTGCTGGCGGGTCTTGGTGGTGGAGGAGGACCCGGCGCAACTGCGCATTCTTGAATCGGGCATGCTGGACGCCGGCCTTGCCGTTGCCTCGTTCACGCGCGGCTCCGTCGCGCTGGAGTCTATCCGCCAGGACCCCCACCACTACAATCTGGTCATCACCGACATCCTCGGCTCAGATCTCACCGGCCTCGAGTTGGCCCGCGCCCTGCGTCTGGAGAGCCCATGCACCCACGTCGTCTTTTCCACATCCGCGGAACGGCTGGCGCTGGCCAAGGCATCCACCCACGCCCCTCTGCTTTCCAGACCATTCGACATGGCTCAAGTCCTGGACACTGTGGATTCGCTGTGCGGCACAGCTCGGCCCACGATTCTGGTGGCCGATGATGAAGAATCCGTCCGGCTGCTGGTGCGGCAATGCCTCGCGGAAGAGGCATACATAGTCCTGGAGGCGGAGGACGGCCTGCATGCCTGCGAAGTGCTTCAGGCACGGGAGGTCCAGTTGCTGATCGTGGATCTCGTCATGCCCGCCCACGAGGGCCTGGAAACGATCCGTTCCATTTGCCGGAGAGGCCATCGTTTGAAGATCCTGGCAATCTCCGGCCAACGCCCCGAATATCTGAAGGCCGCCGGACTGCTGGGTGCCGATGCCGTGCTGCGAAAGCCGTTCTCACCGGCTGAACTGAGGACTGCGGTCGAGCGACTCCTGAAGCAGGACGAGCCGAGCTCAGTCTGAGGGCGTGATCAATACAGCTCCGGGCCTCGTGCCTACCGGGATCATCGTGAACAGTGGGGCAGACTTGTTGCGCCCCCCAGTGATGGCAGGGATGCGGATCACCGCCATATCCCCCGACGCCCGGTTCAAAACAAGTGCATACTGCTGATCCGGAGTCACGGCGATGTTCCCGGGCTCCATGCCGGCGCCGATGACGGCGACCACTTTCTGGGTGGCGATATCAAAAACACTCACCGAGCCGGCCTGAGGGTTGGCCACGAAAAGGTAGGGCGGCAATGTGGAAACAGCCATTGTCCCCGGCTTGCGGCCGCTCAGGGCAGTCTGGGCGATCTCCGTGCTGTAGGGATAGGCGATCACGACGGCATCGCGGCCCTCGCCCGTCACGAAGAGCTGCCCGCCATTGTCGTAACAGAGATGATCCGGGCTGAGTGAGAGCGGCAGTTGAGTGACAACGGCCTGCGCGGCCACATCCAAAACCGTCAGCTGCCTTCTGGCGCGATCGGCTGCCATCACCAGCTTCCCATCCGAACGGAACCGTACCTGCCCCAGGCCTTCCCCCAGCGCGAGTGGCGGAAACGCCCGGCGCTCTTTCAAATCCAAAAACACAACGCTGCCATTCGCGAGTGTCGCGCAGGCCATCGGCGAGCGGGCTGATACGTCAAAGTCGACCGGTTGTGCCGGTAGTGCGATGCCACGGCCCTCCAAAGGAGCCACCTGAGGTTGTGGGCCCCGCAGCAGGCACCAGAGCACGCCCTGGCTCTCCCGCACCGCCACGGGCTCCCCGCCCAGCTTGATGCTCCGGAGTCGCTTTCTGGATCGGTAGTCGATCTCCTCAGCGCTGCGGCTCCCCGGCGAGAGGGCGTACAACAGGGGAGTTCTCACGTCGGGATGGCGAACCAGCAGCGGCGCGGGCGCCGGCAGTGCAATCCGGCCCTTCACGGCAAAGGCCATCAGGTCCACGGCAACAAGCGAGGCGGCATCGTCGGTGGAGACAAATGCGAATCCGCGGTACCCGGCCCCGGGTTGCTTGTCACACGCCGCCAGCAGCGGCAATCCGGCCAGAAGAGTGCGCCGGCTGATCACAGGAATGCAGTGGTCTTGATGCCGCTGATGTCAAAAGGACGCCGGCACCGGGGCTGCTTGCACTGGGCTTTGTCGTCAAGCAAAACCATATAGCTCTGGGCTTTGGCAAACTTCGCCCGGTCCCGCTCGTCCGCCCCGCCAGGCAGCCGGTCCTTCTTGGTCCGCACCAGCCAGCGGAGCATGTGCTCGTCCATGCTGCGGCAATACGGGCAGTTCAGGCGGGCTGGCTTGGTCGCCTGGGTTTCGGTGTAATAGGACCGCTCATCCACAACCACTGATGATCGCACACAATAGTAGCTGTGACGGCATCACTCCTGGTATTGACGGCAGCACTACTGAGTTGGAAGACCGACATCGAAGCCAAAGGCGGCACGCGTCTGTTGGTCGCCGAGGTCCAGCATCAGGCCGAGCGCAACGAATTCACGCTGCCGGCAGAAACTCCGGGGCGGGAACTGTTCGCTGAATACCTCCGGCAGGACCAGTTCATGCGGCAGTTTTCGCTGATGTACGCCGTCATGATCCACCACAAATCACCCGCCGGCAATGCCTATCTTGTGTTGCTGAATGGAGCAAAGCGATCCGATTGGGAAGCCCATCAGGAGGCGCTACTGGCCCACGAGTTCGGCCACGCCTGGCTGAAGTCGGAAGGCTACCCGGCGCCCGTGCTCATCAACAACCAATGGGCCTGCGTGGGGATTCACGCCGGCGACATCACACAGCATGTGCTCATCCGCGCTGAGCTCGACCGCCGCGCCATCGATCACCGCACATTCTGGTTCCGCGGCATGGACTTGGCGGCCACGCATTTGGAAACAGCCCCGCCCCCGCCGGAATCCGATCGTTGCGCCAGGGTCCGTCAGGCTGCCCAACTCGTGGACGTCCGCCTGGGTGTGAAGCCCGGCGAATGGGCTGGCCAAGGCCGCTACGAGGCGGCTGTGCGGCGGTCCATGCCCGAGATCGAGTCCACCGTGGCGGCAATCGTATCCTATGTCCAGTCGCATGACATGGCGGACCGCGCCCAACATCGCGCCGCCCTCCAATTCGTCTTCGAAAAGCTGAAGGATTTGGGGTATCAGAGAACGAACGAGTACCGCGTGTGTGCTACGCTCGAATTGTGTTCGCACCTCGTATGAGTACGCGCGGATACCCCCCTCGACATGAACATCCGGTCGCTTTTTAGCCTTTTTTCGTCCGACCTTGCCATCGACCTGGGCACGGCCAATACGTTGGTCTTCGCCCGCGGCAAGGGGATTGTCGTCAACGAGCCATCCATTGTCGCCATCAACAAAACCAACGGCGAAGTCGAGGCGGTCGGGAAGGAGGCAAAGGAGATGCTGGGCCGCACGCCCGGCAATATCGTCGCCATCCGCCCGATGAAGGACGGCGTCATCGCCGACTTCAAAGTCACCGAGCGCATGCTCAACTACTTCATTCAAAAGGCGCACGGCCGCAAGATGCTGGTCCATCCACGCATCGTCATCGGTGTGCCCAGCGAAATTACGCAGGTGGAAAAGCGCGCCGTCATTGACTCTGCCTATCGCGCCAAGGCCAGCGAAGTGCACCTCGTGGAACAGGCCATGGTAGCCGCCATCGGCGCCGGCCTGCCCATCACGGAGCCTTCCGGCAATATGGTGGTGGATATCGGCGGCGGCACCACGGACGTGGCTGTCATATCACTTTCCGGCATCGTCTACTCCCGCTCGGTCCGCGTGGCCGGCAACGAAATGGACGACGCCATCATGCAGTACCTCAAGAAAAAGTACAACCTGCTGATCGGCGAACGCACCGCCGAGCAGATCAAAATGCAGATCGGCAGCGCCTATCCTCTCGAGAAGCCGA
The DNA here is from genome assembly GCA_016721425.1 of Bryobacterales bacterium. Taxonomy (GTDB): domain Bacteria; phylum Acidobacteriota; class Terriglobia; order Bryobacterales; family Bryobacteraceae; genus Paludibaculum. The sequence goes on along the minus strand of JADKID010000041.1, from coordinate 338,590 downwards.
TCTCTATGGAAATCAAGGGCCGCAACCTCATCGAAGGCGTGCCGCGCACCCTTCTCATCCACGATGAGGAAATCCGCGAAGCCCTCGGAGAATGTGTCTCCACCATCATGAACGCCATCCGTGTGGCTCTGGAACGCACCCCGCCCGAACTCAGCGCCGACATCAGTGACAAGGGCATCGTGCTCACGGGCGGCGGCGCCATGCTGAAGAACCTGGATAAGCGGATTCGGGAGGAAACCGGTCTACCGGTCTCCATCGCCGAAGACCCGCTGGCCAGCGTGGTGCTCGGCACCGGCCGCATGCTCACCGATTTCAAACTGTTGCGGCGCATCGCTATCGAGTAAACCGGCCGCGCCCGGCGGCCCGCTGCCATGGAAACCTTCCTCAGCCGGTATCGGAATCTTACCGCCTTGCTGCTGTTGATCGTAGGGCAGCTCCTGCTGCTGGCCTATCAGGTCAAGGCCAGGGAGGATGTGCGCCTGATCCGCATCTGGGCCGTCACGGCCGTGACCCCCATGGCCCGCGCCATCGAATGGGTCCGTGGCGGGACAGGCGGTTTCTTTTCCGGCTATGTCTTCCTGCGCAACGTGCAGCAGGAAAACCACCAGTTGCGCGAGTACAGCAGCCAGCTCAAGCTGAAGAATCAATTTCTGGCGGCCGAGCTGGCCACGGCGGACCGCGCCAAGGCGCTGCTCGAGTTTCGCAGCCGCATCCCCTCCCGCACTCTCCCCGCCCGCGTCATCGGCACCGGCACCGGGGCAAACTCCCGCGTCGTCTATGTGGATCGCGGCACTGCCGACGGCGTCAAGCGCGGCATGGCCGCCATCACCTCGGAGGGGATCGTGGGCAAGGTAGTCGCCTCCTACCCCACCGCCTCGCTGGTACAGTTGATCACCGAACAGGAATCCGTGGCCGGCGTGATCTCTCAGAAGAACAAAGTGCGGGGCATCCTCAAGGGCCAGGGCAAGAACACCTGCGTCGTGGAATACATCCAGAATGAAGAGAAGCTGGAGGCCGGCGAGTGGTTCTTTACCTCCGGCGCAGATCGCATCTATCCGCGCGGCCTCCCTGTCGGGCAGGTAAAGATGGTGCGCGAGGGGCGCGGCGGCAAGGAAGTAACCGTCGAGCCCAGCGCGCTGCGTGGCGGCGGCATCGAGGAGATGCTGATCGTGCTCGACGGCGTGCACGGCCTGCTGCCCGAAATCGAAACTAAGCCCGATACCGAGATCAGCATCCTGCCTCCACCGCCGGGCGAGACCTCCACCCAGCCCGCGCCATCGGCCGTTTCTGAACAGGGCGGCCAGTTGCAGCAGACCGACGCGGATAAGATCCGTGAGAAATACAAACGGCTCGGCGAATCCCAGGGCTTCGAGTATGGCGCCAGCCCCGGCCGCGTGGCGGACTTCAACAGGCCCGTGCCGGCCGCGCCGCCGCCACCCAAACCGGAAACCGTCAAGCCGCCGGAGCCAGCAAAGCAGTGATGGCTCACGACGACAACCTGCTGCCCAATCAGCCGCGCAAGACCAAGGTCCCGCAGTTCCGGATCATCGCGTATCTGTTCATCCCGCTCCTCGCCATTCTGTTCCAGGTCTACGTGCCCCGATTCGTGGAGTACCTCTCGTACCTGGAACTGCCGCTGCTGGTGACCGTCTATTTCGCCATCATGCGCCGCCAGCCCATCGCCGGCGCCGTGATCGGCTCGGCCATCGGCCTGCTGCAGGACTCGCTTTCGCAGCACCCGCTGGGCATGTTCGGCATCGTCAAGACGCTGGTGGGCTACTTCGCGGCGTCCATCAGCCAGCGATTTGATGTCGAAAACAGCGCGCTACGGTTCATTTTGAGCTTCTTTTTCTTCCTTTTTCACCAGTTCTTCTTCTGGGTGATGGCGAGCGGCCTGTTAGGCCAGAATCTGGAGTTTCAGCTACCGCAGACCATCATCTTCGCGTTTCTCAACGCGGTGGTGGCCGTGCCGCTCTTTCTGATTCTGGATAGACTGAGGACAATCGAGCGATGAGGCAGCCGTCGTGAAATACATCCCCTCAGACCGGCAACCCGACGCCACGCCCACCAGGCCGCTGCTGCATGACGACACCAAGTTTGCAGCGGGCAAAATCGCCGCAGTCCAATACATCGCCATCGCCGTGTTGGTGTTCATCGGCAGCGGCTTCTGGGATCTCCAGGTCCGCAACGAGGAGTTCTACTCGGAGAAGGCGCTGCAGAACCAGATCAAAAGCCGCCCGATCCCGGCCCCTCGCGGCCGCATCCTGGATCGAGACGGGCGCGTGATCGTTGACAACCACTCGTCGTTCGGCCTGATCCTCTCGCGGGACAACCTCCGAGAGGAGCACATTCGGCCCATCGCCATGGGGCTCAACCTGGATCCCTCGGATCTGGAGGCCAAAATTCGCCGATTCCGCAAGCAGCCCACCTACCTGACGATCCGGCTCAAGGACGAGCTATCCGCCGACGAGTTGACATTCGTCGAGGCGTATCGAGGCGGTGACGCCTTCCCGGAGATGGAGTTGATCAAATCCCAGTACCGCGTCTATCCACAGGACGGACTGGCGGCCCACCTGCTCGGCTACGTGGGTGAGATCAACGAGCCCGAACTGAACTCGCCGGAGTGGGCCAGTCACAATCCTGGCGATGTCATCGGCAAGGTCGGAATTGAGCGGTATTACAACGAGTTACTCACCGGGGTCGACGGCCAACGCCGGGTGCGGGTGGATAACCGCGGGAATACCAGAGAGGTTCTTGGCCTCAAGGAGGCGCAGCCGGGCAAGGACCTCAAACTGACAATCGACCTGGACCTTCAGGCCGTCGCGGAACTCGCCATGCAGAACAAGCGCGGCGCCGTGGTGGCTCTGGACCCGCGCACCGGCGAAGTGCTGGCTTTCGTATCCACACCCGCCTTCAATCCGAATCATTTCGTCGGGCGAATCGTCAACCGCGAGTGGAGAGCGCTGAACGAGGACCCGCACAAGCCGCTTTTCAATCGCGCGACGCAGGCGCAGTTGGCGCCCGGTTCCACGGTTAAGCCGCTCTGGGCTCTGGCCGCCCTGGAAGCTGGCGTCATCGACGAAAACTTCACCGTACACTGCGGCGGCGGGGCCGATTGGTTCGGCCGCTTCTTCAAGTGCCACAAAAGGGGCGGGCATGGCAATGTCAGCCTGCACACGGCGCTGGCCCAAAGTTGCGACGTTTACTTCTATGCGATCGCCAACAAGCTGGGCATCGACAAGATCGCCGAGCTGGGCGAAATGGCCGGCTTCGGCCGCAAGACCGGCATCGACCTCTCCGGCGAAAAGGAAGGCACCATGCCCTCCTCAAAATGGAAAATCCGTACGCAGCGGGAGAAGTGGTACGCCGGGGACACGATCTCTTTGGGCATTGGACAGGGCTATCTCACCATCACTCCAATGCAACTGGCGCATGCCATTGGAGGCATGGCGATGGGTGGCGTATGGATGCGGCCCCACCTCGTCAAAGAGGACAAGCTCGCCGACCCGCTGCGCAAGGCGCAGTATCAGCCGGAGAATGTCGCCAAGGTGGTAAGCGGCATGTACGCAGTGGTCAACGAGTGGGGCACCGCTGCCGCGGCCCGCATCCCGGGCCTCGACATGTGCGGCAAAACGGGCAGCGCCCAGCGCGCATCAAATGAGCTGATGAAGGCCAAGAAGCTGGGCGAGTCGTTTGATGACGACGCGTGGTTTGTCGGCTTCGCCCCGCGGCAGTCTCCCGAGATTGTGGTCTCTGTCCTGTTCGAAAACGGCTTGCACGGCAACCTCGCCGCACCCATCGCCCGCGATGTCGTGAAGGCGTATTTCGACAAGAAAGCGCGCATCCTCAAACTGCAACAGCCAGCGCCGAGTCTCGCCCAATCTCTGGCGCCTCCGGGCGGTGGCCGTTGAAGGCCAGTTTCCGTTCTATCCGCGATCTCGATTGGGGCCTCCTGATCGTAGCGCTCGCCATCTGCGGGCTGGGCGTGCTGCAGATTTACAGCGCCTCCCTGGACACAGCCTGGCGTAACGCCTGGATCAAGCAACTGCTCTTCCTCGGTATCGGACTGTTCGTCATGTGGTTGATGACGCGGGTGGATTACCACACGCTGCTGGGCCAGGTTCCGATTCTCTACGGCGCCAGCCTGGGGCTTCTGATCCTGACTCCGCTGGTGGGCACACTGGTCTGGGGCTCCAAACGGTGGATCCCTCTGGCGTGGGGCTTCCGTTTTCAGCCATCGGAGTTTGTCAAACTAGTGATAGTATTACTGGTAGCCAGGTATCTGACGGAGCTGAAGAGCGACCGCCTGGAGATTCGGGATCTGCTCAAGCTTGGGGCCCTAGTTGGTATCCCAATGGCCCTGGTGGCGGCACAACCGGATCTGGGCACGGCCCTGACGTACGTGCCTATCCTGGTGATTGGATTATTCTTAGGCGGCATGCGCTGGCAGCATGCGGCGGCTATCGCCGCTCTGGCTGCGGTGTTGATGCCCGTTGGCTGGTTCGTCCTGAAGGACTATCAGAAGGCCCGGCTGGAGATCTTCCTCGACCCGATGAAGGATCCGATGGGCAAGGGTTATCAGGTCATCCAGTCAAAGATCGCTGTTGGAGCCGGTGGAATGTGGGGCCGGGGAGTCACGCAAGGCTCTCAGACGCAGCTCCGGTTCCTGCCGGTGGCGCATACTGATTTTCTGATCTCGGCTTTTGCCGAGGAGCATGGGTTTGTTGGCATCCTGGTCGTTTTGGCGTTGTACTTCCTGTTGATGATGCAGATCGTGCAAAACGCACAAACTGCGCCAGACAAAGCCGGGATGTTCATCTGTATGGGTGTTTGCTCGCTGCTGCTGTTCCACATTCTGGTGAATGCCGGGATGGCGGTGGGACGTATGCCGGTTGCCGGCATTCCGTTGCCCCTGATGAGTTATGGGGGATCGAGCATGGTATCGGTGTTTATGATGCTGGGGCTGGTCAACAATGTCCGGCTTCGGCGGTTTGTATCGTGACACGGTATTGAGAAGAGTGAGCCGGTGGGGTGAGTCCCTCCGGCGCCAGGTGGCAATTCAGCAAGATTTAAGAGCAGCCGGCTCCTCCGGCAGCCGCTGACCGGGAAGCCCCCGATAGGTCCAACCGGGCTATTTGGGTGAGCGCTTGGCAGTCCGCCCGACATAAATGAATTGAAAGGCGCGCGCGGGTTCCGCCTCGAATCCGGCATGAGTAGCGCCGCACCTGAGCCCGAAGGCCAGACGGATCGCCATCTACGCTCCACTCCCGTGCCGGTCGCGCGGAGCGGAGGATTGTTTCGATGTCTTCAAAAGAACTGGTGATCAGCCAGGGCCGCCATGAAACCAAGGTCGGTATCCTGGAAGACGGTCAACTGGTAGAGGTTTACTTCCAGCGGGCCAACGAATACTCCCTGGCAGGGAGCATTCATAAAGGCCGCGTGACTCGCGTGCTGCCCGGCATGCAGTCGGCATTCGTTGATGTGGGACTCGAACGGGACTGCTTCCTGTACGTCTCCGACTTCTTCGAGGAAAACGCCGACGAGATCGACCGCGTGGGCGAAGACCGCCGTCCCAGCCGGGACCGCGGAGAACGCACAGAGCGCCCCGAGCGCGGCGACAGAGATAGAGATCGCGGCCGTGGCCGCGGCAGAGGCAGGGATCGCGATTCCGAGCCAGTTCTGCTAGCTACCCCTGTACTCCGCCTGGCGGAACCCGTAGCGGAGCCACCCGCCGAGGGCGAGGAAACCGTGGAGGCAGTTCCGGCTGATGCCGTCGCCACGCCGGTAGACCCGGCAGCCAAGGAAGCGCGCACCGACAGGGGCGACCGGCGAGGCCGCCGTTCCCGCCGGCGCCGGCGCGGTGGCAGCAAGGGTATTCCGGACGCCAAGTACGCCTCCCCGGACGACGAGCAGATGGCGGAAGGCGAAGAAGGCGACAACGAGCCCGACGACGATTCCTTGGAGGAAACGCCTCTCATGGAGGCCTCTGAGTCCGCCGCCGAAACGGTGAGCGAATCTGGAGACGACGCCGGCGAGGAATCCGCGCCCTCCGATAACGCCCTGGAAGAGGTCATCCTGCTACCGGGCGAATCCCTCGCCAAGTATCGCCGAGACGACGCCCCCGCCGAACCCGAGTTATCGGAGGACGAACTCCAGGCTGCCGCCGAAGCGGCTGCCGAGGACGCCGCCGAGGAGATCCTGGACCGCGTAGAAGAGCTCGAGAGCCGCGCCGAACTCATCCTGCCCGACCTCGATCCAGTCAACGACGACGAGGAACCGGAGCCCGAGTCGGAGCCCGAACCGGAAGCCGAAACGGAAGCCGGGCCGGAAAATGAACCGGAAGATGGCGAGGAGGAATCCCCGGAAGCCGTCATCGGCGAGGCAAACGACGCCGTCAGCGAAGAAGCGGAATCCAGCGAACCGGTGGTGGAAGAAGCCGTTGCCACGGAAGGTGCCGCGGAAGAGACATCCGATCCCTCCACCGAGCCCGAGAGCCTGACCGCCACCCTGCGGGAGCCGGGCGGCAGCGCTCCTCATCGCATCTCCCGCCGTCTGCGGCGCCGAGGCCGCGGTGGCCGTGGCGTGGAATCGAACCCCGAGACCGCCGGATCGTCTCCCGCGCCCGAAGACGCCCCGGCGGTGGAGGGTGAAGAAGCCGTGATCGAGGCCGCCCCGGCCGAGCCACTCCTGAAGCTCACGCTGCCGGACCGTTCAGAACGCCCGGATCGCCCGGAGCGTCCCGAGCGTTCAGACCGTCCCGAGCGCACCGGCCGCCCCGTCCGCACCGAGCGCACGGACCGGAACGACGCGCCGGAATCCGGCGACCGCCGCGATCGCCCGCCGATGCCCTCCATCTCTGACCTCCTCAAGGAGGGCCAGGAGATCATCGTCCAGATCGCCAAGGAACCCCTCGGCCAGAAGGGCGCCCGCATCACCTCGCACATCGCTCTGCCGGGCCGCTACGTCGTCTATATGCCCACCGTCGAGCATCTCGGCGTGTCGCGCAAGATCTCCACGGACGAGGAGCGGCAGCGCCTCAAAAAGATCCTCCAGAAGCACCGGGAAGGTGTGGCCGGCGGCTACATCATGCGCACTGCCGGCGAGGGCCGCACCGAGGAAGATATCCAGGCCGACATGCAGTTCCTGGCTGCCCTTTGGCTCGACATCCGCGCCAAGGCCGATAAGCGCCGCGCCCCGGCACTGCTCCACCACGACGTGGAAGTGGTCCAGCGCCTCATCCGCGACCAACTCACCGACGGCTTCAAGGCTGTCTGGGTGGACAACGAGGATCTCTACGAGCAGGTGTTGCACTCGGTGGAGCGCGTCGCTCCGGCGATGCTCAACCGCGTCAAGCTCTACACCCGACCGGAGCCGATCTTCGAGGCCTTTGGCATCGCGCAGGAGCTCGAAAAGGCCCTGCGGCCCAAGGTGTGGCTCAAGTCCGGCGGCTACATCGTCATCAATCAGACGGAGGCGCTGGTCGCCATCGACGTCAACACGGGCAAGTACGTGGGCAAGTCGAACCGGCTGGAAGACACCATCGTCAAGACCAATGTCGAGGCGGTGAAGGAGATCGTCCGCCAGATGCGTCTGCGCGATCTCGGCGGCATCATCGTGGTCGATTTCATCGACATGGATGAGCGCAAAAACCGCCAGCGCGTTATGCTGGCGCTGGAAGAGGAGATGCGGGCCGACAAGGCGCCCTACAAGATCCTCCAGTTCAACGACTTCGGCTTGGTGGCCATCACCCGCAAGCGGGTCAAGCAGTCCCTGGAACGCGCCCTGTGTGCGCCCTGCCCGTACTGCGAAGGCGCCGGCTACGTGAAGAGCGTCGGCACGGTAATCGGCGAGATCATGATGCAGGCTCAGAAGTACGCCAAGGTGGTGGATACCAAGGACGTCCTGCTGCGCGTGCACCCCGAGGTCGCCAAGATGCTGAAGTCGCTCGAAAATCAGTACCTGGAAGAGCTCGAAGAGACGCTCGGCCGCCCCGTTCTGGTCACCTCCGACCCCAACCTCCACCAGGAGAAGTTCGACCTGGCGTAAGCTGGAGAGCGTGACATCTCCGGTTCGTTTCGTCATCCTGCTGGCCGCTGTGAGCGCTGCTCTCAGCGGCCAGCGCGTTTTGGTGGTGAGTGAGTATCAGCGGATCAGGCCCGACGGCGAGACCGTGCTGGCAGACCGCATCGAGCATCGCCGCGAAATCATCTCCCCAGCCGTGGCCCGCAACGCCTGGACCACGTTCCGCATCGTGGTGGAGGCCCCGCCCGGCAAGCCCTACTACGTCTACGTGGCGCAGAACCCCGACGATGTCGTGGGGATCGACGTCTATCAGGAGGAGTACACCCAGCAAGCCGGCGAGTGGGTGCCGGACAAGGTCAAGCCCGTCAAACTGCCCGTGGCCGCCACGCTGGCCGAGGGCCAGAAGACACAATCCTACCTGCTGGATATCTGGGTGCCGGACTCCGCGCCCGTGGCCCGCTTCCGGCTGGAAGTGCAGGTCAACGCAAACGACCGTTGGATCATCTACCCGCTGGAGGTCCGCGTGCGCGAAGCCATGGCCCCAGCCAAGGCCGAAACCACAGCCATCCCCCAGGACTACGTCTGCGGCGCCCCCGCCACACCCCGGCCCAAGCCCGATCTCACCCGCGTCTCCGGCTTCGTGAACCGTAACATCGCCCAGGATCTCATGCTGGCCCGCGTCCGCGAAAGCGCCGAACCACGCGATCAGATCATCGCTGCCATCCTGCGCGCCGGCGGCTGGAACTCCACCACCGAGCTCTGCGCCGCGCAGGCGCCCGCCCCGCGCGGCGTCGAATGGTGGCTCCGTGTCCGCGACTATTTATTGCAGGGAGTTACGGTTCGCTAAGTCGGGATGGTAAACTACTATTCGTACCCGCCAAACCTGGAGAGGTGGCCGAGTGGTTGAAGGCGCACGCTTGGAAAGCGTGTTTACGGGAAACTGTAACGAGGGTTCGAATCCCTCCCTCTCCGCCATCCCTTCTATTCTCACTTCTCTCCCAAGGCAATCAGCGCGCCTTCCGCCGCCCGCCGTAAGCCGTCGCGGGGTGACACCATGGCCGCCGCCTCCCTCAGCAGAGGAATCTGGCCTCTGTCACCACACCCGCCGATCGCCCGAAGCGCCTCTGCCTGAACCACGTAACTGGTCTCGGCGCGGAATCGCTCGGCCAGAAACGCGCACTCCCGATAGGATGCGAGCCTCCGGATCGCCGCAGCCCTCACCTCCGGCCTCAAATCCTTCGCACGCTCCGAAAAGAACCCCGCATCCGCATCCGCAGCCTGCACCGCCTCTCGCCGCACCGCCCAAAACGTGTCGCCTCGCGCGGACTTCTGTAGCGCTGCCTCGGCCCCTCTCCCTTTCAGTTGAGACGCAGCCCACATGCGCCCCATCGCGTCATCATGCTCCAGTTGGTAAACCAGTTCCTCCGTGCTCTTGGGGAACTCAAACTCCATCAACAGGCGGTTCCCCTCGTCAAATCGAACCATCCGGGGCCGGGAGTCACTGGCGATCCGGAACACCGCCTGTTGCCGTTTGCCGATTTGCAGGCGCTCCACCTTCTTGCCCGCGGCCGTCGTGACACCAATGTCCACAGGGGTTTCAAAGTACGGAGTCTGTTTCTGGATCACGGTGAGTTGTACCGCTCGCTCCGCCTCCAGCCACTCCCACCGCACCTCGAAGACCGGGTGACCGGCCTGGCGGATCCACTGATCGAAGAACGCATCCCGCACTTGCCCCGTCGATTCCCGGATCGCAATCAGCAGATCGTGCGTATCAACGGACTGAAACGAGTGCTTCTTGAGAAAGTGCGATATGGCGCGCTGGAAGTCCGCGTCGCCCATCACCCAGCGCAGCATGTGCAAAACGGCCGCGCCCTTCTCGTAGGTATGGCGGTCGAAGTTCTGATTCGGAGTCTCCCACCGGTCAAAAGCGATGGGCCGCCGGTAGTTCGTGCGTGCTTCCTCCAGATACCGGTTCCTCTTCAGCGCCAGATTCAGAGCGCCCTCATCCTCGCCCAGCGAATGCTTCGAATACAGATACTCGCCGTACGTGGCGAAGCTCTCGTTCAGCCAGGTTTCACTCCACGTGCGGCAAGTCACCAGATCGCCCCACCATTGATGCGCCGCCTCATGAGCCACCAGCCAGTGGCTGGGGTAATCCTTGTCCGCCTTCTCGTCATGGATCGTCCCGTCCCCGATAACCGTCGCCGAGGTGCTCTCGGCCCCGCCGCCAAAGCGCGGAATCGTGATCTGGTCATACTTCGCCCAGGGAAAGGGAACGCCGTACTCACGCTCGAAGAACTGAAGGATCTCGCGGGTTCTCCCGAAGGAACGCACAGCGTCCTTCACGTCTTTCGGATAAACCCAGTAATTGATCGGAAGCACCCCGCCCGTATCCGGCACCCGGACATAAGGTCCAGCCACCAGAGCGAACAGATACGTCGAATGCGGCTCTCTCTGCGACCAGTGGAATGTCCGCGTGTTCCCGCTCCGCGTCGTGTCCACCAGGAGGCCGTTGGAGATCACCTCAAAGCCGTCCCGAACGGTCGCAATGATGTCGGCGGTCGCCTTGTCATTGGGCTGGTCGTTGGACGGAAACCAATGGCGTGCGCCCTCCGGAAACGATAGCGTGTTGATCAACGGCGGGTGCCCCGGAGCTTCATCCTTGAAACTCAGTCCCAGGTCGTAGCCCTTCTGCATGCCGTACTTCTCAGGGTCAACATTGACGTTGCGTGCCTCATAGGAAACCGTGAACGACACCTGCTCGCGGTACTGATACGGGCGGCGCAAATGCACCGCAAGCTGCCCCGGTTTCTGTTCGAAGCGGAGTGCTCCCTGCGCGTCCTTCACTTCCAGTACCGTGAAAGTCTCGGCGTCCAGCTCACAGAGCGCGAACCCATCCTTCAGCGGCTTCAGCGTGATGCGCGCCTGGCCGTGAAATGAGTGCGTCTTCTCATCCAGCCTCAGCTCGATGCGGTAGTGCTCTACGTCGTAGTCCCGGCTCCGTTCAATTTGCCGGGGCCGGCTGTCCACGCTAACCGTCGCTGCCAGCAGAAAGTACAGCCAAATCACTTCGTCCTCTCTCTCATCAGTTTCTCGATCTCTTCCGGCTTGGACGGCATGAAGTCCGTGAAGTTCTCCACTCCATCGGCGGTCACCACCACAACATCCTCCATGCGGACGTACATGCGTTCCTCCGGCACCCACATCATGGGATCAACCGCGAACACCTGCCCCGCAACCAGCGGCGCCCTGCGATAGTCGCCAACATCGTGAACCGTCATCCCCACCGGGTGAGAGAGATGGCCCCGGAATGTCAGCATCCCGCGCGCGCCTTCCCGGTAGATCTCCTTCGAAACCGCCAGAGTCTTCACCAGAGGCTCCATCTCCAACCGCGCGCCATCCATGACTTCATTCGCCGTGACGCCGGCTCTAATCCGCTTTAGCAATGCGTTCCGGTAAATCAGAATGAACTCGCAGAGCGCCCGCTGGTCCTTGCTGTACTTGCCATTCACCGGCCACATCCGGGTCACGTCGCTCGTGTAGTAGCGATAGTCCGGCGCGAAGTCCATCAGCACCAGATCGCCATCGGCGAGCCTGCTGGAATTGGCCATGTAATGCCCCATGTAAGCGTTGGTGCCGCCGGCTGTGATCGAAGGGTACCCTTCATACTTCGCACCGCTGGCAAGAAAGACACGGCGTGCCGCGGCGTCCAGTTCGTATTCGAACGCGCCTTCCTTCGTGTTGCGCATCGCCTCCATAATGCCCAGCGCTGCGATCTTCGAAGCCTGCCGGATCAACTCGATCTCGCGCGTGCTCTTCACCAAACGGAGCTCGTCGAGGATCGGTGACAGGTCACGGTATTCGAATGATGGTAGACGCGCCTTCAGCAGCGAAAGGAATTGAGCCGATCTCGTTGGCCTGCCATCCCAGGGATCGGACGCAACCTCGGCGGCCGCTCGCAACAATTCGTCGCGGCTCCCCATCACCCCTTGCAGCGGGCTCCAGGGAACGTACAAGGCTGGAGCGGGCGGTCTGAGCTGCATCAACGCCAGTTGCGCGGCCAACGCCTCGACACCAAGCACCGCGTCGACGCCCGAGAGCTTTCTCACCTCATCGGCGTCCTCCGAAGCCAGCGTCTTTCCTTGGTTACTGTCGCGGGCCGCATCGCGGTGCGGAAGAAACGCCGTCGCTTTGCGCGTTCTGCCATCAAGCAGGAGATAGGCGTGCGGCACTTCCAAGCCAGTTAGATAGTAGAAGTCGTTCGCCTGCCGAAAGACCCCAAACCCTTCGGGCAGCGCAGCGCCCTGCACGACGGCCACCGCTCGATTCCCAATCCGGTCGTAGACCTGGGTGCGGCGCGCCTGGAAGTCCGATGCCTCAAAGTCGGCTGCGCCAAGCAGCGGCGTCAAGAAGAGTAACAGTACACGGGTCATGACACTTTCTATCACAGCCCGCCAGCCCTGCACCGGCCAGACATCACGATGCTGGAAATCTCCGTCTCACGATGTGATCGGCGATGCGGTTCGGGCCCCCTTCGCCTGCCTGCATCCGGTTGCACTTTGAGGCCAACTCCAGTCCGTCGTTGGCCACCGTCCCTAAGCTCGGCTCGCTGAGACCTTCTATTCAGTCAACTCCCTATTGGGGACCAGTCTGTGGAGCTCCCGCCCTCGGCCCATCGTGATCCAGCACCGTGGGGAGTCTCACAACCCACCTCCATTTGCGGTGGCGCGCCCAAACGAACACATGCCGGTAAACCAGGGTCGTCGTCACATCCGGAATCAGCAGGTTCTGTTTGCGGCAGACCTCCAGCACCCTGCCGGAACTGCCGCATCAGGCCTCTATCACTGGTTTGGCTTGGCCTGGAGTATACTGGCCCTGGCTGGGCACTATCAACGGAGGTCCCGCCCAGACTCGAAACAGGAGCCTACTGAACATGAGCCAAAATCGCAGGGCATTTGTGGCGTCCACCCTGGCCGCCGCGCCCCTATTCATTCCGAGAAGTGCATGGGGAGCCAATGACCGCCTGGCTTTCGGACTCATCGGGGCCGGTGGGCGCGGCCGCTACCTGACGGAGAACTTCATCAAGCTCGGCGCCGAATGTGTCGCCATCGCGGAAGTCTACGACAACAACATGACTGCTGCGGCTAAGATCGCTCCTCAGGCCAAGCAGTATATCGACTATCAGGCATTGCTCAGCCAGAAAGGTCTCGACGCGGTGGTGGTCGCAACACCCGATCACCAACACGCTCCCAACTTGCTGGCTGCGCTGGCGGCGAAGAAGGACGTTTACCTCGAAAAGCCGATGTCGCATTCGCTCGAGCAGAGCCAGCAGATGGTCAAGGCAGTCCGCGCCAGCAAGCAGATTGTCCAAATCGGAATGCAACGGCGCAGTGCGCCCTCTCTGATCAAGGCCAAGGAACTGGTGGACAGCGGCGTCCTGGGAAAAATCACCATGGTCAAACCCATGTGGAACTGGAACGTATCCAAGCCGCTCAACGACACGGCGCTTCCCGGCAAACTCGACTGGGACCGTTTCCTGGGCCCGGCTCGCAAGCGGGAACTGCAACCGATGCGATTCCGCTCGTGGCGCCTCTTCTGGGATTATTCCGGCGGTAACATGACCGACCAGGGCACCCACCTGATGGACGTTGTGCAGTGGTTCACAAACGCCCCAGGGGCCGCTTCGGCCTTGGCCTACGGACAGATCGCCAAGAGCACCGGTTCGGAAGTGCCCGACGTCTTCTGCGCGATCTTCGAGTACCCGGCATTCATGGCTACCTGGACCCTGAACTACACGAACTCTTACGACAACGACTGGTCCATCCAGTTCCAGGGAGATGAGGGCACCCTGATCATCAGCAACGAAGGCTACAAGGTTTGGAAAGAGCCGTGGCGCGACTTGAACAACCGCACTCCGGTATTGTCGATGGCCGCGCCCGTGCCCATCGAAACGCACATTCAGAACTTCTTGGATTGTGTAAAGTCGCGTAAGGAACCGAACGCCCCGGTGGAGGTCGGCGCCAGCGCGGTGTCCGCGCCTCACCTGGCGAACCTGGCATTCAAGCAGAATCGGCGCGTGCAGATGCCGACGTTCGGGTAACTGCGGCGGACGAAGTGGAGACCGGAATCCGGGTTGGCGCTGCATGGCGGTGCTGTGGATGAGATGCACTGCCACGCCGCGCCACCGGGCGACCGTTCTTAGCCGGCGCCCGGAGCAAGCGCAAATCTCTCCGCCAACACCATCAGCTTCGCAGGATCTGCATCTGCGGAGGTTGCGCCGGCGAGCAAGGAAGGGCTACTTCAGATCAAGCATCACAACGGACTTGGGTGGTAGCACCACCTTGAGTCCTCCGGCTTCCATCGTGGCGCCGGAGAACGCAGCCGGCTGGACGACACTGCGCTGCTCAAAGGTATTGTGCGAGTTGATCGCCGGGGCCGTGAGCACGCGGCCGGCGACTGAGGCAGCAGTGACGCCGCTGAGCTTGGCCGTGATCGTGACAGCGCGATTGGGATCGACGTTCACCAGGCCGATATGCACACGCCCGTCCTTGCCCCGAACGGCCGAGGCGCTGACGGCGGGCACCGTGGAGGCGGCGTTGTTGTACCACGGTGATTCGATGTCGATGCCCAGGGCGGTCGCATCCTGGTATCCCTTGAACATCTCGAAGACGTGATACGTGGGCGTGAGCACCATCTTCTCGTCCTTGGTGAGGATCATCGCCTGCAGGACGTTGACCATCTGGGCGATGTTGGCCATTTTGACCCGGTCGGCGTGCTTGGTGAAGATATTGACGTTGAGCGCGGCGACGATCGCGTCGCGGAGAGTATTCTGCTGGAAAAGGAAGCCAGGGTTAGTACCGGGCTCGGTATTGAACCAGGTGCCCCACTCGTCCACGGCGAGCCAGACCCGTTTTGTTGGATCGTACTTGTCCATGATTGCGGCGTGGCGGGTAATGAAGCCATCCATGCGGAGGGTCTGCTGCAAGGTCTTGGCATACTGGGCCTCATCGAAAGCGGTGGCGGAGCCCTTCGCGGCCCAAGTGCCCGTGATGGTGTAGTAGTGGAGTCCGATGGCGTCGAAGTGGCGGCCGGCGTCGCGCATCATGACCTCCATCCAGTGGTAGTCCTCATCGGACGGGCCTGAGGCTGCCTTGCGGATTCTGACTCCGGCGGGCACTTTGATAAAGGTGGAGTAACGCCGGGTGACGTCGGCGGCGTATTCGGCGCGCATGTTGCCGCCACAGCCCCAAAGTTCATTACCCAGTCCGATGTAGGGCAGTTTCCAGGGATCCTTGCGGCCGTTGGCGGCGCGCTCCGACGCTAGAGATCCGGCGGGGGAGGTGACGTATTCCACCCATTCGGCGAGCTCGCGGGGCGAACCAGAGCCGACGTTCCCGCTGATATAGGCCTCGGTGCCGAGGAGCTCGGCGAAATCGAGGAATTCGTGAGTGCCAAACGTATTGGGCTCGGTGACTCCGCCCCAGTGGGTGTTGATTTTGGTGGGGCGTTTTGCGCGGGGACCAACGCCTTCCCGCCAGTTGTATTCATCGGCGAAACAGCCGCCGGGCCAGCGGATCACCGGGACTTTTAGGTCGCGGAGAGCTTGCAGTACGTCGTTGCGGTAGCCGCGGGTATTGGGAATCTTGGAGTCTTCGCCAACCCAGATGCCGCCGTAGATACCCGCGCCGAGATGCTCGGCAAACTGGCCGAAGAGTTGGCGATTGACCTGCGGGCCGGGCTTATCTGCACGGATGGTGAGGCTGGCTGAGAGTGGTTGCTGGGCCAGGGCAGAGAGAGCCGAGGCGAAGAGGGCGAGCAGGATTCTGGTAGACATGTTGCACCTTGGTAGCGCTTACAGTCTATAGAATGATCGCCTCCTCTGCAATCACAGGCGTGTTAGGCGCCCCCCTCGATCAGTGCTCGCACTCGCGATTGCTCCGCCTTCTCAGCAAGCACCATCAAAACATCCTCCGCCTGCAACACCGTGCTACCCCTTGGCACCACATAGCTCTCTCCGCGCGTCAGCAGAACGATCAGCGCCGAATGAGGCAGCCCAAGTTCCACAATCTGCCGCCCCACCACGGCAGAGTCCGTCGTGACAATCAACTCGATCATTTCGCTGCTCGCCAACCCGCCCGGCACGAATTCCATGGCTGGCTCTCGCCGGGCTGGCCCCGGCAGATTCACATCCAGCCAGCGAGCCACTGCCGCCAGAGTGGTCCCTTGGATCAGGACCGACGTCAGCACGATGAAGAAGACAACGTCAAAAAACAACCGCGCGTTGGGCAGCCCGGCTATTTGCGGAAACGTGGCCAGAATGATCGGCACGGCTCCGCGCAGGCCTACCCACGCAATCATCCCCTTCTCCCGGATCGAGTTGCCGGAGAGCGACAAGCCCAGGAACACGCTCACGGGCCGCGCCACGAAAACCAGGAAGGCGGCAATCAGCAGGGAAACCAGCGCGATCTGCGGCAACCTGGAGGGAAACACCAGGAGTCCCAGCGTCAGGAACATCACAATCTGCATGATCCACGCCAGCCCATCCTGAAACCGCAGGAGGCTGCGCTTGTGGATAAACTCCTCGCGGCCCATCACGATGCCCGCCACGTACACCGCCAGAAATCCGCTGCCGCCTACCTCCGCCGTCACCCCATAGCAAAGGAATGCAGCCGCCACCATGATCACCGGATAGAGTCCTTCTGTCTCCAGCCGGATCCGGTTTACCACCCAAGCCGAGCCCCGGCCAAATCCATATCCCAAAATCAAGCCGAGCGTCATCTGGACGAAGAAAGTACCTGTAAGTGACCAGGGGGAGAGACCCGGATTCTGCAGCAGGCGGATCAAGGCGACGGTGAGAAACACAGCCATCGGATCGTTACTGCCGGATTCCAACTCCAGCAAGGGCTGGATACCGCCCTTCAAACTAGCGCCCTGCGACCGAAGTACAGAGAACACCGCGGCGGCGTCAGTGGACGAGACGATGGCGCCCAGCAGCAGTCCCTCCATCCACGACAGGTGCAGGACCTTGGCGGCAAACACCCCCGTCAGCGTTGCCGTTACCAGCACACCCACCGTAGCTAGGCTCAATCCGCGCCAAAGCAAACCCCGCACCGTCGCCCAGCGCGTCTCCAAACCGCCGGCAAACAGGATCAGCGTCAGTGCCACCACGCCCAACGATTGCGTCAGGCTGGCATCTTCAAATGGAATACCGCCCGGCCCGTCTTCGCCGGCAAGCATACCCAGCGCCAAAAACACCAACAGCGCCGGAACCCCCAGGCGCGACGACGCCTTGCTGGCTGCCACCGCCGCCAGCAGCAGTCCGCCGGCCAGCACGAGAAGCTGTTCTATCGAGAACGTGGCGGGATTCATGGGTCGTACTCCCATTCTGCCGCAACGAGCCCGTCAGAGACACGAAGAGCCCGCCACGGGAGGCGGGCTCTTCACATCACGGCGCGAACGGCCTACTTCTTTTTCTTGTCTTTCTTGGGCTTCTCGTCCTGCGTGACGTTGATGTCATTGTCTACCGAGAACACGCCGCCAACGCTATTGGCCTGCATGCCGGCGATCTGCTTGTCCATTTCGTTGTCCATGATGCCCTCCAGCCTGACATTGCCGTTCTTCACGATAATGTGCACCGAGTGGTTGCCGAAGGGGGGATCATTGGTGATGCCCATGGCCATGCGGCCCGGGGAAAGCGAAAGCGGCACGCCGCGGCCAGGGTTGTAGCGGCTCAGGGTCGGATGGAAGTAAATGGCCGCATACACGCGAGCCCGAATGCGATCGTCATTCGGCGAGAGCGGCAACACCTCAATCTGGTTGATCACCTTCTCCACGCCCTCCACTTTCTTGGTAACCCGCTCGACGGCGTCTTTCAACGTCGGACGCGACGCATCACCCTTCAGCGTGACGGTGTAGTCCTTGATCTGAAACCCAATATCGTCGAACACACCATACTCCGGCAGCGTGACAATCTGTTTCTGAATCTCCCGCGCCATGCGCAAAACCGATTGCGGTGTCTGCACCTTTTTCGCGGCAGCTACTGGATCATCGTCTTCTTGTTGCTGTGCGTAAACAGGCAGCAGCGGAAGGCTCGCAAAAGCGGCAAACAGAACAAACTTCTTCACCATATCGTCAATTCCTCCTAAAGTAGCTTAAGTACAACGGCTACAACCATATGATGACAAAACGAGAGATTGCGTTTCACCCAATCACGCAACTCTCGGGACGTCAACCGGCGGGCGGCTCCGCTCGGAGTGCAAGAGCAATCCACGGGCCACATCACCGCGACGGCCTCCGGCTTCCCATCGTCCCCATACCCTCCACCTCCTCAGGCCTGAGATCACGCCACTCACCGGGGGCCAACCCTTCCAGGCGCAGTTCCCCGATCGCAGCGCGCACCAATCGGAGCGTCGGCAATCCCACTGAGGCAGTCATGCGGCGCACCTGCCGGTTGCGGCCCTCTGTCAGGATCAGCTCCAGCCATGCCGTGGGGATCGAGTGCCGCACCCGGATGGGCGGATCACGCGGTGGCAACTCCGGCGGCAGTTCCAATAGGCGCACCGCGGCCGGCCGGGTGGCGCCGTCCTTTAGCCGCACTCCGCGGCGCAACTGTTCCAGTGCCTCATCTTGAGGCGCGCCCTCCACCTGTGCCCAATAGGTACGAGGGTGAGCGTGGAGCGGATCAGTGAGCAGATGCTGTAAATTGCCATCTGTCGTCAGAAGTAGGAGCCCCTCGCTATCGGCATCTAACCGCCCGGCCGCATACACCGAGGGCACATCAATAAAATCCTTGAGCGTGCGATACGACGAGCCGGGCTCGGGTGTGAATTGCGTCAGCACACCAAACGGCTTATAGAACAGGATATGGCGATGGGCGGGGCGCATTATTTTCGGGGCGGATCGGAATGCAGCAACTCCAGCGTCACGCCCAGAGCCTTCTCGCTCTCCAAATAAACGTAGTCCCCATTGTCCTTGTCGTAGCGGCCACGGTGCAGCACCGGCATCCCGGCCCTCTGCGCGTTGGCGATGGACTGATCCAGATTCCGCACCTGGAATCCCAGATGCTGCACACCCTCGCCGTGCTCGTCCAGATACTGCTTCCACGACGTGTCTTTGCCAACCGGTTCAATGAGCTCCAGCACCACCTGACCCAATTTGAAGAAGGCCAGCTTGGCCTGCCCTTTGGAGGCCTTACCCTTGTAGACAACCCGGACCTCCTCGCCGGGGCGGGTCGTGGTGATCTTGGGAATCTCCATCCCAAGGACCGAGGCCCAACGCTTGGCTGAGGCGTCAATGTCTTTCGTCACGATGGCAACCTGCACGATCGTTGAGAGGCCGGGGTCTATCGCGACAGGCGTTTGCGCAGGCGAGGCAATTCCGCAGAGGGTAAGGGCAATGAGAGTTCGTAACATGCGCACTGGTTTATCACGTCGACGTGCTGTGCGCAATGACAAGGGAACACCGCGCAGTCTCCTTGCGTATCGGCTAATGAGATGACAAAAACCGTTTTCGTTCACCTGATCGCCGCGAGCATTATCTTCGCGCAGGAGGGCCACCCGAAGATCGATCCGGCCCGCATCGTGAAGTACGATCGCGTGGATTTCAAGGTCCCGGACTTCCCGGCCACCGGCCTGATCCTCGATATCGGCGGTGGCGGTGAAGCAGTCATCGGGCAACTCAAAGGCACCCAAGTGATCAGCATCGATCTCAGCGCCCGGGAGCTGAAGCAATCGCCTGGTGACGCGCTCAAGCTCGTGATGGACGCCACCGACATGAAGTTCGTCGATGGCAGTTTCCAAACCACTACATCCTTTTTCACGCTCATGTACGTGCCTCAGGAAAAGCAACTCCAGGTCATGAATGAGGTCTTCCGCGTACTCAAGCCCGGGGGACGTTTCCTCATCTGGGATGTGGACCTGCCGGCTTTGTCGGATCCGGCCAAAGACGTCGCGATCTTCTACTTCCGCTTCCTGCTCCCCGCCAAAGAGATCATGACGGGCTACGGTACCCTGCTGACCCCGCGGGCCCGGCTATCCGCGGACTACGCATCGCTCGCGCGCGAGGCCGGCTTCGAGATCCTCTCCCAGAGTACCCACGGCCGCACATTCTCGATGGAGCTTCGTCGACCTTAGGCCGCGCGACCCGCCAGGTAAGTGGCATACTGCTGATCCGTCTCCATGATGTGGCGCGACAGCCAGTCCTTCAGAAAGGCCATCAGCTTGATGGATACCGACGCCTTGCCGGAGGTGATCTCCGCAGCGAACCCTTCCACCTGGGCCACCATGGCGCGGTGCTTGCGCTTGTGCTCCTCCAATCCCCGGTAGCCGGCGCGCGCCAGCATCTGTTCTTCATAGCCAAAGTGGTAACGCGTGTACGACACCAACTCGTCGCTCACCGTTTTCAGTGCTTCGGGCTTGCCGCCCATGTGCATCGCCTCATGCAGCTTGTTGATGATGTCCAAAAGGCGCCGGTGCTGCATATCGATCTCGGGCACACGAACGCTGAATTCTTCTTTCCAGTTCACAAAGGCCATTGGCAACTCCTGTGCAGCATATCGGGCGCAGGGCAGGAGTGTTGAGCAAATTTACGCCGGGGTTGTGGACAGACAGTTACAATCGACCATTGGAGGCCACATTCTTGTCACTTCGTCTTGCCACGCTCGCGCTCGTCACTGCCGCCGGATTCGCCCAATCTCCGCTGCTGCTCCAGAAACCGGCAGTCAGCCGCACCCATGTCGTCTTCACCTTCGCCGGCGATCTGTGGACGGTCCCGCGTGCCGGCGGCGAAGCCACGCGCCTCACCACTGGCGCCGGTGTCGAGACGGACGCTGTGATCTCGGGCGATGGCAAGACTGTCGCCCTCTCGGCCAGCTATGACGGCAACGTGGACGTCTTCACCGTGCCCATCGCCGGCGGTGTCCCCAAGCGCCTCACCTGGCATCCGGGGGCGGACACGCCACTGGCGTTCAGCGCCGATGACAAGCAGATCCTCTTCCGCTCCGGCCGCGCCACGGCCATGGGCGGCGCCAAGTTTTTCACCATGAGCGTCGCAGGCGGCCCCGCCACGGAACTGCCCATCCCCATGGGCCAGCAGGCTGCCTGGTCGCCGGACTCCAAGCGGCTGGCGTACACGCCGCTCGCTCCCGCCTTCACAGTGTGGAAGCGCTACGCCGGCGGCCGCACGTCCGCCATCTGGCTCGCCGATCTGGCGGACTCGAAGATCGAGAAGGTGCCGCGCGAGAACTCCAACGACTATTTCCCCATGTGGGCGGGCGACAAAGTCTACTTCCTCACGGATCGTTATGGCGCCATGACGCTGGCCGCTTACGACACCAAGACGAGGAAGGTCACCGAGGCTGTCAAGAACGGCGGCCTGGACTACAAGAGCGCCTCGCTCGGCCCGGACGTGATCGCGCTGGAGCACTTCGGCGCCATCGAGCTCTACGACCTCAAGACGGGCAAGGTCACGCCGGTCTCGGTCAAGCTCAACGGCGACCTACCCGGCGTGCGCCCGTATTTCGACAAAGCGGCCCGACTGGTGGAATCGTGGAGCATGTCGTCCACCGGTGCCCGCGCGGTGTTCGGTGCGCGCGGCGAGATCCTCACGGTGCCGGCCGAGAAAGGCGACATCCGTAACCTCACCAGTACCTCCGGCGCGGCAGAGCGCTATCCGGCGTGGTCGCCCGATGGCCAGCAGATCGCGTACTTCTCCGATGAGAGCGGCGAGTATCAGCTGCACATCGCGCCGCAATCCGGGATGGGCGCGGTGAAGAAGATCGACATTGGATGGAAGTCCTTCTTCTACGCCCCGACGTGGTCGCCGGACGGCAAGAAGATCCTCTTCCGCGACGCCGATCTGCAGGTCGCCTACATTGATCTCGACACCAGTAAGGTGACGAAGGTGGATGCGGACTACTACGACACACCGGAGCGCGACGAGGTGAATCCGTCGTGGTCGCCCGATTCAAAGTGGATTGTATACAGCAAGCTACAGCGCAACTTCCTGCGCGCGGTGCACGTGTATTCGTTGGCCAGCGGTAAGGCGACGCAGATCAGCGACGGACTCAGCGATCAGCGGCACGCCGCGTTCGACAAAGGCGGGCGCCACATCTTTTTCACGGCCAGCACGAACACCGGCCTGACCACCGGCTGGCTGGACATGTCGTCGCTGGGCCGGACGTTGAACCGCAACGTCTACGTCGTGGTGCTGCGCAATGACGACCCGTCGCCGCTGGCGCCGGAGAGCGATGAAGAGAAGGCCGAGCCGGCCAAGAAAGACGACGCGAAGAAGGAAGAGGCCAAGAAGACCGAGGACGTGCGCATCGACTTTGAGGGCATCGGGCAGCGCGTCCTGTCTCTGCCGATCCCGGCCAAGAACTTCAGCCGCATCGCTGCCGGCAAGGCGGGAGTGATCTACATTCAGGAGGATCCGGCCACGCCGCCGCAGGACGGGCCGCCGGTGCGGACACTGCACAAATTCGACGTCAAAACGCGCAAAACGGAGCAGTTTCTGGCCGGAACGACGGGTTTTGAGCTCAGCTTCAACGGCGAGAAGATCGGCTACTCCCAGCCTGGCAACAAGTGGTTCATCACCGGCGCGGCGGCCCCGCCGAAGGCAGGAGACGGCGCGTTGAAGATCGACCAGATGGAAGTGCGCGTGGATCCGCCGGCCGAGTGGCGGCAGATCTACAACGAGATCTGGCGGCTGGAGCGCGACTTCTTCTACGACCCGAAACTCCACGGCGTCAACATGGCCGATTTCAAGGCCAAGTACGCCAAGTATCTGGACGGCATCGGCCACCGCGCAGATCTCAACTACCTCTTCGGCGAGATGCTGGGCGAGCTCTCGGTGGGCCACCTTTATGTAGGCGGCGGCGCCATGCCGGACCAGAAGACGGTGCCTGTGGGGATGCTGGGCGCGGACTACGCCATTGAGAACGGCCGCTACCGGTTTGCGAAGGTGTATGACGGCGAGAACTGGAATCCCAGCCTGCGCGCGCCTCTCACCGCGCCGGGCGTCAACGTGAAGGCCGGCGAATATCTGCTGGCGGTCAATGGCCGCGACGTGCAGCCGGCGAACGAGATCTACAGCTACTTTGAGGCGACGGCGGGCAAATCCGTCACGCTGCGCGTGGGCCCCAACCCGAACGGCGACGGCGCGCGCGATGTGACGGTGGTGCCGGCGCCGAACGAGCAGGGTCTACGCTACATGGCGTGGATCGAGGGCAACCGCCGCAAGGTGGAACAGGCGTCGGGCGGCAGGCTCGGATACCTGCACATGCCGAACACGTCCGAGGCTGGCTACACCAATTTCAACCGCTGGTTCTTTGCGCAGGTGGGCAAGGAAGGGCTGGTGCTGGATGAGCGCTTCAACGGCGGCGGATTCGTGGCGGACTACATCGTGGATTATCTGCGGAGGCCGTTGCTGAACTACTTCACGACGCGCGCCGGGCACGACTTCACGACGCCGATGAACGGCATTTTCGGGCCCAAGGCGATGATCGTGAACGAATTCGCCGGCTCGGGCGGCGACGCGATGCCGTGGATGTTCAAGAAGCTGAAGATCGGCCCGGTGATCGGCAAGCGGACGTGGGGCGGGCTGGTGGGCATCTTCGGATTCCCGCCGCTGCTGGACGGCGGCTCGGTGACGGCGCCGAACCTCGCGTTCTACAACACGGAGAAGCAGTGGGACGTAGAAAACCACGGCGTGGCACCCGACATCGAAGTGGAGCAGGATCCGGCGCTGATCCGGCAGGGACGGGACCCGCAACTGGACAAGGCGATCGAGGTACTGATGGAGAGCCTGAAGAAGAATCCGCTGCCGAAGCACGAGAAGCCGGAGTATCCCAACTACCATCGGACCAAGTAGAGAAACAGACTGGAAATCCGACTGGCAGATCCGATACTCTGGAGCTTATTGAAACGCCATGTCTGCAAAGCCTGATCTACTGCCCCCGCTGCCCGAAGAGGCGCAACCGTCTGCGAGGCGCGGAATGGCGATGGGGCTCATAGCCGGGCTGATCCTGGTGGGGGGCGCGGCGGGCTTGGCGTGGCAGAGAGCACATCCGGCGCGACCGGCTGCGGTGCGGCCGGTCCGGACAGCTATCGTGACGCGGGGCACGTTCCCCATCACGGCGCGCATCGGCGGCACGACATCGGCGCGGAACTTCGCTAACATCACGGCGCCGAAGCTCACGGTACCGGAGAGCGACCGGCCGATGACGCTAATGATGCTGGCCGAATCCGGCACGCTGGTGAAGCAAGGGCAGATTATCGCGCAGTTCGATCCGCAATCCACTGCCGATCATCTGGACGACACACGGGACGGCCTGCATTTGCGCCAGAACACGCTGGCCAAGGTGCGGGCGAACCTCGATTTGCAGATCGAGGTTCTGGTGCAGAACCTCCGGAAGGCCAAATCCAAGCTGGACAAGGCGCGCCTGGACCAGCGCACGATAGCGGTGCGCTCGCAGATCCAGGTGGCGAAGTTCCAGATCGCCGTGGAAGAGGCGCAGGCGGAGTATGACGCGCTGCAGAGCGATCTTCCGTTGCAGATTGCGTCTCAGACTGCCCTTCTCCGCATTTACGAGCTCACGACAGAGATCGAGCAGATCCATGTGGACCGCCACCAGCGGGACATGGACAAGCTCACGCTGCATGCGCCAACCCAAGGCATGGTGGTGGTGCGGCAGATGCACCGCCACGGCGGCGAAAACGTGACCTACGCCGTGGGGGACCGCCTTTCTCCAGGCAGCCTGCTGATGCAGGTGGTGGACCAGCGCACGATGCAGGTGGAGAGCCTGGTCAACCAGGCCGAGTACGGCCAGTTCCGCATTGGGCAGCACGCCAGGGTCCGGTTGGACGCCTATCCGGAGGCGGAGTATGAGGGCCGCGTCTACTCGATCGGGTCGATGGCGACCGCGCCCGGCCGGCAGGGCGCATGGCTCCGGACGATTCCGGTGCGGGTGCAGATCGACGACCCGGACGCCCGCATGTTGCCGGATCTGACGGCGTCGGCCGAGGTGCTGGTGGACCAGGTGGAGAACGCGCTAATCGTACCGGCGGAAGCGCTGATCGAAGAGAACGGCCAGACTTTTGTGCAGGTGCAGAAGGGCGACACGGTGGAGCGCCGGGCGGTGACGGGCGCGCGCATCCACGGTGCACGTGCGGCACTGCTGGAGGGCGTGAGCGAAGGCGACGTCGTGGTGCTGGACCAGGCGCCGCGGTAGAGCGCGCGAGTGGAGGCGGGAACGCCGGGGCCTCTTTGCCGATGCTGCTGGGCGAACCACCGGCCGTTTTTTTTGTTGACGATGTGGCTTCGGTCGGCATAAATCATCTAAGAAACCGAAGAGCTCGAAGATGTTGGCGGGGGCGGATGCGGGATGCGCGGACTGGCTGCGGCGCTGGCGGGGGACGGGGGCTTGCGGTGGAACTCGAGCTCGTGGGTGATGCCTCTGAGTTTGCGCTCGACGCGGTGGACGTGGCGCTGAAAGGCGCGGGTGCCAGGATCGAA
Source organism: Bryobacterales bacterium (assembly GCA_016721425.1). GTDB lineage: Bacteria > Acidobacteriota > Terriglobia > Bryobacterales > Bryobacteraceae > Paludibaculum. The sequence goes on along the minus strand of JADKID010000041.1, from coordinate 313,057 downwards.
AGCGAAGAGAGGGATGGCCCGTTTTGGGTCATCTGGGAAGCGGTTGAGGCAGGTGGCGATGATGTTGCGTTCCTGGTTGGCAAGGCGCTCGGCCCACAGGTTGTGGAAGTGGAAATCGAGCGCGATGGCGCGGCGGGCGGGGTTGGTGGTGTCGCGGGTGAGGAAGAGGGCCTTTTCGCGGAATTCGCGGTCCCAGGATTCGGGCATGCGATGGGTGCGGGCGTAGACGTAGTGCCGGCAGGCGTTGCGGGAGGAGCGGGCCTTGCCTTCGGGGGTGCGGGGGCCGGTGGATTTTTGGGCGTTGGCGCGGTTGGCGGCGAGCTTCTTGTCGGTGACGCGGGTGAGTGCCATGGGGTCAGGGGTGGGCGGAGCCGTGGTGCGGCGAGTCGCCGGGGGTATCATCGGTTCGTTCGTTTCTTCCTCTCGTTCTGCGGTTTCGGTGCTTCGACTGGGCCGTAAGCTTTGCGACCTGCCACAGTATGAAGCATAGGTTTTCGACTCTTGAGGGTAGGTTGGGGGTAAGTTGTTGATTTTGTAGGAAGGAAAGCTGGAAAACCGATGTTCAGTTCAGGGTCCATCGCGGCTCCCAAATGAGACTTAACGTGGTGACCGTACTGTGAACCCACCTTCCGCCGCGTCGCGTCTAGAGTCACGCTGTGTTCATGAAATCGACACGAAAGCAGGTGTAGGCGAGTGGACTGTCGATCCGGCATTTCTGGCAGCAGCACTGCGTAGACGAGGGGCAGTTCGCCCAGTGGAGGCACAGGCTAGAGTTGGAAGGCGCCCGGCGCAGACTGCCGGGCCGACCAAACCAGAATTCGTGCTGGTGCAGAGCCCGGCAGCTCTACCCGTCGAAGGGGGCATTCCATCCGTTGTTCTGTACCCGAAGCACCCCGCACTCGCCGTCTGTATAGAGAATGACGAATGGCGCCATGAAGCCCGACAGGTCGCGCGCGCTTTGGCTGGGATTTACCGGGTTGCTGCTGCTGATGGCGTTGATTGCGGTGGACTCCGGGTGGTCTCTGCGGGACGCGGAGATGACGAGCTCGGCGCTGCGGCTGGAATCGCGGGCGCGGGATGCGCTGATGGATCAGTTGCGCACCGACATTTATCAATCCGGCACTGTGGTTCGCGACTATTTGCTGGAAGTGGACGATTCAGGCGCATTGGTGCACAAGGCGGAACTGGTGGAACTGCGCGGCCGGATTGCGGAGACGCTGCGGGAATACGAGAAGCGGTTGCCGGAGTTCGAGCGGGCGGCATTTCTGGACCTGCGCACGCACGTGGACTCGTACTGGCGATCGTTGACGCCGGCGCTGGAATGGGATGCGCGGGCGCGACGCAGCGAGGGGGGCAGTTACCTGCGGATCGTGGTGCAGCGGCGGCGGCAGGAGGTGGTCCAACTGGCGCGGCAGGTGACGGCGCTGAACGAGAACGACCTGAACAACGGCGAGGCGCGGCTGCAGCAGGTCCACTCGCAATTCCGGCAGAGGGTGACGTTCTTTTCGGCGGCGGCGCTGCTGCTGGGGTTGATCCTGGCGGTGACGAGCTTCCTGCGGCTGCGCCGGCTGGAGCGGGAGGCGGGCGCGCGGTACGCGGAGGCGGCCCGGGCGCGGCAGGAGCTGCGGAAATTGTCGGACCGTCTGGTGGCGGCCCAGGAGGAGGAGCGCCGCAGCCTCTCGCGGGAGCTGCACGACGAGGTGGGCCAGGCTATGTCGGCCATGCTGTTTGAGCTGGCGCGACTGGAGGCGACGGCGCCGGGGAGCGAGACGCACGGCGCGCTGCTGGCGTCCGTGCGGCGGACGGCGGAGACGTGCGTGGGCACGGTGCGGAACATGGCTCTGCTGCTGCGGCCCTCGATGCTGGACGATCTGGGGCTGGTGCCGGCGCTGAAGTGGCAGGCGCGCGAGGTGACGCGGCGGACCGGGCTGAAGATTAGAGTTGCGGCCGATGAGATCACGGAGGATCTGCCCGACTCCCACAGGACTTGCGTGTACAGGGTGGCGCAGGAGGCGCTGCACAACTGCGCCCGGCACTCGAAGGCGACGCAGGTGCGGGTGAGCGTCACGCAGAGCGGCGGCGACTTGTCGGTGTGCGTGCAGGATGACGGGGTGGGCTTTGACCCGCGGCAGGAAAAGGGGATGGGACTGTTGGGCATGGTGGAGCGTGTGGAGCGGCTGGATGGGCATTTTACGGTGGATTCGCGGCCGGGCGAAGGCACCACGGTTTCCATCCGGCTGCCCCTATTGCGAGAGAATCCGGGAGGAGTGAGCGAGTAACATGATTCGCATGATTCTGGCGGACGATCACGCCGTGATGCGGCGCGGGCTGCGGCTGGTGCTGGAGCAGCAGGAGGATTTCGAGGTTTTGGGCGAGGCCAGCGACGGCAGGGAGGCGGTGGCTCTGGCGGAGACGTTGAAGCCGGACGTGGTGCTGCTGGACATCACCATGCCCAACCTGAACGGGATCGAGGCGGCGCGGCAGATTACGGCGAAGCAGTTGGGCTGCGCCATTGTGGTGCTGAGCATGCACTCCGACGAGGGGTATGTGCTGCGGGCGCTGAAGGCCGGCGCGCGCGGGTATTTGTTGAAGGAATCGGCGGAGGCGGACCTGATCCTGGCGATTCGCAGCGTGAGCGAAGGGAAGGCGTTTTTTTCGCCGGCGGTGAGCCGGATGCTGGTGGAAGATTACGTGCGGCAGTTGCAGGACCGGGACATCGAGGACAGCTACGAACTGTTGACGGCGAGAGAGCGGGAGATCCTGCAACTGGTGGCGGAAGGGAAGAGCAACAAGGACGTCGCCGCGATGCTCAACCTGAGCCCGTATACGGTGGAGACGCACCGCGCCAACATTATGGAGAAGCTGAACCTGCACAGCGTGCCGGAGCTGATTTTGTATGCGGTGCGCAAGGGCGTCATCGCCTGACGCCCTGGCTTGGAGAAGCGGCGGCTAGCCGTAGTACCACTCGCTGCGGGGCTCGTTTTTCGCCGCCATGCGGTGGCGCGGGCGTTGAGGGCCGGTGAAGCTGCGCAGCGCCGAGGCCTCGGTGGCATAGGCACCCATCAGTTCGCCGATGCGCGTGGTTTGCAGCAGGTCGGCCACCTGGCCGAGCGGGCTGAGCAGCTTCATCTCGCCGCCCGCCATGGTGATGACGGCGTGGCCGGCCATCAGCTCGCCGACGTCGGCGCTATCCATCGATGAGACGGCGGAAAGATTGAGCAGGACGCGGCAGCGGCCACCTTCGGCGAGGCGGCGCAGTTGGGCGTGGAGAGAGTTGCGCTCCTGGCCGGTGGCGAGCTTGCCGTAGGCATCGATCACAATGACATCGCCGTCGTCGCGGATGATCAACCGTGTACTCATGAATTGAATCCCCCTTGATAATCGCGTTTTGGAGAAAAAGGCGCGCCGAACCGGCCTTTCCGATCCTCCTGTCAGTGAAGACGCTGGCGGAGGGCAAAACGCCTCTACCCGTGGTTGGGTATTCTTGGTGCCGGAGAGTGGGTAGAGGCGAAGAGGCGGCGACAAACGGGAGAGAATCTGGAGGCGGCGCGCGCGCCCAGGCCGCTTGCCTTGCGATACAATGTATCTCAGGAGGCGCAGATTCATGGCGAGCACGATGGTTCACGTCCGCGTGGACGAAAAGACCAAACAGCAGGCGGCGAAGGCGCTGGCCGGCATGGGCATCTCTGTTTCCGACGCAGTGCGGATGCTGCTGGTCCGGGTGGCCGCCGAGAAGGCGTTGCCGTTTGCGGTGAAGGTGCCGAATGCTGCCACCGTGAAGGCGATGCGGGCCGCCGACGAGGGCAAGGGGAAGCGGCACGGTTCCGCCGAGGCGCTGCTCGAGGACCTGGGGATCTGATCGTTGCGGACCCCGATCAGCGGCGCCCAGTTCCGCCGCGATGTGAAACTGGCGCAGAAGCGCGGCAAGGACATGGCAAAGCTGCGGGAGGTGATCCTGCTGCTGGTGGAAGGAGATCCGCTGCCGGCGCGTTATAAGGACCACCCGCTCAGCGGCGAATGGAGCCATCACCGCGAGTGCCACATCGAGCCGGACTGGCTACTAATTTACAAGGTGGACGGCAACGACCTATACCTGGTCCGCACCGGCACGCATTCCGATCTGTTCTGAGCTCATTTCGCGCAACTCATGAGCAACCCCGCAGGGATAACACGCCCAGATTCGGTGGCCCGCGGGATGGGGCGCCCAGTGAAAGCAAGACGGCACACCTTCTAGAGGCGGCCTTGTTCCGGCTGATACAGTACTGAGGGTGGCCTGAAATGACGAGGCAAGCCCGCTGGATTCTCGCTCTGCTTGGCGGCTGTTGCTGCGCGTATGCGCTGGACCCGGCGCGCGCCATTTCGCAGTATCACAAGCGGCACTGGCAGGTGGAAGACGGGCTGCCGCGGAATTACGTGCTATCGATCCTGCCGGCGCGCGACGGCTACCTGATGGTGGGCACGGACGAGGGGCTGACGCGCTTTGATGGGGTGCGGTTCACACCCTATGACATCGACGCGCGGCTGAAGCTCTCGCAGCGATGGATTCTGAGCCTGCTGACGGCGCGGGACGGGAGCCTGTGGGTGGGCACGTTCGACGGCTTGCTGTACCGCAGCCGGGCCGGGAAGGAGATCAGCCGGTATGAGCCCGGCGGCTCGGTCTTCGCGGTGCTGGAGGACAGGGACGGGCGGATCTGGGCGAGCACGCGCAACGGAGTGGTTCGCTATGCCAGCGACGGGCGGGCGGCGCCGGTGAAGGAACTGGCGAAGCCGCCGGAGACGGGCTGGAACGTGCTCTCGGAGGATCGGGGTGGAGCCGTTTGGGTGGTCACGATCGACGGGCTGTTCCGCTGCGCGGGTGGGGCGATTGTGCGGGTTGCCGGCAATGGCGGGGCGCATGGGCAGATTCTGGCGGTGACGGCGAGCCCGGATGGGAACGTGTGGGTGGGGACGTCGGTGGGGCTGTTTCTGCTGCGGGATCAACGGCTGACCCGGCAGGAGGGGGTGCGCGGCCCGGTGGTGAGTATGCTGCGGGATCGCGATGGCAGCCTGTGGGCGGGGACGTGGGGCAACGGCATATTCCGGGTGGCCGCGGGGCGGGTGGATGCCTGGGCGGGGCGGGACGGGCTGCCGGACGACTTTATCCGGACTCTGTATGAGGACGCAGAGGGCAATTTATGGATCGGCACGCGGGGCGGCGGGCTGAGCCGATGGAAGGACACGGCGATTGTGCCGGTGGGGGTGCCGGAGGGGCTGAGCGGCAACTATGCGACGACGGTGGCCACGGGGCCGCGGGGCGAACTGTGGCTGGGCACGTGGCGGGCCGGGCTGTACCGCTTGAACGGGGCGGCGCTAGAGACGATGCCGACGCCGGTACCGGCGCTGTATTGCTCAATCCGCGCGCTGGCGATTGACGCGCGTGGGCACCCGTGGATCGGCAACTGGGAGGGATTCTTCGGATTCGACGGGGAGCGCTACCGCTCCCACGCGGGGCAGGGATCGCCGCTGCATCTGGTAGCGGCGATTCTTTTCGACCGGCGCGGGCGGCTGTGGGTGGGTACGTCCAACAACGGGGTATTCCTTTCCCCAGCGGCGAGCCCACGGGGACGCCGCTGGCGTACCTGCCGGGGACGGAAGTCACGAGCCTGCTGGAGGATTCGCGGGGCCGGGTGTGGGTGGGTACGGATCAGGGCTATGGCTGGTTTGACGGCGAGGGCAGCCCGGCGCTTTCGATGGCGCAGGGCATCCCGCGCAGCACAGTCTCGTCGATCACGGAAGACACGCAGGGCCGGGTGTGGGCGGCCACGCTGGCGGGGGCGCTGTACCGGGTGGGGCCGGGGGAGATGAAAGTGCTGGACCGGCGGCACGGGCTGCCGGGCCATCCGGTTTATCAGATCCAGGACGACGGGGCGGGCTCGTATTGGATCAGCTCATCGCGAGGCATTTTGCAGGTGCCTGGAGCGCAGATGGAGGAGGCGCTGGCGGGGCGGCGGCAGAGGCTCGACATTGCCATCTACGACCAGGAGGACGGCATGCGGACGATTGAGTGCCACCGTCTTTCGCAGCCGGCGGGCGGGCGGCAGCCGGGGGCGGGCATCTGGTTTCCGACCACGAAGGGCTTTGTGCGGATTGACCCGGCGCGGGTGCGGGCGCCGCAGCCGCCGGCGGTGTTTATCGAAGAGGCGACGCTGGACGGGCGGCTGCTGACGGCGGCGCAGGAGCTGGACCTGACGCCCGGCGCGCATGCGCTGGAGATCCGCTATACGGCGCTGCGCTTTGCCTCGCCGGGCAAGATCAGTTTCCGGTACCGGATGGAGGGCTTTGACCCGGATTGGATCGAGGCGGGGGGAGAGCGGGTGGCGCGCTACAGCCGTCTGCCACCGGGCCGCTACCGGTTTCTGGTTTCGGCGCGGATGCCGGCTGGCGAGTGGGCGGCGACGCCGGCCGCCATCACAGTGCATCAGGAGCCGCGTTTTTTCCAAACCAGGCTCTTTCTGGTGTTGCTGGGGCTCATTTCGGTGGCCGGCGCGGTGGGCCTGTTCCGCTGGCGCGAGTTTATTGTGCGCAGCCGGTATTCGGCTGTGCTGGCGGAGCGCAACCGGATTGCGCGTGAGTGGCACGATACGCTGCTGGCGGGGTTTTCGGCGATCTCGTGGCAACTGGAGGAGACGCTTTCGCGGCTGAGCGAGATTCCGGAAAAGGCTGGCGAGACGATCGAGACGGCGCTGAAGATGGTGCACCACTACCGGGCCGAGGCGCGCCAGGTGATTTGGGATCTGCGGGAGAACCGGCCGGAGTCAGAATCGCTGGCCGAGGCGATATCCGGCGTGTGGCGGCGGGCGCTGGCGGGCCAGGGAGTGGAGGGCGGCGTGACGGTTATAGGGCAACCGGTGCGCCTGGCGGAAGACGTGGAGCGGAATATCCTGCGCATCTGCCAGGAGGCCACGGCCAATGCGCTGCGGCACGCCAAGGCAGGGCGGATCGACGTGTTGCTGGACTACGCGAAGGATGCGGTGATTGTGCGGATCAGCGACAACGGCCGCGGCTTCGCGACGGGGGATTTCGTGGGTATTGCGTCCGGCCATTTCGGCCTCGCGGTGATGAAAGAGCGGGCGGAGCGCTGCGGCGGGCGGTTTCGCTTGGCGAGCGAACCCGGCAAGGGTACCATCGTAGAGGCGGCGATTCCGATCCAGCCCACCGTTTCCCGATGAGCGAAGTGATACAGATTCTACTTGTGGAAGACCAGTCCATTGCGCGGCTGGCGCTGCACACCATTATCGACGCGCGCCCGGACATGAGCATCGCCGCCGAGACGGGTACGGGCGCGGAGGCGGTGGCGCTGCATCTGGAGCACCAGCCTGATGTGACGATCATGGATCTGCGGCTGCCCGGGATGTCGGGCTTCGATGCGATTGCGGCGATCCGGCGGCAGACGCCCGCGGCGCGCATTCTGGTGCTGAGCAACTATGAGGGCAGCGCGGATGTGAACCGGGCCTTGCAGGCTGGCGCGATGGCGTATCTGACGAAGGACACGGGCAAGGAAGAGCTGATCCAGGCGATCCTGAGCGTGCACAAGGGGAAGCGCTATCTGCCCGCGGCAGTCGGCGCGATCTTGGCGGAGCAGATGCAGGGCTCGGAGCTGACTGAGCGCGAGATGGACGTGCTGCGCCTGCTGGCCAAGGGCTTTAGCAACCGCAGCATTTCGGATGCGCTCAGCATTGCGGAGAACACGACGCGCATCCATGTGGGGCGGATTCTCGACAAGCTGGGCGTGGAGGATCGCACGCAGGCCGTGATTCTGGCGATCCAGCGTGGACTGGTGCACGTCGATTAGGCTTTCGCGCGAAAACTCTCATTGGCCGGACATGGACCGCGTTCGGTGAGCTGAGGTGCACGAGGCGCACGCGGAGGGCGCATGCGGTTCGCAGAGAAGTTCTTGGTTGCCGCTTGTCTCGCGGTTGTCAGCGGCACTGGCGCCTGGGCGCAGAGCACGTATTTTGATCCCGGCAAGAAACTGGTAGACAGACTCTCCGCCGAATCGCTTCGAGACCCGCGCCCGGTATGAGAAGCGCGGCGGGATGACGTACACACCGGCGAAATGGTGGCCGACGAGGTCCGCAGCCTGGCGCGGCGCTTGCCTTGCCACCCCCGGCTGGCATAGCCTCACACTGAGGAACCACCCATGCCAAATAACGATCCCAGCCGCCGGGATTTTCTGCTGACCGCCGCCGCCGCGGGGGTTGCGCTCACCGCCGCCCAGCAGCGCGCGCTCGCCGGAACAGCCCCGCCCAGTGACCGCATCCGCGTGGGCTTCATCGGCCTCAATGGGATGGGCACCGGGCGTCTCAAAGGATTCATGCAGCATCCGGACGTGATCGCCGCCGCGGTCTGTGATCTGGATAGCAACCACCTGGACCGCGCCGCCGAGCTCGTCGAGAAGACCCAGGGACACAAGCCGGAGAAGTTCCACGACTTCCGCAAACTTCTGGAGCGCAAAGACCTGGACGCCGTGATGATCGCCACGCCGGATCACTGGCACGCACTGCCGTTTGTGCAGGCCTGCCAGGCCGGCAAGGACGCCTTCGTGGAGAAACCGCTGAGCTACTCCATCGGCGAGGGCCGCGCGATGCTGACAGCTGCGCAGAAGTATAAGCGCGTGTCGCAGATGGGCAACCACATTCACAACGATCTGCCCAACTACCGGCGTGTGGTGGAGCTGGTGCGCTCCGGCTCGCTGGGCAAGATCAACCGCGTGTATTGCTCCATCGGCACCGGGTTGTCAAAGCTGGGCAAACCGGCCGACACGACGCCGCCGAAGGAACTCGATTATGAATTCTGGCTGGGGCCGGCGCCGAAGCGCGCCTACAATCCCAACCGTTCGCATTTCAGCTACCGCTATTTCTGGGATTATTCCGGCGGCTACTTCATCGACTTCTGGTGCCACTTCACGGACGTCGCCTACTGGGCGCTGGAGCTGGCGGACCCGCTGACCATCAGCGCCACGGGCGGCCGCTGGATGGCCGACGACAACGCCGAGACGCCCGACACGATGGAAGTGGTGTACCAGTACCCCAACGACCTGCTGCTCACGTGGACGCTGCACCCCAATGGCCGCCCCGGCTACGACCACATGGGCCCATGCGTGATCTTCGAAGGCGCCAACGCCACACTGGTGACCAACTACTCCAAACACGAGGTGTGGGCCAAGGGCAAACTGGTGCCGGACTTTCCGCACCCCACGCCGAGCATCGCGGACTCCCCCGGACACATCCGCGAGTTCCTGGATTCCATCAAATCGCGCACGAAGACCACCTGCGACGTGGAATACGCGCACCGCTTGAACAAGGGCGGTCTGTTGGGCAACATCGCCTTCCGTACCGGCGAGACTATCCACTGGGATGGCGGCAAGGAGCGCATCACCAACTCCAAGGCCGGTGCAAACATGGTCACGCGAAAGTACCGCAAGCCCTGGAAACTGGCCTAGCGAACCGCGGCTTGGGTCGTCAGCGGATGGGCTTGGGATCCTTCACTCGAGGCTGGCCCTCGGGCGACCATTCCTGGTAGAGACGGCGCAGCCGCTCGGCTTTGGCGGGATCATCGGCGATCGCTCGCGTGGTGAACATCATGATTCCGCCCGTCGCCGCGAGTGTGCCCGTTCCGGGGATCACGCCGAGCCGCATCACCGTTTCGAACTCGGCGGCCGAGATCTGATTGGGATCGCCGGAGGCTTGGACAATCGGCCAGACTTTGAAAGCTCCAACCCGGGCGGAGAGCCAGCGGACATACTCGCCCACCCATTGCGGAGAGCGGCCCATCCGCCGGTGGTAGACCATCGGCGAGAACACGTCGAACGACCGGTTGAGGCGCTGGAGATCCAGGCCCAGGATGCGCACTCGCGCGCCGGAGAATTCATCGTCGGTCCAAGCACAGTGGTAGAGTCCCAACTGCGCGTCGGGCCGGATCCTCTTCACGATCTTGCGGAGTTCCACCGCCCAGCCCTCCAGCACCTGCACCCGCCATTCGCGCCAGGCTTTTTCGTGCTTGGACAGGATGTAGCGCGCTGCCTCGGCCGGCTGAAGATTGGGGAGTTGGATGCCGGACGCCTTCTGAAACGCGCGCAGGCAGGAGTGGTTGAAGCAGGTTTCGGGCAGGATGGGCTGGGGCTCTTCAAACTGCGCATGCCAGTGGAAGTAGTCGAGCCAGACGCCGGCCACCTCGAAGCGGCCCAGCAGTTCCTCCAACTGCTTGACACGAAACTGGCGAAAGGCCGGATCGGTGGGACAGACTCCCATGAACCACGACGCCGCCGGCGCGGGCTCGCCCTTCTCGTTGATGGGCCAGGCCTCCGGGTGTGTCTCCACATACCCCTTACCGTTCAGCGTGGGGAACTCCGCAAAGACCTTTGCGCCCTCCGCCTTCGCGCGGTCCATCAGCGCCTGGTTGATGGAGCCCCCGCTGACGAAAACCGCGTTGACGTGCAACTCGTCGAGCCGGGCGCCGGCAGCCCATAGCGGCTTAGGGTCGGAGTATACGCCGCGAGTCAGCACGACCTGGGCAGACACCGATGCCATCCACAGGAAGACCAGCGCTGAAGCCTTCAATGTCATATTGATCCCTCCAGCCGCCCTCAGGCGGCGCCAAGCCCAGCCAGCCGGTTCAACCCATCCACGTAGGCCTTTGCGCTGGCCTCGATCACATCGGTGGAGGCGCCGCGCCCGGTGACGCTGCGGCCTTCCGATTCCAGTTTCACTGTCACCTCGCCCATGGCCTCCGTGCCGCCGGTCACCGCACGAATGTCGTACTTCACCAGTTTCACTACGCGTTGCGCCACCATCGAGATGGCTTTGTACACGGCGTCCACCGGGCCGTCGCCAGTAGCCGCGCGCTCGTGCATAACGCCCTTCACGCTGAGCCGCACGGTGGCAGTGGGGATGGCCGATGTGCCGCTGTAGAAATGCAGATAGTCCAGCCGGTAGACATCTTCCACCGCGTGAATCTCGTCGTGCAGGATCGCCACGAGGTCCTCGTCGAAGACCTCCTGCTTTTTATCCGCTACGATCAGGAAGCGCTGATAGGTCTGATCCAGCTCCTCTTGCGAGAGCGCATAGCCGAGCTTCTCCAAACGGTCGCGCAGGCCATGACGCCCGGTGCGCGCGGTGAGCACTACGGAGCTCTGCTCAAAGCCCACATCCTCCGGCCGCATGATCTCGTAGGTCTCGCGGTTCTTCAGGAAGCCATCGACGTGGATACCGGAGCTGTGCGCAAATGCGTTGCGTCCAACAATTGCCTTGTTGCCGGGCACCATCATGCCGAGCATGTCAGACACCAGCCGGCTGCTGCGGCTGAACTCCTGCGTGCGGATCCCGGTGGTCAGCCCGAAATAATCCGCCCGCGTGCGCAGAGCCATCACCACCTCTTCCAGCGCCGCGTTGCCCGCCCGCTCGCCGATGCCGTTGATGGTGCCTTCCACCTGCCGCGCCCCGGCTTTGACGCCGGCCAACGTATTGGCCGTGGCCAGCCCCAGGTCGTTGTGGCAGTGGACGCTGATGACGGCCTTCCCGATGTTCGAGACGTTTTCACGGATGCCGCGGATCAACGCGCCATACTGCTCCGGCATCGCATAGCCGGTGGTATCCGGAATGTTCACGACTGTCGCGCCCGCCTCGATGGCGGCGTACAGCATCTCGAAGAGATAGGCCGGCTCCGCGCGCCCGGCGTCCTCGGCATAGAACTCGACATCGTCCACGAAGGACCGCGCCAGCTTCACAGCCTCCACGGCCATGGCGATCATGCGCGCCTTCTTCTCCTCCACGGTCTTGCCATACTTGTCGTCGCCGAACTTGCCGCGGATGTGGATCTCAGAGACGCCGATGCCCGTATGAATCCGGCCGCGCTTCGCCTGAGCCAGGGCGCGGCCGCACGATTCAATATCGCTGGCCACGGCGCGCGACAACGCGCACACCACGGGGCCATCCATCTCCTGCGCAATGGCCTCCACCGCCGCAAAGTCCTCCGGCGAGGAGTTCGGATAGCCGGCCTCGATCACGTCCACGCCGAGACGCGCCAGTTGCCTGGCGATGGTCAGCTTCTCCCGCCGTCCCAGGCGAGTGCCCGCAGCCTGTTCGCCGTCCCGCAACGTCGTATCAAAGATCGCCACTCTGTCGGTCATGAAACCTCCGTCCTCACTAGCGTATGCTGTTTTCGGAACATTCATGAAGCTCCAGCGTTACGCCGGCAATCCGATCCTCTCCCCTCACCCCGATCATCCCTGGGAAGACCTCGCCGTCTTCAACCCCGCGGCCTGGTACGACGAAGAGCACAAGCAAGTCACGCTGCTCTATCGCTCCGCCGAATCGCACCCCGAGTACAAGTGCTATTTCGGCCTGGCCACCAGCACCAACGGCTACGATTTCCATCGCGTCAGCGATCAGCCCTGCCTGAGCCCCAACACGGAGGGCTTTGACGGCGCAACCATCCAGGATCCGCGCATCACGAAGATGGGCGATTGGTTTTACGTGACCTACGCCGCCCGCCACTATCCCTTTGGCCAGTTCTGGATATCCGGCGGCCGTGAGGCCTACAAGACGCCGCCCTGCGGCGAGGACTTCCCCCACTACCTCAAGACCAACGCCACGCTCACCGGCCTCGCCATGACGCAGGACTTCCACACCTGGATCCGCGCCGGCTGGCTGACCAACCCGATGCTGGATGACCGCGACGTGATCCTCTTCCCGGAGAAGGTCCGGGGCCAGTACGTGATGATGCACCGTCCGCTGGAGTGGATTGGGCCCGAGTACGGCACCGAGCACGCCGCTGCCTGGATCTCCTTTGCCGATGATCTGATGGGCTTCCGAACCAGTAGCTTGCTGATCCGCAACAAGTACGAATGGGAGACTGCGAAGCTCGGTATCAACATCCCGCCCATCAAGACACCGCACGGCTGGCTGACCCTCTATCACGCCCTCGGCCGCGACAAGTTCTACCGTATTGGCGCGTTGCTGCTGGATCTGGAAGACCCGGCGCGAGTGCTGCATCGCACGCCGGATTGGCTGCTGCAGCCGGAGGAGTATTACGAGATTGAGGGCTTCTACCGCGGCGTTTGCTTCCCGTGCGGCGCGGTGGTCATCGAGGGCACGCTCTTCGTCTATTACGGCGGCGCCGACAAATACTGCGCGGTGGCCACCTGCAATCTCAACGAGCTCGTCAGCCACCTCCTCACCTGCCCGGACTAGCCATGCATCCCATCGATCTCACCATTATCACCATCTATCTGCTGCTGATGGCCGCCGTCGGCTGGTGGTCCGCTACCAAGGCGTCGAAGAACGCCGAATCCTACTTCCTCGCCGGCAAGAGTCTCCCGTGGTGGATCATCGGCGTGGCCCACGGCTCCAGCGGCGTGGACATCACGGGCACCATGTGGTTCGTGATGATGCTCTACATCTACGGAGTCAAGGCCACGTGGCTGCTGTGGGTTTGGCCTCTCTTCAGCGTGATCTTCCGCATGATGTATTTGGGCACGTGGGTGCGGCGCTCCAATGTGCTGACGGGTGCGGAGTGGATGCGCACGCGCTTCGGCCACAGCCAGGGTGCGGAGCTGGCCTACATCAGCGTGGTGGTCTACGCCATGGTCCACGTGGTGGGCTTTCTCAGTTATGCCTTCCGCGGCATTGGCGAATTCACCAAACCATTTTTCCCCTGGGATGTTCGCGACGAATACTACGCCACGGGCATGCTACTGGTGACCGGCATCTACTGCGTGGTGGGCGGGATGTACAGCGTGGTGATGAACGACCTGATCCAGTTTGTGTTGAAAGTCGTCGCAGCCATCGCCATTGTCGTCATCGCCATCCAGCTCATCACGCCAGCGCAGATCATGGCGAACGTTCCCGTGGGCTGGGACAGTCTCTTCTTTGGGGCCAAGCTGACGCTGGATTGGGGCAGCCTGATGCCGCAGCTCAACAGCCGCATCTACAACCCCATCGGCGAGGGCGGCGACGGCTATTCGCTCTTCGCGTTTTTCACCAGCATGCTGTTCCTGAAGGGCGTGCTGGTGAGCATGGCCGGCCCCACGCCGAACTACGCCATCCAGCACATTCTTTCCACGAAAAGCCCGCGTGAAGCGGCGCTCGAAAACATGGTGATGGCCTTTGTCTCGCTGGCCCCGCGCTTCCTGCTGATTGCCGGCATCACAGTGCTGGGCATTGCGTTCTACAGCAAAGATCTGGCTGCGATGGGCGCCAAAGTGAATTTTGAGAAGATCCTGCCGGGCGTGCTGCGGGACCACGTGCCGGTTGGATTCAAGGGCGTGCTGATCGCCGCGCTGCTGGCCTCGTTCATGAGCACCTTTGTCTCCACGGTGAACTCCGGCGCGGCCTACATGGTGAATGACATCTACAAGCGCTACATCAATCCGGACGCGCCCGCCAAGCGCATGGTGGCTCTCGGCTGGGCCACCTCGGCCGGCGTTGTGGTGATGGGCATTCTATTCGGTCTGGCCACCAAATCCGTGCACGGAGTCACCGAGTGGATCGTCTCCGCGCTGGTGCCGGCCTTTGTCGCGCCCAACGTGCTGAAGTGGCATTGGTGGCGCTTCAACGGCTACGGCTTCTTTGCCGGCATGGTGGCGGGCACGGGCGCGGCGATCCTCAAGCTCGCCCTCAACATCCACCCGGTGTTCGCATTTCTGCTGATCCTGGCGATCAGCTTTGCCGCGTCGATCATCGCGTGTCTGCTGACCAAGCCGGAGAGCGACGACGTGCTGATGTCCTTTTACCGCAACGTCCGGCCGTGGGGCGCATGGGGACCTATCTACCGCAAGTGCCTCGCAGTGGACCCCGCGTTCCAGCCCAACCGCGAGTTTTCGCGCGATATGTTCAACATCGCCGTCGGCCTGGTGTGGCAGACGAGCCTCGTCACGGCGCCCATCTATCTGGCCATCCAGCACTGGAATGAGATGTGGGTGTCGGTGGGCGTGTGCGTGGTGACTTCGGCGATTCTGAAGTTCACCTGGTATGACAAACTCGGGCCGGGCGAGATGTATCT
The DNA here is from genome assembly GCA_016721425.1 of Bryobacterales bacterium. GTDB lineage: Bacteria > Acidobacteriota > Terriglobia > Bryobacterales > Bryobacteraceae > Paludibaculum. The sequence continues at coordinate 298,018 of JADKID010000041.1, read as the reverse complement.
GGTGGCACCAAGCGACGGACCGGGCAAATAGCCGCTCAGGACTGGCGCGGCGCTTCCAGGAACTTCTTCAGGCACGCATCGCTGCAAAAATGATGCGTTTTACCCCCGCTGGAGAGCGTTTTCGCGACAGATTCGCTCACAAAAGTGCCACATACGGGGTCTTTGCGCAGCGTTCCGCCGGCCGGCACGCGCGCCGGGCCAGATGGGCCGGCCGAGCTTGGCTTGCCCGCAAAATTGGTGAACATGCGGGCGAGCATGCCCAGCACCATGCGGATCAGCGGCACCACCAGAATGAACGCCAGCAGCAGTCCAATGAATCTTCCCATCTCACTCCCACAATACGCGAAACGGGCGCCCCGGTTCCCCGAGGCGCCCGCGTCTCAAACGGAATCAGCCGTTGTGCAGCCTACTTCTTGGTCTTCTTGGCCGGGGCCTTTTTGGCGTCCGGGTTGACGTAGCTGGTTTCGAGCTTGCCGCTGATCAGCGTCAGCAGGCCCTTGGCGCCTTCGACGTTGGGTCCGGCGGGATCCACTTCCAGATACTTCTCGCAGGCTTCCTTCATGCCTTCCGGAGGAACCGGCTTGCCGTCTGCCGTCATGGTCAGCTTGCCGCTGAGCGCGGAGCAATACTGCCACCAGGCCGGGGCGTACTTGGGATCGAGCTCAACGGCCTTCTTGAAGGCGTTGACGGCCGGGTCAGTCTGGCCGATGTTGGTGAGCACCGCGCCGAGGTTGAACATATACTTGCCGCCGCCGGGGGGATCCAGCGCAGCCGCCTTTTCCAACTCACCCTGCGCTTCGGCGAACTTCTTCTGCTGCGCCAGCACGAGGCCGTAGTTGTTGTGCAGGCCGGCATCGGCGGGCAGCATTTCCAGCGCCTTGGTGTAGTGTTCACCGGCCGAAACCAACGCAGCCTCTTTCTCCGCGCCGGTCTTGGTCTTGGCCATATTGTCGTAGCTCTGCGCGAGCTGAATCCAGACGGCGCTCTGCTTGGGATCAAGCTCACCGGCCTTCTTGAAGTTCTCGATGGCGGTGGGGAAATCCTTGGCCTGGAAAGCGGTCATGCCGGCGTTGTAGGCGTCGTTCAGCGCCTTGTTCTTCTGCATTTTCCGCAGCGCGCCTTCAACTGCTTCTCGTAGGCGGCCTTCTGCTCCGCGGTCATTTCCTTCGCCAGTTCCTGCGTGACCTGGCCGGTTTCCTGGCCTTCATCTGCGCAGCCTGACGCTTCTTCTGCTTGCCGACGTCGCAGAATTCCTTGAGCTCGACGGGATCGCCCATCTGGCTGCGAACGCCGGAGAGCTGGTCAATCACCTGGCCGTTGAGCTCGCAGGTAATGACGAACTGTCCGGGGACAGGCATGCCGGCATAGGTCCAATCGCCTTTCTTGCCGGACTTGGTCTTCCAGTTGCCCTTAATGTCCTTGCGTTCGATTTTGATCTCAACGCCGGGCATTCCTTTGCCGTCTTCGCCGACGACTTTGCCTGTGAATGTGCCCATCTGCCCGAACGCCAGACCCGCGGTGACGACGCTGGCTACCGCGAACAGAGCGGCTTTCCGCAACAATCGCATCATAAGAATGAGACCTCCAACTCTGCAATCCAAACTTCACTCAATAGGTTACTACACCTCGGCCTGCTGCGGCAGATACTGGGCCAGGAATGCGCCGCTCTGCCAGAGCCCGGCCATGCGGTTCTGGATGCTGCCCTCGTAAGCCCGGTCTTCCACCTCAATGCACACCGGACCATCATATACCTCAGTCAGAACGGAGCAGAATGCACTCCAGTTGACGTCGCCGAGGCCCGGCAGCTTGGGCGTATGGTACTGCAACGGATACGCCAGCAGCCCCACATCATTGAGGCGGTCACGATCCAGCCGCGCGTCCTTGGCATGGACGTGGAACAGCTTGGATTGGAACTCGCGCAGCACTTTGGCGTAATCCATGCCCTGCCACACAAAGTGAGACGGGTCGAAGTTCAGCCCGAAGCTATCGGAGGGAATGTCGTTGAACATGCGCCGCCAGATGGCAGGGGAGATGGCCAGATTCTTGCCGCCGGGCCACTCGTCCTTGGAGAACGACATGGGGCAGTTCTCGATGGCGATCTTCACGCCGCTCGCTTCGGCGAGGGCGACCAGCGGCTTCCATGTCTTGAGGAAGCGCGGCCAGTTGTCGTCCACGCTCTTGGCCGGATCGCGCCCGATGAACGTATTCCTACCGGCACGCCGAGCAAAGCGGCGGCCTGATCACCTTTTTCAGGTGCTCCACATAGACCTTGGCCTCGGCCGGATCGGCAGCCAGCGGATTCGGATAGTAGCCGAGACCGCTGATGGTGACGCCCGCCTCGGCGGTGAGCTCGATGATGCGCGTGGCATCGGATTTCTTCAGCGCCGCCACGTCGACATGCGTCACACCGGCGTAGCGCCGCTCGGCCTTGCCCTGCGGCCAGCACATGAGCTCGATGCAATCGAACCGCTCTCGGACGTGAAGTCCACCAACTGCTCCAGCGTGAGCTCCGGCAAAATGGCGCTGACAAAACCAAGCTTGATCATGAATTCAGGTCTCCAGAACCAGATTACTCTTTCGGGCCGCCCACTCTCCACTCTGCCAGGCGCAAGCCCTGGCGCGGCGCCATTTGCACCTGCATCCGGAGAGCCGTGGTTTCGACGGGTTCGAACTCGATCTTCGCGCCGCTGCCGCGGGTCTTGAGTTCCTTCCAGGATTTGGAAGCGGCGTCCAACACAGCAGCTTCGACGACGCCGGCGCGGAGTTGGCAGCCCAGTCCGCCTGGCTCCGCTGACAGCCGGCGCGGCCGCTGATAGCGCTGCTCGATCCATTCGGCGGCGCCCTTTCTGCCATCCCAGGCATACCCTTTGGACGCCGCCGGGTTCTTGTGCGTTGCGGCCGAGGAGTGCACCATGGGCGGATTGGCGTCCCAGGTCGCGCCGGCTCCGACGACGGGGGAACATGGAGATGCGCAGCCGGGCGGCGCCCAAGGGGATCAGCGTCACCTCCTCCAACGGTTGCGTGGTGGGCACCGGGCTCATCTGAATCTCGCCCACCATGCCATTCGGCTCCAGGCGCCACTCCGGCACTTTGCGCGCGCGGGCCTTGATCATCAGGGGCGCTGCTTCGGGGGTAAAGGGCTGAGCGGCCAGCGCACCCGGCTTGCGAGTCAACTCCATCTTTTCATCCAGCGCGAGAGCGTAGTTCCAGGGAGTGGTGGGGAAGACCTCGTATTTCTGCCACTTCGGGTTGTCGCCGTAGGGCTTCCAATTCTCGCCGATGCGCAGCGAGAACTCGAGCGGCCCGTAGGAAACCGACGCCGCGTTGAGCATCGTGTCCCAGCGCCGTACACCGATCTGCATCGGCAGCGTCAGCACAAGCTGATCGCCGCTATTCCAGACGCGCTCGACGGTCAGCCAGCCTTGCTGGGCGCGCGTCGCGGGCAGCGGTTTTCCGTTGAGCGCCAGTTGCGCCTGAGGGCACCATTCGGTACGCGCAGGCTGAGCGGGAACCGCGCGGAGCCGGTGGTCTTCACGACAAAGGTCACCGTTTCGCCGAAGGGATAATCGGTGGTCTCTTCGATGGTCACCGGCGCACCACCGGCCCACCTTGCCGTCACGGTATTGGGCGCATAGAAGACAGCGGCCAGCCCGTCGCCGCCGCTGGCCATCCATAGCCGTTGTGCGTAGTAGGGCCAGCCCATCGCGGTGTTGTGCTGGCAGCAGCGGTAGCCGTAGGGATCGTAGCTGAACATCTCGCCGCTGTTCTCGATGAGGGGCGCTTTGTTGCCACGATCGAGCTGCACCTGATTGGGCGCGGTGAGGTAGTGGAGGCCCTTGAGGTCCGGCGTCATGGGAGGCGGGCAGCGAGTTGACGGCGATGCGCTCGGCGCGGTCTGCCCACTTGGCGTCGCCGGTGATGGCTGTGAGCATCTCGTCGCTGAACATAAACTCCACCCAGGTGCAGGTTTCGGTGCCCTGGCGCGGGCCGCGATAACCGGGGCGTGCATTCTCATCGGAGGCAAAGCCGCCGCCGGTCACCTGACCGTAGAGGCCAAAGATGAGATCGTAGTTGCGCTCGGTGGCCTTCAGATAGCGCTCGTCGTTGGTCTGCTGGTAGTACTGCGCGGGCTCTCGGAAACACTCCGGAGACGTTGACGCCGTGCCATGTGGGCACTCCGCCCACCCAATCCGAGGTGCGCTCGTGATTGACGCGCCGCATCCAGCAGCCACGCCTCGCCGGTCTGGTTGTAGAGCCAGTAGAGGTGATCCAGGATTGTCGCCGCCGCGGTGTTTCTGCCAGCTCTGCTGGAGAATTGCCTCCAGCGGCAACGATTGGAACCAGCGGAAGTAGCGCAGCATGAAGGGGAGGATGCGCCTGTCGCCGGTGGCTTCATAGTAGGTGCGCAGCGGATAGAGCATCACCATGTTGGGCCAGATATCGAGCGTCTCAAGATTGTCGAGCGTGTTCTGCCCCACCAGATTGGTGCGCGCTCCGAAGTAGCCATCGGCCTGTTGCGTTGCCAGGACGGCCTCCACCCAGCGCCTGGATTCGTCGATGATGCGCTGGTCCTGCATGACATAGCCGAGGTCAATGAAGCCCTTCAGCCAGTACGGCAGTTCCTCCCAGCCAAAGCGCCCGTGGCCGGTGGGATCGGTCCAGGCGTTGCCATCGAACTTGCAGAACGTGCTGAGCTCGGGCAGACGCCCGCTGAATCCGTCGCCCATTAGGCGCATCTGCTCGCGCAGCCAACCGCCAGGGCGGACCGCGCCGATGGGCAGCTTCATGAGCGGCGTGGGACGCAGAGGAGTGCGGTTGCCCTGGTAGTGGCGATTGCCCGTAACGGCCGGCAGGCCGGCTGGACCGTAACATTTTGGGCGAAGGCGAGGCTGGCAATGCCGATGAGGAGGAGCAGGCGTTTCACAAGTTCACTGTAACGCGGTCGCGGCGGAACGCGTTCCACCAGATATCGAAAAGAGGTGCTAAATGCGTTTTGTTCTGGTTCTGGCGGTCCTGACTACCGCCGCGTTCGCGTATCCGAGTGGATCGCGCATCCCTGCCGGCAATGCTGGCGAACCCGGCACGGGTACGCCGTGCGCCGGTTGCCACAGCGTCACATTGAATCCGGCCAACGGCAGCGTTGCGTTGGAGTTGCCGAGCGGTTTGACAGGTGAGGCCGGCGCCACGCAAACGTGGACACTTCGCATCAGTGATCCCAACAGCCTCTCGCCGCTACGGCTATCAACTGGCAGTGACCGCGGGGACGCTGAGCTCGGCCAACGGAGTGAAAGTCGACTCGAACAACGGGCGGCTACATGAGCCAGACAGCTTCGGCCACCAGTTACACCATTCAGTGGACGCCGCCGGCCGATGCCAGCGGGCCGCTGGAGGTTTATGTGGCCGGCCTTGCCGCCAGCGGACGCGCAGCGGAGTGCGTACACGGCGGCCTGCATGCTGACAGCGACCACGCAAGGCCCACGCTGCGCCCAGAGAGCCCCGTTGTCAGCCTGGCCACTGGCGCCGCGGAGATCTCCGCCGGCGCGCTGGTGGCCCTTTACGGCGAGAATCTGAAGGCGGACGGCGAGACGCCCGCAGTACGGATCAACGGCCTGGAGGCGCAACTGATTTCGGCGACGTCCAAGCGCATCGTGGTACTGGCCCCGGCCGACGACACGCGCGGCGCGGTGGGGGTGGTGGTGAGTACGCCGCGGGGCGACACGCCTGCCGTGGAGGTCACGCAGGTGGATAGCGCGGCCGCGCTAATGCCGCGCAACGGGATTGTGCTGGCGCGGCATCTGGACGGCAGCCTGGTGACGCAGCCGGGCGAATTGGAGGACCCGTGGCTGGGGAGTCCCGCCAAGAGCGGCGAGACGGTGTTGGTGGCGTTGACAGCCGCGCCGGCGGATGCCGATTTGGCACGGTTGCAGGTGTTCGTGGCCGATCTGCCGTGCGTGGTGGAGGCGTTGGAGGAGTGGAGTGCCGGAATCCAGCGGCTGCGGATTGTGCTGCCGGAGCTGGAGGCTGGTGATTTGGCGGTGCGGGTGGTGCTGGATGAGAAGGCGCTGCCGAAGGAATTGATACTGCCAGTCAGGTAGAGTGGGGGAGATGGATGCAGTCCACCTCTTGGCCACTACTCTGGGCCTGGGCTTCGCGGCCGGGTTGCGGCTCTACGCGACCATCCTCGGCCTGGGCCTTGCCATCCGGTTCCACCTCATCACCCTGCCCGCGTCCGCCCAGGGACTGGAAGTGCTGGCGCATCCGGCGGTGCTGGTCGCCGCCGGCGCGGCCTTCGTGATCGAGTTCGTCAGCGACAAGATCCCGTGGGTGGACAGCTTGTGGGACTCGGTACACACGATCATCCGGCCGGTGGGCGCGGCGATACTGGCCGCTACGGCCTTTGCCACAATCGACCCCGTGATGCGGATGGTGCTGGTGATCCTGTGCGGCGGGGTGGCGCTCTCCAGCCACGCCTCCAAGGCCGCCACGCGGCTGGCGGTGAATCAGAGCCCGGAACCATTCTCCAACATCGCGTTGAGCCTGATGGGGGATGCAGCCGTACCATTCGTGCTGTGGCTGACGTCAGCGCATCCCATGGTGGCGATGGCGTTTGTGATCGTGTTCCTGTGCGTCTTCGCGTGGCTCGCCAGCCGCATCTGGCGGCTGCTGAGAAACGGCTGGCAGCGGCTGCAACGCTGGTTCGGGCAGGCGTAGAGCGCCTTGGGCAGTTTGGCAGCCCACTCGCTAACGGTCGTGGCCCGGAAAGACGCGGCTTTGTGGTGATCGGCGGTCAGGAGAGGGCATCGAGTTCAAACGCGGCCATGTGGCGGAGGAGGTCGAGGTCGTTGCGGGCGGTGAGCCAGAGTTGCTGCTCGTCAACGACCTCTTATTTGTGGCGGTAGATGTTGCCGGCGGCGACGGCGGGCCAATCGATTTCGGGGTGACCGTCCTTCAGTTCTGGCGGCAGGCGGCGGGATGCTTCAGCGATGATTTCGAGCGCGCGGGTGACGGCATAGATGGTCTTGCGGTCGCGGGTGAACTGCTCGAGGTCCAAGTGATGCACGAAATCCTGGATGGCGTCGATGTTCTCGATGATATCCCTAAGCCGCTGGCTCGGGTTCTTAGAAGGCATAGATGGCATCGCGGAGGATATTGTCGCGAAGCAACGGTTTGAGGGTTTTGCGGTGGACAATGTCGGCGGGAGCAGGGAGCAGAGCGGCGAGGAAGAGTTTCAGGCGGGCGTATTGAAAGACGCCGATGGGGTGGGCGGGATCGAGATCGAGCAAAACGTCAACATCGCTATCCGGAGTGGATTGCCCGCGGGCGACGGATCCGAAGATGGCGGCGTGCTGAACTCCCAGAGCTTCGAGTTGCTGGCGGTTTGAGCGAAGAGTTTCGAGGGTGGCGATGGCGTTTGTGATCGTGTTCCTGTGCGCTTCGCGTGGCTCGCCAGCCGCATCTGGCGGCTGCTGAGGAACGGCTGGCAGCGGCTGCAACGCTGGTTCGGGCAGCCTTAGCTACTCCTGTTTGGCCTTCTGCCGCTCCAGGAAGCGCGTGATGAAGTGCGTATCGATCTCGGCCGCGCGGAATTCCTCATCCGCCATGATCTTCTGGTGCAGGGGAATCGATGTCTGGATGCCCTCCACCACAAACATATCCAGCGCGCGCTGCATGCGGGCGATGGCCTCGGCGCGATCCCGGCCATGGGTGATGAGCTTGGCGAGGAGTGAATCGTAGTAGGGCGGGATGACGCCATCGGTGTAGGCGGCCGTATCCACGCGCACACCGATGCCGCCGGGCAGATTCAATGCCTTGATGCGGCCGGGTGAGGGCGCAAACGTAACCGGGTTTTCGGCGTTGATGCGGCATTCCAGGGCGTGGCCGCGGATCTCCACAGGACCGCCGAGAATCTCCGGCAGGGTCTCGCCGCGCGCGATGCGCAGTTGTGCCTTCACCAGATCAATGCCTGTAATCATCTCGGTGACGCAGTGCTCCACCTGGATGCGCGCGTTTACCTCGATGAAGGCTAGAGTGCCATCGTCGCCCATCAGAAATTCGACGGTGCCCGCGTTGGTGTAGCCTACGGCCTTGAGGGCCGCCTTGAGCGCCTTGGCGGTGCTGGCGCGGAGTTCCGGGGAGACCGCGGCGGAGGGCGCCTCCTCCACCAGTTTCTGGTGGCGGCGCTGGATGGAGCACTCGCGCTCGCCTAGCACTTCCACGTTGCCGTGCTCGTCGGCCAGAACCTGAAACTCGATGTGGCGCGGCTTCTCGATGAACTTTTCGCAGTAGACGTCGGAGCAGGTGAAAGAGGCCTCGGCCTCCTGACGCGCCGCGGTATAGGCGCCCGGCAGCTCTTCGGCGGAGCGCACGATGCGCATGCCGCGCCCGCCACCGCCGGCGGCAGCCTTGATGATGATGGGGTAGCCGATGCGCGCCGCCACGGCCAAGCCCTCGTCGGCATTGGCGAGCAGCCCGTCCGAACCCGGCAGGATGGGCACACCATGCTCGCGCATCTTTTCGCGCGCAATCTGCTTCAGGCCCATCATGCGCGTGACTTCGGGCTCGGGCCCGATGAACTTGAGGCCGGAGGCGCGGCAGACTTCGGCAAAATCGGAGTTCTCGCTCAGAAAGCCGTAGCCGGGGTGGATGGCGTCGACATTGGTGATCTCAGCGGCGCTGATCACCGACGGGATATTCAGGTAGCTGAGGGCGCTCTTGGCCGGCCCGATGCAGACCGCTTCGTCGGCGAAGCGGACGTGGAGCGAGTAGCGATCCGCCTCGGAGTAGACGGCCACGGTTTTAATGCCGAGATCCTTGCACGCGCAGATGACGCGCAGTGCAATTTCGCCACGATTGGCAATGAGTACTTTCTGAATCATCGGAGCTGCTCTAGTTGGGCTTGACGAGGAACATGACCTCGCCATACTCGACCGGCGCGCCGTTCTGAACCAGCCGCTTGACGATGGTGCCCGAAATCTCGGCCTCGATTTCGTTCATCAGCTTCATCGATTCGATGATGCAGAGTACCTTGCCGGGCTTGATGGAATCGCCAACGCGCACGAAGGCGTCCGAACCGGGCGAGGGCGACTCGTAGAAGGTGCCGACGATGGGCGACTTCACCGCCTCCAGGCTGGGATCAGTGAGATCCGGCTCACCCGGGGCGGGCGTCGCGGCGGGGGCGGCCACCATCACCTGCGGCAGCGGCTGCTGGACCGGCATCGGCGCCTGGGACACTGCCTGCTGCGGCATATGGATCTCTTGAGTGACCACGCCGGCGGTGCGTTTGATCCAGACGCGGTTGTCGCCGCGCTGCACTTCCAGCTCCGCCACACCGGTGGAGGTCACCATCTGAATCATTTCGCGAATCTCTTCAATGGTCATGATGCGATTTCCAGGAATTCCTTTGTGGACGGCGTGAGAACTTCCACGCCGGTTTCCGTCACCAGGACGGTGTCCTCGATGCGAATCCCTCCGAACCCCTCGAGGTAGACGCCCGGCTCAATGGTGACGACCATGCCGGGCAATAGAACCGACTCCACTTTCGCGCCGAGACGCGGGCCTTCATGAATCTCAAGACCGAGACCGTGGCCGGTGGAATGGGTAAAGAACTGAGCATGCCGATGACGATGGAGCGTCTCGCGGGCAGCCAGATCGACACTAGCGCAGGTAGCGCCCGGCCGCACGGCGGCGATGGCAGCGAGTTGTGCTTCCAGCACCATATCGTAAAGAGCGCGCACCTTGCGTCCTGGTTTCCCCAAATGAAATACGCGCGTCATGTCGCTAGCGTAGCCCTCCAGGCTGGCGCCCATGTCAATCAATAGTAGCCGATTGTTTTTCAGCAGTTCGGAGGTGGGGCGGGCGTGCGGTAGGGCCGAGCGGCGGCCGCAGGCGACGATGGTTTCAAACGCTGTGCCTTCGGCGCCGAGACGGCGCATACGGTAATCGAGTTCGGCCGCCACTTCGAGCTCCGTCATGCCGGGTTTCAACAGGGGCAGAGTGAGCGCAAGAGCCTGCGAGTTGAGCAACACCGAGCGGCGGATCTTCTCGATCTCGTCGGAGGACTTAACGGCCCGCAGAGCCTCCACCAGGCCCTGGACGGGCAGCAACTCGGCGCGCGCGCCGATGTGCGAACCAATGGCGTCCCAATCGGCATGAGAGACCTTGTCAGACTCCAGCGCCAAGCGGAAGATCCTACGGCGGCGGATCTCTTTGGCGGCGTCATTCCACAGGACGCCGCGCACGACACGCACGGGCACGTCGGATTCAGTGGCTGCCTGGATATCGTAGCGGGGGTCGGTGAAGAGGATCGATTCCCGGGCGCTGATCAGAAGAAGCGCGTTGCTGCCCGTGAACCCGCAGAGGTAGCGAACGTTGGGCAGATGGGTGATGGCGATAGCTTGGGCTTTGTTCTGCTGGAGCAAGCGGATCAGGCTATCGCGCCGCTCGCGGCGAGGATCGGATTTCAGAGGCAAACCTCAATATTGTAACATTGGCAGGCACGACGAGCCCACCGCGGGGGGCAACGGGCTCTTGCGGGCTGGAAGGTCGGAGGTGCCCGAATCCGGCCAAGCGACTATCACTTGGTCCGGCTGCAGGTTCCGGTCGTGCGGTTTGTGCCTGACCGGGTCCAGACCCCTCCACGCCCGGGACAGCCCACAATCGCATCCGAAGTTGCCGCGGCTAGCGACCAGAGGCCCGTTGCTGTGTTAGATTCGAAGTTTGACTTAGGCCTGAGGCGGTCTCCGTGCAGATTTTTCTTCAAGGCAAGCTCCTTGGAATTGAGCAGTTCATCCGCGATGCGCGCGGCGGGCGAGATGCCCGTGGCGGGCTCGAGGCGCTCAGTGGGCGTTGCCTCTACATCTCGTTGTTGTGTGAAGCCATTCCGCGGGCACTGCTGGGGCGTCTGGGACTGGCGCCGGAGTTGCTCGGCTCCAGCGGCGGCGGCCAGTTTCTGGTGGTGCTGCCGGCCGAAAACCTCCCCGAAGCGCACCAGTACCTGATCGACGCCACGCGGCGGCTCTCTGAATTTACCGGTGCGCGGCTGCGTCTGGCGTGGGCGGCGACCGAGAATCTCGGCGCGTGGAGCGATGTCCGCAAAAGGCTGGACGAGCAGATGGCGCGGTGGCGCGGCACTGACGCGCTGGAGCCGGGCGGCCTCTTCGAGCCCTTCCAGGCTGACGCCGATTTCGACGATTTCTTCCGTGCACTGTACCAGGGGCTGCCGGCCAGCGCGGCCGCCGTGTGGGACACCACAGCCCGCGGCATGCTCGCCGCCGAGGGAGAGGCACACTGGATCGCCACGCACTGCGCGCCCGGCCGGGATGGCCGCCCGCAGGCTTCGCAGTTTGACCTGGCCCGCCGCGCCCACGGCAAGCGCACCTGGGGCATCCTGCGCGGCGACGTCGATCTCTTCTCCGCCCGCCTGCGCAAGGCGGCGACGGTGGAAGAGCATATCCAGCTCTCGGTTTACTTCAAGCAGTTTTTCGCCGGCGAGGTGCAAGTGCGCTGCTCGCAACCGGAGTTTCAGCGCAAGGTCAGCGTACTCTACACGGGCGGCGACGAGTTTGCGGTGATCGGAAGTTGGGACGCGCTGATCCCGTTCGCACGGGAGATTGAGCGGGTGTTCCAGCATTCGACGGAAGATTTCCTGAGGGAGTTCCCGGGCGCCGAGGGCAAGTCTCTCTCGATGGCTCTGGCGCTGGCGTCCAGCGCGGATGCGGACGCAGCCAGTGTCTATGTGGAAGCGGGCCAGCAGTTGGAGATCGCCAAGAGCGCCGGACGGGATTCGTTTGCGCTGATGGGCCGGGTGCTGGACTGGAAAGCGTTGGCGGAGGCGGCCGAGTTGAAGGGCACCATGTTGAAACTGGTGCACGACTTCGGGTGTTCCCCGCAGTTCCTGGGTGAGTTGGGCTCGTTCTACCGCGAGACGGACCGGATTTTGCCGGCCAAGAGCTCGCGGCGGGCGCAAGAGACACAGCAGCGGCCGTGGCGGCTACATCGCCGGTTGAATCGCGTGCTGGACGGACCGGAACGGAACCGCGAGTTCCAGAAGGCGCGCAGCACGGTATTGGCTGCATTTCTGACGCGCGGCCAGGCGCAATTGAAGCTGAAGCCCTCAGGGCGCGTGGCGCTGGAGTGGGCGCGATATATGGAAGAGGTTGAGTAACATGAGCGAACTCGAACCGCAAGAGACACCGGGCCAGGAGTCACCAGCCGTGGCTCCGCCAGCCGTGGAGGCGCCAATCGTGGCGCCGCCCGTCGTGGAAGCACCAGCCGTGGAAGCGCCAGTAGCGGCCCCGCCGGAAGCGGCGGCGGAGGCGGCTCCGGCCGCGGCTCCGGCAGAAACGGAAAAGCCGGCAGGGGAAGCAAAGCCCGCGGCCAAGCCACAGGAACAGCGGGCGGAGCAGCGCACGGCCAAGCCGAATGACCGCGGACCCCGGCCGGACCGGCGCGAGCGGCAGGCTCCCCCAGCGGGGGCGGCTGCCGGCGCCAAGCCGGAACGCGGCCCGGATCGCGGACCCGAGCGCGGCCCCAGGCCAGACCGTGGCCCGGATCGCGGACCAGACCGTGGCGGTGATCGCCGTGGCCCGCGCGGCCCCGAGCGCGGTGGAGATCGTGGCGGCGACCGTGGCCGCGGCCCGGAGCTTTCCGCCGAGATCGATCTGGAGAAGCTCGTCTCCGACAGCCTGTATCTGGATAACCAGGCGCACGCCGTGGTGGCGCGACTGCGGGATATGGACTCCGGCACGCGCAGCCAGTTGCGCCGCTTTTTCAGCGCGGTCCGCCGGGCTTACCGGGCGGCCGAGGGCGAGCGCCAGCACCAGTTTGTGATGCTGCGCGCGCGGCTGGCCTACACCATCGCGCGCCACCAGTTGCGGAGCCTGGATCCGCTGGAGCGTCTGCTCCTGCAGGTGACGCGCAAGAACGACGCCAAGGGTTACGAGCGCTTCCGCGATCTGTTTGAAGCCATCGTGGCCTACAACGAGTAGAGAATTGAACCGGAGACTGTCATGAGTTCCCATTCCTCCGATACGAAGCTGGGCCTGATCGGCAAGCTGATGCTGGATGGCGAGATGATCTGCGAGACCGGCCTGCACATTGGCGCCGGCAAGGGCTCGCTGGATCTGGGCGGCGCCGACAACCCGGTGGTGAAGGACGCCTTTGGGCGGCCGTACGTGCCGGGCAGTTCGCTGCGCGGCAAGATGCGGAGCCTGCTGGAGCAATCCGCCGGGCTGGTGTCGCCGTCTGACTTGGTTTACCTCTCGCGCCGCCGCGGGCAGGAAGTCCGGATCCACCAGAGCGATGAAGCGGGCGACGAGATCTGCCTGCTGTTCGGCCGCAATCCGGGCCGCGTGGAGCGCGTCTCGGGCGATGCCATGGAGCCGAAAACGGCCACCCCGGCGCGCCTGACGGCCTACGATGCGCCGCTGGATCTGGATTCCATCACCGCGCAGATGCGTGAGAATCTCGACGACGAGCTCACCGAAGTGAAGAGCGAAAACGCCATCGATCGCGTGACGGCGCAATCGAATGCGCGCACGCTGGAGCGCGTCCCGGCCGGGGCCAAGTTCAAGGTGCGGCTGGTGCTGGACATCCTTTGCGCCGAAGATCGGGAACTGGTGGCCACGCTGGTACAGGGCATTCGCCTGCTGGAGGACGATGCGCTGGGCGGCGGCGGCTCGCGCGGCAGCGGCCGCATCCGCTTTAGCGGGTGGAAGCTGAGCTGGCGCAACAAGGCTTTTTATGCCGCCGGCGAGCCCGAACAGGCTCTGCTGGAGGCGGAAGACAGCGCGGCGCTGCACGCCGGTGTGCGCTCCGGAGAGTTCGCCGCCAAGCTGGCCTGATCGGTTGATCTGACATGAATCCTGCGCTGCTCATCCGGCTGCGGCCTACCACGCCCTGGCGCATCGGCCCCGACAACGGGGCGCGCGATCAGGCTGCGGCCATTCTGCATAGCGACGCCCTCTATTCCGCCGTGACGCTGGCTTTTGGCCAGTTGGGACTGCTGGAGGAGTGGGTGAACGCCACGGCTCGTGAGTATGGCGAGCCGGCCGTGCGCTTCAGTTCGTGCTTCCCCTGGCAGCGCGGGCATCTCTACGCGCCGCCGCCCTCCGGGCTGTGGCCGCCGTCCTCGGCCAGCGGCAAGGTCCGCTGGAAGGGCGCCACGCTGCTGCCCACGTCGCTGATCTCCGCGCTGGTGCGCGGGGAGCGGCCGTCGGAAGAGCGCTGGACCGTGGATGGCCACTCCGGTTGCCTGATCCCCGTCAACAGCCGCTCGGCCACCGGGCCGTTCCGCGTGGTACGCCGTTCCAGCGCCGCGGTGGACCGCGTCACCGGTGGCGCCGTCGCGGCTCACCTCACCACCTGCGTGCAGTTCGCGCCCGCCTCCGGGCTGTGGTGCGCGGCACAGTTTTCCAATTCCATGACCTACGCCGTGTGGGGGCCCCGCCTGCAGACCGCGTTCCGGTTGCTGGCCGATAGCGGGCTGGGCGGTATGCGCAGCAAGGGCTTTGGCCGCGCGCGGACGCCCGATTTTCAGCCGGGCACGCTGCCGGAACTGCTCTTCGGCGAGGAACAACCTGCCGTGGGGAGCCGTGCCTGGTGGGTTCTGTCTTTGTTCAGCCCCGACGCCACCGATGCCATCGAGTGGGCGTCCGGCGATTATGTGCTCACGCAGCGCTCCGGCCGGGTTTCTTCACCCGACGGCGCCGGCGCGGAGAAATTGACATCCCGCATGGTGGCGGAAGGCTCTGTTCTGGTGGCATCGAGCCCGCTGCGCGGGTCCGTGCGCAACGTGGCGCCTGCGGGCTGCCCCCACCCTGTCTATCGCGCCGGCTACGCCCTGGCGCTTCCAATTCCCTGGCCGGTGTCTGCATGAAACGCTATCGCCTTACCGTGTTGACGCCGTTGCTGGTTGGCGACGGCCAGAAGCTCTCGCCCATCGACTACATGGTCTGGAAAGACCAGGTGAATGTTCTCGACCAGAAGCGCATCTTCCGGATGCTCGCCAAGGGACCGCGCCTGGAGATGTATCTGGCCCAGATCCGCAAGGCCGAACGGCTCGATTTCGCCTCCTGGGGCGGGTACGCGCAAAACTACGCCGCCCGCCGGATTCCGTTTGAGCACGCCTCGGCGGCCAACTACTACGCCCGCACCTCGGCCGAGAATCTGTTCATCCCCACTTTTGCCACGGCCGCGGCGGGGGGCATTTATGTGCCGGCCAGCGCGCTGAAGGGTCCGCTGCGGACCTCGCTGCTGATGGAGCGCGCGGGAGAAGCGCAGTGGAAGGAACTGGCCACCCGTCTGGAGGGCGCCGAGCGCACACCGCGGTTTCCGGCGGAAGTGCTCGAAACGGCCACGCTGGGCAACGCCGGAGTCAGCCGCACCCGCCCGCTCATGCTCGGCGACACTGCCGCCATTCCGGCGGGCGGTGTGACGCGCATCTATCTACTGCGGACGTCGACGCTGTTGCCGAAGGGGAACAAGCTTGAGCTCGGCTGGAAGATGAGCCCGCGCGGCGCCGTGGAGGCCAAGCGGCCTGGCGATTCCACCCCCACGTTTGCCGAAATGGCGATGCCCGGGACGCAGTTTTCCGGCGCGTTTGACGAGAGCCCGGCGCTCGCCAAGCCGGAGATGTTGCGCGCCCTCCGCTGGCGCGAAGCCGCCGGCACCCGAATGTTCGCGGAGGCGGCCAATGCCGCGGCGGAAAAGCTCATCGCCGTGCAGCGGGCCTACGCCGAGGCCACCGGGCTCGGCGCCGTGGTGCAATCCCTGGACAGCCTGAGCAACCGGCTGGCTACCGCCCGCGAAACCGGGCAAGCCTGCCTGCTCTGCATGGGCTGGGGCGCCGGCTTTCTGGCCAAAAGCGTCAGCACCGACGTCAACGCCGATCCGTTCCGTCAGATCCTGCGCAGCCTGCCTGCCTATAGCCAGCCGCTGCGCAGCGGTCTTCCCTTCCCCAAAACCAGGCGGGTCGTCTTTCAGGGCGATCAGCCCTCCGCCCTGCCCGGCTGGGTGGAACTGAACTTCAATCAGTCCTAGTACGGAAGGGGCTCATGCTGAAACCGGCTACTGCCGATGAAGCATGGTAGGATGAGATTCAGCATCACTGCTGGGAAGCCATTCTGGCTGATTCGTGGCGAACTGTGGATCTATGTATAACGCGTTCTTCGGCTTTCGTGAAAATCCATTCAATCTGAGTCCGGACCCCGCGTTTCTCTACCGTAGTCCGCAGCATGAAGAGGCACTGGCTAACCTCATCTATGGCGTCCACAGCCGCAAAGGCTTCATCGTCCTGACGGGTGAGGTGGGCACCGGCAAAACCACCATGCTGGAGTGCCTGCGCGACTACCTGGAATCGCAGTACGTCGAGTTCGCCTTTATTTTCAACTCCCGCATCAACACCGAACAGTTTTTCGAGATGATCGCCTACGATCTCGACCTGCGCTGCTCCCATAAATCCAAGACCGAAGTCCTGTTTGCCCTCAACCACCTGCTAATCCAGCAGGCAAACGAGGGCCGCACCACCGTTCTCATCGTGGACGAGGCGCACAACCTGGAATGGGACGTGCTCGAGGAGATCCGCCTGCTGGGCAATCTCGAGAATCCGCGTCTCGGGAAGTTGCTGCAGATCGTCCTGGCCGGGCAACCGGAACTCGATCGCAAACTCGATGCGCCCAACCTCCGCCAGTTGAAACAGCGCATTGTGCTCCGCTGCGGCCTGGCCCCCTTTCAGCTCAGCGAGGCCGTCGAGTACATCACATCACGCCTGCGGAAGGCCGGCATGGAAGATCAGACTGTCTTCCCCGATGAGGTCATCCGGGAACTGCACATGCGCAGCCAGGGGATTCCACGCCTCATCAACGCGATCTGCGACAACCTCCTGCTCACCTGCTTCGCCTTGGAACAGAAGGTGGCCACAATCGACATGCTCGATGAGGTCTGCCAGGATATGCGCCTGGAGTGGCCCGGCCACCGTATGGGCCGCAGCCCCAAAGTGAGGTCCCTCCACCCGCAGGACCCTCCCCAGGAGCCTGCCAGCGGGCACGATCAACCGGTTCAGTCCGATGTTTTTGGGGCGGACTCCGCGGACGCCCAAGCGCCCTCCAGCTTTCTGCCACGCGAGCAGTACTAATCTAGCCAGTACCGTACCGCCTTCCAACTCCCCGCTTTCAAGCGTTTTCTTGCCCTTACTCCAAGTAGGATGATCCACTTAACTAGTAACTAGGATAAATCCTACCCCCTAGAACTTAGGTCCGCTCGTACCATCAGTAAGAACCCTGAGTATACAGGGAGCATCCGGTGTATCTGACCAAACCCGGCCAGATTCGCCCATTGAGCGCTGACGAAGGTACAACAGATGGTAAAGCGGATCAGTCTATTCATTATCTGTGCTTCCCTGCTTTTGGCTACAGCAGCAACTGCGGCTGTCCTGCCGGCAGGCACAAACTTCGGTCCCTTAACAATCGGCCCGCAGGTTCCACCCAACCCGTGGGAAGACAAGTTCGCGATCGGCCCGCAGGTTCCACCGAACCCGTGGGAAGACAAATACGCGATCGGCCCGCGACCCGCTCCAGATCCATGGGGAGACGGACTGGCGATCGGCCCACGGCCCGCTCCAGATCCATGGGGAGACGGGGCGGCCCTCAGATCCATGGGGAGACGGACTGGCGATCGGCCCGCGGCCTGCTCCAGATCCATGGGGAGACGGACTGGCGATCGGCCCGCGGCCCGCTCCAGATCCATGGGGAGACGGACTGGCGATCGGCCCGCGACCCGCTCCAGATCCATGGGGAGACGGACTGGCGATCGGCCCGCGGCCTGCTCCAGATCCATGGGGAGACCAGTAAGCAATCGCTTCTTCAAGCGGGCTTGGCGCCAGTATTCTCGTCAGGCCCGTTTCACCGCACCCGACCGTCCCTCCCGTTCCACCGCCCTCCTCCTCCGTTCCAAGCCCAACCTCTCAGCGCATACCCCGCCCGCGAAATGTCTATGTACGGTTCACTTTGCGCGCGCGCGTCAGGCTGATATACTGGAAGGGTTCGTGGCGCCATCGTCTAAGGGTTAGGACGGAGCCCTCTCAAGGCTCTAATAGGGGTTCGAATCCCCTTGGCGCTACCAACTTCCCCCCAATCCATTCAACGTGATTTAAGCACCGCAGAGGACACATCCGTGCCTCGTCACGGTTCGATCCTCTCAAAGCCCCAACGTCAGGCGCGAGGCACGAGAAAACCGGGCAGCACGGCGGCCTGCTTCACCCACTCGGCCAACTGCTCCTCATCGAGTGGGTCGCCTTCGCGAATGTCGATCCAGCGCACATCCTTGCTCTTCGGCGTGCCTCCGGGGGGCACGGGTTGCAGCGACGCGCCGCGCAGGAAGGTCACCTTCACATAGTGCGTGAACACATGGAAGCCCAGGAACCAGCCCTGGCCCGCGATGCCGTAAAACGGCGTGTTCCACTTCACGGCTTTGACCACGTTGGGGACGTGTCGCACGATCAGAGCGTCCAGGCGCTCCCCGATGCCGCGCTTCCAGCCGGGCATGGCTGCGATGTAGGCCTGTACCGGAGCGTCGCCGTCGGCCTTGGCGATTTGCGGGTTGCCGCCGGAAAGGAGCTTCACGGGCTGGGACCGCTTGGCTGGTAAGCGAGCCTTGGTTGTGGGTTCCATCAGTGCTCTGCTTTCACCGCCGTTTTGGCAATCAGCTTGTACTGCAAATCCCGCCACTCGTAGTAGCTGCGCTGGCAAACCAACCCGCCCGAACTCCATTCGGCTCTTTCGATGAAGATCAACCGGCTCTCCGGCCGCAATTCGATGCCTTTGCAGCCGCCGGTGTTCGGCGTTGCGATGAATTCGCTCTGGCGGGAATCGGCATCGGGAGGAGGTCCGTAGACGGAGCCGGATCGGCCATCGACGATCGCCAGAGAGGCGCAACCGTCGGATCCGCAGCCCCAGGTGATGGCGTAGAACACGCCGGCGAAGTTGGGCTGGGGCGGCTGTTGGGGCTTCGCGACGCCGAGCAGGCCTTCGCCGGATTGGATTCCACGGTGGAGCCGGGTTTTGTAGAGTCTGTGGACCGGCAAAAGCAGAATCGGCTGCCTCGGGGGGCCTGCCAGCGTTTCGCTCGCGGGGTAATCCTCGAACTTCGGAGGCGGCGGCGGTTCGGCTTGAGAGATCGCCGGCAAAACCAGGACATTCCACACGAAGAAGGCAGAGCAAACCGTGAATCGACGCATCGCACTCCCGCCCCCTGGTCTACCCAATACCGCCCTTTGATTTCGCTCAGGTCAACGGCCTGAACTGAACCCCAGCTTCCTTGAGCTGCGTGAACTGGGCCTTTGTGACGCAGGCAATGACGCAGTCCTGCCCGTGAAGATCGTAATAGAGGTAGACCTTGGAAGGGTCGGACTTGGCGAGCACGTTCACGAAGTGGGCGAACACCCCAGGATCTACCCAGTCTTCGTTGATCTTGCAGTTGATGCGAAAGTCCTGCCCGCGGTACTCCCACGCCAGCCAGGCAGTGCCTCCGTCTACGTCCACGCTGTCGCGAATCTTGTCAATCGGCAGGGAGCCCTGGGCCATTTCCTTCAGTCGTTCCGCGATTCGGAGATAGCTGCCATTTCCTTCGATGCACTCGGAGTCAAAGTGCCAGGCATTGATGCAGTGGTTTCTCCAGGGCGGGCGTTCCTCCTGGCCAGCTAGGCTGGTCAGCACGGAATCGAACCCGGCCCTTTCGAAGTGCTCCCGATCCCAGCTTCTGAGCAGGTCGTCCACTGTAAATGGCGGCTGAAGGCGAAGCCCGCAGCGGGAGAGAATCTCCAACTTCTGCTCCAGGCTGAGAGCAGCGGCGGACGCTCGCGTCGCGAAGGCGGCGATGGCACCCAGTATCAGAAGGAACCGTTCTCGCACGGAAACATCCTAGCATTGCGCGGACACCCTCAGCCAGACTGCCTACTTCTTTTGCTTCATCTCCTCGACAATCTTCATCAGCTCCGGCATCACCCCGGCCATGGCCTCCTGGGTGAGATCCATCGACCCCTGCATCAACTGCGGCATCTTGTTCAGCATCGCCTGCCCCGCCGCGGACTTGTAGAAACTCAGGATTCCGTCCAGTTCCGGCTCGGTATAGGTCGCCGCATACAGATCGACAAACCGCGGCTTGATCGTCTCCCAGCTCAGCATTTTGCGGACCAGCGCCTCGGTCTTTTTCTGCATCTCGACCGCCGAGGCGCGCACCTCCGGCGGCAGGTCCATCTTGGCAAACTGCTCCACCTGCATCTTCTGCATGGAGCCGAGCATCTGCTCCATCATTTGCTCCGAGTTCGACACCTTGAGCAGCTCGGCCGCTTTCGCCTTGCGGCTGGCGTCGTCGGCCCGCGCCACCAGTGACACTGCGCAAATCAGCCCCAAGAGACAAACGGGAGTGGTCAGTCGAAAAGATCTCATACGCCCAACTTATCGCAACGCTGGCTGCGAAGTTGCGCGGCCGGCCAGCCAATAGACGGCGAAGCCAACCAGTGGGATCAGATTCAACATGGCAATCCAGGGAAAGTTACGCACACCGATGGATCCAAAGAACACAAACGTGGCCACGGTGAGCACCAATGCGCCCGCCCGATCCCATTTCATCATCGCCGCCAACCCCACCAGCATCAGAAAGTGGAAGCCATGCTGCACCGCCACTTTCGCCGGCGGAAACTGCCCGTCGCCACGGAGGAACCATTCCGCCGTGTGCTCCACGAAAAACGCACCCCAGAAGAGGAACAACAGCGCCGCCGTCGCCCGCCCCGCCCACAGACCCACTGTACCGATCTTCATCTTGCTCTTGCTCCTTTGGCGGGTGCTGCCCGCACTCTGAGCGTGCCCCGGATTGCGCCAAAACGACCTTCGGATTCCCTTCGGAATCCTTGAAGGACTCCCCAGCCCCCCTTACCGCGCCAACCGCGCGCCGATCTGCGCCGCAATCAGCCGCGCCATCTCTGTCTGCGCCTCGGCCGCGCCCTCCGACGGCCGGTCGAAGTTTTCCGCCCAGATCATCGTACCGGAGTGCACGTCCACCAGCCGCGCGGAAACGTTCACCCGTCCGCCCGCCCGCTGCACGGCGCCCTCCACCAGCACATCCAGGCCCAACATCCGCCCCATCATGGCCGGCGAGATGCCCACCCACTGGTAGCGCCGCACCGTGCCGGGCGAGACCACATAGGTCTTTTCCGGCTTCGCTAACTCCACCACCAGCCGCTCGGAGAGCCCGCGCGCCAGCGCGACCGACTCCCATTCGGGACTCAGGGTCTCCAGGGGGATCACCGCCAGACTGGCCAAGCGCTGCCCGCCCCCCAGAAACCGCGAGGGCCGGTAAAACTGCCAGTAGACCAGGCACGCCAGCGCGGCCAGGAGCCCCACGGCAGCCAGCCACCTGGGCCAGACCGGCCGCGCGCGCGCCACGGGTGGGGCGGCCACGGGCGGGGCGGCCAAGGGCGGCGCAGCCGTCTCAACCGCCACAAACCGGTAGCCGCGCTTGGGGATCGTCTCGATGCAGGCCCCCGCCTCCTCCCCCAGTGCCTTTCGCAGCAGGGAGATATTGCGCGCCAGCCCGACATCCTCCACCACGGTGTCCGGCCACACCAGCCGCATCAGCTCCGCTTTCTCCACCACCTGGCCGTGCCGGGCGATCAGCGCGTGCAGGGTCTCCAGCGCCTTGGGCTCCAACGGGCACAGCACGCCATCCCGGAACAGGAGCCGCTGCTCCTCGTCATACCGGAACTGGTGAAACTCGTACATCGCGCGCCTTCGCGTATTTTAGCGCCCTGGCCGCCCACCACGGCATCCAACGACGAGTACCCGAAAAAGGATTATCCCCGTGAAGAAACTCCTCTTTGTCCTCGTGTTGCTCCTGGCCGGCTATTTCGCCTGGCGGAACGTCAGAATCACCGCCGAAAAACCAGTCGCCGCAGTCCCCTCCACAACCTCAGCCCCCGCCGGCATCCCGCAGGCAGAGGCCACTCCGGGCGGCTCCCTGAACAGAGCGTTCCCGGAGGCCGCCGCCGGCTACAAGCTCACCTTCAGCCAGGAGAAAGACGGATTCTCGCAGGCCGACCTCACACAGGACGGCAAAAAGGTGGCCATGCTCACCATCTCCGACACCGCCGCCAACCCCAGCGCCCGCGACAAGTTCAAAACCAGCAAGAAGCAGATCGGCGGCTTCCCCTCCGCCCCTGTGGGCGCCCTGGGCACGGCCGTGCTTGTCGGCGATCGCTACCAGGTGCAGGCCCGCTCCGCCGGCCCGGCCTTCACCGCGGCCGATCGCGAAGCATGGCTCGCCAGGTTCAAACTGGCCGAGCTCGCTACGATCGCCAAAGAAAAGTAGGAGCACCCCATGAGTAAATCCATCGATCAACTCGTCGACAGCCTCCCCACCGGGGGGCTCACCGTCCGCGCCCTCGGTCTGCTGGATTACATCGCCCCCGGACAGTGGCAGAACGTCACCGGCTTCGACAACACCATCCAGCTCGTCACTGGCGAATCCGACCCCGGCATGGTGTCGCAGATCCGCAACCGCGCCTTGCAGCTCTACGGCGACACCTCCCAGGGCTACCAGCGCGCCATCTCCATCTACCAGAGCGTGGAGACCGCGGACGCCGCGCTGGGCGCCGCCGCCATGGCCCACCGCATCGGCGAGAAGATCTCGTTCCTCTCGTTTCTCGACAAGATCACGCCGCCCCAGGAGAGATCGCAGGCCATCAATCTCGCCATGAAGCTCGTCGCGGAATCGGTCGGCTTCTGCTACACCAACGGGTTCCCCGGCGACGGCATCGGCGAATTCATGGCGGCCGTCGGCTCCTATGAGAAGGAGAATCTGATCCGCCTATCGGCCATCATCACGTTCGACGGTCTGCTGCCGTTGGGCCCCGATTTTGCGGCCAAGCTGATGACGCACGTCAGCCAGTTGAACGTCTCCGACATCGAGGACAGCAAGTTCTTCCAGGCCGCCAAGGCCATCCTGCCCGGCGGAGGCTCAGCCGGCGCGGCGCTATCCTATGTCACGGGCGCCATTGGCTCCATGGAGTCCTACGTGGGCAACTTCGCCGGGCAGCACGGCATCACGCTCGACGGCATCCTCGGCGGCCTGAAGGGCTTCGTCGATTTCTCCGACGACAAGCTGGATTACGCCGCCGCTTTCCTCGCCATGAGCACCAACTACGTGGAGCACACCGGCACGCAGTCCGTTGCCCGCAGCCTCATCGAGCGCGCCGTCGGCGAGATCTAGAGCACCACTTGCTAACGCGCGCGGCTCGGTTTCGAGCCAGGGCCCTTCCGAAAATGCTGCAGCTACCGCAGCACCAGCCCCGGGTCCACCGCGATATCAAAATAGCCGGCCAGCGCCTCGCCGCCCCTCTGCTCGCCGGAAACCACTTCTTTCGACGGATCGGGGTTCCACGGGTTCGCCGCCGAATTGTCAAACCACGCCGTCACGCGTAGCTGCGTCCCCTTTTTCAACAACCGCGGCTCGGCCAGCACGTAGTTCATCTGCCAGTTGAACCTGTACGCCGGCACGCTCAGCAGCGGCTCCATCTGCCCGCTCGCGCCTTGCACCTCATACTGGAACGCCTTACCGCGCCGGTGCATATGCGGGAAGAGGCTCAGCAGCAGCGCGTCGCAGGGCAGCGCCGCCTCCGCCACCACACTGTAGTTCGCCGCCGCCGCCGGAATCCGGAAATTCGCCGGGCTCACCTGCAAGGTCAGCACCCGTTTCTGCGGAGGCGCGCCGCCAAACGTCAGCCCGATGCTCGTCTGGTCCTTCTCCCGTTGCCCATAGGCCACGTAGTGAATCACCAGCACCAGATCCGACGCCGCCGGCAGCTTCTTCGCCATCCCCGCCGGCGCCTGGAACGGAGTCTGGCCCGGCGTGTACACCGCCAGAATATCGCCCTTCGGCGGCGCACCGTCCCACGCCACATACTGGCCGCGCGGCACGTCTTTGAGCCACGGCGAGCCCGGCTCCCGCACGTACGCCACAATGTGATGCACCACGGAGCGCGACCCTGGCCGGATCTCCGCCGCCGTCACCCAGCGGTCCTCCAGCAGGTAGCTGGGCAGGATCATCACCTGGCTCTCCACCTCGCCCCTCGCCGGCACCATGAATACAGCCGGCGCCGTCAGCACCATCCCCGGCCGCGCCATGCTCCACCCCGGGCTCCAGCGCGCCGGCGGCGGCGCATCTTTCCGGTTCCCTTCTTTTGCCCCGGCGTCCACCCAGGCCATGATGGTGGCGCGCTCCGCCTCCGTCAACTCCGGATGATTCGCAAACGGTCCGCCCGCCACGCCGCCCCACGGCGGCATGCGCTTCGTCTCCACCGCCTGCCGCACCGCCTTCGCCAGCGGCTTCACTTCCGCATAGGTCATCAGCGATACAGGACCGATCTCGCCCGTCCGGTGACACATCTGGCAACGTCTCTGGAGGATCGGTTCGACATCGGCGTGAAACGTCACGGCCGGCGCCAACATCAGGAACAGCGCCGGGATCACTGCAGTTGTTGTCGCAGCATGTTCAGCGCAGTCTGCACCGCAAACTTGCGCACACGCTGCCGTCCCTTCGGGAAAAGGAACCTCTTGGCCGCCACGCCCTCCGGCGATGCCAGCCCGATCCACACCGTGCCCGGCTCAATGCCCGGCGTCGCCGAATCCGGCCCCGCCTCGCCCGTCACGGAAAGCGCGTAGGTGGCGCCAGTGCGGTCGCGCGCCGAGTCCGCCATCGCAATCGCGATCGCTTCGCTCACCACGCCGTGCTCGGCCACGCGTTTTTCATCCAGCCCCAGCAGGCGCGTCTTCATCGCCGTGCCATATACCTGGAAGCCGCCCAGAAACCACGCCGACGCGCCGGGCGCCTCCGTGATCCGGCCGCCCAGCAGCCCCGCCGTGCAACTCTCCGCCACCGCCAGAGTGGCGCCGCGCGCCCGCAGCATCTGGCCCACCACGGTTTCCAGCGGATCGCCGTTTGTCGAATAAACGCGCTCGCCCAGCTCCGCCAGAATCTTATTGCCCAGCTCGCCGGCCAGCGCGTCCGCCGCCTCGGCCGTATCGCCGCGCGCCCGCAGATGCACCTGGATGTCGCCCTCGGCCGCCAGAATGGTTGTCACCGGATTGGCATAGGGCTTGTAGATCGGCGCGATCATCGCGTCCAGATCCGACTCACCGATGCCCGCCACACGATAGAAGCGCGTGCGGATGTGCAGCTTGGGCAGCCGCTCGCGCAGAGTGGCCAGACACGCGTCCTCAAACATCGGCCGCATCTCGCGCGGCGGCCCCGGCAGGATGATCACAATGCCGCCGGGCAGGTCGAGCCATTGCCCCGGCGCGGTCCCGTTCGGATTCGGCAGCATCTCCGCGCCTTCAATCAGGAACGCCTGCCGCTTGTTGGTCTCCGCCATCTTCCGCCCGCGGCTCGTGAAGATCTCCTCGATCCACTGGCAGATCTCAGCGCTGAACAGCAGCCGCCGGTGCAGCGCCTGCGCCACCGCCTCGCGCGTGATGTCGTCTTCCGTCGGCCCCAGCCCGCCCGTCAGGATCAACAGCGGGACGCGTTGTAGAGCCCCCGTGATCGCCCCCGCCAGCCGGTCCCGGTCATCGCCCAGGACAGACTTTTGCGTCACCTCGACGCCCAGCTCATTCAGCCGCTGCGTCAGCCATAACGAGTTTGTGTCCACGCGCTCCGGCGTCAGCAGTTCGCTGCCTACCGCGATGATCTCCGCGTTCATAGCGCCCGCAACCCGGCGTCCACGCGATACAACGCACCCGTCGTCGTGATCAACAGATCCCCGCGCGGCCCGATGGCGCAGCCCACAATGTTCGGACCCGAAAGATACAGCGCCGGCTCGCGCTCCGGCGTGATCTTCACAATGCCCTTGCGTCCTTCCAGCGACGCCGCCACAAACAGGTTGCCGCTGGCGTCAAAGGCCATGCCCTGCGGCCGCCCCAGCCCGCGGTAGAACACCTCTACCTCGCCCGCCGAGGAGATGCGGTAGACGGAATCAAAGCTCGACGTCGTCGGCCCCGTGACGTACAGATAGCCCTCCGGCCCGAACATCAGGTGGTAGGCCGAAATCGAGGGCTCCAGCGTGGCGAAGACATAGATCTGCCGTGACGGGCTGATCTTGAAAATCGTACCTGCGCGGTCGCCCACAAAGAGGTTGCCGTTCTCGTCAAAGGCGATGCCCGTGGCCACGCCCATGCCCTCCACGTACACGCTCATCTCGCCGCTCTGCGTCGCCCGGTACACGATGCCATCGAACCGCGACGAGATGTGCAGCACGCCGGTGTTATCAAAGGCCAGTCCCGTGGCGTTCATCAGATCGTTGAGGAACGGCGTCATCTCGCCGCCCGGATCCACCTTGTAGACCGCCACCGGAGTCTTCTGCCCGCGCGACCCGCTGAACGTGCTGTAGCAGTTGCCCAACACATCCACCACCGGGCTCGCCACCGGGTGCAGACCATCCGCTACCAGCGCGCCCAAAGCGATCGCCGCCGGCTCGCTGTCTTCCTCGCCATTGCTGACGATCAACTCTCCACGCCGCGCGCCGTCCGGCACGCGCGCCACCACGTAGTGGTTCGATCCAACCACCAGCGACGCCAGCACGCCGCCAATCGCCACCGACGGCCTCGGAGCATGAGTGAAATTCTTGCCGCGCACCTGCACATCCCCACCAGCGATGGCGGCGAACGGCGATACGGAATCAATGATGGGGCGCTCAGCGCCTTTGCGTAAAGATGGCATCCGGAACTATGACTGCTTCTAACTAGAATTGAACCACGAATCGCAACGCGACAAGTACCAGCGCGCCGTACACGCCCGCCATCAGATCGTCCGCCACGATCCCCACCCCGCCGGGCAGGGCTTCCAACTGCCGCACCGGCCACGGCTTGGTGATGTCAAACAACCGGAACAACAGCAGCGCCGCCAGTACATGCTGCCAATCCCACACGGCCGCGCCGGCCAAGGTGATCCACTGCCCCAGCACCTCGTCCACCACCACGATCTGCGGGTCTTTCAAATGCTTGATCTCCGCCGTACGCGACGACGCCCAGATGGCCGGGAGAGTCCACACCGCCGCCAGCAGCAGAAAATGCCACGGCTCGAAATGCGCATACCGCACCAGCGGCCAGGCGATCAGCAGCGCGCCGATGGAGCCCGCCGTGCCCGGCCCTTTCGGCCAGTACCCGCACCCGAACCACGTCCCAATCGCCAGCGCCAGGCTATTCATCATCCGCCGCATCGCTGCTGCCGTCGGGCGCGATCTGTGTGGACGGGATTCTGTAGCCCTCATCGGCCCAGATCCCCAGATCAATCAGCCGGCAACGCTCGCTGCAAAAGGGCATATGCGGTTCGCCAAGCTCGACTGGCTTTTTGCAGATTGGACACTTCATAAATCACCTACTGATGCTGGTGCTGCCGGCCGGAATTCGACCCGATGATCGGAAACGGATTCACCGCCTCCTGCTTCCGCTCCGGCTCCACCGGCGGATCGTCAATCAGATCCCCCACCAAATCATAATCGTGCGCCTTGGTCACGCGCATCCGGCGGATCTGCCCCGGCCTCGGCTCCACCTCGCCCACATCGCCCAGATAGCACACCCCATCAATATCCGGCGCCTGCGTAGCGAGCCTCGCCTGCCAGATCAGATCGCTCTCCGCCGAGCGGCCCTCAATCAGCACGGGCAACTCCTGCCCCACATGACGCCGGTTCATCTTCTTCGAAATTTTCCGCTGCAGCGCCATCAGATGCCGCCGTCGGTTGTAGATCGTCTTCTTATCTACCTTGCCGTCCAGCGCAAAGCTCGCACTCGTCTCTTCGTCCGAATACGCGAACACGCCCAGCCGGTCCAACTGCGCCGCTTCCACAAACTGGCACAGCTCTTCGAAATCCGCATCCGTCTCGCCCGGGAAGCCGACGATCATCGACGTCCGGATGGCCACGCCCGGCACCACGCGCCGGATCTTCTCCAGCGTCTTCAAAAAGATGTCGCCCGATGCCCCGCGCTTCATCCGCTTCAGCACGTTCACCGACGCGTGCTGCAACGGCATGTCGATGTACTTCACCAGCGAATCGTGCTCCGCGATGGTGTCCAGCAACAGCCGCGTGATGCGGTTCGGATAGCAGTACAGAAACCGCACCCACTTCTCGTGGGCCGTTTCGATCTTCGCCAGGCCCGCCAGCAGATGCGCCAGCCCGTCCTTCATCCCCAGATCATCGCCATACGCCGTGGTGTCCTGGCCGATCAGGTTGATCTCCCGCACGCCCTGCGCGAACAGCCGCTCCGCCTCCGCAATCACGGATTCAAACCGCCGGCTGCGGAAGCTCCCGCGGTACTGCGGGATCACGCAAAACGTGCACGGGTGATCGCACCCCTCGTTGATCTTGATGTAGGCGAAATGGCGCGGCGTGGCCAGCACCCGCGGCGTCAGGTCGTGATACAGATAGGGCGCAGCCGCCGCTTCGCTCTTCGCCCCGCCCTCGCATAGAGTGACAATCTCGTCCAGCTCATTGGTGCCCAGCACCGCATCCACGTCCGGAATGTTCTGCCGGATGTCGTTGCGGAACCGCTCCACCAGACACCCCGCGACAATCAGCCGCCGCGCCTTGCCCGTCTTCTTGAACTCCGCCATCTCCAGGATGGTGTCGACGGATTCCTGCTTGGCCGTGTCGATGAAGCTGCACGTATTCACGACAATGGCGTCGGCGTCCTCCGGCGAGCTGGTCAGCTCATGCCCTCGGGCGCTCAACTGCCCCATCATCACTTCGGTGTCCACAAGATTCTTGGGACAGCCCAGACTAACAAATCCGATTTTCAATGGTGGTTTCCAGGGAACTGCTGGTGTGAAACCTTCAGTTTATCACGCAGTCCCCTGGAGTCCTTCAGTCGCCTACTGCGTCGCCACGCGGTAGATCCGGCCCGTGCCCAGCTCGCAGACGAACACTTCGCCCGTCGCGCTGTCAACGGCCATCCCGGTCGGCGTCACAAACGTCGCAATCGACTTGCCCATCGGCGAGTCAAACTGCCACAGCTCGCCCGGCAGCGCCGGCGTCGCCCGCATGT
Source organism: Bryobacterales bacterium (assembly GCA_016721425.1). Taxonomy (GTDB): domain Bacteria; phylum Acidobacteriota; class Terriglobia; order Bryobacterales; family Bryobacteraceae; genus Paludibaculum. The sequence goes on along the minus strand of JADKID010000041.1, from coordinate 268,934 downwards.
TCCCGCTGAAGCTCAGCACGAACACCTGCGGACCCTGCGGCATCCGCCGGATCCCGATGTCCATCGCGCTGGTCAGCCCGTTGATCCACGGCGACGCCGCGCCCGTCCGCGGATTCAACGATTGCACTGCCGCCAGCCCCGGCACAAACGGGAACCCCGAAAGGTTCGTCACCAGCAGCTCATCGCCATACATCACCGCCGCCGTTGGCACGTAGTCGATCGTCGGCCCACCCACCGGAGTCGGATTCGCCAACGGCGCAAACCGCTTCAGAACACTCCATTTGCCCGTCGACGCATCGATCTGCGCGATCGTGTTCTGCCCCGAGTCCACCAGATACAGAGTCTCCGGCCGCCGCCCCATCGTCAATCCGAATGGATCGGAATGCCGGTATACCGTCCGCGGGTCCGATTGCAGGACCTGGAACTTCGTCAGCAGCTCCACATGCACCCGCCGCCCCTGCGCGTTCTCGAGCTCCGCCGCGTGACCGTCCGCCAGCATCTGCTGCGCTTCCATCGTCATCACGAACGGACTCGCAATCCGGTCTGCATCCTCGTCAAATCGAAATGACACCACGCTCGCAAACAGCGGCGAAGACACCCCCGCAGGATTCATCACCAGCGACCCCTGCGTGGGACCATTCCGCAACGCATCGCCTTCCCCAAACGCCACAAAGAGCGTCCGCTCCCGCAGCACAATCCCCGTGGGCCCCATCGGCGTCAAATCCGGATTGGCGAGCCCCGAAGGCAGCCCCTCCAGCAACGACACCCGGTTCCCGCTCCGGCTCACCCGCGAAATCCGCCCCGTGTTCGGAGCCCCGCCGCCCTCTGAAACCAATAGGTTACCGGCATCGGTCAGCAACAGCTTATACGGCAGTTGCAGCCCTTCCACCAGCAGGCTCTTGTTACCCTGTGCCGCCAGCGATCCACTCAACAGCAGGCCCACCGTCCCAGCGGCAAGCACTGCACTACTTAAACGATTGAACATACGCAACCACTCCTCTGATTCACCCGGATTAAACCCGGACGAACTTGTCCAGATTACACCCATTCACCAGAGGAGTGATAGCGCCGGCCCTAGTTGCTCTCTTTCCGCTGATACGGAGCCTGCCGGTACTTCGCCGCCTCTTCCTGCGCGCCCTGTGTATTATCCTTCGTCCGGATCGCCAGCGTGTACTCGTTCACCGCCCGCTCGCGCTGCTGCGTGACATCAAAAATCTTGCCCAGATTCAGATGACTCCACACCTCGGTCCACTTCGGCTCCAGATCGCCGTTGAGCGCCTCGCGGAACTCGTTCGCGGCCGATTGATAGTTCCCTTGCAGGAAGAACACCTCCGCCACCCGGTAGTGCGCCAGCGACGAGATCCGCGTCACCTCCAGAGCCTTCTGATACTCCTTCAGCGCCTCGTTATATTCGCCCACCTCCGCAAACTGCTCGCCCTTCCGGATCGCCACCGCCACGCGCATCGACGGGCTAAACCGCAGCACCCGCCCGTTCGGATCAATCGCCACCTTCCGCGGCTTGCCGAACGTCTCCACCGAGAAATCCGTGGCAGGCCCCACCACATCGACGCGCTTGTCTTCCGGATTGCCTTCCGTATCGATCCTCAGCTCCACCGGCATGCGGAACGTATCCAGGTCCTGCTGGATCTTGCCCATCACGCGGAATCCCTTCTGCGTGCGGTATACCGTGTAGTCCATCTTGAACTCCGGCGCGCCGGTCGATTCCAGCCATTGGATGAAGAAACCCTGCAAAACCTGCCCGCTGGCCGCCTCCGCCGCCTTGCGCACGTCGTCTGTCGTAATCGACTTGCCCGCGAACTGATCGCACATCGCCTTCAGCATCTTCTGGAAATTCGCGTCCCCCACGATCCAGCGCAGCATGTGGTACGTCGCCGCCCCCTTGCTGCCCGTCACCGCGAAAAACTCCGGCGAATAGTCCTCATACCGCGACGCCTGCCGCACCGGCGCATCCGTCACGGTCAGCGAATCGATATACAGATCCTTCACTTCCGCTTCCAGCACCGACGGGCCATTCAGATGCTCCAGATACATCAGCTCCGTGTACTTCGCCAGCCCGTTCATCACCCAGATGTGGTTCCGGTTCAGGGGAGAAATCAGGTTCCCCCACCACTGCCGCGTGATCTGGTTGGCCAGAAGCCGCTGCCCCGGTTGCTTGCCGATCCCGCCCGGCGACAGAAACAGCACGCCCGGCGCCGAATACCCGCCCGGAGCCCCCTCGCCCGTCTCCACTAGTACCAAATCCTTCACCGGAGGCACGCCGTAAACAGAGGTCAGGTAGTTCATCACCTTGGCCACTTCATCGCCATAGGCCTGCGCCAGGCTCTGCCGCTCGCCCTGAAACCACACGTCCGTCGATACGCCCTCGGCCTTCACCTTCTGCGCCGCACCCCGCACCACCGCCACGCTGCCCGGGAATCCCGCCGTTCCAAACTTGAACACCGGGCCGTTCGGTCCTGTCACCGGCAATCCGCTGGTCACCACCTGAAACCCGCTGGGTACGCTCACGCCCAAGTCCATCGTGTAGCGGTCCGCCGTGTAGCCGCTCACCGGGAACCAGCGCGACGGGTACAGCAGATAGGCGTGATCGCTGGCAATCGCCGCAAATCGCAATCCCAGCACCGGGCCCTCTTCCTCCCCCGTCAGCCGCCCGCTGTAGTTGAAGGTCACCGTCACCGGTGTGCCCTTCGCCAGCGGCGTGGCGAAGCTCACCACCACGACATGGCCCTCAATCCGCCGCTGCGTCGCCAGCGTGGCCCCCGCCGCGTCCGTCACCGTCGTCAGGTTCAGTGCGTTGTTCAGTTCAAAGGTGGCCGCCGAGACACGGTCTTCCAGCGCCGTAAAGGTCACCGCCGTGGTCGCCGTCAGCGTCTGCTGCGCCGGATCGATGCGCGCGTCAATCTTGTACGATTCCACATCGATATTGGCCCGCCGGTCCGTCGCCTGCCCCAGCAACAACCCCGCCGACGCCACCCAAAACCCGAACAACATCAGACTTTTCATCATGCTTCCTTCTTAATGGACGCCACAATCCGCCGCGCGGATTCTTCAAACGGGTCGTGCCCCGCCTCCAAAGCCCGCCGCACTCCACTCAGATCCTGCTTCATCCGCGCCGTCTTCTCCGGCGAGCGCAACAACGCCAGCGCTTCCCGCGCCAGCGCCTCCCCCGTCATTTCGTCCTGGATCAGCTCCGCGGCGATCCGCCGCTCCGCCACCAGATTCACCATCGAATAGAACGGCACATCCACCAGCATCCGCCCCAAAGCCCACGAAACCGCCGTCACCTTGTAATAGGTCACCAGCGGAGCGCCCAGCAAAGCCGCCTCAATGGTCACCGTCCCGCTGGCCGCCAACGTGACATCCGCATGACCCATCACGTCCCATGTCTCGCCCTCAATCCGCCGCACCCGCCCGTCCCCGCAGATCGAATCGAAGAAACCAGCGCCAAACCGCTCGGCCGTCCCGGCCGGAGTCGCCAGCAGAAATGTGCAATCCTGCTCCGCCGCAATCCGCCCCACGGCGTCCCGCAGCGCCGGCAGATGCCGCCCCACCTCGCCCCGCCGGCTTCCCGGACATAGTGCGATCACCGGCCGCCCCTCGGGGATCCCGTATTTCGTGAAAAACTCTGCGCGCCCGTACCGCGGCCGCACAATGCCGGCCAGCGGGTGTCCAATGTAGTGCGCGTCCACGCCACGGTCACGAAAGAATCTCTCCTCGAAGGGAAAGATGCAGTGCAACTCCTTCACGTTTCTCTGGATTTGCTTCGTCCGCCCCGCCCGCCACGCCCACGCCTGCGGAGCCACCAGATAAAACACCGGAATCCCCCGCCGGTGCAACTGCTTCGCCAGCCGCAGATGAAAATCCGGACTGTCCGTCAATATCGCGAAATCCGGCCGCTCCCGCTCCGCCGCCGCGATCAACCGCCGGTACTCCCCATAGATCCGCGGAATATGGTGCAGCACCTCGACGAGCCCCACCACCGAGAGGCTCGCGGCATCGACGACGGTCCGCACCCCCGCCGCCCGCATCTCCACGCCCGTGCACCCGAAAAACTCACCGTCCACCCCCAATGCCCGCAGCGCCTCCACCACGCCCGCCGCATAGCGGTCGCCCGACGACTCCCCAGCCGATACAAGTACTTTCCGCACTACCCTCCTAGTCTAGATGCTGTCCGGCGAACTTCGGGGGGCGGACGCCCTCGTCCGCCGCGGGTCCCCCCGGACCCGCGCAACCCTAAATCCAACCAGGCCGCAATCACCCTCTCTGCTATCCTGAAATTGCCACCGAAGATGCCCGCGCCTATTTCGCAGCCACCCAGCCTCCGCCTCGGCCAGTTTGCCGATCGCATTCGCAACGAGATGATTCCCCTTGCGAAGCCGTTCTGCTATTACTCCGCCGCCGCCAACCTCAGCGACGACGATCGCCGCGAATACCTCGAAGAGCCCGTCGCCGCTCTGCCCCCCTCCATCGCCGCGCGCCTCCCCGAAATCCGCATCCTCCTCGTCCCTTACCTCCAAAAGGACGACCTCGCCAAGGCCACCGCCACCACGGCATCCGAGCCCCTCGTCGCCACCCACAAGCCCAAAGACGCCGATTCCATCTCCTACGGCCTCTCCGTCTCCGGCGCCTCCGCCGTCCTCGCCTTCGCCGTCAAAGATACCGAAGTCGCCGATTGCCACTACCGCTTCTACCGCGCCATCGCCGAGATGGTCGGCGGCAAAAACGGCAAGGATATCCCCCCCGCCTTCATTGACCTGCTCCGCGACGAGCTCAAGCACGGAGCCCACGGCGAAGTGGACGAAATCGCCTGGCGCATGAAGGTTGAGCTCGAAGAGAAAGACCGCGAAAGCCTCCGCCCCACCAAACGCTTCCGCGAATACACCCGCCAAAGCTTCATCGATACCCTCACGCTCTTCATGCACGGCATCTGCTGCGATATCGACGTCGAAACCGGCCCCCGCCAGCTCCCCTCCAACCTCCTCCGCAAACGCCTCAAGTTCCTCAAGGAACACTACCCCGCGCCCCAGGGCTACGCCGTCTTCCCCGAAGACCTCTAAGCGGCACGGGAACTTTAAAACATAAAGTACTTGACGGACGAGAGAACTCGTGATCTAATTGCTCCTGTGGGACAAGTAGAACCGATCCGCATGACGGATCACGCACTCGAAAACCTCCAGTACATCCGCTCCGCCATGGAGCGAGCCACCTCCTTCACCGCCGTCCCCGGCCTCGGCGGCATGATCATGGGCGCCACCGCGCTGCCCGCCGCCTGGCTGGCCGCCCGCCAGCCCACCCCGCTGGGCTGGCTCACCGTCTGGCTCACGGAGCTCGTCCTCGCCGTCGCCATCGGCTCGCTTGCCATGATCCACAAGGCCAATCGCTCCGGCGCCCCCATCTGGAACGAGGCCGGCCGCAAATTCGTCCTCAGCTTCGCGCCCCCCATCCTCGCCGGCGCCCTGCTCACCTGGCCCCTCTATCACGCCGGCCTGCTCCATACCGTCGCCGCCGCCTGGCTCATGCTCTATGGCGTAGCCGTCATCGCCGGCGGAGCATTCTCCGTCCGCATCGTGCCCGCCATGGGCATCGCCTACTTCGCACTCGGCGTCATTACTCTCATCGCCCCGCCCGGTTTGCGCGATCTCCCCCTCGCCGCCGGCTTCGGCGGGCTTCACCTTGTGTTCGGATTCTGGATCTATAGGAGGTACGGTGGCTAAACCAGCCCGCAAACCACAGCCGGGGGAAGACATCCGTCTCGCCTCCGTGCAGAACGACATCCCGCAGCTCGATCGTCTCATCCACGAGAAGCTCCGCCTCGGCATCGTCAGCGCCCTCGCCGCCACGTCCGCGCTCACTTTCACGGACCTCAAGAAACTCCTCGAAACTACCGATGGCAACTTAAGCGTCCACGCGCGCAAGCTCGAAGACGCCGGCTACGTCGGTTGCGAAAAGTCCTTCGAAGGCCGCATGCCCAAAACGGAATATAAGCTCACTAAAGAAGGCCGCGCCGCCCTCAATCGCTACCTCGATCACATGGAGGCGCTGGTCCATGCCATGCGGAGCCCCCGTGGCTGACGGCCTCCACGTCGCCCTCATCATGGATGGCAACGGCCGCTGGGCACAATCCCGCGGCTGGCCCCGTCTCGCCGGCCACCGCGCCGGAGCCGAAACCGTCCGCCGCATGGTGGAGGCCGCCCCCGGCCTCGGCATCGGCACGCTCACCCTCTACGCCTTCTCCGCCGACAACTGGAAACGCCCCACCACCGAGATCTCCGGCCTCTTCCGCCTCTTCGCCCGCTACATGAAGCAGGAGACCATCAAGCTCCGCGAGCAGGGCGTCCGCTTCCAGGTCATCGGCCGCCGCGACCGCCTCCCCGGCCCCCTCGTTTCTCTGATTGAGGAGACCGAACAAGCCACCGGCGACGGCGCGAAGCTCCTCCTCCGCGTCGCCGTCGATTACTCCTCCCGCGAATCCATTCTCTCCGCCGCCGCCGCCGGCGCCCGCACCCGCGAAGACTTCGCCCGCACCCTCGGCCCCGACGTCGATCTCCTAGTCCGCACCAGCGGCGAGCAGCGCCTCAGCGACTTCCTCCTCTGGGAGTGCGCCTACGCCGAATTCCACTTCGCCGACGTCCACTGGCCCGACTTCACCGCCGCCGGCCTCCGCCAAGCCCTCGACGAGTTCCACAACCGCCAGCGCCGCTTCGGAGCGGTTGCTCCCGCGCGCCTCCAGGCGCTGCGGTAAGATCTGGGAGCCTCGCCCACGCTGCCGGGATCGGTGCCGTCGAGGCTCACGAGCGAACGGTTTCCGACAACGATGGTTTCCGGCCCTCATCAGTAGGATGTTATCGGGGTGCCCGCGAGAAGTAGGCGGTAGTAGCCCTAGTAGCCAAACCCGGTTTGACTATCCCGGTCCTTGCCGGTGTTATCTGACGCTAGCGCCGATCAGCCGAATCGCTACAACTCGATCCAGGTTAATTAGAAAGACGATCCCCGAATACTCGAGGGTCAACTCCCCAACTGTACCAATGGGTAGATCTCCCTTCAATAAGTTCATTTTGCCCTCCGTGCCGGTCCCATATGCGGCTCTCACGTCTTTAACGCTGGATCCGATACGTATCTGTCGGTCGGTCGCATACTCGCGACTGGTTACGATAATTTCAGAGATTGCTCCCGCATTGTCGAAGGCGTACCACAAGCCTCTCTTTGCGTAGCCCTCGCGGCTGGATTCTGTATCACGCTCGCTTTGGCTCTTGCGATCGCCGAGTCGCAGACTGCCGACCCCAAGGCCAGGCTTTAAGAGATACTCCATCCGATTGTCTCGCGAGCATGACAACGTACCAAGCAGCAGTCCCACCACGAGGGAACAGGAGAAAAATCGCATAGCTACCTTCCTCCTGATTCGATCTTGACACTTCCTCCATCCTTCCTAGCCGCTCCATTACAGCACGATCCGGGAGGAGCACTCACGAGAATGCTTGAAAAGCAGCATTATCGTAAATTGGCCAGTTGGGCGTGACTGGCCTCTCTCCTGGCTGTCACGATGAGCGCGGTTTGTGGAACGAACTTAAAAGAGAGCGTTTCTTGATGTACCTGAACGGGTCAGTGCCCTGGTTAATGGTAGGCCTTCGGAACCGCCAAAAAGCGGCTGCCGATTCTGCGGCCATCCGCAATTCTTCAGGGCCGACGCTGCACAAACGCGCAACCGACCCCTCTCTGTTGATTAGGACGAAAACATTAACGGTGCCTCCTACTCCTCTGAGGCGCGCCTGAACTGGAAAGGGCTGGTATCGCACGGTCAACGACTCCGGCTGGCAGCCAATCGGAGATGTGCGGATGGTACTCGCTGAAGTCACAACGATCTGTATGTTGCGGAGGAAAGTGAGTGGGGTCCTGTACTGTAAGAGGAGTCGTCTGGTCTGACTGCAGCGGCCTTACAGAATAGCGTTGAACCTTCTGTTTCCCATCAACGGAGAACACCCAGGGCGCGAGGTGAGCAGGAGCGCGGCGCCGATGCTGGCTACGACCACCCCGCAGACAATGAATCCAGTTGCGCGCATACCTCGCAGATCCACTAACGTAGACAATCTAAATGCGTCAGCGGTTCCCGACAGTGGCGTTGAAGCAGCATTCTCGTAGATTGGCCGGTTGGGCATGGCTGGCCCCGCCTGTCGGAGTCGTCTACGAGATGGATGGTTTCCGGCCACCACACACCTCACCCACTGCCACCACCCATAGGAAGAGCTTCCCGTCCAAGCAATCGAGGCCCGTCTCGGAACCCCGTTCCTTGCGGTAAACCCTGTCGCGGCTTGCGTCTAGACCATAGACTCTACCGTGCCACTGGCGTCGCAGTGATTTCGGAGGTCTTCCAAGACCATCAGGACGACAGGCCTCTCTAGTCTCGGTACAACAGCGTCGGCGTCCACACGTACTTGCCCGACTTGTCAATGTAACCGTACTTGCCGTCTTTTGTTGAGACGAACGCGAGGCCGTGATGAAAATCTTCTGCGCGCATCAATGGCATTGGCTGGATCACCATCCTGCCTGTCGTGTCGATGTAGCCCCACTTGCCTCCCACCATCACTGCCGCCACACCTTCGGAGAAATGAAAGGTGAGATCATACTTGGGCTCGATCACAGTCTTCCCGGTGTTGTCGATGAAACCGTATTTCTTTCCGAACTTCCATCTGGCAAGACCATTCGCGAAGTCACCCCATACCGTCGCGCAATCGGTTTCACCAGGCGAGACTTGGGCTCAGAACCAACGTGCCACGCAGATCAACATAGCCGCAGTCTCGGCTCCGATTAACCGGGGCCAGGCCGCTGGAGAATGAGCTTGCCCACTGAAATCTCGGCTCAACCACCCATCGTCCCGTCGTGTCGATATGGCCCCAGCCATCGTCACCGGAGGCTGACTTGGTAGCAGCTGCCAGGCCCTCCGAGAACGGGTAGGCATACGTGAACTGAGGTGCAATCACAACCTTGCCTGCTTTATCGATGTATCCCTTCTTTCCATCGACATCGACAAGAGCTAGCCCATCGTGGAACGCGCTTTCCGCGCTGTCGCTTCCAATATTGCTGTACTCGCCGAAGCTCGGGTCTTTTCGTTCGTCAATGACGGCGGCACCAGTCTTGTCAATGAACCCCCACTTCGCGTCCATGCCTAGGCTCGAACCAGATACTTGCACGCGCGCCAATCCCTCCGAGAATTCTTGCGCCCACGGAAACCTCGGCTCAACGACCACTTGGCCGGTCTTGTCAAGGTAGCCCCATTTGTTATCCCGCTTGGAAACGCGCCACGCCCTCGGAGAAGTCGCCAACGGCGTCGAAGCACAGCCGGGATTGCGATCCTGCCGGTCTTGTCGATGAAACCGCCTCGCCCACGATCTTCCACGGGAAACAGTGGTTCATCTCCGGCCGGTGTGCGCGGTTGGTGCGGTTTGATGCCATGCACACCTGGTCTCGCGGTGTTCGCTCGGCGGCAAGTCTTCCGTCGGGGGTGATCCCTCGTCCGGAGCAGCCACCGTAGTTTGTTTTGTAACCCGCGCACTCTCCCGTTGAGAAGTCGGCAGGGTCCATTTGAGAAGCCCAGACGGTCCGTCGAAGCGCCAAAGGAGCATGTGCTTGTCTGGGAAAAGAATCCAGTACGACTCAGAGTAGGTGTTACCTATGATCAGGAGGACAATATCCTGCTGTTGTGCCCGTACCTGCTCAATGAGATCCGGTCGGTCCCGGAATTGCATGTCCTCCGTGAACGTCCGACCGCCTTATGGCCGAACGAACGGTCCTGCACGTACGAGATCCGAACCGCAACGCGCGGATTGTCCTTCATGTATTTGCTGAGCCACGGCACTGATAAGGCGAGGCTCTCGTACTTCTCCGCGTTCGCAAGAAAGCGCTCGATGCCCTGAACCTTGCCTTGCGCTTGCTGGAGCACGAGTGACACGGTTACGCCAGGTGGGTAAGAAGGCTTGCGGAGTGTTACGTGGAGGTTGATCTGTTCCAGTTCACCTTTGTAGGTGGCCGTTCCGTATTCCTCGCTATGGTATGAATTGATCTCGGATGCCACGATCTCGTATTGGCTTCTGAGTGCAGCCAAAGCGTCGCTTGCTCGATCCTCCGGAGCCAAGTAGGTTCCATTCACGCTCAATCGAACGCCTAGTGGTTTCCAGGAGTTCATAAGCGAAGGTCGAGCGGCCTAAGCGGTCTTTGTTAGGCGATTTCTTCCCAAGGAGATTCGAGACAGCCCTGGAAATGTCCGCGTTGTAGGTCTGGTGCGGCCCAACCGACCAGGGAAGCATGAAGGGGTAGTAGGAGTGGGTTTCCGCCCTAAGCTTTTCGCCATCATCGAAAGTTAACTCCACGGTAGCCTGGGATAATCGTCCATTCTCACGTAGTTGAATAGTCCAGGGAGGATTCGCTCGATCTTCTGACGATCTTTCAATGTATCGGTAAGCAGTGATCGCTGGCCTACAGTGGCTCCAGCCACTTCCAGCCGGAAGCGGCCTTTTTGATCTGCGATTTGTTCATCGAGCCACGCGGGCGTAATTCCCAAATTTGATGGGTCCGGGTCAGAAACGATCGAAGCTCTGAGCGCGGCAATCAAGGCGTCCACTTTGGACTGGTCCACTCGTTTGCCGTTGTATGCCAGCTTTCCGTTCTTGGCCCGAATCGAAATGGTCTCATCCTGCGGCGTGCCGAGGCCTCCCCAAGCGGAACGGATCGTGATTTCGCGAACTCGCACCTGAGCACCGGCCAACCCATGCGAAGAGAAGTAGTGGCAGCAGAGGGAAGCGGCAGTACAGGGTGACCAGCATGCCTCTATTATCGGATGCAGAGGTGCAAAAAGAGCAGTCCCAAAGCGAGTAGTAGATTCTCTTTAGCGGTTCGGTTGTTGAAAAGCAGCATTATGGCGTTGAAGCAGCATTACCGTACATCACGGAAACTCGGTCCGACTGTAAACTTCGCCATCGCCAAATTCCACTTTGTCCCCGTCCACTGGCCCGACTTCAACGCCGCCGGCCTCCGCCAAGCCCTCGACGAGTTCCACTCCCGCCAGCGCCGCTTCGGCGCCGTTGCCCCCACGCGCCTCCAGGCGCTGCGGTAAATCCAGATCAGTCAGATCCCTCGGTCGACACACGAATCCAGACTGCGGCCCGCCCGCAACGTCCCAGCGCTACACTGTCGTCAGATGGCCCTGGACGACTACAAAGTCCTGCTCTATCGCAACCAACCCGACGGCTGGGTCGCCGAGATACCTGCCATCCCTGGTTGCTACGCCCTGATGCCGACAATGGCGGAGGCTCTCACGGAATTGGAGTGCGTCTTTGGCCTGATCGCCGCGGAGTATGGGGACCAGGGCCTTGCGCTACCCGCGAACACCAACGAAATCGTTCACGCCTAGCGCAAAAGCCGAAGAGTTTCGTCGCGTCGCCGCGCGGCTGGGATTCCGCCACCGCCCCCAGCCCGGCGGCCAAAAGAAATATGGATCCATGCGGACGGGCGAGCCGTCACCATTCCCCTCCACGGAGGCCGCGAGATCGGCGCCCCGTTGTTCAATCAGATCCTCACCCAACTTGGCATCACAGCCGACGAATTCCGTCGCCTGCGGTAGCCGCCGAATCGACACAGTCTCCTACCACGCCACCCCGCGGCGGTATGATACCAACTGGGCCAGATGCCAACCCACCACCCACTTCCGAACCACCAGCCAGCCATCGAAACCGGCACCCCCCGCCAACAGGATCCCGAATGAGCGAGATGTTCCAGGCCATCCGGCTCCACGTCCTCTCTGAACGAATCCGCTCCTGGGCCGAATTCGAGCAGATGTCGCCGCCCTACTCCATCGCCCTCGAAGCCCTCGACGACGTCCCCGGCCAGCGCGGCACGCGCGTGAGTTTCGATCATCACACCGGCGTCATCCGACAGGTCACCATGAGCGCCGCCATGCAGGCCTATATCGCCGTCCGCCAGAGCCGCATGATGGAACGCTGGCGCAAAAAGCGCAGCCCCATCGACGTCTACGTCTGGAACGCGGATCAGGATGTCTGCCTCGCCGCCTTCGTTCTCGAATATCACAACCTGCTCCAGGGCGCCCTCGGCGCGCCCCTCCTCCGCTGGATCGTTCAGTACAACAACAAAATCGACATCTGCGGCGGCCTCTACCCCGTCCGCCTCGAAGACCTCGTCGCCAACCACTTCACCTGGGTCTTCGAGCCATTCCGCCTCCAGCGGAAGATGGGCAAGGTGGTCGGCGATGAACAGATCGTCACCCGCACCATCCGCCTGGTCTGCGACCGCCTGCTCGCCCTCCTCGAAGGCAAGGCCGGCATCACGCCCATCCTGGTCCAGCCCGAGATCCTCTACACGTCCCCCTACGAGTTCGTCATCGCCGACGAAAAAGGCGACCCCGCCTCGCGCCTCGTCCTCGCCACCCAGGGCCACACCAATCTCATCAGCCTCACCTGCCGCCGCCCCTCCGGCCGCTACACTTACAGCGTCATCCGCGGCGCGATTTACGATACCGACGGCATCTTCGACGTACCCCGCCTGATCGCCGCCTTTCAGGCCGCCGAAGACCAGCCCGACAAGCCCATCTGGGGCGGCTCCAACACCGTGGCCGGCTCGGATTCCACCCTCGGCAGCAGCCTCGAATGGCAGCAACTCCGCGACATCGCGGAATCAGTCCTCAGCAAGCCCTGAAATCGGCGGCGGCCTTTGCGATAGAATCACCGCATTATGCAACGCCGCAGTTTCGTCGCAGCCGCCGCCGGCGCCCCTCTTCTCAACACTTCCATGCAAGCCCAAACCAAATCCCCCGCGATCCTCGAAATGCGCTGGTTCCGCTGCCGCAACACGATGGATGCCCAGCGCGCCAAGCTCGGTGACTTCCTCGCCAAGAAGCTCGTGCCCGCTATGAAAAGCGCCGGAGCCGGCCCCATCGGTCTCTTCCAAACCGCCATCGGCAATGAGGCCCCCTCCGTGCTGCTGGTCGCCCAGCACGCCTCCGCCTCGGCCTTCGATCAGTGCTGGGCCAAGAACCCCGCCATCGAGGGCGCCGACCTCCCGTTCCAGCGCATGGAGGTCCAACTCCTCCGCGGCTTCCCCGGCTTCCCCGCCGTCGAGGTCCCCGCAGCCCCCGCCGCCGGCAGCCGCATCTTCGAACTGCGCACCTACGAATCCAACACGCCCACCTCGCTCGCCGCCAAGATCGACATGTTCCAGAAAGGCGAGATCGATTACTTCCGCAAGTACGGACTGCTGCCCATCTTCTTCGGGGAAATGATCGCCGGCCCGCGCATGCCCAACCTCACCTACATGGTGGCCTTCGACAACTTCGCCGCCCGCGAAGCCAATTGGAAGGCCTTCGGCGGCAGCCCCGAATGGGCCAAGATGCGGGTCACGCCCGGCTGGGCCGATGGCCAGGTCGTCTCCAACATCACCAACCAGATCCTCACGCCGGTTGCCGGCTCAGAGATCCGCTAACCGCCACCGGCCGCACGCGCAGCAACAGCAGCGCCGCGCAGAACAGCAATACCGCCGAGATCTGCAAGGCGGCGCTCAACCCGAGCGTCGCCTTCAGCCCGCCCGCCGCCGCCGTCATGATCCCGCCCACGATCGTCGAGGCGAAGTTCAAAACCCCATACCCCGTCGCGCGCAACTGCGGCCGCGTCACCTGGCACACCACCGGCATCAGGTTGCAATCGAAGAAGCCGCGGCCCAAGCCGAACACCAGCATCCCCGCCACCAGCACCAGCCGCGAGTCCGCAATCGCAATCCCAAACAGCGCCGGCGCCGCCATCGAAAACCCGATCCACTGCGTCAATACCCTGCCCCGCTCGTTCTTCCGGCTCCATCGATCGGCCAGCCAGCCGCCCACTAAAATCCCCGCCACGCTCGCCATCTGAATATAGAAGGTCGCCGTGAAGCCGGCATCGGTGAGGCTCATCTTGAATCGCTCAAACAAGAACAGCGGCATCCACGCGTAAATGATGAAGTAGGCCATCGCGCCCATCGTGTTGGCCGCCAGCACCCAGCGGAATCCGCTCGTGCGCAACAGCTCCAGCAGCGACGGACCAAAGCTCGTCTTCAAGGGCTCCTCGCGCTCCGAGCTGGCCGGCGCCCGCAACAGAAACAGCAACACCACCGCATACGCCACGCCCACCAGGCCGAGGCTCGCGAACGCCGCCCGCCATCCATAGTGCTCGCCCATCCAGCCGCCGAACACGCCGCCCAGCGCGATGCCCGCATACAGCCCGCTCTGGTGAATGCCCGTCGCCAGCGAGCGCGTCGCCGGCTTGTGGTAATCGGCGATCAATGCCAGCGCCGCCGGCAGATACGCCGCCTCGCTGATCCCCATCAACCCGCGCGCAAACAGCAGCTCGTTGAAGCCCCGCGAGTGGCCCGTCAACCACGTCACGGCCGACCACACGAATAGGCTCACCAGGATCACTTTCACGCGGTCGTACTTGTCCGCGAGATACCCGCTGAACGGGCTCAGTGCGCCGTACACCCACAGGAACGCCGCGCCCAGCAAACCCAACTGCCAGTCCGTCGCGTGCAGGTCCGCGCGGATCGGCGGAAACAGCGAGAAGATCACCTGGCGGTCCAGGTAATTCAACATCGCCACCACCCACAGCAGGCCGACTACGAGCCACGCCCTCACCGCGCGCTCCGGAATCGCTCCGCGAATTCAGTACCCTGCAAACGCGAGGCGAGGTCCGCCGTCTCCTCCGCCGTCAGTTCACGCCGCGGCTTCACGCAGTGTCCGCAATTCAGGCCGCTCCACTTCAGCAACGTCTTGACCGCCGGGAAAACCGGGTAGCGCAGGATGATGCGGATCAGGTCGTTGATGCGATCCTGGAGCGCCGAGGCCTCCGCCCAATCGCCCGCCGACGCCAGCGCATATAGTTCCACAAACATCTCCGGGATGACGTTGTAAATGCTGCCGATGCCGCCGCACGCGCCGCGCAACAGCCCCGCCACCAGCATCTCGTCGCTGCCATTGAACACAACGTGCCCGCTACGCGCCAGGATGGACAGCTTGTAGAAATCGGAGTCAGTAAACTTCAAGCCAACGACGTTCGGCAGCTCGCACAGTTCGAGCAGTTGCTCCACCTGAGTCATCGAAGGCGCCAGCGACGGGAAGTAGTAGACGAGAAACGGCACGCTCGACGCTTCGCCGATCGCGCGGTAGTACGCCTTGATCTCAGCGAAAGAATAGTTGCCGATGGGGGGCAGACTGCTGATCGCCGTCGCCCCGGCGCGCGAGGCGTGCTGCGCGAGCTCCACTGCCTCGCCGGTAGACATCGCGCCAACATGTACGATGACCTGCTTGCTGGCTGGCGAGCTCGCCACCGCCACCTCGGCCACCTTCTTGCGCTGCGCCGCGCTCTGCTGCAAGCCCTCGCCGGTCTGGCCGCAGACGTAGATGCCGTCCACGCCGGCCACATAGACTCGCGCCAGCAGCGCCTCGAATGGCGCCGCCTGAAAACGCCCGGCCTCATCCACCGGAGTCACCACTGCCGGCAGGATGCCGAAGAACTTCTGAGTGTCTGTCATGCTCCAGCCATTGTATGCCACAATTATCGATAATCGATAATATGCTGGACACCCTCCATCGCCGCCTGATCGTCTCGTGCCAGGCCTCCGAGGGCGACGCCTTCTACTCGCCGGATTCCATGGCGCGCTTCGCCAAAGCAGCCCTCGATGGAGGCGCCGCCGGCATCCGCGCCAACGGCCCGGCCGACATCGCTGCCATCCGCCAGGCGGTGAACCTGCCCATCATCGGCATCCAGAAACGCGTGCAGGACGATGGAAACGTGCTAATTACGCCGGATTTTGAATCCGCGCGCGCGCTAGTCGGAGCCGGCGCGGCAGCCGTCGCGCTCGATTGCACCGCGCGCGGCCAGCGCTACGGCGCCCTCGCCCGTCTCCGCCAAATCAAGAACGAACTGCGCGTGCCCGTCCTCGCCGACATCGCCACCGAGGAAGAGGCCGTAGCGGCCGCCGCAGCGGGTGCCGATTTCGTCCTTTCCACAATGCGCGGTTACAGTGCGGAAACGTGCAAAATTCGCACTTTTGAGCCCCAGTTTGTAGCACGTGTGAAAAGCCTCGTAAACGTGCCCGTCATCGCCGAAGGAATGATCGCCACACCCGCTCAGGCGCGCGCCGCCATCGACGCCGGAGCGTGGGCCGTCATCGCCGGCACCGCCATCACGCGGCCGCATTCCATCACGCGTGCCTTCGCTCGCGCCATCGCGCCGGACCCTTCTCACTACATCGGCATCGACATGGGCGCCACCAACACAAAGTACGGCGTCGTCACTGGCGAAGGTGAATTGCTGTGGTCCAAGACAAAACCAACGCCCGCGCAAGCGGGCCGTGAGGCGCTGTTGATGCACCTTGCCGATGTTGCCGCCGAATGCCGGCTGCACGCGCGGGATGCGCGGGCCATCGGCATCGCGACGGCGGGTTGGGTGGACACGGCGAGCGGCGAAGTTGTCTTCGCGACCGATGCATTGCGCGGTTGGGCGGGCGCGGTGATGAGTGAAATGGCGGGGCTGCCTGTGTTCGCCGATAACGATGCGCGCGCGACTTTGCTGGGTGAGTTGAAGTATGGCGCCGCGCGCGGCTGCGGCAACGTGGTTCTGCTCACGCTGGGTACGGGAGTGGGCGGGGCCATCGCGATCCACGGCGAAGTGCTGCAAGGTGCGTCCTCATTGGCCGGCGCGATCGGACAGATCAGCAACCTCGATAAGCACCCCGAGGAGGCCAGCTCGGTGGCGAAGGGCTTGGCGGCCGTGATTCACATTCTCGATCCGGAGCTCGTTGTGATTGGCGGAGGGCACGCGCAGAACGCTGCTGGCTTTTTTGCGCATGTCGAAAGGGACCTGGCGCAACGTGTGTTCGCTCATGCTCAGCGCCGCTTGCGCGTCGTGCCGGCGGCGGGTGGATACTATGCCGGCGTGGTGGGCGCGGCGGCTCTCGCAAAGGAACGTATGCTATGAATCTCCTGCTCTTGCTCGCATTCGCACAGATCCCGTTGATCGATCTCGCCACAGACACGGCACGCCAGGTGCAGGTGGATCGGGAGGCTGGTCAGTACCTGGGCCATCCGACCACGGTGTTGCTGGAGGATGGCAAGACGATGCTCGCCGTGTATCCGAAGGGGCATGGCAAAGGGCCCATCATCTACAAGCGCAGCAGTGACGCGGGCCAGACATGGGGGGCGCGACTTCCGGTGCCGGAGAACTGGGCGACGTCGCTGGAGACGCCGACGATTCATCGCGTGATCGATGCGAAAGGCAAGAAGCGGCTCATCGTTTTTTCGGGGCTCTATCCGATTCGCATGGCGGTTTCCGAGGATGACGGCGCGTCGTGGAGTCCGCTGAATCCGATTGGCAAGTACGGCGGCATCGTGGCGATGAGCAGCGTCGTGCAGTTGAAAGATGGACGCTACATGGCGTTCTTCCATGACGACGGACGGTTCTTCCGCAATGCGGGCACGCGCGGGCCATTCGTTGTTTATCAGACAACGTCGAGTGACGGCGGGCTGACGTGGGGCGAGCCTCGCGCGATTGCCACTCATGCGGAAGCGATGCTGTGCGAGCCCGGTGTTTTCCGCTCGCCGGATGGGAAACAGTTGGCGATGGTGCTGCGAGAGAACAGCCGCAAATTCAACTCGTTTGTCTCATTTAGCAACGACGAGGGCGCGACATGGACGACGCCGCGCGAGCTGCCCGGCACGCTCACGGGCGACCGGCATCAGGGCACCTACGCGAAGGACGGCAGGCTGTTTCTAACGTTCCGCGACATGGGCGCGGATTCGGCGACGAAGGGCGATTGGGTGGCTTGGGTGGGACGTTATGAGGATCTCGTGAAGGGCACGCCGGGGCAGTATCGCGTGCGGTTGATGAAGAATCACAAGGCGGTGGACTGCTGCTATCCGGGCGTGGAGCATCTGAAGGACGACACGATTGTGACCACGACGTATGGGCACTGGACGGAGGGCGAGCCAGCGTGGATCGCGTCGGTGCGGTTGAAGCTGGCGGAGCTCGACAGGCTCGTCAAGAGGGGACAGTGAGGCGCCGCGATGTCTTCTGAACTGACGTCGATTCGCAGCGGGTCTTTGAGCGCGCAGGCGTTTGGCGTGATCAAGGACGCGATCTTCACGGGGCAGATCCAACCGGGGGAGGCGATCCGGGAGTTGCATCTAGCGCGCTCGCTGCGGGTGAGCCAGGCGACGGTGCGGGAGGCTCTGGCGCAGCTTGAGAGCGCCGGGTTGATTGTGAGGCAGGCGAACCGGCGGACGACGGTGACCTCGTTCACGCGCGAGGAGGTGCGGGACCGGCTGGAGCTGCGGATGCTGCTGGAGGAGCGGGCGGCGGTACTGGCGGCGGCGCGCGCGAGTAGAGAGGACCTGGCGGAGCTGGGTAAGCTGGCCGGCGGGATCGCGGAGGCAATTGCGGCGGGCGACCATTATGAGCACGTGCAGGCCGATATCCGGTTTCACCGCTTCATTTGGGCGCTGGCGGGGAGTGCGATTCTGTGTCAGACGTTGGATCATTTGACGACTCCGCTGTTTGCGTTTCTGGCTGTGATTCATCAGGCGAGCCAGCGGCAGTTGGGTACGACGCGGCCGCATGAGCGGATTGTGAAGGCTATGCGGGGGCGGGACGAGGCGAAGATCCGGGCGGAGGTGCGGGCGCATATTGAGGGGTCGTATGCGGAGTTTTTGACTTCGCCGGCGGAGACGGTGCGGGCGTTTGTGGAGGGCAGAATCGACGTTTCTTGAGCGGCGCGCGTCTGAAGGATTGTGGGTAGCTGCAGAGATTCTCAGATGCTCTTGAAGTCGATTGGGCAATTGCTGTTCCTGGGCGGTGGAGTCGTCTCGGCTCTCGTCGTCTTCATCGGCTTCTTTGCAGATCCAAGGACGAACCCTGATCGGGGCCGCTACCTTCGCGGCGAGATTCAGATCGAGCGGATCGCACAGGCGGTCGAGCGGTACAGGGTGGACTGTGGGGAGTACCCCGAACTCAATGCTCTTGTGGTCAACCAGGGTGCAGCGGGCTGGATGGGACCGTACCTGAACGAGGTCCCGATCGATCCGTGGGGTCGTGCGTATGTCTATTCACGGTCCGGTGGTTCAGTGCCGCCGGAAATCAGCTCGTACGGCCGTGATGGCAAACCCGGAGGGGCATCGTTCGATGCGGATCTTTCGAGTTTGCGTCCGTGGCAAGTGATCCCAGCAAGCCCGGCCGAGGAGCGGCAGAGATATCTTTTGCTCAGCATTTGGGCTGGCGCGTGGCTGTGGCTGATTGGGGTATTGGTTGTGGTGGTGCGGTCTTCGCGCCGGCGGAGGGGCTGAGGAACCGGATTCCGCAGATTGGGTGCCCGAGTCGGGCTAATTGCAGTGCTCGGCGACTTGGCGAACGTGCTCGGTCAAGCCAACCGTGTCGCGCTTCTCGATGAGACCGTCGAGGTACGGCCACCTCGCTTTGGGTTTCAGCCCTAGTATGGACTCATACGTCCGGAGTGCACCCTCCAGGGCAGCGGTGTAGACAGCAACGTCGTCTTTGGACTTTTCGGGATGCGTAATCACGAAGGCCGCGGAAGATGGAACCAGTTGCGTGAAAATCTCCGCCGAGTAGTTTTTGTTCGAGCCGAGCAGCGGCCCGAGGAGATTGCCGCAGACTTTCACGCTGATATCGGGTACGGCGATCAGCCAGTGGACGATCCAGTTGCGCTGATCTTTGGCGATCTTCGCCAGAGGGTCTGCTTCGAGGGACCTGGAGACCTCCACGACTTTGGCGCGATCCTCTGGGGTTGAGGGCTTTCGATCGGTGGATTGGGCGTGGAGCGTGGCGAAGGCGAGAAGGGTTGACAGGATTGCAGAGAGATACCTAGACATTTCAGATATCAGTATCTCGTGTTCGCATTCATTCCGGGTAGGCATTGGGATTCGAAGAAGTTGCAGGGCAGTCCGGCGTAGGTTGCGCGACACCAGGGGGTGTCGCGGCGGGCGAGGGCGCCCGCCCCCCGACGGAGGTTCTGTTGGATGTTTTGGGAGGGCTGGGTCAGCTTGGGAGGGCTGGGTCAGCTTGGGAGGGCTGGGTGGGGTTGGCTGGGTGGTTGTTGGAGGGCTGGGTCAGCTGGGGATGGCTGGGTGGGGTTGGGGCGGGGGTTAGGTGGCGGCTAGGGGTTGGACCCAGGTGGGTTTGGGGGCTAGGGCTCGGCGGGCTTGGGTGAGGGCTAGGACGGGGAAGTAGTTGCGGTAGAGGGTGTATTGGAGATAGAAGACGTTGGGGAAGCCGGTGCCGGTGGCTAGGTCTTCGTGCCAGGTGCCGTCGGGTTTCTGGGTGGTGGTGAGGAACTCGATGCCGCGGCGGATGGCGTCGTGGTGGCCGTCGCCGGCGGCGAGGAGGCCGAGGAGGGCCCAGGCGGTTTGGGATGCGGTGCTGGGGGCGGGGACGAAGTGGTTTTCGACGTAACTGGCGCAGCTTTCGCCCCAGCCTCCGTCGGCGTTCTGGACGGCGGTGAGCCAGCGGGCGCCTTTGTAGATGGCCTCGGCGGGCTCGGGGCCGCGGGCGTGCTTGAGGGCCCGCATGGCTAGGAATGCGCCGTAGATGTAATCCACGCCCCAGCGGCCGTACCAACTGCCGTTCACTTCCTGGGTATTGAGGAGGTAGGTGACGCCGCGCTGGATGGCTGGGTGATCCTGGGTGAAGCCGCGACGGAAGAGGGCCTCGAGGACGCGGCCGGTGATGTCGGGGCAGGTGGGATCGAGCATGGCGTTGTGATCGGCGAAGGGGACGCGATTGAGCAACTGCCAATCGTTATCGACGTCGAAGGCGGCCCAGCCACCGTCCTTGGATTGCATGCCGAGGAGCCAGTTGACGGCGCGGCGCTCGCAGCGCTGCTGGGCGTCGGGGTCGGAGGCCTTGGCGTGCATGAAAGCTAAGAGCACCATGGCGGTGTCGTCGATATCGGGGTAGTGTTCGTTGGCGAACTCGAAGGCCCAGCCGGAGGGCTCGAGGTCGGGGCGTTTGACGCTCCAATCGCCTTTGCGGCGGACTTCGCGGGCGAGGAGCCAATCGGCGGCCTGGGTGAGTTTTTCGGGGGGCGCGGTACCCATTTCGCCGAGGGCGAAGGCGGCGTAGGCGGTATCCCAGACGGGGGAGAAGCAGGGCTGAAAGAAGAAAGACTCGCCGCGCTGGGTCATGAGGGCGTCGAAGTGGCCGATAGCCTCCACGAGGTCGGGATGATCGGGGGGATAGCCCAGGGCTTCCAGGGCCATGACGAGGTACATCATGGACGGGTAGATGGCGCCGAGGCCGTCGCAGTAGCGGGTGTGATCCAGCATCCACTTTTCGGCGGCGCGGATGGCTGCATTTTTGACCTTGGCGTTGCCGCGATCGCGCCAGATTTTGAGGCCGCGATCGATGCCGGAGAAGAGGAGCGAGAGCTTATCGCGGCGGGGGAGTTGGAAGCTCTTGTCGGACGCGGTGATCTCTTCGAGATCGAAACCCTGGGGGACAGGGCGGGTGCCGCCGCGGGTCTGGACGATGGAGAGGGGGACGACGATGGCGCGGGTCCAAGAAGACATTTCGTAGAGGACGCCGCCGGGGAGGAGGACGATTTCGGGGGGGATGGAGGGGACGTGGGCTCGGGGGTAGAGGCCGAAGAGGCTGAGGTTGATCTTGACGTAGCTATTGGCAGCCTGGATGCCGCCAAGGGTGAGAATGCACTCGCGGGCGCGGATCATGGCGTCGCTACCGGAGGGGACGCCGGCGAGTTTGAGGGCGGTATAGGCCTTGACGCTGGCGCTGACGTCGGCGGGACCGCCGGGGTAGATATTGTAACCGCCATCGGGCAACTGTCTGGAAAGAATGGACTTGACGGCCCTTTGGACGGTTTCAACGGTGGGCGGGCACCAACCGGCCTCGGTGGGCGGATAGAGCCAGAGCTGGAGGAGGATGTAATCGGACTCGAGGGTGGTATCGGCGAGGAGATCGCCGCACCAGTAGCCCTCGTTTTTCTGCAAATCGAGGAGGGCGTGTTGGGAGCGAGCGAGTGCGGCCTGGCAGGATTCGGCTAGGGCGTGGCGGCTGGCGGAGGCCAGAGCAGCCGTTTTTCTGCCGCCGCGGCGGCTGACGCTTTCAAACCAGGCAGATTCCATGGGCGATGGGCTCCGAAGATGCCTCCTATTATTCTGAATGAAATGGAGAGCGGGCGGGAACGGGCTCCGGGGCCCCCATGCTGCTATTCTGAGAGGAGGTGTCTCTGCCTTGTCCTTACCGCTCAACGTACATCTGGAACACTACGACGGACCCCTGGATCTGCTGCTGGATTTGATCCGCAAGCAGCAGGTGAACGTATACGACATCCCGATTGCGAAGATCACGCAGCAGTATCTGGAGTATGTGCAGAAGGCGGTGGACCTCGATATCGAGTTGAGCGCCGAGTTCGTGTACATGGCGGCGACGCTGATCCACATCAAGAGCAAGATGCTGTTGCCGCGCGATCCGGAACTGGAGAAGCTGGACCCCGAGGAAGATCCACGCAAGGAACTGGTGGAGCGGCTGTTGGAGTATGAGCGGTTTAAATCCGCGGCGGCGATGTTGCAGGAGAAGCGGATGATCGAAGAGGCCATCTGGTCTAATCCGCAGATCCAGAACTTTGTGAGCGCGGACGAGAGCCCGGGGCTGGCGGTATCGCTTTTCGATCTGGTAAAGACGTTTGAGCAGATCCTGGAGCGGGCCAAGACGCGGCCGTTGTATGAAGTGAGCAAGGAAGACGTGTCGGTGCCCGACATGATCCTATTCCTGAAGAACACGCTGCGGGACCTGCCGGGCGGGCAGGCTGTGGCGCTGGTGCCGTTATTTGAGCGGCAGCGCTCGCGGCGGGCGATGATCTGCCTGTTTCTGGCGGTGTTGGAGATGGTGAAGCAGCAGGCGATCCGGCTGACGCAGTCGGAAAGTTTCGGCGAGATCCAAGTCAAGCGCGACAAAGGCTTCGATGAGATGCAGGTGACGGAAGAATCGATCCTGCGCATTGAAGAAGAGTACAAAAGTTAAGTAATGGACGAGAAAGAAATACTGGCTGCCACGGAGCAGCCCGATGTGGAATTGTTGCCGGAGGCGGAGCTGACGGCGGCGGTTGAGGGGCCGGAGGCGCTGGCCGAGGTTGTGCCGGGCGAGATTGCCCCGGGCGACGAGGGCGAGGTGTCTGCGCCGCTGGCAGACGAGGTTCAGGTGTCGCTTTCGGCCGAGCAGTTGCTGGGCGAGCAGGAGCAGCCGCAAGCGGAATCCGACACGCAGGCGGCAGAGCTGAAGGCTGTGCTGGAGGCGATCATCTACCTGCTGAACGAGCCGATGCCGGTGATCCAGATTGCGCAGGCGCTGGGGCGCGACGTCAAAGAAGTGGAACCGGTGTTGAAGCAGCTGGCGGAGGAATCGAACCGGCCGGATCGCGGGATCTTCTTCCGTGAAGTGGCTGGCGGCTATCAGATGGCGACCAAGCCGGAGCACCACGAGATTTTGCGGAGCTTCGTGCAGAACCTGAAGCAGCCTTTGAAGCTGTCGCAGGCGGCGCTGGAGACGCTGGCGGTGATCGCGTACAAGCAGCCGATCACGATGCCGGAGATTCTGGAGATCCGCGGCGTGCAGGGCGGCGGTGTGGTGAAGACGCTGATCGACCGGAAGTTGATCACGACGGCGGGCCGGAAGAACGTGATCGGCAAGCCGATGCTCTACAAGACGACAAAAGAGTTTCTGACGCAATTTGGATTGCGGGACGTGCAGGAACTGCCGAGCTTGAAGGAGTTTGAGGAGATCCGGCGGCAATCGATGGCGGACGACGAGCTGGAAGCGCCGGTGCAGGAGACGCTTCCGATGGAGCCGGAGTTGCAGACGGTGGCGGAGACGGAAGCGGCGGAGTTTGCGGAGGCGGTGGACGAGCCGCAGGCGGAATTGCCGGCGGCTCCGGTGGCCGCGGTTGAGGCCGAGGCAGAGGCGGCGGCCGAGCCGCCAAAGGAAGAGAATGCCTGAAGAACGCCTGCAGAAGATCCTGGCACAGGCCGGTATCGCGAGCCGCCGGAAGGCGGAGGAGTACATCACCACGGGGCGGGTGACGGTGAACGGCCACATGGTGACGGAGTTGGGCTCGAAGGCCGATGTGGAGCGGGATCACATCAAGGTAGACGGGACGCTGCTGAAGAAGCCGAAGCATCACGTGTACATTGCGTTGAACAAGCCGCGCGAAGTGGTGACGACGCTGAGCGACCCGGAAGGCCGCGAGACGGTGAAGCACCTGCTGCGCGGGGTGAAGGAACGGGTGTTTCCGGTGGGGCGGCTGGACTATCACAGCGAGGGTCTGCTGCTGCTGACGACCGATGGGGAGTTTGCGAACAAGCTGACCTCGCCGGCGGGCCACGTAGAGAAGGTCTACCTGGTGAAGGCGAACGGGCATCTGAGCGACGATCAGCTGAGCCTGTTCATGAGCGGCATTGCGCTGCATGGGCGGCGGACGGCGCCGGCGAAGATCAAGCTGATCAAAGACGCGACGAACCCGTGGTATGAGGTGCGGCTGACCGAGGGCCGGCAGAACCAGATCCGGCTGATGTTCAAGCATTGCGGGCGGCTGGTGGAAAAGCTGAGGCGCGTGCAGATCGGGTTCTTGAAGCTGGGGCAGTGCGGGTGGGCGATTTCCGGCATTTGGAATATACCGAAGTGGAACGGTTCCGGAAGTTGCTGAAGCTGGACAAGTAGGGGCGATGGCAGACGAGCTGGAGATTCTCAAGAGTTGCCGGACGATTGCCGTGGTGGGGCTATCGGCGAACAAGTTCCGGCCAAGCTATGACGTAGCGGCGTACATGCAGAGGGCGGGGTACCGGATTGTCCCGGTGAATCCGGGGCAGAGCGAGATTCTGGGGGAGAAGTGCTACGCGCGGCTGGAGGACATCCCGGAGCCGGTGGATTGCGTGAACGTGTTCCGGCAGGTGGAGTATGTGCCGGCGATCATGGAGGCGGCGATCGCGATTGGGGCAAAGGCGGTTTGGCTGCAACTGGATATTGTGGATGACGCGGCGGCGGAGAAGGGTCGGGCGGCGGGGTTGATGGTGGTGCAGGACCGGTGTTTGTTGATTGAGCACCGGCGGTACCGGGGGGAGCTGGGGGGATAGGGCGGGCGGGCGGGAACGCGGATGAAATCGGCTGAAATTCGGCCGGGTGGTTTGGAGACCTGCAGCCCGGATCGATTGATCTGCGGACGGAACCGCGAATGCACGAGATGGCGGGGTGTTGGTCGCGGAGGACCGTGTGATGGAGGTCAGCCGCATGAAGCTTCCTATGCGGCGAGAATCACCCAAGCTACTCGAGGCGGGTTTTTTTGCGTAGAAGGACAGCCCGTACGGACGACTCGCGATGATCAAGAATGTCTGCGGTTTGCCCTTCGGCTTCCACTCGTAGATTGGGCGAACTCGGCGGCATTGGGATGGATGCCTGGGGGCAAAGGCGCCTCGATGTTGATCTGTTCTGCGGTGATGGGGTGGTGGAATGTCAGGAATTGGGCGTGCAGGAAATATCCTCCATCGCCGGGGAGGCCGGGGAGGTTTTCGAGAGGCAGGCCGGTTGGGCCGTAGAGAGGATCGCCTACGAGGGGATGGCCGATGGAGGCCAGGTGGATTCTGATCTGGTGGGGGCGGCCCGAATGGAGGCTTACCTCAAATGTTGTGGTGCTGGTGGTGCGCGCAATCACCTTTGCGAGTGACTTTGCCGGCTTGCCATGTGGGCTGGCGGCCCAGACGGAACCGATGAGCGGGTGGGGTACGAGGCCGATGGGTGTGAGGATTTCGTAGGCGTCGTTTTGCGCGATGTTCTGAGCGAGGGCCCGGTAGATTTTTTGGATTTTGGGCGTATTCCAACTGGCGAATAGATGGGCGGCCGCTTGGGGCGTTTTGGCGAAGAGGACGATGCCCGAGGTGGCCCGGCCCAAGCGGTGGACCGGGTTGGCGGTGGGGAAATGTTTCTGCACCAGGCGCAGGAGGGTGCTTTCCAGGAAGCCGGCCCCGGGGAGGGTGGGGAGGCCGCTGGGTTTGTCGACGGCCAGGAGATGGGGGTCTTCGAAGAGGACATCGAAGTGCTGTGGGGCGGCGGGTTCGACCCAGGGCGGGCGGTTCCAGACGAGGGCCTGGCCGGCGGTGACCGATTCGGCTCCGGTGGCGGTGACGCCGTTGAGGGTGACTTCGCCGTTGTTCAGATTTTGCTGCCAGGCTTGCGGGGTGGAGTGGGGGTAGAGGCTTGCGAGATGGGAGAGCAGGGTTTGACCGTGGTGGCTGGCGCCGATGATTGTGGCGTAAGCATAGCCGCGGTTGAGCATTCAGTTTGAGTGTACGAAATGTTGCGCGGATGAACGCGGATGAGAGGAAGGCGGCAAGATTGGCGGGGCCTGAACTTCTCGAATCGCTGACATTGCTTCCCGGCAACAATGCTGCGCCTGCCTGACTGCATACCAATGCCGGCGAGGATATCAATGACGGTGTATAGGCCCTTCTCGTTGCGTAGTCTGCATCTCAGGTCTTTCCGCGGTGACTGTGCCGAGACGGCCTGTCAGCTTTTTCGCTGATTCTCGGGTAGTTTTACTTCGACGATGGAGCTGGTGGCGAGACCCGAGGGGCAGACAAGTGAGAAGCAGAGCAGTACGGCAAGAACGGGCTGGAACAGAAGCAAGGAGAATCGAAATCGCCGGCCTGCGGAAACCTGGCTTGACAACGAGAAACAGACATGTTTATCTGTTTGCGCTCAATGTCGCGACCCATCGAGGAGGAAACTGAGTTGTTCCCACGCTACATCGCTTGTCAGTTGAGTTTGCTTCTGATTCTAGGTGCGCCACTTCCATCGCCCGCCATCGCAGGGACTGGCGGCCAAGAGTCTGAGTCAAAGATCAAGCAGGAAGTTGGACTCATCGAGGCTGGCAAGATCGTCGAGGTGAAGACCAAGACGAAGGAAAAGCATCGAGGACGTCTGGGCGCGATACAGGCGGACTCCTTCGAGTTGCAGACGACGGAAGGGGGGAAGATCCAGACGCAGTCGCTACGATTCGATCAGGTGAAGAGCGTCAAGCAGATCCAAATGAACGCTGGAATGAGCCGTGGCGCAAAGACTGCAATTTGGATCTGCGTGGGCGTCGGGGGTTACGTATTACTGATGGTTACCCTCCTCGCCACCGGCGCCATCAACAATTGAGACGGCTCGCTCCAGATTGGGCCGCCGACCGGGGGCGAGGCTATTCGGCCAGGCAACGGTAGGGACGGAATTTGCCGGAGGCTTGTTGGGGGAGTTCGGGACGATGTTCGACTTGGACGGTGACGGCGGGGCCGAGGATGGCGGCGAGTTTGGTTTGAATCTGGGCGAGGGCCTGCGGGGGGATGGGGTTGCCGTGGTTGGAGGTGACGGAGACGACGACATGATCGCGGCGGTGCTGGACGACCTGGAACTGGCAGATCCAGGGTGCGGCTTGAAGGAGGGGGTCGACGAGGGCGAAGGGGTGGATTTGTTTTCCGTCCGGGAGGG
Organism: Bryobacterales bacterium; assembly: GCA_016721425.1. GTDB lineage: Bacteria > Acidobacteriota > Terriglobia > Bryobacterales > Bryobacteraceae > Paludibaculum. The sequence continues at coordinate 241,347 of JADKID010000041.1, read as the reverse complement.
TGAAGCGATCGAGTTCCCTGCCCTGGACGTGGACAAGAGTGCGGAGGGGTGCGCCGCAGGGGCAGAGCTCTTCGCCGAGGGTGACGCGATCGCCGAGGTTGTAGCGGATGATGGGCATGGCGAAGGAGTGGAGGGCGGTGGCGACGAGCTGGCCGGACTGCATGGGTTGGACGGGTTGGCCGTCCAGGAGGACCTCGGCGAGGATGGAGGTCTCCATGAGGTGGAGGCGACCGGAGGAGGGGCATTCGGCGGCGATGAGGTTGAATTCATCGGCGCCATAGTAGTTGAAGACGGGGGCCTGGAAGCCCTGCTGGATGTCGCGGCGGAGGGCTGGGGAGAGGGTCTCGGCGCCGGAGACGATGAAGCGGGGGCGGATGAGGCGGCGATCGTCATCGGTGAGGAGGATGGCGGCGCGGGCGAGGCTGCCGGGGTAGCCTTCGATGACATCGGGATTGAGGGCGCGGAGCTGGGAAACGACGGATTCGGGTGAATCGAGGCAGCTGACTTTACGGCGGATGAGGAGGCCGATGCGGCCGCGGAGGGGATCGTCCCAGCGAAAGTTGGCGATGGGCGGATCGGGGAGGGCAACGGCGGCGCGGCGGTCTGTGAGGCGGAGGCCGAGGGAGAAGAGCTGGCGGAGGCGGACGGCCATGAGGAGCTGATCTTCGGCGCGAGTGCGGAGGATGAGGAGGGGGCGGCCGGAGGAGCCGCTGGTGGGCCAGGGGATGAGGCTGGACTGGGCGACGCCGCGGGCGAGGCGGTCGGATACGGGGGTTTCCTGGAGGAGGGCGCGGGAGACGATGGGGATGCGATGGAGGTCCTGGACGCCCTGGATATGGCGGGGGTGGAGGCCGGCGGAATCGAAGAGGCGGCGATAGAGGGGGACGTTCTCGTAGGCGTGGCGGACGAGGCGGCGGAGCTGCGCGCCTTGGAAATCCAGGATGGCGCGGCGGCTGAAGGACGTGAGGGGGCGGAGGGTTTGGAGGGCGGAGGGCAAGCGGTGGAGTGGCATGGGCATAGGCATGGATGGGAAGGCGACGCGCCGGCCGTCCCGGGCTGGGGCGGCCGGCTGAGCGTGGTTTCTAGGTGAGTGCCGGGAGGGCCTTTCTGGCCTCGCGATCAGGATCGGATTTGACCTCGCACTTGTCGTCGAGAATCATGGTTTCGCCTTTGGCGGGGGTGTATTTGGGCCAGGGGGGGAGGCCGCCGCCGTTGGGATTGCCGGTCTTCATGAACTGGAGGAGTGCTCCGGCCATGCGGGTGGAGAGGGCCTTGGGCCGGGGGCCGCCGCCGGTGTGGGTGAGCATGAGGTCCGTGTTGTAGAACCAGAAGCAGATATCGACGCAGTGGAAGGCGCGCATGCGGTTGTCAAAGAGGGGCGGCTGCCAGGTGAACCAGTTGACGTAGACGGGGGCGGGCTGTTGGGATTTGACGTCAGCGAGGGCCACGACGCTTTGACGGTTGCTGCTGGCGAGGGACCAGATTTCGACGGGTTTGGCGTTGGGGAAGGCCTTGGCGTAGGAGGCGACGACATCGCGGGCGCGTTCGCCGAAGCCAGCGCCGAAACCGGCCCTTTGTTTGAGGCGCTCGGCGACCTGATCGAGGGTGAGTGCTTCGAGGGAGGCATCGGCCCAACTGGGGGACTGCTCATTTTCGACGGAGCTGATGAGCATGGGGACATCGGCGGCGGTGGGGGCGGGGCCGGGATCGTAGGGATGGCTGGGGAGGATGGCGCCATCGACGACGGGGCTGAAGCCGCGCGTGAGGCCTCCGCCGGCGGGGCCGGCTTCGCGGGCGAGGTTTTGCTGGGCGCGGGTGGCGACGGCGTAGAAATCTTTCCAGGGCATGGCCTGGAGCTTGTCGAGTTCGGCGGGGGTGAGGCCGGCCTCCTTGAGGACGGCGGCGCCGAGCTTTTCGGAGAGGGCCTTTTCGCCGGACTTGCGGGAGGCTCCGCTGAGGACGACTGCCTTGTGGAAGAGGCCCTTGGCGGAGGGCATGGCGGTGAGGATGCAGACCTTGGCGCCGCCGCCGGACTGGCCCATGATGGTGACGTTGGCGGGATCGCCGCCGAAGTTGGCGATGTTGTCGCGGACCCATTCGAGGGCGGCGACGATATCGAGCATGCCGACGTTGCCGGAGGCGGCGAACTTGTCTCCGCCGACGGCGGCGAGATTGCAGAAGCCGAGGGGGCCGAGGCGGTGATTGATGGAGCAGAAGACGACATTGCCGAGGCGGGCGAAGTTTTCGCCGTTGTAGCCATCGTGCTCGATGGCATTGCCGTTGGTAAAGCCGCCGCCGTGGATCCAGAACATGACGGGGCGTTTTTTGCCGTCGTTGAGGGCGGGGGTGAAGACGTTGATGCGGAGGCAATCCTCGCTGACATCGTCGTAGTTCCAGTGATCGCGGAAGGAGGCGAACTTATTGGCGTAGCGGTTCTCCATGTTTTGCGGGGCGGTATTGCCCCACCAGAGAGCGGGGTAGACGTCGGTCCAGGGGGCAGGCTTGCGGGGCGGCATGAAGCGGTTGGCGCCGGAGGTATCGGCGCCGTAGGGCATGCCGAGGAAGTGGTGGATGCCACGGAGGATGTAGCCACGGACCTTGCCGTGTTGGGTATTGGCCACCGCGATGTTGTCGCCGACGAGGAGGACGGGGCCATTCTGGGCGTGAGGCTGAGCGGGGGCGGCGGTGACGGTGGAGGCGCCAGCGATTGCGGCAGAGCCGGTGCCGAGCGCCTGGATGAATTTGCGTCTATTGGCTTTCATGGGGAGTGGGGCTTTCCTTTCCGGGCAGCCAATAGTCTACATCCGGCGGGGCGGGTGTTGGAGGGGATTCCGTGGGAACGGGTACGAGAGCGTTCCTGCTGGTGGCATTCGAGTCTCCGGATGCTTGCCGCGATAGTACCGGTGCAGTGCGGGGCTTGACGCGGCTGTGAGTAAGACGATATCTTACCAGCATGAAGACCACCGTCTCTTCCAAGGGCCAGATCGTCCTGCCGGCACAGTTCCGGCAGATGGACGGTGTCGAACCTGGGCAGGAGTTTGACGTCGAGCGTCTTGATCGTGGGGACTATCGGCTGGTTCGCCGTGCGGCTCCGAAGAACGAGGGCGCCATCGACTGGCTGTTCGCCTGTCCGCAAAAGGACTTTTTCGTACGGATCGACTCTGAGTCCACGGATGTGCTGTGAAATACCTGGTTGACGCGAACGTACTGAGCGAGCCGACGAAGCCAACGCCCGACCCGCGAGTGGTGGAGTGGCTTCGCGCCCATGAGCGAGAGATCGCCGTCGATCCGGTCATTCTGGGCGAACTGCGATTCGGGATTCTCATCCTGCCCCAGGGCAGGAAGCGGACCTCGCTCGAACGCTGGTTTGACGCGGGGGCGGGGCGTCTTCATTGTCTACCCTGGGACGTGGACACGGGCCTGAAGTGGGCGGAGTTGCTGGCGCGGCTTCGCGCCACCGGAAAAGCGATGCCGATCAAGGATAGCCTCATCGCGGCGACAGCAGTTGTCCACGGTCTGGCGGTGGTCACGCGAAACCGTTCTGACTTTGTGAACGCCGGCGTGCGGATCGTCGATCCATTCGTCGGTTGAGGTCTCGGCCAGGCCGGGCGAGCGGCTTGCGAATTGCATCCGCACCCTGGACGGACTTCGAATGCGTTTGCGTCTCAGTGCTTGAAAACACGTGGCGCCGTTTCGACACAACAATGTCCGTCACCTCCGGCATACTCGACCTCGCGGCTAGTGCTCGGCCATCCAGCGACCGGTTCGGAGTTGTATTCAACTTCCGGATGGCGCATCATCCAGGAGCAATTCGGAGATGGGACCTGTGGGACTTGGGCTACAGGGACGGGTGGATCAAGGTAGGCAGGGGCGTTTTCGGGACTGACTTCCCAGAACGGGACTTCCGGACCGGAACCGTTAGCGTAGCTGTACCCTTCGCGACTTTGCGCGAGTTATCGCTGGCAAAGTAGATTCATTGCTATCTGACCCGATGCACGAGCCCCGGTTTCTCGTCCGGCGTTCTTTCCACTGTTGCTAGCCGACTCCGGTGCAAGGCACTGAACCAGTCGGTTGCTAGCGCGATCACAGAAGTGAACTCACCTTGAGGGAGAGACAATTCGTGAGTCTCGCCCACATCTTCGCGCCACTGGCGCCAGACTAGTGTTTCCCGTTGACCGTCATCGAGTAGCACGGCTTCCCATCCGTCTTGAAAGGGCGAATATCCGCGAGGAAACAACTCAAAACACTGCACATCAAACTTCCGTGCGTGCCCGATTTTTTGAAGCCCCCATTTCGCAATGTCGAAGTCCTCATCGTCGCCGAACCCTACCCAAATGATGAAGTCCAGTTTGTCAAGATTGGTTGTGCCCGGAACTTCGGAGGATCTCCTATTTCCGGCGTCGATTCTTACCGCGTCGAGTGGGCTGAACCCGTGGACTAGTTGTTCCGCAGCGCCGGAGTTTCCGATCAACTGTCCGGCCCCCCCCACAGCCATAACGATCCGTATGGTTCAGGAGATCCCCACGGGTCAAGCTCACAGTTTTGGACTTCGCATTCAATGCCGAAGCGCCAACGATCGCCGAACATGAAACGCTCGCTGCCGTAGGAATTCAGATCCGGCGTGGGGAGAACCTCGTGGACAGGCATATCTCGCTCAATTATGAGACCAGAACCCGCTCCGATGTGGACAAGGTCAATCGTGCTTACTAAGGAATGGCTTCACGGCCTTCCATACCGATAGATCGCGGGAAAGGCAGAGTGTAGAGTTACGGTCTCCACGGGTCCGAAACGGCGTTGTGGGAGATTGCGGCGAGCGGATCGTCGGCAACCCGGAAGTTGCCACTGAGATCAGCATTGTGGACGGCGATGGCTACACCTAGTGGGAGATCATAACAGGAAGGACTCGAAGCTACTGTCCTGCGATTGAAGCGGGGCGCGGTCCGGCGGGGGGGCCGGACCGGGCTTGGGGCGCGGGCTACTTGGTAGGGGCGAGGGTGAAATCTCCGTCGACGCCGATGGGGGCTACGGAGACACTGCCGGCGATCTTTTCGGCGGATTCGGCCTTGCCGGTGTAGGTGAGGGTCAACTGGTCGCCGTTGTATTCGACCTTGTGTTGGAGGGTGACGGCGGGGCCATCGAGTTTGCCGGTGATTTCGAAGGTGGCCTGGCCCTGGGTACCGGCGCAGGAACCGGCGACATCCTTTTCCTTCTGCGTGAAGGTGCAGGCAAAATCGCCTTCCTGGCCGCCGATGAAGTAGTGGATGGTCCACTTGCCGGTGAGTTGGGGGTCGGCGGCGGCGGGCATGGCAGGGGCGGCGAAGGCAACGAGAAGCAGGGCGAAAATGCCTAGTTTCATTAGTAAAACTCCTTGAGCGGTCCCGCAGGCGGGGGGCCGCGAGACGATGCCGCATATGGGCGGCGTAGTATATTGATAAACGATTTCGCGCTGTAAGAGCAAGGACAGTGGGGGGATGGATGACGATGAAGAAGGCGCAGGGTGGGGAGAATCCGTCGCAGTTGATTGACGGACGGATCGCAGAACTGGGTGATTGGCGGGGGGAGACGCTGGCGCGGGTGCGGGCGCTGATCCTGGGGGCTGGCGTGGAGGTGGTGGAGGAGTGGAAGTGGCGCGGGGTGCCGGTCTGGGAGCACGCGGGGATCATTTGCACGGGCGAGACGTACAAGAGCGTGGTGAAGTTGACGTTTGCGCGGGGGGCGATGCTGGAGGATCCGGCGGGGCTTTTCAACTCGAGCCTGGAGGGGAATGTGCGGCGGGCGATCGACATGCGGGAGGGGGAGAGGCTGAATGAGGCGGCGTTGCAGGAGCTGGTCCGGCGCGCGGCGGTAGCGAACGAGGCGGCCCGGGTGAAGAAGAAGTAGGCCGGGGTCATGAGCGGCGACGGTTGGGTGTATTTGAGCGATGTGCGGATTGTGGAAGAGCGAATTCCGGCGGAGCGGCCGTTTCCGTTTTCTCTGCCTTTCGTGGAGGGGCTGGCGCTGAGATTTTCGACGCCGGTGACGTTTTTCGTGGGGGAGAACGGGACGGGGAAGTCAACGCTGCTGGAGGCGCTGGCGGTGTCGTGCCGGTTTCCGGTTTCGGGTGGGGGACGGAACGAACTGGGTGGCGCGCACGGCCCGGAGGAGGACAGCGCGCTGAGCCGGGCGCTGCGGCTGAGTATGAGGCGTCATCCGCGGGACGGGTATTTCTTTCGGGCGGAGTTTGAGGCGCATTTCGCTTCGCTGCTGGATGCGAGGGCGAAGGACCCGTGGTTCATTGGCGATCCGTATGCGCGGTATGGCGGGGGGTCTCTGCATGCGCGGTCGCATGGAGAGGCGTTTCTGGACATCATCGGGAACCGGGTTGGGGAGGGGCTGTACTTTCTGGACGAGCCGGAGTCCGCGTTATCGCCGCAGAGGCAGTTGGGGTTGCTGGCGATCATGAGCGACCTGGTGGGGGCGGGGGCGTCGCAGTTTGTGATTGCGACGCATTCTCCGATATTGCTGACGTTTCCGGGGGCAACGATTGTGTCGTTTGACGATGCGCGGCTGCCGCGAGTGGAGTTGCGGGAGACGTCGCATTATCAGATCACGCGGAGGATGCTGGAGGCGCCGGAGCGGTACTGGGGGTATCTGCGGGGGGAGTGAGGAAGGCGCGAAGCGGGGTGCGGCGGCGGGGTTCGACACAACAACAGCTTTTCAGGTATGATTCTCTCAACCAATAGCCGAACGAGATTTCAGCCAACTGTAGAGCAGCATCCCAAGGAGTTCTGGAGGAGTAATGCTGCAAATGAGGCGGTTGGCGTTTCTTGTGTTGGCCCCGATGCCGGTTCTATGTGCGGGCGTTGAGATCAAGGAAGGCCCGGGCGAACTTGTGGTCCCTGACGAAATCATCGTCAGGCTGCAAGCGGGAGTGCCGCTTTCCGCCGTTCTCCAATCTTTGAACGTGAGTGCTGAGCAGCTGGCCTCGCTCACGCAGTTACCGGTGTATTTGCTGAGAGTGCCGAGCGGCACGAAAGCGGCGAGCTCGAAGATTCTGGCTGATAGCCCGCTGGTCGTCTATGTCGAGCCGCACCGGATGCGGACAGCTGCCGGCGTTGTGCCATCGGATGCTCTCTATTCTTCGAGCTGGTGGCTGACCAAGCTCCAGGCCGCAGATGCCTGGAGCCTGATTCCGGGGCGATTTCCAATTGCGGGTCCGTCCGGGAAAAGGGTGCGGATTGCCGTACTGGATAGTGGAGTCGATTGGACACATCCGGACTTTGTCAATGCCGGAGGAGCGTCTCAGGACTCGCTGTCCGGCGGGCAGATTTCGTACCAACTGAGCCGCGGACCGCTTGCCACCAGTATCCCGGCGCCAGCGAGTACGTGGCGGGATGATCACGGTCACGGCACTCAGATCGCGGGGATTGTGGCTGCGGCGACTGCAAACTCGGGGGGTGTAGCAGCCTTGGGTTTCCCGGCGGAGTTGGTGATTAACAAGGTGTTGCAGGCCAACGGCGTTGGCAGCGACATGGTGATCGCCGATGCGATCCTGGCCGCGGCTGATGCCGGCGCCCGGGTGATCTCGATGAGCCTGGGCGGAGCGGGTTACTCCCAACTCCTGCAGGATGCGGTGGACTATGCGTGGTCGCGAGACGCGGTGGTTGTGGCAGCGGCCGGCAACGCCAACAGCGCGGCGCTCTACTTTCCGGCAGGCGCGAACTTCGCCGTCAGTGTGGGAGCGACCGGTTCCACGGATGTGAGGGCGCCGTCCTCCAACTACGGTCCGTCGCTGGATGTGATGGCGCCGGGGGTGGGAGTCAATTCAACTTACCCGGGCGCCCAATACCGCGCACTATCTGGCACATCCGCTTCCACTGCGCTTGTGTCCGCGCTGGCGGGATTGATCGCGCAGGCGTCGCCAGGTTTGGCGGCGGACGCGATTGCACAGCGATTGGAGACATCGTCCGATTCCACAATCGCCTTGGGCGGTTGGGATCTGTACTATGGCTTCGGTCGCATCAATGCATGGAGAGCGCTGTCGGGCAAATTACGGATCGCCAGCGCTGGTGGCGTTAGCGGTCAAGTGGTGGACGCCTCCGGGGCACCGCTGGCCGGCGCGGTCCTCAGTGTTGGCGCTTTGAGCCAAACGACCAACTCGACTGGTCTGTTCCGGTTTAGCAATCTGCCGGCCGGAGTGCATAGCCTCACCGCCAAGCCTGCAAACGGCGACGCACTTCGGATGGATGTGGTGATCCCGCAGGGTGCCGATAGCAGCGTTCGAATTCGAACGGGTATAGCCACTGGCGTACTTTCCGGATACGTGACCGCTTCGGGCGCGCCGCAGGCGGGCGCAGTCGTACAAGCTATCTCGGAAGGTGTGGTGAGGGCGACTGGTGCGACCGACGCCAACGGCTATTACACTTTTGTGGCGCCGTCGGCCACCTATTCCTTACTGGCGACTGCGTTTGGGCGCTCTGCCACGACCGTGAGCGGAGTCCTGCTGGAATCTTCCGGCGCGATGAGCCAGAACTTCGACCTTCCGGCGATGGGCGTGGTCCAGGGCAACGTCAGGGACGAGGCGGGACTTCCATTGGCAGGGGTCCAGGTGGTGCTCTTCAGCGATGAGTTCTCGGCCGGCGGCGTGACGGACAGTACCGGCAGCTACCGAATTGAGGGATTGCCGGCAGGAGACTACAACGTAGAGCTCAGCAAGCCGGAGTACAGCGCGGCGCCCGGAACGGGCGTGACTGTGAGTATCGGCAATACATCAACGAAGGACCTGAGCATGGTGCGGGTAGGAGCCGTGACGGCGGTAGTTCTGTCTCCCGCGATACTCGCCGGAGGCGCGATATCGACCACGAACTACGCCACGATTTCGAAGCCCGCCGGACCCGAGGGCTTGACGCTTGGGTTGTTCAGTTCCGACTCCAATCTGGCGCAGGCGCCAGCGTCCGTGACCGTGCCGCCAGGGTCCACCAAGTCCGCGAATTTCCAGATAATTGCTAAGACCGTTCCGGGAAGTTCGCAGGTCAGGATTCGAGCCTTGTTGGGAGGCCTCAGCAAGGAAGCCACTCTGACGGTCACCACCTTTCAGATCAGCTCAGTAACGGTGACTGCTCCCGCGATCGGTAGCGGCGCCACGACAACGACAAACCGTGTGACTCTAAATTCCATTGCACCGCCGGACGGGGCTAGGGTGACGTTGACCAGTTCCAATCCCGAAGCGGCACAGGTCCCCGCGTCGGTTGTTGTTCCGTGCGGCGTGGCGTTCGTCAACTTCACAATCACTGCGGGCCGCGTCCCAACATCCAGCGCTGTCGTGATCACGGCGGCGTACGCCGGGAGTTCGAAGACGGTCAACCTGACGGTGAATCCAACCGCACTCTCCGCACTGATTCTGACCCCTACATCGCTCGGCGGTGGCAATCCCATCACCACGGGCTATGTCACCCTGGACAGCCCGGCGCCGGCCGGAGGGGCGGTCATCACCCTGTCGTCTACAATCCCGGCGGTGATGCCGCCTGTGTCGATCACGGTGGCGGAGGGTGCGCTGAGGTCAGCGAACTTCGTCGTGCCGACCACCGCCGTCTCGACCCAGACAGTGGCCACCATCTCAGCCAGCTACAACGGAGTGACGAAGTCGGCCAGCGTGACACTGCGGCCGGCCTCGCTCTCCAGTCTCTACTTGTCGCCGACCACCATCGTCGCCGGGAAGACCATCACGGGAGCGAAGGTTCTGCTTGACGGTTTGGCCGCTGAGGGCGGAGCGGTGGTCACGCTGACATCGAGTTCGCCTGCTGTCATTCCGCCTCCCTCGGTGACCATACCGGCGGGAGCCAACACCTGCGCGACATTCAACATCACGACCTCGACGGTCCAAGTCTCTACGGCCGTGACCCTGACGGCGACGTGGAATGGCGTGGCCAAGTCAGTGATATTGACGGTCAAGCCTCCGTCGCTGTATGCCCTGACATTTGCGACAACGCCGCTGACGGGTGGCAAGGTCCTGACTGGGGCCACGGTGACTCTCGACGGTCCAGCGCCTGCCGGAGGAGCGGTGGTTTCTGTGACATCGAGCGACCCTGACGCGATACCGCCGGTGACGGTGACCGTGCCCGCAGGCGCTACGGCTTCACCCGCGTTTTCGATCACAACCAGAATTGTGCCGGCGGCAAAGGCGATCACGATTACCGCCACATATGGAGGTGTCTCCAGGTCTCAAAACATCAACCTGAAGGTCACCTGCGTCATATCACTTTCCGTACCGGGACTGCCCGCTGCGGGTGGTAAGACTCTTGGCGGCGTGACGGTGATGCTCGACGGACCAGCGCCCCCCGGCGGGGCGACAGTTACGCTGACGTCCTCCGATCCGCTGCTGGCGCCGCCCGCGTCGGTGGCGGTGGCTGCCGGGGCGTGGACTTCCGCAGCCTTCAGCGTGAGTACGGGCTTCGTGTCTAAAGCCACTTCGATTGTGTTGACGGCAAGCTACAACGGGAGTTCTAAGTCGACGACGGTGCCCTTGAAACCTACGGGGCTTTACGGATTGTTAATTTCGGCTGCACCGATTGCGGGGGGTAAGACCCTGACGGGCGCGACAGTCAGTCTGGACGGGCCCGCTCCGCCCGCTGGCGTAACCGTGTCTGTCGCTTCCTCCAACTCGCTCGCGACTCCGCCCGCTACGGTTTTCGTACCGGCCGGAGCAAGCGTCTCACCGGCTTTCTCAATTCCGACGGGTTTTACGGCTTCGGTGACGCCGGTGATGCTCAGCGCGTCGTACGCGGGTAGCGTCAAGACCGCCACCCTCACGCTGAAGCCGACCGCCCTGAGCGGCTTCTCGATTTCGGCCGCGCCGATCTCGGGCGGAAAGCCGATCGCTGGGGCGACTGTGAGCCTCGATGGACCGGCCCCGCCCGGCGGAGCCGTAGTGGCGCTGAGCTCATCGGATCCAGCGGCCATGCCTCCTGTTGCGGTGAACATTTCCGCGGGTGCGACGGCATCGGCGGCATTCGCGGTTCCCACTGGATTTGTGTCGTCAGCTAAGGCCGTAACCCTCTCGGCGGTCTACCAAGGCTCCGTCAAGACAGCCATCGTCAATGTGAAGCCTACGGCGGTGTCGATTCTTAGCGTCAGCCCCTCGACTGTCACCGGCGGAGCCACTCCGGCGATGGCGACACTCACGCTGGATGGACCCGCGCCGGACACGGGGTATGTGGTGCCAATCACAACTTCCGTCGATTCGCTCCGACCACCTTTGACGGCAACCCTGCCTCCGGGTGCTTCGACAATCACCTTCCCAGTCCCCTCCACTGCCGTCACCTCGCCCACGACAGCAACGCTCAGTGCGACCTTTAACGGGTCCGTGAGGAGTGTGAGCCTGCTAATTGTGCCGGCGATCGTTCCGGGCCAGGCCTGTCCGCACCCCACCAACATTGCGACATTCTACCGAGCCGGCCAAGTGTTTGTGACTTGGACCGACCCAGTGACAGCTTGCGGTACAGGCAGTTGCCGGTTCCGGGTCTACCGCTCGACCACTGGCCCCATCTCCTCCTGGGCTAGCGCCACGCGGGTTGCTGAGAGAATTCCCAACAACTCGGCGTTGCGGCCCGACTTCCCCGGCGCCTACAGCGGCATGACGGCGGCCTATCGGGCGAATGCATCGTCACCAATGTCCATCGTCCCACCGGCGACAACGCCATCGGCAACAGGGTCTGGAGCCTGGGCATACAAGCCCACCGGCGAGGCTAGCTCGTACTGGGGTGTGTCCGCCGTTGCCCCTGATTCGAGTTGCTCAGAAAGCGCCGTCTCGCCGCCGGACAACGTGACAAACACCTCAGTCTCAGAGGTGGTTGCGGGAATCGCCCCAGTGCAGCAGGCTGCGTCCACCGATAGCGGGCGCAACCCATCGCTGTACGCCATCAGCGGAGTTACGGGCCTGCCCTTGCTTGTAGATCTCCACGCCTCGGACGGGCAGATTTACGATCCGGTGGCGCACGGCCCAACGAAATTGAAGGGTGATGTCTGGAACTTCTGGGGATACAGTTCGATGTGCTGGCAGCAGGGAATCCCGCAAGCGTTCGTAGTAGCGGAGTACCGCGTTGGCGCTCACGAGCTTACATACGGCCCGTTCTCCACCTTCCCCTCCACGCCCTACAGCTTGTTGCTGATGCCGCAGGACCACCAGTGGGCCAAGGACGGGACCAAGGGCACACAGATGGATTGGATGGGTTCTCTATCACGGCCGCTCGGAGTGGTGGATACTACAGCGTTCAACGTGGCACCGACAGCGTATTTCTCGAACTTCATTGAGAACCAGCTCGACTTCGTTGTGCCGTGGGTGATTAATCGGTATGGGGCTGACCCGAATCGGATCTACGCCACGGGGCACTCAATGGGCGCCTGGGGATCTATCACCTACGCTAGCTACCGGCCTTCTGTGTTTGCCGCGGTGTTCAGTGACAGGCCTGCGTTCAAGATTCCCCGCATGCCGATCAATGTCATGGGTACGGCCGGGAATACCTCTGCTTACTCGACCGTCTATAAGATGGACGACACCACCACCCTTTTCAACACGCGAGCACAGCATATCAACAGGCTGGACTGTGCCGCCCCTCGGCCGCCACTCCTCTGGGGCATCGGAAGTGCCGACGGGTGGACCGTCTGGGCGGATCATCAGACGTTCTACAACGCCGCGTCGAACTGCCACAACTTCGTTGCAGTCGCCTACAACGCCGAGGGACATGGTAGCAAATCGGCTTCGGTGATGTATGCGACCTATGCCAATGCCTTCCGGAAGAACGTGAGCTATCCAGCGCCGACGAACTGGTCCAATGACGACAACTTCGACATGAGCGGAAGGCGAGATGGTGTACGGCCCAAGGGGCTAGCGCTTGCTTCTGCAAGAACTGCGGCTGGAGTTGGTCATCCCCGGATGGCTCGACGGCCTACACGCCGACTGACACCAATACGACTTGGAGTGTCAAGCTGACGAACTCCATCGGTGCGGGCACGGCGGATATCAGTCCGCGCAATACCCAGGCGTTCCGGCCGGCGGTGGGGACAGTCATCTCCTGGTCAACTGATGAAGGACAAATTGGAACGGCAATCGTAGATACCTATGGGGTCGTCACTGCCTCCGCAGTGAGGATCCCAGTGGGTGGGACCGTCCTCACATTCTCCAGCGGTTCTCCATCGCCGGGCGCCTCTCTGAGCAGTGGTGGGCCCGGCCTGTAGACGAGTAGTTTGTTGCCGAGCATTCCAGGAGCGGAGACAAGTTGAGTCTGATGGCGGGGAATCCCGATGGTTCACACCCCGTCTCCCGTGGACTATTCCGTTTTCCACATCACAAGCAGGAGTATCTGTGCGAGTTCGTGGCGGGTCCGGCGCAGATTCTTCCGATGACGTGGTGCAGGGGGGCGCTGTGTGTGGAGGGGATGGGGGCGCTGCCGCGGGCCTCGGACTGGTGCGTGGGGCTGGACTTGGGATTGAAGCGTGATCCTACGGCGTTGTTGGTGGTGGAGAAGAAAGTGAGGAAGACGGGGCGGCGGGATGGGTGAGTTGGGCGGTGGAGTTGGAGGAAGTGACGATGATCCGGCGGGTGGAGCGGGTGCTGCGGGGGTTGCCGGACAAGCGGAGGCCGACGGTGCTGGTAGATGCGACCGGGGGTGATCACGGGCGGGCAGAATGTAGGGTTGCCGGGGAGGGGGGGGTGGGTGTGAGGTTCGCATTGCAGATACTCCGGCCTTCCGATATGATTGAGCGGCTACGTCCCGGAGCAAGTGGCAGCGGCACCTAATCCTGACAACTTGCGGCGTAGAAACCAGGGTGTAATCCGCACCTTGTCGTATGCAACAAGGTGGCGCGAATGAGTGCACCGGGCCGCGACCGACAGGTTCCTAGTTCAGCCCGGCGGGATGTCCTGCGGGTGGCGGGGTTTGGGCTCGCGTACTTTGTGTTTCACTCGGCGGCGCTATTGGCGCCGGATTCAGGGCGGGTACTGGCGACGATCTGGCCGGCGGGGGGAGTTAGTCTGGCCGCGCTGCTGTTGAGCCGGCGGGGGCTGTGGCCGGCGATGCTGGCTGTGTTTTTTGCGGCGGGGACGATCTCCAGCGTGGTGATGGGCCGGACGATTGGCAGCGGTGCCGGATTCATGATTGCGAACGTCGTGGAATCGGCGGCGTGTGCGTGGGTGATCACTCGGGTTTGCGGCGAGGGGGTGCGGTTTGTCCGCGTGCGGGAGGTATTGGCGCTAGCGATTGCAGCGACACTGGTAAACGCGGGGAGTGCGACGCTGGGGGCGGGGGCGGGGGCACTGACAAGCAGTTCGGACTTTGCAGGGTTGTGGCGGACGTGGTGGGTTGTGGATGGACTGGGCATACTGCTGGTGACTCCGCTGATTGTGACGTGGTGGGGCGCCGGGGTGATACTGCCCAAGTTCCGTTGGCGGGGGGCAGTGGAGTGGAGCCTGTTTCTGGCGACATGGTGCTGGGTGGGCCGAATGTCTTTCGAGGCGGGCGATCGCGTTGTTTCACCGCACCCTTACATGCTAGTGGCGTTGATGGCGTGGCCGGCATTCCGGTTTGGGCAACGCGGGGTGACGGCAGGCATGGCGATCTTGTCGGTCATTGTGCTGACGTGCAACACGGCGAATACGGGCGTGTTGCACTGGGGCGTAGCGAAACAGGGTGAGGAATTGTTGAGCCTCCAGGTCTTTCTAGCGTTCACGGCGTTTGCGGGGATGCTTCTGGCTGCGGTCTATGAAGCAACAGTGACTGCGCGAGATGCCGCGGAGGAGACGTCGGCCAGGCTGCGGGCGCTGGGGAACAACCTGCCGGGGAGTATGGTTTACCAGCTGGTACTGGAGTTGGACGGGAGCCGCCGATTTCAATACGCGAGCGCGGGGTGTGAGCGGCTGAATGGATACACGGCAGAGCAACTGCTGGAGGATCCGCAGATACTCTACGGATCGATTGTGGAGGAAGACCGTCCGAGGCTCAAGGCGGCGCAGGAAGCCTCGGTCCGGGAGATGGGGACGCTCCGTGTGAACTTGCGGATGCGGCGGGGCGATGGGGCGATCCGATGGATGGAGTTTTCGTCGTCACCGCGGCGACTGGCGGACGGGCGAATCCTGTGGGACGGGCTGCAACTCGACGTGACCGAGGCGAAGCGGGCCGAGCAGGCCCAGAGAGAGAGTGAGCAGCGGTACCGGGTGTTGGTGGAGAACACGGAATTGCCGGTGATGGTGGTATCGAACCCAGGGGGCAAGATACTGTTTGCGAATGAGACGGCGGCGGAGTTTGCAGGCTATAGCTGCGACGAGCTCATCGGCGAGCAGATTGCGAGATTCTGGAGCGACGCGAGCGAGCGGGAACGGGCGCTGGAAATCCTGAAGAGAGACGAGAGACTGGCCGGGTTTGAGGTCCGATTTGTAACGAGGAGCGGGGCGAGCAAATGGGCCAAAGTGGGCGCCTCGCTGATTGATTATGGCGGCGAGATGGCGATCCTTGCCGTTTTCGGCGACATCACAAGGCTGAAGGTTCTGCACAAGCGCCTGGAGGCGGAGCGCACGTTTTTGAAGGCTCTGATCGACACGATTCCGGAGATGGTGTGGATGAAGGACCTTGGCGGGGTATTCGTGATCTGCAACCCGGCCACGGAGCGAATGCTGGGGTTCAAAGAAAGCGAGCTCATCGGCCGGACTGATTTCGACATCTTCCCGAGGGAGGATGCCGAGGGCTACCGGCAACGGGACCGGGAGGCACTGGCCAACGGTCCGAGTGTGGCGATTGAGCGGGTGAGGCGGAAGGAGGATGGGCGGGACATCTCCATGGAGACGATGAAGTTGCCGATGCGAGACAGCAGCGGAGAGCTAATTGGCGTGATGGGCATAGCCCGCGACATCAGCGCGACGTTGGAAGCCGAAGAGCTGCTGCGGGAGCAGGTAGCGATGCGGGAACAGATGGCGACAACGGCGGCGATGCTGCCGGGGGCGATTTACTCGTACCGGATGGCGCCGGACGGTCATGCCTCAGTACCGTACGCCAGTTCCGACTTTGGCGGTCTCTTGGGGGTGACGACGGAGGAGGTCAAGGCGGATGCATCCCGGATCTGGGGCCGGTTGCATCCGGATGACGCGGAGGGGGTGCACGCGTCGATTGCGGAATCCGCGCGAACGCTGACGGAGTGGCAGCACGCGTTCCGGATCGTTGATCCGACGAGGGGAGAGGTCTGGCTGGGGGGGCGCTCCAGACCGATGCGGAGCGAGGACGGCGGGATCATCTGGCATGGGTATGTTGCGGACGTGACGGAGCGGAAGAGGGCGGAGTTGGCGTTGGAGGAGGAGGCAACGAGGCGGCGGATCCTGATTGAGGAATCCAAAGACGGGATAGCGGTACTGGATCTGAGCGGGAGGCTGCGGGAGTGGAACGCGAGCTTCGCCAGGATGCTGGGCTACGATGCGCGGGAGATGGGCGGACTATCGGTTTGGGATTGGGACGATATCTGGACGCAGGCGCTGTGGTTGGAGAGCTTACGGGAGGGTGCGAGGGATTCCGCGACATTTGAATCGCGGCACCGGCGTAAAGATGGCTCAACGTACGAGGTGGAGATCAGCGCCAGCGGGGCGGAGGTGGGCGGGGAGAGGTTGATATTTTGTGTCCAACGCGACATCACCACGCGGCGGCGGGCCGAGGAGGAGAGGGACGCGCTACAGGCGGAGTTGCAGGAGGCGCGGAGGCTGGAGAGCCTAGGGGTTTTGGCTGGCGGCCTGGCGCACGAGTACAACAATCTGCTGACTGTGATCAATGGCTACGCGGAACTGTTGCGGAACAGGTTTGAGGGCGAAGCCGAAGTGCGGGACGAGGTCGCGGCCATTCAAAGGGCGGGCCAGCGTGCGGCCGAACTGACGGAACAACTGGTGGCATACGGAAGAAAGACGATGATCAGCCCGAGGGCCTTGAGCCTGAACGTGGTGATCGAGGAGGGGCGCAGGAGTTGGGAGGGATTGCTGGGGCGGGGTGTGGAGGTGCGAACGGAGCTGGAGGCTTCGCTGAAAGGTGTGAGCGCCGATCCGGAGCAGGTGGCAGAGGTGATCGCGCACTTGTTGCGAAACGCTGCCTGGGCGATGCCGAATGGCGGGACGGTGACGCTGGCGACGGCCAACGTAGAGATTGGCGAAGAGGAGGTGGGGCGGCAGAAGGGGGCGAGGGCGGGATCGTTTGTGAAGTTGACGGTGACGGACACGGGGTGTGGGATGGACGAGGAGACGCGGGGGCGGATTTTCGAGCCGTTTTTCACGACAAGGGAGCGAGCGCTGGCGTCAGGAATGGGGCTGGCGACGGTACATGGACTGGTGGCGCAGCACCAGGGATGGATTGGGGTGGATAGCGCGCCGGGAGAGGGTGCGTCGTTCCGCATTTATCTGCCGGCAGTGGATGCGGTGGAGGTGGGAGCGAGGTTATTTCGGGGAGCAGCGGGGCATTGGGACGAGCGGCGGACGGTGCTGGTTGTGGATGACGAGGAGGAGGTGAGGGAACTGGCGGTGACGATTCTGAAAGCGAGAGGCTACCGGACGCTGGAGGCGAGTAGCGGCCGGGAGGCGATCGCGATTGCGGAGAGCCACCGGGAGCCGATCGATCTACTGGTGACGGACGTGGTGATGCCGGGCATGACAGGGCCGGAGCTGGCCGGGCATATGAAGACCAGGCTGCCGCAGGCGCGGGTTGTGTATGTCTCCGGGTATCCGGAGGAGATCCTGGGACAGTGCGAACTGCCGGCGGAAGAGGTGTTTTTCGTGCGGAAGCCTTATACGCTGGAGGCGCTAATGGCAAAGGTGCGGGAGGCGTTAGGGGGGTGAGGCGTGGGCTCGGCAGTGAGGGCAGCGCCGGGGGCGCCGGGGCAAATCCCGAGGTGTGCATCGGAATGGAGGGGTAGCACGAGCAGGTGGATGGGGGGACGTAGACTGGGGAGATGGATTTCACGAAAGACGGGGACCGATTGTCACCGGGGTCTGAGGAGATCCGGCGGATGTGCGAGGCAGCGGCCGGGTTCATGACGGAGTATTACGAGGGGCTGCGGGCGCGGCGTGTGATGCCGGAGGTGAGTTCGGCGGAGTTGCGCGGGTTGGTTGTGGAACCGTTGCCGCGCGGCGGGATGGAGTTTGACGCGCTGCTGGGCGTGGTGCGGGACGTGATTGTGCAGAACAGCCGGCACAACGGGCATCCGCGCTTTTTCGGGTATGTGGCTTCGCCGGGGACGGCGGTTTCGGCGGTAGGGGAAATGTTGACGGCGACGCTGAATGCGAACGTGACGTCGTGGCGGTCCTCGCCTGCGGCGGCCGAGATTGAGCGCGTGGTGGTGCAGTGGCTGAAGGAGATGCTGGGCTATCCGGAGAGCGCGCTGGGGCTTTTTGTGAGCGGCGGATCGATGGCAAACTTCTCGGCGCTGGCGGCGGCGCGGGCAGCGAAGGGTCCGGCGGATGTGTCGCAGGCGGGGATGGGCGCGAGCGGGCGGCGGATGCGGGTGTATGTCTCGGAGGAGACGCACTATTCCAGCCGGAAGGCGGCGGGGTTACTGGGGATTGGCGAGGCGAACGTGGTGGTGGTGAGGACGGACGGGCGCGGCCGGATGGATGTGGAGGATTTGCAGCGGGTGGTTCGCCTGGACGAAGAGGCGGGGGCGCTGCCGCTGTGCGTGGTGGGGAGCGCTGGGACGGTGAGCACCGGGGCGTTTGACCCGCTGGCAGAGATTGGAGAGGTGGCGAGGGCGCACAATCTGTGGTTTCACGTGGACGGGGCGTATGGCGGATTTGCGGCGCTGGCGCCCTCGGCGCGGGGGCTATTCCGGGGGATTGAGGCGGCGGACTCGGTGACGCTGGATCCGCACAAGTGGGCGTATCTGCCAACGGGGGTGGGCTGTGTGCTGTACCGCGATGGGATGTGGGCGCGGAAGGCGTTTGCGCACGATGCGGACTACACGCGGGTGATGGGGCAAGGGCAGGACGAGTCGTTTGCTTTTTGGGATTATGGGCCGGAGTTGTCGCGGCGGTTTCGGGCTCTGGGGTTGTGGCTTCTGCTGAAGCATGTGGGGGCGGAGGCGCTGGGGGCGGCGATCGAGCAGAACATGGCCTGCGCGCGGTATGTGGAGAGGCTGGTGGGGGGCAGCGATGACCTGGAGATGCTGGCTCCGGTGGGGCTCTCGGTGTTCTGTTTCCGGTATGCGCCGCCGGGGTATTCGGGGGATCTGGATGAGTTGAATGAGCGGGTATTGGTGGAGTTGCAGCGGGACGGGAGCAGCTATTTATCGAACGCGCGGGTGGGCGGGCGGTTTGCGCTGCGGGGGTGTGTGTTGAACTACCGGACGACGGAGCGGGATATGGAGGTGATGGTGGAGGATGTGCGGCGCGTGGGGCGGGGGCTGGCGGGGGAGGCGTAAAGCGGGGGGCCGGTACACGCCTCCATTGACGGCTACTGGGGGAACATGGCGGGGGTGTTCATGATGGGGATGGAGGAGAACGCGGAGCCGCCGAGTGTGTTGAAGCTGAGGCCGAGGGCGGAGAGGGCGCTGCTGTCGCCACTGACGTAGAGGGTTCCGCGCTTGCCCACCATGGAGGGGAATTTCTCGCTGATGAGAAATGCCTGCTGTTGGAGGGGCTGGAGGGTGATGGTCTGGTTGGTGGCGGTCACGTGGCCGTTGGGATCAAACATCTGAAGCGTCACGGTACTGATGAGGGTGGTGCCGGGATTGCAGATGGCGATCGCGGTTTGGAAGCCGTCTCTTTCATCGACGGGCAAGAGGAACCGATAGTCTGAGAATGAGCTGAGGGGGACGAGCGCCTCAAAATCGGGGCGGCCTTCGACGCGCTGGCGAAAGGTGGCGTATCCTCCCACCCGGCCCAGAGTTGCGTCGTAGGTGATGGCGGCCCAGCCTACTTTTGTGGCGGAACCGTCATCGAGCAGCGGGACGGAGAGGCTGGCGGTGGGCGGCAGTGTGGAAGTGGTGGCCGAGGTGGTGATGAGGAGGCCGTTGGACGCCTTGATGGTGACGGGCATTGGGTTGCCGGCCTGGTCGAAATAGTAGGTGTTGTAGTTCAGGGTGACCCTGCTGAGGTTGACGGTGACGATGACGGTCTCCCAGCCTCCGCCGGTGGCAAGGTGGGGGAAGACGAAGTCATCCGCGCGGAAGGAGGTCTGGCGGGGGGCTGATTTCTGGGAGGCTTCGGAGGGGAAGACGGGTCCGGCGCCCCAGGGGATGGCTTCGATGGTTTGGCAGAGTAATGCGGACGAAGTAAGGAAGAATAATGAAATGAGTTTCATGGTTTTCCGCGCTGTCGGTGGCTTCATTGTATAGCTTGGCGGGCGGGGATGGAAGGCTCCGGGCCGCGCGGGACGAGGGAACTCCTCGTTTTCGACGAGGGCTTTTCACAGCGCCTGGTTTCGGTCCAGGCTCAACTTCCCGGGACCTCGCGGATTGATGATCAATCCCCAGCTTATGCCACGTTACTGGTTGGAGACTTCTCTTGGGTGAGACTAGATTAGGGCTGGGCGCTGGGGAAAGAGTGTGTTAAGGTACTCAGCACGGAGGCTGAATCATGACGACACTGGGAAGTATGTTTCCGCACGGAGTGATTGTGCGCGGATTGACGCTGGGACTAGCGCTGGCTGCCTGCTGGAGCGGGTGCGCCACGGCTGGGATGATCACCTTTGAGGCCAACGGGAACACTCCCGCGGACATCACTGCGACGCGGGATGCGTTCCGGAGTGCGGTGGGCGGCGGCACGACATCCGGGCCCAATGGCAACTTCGGAGGTGTGCGGCGGGAGATCAACTGGGACGGGGTGCCGGACGGATTCTCGGATCCAAATTCACTTCCTGGCAACTTTTTTAACGTAAATTCGCCGCGGGGGGTTGTGTTTAGCACGCCGGGCACCGGATTTCTAGTGAGCGCCAATGCGGGTGGGGCGACGCCGGCGCTGTTTGGATTTGGCGGGGACTTGCAGGCGTTCAGCGCGCAGAGGCTTTTCGCGAGTGCGGGTTCGAACGTGACGGACATCCTGTTCTTTTTGCCTGGGACCACGACGGCGGCCACGACGAGCGCATTTGGAGCTATTTTCGTGGACGTGGAGACCAGTGGGGAGACGAAGATGGAGTTTTTCGACGGCAACAACGCGCTGATTTACAGCAGGGAGGTGTTGGCGGGCGCGAACCAGGGGCTCTCTTTCACCGGGGGCGTGGCGAGCGCAGGCGAGCGGATTGCACGGGTGCGGATCACGACGGCCGACAATGTCCTGATATCGAACGGGCTGAGAGCGAACGAGATCACGGATTTCGTGGTGATGGATGATTTTCTTTATGCGACCCCCCAGTCGGCGGTGCCGGAACCGGGGACGGCGTGGCTCTTGGGGATCGGGCTGGCAGCGGGGGGCGTAGCGCGGCTACGGAAGAGGAGATAGAGGACTAGGGCCATGCCCCGGCGAGGCTCACTGAACGATCGGCGTTGACGCTTCCTTTTCGGGGCTCTGGGGCTGTGGAGCCCGGCAAGCAGATTGCGCTGCTCAGCGGCCAGGCATCGGCGCTATTCCTCCGATGCCTGCGGACGTTTGAACGAGGCCACAGTGCTCAGCTTCGCCAGACTCGCCGCTTGCGGACGCGGCCGTCCCGGCCATTGAACACCCCCGCGGCCAAACGCATCGGGAGCACTCGTGGCAGCGACTCGGATCCACCCACTCCACAACTGCCGGTATACGGCCTACGCCTTTCCGCCTACCGAAGCGGTTGAGTCCCTGACCGCGGTTCCAGATAGGCTACCGGTAGGCGAAACGCAGCTGTTGGGTTGACGCCTCGGCCGAGTGGGAATGGTGAAAGGTTGGGTGTGGTTCCTGCCGGTTGGCGGCGGACTACGAGGCAGGGAGCGACGGAAGCGAAAGGGGCGGCTATTCGCTGGCCGGGGTCCGAGGGGGGGAATTGCGGCGCACTAGCCGGAATCAATCGCGGGCTTGTGTTCTATCGACGGCGATAAGGGGGCGTACGAGAGCGCCCGAGGAGCGGGCGATCTGCATTTGGAGTTGTACGAGATGGCGGGTGGGGTGCGTGGGCCTTGTGAGCGTCTTCAGGCGAAGACGACGGGGGTCCAGCGGTCGGGGCGGTGGGTGTCGAGGACTCCGTGGGGGGAGAGGCACCAGGCAGGGTGGGGCTGGATTTCCTGGCCGTGGATGAGGAGTCTTTCGAAGCGGCCGAAGAAGATGTTCCAGATGTCGCCAGGTTGGGGTGGGAGGGAGCGGCCGTTGGCGAGGTGGGCCATGCCGGCCCAGGGGAGGGTGAGGTCTACTTCCCAGCCTTGGGAGACGCGGGTGCGGTCGTTGAGGTGGCCGTGGAGGGTGACGGCGGAGTGGAGGCCGGGGAAGTCCCAATCGCGGAAGGCCCAGCGGGCGCCGCGGGGGTGGGCTCCGCGCCAGAAGGTGGGGCCGGAGCGATCGTCGTCACCGGCGAAGGAGAGGGCGCGGCGGCGGTGGACGTCGAATTCGTCGGCGGGGAACTTGTGGTAGGCGTCCTGCCAGATGAAGAGGACCTCGTAGATGGTGCCGAGGGCGTTGATCTCGAATTCGTAGTAGCAATCGCCGCCATCGATGAAGAGCTCGACGTCGTTTTCGAGAAAGATGAGGGAGTCGCGCTCGGTCTGGTGGGCTTCGAGGAAGGGCTCTTCGATCCAGAAGTGGACGTAGAGGTTCTGGTTGTCCCAAAGGGCGGCGGCACGGGTATCGAGGAGGCCGGGCTCGCCGGTGACCATGTCGGCGAAGCGGGCGGAGCGCTGGGCCTGGGCCCAATCGGGCGGGCCGGCGGTTCGATGGCAGGTTAGCGACGGGGTCATGGCTGGAGCTCCAGCATGACGAGACCGGAGGCGAGCTTGGGGTAGAAGTAGGTGGATTTCTGGGGGAGGACTTCGCCGGCGAAGGAGACGCGGGCCATGCCGTCGATGGGGAGGTCTTCGAGGAGGAAGGCGATCTGAGCGCGGCCTTCGCTGACCTCGGCGAGGGCGTCCTCGCGGGTGCGCTTGTAGCGGAGGTGGCCGCCAGCGGTGACTTTTTCGGGGGTGAGACCGAGGATGGGAGTGAGGATCTCGTGCTGGAGGACGGCGACGTTGAGGGCGGCGGGGGGGGCGGGGATATCGGTGTGATAAGCGCCGTTGGGGAGCTGGATGGCGATGCGGATGTGGCCTGGGGGAGAGACTAGGGGATCGAGGCCGGGAGCGACGTTAGGGAGGGCGGCGAGGAAGGACTGCGGGTCGAAGTTCTCGAGGGAGTGAACGATGCGGTGGGTGGCGAAGCAGCGGAGGCCGGGAGAGTGGAGGCTGACGAAGGTCATGAGTGTGCGCGGTTGGCCCTGGCGGAGGGCGGTTTCGTAGCGGTGGTGGCCATCGGCGATGAGGACGGGTTTATCGGCCATGAGGAGCTGAACGGCGGCGATCCAGGCGGGATCTGTGACGCGCCAGAGCTGGTGATAGGTCTTCTCGTGGTCGCCGTATTCGAGGTGGGCGGGGGTGGCGCAGATTTCGGCGAGGCGGGCGTCGACGGATCCCTCGGCATCCGGGAAAAGCATGAAGATGGAATCGAACTGGACCTGGGTGGCCTGGAGGAGCTTGAAGCGATCCTCCTTGGGGCCGGAGAGGGTGCGTTCGTGGCGGAAGACGTTCCTGCCGTAGTTTTCGGTATCGCAGAGACCGACGAAGCCGCGGCGGACGAGGATCTCGCCGGAGCCGGGCGCGGGAAAGGTCTGCTGGTAGACGAAGAGGGACTCCTCGGTGTCGCGGGCGAGGATGCCCTGCCCTTTCCATTCGTCGAGGCGGGCGGCGGCGGCGGCGTAATCGCCATTGGGGAGGATGAGGTGGGCGAAGTTGAAGGGGCTGCGGGCTTTGTATTGGGATTCGAGCGCGGGCGGGATGACATCGTAGGGCAAGGTGGCGAGACTTGCGATCTCGCCAGCCTTGGGAGTGTAGCGGAGGGCGCGCAGCGGATGGATAGAGGCCATCCGCTGATTTTATAAGAGCGAGGCGACGGCCGTGCAGGGAATATTCTGTTCCTCGGCGACGGCGGGGTAGGTGCAGTGTCCTTTGTAGGTGTTGACGCCGAGAGCGAGGGCTGCGTTGGAGGCGATAGCCTTCTCCGGGCCCTTGTTGGCGAGGAGCATGAGGAAGGGGAGGGTGGCGTTATTGAGGCCGTAGGTGGAGGTATGGGGGACGGCGGCCGGCATATTGGAAACGCAATAGTGGAGGACGTTATCGACGAAGTAGACGGGATCGGTATGGGTGGTGGCGCGCGAAGTTTCGCAGCAGCCGCCCTGATCGATGGCGACGTCGACGATGACGGAGCCGCGCTTCATGAGGGGGAGCATATCGCGGCGGACGAGGCGGGGGGCAGCGGCGCCGGGGATGAGGACGGCGCCGATGACGAGATCGGCGTGTTTGAGGGATTCGCGAATGGTCCAGACGTTGGAGGCGAGGGTGATGACGCCGCCGTTGTAGATGTCGTCGAGCTCGCGGAGGCGATTCAGATTGCGATCGATGATGGTGACGTTGGCGCCCATGCCAAAGGCGATTTTGGCGGCGTTGTGGCCGACGATGCCGCCGCCGAGGACGGTGACGTTAGCGGGGGCGACGCCGGGGATGCCGCCGAGGAGGACGCCGCGGCCGCCGTTGGGGGCTTCGAGATACTGGGCGCCGATCTGGACGGCCATGCGGCCAGCGACCTCGCTCATGGGGGTGAGGAGCGGCAGGGAGCCATCCTTCTCCTGAATGGTCTCGTAGGCGATGCCGGTGACCTTGGTATCCATCAGCTTGCGGGTCAACTCGGGGAGCGGCGCGAGGTGGAGATAGGTGAAGAGGGTGAGCCCTTCGCGGAAGAAGCCGTATTCTGAGGGCTGGGGCTCCTTGACCTTGATGACGATATCGGCGGCGCTCCAAACATCAGCGGCCGTGGGGACGACGCGGGCTCCGGCTTCGAGATATTCTTCGTCGGCTATGGACGAGAGGGAGCCGGCGCGGGTTTGGACGACGACTTGATGGCCGGCCTCCACGAGGGTGGTAACACCGTGGGGGACGAGGCCGACGCGGGATTCATGGTCTTTGACTTCGCGAGGTACGCCGATAATCATTGCTTTTTTCCTTCCGTAGGCGCCTGTTCAGCGGGACTGGCGGATGCTGGCGGGGGTTCCCGCCTGGGTCCGAGGCCCAAGGCGATGAGAGTGAGCGAATCCAATTTGCCACGACCGCTCATATTGTTGATGTGCTGGTCTTCCTGGAACTTTTTGAGCGCCTCCACGGATTGCGGGCCCCAGACGCCGGTGGCATCGACGGGATAGCCTTTGGCGTTGAGGGCCAGTTGAATTTCGCGGGTGCGTTCTTGATCGGGCTGCTGCTGGGTGGCGCGGCGGGGGGCCGCGGCGTACTTCTTCTTATTCTTGGTGGACGCCTTGGCTACTGATTTGGGCGCGGTTTTGGCCGGGGCCTTTTTAGTGGTTTGGGGCAGGCCAGGAAGGAAGAAGGCAAGAAGCAGTGTGATGGGCAGGAACAGCAGACGGGGCAGCTTCACGATTGCAGGATAGCAGAGTATTTAGTCCGGGAGGGTTGCCAGGGGATTTGGGGGTGTGGGAGGGGGCGGATGGGGGAATTGTCCCTCCCACACCTGGCGGGTGGTGGAGCTTTTATTATACGCGGTTTGGGTAGAAATAAACAGGTGGACCATATTATGAAACAACTTTAATGCTTGACGAATCCAGCGGTCCAAGTGGCGGTGGTGATATCGAGGGTGCAGAGGCCGGGGGAGAGGTTGTGTAGGCTGGCCCAGGACTGGAGGGAGAGGGCGCAGGAATCCTGATTGGTATCGCATCGCCAGCCGGGCGGGGTGATGCCGCTGTAGCCGTGGAGGGTTGGGATATTGAAGCGGCGGGCGAGGAGCATGGCATCGACCTGGATCCAGGTGGGATGGAGGCGTGGGGAGCGGATGGAGTAGAAGCTGCGGCAGGAGGGGGGTGGGGGCGGGATGCGATCGAGGAAGGCGCGATCGGCCTGGCGGGAGTAGCCGGGGTGTGCATTCCAGTTGAGTTGCTCGATGAGGACGAGGAGGAGGAGGGCGGCCAAGGCGGGACGAAACTTGGACTTCTGGAAGACGGCGCGGAGGAAGGTGGCGAGGACGATGACGACGGCGAGATTGAGGACGAGGTTGATGCGTTGGGGGACGCGAACGCCGGAGGCTCCGGGGACGAGGTAGTGGATGAGGCGCCAAGGGTAGAGGCCGGCGCAGGCAGTGGCGGCGACGGCGAGGAGGAGGGCGGAAAGGCAGGCGGCAGCGGCGAGGCGGTGGGCGGGGGTGGGCTTGGGGCGGCGCCAGATGGCTAAGGTGGCGAGGAGGAACAGGCAGGCGGTGATGGGGGGCCAACCGCGGCCGGATTCGCGAAGGGCATCGAGTTGGAAGAGGGCGGCATTATCTTCGACGGCGGCGCCCCAGAGGAAATTGGCGGCACCGGGGGAAATGAGCTGGGCGAGGCCGAGGGTTTGATCCTGGACGGCGCTCCAGGTGCGGCCGCCGGTGGCGTGGAGGAGGGGGAGGTAGGTGATGAGGAAGGGGGCGAGGCTGAGGGTGAAGACGGCGGCGGACGAGGCGGTGAGGGGTAGTGCGCGGCGCCAGGGGAAGCGGCCGGCGGGCTGGCGGAGATCGAGGAGGAAGAAGATGGCGAGGCAGAGGCCGAGGGTGAGACCGAAGAAGAAGGCGATGTAGTAGGCGGTGAAGAAGAGGAGGCCGAAGAGGGCAGCAGCGGCGGCGGCACAGGAATGGGCGGCGAGGGGGCGCGTGGGGAGGAGATCCCAGGCGAGGCGGGCGAGCCAGAGGATGAGGGGGAGAAAGGCGTGGCTGGCGAGCTGGCCGTGGCCAAGAGAGACGGAGTAGACGTTGGAGAGGGCGAAGAGGGCGGCGGCCCAGGCGGCGAGGGCCGGGGACAGGCCGGCGGCTCGACGGAGTAGGGCGAAGAGGGCGAGGAAGGCGAGGATCTTGAGAGCGACGAGGGTAAGTTGGTAGGCGAGATGGGGCTCGAGGGTGAGGGCGCGCAGGAGCAGGTAGGGCGGGACGAAGAGCAAGAGGGCGTCGGAATAGGCGAGGACTCCGGGGACGGGGGCGAAGAAGTTGGGGCTGAGGGCTGGGGCCTGGCCGGCGACGACGGCGCGCCAGTGTTCGAGGATGACGAGGTGGAGGCGGTTGTCGCCGAGGTCGCCGCTGAGGGTGTCGCCGTGGGAGGCGAAGAAGGGCCAGAAGAAGGTGATGGCCGCGGCGAGGGCGGCGGCGAGAGGGAGGAGTTTTGGTTTAAGGGCGGCCATGGGGGGAGCGCATGGTGGGGTTCCGAGGGCAGTATAGCAAGGGGCGGCGGGGGTATTCTGGAGATACGCATTTGCCGATATTCATTCCAGATTCGGAGCTGGCTATCACGTTCGTCCGGGCGACCGGTCCGGGCGGGCAGAACGTCAACAAGGTCTCGACTGCGGTGGAGCTGCGGTTTGATGTGGGGCGATCTCCTTCGCTGCCCGAGGGCGTGCGGCAGCGGCTGCAGGCCTTGGGCGGCAATCGGGTGACGCAGGACGGGGTATTGATCATCACGGCGCGGGAGCACCGGACGCAGGAGGCGAATCGTGCGGCGGCGCGGGCGCGGTTGGAGGAGTTGGTGGCGCGGGCCGAGGTGGTCCCCAAGACGCGGCGTGCGAGCCGGCCCACGCTGGGATCGAAGGTGCGACGACTGACGGAGAAAGCGCAGCGCTCGGATTCAAAGAAGCTGCGAGGGCGGACGGACGAGGGTTGGGCGGGCTGATCCCGATCTATCGGCGCATTTTCGAGGATGGGTGGGAGACCGGCGCGGCACGGTATTTTGACGTTCTTCGCCCAGGATGGCGAGCCTTTCGCCTACGGTACGCGGCGATTGCCGCGCGATCACGCCACGGTCATGCCGCCGTCCACTGTGAGGTCCTGACCGACGACGTAGCTCGCCCCCGGACTGCATAGCCACAGGACGGCCGAGGCGATCTCCTCAGGCCTGCCCGCCCGCCCAATGGGCACGTGCTTCGCTATCTCGGCGTATGCCTGCTCGTTCCCGCTGACGACGTCGCGGGCGATCTGCGTGTCGATCAATCCCGGATTGACCGCATTGACCCGGATGCCGTGCTTGATGTACTCGAGAGCGGCCGTCCGCGTCAGGCCGACCACGCCGTGCTTGGAGGCGATGTAGGAGCCGATACCAGGGTTGCCGGTGAGCGCCCCGACCGACGCGTTGTTGACGATAGCCCCGCTGCCCTGGCGTTCCATCTGCCGCAACTCGTATTTCATGCAGCTCCAAACGCCGCGCAGGTTGATGCCGATCACCCGGTCCCATTCTTCGCGGGTGCTCTCAGCGGTGGGGACAATGCGGGCCATGACTCCCGCGTTGTTGAACGCGGCGTCGAGCCGGCCGAACTCGGCAACGGTGCGATCCACCATCGCCTCCACCTGCGCGTCGTCACTCACATCACAGCGGACGGCAATCGCCCTATGACCGGCGGCTGCCAACTTCCGGGCCTCCCCCTGGACCAAGTCCTCTCTCACGTCGGCCAGCACGACAGCCGCACCAGCGGCGGCGAACGCCTGCGCCGCGGCCAGACCCATACCGGAGGCGGCCCCGGTGACGAGCGCCACCTTGCCGCCGAAATCGAGCGTATTTGTCATGTGGGCCTCCTCGGGTCACTCATTCTTTGTGGCTACGGGCGCAACAGCGTTTTGATTGCGCGACGCTCATCCATCGCGCGGTACCCTTCGGCGACCTGATCGAGCGGCAGCACCAGATCGAACACCTTTCCGGGATTGATCTGACCGCTCAAAACCAGCTCAATCAGCGTGGGCAGGTAGCGGCGAACCGGGGCAGGACCGCCGTGCAAGTGAACGTGGCTGAAGAAGAGCTGCTCGCCCTTCAGCTCCACCCCATGCGGAACACCAACATACGCCACGAACCCTCCGGGACGCGTGGATTGAATCGCCTGCATCATGGATTCCTGCGTGCCCACACACTCGAGCACGGAATCGGCGCCGACGCCCCTGGTCATCTCCTTGATCCGGGCCACGCCCTCGTCTCCGCGCGCGGTCACAATGTCCGTTGCGCCGAACTCGCGCGCGAGCAACTGCCGTGATTGGTGACGGCTCATGGCGATGATGCGCTCGGCGCCCATCTGCTTCGCCGAGAGCACACCAAGCAGGCCGACTGCGCCGTCGCCTACCACCACCACGGTCGCCCCCGGCTTCACGTTCGCGGCATCGGCGGCAAACCAGCCAGTACCCAGAACGTCCGAGCACGCCAGCAGGCTGGGCACAAGATCGTCCGGCGGCAGGCCTCCTGGCATCGCCACCAAGGTGCCGTCCGCGAGCGGCACACGCAGCATCGGCGCCTGCGCCCTTGACATGAATTCGCGCTGCACACACGAAGACTGGTAACCGATGCGGCAATTGGGACACGTATTGTCCGACGTAGCGAACGAGCCGATCACAAATTGCCCCGGCTTGACGGACCGGACAGCGCTGCCGACCTCTTCGACAATGCCGCAGTACTCATGCCCCATCGGCGTCGGCCCGTTGACCGGCTGCAAGCCCCGGTAGGGCCAGAGGTCCGATCCGCACACGCAGGTGGCAGCCATGCGGATCACTGCATCGGCCGGTTCGATGATCCTCGGGTCTTCCCGATCCTCGAAGCGCACATCTCCCGGGCCGTAAAGAACGGTTCCTCGCATAGTTGTCTCCTCTGTACCTGACTGTCGTTGCAGGGCGGCTGCCTACGGATCGAGGCGCTCCCAGAGTTTCCGTTCGAGTGGAGACGGATCGTTCACGATCCGGCACTCCGCATCAATCTCCATCGTGGCGCGCGACCGCGTCGTGTAGGCCGGCCATTCGGGCTGACCCTTCGCCGCCGGCTTACCGGTTCTCGCGAACGTGCACCACAGCTCCGCCATGTTGTGTGCGGCCTTTACGGACTCCGGCCGCGAAATGGCCATCAGCCCGCCGCCCGCATTCCCGCCGCCCTGTCCGGGTTGCGGCACGTTGTAGAACTTGTACGTGATCTCCATGGCGTGCGGAGTGCCCATCTTGTGCTGAGTGCCCGGAATCAGGGCCGGGTTTTCGTGCTTGAATTCGTACATGTACGCCGCCGCGCCGCCTTGCGCCGCCTTGCGCTCGGCAATCGTCATGGCGCCCAGCCCGATCATGCGCGCGGTAGTTATTGCGATATAGAGATCTGAAGGCGAAGCCTCGGGACGGCTCTTGCGATAGGTCTCGATGATCGCATCCGCGCTATCGGGGAATTCCTTGGTGAGCCGCTGCCTGAGAGTCTCCTCCGTCAGGCCGTAAACCTCCGTGTTCCGCTGCTGATTGAAGAAGAACACGGTCTCGTCGCGGTTGTAGCCCACCAAGAGCGGTTTGTCTTTCGAGATGGCTGGGGCGTCGGGATCGAATGGATGCCGGGGCAAAATGGCGCCATCCACCACCGGCCCGAACCCGCCGGGGCGCGATCCTCCACCCATTCCTTTGCGCCCGCCGTTCATGCCCAGCGGTCCTCCACCCGTCTTGCCGAGCCCCGCCTGCGCCGCCATCAGCCTGTCCGCGGGTACGTCGAGCAGCTTCCGCCATTCGCTCCTCTCGATCCCCAGTTGCTTGAGCGTCATCAACGTGGTCTCAGCGGCAGCGGCGCGCGGCATCATGCGAATGCCCGGGCCGCTCTCGATCGACGCCTTGTTGAAGTAGGGCGCCGCCGAGGGCATGGCATACAGGCAGGAGGTCTTCGCACCGCCACCGCTCTCGCCGAAGATCATGACATTCGCCGGATCGCCGCCAAACGCCCCGATGTTCTCACGAACCCACTTCAGCCCATCCCGAATGTCCAGCAGGCCCTGATTGCCCGAAGTAGCGAACTCCTCGCCCCCCAGCTCGCCCAAATACAGGTAGCCAAAGATCCCCAAACGGTGATTGGTAGCCACCACTACCACGTCGAACGTGCGCGCCAGGCTGCCGCCATCCTGGTACGAGGAGGCCGCCGAGCCGCCGGTAAAGCCCCCGCCATGACTGTAGAACATAACCGGGCGCTTGCGGTTGTCGGCCGCCGGGGTCCACACGTTCAGGAACAGGCAGTTCTCGTCCTGCGGCGGTTCGTTCCGGCGCTGGCCGGGCTGCCAGGAAGGGGCGCCGAACGCGAGCGCATCTCGCACGCCGTCCCACGGCCCCAGCGGCGGGGCGGCCTTAAATCGGTTCGCGCCGGTGATCGGGCCGCCGAACGGAACGCCTTTGAACGTTGTCAGGTTGCCGGCCCTGGCGCCGCGCAGCTTGCCATAGGCCGTCTTCACCTCCACATACTCCGGCTCTGCGACCTGCGCAAACGCAGGACTTCCGAGTGCGGCGGCGCCCGTGAGGGCGAGCGGCATTCCGCCAATCAGTTCCCGTCGAGTTGGTCTCATCGTTTCCACTCCTTCTGCTCGCAGTCCCCGAACATCCTAAAGGTACATCCCCCAATGGGCCGTCAATGTAAGCGTATCGGCGACGCGAGGGGTGATCGCCGCTCCACGCACATAGCCTATCCCCAACGTCAGATAGTTGCCGCGCGCGACGTGCACGGTCTTGTAGGTGTACAGCGTCTCGTTGTGTAGGTAGCCCGGGCGTAGCCAAGTGTAGTGCGCTGTCTGGCTGGAGGCGCGCAGTTAGCCCCCCTCGTGGATCAGCAAGTCACGTCCAGGTCACGTTCCGGTCTCTGCTTAAGGGCGTTTGTACTGTTCGTCGCTGACCTTTTCCATCCAGTCCACAACCTTGCCGTCCAGTTGCTCCTGGAGTGCGATATGCGTCATGCGCGTCGTGGCTGTTGCTCCGTGCCAGTGCTTCTGCCCCGGCGGAATGTGCACCACATCGCCCTCACGGAACTCCTCCACTGGGCCGCCCCACTGCTGCACCCAGCCGGTGCCGGCGGTTACGATGAGGGTCTGCCCGAGCGGATGCGTGTGCCAGGCCGTCCGGGCGCCGGGTTCGAAGGTGACACGGGCTCCAGATAGCCGCGCCGGCTCGGTAACGGTGACCAGATAGTCGACGCGAACCGAGCCGGTAAAGTACTCGGCCGGCCCCTCGTTCGCGGGCTGCGAGCCGCCCCGTGTAATGGTGATCTTCTTCACTTGTCTTCCTCCTCGCGGTAGCGTCTGGGCATTGGCCAGCGAGAGGGCCAAAACCAAAACCAGCGTTGTGGCAAGTCGCCTCATTTCGTCCTCCTGGGTTGAAACAGTTGTTTCGGACGGGATTCACATCTTGTAGCCAGGCTGCTTGTAGAGTTTGCCGGGGGCGTTGACGATGTCAGGCCGGTAGACCTTCTCCGCCCAGTCCTCCGCGCTGATCTCCTCAAAGGCGACCGATACGGACTCGCCGCCGTAATGCAGGACCTCCGCTATCGCCTCGGTGATCCTCTCGGTGAGTCTTTCTTTCTGCTGCTCTGTCTCTCCGGGCCAGAGCTTCACGATTACATGTGGCACGGTCCTTACTCCCGCAGCGTCCAGTTTCAGGGTACGGCCAATCGCCGCTTTTGAATAGAGTGCAGCATCGCAATGGCCTTATGAGTAGAATTCATAAATGGCACAGGATGATCTCAACGTTCTCTCGGTACTGCTCACAGTCACGGAGGAGCGGAGTTTCACCGGCGCCGCCAAGCGGCTGGGCGTTTCCCCCTCTGCCGTGAGCCACGCCATTCGGGGGCTCGAGGAACGGCTGGGTGTACGCCTGCTCTCCCGGACAACACGGAGCGTCGCGCCCACCGAAGCGGGAGAGCAACTCCTCGTGCGTCTACGCCCGGCCCTCAACGAGGTTCGCGCCGGTCTGGACCAGATCACCAGCTTTCGTGACAAACCGGCGGGTCGCGTGCGCTTGCTGCTTCCGCGTCTCGCTGTGTCCTCAGTGCTGGCGCCGAAGCTCGGGCAGTTCGCTCGCAGCTACCCGGAGATTCTCCTGGACGTCACCACCGACGATAGCCGCATGGACATTGTTGCCGGTGGCTTTGATGCCGGCATCCATTTCGGAGAATACATTGAAAAGGACATGATTGCCGTGCGGGTATCGCCCGATCATCGGCCGGCGATCGTAGGCTCGCCCACCTACTTCAACTCGCACCCAAGGCCGAAGTCGCCGCTGGACCTTATCAAGCACCGCTGCATCAACTTCCGGCACGGTTCCGCTGGTTTGTATCGATGGGAATTCGAGAAGGGCAAGAAGTCGATGTCGGTCGCCGTAAACGGACCGCTGATCGTTGACGATGTCGCCCTGGTGATCGCTGCCGCCATCGACGGCGTGGGCTTGGCCTTCCTGGGGGAGGACCTCGCCACCCCTCATCTCGCCAGTGGCGCACTCATCCGTGTACTGGAGCCATGGTGCCCGCCCTTTCCTGGTTTCTTCCTGTATTACCCCAGTCGCCGCCAGCAGCCGGCCGCTCTTTCGGCCTTGATCAAGATCCTGCGGCTCTGAGGCGACGGCGGGTGCGAGCACGCCATCCGGGACTGGCTGATCCGGTCACCGGAATGGGCACTGGCCGAACAGGCACCCGGAAAGGCGAGAGACTGTACATTCGCGAGAAGCCGCCGCCTTGTTTTAGCGCCGAAGCAATCTGGTCACAGCCGGATGGCGGATCGACTAACGCGGCGCTAGAGCCGGGAGCACTCTTCGGTGGCGCGCTGAATACTCCTGGAGTGTACCCAAACCGCTTTCGTTCGGCGCGGGCCGAGGTGGTCCCCAAGACTCGGCGTGCGAGCCGGCCCACGCTGGGATCGAAGGTGCGGCGACTGACGGAGAAGTCGCAGCGCTCGGATTCGAAGAAGCTGCGAGGGCGGACGGACGAGGGTTGGGCGGGGTGATGGTCTACTGGGAACACGATTCAAGCTTCATGGAGTGCTCCGCCAGGAAGGCCGCCAGCTCGTGGAACATTGCATCGCGCTGCCCGGCCGAGAATCCGTCATTCCGATCCATGGTCTTGGGGCGCCAGCAAAAATGGGCGCCGGCGGGAAACTGCTGGAGCTTGCGTTTCAGCTCCTTCATTGTTGCGCTGGTGTAGCCGTCCACACGAAACGACGCCGGGTAGATCGAACCGCCGTTTGAGGCTTCAATCGGGATTGGGCCGGGCGTTCTCGGGCGTGTCCACTGTTCCCTGCTCCTGGCGTCGACCTCGAGTGTGGCGAGGCGCTTTCGCCTGGGCTCATCGAGCAGCCAGGCTTGCGCCGTGGCGATGGAGTTGAACAGCTCTGTGCCCAATCGGCGCTCCTCGTTGGGGCCGGATCCCGTAATGGGGTTGCCCTGCAACTCCGCTGCGCGGCTCCGCCATTGCTCCGACCACCTCTCGAGGCGTTTCCACAGCGGCGGTTCCACTTCCGGTCCGCCGGGCGCAGGCGGCCGCCCGGTACCTCCAGATCCGGGTCGTCCAGCCGCGCAATCGCTTCCGCCTGGATGGCGGGATTCCACGCCGCCCTGGCGATATCGACCAGCAGAAAACGGAAGAAGCCACAGTTCGTGCGGTTGGCCAGCGCCTCTTGGAGCCTTTTCCTGCCCTCGCCGTCTTCTTCGGGCACTACGCGGAGGAAGTAGCTGACTTCGGGCTGCACCATGGAACAGGGTTCCGGGTGTTCGCTGGTTATCCTGCGAACATCATCGAGCAGGCGCGCCGAGGCGAACTTCGCCACCAGGGGCATGGCGGCAGAGTAGTCCTTCTGCAACAGGCTCAGCAGCGCACCGTCTAGGCGGCAGGCGCGCGGCAACCCCGCAGCGTCCGAAAGCGCCCGCTGGCGATGTCATCCTGGATGACGCGAACGATCTCACTCGGGGAAAGCTGCGCCAATCGCTGCAAGGCCGAGATCGCAATTCCGGCCTCCGCCCCCCAGACGCTCAGGGGCATGGCCTGAGTTGTCCTGGCCCGCGGCTTCTGCTTCGCGAGTATTTGGAGCAGTGCAGGGATCATCTCCGGGCCTCTGACCAGATCCCACTTGCGGCCGAGGAGCTCGGATTGTTGCTCCTCGGGGAAATCCAGAAATTGCGCGATCAACTGCTCACGGGTCAGGCCATAGTCGTCCGGCGGCACCAATTTCGCGGCCCTGGCCTCCGCGGGAGCGAGCGCTGCAATTGTTTCCGTCGAGGTCTTCCGAACCGCCGGATCTTTCGCGGCAAGCAACGGAATCCAGCGGACCGCTTCGGCGCGCAGCACCTCGGCGTATCTGGCGTACCGTTCGGTTGCCAGTTTCTGGAGTGCCTGCATGCCTGCCTGATCAGGAAACTGCCAGACGAAGATGGGTAACGGCTTCGGCTTGTCTTTCTCCAACCATGTGAACGCGGCCCGCACTCTGAGGTCCCACTGCTGGAGGGCGACGCCCGGATCCGTCAGGTAGGCATCGAACGCGGCTACTGTCTTCTGCCGGTCGCGCGCCGCAAACAACAACTGCGTATGGGGGCTGGAGCCGGTCTTCCGGGCGATCTCGAAAGCCGCGAGCACGGACTGGGGGGTTGCGAGGTATTCCAATTCGCGCCTTGCCTGCAGGATGTGCTCGCCGGGCGGAGCCGGGATCACCATCGGATCTTCGGTCTTGGCCGGCGCAACCGCTGGAGGATCGAGAGTCTGTTGGAGCGTGGCGAGCTTCGCAGCCGCCCATCCCTTGTCTGCGCGCAGTATCTCGATTTCGACGACGTTGGAGACCGCGGCGAACTCAACGGTCCGCCTGTCCGATTCGCCGGGCGCGCTCTCCCTCGAAAGGCGATGGGATTTCAGGTAGAAGCGATAGTGCCCAGGACGTTCGAAGCGGAACCACTGATTCAGTTCCACTTCGATTTTGACCGGCTCAGCGCCCAGCACAGGATTCCCGCGAAGCCCTCCGCCGATCCCTCCCAGGACGCCGGCGCCGTAGTAGTCGAGGTGTGGATCGGGAGCGTCCTTTTCCATGACGAATTCCTCGGTGGGCAGCCTGCCGCTGCGGTCGTAACTCGCTGCGTTGAGTTTGTACTTGGCAGGCCCATCGCTTGTGAATGAGAGCGTGAGTGGGATTCGCTCGCCGATGTGGAATGTGCGCTGCCCGGCGGGGTTGGAGAGGCGGAAGTGGAGGTCCGAGGGGTTGCCCGCGAGATCGTTGGAGTGACGGCTCTCGAAGCTCGTCGCCGCTGAGAGAGATAGGATCGCGAGCACGGCGACGGCGATGAAAGACGAGACGGGCTTGTGTCGCATTGAGGTCCTCCTGGATGGTGGCCGCGGGGCGGGCGAGCAGCGTTTTCAGTTGCTTCAGATGTGGCATTTTGAGCTGTTTCAGACGGCCTTCACGGTATTCGACACTGGGGGTGCGCGGGGGGTTCCCGAAAATATCCGGGGAACTACCGTCGTGACGAAGTCACGGTGCTCCACAGGCGCTAGGCGGAATGACTTCTCGCTGCTATGGCCCGTGTGCCAGGGATCAGCCTGGCCCGAGGCGAAATTCGGCGGAAGACAGCGCGGACGGACGGACGACGGGTGGGCTCGCTGAGCCGTATGCGGCTGATGTCAACGCTGAACCTGGTCTTCCGATTTTGGGGTTCGGCGTGACGGGGGTGGCGCCCGGCGGAGTTATTCTGGTACCAGCGATGCGGGGAACAGTGACGACCGGAATTCGCCTCGATGCAGGGCGTGCCGCCGCACACCCGGAGGATAGACAGTGACTAACACTACGCGTATTTTTCTGGCCGGCGCTTCCGGCGCGATTGGCCGGCGCCTTGCGCCGCTGCTGTTGCAGAATGGGTGGCGCGTGTTTGGCTCCACCCGGTCCGAGGGGAAAGCCGCGGAATTGAAGAAGGCTGGAGTGGAACCGGTGGTGGTGGATGTTTTCGACGCCGATGCTCTGCTGAAGCATCTGGATGCAATCCGGCCGGAGGTAGTGATCCACCAGCTTACCGACCTGCCGTACGCACTGGAGGCGAGTGAAATGACGGCGGCGCTTGTGCGGAATGCCCGGCTGCGGGATGTGGGCACGCGCAATCTGGTTGCCGCCGCAGTGCATGCCGGCGCCGGGCGGATGATCGCGCAGAGCATCTCTTTCATTTACGACGAAGGCCCGAAGCCGCACCGGGAGGCGGACGCGCTGTTGCCGGTGACACATCCGGTTTATGGCGAAACGGTGGAGGGGGTGCTCAGCCTGGAACGGCAGGTGACTGAGGCGCCATTGGAAGGGCT
Organism: Bryobacterales bacterium; assembly: GCA_016721425.1. Taxonomy (GTDB): domain Bacteria; phylum Acidobacteriota; class Terriglobia; order Bryobacterales; family Bryobacteraceae; genus Paludibaculum. The sequence continues at coordinate 204,133 of JADKID010000041.1, read as the reverse complement.
GGTGCTGCGCTATGGGCTGCTTTATGGGCCGGGCACGGGATTTGACGCTGCCATCGCACCCGGGTCCGTGCATGTGGATGCCGCGGCCAAGGCGGCGGAACTGGCCGTCACGCGTGGGGAGCGTGGGATCTACAATATCACCGAGACGGACGGGGCGGCGTCTAGCGACAAGGCGATCCGGGCGTTCGGGTGGGACGCTGGCTGGCGGTCCGGTTCTACTGCATAGCGCGCGCGGAACCGGGGATTCTCAGTCGTGCCGCAGAGCGACCAGCGGATCGATCCGCGATGCCCGCCTGGCGGGCGCGTAGCCGGCGAGAATGGCAGCGCTGAGGAGGACAACGCCGGCCAGCGCGAGGGTTCGCGGATCGTTCGGCTGAGTCTGGAACAGAAACGACTTGACGAGGCGGGACGCGATCAACGCGGCAGGCACGCTGATGGCGAGTCCCGCCGCTGCCAACAGGAGAACGCGGCGCAGAACCATCCACACCATGGCGCCGCGTGGCGCGCCGAGGGCCATGCGGATTCCAATCTCGCCGAACTGCCGCGTGACGCTGTACGACATGGTTCCGTAGAGGCCCACGCTCGCCATCAGGAGTGCGAGAAGTGCAAAGCCCGTGCATAGTTTCGCGAAGATGATCTCCCGGTTGATAGAGCGATCGATTTCCGCGGCCTGTGTGACGATGTTTGTGACGGGCAGGGTTGAATCTGCTTCCCGTACGAGTTCACGCACATTGCCGGCATACCTCAGGGGATCACCCGCGGTGCGCAGCGCATAGGTCACGCGGTCGGCGGAAAACTGGCTTAGGGCGACAAAGACGGCCATCGGATTCCCGCCCTCATTGCTCTTCAGGCTACCGGACCGCAGGTTGGCCGATACGCCGATGATTTCGAGCTCGCGCTTCTCGTCCGGGAGAGCGATGCGCCGGCCCAGCGGATTGTCATTACCGAAGTAGGTGCGCGCGAGGCGCTCGCTGATTACGGCTACGGACGTGGAGCCCGGCTGGTCGCGGTCGTCGATTTCACGCCCGGCGAGGATGGGGATTTGCATCGTGGTGAAGAAGCGGGGACCGGCGCCGAGGGTGCGCGCGCCGTCTATGGTTACGGCGCCGATCTTCATGGCACCCTGGATGGCTCCACCGGCACGGCCGGAGCTGATGATGGAGGAGCGGCAGAGCGTCGCGCTGCTGATTCCGGGAATCGATTCGAAGCGACGGCGCAGGTCAGCGTAGAAGGCGGGGAGCTCGGATTGGCGATGGCCGGCCTGGCTGGCATTCAATGAGAACAGGAGGATGTTCTCGCGAGCGTATCCGAGTGGGACGGAGTGCAGGTTTTCGAGTGTCCGGACGAATAGACCGGCGGCGACCAGGATGAGAAAAGAGATCGCGATCTGGGCAACCACCAGGACGTTCTGCGCGCGGTGGCGGGCGCCGCCGCCACGACCGTTCTTCAGTGCGGGCATGACGTCCGGACGAGTGGACTGGATCGCGGGTACCAGGCCAAACAGGAGGCCGCAGACTACGGAAAGGGCCGCGGTGACGCCCAGGACGTGCCAGTTCAATTCGGCGTGCAGGGTGAAGTTCTCCTGCCCCCTGGAGAACAGAAACGTGAGCGAGCGCACGCCCCAGATGGCGAAGAGGACGCCCAAGGCTCCGCCGAGCGACGCCAGCATCACACTCTCGGTGAGCAACTGTCGCACGACGCGGAGCCTTCCGGCGCCCAGGCTGAGCCGGACCGCCATTTCGCGACGTCGCGCGGAGGCCCTAGCCAGCAGGAGATTGGCGATGTTGGCGCAGGTAATGGCCAGGATCAACGCGACCATCGCAAGAAGGACGTAGAGAGGCTTGGAATACTCGCGGCGCAAGCTGCCAAGGCCGGCGGCGCCGGGATTGAGCATCAGCGCGGGCAGGTTGGCGCGCTCGCCGTCTGTGGTGGCCGTGGCGGCCACCCATTGGTGGAAGCGAGGCGCCAGAGCTGCCTGCGCCTGAGCCATGGTGATACCGGGCCGCAGGCGGCCCATCATTTCGAGCCAATAGAAGTTCCCGTCGCTAAACAGGCGCTCCGTGGCCGCGCCGTCCAGGAGAACATTCGTTCGCAGCGGAAGGTAGAGATCCGGCGCCATGGCGGGGTCGACTCCGAAGAACTCGGGCGGCGCAACGCCGATGACTGTGACAGGCACTTTGTCGACGAGGATCGATTGTCCGATCGCGGATGACGGCCCGCCAAAGCGGCTTTGGCTGGCCGCGAAACTGACCACGGCCACGGGCGGCGCGCCGGGACGATCGTCTTCGGCCGTGATCATTCGCCCAGCGGCCGGCGACACTGCCAGGCCGCGAAAATACTCGCCGGTGACGAATTCGGAGTTGGCGGTGATGGACTGCCCACGGACGGTCAGGTTCCGGCTCCGGCCGTTGACGTATCCGAAGATTGTGGAAAAGGCGGGATTGTCCGCGCGCAGTGTCTCGAAGGCGCCGTACGGGAAAATTCCGCTGATCATGGCGCCCTTGTCGCCCGGCCAGAAAACGCCCTGTAGCCCGTGCACGACGTGGACCCATTGCCTGTTCGCGTTCTGGGGCGGTTGGCTCCGCCAATTCAAGACCACCAGCGATTCGGGATCGGCCACAGGCAGAGAGCGCATCAGGATGGATTCCATGAGGCTGTAGATCGCAGTATTAGCGCCGATTCCGAGCGCCAATGACAAGACCACCAGGGCGCTGAGTGCTTTGTTGGCGGCGATGGTGCGCCAGCCATAGCGGATATCCTGGCTCAGCTCTGACCAGAAGCGTGTCATCCAGAGCTCCCGTGACTCTTCGCGCTTCAATCCGGCGTTGCCGAATCGGCGGTGCGCTTCAGCCCGGGCGCGATCCGGTGTCATACCGTCTGCTTGCAGTTCCGCGGCTTTCTCCGCAAGGTGAAGCTCCATTTCCTCGCGCAGTGATTCGGCGCTCCTGGCGCTCGCCATCCAATACCGCAAGCGTCGCAGCAACATTTTGGTCACTCCGTTCCCATGACGCGCGCGATCGCCAGCGTGAGTCTGGTGTACTGGCGGGTCTCGACGGCCAGTTGTTTGCTGCCGGCCGCCGTGATCTTGTAGATCCTCGCCCGCCGATTGTTCGACGTCACGCCCCAGTCACCGTCGATCCAGCCGTTCAGCTCCAACCGCTGGAGAGCGGGGTACAGCGAGCCCTCCTCGATGAGGAGATCATTGCTGGAGGATTGTTGAATGAACTGGACGATGCCGTATCCGTGGAGATCGCGGCGGGAGAGCGTGCGCAGGATCAGCATGTCCAGTGAACCGGGCAAGGACTCGTTCTTTTTCGGCTTGCGTCCCATACTAAGAATTCTTAGCTTACGGCGACGACACGGGCAGGTCAAGATCAGCAGGCGAAACGTTACACTTGCCAGCAAGTACTTTGTCGTGTAAAGTACATTTCATGCATGAGGCGATTTTGAATGAGCAGCGGCGGCACTTCTGTGTGGAGATCGTGGTGGTTTATATGCCGCGGTACCTTCACGGACATGAGACCGACTTTGTTCCGCCGATCACTGGGATTCATCTGGCGGCTCTAACGCCGGCCGAGTACGAGGTCCGGGTGATTCACCAGCAGGTGGAAGCGGTGAACTTTGAGACAGACGCTGATCTGATTGCTCTCTCGTTTTTCACCGGGTTCGCGCCGGAGGCGTACCGCCTGGCGGACGAATATAGAACGAGAGGAAAGAGAGTGGTGGCGGGCGGTCCGCATGTCACTTTCAATGCGGAGGAGGCGCTGGCGCATGTGGACAGCGTGGTGGTGGGCGAAGCGGAGTCCGTGTGGACTGAGCTTCTCCGGGACGCAGCGGCGGGGCGACTGCGCAGCCGGTACACCGGCACGGCGGAGCCGCTCGCCGGATTGCCGACGCCACGCTATGACCTTTTGCGCGGCAGGTTCTTTATCCCGCGGGTGGTGCAGGCGACGCGCGGATGCCCGTTCACGTGCTCGTTCTGCACGGTTCCGAGCATCAGCCCCGGCTTTCGCACGCGCCCCACGGGCGAAGTGATCCGGGACATCGAATTTGACCGGTTTCCCCATTGGTGGCAGCGCAAGGTGGTCTGGTTCTGGGATGACAACCTGACGGTAAACCGCGCGTTCATCCGCGAACTCCTGACGGCGATGGTTCCGCTGCGGAAATGGTGGCTCACGCAGGCGAGCCTGGATATCTCTGGTGACGGACTACTACTGGACCTGATGAAGCGTTCAGGCTGCATCGGAATTTTCTTCGGCATCGAGTCCTTCGGTGCGGAGTCGCTGCGAGACGCGCACAAGCCCCAAAACAAGGTGAGCACCTATCAGGCGAGGATCCGGGAGTTGCACGAGCGCGGCATCTGCGTCATGGCAGGGTTCATTGCCGGTTTCGACGGCGACACCAAGGAGAGCGTCAGGGCCATGGCCAGACAACTCTACGAAACGGGAGTGGATGTTCCGTTCCTGAGCGTACTGACCCCCTACCGGGGTACGCCGGCGTACAGGAAACTGGAGGAAGAGGGGAGAATTCTACCGGGCCGGGGCTGGGAGTTCTACAACGGATACAACGTAGCGTTCCGGCCGCGGAACATGTCACCCGAGGAGCTATTGGGGGCACACCGGGCGCTGTGGCGCGAGGCTTTTTCGCTGAAGTATTCGGCGCTGCGAGTGGTGAGATCACTGGGCCGGCTCCGATTCGGAGCATTTCTGATGTGTCTGGCGATGAACGGCTTTTACTGCCTGAAACGGCTTCGCGGGAACGAGCCGATCGCATTCGATGCGCCCGCAGCACATTCAAACGAGCCCGTTCCGGCGGCTGGCACTGCGCCGGGCGAGTTGACTGGGATCTATTCGGGGCAAGCGGAGGAGAGCGTTCCAGGGGCTTGGCCGCGCACGCGGGAGTGATCCAGGGGATGAGCAGCCCGCCGGGCGGATGGGCGGGATGGAGGGTGCGCTGGTATACTCGGCGAGTTGTGCTGACATCGATCTTGCTTTCCCTTCTGATGGCCGTCCCGTCGCCGAGGGCGCGGGAGGCGGGCGTGGTGGTGGGTGTCTATCCACCAGGTCCCAGAAATGCGATTACGGATGTGCCGGGAGTTCAGGTGGGCCATGCCACGGTGCGGCGGGGAGAGACCATCCGGACCGGGGTTACGGCGGTGCTGCCGCATGGCCGCAATCTGTTCCGGGAGAAGGTGCCGGGCGCGGTATTTGTCGGGAACGGATTCGGCAAGCTGATGGGTTCGACGCAGGTGAATGAGTTAGGAGAAGTGGAGAGCCCGATTCTGCTGACCTCCACGCTGAACGTGCCGCGGGTTGCCGATGCGGTGCTGGATTGGATGCTGGCGCTGCCCGGGAATGAAGCAGTGCGCAGCCTGAATGCATTGGTGGCGGAGACCAACGATGGAGCGTTGAACGACATTCGAGCGCGGGCAGTGGGGCGTGAGGAGGTGTTTGCCGCCCTGCGCGTTGCCGCCGGCGGCGCGGTGGAGGAGGGGGCGGTGGGCGCGGGCACTGGCACCGTGGCCTTCGGGTACAAAGGCGGGATTGGCACTTCGTCGCGGCGGCTGCCGGGAGGTGAGATGGTGGGCGTGCTGGTACAGACGAACTATGGCGGGGATCTGACCATCGCGGGGATTCCGGTGGGCCGCGAGTTGCGGCGGGGGCAGGCAGACAAGGATGGATCAGTGATCGTGGTGATTGCGACGGATGCTCCGGTGGACCACCGCAACCTGATGCGGATGGCAGCGAGAACGATGATGGGGCTGGGGCGGACCGGGGCGGCGGGGTCCAACGGCAGCGGCGACTACGCGATTGCGTTCACGGTGAAGACGGGCGCGCCGCTCGTAAAGAACGACGATATGTCGCCTCTCTTTCAGGCTGTGATTGAGGCCACGGAGGAGGCGGTGTACAACTCGCTGTTTCGTGCAGTGACGACAACAGGAAACGGGCGGACGGTGGAAGCGCTGCCGGTAGATCGAGTGTTGGAGCTACTCCGCAGCCACAAGGTGATCCGTTGAGTCCAGTCTCCTCAATTCCCAATTTCCTCTGCCCTCTTCTCGATACAATAGCCGCTTCGATATGTCCCTCTCCGTCGGCTCCCTCGATCTCTTCGTCATCGCACTCTACATGACCGCTATCGTCGCCATTGGCTGCTACGCCGGCATCGTCAGCCGCCGCGGCGCCGGCGAAGGCAGCCACTACTTCCTCGCCGGCAACAGCCTCACCTGGCCCGTCATCGGACTCGCGATGTTCGCCGCCAACATCTCGACCGTCCACCTCGTCAGCCTCGCCGAGGCAGCCTACAAATACGGCATCGTCTTCGGCAACTTCGAGTGGATGGCCGGCTTCACCCTAGTGCTTCTCTCCCTCTTCTTCGCGCCCCTCTACCTCCGCTCCCGCGTACCCACCCTCCCCGATTTCCTCGAACGCCGCTACAACCGCCAGTGCCGCGACATCCTCTCCGTCGTGTCCCTCTTCTCTGCCATCGTCATCCACATCGGCATCGCCCTATATACCGCCGCCTGGGTCCTCCGCGGCATCCTCGGCCTCGCCCCCGGCGCCACGATCCTCGGCCTCGATGCCCTCGTCTTCTTCATCGTCGCCATCGGCGTCCTCACGGGTATCTACACCATGCTCGGCGGCCTCCTCGCCGTCGTCTGGACCGAATCTATCCAGAGCGTCCTCCTCCTCGCCGGTGCCGTCGTCATCACCATCGCCGCCTACCTCAAAGTCGGCGGCTGGGAGTCCATGGCCGCCACCCTCGCCACCCACCCCCACCCTCTCCTCGCCCCCGATATCCCTGTCTCCACCGCCAACTTCCTCCAGATGGCACGCGACGCCTCAGACGCCTCCCGCCAGCCCTGGTACTCCGTCATCGTGGGCTATCCCGTCCTCGGCATCTGGTATTGGTGCGCGGATCAGACTATCGTCCAGCGCGTCCTCGCCGCCAAGGACGAGCGGAACGCCCGCCTCGGCCCTCTCTTCTGCGCCTTCATCAAGATCCTTCCCGTCTTCATCTTCGTCCTGCCCGGCGTCATGTGCGTCGCCCTTGTCCAGCAGCGCGCCTTCGGCGCCGATGCCCCCGCCAATGCCGCCGATACCTACACATTCCTCATCACCCACCTCCTCCCCGCCGGCCTCAAAGGCCTCGTCACCGCAGCCATGCTCGCCGCCGCCATGCAGACCTGCTCCGCTGCCCTCAACTCCACCGCCACCCTCTTCGCCTACGACATCTTCAAGCGCTGGCGCCCCAACACCACGGATCACCAGCTCGTCCTCACCGGCAAGATCACCACCGCCGCCGCCACCCTCCTCGCCATCCTGTGGTCCCCTCTCTTCAGCCACTACACCACCATCTTCGAGGGCCTCAACCGCCTCGTCTCCTACGTCGCCCCGCCCATCACCACCGTCTTCCTCTTCGGAGTGTTCTGGAGGAAAGCCTCCGGCCGCGCCGCCCACATCACCATGAAGTACGGAGCTCTCCTCGGCGCCTCCCTCTTCCTCCTCGATTACTTCCAGCCCGCCAAAGAAAGCGGCCTCGCCCCCATCTACCACTTCCTCTTCCACGACTTCATGCTCACCGCCTTCTACATGTTCCTCGTCTGCTGCGCCGTCATGTACACCGCCTCCCGCGCCTGCCCCGAGCCCCTCAAGGACGAAGCCCGCCCCCTCGTCTGGGAAGACTGGCGCGAACCCCTCCGCGGGGCCTACCTCCTCCCCGCCACTCTCGTCGTCGTTACCTTCATCGCCCTCTACGCCTACTTCGCTTAATTCGGGGACTCAATCACTTAATTCTCCCCACCCCGAGCTATCATCAAACTAACTGTGCTGGTCTCCATCGATCCCAAACCCAAACGCCCGGAGTGGCTCCGCGCCCAAGCCCCCGTCGGCGACAACTTCCGCCAGCTCAAGTCTCTGGTCGAGCGCCTCCAACTCCACACCGTGTGCGAATCCGCCGCCTGCCCCAATCTCGGCGAATGTTGGAATCAGCGCACCGCCACTTTCATGATCCTCGGCAACTTTTGCACCCGCCGCTGCGGCTTCTGCGCCGTCCAGAAAGGCGAGCCACTGGAAGTCGATCTCGACGAGCCCCGCCGCGTCGCCGAGGCCTGCGCCGCCCTCGATCTCCGCTACGCCGTCATCACCAGCGTCAATCGCGACGATCGCAAGGACGGCGGCGCCTCCCTCTTCGCCGCCACCATCCGCGCCATCCGCGAACGCATCCCCGGCTGCCGCGTCGAGGTCCTCATTCCGGATTTCCAGGGCTCCCGCGAAGCCATGGCCGCCGTCATGGACGCCCGCCCCGACGTCCTCAACCACAACATCGAAACCGTCCCCCGTCTCTACAAACAGGTCCGCCTTGGCGCCCGCTATGAGCGCTCGCTGGAGATGCTCGCCTACGCCAAGTCCATCGCACCCGGCATCCCCACCAAGTCCGGAGTCATGGTCGGCCTCGGCGAGACCAACGAGGAAGTGGTCGACACCCTCCGCGACCTCCGCGCCCACCACGTCGATATCGCCACCATCGGCCAATATCTCCGTCCCACGCCCGCGCATCTCCCCGTCCTCCGCTACGTCACCCCCGCCGAGTTCGCCGCTTACAAATCGGAAGGCCTCGCCCTCGGCTTCACGCACATCGAGTCCGGCCCCCTCGTTCGCTCCAGCTATCACGCCGCCGAGGCACTCTGACATGGCCCTCACACCCGAACTCTTCGATGGCGGCATCTGGCGCATCCCGCTCCCTATGCCCTTCGGCCCGCCCTTCATCAACGTCTACCTGCTGCCCTGTCCCGGCGGCTGGATGCTCATCGATACCGGCCTCGATAACCGCAACTCCGCCGACGCGCTAGCCGAGGCCATGGCCGGCTTCGGAGTCGAGCCCTCCCAACTCCGCCACATCGTCCTCACCCACCTCCACGCCGATCATTGCGCCCGCGCCAGCCACCTCCGCGACCTCAGCGGCGCCACCGTCTGGATGCACCCCGCCGACGCCGCCTTCCTCCTCCAGCTCAAATCCACCACCGCACCCTACGACGCACTCGACGAAGCCATGCGCACCGCCGGCACGCCCGACGACACCCGAATCCAGGTCCGCGCCAGCTACGAGAAACTCATCCAGCTCTTTCCCATGCTCAGCCCCGATGCGCTCCTCGAAGACGGCGTCATTCTGGAAAGCTGGATCGGCCCCCTCCAAGTCCTCTGGACCCCGGGCCACTCCCCCGGCCACTGTTGCCTCTACGCTCCCGAGCGCAAGGTCCTCTTCGCCGGCGATCACGTCATTGACGACATCACCCCCCACATCGGCTGGCTCCCCGGCCAGGACACGCTCGGCCAGTACTTAGGCACGCTGGATCGCCTCGATCAGCTCGACGTGGAGCTCATTCTCTCCTCCCACGGCCAGCCCTTCACCGGCCTCCGCGAATGGACCCGTCGCGTCCGCGATCACCACGCCGGCCGCACCGCCGAACTCCTCCAGCACCAGCAGGATGGAGTCATCATGGCAGACGATCTCGTCCGCCGCCTCTGGCCCCGCGAGCTCCGCCCCCTGGATTACCAGCTGGCCCTGACCGAAGTTCTAGCCCACCTGGAACACGCCCGCCGCTAGTTGCGTACATACAGACAGGAGACGCCCCATGCTGAACTTCCTGCTCTTCTGTATCCTCGCGGTTCTCTGCTGGCCCCTGGCGCTCATCGCCCTGGTCCTCTACCCGCTCGTATGGCTCATTCTCCTGCCATTCCGCCTCATCGGAGTCGTCGTCGGAGGCGTCTTCGAGCTCATCTCAGCCCTCTTCGCCCTCCCCGCCCGCATGCTCCGTTAATTCGGGGACGGTCTACTCAATTCCCAATTGTTTGTCGTTGGGCGGTCGCCCTCGCCCGCGGCGACACCCCCCGGTGCCGCCTCTTCACCTACGCATAACTAGAAACCGCCCCCAGATTCCGAGCCCCCCGCTCCGCCTCCGCCTTCGCCGTATACCCGCTCTCCCGGAACGCCTTCAAAGGCTCCGCCGCCATCCCCTTCATCTGCCGCCACTCCCGCAACACCGGCCGAACGTCCGTGAAGAATGCCGCCCGCAAACACTCTTCCGCATCCATCAGGGCCCCGCTCTTCTGGTGTATCGCCAGCGTAGCGTGATCCACCAGCGCCGCCTTCAAATACAACTCCTGCGCTGTACACGCCGTCTGGATCATCTCCTCGATCTTGTTCTTCAGGTTGTGACTCTGATCCACCATGTACGGAATGTCCGGAGTCGTCCCCGTCTCAAATGCAAACTGGCAGATCTCGTGGAAAATCCGGAACACCTGATACGGGTCAATCGAGCCCAGCGTCAGATCGTCATCCGCATACCGCCGATCATTGAAATGGAACCCGCCCAGCATATCCTCGCTCAACAGCCACGCAACAATCTGCTCGATATTCTGCGCCTGGTAATGATGCCCCGTATCCACCAGCACCTTCGCCCGTGGACCGCTCTGCTTGCAGTAGATATACGACATCCCCCAGTCTGCAATGTCCGTATGGTAGAAAGCCGGCTCAAACGGCTTGTACTCCACCAGCATCCGCTGATTCCCGCTCAACGCCGCATGAGTCGCCTGCAACCCCTCCGTAAACCACTGCTTCCGCGCCCGGATCGAGCCCGTCCCCGGGAAATTCGTCCCATCCGCAAACCACAACGACAAGTCCCGCGAGCCCGTCGCCCGCTGAATCTCCACGCAGTCCAGAATGTGCGAGAGCGCCATCCGCCGCACCTCCGGATCCGGATTCCCCAGCGACCCGTTCTTGTAGCACTGATCCTGGAACACGTTCGGGTTGATCGCCCCAATCGCCACCCCATGCGCCGCCGCCACCTGCAGCACCTCGGGCACATCCGCCAGTCCTTTCGCAAAATCCCACAGCACATGCACCGCCACCGTCGGGCAGCACCCCGTGAACTGGTGCACCTGCCCCGCATCGGCGATCTTCTCTGGCGTATTCGTCGCCGCACCGGCCTGAATGAACTTCCCGAATCGGGTGCCGGTGTTGGCGAAGCCCCACGAAGGCAACTCCACGGCGAAACGGTTCAACGCCTGAATGGCAACATCGGTCTGGGCAGAAGTTAGCGGCATATGAAAGTGCTCTCCGCGCGCATTATATCGGAGAACATTCCCTGCCGTCCCGCACTACCCGGATGTGAGGCTGTTTGTTCATGAATCGTAACGATGAAGCCATGGTCGATGCCATCGACCTCAGTGAGTTTGACCCCGAGTTCCAGCGCGCCTCGTCGCAGGCCCCCCGGGACACCTACCAGGAAGAAATCCCTGACGGATTCTATGACGCCCGTGTGGAGGATGTCTCGCTCAACCGCGTGCAGAGCTCCGGCAACCCCATGGTCATCTGGCGCCTCCGCATCCTTGGCCCCCAACACCAGGGCCGCGCCATCAGCAAAGTCCGCATCATCACCCAGAAAACCGTCGGCTTCCTCAAGGAGGATCTCCGCAAACTGGGCCTGGAGATGAGCAGCCTGAAAGAACTGAACGGCCGCATGGACGAAATGGTCCATCGCCACATCGGCATCATGAAGCGCACCCAACCGGATCGTCGCTGGACCGACGTCCACTTCGTGAAACCCCGCCCCGAATCCGCACCCCGCGAAACCCGCGCCCCCGCCGAGTTGGAAGACGATCTCCCGTTCTAGCAGCCCAATACCGCAAACGCACCCACCCGCGCACAGGCGTCGATGGCCCGGCCATTCAACGCCTCGCGCCGTCGCCCGAGTGATCCCTCCGGAAAGGCTGTACGCTAGTGACAGTGAAGGTTCGCGATCTGGTCAGATTGCTCGAATCCCAAGGATGAAACACGTGAGAACGACGGGTAGTCATCGTCACTTCAAGCATTCGGACAATCCGCATGTTGTGACCGTTCCGGGCAATTCGGGCGACGACATCCCGGTTGGTACTCTCAAGTCGATTCTCAGGGCGGTTGGATGGAAGGATCAGCGATGAATGTGAAATACGCGGTGATCTTTGAGCGGTGTCCATCGAACTGGGCCGCCTATGTGCCGGATCTGCCGGGTTGCATGACAACGGGCCGCACGCTGGACGAAACCAAGCTCAACATCCGCGAAGCCATCCAGGGGCACCTCGCGACGCTCCGCCAATTCGGCGATCCCGTCCCGGAACCGTCCAGCTTGGCCGGTGAAGTCGAGATCACGACAGCCGCCTGATCCTGTGCCCCGCTGGCGCAGTGTAGCGGAGACCCGGACTGCCGTCGGGGCCATGCAGACCGGCCGGAGATCCGTAGGAAGTTTCCTCATTGTCGATACATGCCGGCATCAACTCAAATTGCCCGATGGGGGAAGAGACTCGGTGTGGGGTGGCCAAACGCCGTCGCTGCCGAAGCCCGCATCGGCGAGGGGGGCACGGTGGAAGTGTCCGTCAATGATGGCGCGATCATCCTGCGTCCGGCGCAGACAACCGATTTGCCCTACGAACTGGTGATCAAGATTACGCCGCAGAGGCGGCATAGTGAGACGGACTGGGGGTAACCATCGGGCGATGACCAATGGTAGGCAGGCCATACATTTCTGACGCTTGCGACTTGGTCTGGCTCCCTTTCGATCCCCAGGCCGGCCGCCTCCCTGATCCTGCCACCTCGCGAAAACAACGCCGAGGCGCGGCTTGCGTTGGCGTGTCCCATCTCCAGTCAGAAGAAGGGATGTCCGTTGGGGTTGAACTCCCAGCCCGTCAGGCGGCATCTGAGTCGAAGGTTCCATCTTTTGTCTTAGCCGAGGTTTGCTGGCGCTTGAGGCCTCTCCTGGGGCTCTGACAGACAGCCTTGCTCGACCCAATCCGGCCTGGCATCTCCGAAGCCTAGCAGCTCCAGCAGCAGATCGCGCTGTTGGAACGTAAGGTAGGACAGCAGGCGGTGCACCTGGATTTCTTCAAGCGCGCCCCCAGGCGAGTCAAGGAGTCGAACCAGAAGCCCGGCGGCGCTGGCGCGACAGCATCTACCGGGAGATCCGGGCAATGATGCAGCTGGAAGGCTTTTCGATCAGTGAGGCTTGCCGGGCCACGCGGCTGAGCCGGGCCGGATTCTACCGGTATTACGAAGAACACTCGCCGGAGCAGCCTGACGTAGAACTCCGCGATGCGATCCAGAAGATCGCACTGGAGAACCGCTTCTATGGGTATCGCCGAGTGACGGTGCTACTGAATCAACAGGAGTGGGTAGTCAACCATAAGCGCGTCCTGCGGCTCATGCACGCTGATAATCTACTGGCGCTGCGCAAGCGGCGCTACGTGCTCACCACCGATTCGCATCATCCCTTTGCGATCTATGTCAATCTGGTGCCGCGCCTAGTGGTGCATCGTGCATCATTCCGATCGCGGCGTGCAGTATGCCTCTGGCGACTACGTCAAGCTGCTGGAGTCGCACAAGTTCCTGATCAGCATGAGCCGTGCCGGCAATCCCTACGACAACGCCAGGGCCGAGAGCTTTATGAAGACACTCAAGTGCGAGGAAGTCTACGTGCAGCAGTATCGCAACGAAGAGCAGGCACGGGCCTCCATTGGAACCTTCATCGATGAAGTCTACAATCGGCGGCGCCTGCATTCAGCCCTGGGCTATCAATCGCCGGAAGCACTCGAGGAAGTCTTTCCATCCGATGAAGGGGCTCGTGAGGCCGCTCGCCTGGCAGCATACGCCCCCGCTAATCGTCTGGATGAGTCTCCGAACTGCTGATCCTTGGCGGGTTGGTATCCAGCAGAGCCCGCCGCCGCTATGCCAGCCTCGATCAGTGTACGATGGCCGTACCGTCTTGCCAATCGTCTTACGGCAAATGGTCATGTATTCCTAATCTCGCTGCCTCAAGCAAAGGGTGCAGTACAGACCGTCCCCGAATCAAAATGGCTGCGACGAGGTTGGCGCCGAGGGTTAAGGGGAGGTCGCGGTAGTCGGAGGCGGCGAGGATGAGGAAGTCGGCGTTTTTGCCGGCTTCGAGGGAGCCGGAGTAGCTGGCGATGCCGAGGGCGTGGGCGGCGTTGACGGTGGAGGCGGTGAGGGCCTCGGCGGGGGTGATGGCGAGTTGGGCGCAGGCGAGGGAGAGGACTGCGGGCAAAGAAAAGATGGGGCTATCGATGGGGTTGCAGCCGGTGGCAAGAGCGACGGCGGCGCCGGCATCGATGAGGGCGCGGGCAGGGGCGGGCCGGGGGACGGCTCCGTGGAAGTAGGCGCCGGGGATGAGGGTGGCTATGGCGGGGCTCGCGGCGAGGCATGCGATCTCCTCCCGATTGGCGGACTCCAGGTGGGCGATTGTGCGGGCCTCGAGATCGACGGCGAGTTGGACGGCGCCAATACTGGCGTAGCGGCTGGCATGGACGGAGAGAGGGAGGCCGAGTTCGCGGGCCGCGAGGAGGAATCGGCGGGCCTGGGCGACGGAGAAATATTCGGCGTCGCAGGAGACGGCCGCGGAGGAGGCCAGGCGGCGGCGGGCGACGTTGGGGAGGAGCTCAGCGATGACGAACTGGAGGAAGGAATCGGGGCAGGCGAACTCGGGCGGGGTTCGGTGGGCGGCGTGGAGGGTGGCGCTGACAGCGAGGGGCTCCTGATCGAGAGCGGCGGCGATGCGGAGGGATTTCAGCTCGGAGGATTCATCGAGTCCGTAGCCGGAGTGGATGTTGAGGGAGGTGGTACCGTTGGCGGCCATGCATTCGAGGGTGGAGCGGGCCTGCGCGGTGAGGCGCTTGGCGGTGGCGGCGCGGAGGGCACGGACGGCGAGCCAGAAGTCAGGCTGGCAACGAGCGGCCTGGATGATGGAGGTATGGCAATCGATGAATCCGGGCATGACGACATGTCCGTGGACTTCGAGAGGTTGGGCAGAGCGGGCGGCCGCGAGATTTTCGATGCGGCTGGCGGGGCCGATGTGGGTGATGATGCCGTCCTCGACGAGGAAGGCGCCATCGTCAATGATGCCAAGGTCACTCATCGCGGTCCCGCGGCGGGGTCCGGCCGGTCCGCGCAGTGTGAGCAACTGGCGAGCTCCGCGCACGAGCAGGCGGTGAGCCATTGCCACCAGTTTGCCACTAATGGAGGCGAGTCAGGGACGAGGGTGACAACCGAGGCAATTGGGGGAATTGTAGGCGAATGCCTTGACGGACTTGTGTTTGGTGGTGGTGGCGGACTGGTTGTGGCAGCCGAGGCAGGAGACGGCACCCCAGGCGGAGGAGGAGGAATGGCAATCCGTACACCGGCTCCAGCGGTTATTGTGAGCGCCGGAGGCGATGGGGAAGGCGTGCTGGAAGGAGGAAGGGGACCATGCCGCCGGGGAGTGGCAGCGCTCGCAATTCTGGGGGTAGGCTTTGGCTGAGTGGTTGGGCTGGGTGGAGGAGGTGTAGCGGGCGAGGTGGCAACTGACACAGGTGGAGGGGCGCGCGGCGTAAACGCCGCTGGCGTGGCATTGGGCGCAGGGCAAGGAGGCGTGTTTGCCGGCGAGGGAGAAGACCCGGTGGGTAAATGCGGCGCCTTGCCAGGCAGTGGTGGAGTGGCACAACAGGCAGTTGGAGGAGAAGCCGGCGGCCTGATGACCGGGAGCGGCGAGGTGGCAGGAGGCGCAATCAGTTGGGGTGCCGGTGTAACGGCCGGACGGGTGGCAGGTGGCGCAGGGTGCGTTGGTGTGGCGGCCGGTGAGCGGGAAGCGGGAATGGGGCACAGTGGCACCTTTCCAGGCGGTGGTGGTGTGGCAGGATTCGCAGGACTGGGGATAGCCGGCAGCGCTGTGATTGGGATTGGAGGTTTTAGCAAAGGTACCGATGTGGCAGGAGGAGCAGGTTGTGGGCGCGGAATAGAAGGTCCCGTTGGTGTGGCACTGGCTGCATTTGAGAGTAGCGTGGCGTCCGGTGAGGGCGTAGCGTTTGTGGGTGAACCTGGCGCCGAACCAACTGGTGGTGGTGTGGCAGGACTCGCAGGTTTGGGGCAGTCCTGCGGATTTGTGGTTGGGGCTGGAGGATGTGGTGTAGGCGGGCAGATGGCAGGTGGCGCAGGGGGGGAGGGCGCCTGCGAATTTCGTGTGCAGGGCTGCCCCCTTCCAGGCTTTGGTGGTGTGGCAGGTATCGCAGGCCTGAGGGAAGCTGGCGGCCTTGTGATTGGGCGCTGAGTCGTAGGCGGCCATATGGCAGGTTGAGCAGGCCGGGAGTGGAGTCGCGAGTTTGGCGTGATTCATGACAGCGCCTTTCCAGGCTACGGGCGTGTGGCAGGACTCGCAGGTTAGGGGGAAGTTGGAGGACTTGTGATTGGGCGCTGAGTTGTAAGCCGGCAGGTGGCAGGCGTCGCAGGACTGCGGGGTGCCTTTGTAGCTGCCGATGGTGTGGCATTGGGCGCACTCCAGACGGGCGTGTTTGCCGGATTGGACGAACTGGGGGTGAACGATGCGGGCGCCAAAGAACTGGGTAGGGCTGTGGCAGAGTTGGCACTCGGTAGAGAAGCCCTCGGCCGCGTGGTTGGGGTTGGTCATGGCCTGGTATTGCGGCAGGTGGCAGGCGGAGCAGGTGCGCGGTGTGCCGGCGAACTGGTTATCGGGGTGGCAGCCGAGGCAAGTGGCGGCGGCGTGGCGGCCGGTGAGGGGGAAGCGATGGTGCCGGATGGCGGCGCCCTGCCAGGCAGCGGGTGTGTGGCAGGAGTTGCAGGATTGCGGGAATCCGGCGGACTTGTGTTCGGGCGGCGGCAGGTGGCAATTGGCGCAGGAGGGATCGAGAGGGGAGAATCGGCCGCCCTGGTGGCACGCTGAGCAGGAGAGCCCGGCGTGTTTGCCGGTGAGGGGGAAGCGCTGGCGGGGGTGATCGACAGCGGCGGGTAGGAATGCGGCCGTGGTGTGGCAGGCATCGCAGCCGGTGGGAAACTCCAAGGCTGTGTGATTGGGACTGGTGGTGGCCTGATAGCGCCCGAGGTGGCACGCTTGGCAGGACCGATCCGGCGGGGTGGCGGCAGTCGTAGGATGGCACGACTGGCAGACAGCGGCGGCGTGGCGGCCGGTGAGGGGGAAGCGGGTCTTGCCATGATCGGGCCGAGCGGGAGTCCAACCGGAAGGCGTGTGGCAAACCGCGCACTGCTGGCCGTAGCTGGCGGCGGAGTTGTGGTTGGGCAGGTGGCAGGCGGCACACTCGGCGCTGGGCCGGTCCGGCGGGGCAGAGGCCGTGTGGCAACTGCCGCAGCGGGCGGCGGTGTGTTTGCCGGTGAGGGGGAAGGCGGCGGTGGGGTGGCCGGCGCGGGCGCCCTGGAACTGCGAGGTCTGGTGGCAGAGGGCGCAGTTGGTGGGGTAGGAGGCGATGCGATGATCGGGCGCGGTGGTGTTCTGAAACCGTTCCAGGTGGCAGGCCTCACAGGCGGTGGGCGTGCCCAGGTAGCGATCCCGCAGGTGGCACTGGGCACAGGGCACGGCGACGTGCGCGCCGGTGAGGCGGTAGCCTGACTCCGAGCCGTGCTCATAGCCGGGAAACGGCGCCGTGCCGATTGCTAGCCAGCGCGGTGGCGATAAGAGGCGGCCATCCATCGCGACGCGGACTTCGTACTCACCGGGGGTCAGGGCAGGGATGCGGATGCGGACGACACAGGCGGGCTGGGCGGCAACCTCGACGCCGGAGAAGACCACCTCCGCGGCAGTCTGGCCGAGCCAGGCTACGGTGGTTGTGGTGGAGAGACCGCAACCATTGGCCCGCAACGTGATGACCTCAGAGGGTACGGCAGGCCGGATGGGACGCTCGAGCGGCTGGGAACCGTACAGATTGAGCGGGCCGATGGACTCGGCTCCCTCCGACGCGGACGCATCGGCATAGCGGCCGCCGGACAGCTCGAGGCCGAACAGCGAGGGGGAGAATGAGGCACACTGCACGGTGCGCGGCGGGGTGGCGCCGGCGGGCGTGGTGACGACAACCGGCGCGGGGCCCGGTGGCAGGGCCGGCGCGATGGCGAGGAGTTCGTCATAGGCTAGGCCGGATTCCACGCCGGGGCGCGAGCGCACGATGACGGACGCCTGGCCGGCGATGGTGACGGACAGGGCGCCCGAGAGATTTCGCCCGCGGACGACGAACCAGCCGCCGGACGGGATGTCGCGGGCGGGATCGAGGGAGGCGGCATCGAGGATTGCCGCGGTGGGGAGAAACTCGGGCGGGGCTGCCTGTGCGGTGAGTGCGAAGGCGGCCACGAGCAAAGCGAGCCGGATGGCCGGGGAGTGGGGATGCGCGGCGATGCCCGTCAAGGTGGAATCCTTTGCGCCGGAGTTTTCGGAACAAAGGGCTCATCGGCCTGCCTAACGGCGGCTTGAAGCTATTTTCAGTTAGCGGCGGGGTTAGTGTCCGAGGGCCATCATCACTTTTTCGGTGATTTCTTCCACCATGGCGGGGAGGCTGCGATCGAGGGCGATGGTGACGGCGGCGCGGATGATTTCGGCGTCGAGCGGGGGCCGTTCGAGAACGGCAACGGTGACGGGCGCTTCGGGGGCGGGCGGAGCGGGCACGGTCTCGGAAAAGAGGCCGCGGGCGAACTGGGAGCGATCGATCAGGGGCCGGATGGTGGCCATGACGACGGAAGCCTCGAAGGGCTTTTTCAGTACTGCATCACAACCGGCGCGACGCGCCTCGTCCTCGTCAACGGGCTCGAGCAGGCCAGCGATCAGAACGACGCCGGCGTGCTTGTGGCGCTCGCTGCCCTTGATATAGCGGCAGATGTCGTAGCCGGAGCGGAGGGGGAGAAAGACGTCGGCCAGAACGAGATCGGGATCGACATCTTCGAGGCGGAGCAGGGCCGTTTCGCCGTCGGTGACGGTGACCACTTCAAAGCCCTCTTCGCGCAGGATGCGCTCCCCCATGCGCTGGGCATGGGGGCTATCGTCGGCGAGGAGGACGCGGACCGCGGCTGGCAAGTTTACTTCTTTTCCGCGCTAACCTTGCTGGTCTTGGGCGCCTTCTTCTTTTTCGTCTTAGTGGGCGGCGCCTGGCGATTGGCAGGCAGCGGTTCCACGGTGGGGGCAGCAGTGGCAGGCTTTTCCACACCGGTTTGGACGGGGCCGTTGGGAGCAGGGCCGGCGGGGGCGGGGCCGGCGGGCGGCTGATTCAGGCGCGCGTCGGGCTGGGTATCGAGAGCGGTGGACGCGCCGGCGCCAGGGGTTTGTGTGGAGATGGTGACGTCGGAAGCGCCGGCCGCACCGGGCGGCAGCGGAATGGAGGCCGGGAGAGTGGGCCGCAGACCGGTCATGGTGGGCTGGCCGGATTTAGCGGCCAGCGTGACGTCCGGTGATTTCGAGAACGGCTCCCAAGCCTTGGCGAGCATGCCCTTTTTGACGGCGTTTTCCTGCTCGTACTTCATGCGGGCATACGCGACAGGATCGGCCTCGGGGATCTCGGCCTCCATCTCCTTGAGAATGGTCTTGGCGTCTTCCACGAGCGGGCTGAGCGGGTATTCGCGAACGATTTTCTGGTAGGACGCGATGCTCTTGGGCTTGAAGCGAGGTCCCATGCGGGCGTAGCTATCGCCCTGCTGCCAGAGGGCCTGATCTGAGCCGCTGTAGAGGGGATAGTGGTCCGTGACGGCCTGTAGGCGGTTGGCGGCGGCGGGGTAGGAACCCTTGTGGTGATAGAAATCGCCGACGCGGAACTCGCCCTCGGCGATGACTTCCTGAATTTCACGCAGGCGCTGGGCGGCCTGGGGGGAGAAGCGGGAATTGGGAAACTGGGTGAGCAGGAGGCGGCACTCGTCCTCGGCGCGAATCATGTGGGTGGGATCGCGATCGGCCTTTTCCATCTGCTTGACGTGGATGTCGCAAATCTTCATTTGCGCCTCGGCGGACTCTTCGAGGGTGGGGTAGAAGAGGATGAAATCCTTATACTCCGCCTCGGCCTGTGACATGGCGTGGGAGCCACCCTCGCGCATCCAGGAGTCAGCGATGGCGAGTTTGGACTTGGCCAGGAACTCGCTGGTGTCGTAGGTATTCATCAGCGTATTGAGAGTGAGGCGCGCCACTTCGTAGCGTCCTTTCTCAATGTCCTTGATGGCCTTGTCGAAGAGGACCTTATCGGGCTGCTGAGTATCCTTGTTAATCGGGTTTTCGTACTTCTTGCCGCGGCAGCCGGCCGACCCGAAGGCCAGGACGCACAGCGCGGCAATGGCGAACCCACTCGCCAACCGGTTCCGGGAGAGAATCATCAAGCGCATCACCTCAAAGGATCTCAACAAATTATTCAGGCCGATCAGGCCCGCCGCATCACCGCATCCATGGCCGCATGCCGCATGGCGGCGACGGCCTGGCCGGGATCGGGCGCGCCGAAGACGCTGGATCCGGCCACGGCCCAATCCACGCCGGCATCGGCGACCCTCCCTACATTATCCACTGTCACGCCCCCGTCTAGCTCAATGGCGAAACTCAACCCGGCCCGCTCGCGCCTCGCGCGAAGGTCGCGCACCTTGTCGAGCACATAGGGGATGAACTTCTGACCGCCGTAGCCGGGGTTCACACTCATCAACAAAACGAAATCCACGATCGGCAGAACGTGCTCCAGCGTTTCGACCGGAGTGGCCGGATTGAGGACAACGCCGGCCTTGGCGCCCTCGCTCTGGATCATACGCAGAGTGCGATCGAGGTGGCGGCAGGCCTCCTGATGGACGGAGACGCAATCGGCGCCGGCCTGGATGAAAAGCGGGGCGAATGTATCGGCGTCCTCGATCATGAGGTGGACGTCGATCTGCAACCTCGTGCATTTCCTCAGAGATGCAAGGACGGGCACGCCGAAGGAGATATTGGGCACGAAGTGGCCGTCCATGACATCGAAGTGGAGAAATTTGACACCTGCCTCGGTCACCTGGGCGATCTGTTCGCCAAGGCGCGCAAAGTCGGCGGCCAGGAGAGAGGGTAGGATTTCGATCATGCGGGAAGCCATTTCACTCTAACACGGCGGCGAAAAACCCATCGCCGGGGTCGCGCCCCGGGAGACGTTCGATCACTCGTTTGACGCGCGAGGAGGCGACGCGGTGTACAACATCCTTATTTTCCTCCGGCTCCAGGGAACAGGTGGAGTAAACGAGGCGGCCGCCGGGCTTGAGGCAGGCGAGAGCGTTGCGGAGGATGCGCACCTGGCGCTCGTACTGGCGGCGGATCTCCTCTGGGGTGAGGCGCCAGCGGATCTCGGGATTGCGGGCGAGGGTGCCGGTGCCGGTGCAGGGGGCATCGACGAGGATGCGATCGAAGACGGGGCCGAAGGGGAGAATGCGGCCGGCATCGAGTTGCACGCGGGGACACGGAACGACGAAATCCCGCAAGCGGGCGGCACTGGTATCGCAGGCGACGGCGCGGATGGGGGTTTCCAGCGCCTGGGCCGTTTTGTTGCCGGGGGCGGCGCAGAGATCGAGAAAGCGCTGGCCGGGCTCGAGTTTGAGCAGGGGCACGATGGACTGTGAGCCGATGTCCATATGGCGGGCGCCGGCGGGGATGGGCCCATCGAGGGACGATTCGAGGACCGATTCGCCCGAGGCCAGGCGCAGCCAGCTCTGCGGCTCTTCGAGGCAGGCAGCGGCGATGCGGCCGGCGACTTCGGCGCCGTAGTATTCGCGCCAGCGGGCCCAAAGCCAATCGGGCAGGTTGAACTCGATGGCCTTGGAGGGCCACTCGGCGGGCAGATCCGGTAGTTTACGCAGGACGGCGTTGACGAAACCGGCGGCGGAGGCTTTGCCGGCCTGTTTGACGAGATCGACGCTTTCGCCGACGGCGGCGTGGGGTGGGATTTTGGAAAGGAAGCGCAGTTGGAACGCGGCGATGTGGAGGGCGCGACGGACGGAGGGGTCCATTTTATCGGGCGCGCGGCCGGCCACCTGGGCGATGAGGAAATCCAGCTGTTCGCGGCGGCGGAGGACGCCGAAGACGATTTGGGTGACAAGGCCGGCGTCGCGGGAATCGAGGCTGCGGGTGCGTTGCTGGAGGAGGTCTGCCGCAAAGCCGCCGCGTTCCACGGCGCCCAGTACTTCAAATGCTATTCGGCGCGCGGGAGTCACACTCTATAATAGAGTTTTGGAACTCCAGAAAGCCATTCTGCGCAAGGTAGGCGAAGCGGTCACGCGCTTCAAAATGATCCGCGAGGGCGACCGGATCGCGGTTGGATTCTCCGGCGGCAAAGACTCGTTCACATTACTGGAGGCGCTTTTGCTACTGCGGGAGCGGGCGCCGATTGACTTCACGGTTTGCGCGTTCACGATTGAGCAGGGCAAGTTTCTAAAGCCCATCGAGCCGTTCCGCGAGTTTTTAGAGGCGCGCGGGGTGGAGTGGACGTACAAGGTGGACAACCCCTCGCTGCGACTGCTGGCGGAGCAACCGGATCACGGGTGCGACCTGTGCAGCCGGTTCCGGCGGCGGGCGGTGTATCAGATTGCGCGGGAACTGGGCGCGAACGTGATTGCGTTTGGGCATACGGCGGACGATTTCTGCGAGTCTTTTCTGCGCAATGCGATGTTCACGGGGCGGCTGAGCGCGCTGCCGCCGATCACGTGGTCCAGCAAGAGGGATTTCCGCATCATCCGCCCATTGCTGTACGTGACGGAAGATCTGACGCGGGCGTATGCCGGCGAGACGGGCGCGCCGATCATCCCCTGCGGCTGCTCGATGAAGACAGGCACGGTGAGGCGCTCGATCCGGGATATTTTCACGGAGTTCGAGAAAGACTATCCGCACCTGAAGAGCACGATGCTATCGGCGATGGGCAACATCAACACGGGACGCCTGTTGGACTTGCGATATCTGGATCTGGAGAGTTCGACGGGGGAGGAACCGGCGGGTCCGCTGGCGATTCTGCAGGAGGACGAGGTATTCACCGAATCGTAACTGTGAAGAGGTTGACCCGCACCCCGCCCGTTCTGAGATAATTTGTGTTCCGCCAAAAGTTAGATCTCCATGTGTAGCCAGCCAGCAGAAAGTAGACCAGAGGCTGTATGAGGCTCCTGCCCCGCGAAGAGAAGTTCTTTCATTACTTTATTGAACAAGCCCAACTGATCAGCCGGGCCGCCCTGGAGTTCAGAGAGGCCGCAGAAAAGGGCACCAGCGCCTTGCGCGAAGCCGAAGTCGCGATTGCCGTCCTGGAAGGCAAGGGCGATGAGGTAATCCACGAGATATTCACGCGCCTCAACCAGACCTTCATCACGCCGCTGGATCCGGAGGACATCCACTCTCTGGGATCCCATCTGGACGACGTGTTGGACGGCATTGAGGACTCGATCCACCGGATTGTGGCGTACCGCATTGACCCGATTCCACCGACGGTGATTGAAGTGTGCAAGGTGATTGAGGAGTGCGGAGTGACGCTGGTGAAGGCGTTTGAGGCGCTGGACGCCGAGAAGCCGTTGCTGGACCATTGCATCGAGATCAACCGGCTGGAGAACAAAGCCGACCACCTGGTGCGCGCCGCCATTGCCGATCTGTTCGAAAAAGAAACGAACGTGATCACCCTGATCAAGCTCAAAGAGATTTACGAGTTTCTGGAGCAGACGACAGACTGTTGCGAAGACGTGGCGGACGCACTCCAGAACGTCATTGTGAAGAACGGATAGCGGCTACCCGCAATGGACAGCACCCTGATCCTGGTGGGCTTAATTGTCGTGGTGGCTCTGGTATTCGACTATATCAACGGCTTCCACGACGCTGCCAATTCCGTGGCCACGATTGTCGCGACGCGGGTACTGACGCCTTTCCAGGCCGTGATCTGGGCCGCCTCGTTTAATTTCATCGCGGCGATTCCGCTGCTGTTCTGGCACGAAGCGGGCGTGGCGAAAACGGTGGGCTCCGGCATGGTGAAGCTGGAACTGGTGACCGAGTATGTGATCCTGGCCGGGCTGGTGGGCGCAATCTTCTGGAACCTGTTGACGTGGTTTTACGGGATCCCGTCGAGCTCTTCGCACGCGCTGATGGGCGGCTACGCTGGAGCAGCGATGGCTAAAGTGGGCATGACGCAGGGCATCACGAAGATATTCGACGCGGTGATTGTCAGCGGGTGGATCACGACGGTGGTGTTCATTGTGGTGGCGCCGCTGATTGGCCTGATTCTGGGCTACGGGCTGATGATATTGATCTACTGGATGTTCCGGAGGTCGTCGCCGAAGAAGATGGACGGCTGGTTCCGGCGGTTGCAGCTGATCTCCTCCGGCCTGTTCAGCTTCTCGCATGGCTCAAACGACGCCCAGAAGACGATCGGGATCATCACGGGCGTATTAGTGACGTCGGGCTACCTGAAGACGTTTGAAGTGCAGTGGTGGGTGGTGCTCTCGGCGTTCGCAGCGATCGCGCTGGGGACGATGAGCGGCGGGTGGCGGATTGTGCACACGATGGGCGGGCGGCTGACGCGTTTGAAGCCGCGGGGCGGATTCTGCGCCGAGACGGCGGGCGCGATTGCGATCCTGCTGCCGACCTACTTAAAGATCCCGGTTTCGACTACACATGTGATCACGGGCGCCATCGCCGGGGTGGGCTCGATTCAGCGCATGAAAGCGGTGCGCTGGGGCCTGGCGGGCAGTATTCTGTGGGCATGGATCCTGACAATTCCGCTGTCGGCGGCGGTGGGCGCGCTGACGTTTGCGCTGATCCATTTACTGACCGGCAAAACCTAACTGGAGGCGGCCATGCCCCAGGGCTATCCCATCATTTTGAATCTCAGTGGCGCGCGCGTGCTGGTATTGGGCGCGGGGCGGGAGGCCGATGAGAAATCGGCGGCGCTGGCGGAGTGCGGAGCCGTGGTGGAGCGGCGGCCAGACTACGAGCCGGGCACGATTTCCGGGTATCTGCTGGTAGTTGCGGCATCGCCGGACCGCTCGCGCAATGGGGAGATCTTTGCGGAAGCGGAGCGGCTGGGTGTACTGATCAATTGCATCGACGATCCACCGCATTGCCGATTCACGTTTGCCAGCATCGTGCGGCGCGGGGAGTTGTTGATTGCCATTTCGACAGGCGGCGCGTGCCCTGCCCTGGCGGTGCGGCTGCGCGAGCAAATGGAACGGGAGTACGGGCCGGAGTACGAGGAGTTCCTGGTGAAGGCGCGAGGGCTGCGGGAGAAGCTAGCGGGGGCGGTCCCGGATTTCCAGGAGCGGAAGCGGGTTTGGTATGAAATGGTGGACGCGTTTTTGCGGGAGCGGGGGTAGTTGCTACTGTTCCGTCGGCGTGAGCTCCTGGCCGACGGCGAGCGAACGGTCTGAGGGGAGAGCGACGAGATCGCCGGACTTGAGACCGCTGCGAATCTCGGCGCGGGTCTCGCTGGAGATGCCGACCTGGACAGGGCGCCAGGCGACGCGGCCGGATTGGAGGACGAAGACGCCCAGCTCCCCGTTTTCGCGGCGCAGGGCGGCCTTGGGGATGGTCAACGCGCCTTCGACGACCTGAGCGCGGATGCGGGCGTTGATGTTGGCGCCAGGGGGCAAATCCAGCTTGGGGTTGTCCGCCACAGTGACCACCTCGCCCACCTGGCGGGTCCCCAGCGCGATCACCTGGGCAGGCACCTGATCCACTACCCCCAGCCACTCGCGGCCTTGCAGGGCGTCCCATGTGACCGTAACGGGCAATCCTTTTTTTACGCGACCGAGATCGGGCTCGTCGATGTAGACGGTGACGCGGAGGCGAGCCATTTCGCCGATGCGGGCGACCAGGCCGCCGGCCTCGAGCCAGGCGCCCTCACGGGCGGGCAGGTCATAGACGACACCGGCACGGGGTGCGCGGATGGAGGCGAGTTCCATCTGGCGGCGGGCTTGAGCGATGGCGGCCTCGGCGTCGCGGACGCGGGCCTGGGCGACGGTGAGATCGCCCTGACCGACGAGGGCTTTGCGGCGGATTTGCTGGGCTGTGGCCTGGGCATCCAACTGGGCGAGTCGATCCTTGGCGATGTCGAGTTCGGCGCGGGGCGCGGCCTGTTTGGCGACGAGACGTTCCAGGGCGGCCAGTTCACGCTGGGCCGCGGCGCGCTCGGCGGCGATGCGCTGGAGGGTGGTTTCGATATCGGCCAGCTCGGCGGCACGGCCGCCGCGTTCGAGCGTGGCGACCTCGGCGCGGGCCTGCTCCAGGCGGGCTTGAGCCGAGGCGAGCATAGCGGCGGTGGCTCCGTCCTCGAGGAGGGCCAGGACGGTGCCGGCGGCTACGGACTGGCCGCGGGTGACGGCAATGCGGCTGATGCGGCCGGCGCGCTCGGCGTGGACTGGCGCCCACTCCACGGGCTCGGTCTTGCCGTTGGTGGACAGGACGCTGACGAGGGTTTCGGTTTTGGCCTTGGCGAAGGGCGAGTCCGGCGGCGCGGAACGGCGTGTGGCAAGAAAAACGGCAACCGAAACGGCGACCAGCAGCGCCAGGATCAAGAGCGTACGTTTCATGAATTACAGCACTATGGTCGCACGGAGGCGCACCACGAGAATAGCAACTGCCACTCCGTTTTCTGGAGCTCCAGAGCGAGGCGCCCGGTGGCTGATGCGGGTTCGCGGCGGGCCTGGGCGCAGAAATCGATGAAGGAGAGAGGCGACCAGAAGACGCCAAGCTCGTCCGCCTTCTGGCGCATGGTGTCGTGGATGGGGTGCGCGCCGGCGCGTTTCATCCAATAGCCGGCGTTCCAATCGTCGGGCTCCTGACGGTGGACGATGCCGTGCCAGTAGCTGCCCTCGGGCGTGTGGAGATCCTGCGCAACGGCGTGGGCCTGCTCAAAGCAGGAGAAGTAGAGCCAAAGGCCGGCGAGAGCGCCTTGGGGGGAGCGTGCGGCGGGGAACCATTCGGCGGGGCGGGCGCGGCTGAGCAGACGGACGGCCTCTGCATTGGAAGGCGGGGCACAGACCAGGGGCATCGGCCGTTCGCCGGCGCCATCGAGAGCCAGCAAGGCCACCACTTCGCCGTGCAGGGCTGTGTTGTCAAGTGGCATGATCGTCTCTGTGGAGAGTACCAAAACCGCGCCATCGAAATCCGCGTTGATCCTGGGCGGGGGCGGGATGTTCGGCGCCTATCAGGCGGGGGTCTGGCAGGTGGTGGCGCCGCGCTTCCAGCCGGACGTGTTCATTGGGGCGTCGATCGGGGGGCTCAACGCCTGGGCGATGGCCGGGGGGTGTCCGCCGGATCAATGGGCGGAGGAGTGGCGGACGATGAAGATGGGCGCGCCTCCGGGCCTGAGGCGGCCGAGGTCCCTGTTGGGCGGGTGCATCGAGACCGAGGTATTTGAGAGGACGATTCAGAGCGTCCATGCGCGATTTACGCCGCGGGTTCCGTGCGCAATCGCGGTGACGGATCTGCTGCGGCTGAAGCCGTGGCTCGTGGTGACGCCGGATGTGACGTGGCGGCATCTGGCGGCGTCGTGCGCGGTGTTTGGCATCATGCCGCAATACCGGATTGACGGGCGGCTGCAGACAGACGGCGGAATCCTGAGCTCAGTTCCGTTGTGGGCCGCGGCGGAACTGGGAGTGACCCACGCAGTGACAGTGAACATCCTGCCGCACGGCGGCCCGTGGTGGCTGCGGATGCTCAAGAAGTGCCTGCCGCGAGTGCCGGAGCCTCCGCTGCGGGGCCAGTTGCGGATTGAGCACGCCGGGCCGCTGGGGAGGGCGCGGGACGCTGTGGTGTGGACGCCGGAGAACGCCGCGCGGCTGGTAGAACTAGGGCGGGCGGACGCGGAGGTGGCGTTGCCGGCGCTCCAGCGGCTGCTAGAAACATTTTGACTCTGGTTTGTTTTGAGAGAGAATAGGGCCGTATGCCAACGTTCCGCATCCACCGGATGAAGGACAATCCGCGCCAGTCCTTCCGCTGGTCTCCGCACACAAGCGGCGTGACCAACATCAAGCCACGCGACTTCGAACCGGCCGGTGAGATACAGGCGGCGAATTTGTATGACGCCTGGATGAGCCTGAGGGGCACGAAGGATTCTCTGGATATCGGCGATGTGCTTGAATCCGAGACGGGGGAGACCCGCATCTGCAAATACGTGGGCTTTGAAGAGGCCCGGTGGGTGTTTCCGGAGGTCAAGACCGGCCTGGAATCGATGCCCTCAGCCTCTGGATCGCCCGTACTGGAACCGGCCCACCTACCCGGTTGAGCCAGTGGCCGGCGAGGAGTACTAAAGAGTGCATTTTCGCCGGTGGCCGTGGGTAGAATGGGAAGTACATGGAAGCGTCACCGTCCGGGCGACCGGCGTGCAGGGATTGTACAGGGCTTTACGCACTGGTCAACTACATCCCGGACCCGCTGGGCGCCTACCTCAACGAACTGAGGGCCGAACTGGTCCCTGGTTGCACCCTCCGGTCTCATGTCACCCTGCTGCCGCCGCGCGTGCTGCTGGCCCCGCAGGATGAGCTGATTCGGGAGCTGGAAGAACGGCTGCCGTATCTGCATTCGTTCCACGTCACGCTGGGCGACATCGAGGTGTTTGAATCGACGGGCGTGATCTATCTGGGGTTGCGTCAAGGGCAGAGGGAACTGCTGGCGATCCACGCCAGCCTAAGCGACGGAATGTTTGCCTATGACGAGCCGTTTCCCTTCCACCCGCACATTACGCTAGCGCAGGAGATTCCGGCGGAGCGGCTCCAGAAGTGCATGAATCATGCGCACGCCCGCTGGCAGGCCTGGTCGCACGACCGTAGTTTCCCGGTGATGAACCTGGCGTTTGTCCGCAACGTAACGCCGGCGCGGTGGGAGCACCTCAGCGAACACGTGTTGCAGCCGGCTCGCCTTCTTCGAACAGCCTGATCTGCTGGAAATCCGCTGGACGGGCCGATGGCTTCTTCCTGGTCCCATTGACGCCCAGAACGACGACATCTTCGAGAGCCTGGCGGGGTACGAAGACGCGCTGGGCGTTGCCGGCGGTTTCGGGCGGAGAGAACGCATAGCCGTGGGGTTCCAGCATCTGGAGATTGTTGGGCAGGACGCCCTGCAGCAGGTCCCCGTCACGGAAGCGCAGCTCCACCCAAAGGCCGAGCGCTTTGGGTCTGGCAATGAACTCGCGGCGGTCGCTGAACACGCCTTCGCCTCCGATATCGCGAACGAAGGAAACCGCCTTGATCTGGGTGTATGGGACGATGCCCACGCTGCCATCCTGGCTCATCACTTCGACGCCGCCGGGTTGGAGATAGCTCTGTGGCTGGACGAAGCCGCGGATGCGCTCGCGGTCGAACCGGTCCAGGATGACTTTCTTCGTGGTCGAGCTGCTCACCAGATCACCAATACTTTCAAACAATTACGAAGGTATTGTATCATTAGACACAATGACGACCGAGGGCGGGCTTAGCCCGGCCGCTGAGGCATTCCTGAACTTCGCCCGCATCGAGAAGGGACTCTCTCCCAACTCGCTGGAGTCCTATTCGCTGGACCTGCGGCACTTCTGTCTCTTCTGCCGGGAGCGTTGCTTGGCCGAGCCGCTGGCGCCGGAACACCTCCATCTCTATCTCGATACTCTGCATACCGGGGGCTTATCGAGCCGCTCGATCGCGCGTCATCTTTCGTCGCTCCGCAACTACTATCGATTCCTACTCAACGAGGGCCGGATCAGCGAAGATCCGACCGCCCTGCTGAAAGCCCCCCGGCAGTGGCAAAACCTGCCTAAGTATTTGAATTCAGAGCAGCTAACCAGCCTGCTGGCAGCACCGGACGTCGCGCAGCCGGGGGGGATCCGGAACCGGGCGATGATGGAGTTGCTGTACGCCTGCGGGCTGCGGGTTTCCGAACTTTGCCTGCTGAAGATGACGGATCTGAACCTGGACCTGGGCTTTCTGCGGGTGACGGGGAAGGGGAACAAACAGCGTTTGATCCCTGTGGGCAAGCAGGCGCGGGCAGCCATCGAGGAGTATTTATCAGCGGCTCGGGCAGGGCTGTTGAAATCGAAGTCCAGTGCCTATCTCTTTGTCACGGCGCGCGGCGGCCCCATGACCCGGCAGGGGTTTTGGAAGCTGCTGGGCGTCGAGGGCCGAAAGGTGGGTATCTTTCAGAACCTCACGCCCCACGTGGTGCGCCACAGCTTCGCCACCCACTTACTGGATGGCGGGGCAGACCTGCGGAGCGTGCAGGCCATGCTGGGGCATGCCGACATCGCTACGACCGAAATCTACACGCACGTGGTGCGCACAAGGCTGCGAAGCGTGGTGGACACGCACCACCCGCGCAGCAAGGCCGAGACCGCAGTAAGCCGTTAGCCGGAGATGGAAGATTCATGAGCGATTACATGTTCATCCTGGAGAGCCACCTGAGCCCAGAGCAGAGTGCCGTTCTCACCGCCGTCCAGGCGGCCGCCGCCGAGGCGAATCTGAGCCTGTTTCTGACGGGCGGCGCCATGCGCGACATGCTGGGGGGCTTCCCGATCCGCGACCTCGATTTCACCGTCGAAGGGCCCGCGGCGAAGCTCGCCAAGGATGTGGCCAAGCGCAACAACGCCCAGATTCTCTCCACCGACGAGCACCGCAAGACGGCCGAACTGCAGTTCCCCAATGGAGTGATGTGCGAGATCTCCATGGCCCGCCAGGAGAAGTATGGCAAGCCGGGCGCGCGCCCGCAGGTCAGCCCGGCGACGATTCACGAAGACCTGCGCGGCCGCGACTTCACGATCAACGCCATCGCGCTCTCGTTAAACCGGGCATCGCGCGGCCTGATGGTGGATCCCACCAACGGCGCCTCAGACCTGGAACGCAAGGAGTTGCGGGCCATTTCGAACTACTCGCTCTATGACGACCCGATTCGCATCCTGCGCCTGATCCGGTTTAAGGCGCGAATGGGATTCGAGGTGCACGAGCGCACCATGCAGCAGTTCCACAACGCGCGGGAAGCGGGCATGGAGAAGTACATCCCGGCGCGGGCGCTGTTCACGGAGTTGCGGCATCTGGCCCTGGAGCCGTCGCCGTCGGAAGTCTTGAAGGCACTGGAGGAGTTTAAGCTGCTCCAGCTCTTCTCGCCTGGTCTCACCGGCGCCAAGTTGAATCCGGGCGCCTTCGCCAAACTAGCCAAGGCGAAGGCGATGATCCCGTTCGGCGCGCCGTTCTCGGTGGACTGGTACGCGCTGAACATGTTCTGCCTGACGCAGTTGCTGACGCCAAAGGAGAAGGCGGCGCTGCTCGAGAACACGAAGATGTCCAAAGAGGAAGCCGACCCATGGCAGAAGCTGGAAGCCCGCATCAAAAAGCTGGAGGCGCTGCTGAAATCGGCCAAGCTCTCCAAGGCGTCACAGACGTTTGACGCGCTCAAGAAGGTGCCTGGGGAAGAGATCCTGCTGCTGTTCCTGAAATCAGCCGAGCGCATCGTCCAGGATCGTTTGAAGAACTACTTCACGAAGTACATGCCGACTGCGATGGAAGTCACCGACGAAGAGGTGACCGAGGCCAGCGGGCTGACGCCGGACCAGCCGAAGTTTGCCAAGGCGAGGGACGAGCGGATCGCCGCGAGGCTCGACGGGCGGGTGCGGAAGCCGGCTCCCCCGCCGGAGCCGGAGCCGCCACCTCCACCACCGCCGGGGCGTGGTATGTTGGGCCGAGGACGGTTTCGCTAGTTGACCTTGCTTCATTTCGTGGTACCGGCGATGATGCTAGCCGGGACAATCACCGCCCAGGAACCCCCGGCATCACGGGAAGAGGAATTGGCTCGCGCGCAGAGCGAGAAGGCGGCGAAGGTAGCGGCGCCGGTCATCACGCGAGACGAGGAGTTGTTCCGGCGATACGTCTCCAAACCACTCGGCAGTTTCTTCACGCCGAAAGTCGGGTGGACGGTTCGCCTGGGCGGGTTGATGTCTGGCTCAGGCTTCGGCCTGGGGCCGCTCTATTCGCGCCCCGACCTGCTCGGAGAGAAGCTGGATTTCAAGTTCTCACTGGCCGGCAGCCTGAATCAATACTGGGCCGCGTCGACGCTGCTCTCTCTGCCGCACCTGGCGGGCGATCGTCTGCGGGCGGATTTCTACGCCCGCCACTCCGACGCTAACTCCATCGATTACTACGGCTCCGGTCCGAATTCGCGGAAGGAGGACCGCACCAACTACCGTCAGGAGGACAGCTCATTCGACGGCCGGTTCTCGTGGCGGCCGGATCGGAGGAAGACGAGTCTCGGTTTCTACGGCGGATTTCTGGGCGTCAATGTTGGGCCTGGCACCTCGGGCGACGGCCCGTCCTCGGAGAAGGTCTTCACCGCCTCGCAGGCTCCGGGGATTCACCAGCAGACAAGCTTCGTCCGCTACGGCCCGTATATCGAGTACAACAATCTGGACAAGCCCGGCGATCCCCATAGGGGCGGCAACTACGAAGCGCGGTTTCTCTTGTTCGACGACGTCAACGTCAACCGCTACGCCTTCCGCCGATTTGATGGATGGACGGAGCAGTACATTCCGTTTTTCAACGAGAAGCGCGTGATTGCGCTGCACGCCTCGACGAATCTGACCTGGACGAAGCCCGGCCAGTTGGTTCCGTTCTACCTGCAGCCCACCCTGGGGGATTCGCACGATCTGCGCGGCTACGCCCGTTTCCGGTATCGCGACAACAACAGCGTGGCGCTATCGGGCGAGTACCGCTGGGAGGTGATGCCGGGCTTCGACATGGCCCTCTTCCTGGATGCGGGCAAGGTCTTCCCCAAGGCCAGTGATCTCAGCCTGAACAACCTGCGCTACAGCGGAGGCTTCGGATTCCGATTCAAAACGCGTGATGCCGTGGTGATGCGTGTCGACACCGGCTTCAGCCGCGAAGGGTTTTCCATATGGTTCAAATTCAGCGACGTCTATTCACGCGATCTCTTCCGCTATTTGTTCTAGCGGCGGCGGCGCTGGCGCAGGCGCCCCACTTCTTTCCGGACGACCCCATTGCACGGGCGCCTAGGCCGCTGCCGGCGCGGAATGTCAGAGTGCAGAACCCGGACGATTTCTACGACTTCATCTGGCAATCCGCGCGTCCGCCGCTACCGGCGCCGAGGGCGTCGCAGGGCATCAACACGGTGGGCGACGTGCTGGATAGCGAGTGGTATACGAATCGCCACGGGCGCGCCCGCATGACGGTGGAGGAACTGAAGCGGGGCCCGGGCGACAGCCACCCCCCGCTGCCGCCGTTCCAGGTGGTGGGCGCGAAAACGGACGGCATCACGCCGGGATTCCGCATGACGGATGCCAGCGGCCGCCTCTATTTCGTCAAACCCGACCCGCGTACCAGCCCGGAACTGGCCACCTCGGCCGACGTGATCGGCTCGCGGTTCTTTTTCGCGCTGGGCTACAACACAACAGAAAACTACATTCTGAATCTGAAGAGCAGCGACCTGACGATCAGCCCCAAGGCGACCGTCAGCGGAGTCAACGGCAAGCCGCGGCCGATGCGCAAGAGCGATATCGAATTGATCCAACTGCGCATGGCGCGAAACGCCGATGGCACGCTGCGCGTAGTGGCAAGTCTGGCGGCGCCAGGCAAGCCTTTGGGCCCATTTCTGTACGAGGGCACCCGCGCGGATGACCCCAACGACGTGATCCCGCACGAAGACCGGCGCGAATTGCGCGGATTGCGCGTCTTCTGCGCGTGGTTGAATCATACCGATGCTAAGGCGCGGAATTCGCTGGATGTGCTGGTGGAAGAGAATGGCGTGCCCTACGTGAAGCACTTCCTTCTCGATTTCGGCTCGATCCTCGGCTCCGATAGCGACATGCCGAAGGATACGCGTTTTGGCAATGAGCACATCGTGCCGCTGCCATACACGAAAGTGCCGAAGAAGATGGGGCAGCTCGGCTTTGCGCCGGAACCCTGGGAAACGGCCCGGTTCCCAAAGAACCGCGCGGTGGGGCGGATTGAATCCAAGGTGTTCGATCCCGAGAAATGGCGCTCGAACTACCCAAATCCGGCCTTCACGCAAATGGGGCTGGACGATGCGTATTGGGCGGCGAAGCAAGTGATGGCGTTCACCGACGCCGACATCCGGGCGATGGTGGAGACAGGCCAGTACAGCAATGCGGAGACGGTGCAGTATTTGACCCGCACTCTGGCCGAGCGACGCGACAAGATCGGGCGGACCTACTTCACGAAGGTGCTGGCGGTGGACAATTTCCGCATGGAAGGCGAGGCGCTGCGGTTTGACGACCTGGCCGTGAAGCACGGCTTCAGCGCGCCGCGCGAGTTCTTCCAGACGATGGCGTCGCAGGGGCAGTACCAAGTGCATCGCATCTATGAGAAGGGCAAGCCCGAGAAGACGGTGACTGTGCATGTGATGGGCTCGAAGATTGTAGGTGTGGAGCGAAAATGGTGACGCGCGTTCTGTGGGGCCTCCTACTCACCGCCTCGCTGGCCCCGGCGCAGAGTTATGTGAAGGACTTCGCCAAGGATTTCGCGCACGATCAGAAGCGGATCTGGACGGCGCCTTTCCGCATGAACCAGCGCCAGTTCTGGACGCTGGCCGTCCCGCTGGTGGGCGGTACGGTGGCACTGAAATCTGTGGACCGTCGCCTGATCGACGCCATGCCGAACTCGCCGGATCAGATCAAGTGGAGCGGCCGGGCCTCGAACCTTGGCACGGCCTACGGCCTCGGGTTGGCAGTTGGCCTGACGACGGTTTATGGCGCTGCCGCCGACAAACCGGCAGCCAAGACGATGGGGCGGAACGGCTTGCTGGCCCTGGGCGACGCCCTGGCCGTGACGTATGCGTTGAAGGTGGTGACCCGGCGAGAGCGCCCGGACGCGCCTCGCTCGCGCGGCAGTTTCTGGAGTGGCGGCGATAGCTTCCCCTCCGGCCACGCCATGACGGCCTTCGCCGTGGCGACCGCCGTGGCACGTCACCCGCGCTGTCCGAAATGGCTGGGCATCACGCTGTACGGCACGGCTGTGGTGATCAGCCTGTCGCGCCTCTCAGGGAACCGTCACTATCCGTCGGACGTGTACTTTGGCGCGTTCTCTGGCGCCCTGATCGGCAACATGGTGGCGGGCACGCGGCGCTGACTGACAAAAAAGTGAAATTTCCCGTGCACGTCCACGGGATTCTGCTGTAAGATAACCAGAACCGCGCACCGTGCGGGAAAGCTCCCGCCGCAGACGGACCTCCTCCCCGGCTGCGGCGGAGTTTGTTTTTAGGCCCGGTCTTCGATCATTGCCGTGGTCCGCTTGGGCACCACGCGGTAGCGCCGCGGGCGCGCCGGGCTGCCCCCGGAGAACGCATCTTCCACGACGGCCGCCTGTTCCTGCGCGTGACGCTTGGCAGATCCGGCTGACGGCGCGGCTGCCTCCGGCCGGCCCGCATAGCGCAGATTTCTCCGCGTATTGGCCAGCATCGGCTCCAGCTTGTCGCGCACGAAAAGGAAGGGCCCCTGGTTGCGCGGCTCTTCCTGCACCCAGACGATCTCCGCGGTGGAGGGGTAGCGCCACAGAACGTTCTCGATCTCCTCTGCCGGCCACGGATACATCTGCTCCAGCCGGATGATCGCGGCGTTGGTGGCGCCGCGCTTTTCGCGCTCCGCCAGCAATTCGTAGTAGATCTTGCCGGAGCAGAACATCACCTTGGCGACGCGGTCCGGCGCCTGCGTGCCGGAGTCCCCGATCACCGGCTCAAAGTGGCCGTGCGTGAAGTCCTCCAGCGTGCTGACCACCTTCGGGTGGCGCAGCAGGCTCTTGGGCGTAAAGAGGATGAGCGGCTTGCGCAACCCGCGGCGGTCCGTACCGCCGTACATCTGCCGCCGCAGCAGGTGGAAATACTGCGCCGGCGTGGTGACGTTGCAGACCTGAAGATTCTCTTCTGCACACAGTTGCAGAAAGCGCTCGATGCGCGCGCTGGAGTGCTCCGGCCCCTGCCCCTCGTAGCCGTGCGGCAGCAGCAGCACCAGTCCGCTGGGCTGGCCCCACTTGGCCTCGCAGGACGCAATGAACTGATCAATCATGATCTGCGAGCCGTTGGCGAAATCGCCAAACTGCGCTTCCCATAGAGTCAGCGTGAGCGGATCACCCAGCGAGTAGCCAAACTCAAAGCCCATCACCCCGTATTCGGAGAGCGAGCTGTCCAGCACCTCAAAGCGCCCCTGCTTGGGATCCAGGTGCATCATCGGCGTGTACTCGTCGCCGGTATTGTTGTCGAAGTACTCCAGATGGCGCTGAGAGAAAGTCCCGCGGCCGCTATCCTGGCCGCTGAGCCGCACCGGCGTTCCCTCCAGCACCAGAGTGCCGAAAGCCAGCGCCTCGCCCATCGCCCAATCGGCCGTGCCGCCCTTGAGAATCTCTTTGCGCTTTTCGATGAAGCCCTTCAGTTTGGGGTGCAGCGTGAAGGTCTCGGGGAAGGTGGTGATGCCCTCCACCACGCGTCGGATGGCGCTCTCATCCACGGCAGTTCGCGGGCAGACCAGCGGCACCTTGTCCTCCTCGAACGCGGTGACCTCCTGCAACTCCCACTTCTCGCCCTTCTTCTGCGCCTCTTCGTGCGCGGCGTTGAGCGCGTCCTGGATCTGGCGCCTGATGCGCTCGCCGGCCTCTTTGGAGACCGTGCCCTCGCGCATCAGCCGCTCGGCGTACTTGGTGCCCACGGTGCGCTGCGCCTTGATGATGCGGTACATCACCGGCTGCGTGTAGCTGGGATCGTCGCCCTCGTTGTGACCGTAGCGGCGGTAGCAGACCATGTCGATGACGACGTCTTTCTTGAACCGCATGCGGTAATCGATCGCGATCTGGATGGCGCGCGCGCACGCCTCGGGGTCGTCGCCATTGACGTGCACAATGGGCGCCTGCACGGTGCGCGCCACGTCGGTGCAGTAGGTGGACGAGCGGCTCTCTTCCGGCGTGGACGTGAACCCGATCTGATTGTTGATGACTAGATGGATGGTGCCGCCGGTGGCGTAGCCCTTGAGCAGCGAGAGGTTCAGCACCTCCGCCACCACGCCCTGCCCGGCAAACGCGGCGTCGCCGTGAACGAGAATCGGTAGGACTTTCTCGCGTTTCGTGTCGCCCATCCACGTCTGCTTGGCGCGGACGATGCCTTCCACGACAGGGTCCACCGCCTCCAGATGGCTGGGATTGGGCGAGAGGGAGACTTTGATCTCGCGGCCCGACGCGGTGCGCTGGATGCCGCTGGCGCCGAGGTGATACTTCACGTCGCCCGAGCCCTGCGTGGCCTCCGGATCGGCGTTGCCTTCAAACTCGCCGAAGACCTGCGACATGGATTTGCCGATGATATTGGCGAGCACGGTGAGGCGCCCGCGGTGGGCCATGCCCACCATCATCTCCTGGACGCCCGCGTTGGCCGCGCGGTCCAGACATTCGTCGAGCACCACCATGGCGCTCTCGCCACCCTCGAGCGAAAACCGTTTCTGCCCCACAAAGCGCGTGTGCAAGAAGTTCTCAAAGCTCTCGGCCTGCACCAGACGCAGGAGAATGCGCCGCTTGGTGGTGTCTTCCAGCGGCCAGTTGTTGGCCTGCGGCTCCATGCGCTCCTGCAGCCAGCGCTTCTCCTCGGGATGCTGGATGTGCATGTACTCGCAGCCGATGCGGCCGCAGTAGGTCTGGCGCAGCGTTTCGAGGATCTGGCGGAGCGTGGCGACGCTACGGTTGCCGCCCAGGGAGAGATTGCCGGTGATAAACTCGCGATCGAAATCCCAGATGGTGAGCCCGTAGGTGGTGGGGTCGAGCTCGGGGTGGTAGCCGGCCTCGACGCCGAGCGGGTTGAGATCGGCGATGAGGTGCCCGCGCACGCGATAGGCGTTGATGAGCTGGAGCACTGCCGCCTGTTTGGCGATCTCCACCATGCGCTTTTCGTCGGCGAATCCGGGCGCGGAGTTGCGCTTGTCCACCTGCCAGAGAAATGGCTGGTAGGGCATGCGGGTCTGCTCGAAGATGTCGTTGTAGAAGCCGTCCGCGCCCTCCAGCAGGGCCTGCAGCCGGCCGAGGAAGACGCCGGACTCGGCGCCCTGGATGATGCGGTGATCGTAGGTGCACGACATCGTCATCACCTTGCAGATGCCGAGCTGCGCGCGCAGTTCCTCGCTGACGCCCTGGAACTCCGGCGGCCAATCGATGGAGCCGGTGGCGACGATGGCGCCCTGGCCGGGCATCAGGCGCGGGACGCTGCCGAGCGTGCCCACGGTGCCGGGATTGGTAAGCGAAATGGTGGTGCCGCGGAAGTCATCGGGCATCAGCTTGCCGGTGCGCGACTTGCCCACCAGCGTATCGAACGCGGTGAGGAATTCGTAGAAGCCCATGGCGCCGGCGTTCTTGATGGAGGGCACGACGAGGGAGCGGTGGCCGTCCTTACCGGCGACATCGACGGCGATGCCGATGTTGACCTCAGGCCGCACGATGCGGTGGGGCTGGCCATCCACCTCGGCATAGGCGTCGTTGATGCCGGGCGTGTGCTGGGCGGCCTTGACGATGGCCCAGGAGATGAGGTGGGTGTAGCTGATCTTGGATTTACCGTGCAGGTCGCGCCAGTGGTTCAGCAGGCGGCGGTTCTCGTCGATGACCTTGACGGGGATGGTGCGCTGGGAGGTAGCGGTGGGGACGGCGAGCGAGGCGGTCATGTTCTCGGCGATGCGCATGGGCGCGCCGCGGAGAGGGACGAGCTGTTCGGCCGGGCTGAGGATGAGGGCGGGCGTAGAGGGGGCAGCGGCCGCGGCGGGCGCTGGTTGGGTGGCCGTGGGCTGCACCGCAACGGTCTGCGTCACCGGCGGAGGCGGCACGTTTTCCGGGACGGCCTCGAGGGGCGGCGGCTCGGAATCGAAGACCTCCTTCCAGTTGTCATCGACGCTGCGCCGATTGTTGACAAACTGCTGATAGAGCTCTTCTTCCAGCCAAGAGTTGATAGTGATTTTCTGTCCCGGTTCGGTAGACATGGTTTTGGTGATGCAGGATCGCCTCAGGGGTGCCCAGTCCTGCTGTTACCAGTTTAGCGAAAGGGTGCGGGGATGGGGGTGGAGTGTGCTTTCATGGAGGAGCAGCGCTATGCGGGAGACGTCGAAGTCAGGAGAATCCGCTGATCGGATCGCCGAGAACGCGACGCGCGGGGAGGATGTCTCCGCTCACTTCACAAACAAGTTTCAGGTGGTCAGGCCAACTCATGGCGTCACTGTTGATCTGACCCCTGGCATATTGCAGCAATTCGATCAGCTGCCAGCCGGGGTTGGTGTCAGTCGGCAAGAGGTGATCGAAACTACGCCAATCGGGGCGTCGGAGGAAGGGCGGAGGAGGAAGCCGGAGTAGGCGGCTTCAGGCCAAGCGATCAGCCGAGGCGCTCCCACTCCTCGGGGTGAATGTGAGCCTGGCTCAGGACGCTCCGCAACGTTCCAACGGGGACTTCATGCTTCCTTGGCACGATCGCGGTGTCGATCACCTCACCCGAACGCCGGATGAACTTGACGTGACTGCCCTTCTGGCTGGCCTCGACGAAGCCTGCGGCTTCCAGGCGGCGCTTGATCTCGCGGAAGGGTAGCGCTCTAAGCCCCAACCTCAACCTCAATCATGCGCACCTTCGGGGACGGGAAGCTTGTGGCGGCTCGAAATGGAGTTCGAGTGCTTCCTTTAAGTTGGCAAGAGGCCTCCTCTTCCGTTTCGCCTTGGCTTGCTATATCCATCTCAAGGCACTGAGAAACGTACCAATCTCCCTCCCGCCAGACCGTTGCGCTGAAAGGTCGCTTCATTGCTACATTCTTCCACAACACGGTCGGGCGTCGCCGTCACTTCGGGTGCAGGCATCCAGTGCTTCGCCAACTTCTGCTTCGCCAACTTTGACCTTGTAGCCAGAGGTCGAGACGTCGCGAATAGGACATGTCTCTCGTCCCTTCCGCATACAATCGCTAGTGTATGCGCCTCCTCGTCTTCTCCGACATCCACAACGACTGGACCGCCCTCCGCCGCCTGATGACCATCGAGGCCGATCACTACATCGCTGCTGGCGATCTCGTGAACTGGAACCGCGGGCTCGACGAAGCCGGGGCGATCCTCCGGGAACGCGCGGACCGCATGCACGTCCTGCCCGGCAATCACGAGCACGCCACGGACATCGCGCGGCTGTGCGACAAGTTCGGGCTCCACGCCCTGCACGGCCAATCGTTCGTAGCCGAAGGCTGGCACGTCGCCGGGCTGGGCCACTCCAACCCCACGCCCTTCGACACGCCCGGCGAGGAGACCGAGGCCGAGCTCGCCTCCCATCTGCTACCCTTTGCCGAGTTGAAGCCCCTGATCTTAATCTGCCACTGCCCGCCCCTCAAGACGGCCCTGGACGAGGCAGGGCACGGCCGGCACTTTGGCAGCTCAGCAGTCCGGACGTTTATCGACCGATACCAACCGGACCACTTCGTCTGCGGCCACATCCACGAGGCCGCCGGGCGCAAGACACTCATCGGACGCACTCAGGGCGTCAACGCGGGCAAGACGGGGTATTTTCTGGAACTGCCTAATTGTTCGAGCTGAGCTCGATGGCCATCGGCTCTTCCACCGCTTGGGCGGGGATGCGGCGCGCACCTACAAAAGCCTTCTTCCAGTAGGGATCGTTCAGCGGCGTCACCGACACCGTCCTACGTCGGTTGGGCGCGTGGATGAAGGAGCCATCGCCCACATACATGCCGACGTGCCAGCCGAAGCGGCGGGGGCGGAAGAAGACCAGATCGCCGGGCACCAGCTCTTCCTTGCTCACCGGCACGCCCACCTGGAACTGGGCCGGCGCCGAGGAGGGCAGCGGCACGTTGAGCGACGTCTTGTAGGTGTACATGGTGAAGCCGCTGCAATCGAAGCCGTATTCCGGGCTGCTGCCGCCGAAACGGTAACGCACGCCCAGGAGCGAATAGGCTGTGGCCAGAAGCGGATCGGCACAGGCGAAACAGGTGCCAGGGATGGGCGGAGGCGGCGCCAGCGGGGGGAACAATGGAGCCACCAGAGGGGAAACCGGGTGGACGCCAACGAGCAGCGGATTCGGCTTGGCCGGCGCCGTGATGGCGCGGCGGAAGGGAGCCCGGCGCTTGGCGGCCGGCTTACGCACGCTGGACTTCTTCTTCACCGTCTTAGCCGGCGCGGGCTTGGCCTTGGCTTTTGCCGCGGCGGCCTGCATTCCACCGCCGCACAGCAAGGCCCCGAGCACGAGGATTGCCACCCGGATGAAAAAGGACGCCGTCATCTGGAATGATTGCCGCAACTTTGTCAGTGTACACGACTTTGGGGGCGCTGGGAAACTGTTTGGCGAGGATTGCTACCATAGTCCATATGACCCTCGAAGAGCTCGAGCGGGACTATGTATCGCTCCGCCAGCAATCGGAAGCTGTGCGGAGCTATCTTTGACGTCCCGGCGAAACGCAAACAACTGGAATTGATTGAGGCGCAGATCTCTGCCCCGGACTTCTGGAACAACCAGGAGGCCAGCCAGAAGCTCATGCAGGAGCGCAAACGGCTGGAAAACGGAGTAGGCCAGGATACCGCCGTCTCCACGCTCACCAGCGACATCGACACGCTCTTTGAGCTGGGCCGCGAGGGCGAGGACGTGGGCGCGGAACTGGCGAAAGAACTAGCCAAGCTGCGGCAGATGGTGGATCACCTCGAGACCAATATGTTGCTCTCGGGCGAGAACGATCACTGCGGCGCCATTGTCACCATCCACCCCGGCGCGGGCGGCACGGAGAGTCAGGACTGGGCGGAGATGCTGCTGCGCATGTATCTGCGCTGGGCCGAGCGCAGCGGCTTTCAGGCCGTGGTGACGGACCAGATGGAGGGGGAGGGCGCGGGCATCAAGTCCGCCACCGTCGAGATCGATGGCGAGAACGTCTTCGGGCTGATGCAGAGCGAGATCGGCGTACACCGGCTGGTGCGGATTTCGCCGTTCGATTCCGCGGCCCGCCGGCATACGTCGTTTGCCAGCGTGTTTGTGATTCCACTGATCGATGACGACGTGAAGATCGACATCAAGACAGAGGACATCCGCATCGACGTGTTTCGCGCGTCGGGCGCCGGTGGGCAGCATGTCAACCGAACGGAATCCGCGGTGCGCTTCACGCACATCCCCACCAACATCGTGGTGCAGTGCCAGAGCGAGCGCAGCCAGCATAAGAACCGCGCCACGGCGATGAAACAGCTCCGCGCGCGCCTCTACGAATTCGAGATGGACAAGCGCCGGGCCACGGAGCGTAAGCTGGAGGATTCCAAGGCCGACAATTCGTTCGGCAGCCAGATCCGTAGCTACGTGCTGGCGCCGTACCGCATGGTGAAGGACCTGCGCACGCGCTACTCCGTGGGCGACGTGGACCGTCTACTGGACGGCGACATTGATCCACTGCTGCACGCCTACCTGGTATGGAAAAAGACGGGCAAGATTTTCGGCGACAGCAACGATCTGGCCGAATAGGCGGGAGCGAGATGATCCAGGAGGCCGCCGAACTCATCCGCGCCGGCCGGCTCGTGGCCTTTCCCACGGAGACGGTCTATGGGCTGGGCGCCAACGCGCTGGACGCCGCAGCAGTGCTGTGGATCTTTCAGGCCAAGGGCCGGCCGAACACGAGCCCTCTCATCGTCCACGTGGACTCCATCGAGATGGCGAGAGAGTATGCGGCAGAGTGGCCACCGGCGGCGCAGATCCTGGCCGAACACCACTGGCCGGGGCCTCTGACGCTGGTGCTGCCCAAGCGCGACATCATTCCGGACGAGGTGACGGCGGGGCTGCCGAACGTGGGGCTGCGGATGCCCGCGCACCCCATGGCGCTGGCCCTGATCCGCGCGGCCGGCGTACCTATAGCCGCGCCCAGCGCGAACCGTTTCGCAGGGATCTCGCCGACCACCGCCGAGCATGTGCGGCGGAGCCTCGGCGATGCCGTCGATCTGATCCTGGATGGCGGTTCCACGCCGGTGGGCATTGAATCCACAGTGCTCTCGCTGGTGGGGGAGCGGCCCGTGCTGCTGCGGCCAGGTATGGTGACACGGGAAGAGATTGAAGAGCTGATCGGGCCCGTGCTGGTGACAGGCGAGCCGGCGGCGGGAGCGCATCCGGCGCCGGGCATGCACGCGCGGCACTATAGCCCGGCCACGCCGCTAATGGTGGTGCGGGGCGGTGTGTTGCCGGGCGAGGGACGCGGCGCGTATTTGCAGCATGGCGCCTCCATGCCGGCCGATCCCATCGGTTATGCAGCGGAGCTGTATGCCACGCTGCACAGGCTGGACGAGCAGAAACTGGATTGGATCGCGGTGGAGGAGCCGCCCGATGAGCCGCGCTGGGCGGGCATCCGGGACCGCTTGCGGCGCGCCGCTGCGCCCGAGGGGTAGAGAGAGGCGCTGAGGCATGATCGCCCCCACCGAGCCGCTGCTCGCCAACCTGCTGGGCTACTCCGCCGGCACTTTGGTCTTCGGGCTCTTCTCGGCCCTGCTCCTGCAGGATCGCGAGGGCCGCCGCCTGCCGGGCAGCCGCCTGACGCTGGCGGCCGCAGCTATGGCTCTGCTGTGGAACGGCGGCTCGCTAGCCCTGCAGTTCACCGGCTCCACCGCGCTGATGGTGGTCACCACCTCCGCCCTGAGCCTGCTGCCGGCGCTGTTGCTGGATCTGCTCCTGCGCCGCAGCCTGCGCTGGATCGCCTGGTGCGGCTATGCGCTGAGCGCCACTGCCATGGCGTTGCATGCCAGCGAGGGCCTGTTCAACGTAGAGGATCTGCACAGCCTCACGCTGGTCGCCACCGCCGCCGGATTCGCCCTGCTGACTGCCTCCGCCGGCGTGGCGCTTTACCGCGCACAGGTCACTGCGCGCCAGCCGCTGGGCGCCATGGCGCTGTTCCTTTTCGCGCTCTCCTTCGCCCACTTTCACAACGAAGGCGCGGCGCACGCGTGGCCGGCGGAGCTGGCCATCCATCATGCCGGCATCCCCATCGCGCTCTTCGTGCTGCTCCAGGAGTATCGCTTCGTTCTGCTGGACGCCTTTGTGCGCATCCTGGCGAATACACTCATCGCAGGCGTATTCACGTGGGGGGCGGCGCAGACGGCGCGGGCGTTCGGTTGGTTGGACACCAGCGCCATGGCGCCCACGCGGCTCGCCCTGATGGCCATCGCCTGCTGCGGCACCCTCGTGTTATTCGCCGTGGCGCGTGGCGGCGCGCAGACTCTGTTGACGCGCCTCATCTTCCGGCGGGGCGACGCGGGCCTGCTGCTGGAGCGGCTGCGCAAGGCGCCACTGGAGAGCGAGACGCTCTACCTGGATTGGGCCTGGGGCGAGATCGCGCAATTCTTCAATGCCGAGCGTACCCCCGTT
This sequence comes from Bryobacterales bacterium, assembly GCA_016721425.1. Lineage (GTDB taxonomy): Bacteria > Acidobacteriota > Terriglobia > Bryobacterales > Bryobacteraceae > Paludibaculum. Next base: position 160,014 of record JADKID010000041.1, on the reverse strand, counting down.
GGCGTGGGCCGCCGCTCCGGCGGGCAGCCCTATCTGAGCGAAGATCTGGAGTTGCTGGCAAAGCTCGAATCCCAGATCAACGAGCGCCTGGAGCAGTTCCGCGAAGGAGAGCTGCGGCGGCTGGTTTCGCAGGCCGAGTTTCGCGCATTGCAGGCGCAGATCCATCCGCACTTCCTCTTCAACGCATTCAACACGCTCTACGGCATCATCCCCAAGGAGGCCGCCGGCGCGCGCCGCACGGTACTCAATCTTGCCGACATCTTCCGCTACTTTTTACGCACGGAGCGCCACACCATCGCACTGGAGGAAGAGATGCAGATCGTGCGGGCGTACCTCGAAATCGAGAGCCTGCGCGTGGGGCCGAAGCTGCGCATCGAGATCGACGTGGATGCCGCCGCACAGCGCGTCTCCATTCCCGTGCTGAGCGTGCAGCCGCTGGTGGAAAACGCCGTGAAGCACGGTATCGCTCCCCAAGCCGCGGGCGGCACCGTGCGGGTGGTGGCGCGCATCGAAGAAGGGCAACTGGCCTTGCGCGTCTCTGACACCGGCCCCGGCTTCAGCGGCACGCCGGCACACGACGGCGCGGGCGTGGGGCTCGATAATGTCCGCCAGCGGCTGCGGCTTTGCTATGGCGCGGCGGCGATACTGGAGATGGAGAGATGCGGCGCGGAAACCGTGGTGGGATTCCATGCGCCCGTGACGGAAAGATGAAGGTCCTCATCGTTGACGACGAACCGATCGCCCGCCAGATCCTCCGCGAGTATCTGGAGGAGTTGCCTGGCATGGTGCTGGCTGGCGAGGCCTCGAATGGCCTCGAAGCCGTCGAGCACATCAATCGCCTCAACCCCGATCTGCTCTTTCTCGATCTGCAAATGCCGGGACTCGACGGCCTCTCCGTCGCGCGGTCCTTGCGCGCCCAGACGCTGCCGCTGATCATCTTCGTCACCGCATTCGAGACGCACGCGCTGCAGGCGTTTGAATCCGGCGCCGTGGATTATCTGCTCAAGCCGGTGCGCAAGGAGCGACTGGTGGCGGCGATCGCCAAGGCCCGCGCGCAACTGAGCGGCCTGCGGGCCGAGCCCCCGGCGCCCGTGAGCGAGTTGCGCCGCATTGTGGGCCGCACCGGCACGGACCTGCACATGCTGAACACCGATGATGTCATCGCGTTTCTGGCCGAGGGCAGCACAGTCACCATCGTCACGGCGCAGGGGCGCTACTACTCCGACTATTCGCTGAAGACGCTGGAGACCAAACTCCCGCCGCCGCGTTTCCGCCGCATCCACCGCGGCGCCATCATCAACACGGATCACATCCGCCGCATCTCGCCGCTCACCTCGAAGCGCTGGCTGCTGAAGATGTCCAACAACCTGGAGACGGTGGTGAGCAAGCGAATGGCGGGCGTGATCCGCGAGGCCACTAGCTGGTGATGCGCATGGCCGCGTCGAGATCTTCCGGCCGGCCCACGTCGCGCCACTCCCCTTGCAGGGCATAGGCCAGCACGCGCGCGCCGCGCCCCAGCAACTGCACGATGGCCTGGGTGAGCTCGTATTCGCCGCGCGCCGAAAGCGGCAGCTTCTCCAGTTCCGCAAAGATCGAGGGCCGGAACGCAAAGATGCCGGCGCTGTTCCAGTTGGTGGCGCTGCCGCCGCGCGGCGGCTTCTCGACGAAACGGGTCACGCGGTCCTCTTCGATATACACTGCCCCGCCCTGCCACGGATCTTCCACATGCTTCACCGCGACCAGGGCCTCGGCCGCCGGATCGTTCATCAACTGCGCCCAGAGAGCGCGCAAGTCCGCCGGATCGGCCAAAATATCGCCAAAAATGAGCAGAAACGGCACGTTTTGAGTCCATTTGTGCGCCAAAAGTGCAGCCGAACCGGTACCATCGACGGGATCCTGCAATGCGTAGTGCACCGCGGGGTCGCCGGCGAACCGCGCATAGAACAGCTCGGCCCGATACCCCACCACCAGTAGAAACCGCCCGAAGCCGGCTTGCCGCAAATTGTCGAGGACGTGCGAGATCAATGGCTGGCCGTGCAGCGGCAGCAACGGCTTGGGTAGATCCCCGGTGAGCGGCTTCATGCGCTCGCCGCGGCCGGCGGCCAGCACCACGGCAGGGGGCAGTGACATTTCAGTATAATCGGCGTCGTGCATTCTCAACCTTCGAAGGCCCGCTGGTGGATCCTCGCCCTTCTCTTTCTCATTACGACCAACAACTACCTGGACAGGATTGTACTCGGAATCCTCAGCCCGGTGATTCTGGACGATCTACACTTCACAAAACTAGAGTACGGCTACGTGAACGCCGCGTTCCAGGGCGCCTACGCCGTCGGCTTCCTGATGATGGGGTGGGTGATCGACCGGATGGGCACGCGCAAAGGCTACGCCATCGCGATCACGATGTGGAGCCTGGCGGCGGGCCTGCATTCGCTGTCGCGTAGCTTTGTCCAGCTCGGCTTCTGGCGCGCCATGCTGGGGCTCGGTGAGAGCGGCAACTTCCCAGCCGCCATCAAGGCTGTCACTGAGTGGTTTCCGAAGAAGGAGCGAGCGTTTGCCACGGGCATCTTCAACGCCGGCACCAACGTGGCGACGATGATCGGGCCGCCCGTCTTTGTTTGGATGAACTACCACTTCGGCTGGCGCACGTGCTTCTTCATCACGGCCACTTCCGGGCTGGTTTGTCTGTTGGCGTGGTGGCTATTCTATCGCCTGCCTCGCGATCACAAGATGGTGAATGCCGGTGAACTGGCGATCATCGAGAGCGACGTGGACGAGCGGGTGGAGCGCAAGATGACGTGGGGCCAGGCGCTGGGCTACCGGCAGACCTACGGCTTCGCGTTCGCCAAGTTCTTCGCCGATCCGGTCTGGTGGTTCTACCTCACTTGGCTCACCCTTTATTTCAAGGAGGCGCGCGGCTTGAGCCTGGAGCAGATTGGCTGGGCGTTGCCGGTCATCTATCTGATGGCGGATTTTGGCAGCGTGGCCGGCGGCTGGGTCAGCGGATTTCTGATCGGGCGCGGCTGGCCTGTCGGCAAGGCGCGCAAGTTTACGATGGGCGCTTTTGCGGCGTGCATGCCCATTGCGGCCACGGCCGTGGCGGTGAAGGAAACGTGGCTGGCGATTGCGCTGATCTCGCTGGCGACGGCGGCGCATCAGGGCTGGTCCGCCAACCTCTACACCACCGTGAGCGACGTATTCCCGAAGAGCGCCGTTGCGTCTGTGACGGGCATCGGCGGCTTCTTCGGCGGCATTGGCGGCGTGATCTTCACGGCGCTGCTGCCCGGCTATCTGGTGATGCACTTTGGCTACTATCCGCTGTTTGTGATGATGGGCGGATTCCACGTGATCGCCTGGACGTTCGTCCACATCTACCTGGGCGACATGAAGAAGCTCACCGACGAACCAGCAGTGTAAGTGTCCGTTTGCCGCGCGGCCAGGGCAGCACCAGCACGCCCTCGGCGGAGGCTGTCCACTTCTTGCCGTTCATGGAGTAATCCGCACCAGGCCGCGCGTTGAGAATCCAGCACTCGGCGTCAACGGGCGTGTTCAGTTCCACGCGCTCCAGCGGGGCGGCATCTTGCGCCATCACAGCCACGCTCGCGCCCACGCGCACAGCCACCGCGCCGGGGTTGGTCTTCAACAGCTCGACCTGCGGGGCGGAGCGCTGGTCCTCCTTCAGCTTGGGCAAGAGCACGTTGAGGAAGCGGTGTGACTGGCCCGCCGTGGCCGGCTCCACTTCCACACGCCACAGTCCCTTGGGCTTGGGGCTGGCGCCGCCCTTGCCGGGGTCGGGCTCCAGATTCGTGCCTTGCAGATCCGCGCCGGTCTGGACGAAGCTGGCGAAGTGCGGTCCGCCGATCTTCAGAGTCCGCGCCTGCAACGGCAGCAGGATTCGCTGGGTCAAGGTGGCGTGATCGCCATCGAGCGTCACGGCGCGATCGCGCGACTCCAGGATTCCGTCGCTAGCATCCGTCCCGGCGAGGAGGCGCTCGTTGGCCGTTCGCGGCTTGGCGAGGCTGTGCAGAAGGAATTTGGGCGTGTAGCCGGCGTTGGTGGTCTCCACGCGGTCAAAGATCACGTAGGCCCGCTCGCTGCGCACGTAGAGGAATTGCCGTGTTACGAGCGAGACTTTGGCCTCGCTGCCGGGATCGGCGTAGCGGGTGGAATTGTAGGCCGGCGTGATGTCGGCGGCCAGGTAGTCTCCGCGTCCGGCAACGGATTGGAAGGCGGTGATTCCGCCTCGCTCCAGCCGGCCCGACTTCAACTGCTGGCGGAAATGATCGAGGCTCACGCAATCGAAGCCGGTGGGATTCACGATGCGCTGTCCGCCGGAGAGTGGAGTACCTTTGGCGAATTTCTCGCCCGGAGCGAGGATGAGCAAGCTGTTGGAGGCGACGGTCTGGATGGCGTATCCGAGGCGGTAGGGGCCGCCGTAGTCCGACGCGCCATAGACGCCTGTTAGCGGCGCAAGCAGTCCGGCTAACTGGATGCTGAAGGTCCCCGCGTTGTAGTGATCGTGGTGCGCCAGCATATCGCCGGCCTTGAACGAGGCGAAGAGTTCGTTGGGATCGCCCCACGCGCCGCGCAGAAACGCTACGCCGAGCGTGTTGCGCCCAAAGAGCATCGATTGTGGCATATTGGCACGGAGCCACAGTTCGGGCTTTGCCGGGTCGTAGCCCGCCGCCGGGCGCGCAGCCGGATCATACGCCAGCGCGACGTACCAGTGAATGGGACGCTTGCCGTAGGGCGCTGGGGAGCGCTGGCGGAAGTAGTCGGAGCCGGCCACCACGCCGGGGTCGTGGGAGAGTTTCGCGAAGTAATCAATGCTCGCTTCCCACATGCCGGTCTCGCCGAGCCGCAGAGAGCCCACCGAGTCGCCATACGGCTCGAAGACGCCGTTCGGGCCGTATTGGTAGAGAGTCCACAGGCCGATCTTGCGCATGGCGTTGCGGATGGAGACGCCGCCCGCGGTCTCTGATCCAGTTGCCGTCATGTAGCAATCGGCGGCGACGCCAAAGGGCAGCGCCCGGTTGTAGATCCAGTAGCTCGGGCCCTCGGGCCAACCCTCGGAAAAGTCCAGCGCGCGCAGTGCCTCGGCGTAGTGGCCGGCGGCGCGGCCGAGTTGGACATCCTGCCCCGGCAGGCCGGCCAGCGCCAGCGCGGCGATGATGGCGCCATTGGTCGCCTGATTGCGGCCGTGCCACATGGCCATGCCGGTGTCGTCCAACTGCGCCAACTCGGTAGCCAGTCGCTCGGCAATCCGCGCGGCGACGCGCTCACGCAGGCCACCGGCCAAGGCCGGATGGTGATAGAGCCAGTCCCAGGCCAGCGCGAACGCCCAGACATCGGAGTATGCCCCGGAGCCGCTCTGCGTGATCGTCTGCTCAGCCAGTATGCGGGCGGATGCCTGCGCGAAACGTTCGTCGCCGCTGACGATCCAGCAGGCGGCGGTCATCGCCGGATTCGTCGCGGATTCGCACGATTTCAGCGCCTGATCGAACGTGGCGCGGAAGAACGGATCGGTGCGGTAGAGCGCCCGCACATCTTCGAACGTGCGCCCCAGCCCGCGATCCTGCGCCGGGCGAAAGACGAGCCGGGGATGTGTGGACGAGACCACCGGGGGCGCGACGGGCGGCGCGGTTTGTGCGGCCGCGAGCGCGGTCCAGATCAGAAGACCGGCGGACCAAGGTAGAGACTGCATTGTCCGCTCCTAGTAGGAAATCGAGACCGAACGGCAGCGAATGAGCCCGGGTGCCTCCGCGACGTAGGCGGCCTCGCCCTGGTGGAAGTCGGCGGGACGCAGAACCTGCTTGTGCGTCTTCTCGCCGGCGGCGGTCTCGTAGCGATAGACCACCGTCACCGGGGCCGTCAGGGTTGAAGCGTCGCGCAAGCGGAACCTCAGTGCATTGCGTCCGGCGAAGAGCGGCGGAATCGACATGATGCCGTTTTCGAAGTAGAGCTTCATGGAGAGCGCCGACAGGCCGGCGCCTTGCGGGACTCTGGCCCGGATCTGAAAGCGGTATGTGCCGTGGATACTGACGTCGCGGCCGTTGAATCTGGGCCGCCCGAGTTCCGCTTGCTTGGTACCGTCGCCGGCGGCAAAGGTCTGCCACTCCGACCACTGATCCGGTTCGCCGGCGTTACGCGGCTTGGGCGCCAGAGTGCGAATTGCGATTTCAGCACCCGCGCCAGAGAGCTTCGCAGACACCGTGCCGTCCACCAGTACGAAGGGGGAGCGCATGTCGAAGATCTGCTCGGCGGCGCCATCGAGTTGCGGTGCATACGTGATCACGCCGGAGGCTTGCCCGATGGTGCGCCCGCCAGCCACCTCGGCCGGGTAGCCTTCGTTCGCCGGCACGGTGGCGAGGTACTGCTTCACGCGTTGGTAGTTGGGATCGTCCTTCGCCCAACTGCCGCCGTGCGAGCTCTCGGTGACCCGGTAGAACCGGCCCGTCGGTAGGAAGGGCCACTCGCGCTTGGACTGCGCGCTGGCCGGGACGTAGAACTTGCGCGCGGAGTTGTCCCAGAAGCGCTCAATGGTCATGCCGCGTTGCATCGCGAAGGTCATGTCGTGCAGCGGAGTGCCCATCTTGTAGGCGCCATCGCCGAAGACGTTTTCTTTGGGGGCGCCGGCGGCGCGCCACGCTGCTTCACTCTCGAAATAGGCGGGCTGCAGCAGCAGGGCACGCTGCCACTCGATGCCGCTAATCTCAAAGAAAGGGCCGACACGGTGTTTGTAGCCGCGGTTGATTTCGAACTTGCCATTGAGCTCAGACCAATCCAGAATCCGCGCATCGGGCGCATCGCGCTCGATCAGGTAGTAGCCGTAGCGCGGATCAAATGCGCCGTGGCGCCCGTCCATCCGCAGGCGATACATGGTGTGGTAGCCGCCGTCGTCATGCTGCGTGATGACACGCTCCGCCGCGCGCGGGTCGCGTTTGTACTCCTGCCAGGCAGCCTCCGCGATGCGGCTGGTGGTATCGCAGAAACCCCAGCCGTAAACGAAGAGCTGCTTGTTGGCATCGAGGACGTAGGACTCTTTGCCGTATGGCCCCTCGAATGCCTGAATCATGCCGCCGACGGCCATTCGGGAGAACAGGCGGAGCCAGGAGAAGAACGCCTTGCCCTGCGCCGTCTCCGAGGCTTTCTCCACACCCGAAATGCGCATGACGTCCGAGGTCCACTCGGCGAGGCGGGTGGATCTCGGCCAGGCGTCGTTGCTGAGGACCACGCCCTCCACCGGGCGCGTTTGCGCCCATGCGCTGCTGAGCAGCAGGATCGCAGGCAGGATTCTCTTGTAGTAGATCACCGGGAGGGTACCTTCCATTCGAACTTGTGGGCGTGGCCGCGATGCAATTGGTACGCCTGGTAGAGCGGCTCCGCGCCGTAGCGCACGTCCGGCGTGAAGTGGAAGCTCCAGCTCTCGTTCCACAGCACGACGGGGATGACCGTGCCGGGCGGCGTCTTCACATCCAGACGGACGACGCTGGTCAGCTCTTTGGCGCCGGTCCATTCGCGCTGCTTCTGCTCTTCCAGACGTTCGATCTCTTCGAGCATGGGCGAACTGCTATACACGCGGGCGCGGTACCAGTTGCCCTTGTCGAAGGGATCGAGCCCCTGGGCCAGCTTGACCCAGATGGTGGCCTCTTCGCCGGGCTCCAGCACGCCATTGCCGTTGCCTTTGCCCTCGGTAACTGTGCGCTCCAGAGCCGTGCCGCCGCCCTGATTGCCCTTCTGGCGGAAGACGCGCAGCGTCACGGTCCGGCCATCGAGCACTTCCACAGCGAGAGGAGGCCCCATGCCGTCAGGCGCGATCATCACGTCGATCTCCTCGACACGAGGTGCTGGGTCTGAGGAAAGCGTGACGCGGATAGACGCCGGCGCATAGTCTCCGGCGCCGGCGTGGAAGCGGGCCTTGAACTGGGCGGAGAGGTCGATGGTGCCGCCGGGCGGAATCTCGGCGATGGTGGCCTTGGCGTTGAGCAGCTCGACGGCGGGATACGCGCTCTCGACGCTCACCGAGACGCCCTTCAGCGGCACGGTTTGGGGATTGTAGACGCGTAGGGGCAGAGTGGTTTCCATCTCGGGCAGCACTCTGAGGCCGCCGCCGCGCGACACGGGCAGCAGCACGGGCGCCTGAGAGGCGGCGCCCGGTCCGGTGATGCTGATCTGCCGGCCGGCGCCGTCCACTTCAAAGAGCAGCCGGCCCTCGGCGTTGGCAGTGAGGCTCAGCCGGCGCGGCGCGGCGCCGTTGAGGGGCGCATCCAGGATGGCGTAGACGGCGCCTGCCCGGTAAAGAGGCGCGGTGGTGATCCTGACAGTGCGGCCAGGGACGGGCGGACCGTCCGGTGCCCAGCGCCGCGTCATCACCCGCAAGCCGCCCTGCGAGACGCCGCGCAGCACCGTGTAGCCCGGCCCGCCGCCGGTGGATTCAAACTGCCACCGCCAGGCGGAGAAGCGCGCGTAGGCGTTATCGTGATCGAACGTCTCGGGCGTGTTGTTCAACTCGGAAGTGGCGAAGGCGCGCATGTGGAAAGCGAAGGTCTCGCCGATGGATGTGGCCCAGTGGCGGTGGTATTCGTCCTGGCGAAACTCGAAATCGACGCGGGCATCGCGCGCGAAGGCCAGGCGCGTCTCTTCGTGATACTGGCTGATGTAGTCGCCGCTGGCTCGCACCAGGCGCACCATGGTGTGCGTGTGATTGGCCACGTGGTCTTTCGGACGCCACAGCACGCGGCGGCCTTTTTCACCGGCGTAGAACTCAGGGCCGGGGTTGAAGCCGGAGGCGCTACCAACGAGGTCCGGATAGCGGGCGCTGAGGAAGAAGCTCATGAAGGCGCCCATGCTGAGCCCGGAAGTGGCGCGGTGGCGGCGGTCCGCCAGGGTGCGCAGGCTGCCGTCGATGTGCGCGACGAGCTCCTTGAAGTTCTCGCCAAAGTCGTACGCGCCGCCCTCGGAGTACACATCGTAGGGTGTGCCTCCATAAAATCCGGTGTAGTGTTCCGCCACGTAGCCATCCACTGCCACGACGATGACGCCGTTTTCCGCCACGAAGCGCAGGATCTTCGGCACGGTGTCCTTGCCGTCGTCATAGCGCTCCAGCGTGTAGCGATCGCTGTGTCCGTGGAAGTAGTAGATGACGGGGTAGCGCTTGGTCCCCTGGGCGTAGTCCGCGGGCAGAAAGAGCCGGTAGTGGCGGTCCTGCCCGAAGACGCGGCTGGGGTAGGTGCGGTCTTCGAACGGCGTGGCGAGGAGCGAGAGCAGGACGAAGGTCGGTATCATGGCGCGTTTTAGTTAGGCAACTAGACTAACTAACATACTAGACGCGCGGACCGGCCGTGGCAATAGAGAACTCAGGGCTGAAAGCGAAGGACGAGCTGTGCCTGGAATTTCGGAGGGAGTTTCCTGGAATTCCCCGGGGGAAGGGTACAATTGAAGAGTCAGGAAATGCAGGTAACATTGGCGATCCCAGACCCCGCCGTCCATATAGGTCCCCTCGTCGTGCAGCCATCGTTCGAGCCGGAGATCCGGCTGTCGCTGGTGGTGCCGACGTTGAACGAAAGCGAGAACATTCGCAGCTTTCTGGAAGCGTTGCGGATCCAGTTGGACGCGGCGTTGGGCACTGCGTACGAGATCATCGTAGTGGACGACGACAGCCCGGACGGCACATGGGAAATCGCCACCGCCCTGATGGCTGACATTCCGCAGTTGCGCGTGGTGCGGCGGCAAGGGGAGCACAAGCTATCGGCGGCGGTGATCCGGGGCTGGCAGGCGGCGCGCGGCGAGTTTCTTGGCACGATCAATGCCGATTTCCAGCACCCTCCAGCGCTGCTGCCGGCGCTAATTGCCCATCTGGAAGACAGTGACCTGGTAGTGGCCAGCCGGTTTGCCGAGGGCGGCGGGCTGGGCGATTGGGCGATGCACCGGCGGGTGAACTCGTTTGTGGCGCACTGGATGGGCTGCCGCCTGCTGCCGGAAGCATTTGGGCGCACGTCTGATCCGCTGAGCGGTTACTATCTGGTGCGGCGGCGGGCGATCGCGGGAGTGGAATTGAAACCGCTGGGGTTCAAGACTCTGATGGAGATCATGGTGCGGGGCCGGATCCGCGAGATCCGCGAGGAAAGCTACGAGATGCGTGCCCGGCAGCGCGGCAGCAGCAAGCTGAAGTTCCGCCACTGGTTCGACTTTGCCTTTCACCTGCTGCGGCTGCGCGCGACGGCCAAGGGTGGAGCGGCGCGCGCCGAATGAGCGCAGAGGTCTCCGCACTGCGGCCGGCCCACGCCCGGCGGATTTTTGTCCTGCTTGTCGTGATTGCGCTGGTGCGGATCATCTACACCTACCAGGCGGTGGCGCAGACTGTGGACGAGACGCCCAATATCGCTTGCGGCATGCAGTGGCTGGATCAGGGCCGGTATGACATGGGGCCGTTCCACCCGCCGCTGGCGCGCGCCGCCATCGCAGTGGGTCCCTATCTGTACGGAATGCGCTCGCAGGGGTTGGCGGACCGCTGGAAGGAGGGCAACGCCATCCTGCACAGCCGGGGCAAGTACGCTGTGGCCCTCACGCTGGCCCGCCTGGGCGTGCTGCCGTTTTTCGTACTGGCGGCGGCGTGCGTGTGGCTGTGGGGGCGGCGGCTGCTGGGCGAAACGGGCGGGCTGGCTGCCGTCTTTGTCTTCACGAACACGCCGATGGTGCTGGCGCACGCCGGCATCGCCACCACAGACATGGCCGTGGCGGCCGGGATCGTCTTCGCGCTGTATCGCTGGACGCTGTGGTTGGAGACGCCGGACGTGCGGCACAGCGCGTGGTTGGGCGTAGCGGTGGCGATGGCAGTGCTGGCCAAGTTCTCCTCCATGCTGATCGTGCCGCTCTGCGGCGCACTCATTCTGACGGCCTATTGCATCAGCCAGCGGCGGTTTCCGCCGTTGCGGGTGAAGCCGGTCCTGGTGGCGGCAGCAGTGGCGATGCTGATGATCTGGGCCGGCTACCGCTTCGACGTGGGGAAGCTGCGGGAACCGGCGGAATCCGGCCTGACGGAGCACTCCGCGTTCTGGCGTGGGGCCAGCCAGGTGCCGCTGCCGGCGCCGCTGCTGCTGGACGGCCTGCTGCTGGTGAAGTCTCTCAATCGCGACGGACACGCCGCTTACCTTTTCGGCGAGGTGCGCCAGACCGGCTGGTGGTATTTCTTCCCCGTAGCGCTTGGCGTGAAGACGCCGTTGGCCATCCTGGCGCTGGCGCTGGTGGGGCTCTTCGCGGCTGCCACGCGGGCGCGCCGGGAGTGGATGCTGTATGCGCCGGGCCTCTGCTGCCTGGCGATCCTGGCCGGCTGCCTGCCCAGCCACCTGAACACCGGGCTGCGCTACATCCTGTGTATCTTCCCCCTGCTGGCGCTGCTGGCCGCCCAGGGCCTGATGCTGCTGTGGGGTGGCGTGGCGTGGCGATGCGCCGGGATCGGATTGATGACGTGGCTGACGGTGAGCTCCGCGATGGCGCACCCGGACTATATCCCGTATTTCAACGCGCTGGCCGGGCAGCACCCCGAGCGGATCATCGTGGATTCGGATCTCGACTGGGGCCAGGATATGAAGCGCCTGGTTTGGAAGCTGCGGGCCCTGAAGGTGGAGAAGGTGACGATGTCCATCCTCTGGTCCGGTGATGATTCGAAGATCGGGCTGCCGGCGTGGGAGGGGCTGGAGCCCTACAAGCCGGTGACCGGCTGGGTGGCCATCAGTTACTTCAGCCAGAAGACGCAGGGTCTGCTGATTGCGAAGTCCATGGGCCGCACCGATTCCGCTTACGCCTGGCTGGACCGTTACCAGCCGGTGACGCGGGTGGGCAAGTCCATCCTGTTGTATTACATTCCTGAATAGCGCGGAACCTGACCATGGCAGACGTCACAATCCAGGAAAAATACCACGCCGGAAATCCGGTGGTGCAGTATCTGCTGAGCCGGTTTTTTGGTCGTATCCGTGAAGCCGTGGAAGCTGCCGCGCCGGCGACGGTGCTGGATGCGGGCTGCGGCGAGGGGGAACTGATCCGCCGCGGCGTATTGCCCGCCGGGCTGCGGGTGACGTCGTTGGATCTGCGGCCCGAGGCGCTGGCGCTGTTCCGGGGGCACGCCGGGCCGCGCGCGCTGGTCTGCGGATCGGTACAGGCGCTGCCGTTTGCGAACCGCAGCATGGACGCTGTGCTGTGCCTGGAGGTGCTGGAGCATCTGGAATGCCCGGAACTGGCGCTGGCGGAACTGGCGCGGGTTGCGCGCGGCGCAGTGATCCTTTCGGTCCCGCACGAGCCCTATTTCCAGGCCGGCAATTTAATGCGAGGCAAGTACCTGAGCGGCTGGGGCAATCACCCGGAGCATGTGCAACACTGGAACCCGGCCAGCTTCGAGAGGTTCTTGAGGCGGGTTTTCGACGAGGTGAGGGTGGTGGAGGCGTTCCCCTGGATCGTGGCAAGTTGCCGGCGCAAAGCGCGCTGACCCTGCCCTCGGCACTGGACAAGGACCGCCCCGCGGCGGCCCCTGCTCTCAGTCAGATGAACATCTCGTCGTCGTGAGTGGCCCGATCGACGGTGGGACGGCGGCCGAGCAGAAGTGCCTGGACGGCCGCCTTGACCCCGGAAACGATCCCGCTCACTTCGCGGACCGGACGCAGGACGGTGCCGGAAATGACACTAACTGTCTCCTGTACCCGCGAGAGAACGTCGTCGAGAACGAGCTCCACTCTCTCGCTCTGCACCTTGAGATGCGTGATCATCTCGCCCTTGGCCTGATCGAAGTAATCGATCTGCACCTGGGCGCTATGCAGCACATCCTTGGCGCGGTCCGTCACTTCACGCACGTCGCGGGCGGTGTCGGCCAGGGTCGTCTGTGCCTGCATCAGCGTGGCCTTCACATCGGGGATGAGAGGAGCCACGTCCCGCTGGAGCTTGCGCACGGACAGAAAGATGCCGATCGAGGCACAAGCGTTCATCAACAGGGCGATGCCGGAGATGATGACCGCCGCGAGAAGGTATGATTCCATGATGACCGGGGCTTTCGCCTAGACTCCTTCGATGATCTCGTCGCTGGGATCGCTGGAGAGGACGCCTTCCGTCTTCTCGCGATAAGCGGACTTGCCGGCTTCCACGGCGGCCGCGAGCTGTTCCTTCTGGCGGGCGAGTGCCTGCTTGGAGCGATCGACGATGTCGGTGGCGGAGTCTTTGAGCTCGTCGCTGCGGCGCTTCAGGTATTCCTTGCCCTCGTCAGCCTTCTCCTTGATGAGTTCGCGGGTCTCGGTACCGGATTTGGGGGCGAACAGGATGCCGACGGCCACCCCGAGTCCCAGACCCAGGAAGAAAAATGAGAACTTCTTGTCGTCTTCCATCACAGCTCCTTAATCAATGCAGTCTTGCTGCTTTCAGTGTACTCCACGCACAATGAAAGGTAGCCATGGCATTCGGTCAACCCCGCAAACTGGAGCGCGACGATCTGCGCGAATACGCCGCCAAGCTATTAAGCGGCCGGGCGCTGACGGCGTCGGAGTTCAAGGACAAGCTGCGGCGGCGCGCGGCGGATCTCGACGACATCGACGGCATCGTGGCGCAGTTGAAAGAGTACGGCGCTTTGAACGACCGCAAGTACGCCGAGCACTTCGCCGAAACGCGGGCGGGCAGCGGCAACTTCGGGCGGCAGCGGGTGGTCTCGGATCTGCTGCGCAAAAAAGTGACGCCAAAACTGGCAGAAAAGGCAGCTTCTGACGCGTTTTCGGGCACAAACGAGAGCGAAATGGTGCAACAGTGGCTGGCGCGCAAATACCGGGGCAAAGACCTGGGCACGCTGCTGCGTGAGCCGGCCAAGCTGGCATCGGTGTTCCGGCGGCTGCGGCTGGCCGGGTTTGCGAGCGGCCCATCAATCCAGGTGCTGAAGCGCTTCGCGGCCGAGGCCGAGCAACTGGAAGGGATGGACGAAGAGAGCTAGACCAGGGCCGCCTCGTTGGCCAGGATGCCGATAGCGGGCGAGGCGATGGTGCAGATGTCGCCGGGGGCGAGGGCTGCCTCCTGGGTGACGATGATGCCGGTGCCGGTGAGCAGCACGCTGGCGCAGGGGACGGGGTTGGCGCGCAGCAGGTATTCGGTCAACACCTCGATCTTGCGGCCGAGCTTGGCTGTGGAGGTCTCGCCCTCAAACAGAATCTGATCGCCGCGGCGAATCGATAGCGACATCGCGATGTTGTAAGGATCTGTGAGCTCGTCGGGCGTGACGAACCACGGACCCAGCGAGCAGCAGGCGGCGTAGACCTTGGACTGCGGAAGGTAGAGCGGGTTTTCGCGCTCGATATCCCAGGCCGAGACGTCGTTGGCGAGGGTGTAGCCAAGGACGCGGCCTTTGGCGCCGAGCAGCACGGCGAGCTCGGGCTCGGGCGCGGTGAAGCTGGAATCCGGGCGGATGCCAATCTTGGCGTCAGGTCCGACGCAGACGCGCGAGGTGCCCTTGAAGAAGATCTCGGGGCGCGGGCTCGTGAAGACGTGGCGGTAGAAGCCCTCGCGGGAACCGTGCTCGGCATCGCGGAACGACGCGCTCATCTCGTAGGTGCAGCCGCAGGCCCACACTTCGCGCGGCTCAATGGGAATGGCCGGCTCATGATACTCGTGGCCGCGCATCGCGTAACGATTGGCCAGCTCAGTGAGCGTGACGTGATCGCGCTCGGCGCGCTCTACCAGCTCCCTTACGGTATAGCCGGGGATCGGGCGGGCCTGCCCGGCTTCAAAGACGGCCGCGGTGAGACGGCCCTGCCACCATACTTGTCCTAGTTTCATCTCGGTTTGGGTCTGCCTAGTATTTCACGTATATGGTCTTGTAGTCGCTATAAAATTCCATCGCGGCCGGCCCCTGTTCCTTGGGACCGAAACTGGAATCCTTGGAGCCGCCGAAGGGGAGTTGGTATTCGACGCCGGCGCTGGGCAGATTGACGGTGACCAGCCCGGCCTCGATACCGTAGATGAACTCGTACATGCGCGAGAGATTCGTGGTTTGGATGGATGCCGAGAGGCCGAACTCGCTGCTGTTGGCGATCTCCAGAGCGTGGTTGAAATCGCGGGCGCGCAGGATGGCCAGCACGGGGCCAAAGATCTCTTCGCGGGCGATGACCATGTCAGGCGTGACGTTCGCAAAGACGGTGGGCTCGACGAAGTAGCCGTTGGCATGGGGACCTTCGGTGAGATGGCGGCCGCCGCAGGCGGGCTCGCCGGCCTCCTTGCGGCCCACCTCGATGTAGTGGAGGACTGTGTTGAGCTGGCTCTTGTCGACGCACGGGCCGATGTCGATGCCCGGCTGCATGCCGTCGCCCACCTTCAGCTTCTTGGTGCGTTCCACCACGGCCTCGACGAAGCGATCGTAGATGGCGTCCTCGACGATGGCGCGAGAGGTGGCGGTGCACTTCTGGCCGGTGGAGAAGAACGACGCGTTGACGACGTTCTCAACGGCGGAGGCGAAATCGGCGTCGGCCAGCACGATTGTGGGGTTCTTTCCGCCCATCTCAAGCTGGATGCGCAGATGACGCTTGGAGGCCTCGGCGTGGAGCCACTGGCCGATCTGGCAGGAACCGGTGAAGCTGATGGCCTTGAGCGGCTTGGCGTGTACCAGGGCGCTGCCGAGCGCGCTGCCGGAGCCGGAGACGAAGTTGACGACGCCCTTGGGGATGCCGGCCTCGTGACAGGCCTCGATGATGCGCCAGGCACTGAGCGGCGCGGCAGAGGCGGGCTTCATGACGACGGTGTTGCCGCAGATGAGCGCCGGGGCCAGCTTCCAGGCGGGGATCGCGCTGGGAAAGTTCCAGGGCGTGATCAGGCCGACCACGCCAACGGGCTTGCGGATGGCGAACATGTGGACGCGATCGCGCTCGCTGGGGGCGAGCACACCCGCCAGGCGGGATCCCTCGCCGGCGAAGTAGCGGAAGATGTTGATGGCGCGGCGGACCTCGCCCTTGGCCTCGGGCAGGGTCTTCCCTTCCTCGCGGGTCATCTCGGCGCTGATGGCCTCGAACTTGCGGTCGAGGATGTCGGCGACCTTGAAGAGGAACGCGCCGCGCGCCGGCGCGGTGAGGCCGGCCCAACCGGCGAAGGCCTGCTGGGCGGCGTGGGCGGCGTTATCGATGCACTCGGGCGTGCCCTTGCCGTGCAGGCCGACAATGTCGTTGGTGTCGGCCGGGTTGCGATTCTCAAACGTGGGGCCTTCGACCCAGGCGCCATTGATGTAGTTGGGAAAGATCGGAGCTGACATGGGGATCCTTAGAACTTCACTTTGGGGGCGGTGCGGGCGCCGGGCTCGGTCTTGAAGTAATCGTCATTGCGCTGGAAACCGAACATACCGGCGAAGATGTTGTTGGGGAAGAGACCGATGGTGGTGTTGAACTTCTGCACGGTCTCGTTGTACTTGCGGCGCTCGACAGCGATGCGGTTCTCGGTGCCGGCCAGTTCATCCTGGAGGCGCAGGAAGTTCTCGTTGGACTTGAGCTGCGGATAGTTTTCCTGGATCATGAGCAGGCGGCCGATGGCGGAATCGAGGCCGGAGTTGGCCTGGATCTTTTCGGCGGGCGACTTGGCGTTGAGCAGCGCGGAGCGGGCGCTGGCGACGGCCTCCATAATGCCCTTCTCCTGGGCGGCGAATCCTTTGACGCTCTCGACGAGGTTGGGGATGAGATCGGCGCGGCGCTGCAAAGCGACGTCCACCTGGGACCAGGAGCCGGTGATGGCCTCCTTCTGCGCGACCAGCTCGTTATTCACGGAAGCGGCCTTGCCGCCGACCATCAGGCCGATCAGGAGCAGTCCTCCCAGGATGGCAATCAGTGCGATTTTCATAGTGTTCTCCTCGTTTTCTCGTCA
Source organism: Bryobacterales bacterium (assembly GCA_016721425.1). Taxonomy (GTDB): domain Bacteria; phylum Acidobacteriota; class Terriglobia; order Bryobacterales; family Bryobacteraceae; genus Paludibaculum. The sequence goes on along the minus strand of JADKID010000041.1, from coordinate 143,154 downwards.
GCTATCCAGTTTATCCACAGCGGCGACGAGTGCCGCAATGTCATCGAGGTACATCTGAAACAGTTCCAGCGGCACAATGTCGCTGGGCCGGGTTGTGCCCTGGCGCAGACTCAACAGCGTATCGAATGCGCGGCCCTCAACGGCGAAGGACTCGCGCAGGCTGGCGACGATGGCGCTCTTGGTCCAGGGCGCGTCGAAGCCGCCGAGCCGCAGGGCGTGGCGGCCGAGGACGCAAAACGTGGAAACTGAATCGGTCATCAGGCGGAGCAGCAGTTCCTTGGCGCTGAGCACGCCGGCGGCCTTCTGGCGCAGGCGGAGCTGCTTGGCGCGAAGTTCGTGCTCGACCTGGGCCCGGTAAAAGCGGTCGTCAATCTTGAGGGTATGGGTGACGTCGTCGCCGTAGAGGACCTTGTGGCGTTCGACGATGTCGTGGAACTCGATGGGAAAGCAGTCTGTAGAGGTGCGAACCTCGTCGGAGCTGAGCAGCAGCGGCGCGGGGTTGCCTTTCTCGCGCCACCACTGAAAGACGGATTCGGCGGCGCCCAGATCCTTGGGCGTGACGCCATCGAGCACGCAGAACACGTTGAGATCGGAGTGTGCGCCGTGGATCTCGCCGGTGGCGCCGGAGCCGTAGAGGATCACCGAGCGGAGCCTCTTGCCGTGGGCGTCCCGGAGCTTTTCCACGAGTTGGTTGAGTATCTTGTCGATGTGTTCCATGGGGATTCGCAATCTACCAATCGCTGGAGGCGCCGCCGCCGCCGGAGTCTCCACCGCCAAAGCCGCCAAAGCTGTCTCCGGAATCGGAGCCGCCGAAGCCGCCGCCAGAGCTGGAGCGGCCTCCGCCGCCGAGCAGTTGCCCGAGCATCATGCCCATCAGGAAGTTGCCGGTGCCGCCACCGCGTCCGCCGCGCCCGCCGCGCCCGCCACGGCTGAGGAGAGCCAGTAGAATCACCGCCCCGACGGCATACGCCACCTCGACCGGAAATCCGCTCGAGGGCCGCCGCGACCGCTGCATGGGTGCGTTGACGCCGATCTGGACACCCTTGGCCTTGGCGACGGTGTCGCCGATGGAGCGCGCGGCATCGGCGAGGGCCTGGCCGTAGTTGCGCTCGCGGAGAGCTGGGCGCATTTCCCGAATGACGCTGCCGGCGTAGCCATCCGGAATGATGGGCTCCAGTCCATAGCCCACCTCCAGGCGGCTGCGGCGATCGCTGATGGAGAGCAGCAGCAGAATGCCCTCGTTGTTGCCCTTGGCGCCGATGCCCCACTTGCGGAACATGACGTTGGCCACGTCCTCGATGGGCTCGCCCTCCAGCGAAGCGAGTGTCACCAGCGCGATCTCGGCGCCGGTGGCGGCCTTGACGCGGGCGCAGTAGGCCTCGAGCTCCTGCTTGGCCGCTGGATCGACGACACCGGCGAAATCGCTGACGTAGCCCTGCGGCTTCAATCCACCGAAATCGACGGCGTGGAGCGACATCGCCAGTAGCAGGAGAAGAGCGAGCCGGATTGGGTGCCGTAGGCCCATGGTGTTAGCAGTTCAGGTCGTCGCGCGTCAGCTTGAGGCCGTCGAGGCGGCCCAGCATTGCCAGCCCGATCTTCTCAGTGTGGAAGTACTCGCGGGCCACCGCCTGGACGTCCTCGGCGGTGACAGCTTCGATGGAATCGGCCAGCTCGTCGAGCGTGAAGAATCGGTTGAAATTCATCCACTGGCGGGCGAGATTGCCCATGCGGCTGGAGGTGGATTCCAGGCTGAGCATGAGCGAGCCCTTCATATGGTCCTTGGCGTGGCGCAGCTCCACGGCGGGCAGCGGATCGTTCTTCAGCCGGCGCAGCTCCAGCATCACGTTCTCGACCAGCTTGCGCGTGGTATCGGCCGACGTGGCGGCGTAGACGGCCAGCATGCCGGTATCGCGGTAGAGGTTCAGCTCGGAGAAGATCGAGTAAGCCAGCCCCTGGCGCTCGCGGATGTTCTGGAACAAGCGCGAGCTCATGCCGCCGCCGAGAATGACGTTCAGCGTATAGCAGGCGAAGCGCAGCGGGTGCATGGCCGCGTGCATGGGCACACCCAGGCAGACGTGGACCTGCTGGAGGCTGCTGCGGTTTTTGAGGAGCAGCGGCGCCTCGGGCGCGGGCGGAACAAACTTCGGCTCCACCCCACCCACTTTCAACTCGCGCAGGTGATGCTCGGCCAGGCGGACCAGCTCGTCGTGGCGGAGATTGCCGGCGGCGGTGACCGTGAGATTCTCGGGGCGGTAGTAGCGGTTGTGGTAATCGCGGAGGTTCTCGGAGCTGAAGCTGCCAATGGTCTTCTTTGTGCCGAGAATGGGGCGGCCGAGCGGATGGCTTTTCCAGAAGTTGCTGACGAAGAGCTCGTGGACGAAGCTCTCCGGGCTATCGGTTTCCATCTTCAGCTCTTCCAGCACGACGCCCTTTTCCTTCTCGATGTCTTCGGCATCGAAACGCGGATGCATGAGCATGTCGGCCAGAATCTCGAAGGCGATGGGCAGATGCTCGTCGAGCACCTTAGTGTTGTAGCCGACCAGTTCGCGGCCGGTGAAGGCATCGAGATGGCCGCCAATGGCGTCTACTTCACGGGCGATGTCTTCGGCTGAGCGCTTGGGCGTGCCCTTGAAGAGCATGTGCTCAATGAAGTGGGACGAGCCGTTCTCCTTGATCTGTTCGCACCGCGAGCCGGTGCCGATCCAAAAGCCTACTGCGACACTGCGCACGGCGGGCATAGGCTCCGTGATGACACGGATGCCGTTTGAGAGTGAGGTGACGATAATGTCACGATCGAGCGTAGCGGTCGCCATTGATAATAGTTGTTCCATTCCGATTCTCGCATGGCTGCGCTTCTTATCTTCATCGCCACGTATGTGGTTCTCGCGCTGGGACGCTTTCCGGGCCTGCGCGTGGACCGCACCGGCGCGGCCATTGTGGGCGCGAGCCTGATGGTGGCGGCGGGCGTGCTGGGCTTTGACGAGGCGCTGCGGGCGGTGGATTGGGCCACCATCGTGCTGCTGCTGGGCATGATGATCGTGGTGGCCAACCTGCGGCTCTCCGGCTTCTTCCGGCTGGTGGCGGCATGGGTAGTGCGCCACGCACACGGGCCCAGGAGCCTGCTGGCGGGCGTGGTATTGGTGGCGGGCGTCTTCTCGGCATTCTTCGTCAACGACACCATGTGCCTGGTGCTGACCCCGCTGGTGGTGGAGGTGACGCTGGCGCTGCGGCGGAATCCGGTGCCGTATCTGCTGGCGGTGGCCACGGCGTCCAACGCGGGCAGCGTGGCCACCATCACCGGCAATCCACAGAACATGATGATCGGGTCGCTCTCCGGTATCGCCTACCGGGATTTTGCCGTGGCGCTGGCCCCCATCGCGGCAGTGTCGATGCTGCTGGTGTTCGGGGTGATCCTGGCCGTCTTCCGCGACGAGTTCACCGATGAGCAGTTTGAGAAAGAGAGCGAGGTACGAGTCCGTGTGAACCGCGGCCTCATGTGGAAGTCGCTGGCGGTGGCAGTGGGCATGGTGGGCTTTTTCTTCGCGGGCTGGCCGGTGGCGCAGGTGGCGATTGTGGCGGGCGCGAGCCTGCTGGTGACGCGGCGCGTCAAGCCGGAGAAGGTCTATCACGATATCGACTGGTCTCTGCTGGCGATGTTCGCCGGGCTGTTCATTGTGGTGGCCGGAGTGGAGAAAACCTCGCTGGAGGAGGACCTCTTCCGCGTGGCGCGGGCCAGCGGACTGCACCGGCCGGCGGTGCTCACCGCGTTCTCGGCAGCGCTCTCGAATCTCGTCAGCAACGTGCCGGCGGTGCTGGTATTCCGTCCAGTGATCTCGAAGCTGCCGGACCCCGTGCTGGGCTGGCTGACGCTGGCGATGTCTTCCACGCTGGCCGGCAACTTCACGATCCTCGGCTCGGTGGCGAACCTGATTGTGGTGCAGCGCTCGAAGGGCGCGGCGGTGATCGGATTCTGGACGTTTTTCAAGGTGGGCGCGCCGCTCACTCTGATGAGCCTCGCATTTGGCGCGGCCTGGCTGACCTTCGTCCGGTAGGCGGGTCCGATAGACTGGAAGTTGAGGGCGCTGTGCAAACACTAGTTGGAATGGATGTTGCGGACCTGCAGGCTTTGTTGCCGGCAGGCGAGCCGGCGTTTCGCGCCCGGCAGATCTACGAGGCGCTGTACGCCAAACGGATCGCGGCGTTGAGCGAAGTTACGACGCTCGCCAAGGCGCTGCGCACGGATCTGGAAGCACGCTGCGAGATGGGCCATCTGGGCCGGAACTCGCGCTTCGATTCGAGGGACGGCACGCGGCGGTATCTGCTGGGCCTTCACGATGCCAAGAGCGTCGAGGCCGTCTTTATGCCGGAGGAGGCGCGTGATACGCTCTGCCTCTCCACACAGGTGGGCTGCCCGGTGGACTGCAAGTTTTGCCTCACCGCGCTGATGGGGCTGGAGCGCAACCTGACGGCCGGCGAGATTGTCGGGCAGGTGCTGCATCTGGCGCAGGACAACAACCTTTGGGCGGATCAGAAGCGCATCAACATCGTGCTGATGGGCCAGGGCGAGCCACTGCTGAATTTGCCGGCGGTGTTGAAGGCGACACGGATCCTATGCGACGCGCGCGGCGTGGGCATCGTGCAGCGGCGCATCACGGTCTCCACGGCGGGCATCATTCCAAAGATCTACGAACTGGCCCAGGCGGAGATCCGGCCGCGGCTGGCGATCTCGTTGAACGGCTCCAATGAAGAGCAGCGGCGTGAGCTGATGCCGATCACGCGGAAGTATCATTTGCGCGATCTGATGCAGGCCTGCAAGGACTATCCGCTGCGGCCGTGGGAGAAGCTGACATTTGAATACGTGCTGTTGCGCGACGTGAACGATGCGGAGGTGGACGCGCGCCGCGTGGTGCAACTGGTGGCAAACCTGAACTGCAAGGTCAACCTGATCGCGCTGAATCCGGGGCCGGGGATTCCGTATCAGACGCCCGATCCGGACCGCGTGGCGGCCTTCCAATCCATCGTCATGAAGTCCGTGCCGTGCTTTGTGCGGCGGCCGCGCGGGCTGGACATCTATGCTGCCTGCGGGCAGCTCAAGCGGATGGAGAGTCTGGTGACAGTGAGTCCAGCAATTGCTGAACTGTTCGCTGAAGACGAGGATGATTGAAGCCGGGGGCGATCTCGGCCAGCGGCGCGAGAACGAAGCGGCGCAGGTGCAGGCGCGGGTGCGGCACGATGAGCGTGGGCGTCTCGATGACGAGTTGATCCCAGAATAGAATGTCGAGGTCGATGGTGCGCGGGCCGTTGGGAATGGTGCGCCGGCGGCCGAGTTCCAGTTCCAGTGCCTGCAGCGAGGCGAAGAATGCTTCTGGTGCGAGTTGCGTGCACACGAGCGCGGCAGCGTTGAGAAACGGCCCCTGGTCGAGATAGCCGACGGGCGCGGTCTCATGAAATGACGAGACGCGGATCGGGCAGAGACGGCCGAGCGCGAAGTTGAGATTCGCGGCGCGGTCGCCGAGGTTGGAGCCCAACGCCAGCAGTACCTCAGCCATCGCGGCGTCTCACGATCTCCACCCCGGCGTAACCGACGCCCTCGGCCTTCAGCGCCGCCGGCTTGCGCAGGCGAAGTTGAACCTCGGCGGCGGGAAACTCGGCGAGGATCGCGGCCGCGATGCACTCTACCATTGACTCCACCAAGCAGTAGGGGCGCGCGACGACCACTCGATGGATAGTACGCAGGACGGCGGCGTAATCGATGGTGTCGTGGAAGTCGTCGGTGCGGCCGGCCGGGCTGATGTCGAAACCCAGGCTAGCGTCGAGGAAGACCTCCTGGGTGCGGCTGCGCTCGGCCACGGGCACGCCGAGATAGACGGTGAGCTTGATGTCGTGGAGCAGGATGCGGTCCATTAGGAACTCCTGATTGCGGCGGCCACCAGCGCGGCCTTCCGGCAGGCCGCCACGTCATGCACGCGGACGATGGAGGCTCCGTGCAAGACCCCGATCGCCACTGCCGCCAGGGTGCCTTCCAGACGATCCTCGGGCCGTTCCAGACCGGCAATCGACGAGAGAAATGACTTGCGGGAGGGGCCGATCAGGATGGGATAGCCGAGATCCTGGAACTTGCCCAGGTGGCGCAGCAAAGTAAGGCTCTGCGCGGCGGTTTTAGCGAAGCCGATGCCCGGATCGAGGATGATCTCGTCAATGCCGGCGGCGCGGGCTGCGGCGGCCTGGGTGGCCAGGTAGGCCTTCACCTCCGCGACGACATCAGTGTATTCGGTGAGGCCACGCATTGTTTCGGGCGTGCCGCGCATGTGCATGATGACGACGCCGGCGTGGTGGCGGGCTGCGACCGCGGCCATGGCTGGATCGCTCAGTCCGGTGACGTCGTTGATGAGCGTAGCGCCGGCGCGGAGGGCGGCATCGGCCACCTCGGGCTTCCTGGTGTCGATGGACAGGCGGATGGCTGATTCGTGACCGAGGGCCTCGATGACAGGAAGGACGCGGCGCAGTTCTTCTGTGGTGGAGACCGATCCGGCGCCGGGCCGGGTGCTCTCGCCGCCAATGTCGAGGATGTCGGCGCCTTCCTCTATCAAGTGCCGGGCCTGCTGGAGGGCGGCCTCGAGTTGGAAGAAGCGCCCGCCGTCCGAGAATGAGTCTGGCGTGACGTTGAGCACGCCCATGATCTGCACTGGCATCAACCAATAGTGTGACCTATGCGGCGAGGGACGAGATCGCGGTCCTGCGAGCGGCTCGTCCAATCGCTGACAACGAATCTGGACTCTTGGGCGTCCAGTATGGCTCTCTGCAACCCGCGCTATAATCTTTCCACCATGAGGATGCAACTACTCACACTCGCGTTCGTTTTGATGTCAGGGTCTGCCCTGGTTTCCGCTGAGGAGCCCACCGCGGCGCATCAGCAACTGATGAAAGATATCGGCGGATTGAACGGCAAGATCCGCAAGGGCGAGGACGTCGCGGGCAACGCGAAGCTCCTGGCCGCAGCCGGGAAGCAGGTGGAGGCCTTCTGGGGCAAGCGCTCCGAGATCGGCCTGAAGACCTCGCAGGAAATGATCTCCGGCGCCAATGAAATGGCCACCGCTGCCGCAGCGAACAATGCCGATGGCATCGCCGCCGCCGGCAAGAAGGTGGGCGGAAGCTGCCGCGGTTGCCACGACCAGCACCGCGAGAAGGTGGCGGAGAACGTCTACAAGATCAAGTAGGTTTGCTAGGCCGCGGGGTCGCGCAGGAGATCGAGAAACACCTGCGCGGCCCGCAGAAAGGTCTTCTTGCGGCGGTGAATGATACCGAGCGGGCGGACCAGAGGACAGTCCAGCGAGACGGTCTGCAGCCGCCCGTCGGCCACTTCCTCGCGGAGCATGGGTGCGGGCAGGATACTGACGGCGTGACCGAGCCGCAGCGCCTCCTTCATGCTCTGAATGTTGTCAAACTGCATGACCACCCGGACCCGGACGCCCTGCTCCCGCAGGAAGCGCTCAATGTCGCGGCTAATTGGGAGATCCTCGTCAAAGCCGATGAAGTCCATGTTTTCCAGGTCTTCGGGCAGCACGTGGCCACGCTGCGCCAACGGGTGCTCCGGTGCGCAAACCACCACCATGGGCTCTTCCCGCCACGGCAGCGCAATGACATCCCGAGTCGTCTCCGGATAGCTGACCAAGCCCAGATCCACGCGCTCATCGAGGACGGCCTGATACACCTTTTCGGGCCGCAGATAGCTGACCTCCAGTTGTGCCGTCGGCAGGCGCCGGTAGAACTCCTCCTCCAGACGGGACATCTCACTGATGCCCACTGAGTAGATGGCTGCCACCTTCACACTGCCGCCCAACCCACCCTTCAACTCCTCCAAATGCACCAGAAAATCCTGGTGGCGGCGTAGCGACTCGCGCGCGAATTCATAAAAAAGCCGCCCGGCAGGGAGGATTTCCAAGGGGCGGCGGCTGCGATCCAGCAGTTGGGTGCCAAGGTGTTTCTCCAACTCCTGCACCGTTTGGCTGGCGGCGGACTGGGTTACGCCATTGTGAGAGGCGCCACGGCTGATGCTGCGGGTCTGGTAAATGTCCTTAAAGAGCTGGAGCTGCGAGAGGTCCACGTGCTGAATCGTAACATAAGAGTCACTGATACGGCAAGTGAGCTAAATTAATTTTGACTGATACAGCGACTAGGCATATACTGTAGGAACTTCCCCTATGAAGCAGGACCAGCCACGTATGCAGCCCGAAGACTATCAGCAGATTGGTCTGCCGCCCGCCAGCGGCCTGTACGACCCGAAAAACGAGCACGATGCCTGCGGTATCGGGTTCGTGGTCAACATCAATGGTGACAGATCTCACGACATCATTCAGAAGGGCATCCAGATTCTTTTGAATCTGACGCACCGCGGGGCATGCGGGTGCGATCCGAACACGGGCGATGGCGCGGGTGTGTTGATCCAGATTCCGCACGCGTTTCTGGCCCGGGAATGCAAGATGCTGGGCTTCACTCTGCCCGCGGCGGGCGAGTATGGCGCGGGTCTTGTGTTTCTGCCGGTGGAGCCGCAGCAGCGGCTGGCATGCGAGGGCATTGTCGAGCGGATCATCCGGGAAGAGGGTCTGGAGCTGCTGGGCTGGCGCGACTTGCCGGTGGACATTGAGGCAATCGGCCGGGTGGCGCGGGCATCGCAGCCCTATATCGAGCAGGTCTTTGTCCGGCGCGCGAAGGGCATGGACCAGGACACGCTGGAGCGGAAGCTCTACGTGATTCGCAAGCGGGCGGAGAAGGAGATCCACGAGAGCGAGGAGATCAAGGACCGCAGCTTTTTCTACGTGCCGTCGCTCTCTTCGCGCACGATCATCTATAAGGGACTGCTGCTTTCCTCGCAGATCTCCACGTTTTACGGCGACTTGGCGGATCCGGAGTGCGTGAGTGCGCTCTGCATGGTGCACCAGCGCTTCTCCACCAACACGTTCCCCACCTGGCAACTGGCGCATCCATTCCGGTTTATCTGCCACAACGGCGAGATCAACACAGTGCGCGGCAACGCGGCGTGGATGGCGGCGCGGCAGCCGATTCTGCAATCGCCGCTGTTCGGCGACGACATCCGCAAGGTGATGCCGGTGGTGCAGCCGAATGGATCGGACTCGGCCAACCTGGACAACGTGGTGGAGTTGCTGACACTGGCCGGCCGCAGCCTGCCGCACGTCATGGCAATGCTGATCCCGGAGGCGTGGGACGCCGATGAGACCATGCATCCGGACAAGAAGGCGTTCTACGAATATCACGCTTCGCTGATGGAGCCGTGGGACGGACCGGCGGCGGTGGCGTTCACCGATGGCCGCGTGATCGGCGCCACGCTGGACCGCAACGGCCTGCGGCCGGCGCGCTATATGGTGACGCGCGACGGCCTGCTGATTATGTCGTCCGAGACGGGCGTGTTGCCGGTGAAGCCGGAGGATGTGGTCTATAAGGGCCGCCTGCAACCGGGCAAGATGCTCTTTGTGGATACGGTGCAGGGGCGCATTGTGCCCGATGAGGAGATCAAGAAAGACCTTTGGGAACGGCAGCCCTACGGCAAGTGGATTGAGGCGCAGCAACTCCGGCTGGAGAAGATCCCGGAGCCCACACGGGTGCTGCCTGCCGATCACGACACGGTGCTGATGCGGCAACGGTGCTTTGGCTATACGGAAGAGGATCTCTACCGGATGTTGCTGCCGATGGCCGAGACGGGCGCGGAGCCCATCGGGTCCATGGGCACGGACACGCCGCTGGCGTGCCTGTCGGACAAGCCGCAGCCGCTGTTCCATTACTTCAAGCAGTTGTTCGCGCAGGTGACCAATCCGCCGATTGATCCGATCCGGGAAGAGCTGGTGATGTCGCTGACCTCGTACCTGGGCACGGAGCGCAACATCCTTGCCGAGACGCCGCAGCACTGCCACACGCTCAAGCTGGAGCATCCGATCCTCACCAATCGTGACCTGGAGAAGCTGCGCCGCGTGAGCCTGGGCGAGTTCCTGGCCACCACGCTGCCGATCATGTATCGCGTGGAGGGCGGGGCACAGGAGTTGGAGCGCGCCCTGAGCGGAGTGTGCCGGCGCGCGTCGCTGGCCATCAAGCAGGGGTACACGGTGCTGATCCTCAGCGACCGCGGCATCGACGAAGAGTTGGCGCCGATCCCATCGTTGTTGGCGTTGAGCGCGGTGCACAATCATCTGGTGCGGGAAGGCACGCGCACGCAGGTCTGCCTGATTATCGAATCGGGCGAGCCGCGCGAGGTGATGCATTTCTGCCTGCTGATCGGCTATGGCGCCAGCGCGGTGAACCCGTATCTGGCCATTGAGACGCTGGAGAACATGGAGCAGCGCGGGCTGCTGCCGGACGGCGTAGACTTCCCGAAAGCGCTCAAAAACTACAAAAAATCCGTCAATAAGGGCCTTTTGAAGGTCTTTTCGAAGATGGGCATCTCGACGCTGCAAAGCTACCGCGGCGCGCAGGTGTTTGAGGCCATCGGGCTGGCCAGCAGCCTGGTGGACCGCTATTTTACTGGCACTTCTTCGCGGATTGAGGGTATCGGGCTGGGTGTCATCGCGGAAGAATCGCGCCGCAAGCATGCGTTCGCACTTTCGCCGGTGGCGGACTCCGACGCCGAGCTCGACGCCGGCGGCAACTTCCAATATCGCGCGCGGGGCGAGTACCACCTGATCAATCCGACGACGATCTCGAAGCTCCAGCACGCCGTCACAAAGAACGACTTCGCCAACTACGAAGAGTTCGCCAACCACATCAACCACCAGAACAAGCAGCTCTGCACGTTGCGCGGCCTGATGGAGTTCAAGTGGGCGGATGAGGCCATTCCGATTGAGGACGTAGAGCCGGCCAGCGAGATTGTGAAGCGTTTCGCCAGCGGCGCGATGAGCTACGGCTCCATTTCAAAAGAGGCGCACGAGACGATGGCGATCGCGATGAACCGCATCGGCGGGCGATCGAACACCGGCGAGGGCGGCGAGGACGAAGAGCGGTTTCTGCGCGACGCCAACGGCGATCTGCGGCGCAGTTCGATCAAGCAGGTGGCCTCCGGCCGCTTTGGCGTGACCGCGAATTATCTGGTGAACGCCGACGAGTTGCAGATCAAGATCGCGCAGGGCGCCAAGCCCGGCGAGGGCGGGCAACTGCCGGGTCACAAGGTGGACGTGGAGATCGCGCGAGTGCGGCACTCTACACCGGGCGTGGGCCTGGTGTCTCCGCCGCCGCATCACGACATCTATTCGATTGAAGACCTGGCGCAGCTCATCTACGACCTGAAGAACGTGAACCCGGACGCGCGCATCTCGGTGAAGCTCGTGTCGGAGGTGGGTGTGGGCACCGTGGCGGCGGGCGTGGCTAAGGCGCATGCCGACGTGGTGCTGATCTCGGGCGACAGCGGCGGCACGGGCGCCAGTCCGCTGACCTCTCTGCGCCACGCGGGTTCGCCCTGGGAGCTGGGCCTGGCGGAGACGCAGCAGGTGCTGGTGATGAACGATCTGCGCAGCCGCATCCGGGTGCAGACCGATGGCAAGCTGCAGACGGGCCGCGACGTGGCCATCGCCACGCTGCTGGGCGCGGAGGAATTTGGTTTCTCCACCATGCCGCTGATCGCGCTGGGCTGCATCATGATGCGCAAGTGCCATCTCAATACGTGCCCGGTGGGCATTGCCACACAGGACCCGGCGCTGCGCGCCAAGTTCGCCGGCAAGCCCGAGGCGGTGGTGAACTACTTCTTCTTCGTAGCGGAGGAGATGCGCCAGATCATGGCGAAACTGGGCTACCGCACCGTCGATGAGATGGTGGGCCGCGTGGAGCGTCTGGAGATGCGCGAGGCACTCAGCCACTGGAAGGCGCAGGGGCTGGACCTCTCGGCGATCCTGTACAATCCGCCGGCTCCGAGCCGTGTGGCGCGGCGCTGCACGACGAAGCAGGATCACGGGATCGATACGGCGCTGGATTTCAAGCTGATCGAGTTTTCACGCGAGGCGATTGACGACGGCACTGCGGTGGAGTTCCGGTTGCCCATCCGCAACGTCCACCGCACGGTGGGCGCGATGCTCTCCGGGGCAATCTCAAAGAAGTATGGCTCGGCGGGCCTGCCGGCCGACACGATCCGCTGCGACTTCCATGGCAGCGCGGGCCAGAGCTTTGGGGCGTTTCTCGCACCGGGTGTGACGCTGACGCTGGAAGGCGACGCCAACGACTACGTGGGCAAGGGCCTCTCCGGCGGGCGCATCATCGTCTACCCGCCTCGCGGGTCGTCGTTTGTGCCGGAGGACAATATCCTGATCGGCAACGTAGTGCTCTACGGCGCCACTAGCGGCGAGGCATTCTTCAACGGCATGGCGGGCGAGCGCTTCGCCGTGCGCAACTCCGGCGCCACGGCGGTGGTGGAGGGCGTGGGCGACCACGGCTGCGAGTACATGACCAAGGGCCTGGTGGTGGTGTTGGGCCGCACAGGCAAAAACTTCGCGGCTGGCATGTCGGGCGGCATCGCCTACGTGCTGGACGAGACGGGCGAGTTCCGGCAGCGCGCCTGCAACCGCTCTGGCGTGGACTTGGACCCCATGACTGATCCGCGCGACGTGGATCTGGTGAGGACGCTGATTGAGAAACACGTCGAGGCCACCAATTCGCCTCGCGGAAGCTGGATTCTGGAGAACTGGTACGCGATGCTGCCGAAATTTGTGAAAGTGTTCCCGCATGAATTCAAGCGGGTGCTGGGCGTGCCGCGCTCCGCCGACATGCCCAAGGTGACCTTGACCCGGCCGGTGGCGTCGTTGGGCCAGGAGGTGTCGCATGGGTAAGGTGACCGGTTTCTTCGAATTCCAGCGCGAGACTTTTGGACGGCGCGCCGTGGCGGAGCGGCTGAACGATTGGTTTGAAGTTTATCAGCCGTTGCCCGACGAGAAGGTGAAGACGCAGGGCGCGCGCTGCATGGATTGCGGCGTGCCGTTTTGCCACAACGGCTGCCCGTTGACCAACTTGATTCCGGACTGGAACGACATGGTGTACCGCGGCCGGTGGCGGGATGCGATCCGCGACTTGCACTCGACCAACAATTTCCCGGAGTTCACCAGCCGCATCTGCCCCGCGCCCTGCGAATCAGCGTGCGTGCTGGGCATCAACGAGCCGCCGGTGGCGATCAAGGCGATTGAGCGCTCCATCATCGACCACGCCTGGAGCGAGGGCTGGATTCACCCGGAGCCGCCGGCACAACGCACGGGCAAGCGCGTAGCCGTGGTGGGCAGCGGGCCGGCCGGCCTGGCGGCCGCGCAGCAACTGGCGCGCGCCGGGCACCTGGTGACGGTGTTCGAAAAGGCGGACCGCGTGGGCGGCCTGCTGCGCTACGGCATCCCTGATTTCAAGATGGAGAAGCATCACATCGATCGCCGCATGGAGCAGATGACGGCGGAGGGTGTGACGTTCAAGACCAGCTGCCATGTGGGCGTGGACATCTCGGTGGAGGCCCTGAAGAAGGACTTCCACGCCGTCCTGCTGGCGGGCGGAGCGGAGCAGCCGCGCGATCTGAACATCCCGGGACGCGAGTTGAAGGGCGTCCATTTCGCGATGGAGTTTCTGCCGCTGAACAACAAGCGCAATGCCGGAGACACCGTGCCTGCGGAAGAGTGGATCTCGGCCGAGGGCAAGAACGTGATCATCATCGGCGGCGGCGACACGGGCGCCGATTGCCTGGGCACGTCGCACCGCCACAAGGCAAAATCCATCCGGCAGTTTGAAATCATGCCCACGCCGCCGGAAACGCGCGCGGCATCGACGCCCTGGCCTCTGTGGCCGCTGATGCTGCGCACGGAGACGTCGCACGAAGAGGGCGGCCAGCGGCACTGGGGCATCCTGACCACGGAGTTTCTGGGCGACGGCAAAGGCAACGTGAGGGCACTGAAGACCACCAGCGTCGGGGCGCCTCCGAAGTTCGCACCCCTCGCCGGCACGGAGCAGGAGTTTGAAGCGGATCTCGTGCTGCTGGCCATGGGGTTCACCGGTCCGGTGAAGAGCGGGCTGATTGAACAGCTCGGCGTGGAGCTGGACGGGCGCGGCAACGTGAAGGCGGATGAGAGCTACATGACCTCCGTCCCCGGCGTGTTCGCGGCCGGCGACGTGCGTCGCGGCCAGTCTCTGGTGGTGTGGGCTATCGCCGAGGGGCGCAAGGCGGCGAAAGGCGTTGACATTTTTCTGAGAGACTGATGGTTCGCGGTTCTTGAACCTACATGTATCTCCAGCGTGTCATCGCCTGGGCAGTGCTGCTTGTGCTCGCGGGCCTCACTGTCTTCGGGCTACTTAACAACGGGGTCTTTCGCCAGAATCTGTGGGAACCGGCGGGGCTGCAACGGCTGTTGATCTTCGCCGGGCTCTACACGGTCATCTCCGCCGCGGCCATCTGGTTGATCCCGCGCTGGTATTTGCCGCTGGTAGCAGCGTTGACCTTTGTCTACACCGGACTGGCCGTCGGATTCGTGGCGCCGGTGGCCATCGGCTATCTGGCCATCTCCTGCTGGGCGATGGGCGCCATCTGGTTCCGGTCGCAGCCGCAGTTCTTGACAAAGAACCTCCAGTTGCCCGTCTTCGTCGGCCTGGCGTCCTGGGTGTTCTTCGTGATGGCGACCTCGCGTTGGCCCATCCACTACCGCTGGATCTACTGGCTGCTGCCCGCTTTGCCGATCGCCTACGCGCTGCGGCGGCGCCTGTTGCCTGACTTCCAATTGGAATACGCCAAAACGCGACGCGACCTGGCCCCGTTGGCCGCGGCGCTGTTCCCTCTGTTCTGTGCGTGGCTGGCGGCCCTGAAGCCGGAAGTGAGCGCCGATGGCCTCGCCATGCACATGGTGATCCCGGCCCGCATGGCCTCCGCTCATTTCTGGGCGTTTGACGTGCACGAGTTCATCTGGGCCGTGATGCCGATGGGCGGCGACTGGGCCTTCACGTTTGCGTGGATGCTGGGCGGCGAGCCGGCGGCCCGCCTGCTGAACTGCGCTATTCTCGCCCTGATCGCGTGGACCCTCTATGAGCGGCTCCACGCGCGCGTCCCAGGCTGGATGTGCGCCGCGTTAGTGGGCGGATTCCTCTCCACCCCGCTCACTCAGCAGGTGACGGGCTCGCTGTTTGTGGAGAACTTCGTCGCGGCCATGCTGTTTGGCTCGATTCTTCTGCTGCGGATTCATCTGAAGGATCGCCGGAGCGTGTACTTCCTGGCTTGCGCGTTTCTTGCCGGAATGGCGGCGGCCTCCAAGCTGGGCGCCTGGGCCTATATTGCTCCTCTCTTTGTGATTGTGGTGTTTCTGGTGAAACCCCAACACCTCTCCCGGGCAGCGCCACTATTGATCATCGTGGGCGGCTTCCCGTATTGGGAGGCGTGGCTGCGCACGCAGAATCCCTTCTTCCCGATGTTCAACGCCTGGTTCCGTTCGCCCTATTTCCATCAGGCGGCGAACTTCACCAATCCACGTTATCTGACGCGGCTATCCACCACGACGTGGTATGACATCACGTTCCATTCGCGCCGCTTCATCGAGGGCCTGGATGGCTCGATGGGCGTCTTCTTTTTTGTCCTGGTTCCGCTGTGTATCGTGGGCTGGCGGCAGCGCTGGCCAAGGACGGGCAAGATCCTGCTGGGCGTGAGCATCGTGGGCTGTATTCTGACGTACCTGGGGCAATCCTATCTGCGGTATCTCTATCCGGCACTGCCGATGTTCACCCTGCTGGGCGGCATAGCGGTGGCGTCCTTCCGGCTGCACCACGAGTGGACGGGACGCGCCATCGCCGCCGCGGCGGCGGTGACGTTCCTGGTCAATCTGGCTCTGCTGCCGGCTGCGGGCTACTACCACCGGGGTTTCGCACTCAACCAGGTGCTGGACCCGGCCTCGGTGGACCGCTATCTGCTGGAGATGGCGCCCGAGCGGAAGCTGGTGAACTGGCTCAACGCCAACGATCCGCAGGCGCGCGTGGCCTGGTTGGAGGGGAACGCGGTTGCAGACTTTCATGGCCATTCGCTGACAAACTCCTGGCACAGCGAACCGTTCTACACGCAGATGGCGGAGGCTCAATCCGCGGACTCCATTGACTGGCTGGCGCAGAGCCAGAAGATCGCCTATTTCATCGCCCCGGCGGCTGGCAGTTGGCGTGCGGTCTCAAACGTGCATGCGCGCCGGTTCATGGAAACGTTCACCCTGCCTGTGACGGAGGCCGGCGGAATCGAACTGAGGCGCTGGACGCCCGCCGGCGGAAACGGCGCCAAGCGGGCGCAGCCCTACGCCGGGCTTGGCCAGCACGATGAATACAACCAGTACGTCACGTTTGAGGGCCACTGGACCCGGGATCTCCAATTCCAGGGCGCCTTGCGCAGCACGCTGGTCTATACGAACGACCCCAAATCCAGCCTGAAGGTCCATTTCCGCGGCGCGGCCGTAAGGCTGATCTACACTTCGGCCGCCAACCGCTGCGAGGGTCGCATCTCCATCGATCAAGGCGAACCGCTCCGGCTCAACCAGTATTCCGACGTCACGCACTGGCAACAGATCTCAGCGCCATTCCGGGCGGCCGAGGCCGGAGAGCACACTCTCCAAATGGTGTTCCCGCCTCCCGGCGCCAGGGGCCAGATCGCCGGATGTTACCTGGATCTGGATGGCTTCGTCGTCGAATAGCGCGCGACTCATTTACCATAGGGAGATGGGAAGTGTTGACACAACCGTTTCAGCCTCCACGGCGGTGATGGACCTGGAACGGGCTTATCTCTTACAGAACTACTCGCGCTATCCGATGGTGCTGAAGCGCGGCAAGGGCTGCTGGCTCTGGGACATCAGCGGCAAGCGTTATCTGGATCTGATTTCCGGTATCGGCGTAAACTCGCTGGGCCATGCTCATCCGCGCATTATGCGGGTGATCAAGGAGCAGGCATCGCTGCTGATCCACAGCTCCAACCTGTACTACCACGAGTATCAGGGCCCGCTAGCGAAGAAGCTCTCCGAGACCAGCGGAATGCAGCGGACGTTCTTCTGCAACTCCGGCACGGAGGCAGTGGAGTGCGCGGTGAAGATGGCGCATGGCCACGGCCGCCGTCTGCGCGATGACAAATTCGAGATCGTCGCGCTGGAAAACAGCTTTCACGGCCGCACGGTGGGTGCGCTCTCCATCACCGGCCAGCCCAAGTACCGCAAGGATTTTGAGCCGTTGATGCCGGGCGTGAAGTTCGTGAACGTGTGCGACGAGGCGGCGTTTGAGGCGGCAGTCACAGACCGCACGGCGGCTATATTCGTGGAGACCATCCAGGGCGAAGGCGGCATCTATCCGATCTCCGCTGAGTGGCTGCGCAAGGCGCGCGAGCTGGCGGACCGCCACAACGCACTGCTGGTCTTTGACGAGATCCAGTGCGGCATCGGACGGCCCGGCACGCACTTTGCCTATCAACTGCACACTCCGGCGGTGATGCCCGACATCGTAACCATGGCAAAGCCAATCGCCTGCGGACTGCCGCTGGGCGCGGTGCTGTGCAATGAGAAAGCGGCATCCTCCATCGGACCCGGCATGCACGGCACGACATTTGGCGGTGGCGCGCTGGCCTGCCGTGTGGCGCTGGAGTTCTACGACATTCTCGACGAACTGATGCCGCAGATGCAGCGCGTCAGCGCGTACTTCTTCGACGCCCTGCGACAGTTGCAGCGCAAGCATTCCATCATCAAGGACGTGCGCGGCTTCGGGCTGATGATCGGCGTGGAGACGGCCTTTCCGTGCCGCCACTTCGTCCGGCAAGGGATGGAGCAGGGGTTGCTGTTCAACGTGACGCACGATACGGTGCTACGCATGCTGCCGCCCTATATCCTCACAGAGAAGGAAGTGGACCGCGCCATCAAGGGTTTGAGCAAGATCTTCAAGAACGGCAAGCCGGAGTAGGCGGCCCGTTGGTGGGTTGGAGCTGCCCTCCAGTATCATGAAGAGCAGGCCAATTGCCGCGTGAATGTGCAGAGGAACCTGTTCCCTGGCGTCTGAGGCTTTGTCCAACAGAGCATGAAGACGACCAGGCGGACGGCCAGGAAGGTCCAGTTCGCGAATGCAGCAGCTCAGCGACGAGGAGTTGATCAGCCGCTCCCGCTCCGGCGGCGCGGCCTCTCCGTCGGATCCCTACGTGGAGGAGCTGTTCCGCCGCCATCAGCGCAAGGTGGCGCTGTGGTGCCTGCGCTATTCGGCCGATCGCGAAGAGGCACTGGATCTCTCCCAGGAGGTTCTGGCCCAGACATTCCGCCGGTTGGACAGTTTCCAGGGCAACTCCAAGTTCTCCACGTGGCTCTACACCATCTGCCGGAACCACTGCCTGAATCATGTGAAATCCCGCGCCACGCAACCGGATACCACGGGCGAAGAGGCATTGTCCTTTCTGGCGGCGCCGGACAACGGCCCCATGGAGGATCAACTGGCCCGGCGGGACCAACTCGCGCTGGCCAGAAGCTGGATCCGCAATTCGCTGGAAGAGACCGAGCGGCGGGTCTTCCTGATGCATTTCATGGACGAGATGCCTCTGGACGCCATCACTCGCGCACTGGGGTTGTCCAACGCCAGCGGGGCCAAAGCATTCATCGTCTCAGCGCGCCGCAAACTCGGCGAAGCGGCACGCCGCTGGAGGCTGCAAAGTGAGGCCTGAGGAGATCATCCGCGGCGAAGATTGTCTGACGCCAGCCGATCTGGAAGCGCTGCTGGAGGGCCGCCTGCCCGAGGCGCAGGCGCACGTCGACATCTGCCCGGTTTGCGAATATGAGCTCGCCAGTCTGAGGGAGTTTCTGGCCGGGGAAGCTGGCGCGGCCGAACAGCAGGATCTGGCGTGGATGGAAGCCCGTCTGCAACCCGCGGCGCCGCCGGTTACCCGCCGCAAGTGGCTATCCTGGTTCCCAGCCGCACCGCTCCCCCGCTTTGCCTACACTTGTGCCGCGGCACTGCTGGTAGTGGCCGGCAGCCTGCAACTGCGTCACATGGCGGGGCCCTCGCTGGTGGATAGCCACTCGACCACAGTCCGTTCCTCCCAGATCCGAATTCTGGCTCCGGCCGGCGACCTGGACACGGCGCCGGTTGAGTTCAGTTGGGAGGCGATACCTCAAGCTGCCGCCTATGAAGTGGTGGTGACTGAGGTGGATGGAACGCTGTTGTGGTCAAACCGTACGAGTTCGTCGAAACTATTTACTCCGGCAAGCATCCAACAGCAAATGTTGCCCCGTAAGAGCTTGCTCTGGCGGGTGCGAGCTTTGGATGCGCAGGGTGTCGTCATCGCTGAATCTTCGCCCGAACGCATCCGAGTGTTATCTGCGGCCACACGATAGACCCGGAGTTGCCCACATGAAGTACGGATTTGGCTTGGTGCTGCTATTGGCGCAAGTGCTATGCGCCGCTGACTACCCACCCGGTCCGGGTAAATGGAACTACCCCGGACTTTGGCTCAAAGTGACCGATGAAGTGGCGCCGGCTGGCGGCGTCGCTCAAATTCAGATCGTCCTGACCGAACCCAAGCCGATTATCCGAACGCGGATGTACCTGGAGTTCGATGAATCGGTGGTGGAAGACATCACCAGCCTGACCATCTTCAGCGAGAGTGGCGAGGCGATGGGCACAGCCATCCGGAAGGGCAACCTGGTGACCATCGAGGCCGTATCGCCGACTGGCGAACTGGGCAACAGCGATGAATATCCCGTATTCACGGCGACGGTCCGGCTCAAGGCCAGCGCCGAGCCAGGCGCGAAGGCCGCGTTTCGTATCCTGCCTGAATCCATGTTTCTGGATGCCAACAGCGCGGATTGGGTCATCACGTCCAACGAGCCTGGCTCATTGACCGTCGACGGTAGTCTCTCGATTGAGGATGTGGTGCCCGGCGCCGGCGTCGTGCGCGCCGGACAACCGATCCGGATTCTCGGCAGCGGCTTCCGCGCCTGGAGCACGGTGGAGATCTACGACGCTCCGGCCATGAAGGTCACTTACGTTTCGCCTAAGGAACTGGTGGTGACGCTTGCCGAGGATTTCCAGATCGACCAGCGCAAAGTGGAAGTGATCAACCCGGACCGCAGCGAGAGGGCCTTTTACACTCACGCCCGAGGCGCTGAGGCATCCGGCAGTATGTACGACCTGCTGAGCGCAACCAAGATGATGTTTTCGCACAAGACTTGGAGCCAAGCCGGGATCTCCATGCCGGACGCCGTCGCCGAGGAAGTCAATTTCGCAGGAATCGCGCTCCAGAATCCTGGCCTGGAACCAGTGGTAGTGCGACTGAGCGTAGGCGAGTTCGCCACCTCGGTGACGCTGCTGCCCTTGGAGAAACTGGTCCGGAGCATGGACGAACTCTTCCCCGAATGGAAGGCTAAGCCCGGCGAGACTCTCCGTGTAGACGCCAGTTCGCCGGTGCAGATCCTCGGATTGCTGGGCGAGTCGACTAGCGGTACAGTGCTGCCGCTGGCTATCGCCGGCGAGTAAGCCACAGGCCCGCTACGATCAGGAGTGCCGAGGCCGCGGTTAACAACTGCGTCCAGGAGACAAAAGGCTCGATGGGCTCAGCGCCATTCCCGGTCAGTACGAAGGCCGCCCAGTCGTTTTCCGGCAGGCCGCGCCGCAACATCGCCAGTTTCGCCGAACGCAGCGCTGCCGCCTTATCGGCACCGCTGGCCAGCGCGCGATAGAAAAGCTGCGTAAAGATCAGCGCTGCTTCGTCGCGTACCACCCATAGACTGCCCACCGTGGCGGCAGCACCCGCATCCAGAAACGCCCGGCTCAAGCTCATGGGCGCATCACCGCGCGCCAGCGTGCCGGCAGCGGTTTCACAGGCGGAGAGCGTAACCAGATCGACTCCACGCAGATCGAGCTCGGCCACTTCGCGCAGGTAGAGATACTCCGGCCCGGCGAACAAGATACGGGAACGCGCCGGGCTCTCGTAGTCCGCCGAGGCATGCGTGGCGAGATGCAAAAGCGGATACCCATGAGCGGATTGGAGGGCCTGCTTCCGCGCCGCGCCGCGTTCCAACAATTGCGACCGTCCGTCCAGATGCTGGGCGGCCGCGGCCAACTCCTGTCCAGCCCGTGGCAAGCGGGTCCAGCGCTCATCACCCGGCAGCAGCGCGCCGGTCTCCGGATCCCCGATGCCCAGCATTTGAGGCTCCCAAGGCCAACGCCAGCCGGCGCGGCGAGAGGCAGGGCTATGCAGCGCGGCCACCGAAGGCAGCAGCCACGTCTCGTGCCGCTCGATGACACGCTCACTGGAGGATGCGGCCAACGCGTCAAAGGCCACGCCGGCCAGGACGCCGTCCGGCACGATGATCCATCTTCGCGCCGCCGGCGCAGAGGCGAGCCACGCCGTATCCGGCTGCCCGCGGCGGTCCCAGCGCAGCGGTGCGCCGCCGGAATGCTCCCGAGTGAACCAACGCAGACGGCCTGCGCTGCGGCCAGCCCAGAAGACCAGTAGAGCCGCGTCTTCCGGCAGGCGCTGGCGGAGCTCGGCCAGCCGTACCAAGCCGCGGCCGCGCGACCGTTCCAGCCAGCTCAGCCATTCGTCGTCGCCCTGGGCCCGCTCGATCAGCGCATCGTAGACATCGCGCTTGTCCGCCAAAAACCCACTGCGCAACACGGAGCGCCCCAGCTTAGCCCGGCTGGCCTCAATCACGCCGGCGGCCTCTTCCAACAACCTGCGATCCTCCCGCGCGCGGCCCAGGCCATAAAGCGCCTTCCACTCCTCTTCCGGCGCCTTCAGCTCGCGAGCCTGTGCGAGAGCGATGGCCCATTCCGCCTCGGCCTGCTCGCGCCGGCCATCCCGAAAGTGCGTCTCTCCCAGATAGAGACGCGCCTGGAGCGCCTCCCGCCGGTTCCCTGCCCTTAACGCCAGAGCCAACACCTGTGTGAATCCGGCGCGGGCGGCGGCGTAATCCTGAAAATCCAGTGCCTGCGCGATGGCGATGTTCTTGGCCGCCCCCAGCTCGCCGTCCCGATCCTTTTCCTGCTGGAATGCGGCCAGAGCTTCGCGCTCCGAATCGACTGCTTTGTAGGGATCGCCCAGCCGCCGGTAGAGCGCGCCCAGGTTGGAGAGCATCTGCGCCCGCTCGGCCGCGCTGATGCCCTGTGTTCGCCGGCGGACCCGGCTGTAAATCTCCAGGGCGTCCTGGTCGCGGCCCAGCTTCTGCAGCAGCGCCGCGCGGTTCATGTCGATCAACTGGCGGACGTCCGCGGCCCACGTGTCCTTTTCCTGAACCAGCGCGGAGGCCTGCGTGTAGGTCGCCCACGCTTGCAGATAGCGGCCCTGGTAGAAATGGATAGCGCCGATATTCACCCACCGCTCCGCCTCCAACTGGCGCTCGCCGCGCTGATGGTGCAGCAGGCGCGAGCGTTCGAAAGAGTCCAGAGCTTTCTCGTATTCGCCCTTGTAGAGCAGCGCCGCGCCCTCGCGATTGAGGAGAAGCGGATCATCGGCGCCAAGCAAACCGGACGCAAGGAAAATGAGCGCCACGAGTCCCATCGCCGCGGGTCCAATGATCCGTCGGCCCCGCGTTGGAGCGTGAACCCAGGAAAGCCAGCCCTCTCGCATGCGTCAATGATACCCCTCGCGCCGAAGTGAGCAAAAGACGCGTTTGGCCGCGACGCCGCCGCGCCACGGAGCGGCGGTAGGAATATACTGGTCCAGGATATTCCTATGTCAACCTCTGAAGTCACACGGCGAACTCTCCTTGTTTCCGCCTCCACGGCGATCTCCGCTTCCAGAGTGATGGGCGCCAACGACCGCGTGCGGCTGGGCCTGCTCGGCTCCGGCAGCCGCGGCCAGCACCTGGTGCGCATGGCCAAGGCGGCCGGTGGCGCCGAGTTTGTCGCAGTCTGCGATGCCTGGGATGAGCGGCGGCGCGAAGCCATCGGCGTCATCGGGCAGCAGTTCCCCGGCGCCAAGCCGGACGAGACATCGGACTACCGCAAGGTGCTGGAGCGCAAGGATATCGACGCAGTGATCGTGGCCTCCACGGACCACTGGCATTCCCGCATGACCGTCGATGCCTGCCGCGCTGGCAAAGACGTCTACGTGGAGAAGCCCATGACCTCACTGCCCATGCAGGGGCTGGACGTGGTTCAGGCGGTGAAAGCCAGCCAGCGAATCGTGCAGGTGGGCGTGCAGCAGCGCTCCATCAGCCATTTCATCGAGGCCAAGGAGCGGTTCATCGATTCCGGCCTGCTGGGCCCCGTCCACATGGTCCGCACCATCTGGAACGCCAACAGCGGCTATCTGACTCCGGTGCCTCCGGGCATGGAGACCAAGCCGGCCAATCTCGATTGGGACGCCGTGCTCGGCTGGCTGCCCAAGCGGCCCTGGAACCCCAAGATGTACTTCAACCGCTTCGCCTACTGGGATTTCTCCACCGGCGGGCAGACCGGCGGCCTGTTCGTGCACATGGTGGACGTCGTCCACTGGTATCTGGGCCTCACCAACCCGCTCTCCGCGGTGGCCATCGGCGGCATCTACCAATACAACGACGGGCGCGACACCGCCGACAACATCAACTTCGTGGTCGACTACCCCAAGCAGGTCAACGTCACCTTCGAGGCCACCATCACCGACATGATTCCGCGCGAATCGGCCGACATCGTCTTCATGGGCGAGAAAGGGCGGCTGAACATCTTCCGCTACGGCTACCGCTTCCTGCCCCGCGACGGAGGCGAGGCCATAACGGCCAAGGGCGGGCCGGAACAGGCCCATATGGCGAACTTCCTGGCGTGCGTGGGTTCCCGGAAGGCCCCCAACGCCAACGCCGTGGATGGCCACTACGGGGCCATGGCGTGCCACATGGGCAACCTGGCGTATCAGAAGAAGCAGCGAATCGCGTGGGACGCCAAGTGGGCCGTCTAGGAGCAATCAGATGACACCTGGAATCAATATGGAGTTCTGCCGGTGCGAAGACCTCTCTTTCGCGGCAGGTGTGGAGCGCGCCGCCGGCATCGGCTACCGCGTGATCGAGCCGATGGTGCACAACGGCCGGGAACTGCTCTCCGAGGCCGGCTACTTCCACTCCGTCTCGATGGACGAAGATCCCTACGACGTGCTCGACATCTGCGAGAAGTATGGCGTGGTCTGCTCCGGCCTCTCCGCCCACACGCCGCTGATGCGCCCGGAGATCGCCGTGCCGTATCTTGAAAAGGCCATTCGCTTCGCCAAGGTGCTAGGCGCGCCGGTGGTGAATACGGACGAGGGCATCCGCCCGCCGTGGCTGGATGACACCGAGATCTGGTACGCCATGCAGTACACACTGAAAAAGGTGCTGCACGTCGCTGAGCGCTACGGCATCTCTATCGGCATCGAGCCGCACCAGTCTCTCTCCAAAACCACCGAGGGCCTGCTGCGCATCGCCACGCTGGTGGAATCGCCCATGCTCAAAGTGAACTACGACACGGGCAACGCGTTCTTGGGCGGGGAAGACCCGTATGATGGTTTGGCGGCTGTTGCGTCGCGAGTCATCCACATGCACGCCAAGGACATCTCGATCCAGCACGCCGAGGCCGAAAAAGGCAAAGTGACCGGCACGCCCGTCGGCTGCGCCTGCGGCGACGGCGTGATCGATTGGAAGCGCGTGGTGGGCATCCTGAAAGGCGCCGGCTTCGACGGAGTCCTCTCTGTCGAGTGCGGCACGCCGGCGCAGGCTGTCCGTTCGCTGGCCCATCTCAACGAGGTTCTCGCCCATGCATAAGTTGGCCCTGCTGCTGGCGCTGCCGCTGGTGGCCCAGACCGCACCCGTGCCGGACAAGTTCTTCTTCGACACCGGCAAGGTGCGCGTATTGATCCTCACCGGCCGCAACAATCACGAGTGGCGCGTGACCAATCCGTTCCTGCGGGAGGTGTTGCAGAACTCAGGCCGCTTTGACGTGCGCGTCACCGAGGAGCCCTCCGGGCTGACCGCGGAGACGCTGCGGCCCTACGACGTGTTGATCTCCAACTACTGCGGACCGCGCTGGGGCGTGCAGGCCGAAAAAGCCGTCGCCGATTTCGTCAATGGCGGCAAGGGCCTGGTGGTGGTCCACGCCGGCAGCTACCCCTTCGGCGAGACGGCCGTGCTGAGCGAGCACATGGGCCGCACGGGCGTCTATCAGGCACCATGGCACGAATGGGGCCTGATGGTGGGCGCCACATGGTCCGACGCCGAGCCCAAGACCGGCCACGGCCCGCGCGACGCCTTCGAGGTGGTGTTCCAGGATCGCCAGCACCCCGTCACCGCCGGCCTCGGCGAGCGCTTTGTCACCTCCGATGAACTCTACCGCAATTTCCGCCTGAAGCCCGGCATTCACGTCCTGGCGCAGGGCCGCGACAAGCCGCTGATCTGGACCATCGCCTACGGCAAGGGCCGCGTTTTTCACACCGCGCTCGGCCACGATCTCGATGCCATGCACACGCCCGGCTTCATCGCCACCTACGCGCGCGGCACGGAGTGGGCCGCCACCGGTGCAGTCACGCTGCCGGCCAGGATCGACACTGATTCCAAGGACGCCAATGCCGTGCGCGTGCTGCTCGTCACCGGCGGCCACGATCACGAGTCGTCGTTCTACGGCGTCTTTGAAAAATGGCGCGACGTGCGCGTCAACGTCGATCCGCATCCGGTGCCTTTTCGCAGCGATATGCGTCCAAAATACGACGTTCTGGTGCTCTACGACACCCTTCAGCTCGAGCAGCTCTCCGACAAGGCGCGTCAGAATCTGAAGGACTTCGCCGAGGCCGGCAAAGGCATCCTGGTGCTCCACCACGCCATCGCCGATTTCTCCGCCTGGGAGTGGTGGTGGAAGGAAGTGGTGGGCGGGCGTTACGTGCTCAAGGCAGAGCCGGGCTATCCGGCGTCGAAGTACCTGCATGACGTCGAGCTCGTCGTCACGCCCAAGCCCGGCCACGCCATCACCAAGGGCCTGCCCCAGATGCGGCTCTTCGACGAAACCTACAAGCAGGTATGGCATCGCCCCGACGTGCAGGTGCTGCTCACCGGCGAGCACCCCACCAGTGATGTGGAGCTAGGCTGGGTGAGCCCGTACACCAAATCCCGCGTCGTCTATTTGCAGCCTGGCCACGGCCGCGAATCGCATGAGCTGCCGTGGTTCCGGACCCTGGTGCATCGCACGATTCTGTGGACTGCGGGCCGCTGAGGCAAATCCACCGTCCAAACGCGCCGAAGCCCGCGCCATGGCACGGGCTTCAGTCTCTAACAACAATCTCGCCGCCCCGATCAGGCGGACCGGTTACTCGGCCGGCGC
Source organism: Bryobacterales bacterium (assembly GCA_016721425.1). Taxonomy (GTDB): domain Bacteria; phylum Acidobacteriota; class Terriglobia; order Bryobacterales; family Bryobacteraceae; genus Paludibaculum. The sequence continues at coordinate 116,901 of JADKID010000041.1, read as the reverse complement.
CGCTTCGATCACCGGCACGGGCGCTACCTTCACCGCGTGCTCAAAGAGGAAGTTGAGCGTCTTCTCGGTCAGGATGCGGTTGGCGATCCGGTCCAGCGAGCCGTCTTTCTCCATGGCCATGCGGACCGCGGCCACCGGCTCGCGGCGCTGCCTCGAAATGCGTTGTAGCTCAACGTCCATCTCATCCTGCGTGACATTGATGCTCTCCGTGGAGGCGAGCTTGCCCAGCAACAGAGACGCCATCACATCGCGCTTGGCGCGGTCGTGCTGGGACTCGCGCAGCTTGGCCCAATCCAGCTTCAGCTTGCTGACATCCATGCCCTGCGACTGCCACTGGCGCAGCTGGCCCTCAATCGTGCTCTGCACCTGATTGTCCACGTACGTCTCGGGCACGGCAAACTCGTGCTGATCCACCAGCGCGTCGATCAGCTTGTTCTTGGCCTCGCTCTGCGCGGCGTGCTCGCGCTCGCGGAAGATCGACTTACGCACTTCGTCGCGCAGCTCGTCGATGCTCTGGAAATCGCCCAGATCCTTGGCGAAATCATCGTTTAGCTCCGGCATCTCCTTCAGGCGGATCTGCTTGAGAGTGACGTTGAACTGCACGGTCTTGCCGGCCAACTTCTCGGCGGCATAGTCTTCCGGATAGGTGATCTCGGCTTGGCGCACATCGCCCGGCTCGGCGCCGCGCAGCGCGTCGGAAAACGTCTGGAACGTATCCTTGCCGCCGATCTCGATGTTGATCTCATCCTGCTTCATCGGCTCGCCCTCAAGGCCCCCGATGGATTCCAGCGAGACCAGGCAGTTGTCGCCATCGGTAGCCGGCCGCGGGTCCACATTCACAAACTGCGACTTGGATTCGCGGATGTCGTTGATCCGGCCATCCACGTCTTCATCCGTGACCACCGGCTCCAGATACTCCACCTGCAAGCCGCGCGTCTCCTTCAACTCAAACTCGGGCGCCACTTCAAATTCCGCCTTGAAGTGCACGGCCTCGCCGTCGTGGAAGTGCAGGTCCTTGATCTGCGGGCGGCTCACCATGCGCAGATTCTCTTTCTCGCATTCCTTGTCGAGATATCTGGGGATGAGGTTCTCAATCGCTTCCTGGCGGATGTCGGCCGCATAGCGCGTGCGAACGATGCTGGCCGGCGCCTTGCCCGGCCGGAAACCCTGAATGTGCGCCTTGGCGCGAACCTTCTCGACTACCTTCTCCACTTCCACCGAAACGGCGTCGGCGGGGATATGGATATCGAGTGCGTGCTTGCAGCCTTCAATGAGTGCCAATTTGAGAACCTCCGCACACTAAAAGGCGGGCCGTTCGAGGCCCGCCCTTAGTGCGATCTACTTGTAGACGTCTGAGCCTGAAACCACTATTTTCGCATGGTTACAGGCAGATTAGCGAACCGGGCCGCGAATCTAGGCTACGCGCGCGTCGCTGCGCAGCGCGGCGGCCTTGTCGGTGAGCTCCCAGGTGAAGCCCTCGCCCGTCCGGCCAAAGTGGCCAAACGCGGCGGTGGCCCGGAAGATCGGCCGGCGCAGGTTGAGGTGCGCGATGATCCCCTTCGGGGTCAGCGGGAAGTTGTTGCGGACGATTTCCGTCATCCGCTCTTCGTCCACCACACCCGTGCCAAAGGTCGAAACCAGCACACTCACCGGCTCCGCCACGCCAATCGCATACGCCAGTTGCACTTCGCAGCGCGAAGCCAGGCCGGCAGCCACGATGTTCTTGGCGATGTAGCGGGCCATGTAGCAGGCCGAACGGTCTACCTTCGTCGGATCCTTGCCCGAAAACGCGCCGCCGCCGTGACGGCCCATGCCGCCGTAGGTATCGACGATGATCTTGCGCCCGGTCAGACCGGTGTCGCCGTGGGGACCGCCCACTTCAAAGCAACCGGTCGGGTTGATGTGATACTTCGTCTCGGCGTCCACCATGTTGGCGGGCACCACTTTGCCGATGATCTCGCTGCGGATCGCTTCCACCAGTCCATCCGGCATCGTGTTCGGCTTGCTGGCGTGCGGATCGTGCTGCGTGGAAACCACGATGGCATCAATACGCGCCGGCTTACCGTTGACGTACTCGACAGAAACCTGGCTCTTGCCGTCAGGACGGAGGTGTGCAACCTCACCCTTGTTGCGCGCTTCCGAAAGACGCTGCACCAGCTTGTGGGCCAGCATGATCGGCAGAGGCATCAACTCTTCCGTCTCGTCGCAGGCATAGCCGAACATCAGGCCCTGGTCGCCGGCGCCGCCGGTATCCACGCCCATGGCGATATGCGGAGACTGCCCGTGGATCAGGCTCATCACCGAGCACGACTTGTAGTCAAATCCGTAGTCGGAACTGGTGAAGCCAATGTCCTTGATGACTTCGCGGGCGAGGTCCGGAATGTCCTTGAAAAACTTCAGGTCCGTGGTGGTGATTTCGCCGGCCACGATACAGGTGCCAGTGGTAACCAGGGTTTCACAGGCCACGCGGCCCATGGGATCGGCCTTCAGGATGGCGTCCAGAACGGCATCACTGACCTGATCTGCAATCTTGTCGGGATGTCCTTCAGTGACGGACTCCGATGTAAAAATGTGACGGCTGACGTCGGGCAACTCGATTCCCTCCTGGGAACTTAGGATAGGGGGCTCGGGGACGGCGTACGCAGACCACGGGCTGTAGACACCCTAACAGTCTAGCGGAGCGGTTTTTGTAGCGTCAACGTAACTATGCCAAGGGAGGAAGGCGGGGGGTCAACGGTCGGAAATCCCATCTGAACGGAGAGAGGGGCCTGCCTGGACAGGCCCCGTCCCTGCGGCTTAGCGGCGGGTTAGCGGGCGATCTCCACTTTGATCGTCTTCGGCCGCGCGGCTTCCTTCTTCGGCAGAGTGACCTTCAGGACACCGCTTTCGTAGGCTGCCGCCACCTTCTCCACATCCACGGTTTCCGGCAGCGCAAAGGCCCGCTGGAACGTGCCGTAGCTCCGCTCAATCCGGTGGTAGGCGCCCTTGGCTTCCTTCTTCTCGAACTCGCGCTTGCCGCTGAACGTCAGCGTGCCGTCCTCGATCTTCAGATCGATCTCTTCCAGCTTGACGCCGGGAATGTCGGCCGTCAGCGTCAGCGAATTCTCATCCTCGGCGATGTCCACCGAGGGACTCCAGGGCCGCGCCGTGGGTCCTTCACTGAAAAAGCGGTTGAGCGTGTCCTCAAACAGGGACATGGACCCGGCCGGGAATGCCTCGAAGCCAGGAAACTGGGTGCGACGAATCATGTTGCTCATTGTTGGTTCTCCTTAGGATCGGGTTAGTCCGACAAGACCAATGTACAACATGCTTTTATGCTTGTCAAGAGTATCTGATTGTTGACGACTCATATCTTCGCCGAGAATGGTGAGCGCATGCACAATAGAAAAGGGCGCCCGGTCAGGGGCGCCCTCTCTCATCCAACTACGCAGCCCTTACTAGAACGTGAACCGCATCTGCAATCGCATGTTCCGCGCCCCCTGGAACACCTGCGGCATCCCATAGCGGCTGGCCATCGTCAGCGGTGTCTGCACTCCCGCAAACGCACCCTTGCCGTTCAGGGCATCCACGTAGTTGAAGCCATTCATGACCTTGCCCCAATCCACCCGCGGATCGCCCGAGAAACGGGAAGCCCGCGTCGGGCTGATCAGCTGGGTCGGGATGGCGAACTGGTAATACGCCACCGCGGCCCGCTGGTTGAACAGATTGGTCACATTGGCCTCGAACGACAGGTTCATTCCTTCCTTCATCGGGAACTCATGACGGATCGAGACGTCGGATTGGAAGTACGGACTGGTGCGCGCGCCGGCATCGACGTTGGATACGGCGAAGTCTCCATTCGATTGGCGCGTGAAGTTGACGAAGTTGCCGCGGCCCTCGGCCCACTGGCAGGCCGATGAACTGCCCACAACCGGCAGGCAGGTGCTGAGCGGCGTACCCTGGAACGCGGCCTGGGTGAAGCCGAAAAGCGTTTCCATGTGCGCCCACTTCAGGCGATACGAACCGAACACCTTGCCGGCGTTCGGACGATCTGTCGCCAACGGGCCGTCGTCCCTCTGGCCGTTGGGCAGGTAGGATTGTGTCGGCAGGTCGAAGGCACGGCCGTTGTTGGGCGCGTGACGGCCGCCGCCGCCGTCCACCGGGTCACTGTTGGTGAGGCCCGCGTAGTTGCCGGTCAGCTTGCTGTAGGTATAGGAAACGGCGCCGAACCAGTTGCCGGCGGCCCGGCGGGCCAGACGGAACTCCAGGCCATCGTAGTTGCGGGTTGCCGCGGCCACGGGCGGACATTCCGCGCAGAACGGAACGGTGTTGAGGTAGTTCACACCGTTGGCGTCCGGGATCACCGTCGGGCGGTGCAATACGTCGGCCTGCGGCGAACCAGGGTTGCCGATGTAAAAGCCCAGGTTGTCCGTGATCGCCATATCCTCGATGGTGCGGTCCAGGCGCTTGCGGGCGTAGCGGGTTTCCAGGCTCCAGTTCGGAGTGATGGCCCAATCGACTCCGGCCACAACCTCATGCTGCACCATCGGCTTCATGTTCGGATCGATCGCCGGATCACGCGGGTCCGCCTTGGTGGCGCGGAAGTCCACGTTCTCGATGAAGCGGCCCACAGTGATGCCGGGCGCGGGGCCCGAGGCCGGGCAGCCGCCGCCCTTGTTGAGCGTGGGGGTGATGGCAGTGAAGTCCGTCGAATCCATGGCGTATACGCAGTCGTGCCAGTAGTCGCTACCGAACGAACCGCGCGCCAGGCCCATCTTCATAATGTCGTAGAACTTGCCATAGCTGGCATAGATCTTGACCTTGCCATTGCGCAGCACGTCATACGCCCCGCCGATCCGCGGCGCGATTTTCTGGCCCCATCCGAACTCCACGCTCGGAAAGCGGCTGGGATCGTAGGCCGGCTGCGTTTCCTGATCGAAGCGTAGGCCGATGTTGAGCGTGAGGCCGCGTCCGACCGTCCACGAATCCTGGAAGTACAGGGCGTTGGCCGTCTGCGATGCACCGCCGGTATTGGTGACGCCGGTGCCGATGGTGAAGTACCCATAGCGGCCGGCGCATTCCGAGCTTCCAAAGTTGGTCTTGTTCTGGGCAATCACGGCGTCGCACGCCGTCGTGCTGGTAACCGGCGAGTAGCTATTGCCAAACGTGAGATTCACGCGGCCGCCCTGAAAGTTGGTCAACACGTCGTTCGATTGACCCTGCCAGAAATAGCCCGCCTTGAACGTGTGGCTGCCGCCAAAACCGTTCAGGTAGTAGGAGACATCGCCGTTGATGCTCTTGCGCTTGTAGGCGTCATACACCGTCGCCAGATTGTTCGGGATATTGGCGAAGCCGGAGGTGTTGAACGACGAAGCCGGGAAGGGCTGGCCGGCCAGATCCCTGTTCGATGCGTTCACCGTCGTTTGGTAAACGTAACGTGTGCCAACCGGGATGCCGCGCTGCGCGTTGTTGTTGAAAAAGTACCCGTAGCGGGCGCTGACCACCAGGCGGGCGGTGGGTGTCCAATCGCCGCCGAAGGCGTAGACGGAGAGCGGGTTCACCGAGCCGGCGTCGGAGCGCAGAGTGTTCGGATCCGTACTGGCGCCTGCGTTCCGCTGGCCGGAAACGCTATCTGGCTGGCCAAGCTGCCCGGTGGTGCGCGAATAGCCGTAGTTCCAGGAGCCGTACAGGCGGAGTTGCTCGCTCACTCGATAATCCAACCGGTTGTACGCGTTGTGCTGCACCACGGACTGGGTGAGGGAACGCGGTCCGGGGTTGGCGCCAGTGAAGGTGGTGGTCCGGTGGATGGTATCCAGGCTCGGGATGTAGCTGCTGAAAATCCACAGCCGGTCCTTGAGCAGAGCGCCGCCAATCTGGTAGCCAGGCTCCACGATGCTGCGCTGATCTTTCATGGGGACGTAGTACTCAGGCGTGCCGTCCAGGCGGTTTGCCGTGGAGAGCGACGGCTTGGTGGGGTCCAGCCTCAGCCCGCAAACGGTGCTGAATCCGGCGGAGGTGTATCCGCTGGAACAGGGATCGTTGGCGTTCAGCGCGTTGGTCCGCAGATAAAGATTCAACCCGCCATGCCAGCTGTTGGATCCGCGCTTGGGCACGGCGTTGATCACGCCACCCAGCGCCCCGCCGAATTCGGCTTCAAAGCTACTGGACTTGATCTGGACCTCTTCGATGAAGTCCATCTGGAAACTCTTGCCAACGCCGCCGTCTTTGATGTTGGTGGTGTTGACGCCATCAATGAGGTAAACGTTCTCCGAGTCGCTGGCTCCGTCAATCTGGAAGCCGTTGTCCCGGCCCGACGTAGTCCCCTGGAGCGGCTCAGCTCTTGCGCCGGCCGCGAACGGAATCACGGATTGGAACGAGCGGCCCTTGGGAATGTTGTCCAAAATCTGCTTTTCCACGGTGACCGACACTTTGCTCTGGGTTACATCCACCACTGTGGAGGTGCCGGTAACTTCTATCGTCTCCGCCACGCTGCCCACTTCCAAAGTGATGTCGAAGCTGGGCAGGCGGCCCACTTGAAGCTCAATGCCAGCCGTTCGATTGGTCCGGAATCCCGCCGAACTGACCAGCAGTGAGTAGGTTCCGGGCGCCAAAGCGGCGAAACGGAACGATCCTGCTGAATCGGTCTGGGCCTTCCTGACGCCCTGCATCGCTGGACTGGCAAGTTCGATAGCGGCGCCGGCGATCAGGCTGCCGGAAGGGTCTTTGACGGTGCCCTGAAGGCCCGCCGTGGTCTCTTGTGCGTAAGCCGCGCCCGTGCACAGCAGTGCGAGTGCGAGTATCCACCGCGTCGGTGAAGAATGATGAGCCAGAGGAGCCAATGCGGCTCTCGTGCCATCCCTGAAGCGTGCAGACAAGTTGTTGGTCAACTTTGCCTCCTCTTTGGATTTGGATTGGAAACTCCCGAAGTCTGGGCGGCTTGGCCCAAGCGAGACAACCTGGTGCTGGATTTTGGGTGGGCTGGGGGGGGACGGAACAGGGTTCGTGGAGGAGACGAGGTCCCCACCTTTGCGCAACGCGCTGAGCCCTGTCAGCAGGATGACGGTCAGGTCAGCATCATGAGCGGAAGGGTATTCCCCTCGCGTGCCGGCCATGGCAATCTTCATCAAAGAACTCCCGGCTAGCCCAACTCCGAGACATCGGTAACGTTTGGTGGGACAAGCGTAACATGACTGTCAAGTATAAAGTCAAGGTTGTCAACAACTCGATCCTCGGCGCCAGCAACTGTCTGACACGCAAAAAACGACGGGGCGCCCCGGTTGGGAGCGCCCCGTCGTCGTTTTGGTTGGAGTTGAGTTCTTAGAAGAAGAAGGTCAACTGGAGACGCGCCGAGCGCGGTCCCTGGAAGCCACTCGCCTGATTGAACAGCGGGTTGAGTCGCCCATCCTGGGCCTTCATCAAGCCTACGGTATTGAAGCCCTTGAAGACATCTGCGTCATTGGCAAACGTCAACTGGCCGTCGTCGGGGTGCAGCAGGACCGAGTTCTTGTTCGTCACGATGCTGCTGTTCAGCAGGTTGAACACGGTGAACTCAAAGCGAAGCTTCATGCTCTCCTTGGCCTTCCACACGGGGAAATCGTGCATCAGGTTGAGGTCGAAGTTGTAGAACACTGGAGTCCGGCCCATGTCGCCGCGGCCGTAGGGGTACGCGGGCGTGGTGGAGATCACGTTGATTTCAGTCGTCAGCGGGATGCCGGAGTAGAGCGCCATGCTGGGCGACAGCGTGGTGTGGCCCAGGATGCTCTTCGCGGTGTAGCCGCCGAAGAACTTGAACGTGTTCGGACGATCGGTGGCGAGGACGCCATCGGCCATGCTGCCTTTCTCGGTGTAGCCGAGCCAAGGCAGATCGAAGTAACGGTTGACGTTCGGGCTCGTGCGGCCGTCCTCGTCGGAGCTAGCCAGACCGCTGTAGTTGCCGGTCGACTTGCTATAGGTGTAGCTGGCGGCGAACTGGTAGTTCCGGGCGAAACGCTTGTCGAGGCGGATTTCCAGAGCGTCGTAGTTGCGCTTGGCTTTGGGCGTCAGCGGGAAGCCCGCATCCCAGGTCTTCCGATCGATCGTCAAACCCTCGCCAGGATTGGCGATGTAGTAGATTTCGCCGTCCGGGCCAAGTGTGCCGACGTCTTCAATGGTGCGGATGAGGCGGCGGTTGGTGTAGCGCACCGAGGCCATCAACGTGGAGCTCAGGCTATAGTCGAAACCGAGGTCGAGCATCTTCTGCTTCATCGGCTTCAGGTCCTTGTCAACGGTGTTGTTGGCCGGATCGTTGGACGGGATGCGCCAATTGATGCCCTCGAAGAACCTGCCAGGCAGCTTCGACGGATCGGCCGGCTGGCCCTGGTTGGTCTTCATCAGGTTCGGATCGTCAAGCGCAAAGTAGTAGGTCAGGTAGATGGCGCCGCCGAAGCTGCCGCGAGGCATTTCGTACTTCATCACGTCGTAGAAATAGCCCCATGAGCCGTAAACGCGCATCTTGCCGTCGCCCTTGGGATCCCACGCGCCACCGATGCGGGGCGAAATCTTGCTGGACCAGCCGAACTCGATCGGGGGCGCCGCTGCGATCCCCTGACTGGAGAAGCTGGGCAGGAACTCCCGCTCGGCGCGCAGGCCGAGGTTCAACGACAGGTGCTTGTTGACCCTCCAGTTATCCTGGAAGAAGAGACCCTGGTTGTCACTGGAGGCATCACCCTTGTCGCCATAGGTGTACCACCGGTAGTACCCATAAGTGCCGCGCTGCTTGCCCGAGCACTGGCTGGTGACGCAGGTGTAGCTCTGATCCCAGTAGTAACGGTAGTAGCCGTTGGGATAGCTGAGGTTCTGCACTGAGTTCGACAGCCGGTTCGTCGACCAGCCGAACTTGATATTGTGCTGGCCTTTCGCGTTGAACAGATAGCTGGCATCGGCATTCAGATTGATGCGCTTGTAAATGTTGAAGTCGCTCTGGGCGCCGTTCTGCGCAATGAACCCAGCGTTGGTGCGTCTCAGATCTGCCGGCAGATTGGGGAACATCGTGTTCGCGCTGCTAGTGAATCGGTAACGCCCGGCAGTGAGTAGCGATCGATGAAGTTGGTGAAGTTGTAGCCGCCGCGGAAGCTGATGATCAGCTTGCTGCTGGCAAGGTAGTCCACCTGGCCGGAAAGCACATTGCCCGCCGAGTAGTTGCCCAAACCGGCGTACGGCCGGGTCGGCGAATCCGTGCCCTGAAGCGCCGGCAGGACGCCGCGCTGATAGTTCGGATTCCACATCCAGCTCGCGTTCATGCGCAGCTTGGTGAAGGGGGCGAAGTCAACCTTGTTCGTGAGGTACTGCTGGCGGGTCTTCCTGGTATAGTCGCCAGTCAGGTTGTTCGAAAGGAACGTCACCTTCCGGTTGGTCTGCGTGTTGGTCGGCATGTAGCTGCTGAAGAAGAACAGCTTGTTCTTGATCATCGGGCCGCCAATGGTAAAGATCGGGTTCCATGGTCTTGTAGTCATCCAGCGTGTTCTGGAAGTACCGGCTCTTCAACCGCGTGGCATCGGTCGGATCCATTTCGAGCGTGGGCCTCAGACGAGCCGACATGTTGTCGTTGTTGAAGTAGATGCCGCCCTGTCCATGGAACTCGTTCGAGCCGCTGCGAATGGACGCGTTGATCACGCCGCCCATCGCGCCGCCGTACTGCGCTTCCATGACGCCGTTCTTCACCTGGACCTGCTGGACCATCTCGACCGGGATCTTGTTCTGGTCGGAGAGCACGCCGGTTTGGATATTGGTCACTTCCATGCCGTCGAGGTAGAAAGTGTTCTCGGAGCCGGAGGCGCCGTCCACCTGGTAGCCACCGGACTTGCCTTCGTTGCGGGCGCCCGGCGCCAAGTTGATCAAATCGTAGAAGCCGCGGCCCTTGGGCATCAAGTCAAAGAAGGACTTGTCGACGTTGACGGAGGAGGAACTCGAAGCCGTGTCCACCAGTGCTGCGTCCGCGCTCACCACTACACTCTCTGTAATCTGGCCGACTTCCATCTTGAATTCAAGACGGCTTGCGCGGCCCAGAGTGACGGAAACGCCAGTCGTCTTCTGCGTGGAGAAGCCGGTTGCCGTGGCGCTCACCACGTAGGTACCGCCAGGCAGAGACTGGAAGTTGAAGTTGCCGGAAGAATCGGTCGTCGTGGACATGGCACGCGGCAAAGATGCGCCGCCCACCTCCACCTTGGCGTTGGGGATGGCGGAGCCGGAAGAGTCGATAACCTGGCCCGTGATCGAGCCGGTCGTCTCCTGCCCCATGGCCAGGCCGCATACCAACACAAAAAGAACGAGACACGCGAAGGTGATGCGTGAGCCGCCCCTGAAGCTTGCAAACAAGTTGCTAGTCAATTTTGCCTCCCAAAAAGGTTCGATTGGAAACTCCCGAAAAGTTAAGCCCTGCTGAGTCCAAGGACCGAACATGGGTCTGGAGCGAGACAACCTGGGTCTGAAAGGGAACTGAGTTCGAGTCGCGGGTCGGGACTGCTGACTCGCCCATCTGCCGGCCAGGGCGACCGGCTGGGCTTGGCGATGCGTCAAACTGCCGGAGGGCGTTTCCAACCCCCGGCGCGCTGGCAACGTCGCCGCTCATAGAAAGAACTCTTTTACTCCCCAATTGAGACACAGGTAAAGTCCGATGTGAGAATCGTAACATAAAGGTCTCTTATTCAGTCAAGCGTTTCAGTTCCGCAACGCCTATGATGAAGAACTATTAATCTTCCGTGACTTTAACCAATCCGAAGCCACATCGAAAGATAGCCTCCCACCCGCCGCAGCACCCAACCCGCTACAATTTCTGAAAGAAGGTAGACGCAAATCTATGGTTCGACAGAGATTCCGATTCGGCGCCGGACTCACCCTGCTTCTGATCCTGACCGGCCTCGTCATCTGGCAAGGCTCCTTCACAGTCGGTGATAACGGACCCGTCACTCCGGAACAGACCTACATCTTCTGGGGGCTCTCCACTCTCACCTTCCTCCTCACCGTGCTGCTGGGCTTCATGCTTTTTCGCGATGCGGCTAAGCTCTACTTCGCCCGCCGCGCTGGCGTCGAGGGCTCCCGCATCCGCACCAAGATCCTCGTCGGAGCCCTCTCTCTCACCTTCCTGCCCACCATCTTCCTCGTCATCTGGAGCGTCGAGGTACTGAACCGTAACATCGATAAGTGGTTCAGCCAGCCGGCCGAGCGTCTCAAGGTCAACCTCCAGACCATCGGCGAGGCCATGGAGAAGGAGACGCGCCACCGCGCCCTCAATGTCGCCCGCTGGGCCGCCGACAGCCAGGAAGTGGACGCTTTTCTCAAGACGGGTCACGCCCCTGCTGAGTTCTTCGCCGCTATCTGCGAGAAAGGTGGCGTTGAAGAAGCCCACATCGAGCGCACCGATGGCGGCCAGTTCGCCATCTGCCGGCTCCAGTCCACCGCTGAGCGGGGTATCGAAATCACGGTTCGGGCGCCCATTCGGGAAGGTGGCACTGTCATCGTGCGTTCGCGCATGCCGGTGGACCTGATGAAGCGCCAACGGGAGATCGATGATCGCTTGAGCGAGTACAACGATCTCGCCAAGGGCAAGCAGCAGACACGGCGGTTCTACCTGCAGTTGCTGTTCCTCATCACGATCTTCATTCTCTTCGTAGCCGTCTGGGTGGCGCTCTTCCTCGCCCGCCAGATCAGCGCCCCAGTCACCGCCCTGTTGGAGGCAGCCCGCGCCGTGCGCGGCGGCAATCTCGCCTTTCGCGTGCGCGTCGAGGCTACCGACGAACTAGCCGTGCTGGTCCGTGCTTTCAACGAGATGACCCAGGACTTGCAGGCCAACCAGGATGAACTGGAACGCCGCCGCCGCTTCATCGAGGCCGTGATGGAGAGCATCCCCACCGGCGTTATTTCCCTCAGTCACGACGGCACCGTTCAATTGGTAAACGGCGCACTGAAAGCCATCTTCCCCGCCGGCAAAGTGCAGCCCGGAGTCCGGCTCCCCGAGATCCTCCCCCACGAACAGCAACCCGAGTTCCTCCGGTTGCTCAAGCGCGCCCGCCGCACCGGCAAGGCCGACCGCCAGTTTGAGGTCCGCACATCAGAGGGAGTCCGTCACTTCGCCGTCACCGCCGCCGCGCTCGAGGCCACCTCCACCTCCGGCATGGTGGTAGTCATCGAGGATGCCACTGAACTGCTCCACGCCCAGCGCGCCACCGCCTGGCACGAGGTGGCCCGCCGCATCGCCCACGAGCTCAAGAACCCCCTCACGCCCATCGCGCTCAGTTCGGAACGCATCGTCCGCCAGTTGGAGAAGACTCAGGTGCCGCCCGAGATCAAGCGCATCATCACCGAGTGTTGCGCCACCATCGGCCGTGAAGTGGAAAGCGTCAAGACTCTGGCCAACGAGTTCTCGCGCTTCGCCCGTTTCCCTGCCGCGCATCCGTCCCCGGCCGACCTCAACACCGTCGTCGCCGACGGCCTCGCTGTCTTCGATGGCCGCCTCGCCGGCATCACCATCCATCGCGAGCTCGCCGCCGGACTGCCGCCGGTCTCGCTCGATCGCGAGCAGTTCAAACGCGTGGTCGTCAATCTGGTCGACAATGCCGCCGAAGCCATGGCCCACGCGCCGCTCAAGCATCTTTACGTCGAGACCCAGCTCACCAACGACGACACCGTCGAGCTCATCATCGCCGACACCGGCTGCGGTATCACCGCCGAGGACAAGGAGAAACTCTTCCTGCCCTACTTCTCCACCAAACAGCGCGGCACCGGCCTGGGCCTCGCCATCGTCAGCCACATCGTCGCCGAACACGCCGCTCATATTCGCGTGGAAGATAACCATCCGGCCGGCGCGCGCTTTATCATCGAATTACCGGCCCTGGCGCCCGCCGAGAGCGAGCCCCGCCCGGTTGAGGTTCCGGCATGAAGCGCATAAGAGTTCTGATCGTTGACGATGAGCCCGGCATCCGGCAGTCCCTCTCGGGCGTGCTGGAGGACGAGGGCTTTGAGCCCCATGCCGTCGCCACCGGCGAGGAAGCCGTGGCCGAGGCTTTGGCCGGCACCTACGAAGCCATCCTGCTCGACGTCTGGCTGCCCGGCATCGACGGCCTGGAAGTGCTCAACCGCCTGAAATCCATCGCGCTCCCGGGCTCGCCCGCCGTCATCATGATCTCCGGCCACGGCAACATCGAGACCGCCGTGCGCGCCACCAAGCTCGGCGCCTTTGACTTCCTGGAGAAGCCGCTCACCATCGAAAAGGTGCTGTTAGTGCTCAAAAACGCGCTCGAACAGCGCCGTTTGAACCTCGAATTGCGCGATTTGCGCGACACGTCGCGCGGCCGCCTCCAGATCATCGGCGATAGCGTCCCCACCAAAGCGCTCCGCCAACAGATCGGACTGATGGCCGCCACCAACGGCCGCGTCCTCATCTTCGGCGAGAGCGGCACGGGCAAAGAGCTCGTCGCCCACGCCATTCACGCCGGCAGCGCGCGCGCAGACCGGCCTTTCGTTGAGCTCAACTGCGCCGCCATCCCCGAGGAGCTCATTGAGAGCGAGCTCTTCGGCCATCGCCGCGGCTCCCTCGCCGGCGCGGTGGAAGACAAGGCCGGCAAGTTCGAGAAGGCCGATGGCGGCACGCTCTTCCTCGATGAGGTCGGCGACATGAGCTTGCGCACGCAGGCGAAAGTGCTGCGCGTGCTGGAGGAGCAGCGTTTTGAGCCGGTGGGCTCGGCCGAGGACGTGCAAGTGGACGTGCGCGTTATCGCATCCACCAACAAAAACCTGGAAGAAGAGATCGAGCGCGGCAACTTCCGCGAAGACCTCTTCTACCGTCTCAACGTGATCCCTTTCGAAGTGCCGCCGCTGCGCGAGCGCATTGAGGACATTCCCCAACTGGCAGGCCATTTCCTGCATGAGTTCACCACCGCCTACGGCCGCAAGGCCAAGGACCTCACGCCGGAGGCCTATCGCCTGCTGCAGGAATACTCCTGGCCCGGCAACGTGCGCGAGCTGAAGAACCTGATGGAGCGCATCGTGATCATGTATCCCCAGGTTCGCATCGACGCGCGGCACATCCCTCTGCCGGCCAGCCGCCGCCAGCCGGAGCGCTCGCCGGAGCGCAGCCCCAGCCTGGTGGAGGTCCGCCAGGCCGCCGAGCGCGACTACATTTTGAAGAAGCTGGACGAATCGGGCGGCAACGTCAGCCGCACCGCGGAGATGCTCGGCCTGGAACGCAGTAATCTCTATAAAAAGATGCGTTCTCTTGGAATAGCGGGACGCGAGCCGGCCTAAGGTTTCTTGTCCCTTGCGCCAGTCCAACGTCTCGTCTAACCTACCTGCATAGACAAAATCTGGAGTGCGCGCCGGGCCGCCGCAGTGCGCCCGCAACTTGCACAAAACACAGGAGGATTATGAGACAAGCAAGTCTCTTTGCAGTATCTTTGGCGCTCTGCGCCACAATGGCCGCGGCGAAGCCGCAGATCACGGAGAAGACCGGAGTTCGCACTCTGACCGCGGTTTCGGAGCCCGGCACAATTGCGCGTGGTTCTGTTTTCGTTGTCACAGGCAAGGAGCTGGGGCCGGAAGAGGCGATCCAGGCTGAGGTTCCGTACGGCCAGGAGTTGGGCGGAGTCTCCGTCGCATTCACCACCCTGGACGATTCGGCTGTCGTTTCGGCCTACGTTGTTTCCGCGTCGGCCACCCGCATCGTGGCCATCCTGCCGTCCAGCGCGTCCGCTGGCGACTACAAAGTGACCGTCAGCTTCAACGGCGAACCGAGCGACCCCTTCGCCGCCAAGATCGCGGACACCAACTTCGGCCTCCTGACCGTTGACGGACAGGTGGGCAGCGGCGCCGTCGCCAAGATCCGCGTTCCGGACTCTGACCCGGTAGCAGCGGGCTTCACCCAGCCCCTGCGTCCCAGCCAGACTGTGGATCTGGAGGCCGCCGGCCTCGGCTCCAATGACATGGCCGACAATGAGCCCATGGGGCACGAAATGAACATGGTGGAAGGTGCGGTGGTCGTCCTCGGCGGCCTCGAGATTCCTGTCACCTTCATCGGCCGCAATCCGCAGAAGCCAGGTTATGACTTGGTTACCTTCACCCTGCCGGAGGCCGATCTGCCCTCCGGATGCACCGTGAATATCGCAATCAAGATCGGCGACGTTGTCACCGCCAAGGGCTCCATTCCCGTGGTTGCCACGCTCGATGCGCCGGCCTGCGCTCACCCGCTCGGCCTCACGCCCGACGGCCTCAAGACCCTGGATTCGGGTGGCACGATCACGCTGGGAGGGTTCAGCCTGCTCCAGCAATCGATCAAGATCAGCGTCCCGGTCCTGGGCACTCTGGAGACCAAGACAGAGGGGATCGCCGGCTCTTTCGTGCGCTACAACGCGGCCTCCCTGTCCCAATACATGGGCACCAGCGAGGCGGGCTGGCTCGTGAATCCGGTGGGCTGCAACATTTGGACTTCCGTCGAGACCACGGCTACGCCCGGCATAGCGGCGGAACTGGTGGACGCCGGCGAACTGAACATCAAGGGCCCGGGCGGCCTGGACAAGGTGATCCCCAAGGTGGCGGAGACCAACAACTACTACCTGGACCTCGCTCCGGCGAGCAGTGGAATCCCTAGTATCCCTGGTATCCCTTCGATCCCCGGCCTGCCCTCCATTCCCGGCCTGCCCGGCAGCGGTGGCGCCACGGCATCGGGTGTTCAAAAAGGCACCTACACCCTTTCCGGCAAGGGCGGCGCGGTGGTAGGCGCTTTTAGCCTCGATACCAACGTCCCGGATTCCATCGTCTGGACTAACCGCGAAGAAGCCTCGATGAACACCGTGGACCGCGGCGCGGACCTAACCTTCCTCTGGAACGGCGACGGCAACGAGGGCGACATGGCGACGGCCGTGGGCCTCTCGCGCGGCCCGGCCCCCGAAGACACCTCCAAGATCGTGATCCGCACGTTCATGTGCTTCGCCCCCACGACAGCGCACACAATCGTGGTCCCGTCCAGCATCCTCCAGCAGATGCCGGCCAACGCCGGCGACAACCCGGAGTTCATCGGGCAGCTCATCCTGCAGCACACCAACGGTGCGAACATTCCCCGGTTGGTGGCTCCGCTGGTTGACGGCGGCAACACAGAACCGGGCACGTTCGGCTTCGCCTACGGTGCCATGAAGCAAGCCGGCTTCAAATAAACCAGGCACAGCCTGAACCATCGAGCCGCGAGCCGCGGGATTCAATCCTGACCCTCGCGGCTCTTTTTATCTGATTTGGGATAGAATGACAACTTGGCCGGATAGCTCAACATGGACCACCTGCTCTCAATCATCCTGTGCACGCCCCTCGTCGGACTGCTTGTGCTCTTCTTCCTGCCCGCGGGGAACTCCAGACTCATCAAGTGGTGGGCCAACTTCGTCTTTCTGCTGGGCTTCTTCATCTCCCTGCCGCTCTGGTTTCAGTTCAATCCGCAGAACGACTTTCAGTTTGTCGAGAAGGTAAGCTGGATCCCCTCCATCGGCGCCTACTGGAATCTGGCCGCCGACGGCTATGCCGTTCTCCTCATCCTGTTGACCACACTGGTGGGCTTTCTGGCTTCGCTCTGTTCCTGGACCGCGATTGAAAACCGGCTGAAGGAATACTACGGCCACTTCCTGCTGTTGCAGTTCGGTATGCTGGGCGTCTTCGCCGCCCGCGATTTCCTGCTGTTCTTTCTCTTCTGGGAACTGACGCTGATCCCGATGTACTTCATCATCGCGATCTGGGGCGGCCAGCGCCGCGGCTACGCCAGCATCAAGTTCGTCCTCTACACGCTGATCGGCTCCATGCTGATGCTGCTAGGCATCCTGGCCTTCTACTACCAGCACTATCTCCAGTTCCATCGCCTGACGTTTGACATGGGGGCTCTGCTCGAAACCAAGATGCCGCCCGAGATGGCATGGTGGGTCTTCTGGGCGTTCTTCCTCGGCTTCGCCGTCAAGGTGCCGATGTGGCCGCTGCACACCTGGTTGCCCGACGCCCACACGGAGGCGCCCACGGCCGGCTCCGTCATCCTGGCCAGCATTCTGCTGAAGATGGGTACTTACGGCTTCTTGCGCTTCTCCCTGCCCATGCTGCCGGAAACGGCTCGCGATCCCAAGGTGGTGAGCATTGTGGCCGCGCTCTCCATCATCGCCATCATCTACGGCGCGCTGGTCAGCCTGATGCAGAAAGACTGGAAGAAGCTGGTGGCCTACTCGTCGGTGAGCCACATGGGCTTCTGCACGCTGGGCATCTTTGCTTTCAACCCCGCCGGAATCTCCGGCTCCATCATCCAGCAAATCAACCACGGCATCTCCACAGGCATGCTCTTCCTGATCGTCGGCGTGGTGTACGAACGCCGGCACACGCGCGAAATCGCTGAATACGGCGGCCTGTTCAAGGTGATGCCGGTGTTCACCTTCATCTTCCTCATCGCCACCCTGGGCTCCATGGGGCTGCCGCCGCTGAACGGCTTCATCGGCGAGGTGGTCATCGTGCGGGGCGCCTTTGAAGTGTCCTTCTGGTGGGCGCTGGCCTGCGGCATCGGCATCGCCCTGGGCGCAGCCTACCTGCTGTGGTTGTTCCAACGCACCATGCTGGGCGACCTGAAGAACGAGAAGAACATGGGACTGAAGGACCTCAACTGGCGTGAGATCGCCTACTTCACACCCCTTTTGATCCTGACGTTCTGGATCGGCCTCGGCCCCAAGCCCTTCTTCACGATCCTGGATCGCTCGGTGGCGAATGTCGTCGAAAAGGTCCAGCCCGGCTACTACCAGGAGCGCGGCCTCTTCAACCCGCTGCTCCCCGCCGAGCTCCAACCCGGCGTCAAACGCTAATTCGGGGACGGTCTACTCAATTCCCAATTGTTTTTTGAGAGCAACCGCGGCCGGCGGTGACTATGTCATCGTATGGCCCGGATTCCTCGCGTTGTCGCCAGCGGTTACCCCCACCACATCACCCAACGGGGCACAGATCAGAAGCCGGTCTTCTTTGAAGATCGGGACCGTTTCGTCTACCTGCGGCTCATCCGCGAAGCCGCGGAACGCTACGGCGTGGAGTTCAGCGGATTCTGCCTGATGACCAATCACGTCCATCTGATCGCCATCCCGCACACGCCGGAATCGCTCCACCGCGCGCTGAAGTGGGCCCACACCGCCTACGCCCGCTACGTCCACGCCAGTCACGGCGGATGCGGCCATCTCTGGCAGGCACGCTATTTTTCCTGCATTCTGGCCGGCGCCCACATCTGGAACGCGCTGGCGTATGTGGAGCTCAACCCCGTTCGGGCCGGCATGACGGAGCGCGCCGAGCACCATCCGTGGTCCAGCGCCGCGGAGCACCTGGGTCTGGCGCCATCGCGTCTGCCGCTCGCCGCCGAGGCGTGGCTCCAGGACTTCGACCCGCCCGGCTGGCGGCAGTTTCTGGATCTGCGCGTCAAAGACGCCGCCTTCGCGCCCATCCTCCGCCACGCCACCCAAACCGGACGCCCCATGGCGCCGGAGTCCGCCATCAACCGGCTGGAGGAGGAGTTGGGCCGCCGTCTTCGTCCCGCGAAGCGCGGCCGGAAGGCGCTGCCGGCGGTGCAATCTGCACCAGAGGAGGCTCTGTTTCTCGCTTTAATTGGGAATTGAGTAGACCGTCCCCGAATTTCTCGATCAGGGGGAGCAGGCGCCGCACCGTGCTGCCGTTCAGCAGCAAACTCCCCGCCACCAGCACCGGATGCGGGATCGTCGTGCAGCACTTCGCGCAGATCCCGATCTCGCCCGCCCGTCCCTCCACGTGCAGCCGGCGCATCCTCTGCATCTCCGCCCCATCGAAAATCTCCGCCATCGGCCGCTCCATCACATTGCCCACCGGCGCGCCGTCCAGCATATAGCTCTGGCAGCACGGATACACGTCGCCGTTGTGCTTCACATACAACGGACCGCGCCACAGATAGTGGCACGGATGCTTCCACGCGCCCGGATCGTGCACCGCATCGGGCCGCATCAGGTTCGTCTCGTCTTCCTTGATGCGGATCAGATCCACGCCCGGCACCGCCCGCCAGTATTGCTGAAACGCCTCCACCTCGTGCCGGTTGCCGTCCATCCGCACCATCTGCACCACAATCTGCACCCTGGCCCGCCGCTCGTGCTTCATGCGGCAGAACCGCACGAAATTATCGCGCACCCGCTCAAACTTCGCGCCCTTGCGGTAAAACTCGAAGGTCTCCTTGCTATACCCGTCGAAGCTCAGTGTGATGTGCTCCAGTGGCGTGGCCAGCAGCCGCTCGGCCGCCTTTTCGTCCAGCAGCGTACCGTTGGTGGAAATCAGAGTAGAGACTCCGTGCTTGTCGCACTGGTGAATGCGGTCAAAGATCTTCGGGTCCAGCAATGGCTCGCCCAGCCCAATCAGCATCATGTGCTCCGCGCTGCCGCCCGCCTGCTCCACCAGGCGCGTGTAGACCGCCTCGGTCATGTCTTCCTTGGGCTGCGGATGAGTCTCGCGCGGGCACATCGGGCAATAGATGTTGCACTTCGCGGTGGTCTCAACGATGTACTCCACCGGCAGCGCGTTGAGCCTCGTCCGGCCCCGCAGGTAGCCCCACAGCAACTTCAATCGATTCCAGGCGCGCATAGAGGGGAAGGAGTACCTTTATTGTAGCCGCTCAAGCTTGGCAGTCATCTGGACAACTGTTGTTACCACGAGTCAGAGCCCTCAACGACGCCCCCGTTCTTGCGAACGCGGAGTACGTCCTGTACTGGTCGCAGATGAATCGCCGCGTGGATGCCAACCACGCACTCCAGTGGGCCATCCAGCGCGCCAACGAGCTGCGCGTACCCGTGCTCTTCTACGAGGGCCTCACCTGCACCTACCCCCACGCCAACGATCGTCTCCATACCTTCATCCTGGAAGGCGTGCCCGAGACCGCCAAACGCCTGGCGCAGCGCGGCATCGGCTACTGCTTCTACCTCCGCCGCCGCAAAGCAGACGCCAATGACATCCTCTACCGGCTAGCCGCCCGCGCCGCCTGCGTAGTCACCGATGACTATCCCACCTTCATCGCCGCCGGCCACAATTCTTCCGTCCCGGACAAGCTCAGGATTGCCTGCGAGGCCGTGGATTCCAGCTGCATCGTGCCCATGAGCGTCCTGGCCAAGCGCGAGTACGCCGCCTACACCATCCGGCCCAAAATCAAGAAGCTGCTCCCCCAGCACCTGACGCCCTGCCCGGATGCCGATCCCGCCGTGCGCTGGTCCGCGCCCCCGCCAGAGCACCACGTCGAGGTCACTGCGGCCACCATCCCCGCGCTGGTCGCCTCCTGCCAGATCGATCATTCCGTCCCGCCCTCCATCAGCTACACCGGCGGCCGCCTGGCAGCCGAACGCACCCTCGAGCATTTCCTCGACGAGAATCTGCGCCGTTACGCCCGCGAGCGCAACAACCCTGCCTCGCACGCCACATCGGACCTCAGCCCCTACCTCCACTTCGGCCAGATCTCCTCGCTGGAAATCGCCCTCGCCGCCCAGGCCCACGCCGCCGAACACAAACTGATCGCCGACGAGTTCCTGGAAGAGCTGATTGTCCGCCGCGAACTCGCCTTCAACTACGCACGCCATGTGGAGCACCCCGGCTCGCTCAGCAACCTGCCGGATTGGGTCCGCGCCACGCTGCTCAAGCACGCCGGCGACCACCGCGAACCCGTCTACGGGCACGCCCAGTTTGAATACGGCCGCACCCACGACGACCTCTGGAACGCCTGCCAGCAGGAGATGCTGCTGCGCGGCAAGATCCACGGCTACTACCGCATGTACTGGGGGAAGAAGATCATCGAGTGGTCGCCCACCTGCCAGGACGCCCTGGAGGCGATGATCCACATCCACGACAAGTACGCGCTGGATGGCCGCGATCCCAATACCTACACCAACATTCTCTGGTGCTTTGGCCTGCATGACCGCCCGTGGGGCGAGCGGCCCATCTTCGGCATGATCCGCTACATGGGGCTGGAGGGCATGAAGCGAAAGACGGGCGTGGACGCCTATCTGCGCGAGATCGGTCACCTGCGCATCACTGGAACAGACCCCTTCCGCCGGCCGGTCATAATCTAAGGAGCTACCATGCGAATCACGCTCACTGGCGCCACCGGATTCCTGGGCACGGAACTGATCGGCCTGCTGCAAAAAGACGGCTACGACCTGCGTTTCCTGAGCCGCAAGGCCGCCGGAGGCCCCGCGCACTTCGCCTGGGACCCCGTGGCCGGCCCGCCGCCCGCGGCCAGCCTGGAGGGCGCTGACGCCGTCATTTATCTGGCCGGCGAACCCGTCGCCCAGCGCTGGACCGATGAGGTGAAACGCAAGATCCGCCTCAGCCGGGTGCAGGGCACCAACAATCTGGTGGCGGCGCTCAGGGCGCTCCCCGTGCGGCCGAAGACGCTGATCTGCGCTTCCGCCATCGGTTACTACGGCTCGCGCGGCGCCGACGTCCTCACTGAGTCCGCAGCCGCCGGCACTGGCTTTCTCCCGGAAGTCTGCGTGGAGTGGGAACAGGCCGCCGGCGCAGCCCTTGCACTCGGCATGCGCGTGGTGACGCCGCGCATCGGCGTCGTCCTGGGCAAAGAGGGCGGGGCTCTGAAAAAAATGTTGCCGCCGTTCCGCCTGGGCATCGGAGGCCCCCTGGCGGGAGGCCGCCAATGGATGTCGTGGATTCACGTCGAGGACATGGTCCGGCTGATCGCCTTCGCGGTCAACACTCAGGCCCTCGACGGCGCGGTCAATGCCGTCTCGCCGGAGCCCGTCACCAACGCCGGCTTCACCCGCGAACTGGGCGCGGCGCTCCACCGCCCGACATTTTTCCCGGTGCCTGAGTTCGCCCTGCGTGCGCTCTACGGCGAGATGGCAGGGATCCTCCTCGATAGCCAGCGCGCCATTCCAGCCGCCGCACAGGCCGCCGGCTTCCAGTTTCTCCATCCCAACCTCGCGGAAACCTTGCGCGGTTTGCTATAGTGAAGTGGTTATGTCGATTCCGAATGTCCGCCGTTTTCGCATCTCCGGCCCCTCGGGTCAGGTCGCGACCCTGATGGCTGTCCTGCCGAAGGGCGCGGACGTGGACCAGTACGTTGCCGATGCCACCAAGCGCTTCGATTGGAAAGCTTGGGACGATATGCAGCAGAAACAGTTTAAGGTCCGCGTCGGCCAGCAGAAACAGAAGAAGGCAAAGTAGCTCTTCTTCCCAACCGAGTTCACAAAGAGGGCAGGTCTTCGGACCTGCCTTTTTTGCGTTGCGCCGCGCGCCCGCTGGGGACCGCTCCCTGATGGTCCCGGCTCAGTAACTGATTTGGAATCAACGCGTTGTATCCGAGCCGCGACCGTCAGGGAGCGGTTTCAATCCACAATCTAGGCCCCATCCACCGCAACACCTGGCGCACCAGCGGCCATGTGCGAACCTCGTTATACACGCCCAGCACGGCCTGTAACGCGCCGCTCTGCCAGTGTGGGGCAAAGAGAGGGGCAGGCAGCACCCGCGCCTCTGAGTACCCTCCCAGCGCGAAGAAGCGACCCCATTCCCGCGCGCTGCGCATTCGAATCCAGTAGGGGTGCAGGTCGCCCCGCCGAAGCCTCACATAGGGCGCCTGCCACGCCCGCGGCAGGTAGCCCACCCCCCACAGATGCAGGTGCGGCTCCGGCAGCGGGCAGTAGCGATTATTCGTCGTCCACAGCGAGCGCGCCCCACCCCTGGAGACCCGCCGGCCTTCACTGATGGCCCGCAGAGGATCGAAGAAGTGCTCCAGCGAATCCTGCGCCGTCACCACGTCGAAGACGCCGTCCGGGAATGGGAGAGATTCGGCATTCGCGCACACCAACCGCGCCTCCACGCCGGCCTCGCGCAGCCGCAACCGGCCCACCACCAGCCAGCGGAAGGCCACATCCACGCCCGTCACGCGCCGCTGCCCGGGCCGTGCCGCCGTGATAAGCATCCCGCCGGTGGAGCACCCCACGTCGAGCAACTCCGGCCCGGCGTCGCTCAACCCGGCCGCCTGCAGCACCAGCCCGGCAATCGCTGGCTCCGAGAGAGAATGCGGGATCCAGTGCGCGGCCAGGTCGGGCGGATCTTCCTTGGTGATCGAGTAGTAGTGCCTCAGCAACTCCTCGAATGTACGCTCCTGCGCCGCGGCCCAAAGCAACCGGCCCTTCTCATGGTCCTCCGCGATGCCGATGTAGGGATCGGGCCGCAGGCGGAAATCCGGAATGCCGCAAATGATCGGGTACTCTCTGGAGCAGGCGGGACAGCGATAGCGCTCCGGGCTAGAATCCAAGGCGCCCCGGCACTGCGGGCAGACAAAGGGGATCACCGGCGCACCTGCTCCTCTCCAGCCATCCCTCTCAACACGTTCAGCAGGCCCTCGGCCGTCTTCTTCCAGGAGAAATCCGCCGCGCGCCGCAGCGACTTCGCGCGCAGGGCCGCCGCCAGCGCCGGGTCTGTCAAGATCCGCTCCATCGCCTCCGCCAGTTCGCCCTCGTTGCACGCATTCACCAGCAAACCAGCCTCGCCCACTACTTCTTCCAACGCGTGGCCGCGCGACGCCACCACCGGCAACCCGCACGCCATCGCCTCCACGGCCGGCAGCCCGAAGCCCTCGTCCAGCGAGGGGAACGCCAGCAACTCGGCGCCGCAGTACAGCCCGCACAGATCGCTCTCCGGCACGTAGCCGGTGAACTCGACGAGTCCGCCCAGATTTTCGGCCTGAATCAGCGCGGCGAGCTCGGCGTAGTTGCCCTTGAAACCGTCGGTCTGATGATCGCCGCCCAGCACCAGCTTCACGCCCGGCACCCTTTGGTGCAGCCGGGCAAAGGCCCGGATCAGCAACGCCAGATTCTTGTTCGGGCTGATGCCGCCGACGTACAGCACGTAGGGATCCCGCAAGGCGGCCTCGCCGGGATGGAAGGCGCGGGAGGCAGCCAGGTGGACGACATCGATCTGGTCCATGGGCCAGCCGAACTGCTCATGAATGCAGCGCTGCGAGTACTGCGAAATCGTCAGCACCCGCCTCGCCTGGGCCAGCGCCAGCCGCACCTTCCAGTCCCAGAATCGCTGCTCCCGCCGTGAGGCAAAGGTGAACTCCGGATTTCGTTCGGGAATGGTGTCGCAAATGCCTAGCAACGTGGGCTCCGGCCGCAACAGGGGGAAGTACGAATAGACGGACGGGAAGTAGAAAACGTCCATCTTCTCCCGCGCCACGGCCCAGCTCATGCGCAACAGATCCGAAACCGGCCGCCGCCCGCTGGCATGGGCCGTCTGGTTCACTCCTGCCGAGGTGGACACATGCACCGCCCGCACTCCGTCCGGCAGAGGATGGTCCGCGTACGCCGGCACATCCAGGAAAATGGTGTACTGCACGGAGGGGTCAAGCGCAGGCATCTCCGCCAAAACCTCGCGAAAGAAGCGGCCGTAGCCCCTTCTGTTCCCCCAGCAGCCTCCGTCGATTCCGACACGCATGGCGGCTAGTAGTTGTGCCCTTCCCTGGGCGCGCCCAGCAGATAACCGGCGCACTCTCCGGCCGCCCAGATGGTCTGGAAAATCAGTATCCACCCGAACGCCCTCACCACCTGGCCTACAAAGCCCTTCTGCCGCGCCGCCTGGAAGAGTCGGGCGATGAGGATGAGCGGGATCAGCGGCGCCGTGGCCGCGCGCAGGATCGCGCGCCCTCGCGGCTGCCCGGCTACCCGCTCGCTGGCAAAGCTCCAGGCGTAGTGGAACCGTTGACGGAACGTATCGGCCAGCGCCATTGTGTTCTCAAACGCGATGGATGCGCCGCAGAGCCACAAATGCCGTCCCTGTCCCAGCCAGCGCTCGTGCATCAGCGCCTCCCACACGCCGGCGTCCATCAGGTCCCCGCATTCCAGCAGTGCCAGCCGCCGGTAGCAGAGATTGGCGCCCGAAAGTTGGGCCGACGGCCCCTGCGGGACTGGCGGCGCAAACGCTCCATACTCGCAGAGGTAGATCCCCAGATCGCGGATCGAACCGCCCGGCAGCAGGCTCACCGGTCCGCCGCACGCCGGCACGTCCGGATGGGCCCTGTGCGCTGCAACGAGCTCCGCACACCATGTCTCTGACGGGACGCATCTGGATTCCATCGCCGCCACCAGATCCCCGGAAGCCTCGCGGACGGCGGCCCATCGTAGCTCCGGCACCGTGCGCTTGACTGGGAAATAGAGAAACCGCACCGAGGGGAAGCGCGCCGCCAGCTCGATAGCTGGGTTGACGGGCGAACAATCGGAAACCAGGATCTCCAGCGGCTCCTTCTGCCGGGTGAGGGCCTCCAGGCAGCGCACCAGGCTGGGGCGTGTTTCGTAAGAGGTGACGACGACGGAAAGGGTCAGGCTGGATGGTTTCTGCACTTCCGTCACGCAGCTTAGGATGACATACCGGCCGCGGCATGGCCAAGCAAGTCGCCGGCGGCCTGCACCACGCCAAGCGCGAAGATCACTGGGGCGCACGCCAGCCAGCGCCACGAAAAACGCCGCCGCAAAACCGTGGAAGAGGCGGTCCGCGCCAGCACGGCAAAGGGCAGCAGAGGAGACAGAAACAGGCGCAGCGGCTGCTTTCGCTCCCGGGCGATGTCGTAGGAGAAGCGGAATCGCTCGCGTACAAACTCGCCCACTCCGGGGGCGGAGGCGAGCACCACCTCCAGTTCACCCACCTGGCCCGCGCTGCGTCCCGACGCCAAAAATG
Source organism: Bryobacterales bacterium (assembly GCA_016721425.1). Classification (GTDB taxonomy): domain Bacteria; phylum Acidobacteriota; class Terriglobia; order Bryobacterales; family Bryobacteraceae; genus Paludibaculum. The sequence continues at coordinate 91,209 of JADKID010000041.1, read as the reverse complement.
CGGCGTGGAACGGCAACTCGGTGGCACACGCCGCCAACTGGTCCGCATCCAGCACCGCCGCGCGATACACCGTATTCCCGCCCGGCAGCGCGCGGGCGTCAAATGTCCCGCCGGCGCTGATCGGCGGCGCCAGTTGCGCATATTCCGAGAGGTAGACACACCAGCCGAAATAGCCCAGCCGCGGCGAGGGACTGACGCAGCCGCCGGCGGCGTCGAATCGCGCCGGGCTGGTGGCCACCTCCAGCCAGCCGGGCGTCACATGGTAGCGGTCTCCCAGGATGGCGATATTCGGCGCCGTGGCCTTGCGGACACCCTCGGCGCGCAGTTGGCAGAGCGTGGCGCCGGGCCGCGCCGGAACGACGATTACTTCCACGTCGTCCACACCAGCCAGCCGCCGAAGCGCTGCCTCACAAGCCCCTGCCACGACCGGGCCGCTCACGGCCGGGATCACCACGGAGAGCCGCGGCGCCCTCACGCTGCCGTCCGTCGCGCGATGGCGCGGATCCAGATGCGGAAGCCGCCCTGCTGGTAGAAGGCATCCTCGCGCGCATTCACCTTCATCGACTGCGCCGCGCGCTGCCGCCGCAGGAAGCGGAAGATCGGCTTCGGGATGATCCGTTCCATCAGCCAGCGCCACTGCGGAATATGAAACCGCAGCGCCGATACCCGGCTGTACTCCGGGCCGGCCGTCGTACACAGTTCCACCGCCAGGCCGCTGGCGGCCAAGGCGCCGCTGAGCGAGCGGGGATCGAAGAACGTAATGTGCGGCTCGTCCACGCGTGGCGCCCAGACACTATCGATGTAGCGGTGCATCGCTTCCTCGGGAATGTGCGGCACCTCCACATAGAGGATCCCGCCCGGAGACAACCGGCTCGCGATCAGGCGCAGCATCGCGCCCGGATCCAGGAAATGCTCCAGCGCGTGGGACAGCACGATGACGTCGAACGGCGGGAGTGCGGGCAGGATCTCCTCCGCCGGCTGAGCGAAAACGGCAATCCCGCGGGATCGCAGATGCTCCACGCAGACGTTTGAGAATTCGATCGCGCTCAGCGTGCAGCCTGGAAAGCGCTCCCCCAGCGCGTGCAGAATGTGGCCATACCCGGCGCCGATGTCGAGGATGCGCGGCTGGGGCGAGGTGACGCGCGGCGCTAGCAGCTCCGCCACAGACTGTCCGCGATTGTAATAGAACAGATTGTCCAGTGGAAACTTCTGCAGTTCCTCTGCATCGGTCGCGCTGAGGCAGTGGTTGCGGTAGTCCTCCGCATAATATTCAGCCAAGGCCGGCAGCGACGGAAGGGGGAATGCTTGAATCAGGCCGCAGCCCTGGCAGCGGTAGAGTTGCGAGCCGCCGAAAAGAGCCTTGCCCTGTGCCGATTTGCAGCGGTAGCGCCGCTGCGGCAGCAGCGCGGCCGGGCCGCAGGTGAGACAGATGCATGGTGCCGGAGCCGTCATCAGGAAGGAAACACCATGGTAGTGGCCGCCAGCCGGTACTATCAACTGAGATTCCACGCTTGCACAGGTCCGGCTGGCGTTGCGACCATGTATCGAGTGTTGATTTAGCGGAGGATCATGAGGTCAATTTGCAGTTAAGTGACGGCTCCGGATCGCGGCGTGCGCTGGCAGCAATTGCGGCGCTCACGGGGATCGCTCTTTTGATGCGCCTCTACCGGCTCGACGAAGGTCTCTGGCTGGACGAGATCACCACCTGGGTGCGCTACATGCGGCTCCCGCTGTCTGAGATCCCCATGCTCTATGGCACGGAGAACCAGCATTTTCTCTTCAGCCTGCTGGCGCGGCTCAGCATGAACGTGTTCGGCGAGAGCGTCTGGGCCTTCCGCCTGCCCGCCGCACTGTTCGGCGCGGCCAGCATCTGGGCGATGTACCTGTTCGGCGCCGAGGCGGCGGATCGCAAGCAGGGCCTTTTGGGCGCCGCGCTCCTCACGTTTTCCTACCAGCATGTGTGGTTCAGCCAGAACGCGCGCGGCTACGCGGGCCTGCTGTTCTGGACTCTGATGGCCAGTTGGCTGCTGCTCCGCGCGCTGCGCGAACAACGCACCGGCCTCTGGTGCGCCTACGCTGTGGCTGCCGCGCTGGGTGTCTACACGCACGCCACCATGGCCTTTGTCCTGATCGGACACGCACTCATCGCGGCGTGGCAGACACGCGGCCAGCGCGCCTGGCGCGGTACGGCGCTCGGCTTCGGCCTGGCTTTCACTCTCACGGTTCTGCTGCACGCGCCTGCCATGGCGTCCATCTTCAGCGGCGTCAAACATACGGTCAGTGTGGTGCAGGAATGGAAGAGCCCGTTGTGGACCGTGCTGGAACTGGCGCGCGGATTGCGGATCGGCTATGCCGGCGCGGCCGCCGGTGTACTGGCCCTGACGTTGTTTCTCGCCGGCGCCTGGAGCTACTGGCGCACCCGGCCCGCCGTCGTCGCGCTGCTGGTGTTGCCACCCGTCATCGGCTCGTCCATCCTGCTGGCCATGGGCCACCACATCTGGCCGCGGTTCTTCTACTTCGCGATGGGTTTCGGCGCGTTGATCGTCATCCGCGGCGCCCTGCTCATTCCGCGCGCCGGCACGGCCATTGCCTTCGCCATCATCGCCGTCTCGGCGGCATCGGTGCCCTTTGCCTACGGACCCAAACAGGATTTCGGCTCGGCCCGCCAGTATGTGCTCAGCCAGTTGCAGCCCGGCGACCGTGTCGCCACCTCGGATCTCAGCACATGGGTTTACGGCCAGTTCTACCATGCCGGATGGATTGAGGTGCACAACGCCGCCGAGCTCGCCGCGCTGCGCGCGCCGGCCGGGCGCACCTGGTTTCTCTACACGCTGGAGCCTGTCTTCCGTTCCATCTCCCCGGAGGTGCATGAGGCCGTGGGCCGCGAGTTCCGCATCGTGAAGGTGTTCCCTGGCACACTCAAGAACGGCGAAGTGACGGTCTGCGTGAGAGACGCAGCCGGAGGCGCTCCGGCGCAATGACCAGTTCGCTCACTGTCATCATCCCGGTCTACAACAGCGAGGCGATGCTGGACGTATGCTTGCGTGCGCTGGCCCGCTCGGAAAACCAGCCGCTGGAAGTGATTGTGGTGGACGATGGCTCCACCGACGGCTCGCCCGGCGTGGCGCAACGCTTCGGCGCCAAGCTACTGCGCATGCCAAAGAACGGCGGGCCGGCCGCGGCACGCAATCTGGGCGCGCAGCAGGCGCTCGGCGACGTGCTGGTGTTCATCGACGCCGATGTGGAGATCCACGAGGACTCGCTCGGCCTGATCGCGCGCCGCTTCGATCAGGATGCGCAGCTTGACGCGCTCTTTGGCTCCTACGACGACACGCCCAGCGATCCCGGCCGTGTTTCGCGGTTCCGCAACCTGCTCCATTGCTATGTGCACCACGATGCGCCACGCGAGGCCAACACGTTCTGGGCAGGCTGTGGCGCGGTGCGCCGGTCTGTGTTTCACTCCGTTGGCGGATTCGATACGCAGTACGTCACGTGTTCCATCGAGGATGTTGAACTGGGCATGAGGATGGCGCGGCGCGGCCATCACATCGAGATCGACACCTGCATCCAGGTCCGCCACCTCAAGCGCTGGACGCTCGGTTCGATGGTGCGCACTGATATTTTCCGGCGGGCTGTGCCGATCTCCGAACTGATGTGGCGCGAGCGCACTTACCCCAAAGTTCTGGGCAAGAGACAGCTGGCGAGCGCCCTGATACTGGCGTTGCTGATGCCGTTTCTAGCGGAATACTCCTGGCACATGCTGGTTCTCGGAGTGGTTGGCTATGTCGCGCTAAACGCGCATTTTTTGCACTTTCTTGCACAAAAAAGTGGCATTTTGGCATCGTTTGAGGGCCTGATCCTGCTGGGAGTGCACCACCTGTGCGGTGCGACGGGCGTGGCCATCGGCACACTCAAATACATCTTCCAGCGACGACGCGGCGCCTCTCTTCTTGTCGCCGTGCTGGCGATGGCATCCGCCGCGGGCTGGCAAGCGCTCACCGTGCATGCGAACTATCACGGCAACTGGACGGCGCTTTTCGGAACCAACCAGACGACGGCGCTGCCCGCCGAACTGGAGCGCGGCACGTATCGAATGGCGGGCGACACGGGCTACGACGGCCAATACTACCGAATGGTGGCGCACGATCCGTGGCTGAAGCTCGACTATGCGCAGTACGCCGATGTGCCGGCGCTGCGCTGGCGGCGGATTCTGTTGCCTGGGCTGGCGTGGGCGCTGGCCGGCGGTGTGCAGGAACGGATCGACGGGACGTACATTCTGCTTGTTCTGGTTTTCATCGGGCTGGGGTGTATTCGTTCAGCCGGTGGCTGGCGCGGCAGGGGCGTCACCCGGCGGGCGGGTTGTTGTTTGTGTTACTGCCGGGGACGCTGACGTGCATGGACCGCATGACGGTGGACGTGGCACTGTATTGCCTGCTGTTCTTGTGCCTGCTTTGGGATGATTCCGGCAAAAACGTGCGGCTCTGGATTTGTTTGGCGCTATGCGCGCTGGCTCGCGACCTGGGGTTCCTGGTGATTGCGGCATTCGCGCTGGCCGAGTTGGCTTCGTCGCGGTACCGGCGCGCGGCATGGGTGTTGAGTGCGGCGCTGCCGTGCGCGGCGTGGTACGTGTGGCTGCGCATGGTGATGCCGGCGACGCCGGACTTTGAGCCGGAGGTGCCGGGATGGGCGTTTTACCAGGCGGGCTACGGAATCCTGGTGCGGCTGTGGCACTCGACGGGGGACCCGGTGGCGGTGCACCTCTCGCTGCTGGGTGTACTGTTTGCGGTAGCGCTGGCGTTCACGTTTTTCCGGTGGCGCACGGCGAGCAAAATGCAGTGGGTAGGAGTGCTGTTCGCGGGGCTTTTCTTCGCGGCCAGCGCGGATCGATTCTGGATGGATCTCAACTCGTGGCCACGGGCCTTCACGCCGCTGCTGGCGGCGCTGGCCTTTGCGCATCCGGGGCCGGCGCAGCGCTGGCTGGCGGCGCCGCTGGCAGTGGTGACGGTGCGAGTGGGTATGAGCTTGTGGCCGCAGATGGAAGGGATCTGGCGCGCCTTCAGTCCTCTACGATAAACGACTCAAACTCGCGGCGGTGCAGGCTCCAGCGATCGCGATGGAAGCTGCCCTGGTCATCGACACACTCGGCGGCGGCGTAAGCCATGGCGAGAGTGTGGTGCGTGTTGTCGTGGGCAAAGAGACCCTGGCGGCCGAGTGTCACGACACCCTGGAGCGTATCCGCCCACTGATCCAATTGCTGAAAGTGCGGCTGGAAGCCCTGGGCGTACACGGGGTAGGCCTGCGGCAGGCGGCGTGCGGTGACGCGGCTCACTGTGCCGGTGTAGGGGAGGCCGGCGTGCTCCAGCGCGCTGAGCACCACCTGACCGAGCTCGGAATCGGCGGCCTGCCAGACGGCATCGGCGGGGTCACAGGGCAGCTCGGCGCAGAGCACGGTGCGGCCGGGCACGCCGGCGAGGCCGTAGTTTTTCGGCTCCGAGAGGCGCGTGATGGCGATGCCGGCCGAGGGGAAGTAGTGGGCGTCGTACTCCGTGAACTGGTCCGTTTCCAGCGTGAGGTAGATGAGCAGCATAGCGCGATAGCGCAAGGACGCGGCGGCTTGCAGTACGCCGGCCGGCGCCGCGGGCTGCATCATGCGGGCCAGATGTGTGACGGGAATTGTCGAGAGAACAAGAGCGGGATGCAGGCGCGTGGCTCCGTCGCGCGTGCTGACCTCGACGACGGCCGAGCCATCGGCGGAGAGCTCGACGCGATCCACGTTGGAGTTGAGCAGCACGGTGGCGCCGGCGTCGCGGGCGGCCTGGGCGTAGGCATCGCTGATCTGGCCGAAGCCATGGCGCGGATAGAAGAAGCGGCCCTTGGTGGAAGGCGCGAGCACCTTGCGGGCGAGCTTGGCGATGGAACCGGCGGAGACGCGGCGGCGGGCCTGCTCGGCGTCGAGCAGTTGGGGATCGAGTCCCCAGATCTTCTGCGCATAAGGAAAGTAGAAATCGCGGCAGATGGTGGGGCCCAGGCCGCGCTGGAGCACCGTGGCGAAGTTGTCTGGTCCAGCGGCGGCGCGAGGTTTCCAGAGCATATCGCGCAGGACGCCGGCGGCGAAGGGGCGCGGGGCGTTGAGCAGGATGTCGGCCGGCTTCAGCGGGAAGTGGAGCCAGCGCTGGCAGAGATGGATGCGCCCGTGGCGCGGACGATCGAGCAGGTCGGTGCCGAGCATGGAGCGGATATCGCTGAGGATCCGCGGGTCGCAGGAGGGATGCAGGCGGTGACTGCCGAAATCGACGGCCTGGCCATCCAACTGGAAGCTGCCGGCGTTGCCGCCGAGAGCCGGGCCGCGCTCCACCACGGTGACACGAAAACCGCGCCGGGCGAGCTGCCAGGCGGCGCCGAGACCGGCGGGGCCGCCGCCCAGAATTACAACCGGCCGCCGGTTGGCTGTTACATTGGACATTCCGACCTATTGTCGCTGAGAACGCCAGCGCGCGGCACACCTGTGATCCTGACCTACCACTCCATCGACGACAGCGGCTCGGTGATCTCCGTCTCACCGGCGCAGTTCCGGCGGCACATGGAGATTCTGGCCGCGAAGCGGATCCGCGTGGTTCCGCTGACCGAGGTGCGCGACACGCCGGGGGCGGTGGCGCTGACCTTTGACGACGGCTATGAGAATTTCCTGACGCACGCCGCGCCGGTGCTGGCGGAGTACGGCCTGCCGGCGACGGTGTTTCCGGTGAGCGGCTATTGCGGGCGCGACAACGGCTGGCCGACACAGCCGGCGTTTGTGCCGCGCCTGCCGCTGATGGGGTGGCGGGCGTTGGAGCGAGTGGTTGCGCAGGGGATCGGGATTGGCGCACATTCGGCGACGCACCCTTTCCTGACGCGGGTGCCGGACGAGCAGGTGCGCGAGGAGCTGAGCGGATGCCGGGCGAGCCTGGAGGCCCGCCTGGGGGTGACGGCCGACACGCTGGTCTATCCTTACGGCGACAGCGACGCGCGGGTGCGGCGGTTGGCAGCGGAGGTGTTCCGGCTGGCTTGTGGCACGCGGTTGGGTTTTCTGAGCCCGGGGGACCACTGTTTTGACCTGCCGCGCATCGACGCGTATTACGTGCGGGATTCTCGGTGGTTCGGGCGGCTGTTTTCGCGGTCGGGGCGGAGTTATGTGGCGATGCGGCGGTGGGTTCGGGGGCTCAGAGGGGGTGGTTCCGGAGGTGGGATTTGAACCTCGGTCGGGTAGCGAAAGCACATGACGTACTGACTCGTGGGATTGCATGGCTCTGCTGGTGCGGGGGCTTCGGCGCGGGTGGGATCGGGGCGGGCGCGGAAGATGCAGGCGTTTCGCGAGTGACTCAAGCAGTTTCCGATATGGATGGTTAGCGACCACAATGTCTTCTGCCGATGCGCGAACTTGCTTCAGCCTTGCTGGCCGTCTTGCATCAGATAGCTTCTCGAACGTGCCCCATCGCCCGCCACTGCAGCGCAGCGTGTAGTTCCTCAAAACAATCGCTGCAGATCCAGTGCCATTGCCATTTGCCGGTACCGTCTGGTATTTGGTACCGCGTGACAAAGCCACGATGCTCCGCACTCTCGAATGCTGTCTCTGGCGGCATTAGGGTCTTAAAGCACTGGACGCAGTGGTCATGTTCGCCGTATTCGCTGGTGTACTCCCTGAAATCGAAGTCAAGTCCCCGCATCAACTCCACGTGCCACGAATGGGGGATGAGTGCCACCGGGATCCAAGGCATTTCTTCCCCCGATGTGACCAGCGCGACGGCGTACGATGCAAAAGGACCGCTTTCGCCTCGTACCTTGCGCCAACGCTTTTTCACACGATCCGACCGCCGGTAGAACCAGCGTTGTTTGTCATCTTGAAACAACTCGACTCGATGGCGACCATTCGGATGCACGATCTGATTGAGTCTCCGCACGTAATGCTCTCGACAACATTGTAGTCCTCAAGACCGCTGGTCCAGATTTCGACGTGCCTGGAGGGATCCCAGATGACGTACATCTGGAATTCCGCCTTATGGCGTTGAAGCAGCATTCCCGGAAACAACTTGGTCCGCGCCTCGATTGTGCTTTGGAGTGGCGGTGGTATCTCGACCGTCTACCATAAGGGAGGTTTCAACCTGCTGTATCGAAAACGATCCGGCACGGGCCCTCGTCTTCTCACCGGCTGTGTACCGCCGGCTCGTCTCCGATACAGCACTAACGGTTGTTAGCGACCATACCAGCAGCAGACGTCCCGCGACACGTTGAATTACTGCCACCAGACGTTTCCCTATCTTTGCTGGAGCGCATTACACTCCTCCGCCAGGATGTGCCTCTCCCTGTGAAGCTGCGAATCCAAAGATTCGGCCTGGGAGTTTCACGGGGCATGACACCGGTTTCGTGGAGCCGCCTTATTCCTGGCGCAATGTCTGAACCGGTTGAAGGCGTGACGCGCGAAAAGCGGGAATGCCGACGGCGACGAGCGCCGCGACGAGAAGGAGCCCCAGCGTCAGTGCGAACGAGAGCGGCTCCAGCGCCTTCATCTGGTACAGTTCTTTCTCCACATACTTGGCGCCCACCCACACCAAGAGAACGCCAATTGCCATGCCAATAACAGCGATCAGAAGTCCCTCTCGCAGCACCATCGTGAGCACGTCGAGCGGGACCGCGCCGAGCGCGAGGCGGACGCCGATCTCGCTGCGCCGCCGCGACGCGCCGTACGACATCACTCCGTAGAGCCCGATGACGGTGAGTACTAGCGCCAGAATGCCGACGGCGCTGCAAAGCGTCGCGAACATGCGCTCGCGTTGCAGGATTTTGGAGATTTGTTCCTCCATGGTGATGACGTCGATGAGCGGGAGGTCGCTGTCGATCGCGGCCATGGCCTCGCGAATGGCGGGCAGTACCAGTCTTGGCGGTCGCGACGTGCGCAGCATGATTGTCGCGTTTGACGTCGCGTCGAAGGGCACCCAGACGGCGTACGGCTGTTCTTTCATCGATGTCACGGCGATGGTGGGAGCGATGCCGACAATCTCCCGCTCGTCGAAGAACTTCCGGGCCGGGCCGTCCTTGAACACGAGCTTTCCTCCCACCACTCCCGGGCCACCCAGCTTGTGGGCAAGATCCTCACTGATCACGGCGACCTTGCTGCGGTTGGCGATGTCGAGCCTTGAGATATTACGTCCGGCGATGATGCGCGGTGAGTAGAGCGACAGGTAGGCGGGGGTGACACCGTTGACAGAGGATGGATAGAGCTCCTGCTTTCCAGCGAGCCCCGCATGCATCCACCAGCCGCCGATATTCATCGGCTTGAAATTCACCAGCCCGACCTGCGAAACCCCGGGCGCCTCGGCCAGCACGCGCTCCAGGTTCAAGTAGAAGACCGGCAGCTTCTCTTCGCTGTAGCCCGACTTGCCGGGACGCACATCGAACATCACAAGATTGCGGCGGTCAAAGCCCGGATCAGTCGATTCGATGGAGACCAGGTTGCGCGTGAACACAATCCCAGTCATCACCAGGACAACCGACATCGCGACCTGCACCAATGGCAGAACCCGTGCGGCGTTCCACTTGTGACGGGACGTCTGGCCCATGCTGCCGGCGCCTTCCTTGAGCCACGATGCGTCGGTGAGCCGAGAACCACGCCACGCCGGGAAGAGCCCGAACAACAGCAGCGCGGCAGCCGTCATGGCCCCAACCACGGCCAGCAAGCGGATGTCGAGCGCGACGGCCACGGGCCGCGCTCCTCGCTCTGCCACGAGTTCGCCCAACACGTTCGCCGTGATGTAGGCCACTACGATGCTCGCCGCGCCACCGGCCAGAGCCAGCAGAGCGCTCTCCGTCAGAAACTGCCGCATCAGGCGCATTCGGCTGCAACCGAGCGAGATGCGCATTGCCACTTCCTTTTGTCTCGCAAGCGCGCGAGCCAGCAGCAGGCCTGCAATGTTCATGCAGGCGATGACAAGCAGTAGCCCCACCAGTCCGCCCAGGACAAACAGGGGATTGCGGAACTCGCGGCGCAGCGAACCCAGTCCGCTGCTGCCGTCTTCCAGACGGATACGCGGTTCCATTGCCGGGTCTCTCATCCTTCCGGACCAGGACGACATGAAGAGGGATTGCATCACAGGTTGCATTTGCGCCGCCTCAGCGCCCGGGAGCAGACGGGCCAGCAGAGACACTCGCCACGATCGGCCGTCGATGAGTGGATTGCCGGGATCGAGTATCCGGGCGCCAGACTTCAGCGGCACATAGATCTCCGTGTTGTCGCTAGGTAGCAGCCCGAAGAATCCTGGCTCCAGCACGCCCGCGATCACACAGGACTGACCGTTGATCGCGATCGAGCGGCCGATAGCCGTCTGGCGCCCACCAAGCGTCTTCTCCCAAAACAGATGCGACACAACCGCCGGGACAACCCCACCCACTGCATCGTCGCTGTCGTACAGCAGCCGGCCGTATCGTGACCGTGTCCGCAACGTCGTGAAGAAGTTGCCGGCCACCGTCCGGACTTGCGCTACGTCTGGATGGCCATCATATCTGATGCTGGCCGATTGAGGAAGTGCAAACGCCGTGACGGACCCGCGCCCGGCCATGCCAGTCCGCAAGGCTTCAAAAGCCGGATAAGAAAAGAAGTCCGCCAGTAGACCACCATCTACGCCGCGGGCACTGCCGCGTCCGCTGCCCACCACTTCGCGCGGGTACTCCGGCGCCCACCAGTTGATGAGCACCAGTTGCTTCGGCTCCGGCACCGGCAACTCCCGCCACAACACGGCGTCCATCAGCGACACGATGGCGGTATTGGCGCCGATGCCGAGCGCGAGTGACAGAATCGCCGCAACTGTCACCATCGGCGCCTTGCGCATGATTCGCAGGCCGAACGAGAGATCCTGCCGGAGCCCGATCAACCACGCCCAGCGGCTTTCGTCGCGGCACTTCTCTTTCACCTGATCGCTTCCGCCGAACTCACGCTTCGCCATGCGCTTCGCCTCCAAACGCGAGTATCCTTGCCGTTCGTACTCGGCGGCGAGTAGGTGCAAGTGGTGGGCGATCTCCCGCTCCAATTCAGATTCGGCTCGTGCCCAGGAAACCGCATAGTACCTCCCCTACGACTCCAGCACCATCGCGATTGCACCCGAGTACCTGCGCCACTGCTCCACCTCCGCCTCGAACTGCTTGAGTCCGGCGGCGGTGAGCGAGTAGTACTTCGCCATCGGTCCGTTGCCGGACTCGCGCCACTCGGCCTTCACCAGGCCCTTACGCTCCAGTCGATGCAGCGCCGGATAAAGCGATCCCTGCTGCACCTGCAGTGTTTCCTTCGACGTGACGAGAATCCGCTGTGCGATGCCATAACCGTGAATCGGGCCTTGCGCAACGGTCTTAAGGACCAGAAGGTCAAGTGTGCCCTGAACGAGATCCGTCTTTTGCGGCCATACCTTGAATGCCTACCTACCATATTATTCGAGGTAGGTAGAATGTCAAGGTAGGGGTGACGTAAACACTCACCTCGCAGCCCTGGGGTTCACAAACGGACGGACCCCCGACGGCGAGAAGTTCGGCGTCGGCCCAGGCCTGGTGCTCGAAAAGCTCATGCATCAGGGAGAGTGACACGACAGCTATTCTATGGCTATGCGGCCGGTAGACGATATCCAGCTCCGAATATGAGTTCGAACCACGTTGCGCCTCTCGTGACGAGCGCCTCCGGCGGTGAGAAGAGCCTATGAGCCTCTGAGCACTGTCTGCGTTCCGTCAGAACGCCGCACGACCAGGAATCGGTGGGACTGCTATGTCGCCCAGGTGTTCCAGAGCGTGTGACGCGCCGTCAACTCCAAGGATCTAGTCCTTGGCTGTGGCGATTTGGCCGGGTAGCACTGATATGGCGTTCAAGCATTCCTGGAGAGAACTTGGTCCGTGCTTCCAATGCCTGTCGGAGCGACGTCGACTTTTCGACAGTTACCGATATCGATGGTTACCCGCCCAAAGCCCAGTCACATCCACTAAGGGCGCATCGGCGATAGTATTGAATTGTGCGGATCAGTCTAGCCCTTGCGGTTGTTTCAGTGCAGCTTGGGATTTGCTGCGAGTGCGTCCTGCCGTCTGCTAAGGCAGAGGCTAAGCATTCCGAGGTCGTCTTTTCGGGGACGATCACAGATGTTAGCGATTCACAGATTACCTTCGCCGTGCAGCGGGTTTTCAAGGGACGGCTTCCCGCGGTCTTCAAGATGGCGAATTTGGTCATGGGGGGCTCGTGCTCCCCTGGGTTCGCCCGCCATCTCGTGAGGAAGGGCAACGAGCTTTTGGTGTACGCATGGAAGGCGGAGTTCTTTCATGAGGGCTTGCTCACTAGCACGTGCTCTCGGACAGGGCCAGTTCAGAATGCTTCAGAGGATCTAAAACAACTCGGACGTGGAAAGCCGCCGACACCGTGAGTGGTTCGATGACGCGCCCCTGAATCCGGCCACTGGAGGCCGGGGGCTAGCTCGTCTGACAGATTGCGGCAATCGAAAGTCGCGCCGGCGCGATTAGGTTTGCCATGTAGGTTCATGGACATTAGACCGCAATGGCGCGTCGGTAGTGCCGGCGCGGACGGCCAGTGGCGTTGAAGCAGCATTATCGTATACGGGCGAGTCGGGCACTACCGACGCCTACCGACTGGGGGGCGACCATGAGAATCAGGTTCAGCGCTCGGTTTGCGGACATTCAGACGATTATGGAGTGCCTTCCACCGTACGCGGAACTGGCGTGGCGCGGCCGGTGTCACCATACCTGAGGATCACCGTGGGCAGCAAACCAGCATTTTTAGCGGGCGCTTTGGGTTTTGTAGGCGGGGTGTTGGGTTATGTGGCAACCCACGCAATCGTTCCCGAAGGATGGATGCATCGGCCGGCGGCGGCGACGGTGCGGGCACACAGCTTCGAACTACTAGATCCGGGAGGGAGAGCCGTTGGACGTTGGGGCGTAGATGGTGAGAATGAAGTTGCGCTCGCGCTGTTCGATGCGAAGGGAAACAAGACGGTGCAGTTGTCGGAATCGAATGGCAACCAAGCTCTCGTGTTTAGTCAGGACAAGACTTGGGGCAGGATGAGTCTCGTGGCAGGAAGCACAGGGATGTCCGCACTTCATTTGGGCGACTTCAACACGGAAGCTCGTGTCAGTTTGGGAGGCATCGACGAGGGCGATATCCCTTCTCTTGAACCACCTTCTGTATGGGGACTGGTGGTTCGCGGACCAAGCCGCCAGACGTACTTGACCTCAGCTGTCGCAGGAAGATCCCGGTCGGGCAAAGAGGAAGCATGGATATCCGTTCGCAGACCGGACGGCACACGTTGGCTTGTCCCCTAGGTTAGCGACGCAGCGCCATTGACTCGGTGCTCCATAGCCCGGCCGCGCCGCCAATGCGTTTCGGAACTGCGGCGGTGTGGCGACGGTCCGCAGCGACGCCAGGATGCCGCTATCGCTGGGCAGGCTTCGGGTTCTTAGGCACGGCCACGCCGTCCGACAAAGATGACGACTGGGGCCTCATGATTTACCCACCCGGTGGGGGCGGGGGGAACTCGGTGGTTTTCTTGGGGACTGACACCCACGGAAGGAACGGCGTCCTCGTGGTAGGAAACAAAACGGGACGTCGTGCTTTTTCTGTGCCGCAGAAGTAGGTTGGTCCATGGCTCGCGGACGTCCGGCCCTAAATGGCGACACGTGCTTGAAAAGCAGCATTGTCGGAAACAACTTGGGCCGCGATGAAAGTGCAGCTCGGAGCGGCGGCGGCGTTTTGGCGCGCTACGAGCGGCGTGCGCTGGAGGGGGGAGATCAGAGGGGGTGGTGCCGGAGGTGGGACTTGAACCCACACAAGGGTGTACCTCGGCAGATTTTGAGTCTGCTGCGTCTGCCATTCCGCCACTCCGGCATGGGATGGGGCTGGGACGTTTTCAATATAGCACCCACGTGGGGTTCGCGGCGCGCTACAGTGGGCGCGTGCGCAGTTTCATTACCTTTCTGATGACCGCCGGCGCTCTTGCGGCCGGCCCGAATGTTGTCCCGCAGCCGGCTAGGATTGAAGCACGGAGTGGGTCCCTGGCGATTGCCGCCGGATTTCGCATTGTGGCCGAGGGGCCTTGCGCGGCGGCGCTGGGCAGCTCGTGGCGCGACTCGCTGCGGCGGCTCTCGCGGATTACGGGGATTCCCGATGCTCCCGCGGCCAACGGGCCGGCGTTGACGGTGAGTTGCCAACTGGCCTCGGCGGTGCCGGTGAAGCTGGGCGAGGATGAGGCGTACTCGCTGGAGATCGACGCGCGGGGCGCGCGGCTGACGGCGGCGCGCTCGGCGGGGCTGCTGCGCGGGGTGGAGACGTTTCTGCAACTGGTCACCGTGACTCCGGGCGGCTTTGCGGCGCCGGCTTGCCTGATCACGGATGCTCCGCGGTTTCCCTGGCGGGGCCTGATGCTGGACGTGGCGCGGCACTTCATGCCGGTGGAGACGGTGAAGCATACGCTGGACGGGATGGCGGCGGTGAAGCTGAATGTCCTGCACTGGCACCTGTGCGACGACCAGGGATTCCGCGTGGAGAGCAAGAGCTTCCCTCTGCTGCACCGCGTGGGACTGGAGGGTGAGTTCTATACGCAAGACCAGGTGCGCGAGGTGATTGCGTACGCCGGGGCGCGGGGGATCCGGGTGGTGCCGGAGTTTGATGTGCCGGGGCACGCGACGGCTTGGCTGGTGCATTATCCGGCGCTGGGCACCGTGCCGGGCACTTATGTAGTGGAACGGGGCCACGGGATTTTCGACCCGGTGATGGACCCTTCGAAGGAGAGCACGTATCAGTTTCTGGACCGGTTCTTCGGGGAGATGGCGCGGCTGTTCCCGGACCCCTATTTGCATATCGGCGGGGATGAGAACAACGGGCGGCAGTGGACGAAGAGCGCGACGATCCAGTCCTTCATGAAGGCTCAGGGTTTGCCGGACAACGCGGCGCTGCACGCGTACTTCAACAAGCGGCTGGTGGCGATTGTGAAGAAGCACGGCAAGGTGATGATGGGGTGGGACGAGATTCAGCATCCGGACGTGCCGCGGGAGGCTCTGATCCAATCGTGGCGGGGGCCGAAGGAGCTGGCGGCGGCGGCACGGGCGGGCTATCCGGTGATCCTCTCGACTGGTTTCTATCTGGATCTGATGCAATCGGTGGAGCAGCACTATGAGGCGGATCCGCTGGGGGGCGAGGCGGCGGCGCTGCCGGCGGAGGCGAAGGCGCGGGTGCTGGGCGGCGAGGCGTGCATGTGGACGGAGTTTGTAAATCCCGAGAATCTGGACAACCGGTTGTGGCCGCGGCTGGCGGCGGTGGCGGAGCGGCTGTGGTCGCCGGCGGAGGTGCGGGACGTGGAGGCGCTGTACGGGCGGCTGGAGGCGCTGACGCTGCAGATGGAGATGCAGGGATTCCGGCCGAGATCGGGCACGGAGCTGATGCTGCGGCGCATGGCGGGGACGAAGGAGGTGGGGCCGCTGGTGACGCTGGCTGGCGCGGTGGAGCCGGTGAAGGAGTACACGCGGGGGATTCTCAGCCATCACGAAGTGACGCTGCCGCTGAACCGCCTGATCGACGCAGTGCCGCCGGAGAGCGTGGTGGCGCGTGAGTTCGGCAAAGACGTGCGGGCGGCGCTGGGCGGGGATGAGGCGGCGCGGCGGCGAGTGCGGGCGATGCTGGTGGCGTGGCGGGACAACGACGCGCGGGTGAGGCCGATGCTGGAGGGATCGGGGATCCTGGCGGAGTTGGTGCCGCTCTCGGACGCGCTGGCCACGGTGGCGCGGGCCGGGCTGGAGGCGATGGACAACGGGCGGCTGCGGGTGGAGCGACGGGCGGAGCTGGCAGCAGTGATCGACGGTGCCGGGCTGGCGCGATTGTCGCCGAAGAACGAGGCGGATTGCCGGGCTATCTTGAAGCAGGATGGCGATGCGGCGGAGGCGATTGAGAAGGCGTGCACGAAGCAGCATCCGGTGGCGGGGCTGCTGCTGGTAGTGAAGCCCTCCATTCAGGCACTGGTTCGGGGCACACTATAAGAGAACAAGCTATGCAAACGACACAACTTGGCAACAGCGATCTTTTCCTGACTCCGCTTGGTATCGGATCGTGGGCGATGGGCGGCGGCGGGTGGGCCTTTGCGTGGGGTCCGCAGGACGACGCGGAATCGGTGGCGGCCATCCGCGCGGGCATCGATGCGGGGATGAACTGGATTGATACGGCGGCCGTTTACGGACTGGGGCACTCCGAGGAGATAGTGGCGGCGGCGCTGGCTGGCGTTGCGCAGAAGCCGTATGTGTTTACGAAGTGCGAGCGGCGGTGGGGCAGCGACCGGAAGATCTACAAGTCTCTGAAGGCGGACTCGATTCGCGAAGAGTGCGAGGCTTCGCTGCGGCGATTGCAGGTGGACGTGATCGACCTCTATCAGATCCACTGGCCGGAGCCGGATGAGGATATTGAAGAGGGCTGGGGCGCGATGATGCGACTGAAGGAGGAGGGCAAGATCCGCTGGGCAGGCGTCTCGAACTTCAGCGTGGCGCAGATGAAGCGGGCGCTGCCGATTGGGGCGATTACGTCGCTGCAACCGCCGTACAGCCTGCTGGTGCGGGATATCGAGGCGGAGACGATGCCGTTCTGCGCGGAGCACAACATCGGGATTCTCTGCTACTCGCCGATGCATTCGGGTTTGTTGAGCGGCGGGATGACGGCGGAGCGGATTGCGGCGATGGCGCCGGACGACCACCGGCGGAACCGTCCGCAGTTTCAGGAGCCGCTGCTTTCGCGCAATCTGGCGCTGGTGGAGCTGCTGCGGGCGATTGGCGCGCGGCACGGCAAGGCGCCGGGCGAGGTGGCGATTGCGTGGGCGCTGCACAGGCCGGAGGTGACGGCGGCGATTGTGGGATTGCGTTCGCCGGCGCAGTTGACAGGCGTGATTGGCGCGGGCGACCTGCGGCTCTCGACCTCTGAGGTGGAAGAGCTGGAAGGATTCCTCGCCAAGCAGCAGTAAGCCGCTGCTTGCTATATTGAAGGTTCCCCCTCTATGCAGCCCACTTCTCCGCTGGAAATCGTTTGCGCGCACAGTCCCGACTCCGACGACGCGTATATGTTCTACGCGCTGGCGACGCGCAAAATCCGCTCCAAGCTGGTGCAGTTTCGCCATGTGCTGGAAGACATTGAGTCTTTGAACCGGAAAGCGATGGTGGGTCACTATGACCTGACGGCCATCTCCTATCACGCTTACCCCTATGTGGCGGACAAGTACATGCTGATGGCGGCGGGCTCGTCGATTGGCGACGGCTACGGCCCGATGCTGGTTTCCAACGTGCCGATGAGCGCCGAAGATCTGAAGGGCAAGCGCATTGCGGTGCCTGGCAAGATGACGACGGCGTATCTGGCGCTGCGCATCATGGAGCCGGATTTTGAAGCCGTGGTGACGCCGTTCGACAAGGTGCTGGACCTGCTGCACGAAAAGGCAGTGGATGCGGCGCTGGTGATTCACGAGGCGCAGCTTACGTACTCCAAGGGCGGCTACCACCTGATTACGGATCTGGGGCGCTGGTTCAAGGCGGCGTATGATCTGCCTCTGCCTCTGGGCGCTAACGCGCTGCTGCGCAAGTTGCCGGAAGACGTGCGGACGGAGTGCAGCCGGCTGATGAAAGAGAGCATCGTCTACGCTCTGGAGAATCATGAAGAGGCGCTGAACTACGCCATGCAGTTCGCGCGCGACATGGAGCCGGCGCTGGCCGAGAAGTTTGTCGGGATGTATGTGAATCACTACACGGTGGACGCGGGTGAAGTGATTCCGCGGGCCGCGCAGAAGCTGCTGGATCTGGGCTGGGAAAGCGGGTCTGATTCCGCATCAGAGCCAAGTGGAATTCGTCCGCTAACCTTTGCTTGAGGCCAAGCTCAAAGCTATGAAGCTCATCGGTGTGACGCTCGCTATGCTGCTCGCCCTGCCGGGATTCGGCTGGCAGGACAAGGAATCCGACAAGCTCAAGATCAAGGGGCTGAAGGAGTACGGCAAACAGGGCTCCGCAGCCATCCCGAAGATCACTCCGTATCTGGAAGATGCGTCTGTAGATGTGAGGCGGGAGGCGGTGCGCGCGCTGGTGGCGGCGGGCACGCAGCGCAGCCTGGATGCTCTGGTAGGGGCGTGTAAAGACAACGACGCGGAGGTGCAGATCTTCGCCGTCGATGGCCTGGTGAATTTCTACCTGCCCGGCTATGTGGCTACGGGGATGTCGGCCTCGCTGAAACGGGCCGGCGGCGTGGTGACCAGCCGTTGGAGCGACAGCGAAAACACCGACGTTGTGGAGCCGGACACGCCGGTGCGCCCTGAGATTGTGCAGGCGCTGAGCGGCATTGCCACGGGCGGCAGCGCGATGGAATCGCGGGCCAACGCGGCGCGGGCGTTGGGCATATTGCGCGCCAGGGATGGCGTACCGGCGCTACTGAGCTCGCTGAAATCCAAGGACAGCCACCTGATGTACGAGGCGCTGGTGGCGCTGCAAAAGGTGCGGGATGTCTCTACCGGGGAACGGGTGGTGTTCCTGGTGCGTGATTTGGACGAGAAGGTCCAACTAGCGGCGATTGAGACGGTGGGCCTGCTGCGCACGAAAGAAGCAAGCACAGATCTGAAGCGTGTGCTGGAGAACCCCTCGAACAAGAAGATCCGGCGGGCGGCGCTGGTAGCGTTGGGGCAGATCGCGGATCCGGCGAACCGGCAGCTCTTCCTGGGCGTGCTGGGCGACAAGGACGACGAAGCGCGTGCCGCGGCGTTCGAGGGCCTGGGCCGGATTGCGAGCGCGGAAGATCGCGCGGCTGTGGACAAGGCGTGGGCGGAAGAGAAGAAGACCGGTCCGCGGCTGGCGGCGGCATTTGCGCTGGCGCAGATGGGCAGCCTGGACACGGGCAGCTATGGCAGCATCGGGCATCTGGTGAACAGCCTGAACCTGAAGGCGTGGCGCGGCGTGGCGCAGCCGTATCTGGCGGAGCTGGCCGCGAAGCAGGCGCCGCGGACGGCGATCCTGACGGCATTGGGACAAGCGGAGACGAGCGACGAGAAGACCGGCGTGGCGCAGGCACTGGCGTCGTGCGCGTGCAAGGACGCGATTCCCGCGTTGCAGCAACTGGCCAAGGATGATGACGCGGCGGTGGCCAAAGAGGCACTGCGGGCGCTGCGAATCCTGCGATAGGCTGGCGGCCCGCGTCTAGCGGATGATGGGGAACAGCTCGGCGGGCGGCGGGGGCTGGCTCTTTTTGCGAACGAACGCACCGAGATACGCTTTGGCCAGCGAAACAGGCTGAAATACGATGCTGGGCCAGAGGAACACCTCGTTGGTGCACCAGCATTCGCGGGCGGCAATGGACTTGCGCAAGGCGATGGCCTCCGGCGAGCGCCAGATTTCGCTAAACGGGCGGGCGCGCAGGTTGCCGATGGGGGCGTGTGACTCGCAGAGGCTGACATCGCCGTTGGAGTAGACGACGCCTGTCATCTTACCCGCCGTACAGGGAACGACCTGCCGTTTTTCGACGGCTGTGCGCAGCTTCATAACTTGCAGCATGGGCTCCACGATGGAGCCGAAACGTTTCTCTTCGCGGGGCGCCCAGACACTCTTCACGTGATCGCTCAAGTGCTGGTACTGGGCGAGGGCGGGCCCTTCGAGAGCGGGGTTTTTGCGATCGCCGCGGATCATGGCCAGGTTGTGGTGGTCCATGGAGGGGCAGCGCTGGTAGAGGTATGAGGTGAGCTGGCGGATCTCGTCGAGGTTGAGGGAAGTGGCGGTGGAGATGGCGTGGATGCGCAGGCGCTGGTCCTGGCGTTGGAGCTCGGCCAGAGCGTCGTAGGTTTCCATGGCGCGCTGGAAGGCATCGGCCATGCCGCGGAATTTGTTGTGGTACTCCGCCATGCCGTCGAGGGACAACTCCACGCTGAAGAGCTGCAGGCCGGGCTCCTGGAGCGATTCCTGGACGGCTTTGACGGTGCGGCCGGAGAAGGAACCGTTGCTGGGGACGTAGATCTGCTTGACGCCGTTGCGGCTGATGAAGGTGCGGCAGATCTGCCCGAACTCGGGGCGGAGGAAGGGCTCGCCGCCGGAGAGGTAGAGGATCTCCATGGGGCCGAGGTCGGCGGAGAGGGCGTCCAACTCGGCAAAGGTCAGATCGTCGCGGCGGTTGAGGTTCTTCCAGTAGAAGCAGTGCTCACAGGTTTGGTTGCAGATGGAGTTGATGAAGAGAATGAGGAACGGTGGCGAGGGGGGACGCTCGGGGGGGCTGGCGGCCAGCCGAGTCAGGCGGGCGTGACGAACGATCCTAGCCAGCAGTTGCCCCATGAATTAGAGGATAGCATCGGGCCTGGGGGGAGGCCGCTTACCGCTGGGGTCTCTGAACGATGCGGTAGCCGGCGCCGGTGAGGCTAGGACCATCGACCACCCCGACGGGCCGATCCGGATCAGCGGCGCGGAGCTGATCGACGATGCCGGGACCGGCGTCGCGAGCATAGACGGGCCCAGCTCCCAGAGAGAGTGGCCGATTTCCAGAAGTCCGTTCCTGGCGTAACATCGGCGGGCGGGCGATGGTTGGGAGTAAGGGGTGAAAAGGCTTCGCCCGGAATGAGATAGCATCGGGGAGGGGACGATCCGGCATCCAGTCCACAGGTAACGTCTGCCGGCGGCTGCGTCGTGCACTGCAAACCATAAGGAGTGCCCGCCGATATGGTAAAATGTTGAGTTCCGTCAACTATCGGGGGTTTCCGTACTCGTCACGGTTGGGTTCTTCTTGCCGTGCTACCGGAGCAAAGACTGCCGGAGCAGGTTAGAGAGGGGGAGAGCGTGTCTCGGTCGCTAAAATTCCTCTATCTCACGACATTTTACCCGCCATACAGTTTTGGCGGAGATGCCGTGTACCTCCATCGCGTGGCGCACGCCCTCGGCGATGCAGGCCACACGGTGGACGTGGTGCATTGCGTCGATTCCTACCACTTGCGGCATCCCGGTGAACCGGAGATCCAGTATGCAGAGCATCCGAATGTGACACGGCACGAATTGCGGAGTCCGTTTGGAGGGTTGAGTCCGCTGGTTGCGCACCAGACTGGCCGGCCGCTACTGACCGCGCGGAGACTGCGCCAGATTGCGAACTCCAAGCAGTTTGACGTCGTTCACTTCCACAACATCTCCCTGCTGGGGCCGGGCGTATTGAAACTGACGCCGGCGGGCGGCGATTTCGTCAAGCTATACACGACGCACGAACATTGGCTGATATGCCCGATGCACGTGCTGTGGAAGTTTGATTCCAGGGTATGCGAATCGACCGACTGCCTGCGGTGCACGTTGCAGGGGAAGCGTCCGCCGCAGCTTTGGCGCCGCACTGGCTATCTGCGCGAGGCAGCGGCTCACGTGGATCAGTTCGTCAGCCCGAGCCGATTCACGGCCCGGATGCACACTGAGCGGGGGTTTTCGGAGCCCGTGGACGTGCTGCCTTACTTCATGGCCCGCCAGGATCAGGACTGGCGCAATCCGGCGCCGCGGCCCCAGGAACGTCCCTATTTCCTGTTTGTGGGACGACTGGAGAAGCTGAAGGGCTTGCATACTCTGATTGAGGCGTGGGCCAAGGTGACAGAGTGGGACCTTCTGGTAGCGGGCACAGGCAGCGCGGAAATGGACTTGCGGGCACAGGCAAGCGCCAATCCGCGAATCCGTTTTCTCGGGGCACAGTCGCAGCAGCAACTGGGGGCGCTTTATACGCATGCGGTGGCCTCCATTGTGCCGTCCGTGACTTACGAGACGTTCGGCATGGTGCTGATTGAGTCCTTCGCCCGGAAGACACCGGTGATCGTGAGGGACCTGGGCGCGCTGCCGGAGGTAGTGGAAGATTCAGGCGGTGGGCGGATCTACCGGGACAACGAGGAGTTGTTGCGATCCGTGGAGTTACTGGCGCGCACACCGGCGCTTCGCGGTGAACTGGGTGAGTTGGGGTACCGGGCGTTTCTCCGCCTGTGGACCACCGAGGCTCACTTCGAACAGTATTTTGGCTTCATTAATTCCGCTCGCGGGCGGAAGTTCGGATCAACTGACGAATGGCAAACTACCTCATCACCGGCGGTGCGGGCTTCATCGGCTCGCATCTAGCTGAACGGCTACTGGCCGACGGACATCATGTGACTGCCCTGGATAACCTTTCCAGCGGGAGCATGGACAACATTACCCATCTGATGGGTCTGCCGCACTTCACATTTCTGCGGCACGATGTGATGGAGGTGGAAGTACTGGCAGAGCAGGTTGCGACCGCCGACGCTGTGTATCATCTGGCTGCGACGGTTGGCGTATTCAACATCATCAAGAGCCCGGTGGAGACCATCGGCAACAACATTGACGGTACCGAGGCCGTGTTGCGGGCGGCGAGTCTGCGGAAGACCAAGGTGCTGCTGACCTCCACCTCGGAGGTTTACGGAAAGAGCGACAAGGCTTCGTTTGGGGAGGACGATGATCTGGTGCTGGGCCCGACCAGCAAGGGCCGGTGGAGCTACGCCGCCAGCAAGATCATCGACGAGTTTCTGGCGCTGGCCTATTGGCGGGAGTTTCAGGTACCCACGGTGGTGGTGCGCCTGTTCAATACGATTGGGCCGCGGCAGACGGGCGAGTACGGGATGGTGGTACCTCGGTTCATCCGGCAGGCGTTGCGGGACGAGGACGTTACGGTGTTTGGCGGCGGGGAGCAGACGCGATCGTTCACCGACGTGAGCGACGTGGTTGAGTGGCTGGTGCGGCTCGTGGATTGTGATGCGGCCGTGGGCCAGGTGCTAAACCTCGGCAACCCGAAAGAGATCACCATCAGTGGATTGGCGGATCGGATCATCGAAATGGCCGGCAGTGCTTCGAGAGTGAGTCATATTCCCTACACGGAAGCCTACGAGGACGGGTTTGAGGACATCGCGCGGCGATTGCCGGACATTGCGAAAGTAGTGGCGTTGACGGGCTATTCGCCGATGGTGCCACTGGACGAGTCATTGCGGCGGATCCATGCGTGGTGCGCGCAACGCGTAGAAGCATGAGCCGGCAGCCCGCCCTGGAGCACGAGTGGAGATTCCCGGCGCGGGGGATCGCTATCCGGCTTTTCCTAACGTGCTGGATGATCTACGGTCTGCATTTTGCCACCAACATCGTGCGCGAGATTTACCTGGGGCTCGCCATTGGCGACCACCTCAGCTTCCGAGTGGACGAATACGGCGGAATGCACGACGACCTGTTTGAGACGCCGGGGCGGGGCTGGCATATTGGGAATAATCCGGGCGCGTCGATGCTGGGGGCGGTGCCCTATGCAGTAGCCCGGCCGCTGGTGGATCGTGTCGTCGCACAAGTGAACCGGCAGCGCGCCGCCTCCGGGGCGCAACCGCCTGCGTACAGTTCGCCGTGGCCAAAGGCACGCCAGTTTTTCGCTGATTCCTGGCGGCGCGGCTACGATGTGAAGTTCGCATTGGCTGCCCTGGTGATGCAGGTTTTTTGCATGGCGCCGTTTTCGGCAGCGTCTGTGGTGCTGATGTTTTTTGTGTTGCGCCGCTTGGGAGCGACGGATCGGCAGGGTGCGTGGCTGGCTCTGCTTTATGCGTTTGGAACACCGGTATTCTTCCGCACCGGGTTTCTGAACCAGAACATGCTGGTTGGGTATTTCGCTTTGGCTGGATTTGCGGCGCTCTGGCTGTGGGGCACGCGGAACGGGGCCGTGGTGGCGGGTTTGGCCGCCGGCACATGCGTGCTGCTGGACTATTCCGGCGGCGTGATTGCTGCCGGGTTGCTGGTCTATTGCCTGCTGCGACAGCGCGTACGGTTGGTTGCCTTTGTGGCCGGCTCGATTCCTCCGGTGCTGCTGCTATGGTTCTATCAGTGGCAGAGCTTCGGGCATCCGTTCTACCCTGGCCAGCATTGGATGCCGCCGGTGGAGTGGAGCGAGTTGGGCTATCAGGGTGTGGGCGGTCCGCAGATGGACCTAGCCTGGCAACTGGTTTTCGACTACAGGTTTGGACTGTTTCTATCCTGCCCGTTGCTGTTGCTGGCTTTCGCGGCCGTCCGTCTGCGTGGCGTGGCGATCCCGCGATTTGAGCTAGCGACGCTCCTGGGGATCTTCGCAGGGTTCTGGCTGTTCTTCTCGACGGTCAACTATACGAGGATCCAGTACAACACCGGGGTGCGCTACATGGCTCCGATGATTCCGCTGCTGTTCGTGCCGGCGGCACTGGTGCTCTTGCGGATGAAGCGAGGATGGGTTTACGGGTTGGCGGTGGGCGCGGTGACGCAGGCGTGGTGCATGGCGATGTACCGGGATGTGGAACGTGGCCTGGGGTTGGGCGAGCCGCTGTTGCGCGTCTTCACTGGGGGATTTCAACTGCCGGTGCTTTCGACGCTTGCGCGCCTGGGCGGGGGCTCTGAGCTGACAGCAAGTGGTGTGTCGCCGTTGCCTTTATTCGCACTGACGGGCGCAGTGCTGTTTGGGTTGTGGAGGCGCTGGGCATGAGCGGGCGCTCTGTCGAGGTGGTCATTCCTGTGCTCAATGAGGCGCACGTGCTGGAGCGGAGCATCGCCACTCTGCGCGGCTACCTGGAGACAGAGCTACCGTACACCTGGCGGATCGTGATTGTCGACAACGGCTCTACCGATGGCACGGCCGGCGTGGCACGACGCCTGTGCGAGCGTCACTCGGACGTGGCACTACGGACGCTGGCGGAGCGCGGCCGGGGCCGCGCGTTGCGCCATGCGTGGATGGAGAGCCCAGCGGACGCAGTGTGTTACATGGACGTGGACCTATCGACTGAGCTTCGGTTTCTGCGACCGTTGCTGGAGGCGATTCTGGAGCATGGCTACGATGTGGCGACGGGCTCGCGGCTGCTGCCGGATTCGCAGACGCAGCGCTCGCCCTTCCGCGAGATGCTCAGCCGAACATACAACTGGCTGGTGCGAAACGCCTTGCGAACGCATTTTAGCGACGCGCAGTGCGGCTTCAAAGCCGTGAGCCGGACGGCGGTGCAGCATCTGGTGCCGCAGGTGAAGGACGAGTCGTGGTTTTTTGACACGGAGTTGTTGACGCTGGCGGAGAAGCAGGGATTCCGCATCGCTGATATCGCTGTCGCCTGGGACGAGGATGACGATAGCCGGGTGAAGATCCTGAGCACCGCGTGGGACGACATCAAGGGCATCTGGCGGGTGCGGCGCACCGTACAGGCCGCGCAGCCTGGCCCCGCGCTGGTCAGCACCGGGAGGCGCACTTGAAGGTCCTGCTCGTCAATCCGTTTCAGGTGGACCTCGTACAGAAGCGGGGCCGCATCTTCACCCGGAAATGGACGCCTCTGGACCTGGCTTACAGCGCTGCTGGGCTGGAGCAGGACGGGATAGAGGTGGCGATCCTGGACGCGAACGCGGAGCAACTGGGCCCGGCGGAGGTGGCCCTGCGCGCACGGGGCTACGACAAGGTGTTCATTACCTCCACCAGCCTGGACAGATGGCAGTGCCCGCACCTGGACATACAGCCGTTTCTGAAGACGGTGCATGCGGTGAATGCCGTGGCGCCGGAGGTCTACGTGCTGGGTAGCCACGGCACGGTAAGACCGGAGGAGATGCTCCAGGAGACTGGCGCAAGAGCTGTTGTCCGCGGCGAGCCGGAGACTACGGTGCGCGAGTTGTGCAGCGGGGCGCCGCTCGGCGAGATCCGCGGCATCACGTGGCACGACGGAGAAAGGGTTGTGAACAACCCGGACCAGAAGGCCGTCAACATGGAGAGCCTGCCGATGCCGGCGTTCCATCTGTTGCCGATGCAGCAGTACAGCTATGAGATGCTGGGCGACCGGTTCACGCTGTTTGAGATGTCGCGCGGATGCGCCTCCAACTGCACGTTTTGCCTGTTGAAGACGTACGGTGTTGGAGTGCGCAAGAAGTCCGTGCAGAAGCTAGTGGGCGAGGTGGAGCACGCCATCCGGAACTTCGGCGTGCGCCATGCCTATTTCATGGATTTGGAGTTCACGGTGCTGCGCAAGCAGGTGGTGGAACTGTGCCAGATCCTGATCGAGAAGCGATGGGACTTCACCTGGTGCTGCCAGACGCGTCTCGATCTGGTGGATGAGGAGTTGCTTGCGTTGATGAAGCGAGCCGGCTGCCGCCTGATCCACACCGGAGTGGAGGCGGGCAGCGAGGAGATCCTGCAACTGGTGGACAAGGGCATCACGCTCAAGCAGATTGAGAAGGGCATGAAGCTGATCCATCAATCCGGGATTGAGACGGCATGTTTCTTTATCATGGGCTTTCCGGAATCCGGCCGCGATGAGATGCGGAACATCGTGCAGCTGGCCAAACGGCTGAATCCGACGTACGCGCTGTTTCACGTAGCGGCTCCCTATCCGGGCACCAAGCTCTATGAGCAGGTGAAGAACGACCCCAATGTTCGTTTCAGCGACGGGACGCTGTTCCCCGAGGCCATTGAAGGCCGGTTCAGTCTGCCTGAACTGAAGTCCATGACGCGCAATGCGTATCTGGAATACTACTTGCGTCCTAGCTACGTGTGGGCGCGAATCAAGAAGGGTGAACTCCGTCCGCTGGCTAGCCAGTTTTGGCTGTTCCTGCAGTTCGTTCGGACCTGAAGTCATGCAAACGCCAGTTTCTGTTATCATCCCGTGCTTCAATGAAGAACGCGGAATCGCCTTAGTAATCCAGGAGATCCGGTCCGTGCTGACGGCGGCGGGCCTGAGGCATGAGATATTAGTCGTGGATGACGGCTCCACCGATGCGTCGGCAGGAGAGGCGCTAGCTGCCGGCGCACGCGTCGTGCGGCACCGGAGCAACCGGGGCTACGGCGCCTCGCTAAAGACCGGAATTGTCGCGGCGGCTCACTCCATCAACGTGATCATCGATGCCGATGGTACCTACCCGGCCTGCAATATTCCGGAGTTGGTGAAGCTGCTGGATCGGGCAGATATGGCGGTAGGTGCGCGTACCGGCGCCAACGTCAACATACCCCTGGTTCGCAGGCCCGCCAAGTGGCTGCTGAACCGGCTTGCGAACTACATCTCGTCATCAAAGATCCCGGATCTGAACAGCGGACTGCGGGCGTTTCGAAGAGAGGTAGCCTCGCAGTATTTCGGCATCCTCCCGAACCAGTTCAGCTTTACCACGACCATCACCCTGGCGATGCACTGTGACAAGTACGCAGTAGCCTACCTGCCGATCAACTATCTGCCGCGTACTGGAAAATCGAAGATCGTCCCATGGGATGCTGCCAGTTTTCTGGTACTGATCCTTCGCACCGCCATGCTCTTCAGACCGCTGAGGATCTTCCTGCCGGTGGTGCTGCTATGCCTGGTCTACGGCGTGGCGAAGATGCTGTTGGATTTCACTCATCAGCCCAACATTTCTGCGTCTGCTCTGCTGGCGTTCGTCTCAGCGCTGCAGATCCTGCTCATCGGGATGGTGGGCGATGCCATCGCCACTCGGCTGGGCAGAATGGTGCAAGGGCCGCCCAGCGTCCTGCGCGGGGAGGAGTTGGAATCTTCTCTGCCGGATGCTGAGGGGTAACGGATGGATCTCCTTCGCATCTACCTGTTTTCAGCTATGGTGGCGCACAAACTCGTCTGGGAGGTGCTGCGCCGGCGTGACGGCAATGCCGGGCGCGTACCGTTTACGCCGATCAAAGCCGTAAAGATCGCCGTGCTGGGTGGGCTACTGCTGCAGTGTTTCCTGCCCGAGATCCTGCCGATTGCGAACGAGCCGCGGGTGTTACGCGTGGCGGGCGCGGCGCTTCTGACACTGGGCTTGGCGGTGGCCGTTGCCGCCCGGGTGCAGTTGGGGCGGAACTGGTCCAACGTGGAGTCGGCCACCGTATTGCCTGGCCAGCAACTGGTCTCGGCCGGGCTGTACCGCCACATCCGCCATCCCATTTACATCGGCGACATCCTGTTGGTGGCGGGCTACGAGTTGGCGCTGAATTCGTGGCTATGGCTGATGGTGATTCCGCTCACGGTGTTTGTGTGGCGGAAGGCGGCGCAGGAGGAGGCATTGCTGTCGTCCGGACTCGATGGCTACGCAGGCTACCTGAAGACTTCGGGCCGGTTCTTCCCCCGCAACGTCGCAGTGGGTGTAGCGGCCGCCGCCATGGCGTTTTGCATTCAGTTCGCCAACGTCCAAGTCAATTTCGATGGAAACTGGAGCGGGCTGTTCTGCGCTGGCCGGGCGTTCCCCGCCCCGGAGCACTTGCAGCACGAGAAACTCTTCGTCTTTCCTCACAGTGGGTATGACGGTCAGTTTTATCACTACATCGCGCATGACCCGTGGCCGAACGAGCGAACGGCGCACAGTATCGACGTGCCGCGCCTTCGATATACACGAATCCTGGTACCGGTGCTCAGCTATGTCATCGCGTTGGGCCGGCAAGATTGGATTGATCCGTCGATTCATGCGATTTCGCTATTGGCATTCGGATTGGGCGCCTGGTGGCTGGCTTGCTGCGCGAGCCTGATGGGCGCAAACCGTTACTGGGGGCTCGCTTTCCTGCTGATGCCGGCAGTACTTATCTCGCTCGACCGTTTGACGGTCGATCTCATGTTTCTGGCGTTTTGCTGCGGATTTGCTTGTTACGTGACCCGCGCTCCCAAAGGCGGAATCTATGCGGTGATCGTGCTGGCGACGCTGACCCGGGACACGGGATTCCTATTGTGGGGAGCCTACGGGTTGCACCTCATGATCAACAGACGTTGGACGCTGGCAGGCATCTTCGGCACCGCGGCGCTTCCGGCGGCGGCATGGCATCTAGTTGTCCGGTCCCATACCCAGGCCGACTTTCCCAGTTTGGGGCTGTCGACTTCAGCGCACGCATTCCGGGACCATCTGTTGAACCCGGTACACTATCAGTTCCCGTCGCAGATCGCCACCCTGGCGGTCGCGCTGGACTACGTTTCCCTGGCTGGCGTCACGTTGGCTATAGTCCTGGCGATAGCGTGTGTGTTCCGGGAGTACGACAGTCCATTGGCGCTTGCTAGCGCGGCCTTCGTGGCACTGCCCTTCACAATCGGTGGTCATCTGGCATGGCATGACCCCTTCGCCTACCCGCGGACGTTGTCACCACTACTGTTGTTTCTGGGGCTTGCCGCCATGAAGTCGCGGAGCCGGCTCGGCTACGCACCGGTGCTGCTGGTGTTGCCGCGGATCCTGATGGAATTAGCCGGCCGGTTGCCATTCCTGCGCGGGTTGCTCCACTGACAAGATAGCGGGCAGGCAAAGAAAGAGGGCGGAACTTCCGATTGGGAAGCTCCGCCCTGCTTGAAGATTCTCTGTAACCTGGCTATTCCTTGGAGTCGGCGGCGACCTCATCGCCTTCGCGACCTTCGCGCATGGCCTTCAACCGCTCTTCGCGGCGCTTGGCACGGTCGTCGGCGCGCTTGATGAGCTGGGAGCCCACGAGTTGAATGATGGCCTGCTCCGCGCCGTCGCCTTTGCGCCAGCCGACACGGATAATCTGGGAGTAACCGCCATTGCGCTGGGCGAAGCGCGGTCCGAGCTTGTCGAACAGCTTCTTCACAGCGGCCGGGGTCATGAGGAATGCGGCGGCCTGGCGGCGAGCGTGGAGGGTATCCTGCTTGCCGAGGGTGATCATCTTTTCCAGAATCGGCTTGACGGCCTTGGCCTTGGGAACCGTGGTGATGATGCGTTCGCCTTCAGTCTCGATGATGCTGGTGACGAGGCCGCGGAGGAGGGCGCGGCGGGCGCTGCTATCGCGCTTGAGTTTAAATCCTGCTACCTTGTGTCTCATGTCGTTTTACCTTGCGTCCATACCCCGGCCAGGCAAGCCTGAGCCCGGATGGGCTGGTCTATTCACCCAGCTCCTGCAGATCGTCTTCGGAGCTGGAGGAGCCGCCGATGGGACCGGTAAGGCGGCCCTGGGCGTCAATTTTCATGCCAAAGGAGAGGCCTAGGCCGGCCAGGATCTCCTTGATTTCGTTCAAAGACTTGCGCCCGAAGTTCTTGGTGCGCAACATCTCAGCCTCTGACCGTTGAACGAGGTCCCCGATAGACTGAATGTTGGCGTTCTTCAGGCAGTTGTAGGAGCGCACGCTGAGCTCGAGTTCTTCCACAGAGCGGTTGAGAATCTCGTTCATATGCCCGGCGGCGCGCTCGACCACTTCTTCGACAACATCGGGGGTTTCCTCGAAGTTGATGAAGATCGTCATGTGGTCCTTGAGGAGCTTGGAAGCCATGCCGACGGCGTCCTGGGGGGAAACCGCACCGTTGGTCCACAACTCGAGAATGAGCTTGTCGTAGTCGGTCATCTGGCCGAGGCGGGCAGCCTCGACGGTGTACTTGACCTTTCGGACCGGGGAGTGGACGGAATCGATGGGGATGTAGCCGACGGGGAGGTCTTCGTCGAAGTTGCGATCGCGGGAAATGTAGCCACGTCCCTGCTTAATGCGCAGTTCGATAGAGAGCTTGCCACCGCTGGACACGGTGGCGATGTGGAGATTGCGGTCGAGGACTTCGATGCCAGGATCGGTTTCGATCATGGCAGAGGTAACTTCCCCAGCCTGATCGACGCGCAGATTGATCGTTTTGACGCCATCTTCCATCATCTTGAACGGCACTTGCTTGAGGTTCAGAATGATGTCGGTCGCGTCTTCAACGACGCCGGGAATCGGGCTGAACTCATGGTCGACGCCATCGATCTTGACGGCCGTGATCGCGGCGCCCTCGATGGAGCTCAGCAGGATGCGGCGCAACGCGTTTCCGATGGTCGTCCCGAAACCGCGCTCGAATGGCTGGGCGGTGAACATGCCATACCGTTCGGTGAGGGTTTCGGTATTTGCTACCAGCCGTTTGGGTTTCTGGAATCCTTTGAACATCGCACGCTCCTCTTACTTCGAGTACAACTCGACGATCAACTGCTCTTCGAGTTTGATCTGGACGAGATCCTCGCGCTTCGGGTTCGATTGCACGCGGGCACTGAGTGCTTCACGATTCACTTCGATCCAGGCTGGCGATGGGACATGCGCGGTGGCGTCGAGGGCGCTCTGAATGGCCGCGTTTTCCTTCGACTTGTCGCGGATGCTGATTACATCATTGGGACGGACGATGTAGGAGGGGATGTCCACCTTCTTCCCGTTAATGGCGATGTGGCCGTGCCGGACCAGTTGGCGTGCCATGGCGCGGGAGGTGCCGAAGCCGATCTTGTGAACGATATTGTCCAAACGGCGTTCCAGCATGGAGAGCAGGTTCTCGCCGGTGACGCCCTTCTGGCGGGCAGCCTTCTCGAACAAGTTGCGGAACTGAACTTCGGGGACGCCGTAGTAGCGCTTTGCCTTCTGCTTCTCGCGCAGTTGGAGGCCGTAGCCGACGATCTTCGGCTTCCGGTCCTTGCCGTGCTGACCGGGAGGGAAGTTACGTTTTTCAATGGCGCACTTGTCGCTGAAGCAGCGGGCGCCTTTCAGGAAGAGTTTCATTCCGTCTCGGCGGCAGAGCCGGCAGACGGGACCGATGTAACGAGCCAAAGGACCTCCTACAGATACCTATTTACGAGGTGCAGTTTACGGTGGCCTGGGAGGGCCAGCCTTCGTCCTGCTTACCAGTGCCAGCAAGGGGCAAGCCCCAACCAGCAGCTTTGAGCCGCAGAGCGACCAAATTAAATATTACACTGTTCGGGCGCTACATGCACGTTTCGCGCCAATCGGCGTAACGCGATGAAGACCGACCCGCAATGAAAGTGTCAGACGCGGCGCTTCTTCGGGGGCCTGCAGCCGTTGTGGGGAATCGGCGTCGTGTCCTTGATGTTGCGGACTTCGATGCCGGCGGTGGCCAGGGCGCGAATCGCGGACTCGCGACCGGAACCCGGACCAGCAACGCGAACTTCCACTTGGCGCAAACCGCAATCCTTCGCCTTGTTAGCAGCCGTCATGGACGCCTGTTGCGCGGCGAATGGAGTGCCCTTGCGGGATCCACGGAAGCCCAGCGAACCGGAGCTCGACCAGGATAACGTGTTGCCGATCTGGTCCGTGAACGTAATGATGGTGTTGTTGAACGTCGCCTGGATGTGGCACAGCCCAACCGGTACGTTCTTCTTCTCTTTTTTCTTGAAGGACTTCTTCTTGTTGGCCTTCGCTTGCGTTTTCGCCATCTTGGTCAATCCACTCCTGATCTATTAGCCAGAGGTTACTTGGCGCCGGCCTTTTTCTTGTTGGCCACGGTGCCGCGGCGAGGACCCTTGCGGGTACGCGCATTGGTGTGCGTACGCTGGCCGCGCACAGGCAGGCTGCGGCGATGACGCAAGCCTCGGTAAGAGCCCATCTCGATCAGGCGCTTGATGTTCATCGACGTCTCCTTACGGAGATCGCCTTCCACCGCGCCTTCCTCTTCCAGGATCTGGCGGATGCGTGCCACTTCCTCTTCAGCAAGGTCAGCGATTTTCTTTTCCGGGGCGATACCTGCCCGGTGAAGGATCGACTTGGCGCGAGTGCGCCCGATCCCATAAATGTACGTTAGCCCGATCTGTGCCTGCTTACGGGCCGGAAGATCCACACCTGCGATACGCGCCATATCTTTCCTCGATTTCTCCGACTAGCCCTGCCGCTGCTTGTGCTTGGGGTTGATGCAGATGACGCGCACAACGCCTTCGCGATGGACGATCTTGCACTTGTCACACATTTTTTTGACTGAAGCCCGGACTTTCATAACTTGCCTCTTCTTCTCAATCCAAAACTCGTACAATTCGGGCCCGGCTGGGGTCGGCGGCCGTAAGCGCCACCTCGACCTGATCCCTCAACCGGAGCCTGACAAAAGCTCTCTTCACAGCCGGAGCCAGGTGTGCTATCACCTGCCGCCTGTCCGCCAACTCCACCCGAAAAGTAGATGCCGGCAAAATCTCGACGACCTGACCGGTGGCTAGGGTCTCGTGAGCACCCATGGACCATTGGCCGTTACCGCCACCGAGTGCTCAAAGTGAGCGGCAAAGCCGCCGTCCTTCGTCACCGCGGTCCAGCGGTCTGACAAAACCTTCGTTTCGGGCCGGCCGGCGTTCACCATCGGCTCGATGGCGAGGACCATGCCCTCCTTCAACCTCGGATTTTCGTTGCGCCGATCCACGTAGTTCGGAACCTGAGGCTCTTCGTGAAGCGAAGTGCCGATCCCATGACCAACGTAATCCCGCACAATCGTAAATCCGTTCGACGTGACATGCCTCTCAACAGCACCACAGACATCGAAAAGCCGGTTGCCTTCCTTCATCTGCCCGATCGCCAACTCCAGCGACTCCGAGGTAACCCGCAAGAGGCGCTTGACCTGCTCGCTGACCTCGCCGACCGGAATTGTCACGGCGGAATCTCCGAAATAGCCTTCCAGACAGACCCCGGTATCGATCGAAACGATATCACCCGACTTCAACACGCGTTTGGCCGACGGCATACCGTGCACTACCTCTTCATTGACGGAGGTACACAGTACGAAGGGGTATTTACCCCCCGCCGCCGGCACATAGTAACCCTTGAACGCCGGCTTGGCCCCAGCATCCTTGATCATCTTCTCAGCCACGACTTCCAGATCCAGCGTCGAAACGCCTTCAGCCACCATCTTCGTCATCTGCTGAAGGATCTCGTGCACCAGCAAGCCGGCACGCCGCATCTTTTCGAGTTCAGCCGGGCTTTTCCGGATAATCATTCCAAGTTCAACACACTGCAAACAGAAGCCAACACCTCTTGCGGGGTTCCGTCGCTGCCGTCCAACTCGTGGAACGGGTCGCCTGAGGCAGCGAAGTAATCCAACAAAGGCCGGGTTTGCCTGTCGTACGCCTCCAGACGCTCCCGGATCACAAACTCTTTGTCGTCGTCGCGAATCACCAGCCTCGCACCTTCCAAATCACAATGATCCGGACGCTGCGGCGGGTTCGAAGTGAGACTGTATAGTGCCCCACACACCGGGCACTGCCGTCTACCCGCGATACGAGCGATAATCTTAGTGTAATCCACTTTCAAGTGGATCACCACAGGCTTGAAGCCCTGCTGCCGCAGTTGCACGGCCAACACCTCGGCCTGTTGCAGCGTCCTGGGATACCCATCAAGAATGAATCCAGTGGCGCAATCGGCCTGTGAGGTCCGATCGGCGACCAATTGATTCACAATCTCGTCGGGCACCAGGCGCCCTGCCTGCATCAACTCCTGAACCTGCACTCCGAGGTGATCGCCAGAGGCGATCCGTTCCCGGAGCATATCTCCGGTCGAGATATGCGGCACCTGTAGCCTCTCCCGAAGGAGTTTGGCTTGCGTGCCTTTACCCGAGCCCGGAGGGCCAAACAAAATCAAAGCCTTCGGTTGCATGGAACCCGCTTACTGCGCTTCTTTCAGCGGGCCATCTCCTCGGACTGGGAGGAGCCCGAACGGTATCTTCTAAGCCCCGCTGCGCCGGCCACGAATTCGGCCTGCCCGCGGAGTAAACCCTTCATAGTGCCGCATGATCAACTGGGCCTCAACCTGATTGACCGTGTCCATGGCCACGCCAACAACGATGAGCAGGGACGTACCGCCAAACACGAACGTAACGCCCAGACCATCCAACAGCCAACGGGGGAAATTCGAATCGATCCAATTGCCGAGCGCGGCCGGCGGCAGATGTTGGAGCTTGATTCCGCCGATCATCAATTCGGGAATCAAGGAAAGGATCGCCAGATACAAGCCGCCCACCACGGTGATTCGCGTGAGGATCTTGTTCATGTAGTCGGCAGTGTTCTTCCCCGGACGAATGCCCGGGATGAAGCCGCCGTACTTGCGCATGTTGTCAGCAGCTTCGTTCGGATTGAAGATGATGCTGACGTAGAAGAACGAGAAGAAGATGATCAGGGTGATGAAGAGGATGATGTAGAGCGGCTCACCGCTGCGGATTGAAGTGAGGATCCCGGACAGCCACTTATTGTTGGCAATGAACGGAATGTTCAACATCGTCAGCGGGAAGGCCAACAGCGAAGAGGCGAAGATCACCGGAATCACACCGCCTGCGTTCACCTTCAGAGGAAGGTGCGTGGACTGGCCGCCCATCATGCGGCGCCCGACAACGCGCTTGGCGTACTGCACGGGGATCCTGCGCTCACCTCGCTCCACGAGCACGATGAAGGCGACGACGCCCACCATCATCACCAGGATGATCATCAACTGGAGCGGGTGCCATGCGTTGGTCACAAACGTATTCTGGTAGATGTTCCCGATCGCGGATGGCAATCCCGCCACAATACCGGCGAAGATGATCAGGGACATTCCATTGCCGACACCGCGCTCTGTGATCTGCTCACCCAACCACATAATGAACGCAGTACCCGTGGTGAGCGTCAACATCGTTAGGGCGACGAAGCCAATTCCGGGGTCCAGGACAAAGCTGCCCTGCTTCTGCAAAGCAGTCGCGATGAACATCGACTGCATCAGGCCCAAGCCAACCGTCAGGTACCGGGTCCATTGCGTGATTTTGCGCCGGCCGAGTTCTCCCTCTTTCGAGAGCTTTTCCAGGGTCGGCAC
Source organism: Bryobacterales bacterium (assembly GCA_016721425.1). GTDB lineage: Bacteria > Acidobacteriota > Terriglobia > Bryobacterales > Bryobacteraceae > Paludibaculum. Next base: position 55,699 of record JADKID010000041.1, on the reverse strand, counting down.
AACAATCGTCAGCAACTGCAAAACGATGGAAGAGGTGATGTAGGGCATGATGCCCAGGGCAAAGACCGTCAGCCGGCGAAACTGGCCACCGGAGAACAGATCCAGGAATCCGAAGAGGGTGCCCTGATTGCGGCTGAAGAACTCCTCGAACTTGATCGCATCCACGCCAGGAATCGGGATGGCTGCGCCCAGACGGTAGACCGCCAGGAGCCCCAAGGTAAAGAGCACACGATTGCGCAGGTCAGGGACCCGGAAGACGTTGGCCAGAGCTTCAAAAAACTTTTGCATGGTGAGATCCGAACTCCGTCCCGGCTTTCACGCCGTAAGCGGAGAAAGAACAATTCTACTTTTTCGGCTGAGTATTTGGAGCGGCTTTCGGAGCAATAATGGTGCAGGTGCCACCGGCGGCGACGATCTTTTCGGTCGCCGTCTTGGAGAAGAGGTGGGCGGTGACGTGAATCGCGCGGGTCAGATCACCGTGCGCAAGAACCTTCAATCCATCACCGAGCTTCTTGATGATGCCGGCCGCCTTCAACGATTGCGGGGAGAAGGTGTCGCCTTCCAGCAACTCCAACATGCCTGTGTTGATGATGGCGTGATTCTTCTGGAAGATCGCGTTTGAAAAGCCGCGCTTCGGCAGGCGGCGGTGGAGCGGCATCTGGCCGCCCTCAAAACCGCGCATCTTGGAATAGCCGCTGATGGAACGGGCGCCCTTCGCACCGCGTCCCGAATACTTGCCGCGTCCGGATCCCATGCCCCGGCCGACCCGGCGCTGTACCTTAACTTGCCCTTGGGGCGGTTTGACTTCACTGAGATTCATGGCGATCCGTTCCTTACTCGACGATCTTCAACAGATGGGGCACCTTCCTCGCCATGCCGCGAAAGCCGGGCGAGTCAGGTTTGACCACCATCTGGTTCATCTTGTGCAGGCCGAGAGCACGCACGATCTTCTTGTGCTTCTCCGGGCTTCCGATGGGGCTCGAAATGAGCTGAATTTTCAAAGTCGCGTCTGCCATTTTACAGGTTCTCCACGCTCAAACCGCGCAACTCGGCTACGGCCGCTTTGTCACGGAGCTGATCGAGGGCGTCGATGGTGGCCTTCACCACGTTGTGAGGATTGTGGGTGCCCAGAGACTTTGTCAGCACGTTATGGATGCCGACAGCCTGGATGACTGCACGCACCGGGCCACCGGCAATCACGCCAGTACCTTCGGGGGCCGGCTTGAGCAGGACGGCTCCGGCGCCGAACTTGCCCACCACGACGTGCGGGATGGTATTGCCCAGCGTGTGGATATGGCGGAGGTGCTTCTTGGCCGACTCAATGCCCTTCTTGATGGCGGCGGGAACTTCCTTCGCCTTGCCGGTACCGAAACCGACGACCTTCTGTTCCGGGTCGCCGATCACTACCAGAGCAGAGAAGCTCAGGTTCTTACCGCCCTTGACCACTTTGGTCACGCGGTTGATGCTCACGACCTGTTCTTTCAGGTTTAGAGCCTTGGGGTCGATTCTCTTCACAGGAACGGCTGGCATTATCTTAGAACTCCAGTCCCGCTTCGCGGGCGGCGTCTGCGAGCGCCTTGATGCGCCCGTGGTAGAGGAATCCGCCGCGGTCGAAGACGACTTTCTTCACGCCATTGGCGATCGAACGCTCAGCGATGAGCTTTCCGATCTCCTTGGCGCCGGCCAGATTGCCACCGGATGCGGTGGCATTCTTCTCCGAGCTCGATGCGGACACGATGGTCCGCCCGGCGCGGTCGTCAATCAACTGGGCGTAAATGTGCTTCAAACTGCGGAATACGGCGAGGCGCGGCCGTTCGGCTGAGCCTGCCACACGCCTGCGGATGCGGACGTGAATCCGTAGGCGGCGTGCGTCTTTATCGATTGTGCGCTTCATTTCTCATTACCCTCGCGCTATTACTTGCCGCCCGCGCCGGTCTTGCCGACCTTCTTGCGCAGGACCTCACCGGTGTAGCGGATGCCCTTCTGCTTGTAGGGTTCCGGGGGACGCAGCATGCGAACGTTCGCAGCCACCTGGCCGAGCGCCTGCTTATCGATGCCGCTCAGGACAAGATGCGTGTTCTTGTCGATCTTGGCATCGATGCCGGCTGGCAGGACGTACTCAATGGGATGCGAATAGCCCAAAAGGAAGACGATGACGTTGCCCTTCACTTCAGCGCGGTAGCCAATGCCGACGATGTCGAGCTCGCGCGTGAAACCAGCGCTGACTCCGACAACCGCGTTCGAGGCCAGCGCCCGGGTCAATCCATGGACGGCCGCATAGGCGTCACTGTCGCGCTTCACGTCCAGCGTGGCATCGTTCTTTTCGATGCGCACACCGTGCGGGATCGGCACAGTCAGCACGCCCTTTGGCCCGGTCACTTCCATCTCCGCGCCGATGTTGATCTTTACACCAACAGGCAGCGGGATGGGCTTTTTTCCAACTCTAGACATTCCTTACTCCAGTCCGCTTTCCAGGAAACCTGTAGATTTCCAGACTTGAATCTTCACGCGCCGCCAGGGTCCTAGAAGACCCGGCAGAGCACTTCGCCGCCGACGCCTTCTTTGCGCGCGGCCTTCCCGGTCATCACCCCTCGCGGAGTGGTCATGATATTGATGCCGAGGCCGCCCAGGACCTTCGGAATTTCGTCGCTGCCGACGTAGACGCGGCAGCCAGGCCGCGAAACGCGCTCGATATTGGAGATCACCGGGGCGTTGGCCGCTGTGTACTTCAAGTAAACGCGGATGGCCTTGTGATTGCCGTCGTCCACGATCTTGTAGTTCAGAATATAGCCTTCGTCCTTCAGGATCCGGGCGATCTCTGTCTTCAGCTTCGAGGCAGGGACGTCCACCTTCGGGAAACGCGCCTTGATAGCGTTCCGAATGCGTGTCAGCATGTCGGCGATGGGGTCGGAAACCATGATTGAAACTCTTCCTGTCGTCTAACGGTTGCCAGTAGTTCAGCGTGTCAGTATCCGGCTGTTTACCAGCTGGACTTGGTCACGCCGGGGACCTCGCCGGCCAGCGAGAGCTGGCGGAAGCAGATCCGGCAGAGTTCGAACTTACGCAAGTAGCCACGAGGACGGCCGCACCGCTTGCAGCGATTTCGGTGCCGAATCTTGAACTTCGGCGTTTTTTCGTCCTTGGCAATTTTGGCTGTTGTCGCCATTCTTATAGCTCCTTCTGCGGTGCCAAACCTAGTTCTGACGGAACGGCATGCCCATCAGCTTCAAAAGCGCCAGTGCCTCTGCATCCGACGAGGCGCTCGTCGTGATGGAGATATTCATGCCCTTCACCTTCTCCACCTTCTCGTAGGCGATTTCAGGGAAGATGAACTGGTCCTTCAGACCCAGCGTGTAGTTGCCGCGGCCATCGAAACTCTTGCTCGAAACACCCCGGAAGTCGCGAACGCGCGGGAGAGCCACGTTCATCAGGCGGTCCAGAAACTCATACATCGTGTCGCCGCGCAGTGTCACCATGCAGCCGATCGCCATGCCCTCGCGCAGTTTGAATGCCGCGATGGATTTGCGCGCCTTGGTGATCACCGGCTTCTGCCCACAGATCTGACCCATCTCCGTGACTGCGCCGTCAATTAGTTTCGGGTTCTGGGTTGCTTCGCCCAGGCCGATATTGACGGTGACCTTCTCCACCTTGGGAGCAGCCATCACGTTGGTGATGCCAAAGTCCTTCATCAGGACGGGCAGCACATTCTTCAAATAGTGTTCTCTCAGTCTCGCGCTCATTGCTTTCCTCTCAGCGTTTCCTCGTTACTTCTTGTCGAGGGACTCGCCGGTCTTCACCGCAACGCGGGTTCGCCGCGTCTTGCCACCCACGGTCTCCATGCGCACACCGATGCGCGATGTCTTGCCGTCGGCGGTGACGATCATGACGTTGGATGCGTTGATGGTGGCCTCACGCTCCGCGATGCCACCCTTGATTCCCTTGGCGGGATTCGGCTTCACGTGCTTCTTCGCCATCATCACACCCTCAACCAGGATGCGTCCGGTCTCGCGATTGACTTCCAGCACCCGCCCGACCTTACCCTTGTCGCGGCCGGCGATCACCTTGACGGTGTCGTTCTTGCGAATGCGAATCTTTACGGTCTCTTTCGGCTCGTTATGCCGGTTTGCCAGTCGGCCCGCCATGGTTAGATCACCTCCGGAGCCAGCGAAACAATCTTCATAAACTTTTTGTCGCGCAGTTCGCGCGCCACCGGGCCAAACACGCGAGTCCCGACGGGCTCGCCCAGATCAGTCACCAGCACAGCGGCATTCGAGTCGAAACGGATGTAAGTTCCGTCCTTGCGGCGTGTCTCCTTGCGCATGCGCACGATGACACACTTCACGACCTTGCCCTTCTTAATGCTGGAGTCCGGGGCGGCCTCCTTGACACTCGCGGTGACGATGTCGCCCAAGCCGGCCTGCAATCCTTTGTCGCCGCCGCGCGGCAGAATGCACATCAGCCGGCGGGCGCCACTATTGTCGGCCACCTCGAGGATTGTTCTCATTCCAATCATGGCAATATCCTCGTCTTCCTAAAATCGTCTTCCCAAGATCGTTGATCCAAGATTCCGGAGCTACTTCTCCGCGACGACGATCACGCTGGTATCCACCGCCCGGCGAATGACTTCGCCCAGCACCCAACGCTTCATCTTGCTCAGCGGGCGGCTCTCGATAATCCGGACGATGTCGCCGACCTTGGCCGTGCTCTCTTCATCGTGAGCGTAAAACTTGTTGCGCTTGGTCACGATCCGCTTATAGAGCGGATGCGGGACCCGGCGGGTGACCTGCACCACAATCGTCTTCGCCATCTTGGTGGAGACAACTTCGCCGAGCTTCTCGGTCTTGTGCGTACTTGGCGTATCGGCCATGAAACTACTTCGCCTCCTTCAACTGGCGTTGGCGCTGCACGGTGAGGATGCGGGCCTTGTCCTTCCGCAGTTCGCGGTACTTCTTCAGCCCTTCCATCTGTCCCATCGACATCTGGAACTTCAGCCTGAAGATCTGCTCTTGCATGTCCTTGACCTTCAGAGCCAAGTCCTTGTCGTCGATTTCCCGAATCTTGTCCGCTTTCATAGCGATAGTTCCTTATACGGGGCGCTTAGCCGACCGTTTCCTCACGAGTGATCAGCTTCGTGCGGATGGGGAGTTTCATGGCCGCCAGGCGCATCGCCTCGGTGGCAGTCTCCAACGGCACGCCTTCCATCTCAAACATGATCTTGCCAGGCCGCACAACGCAGACCCACTGCTCCGGAGCGCCTTTGCCTTTGCCCATGCGGGTTTCAGCCGGCTTCTTGGTGATGGGCTTGTCGGGGAACAGGCGAATCCAGACCTTGCCTCCGCGCTTGATAAAACGCGTCATCGCGATACGGGCCGCTTCGATCTGCCGGTCTGTCACCCAGCCAACAGTCATCGCCTTCAGGCCGAAATCACCGAAAGAGAGCGTAGAGCCGCGCCACGCCTTGCCGGCGCGCCGGCCACGCTGCTGCTTCCTGTACTTTACTTTTTTCGGCATCAACATGGGTCGTGTTCTCCCTGGTTAATTCTTGGCTACTCGGCGGCGGGAGCGTCAGGCTCCTGCTTCCAGCTGGGCGTAACCGGCTGAGCGATGGGCGGCACTACGGAAGCGGCGGCCACTGGCGCGGCAGCTTCAACAGGCGTCGCAATCACGGGCGCGGGCCCTCGATCATCGCGCGTCGGGCGCCGATCCCGGCGGTCTCCGCGATCCCCACCCCGGTCCCGATCGCCACGGTCGGGACGAGGATTGCGCCTCGGCTCGTCCGTACGAGGACGCCGGGAGAAGCCGTCGGTGGACACTTCACCCTTATAGACCCAGCACTTTACGCCGATCACACCGTAGGTGGTGTAGGCCTGCGCGAAGCCATAATCGATGTCCGCTCTCAGGGTATGCAGTGGCAGTTGGCCTTGCAGATACCACTCGCTGCGTGCGATTTCAGCGCCGTTCAGGCGGCCTGAAACACGCACCTTAATGCCCTTGCATCCAAAGCGCAGCGCGCTCTCGACGCTCTTGCGCATCGCGCGGCGGAAGGCCACGCGCTTCTCAAGCTGTAGGGCGATGGATTCAGCAACGAGTTGCGCATCCATTTCCGGCTTGTGGACTTCCTGAATGTCGATGAAAACTTCGCCGCCAGTCTTCTTCGCCAGTTCCTGCTTCAGCTTCTCAATCTCAGCGCCCTTGCGCCCGATGATCAAACCGGGACGGGAGGTGGCGATGATGATCCGCAGCTTCGCGTCGCTCGGCCGCTCTACTTCCACAGAGCTGACGCCGGCGGCCTTCAGCCGTTCGCGCAGGGACTCTTTCAGCTCCAGATCCTGATGGAGGAGCTTGGCATAGTCCTTGGTCGCGAACCAGCGGGAGCGCCAGTTCTTGGTGACGCCCAACCGGAATCCGTAGGGATGAACTTTTTGACCCATGCGATCAATACACTCCGCTTATTTCTGGCTCGACGGGGCGGCGTTCTTTTCGCCGACCTTCACCACAATGTGTGCCGTCCGGCGCTGGATGCGGTATGCCCGGCCCATCGGGGCAGGACGCACACGCTTCTGACGCGGGCCTTCGTTGACATAGGCCTCGGTGACAATCAGTGTGTCGACATCGAGGTCCGTTTGACGATTCTCCGCGTTGGCAATTGCCGAGCGCAGAACTTTCTCGATCGTCGGCGCCACCCGCTTGTTGGTCGTTTTCAGAATCGTAATCGCATCGCCAGCCTTGCGGCCACGAATGAGGTCGATAACGAGCCGCGCTTTCTGCGCCGACACCCGGATGAATCTGGCTTCCGCTCTCGCTTCCATATCCTTAATTCCTTATTCCTTCCGGGAGCCTTAAGCCGGCTTACCCTTGTCGGCCTTAGCCGCGTGGCCCTTGAAGGTCCGGGTGGGAGAAAACTCACCCAGCTTGTGTCCCACCATATTCTCGGTGACGTACACGGGAATGAACTTCTTACCGTTGTGCACGGCGATCGTGTGCCCGATAAACTCCGGCATGATCGTCGAGCGGCGCGACCAGGTCCGGACGACCTTCTTTTCGCTCTTGGCGTTCAGCGTCAGCACCTTCTGGATCAGGTGATCGTCGGTAAACGGCCCTTTTTTCAGTGAACGGCTCATCGTCTTTAGTCCCTATCGCTTACTTGTTCTTCGACCTAGGGGTCGCGATGTACTGGTCGGTGCGCTTGTTGTTGCGGGTCTTGAAACCACGCGTCGGCTGGCCCCAGGGAGTGACCGGGTGGCGTCCGCCGGACGTGCGGCCTTCGCCACCGCCGTGCGGGTGATCCACCGGGTTCATCGAGACGCCGCGGTTGTGAGGCTTGATGCCCTTCCAACGGCTGCGGCCGGCCTTCCCAAGCGATTCGTTCTCATGATCCAGGTTGCCCACCTGGCCGATGGTGGCGTAGCAGACTGTCATCACGCGGCGAACCTCACCCGAAGGGAGCTTCAACAGCGCCATGCCACTCTCTCTCGACACCAACTGGGCGGATGCGCCGGCCGAGCGGACCATCTGGCCGCCCTTGCCGGGCCGCAATTCCACGTTGTGCACGATGGTACCGGCCGGGATGTTCTCGAGCGGCAACGAGTTGCCCACCAGAATATCAGCCTTCGGCCCCGATACTACCGTGCGTCCCACTTCCAGGCCCACCGGAGCCAGAATGTAGCGCTTCTCGCCGTCCACATAGTTGAGGAGTGCGATGCGGGCGCTGCGGCAGGGATCGTACTCGATCGAAGCCACCTTGGCCGGAATGCCGTGCTTGTCGCGCTTGAAATCGATGATCCGGTAGGTCTGTTTGTGGCCACCGCCACGGAAGCGAATCACCAGGTGGCCCTTGTTGTTGCGGCCGCCGGACTTCGTGATCTTCTGTGTCAGACCCTTTTCCGGCGTCTGCTTGGTGATGTCCTCGCGAGTGACTACCGTCTGGAAGCGCTTGGTCGGAGTCGTCGGGCGGAATGATTTGATTGGCATTTTCTTCAGTCCTCCCTTAGAGTTCCGTGTATTCCGGCATCTTCTGGCCGGTCTTCAAACGAACGTAGGCTTTCTTCCAGTCGCTCTTGTAACCCGCGTAACGGCCACGCCGGCGCAACTTGCCTTCGAATGTTGCCGTGCGGATGTCGTCCACCTTGACCTTGAAGAGCGTTTCGATCGCGCCCTTGATGTCAGTCTTGGTGGCGTCCTTATGTACCTGGAAACAGAGGGTCCCCTCGGCTTCCTTCTTGCTGACGCCCTTTTCGGTCACGATCGGGCGCACAATGACTTCGTAACGGTTCATTACGCCAACGCCTCCGACAGCTTTATCGCGGCTGCCTCGCTTAAAACGACATGCTTGTGTGCGAGCAGGTCGTAGGTTGTCACCTCGTGCGTCGCCACCAGCTTGACGCCCGGCAGATTACGGCTGCCGAGTTCGAGATTGCGGTTGGCATCGTTGGTGTTGACCAACAACACTTTCCGGTTCAGTTCCAGCGTCTGGAGCACCTTAGCCATCGACTTGGTCTTGGCATCAGCCAGGGTCCAGCCGGCAACCACCTTGAGCTCGCCATCACGCAGCTTGGCGGACAGCGCCGAGCGCAACGCGCCCAGAACCATCTTGCGATTCAAGCGGTAGGAGTAGTCGCGCGGAACCGGTCCGTGCGTCGTGCCGCCATGCCGCCACAGCGGCGATCGGATGGAACCGACGCGCGCCCGGCCTGTGCCCTTTTGCCGCCACAACTTCTTACCGGCGCCCGCGACTTCGCGGCGCACCTTGGTCTTCGCGTTGCCGCTGCGCTGGCCGGCCAGATAGTTACGGACGGACTCGTAGATCAAATTCTCGTTTACGGCCGCGGCGAAGACCGCGTCGGAGAGTTCGATCTCGCCCACCTTCTCATTTTTGAAATCGATTACGTCAACCTTAGGCATGGTGGGTTACCTCTTCGCCCGGCGCACGATCACGTACGCGCCGTTCGGCCCGGGCACTGCGCCCTTGACCATCAGAACGTTATCTTCGGTATCAACGTCGATTACCTCGAGGTTGCGCACCGTCACCTGCACATCGCCCATTTGGCCCGGCAGGCGAGTCCCCGGAAACACCCGCGAAGGGTAGCTGGACGCACCGATCGAACCAGGAGCCCGGTGGAACATCGAACCATGCGATCCCTCGCCGCCGCCGAAGCCGTGGCGCTTGACCACACCCTGGAAGCCCCGGCCCTTGCTCACACCGGTGACGTCCACTTTGTCCTTAGGCTTGAACTGGTCCACCAGGATCTTGTCGCCCAGCTTCAGGTCGCCATTGCCCGGCTTGAGTTTAAACTCGCGGATGTACTTCACGCCGTCAGCGCCAGCCTTCTTGAAGTGGCCGGTCATTGGCTTGTTCTGCTTCTTCGCGAAATCAACCAGGCCTACCTGAACGGCGTCGTAGCCGTCGCTGGCCGGCGTCTTGCGCTGCGTCACTACGCAGGGCCCCGCCTTCAGAAGAGTGACGGGTACCACCTGGCCATCAGGCCGGAACACCTGCGTCATCCCGATTTTTTTGCCGATTATTCCTGGGCTCATATTCCCTCAGTTCCCTGCTTCCGCCTCCAGCGACGACCCGTTTTCACGTGCTGTCCGGTCCAGCGGAGTAGTCTGCGTCACCGACTCGCTCCCACGGTTTCACCCGCCTGAGCTAGCGCGATGGCGCTTACTTCGCCCCCTTGTGGTAGGCCTTGATTTGCACGTCGACACCCGCCGGCAAATCCAGCCGGCTGAGGGCATCAACGGTGTCCTGCGTCGGTTCAAGAATATCCAGCAGGCGCTTGTGCGTGCGGATCTCGAACTGTTCGCGGGACTTCTTGTCCACGTGCGGCGAGCGGTTCACTGTGAACGAGTTGCGCACTGTGGGCAGGGGAATCGGCCCCGCAACACGCGCACCCGCGCGCTTGGCGGTTTCGACGATCTCCGTCGTGCTCTGATCGAGCAAGCGATGATCGTAGGCCTTCAACCGGATTCGAATTCGTTTCGTGAGCATTGCTTGTTTTCCTGCCGGACGGCCCGGAGGCCGTCCGGTTATCGGAGATTGCCTAGCTGACTACCTCGGACACCGTACCGGCGCCCACCGTGCGGCCACCCTCGCGGATGGCGAAACGGAGGCCCTTGTCCATGGCGACCGGCGTAATCAATTCCACATCCACTGTCACGTTGTCGCCGGGCATCACCATCTCGGTGCCCTCCGGCAGTGTCACCACGCCCGTCACGTCTGTCGTGCGGAAGTAAAACTGCGGACGGTATCCCTTGAAGAACGGCGTGTGACGGCCGCCCTCTTCCTTCGACAACACGTAAACCCCACCCTTGAACTTCGTGTGCGGCTTGATCGAGTTCGGCTTGGCCAGCACCTGGCCGCGCTCCACGTCGTCCTTGTCGATGCCGCAGCAGCAGGCCGCAGTTATCGCCCGCCATGCCGCTATCCAGCAACTTCTTGAACATTTCAACGCCCGTCACCACCGTCTTACGGGTGTCACGGAATCCGACGATCTCCACTTCCTCGCCCACCTTGATGACGCCAGCCTCAATGCGACCCGTCACCACGGTGCCGCGGCCCTGAATCGAGAAGATGTCTTCAATCGGCATCAGGAACGGCTTGTCCACGTCACGCTTCGGCAGCGGGATGTAGCTATCCACCGCAGCCATCAGCTCGTCCACCGACTTTTCCCACTCCGGCTCGCCGTTCAACGCGCCCAGCGCGCTCACACGGCAGATCGGCGGCTCTTCGCCAGGGAAGCCGTAGCTGGAGAGCAGTTCGCGCAGTTCCATCTCCACCAGTTCCAGCAGTTCCGGGTCGTCCATCATGTCGACCTTGTTCAGGGCGACCACCATGAACGGCACGCCTACCTGGCGGGCCAGTAGAACGTGCTCACGAGTCTGGGGCATCGGGCCGTCGGGCGCCGCCACCACCAGAATCGCGCCGTCCATCTGCGCCGCACCGGTGATCATGTTCTTGATGTAGTCAGCGTGGCCGGGGCAGTCCACGTGCGCATAGTGGCGGTTGGGCGTCTCGTACTCGACGTGCGCCACCGCAATCGTGATACCACGAGCCTTTTCTTCCGGGGCGTTGTCGATGGAGTCAAAACTCCGGAACGTCACCTTCGGGTTGTGCTTGGCCAGCGTTTTCGTGATGGCCGCCGTCAGCGTCGTCTTGCCGTGGTCGATGTGACCGATCGTGCCGATGTTGACGTGCGGTTTGCTGCGATCAAATTTTTCTTTCGCCATGACGTGTGTCTCTCCTGCGCACTCTATCTAGCTGGAAACCTTACTTGCTGTCCGTCTGCCCGCCCTGCATTCGCTTGACCACCTCTTCGGTGACTGATGCAGGCGCCTCTTCGTACCGGCCGAAATGCATGCTGAAACTACCGCGGCCCTGCGTCCGGGATCGGATCTCCGTCGCGTAGCCAAACATCTCCGACAGAGGCACCATCGCCCGGATGATCTGAGTGGCACCCTTCAATTCCATCCCTTCGAGACGGCCACGGCGGCTGATTAGATCGCCGTTCACAGGCCCCATGTACTCGTCGGGAACGACAACTTCCACGCTCATCACCGGCTCCAGCAGAACCGGCCTGGCTTTCTTAGCGGCATCTTTCAACGCCATCGATCCGGCGATCTTGAACGCCATTTCCGAAGAATCGACATCGTGGTAGCTGCCATCGTAAATGGTTACCTTCACGTTCGACATCGGGAAGCCGGCCAGAATGCCGCCCTCAAGCGCCTCGACGATACCCTTCTCAGCCGGCCCGATGAATTCCTTTGGAACCGTGCCGCCAACCGTACCATTGACAAACTCGTAGGCCTTTTCCGGAGTCGGCTCCAGCCGGATCTTGACGTGGCCGTATTGGCCGCGGCCACCGGTCTGACGAACAAATCGGCCTTCGCCCTGAGAGGACTTCGAAATCGTCTCGCGGTATGCCACCTGCGGCTTGCCGACGTTTGCGCCGACACCAAACTCGCGCTGCAACCGGTCAACAACAATCTCCAGGTGGAGTTCGCCCATGCCGGCGATGATAGTCTGCCCGGTGTCCTGATCCGTGTTCACCTTCAGCGTCGGATCTTCCTGCACCAGCTTGGCAATTGCCATGCCCAGCTTTTCCTGATCGGCCTTGGTCTTGGGCTCGATAGCGAGTTGGATGACCGGAGCCGGGAAGGTGATATTCTCGAGCGAAATCGGTTTGTCTTCGCTGCAGATCGTATCGCCCGTCACCACGCCCTTGAGTCCGACACACGCGGCGATGTCGCCGGCCAGAATCTCGGTGATCTCCTCACGCTTGTTGGCATGCATCTTCACGAGTCGGCCAATGCGCTCTTTGCGCCCTTTGGTGACGTTGAGAATTGTATCGCCCGTGTTCAGCTTGCCGGAGTAGACCCGGATGAAGGCGAGCTGGCCGACGAAGGAGTCGGTCATGATCTTGAACACCAGGGCCGAGAAAGGCTCGTCATCAGCGGCCTTCCGCTCCATCGGGATGTCCTTGTCGTCGACATCGTTGCCGCGTACCGGAGGGATATCCAGCGGCGAGGGCAACAGGCTGACAACCGCATCCAGCAGGTTTTGCACACCCTTGTTCTTAAACGCCGTACCGCATACCACAGGGAAGATGGACTGCGCCAGGGTTGCTTTGCGGAGCCCCTTCATGATCTCGGCCTGGGTTAGCGCCTCACCATTGAGGTACTTGTCCATCAATACGTCGTCGGCCTCGGCGGCCGCTTCCACCATTTTGTCCCGATATTCCTGGGCGAGTTCCACCAAGTCTGCAGGAATGTCGATATCGTCGAAGTCCGCGCCCAGCGTCTCATCGCGCCAGATGCGGGCCTTCATCGTAACCAGGTCAACAACGCCCTTGAACTGATCTTCAGCGCCGATCGGGATCTGGATCGGCACCGGACGCGCCTGCAACCGCTCCACGATGGTCTGAATGGCATGATAGAAGTCAGCGCCCACGCGGTCCATCTTGTTGATGAAGCACAGGCGCGGCACTGAGTATTTATCAGCCTGCCGCCAAACCGTCTCGGACTGTGGCTGGACACCGGCCACGGCGTCGAACACCGCCACCGCACCGTCCAACACACGAAGAGAGCGCTCTACCTCTGCCGTGAAATCAACGTGCCCCGGGGTATCAATGATATTGATCTGATGATCATCCCAGGAACAAGTCGTGGCAGCCGACGTGATCGTTATACCACGCTCCTGCTCTTGCACCATCCAGTCCATGGTGGCTGCGCCCTCATGAACTTCGCCGATCCTGTACGTACGGCCGGTGTAATAGAGGATGCGCTCGGTCGCGGTGGTCTTACCGGCATCGATGTGGGCCATGATGCCGATATTTCTCATCTTCTCGAGTGCAATAGTGCGTGGCATAAGGTCGTCGCTGACTGCGGCGGCAGAGCTTAGATATCTCCTAACTAAAAGATTCCGAACAGGTTACCAACGGTAATGAGCAAAGGCCTTGTTAGCCTCGGCCATACGGTGAACATCGTCCTTCTTCTTGACGGCCCCACCGCGCAGGTTTGCGGCGTCCATCAATTCGTTGGCCAGCTTGTCGGCCATATTCTTGTCGGGCCTCGATCGCGCGCCAATCAGGATCCAGCGGATCGCCAGCGACGTACGCCGGTTATTCGGGACTTCGATCGGGACCTGGTAGTTGGCACCGCCAACGCGGCGGGTTTTGACTTCCAGAAGCGGCTTGCAGTTCTCAATCGCCTTCTTGAAGAGCTTGAGAGGGTCGTCACTCGTGCGCTCTTTCATCGTGTCCATGGCGGAGTAGAAGATCTTCTGCGAAGTGGTCTTCTTGCCGTCCCACATCATGGAGTTAATGAACTTCTCGGCCAGCGTCGAGTTGTAAACGCCGTCAGGCTGGATTTCGCGGATTTCGGCGCGTCTTCTGCGGGGCATACGTTCCTCTTCGAATCCTTACTTCTTCTTCTTGGCCGCGGCTGCCTGGCCGGCCTTCGGCCGCTTGGCGCCATACTTCGAACGGCTCTGCATACGGCCGGAGACACCCGCGGTGTCGAGCGTGCCGCGCACAATGTGGTAGCGAACACCGGGAAGATCCTTCACGCGGCCGCCACGGATCAGCACAATCGAGTGCTCCTGGAGGTTATGACCCACACCCGGGATGTAGGTGGTCACCTCGATGCCATTCGTCAAGCGAACGCGGGCCACCTTGCGAAGAGCCGAGTTCGGCTTTTTCGGTGTGGTGGTATACACGCGAGTGCAGACGCCACGGCGCTGGGGGCAGGCCTGGAGGGCGGGGCTGGCCGTCTTATAACGGGTGGGCGTGCGTCCCTTACGGACGAGCTGATTGAAAGTGGGCACGAACTATCCTCGCTGAGCAGCTTTCAGAGCGCTGGTTCCACCGGCATACATGACAACAGGCCGCGAAAAATTCACGGCTTGAGGTGAAACCGGTAAAGACCTCGAGATCAACCGTTGAGCGGGGCGTCTTACCAAACCACTACCAGCCTGCCAGACTGTTGCCAGCCTACCAGACCGATGCCGGCCTGCAGAGCCCGCCATGAGAGAGGGTCACTTTGGACACGCCCATGCTCGTTTCAGCGCTTTGTCTGAAAGAACCTCGGGGCGGCCCCCCGGACAACTTCCTGCCGTTTTTATCCAGACTAGCCGGACACAAGAAGGGTAGCCAAGGGAGAAGAGCCAACTCCTCGAACCCCTCCAGGATACACAACCTCATGAAATGCTGTCAACAGTTGACGCAATATCTTCAAAATGGGCACCTTGCGGGCGCCGTCGGGAATCCTTCATGTCGCCGTAGCTCAATATTCACACAGGCGAGACAGCTCTGTAACGGAGGGTTGGGAAATTGTAACTATGAGATCCCTTCTACTGCTGGCCATGACCGCCAGCCTGCTCTTTGCCCAGGGAGACAGCGGCCGCTTTACGGGCACCGTTACGGATGCCACTGGCGGCGTTGTGCCCGGGGCCATCATTAAGATTCTAAACGAAAAGACCGGCTCGGTCCGCGAGGTTCGGACCAGCGAGCAGGGGGCTTTTGCGGCCACTAACCTCGCAGCCTCCACCTACACAATCTCTGGTGTTGCCGCCGGAATGGCCGCTACCGAATACAAGAACATCCCCCTGACCGTCGGCCAGGAGCGGACCATCGCCATCACGCTGGCTCCAGCGCAGCTTCAGCAATCCGTGAATGTGGATGGGGGCGAGCTTGTCGTGGTCGACACCAGTTCGGCCCGCGTAGGCGGCAATGTAAACGAACGCGAGGTCGCCAACATGCCCCTCAACGGTCGCCAACTCTCACAACTCTACCTCCTGGTTCCCGGCGCACAAACCACAGGTGGCGGGACTTACGACAACATCCGCTTCAGCGGTCGAGCCAACCAGCAGAATGCCGTGCGGTTTGACGGCATTGAGGGGTCCGCCATTGTGGACGCCTCACCGGGCAATCTCAATGGCCAGACATCGTCTGCATTCCGCCTCCAGGCCAGCCTGGAGACGGTCCAGGAGTTTCGGGTCGAGTCCAGCAACTACCCGGCCGAATTCGGTACAGGCACGGGTGGCCAGATCAGCATCCTGACCAAATCCGGCGGAAACCAGGTGCACGGCGGCCTGTTCGAGTATATTCGCAACGACGCACTCGACGCCCGCAACTACTTTGACGGCCTGAACAAGTCCCCTCTCCGCCTGAACCAATTTGGCGGATCTCTTGGCGGCGCCATCGTGAAGGACCGGCTGTTCTACTTTGGCCACTATGAGGGCCTCCGCCAGCGCGCCGGGTTCCCCCTGGTTGGCCAGGTGCCTAGCGCCGCCGTTCGTGCCCTGCCTGTGTGCGTGGCCGGCAGTAGCGCCCGCTGCGTCGATTCCGCCATCAAGCCGCTCTTCGGAGCCTACCCGGCCGGCAATCGCGGCGCCACTACGAATCCCGATTTCGACGTCGCCCAGATTGACGGCCGGGCAGTGGTAAACGAGAATTCCGGAAGCCTCCGCCTCGACTACCGCCAGAGCGATAAGAACTCCTTCAGCCTGCGCTGGTTCCGCGACGATGGCAGCTCCAGCGCGCCCTTCGACGTCTCCGGCAGCGCGTTTGAGCAGAAGGCTGTCTACCAGAATGGAATGTTGAGCTGGCAGAGGATTATCTCTCCCAACCTCATCAACGAGGCTAAATTCGGCTACAACGGCCCCAAGACCCGCACCAACGGAGTCGCTCCGACGGTAGCAGGAGTGGACCTCACCGGGGTCACGCTCAACATCACCGGAGCGACGGTCCTCGTCGGCATCGGCGGCCAGGGCGCCAACGCCGGCGTCTCCATTCCTTCCGGCCAGGTGCGAGCTAACAGTTCCACCAACGGCCGCGGTCAACCGTACACTAATTACTCGCTCAGCTACATCGACAGCCTGAACTGGGTGAAGGGCAGCCATAGCTTCAAGTTCGGCGGCGAGTATCGCCAGGTTCGCATGTACACGGACCGCCTCGGCGGGGTCACCTACGCTTTCAGCAACCTGAACTCATTCCTCGCCAACACCCCCACCATTAGCATCAACGGCGATCTCAGCGCGCCCAGCCCGTTCAACAACGGCGCCACCGGCAATCGGCTGGCGATGACCGACATGATGAGCTTCTATGCCCAGGACGAATACCGCATTCTCCCCACCCTGACGCTCAGCTACGGCCTCCGCTACGAGTACTACTCGCCGATGAAAGAGGACCGGAATCTACAGGTTCTCTACAACACGATCACCGGCACTCTGGATTCGCCCACCAGCCGGGAGGCCTATTTGAGCTCGAAACTGAATTTCGGCCCGCGCCTCGGCCTCAGTTGGTCGCCCGCGTCGCTTCACGGCAAGACGGTCATCCGCGTCGGCTCCGGCTTCTATTTTGGCCCCGGTCAGGGGGAGGATCTGATTCAGCCCATCGAGAGCGACCGAGTGAGCACTTCGCTGAGCGGCAGGTATCCAATTGACCCACTGCCCATCATCAAGAACTTCAACATCAACACGGCCACCGGCATCGGCGTCCGCGCCTACGCGACAGGCGGCTATCGTGTCCCCGAGAAGATCCTCTCCTACACGGCATCGGTGCAGCAGACTCTGCCCTTCGGCGCGGTCCTGCAGGTCGCCTATGTCGGCAGCCAGGGCCGCAACCTCTTCCTCCGCAGCACCACCAACAAGGTAATCGGAGTGACCATGAACGCCACAACGGGCGCCGGCAGCGTCGTGCGCGAGTTCGGTCCCCGCTTTGGCGAGATCGACTACAAGACCACCGGCGGCACGGACCACTACGATTCGCTCCAAACCACGCTGAACCGCCGCTTCGCCAAGGGCCTCACCCTGGGCGCGCAGTGGACCTACGGCCACTCCATCGGCAACAGTGGCGGCTCCAACGAGGCCAACACCGCCACCAATCCTTACAACTTTGCGGCGGACCGCGGTAACAATTCCTTTGACGTCCGCCACAGCGCCAACATCTCCGCCATGTACGAACTGCCCTTCGGCAAGGGCCGGCAGTTTGGATCCGGCATGGGCCGCGCCACGGACTCCTTTGTGGGCGGCTGGCAGATCGGCGGCGTGATCAACACCCGCACCGGTCTTCCGCTCGATATCCGCATCACTCGGCCGGACATTGTCTACCGCGACACGCGGAACAACAACATCGTCAATACCCCGATCGTCGTGGCCGGCGCTCCGGTCACCGTCCCGGTCATCAATGTGCCCGGCGGCGGCAGCTCGCGCGACGTCCGCTTCCCGGATGTGGTCGCCGGCGTCAATCCCTTCCTGCAAGGCGCCACCGATAAGCGCTTCATCCTAAACCCCGCCGCGTTCGCCACGCCTGCCCCGGGCACCTTCGGCAACCTCGGCCGCGGCGCGCTGCACGGCCCCGGCCTCAGCCAGTTTGACCTAACCCTGCACAAGCGGTTCGCCATCACAGAGCGGGTGCACTCCGAGTTCCGCTTGGAGGCCTACAACCTGTTCAACAAGGCGAACTTCCTCAATCCGGTGGTCCGGCTCAACAACGTGCTCGGCACCGGCGTCAACCAGTTGCAGCCCGGCCAGGCATACAACGCCACGACGGGCGGTTCATTCGGCTCCGTCCTCCAGACTGTGGAAAGCGCGGTGGGCCTCGGCGCCCAGCGCCAGGTTCAGCTCTCCCTGCGCTTCAGTTTCTAGGCCGCTACGGCCCCATCCCTCCGGCCCCGCGGCGCCCATCGGTTCCGCGGGGCTTTTTCATTCAGCGGGCAAACGTCCTCGCAGCTATTCTAAAAAGTGATGCGGAAATTCCTCGCCTCCTTCGTTCTCTTCGCGCTTAGCGCGGCTGCTCAGAAATTCGAGTTTTGGCCGGGCGCAAAATACGACCCCGCCGTCCCAACCGTCGAAAAGGTCCTCGGCCACGAAGCCGGAGTCCGCATCGCACCGCACGCCGATATCGTGCGTTATTTCGAGGCCCTTGCCGCTGCCTCACCCACCCGCGTCCGCCTCTTTGAGTACGCCAAATCCTGGGAAGGCCGCCGCCTGATCTATGTGGCAGTCTCCAGCGAAGCCAATATCAAGAGGCTCGACGAGATCAAGGCCAACCAGAAGCGCCTGGCCGATCCGCGCAAGACCCCCGCCGCCGATGCCAAGCGCCTGATGGCCACGCAACCCGCGACGCTCGGACTGGCATACGGAGTCCACGGCAACGAAATCTCGTCCCCCGACGCCGCCATGATGACGGCTTACCACCTGCTGGCCTCGCGCGGCGACGCCATGATCGACAGCGTGCTCAAGAACGTGGTGGTGCTGATCGATCCGCTGCAGAACCCCGACGGCCGCGACCGCTTCGTGCAGAACTTCCGCGCCAATGAGGGCCTGGAACCAGACCCCAACGCCTTCTCCGCCGAGCGCGCTGAGCCCTGGCCCGGCGGCCGCTCCAACCACTACTTCTTCGACATGAACCGCGACTGGCACGCTCTCACCCAACCGGAGACGCTCGGCCGCGTCCGCTACCTGCGGGAATGGCTGCCGCTGGTCCAGGTGGACCTCCACGAGATGGGCACCAACTCCACCTACTTCTTCACGCCCGGCTCTCTGCCCATGAATCCGCATCTCACCAAGGACCAGAAGGAGCAGATGGCCTGGTTCGGCCAGAACGACGCCAAGTGGTTTGACAAGTTCGGCTGGCCCTACTTCACCAGAGAGGTCTTCGACGAGTTCTATCCCGGCTACGGCGCCTCCTGGCCCTGGTTCTACGGCGGCATGGGCATGACTTACGAGAACGCCTCGGTGCGTGGCCTGATCGCCCGCCGCAGCGACGAGACGCTGTACACCTTTCAGGAAAGCGTCAAGAAGCACTTTGTCGCCTCCATCGCCACGTGTGAAACCACAGTTGCCCGCCGCGAGGGCCTCTTTGACAGCTTCTATCGGTACCAGGTCACTGCCATTGAAGAGGGACAGAAGGAGCCGGTCAAGGAATATATCCTCCCGCGCCGTGGCGACGTCAGCGCCGTCGACAAACTCGCACAGATTCTGGCCGAGCATGGTGTGGAGTTGCATCAGTCAGGCTCTGCCTTCAAGAACGGCGGCAAGGACTACCCGGCCGGGTCGTACGTCATCCCTTCTGCCCAGCCGCGCAAGCGCTTCCTGCGCGCCGTGCTCGATTTGAACAACCCGATGGAACCGGATTTCCTCAAGGAACAGGAGAGGCGCCGGAAGAAGAAACTGGGCGACGAGATCTACGACGTCACAGGCTGGTCTCTCCCCCTGCTCTTCAATGTGGAGTGCATCGCCGCCGCCGAGGCTTCGGGCGTGACAGGCCCGCTGGTAGCCCCGGGCGCCAAAGCGAAGGGACAGGCCCCGTCCAAGGCCGAAGTCGCCTACCTGGTCCCGTGGGGTAGCCAGGCTGCCGGGCGTTTCCTCGCCGCCGCCCTGCGCGCCGACCTGAAGATTCACTCTGCCAACAAGCCCTTCCAGCAGTCCGGCCGGAACTTCGCGTCGGGCACGCTGATCTTGCAGATCCGGCAGAACGACGCCACGATCCACGACAAGGTCGCCCGTCTGGCCGTATCCAGCGGGGCCGAGGTGATCTCCACTAACTCCGGTTGGGTCGAGGGTGGGATCAATTTCGGCAGCAATCACGTCACCGCGATCCGCAAACCCGCTATCCTCCTCGCCTGGGATAGCCCCGCTTCCAGCGCTTCGGCTGGCCAAGCTCGCTTCGTTCTCGAACGGCAGTACGGCTATCCGGTGACTGTGGTTCGCACTTCCGCCATCGGCACCTCGGATCTCAATCGGTTTCAGGTCATCATTCTTCCGGACACGGCGGGGGGAAGCTATCTCACTGCACTCGGAGGGCCGGCGGCGGAGCGCCTCAATGCCTGGGTCCGTGCCGGCGGCGTGCTGATTGGCATCGGCGGCGCGTTGTCTTACCTCAGCAATCCTGCCATCGACCTGCTCTCCATCCGCCAGGAAAGCCTGGCTCGGGATGGCGGAAAGGCTGCGGACGCCGCCAAACCCGCAGACGCCGCCAAGCCTGGGGCTCCGGCAACTCCAGCAGGCCCCATTCCGGGGAAGATTCTCGCCAAGCTGGAAGACTACGAAAAGGCCATCCAATCCGACACGGCGTTGCCCGATTCGGTCGCCGGCGTGATTGTCAGGGCCAAAGTGGAGCCCGAAAACTGGGTAACCGCCGGCCTGCCTGAAACGCTGAATGTTCTTGTGGACGGTCGCGCGATCTGGACACCCATCAAACACGACAAGGGCACCAACGCAGTGGTCTTTGCCGGTCCGGACGAACTGCTTGCCTCTGGCTACATGTGGGAGGAGAACCGCAGACAACTCGCCTTCAAACCTTTCGTCATTGTGGAAAGCGAGGGCCGCGGAATGGTCGTCGCCTTCACGGCCGACCCCAACTACCGTGCCTACATGGACGGCCTCAACGTCGTGTTCCTCAACGCCGTTTTCCGCTTCTCCGGTATTGCCGGCCGCGGCGGCGCCGAGATGGAAGAGTAGTTACTTGGGCCGCTTGGGATCCTGAGCGGCCGCCACCTCGTTCAGCACGACGATATCGACGCGCCGGTTGCGATTGCGCCCTTCCTGGGTGTCGTTGGAAGCAACCGGCGCCGTATCGCCGAATCCGCCAATCGACATGCGGCTGCGGTCCAGGCCGAACTGTTGGGAATAAAGCTCCAACATGGCAATGGCGCGCGCCGCCGACAACTCCCAGTTGCTACGGAACCGTGCCGTTCGGATGGGGACCGAATCGGTGTGGCCTTCCATACGGATCGGATTCGGGTGAGTCCGGACCTCACGCGCGATCACTTCGAGCATGGGCAGCGTCGACGCCTCGACAATCTCGCCTCCGCTCGGGAATAGCGTCGCCTCCCGTAAGCTGATCACCAGACCCCGGCGCTCCATGCGGATCTCCAACCGGCCTTCGCTGATCTCCTTCTGGAGTTTGTCGTTCAATTGATGCAGCGACGGCATCAAATCGACGGCTCCGGCAAGGGCATCGATGTCATCTTCGTGCGCCGGTGGTGCAGCCTGCTGGAGTGGAACTGCCGGCGCCGGCACGTTGGGCCCAGGACCTACCTTTAGCATCCGCGAGATCGCCTGCGAGACACGCCCTTGTTCCATCGCCTCACGAAAGGCTTGAGAGATGCGCTGCGCCTCCACGGTGTTTGTTTTTGAATGCGCGTACAGCATCACGAAGAACGCGAACAACAGCGTCACAAAATCGGCGTACGAGACCAGCCAGCGCTCGTGATTGCCGTGTGATTCCGCCCGGCGTCGTCGTGACATCTGCTATGCCGCCCTTCTCGCGCCGGCGGCGCCACTGGTGCGCTTCTCGACCGGGCCCGGCCGCGCCGGCAGGTACGCCTCCAGTTTGCTGCGGATCATCTTAGGATTCAGCCCCTCCGCGATGGAGCAAACCCCCTCTAGAATCAACTCCTGACGCTCGCGCGCCGCCGCCGCCCGTAGTCGAAGTTTGTGCCCTGCTGGCAGGAACAGCAGGTTGGCAGAGCCAACGCCGTAGATCGTCGCCACAAACGCCGCGGCAATGCCCTTCCCCACTTTGGAGATGTCGCTCAGATCGCCCATTACGGTGATCAACCCCAGCACCGCCCCGATGATTCCGATGGTCGGCGCAAAACCACCCGCCGATTCATACACCTTGGCGGCGTCCTCCCACCGGCGCTCCACTACGTCCATATCCAGTTCCATCGACGAGCGGATCTCCTGCAAGTCCACTCCATCCACGGCCAGGGTCAGGCTCTTTCGCAGGAACGCGTCCTCCACCTCCATCGCTTCCTGCTCCAAAGCCACGATCCCGGCCTTCCGCGCCCGGGTGGCGAAATCCACAATCGTCTCCAACAGTGCGGCGCTATCGTCGGCCGGTTCCCGCAACAGCGACCCGGTCAGGCGCACGGCGCGCCGCACCAGGCTCAGCGGATTCGCCACCAAGGTTGCGCCGAGACTTCCCCCCAGCACGATCAGCGCAGCCGAAGCGCCCATCAGGTCTCCCGCACGCCCATGCTCCAGGTAATACCCGCCCAGTATCCCGCCGACTGCCAGCAGCAAACCGCCTGTCGTGCCCAAGTCCAACTTGCTTCGCACGCGCCCCTGCGCCGCCATCCCCCGCGCCCCCTACCTTTCCCCGGCTTCCGAACCTACTGACCCTGCCAGCGCGGGGTGAATTCTTCGGTGGTAGTCCTCCGCCCGCCGCACAACTTCCTCCGCCCCTTCCAACACCATCACCTTCTGACCGTTCGTCGTCGTCACCACCGTATCCGGCGTCGTCTCGATGAACTCAATCAGGTCCGCATTCACGAAAAACGGGGATTGGTTGATGCGCGTCAGCCTGATCATGGGAAACCTCAAGAGGCATATCGGCCCCCCGCCCACGCGCCTGAGTCTTTCTGTGATCTAGCTGAGCAGGTCCAGTATGGACCGCAACTCGGTTCGCACCGTCGCAATCCGCTCGTTGGCCTTCGCCACTACGCCGGGGTCCGGCCCGAACAGGCTGCTCTGCGTCGGAGCAGGGGCTGGAGGCTGTGCCACAGCCGAAGCCTTGGGATGCGATTTGCGATGCTGCAGAAACGTCCGCGCGCCTTCGATCGTAAAGCGCTTCTCATAGAGCAAGTGCTTTATTTCCAACACCATCTCGACGTCCTTGCGCCGGTACAAACGCTGATTGGTCCCGGATTTCTTCGGCGACAACGCCCCGAACTCCGTCTCCCAGTACCGCAACACGTAGGCCTTGATCCCCGTTAGGCGACTCACATCACC
Organism: Bryobacterales bacterium; assembly: GCA_016721425.1. Lineage (GTDB taxonomy): Bacteria > Acidobacteriota > Terriglobia > Bryobacterales > Bryobacteraceae > Paludibaculum. The sequence continues at coordinate 32,463 of JADKID010000041.1, read as the reverse complement.
GATCCGGAAATACAGTTTGTTCGGGATGTCTACCGGCTGTGGCCGGGCTGCTGCCGTCGCCATGGTTATTCCGCGCCTAACGTCATCCTAAAGAAACCCCGCACCCGCGTCAACCATTTCCTTGTGAAAATGTTCTCAACCCCTCCCGCCGCCTCGGCTACCATGAAGTTACGATGTCATTGATCGCCGGAATTCACCCGGTTCGGGAAGCTATCAAGGCCGGCCAGCCCATGGACCGCGTACACATAGTCCGCGCCGCCTCCGGACCGCGCCTCCAGGAGATCATCGATCTCTGCCGCGAGGCGAAGATCCCGGTCCGCTTCGACACACGGGAAGCCTTGGACCGTCTCATCAAGGGACTGCCCCACCAAGGCGTGGTGGCGTTCCCGTCCAGCCAGAAAGCGGCCACGCTCGACGACGTTCTGGGCCGCGCCAAACTCCTCGTCATCCTCGACGGCGTGGAGGATCCGCACAACCTCGGTGCCATCATCCGCACCGCCCACGCCGCCGGAGCTACCGCCGTCATCGTCCCTGAACGCCGCGCCGCCGGCCTCACCGAAACCGTCGCCAAGGCCGCAGCCGGAGCCCTGGCCGTCATGCCTGTCGTCAAGGTCACCAACCTGAATCGCACTCTGGAACTGCTCAAGGAAAAGGGCTTCTGGATCTACGGCTTGGACGAGCGCGGCACCCAATCCTACTCCGACACCGAATTTACCAATCCCGCCGCCATCGTACTCGGCGGCGAAGGCCAGGGCCTCCACGAACAGACCCGCCGCCACTGCGATTTCCTGGTGCGTATCCCCATGGCTGGCCAGATTGCATCGCTCAACGTCTCCGTCGCCGCCGGCGTCGTCCTCTTCGACTGGCGCCGCCGCCAAAACACCGAGGTAAAACCATGAAGGCACTCGTCAAAGCCCAATCCGCGCCCGGCCTCTGGCTGGAAGATATCCCTGTTCCGGAGGTGGGCATCAACGACGTCCTCATCCGCGTCGAGCGCACCGCCATTTGCGGCACAGATCTCCACATTTACAAGTGGGACGAGTGGGCTCAGAAGACCATCCCAGTTCCCATGGCAGTCGGCCACGAATTCGTGGGCCGCGTGGAAAAGGTCGGCTCTAACGTCGCAGATTTCCATCCCGGAGAACTGGTCAGCGCGGAGGGCCATGTCGTCTGCGGGCGCTGCCGCAACTGTCTGGCGGGACGCCGCCATCTGTGCGCCCACACCATGGGAGTCGGCGTCAACCGGCCAGGCGCCTTCGCCGAGTTCGTTTGCGTCCCCATGGCCAACGTTTGGCGGCACGACCCCTCTATCTCCCTCGATATCGCCTCCATCTTCGATCCCTTCGGCAATGCTGTCCACACAGCCCTTAGCTTCCCCGTCCTCGGCGAAGATGTCCTGGTCACCGGCGCCGGCCCCATCGGCCTGATGGCCGCTGCCGTCGCCCGCCACGCCGGTGCGCGCTTCGTCGTCATCACCGACGTCAACCCCTACCGCCTCGATCTTGCCCGCAAGTTCGGAGTCACCCGCGCCGTCGACGTTCGGACTGAAAAACTGGCCAATGTCCAAAAGGAACTCGGCATGACCGAGGGCTTCGACGTCGGCCTCGAAATGTCGGGCAACGAGACAGCCTTCCGCGACATGCTCACCAATATGTCCCACGGCGGCCGCATCGCCATGCTGGGCATCCCGCCCGGCCCGATGTCCATCGATTGGAACACCGTCATCTTCAACATGCTCACCATCAAGGGCATCTATGGCCGCGAAATGTACGAAACCTGGTACAAAATGACCGTCATGCTTCAGACCGGTCTGGACCTCAATCCTGTCATCACCCACCGCTTCCACTACACCGAGTTCAAAGACGCTTTCGAAGTCATGCTTACCGGCAATGCCTCCAAGGTCATCCTGGATTGGCAGAATTAACACTTCCTTACGCACAAGTCGCCGGTGAACTCTGATATAGTCCTGCGCAGGAGTTCTCCCTGATGAAAACACTACTCACCGTACTTGTGATCGCCTGCCTCGTGGCTGGCGTCGCACTAGCCGCCGGCATCGACGGCAAATGGTATTCCGAACGCAAGATGGAACGCGACGGCAACACAATGGTCATCAAGACTACTTTTGAGCTGAAGGCCGACGGCGCAAAGCTCACCGGCAAGATGGTCATGGCCATGGGCGACATGGATCCCCGCGACGTGGAGATCAAGGACGGCAAGATCGAGGGCAACAAGTTCTCTTTCACCACCACGATGTCCACCCCGAACGGCGAGTTCAAGACCGTCTACAACGGCACGCTCGAAGGCGACGCTATCAAGGGCACCGCGGCCCGTGAAGGCGGCCAGGAGCGGCCGTTCGAAGCGAAGCGCCAATAACTACACGCCGTCGCGCAGAGGCCTCACCCTTCCCTTGGGGCCTCTGGCGGCGGCACACTTGCCGCAGTCAACTGCTCACGATGCCACCCTTGCCCTGCCGCCAGGCGCCTTTGCCCCGTCCCGCCCAAGCCCTGTAGCCGACTTGCCATCGCCCGCACCGGCACTGGCGCTCCCGGCGCCGATCATTGGGATCCCAAGCTGATCTCTCCCCTACGTCGTCCGCCCGGCTCTTACTCGTCCCAGCAGTTTCGTCGCCCTCGCGCTCCCATTCTTCCTCTGGGATAGTGCGTTCATCGTTTTCCCTGCTGGTCAACGTCTTCCCGGATGCCGGGACCTCCAGTTGGAGATGGGGAATCCCCTTACCAGACGTAACTGATGTTGATGCTCGGCACGATGTCGAAGTACCAGCCATCGACCTTGCCCAGCACCGGCGTGATGATCTTGGTGGGGACTTGCGTCATGTAGGTGAGCACCTCGGCCCGCAGATGGAGTTTGGGGTTGAGCACCACTCGGATGCCGCCACCGGCGGTGACCAGCGGCTTCCATTCGCTGGTATTGGTCAGCACTACCGTGGAGATGAAGGGCTGCATGATCGACGTGCCGCCCGTCCCCGTATACTGCTTCATCCCGCCGCCGGCCAGCACGTAGGGCCGCACCTTGGCCTTTTTGTCGTTGAAGTAGAAGGCCAGGTCGTAGTGTACGGCCTGAGTCCGCCCCGTCATCTTGAACGACTTGCCGCCCGAGCTGAGCTCCATTTCATTGGACGCATACGAGTACCGCAGTTCACCGCCCAGCTTGTTGCCCAACTGGCCCAGGTAGCCGCTAAAGCTGTAGCCCGGCTTGAAGGCGGCGTCCACCGTGGCCGACGGACCGGTCACCGTGCGCTTGTTGTAGAACGATATGCCGCCGCCGCCCCCCACCTCGTAACGTTGCCCGAAAGCGGCGGGCGCCATCGTGCCGGCAATCAGGCCGGCCAGCATCATCAGACCAATCCTGTGTGAAGACATAACTATCCTGTTCCTGTTCAGCTCTCGCTCTCAGTGGTCAGTTCCGAGCTCTAGTCGATCACGCGGACATCGACTACGCTGGCGTACCCGCCCTGACGGATTTGCAGCTTCTGATTCATGCCTTTCGGCACCTTGAACGGCACCTTCACTCGAATCTCGTTGATGCCGATCTGGCCAGGCACCAGATTGGATGACACCACCGGCAACTGGTAGCCGTTGATGTCCACCACCGGCTCCACCAATACCGTGGTATCGGCTGGCGCCGGAATGCCGGCCGGGATCTCCGGATTCGTCTTACCCATGCCGGTCAGATAGATGTAGAGTTCATCGTCGTTGCGGATGGGGTTGGCCGGCGTCACCACCGCCCCGTTGGCGGCGCGAATGACGGTTGGCACACTGTAGTCGTCGGTCAGCGCGGTGCGGAATACGCTCGGCGCCGTCGGCAGAATCGTCAGGTTGAAGTTGTCGCTCGCTCCGCCCGGCGTATGCAGCACCATCGTCACGTTGCCTTCCGCCTGATAGGGCAGTTGCGCGTTGATCTGGCTCGGAGAGACCATCAGCATCGGCACGGCCAGCCCGTTGACCGACAGGCAGCTCTCGCCCAGCGCCACCGGCAGCGGCTTCTCCTGCGACGCGATGTTGACCGCGCTCAGGTTCTTGCCCTCCACGATGATCAAACCGCCGGGCGCCACCGCCCGTGAGCGGTCTGCCGCGTTGGTCACCTTCGAGATCTGCGGCGTGGCCGCCGAGGCATCGTAGTTCCAGCCCAGCACCGTGAAGCCGGACGTTGTCAGGTTGATGATTCCACTGTTGTCCGGCAGTAGCGCCAGAGTCCGCGTGAAGGCCGATGTCGTGCTGCCCAGGATCGGCGCCTCCACCAGACGGGTCGCCTTGGCGACGGCCCCGGTGGACGGGTCCACGCGCTGGATCACGCCCGGACTGCCCTGCGTGAGCGCGCCCGTCCGGTAACCGGCCGTCCCCAGGAATGCGAAGCCCGACGACAGCCCCACCGTGTTATCCAGTTGCCGCACCGGCACCAGCGACGCGTTGTAGATCGTGTTGCCGATCACAAACTCATCGAAGTTGGAGGCCGCGTAGGCGCCCGCCAGAGCGGTGGAATCCTTTCTGGAAATCGTGAAGGTATCGGCGTTGGCATTGTAGAGCAGCACATTGCCATCGGCCTGCGCCGCCAGGATCGACCCGCCGTTGGTCGAGGCCACCATCGCCGTGTTGATGTGAATCGTGTTCTCGTAGATGCCCAGCGTGGGCAACTCGATCGCCGAGCGTCCAAACATATCCACCCGATCGATGGTGTGCTTCGGCCCGCCACGCGTGGCGGCCAGAATCGCCCTGGCCGATGACGCCAGCGCCCGCGGATAGTGGCCGAACGGGAAGCGGATCGGCGGCCCCTGCTCCAGCGTCTCCAGGTCATATACGTTGGCATACTGCGAATTGTCGTTGCCCACCAGCAGGTAGCGGCGGTCAAATGTGATGGCCATTGAGGTCGGCGTATTGCCGGCCCGTAGCGCCGCCAGTTGCCGGTAGCTCGATCCATCGAAAACCAAAACTTCATTGGTATCCTGGCGCACGATGAAGAACCGGTTGCGGGCCGGATCGGCCAGCAGATCCACCAGATTACCCGGCACATTCACCATCGTGCCGCGCTGGTCGGGTTCCGGCAGGTTGATGAGCACGCGCACCGTCTTCGGAATGTTGACTGCCGTCGCCGAGCGCAGCGTGATCACGGCCGATTGCGTACCCTTCTGGTTGACGAACGAGCCCGGATCGATCGACACCTGCACTGTCAGCGGGGTCACGCCACGGCTCGGCGAAATCCGGATGCCCGGCGTCCCGGTGGAAAGCGAAAACTCGGTGTTGGCGCCGCTCGGATCCACGATGGTCAGGTCCCTGGTCACGACGCCGGGGTTGCAGCCGTTGCTGCGGAAGACGAGATCCTCCTGCAGCGCCGTAACACGCGGATTCTCGTAGACCCGGCCCACCGGCAGAATCATGACACCGCTCTCCGACAGGGCGTACATCACCAGACCGTCGGACGATAGGATGCCCTTCCCCGCCAGGTGCTCCGGCAGCTTCAAGCGCTCCCGTACCGCCAGGTTGTCGGCATCGGTCACCATCAGGAAGGGGGGGGGGAGAGCTGCCGTGTCAGTTGACGACCCGGGGAGAGCGTTGGTTATAGCCACACCCTCCGGCACCTCGGCATAGACGATTCCCCGGTCTGAGTCGATCCCGTGGGATCCGATATTCAGCAGGCCCTTCGGATTCGGAAACTGGCTGAGGGCGCTTCGCCCGTCCAGCATCGCCCATCCGGCCATATAGTAGGAGCCGTCCCTCGCCACACTGACCGCCCGCGGCCCCAGCGGAGGCTCCGCCACATAGCCGCCCGAACTCACATAGTGCGACGCCACATCATAGGCGATGAGAATTGTGTCCGTTACGCCGTAGATCCTGAGCCCGTCGGCCGATGCTTGGAGCGATGCACCCACAATCTGCGTCGGGAAGTTCGCCGGCGGCTGCGGCAGCGTCTTGGCAGTCACGCCAGACACCGTGTCCAGCACCTGCATCGTTCCAAATTCCGGATCAAACAGGATGAACTGAGCGCTGGTAACAACCAAGGCCAGGCCGTCAGCGCCAAATGCCACGCCAAGCGGCGGGTCCGGCAGAGCGAACGTCTGCTTGTTGCGCGACTCCACCTCGATCACTGTCAGCGCGTTTCTCGGCGTGCCCGGCGTGGCGAAGTTGCCATAGTGCCCTACCACCAGATATCTGCCATCCGGAGACAGCGCCACCGAACTCGGCTGCGACGCCACGTTGATCGACCGCTCCACGGTCCCCGATTCGATCGACACCACGTCGACCCGATTGGCCGTGAAGTTGGCCACATACAGCACCTGTCTCGGCTCATCCAGCACCAAGTCCGCCGAATGGCCTCCCAACGCCACCACCTTACCGAACGTCTGCGCGCTGGCGCCTGCCGACAGTGCGAGCCAAATCGCGGCTATCCACAATCGATACGTAGGCATCGTTCTCTCCCTCAACTCATTCCCACACTTCTACGGACACACTCCGCTAGACCGTCCACCACACGCAGAATCAGATTGTCCGAACGCACGCCAGTGCGCATGCAAATCTCCTCGCGCAGGCGGTGGACCGTCGGGAGCCTCCTTGAGAGGTCCCATCAAAGGATCTGAAAGCGTCCTGAATCGCCTCACGCTGACTCGACTCAATCGGTGAAAGGACGAAGCATTTTCGGCAAAACAGATCTCTTCGGAATCAAGATGTACCACTTGCCTCCATCAAATGCAAGAGCAAAACCGCACTTTGGCGGCTCAGGGTAGACTTTGTGGTACCCGAGACGCTTTCACCCGGCAGTACTCACTCAAACTGGCGCAAACGCATAGATCTGCGAGTACTTACCAAAGTTAGTTCACCATCGAGAGCATTGCGGAATCTCAGGCGAACACCTTACACTCGCCGTGATGCTGTTCCCGCACCAGATGCTTTCCAACGACCATGTGGAATGCAGCCTCCAATTTCCCTCATTTGGAGCAATCAGAGTTTCTGGTATTGCGACTCATGTCAGCAGAAGCCGGTTCAAAATTAGCCTGGCGAGGGCGGCTTGCTCGGAGTGGCTGGTCCGGCTGGATCCAGGCGCGGAGGCGCGAATCGAGATCCCTCTGCCCGGCGGCCGGAAATACGGCGGGCGCCTGATGACCTGCAAAGGTGAAGTTCGCCAGTGGACCCTGCAATCCGATTCGAGTGTCGTGGTGGATTTGACCGTTCGCAGTTTCGCCATTCGAGAGGCAGATCCGCCCGCCGCGGAATCCGGCTCCATGCATCTGCTGCGCCGAGCGAAAGGAGCGGGCGAGTGAGCGCTGCTGTCATCAACGCCCCCACCGAGCCGCGCCAGGCCGTCAAGACGCCAGCCGCCCTGCGATTCTTCCCGTCGAGCCGGGACGTGATCTTTCTGTTGCCGTGGCTCCTCCTGCTTTCGTTACCGGCTGGCATCTCTCGACTGCTCGGCGATGGGGATACAGGCTGGCATCTGCGCACCGGGGAGTGGATTCTCGATCACGGCGCGGTGCCGCGGCAGGATCTCTTCAGCTTCACGGCGGCGGGCCAGCCCTGGTATGCCTGGGAATGGCTTTGGGATGTCTGTTTTGGGTGGCTGCACCGGCAGGCTGGCCTGGAAGGTGTGGTCATCGCAACAATCGCGCTCCTCAGTGTGTCCCTGCTCATCCTCTACCGGGAGTGCCTGCGGCGTGAGCCGGATTTCCTGATTTCTTTCGCGCTGGTCTTCCTGGCCGCCGGCTGCTCAGCGATTCACTGGTTAGCCAGGCCGCACCTGTACACGATGCTTTTCGTCCTGATCACTGCCGCAGTATTGGACCGCGCTCGCGAGGGCAAAGTCAGGCTGCTGGCTTGGCTGCCGGTGCTAACCGTCGTATGGGCGAATTTTCATGCCGGCTTCTTTGCTGCCTGGACTCTCCTCGCCGCGTATGCCGTGGGTTCAGCGGCCGAAGCGTTCCTGGACCGGCGCCCAATCTGGCCTGCCGCGCGGCCCTATTTGCTCACTTGGTTCGGTTGCCTGGCTGCAAGCTTCGTGAATCCCTACGGCTGGCAACTTCACAGGCACATCTGGATCTATCTCACCGACAGCTACCACCGCGACAAGATCGGGGAGTTTCAGAGTGTCGACTTCCACACGACAGCCGGAGCGTTCTTTGCTGGCTACATCGCCCTGGCGGGTATGTCGCTGCTGTGGTCCCTGCAAAAGCGAAGACTGGCGGAGGCGCTCATCCTGACGGGATGGGGCTGGTTGGCGCTTTACTCCGCACGGAACCTACCAATCCTCGTGTTTGTCACCGGCTCCGACTGTTGCACAGGCATGCGGCCAAATGCTGCGGGCAGCACAGGACGCGCACACGCCCCTTTCCGCCCGCCTTCGCCCCTTCGCCGAATGGCGTCGTGAGATGGCGGCCATCGATAGCGTCCCGCGGTGTCACCTCGTTGCCGTGTTGGGCTTCATCATCCTGTCTGCTGGCGTCTGGCAGAGTGCCCAGCCAAAGTGGCAGGCACGGTTTAACGCCGAGTTGTTTCCCGTGGGTGCCGTAGCCGCTATCGGCAGTCTGCCCCCTTCGGCCCGCCTGTTCGCTTCCGACTACTGGGGTGGATATCTGATCTACCGACTCTTCCCTCGCGAAGAGTCTTTATCGACGGTCGGAGTGATTTCTACGGTGGACAGCATGGCAACGAGATGACGCAGACCCTGAAGGCGCGCTACGACTGGCAGAGCATCCTGGACCGACATCAAATTGATGCTGTCCGGCTGAAAACCGAAGATCCTCTGTCTGCCGCGATGAAGGAAACGGCCGCTGGCGGCCGGTCTTTGACGATGGCGCCTCAATTGTCTTTTTTTCTCGATCGACACTCCCGGGCACCACTTCCCCGGCAACCATCAACCCTTCAACCAACCATTGAAGAGAGGAAGTACGCAAATGGAACTCTTCTGAAGAATTTTCTGCGAGAAGAAGACGGCCAGGATCTTAGTGGAATACACTCTGATCCTTGCCTTTGTTGCCTTGGCGTCGGCCGCCCTGCTTCATCAACCGCCGGCGACTCCGTCCGTAGAGACGATCTGGAAGCACGCATCAACCAGGCTCGAGCGCCGCCAGCGCGTCATCTGCGCCAATAGTCACCGCCAAAACGGGAGGGGCCACCGTGTCTCCCCGAGCATGAACCATGATAAAACGATTCCATTGCCGCACGGTTCTTCCGGTCTGAATCAGGCCAGGACTTGGTGGAGTACACGCTCCTGATGGCCTTCCTGGTGCTGGCCAGCGCGGCGCTCTATATCAACATCAACGCAACGATCAACAGACTTTGGGTCGCGATCAGCAGCAGGCTGGCCAGTTGAACGCGAAGCTCAGAAGGGAAGAGGTAGAGCATGAACAGGCGGTTTCTGGCGGTCCTTGCCTTCGCACTGGTTGTCTCACTGGCTGCTAGCACAGTGGTATACAGGCTGATTGTCGGCCGCATGACTGCACAGGCAGAGACGCCTGCGCAGCAAGTACTGGTGGCCGCTCGCGACCTCGAAGTCGGGGCACTACTGAAGGCTGAAGACCTCAAGCTAGTGGAATGGAAGGGCCCGCTGGCCGCCCAGTTTCTAACCAAGATACCTGACGCCTTGGGCCGCGGCGTCATTGCGAACATTTATTCGGGCGAGCCGATCCTACTAACCCGCCTGGCTTCGACCGGCGCGGGCGCAGGCTTGGCCGCCACAATCCCCACAGGGATGCGCGCCGCGGCAGTGCGCGTGAATGAAGTAGTCGGCCTGGCAGGCTTCGTTGTTCCCGGGCTGAGAGTGGATGTCATCGTCTCGGGAACGCCGCCCGGCGATAGCCGCGCCCTCGGCACCATCACTCGGACAGTGCTCCAGAACATTCAGGTACTCTCCGCAGGCCAGAATATTCAAAAGGACGAGGAAGGCAAGCCAGTCACTGTGCAGGTCGTGAACCTACTGGTGTCACCGGAGCAGGCGGAGGTCCTCAGCCTGGCTAGCACCGAGGCGCATATCCAACTGGTGCTGCGCAATCCCCTCGACACGCAGGAGACAAAACCGGCCGGCACAGCCTCAGCGCTGCTGTTTCGCGATCGCCCGACAGGGCTGCCCGCAGAGCGCTCCATGGCGCCTGCCCGGGCTGTTTTCGCCGCCGCCCCCCCAAAGCCTAAGCCGCCCGTCATGGAACTGGTGATCGTCCCCATCCAAATGGAGGTGATCAATGGCCCCAAACGTGAAATGGCTCGGGTGGGGCAGACGGTAGAGGAGCGAGTGAAGACGGACGAGAAGCGAAAAGGCGAGGTGGCCCAATGAGATCCGCAGTCCTTTGCCTCCTGCTAGCTGGCGTCATCGGCGCCGCTCCGGCGCAGGCCCAGTCTCAGGGCGCACCTCACAGCCTGACGTTGGTCCCTGGCAAGTCTCTGGTGCTGGAGAGCCCGGAGGACATCCAGCGCGTCTCCGTCGGCAGCGCCGACGTCGCCGAAGCCATCGGCATCAGTCCGAGGGAAGTTCTGGTCAACGCGAAGAAGCCCGGCGATACCAGTGTCATCCTTTGGCAGCAGGGTGGAGGCAAACTGCTGTTTGACTTGGCGGTCCGCGAGAGAGACGTAAGGACTGCAACCGTCAAGCGCGAACTGGCCCGCGAATTCGAGGGACAAAACGTCGAGATGACCGTAGAGGGAGAGACGGTCTTCCTGCGCGGCACAGTCGATGACATGAGCAAGGCAGATCGCGCCTTCGCCATCGCGTCAACACTCGGCAAGCCGGTGAATCTACTCCGCGTCAAGACCCCGGAAGGTGAACCGCAGATTCTCCTCAAGGTGCGCTTCGCCAACGTGGACCGGACCGTGGGTAGCGACCTGGGCGTGAATCTGTTCAGTACAGGGGCAACCAACACCATCGGCTCTGTCAGCACCGGAGCTTACTCGCCCGCCAAACCACCGGCGACAATTGGCGGGGATGTCCGCGAAGGATTCTCCCTCAGCGACGCCCTGAACATCTTCCTCTTCCGGCCCGACCTGAACCTGGGCGCAACCATTAAGGCTCTGGAGAGTCGCAGGCTGGTCGAGATTCTGGCCGAGCCCAACCTGCTCGCCAGCAACGGGAGGGCCGCCAGTTTCCTGGCCGGAGGGGAATTCCCCTATCCGGTGGTCCAGGGCGGCGGCGGCGGCTTCACCTCCGTCACCATCCAGTTCCGCGAGTTTGGCATCCGCATCAATTTCACCCCCACCATCACGGCGCGCGGGACCATCCGCCTGCAGGTGTCACCCGAGGTTAGCGCGCTGGACTACGCCAATGGCCTCGTCTATCAGGGCTTCAATATCCCGGCACTGGCTTCGAAAAAAGTCCAGACCGAAATCGAGTTGGACGATCGGCAGAGCTTCGCCATCGCCGGCCTACTCGACAACCGCATGACCGAGAATCTCAGCAAAATCCCAGGACTCAGCAGCATACCGCTGATCGGCAAACTCTTCCAGTCCCGGCAGCAGAGCAAAAGCAAGACGGAGTTGATGGTTCTGGTGACACCGGAATTGGTCCGCCCCATCCCGCGAGACCAGAAACCGCCGGAGTTGGAGATACCCAAGGACTTCTTAAAGGGTGGGTCTCCCGGCGGGACGCGCACACCCGGCACCGAACTCACCGGTCCGGCCGCATCGGCGCCCGGCCGACCGGCGACTCTGCCAGTGGAGCAACTGCAACAGGAACGGCGCGCGTACTCTCCTGCACCTGCCGCCTCCATCGCGGCACAGCCCATGCCGGCTGCCGTTGCAGCTCCGCCGAAGAACTGACAGGGGACCAGCGACATCCGCCAAGCCATGTACTCGATATCAGTCTGCATCGCAGTTTCGAACGAAACGCTCTGGCAGGAGATTCACTCCGCGCTGCGGGAACTCCCTGTCCGCGTTGCGTTTGAGCAGGCCGGAATCGGCGACCTGGCTGCCTTCCTGGAGAAGGTCGAGCATCTGCGGCCTGATGCCGTCATGCTGGATCTCTTCGATCTGCCTTGTGAGTTCGCCCAGCTTATGGAGGCACTCTCCTCCTGCTCTCCTGCGCCTTTCATCATCGTCGTGCACCCCGAGGGCCGCCCGGACCTCATCCTGGAGACCATGCGGGCAGGCGCTCGCGAGTTCCTGGTCCCACCGCTGGCTGGAACGCTGCAGACTGCTCTCCTCCGCCTGAGCGCCGAGCGGGAGCGCGCCGCGCCCACAGCCAAACGGGGCGGGCGTCTGGTGGGGTTCCTCTCCGCGAAAGGCGGCTGCGGCGCCACAACCGTAGCCTGCCATGTGGCGCGGCTCCTGGAGCAGGAGACTCACCAGCCCACGCTGCTGGGCGATTTTGATTTGTGCTCGGGCATGATCCGCTTCCTGATGCAGGCGTCTTCGCGCTACTCGGTATTGGACGCCTTCGCCAACGTGCAGCGTCTGGATCACAGCTACTGGCACGCGCTCGTCTCAAACGGCAAGGGCCACCTGGATGTGATTGCCGGACCGGAGACACCCCCGTTGAAAGAGGTGCCCGGCTTACAGCAGATCCGGCACGTCGTGCGCTTCATGCGCACCGAATACGAATGGACGGTGCTGGATCTGGGCCGTGGCCTTTCACCCTGCTCCTATGCCGCCATTGAGGAACTGGACGATCTCTTCATCCTGACCACTCCGGACATTCCGGCGCTGCACCAGGTTAAGGCGCTCACGGACCAGCTTTTCTCACACGGCCTCTCCCAAAGCACCTTGCATCTGGTGCTGAACCGAATGAACCGCAGGCTCGAAGTGACGGCAGCGGAGCTCGAGAAACTGCTCGGCTTGCCGTTCTATTCCATCCTGAGCGACGACACGCAAGCCCTGCACGAGGCTTGCTCCGAATCCCGCCTGCTGGGCGCCGACTCCACCTTGGCGCGCGAGCTCAAAGATCTCGTCTGTAAGCTGGCAGACATCCCAGTGAAGACGGTAAAGAAGCGGTTCTCCCTGTTCGGGTGAACGCATAGAAGGAGACGATATGGCCACACCCGCAAGAGCTACAACATCGCTGGTCCGGCAGGAGGCCGGATGGGTCACGCGCCTTCTTACGCGTTCCGCTTCCACCCTGGAATACCAACAGCTCAAGTTCACCATCCACCGCAAGCTCCTGGAACGCATCAACCTGGACCGCCTCGCCGCTCTGTCTGAAGATCAGATGCGAGTGGAAGTCCGCGTGGCCGTCGCCCATCTCGTCAACGCCGAAGAGACGCCCCTCAGCATGAGTGAAAAGGAGCGCATCATCGACGAAGTACTCGACGAGGTATTCGGACTCGGCCCTCTGGAGCCGCTCTTGCAGGATCCGGAGGTCTCCGACATCCTGGTGACCACGCCGCGCCTGGTCTTTGTCGAAAAGAACGGCAAGCTCCTCCGCACTCCCGTGGAGTTTAAGGATAACGCCCACCTGATCCGCATCATCGAGAAGATCGTCTCCAGGGTTGGGCGCCGCATCGACGAGTCATCGCCAATGGTGGACGCTCGCTTGCCCGACGGCTCGCGAGTCAACGCCGTCATCGGCCCCGTGGCCGTGGATGGCCCGATCTTGAGCATTCGCCGCTTCGGCCGCGACCCGCTGCAGGCAGAGCAGATGGTCCGCAACCTCACCATGACAGAGGGCATGATGCAACTCGTGCGTGCCGCCGTCGCCGGCAGGCTCAACATCGTCATCTCGGGCGGAACGGGCGCGGGGAAGACGACGCTGCTGAACGTCCTCTCCGGATTCATCTCAGAGGAAGAGCGCATTGTCACCATCGAAGACGCGGCCGAGCTTCAACTGCGGCAGGTACACGTGGCCCGCATGGAAACGCGGCCGCCCAACGTCGAGGGCGTCGGCGCCATCCGCATCCGCCAACTCGTCATCAACGCCCTGCGTATGCGCCCGGACCGCATCATCGTCGGCGAGGTGCGCGGCGAGGAGGCCCTCGACATGCTCCAGGCAATGAACACCGGCCACGACGGCTCGCTCACCACCATCCACTCCAACGGACCGCGCGACGCCATCAGCCGCCTGGAAGTCATGCTCGGCATGGCAAACTCCAGCATGAGCGTCCAGTCCATCCGCCAGCAGGTCTCCAGCGCCATCGATCTCTTTGTCCACGTTTCGCGCTTCAGCGATGGCAGCCGCCGCGTCACCCATATGACCGAGTGCGTCGGCATGGAGGGCGATGTCTGTACTACCCAGGACATCTTCCTCTTCGAGAAATCCGGCATCACCAAGGACGGCCGCACCATCGGACGCTTCCGCGCCACCGGCATCCGGCCCAGGTTCTATGAGCGTCTCCGGTCAGCGGGCCAGGCGCTGCCTCAGTCCATGTTCCAGACCATCGTGGAGATCTCCTAGGAGAATCTATGCCTGCCATCTGGTGGAGTCTCTTCCTCGTCATCTTCGCGTTCGTCATGATCGGCGCCTCGCTTGGATTCCGCTACCTGGAAACCCGGCGTAAGGCCGCCGTCATCAAGACGCTCCAGACAGCCGTCCGGGCCGTCCCCGCAGAGGAGCACCGGCTCCAGATTCTGTCCGAGGAGGAGAAAGTGCCCGGCCCCATGTTGGCGGCGCTATCCCAAACAGATCTATATCGAAACTGGCAGGCGCGGATTCAAGGTGCCGGCCTGAAATGGAAACCGGAATTCCTCGCGCTGCTCATACTGGCCGGCATTGTTGCGGGCGCCCTGTTCGGCAATCGATTCCACGTCCTCGTTTTCGAATCGGCGAGCATCGCCGGAGGAGCTATCATCGGCGGCCTACTGCCTTGGCTCTACATCGAGTCCCGCCGGAAGAGGCGGCTGAATGAGTTCGAGCAGCAGTTCCCGGAAGCGCTGGACTTTATCGCGCGCGCTGTCCGCGCCGGACATGCCTTCTCCGTCAGCATGGAGCTTCTCTCCACGGAGGCGCCCGAGCCGATTCGCACGGAATTCCGTACGGCCTTCCACGAGCTGAACCTCGGCGCCCCGATCGACAAGGCCCTCGGCAACATGGTGGAGCGCGTCCCCCTCGTCGATGTCCGCTTCTTCGTGTCCACCATCCTCCTGCAGCGGGAGACCGGCGGTAACCTGGCGGAGATCCTCATGCGCCTCGCTCATATCATTCGCGAGCGTTTCCGCCTGAAGGGCCAGGTTAGGGCCGCAGCGGCCCACGGCAGGCTCACCGCTACCATCCTGACGCTCATCCCGATTGTCCTCGCGGTCGCGTTTTCCATCGTCGCACCGGACTATCTCCTCATCCTGTCGCGCGATCCCGACGGCCGGATCATGATCTTCTGCGCCATTGCCGGACAGCTGCTCGGCTATCTCACCATGCGCTGGATCGTGAACATCAAGGTGTAATACTCATGGAAATCCTCATTGCCGCCGGCCTCTTCGTCTTTCTCGCCGCCTCCATCACGGTGTACGGTTACGTGCACTTCGCCCGGCCGGGCCGGGTCTTCGCGCAACTGGGAGGCCGCAGCGTAAACACAGGACCAACGTCAACTGAGGGTGTACGCTACTACGGCGTGGCCGAAGTGCTCCGTTGGACCGGCGAGAAGGTGCCGATTTCGGCAGAGGAGGCGTCGTTCACCCGGAAGACCCTCATGATGGCCGGGTTCCGGCACGACCATGCCGTCGCGATGTTCTATGGCCTCCGCGTGATCACTGCGGCTCTGTTTCTGTTTCTGGCAATTCTCTCCCGACAGTTCTGGACGCCGGCCGGCTTCGTAGCCGTCATCGTCCCGGCCGCCGCGGCCTTTGCCGGGTTCTTCGGCCCCACCGTGATTCTCGACTTCCTGATCAGCTACCGCCAGGAGGTTCTGCGGCTCTCCCTGCCGGACGCTCTGGACCTCATGGTTGTGTGCGTCGAGGCCGGCCTCGGATTGGACCAGGCCTTACGACTGGTGAGTACCGAACTTCGCCTGGCCCACCCCGAACTCTGCACCGAGTTGTCACTCGTCTCGCTCGAGATGCGCGCCGGTACCGGCCGCTCCACTGCCCTCACCAATCTTGCGGAGCGCACCGGTGAGGCGGAGATCCGGAAGCTCATCGCGGTGCTCGTGCAAACAGACCGTTTCGGCACCAGCATGGCGGACGCGCTCCGCACTCACTCAGACTTCATGCGCATGAGGCGCCGCCAGGAAAGCGAGGAACGCGCCAACAAGGTCGGGGTCAAGCTGATCTTTCCGATCTTCTTCTTCATCCTGCCGACGATGATCATCGTGGCGGCCGGCCCGGGCCTCCTGCAGCTCTTCAAAACCCTCTTCCCGCTGATGCGGAATGCTCAACTCTAGTTCAACTTAGGAGACACACTATGGACAATACAACGATCAGCATCCTGCTCTGGATCCTCGCCGGAGTCGCCCTCGTCGCCCTCATCATGAGGCGCCGCAAGCGGAAGATGTCCAGCCGCTAAACGGCTGCTACCGTCAACACCAACAGGCAGAGGTTCCACGCCGCCAGGGCTGCGTACCAGTAGTTGATCAGCCGGATCACCCGGATCCGGTTGAACCACACGCAGATGGCGAATAGAGCCACGGCTACACACTTGGAGAGCGCAATCCCCAACGCCGGGCCCATCTGCGTCAGCAGGCGGACGAACGGGCTGGCCTCTCCCAAGCCCAACCGCAGACCAAGCACTGTGGTCAGAAAGTCCAGCAATTGCAGGTAAAGGAACACTTGGAGAAGTGATCTAATCTCACGGGGATCAGGTCTGGCAACAGTTCGCTCCATATGCGCTCCATCGGCCGCCAGCCAGCACTTCTGTACCCCGGAACTGAGTCTCAAGACAAAAACCCATGGAAGATCACTCATTTGTGGACTACTACGAGCTGATGCAGATCAGCCCGAACGCGGAACTGGAGACCATCCACCGCGTCTACCGGATGCTGGCCACCCGCTTCCATCCAGACAATCCACAAAGCGGCAACACCGAGCGATTCCTGCTGCTCAACGAGGCTTTCGCTGTACTCACTGAGCCGCGAGCCCGCGCCGACTACGACCTGCTCTATCACACCCGGCGTCTGGAACCCCTCGGCGTCTTTCACATGCGAGAGTTCGCGCTCGGCATCGAGGGTGAAAACTCCCGCCGTATGGGCCTGCTCTGCCTGCTCTACAACCGTCGCCGCACCAACCCCGAATCGGCTGGCATGTCGATCCTGGAATTCGAGAACCTGATGTCCATCGCCCGCGAGCACCTCATGTTCACGGTCTGGTATCTGAAAGAAAGCAGCCTGGTGCGCCAGGAGGCCGGCAGCGACTACGTCATCACGGCCGCAGGCGCGAAATGGGTCGAAGAGCACGTGCCGGCCAATAAGGTTCTCTACCACCTGCTGAAGGCATCGGAGTCCGGGCGCGCTCACTCCGATCCTGATCAGGAACAGTCGCCGGCAACTTTGCAGCAGAACGCCTGATCATTGTCCTCCCCTCGCCATCCGTCCGCCAGGCAGCCCCGGCTGGGCATAGAATAGTCACCGAGGTATTCACGAGTTATGCGTTGGAATCTCCTCTGCTCAGCGGGCATGGCGTTGCTGGGCGCTTCCTCCGTTACCTCCGCGGCTGACCCGACCTTCCTGAAACGAACCTCCGCCGCCGTCTCACCACAGCCGGACGATCTCACCAGAGAAGCAAAGGGCGCCTCCTATCGCCCCCTCTTCGGCGCCGGCGACCCCCAGGCCAAATCTCTCAAGAGCATCGCCCGCTACGGCGAACTCACCATCGAGGCCGGCGGCAGTTCGGCGGCCGTCAGCTATCCGGCCGAGGAACAGATCTATTTCATCCTCTCCGGCCACGGAACAGTCATCTGCGGCGACACCAGCACACCTGTCACAGCGAACGACTTCCTCTATCTGCCGCCAGGCAGCCGCCACAGCGTCAGCAACAACTCCGCCTCGTCGCTGCGCCTGCTCGTGATGGGCTTCCGCCTCCCCAAGGCGCCCTTCCCGCCACCCTCACCCCGCCTCATGATCGCCAACACCTCCGACGTTCCCCTGCAGGAACTGGCCAGCCACGGCCCCACCACGAAGTTCAAGCTGCTGATGGGCACCACCGAAAGCAAGCGCGACAAGCTCCCCGCCGCAAGCCAGATGGCCAGCCTCTTTCTCATGGACTTCGCCCCAGGCGGCACCAACATCCCGCACCATCACGAGATGGAGGAGGAGATCTACTTCGTACTGAAAGGCAGCGGCGAGATGGTGGCGGGCGGCGGCATGGACGGCAACGAGGGACGCCATCCCACCAAGCAGGGCGACGCCTGGTTCCTGCGCCTCAACACGACAGTTGGATTCTATAGCGGCGCACGGCCCGGCGGTGAGCACGATCAGATTCTCGCCGTCCGCTCCACCTTTCCGTTCCCGCCCGCGCGGCGTCCGTAGTTTCACGAAGGATCGGTACACCCCATGACTCCCACTCGCACCAGACTCTCCCGCCGGCAGGTGCTCGCCACCCTGGCAATGCCCGGCATCTTCCGCATGACGGAGGGCGCAGCCTCCGCCCAGACCCTCAATAGGAACTCCGCCCCCAGCCAATTGAAGATCACCGACATTCGCTCCGTGCTGGTGGCATCCAACTACGATTACCCCATCATCCGCATCGATACCAACCAGGGCGTCTATGGCCTCGGCGAGGTGCGCGATGCAGGCCGGGAAGGCACCGCTTTGGTGCTAAAACCGCACCTGAAGGGGCGAAATCCGCTCCAAATCGAGCCGATTCTCGACAGTATCCGCAACTTCGCCAGCCAGCAGCGCATGGGCGGCGGCTATAGCGCCATCGACATGGCGCTGCATGACATCGCCGGCAAGGTCTACAACGTGCCCGCCTGGCGCCTGATCGGCTCCAAGTATCGCGACAGGATCCGCGTCTACTGCGACACCGATCAGAGCAAGGATCCAACGATCTTCGCCGAGCGCCTGCGCAAGCGCAAGCAGCAGGGCTTCACTTTCTTCAAAATGGATCTGGGCACCAGCCTGGTGGCCGATCGCCCCGGCGCCATCAGCAGCAACAACACGGCAACAACGAAGGGCTTGCAGTACCTCTGCGAGTACATCCAGGCGATTCGCGACGTCATCGGAGCGGACGCCCCTCTGGCCACCGACCATTTCGGCCCGCTCAGCGTCAACGACAGCATCCGCTACGCGCGCGCATTTGAGCCCTACGATCTGGCGTGGGCGGAGGACATGATCCAGGTGGGCCATCTCGGCCCCGGCGGGGACGCACCCAAGAACTGGCGCGCCTACCGGGAACTGAGCGAGGCAACCACAACGCCCATCGCCACCGGCGAGAGCCTCTTCGGCCTGGAGGAGGGCTTCAAGCCGCTCATCGACAACCGCGCCGTCGACATCATCCACCCCGACCCGCTCACCTCGGGCGCCATCCGCGAGACGAAGCGTATCTGCGACTACGCGTCGATGAATGGCGTGCAGACCGCCATCCACTTCGCCGGCTCGCCAGTGGGTTGCCTCGCGTCGGTCCATATGGCTGCCACTCTCAAGGACATGCTCGCGATGGAAAACCACGCAGTGGACATTCCCTGGTGGGACGATCTTGTCACCGGTCCGGCCAAGCCAATCGTGGATCGCGGCTACATCACTGTTCCGGATTCGCCCGGCCTCGGCGTCGTGCTGAACGAGGCCGTCGTCAAGGAGCATATCCGCAAGGGCGGCTACTTCGAGCCCACCCCGCAGTACGACGACTATATCCTGGACCGCTTCCGTCTCGGCGGCCCGTATCCGCACCTCGACGAGAACGGTAAGCCCGTAAACAAGTAAGCGCCTCTCCCGAGCGCGGCGTGTCCCGCCAGACACGTCGTGTCAGCCCGGACACGCGCCGCCAGCACCGATCCTGCCTGTTTACAAATAGTTACGAGTTGGCCACCGGTGTGCATTCTCAGTGTGCATGACACACACGGAAGCAACCACCGGACAGATTCAAAGACTCCTCACCATCGTCATCCTCGCCATGGCGCAGGCTCGCGCCGAGGAAACCGCGAACGAATCGAAGCGGATTCTGGTGAGCATCCCGGACCGCAAGCTTGCGCTGGTGGAAGGCGAGCGCGTGGTGAAGGTCTACGACGTGGCCGTCGGCAAACCCACCACACCCAGCCCGGAGGGTGACTTCACCATCGAGAACCGCATCACCAATCCCACATGGTACGGACCTAAGAAAGTGGTGGGACCAGGCGCGAGCAACCCGCTGGGCACGCGCTGGCTGGGCTTGAGCGCCAAAGGCTACGGAATCCATGGCACCAACGTGCCGAAATCCATCGGCAAGGCCGCATCTCACGGCTGCATCCGCATGCGCAACGCCGACGTAGAGGAGTTGTTCGAACTGGTGCCCACCGGGGCCACCGTGCAACTGCTCGATACGAGTTTGCCGCAAACGGCGGCCGAAGAGACGCCTCTCCGCACATCCGCGGGCGGGGCATAACAGACGGACCGAAAGAACCGAAACGAAGGAGACCCGACCATGCTTACCTTGAAATACCTGCTCATCGCCATTGGAGCGTCACTGCTTGTGGGCGCTCTCAGCATCCTGATTTATGACCTGCTCCGGATGACGCGCCGCCGGCGCCAGTCCTCGGGCGAAATCGACGGGCCCTCGCCCGAAGAATCACTGGCGGCGCAGACCCCGGTTCGTTGGGGGCAGGCCTGCCGCATTGCCGCGCTCGGCATCCTGCCAATGCTCGCCGGGCTCAGCATCGCAGTGGTCCCCAGCGGCTTCGCCGCGGTCCGCGTGAGCCAGCTCTCGGGGCCACTGCCCGGGACGCTGTATCCGGGCGCTCACCTGCTGGCGCCCCTGGTGGAAGACCTACAGCTCTACAGCACCCGCGACAACGTCTACACCACGATCGCGGCGACGGACCCAGGCAAGAAGGCCGAGGGCCTGCAAGTGCAGGCCAAGGAGGGGTTGAGCCTGGGGCTGGCAGTGGCGGTACGGTACCGCCTGGAGCCCGCCAAGCTCTATGCCATCCACACCAGCTTGCCCGCCGACATCGGCGGCGAGTTGGTGGCGCCCGTGGTGGCCAGCGCGTTCCGGGAGATGAGCACCAACTACGGCATCCGCGAATTGTTCGCCAACAAGCGGGAAGAAGTCCGCGCCACTGCAGCGGAGAGCATCCGGCGGCATTTAGCCGCTGATGGAGTAGTCGTGAAAGAAGTGATCCTTCGCGACGTGCAGTTGCCTGCCGAATACGCCCGCGGCCTGGAAGCTCTGCTCTTGAAGGAACAGCAGAACGAACGCCTCACCGTGGAGTTGCAGACCAAGGAAAAAGAGGTGAAGGTCGCACAGATGGAGGCCTCCTCGCAGAAGGAGATCACGGTGAAGAACGCCGAGGCGGCAGCAGCGGCCAAGGTGCTGGACAGCAGGGCGGAACTCGAACGGCTGAAGATGATGGCCGAGGCTGAAGAGAACCGCATTCGCCGCGTGGCGGCGGGCAACTCCGAGAAGCTGAAGTTGGAGGCCGCCGTGCTGAAGGAGAATCCACTCTTGATCCAGAAGATCATCGCCGAACGCCTGTCTGACAAGGTGCAGATCATGATGATCCCGGCCGACGTGAAAAACTTCTTCGCCACCGACGTGCTGCGCGGCGCCATGGGACCCATGGCATCGCAAATCGCCAGGTAGCCGGGCATCAGGCGGCATGGGAGCAGAAGCGGGGACTACGGTATGATGCATGCATTGATTCGCGCAATTCTGCTCCTATTTCCCGTTTTGGCGCCGGTATTGGCCGGGCAGGACATCGCCGAAGCGGCGCGCGCGCTGGCCGCCCAGGTGGCGCCGCACGTGCCCGCCGGGACAGCCGTACGAGTGACCGCGAAGAACGTGTCGTCGCTGGGTAGCGGTGAGTTCTCCAGGGCTCAGGCGGCGCTCGACAGGGCTCTCCGGCGGCGCACACCGAAGCAGGCCCCGGTGGCCGAGGTCAAGCTGACAGTTTCAGAGAACCGGCGGGAGTTTCTCCTGGTCGCCGAGATTGTGACCGACGCGGGGCGTGCTGTGGAGATGACGCGGTACGTCCGGGAAGTGGCCGTTGCCACCATCCTGCCCGCCATCGAGAAGCGGCTCCTCTGGGAGCAGGAGACGGCGATCCTGGACCTGGCGATGGCCGGCGAGCGAATGTTGCTGCTCGACACATCCAAGCTCACCGTTTTGGAGCGAAGGGAAGGACGGTGGGCACCGGTGGACAGCGCGCCGTTGAACACTCCACCGGTTCGCGATCCGCGGGGCAAACTTCAGGTCAAGGACGGCAACGTGGATATCTTCGTGCCGGGCACCACCTGCCGCTCCAGCATGGGTCCGCCCATTCAGTTGAAATGTGAAGCGGCATCGGCGTTCGAACTCGGCGGCGAGCAGGTCCGGTTCACGCCGGGCAGAAACACTCTGGAATGGAACGGCCGGCCGGGCTCCTACTCCTTGGCGCAGACAGCCAGCCAGGGAAAACCGATGGCGCTAGTGGCGGAGACCGACGGGCGCACGCATCTCTACGATGCGGAGCGGCGCCGCGTGGCCGTTATCGAGGAGTGGGGCAGCGAGCTGGCCGCGGTCTGCGGCGGGCGTGTGCTGGCCACCCTGCGAGGCTCCGATCAGGTCAGAGCGTATGCCCTGGTGGAACAGAAAATGGCGGAAGCCACCGAGCCACTGGACCTGCCGGGCCCCGTGACGGCGATGTGGCCGATGGGTGGCGGTGCGATGGCGGTGGTGTGGAATCCGGTGTCAGGACGATATGCGGCGTACAGTCTTAGCGTGGATTGCGGTCATTAGCCTCGGGTTAGCGTGCGGCGCGCTGGAGGGCGCCCGGCGGCCGCGCTATGGGGGCACGCTGCGGCTGGCCCTCAGAGCTCAGGTGAGGAACCTGGACCCTTCTGACCTGGCGGTGGAACCCTTGGAGGCGGCAGCCAAGGAGAAGGTGGTCCGGCAGGTCTTCGAAACCCTCGTCCGCCTGGACGAAGCCGGCCGGCCGCAGCCGCAACTGGCGCGGGAATGGACGCATGACGAAGTAAAGAAGCAGTGGCTGTTTCTGCCGCGGGCCGGTGTGGAATTTCACAATGGCGTGCCGTGGTCGCCCGCGCCGGGATCCCTGGCGTATCCGGATGACGTCCCGCTGGACCAGCTTCTGCGCGAGCTCGCCCGCCCGCAGAACGCGATCACCTTGCGCGCCAGCGACGGCACACTCCTCGGCACAGGCCCGTTCCGTGTCGCTGAGTTCCAGCCCGGCAAGCTGGTCAAACTGACGGCGCACGAGAGCTACTGGGGCGGACGCGCCTTTTTGGACGCCGTGGAAGTGAGGATGGCGAGGAGCTATGCGGAACAGGCGCTGGATCTGGAGCTCGGCCAGGTGGACGTGGTGGAGCTGCCCGTCACCGGCGTGCGCCGCGCGCGGCAGCGCGGCGATCCTGTAGCCACCAGCGCCCCTTTGGAGATCGTAGCCCTGGTGATTGACCGCACGAAGCCGCCCACGGAGGCCGTGCGCGAAGCGCTGGCCCTGACGCTGGACCGGCCCGCGATTCAGGGCGTCCTGCTCCAGCGAATGGGCGAGCCGAGCGCGGCGCTACTGGCGCAGTGGCTCAGCGGCTACGCCTTCGCCTTCCCCATGGACCGGGACATCGCCAAGGCGCGCCAATTGGCCGCCGGCGCACCGCTCGTACCCTTTCGCTATGACCGGACGGACCCCGTTCTCCGCCCGGTGGCCGAGCGCATCGCGCTGGATGCCTCGGAGGCCGGCCTCCGGCTGGCGGCCGGAGCCGGTGAGGGCGGCGTGCGCCTGACCACGTGGCGCATCACGTCCACGGAGCCTCGGGAGGCGCTGATCGAACTGGGCCGCTTCGCCGGATCCGCCCCGCCCAAGCGCGGAACTTCGTACGAACGGGAGCGCGCTCTATTGGACGGCCGCTTCATCCTGCCCATCGCACACCTGCCGGCCTGCTATGCATTAAACAGCCGCGTGCAAGGCTGGATCGGGGCAAAGTGGCTGCCCTCCGACCGGTGGGATCTGGGCAGTATCTGGCTGGCGGAGGCTGCGCGGTGACCTTCCGCACCAAGCTTCTGCTCATCACGTCACTCACCGTGGCCGGCGCCGTGGCCTTGGCCACCGGCGCGGTTTCTCTCTGGACCCGCCGCACCTTCGAGCAATTGGACCGCGAACGGCGCCAGGCCCTGCTCCGCCAGTTTGAAAGGGAGCTAGGCGCCCGCGGTGCAGAGGTGGCGCTCGGCATGGAAAGGGCGGCGGCCTCCGCCACGGCATTGCGCATCGCCAATGAAGCCGGTAGGAGCAACGCCGATCTCTCGCTTCTCGTGAACGACGCACAGGAACTGGCCGAGAAAGAGAACCTCGATTTCGTCGAAGTGCTGCAACCGGACCTTACCATTCTTTCGTCGGCGCACTGGCCGGCCCGCTTCGGCTACAAAAACAACTGGCTGATCGCGCGCCCGGATTGGGACGAAAAGCAGGCGTTCCTCACGCGCGTGCCCCTGCCGGAGGGCACGGCCGTCGCGCTGATGGCCACGCGCCGGGTGATGGCCGGTGACAAGGGAATCATCCTCGTCGGGGCGCGCCGGCTGGATTCCTCCGTGCTCGCATCGCTGGGCTCCGCGCCTGGCATGCGGGCTCTGCTCTGGTTCTCTGCGCAACAGGTCCTCGACCCCGAAGGCGCACTCGCGCAGCCCGGGAAACTGGCGGGCCTCGCAGCCGCCGTGGAGCGCTCGGGCCGCGAAGAGAGCGCCGTGGTGGATTGGGGTTCAGATACGAGACACTCTGAGGCGATTCAGGCTATGCCGCTCCGGCGCGGCGGACAACTGATGGGGATCCTCATGGCGGGTACGATGTTGGACGCCCAGCTCCGGCTGCAGCGCTCCATCCTGCTCACCGGCGTGCTGGTGAGCCTCGGTGGAATTCTGCTCGGCCTGCTCATCGGATTGTGGACAACCGAGCGCGTCACCAGACCTGTCATGGGGCTGGCGGCGGGCGCCCGCGCCGTGGCCGGCGGCGATTGGAGCACACGGGTTCCGGTCACCTCGGAGGACGAAATCGGCGAGCTGGCTCGCTCGTTCAACACCATGACCGCCCAGTTGATTGAGCAACGCGACCGAGCGCTCCAGGCCGAGCGGGTGGCGGCGTGGCGGGAACTGGCCAGAAGGCTGGCGCACGAGCTGAAGAACCCTCTGTTCCCCTTGCAGATCACCGTCGAGAACCTGCGAAAAGCATACGCCCAGCAGCGCCCGGAGTTCGATCAGATCTTCGCGGAGTGTACCTCCACGCTGCTGGACGAAATGGCAAATCTGCGCACCATCATCGGCCGCTTCAGCGACTTCGCCAAGATGCCGGTTCCGCAACTGGCGCCCACGGATCTGAACGACGTCGTGCGTGGGGCCATGAAACTTTTCGACGCTCAATTTCAAACCGAGGGCCGCCCGAAGATCGAATGTGTGATGAGCCTGGCCAGGGAGCCATTACCGATCGAGTGCGACCGTGAGCAACTGGGCCGTGCCCTGCGCAACCTGGTGCTGAACGCCATGGACGCGATGCCCGAAGGAGGGCAACTGAGCGTGCGCACGGCGCGCACTGGCGATGTCGTGTGCCTGGAAGTGGCGGATACCGGGCAAGGCCTGACGCCGGAGGAATCGGCCCGGCTGTTCACGCCCTACTACACCAGCAAGCGGCATGGCACCGGGCTGGGGCTGGCCATCGTACAAAGCGTGGTAAGCGACCACCACGGCCACATATCCGTGCAGAGCGATCCCGGCAGCGGTGCGTGCTTCAGCATCACGCTGCCCGCGGCAGACAGCAGACAGGAGCCCGGCGAATGAGTGAAGTTCTGATCGTGGACGACGACGCCAATACTCTGGCGTCCCTCTCTCTGGCATTTCGTCTGGCAGGGCACCACGCCGTGACAGCTGGCAGCGCCAGCCTCGCACTGGAGTATGTGCAGGGCCGCCGGTTTGACTTGATCCTCTCCGACGTCGTGATGCCGGACAAGGATGGCATCACCTTGCTGGAAGAGATTCGCATGATGGGCGTGAATACGCCGGTGGTGATGGTGTCCGGCCAGGCGACGGTGGATATGGCCGTGCGGGCCACAAAGCTCGGCGCGCTGGACTTTCTGGAGAAGCCGCTCTCGGCGGAGAAGCTCCTGCTGACACTCGACAACGCGCTGAAGCTGACGAGATTGGAAGCGGAGAACAAGGACCTGCGCCGCCGCGTGGGCCGTCACGAGATCGTCTGGCAGAGCGAGGCCATGCGGCGCACCATGGCACAGGTGGAGCGCGTGGCGGCGGGCGAATCGCGCGTGTGCATACTCGGCGACACGGGCACCGGCAAGGAACTGGTGGCGCGCCGCATCCACGAGCTGAGCGCGCGCCGCGCCGGGCCCTTCGTCACGGTGAACTGCGCCGCCGTGCCGCAGGAACTGATCGAATCCGAGCTGTTTGGCCACGAAAAGGGCTCATTTACAGGCGCCGCCACGCGGCATCTCGGCAAGTTTGAGCAGGCCCACGGCGGCA
Source organism: Bryobacterales bacterium (assembly GCA_016721425.1). Classification (GTDB taxonomy): domain Bacteria; phylum Acidobacteriota; class Terriglobia; order Bryobacterales; family Bryobacteraceae; genus Paludibaculum. The sequence goes on along the minus strand of JADKID010000041.1, from coordinate 6,037 downwards.
CCCTGTTCCTGGACGAGATCGGCGACATGCCGCCGGTGATGCAGGCCAAGTTTCTGCGTGTGCTGGAAGAGGGCGAGGTGGAGCGCGTGGGCGGTAACCGGCCCGTGCGCGTGGACGTGCGCGTGGTGGTGGCGACGCACCGCAACCTGGCCGAACTCGCCGCCAGTGGCGCATTCCGCCAGGACCTGTTCCATCGCATCTATGTGATCCCCATTCTGCTGCCACCGCTTAAGGAGCGCCGCGGTGACCTCGCGGTTTTAGCCGAACACTTTGCCCGGCAAGTCAGCGAAGCCAACGGCTGGAAGCCGAAGGTCTTTGAGACCTCTGCCATCCAGGCGATGGAGCGCTACGCCTGGCCCGGCAACGTGAGGGAGTTGCGGAACTGCGTCGAGCGGGCGCTGCTGCTCGCCGACGAGAGCGTGGACGAGGAAACCATCCGAGCCTGCCTGCCTCAACTCAGAAGCGGCGCGGCCACCACCGGAGCGCTCGCCGCGCGAGTGGAGGACTTTGAACGCGAAACGATTGTGCAGGAGTTGAAGCGGAACGGCTACCGCATGACGGACACAGCCCGTGCCTTGAATCTGGAGCGCAGCCACCTATACAAGAAGTGCGCCCAGCTCGGAATCGAGCCGGAAACCGGGCGAAAAGCCGATGCAGGAAAGACCTAGCGGACCGCCGCGCGCAGGTTCCGCGTCAGCTCGATCAAATGATCCCAATCCTCGTCCTTGACGGCCCAGAAGCTCGCCGCGAGCACCTGCCGGTTGGCGATCATCACCGTGACATACCAGCCCGGCTTTTCCGCATGCCGCAGTAGAATCCGCTCCACCTCGGCGTTCACCACAGCCTCCGCCTCCGCCGCGCTTTTACAGAGCACCGTGAATCTCTGCCGGAACGCCTCGCCGCCCACGGCCACGCGATCGTCCAACATCTTCTCGGCAACCGGCGTTCGCGAAATGATGGACACCGGCGTTCCACGCGCGCGGCCGGTGTGTTGCGCCAGGCAGGCTGTCCCGGTCAGCCAGTCAGTGGAGTGACTCTTGGCGCTGGCCCGGTAGCCGAACAGATAGACCATCTCCGGCGCCTGCTCCACCTGGAGAGTCCGGTTGGCGATCCACCTCTCATCCGGCGCCAACTCCTTCAGCAGGCCGCTCAGCCGTTCGTCTTCATCCCCAATCGCCGCCCATCCGTGCCGCTGAGAATAGCTCGCCACCTGATCCTTGACCTGAGACCGCTGGCGCAGCCCCAGCACCAATCCGGCCACCAGAAGCACGCCGAACACCGATGTGATTACGATCTCCGTTGTGTCCATATTCCGCGCGAGACTCCAGCTAGTCAGCCGGCCTGCGCAGTATCCCGGCTGGCCAGCAGATCCGCCAGCAGCGCCGGTTGCCCGCCCTGCACAAACAGAGTCAGCTTGCCCTTGTTCTCCAGCATCTTCTGCGTCTCCAGGATCTCGAAGAGCGTTCCTGCCACGTCGGGATCGCCCGATATCTCCTTCAGCGCTTCGCCAATCATCTTCGGCCGGATCACAGCCGCCTGCGCAAACGCCACGGCCGCGGTCCTCTCCGCCGAACTGGTGATGATGCTCACCTGATTGGCGCCATCCTGCTTGATCGCCGACGTCACCTGCCTCAGCCGGTTCACCACCTTCTCCTCAATCTGCCGGATCATGCCGGCATCCCGGAAGTGCACCTTGCGGATATAGATGGAGCCCAGCTTGTAGCCCCACGCCTGCGACTTTTCGCTGACCTCGTCCCGGACGGTCTGGCTCATTTTGTGCCGCGTCTCCAGCATTTCCGCCAGCGGCATGTTGCTGAGGCAGCGCACTGTGGCGTTGCTGACATTGGCGCGCAGCGATCCGCGCGGGTCCGTGTTCTTGAACAGATACGCCACCGGGTTGCTGATCTGCATCTCGTACCAGATGCCGATGCCCATCGGCGCACCCTCTTCCGAGTTCACCGGTTGGCTGCGCAGATACTCCTGATCCAGCCGCAGATCCAACACATAGCACTTGCCCAGCAGGTTCACGATGAATGCGCTGGGGCCCAGCACGAAGGGCAGGATGTGCAGGCCCGGCTCCGAGATCTCACCGATCACCTTCCCGAACAGAACATACACGCGGCACGTGCGCTCCCGCACGATGGCATAGAGGCCAAGCACCTTGGCGATGCCCAGCACCAACGGCTCGGCAATCAGCAGCGCCAGTAGCGTGCCAAGGATCGTAACCCACGGCTCGTATTCGCTCATGACCGCACCTCCCCGCTCGCCTGCGCGCTCTTCCCCAGGTAGATCGATTGCGCTTTGGAGTAGAGCGCCAGCTTCACGTTCCGGATATAAGCCTCCAGCACGTTCGGACCCTGCGCCTTCAAGTCAGCCAGTTGCGTCGCCATCATCCTCAGCGGCTCTACCTCGGCCTGCGCTTTGAGCGTCTCGATCTCCACCGCGCGTTTCGATTGCACGATCTTCTGATCTGCGCTGGCCTGCGCCAGGCTGATGTCGCTCGATACCTGGTTGTGAGCCGTGTTGATGGCGGCCAGCGCCGATTCCACATCGGGCGGCGGATCAATCCCCGTGATCAGCGACGCATCGAACACGACGCCATACCGGGCGGACGTGGCCACGCATTCCTGGTCCATGTAGTCGTTCAGATCGCGAAGGTTTTTCCGGAGGTCGTTGATGGAGATGCGAATGATATCCGCCACCGGAGTCCCAGTCGCCAGGCTCCCCTCAACGACCACGGGCACAAGGGGCTTCGCCTCAAAGCTGGCGATCTTCTGCCGCAGCACGCTGACAAAGTAGGCCATGACGTGCACAATCGGCTGCTTGATCCCAAACAGGTACGCGTACAGATTCGCTTCGCTCACCCGGAACCGGATCTGGCCCGTCAGCCCAGTGTTCAACTGATCCTTGGTGACGGCCTCCAGCAGTGTGCCCGCGTAGTTCGCTGCCGGGTCCTCCACATCCTTGGCCATGTTCACGGTAGATGTCGCGATGGAGACCTTGTAGATTTTCTCCCACGGCATGCGGAAGTACGGACCGCCCGGAGGGATCACGCGCACCAGCGGATAGGCATACCGTTCCCGCTCTTCCGGCCTGAGCTTTGCGGCGATGGCATCGTCCAGCGTGGTCTTGCCACCCTCGATGCGCTGCGCCCGTCCGAAGACCGTCTTTACCGCGCGCTCATTCTGATCCACCGTGTACAATCCCATGAGCACACATCGGATCACGAACCAGAGCGCGCATCCCATCAGAACGCCGCCAAGTACAGCCATTGGTTCTCCTCCTGGCCAACCCTACGCCGCCGGCGCCGCGCGTTTCTTGCCCGCGCTCTTCGGAGAACTCCGCCGCGCCACGGCCGGTGAAACCATCATGGCAGCGTGCCCCACCTCGCCAGCGTGTCTTTCGCAATAGGCCACCATCCACGTGCGCCCGGTCTCGGGCTCGCTGGGTGAATCCGAGAGCAGGAACGCGGCCGGTTTCCCGCAGTTCAGCCGCTCGCACATCACGGCCCCCGGCATAATTCTCTTCAGGTACGTAAGCGTTTCCCCCTCAGACATTTTACTCTGCTTTCGCCGCGAACGCCGTCCTGTCAGGCAGCCCGGTCCCGCGGGCGCAGATACCATTCAATCGCCTCGGAGGCGTCGAGGTTACCCGGCTCGTTGGGCGCGTCGGGATGCGTGGATCGGAAACGCGTCAGCATCAGCTTCTGCAATTCAGCCACTACCTCCGGGTGCTTGCCGGCCACGTCAGTGAACTCACCCGGATCGGCCTTCTGATCCCACAACCGGATGGTGCGGCCGGGCGTAGGATTGTCCGTCTTGTAGCCGTCGTCACGCGCTCTCACGCCGGTCGCGTGCGCATACTTCCAGCGATGCGTGCGGACACACGCCTCCTCCGCCCAGAGATACTCGCTAAAGATAGACTCGCGCGGCTTCGGCGGTCGGCGGCCCTCCAGATACGGCCTCAGGCTCTGGCCATGCTGCACCTGGAAAGGATCGGCGCCGAGCAGATCCAGGATGGTGGCCGGCATCCACCGATTCCGTGAAGTCCTTCACGGTAACGCCCTTTCTTCACGCGGCCCGGGAACCGGATCAGCAACGGCACTCGCAACGCCGGCTCGTAACTGCAGTGCTTTTCAAAGCGCCCGTGCTGGCCCAGGTTGTAGCCATGATCGGCCATGTACACCACCAGCGTGTCGTTCTCCAGATTGAGTTGCCGCAGCTTATCCAGCACCCGGCCAACGTTGTGGTCCAGAAAGTTTACGGACGTGTAGTAGGACGCGATGATGCCCTGCTTCTCCGCCGGCGACAGATCGCGGAAGATCAGCGGGATCTGGCCCGGATCCTCCGGTCCCACACGGGGCACAGGAAAGTCCGCCGGATTGAACTTGTCGCGCCATTCAATCGGGAAATCGTAGGGCGAGTGCGGCTCCTGGAAGCTGAGCCACAGGGCGAACGGGCCGTCTTTATGCTCTTCGAGATAGCGCGAGGCCTGCGCCACCTGCCAGGTGCTTTTCATCTGCTCATAGCTGCGCGGGAACGGGAGCTTCTCAGAGTTGAGCCAGATGCTGGCCGGATCGCGGAACGGGCGCCACTGGGGCTTGGTGCGGATCGCGCCGAATTCTGGCGCAGGGCCCACTTCCGCCAGCCAGCGCTTCTGCGCGACATCTTCGGTGATCACCTCGTCAAAGCCGTGCAACCCCGGTACACCAGGGCGATTGAAGTGCATCTTGCCGATCGCCGCGGTGGAGAAGCCCTGGCCGCGCAGCGCCTTCGCCAGGGTTGGTTTCGCGGTATCGAGCGGCGTCTGGAGTACCGTCACGCCGGCCGAGTGCGGAAGCTGCCCGGTGAGAATCGATTGCCGAGAGGGCGTGCAGACGGGCGAATTGCAGTAGTTCGATGCAAACCATCCGCCTTCGGACGCCAGGCGGTCCAGGTTGGGCGTACGGGCGCGCGGGTTTCCATCCGCGCCCAAAACGTAGCCGGCATGGTCGTCTGCGAGGATAAATAGGAAGTTCGGATTGCGGTCGCGGGCGCGGGCTACACGCGGCATGGCTGCCGCGGCGGTGGAACCGAGCAATGCGCGTCTGGTAAGGCTGGGGGTTTGCATGGCTGACTACTTCTCTTCTCATGGTAAGCCTCGTCCCGGAGCAGTGAACAGTTGGCAGTGTGCCAGCGAGGCCCATGCGCAAACCGGATAGCTCGCGCTCCCGGCCCGATGCTAGTCTGAGCTGGGCTAGGGTATCGCTCCGGCGGTCCGACCCGACGCCGACTCAGCAAAGGACTACGAAGGATGTCAAAATCTTCCCAATTGGGCTCGCGGCGTTGGTTGCGGGCTGTTCCTCCCCCAGCCGTCCACCTCCGAACCGGCCCCAAAGCCGCCGCAACGGATTCCAGCGCCCGAGGAGTTGAAGTCCCTGGCCGGAGCAAAAGGCAGTTCCGGCGAGGCCGGCCTGCAGCAGGCAGGTTACGAGTACCGCAACACCACCAAAACTGGCACCACATCCATCTCGTATTGGAGTGGCAAAGGTGGGACCTGCGTGGCGGTCACCACGGCCGACGGCCGCTATGAGAACATCGCCGCCACGGAAGCCTCCAACTGCAACAATTCCGGTGATGTGGCTGCCGCATCTGGTTTCAGCCGGGCGCCACGCGCACGGTCTGCGGCGTGATTGTCGCCGGCAAGACCACCCGCTATCTCTGCGAAGTGGAAGAGAACCGGCAGGGCACTACCACGCTCCGGATGCCCGACACCACTCTGAAACTCAAGTGGAACCTGGGCAGCAACTCGGTCCAGGTGGAGCAGGATGGAATGAGCCCGGCTGTCGTGAAATACTCCGATTCCGAAGGAGAAACGAACTTCCGCCTCGACCAAAGGACCTTCTTCTACATCTCAAACCCCGGCTTGGCCGCCATGGAAGTGAAGAACTTCAAGAAATAGTGGAACTGGGCGGCCGGACGAAGGGGCGCAATTGCTGTCTGAGTTTCGGCCAGCACCCATCCACTCCCCCCACGGCTGAACCCCGATGGTTGAAGTC
>JADKID010000040.1 GCA_016721425.1 Bryobacterales bacterium | reverse complement strand
TGGATCTGGGCACCAGCACGGTGGCCGATCGCCCCGACGCCATCCATAGCAACAACACGTAACAACGAAGGGCTTGCGGTACCTCTGCGAGTACATCCAGAGCAAATTCGCGACGTCGCTGGAGCGGTCGCCCTCCGCTGCCGACCATTTCCGCTCGGCGTCAACGACAGCATCCGCTTCGCGCCGCGCATTTTAGGCCTACGATCTGGCGTGGGCGGAGGACCAGCCAATCCAGGTGGGCCATCTCGGCCCCGGCGGGCGACCTTGCCGAATGGCGCGCCTACCAGGGCAGGCGAAGGGCAACCAACCCATCATACACCGGCGAAACCTCTTTCTTTAAAGCCCTGGAGGGGCTTCAAGCCGCTCGTCGACAACCGCAACATCGACATCATCACCCCGACCCGCTCACCTCGGGCGCCATCCGGGAGACGAAGCGCATCTGCGACTACGCGTCGATAAATGGCGTGCATACCGCAATCCAACTTCGCCAACGGCTCTCTCGGTCAGCTGCCTCGCGTCGGTCCACATGGCTGCCACTCTCAAGGACATGCTCTCGCAATGAAGAACCCCGCGGTCGACAATCCCTGTGGGACGATCTGTCACCGGTCCGGCCAAACCGATCACGTGGATCGCGGCTACATCCACTGTCCCGGATTCTCCCGGCCTCTTAACGTCCTCAGCACAGGACCCGAAATCGTCAGAGCTGCCGCACCGCATCCGCGGGATTGACTACTTCGACCCTCACCGCGTCGTTACGACGACTTCCTGGACCGCCTTCCCGTCTCGGCGGCCCGTATCCGCACCTCGGCGAGGGCAGTGCGCTCGTAAACGAAGTAAAGCGCCTCTCCCGAGCGCAGCGTGTCCCTTGAGACACGTCGTATCAGTTCGGCACGCCTTTCTTTACCGATCCATGCCTATTTACAATAATGGTTCACGGTTTGGCCACCGTGTGCATTCTCAGTGTGCAGACATTGAAGCAACCACCGGACAGATTCAAGGACTTAACCACCATCAGTCAATCCTCGCCGCTGGCGCGGGCTCGCGCCGAGGAGCCATGAACTGAATCGGAAGCGGGTTCTGGTGATCATCTCGGACCTGAAACCTTGCGCTGGTAGAAGGCGAACGCGTGGTGACGGTCTACTACGTAATGGCCGGCGCCTCACCACCTGTTCGGAGGAGTGACTTCACCATCGAGAACCGCATCACCAATCCCACGGTACGGCTCTCAAAGTGGTGGGACCAGCGGGCAGACAGCCTGCTCGGCATGCGGCTGGCAGCCTCGGGCGCCAAGGCCAGCCCTGGCATCGCGCGTGCCGCAATCCATCAACAGGGGCCGCATCTCCTGCATCCGCGTCCCCAACAAAGACGCGGCAGCGAGGTTGTTCGAACTGGTGCCCACGGGGCCACCGTGCAACTACTCAATGGGTATTGCCCTTCGCCGCGGCCGAAGATACGCCTCCCGCACATCCGCAGGACGGGGCACCTGAACCCATGGGCCAAAGGCCTGACGAAGGAGACACGACCATGCCCACGCGAAATACCTGCCTCATCGCCGGTCTGGAGCGTCACTGCTTGTGGGCTCTCAGCATCCAGGTTGTCGCGGCTCTCCGGATGGCGCGCCGCTGGCGCGAGTCGCGGGCGAGAGATCGAGGAACCATCGTCCGAAGAAGTTAGCGGCGGAGACTCCGGTTCGTTGAGTGCAGGCCTGCTGCGTTACCGCTCACGTCATCCTGCCATTCTACGGCGGACACAGCGTCACAGTGGCCCCATCGGCTTCTCTCCGCGGTCCCGTCAAACCGCGCTCGGAAATACTGCCGGGATTCTCACTCTCAGGGCGCTCACTTGCAGGCTGGTGGAAGACGTACAGCTCTACATTACCCGCGACGACGTCCACACCACGATCGCGGCGACGGACCCAGGCAAGAAGGCCGAGGACTGCAGGTGCAGGCGGAGGGGTTGAGCCTGGGGCTGGCGGTGGCGGTGCAGTGTCGCCTGGAGCCGCCAGCTCTACACCATCCACAAGCTTGCCAACCGACATTAAGGGCGGCAGCGGGTTGATCTAGCGCCCATCGGTATTCCAGCGCTTCCGGGAGATGCGCACCAACTTCGGCGTCCGCGGGTTGTTTACCATCGAGCGGGAAGAAGTCCGCGCCACTGCGGCGGAGAGCATCTGGCGGCTTTGGCCGCGAATGGTGTAGTCGTGAAAGGAGTGATCCTTCGGCGACGTACAGTTGCCCGGCGCGCCCGTGGCCTGGAAGCTCTGCTCTTGAAGGAACAGTATGAACGAACGCCTCACGGTGGAGTTGCAGGCCAAGGAGAAAGAGGTGAAGGTCGCGCGGATGGTGTCCTCTCTCAGAAGAGATCACGGTGAAGAACGTGTGAGGCTGGCAGCAGCAGCGTAGGTACTGGACGCCAGGGCGGAACTCGAACGGCTGAGGATGATGGCCGAGGCCGAACAGAAGCGCGCATTCGCCGCCTAAGGCGACGCAACTCTGAGAAACTAGGCTGCAGCCGCCGTGGGAAGGAGAATCCGCTCTTGATCCAGAAGATCCTCGCCGAACGCCTGTCTGACAGGTGCAGATCGTGATGGTCCCGGCGTGACGCCGCTGCAACAACCTCGCCACCGACGTTTCTGCGCGGAACCATGGGACCAGTGGCATCATCACGTCACTCCAGGTAACCGGGCCTGGGGCGGCATGGGAGCAGAATCGGGGACTACGGTATAGTGCGCACTGATTCTCATAATTCAGCTCCTAATTCCCGTTTGGCACCGGCTGTTGACCGGGCAGGACATCGCGGACGGCGCGCGCAGGCCGCTCGGGTGGCGCCCACGTGCCGCCGGGACATCCGTGCGGTGACCGCGAAGGACGTGTCGTCGCTGGGTAGCGGTGGAGTTCTCCTCACCCAGACGGGGCTCGGGCGGCTAACGGGGCTCTCGTGCAGCCACCGAAACGCAGGCCCGGTGGCGAGGTCAAGCTGACAGTTCGAAGACCGGCGGGAGATTTCTCCTGGTCCCGGATTGACCGGCGCAGGGCGTGCTGTGGAGATGACGTGGTCGTCCGGGAAGTGGCCGGTGCCACCGCCTACCCGCCATCAAGAAGCGGCTCTCCTCTGGGATGGCGGGAGACGGTGATCCTGGACTTGGCAATGGCCGGCGAGCGAATGTTGCTGCTCGACACATCAGGCTCACCGTTTTGCGGAGCGTACGCGGAAGGACGGATGGCGGCACTGCGATGGACAGTGCCTGATTAGCCTCCTGAAGTTCGCGATCCGCGGGGCAAACTTCAGGTCAAGGACGGCAGCGTGGATGTCATCGTGCCGGGCACCACCTACCGCTCGACGCCGGTTACCATTCAGGTTGAAATGTGAAGCGGCATCGGCGTTCGAACTCGGCGGCGAAACGCAGGATCCGGATCACGCCAGGCGGAAACCACTCTGGAGTGGAACGCTGCCGGCCAGACTCTTCCTAACAGACGTGGCGGCGGTAAAACCGATGGCGCTAATGGCGGGGACCGGCGGGCACTACCCATCTCTGAGACGCGGGAACGCCGCGTGGCGGTTATCGGGGAGTGGCGCAGCGCTGGCAGCGGTCCGCCGCGCGGCGGGTGTATGGCCCGCCCTGCGGGGCACGGATCAGGTCAAAGCCTAGCTGCGCTGGTGGAACGGAAAACCGGCGGGAAGCCACCGGGCCACTGGACCTGCGAGGCCCCGTGACGGCGATGTGGCCGATGGGTGGCGGTGCAAGGCAGTGGTGTGGAATCCGGTGTCAGGACGATATGCGCGCGCGTACAGTCTTGGCGTGGATTGCGGTCATTAGCCTCGGGTTGGCGGCTGCGCGGCGCTGCGGGACGCACCGGCGGCCGCGCTATGGGGGCACGCTGCGGCTGGCCTCAGAGCTCAGGTGAGGAACCTGGACCCTTCTGACACGCGGTGGAGCCCTTGGAAGCGGCGGCAGCCAGGGAAAGTTGGTCCGGCAGGTCTACGAGACCCTATCGCCTGGATAAGCCGACAACCCCGGCTACAGCTGGCGCGGGAATGGACGCATGGCGCTGACTAAAAGCGGTGGTTGTTTCTGCCGCGCGGGCCGGTTGTCGGGTTCACAATGGCGTGGCGTAGGTCTATTGCCGCCGGGATCCTGGCGTATCCGGATGACGTCCCTGGACCAGCTTCTGCGCGAGCTCGCCCGCCCGCAGAACGCGATCACCCCTTGCGCGCCAGCGACGGCACACTCCTCGGCACAGACCCGTTCCGTGTCGCTGAGTTCCAGCCCGGCAAGCTGGTCAAACTGACGGCGCTCGAGCAAGGGGTACTGGGGCGGACGCGCCTTTGGACGCAGTCTGGAAGTGAGGATGGCGAGGAGCTATGCCGGAACAGGCGCTGGATCTGGAGGCTCGGCCAGGTGGACGTGGTGGAGCTGCCCGTCACCGGCGTGCGCCGCGCGGCAGCGCAGCGATCCTGTAACCACCAGCGCCCCTTTGGAGATCGTCAGCCCTGGTGATTGACCGCACTGAAGCCGCCCACGGAGGCCGTGCGCGCAGCCTCAGCCTGACGCTGGACCGGCCACCGCGATTCAGGGCGTCCTGCTCCAGCGAATGGGCGAGCCGAGCGCGGCGCTACTGGCGCAGTGGCTCAGCGGCTACCTTCGCCTTCCCCTGGACCGGGACATCGCCAAGGCGCGCCAATTGGCCGCCGGCGCACCCTATGCCCTTTCGCTATGACCGGACGGATCCGTTCTCCGCCCGGTGGCGGAAGCGCATCGCGCTGGATGCCTCGGAGGCGGCCTCCGGCTGGCGGCCGGAGCCGGTGAGGCGGCGTGCGCCTGACCACGTGGCGCATCACGTCCACGGAGCCTCGAGGAAGCGCTGATCGAACTGCCGCTTCGCCGGATCCGCCCGCCAAGCGCGGAACTTCGTACGAACAGGGCGCGCTCTGTTGGACAACCGCTGCATCCTGCCATCGCACACCTGCCGGCCTGCATGCATTAAAGCCGCGTGCAAGGCTGGATCGGGGCAAAGTAGCTGCCTCCGACCGTTGGGATCTGGGCGGTATCAGGCTGGCGGAGGCTGCGCGGTGACCTTCCACTGAGCTTCTGCTCATCCACGACACATCCCGCGTGGCCGGCGCCGTGTGCGCGGCCACCGGCGCGGTTTCTGGACCCGCCGCACCTTCGAGCAGTTTGGACCGCGAACGGCGCGAGGCCTGCTCCGCCGGTTTGAAAGGGAGCTAGGCGCCCGCGGTGCAGAGGTGGCGCTCGGCGTGGAAAGGGCGGCGGCCTCCCTACGGCATTGCGCATCGCCAATGAAGCCGGTAGGAGCAACGCCGATCTCTCGCTTCTCGTGAACGACGCACGGGAACTGGCCGAGAAGAGAACCTCGATTTCGTCGAAGTGCTGCAACCGGACCTTACCATTCTTTCGTCGGCGCACTGGCCGGCCCACTTGACTACAAAAACAACTGGCTGATCGCGCCCGGATTGGGACGAAAAGCAGGCGTTCCTCACGCGCGTGCCCCTGCCGGAGGGCACGCCGTCGCGCTGATAGCCACGCGCCGGGTGATGGCCGGTGACAAGGGAATCATCCTCGTCAGGGCGCGCCGGCTGGATTCCTCCGTGCTCGCATCGCTGGGCTCCGCGCATGGCGTGCGGGCGCTGCTCTGGTTCTCTGCGCAACGGGTCCTCGACCCCGAAGGCGCACTCGCGCAGCCGGGAAACTGGCGGGCCTCGCGGCCGCCGTGGGCGCTCGGGCCGCGAAAGAGCGCCGTGGTGGATTGGGGTTCAGATGCAGAGACACTCTGAGGCGATTCAGGCTATGCCGCTCCGGCGCGGCGGACAACTGATGGGGATCCTCATGGCGGGTACGATGTTGGACGCCCAGCTCCGGCTGCAGCGCTCCATCCTGCTCACCGGCGTGCTGGTGAGCCTCGGTGGAAATTCTGCTCGGCCTGCTCATCGGATTGTGGACAACCGAGCGCGTCACCAGACCTGTCATGGGGCTGGCGGCGGGCGCCCGCGCCGTGGCCGGCGGCGATTGAAGCACTCGGGTTCCGGTCACCTCGGAGGACAAAATCGGCGAGCTGGCTCGCTCGTTCAACACCATGACCGCCCAGTTGATTGAGCAACGCGACCCCGGAGCGCTCAGGCCGAGCGGGTGGCGGCGTGGCGAGGAACTGGCCAGAAGGCTGGCGCACGAGCTGAAGAACCCTCTGTTCCCCTTGCAGATCACCGTCGAGAACCTGCGAAAAGCATCGCCCAGCAGCGCCGGGGTTCGATCAGATCTTCGCGGAGTGTACCTCCACGCTGCTGGACGAAATGGCAAATCTGCGCACCATCATCGGCCGCTTCAGCGACTTCGCCAGGATGCCGGTTCCGCTACTGGCGCCCACGGATCTGAACGACGTCGTGCGTGGGGCCATGAAACTTTCGACGCTCAATTTCAAACCGAGGGCCGCCCGAAGATCGAATGTGTGATGAGCCTGGCCGGGAGCCATTACCGATCGAGTGCGCGACCGTGAGCAACTGGGCCGTGCCCTGCCAACCTGGTGCTGAACGCCATGGACGCGATGCCCCGAAGGAGGGCAGCTGAGCGTGCGCACGGCGCACACTGGCGATGTCGTGTGCCTGGAAGTGGCGGATACCGGGCAAGGCCTGACGCCGGAGGAATCGGCCCGGCTGTTCACGCCCTACTACACCCAGCAAGCGGCATGGCACCGGGCTGGGGCTGGCCATCGTACAAAGCGTGGTAGCGACCACCGCCACATATCCGTGCAGAGCGATCCCGGCAGCGGTGCGTGCTTCAGCATCACGCTGCCCGCGGCGGACAACAGACAGGAGCCCGGCGAATGAGTGAAGTTCTGATCGTGGACGACGACGCCAATCCTCTGGCGTCCCTCTCTCTGACATTTTCGTCTGGCGGGGCACCACGCCGTGACAGCTGGCAGCGCCAGCCTCGCACTGGAGTGTCTGCAGGGCCGCCGGTTTGACTTGATCCTCTCCGACGTCGTGATGCCGGACAAGGATGGCATCACCTTGCTGGAAGAGTTCGCATGATGGGCGTGAATACGCCGGTGGTGATGGTGTCGGCCGGCGACGGTGGATATGGCCGTGCGGGCCACAAAGCTCCGCGCGCTGGACTTTCTGGAAAGCCGCTCTCGGCGGGAAGCTCCTGCGACGCTCGACAACGCGCTGAAGCTGACGAAGTTGGAAGCGGAGAACAAGGACCTGCGCGCCGCGTGAGTCGTCACGAGATCGTCTGGCAGAGCAGGCCATGCGGCGCACCATGGCACAGGTGGAGCGCGTGGCGGCGGGCGAATCGCGCGTGTGCATACTGGGCGACACGGGCACCGGCAAGGAACTGGTGGCGCGCCGCATCCACGAGCTGAGCGCGCGCCGCGTCGGACCCTTCGTCACGGTGAACTGCGCCGCCGTGCCGCAGGAACTGATCGAATCGAGCTGTTTGGCCACGAAGGGCTCATTTACGGGCGCCGCCACGCGGCATCTCAGCAAGTTGAAGCAGGCCCACGGCGGCACCCTGTTCCTGGACGAGATCGGCGACATGCCGCCGGTGATGCAGGCCAAGTTTCTGCGTGTGCTGGAAGAGGGCGGTGGAGCGCGTGGGCGGTAACCGGCCCGTGCGCGTGGACGTGCGCGTGGTGGTGGCGACGCACCGCAACCTGGCCGAGCTCGCCGCCGGTGGCGCATTCCGCCGGACCTGTTCCATCGCATCTATCGTGATCCCCATTCTGCTGCTCAGCAGGAGCGCCGCGGTGACCTCGCGGTTTTAGCCGGGAACGCTTTGCCCGGCAAGTCAGCGAAGCCAACGGCTGGAAGCCGAAGGTCTTGAGCCCTCTGCCATCAGGCGATGGAGCGCTACGCCTGGCCCGGCAACGTGAGGGAGCGGAACTGTCCGAGCGGGCGCTGCTGCTCGCCGACGAGGCGTGGACGGGAAACCATCCGAACCTGCCTGCCTCAACTCAGAAGCGGCGCGGCCGCCACCGGGCGCTCGCCGCGCGAGTGGAGGACTTTGAACGCGAGCACGATTGTGCAGGAGTTGAAGCGGAACGGCTACCGCATGACGGACACAGCCCGTGCCTTGAATCTGGAGCGCAGCCACCTATACAAGAAGTGCGCCGGCTCGGAGTCGAGCCGGATACCGGGCGAAAAGCCGATGCAGGAAAGACCTGGCGGACCGCCGCGCGCGGGTTTCCGCGTCGGCTCGATCAAATGATCCCCATCCTCGTCTCGTGACGGCCCAAAAGCTCGCCGCGAGCACCTGCCGGTTGGCGATCATCACCGTGACATGCCCTCGCCCAGCTTCTCCGCGTGCCGCAGTAGAATCCGCTCCACCTCGGCGTTCACCACAGCCTCCGCCTCCGCCGCGCTTTTACAGGGCACCGTGAATCTCTGCCGGAACGCCTCGCCGCCCACCGCCACGCGATCGTCCACATCTTCGGCAACCGGCGTTCGCGAAATGATGGCACCGGCGTTCCACGCGCGCGGCCGGTGTGTTGCGCCGGGCAGGCTGTCCCGGTCGGCCAGTCAGTGGAGTGACTCTTGGCATGGCCCGGTAGCCGAACAGATAGACCATCTCCGGCGCCTGCTCCACCTGGAGAGTCCGGTTGGCGATCCACCTCTCATCCGGCGCCAACTCCTTCATGCAGGCCGCTCAGCCGTTCGTCTTCATCCCCAATCGCCGCCCATCCGTGCCGCTGAGAATAGCTCGCCACCTGATCCTTGACCTGAGACCGTTGACGCAGCTGGCACCAATCCGGCCACAAGCACGCCGAACACGGATGCGACTACGATCTCCGTTGTGTCCATATTCCGCGCGAGACGCCAGCCGGTCAGCCGGCCTACGCAATATCCCGGCTGTGCCAGCAAATCCGCCAGCAGCGGCTGTTGCCCGCCCTGCGAACAGGGTCGGCTCGCCCTTGTTCTCAGCATCTTCTGCGTCTCCAGGATCTCGAAGAGCGTTCCTGCCCACGTCAGGATCGCCCGATATCTCCTTCAGCGCTTCGCCAATCATCTTCGGCGGATCACGGCCGCCTGCCAAACGCCGGCCGCGGTCTCTCCGCCGAACTGGTGATGATGCTCACCTGATTGGCGCCATCCTGCTTGATCGCCGACGTCACCTGCCTCAGCCGGTTCACCACCTTCTCCTCAATCTGCCGGATCATGCCGGCATCCCCGGAAATGCACCTTGCGGATATAGATGGAGCCCCAACTTAGCCCACGCCTGCGACTTTTCGCTGACCTCGTCCCGGACGGTCTGGCTCATTTTGTGCCGCGTCTCCAGCATTTCCGCCAGTGGCATGTTGCTGAGCGGCGCACTGTGGCGTTGCTGACATTGGCGCTGCAGCGATCGCGCGGGTCCGTGTTCTTGAACAGATACGCCACCGGGTTGCTGATCTGCATCTCATGCCAGATGCCGATGCTCATCGGCGCACCCTCTTCCGGGTTCACCGGTTGGCTGCGCAGATACTCCTGATCCAGCCGCAGATCCAACATAGCACTTGCCCAGCAGGTTCACGATGAATGCGCTGGGGGCCCAGCACGAAGGAGCAGGATGTGCAGGCCCGGCTCCGAGATCTCACCGATCACCTTCCCGAACAGAACATACACGCGGCACGTGCGCTCCCGCACGATGGCATAGGCGCAGCAACTTGGCGATGCCCAGCACCAACGGCTCGGCAATCAGCAGCGCCGTGGCGTGCCAGGATCGTAACCCACGGCTCGTATTCGCTCATGACCGCACCTCCCGCTCGCCGGCGCGCTCTTCCCCAGGTAGATCGACTGCGCTTTGGAGTAGAGCGCCAGCTTCACGTTCCGGATATAGGCCTCCGCGTTGGGCCCTGCGCCTTCAAGTCAGCCAGTTGCGCCGCCATCATCTTCAGCGGCTCTACCTCGGCCTGCGCTTTGAGCGTCTCGATCTCCACCGCGCGTTTCGATTGCACGATCTTCTGATCTGCGCTGGCCTGCGCCAGGCTGATGTCGCTCGATACCTGGTTGTGAGCCGTGTTGATGGCGGCCAGCGCCGATTCCACATCGGGCGGCGGATCAATTCCGTGATCAGCGACGCATCGAACACGACGCCATACCGGGCGGACGGGCCACGCACTCCTGATCCATGTAGTCGTTCAGATCGCGAAGGTTCTTCCGGAGGTCGTTGATGGAGATGCGAATGATATCCGCCACCGGAGTCCCCGTCGCCAGGCTCCCTTCAGCAACCACGGGCACAAGGGGCTTCGCCTCAAAGCTGGCGATCTTCTGCCGCAACACGCTGACAAAGTAGGCCATGACGTGCACAATCGGCTGCTTGATCCCAAACAGGTACGCGTACAGATTCGCTTCGCTCACCCGGAACCGGATCTGGCCCGTCAGCCCAGTGTTCAACTGATCCTTGGTGACGGCCTCCAGCAGTGTGCCCGCGTAGTTCGCTGCCGGGTCCTCCACATCCTTGGCCATATTCACGGTAGAGGGTCGCGATGGAGACCTTGTAGATCTTCTCCCACGGCATGCGGAAGTACGGACCGCCCGGAGGGATCACGCGCACCAGCGGATAGGCATACCGCTCCCGCTCTTCCGGCCTGAGCTTTGCGGCGATGGCATCGTCCAGCGTGGTCTTGCCACCCTCGATGCGCTGCGCCCGTCCGAAGACCGTCTTTACCGCGCGCTCATTCTGATCCACCGTGTACAATCCCATGAGCACACATCGGATCACGAACCAGAGCGCGCATCCCATCAGAACGCCGCCAAGTACAGCCATTGGTTCTCCTCCTGGCCAACCCTACGCCGCCGGCGCCGCGCGTTTCTTGCCCGCGCTCTTCGGAGAACTCCGCCGCGCCACGGCCGGTGAAACCATCATGGCAGCGTGCCCCACCTCGCCAGCGTGTCTTTCGCAATAGGCCACCATCCACGTGCGCCCGGTCTCAGGCTCGCTGGAGTGAATCCGAAAGCAGGAACGCGGCCGGTTTCCCGCAGTTCAGCCGCTCGCACATCACGGCCCCCGGCATAATTCTCTTCAGGTACGTAAGCGTTTCCCCCTCAGACATTTTACTCTGCTTTCGCCGCGAACGCCGTCCTGTCAGGCAGCCCGGTCCCGCGGGCGCAGATACCATTCAATCGCCTCGAGGCGTCGAGTTACCCCGGCTCGTTGGGCGCGTCGGGATGCGTGGATCGGAAACGCGTCAGCATCAGCTTCTGCAATTCAGCCACTACCTCCGGGTGCTTGCCGGCCACGTCAGTGAACTCACCCGGATCGGCCTTCTGATCCCACAACCGGATGGTGCGGCCGGGCGTAGGATTGTCCGTCTTGTAGCCGTCGTCACGCGCTCTCACGCCGGTCGCGTGCGCATACTTCCAGCGATGCGTGCGGACACACGCCTCCTCCGCCCAGAGATACTCGCTAAAGATAGACTCGCGCGGCTTCGGCGGTCGGCGGCCCTCCAGATACGGCCTCAGGCTCTGGCCATGCTGCACCTGGAAAGGATCGGCGCCAAGCAGATCCAGGATGGTGGCCGGCACATCCACCGATTCCGTGAAGTCCTTCACGGTAACGCCCTTCTTCACGCGGCCCGGGAACCGGATCAGCAGCGGCACTCGCAACGCCGGCTCGTAACTGCAGTGCTTTTCAAAGCGCCCGTGCTGGCCCAGGTTGTAGCCATGATCGGCCATGTACACCACCAGAGTGTCGTTCTCCAGATTGAGTTGCCGCAGTTTGTCCAGCACCCGGCCAATGTTGTGGTCCAGGAAGTTCACCGACGTGTAGTAGGACGCGATGATGCCCTGCTTCTCCGCCGGCGACAGATCGCGGAAGATCAGCGGGATCTGGCCCGGATCCTCCGGTCCCACACGGGGCACAGCAAAGTCCGCCGGATTGAACTTGTCGCGCCATTCAATCGGAAAATCGTAGGGCGAGTGCGGCTCCTGGAAGCTGACCCACAGCGCGAACCGGCTGTCTTTATGCTCTTCGAGATAGCGCGAGGCCTGCGCCACCTGCCAGGTGCTCTTCATCTGCTCATAGCTGCGCGGGAACGGGAGCTTCTCAGAGTTGAGCCAGATGCGGGCCGGATCGCGGAACGGGCGCCACTGGGGCTTGGTGCGGATCGCGCCGAATTCTGGCGCAGGCCCACTTCCGCCAGCCAGCGCTTCTGCGCGACATCTTCGGTGATCACCTCGTCAAAGCCGTGCAACCCCGGTACACCAGGGCGATTGAAGTGCATCTTGCCGATCACGGCGGTGGCAAAGCCCTGGCCGCGCAGCGCCTTCGCCAGGGTTGGCTTCGCGGTATCGAGCGGCGTCTGGAGCACCGTCACGCCAGCCGAGTGCGGCAACTGCCCGGTGAGAATCGATTGCCGCGAGGGCGTGCAAACGGGCGAATTGCAGTAGTTCGATGCAAACCGTCCGCCTTCGGACGCCAGGCGGTCCAGGTTGGGCGTACGGGCGCGCGGGTTTCCATCCGCGCCCAAAACGTAGCCGGCATGGTCGTCCGCCAGGATAAAAAGGAAGTTCGGTTTGCGGTCGCGGGAGCTGGCCACACGCGGCATGGCTGCCGCAGCGGTGGAACCGAGCAATGCGCGTCTCGTGATGCTGGGGGTTTGCATGGCTGACTACCTCTCTTGTCATGGTAAGCCTCACCCCGGAGCAGTAGGCAGTTATCAGCGACTGGAGATTGAGCTCGGTTCGCTCATCGCCCGCATCGAGGACCGGAATGGCAGAAGAGGGTGCGCCGGCACCGCCCATGCGCAAACCGGATAGCTCGCGCTCCCGGCCCGATGCTAGTCTGAGCTGGGCTAGGGTATCGCTCCGGCGGTCCGACCCGACGCCGACTCAGCAAAGGACTACGAAGGATGTCAAAAATCTTCCTAATCGGGCTCACGGCGTTGGTTGCGGGCTGTTCCTCCCCCAAGCCGTCCACCTCCGAACCGGCCCCCAAAGGCGCCGCAACGGATTCCAGCACGCCCGAGGAGTTGAAGTCCCTGGTCGGAGCAAAAGGCAGTTCCGGCGAGGCCGGCCTGCAGCAGGCAGGTTACGAGTACCGCAACACCACCAAAACTGGCACCACATCCATCTCGTATTGGAGTGGCAAAGGTGGGACCTGCGTGGCGGTCACCACGGCCGACGGCCGCTATGAGAACATCGCCACCACGGAAGCCTCCAACTGCAACAATTCCGGTGATGTGGCTGCCGCATCGGGACAGCCGGGCGCCACGCGCACGGTCTGCGGCGTGATTGTCGGCGGCAAGACCACTCGCTATCTCTGCGAAGTGGAAGAGAACCGGCAGGGCACCACCACGCTCCGGATGCCCGACACCACGCTGAAGCTCAAGTGGAACCTCGGCAGCAACTCGGTCCAGGTGGAACAGGATGGAATGAGCCCAACTGTCGTGAAGTACGCCGATTCCGAAGGAGAAACGAACTTCCGCCTCGACCAAAGGACTTTCTTCTACATCTCAAATCCCGGCCTGGCCGTCTCCCCGGAGCCTCATGTCACCGGCATCCTCGAAACCGGAGGTCGCGGCGCAGATGGCATTGCCAAGACCTCCACATTCTCCGCGCGTTCGATCCTGTCTTGTTTATCGAACGAGGCGACGGCGAGTCGCTGCCGCAACGTTGCCACGTCCTTCATGGATCGCATCTCGGAAGGAAGACCGACCGGGCGTTTCCCTGCTTTCGGTCCGCGGTGAGAACGTCTCCAGCAACCGCAGTGGCTGTGCATCGTCTCGCCGCTTGTCGTGGGCCACTCGCTCTTCCAACTGCCGCCGGCAAATACAGACTGTCGGACGTAGCCGTTAGCAATCACGTCGGCTGACTACCGACGACAGAGGGCACCAATACCACGCCGCTCTTTGATGACATTGAGAGTTTTGACCTAAAGTCGGACCCGAACCAGAATGGTTGAGGTCAGTGGGGTCTTTAAGTCTTTTGAGAAGATTGGTCGGGCCGCCGAGATTTGAACTCGGGACCTCTTGC
>JADKID010000039.1 GCA_016721425.1 Bryobacterales bacterium | reverse complement strand
CAGGATCGTCATTTTGGCAATAGTCGTCCGGTGTCTGTTCCGTCGGGAAACACCACCTTGGTGCGAGGAGTGGTAGTGTCGTACTCATTTGGGTCATGTTCCATGTCGGAGCCTTTCCTGCGCTTTTCCCGGTTGATGGTGCAACTGTTGTGAACAGGGTGGGTTTGTGGGACATGCTGGGTGGGATATCTAGCTATGAGGTATGTGATTCAAGATGAAGGAGACATGAAACGTGCTCTTCAGGCGATTGCGTCGGTGGCGTTCATCATAGCGGTTGCTACTGTGAACGAGCACGTATCTCGCTTGAACGTCTTTGGACTACTAGGCGGAGTTCGGGCGATACCGGAGACGCGAGATGGAGTTGTTCGTGCGCAGGGGCCATTTAGTCATCCGCTTCTGTCCGGCACGTTTGGAGCGACTCTGCTGCCTCTGTTCGTGTTGTTGTGGCGATTTAGGGTTCGCGGACACTTGCGCTGCTCGGCATCGCCTCAGCAACGGTTCTTTCCGTCACGGTTTCGACGAGCACAGCGCTGCTATCACTGGCTGCGGGGCTGGGCGCCATACTACTATGGCCTATTCGGCATCACATGAGACTTCTTCGGTGGGGACTTCTGTTCGTCGTGGTAGGTCTGCATTGTGTGATGAAGGCTCCTGTCTGGTTCCTCATTGGGCGCATCGCGATCTTCGGCTCGTCCTCGGCGAACCACCGAGCGTATTTGGTCGACGGCTTCATTCGACATTTTGGAGATTGGTGGCTGATCGGCAGTACCGAGAATTCATCGTGGGGGTGGTCGATGTGGGATACGGCGAATCAGTTTGTGGAAGAGGGTCTTCGCGGGGGACTTGGTGCGTTGGGTGCCCTGATATTGCTGATCTCGATCTCCTTTGGCGCGCTAGGGAGATCAAGAGCGCGTGTTTCGCCAGACTGGGATCGAGAGTGGTTGTTCTGGCTACTGGGCGCCACGCTGTTTGCCCATATCGTGGGCTTCTTTGGAATCAGCTACCACGATCAGACTCGGATGGCATGGTTCATGGTGCTCGCAATGATTGTGAGCTCAACTTATCCGCGGTTGTCGACTCCGAATCCATCCACTGCAAAACGTAAACATACGTCATCAGTGACGCAATGGGCCGTGCCTGGATCTGTCAAGTGTGATGCGACTTCACCGTTCAGTAAATGTTGGTATGTCGGGCGTCAAAATGGTAACTGATATCCACCTGAATAGTTCTCCCGTCTGAATTTGACGTCAGTCTGCTATTCTCTGCTGTCCAAGACGATTTTAGAGCACCAACGCGAGGTGCAGGTAGGGGCAGATGCGGATGGAGTGAGCATGGGCGGGCAGCCCTTGTAGAGTTGGAGGTGCATACCAAAACCAACCTCTTGGACAGCAGACCGATTCACCAGTCAAAAGTGTACTGGCCAACCCGAATCACGGATGAGGCCGGAAGGGAGACTTGTGTCGTTTGTTTGCAACGGCGGCCAAACCGCGTTTCGCCGGTCTTGGACCGCAGTGTCTGCTATTGGAAGACGCCGAGGGCATTTCGTTAACTTGCCAATCTCCTAAACTTCGGCCTCGGCCGTTGCCTGCATAACGCCAGGGATGGCAGTGTCCGCCATTCAGAAACTCCCAGGCATGCTGTCCTTTTCGCTCTCCACTGAGATTACCGGATTCGTCGAGATGCGCCAACAGTCATTGCGGGCGGGGAAGAAGGAACAGTATTAGCAATATGCTGATCCGTTTGAGGTGGATATGAAGCTTCAATGAGATATTTATGGCAGATGGTTTTGATCGAAGCCGCGGACGGAAACGAGCCGGCATGTCAACCGATGGTGCTTAGGGATAGGGTCGGCCCATCCATCGTTATGAACCCATTCAGCCTGAAGCCTCTGCTCGTGCTTCGCGAATGCCGTCCATCAGAGGCAAAAGGCGTATCAATTCGTTGATATTGGATGTGGTAAGGGCAGGGTGCTCATAATGGCGCATGAGTACGGCTTTGAGGGCGTGATTGGCGTCGAACTTTCGGAACAGCTCGCGAACATCTGTTCGCAAAATCTGTCGCAGGTTGGCATAACGAGTGCTACGGTCGTTTCGGAGGATGCAGCCACCGTCCAGCTTCCTGAGTCTCCATCGTAGTGTTCATGTACAATCCTTTGGTCACCCCTTCTTGACGTCGTGATCAAACGCTCGCAGGTCATCGCTTTCCGCTGTTTCTGAGTTATCTCAACCCAGTGTTCCGGAGCTCAGTGAGAGACATTGATGCCTTCGACACAATTCTGGATTAAGGCGACTTGCTAATTTGCCAACGAAGAGCCCCTATAAGGAAAGCAGGTCTTGAAGAAGTGTGAATGTGCTTTAGCGAGATAGGTTACTGGCGGCTTATACCGCCATCCCGAGGCCCTTATGTCATCATGTACTGATTTCCGCCGCACAAACGAAGGAAGCTACATTGAAGGCACAGGTAGGCCTGTCATCGGCCAGGAAGTGCGCCCGGATCGGTGGATCATCGCGCGACGCTTCGGTCGATGGCACTGATTCATCGTGCGGAGATGCGCCTGATCATCCACTTATAGAGCTTCAGAATGCCTGAGTCGCACAAACCGATGTTTTGCGTCCAAAGTGTTCACATAATGAGGCTGCATCCTATTTCTGCGGTGGTGTGACTATGACTTTATCGGGCATTTGGACGCTGACGTTTCTTTGACCCCCACAAACTTTCGTTGCCTTATTGAGAAATTCCACTCGGATCCAGGCATTGGAATCGCGGGAGGAGTTATTTACGAAGAGTGCGGCGGCAAATTCAAGCCGCGAGCGACCAATAACGTCAGGTCTGTGGCCGGTGCCGTTCAAATGTTCAGACGGGAGTGCTATCGAGGAATCGGCGGAATGTTGCCCTCCCGTATGGCGGCGAGGATTGCATGCGGAAGTGACGGCTCGGATGCATGGATGGCGTGTGATGGTTTTCTCGGACTTGGCGGGCGTACCATCACCGGCAGACTGGCTCAGCAGGAAACGAACTTCTGCGCTATTTGTATCGCCAAGTGGCACATGACTACGCATTGCAGCCATCCTGTTTTTGAGGTTTTCAAAGCTGCGCGGCGTCTGTGGTCGGAACCACTGCTCATCGTACCTGCACGTCTGTTGGCATATGCTTCGATTGCGTCCGGGGCTGGATCGCCCTGTTTCTCCTGGAGTTTGTGAGGTTTTTGTGGGCAGAGCAACTTCAGAGGATCTGACGGTTGCCTTCGGGCCTCTGACGCCGCAGCGGGACCACCGGTTGAGTCGATGTCTAAGATGCTGGGCTCCTCGTCCCAGCACACTGGGCAAGTTCTTCACTGCGCAATTCTCACGCCGATAGTGCCTTTGGTTACACGTTGAGCCGATAGAGTATCGGCGTTTGTCGGCGAAGCCATGGCTGGAAGCGGGCGAATTTGGCGGTGTTTCCGTCCTGAGCGTTGCGGCCCTGCGGATGAATGTTGAATCCGGGGAGGGAAGGGTTAGGGCGACCACGAAGACGGTCTTCTTGACGATGTCGTAACCTCGTTAGGAGTGGCTCTCCGGACGTGCAGGTGGGTCGGTTTCAGTTGCCTGTACCGGACCGCCTGCTGTAATTGTTGGTGCTCCTACCTGGACAAGTACACCCCCCGGAGGCTACGCTCGTGGTGGTCAACCGGCAGGTTTCGCTGAAGTACGTCGACCCGACCAACACCGAAGTCCGGCTGAAGCAGTCAATGCAATGACTAGGAGGTCCTATCGAGGCCCCGCCTCTTGCGATCATCGAGTCGTTCGGCCTCTATCCGAAATACAGAGGTAAGGAGAAGCCGGACCAACTCACCGACCGGCTCCGAAAGGACATAACGGTCGAACCCCTAGACCAGCTTCCCGGGCGAGTTGACTTCACTGCGTTTCAAGTTGCCTTCACCGCCGACAATCCCCGCCTCGCCCAGGAGGTCACCAGTCGCCTCACCAACATCTTCATCGAGGAGAACTTGAAGGTCCAGGGCAATCAGGCGTCGATTACGGCCAAGTTCCTCTCCGAACAGCTCGCGGCCGCCAAGCAGCGCCTCGCGGAGCAGGAAAAGCGGCTCAGCGATTTCAAAGCCCAGAACCTCAGCGAGTTGCCGCAGCAGGAGCAAGCCAACCTCAGCACGCTCACCGATCTGCGAATCCAGCTGCAAAACAACGCCGCCAATCGAACCAGGGCGCAACAGCAGCGCATGTCGCTGGAATACGCTCTCAACGGGGCACTGGCCCGCCTCCAAACTGAACGGGCTGCTCTGCTCGCGCGCTTCACCCCCAAGCATCCCGAGGTGGTCAAGAAGGATGCCGAGATCGAACGCATGCAGAATCTCTTCATTCAAGTGAAGACCGGCACCGTGACGATCGATAAGAACCAGGATCCCTCTGGCGTAGAAGACCCGATGACCGCTCAGGTCAAGGGCCAGGTCGAGGCCAACCGCGTCGAACTGGAAAACCTCACAAGGGAAGAACAGCGGCTCCGGATGGAGATCGCCCAGTACCAGGGTCGCTTGCGGCTCACCCCGATGAGAGAGCAACAGCTCACCGGTGTCCTGCGCGACTACGAGTTGTACAAACAGGACTACACCGAACTACTCAACAAACAGCTCCGTTCCCAGTTGACGGCCAATCTGGAGGAGCAGAATGCCGGCCAGAACTTCCGCCTGGTCGATCCGCCCACTCTCCCGACCCTGCCGTCCGGTCCCAAACGCGTCAAGATCAGTCTCGGTGCCGCCGGCGCCGGCATCGCGCTCGGTCTCGCTCTCGCATTTCTCATGAGCCTCCGCGATAGCTCCTTCCATACCGAAAAGGAAGTGCAGCAATACTTCAAGCCCCCGCTCCTGGTAGCCGTACCTGTCCTGGTGACTCCGGCCGAGGAACGCTGGAAGAAATGGAGGCTCGCCATCGAGTGGGCCGCCGGATCTGCGATGCTGGCAATCGTCGTGGCGGCGGAACTCTTCGTCTTCCTCCGCAGTTAGTCCCTTCGCCTGGAGCGTTCACGCCCGATTTCATGATTTTTCTCCTTTATAAACAGTCGCTTGCCTCACCGAGTGCCTGAAAACCTCGGCGCAACGTGCTATGAATGAAAGTGCGGGGAAGTTCCTCGCCCTGTCTGCGTTCTTTGACAATTCGAATCGCCTCCCGCGTTGGCTGCCGGACGGCAAATATTTCCCCCAGCCGAACGACCCCATATCTACTTGAAAACAAAAGCCCGTACGGAGACCTCGCCGTACTTGGAGCACGGGCCTTCTGATCGGCGCCACCAGCAGCCCTACGAATCGCCCACAGCGAAACGACCCCATATCTAGTTGAAAACAAACAGGGGCTCGGTGCCGTCGCTTCCGTACGGCGAAACGGATCTGGAGATTTTCGCCAGCGCCGAACGACCCCATATCTCAATGAAAACAAAGAAGGATATCTGGAACACAACAGACGACCCGGCTAGCCTCTCTCTGGCCGTTGCGTCCCTGCCTGCGACCGGACTGGAACATGATGAAACAACGGACAGCGGCCGGAGAAAGACCCAGACTGAGATCCCGAACATGAGCCGCTCCACCGAATCCTACACCGAGCCTGAGGCAGCGACGCCAGAAACCCACGCCGCGGCCGGCATCCATCACCAATCGGATATTGAAATGCTCTCGGACCTAACTAACACGCCCGTCGAGGAAGTGGACCTGAAGCCCATCCACCGCATCGTCACGGTGTCGGATCCGCGCAGCCCCGGTGCGGATCGCTTCCGGTATCTGCGCATGCGCCTTCGGGAATTGAGCGCCAAGGGGCCGTTGAAGTCCCTGGTGATCACCAGTCCCTTGCCCGGAGACGGAAAATCCACCGTCGCCATCAACTTAGCCACCACCCTGTCCGAGGGCGGAAAACGCTCCGTGCTCCTCATCGAAGGCGACCTCCACCGGCCTTCCCTCGCCAAGACCCTCGGCATTCCCGTCCGCTCCGGCTTCGCCGAATGTATCGAGGATGGTGTGGATCCCCTCGTCAACCTCACCAGGCTTTCCCCCCTCAATTGGTACCTCCTGCAGACCGGCCAGCCCCAAGGCAACCCCACCGAGATCCTCCAGTCCGCCCCCACGGCCGTCGTGCTGCAGACGCTCGCCCCCCACTTCGATTGGATCCTCATCGATACCCCCCCCCTGGCCCCGCTCACGGACGCGCTCTCGCTCTCCCGCCTGGCCGATGCCAGCCTCCTCGTCCTCCGGGCTGGCCATACCCCCAGGGAGGCAGCCGAAGAGGCGTTGGCCCTTCTCGGCCCCGGTCACGTCGCCGGCATCGTCTTCAATGGCGCCGAGGGTCTCAACAAGCTCTACAAGAAGTACTCCGGCTACTACGGCGGCAAGTGACCACGCTCTTCAACAGGGTCTACTACACCCTGAAGCCGTTCATCCCCCGGCGCGTCAGCCTCGCCGCCCGCCGTTGGTGGGCCGCTCGCCAGCGGTCCTCCCACTCCGCGGTCTGGCCCATCGACGAAAGGGCCGGCGCCGCCCCTCCAGGTTGGCCAGGTTGGCCCGGCGGCAAGCGCTTCGCCCTGGTCCTCACCCACGATGTCGAGGGCCCCAAGGGCCTGGAACGCTGTGAACGCCTCATGGAGCTCGAGGCCCGCCACGGCTTCCGCTCCTCCTTCAACTTCGTCCCCGAAGAGGACTACCGCGTCTCCGATGCGCTCCGGCACAAGCTCGACCAGGCCGGCTTCGAGGTCGGCGTCCACGGCCTCGGTCACGATGGCAAGCTCTACTTCTCCAAGCCCGGCTTCCCCGCCAAAGCCGCCAGAATCCGCCACTACCTCGATCTCTGGAACGCCGCCGGCTTCCGCTCCCCGCTCATGCAGCACAACCTGGCTTGGCTGCACCAGCTCGGCGCCGAATACGACTCCTCCACCTTCGATACCGACCCCTTCGAGCCCGAACCCGATGGCGTCGCCACCATCTTCCCCTTCTGGGTCCCCGGCCCCGGCGCCGGCGGTTTCGTCGAGCTCCCCTATACCCTCGTCCAGGACTATACCCTCTTCGGCGTCCTCCGCGAACCCGGCATCGACGTCTGGAAACGCAAGCTCGATTGGATCGCCGCCCGCGGCGGCATGGCCCTCCTCAACACCCACCCCGATTACATGTCCTTCAATGGCGCGCCGGCTTGGGATGAGGCCCCCGCTTCCCAATACGAAGACTTTCTGAAGTACGTCCGGGATCGCTACGGCGACTCTGTCTGGCCCGCCCTGCCCCGCGATGTCGCCCGCTTCTACACCGCCGCCCTGCCGCCCGGCGCGCGCAACTCGCGCCGCAAGATCTGCATGGTCACCCACAGCAACTACGCCGGTGACAACCGCGTCCGCCGCTACGCCGAAACCCTCGTCCGCCGCGGCGACCAGGTGGACGTCATCTCCATCAGCACCAACGGCGCCACCCCTGGCGAGGACGAAATCAACGGCGTCCGCGTCTTCCGCATCCAGCGCCGCGTCCACGACGAACGCGGCATGTGGACCTACGCCCTCCGCCTCCTCCGCTTCCTCATCGCCGCCTCCCGCTTCCTCTCACGCCGCCATCGCGATGTCCGCTACGACCTCATCCACGTCCACAACATCCCGGACTTCATGGCCTTCGCCGCCTGGTATCCCAAATGGACCGGCGTCAAGGTCATCCTCGATATCCACGACATCGTCCCCGAGCTCTTCGCCAACAAATTCAAATCCCGTGCCGGAGCCCTCTACTTCCGCTTCCTCACACTCATCGAGAAAGCCTCCGCCGCCTTCGCCGATCACGTCATCATCGCCAACCACCTCTGGTTCGACAAGCTCACAGCCCGCTCCGCCCCGCCCGAAAAGTGCTCCGTCTTCCTCAACCACGTCGATTCCGCCATCTTCCACCGCCGCACGCGCACCCGGACCGACTCCCGGTTCATCCTCCTCTTTCACGGCACCTTCCAATGGCACCAGGGTCTCGAAATCGCCATCCAGGCGCTCGCCCGCGTCAGAGAAAAGGCCCCGAACGTCGAACTCCATCTCTACGGCGGCGGAGGCGGCGCCAGCGCGATCGATGATCTGTCCCGGCTCGCCGCCAGCCTCGGCCTCAATGGCGCCGTCAAGTTCTGCGGCTCCGTGCCGCTCCACGAAATCCCCCAGATCATCGCCAACTCCGATCTCGGCATCGTCCCCAAACGCGCCGATTCTTTCGGCAACGAGGCCTGCAGCACCAAAATCATGGAGTTCATGTCCCAGGGCGTCCCCGTCGTCGTCTCCCGCACCAAAATCGACACCTACTACCACAACGACCAGAACGTCCGCTTCTTCACCTCCGGCGACAGTCAGGCCATGGCCGAAGCGATCCTCGATGTCATCGAAAACCCCGCCCTCCGCGCTTCTCTGATCGACGCCGGCCTGAAATACGTCGAGCAAAACTCCTGGGATCAAAAAAAGAACGAATACCTCGCCCTCGTCGATTCCCTCACCACCGAAACCTTCTCCTGAAGTGTCTCACCCAATTGTTCGCGAACTCGACCCGCTTACCGACCCTCTCTGGCAAGCGGCTTCCATCTTCCACACACCCGGATGGCTGAAAGCCCTCCAGCAGACTTACGGCTACACCCCTTCTGTGCTAACGACATCTCAACCCGGCCAACCGCTCACCAACGGCCTCGTATTCTGCCGCGTCGACAGTTGGCTCACCGGCCGCCGGCTCATCTCTCTACCTTTCTCCGATTTCTGCGAACCCTCGCCGCCACCACGGAAGATTTTTTGCCCCTCATCGCCGGCCTCCAACAAATCGCGGCCACCGAGCACCACAAGTACGTCGAGCTCCGCCCGCTAACGCACTTTCCTTCCCCTCCGCCCGGCTTCCAGATCAGTCAATCGTTCTATCACCACCAACTCGACCTCCGCCCCGCCGCCCTATACGACGGCTTCCATAAAGACTGCATCCAGCGAAAGATCCGGCGTGCCGCCAAGGAAGGTCTTGTCATCACGGAAGGCACCACCCCCGACGATCTGCAACACTTCCACCGCCTGGTCCTGCAAACGCGCCGGCGCCACGGACTGCCGCCGCAACCGTTCGCCTGGTTTCGTAATCTCACCGCCTGTCTCGGCAACGCCGCAACAATTCGTCTCGCCAGAAAAAACGGTCAACCAATCGCCGCCATCTTCACTGCAACTCACGCAAAAACACTTCACTACAAATACGGCGCCTCAGACGCCGCATTCCACCGCCTCGGAGCCATGCCTTTCCTCTTCTGGCACGCAATTCAGGACGCAGTCCAACGCGGCCTGGAGATTCTGGACTTCGGCCGCACCGATTGCGACAATTCGGGCCTGATCGAGTTCAAAGAACATTTTGGCGCCACCCGCGCCACCGTCTCTTACTGGCGCTCCCCACCCCACGCACCGCAGCTAGCCGCCGCCAACACCTGGAAATCCCGAATCGTGCACAACGCCTGCGCCCACCTGCCTGATCGTGCCTTAAGTACGCTCGGCGCCCTCCTCTACCGTCACGTCGCCTGACCGGCCCCCATGTCCGACACCCATCTGGAACTCTGGAAGTTCGCCGACGCCCCCCCCGCGCTCCGCGACCATATCCCCTCGCCTCATGCCAACGGGATTGTTGTCTTCGTTGTGCCCGGCTGTGCGGTCGAAGTCGTCGACTATCTCGTTGCCCGCTGGGCACTGATGGGATTCTCTGTCATCCGCAAAGAACGGGACGATGGCAGCATCGTACTCACCGCCCCTGATCTCCCCGCCTCCGCCTTTCCCTCCCTCTGAACTAACATGCTCAGGCACTACGATCGCCGCACCGTCTGGTTCGTCTTGAGTTGGCTGCTCTCGCTGGCGCCGTTCTGGACGTCGATTAGCACTCTTGCCGCGCTCTCGATGCAGGATGACCGCTACTCCTACGCCATCCTGATGCCGCTGATCAGCCTGGGACTCTTCTACTTCCACCAGAAGAGCATCTTCTCCGACTCCAGGTATTGTCTGACCTGGGGCGTACCATTGCTTCTCGCCGGCAGCATCCTCTACGTAGCGGCCAAACGGCTGGGATCCGGCCTCTCGGTGGAGATGTTCGCAGTCATCCTAGTGTGGACGGCCGGCTTGGTCTTCTTCTACGGCACGAACGCGTTCCGTTCCGCCCTCATCCCCTGGATTGCCCTGCTGTTCACAGTTCCGCTCCCCCAGAGCCTGATGCACATGGCGGAGGTTGGTTTGCAGTACGCCTCTGCGGATGTATCTCACGTCATCTTCAAATTGATCGGCATTCCCGTTTTCAGGGATGGCCTGGTCTTCTCTCTCCCAGGCCTCAGTATCCAGGTGGCGGAGGAATGCAGCGGCATCCGCTCCACAACAGCACTGCTGATTACAGTCGCGCTAGCCGGCCACCTGTTCTTCCGCTCCAACTGGAGCAAGCTCTGCCTGGTGCTGCTCACAATCCCCATCGCCGTCTTTAAGAACGCGGTCCGCATCACCACGCTATCCTGGCTCGATGTCTACGTGTCCCACGGCGTCCTGGCAGGGCCACTGCATCGTTTGGGAGGGTTGCCCTTCACACTGGTAGCTGTCGCGATTCTGGTGCCGCTGTTCTTTCTGTTCCGGCGGATCGAGACAGGCTTCAACGGGAGCGTTGGGAAGTCTTCTTCAGCGCCTCCCGGGCCGGTTCCGCATACTGAAAACTCGGGTCTTTGAGCGCGAGTTGCAGTGAAGCCTCGGCAGAACGCATATCCCGCGCCGCCAGATAGGCCAACCCCAGATGGTAGTGATATGTGGGGTTTTTGGGTGCTATCTCTGCGGACAATTTGAACTGCGTGATCGCCTGATCGTGCATTCCTCTCTTGTAATACGCCCAGCCCAGGGTATCCGCCACGTTTGGAGAGCGCGGCAACTTCTGCTTGGCCTGCTGAGCGAGCGCCAGCGCCTTGTTGGCATCGCCGCCATGCTCCAGATACAGGTAGGCGAGCTGGTTCGCCATCAAAGGAGACTCCGGATCCACCTGGAGCGCACGCTCATAAACCTTCTTTGCTTCTTCCCAATTCCGCTCTCCCTCATAGAGGGAGCCAAGCATCAAGTAGCTATTCAGGTTCTTCGGTTCCACTTCGATAGAGCTGCGGAGTTCCGCCTTCGCAGGTTCGATCTCTTTCTTGGCCAACAGAACGTACGCTAGCAAAATGTGCCCGGATCGCGTCTTCGCATCGAGCTTGAGCGCCTCGCGCACATTGGTTTCTGATTGCCGGACATCACCTGCGGCATAGTACGCCAGCGCCAACACAAACCGAAGGCCCGCATTCTGTGGTTGCTGCTGCACGAGCGGCGCGATTCGCTGAACCATCTCCGGGCTCTTGCCTTGACTGATGCGGATGCTGAGCAACACAGTCAGCAGCTGAACAGACGCGGGATCGCGCTTCAGCCCCTCCAGCAGCAACGCTTCCGCTTGGCGGACATCGCCCTTCGCCAGAAACGACCGGGCCCTGGTCACACTTGCGGGGATGGAGTTCGGATTGGCCTCCAGCACTCCGGCAGTCAGACGAAGCGCCGTTTCCTGATCGCCGCTGGCGACTGCCAGACCCGCAAGCGCCACCGCGGCATCCGTCATGCGGGGCTGTAGCTGCAGCGCCTTCGAGAAGGACTCCCGGGCCTGCTTCGTGAGCCCGAGAGCCGCCTGAGCTGTCCCCAGCAGGTAGTGGATGGGAGCAGCGTTGGGCTGGGCTGTAGCCGCCTTCTGAAGCGCCGTAGCCGCCTCCTGGTTCTGCCCCTGCAGCAAGAGAATGCGTCCCCGCGCGTAGTGAGCCAGAGGATCGTTCGGACTCTTCTCCAGAACCTTCTGATTTAGGGCATCGGCTTCCTTTAGCCGCTTCAGCTCGATCAGGTTCTCAATCAGGTGGCGCTGAACGACTGCATCTGAAGGCTTCGCAACCAACACAGTCTGGAACTCAGTGACCGCCTTCTCACGCTGGCCGCTGGATTCATAGTAGGCGCCAAGCGCTTGATAGGCCGCCGGTACATCAGGGGCAACTGACTTCAATTCCTTGAGCTGCTTCTCACCCTCCTCTGGCCGGCCCAGCACAGTGTAAACCCGCGCCAGCAGGAGACGAGGCGGCGCGGCCTTCGGCTCCAGTCCAACCGCCGTTTTTGCCTCGGCTTCCGCCTCCGGTTTGCGCTGAGAAAGGTAATACTGCGCCAGATCCATGTGCGCCACCACCGATTTCGGATTCGCCGCCGTAGCGCGCTTGAATACGGCCTCCGCCTCCAACGGCTTGCCCGAGGCGAACTGGATCATTCCCAACGCGCTATAGAACTCAACTTTGGGAGCGAGTTCGATCGCCTTCTCCAACTCCGCCACCGCGTCCGCCAACTCGCCCTTGGCGGCATGCTTCTGCCCTAGAACAGCGTGAGCCATTCCATTCTTTGGATCTGCCTTGATCACTTTCGCCGCCAAAGCCGTCGCTTTGTCAAATTCGCGGCGTACAATGTGCAGGCTCGCTAGTTTCAAATGAGCATCCAGGTTTGACGGCTGCAGCGCGACGGCCTCCGTCAGTTCCTTAAAAGCTGCTTGCGGGTTGTTCAGGCCAAGATAGGTAAGACCGAGTTGGTAGCGAGCCTCCCCGGACTTCGGATCCAGTTGCACTGCATTGCGGAACTGAATCACCGCTTCCTGGTATTTGCCAGCCTTGTACAGCTTGTCGCCGCTACTCAGGTACTTCAGCTTCTGAGCATTTGGATCGCTAGAACATCCTGTCATCAGGATTGCCCCGAGCGTCAAAAGCACTGGTAGAAGTGACTTGGCTCGTTTCCCTGCCACACGAGAAGCGGCGCGGCTTGTCGCGTACATACGGTTCTCCTCCGCTGGATCGTCTTGGGCGTGAATCACTGGAACACCTCTTACGGCATCGCCGTCGACCGAGCGGGGGCTTACGGCGCAATCAAAATTGGACCGATTCTTATCGTCTCACTATAATGCGCCACTGCGCGGCTCGTCCAGGCTGAAAATCGAACAGAGACTCACCTTTCGTACCGGCACCAGGTGAGCCTACGGCTCCCTCTAGTACCATGCTGCATCATAGTACTAAGTCAAGCGTTGCGGGATTGACTGGATCGCTTGCATATCGGGACAATACCTGAAGGGGCAACGTACAATACCCCACTTTCCCTCGCCAACAGTGTGAGGCTCGACAGTTTAGCTCGGAGGAGCGCCATGCAGCATAATTCGACTCGCGTCCGTCTGGGGAGCGCAGTTCTTCTTCTGTGCCTCTCAGTTCCGGTCGCATTCGCGGACCAAGTGACGATGAGGATCGTAGGAAGTCCACTCGCCCTCACCCCTTGGGCGGGAGAAAACGTCAGCCCGTACTCGGCCCAGATCAAAACGGGAACCTCTTGGACCAATCCGATCAATTTGAGCGTCGTCTGTCTCGACATCGCCGAGAACGTCGGCGTCAATGCCGAGATTGTGTACGACCGAACGTATGACATGGGCGGAACGTACGATCCGGCATTACCGACTCCGCCAACCATGCAACAGAGGTATGACGGGGCTGCAAGGCTCGCTGCCGAATTGTTCACGCTTCCGACGCCAACGGGTGTCGACCGCGGAATGCGATCGTTTGCAATCTGGTACATTTTTAACCAGAACGCGTTCACCCACCCCACTGTCAACCAGGCGTTCTTGGCCCCGTACACCAGCAGCATTATCGCGATGGCGAACGCAGCCATCAATTCCACGACTTCCGTTCACTATACTGTTTACACTCCGCCAGCAAACGGGACCAACCTCAGTTCACAGAGGTTTATTGGAAACGTTTCTGTGCCAGAGCCCTCGGCCGTAGCGCTCCTCGCTCTCGATATGTCCGGACTGCTCGGCCTGGTTGTGGTCCTTCGTCGTCGATTTCGGCGACCCGAGTAGGTTCCCGCCTGCCTCGGTGGCAGGAGACGTCTTCAAGAGTAGATAGTGTCCGATATTACGCCCGTCGCGAGTCTTGCTGGCTCCCGGCGGGCGTAAGTGTCTGTGAGGTGCGTCTCAAGCGTCATTCCAACC
Source organism: Bryobacterales bacterium (assembly GCA_016721425.1). Classification (GTDB taxonomy): domain Bacteria; phylum Acidobacteriota; class Terriglobia; order Bryobacterales; family Bryobacteraceae; genus Paludibaculum. Next base: position 101,092 of record JADKID010000039.1, on the reverse strand, counting down.
ACCTGGCGAACTCACCCCATTGGCGGCGACATTCCAAACCGAGGCCCTGGGGCGCCAGCGAGGTCTACGGGGAGGGAACCACCGCCATGGCTTCAGTCGAGTAGACGCTGGCGTTGTTGCTGCTATCCACAGCGGTGACCACGTAATAGTAGGTTTGGCCCGCCTGGACAGCGCCGTCTGTGTAGGCAAGTCCCGCGACACGCGTGGAGGTCAGTAGAGTGTACGGACCGCCAGGGGTTGTCCCGCGATAGACGTTGTAGCCGGTCACATTCGTCGAGGTACTGGCTACCCAAGTCAACGAAACAGAGTGGGCGGTCCCGGTGACGCATGTCCCTGTCAGCACCGCGTTGATCACTCGCTGAACAATGACAACGTTACAGATGCGAGAGCCGATGATGTTAGCCGTGCAGCCCGACGCTGGGCCCAGGACCATGCTGACGGCCAAATCTGCATCGGCCTTGTTGACAGCCCCATCGCTGTTCAGGTCACAGGCGTTCAGCGGCACGGTTTGGGCCGAAACCGAGGCCGTGTGCAAGAACAAGCCGAGACTAACGACGGCGAACCAATTTCTATGCATCATCTGGACTCCTGCCAACTGGCCATCCTCTGCAGTGAACTCCACACCGCACCCGGCCGAATGCTGGGATCGTGAAACTCGCTAGAGGCCGGAGTGAGTGCCGGGCGCTCACGACTCATGGTAATACACCATCTTATCCACTAGATCGGCACTGGCAGTCAACCGTCCCATAGGTGTTTCACCTAGAAGTGACCTATAAAAGGGCCACAGGCAGGTCTCAGACCCTGGTCGCCACACCCGCCTGGATCATCCTGCGCCGCCACAAGGCGTATATCGCCGCACCCAGAGACGCGCCTAGCGTGTTGGTCAGAACATCGGTCAAATCCGAATTCCGGGTCGGCAGATAGACCTGCAGAGTTTCGATCGCCAGGCTCACGCACAGGCCGCCGAAGATCGCCCACGCCCGCACTCTGTGAACCCGGCCGATCGACGCCAGGAAAGCGCTCAACGCGAAACCAAATGGGATGAAGCCGCCGATGTTGATGACGATGTCATCGAAGTAGCCCCAACCCGACTCATAAGCGAGGCGCGGAGATTCAAGCCAAGTCCGTTGGATGTTCGAGTACAACTCCGGGATCGTCAGACGTACACCCGCGCGACCATGGTCGCGCACCGCGCTACCGCCCTTCTCATTGAATAGATACAGCGCAGCGGCTTTCTCGCTGTTGCGGTCGTCCGGCCGGCCAGTCGTCAGCCAGGATCGATAGCTGGATTGCACCTGAGCCGGCGTCAGTTCGTGGTGGTGGATGGCCAGCCCGTAGATCTCACCCTGCCAGCTTGTGTGCCCCCTGGCTGGATGTCCAACTCCCAGGCTGCCGGAGCAATCGCCGGAACGGGAACGGAGTCGCGAGACCTTCCGAACAAGAGCGCCGTCCAGGTAGACGGCGGTTCCGTGCGCGCTGGAGACCACAGTGACAAAGACGAGCTTGCCATCCAACAGAACATCGCCAATATACGCCTTGTCCGGTCTTCCCCCAGCGATTTCGCGGTCCAGCCGCAGGTCGGTCAGGGATCGCTGCAGCGAAATCCCCGTGCCACCGCCGGGCCCGTAGAAGGCCAGCAGTGTGCTGGACTCCTCGCCGCCGGCTGGCCGCACCCACATTTCTATGCTGCAGTCACCTGAGCCAACAGCCGGCAGGGCCCCAGCGCTGAGGATGATCCCATGCTTCCCGAAGTGTACTCCTGGCCGATTCGAAAGCCAGGTGACCTCATTGGGAATCTGCCGAAAAGGCCACAAGCCGGCAACCGCGAAGCAGCACAGGATCAACAGGCAAACCGAGCCAGCCACATGTGGATGATGAAGCAACCGGGCCAGCAATCGTTCGCCGGGGACTAACGGGAAACTCCGCCCGCCGCGCAACTTCACCATCTCGTCTCCGCAGGGATCGAAGTGAACGATCCGGTGGGATGAAAACGCAGCCCCAGCACGGCGACATTGCCACCGTTCCGATCCCTGAATTCCAGACTTCCTCGGGCACCAGCCAGACCGGGATACCTACTCGTCAGCGCGAAGTAGGCGTGCCCGCGGCTGGGCAGGACTATCGTGTCCACAGGAAGCAACTCCTTCCCCGTAGCATCCCGGATGGTGATTGCGACATTGGCGTCCGAGGTTTCCGATCCGTTCGCCACGGCGACCCCGGTAGCAAACCCAGCCGTATGGTCATAGGGCAGGACAAAGGAGTACGGAGTGCGCGTCTCCATAGGGACGATTGCCTCCGTTTCCTGGCCTTCGGCCGAGCGATAACGGAAGGTGGCCGCCCCTACAATCCCAGCCGGCGCCTGAACTTTCGCCCATCCGGCCATCATCTCAGAAGATGCAGGCACGTCCATTTCCACCACAGCCATACCGTTTGCAGCCAACCGGATTTCGGTGGACGGACTGGCCGTAGGATTGAGCCCCACCTCTGGAGAAAACGCCAACAGCGCGCTGAGGGGAGCCCCATCGTTGTCCCAAAACGTCAGCTTCGCCAGTTGTGGAGTGTCAGCGAGGTTCAACAGGGTGAAACTAGTCTTCCACCCACCGCCGACCGCGATTTGTGGGAATATCCCAGACTCCAGCAGCGTCGCATTGGCACTCACGGTGATACTGCCATCTTTGCCTGTCAGAGGGATTATGGCCCCCTCTTGATCGCAGGCAAGCAAGTTCGTGAGGCGAAGCGGAAATACACCTGCCGCCGTGCCGGCACTCACGAACGCATTGATGGTCGTGACCACTCCGTCACCCATGACGTTCTGGTTCCAGCCCACAACCAGAAAACGCGTGCGACGTGCTGAAACAGGTGCGCTGTAAATCTCTTTGCCGGCACTGAAGACTACCGATCCGGAGTTGGCCGTCAAAGCCAAAGGTGCATCGTAGTCCAGGTCGAACTGCATTGCGGCGACATTGCTTCCCACCGTAGCAAACCGGACTACGAGAGGCACAGTTGAACCGGCTAGAGAAGAAACACGATCGAGCGACAGTTCCGCACACTGAACAGGGAGACAGAAGGCAACCAGAAAACCAGCGCAGATCATCCTAAGTCTCATAGATTGTCCGGAGTCACCGGGCGTTTGTAGTTCCAGATGAAGAGCAGGCACGTAACTTCAACTCCAGAGGTAGCCTGCAATTGTACCAGGACCTGTCGGCGGGAGCAGAACCTATGATAGTTCACTGTCGCACCAAGTGAAAAGTTCCTGATTGGCCAAGGTAGAAGGCTCCTACTGACGGCCGCAAGACCAAAGGATAGGGGCAATCTCGATGAGCCAGATGCGCTGGATTGGCTGAAACGAGCCACGGACGGCAGCATGAGCCTTCTCCAGGGCTTGACGGCCCGAGGATTGGACTTCCCTGTAAACCACCGGAACGATTGGCTGCGCATGCCCCCCCCGGCAAAACCGTGAGGTTGGCTTCGGTCGAACTGCCCAGGTAGCTCCCGCCGCAAGGTGTCCCAGCACGTCACTCCCTGAGACTTCAACTGACGCAAGTCGGTAACTTTTACGTACGCTCCGGCTTCAGTCCTATACTCCCTGGTACTTTTTGCCAGTCGACCTACGGCAGTTCTCGTAACTGCATGAAAAAGCATCAGTTGTCTGTCTGGCAGCAGGTGTGCAAAGAGATCTCTTCGGGGAGTTGGCCCTGAGATTTGGGGTTGGTGCGAAAAAAAGTAAGAAAGGTCTAGTTTCGGAGAATGTCGACTCCCTCTTCCGAAGGGGAAATCCGCCTCCACCTCGCTTCATATATCACCTTCGATCGATTGGTAGCCGGTCCGGACTGCCCTCATCTTCCTGCCTGTCCGTTCCTCCCATCCTGTAGCGTTCAAGTCTTCACCGAGTAAGTCCCTGTCTAACTGATTAATACGGCAGTAACAAGACCGACACTGCAACACCGCATGTGCAATTCACTCAACTCTAAATATCTTGGCCCTGATACCTCAATGAACGTCCGGCAGCTTCGCATTGCTTCCGGCACTAGTGCGATCCGTCGTATTGAATTCATCCTCTCGGGACCGTCTTGCTCGGCCCCGCTGTCCGGGTTCAGGTTACAAGCTGCTTCCAGATGGCAGGCAAGTTTTCCACTATCCGGGATCCCACTTCATACCTGCCTTAGAACCACGGAACTACCACTCAGACATGTTGCGGCGGCCAGTTCTGAGGTGCCTTCAACATGAGCGCATCAGGTCCTTTTTCGCCGGTCCCTCTCCGCGGCCAGATCTCGGCAGGACCGGGGGAACCTCAGCCACTCGGTAAGGTCCGCGCCAGGTGCCACTACGCTTGTCTGCATCCCCCCATAAGGCCCCTCCCCCATACACCCCTCATCCACCACGCCCGATAGATGGTTGCAGGATACTTTTAGCCCGAAGGCACAGGACCACTTCCGTGAAACTCGCTTCATTAACCCGAACGATAGTTTTTGCTGGACTCTCACTCTCGGCATTTGCATCCGAACCGTCAGTCTCGCTATCGTTATCGTCCGGAACCGCTCCTGTTGGAGGCAGTGTTAACCTCGACCTATCGTTGACTTCACCCGGAACTCAACCAGCCGGGCTCCAGTGGACGTTCGACATTCCCACCGCGGACTTCACAGCGAGTAGCGTAGTCATTGGGCCCAGTGCCGCGAGCGCCGCCAAGACTCTGGTCTGCAGCGGCGGCAGCGGTACCGTCACCTGCCTGCTTACTGGTATCAACTCCAACACGATGCCCAACGGGGTCGTTGCCACCCTGACCCTTACGCTTTCCGCGGGTGCGAATCCAATTAGAGGGATTCAGGTCTTGAACCCTGACTCAGTTTCGCTTGCTGGCGATAGCCTCACCACTTCGGCAACTGGTGGTGTCGTCACCGTCCCAGTCGCGGTTCCCGTCGGGCTATCCTCGTTGATCTGTGGCCCATCCACGATCACAGGGAGTGGATCCGCTACCTGTACCGCTACGTTGAATGCTTCCGCGCCGACCGGCGGCGCCATCGTCGCTCTTTCCGATAACAGCACTTTTGTCACTACACCCGCTTCGGTCACTGTCGCTGCCGGCGCAGCCACAGCCACCTTCACGGCGACAGCAGTCACAGTCACGGCCGACGTCTCGGCTGTTGTGACCGCTACTCTCAATGGCTCTTCCGCGACCTCTTCGATCACCCTGGTTGCGCCAATAGTTCCATCCACTCTGACCTGCGCCCCGGCCTCGCTGGCATCTGGCGCTGCCGCCACTTGTACGGTCACCCTCAAAAAGATCGCGCCCCTGGCGGTGCTCGTTACGCTCTCGGATAACAGCGCCGCTCTCCGTCCCTTGGTTCTGTCGCCGCTGGCGTTGCACCGCCACCTTCGGCCACAGCAGGTACAGTCACTGCCGACGGCTCGGCTGTTGTGACGGCCACCCTCAATGGCTCTTCCGCTACCTCTTCCGTCACCCTGGTTGCGCCAATAGTCCCATCCACTCTGACCTGTGCCCCGGCCTCGCTGGCATCCGGCGCTGCCGCCATTTGTACGGTCACCCTCAAGAAGATCGCGCCCACTGGCGGATTGCTCGTTACGCTCTCGGATAACAGCGCCGCTCTCACCGTGCCCGCTTCGGTTACTGTCGCCGCTGGCGTTGCGACCGCCACCTTCACGGCCACAGCAGGTACAGTCACTGCCGACGGCGCCGCTGTCGTCACCGCCGCTCTGAACGGCTCCTCCGCCACCTCGTCATTGACCCTGGTTGCGCCAATAGTCCCATCCACTCTGACCTGCGCCCCGGCCTCGCTGGCATCCGGCGCTGCCGCCATTTGTACGGTCACCCTCAAGAAGATCGCGCCCACTGGCGGATTGCTCGTTACGCTCTCGGATAACAGCGCCGCTCTCACCGTGCCCGCTTCGGTTACTGTCGCCGCTGGCGTTGCGACCGCGACCTTCGCGGCCACAGCAGGCGCGGCCACAGCAGGCACAGTCACTGCCGACGGCGCCGCTGTCGTCACCGCCGCTCTGAACGGCTCCTCCGCCACCTCGACATTGACCCTGGTTGCGCCAATAGTCCCATCCACTCTGACCTGTGCCCCGGCCTCGCTGGCATCCGGCGCTGCCGCCATTTGTACGGTCACCCTCAAAAAGATCGCGCCCACTGGCGGATTGCTCGTTACGCTCTCGGATAACAGCGCCGCTCTCACCGTGCCCGCTTCGGTTACTGTCGCCGCCGGCGTTGCGACCGCCACCTTCGCGGCCACAGCAGGCACAGTCACTGCCGACGGCGCCGCTGTCGTCACCGCCGCTCTGAACGGCTCCTCCGCCACCTCGTCATTGACCCTGGTTGCGCCAATAGTCCCATCCACTCTGACCTGTGCCCCGGCCTCGCTGGCATCTGGCGCTGCCGCCATTTGTACGGTCACCCTCAAAAAGATCGCGCCCACTGGCGGATTGCTGGTTACGCTCTCGGATAACAGCGCCGCTCTCACCGTGCCCGCTTCGGTTACTGTCGCCGCCGGCGTTGCGACCGCCACCTTCGCGGCCACAGCAGGTACAGTCACTGCCGACGGCTCGGCTGTTGTGACGGCCACCCTCAATGGCTCTTCCGCTACCTCTTCCGTCACCCTGGTTGCGCCAATAGTCCCATCCACTCTGAGTTGCGCCCCGGCCTCGCTGGCATCCGGCGCTGCCGCCATTTGTACGGTCACCCTCAAAAAGATCGCGCCCACTGGCGGATTGCTGGTTACGCTCTCGGATAACAGCGCCGCTCTCACCGTGCCCGCTTCGGTTACTGTCGCCGCTGGCGTTGCGACCGCGACCTTCACGGCTACAGCAGGTACAGTCACTGCCGACGGCGCCGCTGTCGTCACCGCCGCACTGAACGGCTCCTCCGCCGCCTCGACATTGACCCTGGTTGCGCCAATAGTCCCATCCACTCTGACCTGTGCCCCGGCCTCGCTGGCATCCGGCGCTGCCGCCATTTGTACGGTCACCCTCAAGAAGATCGCGCCCACTGGCGGATTGCGGGTTACGCTCTCGGATAACAGCGCCGCTCTCACCGTGCCCGCTTCGGTTACTGTCGCCGCCGGCGTTGCGACCGCCACCTTCACGGCCACAGCAGGTACAGTCACTGCCGACGGCGCCGCTGTCGTCACCGCCGCACTGAACGGCTCCTCCGCCACCTCGACATTGACCCTGGTTGCGCCAATAGTCCCATCCACTCTGACCTGTGCCCCGGCCTCGCTGGCATCCGGCGCTGCCGCCATTTGTACGGTCACCCTCAAGAAGATCGCGCCCACTGGCGGATTGCTGGTTACGCTCTCGGATAACAGCGCCGCTCTCACCGTGCCCGCTTCGGTTACTGTCGCTGCCGGCGTTGCGACCGCCACCTTCACGGCCACAGCAGGTACAGTCACTGCCGACGGCGCCGCTGTTGTGACGGCCACCCTCAATGGTTCATCCGCTACCTCTTCCGTCACCCTGGTTGCGCTAACAGTCCCATCCAGCTTGAGTTGTGCCCCGGCCTCGCTGGCATCCGGCGCCTCCGCCACCTGTACGGTCACCCTCAATCAGGTCGCGCCCACTGGCGGACTAATCGTTACGCTCTCGGATAACAACGCAAGCCTGGCCATTCCCGCCTCGGTTGCCATAGTCGCGGGCGCCACCACTGGAGTGTTTAGCGCGACTGTTGGGACTATCGCCAGTGCAGAGACAGCAACAATGACAGCGGCGCTCAACGGCGGCACAAAGACGACCTCGATCAGCCTGATTCCCGCGGTAACCTTGACATCTCTGGCGTGCGCTCCAACTACGTTGTCTTCAGGCGCCACCGGGACGTGCACCATCACGTTAAGTTCGGCCACCCCGGCCAGCCTCTCGGTCGCAATCTCGGTGGATAGTACTTTGCTGACCGTCCCGTCTTCTGTTACTGTTCCGGCAGCGACCTCCACGGCGACATTCGCGACAACGGCCAGTAGCATCGCAACCACACAGACGGTGGTTGTCACGGCAAACCTGAATGCCATCTCAAAGTCCGCCTCTGTTGGGCTGTCGTCCGGGAACTCGACGTGCCCGTGTTCCATATGGAGCCCCAGCACCACAACTACCTCAGACACCTACAGTAGTCTGCCGATCGAACTGGGCCTGAAGTTCCGCAGCAAAGTTCCGGGCTATGTTTTGGGCGTTCGATTCTATAAGCGTCCCGGGAGCACCGGATCCCACACCGGCAAGCTGTGGACGAAGGGTGGCACGCTTCTTGCCAGTGTCATCTTCAGCAATGAAACAGCGGCGGGATGGCAGCAGGCCAGTTTCTCCACGCCGGTTGCCATTTCGGCCAATACCACTTACATCATCTCCTACAGCAACCCGATCGGCAGAAGATCATACACCGGCAACTACTTGCAGGCATCTGGTGTCACCAATGGCCCACTCGAGGCTTTGAGGGAAGGCGCCGACGGGGGCAATGGCTTGTACGGATACAGCAGCTCAGCAGTCCCGACCGGCAGCTACAAGGGCGGCAACAACTGGGTGGATGTTGTCTTCAATACTGTCGCGTCGGCAACCCCGACGGCAACATCCACTGGCCCAGAGCTGACAACGCAGTCCACAGCACAGCGATCCGGCTTATTGGCGGCGAAGGCCTCAGGTGGCGAGACCAGAAAAGCAGGGGCAAACTCGCTGTCTTGCTCGCCAAAGTCCGTGCACGCAGGCGAATCCTTCACCTGCCAACTTCAATTGGATGGTGATGACGACCCGTCCATCATCTCTTTGGCTGCGAGCACAAGCGATGTCCGTCTGCCGGCCACCGTCCGCGCCCGCGCTCAGCAGCGCCACCTTACGTTCCATGGCAGCGTGGACGAGGCAGCGGCCCAATCGACGTTTGCCGTAGCAGCGGGGGAAGGCAGCAACCTGGTCGAGGATGAGATCACAATTTTGGCATCTCCCAGTCCCGCACTCAGTGTGCCCCAATCCCACAGCGTGAAGGTGGGGCAAGACGTCGGATTCCATGTCTCAGCCCGGGATTCATCCGGCCTACCGATTCTGGTTTCGACCTCCCAACTCCCAGCAGGTGCGTTTTACGACCAGGAGTCGGACCGTCTGGAATGGTCTCCCGCCTCCAATCAACGAGGGCGTCAGACTTTCGCCTTTACCGCGACGAACGCCAACGGCGTTTCGTCAAAACGTGAAGCTCAGGTCCTCATTGAATCTGGCCAGCCCGTCATCTCTAGAGCCGCTCGTGGCTTGTGCAGTCCTGGGTCCGTCGCCGCACTGGAAGGCAGATGGCTGAGTCACGCTGATGGAGAACTGTCCGACCTGAGTGGATCCTCTCTGGAGTTGGGTGGCACCAAAGTGCATGTGGATGATAGTCTCGCACCCGTACTCTTTGCCAGTTCGACGCGAGTCGATTTCCGCTGTCCCGTCTCGGCGCCGGGGACGGATCTGGAGATCAAGCTGGAGACGCCATCGGGTACCACCGCCCCATTCCAGACCACCCTGCTCGTGGCACGTCCTGAACTTCTCCGGGCTCCCGGTCTGCGCGCTGAGCAGGCTTTAGCCACCATCGGCGATACGGACCGGATCGCCATGATCCGCGATTTCCATAGTGTAGGCGAGCCAGCCCAGCCTGACGACCTGGTCTCGTTCCGGGCCACGGGCCTCGGAATCGCGGACTCTTATGCTGGGTCGATCTTCGTGAGGGTGGGCGATGTCGATGCGCAGGTGGAATCCGTGGTTCGGTCCCAGGACGCCGCCGGAGTCTTCCTGGTTCAGGTGAGGATCCCGTCGGCGGCGCCTCGTGGTGACGATGTCCCGGTTTGCTTGGAACTCGTTACGGCTGATGGGCAGCGCCTGGCGAGCAACACCGTCACACTGGCGATTGAGTAGACTTTCTCACTCCCCGATATGCGGCCTGGACCAAGTGGTCCGGGCCGCCAACACCGCAAGATCCGCACCGTCTTTCTGCCCACGGACATTCTTCTGATTGCCCTCTCTTTGCAAGCCGCCTCTGTGACTCGACATACCGATTGGACGAAGCACGCTGGGGCGCAATCCTGCACTCGCGAAGAGCCGATTCCCAAAGTTGCGCGCTCCAGAAATGCACGGCCTTCGCGCTACACTGACTTCGTGCAAAAGAGCATCACGATTAAGGTTTCTTTGGAGGCTGCCCTTTAGGCCCGTCGCAAGGCCGCCGAAGAAAACACTTCCGTCTCCCGCCTTGTCGCTGAAATGCTGGCACGCCAAATGAGACTCACGGACAGCTACTGGGCCTCCTACGAACAGTCCAAAAACATACGGCCTTCCGCTCAAGCCAGAGCCTCGCAGCGCCTGACCCGAGAGGAATCCAATGCACGGCGCTAGGCGCGCCTTCGTCGATACAAGCGTCCTGCTCTACTTCATCGATCCTTCCGACCCTATTCGTCAGGTACGTGCGGCCGAATGGCTCCAACACCTGTGGGCCTCGGGCACCGGCTCCGTCAGTTGGCAGGTTCTTCACGAGTTTTACGTCAATGCCACGCGCAGACTCGCTGTTCCGCCCCAGGAAGCCCGATTCCTCGTGGATACGTTTCTGACGTGGCACCCGGTCGACTCCTCCTCCGCCCTGATCCATCGGTCTTGGCATTGGGCCAACGTCGCACACCTAACCTATTGGGACGCTCTAATACTGGCCGCCGCAGGACTCGCGGGTTGTGACGTACTTCTCTCTGAGGACTTCCAAGCCGGTCGCCGATTCGACCAGAACCAAGTCATCAACCCCTTTACTGCCACCCCCTAGTTATCGAGTCCTACGAGAACGGCGGGCCGTATGAGTCGGTTACGTCGTGCCACGCTGGGAGGTGCGACGCGCACCAGAAGCAGCCCTGTGCTGGCGTGCACTTCCAGGATGTGATCCGCAATGTCTCTCGGGCAATGGCTGGCACGCCGATCGCCAAGTTGATTCCCTAGCACGGTCCCGCCGGTCCTCCAACGCCTCGGGGCATGGCCGGTGGAGCCTGGATTGCTCCAGACTTCGATTCTCTTGCCCCGGTCCGGTGCTCCCGCTCGCACCCACGCCGCCGGCCGTTGGCCTTCTCCGTCGCCCCCTGCCCGATCCGGCGCACCTCAGCACCTCCGAACGGCATGCTCACGCTCACTGGCGAAGCTCTGCTGCTAAGGAGCCTCCGCAAATGCCGCGATTACCGCCAGCGCACTAATCGCCGCCGTCTCCGCTCGCAGCACCTGTCTGCCAAGGGAGACAGCCTCCCAGCCCGACACCTTGGCATCCGCGCGCTCCCTGGGGTCCCAGCCGCCCTCTGGGCCGCAAAGCACTTGAATCGGCTCTTGAGACTTCCGCAGAGTGGGCAGTATGGCCGGTGCACCGGACTCCTCCTCGAGCCACAGCTTCTGCGGCGACTCCACATCCAGCGCAGTCCTTAGCCGCACCGGCTCATCGAGCACCGGGGGGCTCAGACGCCGGCACTGTTGGCCCGATTCCGCCACAATCCTGAGCCAGCGCTCCCGCCGCTTGACCGCGGCCAAGTCCAGCCCTTTGTCGCAGCGCAGCGCGTACACTGGCGTGATCCGCTCGACGCCCAACTCGGTGGCCTTCTCCAGGACCCACTCGAAGTGGTCGAACTTGATCAGCGCCTGCAGCAGGTGTACCCGCGCCGCAGGCGCCACGGAAGGCAGCGTCTCGATCAGCCTGAACTCGACCGAGTCCTTGCCAAAATCAGCAACCTCCGCCAGGAAAATCTCTTCCCCGTTCGAGATCTCGAACCTTTGCCCACGCTCTGCCCGCAGGACCTTGCGGATGTGTTGCGCCGTCTCGCCTCGCAGGTGGGCCACGCCATCTTGGACCTCCTGCACATAGAACATTCTTCGTGCCATTCTTCTCCAGGGTAACCGCACCTGAGAAGATATAGGGGATGATCGCCCATCTTCGTGGAATCCTCCTGGAAAAGCATCCGAACCAGGCCGTGGTTGAAGCGGCCGGTGTTGGCTATGATGTCGCCATCTCCGTCTCTACCTATTCAGCACTTCCACCCGAAGGCGCTGAAGTGAGACTGCGCATCTTTACTAACGTCCGCGAGGACGCGATCCAACTCTTCGGCTTTCTGCGCACCGACGAGAAAGCGCTCTTTGAGAAGCTCATCAGCGTCAGCGGTATCGGCCCAAAGCTCGGCATCACCGTGCTCAGCGGCCTCGCCGCGCCCGACCTGGTTCGCATCATCCGCGCCGGCGACGTGCAGATGCTCACCCGCGTGCCGGGGATCGGCAAGAAGACCGCCGAGCGCATCGTGCTCGAGTTGCGCGATAAGCTCGACGGCATAGGTGAAACTCCAATGCCGGGCGCTGCCAAGCCCGCCAGTGTGGCTGTATTCACTGCCGTGCAGTCTGATGTCGCCAGCGCGCTGGTCAACCTTGGGTGCCAGCGTTCCGGCGCCGAGGCAGCGGTCGTGAAGGCGTCAAAGGAGATGGGCGAGACGGAATTTGAGCCGCTTTTCCGGCGGGCGATGGAACTGCTGCGATAACCTGAAGGTCTGCCTGTCATGCCCGAACCGAAGAAGCCGAGCCGCATTATCTCGCCGTCAGCCAGCCCGGAAGAGTTGCAGTACGAAGTGAGTCTGCGCCCGCAGCGCCTCGATGATTTCACGGGCCAGGCCAAGCTCAAGGAACTGCTCTCTGTCACCATCGAGGCGGCGCGGCGGCGCGGCGAGGCGATGGATCATGTACTGTTGATCGGGCCGCCCGGCCTTGGCAAGACAACTCTTGCCAACATCGTCGCGCAGGAACTTGAGGTTCCGTTCGATCTGACCAGCGGGCCGATGCTGCAGAAGAAGCTCGATCTCACGGGCATTCTCTCGAACGTCCGGGACCGCCAGGTATTCTTCATTGACGAGATCCACCGGCTGATGGCGGACATCGAGGAGGTTCTGTATTCGGCGCTTGAGGACTTCCGGGTGGATATCGTAATCGGACAAGGGCCGGGTGCGCGCACGCACTCGCTGCCAATCCAGAAATTCACGGCAATTGGCGCGACAACTCGGCAAGGCCTGCTCAGCGCTCCGCTCCGAGGGCGGTTTGGACTAATCCTGTACCTCAAGCACTACGAGGTTCCGGAGCTGCAGAAGATCGTCCTGCGGGCAGCTAAGCTACTGCAGACCCCCATCGATACCGAGGCGGCCGAAGAGGTAGCGCGGCGAAGTCGTGGGACGCCACGCATCGCTAATCGGCTGCTGCGCCGAGTGCGGGACTATGCCGAAGTGCGGGCGCAGGGGCACGTTGATCTGGCTGTCGCACGGCGCGCGCTGGACCTATTGGAAGTGGATCGGTTCGGTCTCGACGAGATCGACAAAAAGATCATGATGACCATCCTCGATAAATACGCCGGTGGTCCGGTGGGGCTAAACACAATTGCAGCGTCGACTGACGAAGAGCCGGACACGATTGAGGAAGTCTACGAGCCGTATTTGATCCAGTTGGGGTTCCTCGACCGGACGCCGAGGGGGCGTACGGGCACGGAGCGTGCATTCGAGTATTTCGGAGTGGAGCGGCGGCCGATGGGTTGGGGGCAGAACAAGCTGTTCTAGGAAGGCGGAGTCATGATCGGGTTGACTCATCTGGTGCTGGTGCCAGGCCACGCGGTTTGGAATATGCGGGACGATCCGGCACTGGATTCGTCGTGGTATCTGAAGCCGTTTCAAAATGGAGAGCCGCACTATTTCGTCGAGCATATCGAAGCTGGGGTGCGCACGGCAGCGGCCGACGTAGAGGCGCTGCTGATGTTTTCAGGCGGGGCGACCGACCCTCAAGCGGGACCGCGGACGGAAGCGCTGGGCTATTGGCTGATCGCCGAATGGCACGGGTGGTGGGGTTCCCCGGAGGTGCGTGGGCGGGCCGTGCTGGAGGAATACGCTCTGGACTCATTCCTCAACGTCCAATACTCTCTGCATCGCTTTCGCGACATCACGGGCGCGTGGCCGGAGCGGGTCACTGTGTGCGGGTGGGGGTTTAAACAGCGGCGGATCGCGCAACTGCACAGGGAGGCGCTCGGCTGGACCGCACCTTTCGACTATCTGGCGGTGAACGACCCGCCGAACCTGGATCTGGTGAAGGCGCGGGAGGCGGATACTTGCGCGCAGTTCGAGGCTGATCCTCGCGGAGAGATGACGCCCATCGCTGACAAGAGAAGGGCGCGGGCGCCTCTGGGATATGCGCCACCCGCGCACTGGAAGGCTATGAGATGAAGTACTTTCCGATTTGGCTGATTGTCCTAGTTTTGGTGAGTTGCGGCGAGCGTTCCGCGGGGGTGGTTGCGCCGGCGGTAGTGACGGAGAGTGTGGACGGCGATCCGGACGACCCGGCGATCTGGATGAACGTCCGTGACGGGGGGCAGAGCAGGGTGGTGGCCACGGTGAAGCGGGCGGCGCCGGACGGTTCATTGGTCGTTTTCGATCTAAAGGGCAAGATTGTGCAGCAGGTGAAGGGAATCGACCGGCCGAACAACGTCGATGTGGAGTATGGGCTGATGCTGGGCGGTAAGCCTGTGGACATTGCGGTGACGACGGCGCGCAACAGCGGAACGATGTGGGTTTTTGCGATTGACGGAACGACGGGCGAGCTGCGTGACGTGAGCCGGGGCGGGCTAGATGTTTTTGCGGGGGAGGTCGACGGGCGGAAGAGGCCCATGGGGATCGGCCTGTACAAACGTCCAAAGGATGGAGTGGTTTTTGCGATCCTGAGTCGAAAGGAGGGGCCAGGGAAGGGCTACCTCTGGCAGTACCGCTTAGAGGATGCCGGGGATGGGAACGTGCGGGCAGTGAAGGTGAGGGAGTTTGGCGACTACAGCGGGCGGGGGGAGATTGAAGCGGTGGTAGTGGATGACGCTCAGGGGATGGTTTTCTATTCGGACGAAGGCGCTGGAATTCATCGGTGGGCCGCGGACCCGGATGATCCGAGGGCGGGTTCGGAATTGGGGTTGTTCGGCACACAGAAGTATGGTGGGGACCGTGAGGGGTTGGCTCTGGCGGAAGGCCGCGTAGTGAGTACGGATCAGATGGCGGGCGGGAGTCGGTTTCACGTTTACCGGGATGGACAACTGGAGGGAACGGTTGAGACTGATGCGGACTCCACGGATGGTGTGGAGGCGAGCGGTGCGGAACTGGGTGCGGACTTCCCAAAGGGCATGGTGGTGGTGATGAACAGCAAAGGCCGGAACTTCTGGCTCTATCGGATGCCGGAGTTTCTCGGTGCGATGAGGCGGTAGGTGGTAACCGGGCGCTGAGGAGCGGCGAACGGGACGGCGGGGCGGGGTTGGCGGCTGATGGGGCGGCGGATGGGAAAGTCTGCCGGGTGGATTAGGTGGCGGGGCCGGAGGGAATGGGTTCGATTGTCCAGTTTGCCTGTATGGCATCGCGACGGCCGAAGAGGGCGGCGGTTGCTTCGATGAGTAGAAGAGATCCGAGGGCAGTGAATTCCTGGCCGCCATAGAGGCGGGAGAGGCGGCGATGGAAGACTGAGACGAAGTCGGTGGTAAAGCGTTGAAGGTCGCGCGCGGCGGCGGCGGGGTTGCGTGTGGCGGTGGTGGAGAGATCGCGATTGTAGCGGGCAAGGGCGAGGACCTGCTCGATGAAGAAGGAATCGGCGGTGAGGAGGGCTGAGAAGTGGCGCTGCTGGTTGAGAATGGCGCGGAGGATAGCGGGGAGTGACTCGGAGTCGTAGCGGGCGGCGAGAGTGGGTTTGCCGATGGCGTCAAGGAGGGCCTGGATGCGGGCGAGGGGCGCTTTCAGGCGGGGCAGGGCGGAGTTGAGCGCGGCGAGGACCGAGGCGGGATCCATGGCATCGTAGGAGTACTGGCGAAGGCCGACGCGGGCGAAGGGCTGGGAGAACTGGTAGGCGAGGAGCGGAAGAACGACGGCGGGCGTAGAGTAGCGGGCGGGGTCCGATAGATAGACCAGAGGCAGCCAGCGGCGGAGGGTGGCCTGGAGCGTGAGGGAGACGCGGGCGAGGATGGGTGCGAGGAGTTCGCTGCGGTTGAGCGGGATGCGGGTCCAATCCTGCACGATGGCGCCGGGCAGCGTGAGGGTTAGATTGGCGCGTGCCGGGCTGGCGGGAAGGATCGCGTCGCGGATTCCATAGGAGGCAAGTACCTGGAGGTAGGAGTGGTTGTCCTGGCCGGCGCCGACGACGCGAGTATCGGTGAAGGTCAGGGAGAAGTTGTCGTTAACGGGCTCGCGGTCCGCGGCGGAGAGGGAGGCAGAGATGATCATGCGGCTCTGCTGCTCGTTGTGAATCGCGGAGGTGGAGGTGTTGCGGGCGGGCGCGGTTTGGGCGGAGGGGCGGATGAGAGTGAGGCGGCCGGCAGCGCCGGTGGCAATGTGGGCACTCGTGATTGAGGCTAGGTCTTTGGATTGGGAGGTGGAGGCGAGGAATGGCAAGTGGAGCTCCAGAGTCCGATGCCGCAAGAGGCTGTGACCGAGAGCGGCCGTGTAGATTTCGACCGAGGACTGAGGGGCTGTAAAGAGCGGAGAGATATTGCCGGCGAGTGCATGACGGTAGAGATTGAGGCCGGAGTCGTCCATGCGGAAGGCTGCGTCGAGGAGAACCGAGCGGCCGGCGCTGGCGGAGAGGCGGAGCGAGAGCTCGGCGGAGAGTGCTCGGGCGAGGGCTGGACCGGCGGCATCATAGAGGCGGCGGGCCAAGTCGCGGACCGGCGCGGCGGTATTGGCGGAGGTGGCGGGGAGCGAGACGAGGAGTTGGCGGAGGAGAGCGGGCAGTTCCGGCCACTGCAGCAAGGGGAGGCAGGCGCGGGCGGCGGCCTGGGCTGAGAGGAAGGCGGAATCGGGCAGGCATGACGAAGCGGGGGCGGCGGTGAGTGCCTCAAACCAGCGCGAGACCACAGGGCTGGCGGGCAGCAGGTGTGCCTGGAGGGCGGTGGCGGAAGGACATTCGGAGGCGAGCCAGCGGGTGAAGGAGGCGATCGCGTCGAGGTGGGCGGGCACTTGCGCGGCGTGCCAAAGGACGGGCTCGGTGGCGGCGGTCAGATTGGGCCAGAGGGCGGCCAAGCTCGCGAATTGGAGGGCGTCGACGCCGGATTCCTGGAGAAAAGTGCTGACAGTTGGCCCGCCGATGGACTTGAGCAGGCTCCGGAGTCGTTGGCGTGGGTGATCTCCGGCGAGGGCGAGGTGCAGGGGATCGAATGCCTGAGGAGCAGTGAGAGCGGCGCGGACGGTAAAGCTGGGGGTGGCAGAGAGAGCGCGGTCTTGCGTGAGGGACAAGCGAAGCCAGTCCTGGCCGGAGCGATCCTGCCGATGGACTGTGGCGGTGCAATGGGCGGAAAGGGAGATGGAGAACTGGGCGGCGGCCGCGACGTCGACGCGGATGCCTGTGGCGCCGAGGAGGACGGAGCCGAGGGAGCGGAGCCAGTGGAGGTCGAACGAGACGGGCGCGGTGGCGGAGAGTTGGAGGTCCAGATTAGAGTTCGCGGTGAGGATGTTGCCGCCGCGGAGGGTGGAGAGACTTTTAGCGCTTCCCAGAGTATGCATGTAAGATTGCCCCCAAAAAAGAAAGGGCCCCACAAAGCGGCGTGGGGCCCGGAGATGAAACACAGTTTGAGAGTACACCAGAGGTGCAAGAAAACGGGGCTGCGGAGCTGGTTTGCGGATGCTGGTGGAACCGGCTAAAACAATGGAACGACGCGACTTGAGCGGGCAGAGAAGATTATTTGAAGGGCGTGTGAACGGCCTTTGCGGCGGGCGTGAGTTTTGAGCCAGTGGTTCATTTCACCGAGGGAGGCGAAGAGGCCGGCGAAGCGAGGATCGTAGCGGGAAGGCGCGGGGCGGCGGCGGCTGAAATCCCGTGGGGTGAAGACGGAGCCAGCGGCAGCGACGGCGCAGCCCATGGGGCGGTATTCGTGGGTGCCTTGAGAGATGGCGGTATCGCCGTCGACCCAGAGAGCGAAGCCCATATCAGAGGGAACCTTCGAAGAAACCTATCCAGCTTGGATGGGGACAGGCGGTAGGGGAGACCATCTCATAATGGTACGCCTAGGCCGGAAGAACCGCATTTTTTCGATCAACTCGCTAATGTGAACCGACCGAACAGGTCGATATGACGAGTAGAGTTGAAGAAGGCGGTCCCGTGAGAATCGGAGTTCACGCTAAGTTTTCTAGGCGGCAAGCTTGGGCGATTGGCCTGGCCGTGGCCGGGCTGGCGGTGTGTGCGGGAGCGTGGGCGATGTGGCAGGGGCGAGAGCGGCCCTTGACGCGGGTGTATACGATTGGCACGGACAACGCGATTCCCTATCATTTCCTAAGTGGCCGGGGAGAAGTGTCAGGGATGGTGGCCGATGTCATCCAAGAGGCTTCGAGGCGGAGCGGTGTGAAGCTGAAGTGGGTATTGCGGCCGGCGGGGCCGAGCTCATCTCTGAAGGAGAGGAGTGTGGATTTGTGGCCACTGCTCTCGATCCAACCGCAGCTATGGCCGGAGTTTCATTTCACTCAGCCGTTTCTGCGCAACGCCTATGTTGCGATATCGATGAATCCGGAATTCATGACGAGACCGAAGCCGGGGCGTGGGCATAAGGTTGGGACTCTGGGGGCGCCGCTGGCGCGTCAACTGGCGGCCGGGGCGTTTCCGGGGGCGGAAATCTCGGGGTTTGGGACGAGGGAAGAGGCCTTGACGGCGTTGTGCGCTGGGGAAGTGGCGGTGGTGACGGCGGAAGCGCGGTCGATCCAGCATTTGGCACTCATGAGGCCGCCGGGGTGTGAGCGCGCGGTTCTCTACTCGATGGGGCTGGATGTGGCTCCAACGGAGTTGGCGATTGCGGCGACGAAGGGGAACGAGGCGGCGGCGGACCGGTTGCGGTCTGAGATCGGGGCAATGCAGGCCGATGGGACGATGGCGCGGCTGCTGCGGCGGTGGAACTACTACTACAGCGGTGAGGCGGACACGATCTTCCGGGAAATGGAGGCGAGATCGGCGAACCGGCTGGCGAATATACTGACGGCGGGGTTGGGTGTGCTGATTGTGCTGCTGCTGCTGTTGCTGGTGCGAATCAAACGGGCGCAGAGGGCGGCGATGCAGGCCAATGAAGCGAAGTCGAATTTTGTGGCAAACATGAGTCACGAGATCCGGACTCCTTTAAACGGAATTCTGGGGATGGGGCAGCTATTGGGCGGAACGGAGCTGAAGAGCGAGCAGCGCGAGTACCTGGAGATGATGATGGGGTCAGGCCAGACGCTGCTGGGGATGGTGAACGATGTGCTGGATCTGGCGCAGGTGGAGCGCGGCCAGTTGAAACTGCAGATGGAGTTACTGGACCTGCGGACGCTGATTGCGAGCACGATCCGGGTGTTTGAGATCCAGGCGCGGGCCAAGAATGTGGAGTTGCGATGCGAGGGGCTGTCCGGCTTACCGCGGCTGGTGAGGGCCGACGGGGCGCGGTTCCGGCAGGTGCTGACGAACCTGGTAGCGAACGCGCTGAAGTTCACACCACAGGGCGAGGTTGTGGTGGTGGTGGGATACGACACGGGGTACCTGCGGGTTGAGGTGCAGGATACGGGGATCGGCGTGCCGGCAGAGAAGCAGCGGCGGCTGTTTCAGAAGTTCTCGCAAGCGGACGACTCGATTTCGCGGAGATTTGGCGGGAGCGGGCTGGGCCTGGCGATCGCGCGGGAGCTGGTGGTTGGCATGGGCGGCGAGATCGGGATGTGGCAGCGGACGGGCGGGGGCTCGGTTTTCTGGTTTGTGCTGCCATTGCGGGCCGGGGCCGGGGCCGGGGCTGGGGAGAGGGAGGCGGAACTGAGGGTGGAGGTAACGAAGGCGGAGAGCGGGCCGGCGGGAGATCGGCGGAGCGCGTCGATCCTGCTGGTGGAGGACAATCCGGTGAACCAGCGGATTGCGGCGACGATGGTGGAGAAGGCGGGGCACCGGGTGACGTTAGCGACGGACGGAGACAGCGCGCTGCAGGCCTGGGAGGGGCAGCGGTTTGACGCGGTATTGATGGATTGCCAGATGCCGGGGATGGACGGGTTTCAGGCGACGGCGGAGATTCGAAGGCGCGAGGGGGCCGGGCGGCATACGCCGATCATTGCGTTGACGGCGTCTGTGATGAAGGGCGAGCGGGAGCGGTGCCTGGCGGCGGGGATGGATGATTTTCTTTCGAAGCCGATTGATCTGGCGGAGCTGCACAAGGCACTGGGCAGCTGGGTGGGCGGAGCGAAGCGGGAGTAACGGGGGGGAGGGGTTTCTCGGAAGCCGCGGAATGCTATACGATAGCGGGCGAGGTTTCCCACAATGACCCGTAAAGATTTTCTATTCTCAGCCGCCGCCTCGACAGCGGTGGCATCGGCCCAGGGCGGCGAGCAGAAGGTTCAGAGAAAGAACCGGCTGAAGCAGGGGGTGTGCGGCGGAGTGTTCGGCCGCGGGATGTCGATGGAGGACAGAGCGAAGAATGCGGCCAGGCTGGGCGCGCACTGCTTTGACCTGCAGGCGCCGGCGAACTGGCCGATTCTGAAGAAATACGGACTGGTGCCGACGATGGTGCCGGGGGGCGGGAGACTGACGGACGCCTGCAACGACAAGACGCTGCATGAGGCGATCCGCAAGCAGTTTGCGGAGAACCTGCCGAGAGCAAAAAAAGAAGGCATACCGAACGTAGTCACGTTTTCGGGCAACCGCCGGGGCAAGAGCGAAGAGGAAGGGCTGGAGAACTGCTACCTGATCCTGAAGGATGTGGTGAAGATTGCCGAGGACAACGAAGTGACGATCTGCATGGAGTTGTTGAACTCCAAGGTGGACCACCCGGACTATCAGTGCGACCACACGGCGTGGGGCGTGGAGTTGTGCAAGCGGGTGGGGTCGCCGCGGATGAAGCTGCTGTACGACATCTATCACATGCAGATCATGGAAGGTGACATCATCCGCACGATCCGCGACAACATCCAGTACCTGGGCCATTTCCACACGGCCGGCAATCCGGGGCGGCATCAGTTCGACGACACGCAGGAGATGAGCTACAAGGGGATAGCGCAGGCGATTGTGGATCTGGGGTACAAGGGTTATCTGTGCCATGAGTACAGCCCAACGACGGCGGATCCGCTGGCGACACTGGACGAGATGATGAAAATCTGCGACGTTTAGTTCTGCCCCCTATGCGTCCTCTCATTCCTGTCCGAAAGCGGCTGTCGCAGCCGACGTTGGAGTTTCAATCCCCGATCGGACGGTGGATGACGCGGGGCGAGCCGCTGGACGAATCCACGCACGCGGGCACGACTCACCCCTGGTATAAGGTGATCTGGCTCACGGGCGTGGATTACTTTTCGACGCTGGGCTATCAGCCTGGGATTGCGCTGCTGGCGGCGGGGGCGGTGGCGCCGCTGGCGACCGCGATCCTGATTGCGGTGACGCTGCTGGGCGCGCTGCCGGTATATGCGCAAGTGGCTGGGCGGAGCTTTGCGGGGCAGGGCTCGATTGCGATGCTGGAGAACCTGCTGAGCGGATGGAAGGGCAAGCTGTTGGTGCTCTCGCTGCTGGGGTTTGCGGCGACGGATTTTGTGATCACGATGACGCTTTCGGCGGCGGATGCCGCGAAGCACGCGATCGAGAACCCGTTTTTGCATCCGCTATTGGGGGACCACCAGATCCTGATCACGCTGGCGCTGCTGACGGCGTTGGCGCTGGTGTTTCTGCGGGGCTTTCAGGATGCGATTGGGGTGGCGGCGGCGGCGGCGGTGCCGTATCTGTTGTTGAACGTGGTGGTTTTAGGGCGCGGCGCGTGGGAGGTCTTCACGCATCCGACACTGATCGGCGACTGGCGCGCGGCGCTGGCGGTAAAAGGAGAGTTTGGGATGGTGATGGCGGGGGCGCTGCTGGTATTTCCCAAGTTGGCGCTGGGGCTGAGCGGATTTGAGACGGGAGTTTCGGTGATGCCGCTGATTGATGGCGGCCAGGAGGGCGAGGAGCACGGGCATCGCTCGACGAAGCCGCCGCTGGGGCGGATCGCAAACACGAAGAAGTTGTTGGTGACGGCGGCGCTGATCATGAGCGTGATGCTGCTGGCGAGCAGTTTTGTGACGACGATGCTGGTGCCGGAGGAGGCGTACCGCGAGGGCGGCAAGGCGAGCGGGCGGGCGATTGCGTATCTGGCGCATCTGTACCTGGGGCCGGTGTTCGGCTCGATCTATGACGCCTCGACGATTCTGATCCTGTCTCTGGCGGGGGCCTCGGCGATGGCGGGGTTGCTGCATCTGATTCCGCGTTATCTGCCGCGGTTTGGGATGGCTCCGCAATGGGCTACCCTTTCGCGGCCACTGGTGCTGGTGTTGTTCGGGATCAACATCGTGGTGACGCTGGTGTTCCGGGCGAACGTGGAGGCGCAGAGCGGGGCGTATGCGACGGGTGTGCTGGTGTTGATCCTATCGGCGGCATTGGCGGCGACTCTGGACCTGTGGAGGGAGAAGCGGCGGCCTCTGGCGGTCTATTCGGGTTTCATCGCGCTGGTATTTGCGTACACGCTGATCGACAACTGCATTGAGCGGCCGGACGGGTTGATTATCGGCAGCGTGTTCATCGTGTTGCTGATGGTTGTGAGCGCGGTGAGCCGGTCTATGCGCTCGATGGAGTTCCGGGTATCGAAAGCGTACTTTTCGGATGAAGAGTCGCAGAAGATCGCGCGGGACCTGGTGGGCAAGAAGATCCACATGGTGCCGAATAGGAACGAGTCTCCGCTGGCGCGATCGAAGAAGAAGGCGGAGATCGTCCGGCACTACAACGTGAAGGGGCCGTTTCTGTTTGTCCACGTCCACATGGCGGACAACCGGAGCGACTTTGCGGCGCCGCTGGAGTTTCAGATCGTGCGCGAGGGCTCTGATTACGTGGCGAACGTTTACGGGGCGACGGCGATTGCGAACACGATTGCGTTCATCAGCGAGCTGATCGATCCGATCTCGATCTTCATCGGGCTGACGCGGCAAAACCTGATGAATCAGGCGGTGCGGTATCTGATGTTTGGCGAGGGGGAGACGGGGTTGCTGGTCTACACGGTGCTGCTGCGGTATTGGGAGTGGACGCCGGAGGACGATGTGCGACCGTTGATCTTCCTGATGTCGGACTAGGCGGGCGGTGGGTTTTAGAAGAGGTCCCCGCAAAGGAAACGGCGGGCGACGGTGGAGACCTTGGCAAACAGGCTCTTTGGCGGGACCTGGGTGCGATTGATAACGAAGAGATTGGCGGCGGACCAGTTACGCGTGGCCACGAACTCATTGGAGAGGCTCTTCCAGCGTTCGCGATGGGTGAAGTGGATGGGGATCACCTGATCGACATTGCAGAGGCCGGTGCCGGCGACGTATTGGAGAACGTCCTGCAACTCCATGCCGCGCTCGAGGATTCCATATTTTTCCATGACTTGCTGGGAGACCTCGTGCGCCTCGTGGGCTCCGTTGGGCTCGGCGAGGATGATGTGGCCGCCGTCTGCGAGGACGCGGTCGAACTGGCGCATGGCGGCCTGGCGATCGGGGATGTGGTGGAAGGAATCGTAGCCGATGACGGCGTCGATGGAGCGGTTGCGGATGGGCAGGTTTTCGGTGTCGCCGCGAACGAGGTGGGGGGCGATGGAGCCGGTGCGCTGGCGTCCGACGTCGAGGTAGGCGCGGGTGATGTCGAAGCCGATGGGCTCGAAGCCTGACTTCATGAGCCACTCGGTGCTCCAGGCGTACCCGCAGCCGGTATCAAGTACGATCTGGCCGCCGGCGTTCTGGAGTAGGGACAGGCAGAAGGCGAAGACGCGGACGACGTAGACGGTCTGGAAGGTGTTGGAGGGGATAAACGGCACCATGTAGCCGGGCGCGAAGAAGTTCTTGGGGTCGTCTATTCTGGCGGTGATGCCGATTTCGGACCGTTTGTAGGCGATGCCCTGGTCTGTGGCGAGGCGATCCGTGAAGAGCGATTCCTGATGGAGGGATTGGAACAGTTGCGGGGGCAGGTGGTTCTGGAGGGTGCGAAGGAATTCGAAATCCTGTTGGAAGTCGCGGAGATGATCGGGCAGGATTTCCGGGATGAAGCCGCGGATGGGATACCAGCGTCCGGTATCGGGGCAGATGAGGAGGCCGGTTTCGACCTCCACCTGGAGGTTGCGATCGGGATCGGCGGGCGGGGTAGCGAGGGAGGCGAGGAGGCCGGCGGTGGGATGGGCTGGAGTGAATTGGGGAGGGAGTGGCCCGACTGCGGCGCCGGATTGGCTGACGCGGCTGCACGGTTGGAAGCGGTAGTGCTCTATGGGCGAGGCGGCCTCTTTGACGGTAACGCAAACCAGTTCGTTGTTGGACGAGGGCCGGGAGACAAAGTTGAGAAGCGAATATCGCACTGAAACTCCTGCAGTTCCCGCCATTATGACATACGGCTGGCGGCGGTCACTTTCGCAGGCGTTGCGGGTGAGAGGCGATGCGGGGGCGGTGGGTGGATGGAGGGTGTTGACGCGGCGTGGCTAACTGGGTATTCTCTAGTGAGAATAGGATAATGGCCATTCAAACCTTAATGAACGTGTCGGTAAAGTGCGAGTACGCGCTGCGTGCGGTGCTGGATCTGACGTTGGCGCCGCCGGGGCATCCGACACGAATCGCGGACATTGCGATGAGGCAGGCGATCCCCCAGAAGTTTCTGGAGACAATCCTGGCGGACCTGAAGAAGGCCGGGTTTCTGCAATCGAGGCGTGGGGCAGAAGGCGGCTATCTGCTGGGGAAGCCGGCGGACACGATCACGGTGGGGCAGGTGATCCGGACGCTGGAAGGTGGGAGGACGGGGCGAGCGGCGCTGGAGGCGCCGGGTCCGCTGGAGGAGTTTTGGGATCAGGTGGACGATGCAGTGGCTGGAGTGATTGATAGGACGACGTTTGCGGAGTTGGGCCGGAAGTGGCGCGAGCGGCAGATGAGATATGTACCGAACTGGGAGATCTAGGCGATGAACATCTATACAGATAACACCTTAAGCATCGGGCGGACGCCGCTGGTGCGATTGAACCGGGTCACGAAGGGGGCTGGCGCGACGGTGCTGGCCAAGATCGAGGGGCGGAATCCGGCGTATTCGGTGAAGTGCCGGATTGGAGCGTCGATGGTATGGGACGCGGAGAAGCGGGGGATTTTGGGGCCGGGCAAGGAACTGGTGGAGCCGACGAGCGGGAACACAGGGATTGCGCTGGCGTTTGTGGCAGCGGCGAAGGGGTATCCGATTACGCTTACGATGCCGGAGACGATGTCGATTGAGCGCCGGAAGGTATTGAAGGTATTCGGGGCGAACCTGGTGTTGACGGAAGGGCCGAAGGGGATGAAGGGCGCGATTGCGATGGCGGAGGAGATCCACAACTCCGATCCGGGCAAGTACGTGCTGTTGCAGCAGTTCCAGAACCCGGCGAATCCGCAGATCCATTTCGAGACGACGGGGCCGGAGATCTGGGACGACACGGAGGGCGGAATTGACGTGCTGGTATCGGGCGTGGGGACGGGCGGCACGATCACGGGTATTTCGCGGTACATCAAGCAGGCAAAGGGTAAGGCGATCACGTCGATAGCGGTGGAGCCGACGGCGAGTCCGGTGATCACACAGACGCGTAACGGCGAGGCTGTGCAGCCGGGGCCGCACAAGATCCAAGGGATTGGTGCGGGGTTCATACCGGGGACGCTGGATCTGTCGATCGTCGACCGGGTGGATCAGGTGACGAACGAGGAATCAATGGAGATGGCGCGGCGGCTGGCGGCGGAAGAGGGGATCCTGTGCGGGATCTCATGCGGTGCGGCGGCAGCGGCGGCGGTAAAGGCGGCGTTTGAACCGCAGTTTGCGGGCAAGACGATTGTGGTGGTGCTGCCGGATGCGGGCGAGCGTTACTTGACGTCGGCGCTCTTTGAGGGGATGTTCTCGGAGTAAGCGAGCGGATCGCTAACAAAAAGAAGGGCCTGCCGGTGTCCGGGGTTGTTCCCGGGCGTCGTCGGGCCCTTGGTGCTTCCGGGGGGAACGCAGTGGCGCGCGAGATCGTCTAACAAACATAAAGGCGAAAGATGTTTTGGACGATAAGGAGTGCGTGGTGAGGATTAACAGCGGGCGCCAGGTTGGGTGTTGGGGTGAATGGCGCCCGCTTCTCGTAACGGGGATTAGTAGTTAGAGCGCAGGATCGAGGATTGGGGTTACCATGGCGGAGAAAAAAGTACGGATGTGAGATTGGGCTTGCGTTTCTTCGCCCTTTGTTCTAATGTACAGATAGCGAACACATAGCGAAAGAGGGTCACATGGCTTTGCCGAATAACCTCTATGTTGGACCGTCGGGCTGGCAGCGGCCGGACTGGGTCTCGACCGTGTATCCGAAGCCGGCGTCGCGTGGGTGGCATGCGCTGGACATCCTGTCGCAATATGTGGATCTGGCGGAGATTGACCAGACGTTTGTGGAGCCGTTGAAGCCGGAGATTGCGCGGCTGTACGTGAAGAAGGTGGAGCGGAACCGGGCGTTTCTGTTCACGGCGGTACTGGGGCGGCAGTTCACCTACGACCGCTGCCTGAACGGGCAGGCGGTGGCGGCGTGGAAGAACGGGATGATGCCGTTGTTGCGGGCGGGGCGTCTGGGGGCGGTGGTGATGCAGTTTCCGTGGGCGTTCCGATTCACGGAAGAGAACCGGCAGTTTCTGATCCAGTTGCGACGGGAGTTTCACGAGTTTCCGCTGGCGGCGGAGTTGAGGCATGAGTCGTGGCTGAGGGATGAAGCGGTAACGACGCTGGTGAATTACCACGTGGGCTATGTGAACGTGGATCAGCCGCAGTGTTTCCGGGCGACGCCGCCGACGGCGCTGCTGACGTCCGGAGTGGCGGTGGTGCGGATGCACGGGCGGGCGGCGGCAGAGCAGTTCCGGGACGGGCGAGGGACAGCGGACACGGATTATCTTTACGATCTGGACGAGTTGCTGGAATGGAAGCCCAAGCTGGAGAGGCTGGCGGCGAACGCCGCGCGGACGCTGGTGGTGATGGCCAATGCGGGGCGGGGGCGTGGGATGGTGAACGCGCTGCAGGTGGAGGAGATCCTGGGCAGCAAGGAGCTGCAGGCTCCGGCGGGGCTGTTGAGCATCTATCCGGCGGAGTTGGCGGCGTTCCGGTCGAAGCGTCCGGTGCAGGCGCTGCTGTTGCCGGCGCAGGCGGCGTAAGGGCGCGTGCGGGCGCCGATTGTTGGATCATTTTACCGAGATCAACCGTAATATAGTTTGTGATGCACCGCGCCATTTAGAAACGGCACCCGCCGGGACTTGGCGCAACCCCTCTCTCTTCGCATCGCAACCAGACCGAGGTAAAAACATGACTGTGTATATCCCCTGGATCGCCGGAGCGCTTGGGCTCGTGGTGTTCCTCTTATTTGTGAAGGCTATGCTCGGCATCGTAGTGATCGCCGAGAACGAAGTTGGTGTGGTGATTCGGAAGTTCGCTCTGGACGGCCGGAAGCTGCCGAACGGGCGGATCGTGGCATTGAATGGGGAGCCTGGGTATCAGGCCCGGACGATGGGCCCCGGCTACCACTTCTGGTATTGGCCATGGATGTTCAAGATCATCAAGGATCAGCTGACGGTGATCCGGCCTGGGCGGGTGGGGCTGGTTGTGGCGCGGGACGGCAATTCAGTGCCGGCGGAGCGGATCATCGGCAAGTTCGTGGCGTGCAACAACTTCCAGGATGCGGACACGTTTCTGCTGAATGGCGGGCAGAAGGGCAAGCAGGGAGCGGTGTTGACGGCGGGCTCGTACCGGATCAACCGGATTCTGTTTGACGTGACCGAGACCGAAGTGACGACGGTGGAGACGGGCAAGGTGGGGATTGTGACGGCGACGGACGGGGCGCCGATTCCGGCTGGAGAGATGGCGGCGCCAGCCGTCGCGGGGCACGAGAGCTTCCAGAATCCGGACGCGTTTCTGGTGAACGGGGGCTGCAAGGGGCTGCAGGAGCAGATTCTTCTGTCCGGGCAGTACAACCTGAACCCATGGTTTGTGGAGGTGAAGCTGGCGGATCTGCTGGAGGTGCCGATTGGGCACGTGGGTGTGGTGGTGAGCTTTGTGGGCAAAAACGCAGAGGACGTTTCGGGCGAGAAGTTCACGCACGGCAACATCGTGCCGCGTGGGGGCAAGGGGGTGTGGTGCGAGCCGCTGTATCCGGGCAAGCATCCGCTGAACCTGGATTGTATGCGGATTGAGCTGGTGCCGACGACGAACATAGTTCTGAATTGGGCGTCGAGCCGGAGTGAGGCGCACAAGCTGGACGAGAAGCTGAGCACGATCACGGTGCGTTCGGCGGACGGATTCACGTTCAATCTGGACGTGAGCCAGATCATCAACATTGGGGCGACGAAGGCGCCGTGGGTGATTTCGCGGGTGGGCTCGGTGCGGAACCTGGTGAATCAGGTGCTGGAGCCGATCATTGGCAACTACTTCCGAAACAGTGCGCAAGCGTATACGATTCTGGATTTCCTTTCGAACCGGGCAGACCGGCAGAAGGAGGCTCGGGAGCACATCACGAAGGCTATCCAGGAATACGATGTGCAGAGTGTGGACACGCTGATAGGCGACATCACACCGCCGGAGATGTTGATGGCGACGCTGACGACTCGCAAGGTAGCCGAGGAGCAGCGGAAGACGTACACGGTGCAGATGGAGGCGCAGAAGACGCGGCAGGCGCTGGAGGCGGAGACGGCCTTGGCGGAGAAACAGAAGGAGTTGGTGAACGAGCAGCAGAACATCGCGATTGCGGAGCGGAAGGCGCAGGCGGTGATCCGAGTGGCGGAGGGTGAATCGAGTGCTGCGGCAAAGCGAGCGGAAGGTGAGGCGTCGGCTAAGCGCCGGGTGGGCGAGGCGGAGGCGGACGTGGTGGCGATGAAGGGGTTGAAGGAGGCGCAGGCGGTGGAGGCGATCGGCCTGGCGCGTGCGAAGGCGTATGACGAGGGGCGGAAGGCCATGGGTGAGAACTATGCGCTGCTCCAGATCTTTACGATTCTGGCAGAGAAGGGGGTGCGGCTGGTGCCGGACGTGCTGGCGCAGGGCGGCGGGCAAGGTAGTTCGGCGGCGGACGCGTTGCTAGCGGTGCTGGCGAAGCAGATGACGCCGCAGCCGTAAGTGGTTGTGCCGCCCGGGTGGGGTAGCTGGCGGCGCCGGGATCGGGCGGCGCTGCCAGCCGTTGTCTGGGTGCAGAAACGGTGGCGCCGGTGCAGGGTGTTGCGTTGAAGTGTTGCGAGTTGGGCATGGGGAGTTGTGAATCTTCTCTAATCCTGGAATACTCTAATGAAGTATGTTTCGCCCAGCACTCGTGACGGTATTCACGGCCCTCGCTGCCTTTGCGCAGGCGCCCGATCGTTCAACTTCCATCAGTGACCTCGTCAGAATCAACCCGGGAGCCGCTTTGCGGCAACTGGCGTCGCAAGAGCCAGAGGTCTTCCACGGTACGCTCAACAGCCTGACGCTTGCTGATTCAGCCAGCGGGCAGTTGGAGACACGGGCGACGCTGCAAGTTGGAGATGTCTCGTATCCGGTGATCTCCGAGGAGTCCTTGCAGGCTGGCTGCAGTGTTGCTGCCACGGTGCGGGGCTACCGCATCGGTGACCAGATTCTAGCGGCTTCCATTCAGAGCCCCGGTCCGCTCAGTTCTCCGGTGTGCACATCGATTGGCGTGCAAAAGACACTGGTGATTCTGGTCAACACTCCGACCGTCTCGATTTCGCCGACGATCACGCCGACTTACGTACAGAACTTCATGATGGGCGCGACCCCGCCGACGGTGAACGGGTACTTCCAGGAAGTGTCGGGCGGGCGCGCATCGGTTTCCAGTGATACCGTTGGGCCTTTCACCCTGGCTGCCGAGCCTGGATGCGTGACCACCGATGCTCTGGTCCGGAACGCGTTGAACCTGGCTGATCCGAGCACTGACCTTACGCTTTACTCCCGTATTCTCGTGATTGCGCCGCGGGGCGTTTCCGGCGTGCCGACACCCTGCGCGACTCGCGTGTATTCGAATGGTTGCGCGACGCTGTTGACCGCGAGTAGCGGGACGCTGACGGCGTCGTGGTCTTTCGCTGCGGCGGAGTTGCTCTCCACCGCTCCGGTGGGCGCGGGCGTTGGAGTCAGCATTGGCGCGAAGGCGATTGGCAATGGCATGGGCCTCGGCTGGTCGTACACGAGGGACTACGGGGCGGCGGCTTTGGGCGCCTTTGGTCCTGGAGGCACAGATAAGCTCGAGGGTGACCAATCGATCATGGGTGACTTTCATTCCTACGGCGCAAGTCCGGGAGTCTACCCGTTAGGCCACGTCAGTTCGCGGCAGAAGTTCAATTTCGGCTGGTACTTCGTCGGCACCGAGATAGAGAACGTGCAATCCAACTTGACGAGGACGATATTGCCGGCGGCGTCACCTACTTCAGGACTGAAGGCGCTGAGAATCCGGCGCGGCACGGGCTACAACGAATGGCTCTGGGTGGAGTACCGGAGGTTTCTGGGTAGCTATGACGCCACGTTACAGAACTGGGCGCCGACGCTGGAATCGGGAGTGTTGATTTACCATGAGCGCCCTTCGGATGATCCGAACATCTCGTTTTTGTTGAACTTCAAGCCGGTGGCGGCGCCGAACAATTTCACCACGGCCATGTTGTTGCCGGGCGCGGTTTGGAATGATCCGAACTCGAATCTGTCGTTGCAGGTGGCGACATCCGGGAACAACATGCAGGTAACGACGACGTACCGGCCGACGGGCGGATGCGCGTACACGCCGGTACCATCGACCATCGGTGTCTCGAGTGCGGCTGGAACCACGGGGTTCAACGTCACGACCGGGACATACTGCGAGTGGTTGGTATCGACGGGATCTCCGTTTGTGTCGATCACTTCACCGTCTTTCAACACAGGGCCCGGCTCCGTGGCGCTGAGCTATCAGGCAAATGGCACAGGTATTGCCCGGTCGGCCTCAATTGACATTTCGGGCCTGGCGACGGCGACGCTGAATCAGTCCAATACCGGCGCGGCTGGCAACCTGCAGATTTCGGGGCAGGTGACGCTTGGTGGGAATCCGCTGGCGGGCGTGAATCTGTCGTTGAGCGGATCTGCGGTTCAAACGGCGACGACGAACGGGAGCGGGAACTACGTGCTGGGCGGGTTGGCAACCGGAACGTATACGCTGACGCCGAAGCTGGCGGGGTATGCCTTTACACCTCCCAGCGTAACGTTTAACGGAATGAGTGCGAGCCAGGTATCCAACTTCACGGCGGCAGTACTGCCGGCGTTGCTGAGTGTGGATCGGGCGCGGCTGAACTTTGCGGGTACGAATGCAACCTGGGTGACGCCTCCGCAGAATGTTGTCGTGAGCTTTGGCGGCGGATCGGCCGCATGGACGGCAAGTGTCAATCAGGCGTGGCTCACGGTGACGCCCGCGTTTGGCACGGGCGCGACCCGCGTGACGGTCTCGATCAACCCGGCTCTCCTGCCTCCGTCCGGCACGGCTGTTGGAGCAGTGACCTTCTCCGCGCCGACGGCGACGCCCAAAACGGCGTCCACGGCGGTCTATCTCACCCGCGTGGTGGCTCCCACTGCGCCAAGCGGCTCCTTCGATACGCCAAACAACAACGCGACGAACATATCGGGTAGCATCGCCGTGACGGGTTGGGCGATAGACGATATTTACGTGAACCAGGTTTTGATCTACCGGGACAAGATCGGCAATGAAGGCGTGCAGCCCAATGGGCTGGTTTACATTGGCATTGCGACCTTTGTGTCGAACGCCCGATCTGACATTGAAGGACTGAATCCCACGCTGCCGTACAACTACCGCGGCGGCTGGGGCTACCTGATGCTGACGAACGCTATTCCGGCCCTCAGCGGACCTACTGGTAACGGGACGATCAAGCTTTGGGCGATCGCGACGGACATTGAGGGCCATAACACGACCCTGGGTTCGAAGGTAATCACCCTGAACAATGCGGCCTCCAAGTTGCCATTCGGCGCCGTTGACACACCTGGACAGGGCGGCAGCGCGGTGGGTGTGACCAGCAACTCCGGGTGGGTGATGACGCCGCAGCCGAACATCATGGTGGCATCGCCGGTGAATATTACCGTTTACGTCGATGGGGCGGTGGTTGGCAAGGTATCGTACGGCCAAGCCCGGCCCGACGTGCAGGGGTTGTTCCCCAACTATCGCAACAGTTCGGGGCCAGGCGCCAATTTCAGTCTGGATACGTCGCTGTTGTCGAACGCGATGCACAGCATCTTCTGGGTTGCCATTGACGATGTGGGCAACGTCGATGGAATTGGGAGCCGGTACTTCTTCGTGGAGAACGGACTGTCCGCCGGGATCGCCAATCCGATGCCGCCGGCGGCAAGCGGATCGGATCCTTTGGTAGAGACGCGGGCGGCCCGGCCGCGGCCGCAGCGGATGGCCGTGCCGCAGGTAAGAACGGCGCAGGAACTGGACCGTTTGGTGATCGACCTGCCGGATGGCGAGTGGACGGGCGCGCACGTGATCAACGGCGGGCTGCAACCGCTGCCGGTGGGCTCGACGCTGGACAATACCAACGGGGCCTTCTACTGGCACCTGGGTCCCGGATTCCTGGGCACTCATGAACTGCTGTTTACCAGCGCTGATGGCGCCGTATACGGCGTGACGGTGAACATCGAGCCGAAGAGTTTCGGCGAGAAGCAGTAGGGCTCGACCGGGTCTGACAACAAGAAAGCGCCTGGGGCGGTCCGGCAATGGACGGCCCCAGGCGCTTTTTCCCGTTCAGAGGGAGTAGCGCGGCGGCTACTTCTTCTTGGTCCACTCCTCAACCCAATCGAGGAAGCTCTGATACCAGAGGAGCGAGTTCTGGGGCTTCAGCACCCAGTGGCCCTCATCGGGGAAGAGGATCATCTTGGAGGGCACTTTCTGGGCCTGGAGCGCGGTGAAGAGTTGCAGGCCCTGGCCGACGGGGACGCGGTAATCGAGTTCGCCGTGGATGACGAGGGTGGGGGTCTTGAAATTGGCAGCGCTCCTGGAGGGTGACCATTTCTCGTAGATGTCGGGGGATTGCCAGGGGTGACCCTTGAACTCCCAGGTGGTGAACCAGAGTTCCTCGGTTTCGCCGCCCATGCTGGCGAGGTCGTAGACGCCGGCGTGGGAGATGAGGGCCTTGAAGCGATCGGTGTGGCCGAGGAGCCAGTTGACCATGTAGCCGCCGTAGCTGCCGCCCGCGGCGGCCATGCGTTCGGGGTCTACGTAGGGCAGTTTGGCCACATGATCGGCGACGGCGATGATGTCTTCGTAGGCCTTGCCGCCCCAATCGGCGTTGATCTCGTCGGTGAATTTCGAGCCGTAGCCGGTGGAGCCGCGGGGGTTGGGCATGACGACGAGGAAACCAGCGGTGGCGAAGACCTGCGGATTCCATCGGAAGGAGAACGACTCGCCCCAGGCTCCCTGGGGGCCGCCGTGGATGAGGAAGAGGACCGGGTATTTCACGGCAGGGTCAAAGGCGGGCGGCTTGAGGAGATAGGTGTGGACGGGGGCGCCCTCGGCGCCGGTGACGGTGATGTCCTCGAGCTTGCGGAGATCGTGTGCGGCGAGGAACTCGTCGTTCATTCGGGCGAGCGGCGTAGTACCGCCAGCGCTGCCGGCCCTCCAAATCTCGGTGGGTGAGGCGCCGGAGACCTCGGTGTAGACCATGGTCTTGCCGTCGGTGGTGAACTGGAGATCGTCGACGTGGGTGGCGCCCTGAGTGAGAGAGCGTGTGCCGCCGCCAGTGACGGGGATGAGCTGGGCATTCTGGCGGCCGCGGTCCTCGACGGTGAAGGCGAGGCGTTTGGAATCGGGGTGCCAAGTGAAGCCGGTGACGTGCCGATCGAGGTTTTCGGTGAGGACGGTGATCTTGCCGGACTCGCGCTCCATGACGACAAGGCGCCAGCGATCGGCTTCATAGCCGGGCCGGACCTGCATGCGCCAGGCGAGCCATTTGCCGTCGGGGGAGTAGAGCGGGCCGGCGTCGGCGCCGGGGCTGGTGGATACCTTCTTAGCCTCGCCGCCCTCGATGGGGACTGTGAAGAGCTCCCAATTGGTGCTGGTGGCCTGGTTTTCATCAAGGTTGGCGACGTAGCAGACCTCCTTGCCGTCGGGGGAGGAGGCGTAGTTGCCGCTACCGCCGAGGGAGAAGGGCGGGACGTCGAACTTGGAGCCGGCGGTGAGGTCTGTGACCTTGCCCCCGGCGGCGGGAATGGCCATGAGGTGCTTCACGCGCTTGCCGCGCCACTCGGTCCAGTGGCGGTAGAGCAGGGAAGTGTAGACCTTGGCTTTTACCTTGTTCTTGGATTCGGCATCGAGGAGCTTCTGATTGCAGGCGTCATCGGCGTTGCACTCGGGGAAGACGCTGGAGGTGAAGAGGAGGTTGGCGCCGTCGCCGGTCCAGAGGACTCCGTCGGCCTCGGTGGAGAGGCGTGTGAGCTGGCGGGGATTTGTCCCATCGGCATCCATGATCCAGATCTGGGAGGAGCCGCCGCGAGTAGAGAGGAAGGCGATCTGCTTGGAATCGGGCGAGAAGCGGGCGCCGGTGTTGCGGCCCTCGGCGGTGATCTTGCGGGGCGCGCCGCCGGTGAGGGGGGTGCTGTAGAGTTGGCGGTCCTGGGAGTTGGCCTCGACATCGACGACGCCAACGGTGAAGACGACGGCGCGGCCATCAGGGGCGAGGGCGGGCTCGGAGACGCGCTTGAGCTTGAGCATTTCTGCGGCGGTAAAGGGGAGTTTCTGGGCGGGTGCGGCCAAGCAGGTGAGCAGGGTCAGCAACGCTGGTAGACGGAGATCCATATCCTAAATTGTAGTGCCGAGTGGCGCGGCGGGCGCAGGAAGTGTTCGAAAATGGCACGGGCGGTTTCTGTTTTGGAGAGCAGGCGGAGGAAGCGGCGGGGGTGATGGATTTTGTTTTCAAGTGTATACGGAGTGGCGCGGGAGTTGCGAGTGACAGTGTCCATGAACTCGGTACGCTACGCATTGCGCGCTTTGGCCAGGACACCGGTCGTGAGTCTGGTGGTGATCTTCTCCCTGGCTCTGGGCATTGGGGCGAACACGGCGATCTTCTCGCTGCTGCACCAGGCGCTACTGCGGAGTCTGCCGGTAGCCAACCCGCAAGAGCTGGTTCTGCTGACTTCACCGGCGGAATTCAAGAGCGGCCGAAGCGCGACGAACAATGCCGGCGATGAAGACTCGATCTTCAGCTACAAGATGTTCCGGCAGTTGGAGAAGAACTCCTCGGGGCTGCAAGGCCTGGCGGGGCACCGGCTGCTGGGCGCCAACATCGCGTATCAGGCAAAGACTACGGATGGGTCGGTCAATATCGTATCGGGGCAGTTCTTCACCCTGCTGGGCGTGCAGCCTCTGATGGGGCGGCTGCTGGCGCCGGCTGACGATGAGGGGGCCGGTCAAACGGTGGCGGTGTTGAGTTACGGGTATTGGCTGAACCGGCTGGGCGGGCGGAGCGATGTGCTGAATCAGCCGTTACGGATCAACGGGAGCGTGTTCACGGTGGTGGGCGTGGCGCCGCGGAGTTTCGTGGGGATGACGTTGAACGACGAGCC
The DNA here is from genome assembly GCA_016721425.1 of Bryobacterales bacterium. Classification (GTDB taxonomy): domain Bacteria; phylum Acidobacteriota; class Terriglobia; order Bryobacterales; family Bryobacteraceae; genus Paludibaculum. The sequence goes on along the minus strand of JADKID010000039.1, from coordinate 65,545 downwards.
GGACGTGTACCTGCCGATGGTGTTCAAGCCGAAGATGACGCCGGGTTGGGACGGCACGGATCGTTACGACGACTATTGGGTTTACGTATTCGGGCGCATGCCGGCGGGCGCGACGGCGGCGCAGGCGGAGAGTGCGATCAACGGCGTGTACGGCGGGCTGGTGGCCGAGCAGGCGCTGACGGTAAAGGACAGGAATGCCGACTATCTGACGCGGTTTCGGGCGTCTCGGCTGAAGCTGCAGCCCGGCGCGTTGGGGCAGAGCAAGCAGCGGGAGCAGATGAAGGCGCCGATGATCCTGCTGTTTGTGTGCACAGGGTTGGTGCTGCTGATTGCGGCGGCCAACGCGGCCAATCTGCTACTGGCGCGCGCGGCGCAGCGGGGGCGGGAACTATCGATCCGAGTGGCGCTGGGGGCCAGCAGCGGACGGATCATGAAGCAATTGCTGGTGGAGGCGATGCTGCTGGCGGCGGCGGGCGGAGTGGCGGGGCTGCTGGTGGGATCGTGGGCGCTGGATCTGCTGGTATCGATGATGTCGCAGGACGAGACTCCGGGCTATGGCATCACTTCGCAACTGGATCCGCTGGTGCTGGCGTTTGCGGTGGGAGTGACGCTGCTGACGGGGCTGCTGTTCGGGCTGTATCCGGCATGGTCGGCGGCGCGCGGGTCGGCGGCGACGACGATGAAAGAGGATTCCAATAACTCGTCGGCCAGCCGGGGCGGCGTTCGCGCGCGGCAAGCGCTGGTGACAGGGCAGGTGGCGATCTCGCTGCTGCTGCTGATCCCGATGGGGCTGTTCCTGCGGAGCCTGGTGAACCTGATGAAGGAGGACCTGGGCGTCAGGACCGAGAACTTGCTGACCTTTGGGCTGTCGCCGGAGCTGAGCAACTACAAGTTTGACCGGTGCCGCAGCCTGTTTGAGCGGGCCGAAGAGGAGTTGAGCGCGATCCCGGGTGTGACGGGCGTGACTGTTTCCATGGTGCCTCTGCTTTCCGGCAGCAACTGGGGCAATGGCATTGTGGTGGAGGGATTCCGGGGCGATGGTAAAACCGGAGAATCGCACTCGATGTTTAACGTGGTGGGAGCTGGCTTCTTCGGCCGCATGGGGGTGCCCCTGATGAGCGGCCGGGAGTTTTCGGCGAACGATACGCTGGCCGCGCCAAAGGTGGCGCTGGTGAACCAGACCTGGGCGAAGCACTTCTTCGGGACTGCCAATCCGATTGGGCGGAAGTTCCGAGTGGGGAGTGACAAATCGGCGTGGATGGAGATTGTCGGGGTGGTGCGGGACAGTAAGTACTCCAGCGTGAAACAGACGCCGCCCAAGGTGTATTTCCTGCCGTACCGGCAGGGCGAGGATATCGGGTCTGTGTCGTTTTACGTGCGCTCGACGCAATCGCCGGAGCATGTCTCGAAGCAGATCCGGCGCGTGATGACGTCGATCGATCCGAATCTGCCGGTGGAGGGATTGCGGACGATGGAGGAGCAGGTGCGGCGGAACATCCGCAGCGACAGGATGGTGCTGCAACTGGCGTCGGCGTTCGCGGTGCTGGCGACCTTGCTGGCGATGCTGGGGTTGTATGGAGTGATGGCCTTTGGGGTGGCGCGGCGGACGAGGGAGATCGGGATCCGGATGGCGCTGGGCGCGGGCTCCGGCGATATCCGGGGGCTGGTGCTGCGGGAAGTAGGGCTAATTCTGGCGATTGGCGTTGTGGTGGGCGTGCCGGCGGCGCTGGCGCTGGCGCGATTGGCAGAGGCGCAGTTGTTTGGCGTGAAGGCGTACGACGCAACGGTGGTGGTGGCGGCGATTGCGGCCCTGGCGCTAGCGGCGCTGGCGGCCGGGTATTTGCCGGCGCGGCGGGCGACGCGGGTGAGCCCGACGGTGGCGCTGCGGTACGAGTAGCGTGGCGGCCCTCTGATACCATGGTAGTTTCCAGCGGAAACACCTATGATTCGTCCTTATCGCGGGGTCTATCCCAAAGTTGCGCCCTCGGCGTACATTGATCAGGCGGCCACCGTTATCGGTGACGTCACGTTCGGCGAACGCTCCTCCATCTGGCCCAGCGCGGTGGCGCGCGGGGACGTGAACCGCATCGTCATCGGCGACGAGACCAACATTCAGGACGGCTCCGTGCTGCACGGCGAACTGGATAAGTATCCGGTGATCCTGGGCAATCGCGTGACGGTGGGGCACATGGCGTGCCTGCACGGGTGCGTGATTGAGGACGACGTGCTGGTGGGGATCGGCGCGATTGTGCTGAATGGCGCGCGGGTGGGCCACGGATCGGTGATCGCGGCCGGAGCGCTGGTGCCGGAGGGGATGGAGATCCCGCCGGATTCCATGGTGATGGGCACGCCGGCGAAGGTGCGGCGGCAGGTGACGCCGGAAGAGAAGGCGCGGTTTGCGGAGAACGCCCAGCGGTACATCCGCTACCGGCAGGATTTCCGCGACGAAGCCGCGCACTAGGCCGAAACAACAATGATTAAAGCTGTTCGTGGCACAAGAGACATTCTGCCGCCGTCCTCGGCTGTCTGGAACCATGTGGAGGCTCGCGCCCGCGAGGTCTTCCGGTCTTTCCGCTATCAGGAGATCCGCACGCCGATCTTCGAATCGACGGAGCTGTTTGCGCGCGGCGTGGGTGAAGAGACAGACATCGTCTCGAAAGAGATGTACACGTGGGACGACCGCGACGGGGCGTCCATCACTTTGCGGCCGGAGAATACGGCTTCCGTGATTCGGGCGTATATCGAGCACCGGCTGGACCAGATCCCCGGGCTGAGGAAGCTGTACTACATGGGGCCGATGTTCCGGCGGGAGCGGCCGCAGAAGGGGCGCTATCGCCAGTTTGCGCAGATCGGCGCGGAGGTGATCGGGTCCGAATCGCCGGTGGTGGATGCGGAAGTGATTGAGATGGTGCTGGAGGTGCTGGAGCGCTGCGGCGTGCAGTCGGCACACCTGATCATCAACTCGGTGGGGTGCCCGAAGTGCCGGCCGGGTTTCGTGCAGGCGCTGCGGGATCAGTTACAGACCGTGAAGGGGACAATGTGCGAGGACTGCCAGCGGCGGGCCGACACCAATGCCCTGCGCGTGCTGGACTGCAAGGTGCCGGAGGATCAGCCGACGATCGACGCGCTGCCCTCGATCCTGGATCATCTGTGCGCGGAGTGCGCGGCGCACTTTGCGACGGTGAAGGAGTTGCTGGACGCGCGCGGGATTACTTACGAGATCCGGCCGCGGCTGGTGCGCGGGTTGGATTACTACACGCGGACCACGTTCGAGGTGACGCACGGAGCGCTGGGCGCGCAAAATTCGATCCTGGGCGGCGGGCGCTATGACGGGCTGGCGGAGTCTCTGGGCTCGCGAGTCTCGGCGCCGGGGATCGGGTTCTCCATCGGCGAGGACCGACTGGTGATGTCGATCGAGGAGAGCCTGGACGCGGCATCGCTGACGCCTCTGGACGTGTTTCTGGTGCCGATGGGCGATGCGGCGCTGCACCATGCGGCGCTGCTGGCGCGGGATCTGCGGCGAGCAGGGTGCGTGGTGGAACTATCGACGGACCGCAAGCTCAAGCGGGCTCTGGAGACGGCGAATAAGCTGGGGGCGCGGTTCGCACTGATTCTCGGGGATAACGAGATTGCGGCGGGGGTCTACGCGCTGAAGAACATGGTCAGCGGGGAGCAGCAGAATCTGATGCGGGATCAGATTCGCGAGGCCGTTCTCCCTCACTGAGCGGCGGCTGGCAGTTGCACGCGCAGCGAGCCGACGCGTCCGGTGGCGTGGTCGCAGAATGCGATCTTCAGCGTGTGCGCGCCGGGACGGATGCGCAATTTCCGGTCGTAGTTGAATCCTTCTCCGTGGGTGCGGGTGGCCTCCGGTGGCTTGAGGTTGAGATTCACTTCGTCGGTGAAGTCGTCCAGCACTTTGGATTCGACGGTTGCCTGGACGAAGCGCACGTCGAAGCGGCCCCGGTAGCGGCCGGCGCCCTCGCCGAGCGTAACCGAGCCGGGCTCGACGGTGAGGCGGAGGGCGGATTCCTCTGAGCCGGGGGAGGGCGTGAGGCGCGCGATGAGGCCGATCTCCACGGCTTCCAGCGGGCTGAGGATGGCCTCGGCGAGCAGACGGTCGCGGTCCGGCGGCGCGACGGGTTCGAGCGGGCGGGCCTGATAACCGAGGCGGTGGCGGATCTCGATGCCGCGCCGGGCGGGCACTTTCACGCTGATGGACATGTAACGGCCGTCCCATTTCTGGTTGGTGGTGCGGTAGGTGAGGCGGTAGAACGTGCGGGAATCGGTGAGGGCGCGGGTGAAGCTCTTGGCCAGGTTGTTGGTGTTCTTGAAGGACTGGCCTCCGGTTTCGGCGGAGACGGAATCGAGGATCTGGATGGGTGCGATGGGGCTGCGGCTGCCGCGGCCGGAGGGGAGAAGGCTGCCGGTTGGGATTTCGGCCAGATAGCCGAGCGGGGCGCGGACGCCGGCCGAATCGATGGAGTAGACGGCGACGTTGGCGTCGTTCAGGGTGTCCAGGGTGGAGTGCCAGAGTTCCGGACTCAATCTCAGTACAGCGCCCAATGGTAGGCCTGCGGTCATCCAGATGAGACTCTTGCGGCCGGGGAGGGCGCTGAGGTGGCGGCCGATATCGCGGAGTGCGTTCAGGGTGGTGCGGACGCGATGGCGCATCTCGGCTTCGGCGGCAAGGGGAGATGACGCTTTCCGCTCCAGTTCAGTCGAAGCGGAGGTCGCCGAGTCCCCGGCGCCGGCGCCGAGCCCGGCGACGGAATCGCCCGTTGCTCTCAGAGTGCGGAGACGCTGGACGAGGCTGGTGGTGTCGGTGGAGTAATCGTGCAGAACTCGGACGCCCCATTTGCCCAAGGCGTAGAGGCTCCACTGGGATTGTTGCTCAGCGCGCTCGATGACACCGGCGGCGGCTTGAGCGGCGTAGTATTGCTCCTCGTAGCGGGCGTTGAAGCCATCGATGAGGACGGCGACGGCGGGCGGGCCGTCCCCTTCCGAGCTGCGGCGATTGCTGAAGAGGCCGGATGGGAGGCCGGGCGCCTGCGCGTAGACGGCGCGCGGATCGACCTGGCTTGCGGAGGTGTGGACGCCGCAGAACTCGATGCGCTGGGGCTTGCCGTTTTCAAGGAGGACGAAATCGGCGGCTGTGAGGCCGGTGACGTTCTGGCCGGTCTTGCGGTCCCGCACGACGACGGGGACCTCCACCACACGCGTTTCAACTCGGAAGCTGGGGGTCTGCGCGATGGCATCCCAACCAGCGAGGGCGAGTGAAGACGCCAAAATGAACTTCAATAGCATGACTACGCCGAAGATATCCGGGTGAACTTCCGGCGTCAAGGGGCGCAACTACCGGTGGGCCGGCCCGATAACCGGAGAGAGCCACCATGCCCGAGAACCCGTTGCCATCCGCCGAATGGCTGCCGAAGCCAGGAGACCCGCCGTTTGCGGGGCGATTCACGATATTGGACCGAATCGGCGAAGGCGCCACCAGCGTCGTGTTCAAAGTGCGCGACAACGACTCGCGGCAGGTGTGCGCGCTGAAGCTGTGGCGGGCGTCCACGGTGCGGGATCCGGGCTCGGAACAGCGGTTTGAGCGGGAAGTGGAGTTGGGGCGGCAGATCGATCATCCAAACGTGGTGCGTCTGCTGGGTGCGGGCAAGGAAAACGACCGGCTGTTTCTGGTGATGGAGTATGTGGGCGGGCAGACACTGGCGGAGACGCTGCTGCTTTCGCCGAGAATGCCGGAAGGGGAGTTTCTCCCGCTGGCGCGGCAGGTGGCGGCGGCGCTGGCATCGATCCATGCGCAGGGGATTGTGCACCGGGATCTGAAGCCGGCGAACCTGATGTTTGCGCGAGACGGCACGCTGAAGCTGATGGATTTCGGCATCGCGCGAAATGTGGATGCGCGGGCGACTCTGGGGATTGCGCGGGGGACGGCGGAGTATATGGCGCCGGAGCAGTTGCTGGGGCAGCCGGTGACGGCGTCGTCGGATCTCTTTTCGGCGGGCGTGGTCTTCTACGAGATGCTGACGGGGTTGCATCCCTTTCAGGGGATGGGGCCGGCGGCGCGAGTGACCAAGGCCCCACCGCGGTTGCGTGACGTGGTTCCGGAGATTACGGCGGCGGTGGCGGTGGCGGTGGAGCGGTGTCTGGAGCCGTTGCAGGAGAGCCGGCCGGAATCGGCGGAGGTCCTACTGGGCCTCCTGCCAGACACCGCGGGCGTCGTTGTGAAGGAGGAACTGCCCCCGGCGCCGTTGCCGCCGGCGCCGACGCGCACGCTGGCGGATCTGCTGGAGGCGCGGCCGCGGCCGTATCAGGAAGTGCTGCCGGTGTTGCTGAACGTGGTACGGCGAATCCGGCAGATCCGCGAGGCGGGCGAGATTCACGAGCCGATCACGCCGCAGAACGTGCGGCTGCGGCGGGACGGGATGCCGGAGATCACGGCGCATCCGCCGGTGAAGGAGCGGGATACGTGGGCGATCTCGACGCCGCGGTATAGCGCGCCGGAATTGCTGCGCGGCAGTTTCCAGCCGGGGGAGTGGCGGCGGGAGAGCGCGACGGTGTACACGCTGGGGCTGATCTTTTACGAGATTGTGCTGGGGCGGGAGCGGTTTGCGGGGCAACTGCCGGAGGTGATCCACAAAAACAGCGACCTGGCGTGGCTGGAGTGGCAGACCAATCCGGGGGCGCGTCTGGCGGCGCTGCCGGCTCCGGAGTTTCCAGCAGAGGTCTCGCGGTTCTTCGAACGCGCGCTGGAGAAGGATCCGGCGCGGCGGACGGCCACGCTGGAGGAGATGGGGCGGGCGCTGGACCGGCTGGTTCACTCGACGCAAAAGACGGAGGAGTTGCAGGTGCCGGTGGTGTGCGAGGGCGCCGGGGCCGACGAGCCGGCAGCGGTGGCGTGGGTGCAGGGGCGATTCAAGACCCCGGCTTCGATTGCGGCCTTGACGTTTGGCGTCGTGGCGCTGTTGCTGGTGGTGGTGAAGATCCTGGCGAGTCTTTAGTGAAGGCTGGCGAGCTCCTCGTTGATGGACTTGGTGGTGCGGCCGGGCTGCGCGCCTCGTTTGAGGGGTGGGGTGCGGTCCCGGGCTTTCAGCAGGGCGGCGCGCGCTTCGGCGGGTTGATTGTTGGCCTTGAGCGCGCGGGCGAGTACGAGCAGGAATTCCGGGTTGGTACTGTTGCTCTTCTCCACGGCGCGGCGGGCGAGGGCGAGGGCCTTGGCGGGATCGCCCCACGAGGCCGGAATCACCTCCAGCAGGTGAGCTGCCGCGCGGTTGAGGTCGTTGGCTGAGGAATCGAGTGTCTCGGCGGATTGCAGGGCGAGATCCAGCCCGCGGCGGACGTCGCGATCGCCTTCGGCCCGCTGCCCGAGATCCCGGCGCAGGAATCCGATGCGCCAGGTGGCTTCCGCCAGGTGTCCCTGCCAGACGAGGTTGCCCGGATGGGCAAGGAGCAGGGCCGAGAGGATGGACCTCATCGACTCATAGTGCTGGATTGCCGCCTGTTTCAAGCCGAGCTCCTCGCACGCCGTGCCGAGATAGAACTCTGCAGTGACGAGGTCATATCGGTATTTGGTGTCGACCTGATCCAGCTGGATGAGCGGACGCAAGATGGCCGTGGCGTCGTTGAGGTAGGGGAGTGATTCCCGGGCGCGGCCGGCCTCGGCGAGGAGGCCGCCGATCTTGATGTTGGCCATGCTGGCGACGCGCAGGACTGGGCCGCTCTTTTGGCCCTCGGCGTCGATCTCCTTGAGGGTTTCCACGGCCTTGCGGTAATCGGCGATGGCGGTATCGGGGTCGGTTTCGCGGACGAGGTTGCCGATCTTGAGATGGCCGATGGCCAGGCCGCGGAGGGCCCGGACCTGCTTGGGGAGGCGTGCGTGGACGCGGGCCTGGCAGGCGATGGCCTTTTCGTAACTGGCGCGGGCGGCATCGAGATCGCCGGTGCTGGCGGCGCCGCGCAGGCCGTACTGATCGCCTAGAGCATCGAAGGCCGAGGCGGCAGTCTGAAGAATTTCGTTGGGTGCGGCAGGATCAGCGATCATCCGTTCGTAGCTACCGGTGGCGCGGCGAGTGTTCTCCACTGCCTTGGCGGTTTCACCGCTGCCGAAGTAAACCTCGCCCAGGCTCTGGAAGAGAAAGGCCAGGGCCTTGAGGACACGGGGATCCGAGCCGTGCTCGCGTTCCAGCGGGCCGGCCAGTGCCTGCGCCTTCTCAAAGGTGGCGATGGCGCCTTTCGCATCGCCCAAATTCTCCTCGTAGGGGTTGCCCTGGACATTGGCCATCTTGGTGTAGCCGTCGAGGAGGTCGAGCGCCAGATCCTTGTCGGCCTGGGACTCCTGGGCCATCTTGTCGAGGTACTCGAGCGATTGGGAGACGAGCTTGCGCTGGACGTCGGTGGAGCCGGGGAGTTGCTTGACCTGGTCGTAGAAATCGAAGAGCAGCAGGTGCGCGAGTTGGCGCATCTCGCGTGCGCCATCGAGCGCGCGGCGCTCCTCGGCGGCGGCGAGCCGGGCCTGATGGATTGTAGCGAGCAGGCCGCCGGTGAGTGCCAGGAGGATGAGGCCCAAGGCGGTGAGGCCGAGTGCATGACGGCGGAGGAACTTGCGGGTGCGATAGGCTAGGCTGCCTTCGCGCGCCTGGACGGGGCGATGTTCGCGATAGCGGCGAAGATCGGCGGCGAACTCGTCGACGGAGGCGTAACGGTCCTTAGGGGCGGGCCGGAGGGCCTTGAGGACGATGGCGTCGAGATCGCCGCTGATCTGGAGTTGATCGGGAGTGCGGGCGTTGGCGGAAATGGTGTCGCCGTCTCGCACGATGCGGGTAACAGCCTGGCTGGGGGTGGTGGGCTCCGTCTCGTAGAGCGTCTTCATGATGGCGGCGCTGGACAGTGAGGAGAAGTCGAAAGGCAGGCGACCGGTGAGAAGGCGGTAGAGAATGACGCCGAGGGAGTAAACATCAGACGCGGTGGTGACGGACTCGCCGAAGATCTGTTCGGGGCTTGCGTATTCCGGGGTGAAGGCGCGGAGGCCCAGGCGTGTGGCGTCGCCGCTGGACTTCAGGCCGGGCTCAATGAGCTTGGCGGTGCCGAAATCGAGGAGCTTGACGCGGCCGTCGGCGGTGACGAGCACGTTGCCGGGCTTGAGATCGCGATGGATGATGAGGCTGCGGTGGACGTAGCTGACGGCGTCGCAGAGTTGCAGGAGAAGGTGGATCACCGTGGTGAGCGGGGCCTTCTGTTGTTCGCAGTAACGATCGAGCCGCTCGCCATCGACATACTCCATGGCAAGGAACGGCTCGTCACCGGCGGTGACGCCGCCATCGAGGAGGCGAGCGATGTGGGGATGGTGGAGCGAGGCGAGGAGCTGGCGTTCGGAGAGGAAGTTCTGGCGGAGCCACTGCGAGGTGAGGCGCGTGGAAATGATCTTGACCGCGGCCTGCTGCTCGAAGCCGCCCTCCACACGGCGCGCGAAATAGACGGCGCCCATGCCGCCGCGGCCGAGCAGGCGCTCCAGGCGGAAGGGGCCGGCAGTACGGCCGATCCAGACGTCGACGGATGGTCCGGGCGGGGCGCCGCCGGCGGCCTCCTGTTCCTGGTCGGACGCGCTGAGGAGCGAGAGGACCTCGGCGAGCAGGGAGGGGTCGTCACCGCACCACTCACGGAGTTGAGTGTCGCGCTCGTCCCGCGGCAGATCGAGCGCGCGGTAGAACAGCGCCTCGGCGCGCTGCCAGCGATCGAGGGTGTCGCCTTCGCTCATCGCGCTGCGTCCTCGCCTCTCAGTTCGCGGAAGAGCCAGCTGCGGGCGAATTTCAGCTCGCGCTCGACAGTGGCATGGGAGATGCCGAGGACGTCGGCAGTCTCGACGGTGGTGAAGGAGAGGAAGAAGCGGAGCTCGACGATGCGCGCCTTGCGGGCGTCGAGCTTTTCGAGCTTGTCGAGGGCGCGGCTGAGATCGAAGAGATTCTCATCGGCGTCTCCAATCCAGGGGAGGTCGTCCGTGATGGGGAGCTTCCACTGATCCTCGCCGCCGCGGCGCTGGGCGGTGCGCGAGCGGGCGTGATCGACGAGGATGTTGCGCATGAGCCGGGCGGTGAAGGTGAAGAAGTGGCCGCGCGCCTCCCAGCTGACTTTGCGCTGGTTGAGCAAGCGGACGTAAAGCTCGTTGAGGAGCGCTGTGGCCTGCAGGGTGTGATCGGAGCGCTCGTGGCGCATCAGGCCGAGAGCGATGCGGTGGAGCTGATCGTAGACGACAGGGATGAGACGCTCGAAGGCTTCAGGATCGCCCTCGCGCCAGCTTTGCAGTAGGCGGGTGACCTCGCCCGCCGGTTCCTCTTGCCCCATTGGCCCCTCGCTCCTCCGTTGAACCCTGTTCACAAATTATGCCAGCAGATGAGGGGATCTGGCCAACTATTACGCAAATGAGTACAAGAACTGGACGCAGTGCCAGAGGGACGGGATGTGGAGGAGCCATGACAGACCTGATGCCATCCAAGCGAAACGAACTGGTGGAGACCCACCTGACGTACGCCAGGGCGCTCGCCGCGGAGGTTGTGCGGCAACTGCCTTCCCACGTATTGCGGGAAGATCTCGACGCGGCGGCGGAGTTGGGGCTGGTGGAGGCGGCGCAGGTATTTGATCCATCGCGCGGCATCCTCTTCAAGACGTTTGCTTACTACCGCATCCGCGGGGCGATCTACGACGCCATTCGCAAAATGACGTGGTTCAGCAAGAGCCAGTACGACAAGTACCGCTTCGAGATGGCGGCCAACGAGTACATGGCGGACTACGCCGAGACTGCGCACGAAGTGCCGGCGGAGAACGCCGCGCAGGAGGCGGTGTCGGTCACGGAGACAATCACGAGCTGCTACCTGTTGTCGCTGGACGCGGAGCAGGCGGATGTGGCCGATCACAACGCGCGCTCGGCGGAGGAGACACTGCTGGACGACGAGCAGAAGCAATTAGTGCGGCGGGCGATGCAGATGCTGCCGGAGAAGAACCGGGAAGTGATTGAGGGCTATTACTACCAGAACCTGAATCTGGAAGAGGTAGGGCAGCGGCTGGGCCTTTCGAAGTCGTGGGTATGCCGGGTTCATGCGAAGAGTATCGAGATGCTGCGCGAGGCGATGAGCGAACTTTCGGCGCTGCCGGCAACTTCGGCGCACGCGGCGCGATAAGTGGTTTGGGAATACGAACGTGTCAGACCACATGATCGGCAAAGTCGGAACCGGCGCTCCCGCGAGGATCGGCGGAGAGAGCGTGCCGGCGGCGGAGAAGAAGGGTCCGTCCCGCTTCGACGCCGTGCAGCAGGAAGCCGCAGCCGAATCAAAATCGCCAACCCTGCCGCCGCCGGTGAATTCAGTGAGCGACGCAAAGCGCAAAGAGCTGGTGAGCGAGGTGCGGCGCGCATCGGAGGCGCATCCTTCCGAGCCGCCCCATCGGGTATGGGGGCCTGAGCTGAAGGATGCGGGCGCCCACCTCGACCGCCTGAAGGGCCGGGTGGAGAAGCTGCCGAAATCGGATCTTACTGCCGAGTTGCAGCAGCGGCTGCAATCCATCGACGGGCAGTATCAATCCACCAACAAGATGATGGACCAGTTGCAGAATATGTCCGATCCGCGCAGCCTGCTGAAGTTGCAGGTTGAGATGTACCAGATTACTCAAAACCTGGAGATGGTCTCCAAGGCTGTGGAGCAAGTAAACAGTGGCGTCAAACAAGTCATGCAAACCCAAGTTTAGTTCTCGCGTTCTCGCGGTACTTCTCCTGCTCGTGCCGCTGGCCGGGTGCCTGAAGCACGAACTCTCGGCGGGGCTCACGGAGAAAGAGTCGCAGGAGATGATCGTCGTGCTGAAAGAGAGTGGGCTGGACGCGATGCGCGTGCTATCCGCTAAGGAGCGTGAGGCGCCGTCGTGGGCTGTCTACGTAAAAGGCGGCGATCAGAACCTGGTGCTGGCGTGGCGTGTCTTACAGGAAAACGGACTGCCTCGCGACAAGGTGAAGGGGTTGGACGAGGCGTTCGCCAACCAGGGGATGATCCCCACCGGGAGTGAGGAACGGGCGCGGATGCTGATCGGCCTGTCCGGCGAAATCAGCCGCACGCTGCGCTCCATTGCGGGCGTGGCCGATGCGCGGGTGCATGTGGTGTTGCCGGAGAACAGCCCGCTGATTGACCGGGCGCAGTGGGCGCCGCCCTCGGCCGCGGTGTTGTTGAAGTACCGCGGCAGCAAGTCCCCGCTTTCGGAGGACGAAGTGAAGAAGCTCGTCTCCAAAGGAGTGGAGGGCTTGAAGACGGAGGACATCGCGGTGGTGATGAAGCAGGTGGTGCCCAACCAGCAGGCGCCGCGCGATGTGCAGTGGTATGCGGGCAATCAGGAACTGACCGTGGGTGCGCTAGCGTTGCTGTTGTTCACGGCGATTGCGGCACTGGTGCTGCTGGGGCGTGTGAAGCAACTGCGGTGGCAACTGGAGCGGGCGCAGCAGGCGCTGATGGCGGGCCAGGGGGCGAAGTGAGCCCAGCGAGGCGGGAACAGGCGCGGGCCCTGTTGGCCTCGGGCGGCGACCGGCGCGACGTGCGGTCCAAGCTAAGCGCGCTGCGGAATGCCGAATACGAGGAGAAGCTGCAGGCGCTGGGTCCGCTGCGCCACTCGTCGCGGCTGTGGAAGAACTGGCTGCTGTTCCGGCAACTGACGGAAGAGGGTAAGTCCGATGGAAGGTAAGATCCTCAAGGCGAATCTCGGCGCCGGCCAGATCGTGCGGCAGCAGGTGATCAGCGCGGCCGAGCAGGCCGAGCGCCTGGTGGCCGATGCCGAGGCCACAAGCGAGCAGATTCGCGAAGAGGCGTGGAGCGCGGGCTACACGGCCGGGTTGCGCGAATGGGAAGCGGCGCTGGAAGAGGCGCGGGCGCAGGGCGAGCGGTACCGCAAGGACGGCCAGGCTGATTTCGTGCGGCTGGCAATCAAGATCGCGGGTAAGATCCTGGGCGAGGAGTTGCAGGCGGCGCCGGAGCGCGTGGCTGTGATTGTCGGCGAGGCGCTGAAGAGCGTAACGCGCGAGCGGACGTTGACCATTCGCGTAGCGCCCGGCGCGGCGGCGGTGCTCACCCCGCATCTGGCGAGGCTGCGCGAGCGGCTGCCGCAGGATTGCAGCGTGCGCGTGGCGGAATCGGCGGAGATCACGCAGGGCGGCTGCATCATTGTCAGCGAGCTGGGCGCGATCGACGCGCGGGTGGAAGTGCAGTTGGAGATGCTGGAGCGGGCGCTGCTGCACGAGGTGCGGGCATGACTGCCGGCGGCTCGCACGATATCGACGCCCTGTTTCACGCTCTTGAGCGCGTGACGCCGGTGCAACTGCGTGGGCGGGTGAAGAGCGTCACAGGGCTGCTGGTGCTGGCGTCTCTGCCGGAGGCGTTCATCGGCGAAGTGTGCCTGATCTATACGGGGCGCTCCACCGTGCCGCTGCGGGCGGAGGTGGTAGGATTCCAGGACGGCGACGTGCTGCTGATGCCGCTGGGCGAGCTGACCAACATCGGGCCAAGCAGTGAGGTGGTGCCGACCGGCCAATGCCTCAGCGTGAAGGCCGGGCCGGGATTGTTGGGACGCGTGTTGAACGGGTTGGGTGAGCCGCTGGATGAGGCGACGCGCGGTCCGCTGGTGGACGTGGCTGACTATCCAGTGAACAGCCGGCCGCCGGATCCTCTGCGGCGGCGCCGTGTATTGAACAGCCTGAGCACCGGAGTGCGCGCCATTGACGGCATCCTGACCTGCGGGGAAGGGCAGCGCATCGGCCTGTTCGCGGCGGCGGGCGGCGGCAAGTCCACGCTGATGGGAATGATTGCGCGCAACACCGAAGCGGACGTGAACGTGATCACGCTGGTGGGCGAGCGCGGCCGCGAGGTGCGCGATTTTTTGGAGCAGGATCTGGGCCCGGAGGGACTGGCGCGCTCCGTGGTGGTCTGCGCGACATCGGACCAGCCCTCGCTGGTGCGGCTGAAGGCGGCCTATGTGGGGACGGCCATCGCCGAATCGTTTCGGGATCGCGGCCTGCGCGTGATGCTGTTGATGGATTCGGTCACGCGCTTTGCTCGGGCGCAGCGCGAGATCGGGCTGGCGTGCGGAGAGCCGCCGGCGCGGGCTGGGTACACTCCGTCGGTTTTCGCGGAGTTGCCCAAGCTGCTGGAGCGCACGGGCAACTCGGACCGCGGATCGATCACGGCGTTCTACACGGTGCTGGTAGCGGGCGACGACATGAACGAGCCGGTGGCGGATGAGGTGCGCTCCATCCTCGACGGGCACATCATTCTGTCGCGGGAGCTGGCTGCGCAGGGGCACTATCCGGCGATCGACATTCTGCAGAGCGTGAGCCGCGTGATGACGGCGGTGGCGAGCGACGCACATCGCAAAGCGGCGAGCCGGCTGAGGATGCTGCTGGCGACCTACGAGAAGCAGAAGGATCTGATCCTGCTGGGGGCCTACCAGCGCGGCAGCGATCGTGGCGTGGACGAGGCGATTGAGGCGATTGATTCCGTGCGCGCCTTTCTCAAGCAGGGCACGCACGAAGAGGCGCCCTACGAGGCGACCGTGGAGCGGCTGGCGGCGATGAGCGGCGGGAGCTAGGCGCAGTGGCATTCGTCTATCGCCTGCAAGTGCTGTTGGAGCAACGGGAACGCGCGCAGGATGATGCGCGGCAGGCGCTGGGCGATGCGATTCGCGCTTTGGAGACGGCCCGCGAACGATTGGTAGAGTTGCAGCGAAAGGCCGACGAGGCCACTGCGCGGCACCGCACGGCGCGCGATGCCGTGCTGACGCCGGGCGGCGGCGTGCTCAGCGGCGCCGAGGTGCAGCGCCGCGCCGAAGAGGTGCAGTGGCTGGACAAGGAAGCGGGCTGGGCGCGCGACGCGGTGCTGGAGCAACGGATCACGATTGAGGATTGCGCCGACGCGGTGGAGGTGGCGCGAGCCACGCTGGCGGAGGCGATGCGGCAGGTGGAGGTGCTGCGCAAGCACCGTGCGCGGGCCGAGGAGCGCTACCGGCGCGAGGAGGAACGCGTGGAGGCCGAGCAGCAGGACGAGAGCGGGACAGTGCAGTTTAACCGGAGGAACCGGGCATGAAGATTGAAGGCGGCTCGCAAAACGTAGGGAAAAGCGCGGACAAGCCGGCCGAGCGTCCGGGCGCGGGCAAGGGCTTTGGGCAATTGCTGCGGCAGAAGAAGGCGTCGCTCGAAGAGACTGCCGCGCCGCAGGCGCAGATGCCGCAGGGCGTCTTCGCGCAGCAGCCATTGATCCATGCAGAGGAGACAGAGGGCGCGGCGCCGGTGCAACCCGCCGTGGTGGAGGCTCTGGCGGCGGAGATCGAGACGCGGCTCGATGTGATGGGGCCGGGTGAGGTGCGGATCGAGTTCCACTCGCAGGTGCTGGGCGGCGTGTCTGTGCACCTAACGCGGCAGGGCGATGAGTTGCAGGTGCAGTTTGCGGCCGCCACTCCGGAGACGCGCCAGGTGCTGGAGGCCAACGCGGATTCGCTGCGGGCGGCGCTGGAGCGGCACGGGTATCCATCGTCGGTCCGTGTGGAGGCCCGCCCGGATGGCGGGGGTCAACGGCGGCGGCAGCAGGAGCGGGAAGCGGAGGAACGGGAGTGAACCAATTGGCGGAGTTTCGCGCCGGTGAAGTGGCGGCCTGGAACTGGCTGATGGCCGCTGGTACGCCCGCCGAGGGCTGGGCGCAGCGCATTCGCGGCACCCTCTCCGGCTTGATGGAGCGGCCCGCCGGGCGCGCCATGCGGTTGACGGCGAAGCACTGGCTGGAAGCGAACCGCGAGCCGATTGTGACGGACTTTGGCGATGCGGGGCTGGTGATCGGGCGCGACGCGGGCTGCGGCCTGGTGGTGCCGGAAGCAGTGGTCCAGAAGGAGCACGCGCGCGTGTTCGTGCAGGACGGTCAGGTGATGCTGGAGGATCTCGGCAGCCGGCTGGGCACGTTCATCGGCGACCGCAAGTTGGAGCCAAACCAGCCGACGCCCATCGCGCCGGAGGTGGTGTTCACGATCTTCCCGTACTCTCTGCAAGTCAGCGCCGAGCATCTGTGGGCGCCGGAAGACCGGTTGGAGTTCGGGGCGCCGCGCGTCTCGGCCGTGGCGTGGGGCGAGGCGTGCGGCGCGCTGCCGGCGGGCTCGCTGAGCTCGTCCGTGCGGCTGCTGCCGAGCGACGGGGCGATTACCCTGAACGTGTCTCGCGGGCTGATTGATGAGGCGCTGTGCGGGCTGCTAGGGCAGGAAGAGATCGATGCGCCGGGGCTGCTGGAGACCGACGCCGGCTGCCTGGACTTTCTCACGGGTATCGTTTTCGATGCCCTGAATACGGGCGCGCGATGGCCGTGGCGCTTTGAGTGCGGGCGCTGGGGCGCGGCTCCAGCCGGGGATACAGAAGAGCGCGGCGCGCTGGTGGAGATGGAGATCCGGCTGCGGGATCACGCCGGCGCGGCGCGGCTCTTCCTGCCGTTTCGTATGCTCGATGAACTGAGCGCCGGGCACCAGGAGCTGTGCCGCGATGCGCTGCCTGAGCTGTCATGGACCTGCCGCGCGCTGCTGGCGGAAGTGGAGCTAGCGCGGGGCGACGCGGCCTCGCTCAGCGAGGGCGACACGGTGCTGCTTGAGCCGCAACCCAAGCTGCTGCTGCCCGGCCTGCGTAAGGGCTGGCATTGTTCCTGCGGCGATAGCAACTTTTCCGCGCTCACGCTCAATAAGTCTCTTGAGATGCCTGATATCGAGCGCGACCAGAACTTGTCGTTGGATGAATTGCCGGTGCTCTTCCAGGTGGTGCTGGCGGAGAAGGAGTTCACCCTGGCGGAGCTGCGCAGCCTGGGCGCGGGTTCTGTTGTGGAGCTGGGCCGCGGCGGCGAGCAACCTGTACGGCTGGCGTTGAATGGCAAGCTGCTGGGCTCGGGCGAACTGGTCCGCATCGAAGGCCGTCTCGGCGTGCGCGTACTGGGCTGGAACCAATAGAAATGCTCGATTGGAAAGACTACCTGCAACTGCTGGCGGCATTGGCGATCACGCTGGGCCTGATCTATGTGGTGTTGCGGCACGTGCTGCCGAGATTACAGTTTGGAAAGCCCGCTGCGGACGGTCTGATCCGCGTGCGCGCCACCTACCCGCTGGAGCCGCGCAAGACTCTATACATCGTGGAGGCCGGATCGGAGACGTTGCTGATCGGCTCCTCGGGCGATACGCTCTCCGCGCTGGGCTCCATTCCCAGGGAGAGCCTGCCGGTGGAGATGCCCGTCGCGCCCACGCGTTTTGCAGATCTGCTCAAGCGGAGGAGGGCGTAATGTTTTCCAGCCCCGTCACGATGGTGATTGTCCTGGGCGCCCTGGCGCTGGCGCCGTTTGTGATGATCATGCTCACGTCGTTTGTGAAGATCTCCGTGGTGCTTTCGATTCTGCGCAACGCTCTCGGCACGCAGCAGGTGCCGCCTAACCAGGTGATCACCGGCCTGGCGTTTGTGCTGACGATCTTCGTGATGAGCCCCGTGGCGCGGCAGATGTACGCGGCATCGGGGAACTTGGGCGGCGGCGGTGCGCTGTTTGCGGAGGCCAACGTCAAGGCGGTGTTTGACGGAGCGCAACAGGGCAAGGAGCCGCTGCGTAAGTGGCTGGCCAAGCACTGTCACGATAAGGACCGCGTGCTCTTCATGGAACTCGCCGCGCGCCTGGAGCGGCAGGAGGGCGAGCCGGCGCCGCAACTCGACAAGAACGACTTCCGCGTGCTGATCCCGGCCTTTGCGACCAGCGAGCTGAAGGAAGCGTTCCAGATCGGCTTCATCGTCTTCGTGCCGTTTCTGATTGTGGACATGGTGGTGGCCAACACCCTGCTGGCGATGGGCATGTCGATGCTCTCGCCGGTGGTGATCTCGCTGCCCTTCAAACTGCTGCTGTTTGTCATGGTGGACGGCTGGTATCTGGTCTGCCGCGGTCTGGTGTTGAGCTACCTGTAAGGCGAGGAAACCGATATGACACCCGAGGCGATTCTACGAATCCTGCGTGAGGGCATTTTGATGGTGCTGCTGCTTTCGGCCGCGCCCATGCTGGCCTCCATGCTGGTGGGCTTCATCGTCAGCGTCCTGCAGGCCACCACACAGGTGCAGGAGCAGACTCTAAGCTTTGTGCCCAAGCTGCTGGCCACGTTCCTGACGCTGGCCATCATGGGCCCGTGGATGATGAAGCAGGCAGTGCGCTTCACCGTGGCGCTGCTGGAATCCATTCCGCTGGTCCACTAGGAGCCGCGCAACGTCATGGACCTGTTCGCCGGATTGCAGCGAGTCATGTTGTCGGCGGGCTTCCGCGGCGATCTGCACAGCACGCTGCTGCTCTATGGGCTGGTGCTGGCGCGGCTGGCGGCGGCCATCTCGCTCTCGCCTTTCCTGGGCGGCCAATCCGTGCCGATGCGCATGCGTCTGGGCCTGGCGGCCGTGATCACCGCGATCCTCGTCCCCTCAATGGCGCCGGCGGGCAGCGTGACGGCCATCGATGCGGTGGCGCTGCTGGCCAAGGAGATCCTGCTCGGCTCCCTGATCGGGTTTCTGGCGCAGGCCGTCTTCTACGGCATCGAGATGGCCGGGGCGTTGGTCGATACGCAGCGCGGCATGAACCAGATCACGCTCTACACGCCGCAACTGCCAGGGCCGGCATCCGTGCTGGGCCTGTTGCAGGTGCAGGCGGCCATCGCGCTCTTCTTCACCTTTGACGGGCACCTCTACTTCGTGCGCGCGCTCGCCGATAGCTTCACGGCCATACCGGCGGCGAAGTTTCCGGCGATGGCGGCTGGCGGCCTGGCGCTGGCCGAGCTCGTGCTGCGCGTCTCGGCGCAGCTCTTTGTCGTGGCCATCCGGTTGGCCGCGCCGGTGCTGCTAGCGCTGTTCCTGCTGGACGTCTGCTTCGGCCTCTTCAACCGGGTGGCCGCGCAGATTCCCATCCACTCGGAGAACCAGACGGTGAAGGCGCTGGTCAGCCTGGTGATTCTCGTGCTGATCATGCCCATCCTCGCCGGGCAACTGCGCGAGTATCCGCAGGTGTTGTTCCGCCAGATCACCGACCTGGTGGCCGGGTTCCGCTGAAGGACCGATAGCGATGGCGGGAGAAAAGACAGAGCAACCGACAGAGAAAAAGCTGCGCGACGCACGCCAGAAAGGGCAGGTGGCGCGCAGCCAGGATCTCACGCAGGCCATTCTATTTCTGGTGGCGGCGGCCACGCTGCAGGCCGCCGGCGGCGGGATGGTGGAGAGCCTGCGCGGCATGATGACGGAATCGTACCGGCCGGAGATCTTCCGCGCGGCGTTCTCCGAGGCGCAGCTCTTCCGCTGGACCGGCGAATGGTGGAAGACCGCGCTGATGATCCAGTTGCCACTGATGGGCAGCCTGTTCTTTGTCGCGCTGGCGGTCGGCTATCTCCAGGTGCGGGGCGTGTTCTCGCTGGAGTCCATCAAACCGTCGTTTGAGAAGCTGAACCCGCTGGAGGGGTTGAAGCGGATCTTCGCCAAGCCGCGCACCTACCTCGATCTCTGCAAGAACCTGCTGAAGCTACTCATCATTGGCTTCCTGGCGTACAAGGCAACGAGAGGGATGATGCGCGAGATCGCCTTCTCCGGGCGCGTGGATACGTGGGGCGTAGGCCAACTGGCGGGCCAGCAGATGTTCGGGCTGCTCTATCAGGCCGGCGGCGCGTTTCTCGTGATCGGCGTAGCGGATTTCCTGATCCAGACCAAGCTCCACAGGAAGGAGCTGATGATGACCAAGGACGAGGTGAAGCGGGAGTTCAAGGATAGCGACGGCGATCCGCACGTCAAGCACCAGCGCAAGGAGTTGCAGCATCAGCTGCTGAACGAGGCGGAGCTTTCGAACGTGCAGTCGGCCAATGTGGTGGTGGTGAATCCGACGCACTACGCCGTGGCGCTCCGCTACGACGAGGCGACGATGAACGCGCCGCGGGTGATCGCGCGCGGGCAGAATCTCAAGGCCGGCGAGATCCGCAAGCTGGCGCGGCGCTACAACGTGCCGGTGCTTCAGGACGTGCCGCTGGCGCGGCGTCTCTACAAGGTGGAGACCGGGCATGAGGTGCCGGAGGATCTCTACGCGGCGGTGGCCGAGATCCTGCTGTGGGTTTACGAGCTGGAGCGCCAGCAAGAGAAGGGAGGCAAGGGATGAAGATCGGTCCATCGATGATCGGTGCGGGCGCGCTGCCGGCGTCGCAAGCGCTTGGAGGCGTACCACTGTTCCGGCAGGTGTTGAGCCGCAAAGTGGAGGCGCTGACATCGGGGTGGCGGCAGATTGTGCAGGCGGAGCCGCGCTATTCGGCAGCGCCGGTGCTGGAGCCGCCGCGGCGTCCGGCCGGCGTGGAGGAGCCAACGGCGGAGAGCCTGCGGGCGGAGTTTCGGGGCATGGTGGCGGCTGGCGCCGCGCCGGGCGGGGAGGCGTCGGCGGCGTTGATCCAAATGCTGGCACAGAGGCTGGAGACCGAAGAGCTGATGCTGGCCCGTGCCAGCCAGGGGCGGAGGTAGGCGATGGCGAATGCGGGATGGAGCGAGACGACGCGCTGGCGGCTGGCAGCGTGGGGCCATGAGCTCTATGAGCAGGGCGCCTACGAGCGGGCGGGCACCGTGTTTGCGGCGCTGCTGGAGGAAAGCCGGGCGGACCCCTACGTGGTGCAGGCGCTGGCGGCGTGCCATTTGGCGGTGGGCAACCCGGCGGCCTGCGTGGACCTGATGCGCTGGTGGCTTTCGGCACACCCTGCCAATCCGGCGGCCAGCCTGCGTCTGGCCGAAGGGCTGGCGGCGCTGGGCCATACGCGCGAAGCGGCGGCGGAGTTGGCCGCTGTGCCGGCGTCGGTCGCGGGTCCGGCGCGGGCGCGGCTGCAATTCAGATTGGGTCTCTGACAACTTCCCGCCCGGTTGCGGCGATAACCCAAGTGCAAGACAGATCAGGCCGCAAGGCAGAAGGAGATCAAACAGATGTTCAATATCAACCCAATTCAAATCGCGATGACCGCCGTCGGCGGCCCTCTCGGCGGTGTGCTCGGCTCCATCATGGGCCAGTTGACGGGCGGCGGCAATCCGGCGGAGTTGCTCGGCAGCGTCATGAAGGCGTTCGAGGGCATCTTCAAGAGCGGCGGCAATGGCGCGAAGGGCGGCCAACTGGCGCAGCCGTTCCCGGCGCAGCCGCTGCCCTTCTCGTCCGGACCCGGCGGTGTGACCATCACCATCCAGAGCCCGTTGAATGCCTTGCAACAGGGGCAGGCCGCGCCGACGGACATGCAGCAGATCTCCAAGCTGTTGGGCGATCTGCTCAGCAAATTGCAGGGCGTGGCGGGCGGCGGGGCGGCCAGCGCGGCAGTTGGCGCGGCAGGCTTGTCGGCGGGTAGCGCGGTGGGTAGCGCGGTGGGCAGTGCGGCCAGCGCATCCAGCGGCGGCGGTAGCGCGGCGCCCGCCAGCACGGGCAACAGCGGCGGCTGGGGCAATATCGATTCGATGATGTCGCAGGCCGAGTCGCTGATGAACTCCGACAAGCCCTCGGACCAGCTCAAGGCGCAGCAGCTCATGCAGAAGGCGCAGCGGATGTTCGAGATGATCTCGAAAATGATGGAGCAGCGCAGCCAGATGATGTCGAAAGCCATCCAGGCCATCAAGTAGGACGAAGAGGACAGGATGCGAGTCGAGAGCGGCAGTTCCCAATACAAAGTCCACAGCGACTTGAGCTGTATCGCCAAGAAGGGCGATACGCTGGCGCAGATCGCGAAGAGCACCGGGGCGCCGCTCGACGAGATTCTGCGGCTCAACCCGAAACTGAAGAATCCCAACCAGGCGCTGGCGGCCGGCGCGGAAGTGGTTCTGCCGCAGTTGAAAAGCGGTGGCAAAGGGACGCAGGTTCAGCGCGGGCCCGACGGCTCGGTGAAAGACAATCTAGCGACCCACTATCCGAAGGCCGTCGAACATCGCCCGGCCGCAAAGACCGAAACGCCTGCGGCCTACGGCGCGCCCATCTCTCCCCATGAGCCGAAGCCCGAGACGCCCAAACCGGCCGCCCGCGCCGCCGATACATCAGTCAGCGACAGCATGGCGCGTGAACGCTTGAATCGAGCGAAGGAGCCGCTGCCCGCGGGCGCCGAGCTGCCGAAGGATCTGGGCGATCACGCGGTGGAGAAGAACAAGTGGGTGGCCGGCGGGCGCGACATCCTGGACACCGGCAAGGGCGCCGTGGATCTCCGGATCGGCACTCTCACCAAGCAGGCCGGCGAGCTCGGCACGCGCATGGACCGCCTGCGGGCCGGCGCCGAAGGAGTCGAGAAGCGGATGGGGCTCCTCCTCGATGAGCTCTCCAAAACCACCAACAAGTTCGACGTGGACAAGCTCCGCGGCGATCTCTCCAAGGTGATGGAAGAGGGGCGCGTGATTCAGAAGGAGCTGAAAGGCGCGCTTGGCGAGTTCACGGAGGTCTCCAAAGACATCAACAAGCTCAGCAAACTGAGCGGCAAGATGGAGCCCATCGCGGACCTTCTCGGCAACACGAAGAAGATCGCCACAACGCTCGGCAAGCTGGCTGTTCCGTTGGATGTCTACAGCAACTTCCAGGACTTCGAAAAGGCCAACCCCGGCCACTCCGGCCAGAACCTGACAAAGGCGGCCGTGAGTGTTGCCACAAAGCTGGCGGTAGATCTGAAGACCGCCGGCTCGCTGGCAAACGTCAGTGAAACGGCCGTGGGCGCGCTGAAGTTCGTCCTCGAGACGGCGGGGCTGAAGGATACGCCTGCCTATGAGACCGTCGATCTCGCCTCGCAGGCCTTCCCCGTGGACGTTGCCGGCAAGGTGGTGGCCAACCTCACAGACCTGGCCTTCGCCTCCAACGACTATCGTAAGGGCGACGCCAAGGCGATGAGTGATCTGCTCGACGCGAACCTGCAAGGCAAGAACGGCCAGGTGGTGCAGGGCATCGCCGTGCTGGGCGACCTGGTAATGACAGGCGGCGAGAACATCCCCACCAACGACGAAGCGCTGAAGATGGCGTACCTGTTCCAGAACCCCGGCCACACCGAGGTCCCGCTGGAGCGCACCGGCCGCACCGGCCGCGAAAAGGCGGCCATCCTCGATCAGGTGATGGACGGGCCGAAAACCGCGCCCAACGACGTCGTGCGCATCCAGAACATCGTGGCGCAATCCACGCCGGATCAGTTGAAAACCGTGTTTGAGCGCGTCTCTCCGGAGAGTCTGGTGCGCTCACTGCCCACCTCCGGTGAGGTGCGCGATCCGGTGACCACCACGTTTCTGGATCTCTCCAAAGTGGCGGGATCCTCCGCCAGCGGCAAACCCGACGCCCCCATCTGGGGCCAGCTCGATCGCTATCTGCGCGAGGCGCAACGCCAGGGCCACACCGAAGTATTCGATCAACTGCGCCAAAGGTTGGAGCAGGGCCAGCTCAAGCAACTGCCCGGCTGGCTACGGCAGAACATCCGTCACGGCTACTGATTCCACGCGGCGCAAGCAACCATTGCGGCTCGCTCACGATAACCGGTGTGCAAGGAGAAAGTAATGAGCAGCATCATCAACAACATGAATCCGGTGGCTCAGATGTCGGTCAGCCTGTTGGGCGGTCCGCAGGGCGCCGTCGTCGGCCAGGCTCTGGCGCCGTTTGCGGGCAAGGCCGGCATGCAGCAACTCCAGCAGGTGTTCAAGCAACTCCAGCAGGCCCTGGGCGACTTGCAGAAGTTGCTCGGTGGTCAGGGCGGCCAGGCTAGCCAGGCCGGTTCTGGGGGCTTCCAGGCGCAGCCCGGGGCCATGTCTCCGGCGTCCATCAACATCGAGATTCGCATGAACCCCTCGGCCACTCTGGCGCAGGGCGACATGAGCTTCGGCAAGGCCCCCATCGTCGGCAACGATTCGCAGTGGCCGGCGTTTAGCCAGAGCGTCAATAGCCGCATCACCGGCAGCGACTCCGCCAAGGCGGGGCTCTTCGACGGCAGCAATCCGTGGTCCAAGAATGACGGCAAAACGGGCGAGCGCGCGGCCATCGGCTGGACGATGCAGCAGAACGATAAGCTGCGGTACGACGCCGATAGCAAGCAGTTCTACACCACCGGCGCCGACGGCGCCCGCACCAACGCTGTGTCGTTGGATCAGGTGATGCAGACCATCAACGGCGCCGGCGGCGCCGGCCCGTCGAACGGCGCGGCGTT
Organism: Bryobacterales bacterium; assembly: GCA_016721425.1. GTDB lineage: Bacteria > Acidobacteriota > Terriglobia > Bryobacterales > Bryobacteraceae > Paludibaculum. Next base: position 41,332 of record JADKID010000039.1, on the reverse strand, counting down.
TCAGGCTGTGGGCAATCTGGTCAACAACCTGCCGAACGCGCAACAGCCGCCGCCGGACATGACGCAGATCCTGAAGATGTTCGAGGATCTGATCCAGATGATGCAGGGCGGCGGCGCTGGCGGCGGCTCAACGCAGGCGGCCACGGGCGGCTCCGGCGCGGGCAGCGCTTCGGGCGCAGGTTGGTCCTCTCCCGCCACGGGCGCATCGGCAGCCGGCGGCGCGCTTAGCTCGTCCTCCACTGGCAATTCCGGCAGCGCATCCGGCGCAGGCGGCGGCGTCTCCTCCAGTTCTTCCGGCGGCTGGGGCAACATCGATTCGATGATGTCCCAGGCCGAATCGTTGATGAATTCCGACAAGCCCTCGGACCAGCTCAAGGCGCAGCAGTTGATGCAGAAGGCGCAGCGGATGTTCGAGATGATCTCGAAAATGATGGAGCAGCGCAGCCAGATGATGTCGAAGGCCATCCAGGCCATCAAGTAACGCAAGGAGTCACAATCATGAGCACTTCCCCCACCACTCTCCCCACCGATACCCTGCAAAGGGTGATCGATGGCACCGCGGCCCTCAACGCCTTCATCGGGCTGGGCCCGGATCAGCTCCAGGCCATCGCAGTCATCGGCTACAACAGCTACGAGCAGGGCAAGATCGACGAGGCCGAAGAGATCTTCCAGGGCCTCATCGCGCTCGACGGCACGAAGTACTTCGGCTACGCCGGCCTGGGCGCCATCGAGCTCTCCCGCGGCAACGTCGATGCCGCGCACGGCCATCTCTCCGCCGCGCTCCAGCGCCACCCCGACGAGCCCACCGTACTCTCCAATCTCGGCGAAGTCCTGCTGCGGCAGGGCAAGGCCGAAGAGGCCGCCACGGCTTTCCAGAAGGCGCTGGCGCTGGATCCCGACGGGCGTGATCCTGGCGCCAACCGCGCCCGCGCCATCCTGCAAGGCATGAATGTCGTGCTCCAGGAAATGAGCCGCGTCGCCGGGGCCTGACGCTCTATGACGGATCTCACTGCGCGCTGGAACGAAATCGTCACCGACGTGAAGAACGGGCGCATGGCGTCCGTTCTCACCAGGTCGGCGGACTTGCTCCTGGTGGCGGCCATCGCCGCCATGGTCGGGTTGATGATCATCCCGCTGCCCACCTGGCTGCTGGATATCTTCCTGACCATCAACATCAGCGTGGCGCTCACGCTCCTGATGGTCTCGGTCTACATCCCGAACGCCGTCAAGATCGCGTCCTACCCCACGCTGCTGCTGATCACCACGCTCTACCGGCTGTCGCTGGACATCTCCGCCACGCGCCTCATCCTCCTGCAGGCTGACGCCGGCGAGGTGGTGGCCAGCTTCGGCCAGTTTGTCGTGCAGGGCAATTTCGTTGTCGGCGCGGTGATCTTCCTCATCATCACGCTCGTCCAGTTCATCGTCATTACCAAGGGCGCCGAGCGCGTGGCGGAGGTGGCCGCACGCTTCACGCTCGACGCCATCCCCGGCAAGCAGATGAGCATCGATGCCGATCTCCGCGCCGGCACGCTCACCTACGAACAGGCCCGCGCCAAGCGCGAGGACCTCTCTCGCGAGAGCCAGTTTTACGGCGCCATGGACGGCGCCATGAAATTCGTCAAGGGCGACGCCATCGCAGGCATCGTCATCACCATGATCAATATCATCGCCGGCCTCGTCATCGGCGTGGCGATGCACGGCATGAGCGCCATGGAGGCCGTACAGGTTTACTCCGTACTCACCATCGGCAGCGGCCTGGTCTCCCAGATCCCGGCGCTGCTGATCTCCATCTCCGCCGGAATGATCATCACCCGTGTGGCGGCCGAGGGGCCCGATTCCAATCTCGGCGCACAGGTGGCCGGGCAGATTCTCGCCCAGCCCAAAGCGATCGGCGTGGCCGCCGGGCTGATGTTCATCATGGCCCTGATTCCGGGCCTGCCCAAGATCCCATTCTTTCTCCTGGCCGGCGCCCTCGGCGGCCTGGCCTACGCGTTGATGAAGCCGCGCGTGATCACCGAGGCCGAGGCGGAGGTGGCGGAAAGCGCCGCCGCCGCGGCCGACGCCCCGCGGCCGGAGGCCATGGTCCCCGTGGTTGTCAGCATCGCGCCCGATATCGCGCTCTCGCCGGCGTTTCATGAGGCCGTGGCCGCACTGCGCCAGTCTCTCTACTTCGACCTGGGCGTGGTCTTCCCGCCGGTGAATGTGAATCCCACCACCGCGCTGGCCGCCGGCGCGTTTGAAATCTGGCTGAACGAGATCCCTTCGGTGCGCGGTAGTATCCGCACGGATTGCCTGCTAATCGGCGAGGCGCCCGCTGCTCTCGCCACCTTCGGCTTCCGGGGCGACGAGGGCGTCCATCCGCTCACCGGCCGCCCGGCTACATGGATCTCGCCGCAGCAGGCCGCCGCTGCGCAGGCAGCCGGCTTCACCACCTGGGATCCGTCCAACGTGCTCCTGCTGCACCTCACCAATTTCCTGCGGCGCAACAGCGGCGAGTTCATCGGCCTCCAGGAGGTCCACCTCATGGTCGAGCGCATGCGCGAGCTGTACCCCAATCTCGTCGAGCAGGTGGTGCCCAAACCTGTGCCCGTGCACCTGCTCACCGATATCCTGCGCCGCCTTTCGCTGGAGGCCGTCTCCATCCGCGATCTCAAGGCAATTCTCGAATCACTGGGCGAATGGGCGCGCGGCGAGGACGATCCCATCCAACTCACGGAGCGGGTTCGCGGCGATCTCAAACGCCGCATCTGCCATCAACTGTCTCGCGGCGATCAGCGCCTCTACGTTTACGACCTGGATCCGCGTCTCGAAGAATCCTTCCGCATGGCCATTCGCAAAACAGCCGGCGGCGTAACATTCTCAATGCCAACGGGCGCCTTGCAGGAGGCCCTCGCGGCCGCCCGCCGAGCCTTTGGCGCGCTGCCCGCCACCGCGCAGAATCCGGTGATCGTCACAGAGCGTGACATCCGCCGCTACGTGCGCCAGATCCTCTCCACCCAGCATCCGGACCTGGCCGTGCTCAGCTACGACCAGTTGTCCCCGCAAATCACACTCGAGCCGATGGGCCGCGTGGCCTGAGTCCAGCCATCCATACAAGGAGAACCGTATGACTTCCGAAACCCAGGAAACCAACTGGCGCCAGTTCCCCGCCATCCAGCGTGTCTTTGAGTCCGGCCGCCTGGAGGAGTTCATGGCCGGCTGCGCCAGCACGTGCCGCCAGCTCGACGAACTGGCCAAGGCCGGCTCGCCGGAAACGGCCGCGCGCGCCCGCTCCGCCATGAATGCCTATGGCCACACGCTGCGGCTGTTGCAGGATCTGGCGGCGCGCGCCGCCGCCTAGCAACCTCCCGCTCAACGGCTCGATAACTGGAATGCAGGAGGCATCGAAATCATGTCGGTAACCAACGCTCTGACGGCAGCCTACACGCCCAACTACTCCATCGATCAGATCATGCAGACCGCGCAGGCCCCCAAGGCCGCCGGCTTCCGCAGGGTCCTCGGCGGCATCGTGGGCGGCGTGGGCAACATCTTCGCGCCCGGCCTGGGCTCGGCCATCGGCAGCATGATCTCGGGCGGCATCAACACCAACCCCGGCCTCGGCGAGGCGGCCCAGTACCTCGAGTTGCAGCGCAATATGCAGAATGAATCCCGTGCGTTTGAGGCGGCCTCGGCCGTGCTCAAAAGCCGGCACGACGCCTCGATGTCGGCCATCCGGAATATGAAGTAGGAGCCGCCCCATGAACTGGACCATCGATCCCCCCGCCGAAGAACTCGAAGTCCTGTTGGAAGCCGGCATCCTCTACCGCGATGCCGGCGGTCTGGACCATGCCCGCGACATCTTTCTGGGCGTCCGCAGCCTGGCGCCCTCGTCCGAGATTCCGGAGGTGGGCCTCGGCACCGTGGCATTCCAGCGCGGTAACTTCGCCGAAGCAAAGAAGCACTATCTGCGCGCCCTCCAGAGGAATCCCGATAGCGCCTGGGCTCATGCCCATCTCGGCGAGGCGGAGTTGTTTCTCAGGAACAAGCCGGAGGCGCGCGTGCATCTGATGACCGCGCAGCGTCTCGATCCCGGTGGGCCGTTCGGCCACATGGCGCAGGATTTGATGACGCTCGTCGATGTCGTAGAATTCGGCTCGTAAGGACACTTCCCGTGAAGATTCCCCCGAATCAGCCCCGCCCCATCGGCCTGCCGGCAACACCGGAAGCGCCACCCCGGACCGCCGCGTCTGCCGCCCCTCCCCAGCCGGAGCGGGCGGCCGCCGGCATTGTGCAGCCAGGTCCATCGTGGAGCAAGGCTGCCCTCGACGATCCGGCCGCCGCCAAGCGAATGTTCAGCGAGGCACTGGGGCAGATCATTGACGCCAGCCCCACAGCTTCGCAACTGCGCCCGGCGCAGCGCCAGCAGTTGGAGCGCCTGCTTTCCGCCGACCCGGCGATGCAGGATCTGGTCACGCGCTCCATGGAACGGGCTCTGAAGTAACGTGAAGCTCCAAGTCATCCTCACCTCCGATGCAGCGCCCGCCGCGCGCCAAGGCTACGACCTCGATCTCACCGCCGGTCCCGTGGTGCTGGGCCGCGGCCCGGAGAGCCCCATTCAGTTGGAAGGCACGCAGCTCTCGCGCGAGCACCTGGCGTTTACGGCCTTCGATGGCCAGCTTGCGCTAACGGACCTCAGCAGCAACGGAGTCTGGCTCAACGGCCAGCCCTTGCCGAAGAAAACTGCTGTGCTGTGCGGGCCCTTCGACGAGGTGCGCATGGCCGGCTACACCATGACGGCGCGCCTCCTCACGCCGCCTCCTCCCCCCCAGCCCGAGACGCCGCCCCAGACCCAGCAGCGAATCGCGCGCACCGACGACATTCCGGCGCCCGTCATTCCGCAGCCACAGCCAACTCTCGCCCCCGTGCCCGCCTGGTGGAAGCTCGACGGTTTGGAGAAATGGACCCTCATTCTCGCCGCCATCGCCATCGCCCTCGTGGCTCTCTACCGCATGGGCTGAGGCGCCCCGCGCAACTCGCCGCAGCCCGCGCCGATAACTCGGCTGAGGCGCTATGAAGTTCACCCCACTCGCAATCACGCTGGCTCTGCTATCGATACCCGCATCCGCACAATCGCTCGGCTCGGTGCTCAAGGATGGCGTGGTTGCGCCGAAAAAGCAGACGCCGCCACAGGCGCCACCGAAGACCCCACCGCAGACCCCACCCACGTCCACCCCGCAGCACACCCAGCCGCCCGCCCACCAGGGCCGCACTGCACAGCCCCCCGCCGCGCCCGCCGCGTCCGCCCCGCCCACGCCGAGCCAGGGCCAGGGCTACCGCATGAGCCTGCCGCCCGGCTGGCAATCGCAGATCACTCGCGGCTCCTCCGTGGTGGCGCGCAGCGGCGACTCAGCCTCCCTCGTCATGATTGCGCCCTTCACCGCGCCGCCCAATACCTCCGCCGCCGAATACCTGCGGCGCTATGGCGCCATCGCGCTGCGCCCGTTTCTGCCCGAGGCGGCCGTCACCGCCGTCCAGCCCAGCCGCATCGGCCAATCCGGCGCTCTCTCGTCCGTGCAGTTTCGCGGCGGCGCCGGGCCGGGCCGCGCCTCGGTGCTCTGCTTCACGCAGGGTGGAGTGGGCACCCTCTACGTCATCGCCGCGCCCGCCGCGCAATACGATCAGCAGCGCACCCAACTGGTGGCCATCCTGCGCAGCTTCTCTTTCACAGGCGCCGGCCCGGCCGAGCACACCCAGGGCGCCGCTCGTCCCGCCGCCGCCCCGCCCAACCTCTCTTTCACCCGCTTTCAGGATCCCAACGAGCAGTCCTTCACCGTCGATGTCCCCGCAGGCTGGAACGTGCGCGGCGGCACCGTGCGCAAGTCCACCGTCGACGTCCGCAGCTATCTGCGCCTCACCTCGCCCGACGGCGCCATCGTCATCGCCAGCGGCGACCCGGAGCTCGGCGGCTTCGTCGTGCCCACGCCGCCCGTCTATGGCATGGGTGGTCTCGTCGAGGGCAAGCCCTATCCCGGCGGTGGCGCCATGGTCATGCGCTATCGGCCGGGATCCGTTTTTGCCCGCAACTATGTGGGCACCCTGGCGCGGCTCACCGGCTCGTCCAACGTACAGCTCCGCGACGTTCGCGAGCGCACCGATCTGAGCTCCCGCGTCTCCGGCGTAGCCCAGCAAACCATCACTGCCGGCGAGGCATCGTTCTCCTGTGTCCGCAACGGCCGCGAGAGCGCCGGCTACGTGTTGGCCGGCACCAGGCTCACCACCATCGCCGACTCCAGCATGTGGTGGGTCACCACGTTGCTCGCCTGGGTGGCGCCGCCGGATCAGACCCCCGTCGTAGATGCCGTCATCCAGCGCCTGATGAAAACATTCCAGGTGAATCCAGCATGGTTTGGACAACAGCAACAGCTCACCGCCGAGACCTCCCGCATCGTCACCAAGACCAACGAAGAGGTCTCGCGGATCATCACGGATAACTACTGGAGCCGCCAGAAATCGCAGGACCGCACCAACCGCAACTTCTCCGATTACATCCGCGGCACGGTCCGCCTGAAGGACCCGGAATCCGGCGAGGAGCTGGAGGGCACCGCCGGCAAAAACTACTACTGGCGCGTGCGCAACACCAACACCGTCGTCGGCTCTGATGCGCCCAGCGCGCCCCCCAACATCGACGTCACGGAACTGGAACAGGTTCGCTGATTCGGTAGCAACTTCCACCGCCCAACCGCGATAAGTGATGTCGAAGGCCATGGAACAAAAAATCATCGTTCGCCACCGCAGCGGAAGCAAGGGAGAAAAGGTCGAGGAGTTCCCGTTGAAGCTCTTCAAGGGCATCAGCATGGGCCGCGATCCCTCTTGCGAAATCGCATTCGACGAGAACAAGGACGACGTCGTCAGCCGCATCCATTGCAAGATCGCGGTGGAGGCAGGCAACCCGCCCGCCTTCAAGCTGGCGGACATGGGGAGCCGCAACGGCACCTTCCTCAACCGGCAGCGCATCAGCGGCGAGGTCACGGTGACGCCCGGCGACGTCATCCAGCTCGGCCCCGGCGGGCCGGAACTGGAGTTCGACGTGGACCCACGCCCCAACGCCGCCAAGGCCACGCGCCTGGCGTCCAGCATCGTGCCCGCCGCGCCTAATCCACAGATGACCCGCGAATCGTCCACCTCTTCCGTCACGCCCGTGATCTCCGGCCCCGTGGCCAAGGCCGGCATCGGCAAGGGCACAGTGGAGCGCATGATCGAGCGCAGCGAGCAGAAATCGCGCGTCTACCAGTTCATCGCTCTCGCCGCCGTGCTGGTGGTGGCCGTGGCCGGCGGCTTCCTCTTCTGGCAGTCCAAGTACGGCTCCGGAAAGAGCGAAAAGAAGCTGAATCCTGCCGAAATTGCCTCCGTAAACACCGATTCCGTGCTCTTTTTCGAGGTCGGCTGGAAGATCGTCGATATCGAGAGCGGCCGCCAGTTGCACCACGTCGCCATGCCCAACAAGGTGACGGCTGAGGATGGCACGGTGAAGGAACTGGTCCCCGGCGCGCCCGCGCTCCTTCCCGCCTTCATCTCGATGAACAGCCAGCTGGAACCTGTCCTCTCCACCGACGACGGCGCCGGCAAGTACAAAGCCATCGGCGGCATGCACACCGGTTCCGGCTTCGTGGTCAGCTCCGATGGATTCGCGCTCACCAATCGCCACGTGGCCTCCACCTGGATGACGCGCTATAACTTCTCCGATCCCGTCGGCGTTGTCATGCAGCTCGACGAGCAGATGAATATCAAACAGCTCCAGCCCATCGGCGCGCAGAACTTCCCGGCGTGGGTGCCGGCCAACGCGCGCTTCGTCATTCACGGCGCGCCCGAGGGCGGCGGCATCCGCATCGTGCAGAAGTCCATCAGTGGCAAGTTCATCGAGGGCCGCAACGATTACATGGATGTCACCTTCGCCAAAAACCGCGTGCGCATTCCCGCCAAGCTGGCGCGCACCTCGGATCAGATCGACGTCGCCATGGTGAAGCTCGATATCCCGCGCTCGCTGCGTAAGGTGGAGATGTTCGACAACTACACCAGCATCATTCCCGGCGATCCGGTGATCGTGCTCGGCTATCCCGCGGCTTCGCCGGTCGTCGTCGGCGCGGTGGAATCCAAGGACGTCTTCAATCGCCAGTCCGAGGCCAAGGTGATCCCTGATCCCACGCTCAGCGTCGGCAACATCGGTCGCGTGATTCGCGCCCAGGCCGGCCTCTCCGAGGCCACCTACAGCAGCATGGGCGATGTCTATCAGCTCACCGTCAACTCCACCGGCCCCGGCAACAGCGGCGGCCCCGTGTTTGACGATAAGGGCCGCGTCATCGGCATCTTCACCTCCGGCAGCAACAGCGGCGGCGTGGCCATCACCTTCGCCGTGCCTATCCGCTACGGCATGGAGCTGATGGGCATCAACCGCGTCATGTAGAGTGCGCCCGGAGTAGACGCCATGGCATTCACCGCGGGTAAGGAGATCGGCAAATACCGCGTCGATCGCCTCGTCGGCGAGGGCGGCATGGGCGAGGTCTACCGCGTCACGGACGTGGGCACCGGCGATGTGCGCGCCATGAAGACGCTGCGCGGCGCCAGCCCGGAGACGCGCGTCTGGGAGCGCTTCATGAACGAGGCGCGCATCCAATCGCGCCTCTCCCATCCCGGCATCGCCGCCTTCTTCGAGATGTTCCTCTACGACGGCCAGCCCTGCATCGTCATGGAGTTCGTCGAGGGCGAGACGCTGCAGGAGCGCCTCCGGCGACGCGGCCCGCTCAGCGCAGAGGAGGCCACCTCGGTGCTCGATAGCATCTGCGACGCGCTCAGCTATCTGCACGCCGAGGGCGTGCTGCACCGCGATCTGAAATCATCCAACGTCAAACTCACGCCCCAGGGCGGCGTGAAGCTGCTGGATTTCGGCATCGCCCGCTTTCGCGAATCGGCCCGCCTTACGCGCATGGGTTCGGTCATGGGCACGCCGGAGAGCCTGGCACCGGAGCTTCTGCAAGGCAAGCTGGCAGACGAGCGCTCCGAGGTGTGGTCCGTTGGCATTCTTGCCTACGAGATGCTCACCGGCCGCATGCCGTTTGAAGGCGGCGGCGACGACGAGCTCTACCGCCAGATCCAGCAAGTCGATCCGCCCGCGCCCGGCAGCCTGCGCCCAGGCGTCCCGCCCGCGCTGGATCAACTCGTCATGCGCTGCCTCGCCAAGATGCCGGCGCGCCGCTTTCGCGATTGCACCCAGGTGCGGCGGGCGCTCACAGTGAGCGCGAAGCCGGCGGCAACTCTGCCGCCACGCCGTACGCTCGCTTTAGCCGGCGGCGCCGCGGCGCTTCTGCTGGCCGGCTGGCTCTTCTTCAGCGGGCCTTCCGGGGAAGGGGAGACCGTCACCATCGAGGTGGTGAACGGCCAGGCCGATGTCTACGAAGCCGGCCGTCAGGTGGGCTCCACGCCCTACCGGCTGCGGGCACCGCGCGGTACGGCCGTGCAGTTGGTGCTGCGCCGCGAAGGCTACCAGGAACAGGTGGTTCAGTTCGATGTTGGCGAGAGAAAGGTCTACAGCTACCCGATGCTGCCCGCGCGGCGTTGACCGCGTCACTGCTTGACGCACTACGGAAAAGGATGCACACCCCAATGCCGCAAGACAAACCCAAAGCCACGGGCGAGTTCCACTGCCTGCCCTTCCATCAGTATCCGGTGAGCGCCAGCTTTCTTACCGATCGCGGCCACGTCCGCCCCATCAACGAGGACAGCGCGGCCGTCGTGATCCCGGCCAATCAGACTGCCATGTACGCCAAGGGTGTCCTCGTGATCGTGGCCGACGGCATGGGCGGCCATGAGGCCGGCGAGATTGCCAGCGGCCTCGCCGTCGATACCGTCACCGAGCATTTCTACGCATCGCGGCACGATATCCAGAAGGCATTGGTGGAGGCGTTCCTGGCCGCGAACTCAGCCATTCTCGAACGCGCCCGGCGCGATCGCAAGATGGCCGGCATGGGCACCACCTGCACCGCCGCCGTCGTGCTGAACGGTCTCGCCTATACCGCCCACGTCGGCGACAGCCGCATCTATCTCATCCGCGGCGGCCGCGCCTACCGCATGACGCAAGACCATTCCGCCACCATGGAGATGGTCAATCAGGGCCTTATCACTCTGGCCGAGGCCAACCACCACGAGGAGCGCAACGTGATCCTCCGCGCCATGGGCACGCACGAGAAGCTGGAGGTCTCCACCTGGCGCGAGCCCTTCCCCTTGCAGGCCGGCGATGCGCTGATGCTCTGCACGGATGGACTTTACGAAACCATCGACGACGACGAGTTCGGCCAGCTATGCACTGCCAGCCCGACGCCCGAACAGGCCTGCGCCGCCATCATGGCCGTGGCCGCCAGCCGCGACGGCACCGATAACGTCACTGTCGCCGTGGTGCGCGTGGAGGACGGCTCGGCGCAGGGCCAGGGGGCGGCATGACCGGAAGAGTGGTGGGCAACTACCGCCTCATCGATAAGCTCGGCGAGGGCGGTATGGGCAAGGTCTACCGCGCCGTCGATTCGATGATCGAGCGCGAGGTGGCCATCAAGGCGCTCAAGCCGGAGATCGCCGCCCAGCCCGGTACGCTGGAACGTTTCCGCACCGAGGCCATCACGCTCGCCCGCCTCAATCATCCCGCCGTCGCCCAGCTCTATTCGTTCTTCAAAGATGGCGACGAGTATTTCATGGCCATGGAGTTCGTGCCCGGAGAGAGCCTGGAGAGCATCATCCAGCGCGAGGGCGCCCTCCCCTGGCCGCGCTCGCTCAATCACGCCATCCGCATGCTGGAGGGCATCCAGCACGCCCATTCGCTCGGCGTGCTCCACCGCGATATCAAGCCGGCCAACGTGATGCTCACGCCCACTGGCCAGATCAAGCTGATGGATTTCGGCATCGCCCAGGTACTGGGCGCCGCCAAGATGACGCGCGAGGGCCGCATGGTGGGCACTCTGGAGTATCTGGCGCCGGAGCGCATCCAAGGAAAGCCCGCAGACACCCGCTCCGATATCTACTCGCTCGGCGTCCTGCTCTACGAGATGCTCAGCGGCCGCCTGCCTTTTCAGGCCAACAGCGAATACGAGCTCCTGATGGCGCACGTCCAGCAACGCCCGCCCAGCCCGCGCGCGCTCGGCTTGAATTTGCCGCCCCAGGTGGAATCCGCGCTCATGCTTGCGCTCGAAAAAGATCCCGCTCAGCGCTATCAGGACGCTGCCTCATTTGCCGAGACACTGCGCAGCCTCCTGCCGCCGGGCCGCGCCACCGTGCTCGCCGAGCCCGTGCCCGCGCCTACGCCAGCCTCGCCTTTTGACGTCAAGAAGCTGTGGATGGGCGCCGCCCTTGCCCTCTCCGTGGTGGCCACCATCACCGTCGCGCTCGTCATCTACCGTCAACTCCGCCCCGAGCCGCAACCCGCGCCGCCGCAGCCCGTGGTGCAATACGAGCCGCCACCCGCGCCCGCGCCACAGCCATCTCCAATCCTCTCACCACCCGAGCCCACGCTCCCGCCCCCGGAGCCCATCCAGACTCAGCCGCCCGTTGCCGCGCCGCCCAAGGCCGCCACCCCGCCGCGCCCGCAACCCGGCCCCGCACCGCTCTCGCCCGCCGCCCGCAGCGCCAGCCTGGCCGCGCTCGAGCGCACCGATGGCCCCGCTGCCGGGCCGCCCGGAGCCCACCCGTTGCACCTCGCCGGGCTCGTCGCCGCGTTGAAGCTCGGCGCGCCCGCCATCCTCCCGGACGTCACCGAAATTGTCACCCGCCGCGGCGTCGCCTTCCGCTCTACGCCCCAGTCCGCGCAGGCCCTGCGCGATGCCGGAGCATCCCCCGAGTTGCTGCGCGCCGTCGAGGCCGCCTACCGCGCCCCGGAGGTCACCGCCGCGCCGGTCCGGCCGCCTGCTCCCGTCGCCGAGCCCGTCGCGCCGCCTCCGCCCGCTGCCAAGTCCATCCACAGCCTGCGCGAGGTGCGGACCATCTTCGTCGAGCAGATGCCCAGCCAGTTAGACGAGTTCATCCGCGACGAGATCGCCCGCCAGCTCTCCGGCCGCGTCGAGGTCGCCCGCAATCGCGGCTCGGCCGACGCCCTGCTCACCGTCCACCTGGAAGAGCAGAAAGGCGGCGCTGTCTCCGGCGCCGGCCGATTGCTCGGCCTCAAGGACAAGACGCGCATCACCACGAAAGTGCTGGATCGCGTGACCCGCTCCGTCGTGTGGATGCAGGAGACCGGAGATCGCAAGGCTATCGTCGGCGCCTTCCAGTCCGACACCTCCAAGCGTCTCGCCGCCCGCCTGGTCAAGGACCTCAAGGACGCCATCCACTAGCCGCAGAGCTGCATTCTCGGCCGCCCGGCTCCCCACGCAGGCCCCGAAAGTAATAGCGTGTTAGGGGGTACAGCACCACCATGAAACGCCGAGACATGCTCAAGACTCTCGCCGCCGCTCCTCAACTCCTGCGCGGCCAGCCATCCCGTCCGCCCAACATCCTGTTCGTCCTCTCCGACGATCACAGCTACCCCTACCTCGGCGCCTATGGTGCAGACTGGCTCTCCACGCCCAACCTCGATCAGTTCGCGCGCGAAGGCCTGCTCTTTCAAAACGCCTTCACAGCCGCGCCGCAGTGTGTTCCCTCCCGCACCGCACTGATGTCCGGCCGCTCGCCCGTGGCCGCGCGCATGGGCCGCTTCAGCTCGCCCCTGCCCGCCGATATCCCCGTCGCCCCGGAGCTGCTTCGCACCCGCGGCTACTACACAGGCGTCGCCGGCCGCTACTTCCATCTCGATGGCGTGGTCAATCCCACGCCCACCACTGGCCGTGTCTACGACGAAAACGGTCTTCGCAGCTGGAAGCGGCGCGTCGATTTTCTCGATATCTCCAGCCAGGCGCAAACCACCGGGCTCTTTGATCAGTTCCTCACCGGCGCGCCCGCGTCCCGCCCCTGGTTCTTCTGGGCAAACTACGGTGACCCGCATCATCCTTGGGACAAGGAGGCAGTCCCGCGCGATCGCGCCCGTGTTAAAGTTCCGCCGCATCTCCCCGATCTCCCCGGCGTCCGCGATGACCTCGCCCGCTATGGCGGCGAGATCGAACGTGCCGATCGCTCCTTCGGCGAGATCATGTCCGTGCTCCGCAAACACGGACGCGAAGCCGATACGCTCGTCCTCTTCATGGGCGACAACGGCATGGCCTTCCCCCACGGCAAAGGCTCGCTCTACGATCCCGGCCTCCACGTGCCCCTCATCGCCCGCTGGCCCGGCCACGTCAAGCCCGGCGTCACCAGCAACCTCATCTCCGGCGAAGACCTTGCCGCCACCTTTGTCGATGCCGGCGGCGCCGTCGCCCCGGCCGCAATGTCGGGCCGCAGCTTCTACCCGCTCCTCACCGGCGCCCGCTACAATCCACGCGAATACGTCTTTGGCGCCAGATTCCACCATGGCAACTCGCCCTTCACGCCTCAGTCCCGCGCCGCTACCTTTGATCTCTCCCGTTGCGTGCGCAGCGACAGGTTCAAGCTCATCTACAATGTCACGCCGGATATGGAGTATTGGCCCGTGGATAGTGCCAACGATCCCGGCTGGCAGCAGATGCTCGCCGCCCACCGCGACGGCTCTCTCCGCCCCGAACACGATCGCGCCTACTTCGCTCGCCGCCGCCCCGTGCTGGAGCTATACGACCTGCTGAAAGACCCGGCAGAACTGAACAATCTGGCCGGCCATCCCGAGTATCGCGATCAACAGGCGGCCCTCTCCGCCGCCCTGCAGGAGAAGATGATTCTCGATCACGATTTCATTCCCCCGATCCTGGAGGAAAACGTGCCGCGCCAGCCGGCGCCCGCTCCCAGGCGCTAGCCGCTCAGCCAGCCGCGGAGAGCTCCCGCTCAAAGTGCGCGATGGTTGGCCCCAGTCCGTCCTTCAGCATCACCGCCGGCGCCCAGCCCAGCTTCTCCTTCGCTAGCGTAATGTCCGGCTGGCGCTGCACCGGGTCGTCCTGCGGCAGCGGCAGATGCACGATCTCGGCTCGCGATCCGGTCATCGAGATCACCAGCTCCGCCAACTCGCGAATTGTGAATTCGTTCGGGTTGCCCACGTTCACGGGCCCCGTCAGCCCCTCTGTATTCATCAGCCGCCACATCCCCTCCAGCAGGTCGGAGACATAGCAGAATGAGCGCGTCTGCGTGCCGTCTCCATAGATCGTGATCGGCTGATTCCGCAGCGCCTGCACGATGAAGTTGCTCACCACCCTGCCGTCGTTCACCGCCATCCGCGGCCCGTATGTATTGAAGATCCGGATAATGCGGACGTCCACATTGTTCTGCCTGTGGTAGTCCATCATCAGCGTCTCCGCCAGCCGCTTCCCCTCGTCGTAACAACTGCGGATGCCAATCGGATTCACGTGGCCCCAATAGGCCTCCGTCTGCGGATGCTGCAACGGGTCGCCATAAACCTCCGAAGTGGACGCCTGTAGTATCCGCGCCCGCACCCGTTTGGCCAGCCCCAGCATATGGATGGCGCCCATCACGCTGGTCTTCACCGTCTTCACCGGGTTGTACTGGTAATGTACCGGCGACGCCGGGCACGCCAGATTGTAGATCTGGTCCACCTCCAACAGAATCGGCTCCGTCACATCGTGCCGGATCACCTCAAAATTCGGGTTCGCCAGTAGATGCGCCACGTTGTTCTTGGAGCCCGTGAAGAAGTTATCCAGGCACAGCACGCTCGCGCCGGATGCGATCAGCTTGTCGCACAAATGGCTCCCCAGAAACCCCGCCCCGCCGGTCACCAGCACTCTGTTCTGCTTCACGAGGAGGCCTCCTTAAGTGATCACATTGTCCCACGCACTGCTCGTTCTCATGTATGATGCCCGTCATCAGCCAGTCAGTTAGGAGCCACCTCGCGATGCCTTCTCTCTCTTCTTCCCGCCGCGCCTTTGTCGGCGCAATGACAGCGGCGTCCTACTCCCACGTGCTCGGCGCCAACAACCGCGTCAACATCGGTTTCATCGGCTGCGGCCTCATCAGCCTGCGCCACATCGCCGATTTCAAGTCACTCCACGATGTCGCCCTCACTGCCGTCTGCGACGTCCATCAGCCACGTGTCGCCTACGCCCAGGCCGCGTGCGGCGGCAACCCCACCGGCTACACGGATTTCCGCAAGCTCCTCGACGATAAAAACGTCGACGCCGTCATCGTCTCCACGCCCGATCACTGGCACGCCCTGCAATCCATCATGGCCTGCGCCGCCGGCAAGGACGTCTACGTCGAAAAGCCCATGTCGCTCTTCATTCAGGAGGGCCGCTGGATGACCACTGCCGCCCGCCGCTACAAGCGCATCGTCTGCGTCGGCACCCAGGGCCGCAGCGGCTCGCATATGCGCGAAGTGGTCCCGCTCTTCCAGCAGAAATACGCCGGCCGCATCGGCAGCGTCCGCTTCGGCTCCTATCGCAACGTGATGCCCGGCTTCGGCCGTCCCGCCGATGGCCCGCCGCCCGCCGGGCTCGATTACGACATGTGGCTCGGCCCCGCGCCCAAGCGCCCCTACAACACCAACCGCGTGCTCTACCATTTCCGCTGGTTCTGGGATTACTCCGGCGGTCAGATGACCAACCTCGGCGCCCACAACATGGATCTCGTTCACTACCTGCTGGGCGTCAAGGCGCCAAAGGCCGTCTACTCCAGCGGCGGTCGCTACGATCTCCTCGATAATGGCGAGACCCCCGATACCCAGGACGCCACCTGGGAATACGATGGCTTCACTGTGCAGGGCTCCATCCGCGAAGCCGGCGGCAGCCGCACCCAGGGTGGCGGCGGCACCGCCAGCAGCCTCGCCGGCGTGCAGTTCTGCGGCACCAAGGGCATCTTCGCCGTCTCACGCGGCGGCTACGAATTCGCGCCGGATACGCGCATCGCTCCGGAGAGCGCCATCCCCGCCTGGTCCAATCCGCCCGGCCAGCCCGTGGTGCCCGCGTTCACACCCGCCCCGTGGGCCGAGGCCCGCAAGGGCAGGGGCGATTCGCCCGAGCCCATGGGCCACCACGCCCGCCACTTCATCGATTGCATCAAGTCCCGCCAGCGCCCCATCGCCGATGTCGAGGACGGCCACCAGGTCTCCGTCGCCTGCCACCTCGCCAACCTCTCCATGAAGCTCGGCCGCGGCCTCAAGTGGGATGCCGTCAAGGAAGAAGTGATCGGAGACCGCGAGGCCAACACGCATCTCGTCCGGCCCTATCGTGAGCCGTGGGCCGGCGTGCTCCGCAGCTTCAAACTGTAACCCGCGGCGGCGGGCGAGCCTAACGCCCGCCCCGCGCCATCTTCGTCGCTTCCTGCCGCATCAGGTGTGCGTTCGTCCACGCCTGCTGCGCCAGGTCCGTCTTCATCGCGGCCACCTTCTCCGCGAACTCCGCGCCCTGGATCACGCGCCCGCGGTCCAGCGTCAGCTTGCCCAACTGATAGTTGGCCAGGCTCAGATGGAACAGCGCCGGAGCCAGTAGCCCCGGGTTGCTCTGGATCAATGGCAGCGCCGCCCGCAGATCCGCGTCCGCCTGCGGAAACTGCTGCTTCTGGCTGTGCACCATGCCGGCCATCCAATAGCCCGCACCCAACGCGCCATTGCGTTTCTTTTCCCAATCCGCAGCCGCCAGCGTCTCCGGCTTCGCGTGCCGCTTCAGCGCCACGATCAGCCGCTCCGAGTAGCCCGACGCCTTGTCATACTGCTGCTTGTTCATCGCTGCGTCCGCCAGAAACAGTAACAGATCCTCGTTCTCCGGTAGATTTAAGATCGCCTTGTCCGCGATCCCCTGGATCTTCGCCGTCGCGCCAGTCTCCCGCAGCGCCGCCATATATGCGCCGTACCCTTCGTCCATGTACTTGTTCTTCGGGCTCTGCTGCTCCAGCGTCGAGAACAGGTCCACCGTCACCTCCGGCGTTGCGCCTACCGCCGTCGAATAGATCGCATAGCCGGCGTACAGATCCACTTCCTTCGCAAAGGCGACCCGCGCCTTCCAACTCTCCGCATCGCCCTCCGGCGTCTTCGCGGTCAGCACCGGGCGGGTCAGCGCGCAGGCTTCCGTCACCGCCTTCTTCACCTGCGCAGGATCCTTCTGCGCCGCAACCGCCTTCAAGTTCTCAAAAGATGTCTCCAGCTCGTCGAAGGCCGCCAATGCCGGCCCGGCGAGCAGGAGACTCATCAGGCCAAGGGTAAATGATTTCATGGCAGTCTCCTATCTTCCGCGTTTGCAGTATATAGCGCCGCGCCGCCCAGGGGAAGCCCAATCTATACATTTCGGCCCGAAAGTCACCTATGCCCGTTCGCTATACTGCCTGTGATGTCCGGCCTCCTCCTCTTCGCCTTCGCCGTCACCCTCTCTTCCTCCTTCGAAGGCGGCAACATCCGCGACGTCCAGCACCTCAGCCCCACCTCTCTCCGCATCGCCATCCCCGGCGAAACCGATCAGGACGGTCGCAACCGCCAGGCCAACTGGTATTACTTCCGCCTGGATCATGTCAAAGGCAAAGCCCTCACTCTGGAGCTCACCAACCTCGCCGGCGAGTACAACTACCAGCCCAACAAAGGCGCCGTCACTGCCGATACGCCGCCCTACTTCAGCAACGACAACATCACCTGGCAGCCCCTCACCGATTTCACCTACGACCCCGCCGCGCCCAAGCTCGTCCTTCGCCTCACCCCCACCCGCGACCGTGTCTGGATCGCCCACATCCCGCCTTACACCAACGCCCACCTCACGCGCCTCTACCAGGACATCCGCCGCCACCCCGCCTTTCGCGAAACCATCGCCGGACGCACCCCGGGCGGCCGCCCCCTCCGCCACTGGACCATCACCGATCCCGCCCCGCCCGCCAGCCCCCGCAAGGTCATCTGGCTGATGGCCCGCCAGCACAGTTGGGAGGCCTCCACCTCCTGGGTCGCCGAAGGCGCCGTCCGCTACCTGCTCTCGGACGATCCCGAGGCCGTCAACATCCGCCGCACCGCCATCTTTCACATCCTGCCCCTCTGCGATCCCGATGGCGTCGCCCGCGGCGGAGTCCGCTTCAACGCCCAGGGCTTTGACGTCAACCGCAACTGGGATACGTTCAACCCCCGTCAGAATCCGGAGATCGCCGCTCTCCACGCCGCCATCGCCGCCTGGGTGAAGGCCGGCAACCCCACCCATCTCTTCCTCGCCATGCACAACACGGAAACCGCCGAGTATCTCGAAGGCCCGCCCTCCGCCGGCGGTGGCGCGTTCACCGCGCTCGGCGAGCGCTTCTTCCAACTGCTCACCACCCAAACCACCTTCGGCCCCACCCGGCCCCTATTCTGGGCCGAGCCCACCACCACCGCCGGCAAGCCCGGCCGCATGAACGTCGTCCAGGGTCTCTACCGCGATTTCCGCCTGCCCGCTTTCCTCTCCGAGCAGCGCATCTCCCTCCAGCCCAAGCTCAACCGCCGGCCCACCACCCAGGATCGCCTCCACTTCGGCGCCGCCCTCGCCAAGGCCATGTGGCAGGCTGTCACGCCCTAAATTCGCCCGTTCAACGCCCTTTCACTTTCCGATGCTACCCTGAGTGAAGAGCTATGGAATGTACCTGGATTCGGCCGGGTTTGTGGGCGCTTTCGCTCCTTCTGATGCCGTTCGCCACTGCCCACACCGGCGCCGTCCAGGACGCCGCCGGCGCCGCTGTGTCCAACGCATCTGTGGAGATCCTCAGTGCCGGCGGCGCCACCCTCCATCAACTTCGCACCGATGACCAGGGCCGCTTCCAATTCACCGGCCTCCGCCCCGGCCCCGTCCAGATCCGTGTCAACGGCGAGGGCTTCGCCGCCAGCGAGAGCGTCGTCCAGATCCACTCAGGACGATCAACACTTCGCCATCACGCTCCAGCCCGCCTCGGTCTACACGCGCATCACCGTCACCGCCACGCGCGGCGCCTCCGACGAGGCCATCTCCTCGCCCCACATCGCCATCGTGAAGGATAGCGATGCTCTGCTCCAGCGCCCCATCGCCACCCTCGGCAACGCGCTCGAACGCGAACCCGGCATCTTCGTCCAGCAGAGCACCTACGCCCAGGTCTCGCCCTTCCTCCGTGGCCTCACCGGCTACCAGGTACTCAATCTCGTCGATGGCATTCGCTTCAACAACTCCACCTTCCGCTCCGGTCCCAACCAGTACCTCGCCTTCGTCGAGCCCTCCCAGGCCGAACGCGTCGAAGCCCTCCTTGGTCCCACCGGCGTGCAATATGGCAGCGATTCGCTCGGCGGCGCCATTCACGTGCTCACCCGCCAGCCCCGCTTCTCCTCCAGCCCGTCCCGCGAAATGCACGGCGATGTCACGCTCGCCGGAGCCACCGCCGATCTCTCCGGCGCCGGCGCCGCCCACCTCTCCGTCGCCGGTGAGAAGCTCTTCTGGCTCGCCGGCCTCTCCGGCCGCCGCCACAACGATCTCCGCGCCGGCCAGGGCGAGGACTCCCGCAACGTCTACCATCGCCTCTTCGGCCTGCCCCAGTCCCAGGTCCGCGACCTCACCGGCAATCGCCTCCAGGACACAGCGTTTTCCCAGTACGGAGTCGAGGGCAAACTCGCAGCCCGCTTCCGTCCCGATCAGATCGCCACAGTCTCCTACCAGCGCGGCGTCCAGGACGGCGTGCGCGGATACAAGGATCTCCTCGGCGGCCTGGGACGCCTCCAGTCCACCTTTGAACCGCAGATTCTGAACTGGGTCTACGGACGCTACGAGAAACTCGGCCTCGGCCCGCTCGATTCGCTCAGCACAACCGTCTCCCTGAATAGCCAGACTGATGGCGGCAGCCGCCAGAACCTCCTCTCTACCGATTCCATCACCACCGATTTCGCCCGCGTCCATTCGCGCGGATACACTACCCAGGCAGCTACGCACTGGGGCAGTCGCCTTCTGGCTTCCTTTGGCGGCGATTTCTACGACGAGTCCATCCGCGCCACCCGCGACGTGCGCAACCCCGTCAGCGGCGCCGTCAGCCACCCCCGCCCCCTCTATCCCGACAACGCCCGCTACCAGACCGTCGGCCTCTTTGCCCAAGGCAGCTACGTTCTATCCTCTGCGCTCCGCGCCGACGCCGGCATCCGCTGGACCGGCGTCCGCTTCGCCACGCCCGCGGACCCCCTCTACGCCGTCTCCGAATCATCGCAGTGGTTCCGCGACGTCACCTTCCACTCCAGCCTTCGATACCAGATCACCCGCGCCTTTGGCCTCCACGCCATCGTCAGCCGGGGCTTCCGCGCGCCCAATCTCAACGACCTCGGCGCCCTCGGCCTCAACGATCTCGGCTACGAAATTCCCGCCGCCGAAGCCGTGCCCTCCGGCGCACTGCTCAGCACCGACTCCGGCGAGAGCGCCACATCCAAAGGCGCCCGCCTCTCCACCCTCCAGCCCGAGTCCCTCATGAACTACGAGTTCGGAGTCCGCCTCACCACGGGCCGCCTCTACCTCCGCGCCCAGCTCTTCGACGCCGAACTCAGCAACCCCATCGTCCGCCGCACCCTGCTGTTTCCCGCCGCCGCCGCCCCCACCCAGCTCGCCGGCCTGCCGGTAACGGTCATCGCCCAAACCGCCGCGCAACGCGCTCAGGGTGTCGTCGCCGTCGCCACCGCGTTGGACCCCCGCGCCGTCAAGGCCTTCACCAACGATGGACGCTCCCGCTACTACGGAGTCGAGTCGCTCGCCCGCTACTCACTCACCCCGCGCCTGACACTCGAAGCCAACTACAGCTACCTGCTCGGCCGCGATCTCGATCCCAACCGCAACATCCGCCGCCTGCCCCCGCAAGCCGGTGCCGCCACCCTCCGCTACGCCCTACCCGGCCGCCGCCCCTGGTTCGAGTTCTCCCTCGCCGCCGGCGCACAAGACCGCCTCAGCGGAGGCGACCGCGACGACGAGCGCATCGGAGCCTCCTTCCGCCGCGCCGACATCGCGTCCTTCTACCGCGGCAGCCGCGTCGCCCCTGATCTCGATCCCATCACCGGCGCCTTCCGCCCCACCGGCGAAACGCTCACCCAAATCCAGGATCGCGTCCTCCCCATCGGCGCCACCATCCGGGGCGTCACCATCGTGGACAACAACACCCGCGTCCCGCTCTACCTCTCCACCGCCGGCTGGACGACCCTGAATATTCGCGCAGGCATCCCCATCGGAGAGCGCTGGCAGGCCGTAGCGGCCCTCGAAAACCTCCAGGATCGCAACTATCGACTACACGGCTCGGGCGTCGATGCGCCCGGCCGCACAGCCTTCTTGAGCCTGAGATTCCGCTTCTGACGGGCGCCCTACTTCCGGGCTCTTACTTGTCAATGCAGATGCCCCGGAAATAGGGCAGATCCCTATTGCTCGCCACATCGTAGTAACCCGGGCAAAACCCCCACGGATACTTGTATGGCGTCACCCGGTAGCCCGCCTGGTTCTGGACCCCCTTGCCGCTGTACCGCCCGTAGGAATCGGTCCAGGCGTGGCCCACCTCCACACCCGTCTGCTTGTCGACGAACTTGATCCGCACGCCCTCCAGCGCGCTCTCGCCTTGATCGCTGATCACCGCCCCCGCCAGCGACCACGTCAGCGGTTCAATTTTCGGGTGACGGTCCAGAAGGTCTGTCCGCACCGGAATGTTCGGACGAATTTGGAATCCCATGGCGTCTGATTATATCCACGATTTTCGGAGGTGTAAATCCGCAACTGTGCCGCGGTAGATCACCGCCCGGCCGGCCAGGCCCCAGCCAGTGGCACCTCATCCGCCGCCAACGCCGCCGCATACGCCAGGCACGCACGGAGGTCCTCTACCGTGAGTTGCGGATACGCCGCGAGCAGCTGCTCCGCTGTTTCCCCGGCCGCCATTTTTTCCAGAATGAGATAGACCGGAATTCGCGTCCCCTGGACGCAAGGCTTGCCCATCATGACGCCGGGTTTAGACTCGGCTCGCGCGGGAGATCTCATACGGCCACACAAACACGGCCTCCCCCCGATACAATCAACCCATGCTCCTAGCCGCCCTCGCCCTCCTTGCCGCCGCCACCGGCCCCAATCCCGGCGACCAGGTCCCCGCCTTCACTCTCCCGGATCAGTCCGGCCAGCCCCGCTCCCTCGCCTCCCTCCAAGGCCCAAAAGGCCTCGTCCTGCTCTTCTTCCGCTCCGCCGATTGGTGACCCTACTGCAAAGGACAGCTCGTGGAGCTGCAGATCCATCTCGGTGAATTCCAGAAGCGCGGCCTCCACCTCGCCGCCATCAGCTACGATCCCCCACAGGTCCTCGCCGCCTTTGCCGCCCGCCGCGGCATCACTTTCCCGCTCCTCTCCGACGCAGATTCCCGCGTCATCCGCGCCTTCGGCATCTTCAACGAGACCATTCCCGCCACCTCCTCCGCCCACGGTGTCCCCCATCCAGGCATCTACGTCCTCGATTCCGCCGGCAAGGTCACCGCCAAATACTTCGAGGACAACTACGCCGAGCGCGTCACCGCCTCAGATATCCTCGTCCGCCAATTCGGTGCCCTCCCCGCGCCCGCCGCCGCCCCCGCCGAAACCAAGCGCCTCCGCCTCACCCCATCCGTCTCCGGCCGCACCGCGGTCGGCGGCCAGAAACTCGCCCTCATCCTGGATATCCAGATCAAATCCGGGCTCCACATCACCGCGCCGCCCCGCTGGGAAATGCCCCCCACGCCCGCCGTCACCGCCGTCGCCTGGCCCACGCCCAAGACTCTCCACATCAAGTCTCTGGGCGAGGATCTCCCCGTCTACGAAAAGCGTTTGAAGTTGATCCGCGAGGTCACCGTCCCCAGCGATGAATCCCTGCGCACCGCCACCGATTCACGCGGCGTCATGACCCTCAACGGCACATTCCGCTACCAGGCCTGCGATGCCAAAACCTGCTATCCGCCCGAATCCGTGCCCGTGCAGTTTCAGATTCAGGTACTCCGCCACGATACCCAGCGCGTCAGCCCGCCGCAGTCGCCGCCGCCGGCTCGTACAACGCCGCCACCGCCCCCGCCGGGTCTTTGATCACACAGTACCGCCCATAGCCGCCCATGCTCTTGGCCGGCACCAATACCGAGCCACCCAGCTCCTCCACCTTCGCCACGCTCGCGTCCAGATCCGCCACCGTCAGGTACACCAGCCATACTGGCGGCAGCCCTTCATTGCTTCCACGCGCATGGCAAACTCCCGCCGCCGGCGCGCCACCCTCTGGCGGCACCATGCAGAAGTCCTCATACCCACCCATGTCCACCGGATCGGTCCCCCAGCCCACCACGCTGGAATAGAACTCCTTCAGCCGCACGGCGTCCGGTACCGTCAAATCCACCCATCCGATTGTGCCAACCTTCGGCGCGTCGCTCATAGCCCCGTTACTCCACTCGATAGTTCGGCGCTTCCTTCGTGATGATCACGTCGTGTACGTGGCTCTCACGCAATCCCGCGATGGAAACCCGGATAAACTCAGACCGCTCCTGCAACTCCGCAATCGTCCGGCAGCCGCAATACCCCATGCCAGCCCGCAATCCGCCAATCAGTTGGAACACCAACTCCGCCAGCGGTCCCTTCGCCGGCACGCGCCCTTCAATACCCTCCGGCACCAGCTTGCCGCCGCCCTCCTGCGAGTAGCGGTCGCTGCTGCCCTGCGACATTGCGCCAATCGAGCCCATCCCGCGGTACGCCTTGAACGTCCGGCCCTGATACAGAATCATCTCGCCCGGGCTCTCATCCGTGCCCGCCAGCAGGCTCCCAATCATGATCGAATCCGCGCCCGCCGCTATCGCCTTCGTCAGGTCGCCCGAATACTTCACGCCGCCATCGGCAATCAGCGGTATCCCCGCCGCCCGGCACGCCCGTGCACACTCAGAGATCGCCGTGATCTGCGGCACACCCGCGCCGCTCACCACTCGTGTCGTGCAGATCGAGCCCGGCCCGATGCCAACCTTCACCGCGTCCACGCCCAGGTCGATCAGGTCCCGCGCTCCTTCATAAGTAGCCACGTTGCCCGCCACCACATCCACGTTCGGAAACGCCCGCTTGATCGCCACCACCGCGTTCAATACCCGCTCGCTGTGCCCGTGCGCCGTGTCGATCACCAGCACGTCCAGCTTGCGCTTCACCAGCTCCGCCGCCCGCTCTAAAAAGTCGCCCGTCGCCCCGATCGCCGCACCCGCGCGCAGCCGCCCCTGCGGGTCCTTCGCCGCGTTCGGATACTTCTTCTTCTTCTGGATGTCCTTTACCGTGATCAGGCCCTTCAGCACGTAGTTCTCATCCACCACCAGGAGCTTTTCCACGCGGTGCTTGTGCAGCTCTTCCTGCGCCTGCTCGAGCGTCGTGCCCACCGAAACCGTGAACAACGGATCCTTCGTCATCACCGAGCTGATCGGCTGCTCAAACTTCGTCTCAAACCGCAGATCGCGGTTCGTCAAAATGCCCACCAGCCGCCCGTCTTTCACCACCGGCACGCCCGAGATCCGGAACCGCCGCATGATGTCCAGCGCCTCGTAAATCTTCTGGTCCGGATGCACCGTCACCGGATCGACAATCATCCCGCTTTCCGAGCGCTTCACCCGGTCCACTTCCTCGGCCTGCTTGTCGATCGGCATGTTCTTGTGAATGATGCCAATCCCGCCTTGCCGCGCCAGTTCAATCGCCAAATGGCTCTCTGTCACCGTGTCCATCGCCGAACTGGTCATCGGGATGTTCAACGGGACGTTTCGGGTGAATTGCGTTCTGGTGTCGGTCTCCGCTGGGACCACCCCGCTGCGCGCGGGCTTCAACAGAACATCGTCGAAAGTCAGACCTTCCAAGAGGGTATCTGGGATCATGATTTCTTCTTATGGTAACAGAGGGCTCCCGGCCTTCCGCACCACCGGCAACGCCAGATACGATGCCGATTTCCCCCCGTACCGCAATTCCTGATGCGCCACCCGCATTTCCCGCTCGTCCGCCTGCGCCCGCCCCGTGTTCATGTTCCGGTCATACTTCGGAAAATTGCTGCTCGATACCTCCAGCCGCACCCTGTGCCCGGCGCGAAATACGTTGCTCGTCACCCCGGCCGGTATCGTGATCCGCTCAAACTGGCCCGGCCTATAACCCACCTCACGCTCCAGCCCCATCCGGTAGCGCATCCGCAATATCCCATCGCACAGGAGCCGCGCCCGCCCGTCCGGCGCCACGTCGATCACCTTTGCCGTGAAGTCCGTGTCCGGCGCGCTGCTAGCCACATGCAGCACCACGCGCACCGGCCCGGCCACCTCCAAGTCCTCCCGCAAGACCTCGCTCGTGAACACCAGCACGTCCTTCCGCCCCTCCACGCCGCGCTGGTCCATCGGCCCCCACGCCAGCACCTTCGAGTTGCAGCAGTTCGCCCCGCCTACCGTTGGCACCGCGCGCCGCGGGTCGTAGTCATACCGGCTCGCCTTGCCCTCCCTCTGCTGCCTCGCCACCAGTACGCCGTCTCCGTTAGCCGAGTTCGCGCCCTTCCTGCTGTGCAGATACAGAGGAGCCCACTCCATCCCCGCCGGCGGCCACACCGGGCTCTCCCGCCACTGGTTCACGCCCATCACGAAATACTTCACCCCCGGCGCCGGCACGGGCGCGCTCTGCTTCACAAACGCGTCAAACCACTCGATCTCCATCCGCCGCAGCGGTAGCGTGGCGTCTTTCCCAAAATCCCCCTCCGGCATCTCCGGGCTGATGTTGTGCCCCCACGGACCCACAATGATCCGCGCCATCTTGCCCTGCGCCCGCAGCGCCGCATACATCTCCAGGTCGCTCTCCACGTACACGTCATACCAGCCCGCCTGGATCAGCGCCGGCACACGCACCCGGTCCACGTGCGCTTTCGTGCTCAGGCCCTTCCAATAATCGTCGTACCCCGGATGCGCCATCGCCGCCTGGTAAAAGTCCACCACCTTGCCCGTCAGGAAACGGTCCGCCCGCCGCAGCGGCAGATAGGTCACCATCTTCTCGAAGTCCACCACCGGCGTCCCCGCCCGCTTGAAGTTCTCCGCCACCCACCGCAAACGGTGCGCCAAACGGAACGCCCCGCCCGGCGAATAGAAGCGGTCCAGATACTCGTCCCCGCCCGATACCGCCGGAGCAATCGCCTTCAGCGCCGGATGCCCGGTCAGCGCTGTCCGCCACTGCGCGATGCCCACATAGGACCCCCCAAACATCCCCACGCGCCCATCAGACCACGCCTGCCGCATCGCCCAGCTCAGCGTGTCCTCCCCGTCCTGCGGCTCCTGCAAATACTGGCGGAACTCCCCCTCGCTATCGCCGCGCCCGCGTACATCCTGCGTCACCACCGCATAGCCGCGGTCCACAAACGCCCGCAGCCCCGGCGTCAGCTCCGCCACTTTGCCATAAGGCGTGCGCTGCAGAACCACCGGCACGCGCCCCGCCACCGCCGGCCGGTAGACGTTCGCGCACAGCTTCACCCCGTCCCGCATCACCACCTTCACGTGCATCGACACCACTGCCTCGGCGCCCCACAGCACCGTCCCCAGCAGCAACGCTGCAAAGAGCCGCATCATGCCTTTTTGCGCGAGCCAAACAACGCCGTCCCCACCCGCACCATCGTCGAGCCCTCTTCAATCGCCACTTCCAGATCGTGCGACATCCCCATCGAGAGCTTCTCTAATCTATGCTCCGCCGCCAGTTTACGCAACGCGCGAAAGTACGGCCGGCTCAACTCCGCATCGTCGCTCCAAGGAGGCATCGTCATCAATCCCGTCAGCGTCAAATTGCCGCAGGCCCGCACCTCCGCTACCACGCCCGCCAACTCCGCCGGCAGGCACCCGTGCTTGCTGTCCTCCGGCGAGAGCTTGACCTCAATCATCACCTCCAGCGGCTTGCCCAGCTCATCCAGCCGCCGCGCGAGTTTGCCCGAATCCACCGTCTGCACGACGTCGAAGATCTCGCCCGCCTTCTTACTCTTATTCGATTGCAGATGCCCGATCAGATGAAACCGCGCCCCCGCCAGCTGGCCCGCCACCGCATACTTCCCCTCAAACTCCTGCACGTAATTCTCACCAAACTCCCGCAACCCCGCCTCATACGCCGCCACCATCGCCGCCACCGGAAACACCTTCGTCACCGCCAGCAGAGTCACCTCGCCCCGCGCGCGCCCCGCCCCCCGGCAAGCCGCGCCAATCCGCCCCTCCACTTCCGCCAGCTTTTCTCGTAATTCGATCACCCATACATTCTATAGGCCCCGCGCCCGCTGCCCACGCCGCGGCGGTGCCCGAGCGGCCTACTCCGAGAGCCGCAGGTTCGCGAAGTACCTTTTGGTCTCCATCCCGACCCACAGCGCCAAGGTGCCTATGCCGTCCCCCTGTTTCAGTCCATTCCCAATCAGCACAGGCTCGCGGGTATCGTTCACGAAGAGCCGCGCTTTCACGCCGCTGACTTCCACTCTGATCCTGGTCTACTCGCCCGGCGTTTCCTTGTGCAGTCTCGCCCACTCGTACTCCGGCATGGAGATGTACTGTGTCGAGTGATTCCGCCGCAATTGATCGTCGGCCCGCCCATTCGTCGGGTGGAAATGAAAGCACTCGTACTTCGAGGGATCGGTGCCGGCGCGAAAGGCAACACCCACGAACCCTGGGGCCCCGGCCCGCAGCATGCCGGCGACCTCCACCTCGATCGTGCCGTCATGAAACGTAACGCCCGGCATCACCACCACCCCACCGCCCTCGCCGTTCTTCGCATCCGCAAATGCCGCATCCGTGGGCACTCTCGGCATCACCCGAATGGTGTTGCGACCCCGGTAGGTCCCCGTTTCGAGCGTGACATCGTGAGGCTCGGATCCCTTCGCGGAATCCAGCGCGAACATCCACCCGGCCCAGCCCGGCACCGTCATCATCGTGATAGCCAGACTCGCAATCACCACCACGTTGGAGTTGGTCCTGATGAACATCAGCACAGGGCTTCGATCTCGCGAGGCGGCTCCGCAGGCACCTAAAGAAAGCACCGTCCGCATAGTCATCTCCGCCGTTGACTGCACGTCCAAGGATGATCCACTGCCTGCACATGAGCCGTGCCTGCACACCGCGTGCAACCGGGACCGCCGTGCAGTTCTCAAGGTGCCAGCTACACTCCTGTCCGTGCCGGCCAATTGACAACGTGGCCCTGCTTCCGGGGCGACCGGGAGAACCCTCTGTCCATCGCCGGCGTGGCGACTGCAACGCCAGGTGGTCTACAACTGCCCACAACCTGACATCTGGACCGGGACGAACTCTCAACTTCCGGATGGCGTCATCCGGGGTCCGGCGCCGATACATGCCTCGCGACTCACGTTGCTGATGGCTTGCTCCTCTCCAGAATTGGGCTCACAGCAGTTCATCCAGGCTCAAGCAGAGGTCCAGCTTGCGGTGATCCAGGCGGGGCACCCCATACGCTGTCAGAAACGTACGTTGGAGTTCGGCCGTCCAGCCCCTGCGCTGTTCGTCGAAATCCGATGTTTCCACGATACCGGCCTCAACGTTGTGGCGAGCCTGGATCATCCGGAGCCGGTGATCCGATCAGAATAGACAGCACTCCGTGGGCAGGCTAAGAGGCCGCCGCATGAATCCCGCTATCGCATGTACCATTTCCGGGCGGTTCCCTGCATTGGTGGCGAGGCAGTCAGAAGCCGGGCGGCCCGGAAGAGCCGCGGTCAACATCCAAGCGCTCTTCCCCTCACCGCCGAACTGCCGGATGCGCGGCGATGGTAAGTGTTCATTCAACCAGTGCAGCCTCACCGCGGCTTCCACGATTCGGCGGCCGATGGCGCCCGACCCACATTTGAGGCAAAGGGCTCTACAGCCGTTCCGCGTGAATTGGTAGGCCTGTGCGCCGGACTCTCCGCCGCGTACTTTTGCGGGAGTACAGCCGTGAAGTGTTTCTTGCAGGATGGAAGGCAACTTTATTAGCTTCGTCTCCCCTGGGAGGTTACCGCCATCCCTTCGCGACGACCCGGCCTTCCATTCAGCACCCGGCCCAACGCGGTCCCGCGCACAGCAAAGTGGTAGCTGGCCAGGCATGCGGTGAGCGTGACCAGGACGGAGATCGCCCACTTGATGGGCCAGCCGGCGTCCCAATCGAGGAGTTGGAATTGGATGGCGAATACCACCGGCAGATGCACCAGATATGTCCAATAGGACCCGTCCGATAGGTATCGGAGCCAGCCAAGCCGGGCATTCAGCCAGGCTTGGCCAGCCTGCAGGCACCAAACCGTCATCCACACGCTGACGTAGGCCTGTAGCACGGCCTCCAAAAGATGCGCCCCAGTGTGGCGGCTTTGCACCTTAAGGAGCCAGAGAAACGCAGTGTGGGCGGCGAGAGAAGCGATGCCCAGCGCCGCCGACAATGGACGAAACTGGCTGAGGAGCAACGGGCGCCAGTGCAGCGCGTATCCGAAGAAGAAAAACACCCCGTAGAACACCACAGCCCACAGTTGTGGCAATGGACCCTCCGGCGCCGGCGTCGGAGCGCTCACGCTCGCCAGGGCGGGAGCCAGCAGCAGCGGCGCGAGGCCCAGCAGCCTTGCCGGTGTGGCCGCTAGCGTCCAGCTTGCGGCCACCCTCCACTCGGCCGTTGCCGCGATCCAGATCAACAGATAGAAAAGGAGCAGGTAGCCCAGAAACCACAGGTGCGCCAGGCTCAGGGGCAACGATGGTAGATCGTTCTGCCGAAGCAGTTCGAGGAGCGGCGGCGCATTCCGGACGGTCGAGGCCGCCCGCTTAGCCAGCCATCCGATGGCGGCTGTCACCAGCGGCCAGAACAGAACCAAGGGAAGCAGTACCCTCGCCATCCGGTTGTTGAGCATCCCGCCCACTCCCCGCTGGTTCACCAGCCGCGCCGCAAAAAAGCCCGCGATCGCGAAAAACAGGGGCATCCGGAACAGGTGAAGAAACCACGCGGCAACGTCTACCCAAACGGATTTGTCGCGATCGGCTGTCAGCCAGAAGTTGTGCATCAGCGGACTGTAGGCCAGCGCCGCATGGAAGAGAACGCCCGCTAACAGCGCCAGCGCTCGCAGGTTGTCCAGATAGTGAACGCGATCGTTCTCGATCATGAGCTTTGCAGTACCGATGCCTTGCGGGTGTGAAACCAACACGTGACGGCCAGCGCCAGCGCCGTCACCAGTACCTCCCCACCGAACACGGAGAGGACCTCCGGGCTCCAGACGATGTGGTTCGTGCGGACGTTGGTCGCGATGGACTGCAGGCTGCCAGCCCATATCATGAAGGGGCTTAGCATGGTCATGAGCGCCATCTGGATGAAGATATTCCATCCTTCTGACTCGACCGCGATGGCCACGCAGAGCGCGACGCAGTAGCTCAAGAACATGAAGAAATAGACCAGCATCGCGTAGACCAGCAACCCGTCGGGCAGGCTAGTAGCCAGTACAAGGAGAATTGTGGTCGACAGCACCACGAGGAAAGGAACCAGATAGATGAGCAGGCCCGCGATCAGCTTCGCGATGAAAACGTCCAGAGCGGTTACAGGAAGACTCATCACGAACGGCAAAGTGCTTTCCTTCCGCTCGTTCACGACAATGTGCCCGATGGCGAAGAAACCGGTCGAAACGAGCAACACGAGCAGCAGCAAGCCGCCCGCGTTGAAAGACCAGGTTCTACCGGTTCCGATCAGGCTCAGGGCCAGTAGCAGTCCGGCCAGGTAGCCGGCCAATTGCTTCTGGTAGACCTGCCAGTCCTTCACCACCAGCAGGCGGATCATCTGTAAATCGTGTCCTGCGAACGTCATTGGCGTTCTCCCGCCGCAATGCTGGTGACAAATATGTCTTCGAGATCCATTCGATCCACCGCGCTTATCGCCAGGCCGAGTTGTTGCAGTCTCGCCGTCAGCCCGGGGTGGAAACTCCTCACTTTTAGTTCGATCACCGATCCGTTCCGGCGAACGGAGACCATTTCCGGCACTGCCGCAATCTCGTCTCGCCACTCCCCTTGGCACAAGATCCGCCGCCAACTCTCCAGAAACGACTCCTTGTCCTTCACCGCTACCAGCCGCCCTCGGTGAAGGAATGCGATGTAGTCCGAGATCTGTTCGACGTCCCGAGTATTATGGGATGAAAACAAGACGCTGCGGTTTTCGTCGCCCAACACTTCCGCGATCGCCTCCAATACCTCGCCACGTGCGACCGGATCCAGGCCGGTCGTGGGTTCATCCAGGAGCAGGAGCTTAGGATGCCGCGCGAGGCTCAGCAGCAGCAGCGCCTTCACCCGTTGGCCATGAGAAAGGCCGCCCATTGCCTGATCCGCGCGAAGGTCGAATCGCTTCAGCAACTGCGCGGCATAGGGCTCGTTCCAGTCCAGGTAAACCGAGCGAACCAAGTCCATGTGCCATCGCAGCGATTTGCCTTTGTAGAGCCTCATGTCGTCCGAGGCGTAGCCAATCTCGCGTTTGGCCGCGACCTGCCCCTGTGGCATCCGGTAGCCGCACACCTCGACCTGACCACCATCGGGTTTAATCAGCCCCATCAGAATGCGGAAGATCGTCGACTTGCCGGCGCCGTTCACCCCTACCAAGCCCATCACCTGACCCGCCGGCAACTCCAAATCAATGTCCTGAAGCGCGAAGCCACCGTATTCCTTCCTCACGCCCGCGAGGGTGATTGCCGTCGTCATGCTGTTTTTCCTCTCTCTTCTGCCGCCAACCCCGCTCCCCGATGCGACAGCAACTCCTTTTCGACTTCCTGGAAAACGCTCGCTGGATCCATCTGGAGCCGGTCGGCCGCCTCCAGCATGGCGCTCAATCCAGCGTGAAAATCTTTAAGGGCCAATTGCCGCGGCAGGTCCGATGATTCAGCCACGATCGATCCCTTGCCCGGACGTGTCACGATGATGCCGGCGCGCTCAAGCTCCAAATAGGCCCGCTTTACCGTGATCACGCTCACCTTGCTTCCGGCGGCCAGTTGTCGAATGGAAGGAATCGCCTGCCCAGGGAGCCAATCGCCCGCCAGGATCTTCGCGGTCACTTGTTCGACGATCTGGCCGTACATCGGCGTCCTGTCACTGCTGGAGAGGAATAGTGCGCTCGCCTCGATCATCTGTGTATAGAGTATATACTCTGTTAGTCACAGTGATCAAGCAGCGCTGTTTAGCGAGGGTCGCCAACTCCTGAATCGTCGGCCGTCCGGAAGTTGACCCCAAGCGGCGTTGCAGAAAGTTGAGGCAAGCGGGCGCTTTGAGCCCAGGTTGTCGGCGTGCGCCTCGCCCCCAATCAGACTGGATGGTCGATGGTGCGCATTCAGGCAACGATGAGGGTCTCTGCCCGCATCCTGCCCCCGCCGCGATACACTGGTCCCGGTGCCCCCTAACAAAAGGGCGGCCCGCGCAATCCCCGTCGCGGCTTTGCGCGCACAGGTCGAGAGCTTCCTCGCCGGTTGCCGCCAGCCCGCATTGCTCGAGCCCGGCGAAACGCCCCTCCCCCTCACCGCGGATCACCACGCCCTCACCGACCGCGCCAACGGCCTGCTCGTCGAGGCGTGGGACGAGACCCGCACACTCACCCGCCGCGTTACGGCCATCCACGAAGCGCGCCCCGGCCGTCTCATCCTAGCCATCGAGAAGTTCGGCGGCCGCCCCGGCCTGATCACGCTGCTCGATCTCGCCCGGCCCCAGGCCGCCGCCACGCTCCAGCGCTCCACCCGCGAAGTCCTGCGGGAGCATCTCCGCTGCTGGCTCGCCCGCCAGTTCGCCGGTTGGCGCCTGGTCGAGCTCACTACCGGGCCGGATCTCGAACACACGCTCTCGCCGAGCTGTCCGCGCGCCTGCGTCGTCAACGGGGACACCCGCTGGGCCGTCATCGCCGCGCCGCCCCACCACGCCGATTCCGCCCTCACCAACGGCCTCATCTGGCTCGATTACCTCCGCCGCCGCGAGGCCCCCACGCCCATCCGCGGCCTCGTCCTCTTCCTCCCCTGCGGCCACGAAACCAACACCCTCCTCCGCCTCCGCCACCTGCGCGTCGAGGCCCGCCTCTATCGCTACGACGAGAGCGGCTTCGAGGCGCCCATCGATCCCGAGGACCACGGCAATCTCTTCACCCGCCTCGAGCCGTGGCAGGACGGGCTGCCCGATTCCGCCGGGCAGCAACTGCGCCGCCTCGCCCTGGAGCCCGATGTCGAGATCATCCCGCTCGGCCCCGGCCTCCGCAGCCTGCGCGTCCGCGGTCTCGAATTCGCGCGCTTCTCCGCCGGCGCGCTCCACCCCAACCAGCCCGTCGAGGATCTCGCCGCCGAGGCCCGCCGCATCGCGCAGATCCGCCACCCGGATTCGCCCGTGCCGCACCATCCCCTGCGCACCCGCAATCCCGAGGCCTGGCTCGAATCCATCCTGCGGCGCAACCTCACTCTCCTCGATGCCGCCCTTCTGCCCGCGCCCGTCTACGGACAGGTGCCCGCCGTGGCCGGAGTCGATCGCGGCGTCCTCGATCTCCTCGCCATCGAGCGCTCCGGCCGCCTCGCCGTCGTCGAGGTCAAGGCCAGTGAGGATCAGCACCTGCCCATGCAGGCACTCGATTACTGGATCCGCGTCGCCCATCATGCCGCCCTCGGCGAGTTCACCACCCACGGCTATTTCCCCGGCCTGCCCGTCCTCGCCCGCCTGCCGCGCCTCCTCCTCGCCGCCCCCGCCATGGATTTTCACCCCACCACCGAGACCGTGCTCTCGTTCTTTGAGTCCCATATTCCGGTGGAGCGCATCGGCCTTGGCGTAGAATGGCAGAAGACTCCCAAAGTGGTTCTGCGCGCCCGCGGCGCCGAGCGCCCCGAATGGGATCTGACGGACTTCTGAACCATGAGCATGGGCTTCCTCGAGCAAGTTCGAACCTCTCTTTCGCGCCTCAATCCGGCTGAGATTCGCACAGCCTCTGAGCGTCGCGTCCGCATCCTCCTCCAGGCCTCCACCAGCGCCGGCTATGCGCGCCTGGAGGACTTCCTCGCGCCCGCGACTCTCTCCCGCGAAAAACGCATGGAGGTGGCGCAGACCCTGATCCGCGCCACCGACGCCGGCGCTGACGGCCGCTTCACCCTCGTCTTCTTCGAGCGCGGTACGCCGCTCCCTGATGGCTGGGAGTACCAGAAGGACGCCTTCCTGTTCGATCGCGAGCACCCCAACCGGCTGGTCCACGATCTGCTCGAGCATCGCGATGAATTGGGCCTGCCGCTGGCCCGCCTGTTCCCCGAGTTTCGCGAGTCCGTCGTCAAGAAGACGATCCACACGGTGGCCAAGGAAAACGCGCTCTTCAGCATCATGACGGCGCTGCCCAACATCATCCCCAACGTGGCCGAGCTCCCCTGGATCATCGGCGAGTTTGCGTCGGATACGGCCGTGCTCACCGGCAATCAAATCCGCATGGCGTTTGTGCTGGCCGCCGCCAGCGACCGCGCAGTCGGCTTCAAGGAGCAGCGCTCGGAGATCGGCTCCATCGTCGCCGGCGCCTGGGGTTGGCGCGCCGCAGCGCGCGAGCTCGTCAGCAAGATCCCCTTCGGTGGCGGCATCGTGCCCAAGGCCGCCATCGCCTACGCCGGCACCTACGTCGTCGGCCTCTCCCTGGAGCGCGTCTATCGCATCGGCTACGGTCTCTCCCGCGCCGAGCGCAGCGAGGCCTACGCCGCCGCCCTCGAAAAAGGCAAAGAGGTCGCCGCCGGCCTGCTCGACAAGGTTCGCAAAAAATGAGGACGCTCGTGCTGGCCTGCGTGGCCGCGCTGTCGACGTTCGCGCAAGGATCGCTTGTGGAAGGTAAGAAAGACAGCCCCGTCCGCGTCATCATCTACGAGGACTTGCAGTGCCCGGATTGCGCGGACTTCCGCGTGATGCTCGATCAAAAGCTGCTGCCCAAGTACGGCGCGAAGGTCGCCTTCATCCATCGCGATTTCCCTCTCGCCAAGCACGCCTGGGCGCGCCCCGCGTCCATCGCCTCCCGCTACATCCAAGGTGTCAGCGAGGAGAAGGCTTCGCAGTTCCGCCGTGAGACCATGGCCGCTCTAAGAACAATCAAGGCCGAAATGTTTCAGGACTGGCTCAGGACATTTTGCACTAAGAATGGTTTGGACGCAGCCAGGGCCATCGCGGCGCTCAACGATCCAGCGCTGGCGGCGCTCGTGCAGAAGGACTTTGAAGACGGAGTCGCTCGCGGCATCGCCCGCACGCCCACCGCGCTCGTCAACGGTGAACCCTTCATCGAGACCTTCACAGTAGAGCAGATCAGCGCCGGCATCGACGCCGCGCTGAAGGAGAACGGAATTCAATGAGTCATGACAAGCCCGTCGCCATCGTCACCGGCGCATCGCGCGGCATCGGCCGCGGCATCGCGCTGGAACTGGCCAAAACCCACACGGTGATCGGCACATACCGGGGACGCAAGGATGCGGCCGAATCGCTCAAGGCGGAGTGCGGCGCCGACATCATCCAGAGCGACATCGGCTCGGCCGAGGACCGCAATATTCTCATCCGCTACGCGCAGGATGTCTACGGCCGCCTCGATCTTCTCGTCAACAACGCCGGCATAGCACCCCGCGAGCGCAAGGACATTCTCGAAGCCACCGAAGAGATCTACGACGAAGTGCTCGACACCAACCTCAAGGGCCCCTACTTCCTCACGCAGAACGCGGCGCGCTTCATGCTGGAGCAGGGCCACGGCCGCATCGTCTTCGTCACCTCCATCTCGTCCTACACCGCCTCCACCATGCGCGGCGAATACTGCATCTCCAAAGCCGGCCTCAGCATGGCCGTGCAACTGTGGGCCGCACGCCTCGCCCCGCACAACATTCAGGTATTTGAAGTGCGCCCCGGCGTGATCCGGACGGACATGATCGAAAAGGTCAAGGACGTCTACGAGGAGAAGGCCAAGAATGGCCTGCTCCCGCAAGGGCGTCTCGGCGATCCCGTGGACGTGGCAAGACCGATCCGCGCCATCGCCGACGGCCTGCTCGACTACGGTACAGGCACAGTGCTGAACGCAGACGGTGGCTTCCACCTGCGCGTGCTGTGATATAACGGACATTCCCTTAGGAGTCTTTCCCGGATGAAGAAATCATTCCACGGCTCGTGGATCGTATTCGCGGCCTGCATCACGTTCGGCCTGTCGACGGGCATCCCGTATTACAACATCGGGTTCTTCTACGACTACATCGCGCGCGATTTCAACTGGTCGCGGGAGCAGGTGACGCTCGGCTTCCCGCTCGCCGCGGCGATGACCATCTGGATCGGTCCGCTGGTGATCGCGCGCTTCAGTCCGCGAATACTGATTCTGATCGGGACTGCACTGACGTGTATCGCATTAGTGGGCTTCGGGCAAATGCCCGGCGTGCTTTGGATTTACTACGGATTCTGGGTCCTGTACACAATCGGTTACTTCCTTTCCGGCCCGCCACCCCATCAGATCATCGTGTCGCAGTGGTATCGCCGAAATCGCGGCAAGGCCATGGCGATCGTCTATGTTGGCGTGGGCATCATGGGCTCGCTGGGCAGCTTCATCGTGAAGCCGTTGACCGAGGCCTTCGGCTACCACATCGCCCTCTGCATCCTGGGCGGCATGCTGTTCCTCTCGTGGCCGTTTGTGATCTTCGTGATGAAGGACAGGCCCTCGGACATGGGCCAGAATCCGGACGGTGATGACGAGCCGCCGGCGGAGACGCATGTTGTTGCGAAGACTTTCAAAGAGTTGATGGCCAGCAAATCGTTCTGGCTGTTGCTGCTGGGCAGTTTGTGTTCCATCGGCTCGATCGGCGCGGTGAACTTCCACATGAAGTTCGTGTTCCTCGACGAAGGTTTCACGAAGGGCGGAATGGTGGACGGTGCGTGGCGCACGGCGTCGATTCTGATCTTGTGGTCGTCCATTGCAGGGCGTCTTTCCATCGGCTACTTCTCCGACAGGTTCTCGAAGAAGTGGGTGATGTTTGTGACCTACTTCATCGTGGCGGCTACGATTCCGCTGCTGTTGAAGGTGCGGCCGGATGACAACTTCTTCCTGTACGCGTTCGCGATCATGTTCGGATTCGGCATGGGCGCGGACTACATGATGATTCCGCTGATGGCGGCGGATCAGTTTGGCGTGAACTCGCTGGCGCGCGCGATGGCGGTGATTCTGCCGGTCAACACGATCGGCCAGACGTGGTTTCCATATCTCGTCTCGGTCTTGCGGAGCAGCTTGGGCGACTACGAGCGCGCGATGACAGTGGTGCTGGGCGTGGCGCTGGTGGGTGCGGCGGCGATTGCGATGCTGCCGAAGCAACGGGCCCTAAAATAGAAGGATGCGGCATTTCACATACCGGTCACTGGGCGAACTGGAAGAAGCAGCCCGTTCGCTAGGCGCGGAGCATGTTCACTTCGAGCACGATGTCGCAAGGATGCAGCAGGCGCTGACGCGAAAGGTCAAGGTCGGCTCGCGCGTGGCCGGCAACTCCATGGCGATCCATCCGATGGAGGGCTGCGACGGCGATCTGGCGGGCGTTCCCGGCGAATTGACGTGGCGGCGCTACGAGCGGTTTGCGCGCGGCGGCGCGAAGCTGATCTGGTTTGAAGCGACGGCGATCCGTGAAGACGGGCGGGCGAATCCGCGGCAGATCGCGATCAACGAAGGCAACGTGGACGAGTACGCGCGGCTGCACGAAATGATGATGCGCGTGCACCGCGAAGAGTGGGGCACGACGGACGATCTGCTGATCCCGATGCAGCTCACGATGTCGGGGCGGTACTCGGTGCCGAACAAGACGATCGTCTATCACAATCCGCTGATCGACCAGAAGACGGGGACGCCGCCGGACTTCCCGGTGATCAGCGACGACGAACTGGAGCGGTTGGAAGACGACTACGTGAGCGCCACGGGACTCGCCCTGCGCGCCGGGTTCACGGCGGTGGACATCAAGGCGACGCACGGGTATCTCCTTTCCGAACTGATGGGCGCGAAGACGCGTGAGGGCCGCTATGGTGGTTCGCTGGAGAACCGGACGCGGTTCTTCCGGAACGTATTCGGCAAGATCCGGGCGAAGTACGGCCAGCAGGTGATGATCTGCATGCGGCTGGGGTGTTTTGACTGCGTGCCGTACATGATGGACGAGGCGACGAAGCTCGGCAAGCCGCTCGACTATCCGCTGCCGTATCCGTGGGGCTGGGGCGTGAATCCGGAGAACCCGATGGAGCCGGAGCTGACGGAAGTGAAGCAGGCGATCGGGTGGTTCAAAGATTGGGGTCTGGAGCTGCTGAACGTTTCGATGGGCAGCCCGTACTACAATCCGCACATCGGGCGGCCGTTCGAGAAGCCGGACGAGGGCAGCTATGAGCAGCCGGAGCATCCGATGCTCGGCGTGGACCGGCACTTCGCGGTGGCCGGCGAGCTGCAGCGGGCGTTCCCGGATCTGCCGATGGTGGGCACGGGCTACAGCTGGCTGCAGAAGTATGCGATCAACGCTGGGGCGGCGAATGTGGAGGCGGGCAACATCGCGTTCCTGGGATTGGGGCGCGGGGTGCTGTCGTATCCGGACTTCGCCAAGGACGTGATTGAGAAGGGTGACCTGGACGAGTTGCGGGTCTGCAAGACGCTGACCTACTGCACGTTCCTGATGAGAACGAAGGGCAACGAGTTCGGGCAGTTCCCGTCGGGGTGCCCGCCGTTCGACAAGCTGGTGTACGGGCCGATCATGAAGGAAGCGCGGGAGTCCAGGCGGGGTAAGTAGCCGGAGGTTGGGTGATGTCCGAGATCCTGCATGTGAGCGACACGGCGTTGATGGTGGCGGCGTGCCGGGCGATGGAGACGGTGCGGGAGGGCGGGTTGGTGAACGACCCGTTTGCCGCGCGGCTGGCGGGCGAGCGGGGGATGGCGATCGCGCAGGCGCTTCCGATGCTGAAGGTGATGTGCTTCGGGGTGGGCGTGCGGAGCCGGTTCCTGGATGAACTGGTGCTGCACACGGTGACGGAGCTGGGAGCGCGGACGGTGGTGAACCTTGGGGCGGGTCTGGACACGCGGCCTTGGCGGTTGGCGTTGCCGTCGGAACTGCGATGGGTGGAAGTGGACTTCCCGGCGATGCTCGAATACAAGGCGGGGACCTTGGCGGGGGAGCAGCCGGGGTGCCGGTGGGAGCAAATGGCGGCCGACCTGGCCGACGAGGGGCAGCGGCGGCAGTGTTCGAGGCGGCCGGGGCTGGGCCAGGGTTGGTGATCAGCGGGGTCTGCTGATGTACCTGCCGGCTGGGGTTGCGGCTTTGGCAGGGCGACGGGCGAGCACTGGCACTGGCTGACGGACATCACATCGGCAGCGATGGCGCGGGCGACGGGGTTGAGCAGTTCCGACCCTATCGAGAAGGTCCGGTCAGCGGGGCATCTGGCGGGGGAGCAGATCCTGGGGCTGCTCCGCGACCGCGGGTGGAGGGTGCGCCAGCACCGGAGCTATATGCCGGATGGCGGGGCGGGCAGTGACGACCCGAGCGGGGTGACGCTCTTCACGAAGAGTGACGACCAACTGGCCGCGGAGCCTGGCGCCGCCATTTCCGCGCGCTGGCAGGCGCGCGGAGTGCTGGCATAAGAGGGCATTCGATTGTCAAACAGTGATGGCCAGTGGCCACCCCGGAGCATGAAAATTGAGGAGGCGCGGGTGTACGCTGGAGCGCGCCAGACAAGCGGTGACCAAGACTCCTACTGGTGGGCAAACCCCGTTTTTCAAACTGGTCCGGCCAGCGGATATGGACCAGGAATGGTGCTTCGAGCCCGTGAGGGCAAAGTGGTGAAATAAAACGCTGGCTGCTCGTCTGCGCAGAAAGGACGAGTGATGATCACGATCCCGGTGATTCTGGAACGGTGTGCGGGAATCGATGTCGGCAAGCGAGGGCTGGCGGTAGCCGTGGCGGTGGGTCCGGCGGACAAGAAGCGGAGATCAAAACTCGGTCGTATGGAACGGCGGTGCCCGCTTTGCAGGGTTGCATGCCTGGTTGCGGGAGGAGGGTTGTACCAGCGTAGCGATGGAGAGCACGAGGTCGTACTGGATTCCGGTGAAGAACATTCTGGAGCAGGACTTTCAGATTGTGCTGGTGTGCGCGCAAGCACCGGCCGAAAGGAGACAAACTGACTTCCGTGACGCGATGGATCTGGCGTTTATCACCGTCATGGGTTGTTAACGGGAAGCTACTTACCCGAGCGAGGGATTGTGGAACTTCGCGATCTAACGCGCCGGCACCAGAAACTGCTTGGGCACCTGCGGGCAAGAAGAACCGGATTCAGAAGGTGTTGGAAACCGCCAATGTGAAGATCAGCAATGTGGTAAGCGACGTTTTCGGCGTCTCCGGTAGGAGATTCTGCGGGCTCTCCTCGACAGCAAACCGGTGACCGCCACGGAGTTGGCTGACAAGGCGAAGTGCCGGCTCCGACGAAGGATTCAGAGCTCACCGAAGCGCTGGAAGCTCATCACCTCAACGATCATCACAGTTGGCTCATCGATCAGGCATCGAACACTGCATACTGCTAGATCAGCAGGTGGACGCGCAGAACTCAGAATCGATCAGCACCTGGAGCCTACCATCGGCAGTATGAGTTGTTGACGACGATTCCGGGGGGTCGAAAGGAGACCACCGCCGCGAACATTCTGGCCGAGATTGGCCCGAACATGGATCGTTTCAAGCGCCGATCATTTGTGCGGTTGGGCCGGGATCTGTCGGGCAACAACCGGTCGGCAGGCAAGAGCAAAGCTGCCGGATCAAAAAAGGCCAACAAATTCCTGCTGACTGCACTAGTCGAAGGAGCTTGGGCGGCGGGCAGGAAACAGGGCTCCATGTTCAACGGAAGTTTCACCGATGGGTCAACAAGTTGGGCAGAAGAAAGCCAACATCGCGATGGGCCGGAGCCTACTTCGGTTGGCATGGACAATGTTAAAAAACGACCAGCCGTACGTGGAGCCCGACGTCGCATCGACGAAGACCAGGGAGAGGAGAGGACAAAGTTCGCAACCATGCCCACCAACTCCGCCAACTCGGTGCTGATGAGAAAAACGATCAGGCACTGGTTGAGGAACATGCTGGAAGCACCGCCGGCCCTCACCGGCACGAGTCCGCCCAGGAGCCTGCGCCTGACACCGCCGCCACCGCGCGCCAAGCATCGTCGAAGGATGCCTCCGAAAATGCAAGGAGGTCACTCGCCACGACGCCCGCCACGCGCGGGAGTGTTGGGGTTCAGGATCAGAACAGCACATGAAAACATTCGATTATCAAAGAGACCTCGGACCACCATCTACTGCGACGACACGAAACAGCTTTAAACCGGCCGACGACAGCCCAGAGCCCGCAAAACAGACTTCGGCACCCTCGGAGGAGAGTAATTCACGAGGCAAAGG
>JADKID010000038.1 GCA_016721425.1 Bryobacterales bacterium | reverse complement strand
CTCCTGGAAGCGCGGCAAAGAGGTTGAGCAAGTCCCTGCCCTCAAGTGGGATCGCGGCAGGGAGCCGGTGGCGGAGGCGCGAGGAGGGGATCTCCCCTGGACGCGGCTTGCAAGATTACTGCCGATAATTCGCAACGGACCGGAGAGGTGGAGCGGCGATGGCTCCAGAGACGTGGGGGCGGCCATGGAGGTACCGGAATCCTCGACCTAGGCGGTGCGCCAGTCCTCGCCGGGCGGGGCTTTCACGGGCGAAAGCGCGGGAGATGATGGCGCTCGCGGGACGACGATTTCAGGCTTACGGCGGCCGTCGCCGGTGGGCCGTTGGAGATAAGTAGGAGACGCCGTAGGAGTAAGGCGATCGCAAGTGGTTGGGGCCGACGGTGGTGGCGAGCCCAGCGTTGGCGGGTCGTTGATGGTGAGGGCGAGCGCAGGTGGAGGCAAGTCGTGCCGAGTTGCCGGCGGCGACGACGACCTGAAGGCGCCGCCGGACGAGCGACCGACCTGGACGCAGAGGGGAGGCTCACGGAGGCGAACCATTCGGGATCGAAACCTCATGGCGGGCTGGGGTTGACGCCGTGGATGAAGAGGCAGCGGCCGAAATCGTTGACCTGCTGGATGTGGTCGAGGGCGGCGAGATGTCGGAGACTTCGCCTTCGCCGTCCGGGGCCGAGGACTTTGGAGGGAGATCACGGCCTGCGGGGCGATACCGCCTGGCCCTCGTCACGGGGGACTGGCCGACGGGGATGCCGGCGACGTGGGTGCCGTGGCTGAACTCGTCGGTGAGGAGCCAGCGCCGTGAGTCGCGGTGGACGAGGCCGGGCGGTAATTGAGGTTGTGGTGAGTGTCGGGAAGTGGGAGGTGGGGGCGATACGGAATCGGCGACGGCCCCGGACGATGCCTTTGCCGGAGGCGCGAAAGGCGGTGAGGGGCGGCATCGGCCTTGATGGAGGTGGGCGGGCGGTGGTGCGCGGACGGCGATGGTTGAGCCAGATTTTGTAGACGCCAGACCCTCGCTGGCGGCAGCTTTCGAGGCGGCGGATTTCGGTTTTGGTCAGCGCGCCTGGAGGAGGCCGAAGGAGGCGGGCCGACGGGCAGGCGGCGAGGGACGAGGGTAGGAGCTCGGCGCAGGCGCCGGCGGTGAGCCTGCGGACGCTGGCGGGAGCGTCGTCCGGGAGCGTTCGAGGAGTTGTTGGAGGAAGGAGGTCCAGGAGAAAGTGAACCGCGGCCGCGAAGCGTCGAAAGTCAGATTGATTCCCGGCACCATTGCAGGGTGGCGCTCCAAATTTCCGGATTTCCCAAGGGGCGATGTCGTTGATATAGAGGCGGATAAGTGAATTTTGGAACCTTGTGAACGGGAATCCACGGAGGGTGGTTTTGGTAGGATGGCGCTGTGCTACTCACTTCCCGCCGTGCGTTTCTGGCTGCGATGGCTGCAAGGGTCCGGTGCGGCGTTATCAGCCGTTTGCCGGCTCCGACGCATTGGAGCTGGAGAGCAGGCGGCTGCCTGGAGGTGTGGGACGCGGGTGCTGAGCGACGTTTGGGTGGCAGGGTACCTCTGGGGCACTGGGCACTTTACCGGAGCGGATCGGGGTGCAACTGCGGCGAATTGAAAGCTGGGGCTGCGCGGGCACGGTGCAGTTGCCGTTGGGGCATCCGGGGATTCACTGGGCGCGGTGACGGGCAGCTTCGCTGATCCCGCCGGCGCACTGGTCGCGGTGGTGCGGGCTGACAGGCGGATCGGGTGGGGACTCGTTGCACGAGCCGGCGACGGCTGAGAACGCGGAGCGTTGCGGCTGGGGCGATGGGCGTTGGGCGGTTTTCTGGATGACGATTTCCGGCTGGCGAGTGGCCGGGCTCGATTGGCGGTGTTACCGCCCGCGCCATCTTGAGGATTTCCGGCGGGTGCATGGTTATGGGGCGTCGTGCAAGGGAGTTGCGGCAGCGGTGGCGGCGCGGAGTTTGGAATGGGATGGTGCGGGCGTGGTGGATTTTCCTGCGACCGGCTGAGCGAGCGCGTTTGTGGCGATGCAGCGGGCCGAGCCGCGGATCAGCCTGGGTGTGATGGTGATGTATCTGGGCTCGGAGAAGGCGGGGATCCGCTGGGGCACTACCGGAATGTGCCGTTCCAGGTGGCAAGCTGTGTTCCGGGGCAAGTTTTGAACCGGTGAAGGGCAAGACGGACGAGCTTTTCAGCGCGCTCTTTCACCGGCGGTTTGCGCGGCCGGAGCTGGCGTACAGCGAGACGACGGCCTTTCCGGCGGATGCATTGTCGGCGCCGAACATGGCAGCGAAGCTGGCGATTTCGACGCTGGCAGACGTGCGAATACGATGTTCATGAGCGGACTG
Source organism: Bryobacterales bacterium (assembly GCA_016721425.1). Lineage (GTDB taxonomy): Bacteria > Acidobacteriota > Terriglobia > Bryobacterales > Bryobacteraceae > Paludibaculum. Next base: position 1,034,431 of record JADKID010000038.1, on the reverse strand, counting down.
ACTCCGTTTCCACGGGCGCTCTGGAGCGTGCTGGCTCCGGCGATGCGGGCCCAGGCTGCGCTTCATGCGGAGTTTGCGGGGCTGCGGCCGGCGGGGCCGTTCCGCCATTGGTGGGGCGAGGCAAGCCGGTATGTGGGCGATGACCGGCCTTATAGCCTGTTCCTGGCGGCAGGGGTGCCCTTCTCCGTGTGTGACACGGCGCCGGAGACGGGATGGGCGTTCCTTTCCGATGCCGACGCGGGGGTGGCGTGGCGGGCCGGGGCGCGGGTGGTGTCGCGGCGGACCAGGCCGGAGACGGTGCGGGATTTGTTTGCGCTGAAGCGGGAGATCCGGGGTGAATTGGAGGCGGCGGGGACACCGTATGTGGTGGAGGATCAGCCGGCGGTGCTGGCATGGTATCCGGAGGCGCGGGGGGCGCTGGTGTGGAACCTGGCGGAGCAGGCGGCGCGGCTGACGGTGCGGATGCGGCGGGACGTGGCGGTGACGGCCGGACCGCTGGAGCTGGTGAAGGTGGCGGGCTGTAAGTTGCTCGCTATTGCTACCATTGAAGGCAAGACTGGTATGACTCAATTCTAGGTTCTCTCCCTCCTGCTTCTCTTCTGACCATGGCGCTCGCGGCGCAGACACTGCCGCCCGGCGTGCAAAAAGTAACCAGTGTGGAAGGAATTACGGAGCATACGCTGCAGAAACGGGCTGCGCGTGCTGTTATTCCCGGATCCGACGAAATCGAATGCGACGGTGAACATCACCTATCTGGTGGGATCGCGGCACGAAGACTATGGCGAGACGGGCATGGCGCACCTGCTGGAGCACCTGATGTTCAAGGGCTCGAAGAACCACACGAATGTGAAGAAGGAGCTGCAGGATCACGGGGCGCGGCCGAACGGGACGACGTGGTACGACCGGACGAACTACTTCGAGACGTTCCAGGCGTCGGACGAGAATCTGGATTGGGCGCTCTCGTTGGAAGCGGACCGCATGGTGAATTCGTTCATCGCGAAGGCGGACCTGGACACCGAGATGACGGTGGTGCGGAATGAGTTTGAATCGGGTGAGAACTCGCCACAGCGGATTTTGATGGAGCGGGTGCTCTCGACGGCGTTCTTGTGGCACAACTACGGAAAGTCGACGATTGGGGCGAAGAGCGATCTGGAGAACGTGCCGATCGAGCGGCTGCAGGCGTTCTGGCGTCATTTCTATCAACCGGACAACGCGGTGCTGGTGGTGGCGGGCAAGATTGACCCGGCCAAGACGCTGGCGCTGGTTCACAAGTACTTTGCGCCCATTCCGAAACCGACGCGGCAACTGCGGCGGACGTATACGCAGGATCCGGTGCAGGACGGAGAGCGCAACGTCACGCTGAAGCGCGTGGGCGACGTGCAGGCGCTGTGCGTGGCATGGCATGTGCCGCCGGGCTCGCACGAGGAGTATGCGGCGATCGAGATGGCGTCGATGATATTGAGCGACGCGCCCTCGGGGCGGCTGTACAAGGCATTGGTGGAAGCGAAGAAGGCGGCCAGCGTGAACGCGATGGCGTTCCAGTTGAAGGATCCGGGCATGCTGCTGGCGATGGCGTCGGTGCGGCTGGAGCAGCCGATGGACGAGGCCAAGCGGACTCTGCTGGCGACCATTGATGAGATCAAGACCAAGCCTTTCACGCAGGCAGAGCTGGACCGGGTGCGGCTGAACTGGATGAAGAACTTCGACCTGTCTTTGAACAACACGGAGGGCATCGCGCTGGAGTTGAGCGAGTGGCAGGGGATGGGCGACTGGCGGCTGATGTTCCTGTTCCGGGACCGGATCAAGAGCGTGACGCTGGCGCAGGTGCAGAAGGCGGCGGAGAAGTATCTGATTGAATCGAACCGCACGGTGGGCGTGTTCGTGCCGGACAAGGCTCCGGTGCGGGCCGAAGTGCCGGCGGCGCCGGACGTGACCGCCCTGGTGAAAGACTACAAGGGCGCGGCGTTGGTAAGCGAGGGCGAGGCGTTTGACGCGACGCCGACCAACATCGACAAGCGGACGATCCGGGGCGACCTGGCGGGCGGGATCAAGCTCTCGTTCATCAACAAGAAGACGCGCGGCGCGCAGGTGATTGCGACGCTGCAACTGCATTTTGGCGACGAAAACACGCTGAAAGGGCAGGAATTTGCGGCTCAGTTTGCTGGGCAGATGCTGATGCGCGGGACGGCGAAGCATACGCGGCAGCAGATCAAGGACGAGTTTGACCGGCTGAAGGCGAGCGTGATGGTGGCGGGCTCGGCGACGGGCGCATCGGCGCGGATCACGACGACGAAGGAGAATCTGCGGCCGGCGCTGGCGCTGGTGGCGGAGTTACTGAAGGAATCGACTTTCCCGCAGAGCGAGTTCGACCAGTTGAAGCAGCAGCAGTTGGCGGGTTTGGAGAACATGAAGAGCGAGCCGCAGATGAAGGCGATGGAGGCGATGCAGCGGCACATGAGCCCGTATCCGAAGGGCGACGTGCGGTATGTGGAGACCGTGGATGAGCGGATCGAGGGCATCAAGACGGTGACTCTGGACGAAGTGAAGGCGTTCCACAAGAAGTTCTACGGGGCGTCTTATGGCGAGTTTGTGGTGGTGGGCGAGTTTGAGCCGGAGACGACGCAGAAGGAAGTTTCGGATCTCTTCAACAGCTGGAAGACGCCGGTGAAGCATGTTCGGATTGCGACGCCGTATTCGAAGGTGGCGCCGGAATCGAAGGTGATTGAAGCGCCGGACAAGGCGAACGCGATGTTCGCGGCGGCGATGCCGGTGAAGATGAAGGACTCGGACGCGGACTATGCGGCGCTGGTGCTGGGCAACTACATTCTGGGCTCGGGCATGAACTCGCGGCTGTTTGCGCGGGTGCGGGATAAGGAAGGGCTGAGCTACGGAGTGGGCGCACAGTTCGTGGCTCCTCGCAGGACGACAGCGGGATGTTTATGGTGTTTGCGATCTGTGCGCCGCAGAACGCGGTGAAGGTAGAGGTTGCGGTGAAGGACGAGCTGACACAGATCCTGGAGAAGGGCTACACCGACGCGGAAGTGGCGGCGGCGAAGAAGAGCTGGATGCAATCGCGGCAGGTGAGCCGGGCCAACGACACGGAGCTGGTGGGGCGGATGGCCGGGCAGCGGTATATCGGGCGCACGATGGCGTTTGATCAGCAGTTGGAAGACAAGGTGGCGGCACTGACGCCGGCGCAGATCCTGGCGGCGATGAAGAAGCACCTGGATGTGAGCCAGCTCTCGATCTACAAGGCCGGCGACTTCGCCAAGGCGGCGAAAATAGTGCTGACAGATCTGATCCAGATCAAACGGCTGGGTGAGCAGAAGCGCGGCGAGAACGAACGTTTTCGCAAGCATTTGAAGACGCACAATTTCGTCGAGCGGAAGCTGCGGCATATTGCGGAAGAGGTAGAGGGCCAGATCAACTGCCTGGACTGCGGCAACTGCTGCCGGGTGGCGACGGCGAAGCTGGCCCAGCGCGATGTGGAGAAGCTGGCGAAGTATCTGGGGCTGCCGCTGCCGAAGTTTCTGCGGGAGTACACGGAGCTGAGCGAGGAAGAGGGCCGGATCCTGAAGCGGGATGAGGAGAAGGGCTGCGTCTTTCTTTCGGGGAACGAGTGTACGGTGTATGATGCGCGGCCGGGGAGTTGCGAGGACTTTCCGCACGTGGTGCGGGGAGCGGGGTCATTGCAATCGAGGGTGTGGGCATTCATCGACCGGGCGTGCTACTGCCCGATTGTGTACAACACGATGGAGGCCTGGAAGGTGAACCAGAAGTTCTCGCCGATTCCCAAGTGATGGATTTAGCAGCCGTCTGAGGCGAACCAGAGGTTGGGTTCGCCGTCGGGCGCATAGGCGGGAATCCAGCCCTTGGTGGGGCGCACGCGGGGGGGCGGCGCGCCGCATTGATCGGGCACGGGTGTTTCGATCTGGAACCAGAGGCCCCCCTGGTGTCTGCGATTGGCCAGGATCTTCACTGCGACGCTTTTCCCGCTGCGAACAGCCCTGTGGAGAGGGGTCGAGGTGGACGGGTTGTGACCGAGGGTCCCGTAGATTCTTCCATCCCAGCGTGACGTGAAAACGGGCACGTTGCGGGTGAGCAGATCGCGATAAAGGTGAAATACCATTTTAGGAGTTTTGTGGAGCCAGGCCTTCTGTTTGGCGCCAATGGCCACGTAGTACCAACCGCCGCGAATGGTGTAGACGGCGGCGCCCAGTTGGGTGTTCTGGATGGTCCGCAGGGCGTCCGCCGGGATGGAACGGGCGACGATTGGGGCAGCCGGACTGGGTTCACTGTGAAGGACCACATCAGGCGGCGTGGCCAAGAGGCCGAGGAGTACAACGGCGAGCACGATTGCATCATACTGAGTGGGATATGCAGAGTGCAATGATCAGACCGGAAGGCACGGAATACGCGCCGTACTTTGATCGCTATGTCTCGCTGGCGCCGGCAGGGGATCTGCTAGCGACGCTGGCGGCACAGCCGGTGGCGGCGCTCCTGGAAGGCGTATCCGAGGAGCGCGGCGAGTATCGGTATGACGCGGGCAAGTGGAGCGTCAAAGAGGCGCTAGGGCACATCATCGACACGGAGCGGATCATGGCGTACCGGGCGCTGCGGGTGGCGCGGAATGACGCGACGGAGTTGCCGGGATTTGAGCAGGATCCGTATGTGGAGTTTGGCGGTTTTGGGGCGCGGAGTCTGGTGGATCTGGTGGGGGAGTTCCGGGCGGTGCGGGCGGCGACGCTGTGTTTGCTGCGGGGTTTGCCGGAGGAGGCATGGGGGCGGTGGGGGACGGCATCCGGCAATGCGGTGACGGCGCGGGCGCTGGCGTGGATCATCGCGGGTCATGAGCTATATCACGAGCGGATTTACCGGGAGCGGTACGGGCTGTAGATACGGGTCGAGGCATGCCCATCCGGCGATTACCCGTGAGACCGCAGGCGGCGGAGCTTCAGCGAGAGGCGGACCTTCTCCTGCGGGCTATTCGGGACGCGGAGCCCGACGCGATTGCGGAGCTGCGCGAGTTTCATCCGGGACCGATTGAGCCGGCGGCGACGACGATCTCTGACGCGCAACTCGTGCTGGCACGATCCTATCAGGCGTCCAGTTGGCAGCGGTTGATGGAGGCTGTGAGACTGGCAACGGCCATCTGGTCCGACGACATTGGCAGCGTTCGGGCCCTGGTTAGCGAGAGTCCGGAGCTGCTGTTTGAGCAGGTTCTGATTCGCAACGATAGCAATTGGGGACCTCCGCTGACATATGCCGCCAATCTCGGGCGGGATGAGATCATTCGCATGCTGTATGGGCTGGGGGCGAGGGATCTGGAGTCGGCGGCGAATCGAGCCGCGCTGCAGGGACAGATCGGCACGGCGAGGATGCTGTATGAGATGGCGGGCCGGCCCGAGCTGCATCTGGCTGGGCCGGCGTATACATTGAGTGCAGCGGGTACGGCGTTCATACTGGCGGTGGGCGGTCGGGTGAAGGACGACGCGGGGCAGCGATTGGCGCCAGTGGATGTTGTCATCGAGACGGATGGGCGCAATCCAGAGGCGAAGCACGCGATCCTGGAGATGTATGTGCGTCACGGGCTGGAACTGCCGGACACGCCGGTGATGGCGCTGCACCGGGGCCGCATCGATCTGCTGGAGCGGCATCTGGAACGGGACCCCGAATTGCTGAACCGGACGTTTTCGCATCGGGAGATCTATCCGGCCGAGATGGGCTGTCAGGATCCGATCGACGCGACCGTGGGCACGCCGCTTGGCGGCACGACGCTGCTGCATCTGTGTGTGGACTACGACGAGTTGGAGATCGGACGGTGGCTGCTGGACCGGGGTATGGATGTGAATGTCCGTGCGGCGGTTGGCCGTTCAGGATTCGGTGGATACACGGCGCTATTCAATACCGTGGTGTCGCAGCCGAACTTCTGGATGAATTACGGCAAGCGTGGACCGTTCGCCGCGCCGTTCACGGAGTTGCTGCTGGAGCGCGGGGCGGAGCCCAACGTGCGGGCGTCGCTGTGGAAGCGGCTGCATCCGGGACATGGGGACACGGCACGGCATGAGTATCGGGATGTGACGGCGATTTCGTGGGGCCGGCGATTTCACGCGCCGATCTTCGTGAGTGAACCGGCGATCCGGCTGATTGCAGCGGCGGGGGGCGTGGAGTAGATCGGGGGTGGCGGCTCCAATATCATCTGCTCTAAGCGAATCATTGGGTAACGTGCCGCCGCGAGTGGCGGAACGACGCGACGGAACGGCCGAAGTTCGAATACGACCCGCGTGTGGCCGATCAGGTTGGTGAATTTCGAGCAGCATGGGCGGCAACGCCGTGCCTGCTGAAGGGATGACGGATCAGCGGGGCAAGCAGATCTGGATACAGCAGGAACTGAGATTCAGATGCCAGAACCAGTTCATGGCGATCAGAAATGAGAGCATGAGCATGACCGCGAATGTCACCGATACGCTTTCGAATTTGTACTTCTTCCAGAAAGGGCGACGAGTGTGGCGGTACGGCATAATACCATCTTAAACTACAGAATCGAGCCCGGGGGTGTCAAGGGCAGCGGGTTGCGGAAACTAAGCAGGCAGTCGCGGCCATCCGGATGGAGGCTCGGACCTCAATCCCGGACACACCGGGCGGAAAACGCTCTCGACTTTTCGCCGCCGTTTTGACGATGCAGCGCTAGCCCGCCTCGGCCAAAGTTATAGAACCATCCGCTGGGCGAATCGGCTTCTGACACCGTCCAGTAGAACCCATGGGCTTCCAATCGGGCATACTGGCCATCCTCGGAGCGGCCGCCGCCAAGCACGGCATTGAATCCCGAACTCCCTCCGGCCAGGAGCGCCTTGTACGCCGCTTTGCCCTTGTCGTCAGAATCCTGACTGACTCCACCGTAATGTGCCGTCAGTTGCCGCCACTCGTCGTCGGTCGGCAATCGCCATCCCGAACCCAATGATTGGCATCCTCGATTCGCTGACTCCCACGTGTAAAGACGGCCATAGTGAGCGCAATTCGTTTCCGCGTTTTCGTAACAGTAGGACGGGGCGGTGTTGACGTTCAGATTCTGCGTGGTCCATTGCCTGCCATCGGCCATCCGCTTAGCGGGAGATATCGCGCCGGAGACATTCTGAGCTTGCGCAGACAGGCGCTCGAGGGAGATGACCATAGAAGCGCAGACGATGACTAACGCGAGTGATGCCGCGCAAACTCGAATCGGCCTAATTCTGGGCGTAAGAGTATTCATGAACGGCCTCCGGCTGGTGGTGACCATTCTACCGAATGGCTCACCGACGATCTGTCGCGGCAGGGTCGGAGGGTGCCAGCGGACCAAGGTGAGCGGCACGCACTAGGAAAAACGCCGGGGCGTTGGGCTCCGGCCTTCTCGTTTTGCGGTGATCGGAATCGGGTTATTCCGCTTCGCCGATGGACTCGTCGATGTTCAGGTCGAGGGCTTCGCCACCGAGCTAGCTGCCCTTGGTCTCTTAGTCGTGGACGTTGAAGGAGCCGGCCATGACATCGGCTTCCGGGAGCGGATCTTCGATGACAATCTCGCCGGCGATTTTGACGTGGCGGAAGTCAGCCATGCCGGTAGTGGCAAGGATCTGGGGGCGCATGATGACGTTTTCGTGGAGACCGCGGAGGTGGCCCATCTTGCCGTTGATGGCGGCTTCGGTGAGGACATGGGTGGGCCTCGGATGGACGCCTTGGTGGCGCAATGCAGGGCTGGGCTGCCCTGCGGAAAGCGGCAACCGTCGGCGCTGTTCGTCTCGTTGTCGCCGGGGAAGCGAATATGATCGGCGATGTCGTCGAGCTGCGCCCGAGCCCCATCGAGCCGGCGAGTATATTTCACGACACGCGATTGAATAGACTACATCCATGAAGCGACAAAGCTCTCTCATAGCGACCGCCCTTCTGCTGGCGCCGCTGGCTGCGCTGGCCGGAAGCTTGGAGTTGGTCAACGACTCTACCACTGCCGGGCCGGGGAGGTTCGCCGCGGAGGAGATCCGGCGTGAGGCAGTGGCACGCGGGATCACGTTGGGCCATGAGGCGAACGCGACTCGCATTGTGATCACGGTGGAACCGGGCGCCAATGCCGCCGTTCAGAGCTACCGCATCCGTGTGCAGAACGAGGGCGGCCGCCGCATCATTACGGTGCGCGGTGCCGATGCGACCGGCGCCATGTACGGCGGACTGGACATTGCGGAAGCGATTCGCACCGGTACGTTCGAGGCATTGAAAGATTCGGCCCATACACCACATATCCAGCAGCGCGGCATCAAGTTCAACATCCCGCTGGACGTGCGCACGCCGAGCTACACGGACAGTTCGGACGCCGCGCAGGCCAACATCCCCGAGATGTGGGAGCGCGGATTTTGGACCGAATTCCTCGATGCGATGGCGCGCCACCGGTACAATGTGCTTTCGCTTTGGAGCCTGCATCCCTTCCCCTCGCTGGTCAAGGTGCCGGAGTTTCCCGAGGTTGCGTTGAACGATGTGTGGCGCACTCGCGCCAAGCTCGATGACACCTTCAGCTTCGCGGGCAGCGACATGGTGCGCCCGGAGATGCTCGCCAATCACGAGGTGGTGAAGCGGATGACGATCGACGAGAAGATCGAGTTCTGGCGATGGGTCATGCGGCAGGCCGCCGACCGGGGCATCCAGGTCTACTTCTTCACCTGGAACGTCTTCACCTTTGGGGCGGAGGGCAAGCACGGAATCACCAACGATTTGGGCAACGAGATCACGAAACGATACTTCCGGGCGAGTGTGCGCGAGATGGTGAAGACGTACCCGCTTCTGGCGGGCATGGGCATCACAGCGGGCGAGGGCATGCCGCAAAGCATGGATTCCAAGACGAAGGAATTATGGCTGCGGGACACGTACGGCGAAGGCGTGCGCGATGGGTTGAAGAGCGAGCCGAAGCGCGAATTCCGAATGATCCATCGTTTCCATTGGACGGCGCAGGGCGACATCCTGGACGCATTCAAGGACTACCCGGGGCCATTCGAGTTCAGCTTCAAATACTCGGTGGCGCACATGTATTCCATTCCGAATCCGCCCTTCATCCAGCCGCTGCTGGAGAACCTCGCACCCGGTAGAAAGACGTGGCTCACCGTGCGCAATGACGACATTTACACGTTCCGCTTTGGTGATCCCGCCTACGCCCGCGAGTACATCCTGAACATGCCCCCGGCTGACAAGATGGCCGGCTTCTACATGGGTCCGGACGGCTATGTTTGGGGACGTGACTTTCTGGAGCGCCATCCCGGCCCCGGTCCGAGACCCCTGGTGATTCAGAAGCAATGGTATTCGTTCCTGCTGTGGGGCCGGTTGGCTTACGAACCTTCGCTGCCGGACTCCCACTTTGAGCGGATGCTGGCGGCCCGCCACCCCAAGGCGTCGTCGCATCATCTCTTCCGTGCCCTCCAGAGCGCTTCGCAGGTCATGCCGTTGACCACGCGTTTTTTCTGGGGGGACATCGATCTCAAGTGGTTTCCCGAGGCGTCCTTGAGCCATCCGAGGAGCAAGGGATTCTACACCGTGCGTCATTTTATGGAAGGCATCGCAATGCCGGGCGCGGAGGTGCTGAACATTCGCGATTGGCGCGCGCGCCTCACGGCCGGCCAACCGATGAAGGAGACTACGCCGCTCGCCATCGCCGCTGCTTTGGACGGCGCGGCGGCGGCCACATTCACCTCGCTCGACGCGCTCCGCGAAGCCGCCAGGAATGACTTGGAACTCGGGAAAAACGTCACCGACTGCGAAGCGCTGGCCTGGTTGGGCCGCTACTATGGCGCCAAGATCCGCGGCGCCTCAGCGCTGGCCCTGTTTGATTTGGGTGGTGACAAGTTAGAGCACGATGCGGCGCAGCGTCACCTCGCCGATGCCCTGGCCCACTGGAAGCGGTATGCGGCCATTCGTGATGCGCACTATGTTCCTGCTCTCTACAACCGGGTGGGCCATGTGAATGTGACTGCGCTCACGGAGAAGGTCGCCGCCGACCTCGACATCGCCCGTGAATGGAAGCCGGGCACGCTCAAAGACGACGGTAAGCGCGGCGGCACCGAGAGGGGCTTCCGGCAATGAGAGTGCCAACGGAGACGATGTCCTCCCCTGGCATCGTCAGTCTCGGCTGGATGCGATTGGCGCTCGCTGGATGAGGCGCACTCCCGGCGGCGGAGCTCGTCCGGAGCGGCCTCGATCCAACTGACGCAGCAATGCTGCCTTGCTGGAGTGGCTGCGCAGTGATGGATCAGCGGAGGAAAAACCGATCCGCGTAGAGTGGCGCAATCGTGTTGCCGGGCAGCAGCGGACAGCTTGAGGGTCAGCGGATCGTTGGCCGCAACTGGAGGCTCGGAGCTGTCCGAAAGTCAGCGGCGCGCACCAAGAAAAAGGCCGGAGCGTTGGGCTCCGGCCTTCTTCGTTTCGCGGTGATGGGAAGCGGATTATTCCGCTTCGCCGATGGGCTCGTCGATGTTCATGTCGAGGGCTTCGCCACCGAGGTAGCTGCCCTTGGTCTCTTCGTCGTAGACGTTGAAGGAGTCGGCCATGACATCGGGTTCCTGGAGCGGATCTTCGATGACATCCTCGCCGGCGATTTTGACGCGGCGGTAGTAATCCATGCCGGTGCCGGCAGGGATCAGGCGGCCCATGATGACGTTTTCCTTGAGGCCACGGAGGTAATCGACCTTGCCGTTGATGGCGGCTTCGGTGAGCACTCGGGTGGTCTCCTGGAACGACGCGGCGGAGATGAACGAATCGGTGGAGAGCGACGCCTTGGTGATGCCGAGCAGCACGGGGCTGCCCTGCGAGATGCGGCCGCCGGCCTCGCGGGTCTTTTCGTTCTCGTCGCGGAAGCGGAACTTGTCGACGATCTCGTCCGGGAGGAATTCGGTATCGGCGATGTCGTCGATGCGGACCCAGCGCATCATCTGGCGGACAATCACTTCGAGGTGCTTGTCGTTGATGTTGACGCCCTGGAGACGGTAGACTTCCTGGATCTCGTTGACGAGGTACTTCTGGAGTTCCTTTTCGCCGAGGACCTTGAGGATGTCGTGCGGGTTGCGGGGACCATCCATGAGCGGGTCGCCGGCCTTGATCTTTTCGCCGTCCTGCACGTTGATGTGCACGCCGCGGGGGATGGAGTATTCCTTCTCCGTCCCGTCGGCTCCGGCCACCGAGATCTTGCGCATACCCTTGACGACTTCACCGATTTTGACGGTGCCGTCGATTTCGCTCATGACAGCGGTCTCGCGGGGCTTGCGAGCTTCGAAGAGCTCGACAACGCGGGGCAGACCGCCGGTGATGTCCTTGGTCTTGGTGGTGGCACGCGGGATCTTGGCGAGCACGTCGCCGGCGTGGACACGGTCGCCGTCACGCACGCTGAGGTGAGCGTGGGTGGGCATGAGGTAGCGCTTCTCGTCCGACTTGTGGCCGCCGTCGGGACGGATGATGACCGTCGGGAGGCGCTTTTCGTCGGGCGAATCGATGATGACCCACTGCGAGAGGCCTGTGACTTCGTCGAGCTCTTCGTGGTAGGTGACGCTATCGGTAATGTCCTTGAAGTGGACGGTACCGCTGATTTCGGTGAGGATCGAGAAGGCGAAGGGATCCCACTCGAGGAAGGTCTGGTTGGCCTTGATGGGCGCGCCGTCCTCGACGAGGATGCGGGCGCCGTAGACGACCTGGTAACGCTCACGTTCGCGGCCCTTCTCGTCGACTGTTGAGAAGAGGCCGGCCCGGTTCATGGCGATGATGTGGCCCTGAGCGTTCTTGACCGTGTTGATGCCGATGTACTTGGCGAAGCCGTCGTAGCGGGCTTCCTGCTTGTTCTGCTCCACGCCGGCCGCGGCGGCGCCGCCGATGTGGAAGGTGCGCATGGTGAGCTGAGTGCCGGGCTCACCGATGGACTGGGCCGAGATGATACCCACCGCTTCGCCGCGTTCGACGAGGCGGCCGGTGGCCAGGTTGCGGCCGTAGCAGAGTTCGCAGACGCCGCGCTTGGACTCGCAGGTGAGCACCGAGCGGATCTTGACGCGGTCGATACCGGCGTCCTGAATCGCCTGGGCGATGTCCTCGGTGATCTCGTCCTTAGCGGGGACGATGACCTTGCCTTCGTAATCAAGCTGATCTTCGAGGGCGACGCGGCCGATGATGCGGTCGCGGAGCGGCTCGATGATTTCGCCCGATTCGACGATGGGCTCGACGTAGATGCCGTCGGAGGTGCCGCAATCGAGTTCGCTGACGATGACGTCCTGGGCGACGTCGCAGAGACGGCGGGTGAGATAGCCGGAATCGGCCGTCTTGAGCGCCGTATCGGCGAGACCCTTGCGGGCGCCGTGCGTGGAGATGAAGTACTGCAGCACGTTGAGACCTTCACGGAAGTTGGCCGTGATGGGGGTCTCGATGATTTCGCCGTTGGGCTTGGCCATCAGGCCGCGCATACCGGAGAGCTGGCGGATCTGTTGTTTGGAACCGCGGGCACCGGAATCGGCCATGATGTAGATCGGGTTCAGGTAGCGGCCGCTCTTGTCGTCGGCCTCCATGGACTTGAACATTTCCGAAGAGACGTCGTCAGTCACCTTGTTCCAGATCTCGATGATCTTGTTGTAGCGCTCACCCTGGGTGATGGCGCCTTCCTGGTACTGGCCCTGGACTTCGACGACGGCGCGTTCCGCCTTCTTGACCAGTTCGGCCTTGGAGGCGGGCACGACCATGTCATCGATGCCGATGGAAATACCGGCCTTGGTGGCGGAGAGGAAGCCGAGGTCCTTGATGTCGTCGAGCATGGCGACGGTGATCTTGAGACCGAACTTCAGGTAGCAGTATTGAACGAGCTGCGTGAGGCCCTTCTTCTTGAGCAGGCCGTTGACGAACGGCATCTCGTTGGGCACGCAGTCGTTGAGCACAACGCGGCCGACCGTGGTTTCCATGTCGGTCTTGGCGTACTCGACGGGCTGGGTATGCAGCACGTCCTGGCTGTCATAGGCGTTGTTCAGGTCGATGACCTGGCCGGTGAAGCGCAGGGTGATGGGAGTTTGTGTTTCCACTTCGCCCATCTCGTAGGCGATGAGGACGTCATCGACGGAGGCGAACTTCTTGCCTTCGCCCTTGGAACCCTTGCGGACCTTGGTGAGGTAGTAGAGACCGAGCACCATATCCTGCGTCGGGACGGCGATAGGAGCGCCGTGCGCGGGCGAGAGGATGTTGTTGGCGCTGAGCATCAGGGTAGATGCTTCGATCTGCGCTTCGGGCGAGAGCGGGATGTGGACGGCCATCTGATCGCCGTCGAAATCGGCGTTGAAGGCGGTACAGACCAGCGGGTGGATCTTGAGGGCCTTGCCGTCCACGAGCACGGGCTCAAAGGCCTGGATGCCGAGACGGTGGAGCGTGGGGGCGCGATTGAGGAGGATCGGGTGTTCCTTGATCACCTCCTCGAGGATGTCCCACACGACCGGATCCTGCTGTTCGACGAGCTCCTTGGCCTGCTTGATGGTGGTGCAGTGGCCGCGGAGTTCGAGGCGGTGGTAGATGAAGGGCTTGAAGAGCTCGAGCGCCATCTTCTTGGGCAGGCCGGCCTGGTGGAGCTTGAGCTCGGGGCCGACGACGATGACGGAGCGGCCGGAGTAATCGACGCGCTTGCCGAGCAGGTTTTGGCGGAAGCGGCCCTGCTTGCCCTTGAGGGCATCGGAGAGCGACTTGAGCGGGCGGTTGTTGGCGCCGCGCAGAACGCGGCCGCGACGGCCGTTATCGAACAGGGCGTCAACGGCTTCCTGGAGCATGCGCTTTTCGTTGCGCACGATGACGTCGGGCGCGTGCAGCTCGATGAGCTTCTTCAACCGGTTGTTGCGGTTGATGACGCGGCGATAGAGATCGTTGAGATCGCTGGTCGCAAAGCGGCCCCCATCGAGCGGAACGAGCGGGCGCAGTTCCGGCGGAATGACAGGGATGACATCGAGGATCATCCACTCCGGTTTGTTGCCGGACTTGCGGAAGCTCTCGGTGACACGCAGGCGCTTGGCGAACTTGAGCTTTTTCTGCTGGCTCTGCTCGGTCTTCATGGCCTCGCGAATTTTGATCGAGAGGTCTTCGACATCGATTTTGCGGAGCAGTTCCTTAATGCCCTCGGCGCCCATCATGGCGACGAACTTGCCGGGGTATTCGAGCTCAAGCTGGCGTTTGCGCTCGTCGGTGAGCACTTCGGCGCGATTCAGATTGGGCACTTCGCCGGGATCGACCACGACGAAGGCTTCAAAGTAAAGGACGCGCTCGAGATCGCGCAGGGTGATGTCGAGCAGGTAGCCGATGCGCGACGGCAGGCCCTTGAAGAACCAGACGTGCGAGCAGGGGCTAGCCAGCTCGATGTGGCCGAGGCGTTCGCGGCGGACGCGCGACAGTGTGACTTCGACGCCGCACTTGTCGCAGATGACGCCGCGATGCTTCATGCGCTTGTACTTACCGCAGAGGCACTCCCAATCGGCGATGGGGCCGAAGATGCGCGCGCAGAACAGGCCGTCGCGCTCAGGCTTGAAGGTGCGGTAGTTGATGGTTTCAGGCTTGGTGACTTCACCATGGGACCAGCTCCGGATCTTTTCCGGCGAGGCCAGGCTGATGCGGATGGAATCGAAGTCCGCGATCAGATTCGCGCGATCGTAAGGGGATGATCTGTACATATTCGCCTCCTGTCTCTTCCGGGATCCTTAGTCGGCCGCCAACGCGGTGTCGACGATTTCCTTGGGCTTCTTCATCAGTTCCACATCGAGACAGAGCGATTGCAGCTCGCGGATGAGAACGTTGAAGGATTCAGGCACGCCAGGTTCGGCCGCGGCCTCACCCTTGACGATGGCTTCGTAGATCTTGGCGCGGCCGTAAACGTCGTCAGACTTGGCCGTGAGAAGCTCCTGAAGCACGTAGGCGGCGCCGTAGGCTTCCAGCGCCCACACTTCCATTTCGCCGAAGCGCTGGCCGCCGAACTGAGCCTTGCCGCCCAGCGGCTGCTGGGTGATGAGGGAGTACGGGCCGATGGAGCGGGCGTGGATCTTGTCGTCCACCAGATGGCTCAGCTTGAGCATGTAAATGATGCCGACGGTGACGGGCTGCTCAAAGGCCTGGCCGGTCATACCATCGTGGAGCATGACCTTGCCCGAGGTGGGTAGGCCAGCGGTGGTCAGACGCTCCTTGATGTCCTTTTCGGTGGCGCCGTCGAAGACGGGCGTTGCGAACTTGACACCGAGCTCGCGTCCGGCCCAGCCGAGGTGGGTTTCGAGAATCTGACCCACGTTCATACGGGAAGGAACGCCGAGCGGGTTGAGGATGATCTCGACGGGCGTGCCGTTTTCGAGATAAGGCATGTCTTCTTCCGGCACGATGCGGCTGATGACACCCTTGTTGCCGTGGCGGCCGGCCATCTTGTCACCGACAGAAAGCTTGCGCTTCATGGCGATGTAGATTTTGACCATCTTGATGACGCCGGGCGGCAGCTCGTCGCCCTTCTTCAGCTTGGCGATCTTCTCTTCGGTGATCTTTTCGAGCACCTGGATCTGACGCGATGTGAGCTCTTCGATCTCGTCGATGGACTCGTTCAGGCGCGGGTCGCGGCTGGAGAGCTTCATGCGCTTGAGGTCGCGGGCCTTCATCTTCTCGATGAGGTCGCGCGTGAGCGGCGTACCCTTGGCGAGCAGCTTCTTGTTGGTCTTCTCGTCGTGCAGGTCGGCCAGGATCTCCTTGCCGTCGAGCAGTGCGGCGAGGCGCTTGGAGCGCTCGTCACCGAGAATGCGCTTTTCGTCGTCGAGGTTGCGGTGGAGCTTATCGACCTGGGATTCCAGGATCGACTTGCTGCGCTCGTCGAGTTCCGCGCCCTTGCGCGAGAACACCTTCGCGTCGACCACCACGCCTTCGATGCCGGGCGGGCAGTAAAGCGAAGCGTCCTTCACGTCGCCGGCCTTCTCGCCGAAGATGGCCCGCAGGAGCTTCTCTTCGGGGGTCAACTGAGTCTCGCCCTTGGGCGTGACCTTGCCGACGAGGATGTCGCCGGGCTTGACCTTGGAGCCGATGATGATGATGCCGCTGTCGTCCAGGCTGCGCAGGAAGGTCTCGCCGATGTTGGGGATGTCGCGCGTGACTTCTTCCGGACCCAGCTTGGTGTCGCGGGCCTCGATCTCGAACTCTTCGATGTGGATCGAAGTGTAGTAATCCTCTTTCACCAGCTTTTCGCTGACGATGATGGCGTCCTCATAGTTGCAGCCGCGCCAGGGCATGAAGGCGACCAGCACGTTGCGGCCGAGAGCGAGCTCGCCCATATCCGTGCAAGGACCGTCGGCCAGCACGTCGCCCTTGCGGACGCGCTGGCCGTGGGCCACAATCGGCTTCTGGTTGATGCAGGTGTTCTGGTTGGAACGCTTGAACTTGGTGAGCGGGTAGATATCGGCGCCGACTTCGCGCGACATCTGGCCCTCGTGGATGTTGCCTTCGACACGAACGATGATGCGTTCGCTATCGACGCTATCCACGATACCGGCGCGCTTGCAGAGCACCACGGCGCCGGAATCGCGCGCGGTGACGCGCTCCATGCCGGTGCCGACGATGGGCGAATCAGCGCGCAGCAGCGGGACGGCCTGGCGCTGCATGTTGGAACCCATGAGAGCGCGGTTGGCGTCGTCGTTTTCGAGGAACGGGATGAGCGAGGCGGCGACCGAGACAAGCTGTTTCGGGCTGACGTCCATGTACTGGATCTCGTCGCGGCTCATCAATGAGAAGTTGCCGGCCTTGCGGGCGTTGACAAGCTCCTCGACGATCTTGCCGGTCTTATCGAGAGCCATGTTGGCCTGGGCGATGACGTACTTGTCTTCGTCCCATGCCGACAGGTAGTCGCAATGGGCTTCGAACTCAGGCGGGGTCTTCTTGCCGTCGGGCGAGGCCAGCGCCTTATCGATTTCCTTGCGGGTGAGCACCTGGCCGACCTTGAGGTTGGTGGCTCCGGGGTTCAGAATTTTGACGTCGTCCTGGACCATGGTGTCTTCCACGCGGCGGTACGGGCTCTCGATGAAGCCGTATTGGTTGATGCGCGCAAAGCAGCTGAGCGACGAGATCAGACCGATGTTCGGGCCTTCCGGCGTTTCAATCGGGCAGATGCGGCCGTAGTGCGTGGGATGCACGTCGCGGACTTCGAAGCCGGCGCGTTCGCGGCTCAAACCGCCTGGTCCAAGGGCCGACAGACGGCGCTTGTGGGTGATCTCCGACAGCGGGTTGGTCTGATCCATGAACTGCGAGAGCTGGCTGGAGCCGAAGAACTCGCGGATGGCAGCCATCACCGGCTTGGCATTGACGAGGTCGTGCGGCATAGCCGTCGACATTTCCTGGTAGACGGCCATCTTTTCCTTGATGGCGCGCTCCATGCGCACGAGGCCGATACGGAACTGGTTTTCGAGCAGCTCGCCGACGGCGCGGACGCGGCGGTTGCCGAGGTGATCGATATCGTCCACGGCGCCGATGCCGCGGCGGAGCTTCAGCAGGTACTGAATGGTATCGGTGAAGTCCTTCTGATCGAGCACGCGGCGGTCCAGCGGGTTGCCGGTGTAGCCCTCGGGCATGTACTCAAAGCTGTCGTAGAGCTTGATGTTGAACTTCATGCGGCCCACGCGCGAGAAGTCGTACTTGCGCGGGTCGAAGAACATGCCGTGGAAGAGCTGGTTGGCTGTGTCGAGAGTCGGCGGATCGCCCGGACGCAGCTTGCGGTAGATTTCGAGTAGAGCGTCGGCCTGCGTCTTCACCGGATCCTTGCGCAGTGTGGCGGAGATCACGTTGCCCACTTCGTCGCGATCGGCGAAGAAGACGTCTACGCTGGGGATCTCGGCCTCCATGATCTTGGCGAGCATGGAGGTGGTGAGCTCGTGATTGGCCTCGGCCAGCACTTCGCCGGTCTCCATGTCGATGACATCGGAGGCAACCCAGGCGCCTTCGATCTCAGCAGTGGTCACTTCCACCTTCTCGACCTTCGCCTTGAGGAGGTCCTTGATGGTGGACTCTTTAATCTTGCGGTTGGCCGGGTGAATGCTCTCGCCGGCTTTATTCAGGAGCGCGTTGCCGAGCTTGACGCCGATGAGGGACTCATCGACCTTCCAGAAGATCTTCTTGTCCTTCAGGTGCAATTCGGAGCACTTGTAGAACGCCTTGATGATGTCGCTATCGCTCTTGATGCCCAGGGCGCGCAGGAACACGGAGCCGTAGAACTTGCGCTTGCGGTCGATGCGGACGTAGAGGAGGTTCTTGGAGTCGAATTCAAACTCGACCCAGGAACCGCGATAAGGGATGATCTTACCGAGGAAGTAGTTCTGCGCCTGGACCTTCTCGAAGAAGACGCCGGGGGAACGGTGCAGCTGGCTGACGATGACGCGCTCTGTGCCGTTGATGATGAAGGTGCCGTTGGCGCTCATCAGCGGGATTTCGCCGAAGAAGACCTCCTGCTCCTTGAACTCGCGCACGGTCTTGCGTCCGGACTCGTCCTTATCGAACATCTTCAGCCGGATGGTGACCTTGAGCGGGGCGGCATAGGTCATGCCACGCTCTTCGCACTCCGCCTGGTCATACTTGAGTTGGAGGCCGACGGGGTCGCCGCAGCGGTTGCAGAAGGTGACGACGTTCTTATTGAACGTGCCGCACTTGTCGCAGAGGACGTCGCCGGGGTGGAACGGATCGGTCTTGATGGTGGCGCCGCAGGCCGGATTGCGGCAGACGGTGCGCAAGTGGTTCAAGCCCTTCAGGCTGCCGCACTTGCACTCCCAGTTGCCGATGGCGTAGTCGACGAACTCCAGTTCGGACAGTCCCCGGAAGTCATTGATGGGGAAGACGCTCTTGAAGACGCTCTGCAATCCGATGTCATCGCGCTCATCGGGCAGCAGATCCATCTGCAGGAAGCGCTCGTAGCTGCGCTTCTGCACCTCGATGAGGTTGGGGATGGGGACTGACGTCTTGATCTTTGAAAAATCGACACGCTCGCGTGGCGTGTTGGTAGGCGAAGTAGCCATTCTCCACTCCTTCGGTTCAACCTGTGTTCTCAGCGTGGCAAGCCAACGGCCGGAACAGGCGAACTCCACTGCTCACCGAATCTAACGGCGGCAGGGATCGGACACAATCACGTATTTCGGGAGATGCCCGGCGCAGGTATGGCTGACACCAAGGGCAAAGGATCGATCAGAGGGCAGAAGGTCAGCAGGCGGACCTGCTGGAGAGATGTTGTGATGCGAGGACTTCGGCGCCTGCCAGCAAACGGTTGCCGCTGCATATGGAAAGGTCGCAAGAGCAGTAGATCCCCACTGTAACCAGAATCGGATGACTAAAGGCTATCAGAAACAAAAACAACGCGTCAACTTCGGATGACGACACGACAAGGCGGCCGCAGCAGCGACTCCGTTTCAGGAGCCGCCCTGCAACCGCCCGGTTGTTGTTGAGGAGTGAGCGCTCCAAGTGGAACGCGCAAGCCTACTTGATTTCGACAGTGGCGCCGGCGTCGACGAACTTCTTCGCGATGGCAGCGGCCTCGTCCTTCGTCACGCCTTCCTTGATGGCCTTAGGAGCAGCCTCGACGAGGTCCTTGGCTTCCTTCAGACCGAGGCTGGTGACCTCGCGGACCACCTTGATGACGTTGATCTTGTTGGCGCCGGCGGCGGTGAGAACGACGTTGAATTCCGTCTTCTCTTCCACCACAGCAGCGGCGGCGGCGGCCGGAGCAGCCACGGCCACGGACGCGGCAGCGGCGGATACGCCCAGCTTTTCCTCGAGCAGCTTCACGAGCTGGGAGGCCTCCAGGAGAGTCAGGCCCTGGATATTTTCAGCGATCACATTAATGTCAGCCATTTTCTTCGATACTCCCTATCGTTTGAAAAATCGTATTCATGGCCCCGATCTGGGGCGCATTCCTCACTCGGAGGCGAACTTGTTTTCTTTCACGCCCTGGTCAACGACTATGGCGAGGTTGCGGCCCACACCGTTGATGGCGGTGACCAGTTGCTGTGCCGGGGCATTGATGACCCAGAGTAGCTTGGCGTAGATCTCTTCCTTCGGCGGCATCAGGGCCAGTTCCTGGATTTCAGCCAGGTTGATGGCGCGGCCTTCCACGAGGCCAGCCTTGAAGGTAAATGCCGGATTTGCCTTGGCGTAGGCGGACAGTGCCTTGGCGAGAGCGACGGGATCGCCGGCGGTGTAAGCCACGGCGGAGACACCCTTCAGCTCAGCGAGAACCTGCTCGGCAGGAAGGCCGGCGGAGGCCTTGCTGGCGATGGTGTTCTTCACTACGTGATACATCCCGCCCGCGCCGCGGACAGCCTTGCGCAGCTGGAAGTCTTGTGCGACAGTCAGCTTGGAAAATCCCGTCACGAACACGCTGCTGTTTTCCTGCAACGCGCCGCGGAGGGTTTCCAGGTCCTTTTGTTTTTTCTTTCGTTCCTTCATGACCGTTTTCCTTTCGCGATCGCGTCGATCAGACCTGCTTGGCGTTGAAGGAGGTCACATCCAGAGTGACACCCGGCCCCATGGTGGAGCAGACGGTGACGCTCTTGATGTACTTACCCTTCGCGGCCGCAGGCTTGGCCTTGATGACCGCCTGGATCAACGTGGTTGCGTTCTCCAGAAGCTTGGCGGTGGCGAAAGCGACCTTGCCGAGAGGTGCGTGAATCACACCCGTCTTGTCGACACGGAACTCCACCTTACCGGCCTTCACTTCCAGCACGGCCTTGGTAACGTCAGTAGTGACGGTGCCTGTCTTCGGGTTGGGCATCAGGCCGCGAGGACCCAGCACCTTGCCGAGGCGTGCCATCGACCGCATCATATCCGGCGTGGCGATGACAGCGTCATAGTCCAGCCAGTTTTCCTTTACAATCTTCTCGACCAGTTCCTCGCCACCGAAGAACTCCGCGCCTGCCGCTTCTGCTTCACGGATCTTGTCGCCCGAAGCGATCACGAGAACGCGCTTGCTCTTGCCTAGCCCGTTGGGGAGAACCACAGTGCCGCGCACCATTTGATCGGCGTGTTTCGGATCCACGCCCAATCTCATATGCACTTCGACTGTCTCGTCAAACTTCGTGAACTTGATCTTTTGCACCAGCGGGATGGCTTCGTCGAGCGTGTAGGGCCGCTTCTCAACTTGAGCGACGGCCGCTGTATACTTCTTGCCTGGTTTTCTTGCCATATTTTTGACTGGTCCAAACGGCCCCCACAACCATCTCTGGAGGGGGAAGCCTCCCAATGTGACCGGATTTACCCGCAGAGCGGGCTTACCGTTAGATTGGAAAAGAACGAAACTACTACTTTAGCATGGCGCAGCAGCCTGCGTCCACGCCGTTACGAACGAACACCTATTGAGTGACTTCCACGCCCATAGACACACAGGCGCCCTTCACCTGCGCGACGGCCGATTCCAGAGTGAACGAGTTCAGATCCGGCATCTTGAGCTTGGCGATCTCTTCGATCTGCGCCATCGAAATCTTGCCAACCTTATTCTTGTTGGGCTCGGCGCTGCCCTTCGCCAGATTGCAGGCGCGCTTCACCAGAATGGCCACCGGAGGGGTCTTGGTGATAAACGTGAAGGAACGATCCGAATAGATCGTGATCACCACGGGGATGATCAACCCTTCCTGATCCTTGGCGGAGGTCTTGGCGTTGAACGCCTTGCAGAACTCCATGATGTTGACGCCCTGCGGACCGAGCGCCGTGCCGACGGGAGGCGCCGGAGTGGCCTTCCCAGCCGGAATTTGCAGCTTCACCTGACCGGTTACTTTCTTCGCCATTTTGCTGAAACCTTATCTCTAACTAATCTTTTCCACTTGAAGGAACTCGAGCTCGACCGGAGTGGCACGGCCGAAAATGGTGACGAGTACCCGCAGCGTGCTGCGGTCACTGTTCACGTCGTCCACCTTGCCCTGGAAGTTGGTGAAGGGGCCGTCGATGATGCGGACGGTCTCATTCTTTTCGAAATTGAGCTTGGGCCGCGGGCGATCGACCGAGGATGCCTGGCGGTTGAGGATGCCGTCCACCTCGTCGGCGGTCAGCGGAACCGGCGTATTGCCGCCTCCGACAAAACCTGTGACGCGCGGCGTGTTCTTGACGTGATGCCAGAGCTCGTCGTCCATGGCCATCTGCACCATGACGTAGCCCGGATACAGCATCCGCTTGCTGGTCACCTTTTTCCCGTTGCGGAGTTCCACCACTTCTTCCGTGGGGATCAGGATCTGGCCGAGACGATCGGCGAATCCATAGGCTTCCGAACGAGCCTTCAGAGACTCAGCCACCTTGTTCTCAAAGCCGGAATAGGAGTGGATGATGTACCAGTCCATGCCAGGAAGATGGTTGGGGTCCAAAGCGGGCGCGCCCTCAGCCTCCATCTCCAACGCAGCTTCTTCCGTAGGTGTTACCTGGATGGACTCGCCTTCCAGGACTTCGGGTGTTTCCTCAATCGGCGTCGCCTGCGCATCAGAGGACACAGTCTCGGAATCCGGGATGTGAGCCTGTGGCCCGGCGCCGCCGGTTGTTTCGTCCTGGTTGTCGAAATCCTGCTCGGACATGAAGCTAAACCCTCACAGCGAACTTGCTACACACGAAAAGTCCCGCCATTAGCGGCGTGCCAGCGTCTGGAAAATCTGATTAATGGCGCGACCCAAGATGAGGTCGACTACCGCGAAATAGGCAGCGAAGAGGAACACCGCGCCGATGACGACGGCGGTGGTAGCCTTCACTTGCTCCTGGCTGGGCCAAGTGACCCGGCGCATCTCCGCCTTCAGATCGTCGATGTAATCTTTCGCACCTTGAAGCCAGCCCATCGCGCCCTTCGGGGCGTCGTTGGGTCCTGTCACTGCCGTGGTTTCTGCCGCCATACTTGGCACCTTTGCTATTACTATTACGCTGAATCGACCGGCTCCGGCCGGCCGCTTAGAGAAATGGCAGGGGGTGAGGGATTCGAACCCCCACTAGCGGTTTTGGAGACCGCAGGTCTACCCTTAACCTAACCCCCTAATCGGGCAACACACTCTATTGTAACTCAATCAAACAGATGGCGGCGAACGGTTGTACAATCCCAACCGGAACGCCGCCCCTGCCAGTTACAAACTCTAGCTGACTACCTCGGACACCGTACCGGCGCCCACCGTGCGGCCACCCTCGCGGATGGCGAAACGGAGGCCCTTGTCCATGGCGACCGGCGTAATCAATTCCACATCCACGGTCACGTTGTCACCGGGCATCACCATCTCGGTGCCCTCCGGCAGCGTCACCACGCCCGTCACGTCTGTCGTGCGGAAGTAAAACTGCGGACGGTATCCCTTGAAGAACGGCGTGTGACGGCCGCCCTCTTCCTTCGACAACACGTAAACCCCACCCTTGAACTTCGTGTGCGGCTTGATCGAGTTCGGCTTGGCCAGCACCTGGCCGCGCTCCACGTCGTCCTTGTCGATGCCGCGCAGCAGCAGGCCGCAGTTATCGCCCGCCATGCCGCTGTCCAGCAACTTCTTGAACATTTCAACGCCCGTCACCACCGTCTTACGGGTGTCACGGAATCCGACGATCTCCACTTCCTCGCCCACCTTGATGACGCCAGCCTCAATGCGGCCCGTCACCACCGTGCCGCGCCCCTGAATCGAGAAGATGTCTTCAATCGGCATCAGGAACGGCTTGTCCACGTCACGCTTCGGCAGCGGGATGTAGCTATCCACCGCAGCCATCAGCTCGTCCACCGACTTTTCCCACTCCGGCTCGCCGTTCAACGCGCCCAGCGCGCTCACACGGCAGATCGGCAGCTCTTCGCCAGGGAAGCCGTAGCTGGAGAGCAGTTCGCGCAGTTCCATCTCCACCAGTTCCAGCAGTTCCGGGTCGTCCATCATGTCGACCTTGTTCAGGGCGACCACCATGAACGGCACGCCCACCTGACGGGCCAGTAGAACGTGCTCACGAGTCTGGGGCATCGGGCCGTCGGGCGCCGCCACCACCAGAATCGCGCCGTCCATCTGCGCCGCACCGGTGATCATGTTCTTGATGTAGTCAGCGTGGCCGGGGCAGTCCACGTGCGCATAGTGGCGGTTGGGCGTCTCGTACTCGACGTGCGCCACCGCAATCGTGATACCACGAGCCTTTTCTTCCGGGGCGTTGTCGATGGAGTCAAAACTCCGGAACGTCACCTTCGGGTTGTGCTTGGCCAGCGTTTTCGTGATAGCCGCCGTCAGCGTCGTCTTGCCGTGGTCGATGTGACCGATCGTGCCGATGTTGACGTGCGGTTTGCTGCGATCAAATTTTTCTTTCGCCATGCGTGCAACTCCCTTTTCCCTCCGCGTGGTGCGGCTGCCTGCGACCCGCTATCGATTCGGTCTGTTTTGGAGACCGGCCGGTACTGAGGCGTCCGCCGGAATCTGGAGGGATCCAGCTCGTGTAATAAATTCTGGAGCCGATGACCAGGGTTGAACTGGTGACCTCGTCCTTACCAAGGACGCGCTCTACCAACTGAGCTACATCGGCCCTTTCAAAACTACTTTAGCGCAACCCACCCCCAAGCATGCAACTCCGGGAAGGAAACGCACCACCATCGAATAGCCACCCAACAGCCAGCGGCCAAACCAACAAAAATCCCTGCACGGCTCACGGAACCCGCAGGGGATAAGTGGTGGACAGGGGAGGATTCGAACCTCCGTAGCTCGCAAGGAGCGGCAGATTTACAGTCTGCTGCCATTAACCACTCGGCCACCTGTCCGCAAACGAATTTGGCGCTGCCGGACGGCAACCCTTCTACTATAACGCACCGCAATCCGGATTGCATCAAACATTTTCATCGAAAATGTTTCACACGAGCGCCTTGCGCCGGTTGGCGGGAGATGGTAACAATCAGAATTCCGCCCATGCTGCGCCACAAGAGCCTGCACCCCTTATCGCACCAGCACCACAATGGCCTGGCTTTGTGTGTGCTGCTCGAACGTTCGCTGGCCGCGGACCGGTCCGACGCCAACCTCGCGCGCCTGGCAGCCAAAGTCTGGGACCGATTTGAACTGGAGCTCGTGAACCACTTCTCATTAGAAGAGGACCTACTGTTCCCGGCGATCCTGGCGGAATTGGGGCCATCTCCGCTGGTGACCAGCCTGGTGGCTGAGCATCGGCTCATGGAGCAGATGGCCCACAGCCTGCGCGTCCTTTCCTCCGAAAAGGCGCTGTTGGCCTTCGCAGTGCTGTTGCGGACGCACATCCGCCGCGAGGAAAGCGAACTCTTCGAGCAGACCCAGGGCCGCCTCAGCCCCGAGACGATGGAGCGGCTCGGCGCCGAATTCGAATCGCGAGCTGTCCGAGTGTGCCTGGAGCCCTAAACGATTTTCTACCCTTACCACTATGAGCACCCTACTTCAGACTTCCCTGCCCGGCATCGAACTGGTCGCACGCGGCAAAGTCCGCGACGTCTACGCCATCGGCACTGACAAGTTACTGATGGTCGCCACCGACCGGATCTCTGCTTTCGATTGCGTCCTCAGCTCACCCATCCCGGACAAGGGCCGGGTGCTGACCCAGCTATCTCTCTTCTGGTTTGAGTTTCTGAAGGACCTCGTTCCGAACCACCTTCTGACAGCGGATGTGAGCGAGTATCCGGCGGAGCTCCGCGCCTTTGCCGATCAGCTCGAGGGCCGGTCGATGCTGGTGCGACGGGCCGAAATGGTGCCAATCGAGTGCGTGGCGCGCGGGTATCTGTCGGGCTCAGGCTGGAAGGAGTACAAGGCCGGCGGCACCGTCTGCGGCATTGCCCTGCCGGCCGGATTGCTCGAGAGTTCGCAGTTGCCGGAGCCGATCTACACCCCGGCGGCCAAGGCGCAGACGGGCCACGACGAAAACATCTCATTTGAAACCGCCGCCGGCATGGCTGGGCTGGATGTGGTCACACGCCTGCGTGACCTCACTCTGGCCATCTACCGCAAGGCGTCGGACTATGCGAGAACCCGCGGGATCATCCTGGCGGACACGAAGTTCGAATTTGGTTTTATCGGCGACACGCTCACGCTCGGCGATGAAGTGCTAACTCCGGATTCGTCCCGCTTCTGGCCGGCCGATCAATACCAGCCGGGCGGCGCGCAGCCCTCCTTTGACAAGCAGTTTGTACGCGACTATCTGGAGACGCTGACCTGGAACAAGACTCCGCCCGCGCCCGCGTTGCCTGACGACGTGGCGGCCAAAACGGCCGCGAAGTATCGTGAGGCTTACGAGAAGCTCACCGGGAAGTCCCTGTGAACTGGTTGGACATCCTGATGGCGGTGCTGGCCGCCATCTTCGTCCTGCAGGGGGTACGGCAGGGCTTCACGCGCCTGGCCATCGCCTTGGGGGCCACGCTGCTGGGGATCATTCTGGCGTCCTGGATGTACGGCACGGCCGGGGCCTTCCTGATCCCCTATGTCAGCTCCAAGTCGCTGGCCAACATCGCCGGGTTCCTGATTGTCTTTATCGGCGTGCAACTGGCGGGTTCCCTGCTGTCTTGGGGGTTGGGGCGGCTGTACAAATGGACGGGACTGACTGTACTGGACCGCATGCTGGGCGCCGTATTTGGCGTGGTGAAGGCGGCGCTGGTGGGCATCGTCATCGTGATGATCCTGACGGCGTTCCCGCTGCACCCGGTGCCCAACTCCATCAAGGACTCGCAGGCCGCGCCGTATCTGATTGAGGCTTCACACATACTGGTCCAGCTTGCTCCGCGCGAGCTAAAAGACGGATTTGCCGCCACTTACGACAAGATCAAAAAGATATGGTCGGGGTCCGGGACCGGTGAGGCCGAAAAGCCGCCGCCCAGGGACAGCGCGTAATCGCACTTCACATCAGCACAGCGATAGTTGCGGCTTTTACTTGACGTGTCATCTATTGTCGTGTAATGTAACAGCATGGCACGCCAAACAAGCCGCCTGCAGAGTGAGTTGAAGCAGACGCGCCCCTTCCAATCGATCTACCAGGAAGCGACGCTCTCGGTCATGAAGACAGCCGACCTGCTGCGCCGTCAACTCACGCGGCAGTTGGAACCGCACGAGATCACGCCACAGCAATACAACGTATTGCGAATCCTGCGCGGGGCCGGCAAGGCCGGATTGCCGACGCTTTCGATTGGCGAGCGGTTGATTGAGGAGACGCCGGGGATGACCCGACTGCTGGACCGGTTGGAGTTCAAGGGGCTGGTCCGGCGCGTGCGCTGCGAGCAGGATCGGCGCCAGGTGCTGTGTTACATCACCGATGGCGGCGTGAGACTGCTGGCTGAGTTGGATCCCGTTTTGGCGGCAAACGAAAAAGTGATGGCGGGTACTCTCACCGGGGCCGAAGCCGAATCACTTGTAGTGTTACTGGAAAAGATGCGGGAGCACGGAAGCCAATAGCGTTCGAACCACGGAACGCCACGCCGACGCTCGGTAAGGCAGCCGGAGACAGAATCACCGTTTCCAAAGGGACGACCGATGGGACCTTTCAGGACGGCGACCGCGCGAACCAGGCCCAGGCAGTGGTACGGCACTGGCAGAACAGCCAGATTGTGGCCAAGCAGTTTTACGACGGAAAGTAAGGAGCGAAAGAAGATGAAGACCTCACTATTGATTGCGATGATGGCGCTGACGGCCGCGGGCCTGAGCGCGGAAGAGTACAAGATCGACGGCTCGCACTCCAAGGCGCAGTTTTCGGTGAAGCACCTGATGGTGTCCAACGTGCGAGGCGAGTTCGGCAAGATGAGCGGAACTGTGGTTTTCGATGAGAAGAACCCCGGCACGACGAAGATCGACGCGACTCTCGACGCAACGACGATCAATACCGGCGTGGCGCAGCGCGACGAGCATCTACGCGGCGCGGACTTCTTCGATACGGCGAAGTTCCCGACCCTCACCTTCAAGTCCAAGAGCGCGCGGAAGACAGCCGACGGCCTGGCCGTTACCGGCGACCTGACCATGCACGGCGTGACGAAGGAAGTAGTGCTCAACGTCGAGGGACCGTCAGCGGAAGTGAAGGACCCGTGGGGCAACCAGCGCCGCGGCGCCACCGCGACCGCCAAGATCAAGCGGAGCGATTTCGGCCTGAACTGGAACAAGGCAGTGGAGGCGGGCGGAGTGATGGTTGGCGACGACATCGCGATCACGATCGACGTGGAAGCCACGCGGGCTGGCGCAAAGAAATAGTCGCGCGGCGCGGTCTACAATCGAGGGTGGAGTTTCCATGTACCACTTTCCGATGAGGATCGCGCTCGCTCTGGCGATTCTGGCGGCAGGTTGCCACAAGGCGCCGGACGCAGCTCAGCCCAGCCCGCTGCAGTTTGAGACCAAGTCTTTTGAGAAGGTCGTGCCGGGCTGCGGCGACAAGACCAAGAGGGAACAACCCTGCGTCACCTTCCGGGTGAAGTGGGCGGAAGTGAGCGCGGCGCCGGACGCGGCCGTAAAAGCGAGAATCAATGCCGACATTCGGGCGCGCCTTCAGCCGAAGGACGCGCCCGCCGGTTTTGAGGCTGAGTCGGCTGGGGTGGCTGAAGAGTTCCAGCGGTTTCACAAAGAGTTTCCCACCTCCGAGATCACCTATTTTGTGCGGCGCAGCGCAGAGGTCAACTTCAACAACGCGCACCTGCTCAGCATGGAGATCAACGAAGAGGATTTCAAGGGCGGCGCGCATCCCAACACACACCGCGACTACCTGAATCTGGCGCCGGCGACCGGCGAGAGTGTCGCCCTTTCGAGTCTGCTGATCCCGGACGGCGTGGCGAAGCTGACCGCCGTGGCAGAGACCCGATTCCGGGCTGACAAGCAGATCGAGGCCGGTAAGAAGCTTTCCGAAGCCGGATACAACTTCGCCGACGACAAGTTCGCGCTCAGCAAGACGTGGGGCGTGACGGCAGCGGGTCTGGTGATCTACTACAACGACTACGAGATCGCACCGCACTCCACCGGCCCCACGACGATTGAACTTCCCTGGTCCGAAGTTCGTACGATCATCAGAAAGGAGGCCGGCCTGGCGCCGGCACAATAACATCATGGAACCGCTATCCGAAGTTGGACGATTGACGGGTGTCATTCACGCGCCGGCTGAGACCTTCCCCGATGTGGCCGAACGCGGCCGCTGGTGGATCCCTACGCTCCTCATGGTTGTGATGGGCGTCATCTTCATCACGCTGTTCGTGCAGCACGTCGGGTACGAGCGCATGATCCAGAAGGCGATGGAATCCAGCCCGCAGTTGCAGGACATGCCCGCCGACAAGAAGGCCGAGGCCGTGGCCATGCAGCGCAAGATTATGCCCTATATGCTGCACGCGAGTCCGATTGCGGGCACGGTGGTCATGGTTGTCGTGATAGCGGGTGTGCTGCTGTTTCTGATGAACGGGTTGATGGACGCCGGCATCAAATACAAGAACTCTCTGAACGTAGTGGCCTACGCGATGCTGCCCGCTGGACTGGTGGCCGGCGTACTGATGTGCGTGGTGATGTTCCTGAAGGCTCCGGATGAGTTTGACATCGAGCGCCCTCTGGCTTTCAACGCCGGTGCGTTTTTGAACCCGGACTCAACATCAAAGTGGCTGGAAAGCCTGGCCACGTCCTTCGATCTCTTCACCTTCTGGACCATCGCATTGATGGCGATCGGCTTTTCGGCCGCGGCTGGTCCGAGAAGGTTGCCGTTCTCGAAGTCGTTGACCGGCATCCTGATCGCGTGGGGCTTGTGGGTGGTGATTAAGGTTGGCATTGCGGCAATGAGGGGATAGCAGACAATTCATGACGCTGGTGATCTTTGATTTAGACGGCACGCTCGTAGACTCGGTGAAGGACCTGTGCGAGGCTGTCAACGCGACGCGTGTCTCGATGGGACTGGCTGTGCTGCCGGAAGAGACCGTGGCCTCCTATGTGGGCAATGGCGCGCCGGTGCTGATCCGCCGGGCGATGGGTCCGGAGGCATCGGACAAGCAGGTAGAAGAGGCGCTGGCGCACTTTCTGGCCTACTACCGCGAGCACATGCTGGACCACACACGGCCGTACGCGGGCGTGGTAGAGACGCTGGAGGCGCTGCACGCGCGCGGATGCAAGATGGCGGTTCTAACGAACAAACCGGAGCGTTTTTCGCGCGATATGTGCACCGGATTGGGCTTTGGGAAGTACTTTTTCCAGGTTTACGGCGGCAACAGCTTTGAGCAGAAGAAGCCGCACCCGATCGGGATCCACACCCTGATGCGCGAGTGCGGAGCGAAGACGGACGAGACGTGGATGGTGGGCGATTCGGCCACCGACATTCTGACGGCGCGCAACGCGGGCGTGCAGTGCGTGGGCGTGACGTACGGGATCAGCCCGGAGTCGCTGAAGGATGCTCCGCCGGACTACTTGTTGGATTCGCTGCTCGGCTTGCTGCCGCTGCTGACATAGAACCCAGCGTCGCCCGTTTGGCCACGGGTCCCGATCACGCAAAGGACTATCGCGGAACCCGACGAGATCCCGGTGGGCAGGCGGAAGCGCAGGATCCACCAGCCCTGATTGTTTGGATCCGGTGTGAAAGCGTAGTCCAACAGCTCATCTGCCCGTGATCCGCTTTCGTAGGGCAAGTACAGTCCAAAGCGAACCTTTTCCTTGTGATCTCCGATGCCTGTCATCCAGAAGAGCACTTCCTCGCCGGCCAAGGCGGGCCGGTCCGGATAGTTGAGCAGCCCACCGTCGGAGGCAGCGAAGGCCACCGGGCGAATCGCCCAATTGGGATCGGATTCGCCCAGATCGTACAGACTCAGGAACTCCGGGTACTGCGGGAGCACGGCGGTCGCCAGGCCAGGGGCCTCAAGCGGAGCGTCGGGGCTTGACGTTGACCAATCCATAGACCCCAAGCACGACCCGTCCAAGCCGTTTGGCAGAAGCACCTGGAGCCATCCGGGCCCGCGGCCCGTGATGGATGCAGACTCCTTGCCAAGCAACACCTTGTTGGCGGCCGCGAGTCCCTGGCCATCGATACGAAACCGGGCGCCGGGCGTAGCCTTCCGCCGAACCGCCGTTATCGAGGGGGTAGGCGGCATTACGACGGTTGTCTCGCCGCTGGCAAGATCGATGCGCAGGATGGCTAGCGCGACGGTCTTGACCCACAACGTTGCGCCGTCATCGCTGAATTGGAGGTTCGCCACGTTGTCGTCGAGAACCGGCAGGGCCCGTGTCGTTTTTGTGTTCGCATCGAGGACAAGAATTTGCTTCATTGCCGCTTCTTGCAGATAGGCGACGAGGGTTCCACTAGGGCTGAGCACACCCAGGGCGGCCCACTCGCCAAATCCGTTGATCGCGATACGTTCTCTCGTATCGCGGTCGTAGATGGCGAGCACTCTGCCTTCGAGTAGCAGGAGACGGCGGGCGTCGGAACTGAGCAGTCCCCGCGTGTTATTGGATGACGATTCACGGATGACATCCACCGCTTTCCGCGGAGCATGGACCGACACTGCACCGCCGCTGGTAGAGACGGGGGCGGCGACAGAAACCACGGAGCCATCGGAACCGATACTATCCGTGCTGACTTCCAGACCCGGCTGCGATATTTCCTCCCCCGTCACAGATTGACCCAGAGGGTCCGCGCCGTCAGCGATAGCGAGTTCGGTTTGGACCACACCGCCCACTCTCCGTTGCGGCTAACTCCCACGAAGCCAGAGTGCACGATTCTCTTCTCCCCGAGTGGCGTGCGGCGGACAACGGTCCCCGTGAAGAATCGCACGAAACCGGAGATAGGGGCCCGCTCGTAGACGCCGTGAGTCCAGAAGGTCGTGCTGCCATCGGATGTGACCCCAACCGACAGGAGTTCCGGCGAATCACCTAGTTCCAGGCGGGGGACGGAGTCGGTGACGGAATAGAGCCGGTATTCTCGCCGCAGGTTGGTCTCACGCGGAACCCAGTTCGTGAAGAACCACGCCCGACCCTGCTCGTCGACGGAGAAGCTGCCCTGCTGGGCCACGCCGGTGAGTGCCAGAAAGAGCGATAAGAAAAAGACTCGCATATCTGATTATTCAATTATCGCGCGGAAGTTGTGGTCCAATAGTCCGCGTGAGGTACATCGCACTCTTGTCCTTCGCGGCTACTCTGACTCTCACCGGCGCGGATCGCGCACAGAGCCGATCGCGCGTTTTCTCTCAGAACGGAATTGTCTCCACCAGCCACGCTTTGGCATCGGAGGCCGGGGCGCGGGTGCTGGCCAAAGGCGGATCCGCCGTCGATGCCGCCATTGCCGCCAACGCCGTGCTGGGCGTGGTGGAACCGATGATGTGCGGCGTGGGCGGCGACGTTTTTGTCCTCTACTGGGAGGCGAAGACCGGCAAGCTGTACGGGCTGAATGGATCGGGCTGGGCGCCGCGGGAACTGACTCCCGAGTTTCTGGCCAAGGCCGGCGCGAAGACGATGCCGGTTGCGGGCATTCAGGCGGTGACGGTGCCCGGCGCAGTGGACGGCTGGGCGAAGGCGCATGCGCGTTTCGGCAAGTTGCCGTGGAAAGACCTGTTCGGCGACGCGATCCGGTATGCCGAGGACGGGCATCCGGTGTACGAACTGATCCACGCGTTCTGGGGCGATTCGCGCCTCAAGGTGACGGAGGAGGCACAGCGAGTGTTTCTGCCCGGCGGGCGCGCGCCGGAGACCGGCGAGATCTTTAGGAATCCCGACATGGCCTGGACCATGCGCATGATCGCGAGTGAAGGGCGTGACACGTTCTACAAGGGCGCTGTGGCGCAGCGCATCCTGGCCGGATCGAAGAAGCTGGGCGGGCAGATGGCGGCGGCGGATCTGGCGGAGTTTTCCAGTGAATGGGTGGAGCCGGTTTCGACGACCTATAAAGGCTGGAAGGTCTCCGAGATCCCGCCGAACGGCCAGGGCATGGCGGCGCTGATCATGCTGAATCTGATGGAGCAGGCGGGCTCGGATGTGCATACGGAAATCGAGGCGATGAAGCTCTCTTACGCGGATCTGCTGAAGTACAACGCCGATCCGAAGTTCGCCAGCGTGCCCGTAGGCGGGCTTCTGAGCAAGGCCTACGCTGCGGAAAGGGCCAAGCTCATCGATGCGTCCAAGGCCAATTGCGAGGCCCCTGCGGGCCATCCTGTGATGGGCGACACCACCTACCTATCGGTGGTCGACAAGGAGGGCAACATCGCCTCCTGGATCCAGAGCGTCTCGGCAGGCTGGGGCTCCGGAGTGGTGGCGGAGGGCACCGGGTTTGTCCTCCAGAATCGGGGCGGTAATTTCGTCCTCGACGCCGGCCACCCCAACCGCCTGGCGCCGCGCAAGCGGCCGTTCCACACCATCATTCCGGCCTTTGCGGAGAAGGACGACGTGCGGATCGGCTTCGGCATCATGGGCGGCCCCAATCAGCCGCTGGCGCACGCCCAGTTCATCTCCAACGTGGCGGACCACGGGATGAACATCCAGATGGCTCTGGAGGCGCCACGCTTCACCAAGAGCGGTCCGGCGGGCTGCGAGGTGCAGGTGGAGAACCGTGTGGGCCTGGAGACGATTACGGACCTGACGCGGCGGGGCCACAAGGTGGAGGTGCGTGGGCCTTACTCGACGAACATGGGGCGGGGGGCGGCCGTGCTGTACAACACGAAGACGAAGATGAAGGAAGGGGCGTGCGATCCGAGGTCGGACGGGATCGCGGCGCCGGAGTAACCCAGCTTGACAGACCCGCAAGTCTCTACGCAGATTCCCTCGCGAATTGCAGCCATTGAACGCCCGGTCGAGAAGTTGATGACGTGGTATGTCTGGAAGGCACTTGCCACCACGGCCGCGTTCCCCGTCATGCTGGCCGTGTACTACTTCCGGTTTCACACCATGCGGTACCGCTTCGACGACGAGGGCATCCACATGAAGTGGGGCCTCATCTTCCGCAACGAGATCATGCTCAATTACTCGCGCATCCAGGACATCCACCTTCAATCCAATATCGTGGAGCGCTGGCTCGGGCTGGCCCGGATCGTCGTCCAGACCGCCAGCGGCAGTGCCAGCCAGGAGATGACGCTTGAGGGCATACCGGACCACAATGCAATGCGCGACTTCCTTTACTCCCGCATGAGAGGAGCGCGCCACGCGGCGCCATCGGCTCCATCGGACGATCCTCTCGCCGCCACTTTCCACGAGGTGGCAGAGGAACTTCGCCAGATCCGCCGTCTCCTGGAGGAGCGTGATGTCTGAATGGATCAAAGCACTCGTTCTCCAGATAGCCTGCCTTCCGGAAGACCCTCACATTCCCGACGGCTCGCCGCAATCCACGCAGGTGTTCCGCGCCGGACGCAACTTCCTGCGCTGGACGATCATCCAGTGGTTCACCCTCCATCTCGTCATCTTCGTGTCTGCCCTCGCGTTCATCGCGGCCCTGGAGACCATCACGCCCCGTATGCCGGGATGGGCCCGGACGGGCACGTATGCAGCGGAGATCCTCGGCCTGCTGGCACTCGCCTCCTTATGGGTATTCACCTGGTTCCAACTCAAGCTCAACTATGAACTGCGCTGGTATATCGTCACGGACCGCAGCCTGCGGGTGCGCAGCGGCATCCTGAGCGTGAAAGAGCTCACCATGACCTTTGCCAATATCCAGGAGATCCGCGTGACTGCGGGCCCGCTTCAGGTCTTACTGGGACTGGCGGATGTGGAGGTCCGCACAGCCGGCGGAGGGGGTCCGGGTCCGCACGGGGGGAGCGGCGGCCACGTGGGACGATTCCAGGGCGTGGACAAC
Organism: Bryobacterales bacterium; assembly: GCA_016721425.1. Taxonomy (GTDB): domain Bacteria; phylum Acidobacteriota; class Terriglobia; order Bryobacterales; family Bryobacteraceae; genus Paludibaculum. Next base: position 999,742 of record JADKID010000038.1, on the reverse strand, counting down.
GCCGACGCGATCCGAGACCTTATCGTTGAACGCCTCCGCGTCTATCGCGACTCCGGCCTCGGCGAACCCGTTGATGCCGCACTCGGCGGCCCCAACGCCACGGTGCAAGCGGCGCAGTCCATCCTGGCCGAGGCGCGCGCGCTTCGCGCCAGCCTGCTGCAAACGTGACTCCTTTGGGCTGCGGCGCCGGAGTAACCCAGCGCCGCGATTGAGGGTGGACTACTTCTTGCCGCGAGCCGGGGCGCACTTCACCCAGGCGTGCTTCTTGTTGGATTCGGTGACGGCTTCCAGCAGTTGCATGCCGCGCAGGCCGTCGGCGAAGGTGGGGTACTCGATGGGCAGGCTGCGATCGGCCACGCGGCTCCAGAAGCGCTTGTAGAGCTGCTTGTGGCAGTCGTCATAGCCCTCGGAGTGGCCGCCGGGATAATCGGAGTAGGATGCGGCCTTGGGATAGAACAGGCTGCCATCCTTCAGGATCAACTGGCTGGGCTCGTTGCGCTTGCCGAGCCAGAGCTCGTCGGGGCGTTCCTGATTCCAGGAGATGCTGCCCTTGGTGCCGGCGATGAGCCATTCGAAGCGGTTCTTGCAGCCGGCGGAGACCTGGCTGACGGTGTAGGCGCCGCGGCAGGTATCGCCCATGTGGATCATGGCCATGCCGAAGTCCTCGGTGTCGATCTTGACCAGATCGTAGTCCTCGGGCTTGAGCGTCTTGCCGGCAAAGGTCTCGATGGCGACCTTGGGCTGCTTGCGGGTCTTGTGGAAGATCTTCAGATCCGCGCAGAGGGCCGTGATGGAGAGGCCGGTGACGTGCTGGATCATGTCCATCCAGTGGGAGCCGATGTCGCCCATGACGCGCAGGGGGCCGTTGGCCTTGCGGGTGATGCGCCAATTGAAATCCGTGTCGTAGAGGAGCCAGTCCTGCGAATAGGTGCCCTGGACCACCATGATGTCGCCGAGATCGCCGTTGGCGATCATGGCGCGGGCTTGCTGGACGCACGGATAATAGCGCAGGTTGTGGTTTGTGGCGTGGCAGAGCTTCTTCTTTTCTGCCAGATCCAGCATTTCCTTGGCTTCCTTGGCCGACATGGCCAGCGGCTTTTCACACAGGACGTGCTTGCCGGCCATCAGCGCGGCCTTGGTGACCGGGGCGTGGAGGGCGTTGGGAGTGCAGACGTGCACGCCGACGATCTCGGGGTCGGCCAGGATCTCCTGGTAGTTGGCCGCGGCCTTAGGGATGTAGTTGGCGGCGGCAAAACGCTGTGCTTCTTCCGGGGAGACGCCGGCGACGGCGGCAACCTCAACAAAACCGAGACGGCGCAGGTTTTCGACGTGGGTCTTGCCCATGAAACCGCAGCCGATGACGCCTACTTTGAGTATGCTCATAAAGAAATGTTCCTCGCGAGCCGATAAGGGGCTCTAGGGTGTAAACCTTTTACACTCTACATCAAGTCTACAGGGCAAGTGAAAATGATCGTTCGAATCCGACTCAAGCGCAACCGAGTGGAGGCACCTGCACCGGAGCCTGCTCCCGGCGCGGAAATGGTCACCTGGCAGGAGATGGCGGGCGGGCTGGCGGCGTTGTTATCGCCGGCCGCGGCGGTGTGCTTTGCTCTGGCATTCTGGCGGTTGGGACAGGACATGGGCTTCGCCCACAACTTCTTCGTCACCGAAGGGCCGCTCTCGCACTGGCAGGTGTGGTTTGTGTTGGCGAGCGGATTGCTGGCCACGGGTCAGTGGCTAAACCGGCGGGCGCGCCGGAATACCGACGAGCCTGTAGCGAATTGAATACAATTCGGGTGTGACACTCGGGATTGTGCGAGCTGTGCAATGGATTCCTGTGATCACGCTGTTCAGCGTGCTCCACGCTCAACCGTCCAGCCCTCAGCCGGAACCGCCCAAGGCTGAATCCAGCATCTCCGGGCAGGTGGTGAACGCCGCCACGGGCGAGCCGTTGAAAAAGGCTGTCGTCTCGCTCAGTCGGCAGGACGGACAGCGATACACGCCGCGCCAAAAAGACGTTGACGCCGCCGGGCGCTTTGTATTTGACAACCTGGAGGCAGGCCGGTACTCGCTGTCTGCCTCCAGAAACGGCTTCACCACCCAATTCTACGGTGCCAGACGCCCCGGCAGCGAGATGAGCACTACGCTGACGCTCCTTCCGAAACAGGAGATGAAGGACCTCCAACTCAGCCTGACGCCGCACGGCGTTGTGCTGGGACGCGTGGTCGACGAGGACGGCGATCCGAGAGCCGGCGTCCTGGTGACCGCCATGAAATCTGAGTGGCAGGGCAGCAAGCGGCAGATGGCATCCTACGGTTTCGCCAGCACAAATGACCTCGGCGAATACCGAATGTTCGGAATACCGCCGGGCAGCTACGTCATTCAGGCGGCGCCGCAGCGCGAAGTGCGCCAGTCCATGCCGGAGGTAAACGTCAATCTCAAACCGGAAGACGACTACGTGAACACCTACTATCCGGGCACGATGGATTCGGCGACAGCGGCGCCAGTCCAGGTACGAAGCGGAGTGGAACTGCGCGGCATCGACATCAAGATGGTGAAGGCACGGGTGGTCCGTGTGCGGGGCGCTGTCACCGGCATTGGCGCCAGGCCGCCCATGGGCACTTTTCTTTTCATGACGCCCAAGGATCGAGGATGGGGCGGCGGCATGGATACGCGCCAAGCCATGGTGGACGCCAAAGGCACGTTTGAGTTTCGCGGCGTGACCGCCGGGCAGTACACTCTGGTCGCCAGATTCAACGGGCCGGATGGTCAGCTCATTTCCGTACAGACCGTGAACGTTTCGGATCAGCCGGTGACCGGATTGCAGCTTGTACTGAAGCCCGGTGGAGCGATCAGCGGCTCAGTGACCATCGAGGAAGAAGATGCCAACCAGGCCAAAGCCGAACCCCGTTCGATGCCATTGACCGTGCATTTTCAGCCGGTGGACCAAGGCGGCTTCGGCTTCGGCGGCGGGACCGCTCAAGTACGGGACGACGGAACATTCACGGCCAAGGACGTCCAACCCGGCCGGTACCGGGTCATGGTTTACGGCGGAGGGGCAGGGTATCTGAAGACCGCGAGACTGGGCGCCGAAGACGCCACGACCGAACTGCTGGTTCCGGACGGCGGCGTTTCCGGCGCTCTGGAGATCGTGATGAGCCGCAAGGGCGCCGAGGTCAGCGGGACCTTGCGGGACGCCAAGGACAAGCCCCTGCCCGGCGGAATCGCCGTATTGCTGCCGGAGGATAAATACAGGGAACAGATGGACCGCTATAGCGTCGGAACGGCCGACCAATACGGGGCGTTCTCCATCAAGAACGTGCGTCCCGGCAAATACAAGCTGATCGCAATTGAGGGCGCCGAGGGCACCGAGTGGATGGACCCGGAATTCGTCAAGCCGTATGAAAGTAAAGCCATCGCGCTCACCCTGGCAGAGGGCCAGAAAGAGACGCGCCAGTTGACCGTGCGGCCGAGGGCAGATGTGGAGAACGAGAAGCAGTAGGGGCGCCTACCGCCAGTCGCACTCCAGCTCATCCGAACCGATGGGCATGCCCGGCGGCGGCTCGGCGGCCTTGGGCAGGCGCATCTCCTTGGGGTCCTTCTCGAAGGCGTTGATCTGAGAAACGGCAAACGCGTTCTTTGGCGACGCCGCGAGGAACGTCTTGAGCTGGGCGATCTTGGCCATGGCCGCGGCGCGGGCCGCGCCGGAGGCTGCCTCATCGGCCGCCAGCGCCATCACACGCCGCAGAGCCAGCAACTGCACGGCATGCTGCACCTCGCCGCCCAAGCCGGCGGCCGGCGCGGCCTTCCACGTGGCGGCGAAGAGGCGCTCCAGCACTTCGTCCAGCGAGGGAGCCTTGGGGTCGCGGGCGTGGTATTCCACCAGGCGCGTGGCGCGCTGCGGATTGGTGAGCAGGGCCAGGACGCCATCGGCGGCGGATTCGGCGGCGCCTACGGGATCGAAAGTCAGCCCGGTGCGGCCGCGGAAGAGCTCGCGGGTTTCGGGGATGCCTGCCGGGCGTGGCGGGATCTGCTGGATGATCCGTTCCGGCAGCGTGAGCGCCTCGGGTGAGATCGTCTTCAGAACGGCTTCCAGTGCGCGCCGCTGCTCGGCGGGATCGACAATCCTGGTGGTCAACTGCCCGTCGCCGCGCGCGGCATAGCGGTAATCCAGACCACCGACGCTCTTGACGGCCGCCTCCACCTGATAACGGTGCGAGAGATAGAGAGGCGCCAGCGCGTCCTCCAGCAGAGCCATCTGCGCACCTTCCCGGATGTTGCGCTCGCCGAAGCGGGCAAGGGCGGCGGCGCGGACGGTCATGAAGCGATTGAGCTCGTCCACGGCGTTCTTTCCGCTGTCCCACAGATGGGTGGCGGGGTGGGCGCTGCCGGCCGGGCGGGCGTCCTGATCGCTGAGGAAGACCAGGCCGCGACGGGCGGAATCGAGCAGCAGTGTGTCGCGCTGCGCCTTGCTTCCCTGCCCGTAGCCCCAGGTGATGGCCACCTTGTCCCAGGCGCCGATCCCTTTGGCGTAAGCGTCGCTCAACTCCGGCACGCCGTTTTTCAGATCGATCTGCGGGTGCGGGTAATCCATCACGGACGCGCGATCCGTGGTGGAGGCGATGTAGTTGTGGCCCAGGCCGAGCGTGTGGCCGATCTCATGAGCGGAGAGCTGGCGCAGACGGGCGAGACTCATCTCGAGCATGGCGGGCGGCACGGGCTCGCCCTTTTCATAAGGCGCGAGAAACGCCTCGGCGATGAGGTAGTCCTGGCGGACACGTAGCGAGCCGAGCGTGACGTGGCCCTTGATGATCTCACCGGTGCGCGGGTCGCTCACGCTAGCGCCGTAGGACCAGCCGCGAGTGGAACGATGGACCCACTGAACCAGGTTGTAGCGCACATCCATCGGGTCGGCACCCTCGGGCAGGAGTTCCATCCGGAAGCCGTTGGGAAAGCCGGCCGCTTCGAAGGCCTGATTCCACCAGCGCCCGCCTTCGAGCAGGGCGGAGCGGATGGGTTCGGGCGCGCCACGATCCAAGTAGTAGGTGATGGTCTGGCCCGGCGCCAGACGGTGCCGGTGGATGAAGCGCTTGGAGATGGGCTCGCCGACGGGCGTGGCGAAATCAAAGTACGACATGCCGAAGAAGCCGCCGCGCGGATCGAATTCACGCGGCTCATAGCCGGGGCCGGGTAGTTCGACAAAGCTGTGGTGCATCCGCACGGTGACGGCATCGGGCGACGGGGTGACCGGATTCAGCAGCGCGCCGCCCGGGCCTCCAGTCAGCGTGATGGTGGCCTCCACTTCCGTGTTTTTAGGAAAATTCTTCGTGCGCGGCGTATAGAAGGCGCTGCGCGACCCATCCAGGCGGTAGGTGCCCTGACGCGCCCGTTGCAGCGTCTCGGCCACGCCGTGGGCGTCCCGCAGGAAGAAGTTGGTGGCGTCGACCAGCACGCGGCCGTCCTCCTGCACGCTGGCCTCGAAGCCCCAGAGGACGGACTCGGCGAAGCTCTCCTTGACGGCGCGGCGCTCATTTTCGTCGCTGGAGTTGGCACGAAATGACTGATTGGAGGCGATCAGCAGGATCTTGTTGCCGCTGCGCTCCCAGCGCACGACGCGGGTCTGGCCGAGCTGGCCGCGATCCAGGCCGATGTCATTGGAGCCCACGCCGGCCGGGAGTGATGTGACGTAGAGGAACTCGCGGCCGGGCTGGGCCACTTCTAGCCAGATCTCTCCCTTGGCGCCCCAATAGAACGGCACGAAACCTTCGACCTTGGCGGATTTGTCCAACGCAGGCGGTGCGGCGGCGAGCAGGCAGCAGACACTGAGAACTCCAGCGGCAAAGAGGCGCATTGGTAGAGTGTAGCGCGGCCCTGCCGGAAACAATCGCGTTGCGAGAATCTATACGCGCGCGTAAGATTAGTACCACGCTTATGATCGAACTCAAAGTGAACGGGCAACCCCGCAAGTTTGACGGCGACGGCGACATGCCTTTGCTGTGGTATCTACGCGACGAGCTGGCCTTGACGGGCTCCAAGTTTGGCTGCGGCATGGGCCTGTGCGGCGCCTGTACGGTGCATGTAAACGGCGAGCCGGTGCGCAGTTGTGTGACGCCGGTGAGAACCGTAGCGGGCAAAGACATCACCACCATTGAGGGTCTCAGCGCCAACGGCACGCACCCGCTCCAACTGGCGTGGCAGGAACACGCCGTGGCGCAATGCGGCTACTGCCAGACCGGCCAGATCATGCAGGCGGCGGCGCTGCTCAAGAAGACGCCCAAACCAACAGACCAGCAGATCGACGCGGCGATGGATCGCAATATCTGCCGCTGCGGCACGTACACGAGAATCAGGGCGGCGGTGAAGGAAGCGGCGGGGGTGAAAGCATAATGTCGACCTTCCGATTTGGAGTGAGCCGGCAGGCGCCAGAGAGCACCTCCGTGACGACGCGGCTGGCGCGGCGGGCCTACGCGCAATACGACCAGAGCGTGCAGCTGATGGACAGGCGCGGCTTTGTGGGCACGGTGCTCTCGGCCAGCGCATTGGTCTTGGGCGTGTGCGTGCGCCCGAGTGAAGCCAGTGCCGCGCCCACGGCGTGGCAGCCGAGCGTCTACGTTGGGTTTGAGGCGGACGGCACGGTGGTGATCATGGCGCACCGCAGCGAAATGGGCACCAGCAGCCGCACCACGCTGCCGATGATGCTGGCCGACGAGTTGGAGGCGGATTGGAAGAAGGTCCGCATCGAGCAGGCGCTCGGCGATGAGAAGTACGGCTCGCAGAATACGGACGGATCGTGCTCGGTTCGCGATTTCGGCGAGGCCATGCACAAGGCAGGCGCCACGGCGCGGCTGTTGTTTGAGCGGGCGGCGGCACAGAAGTGGGGCTGTCAACCGGCCGACGTGATGGCGTCGCAGAGCACCATCGTCAACACGAAAACGAAGGCAAAGCTGACCTACGTCGAGTTGCTGCCGCTGGTGGCGACGCTCCCGGTGCCGAAAGAGAGCGAGCTGCGCTACAAGACGCCGGATCAGTACAAGCTGATCGGCAAAAAGGTGCCGATGGTGGATGAGCGCAGCATCCTGGAGGGCAAGGCGATCTACGGCATGGACGCCAAGATGCCGGGCATGCTGTATGCCATGGTAGAGCGGCCGCCGGTGTATGGCGGCAAGGTGAAGAGCTTCGACAACTCCGCCGCGCTCCAGGTGAAGGGCGTGCAGCAGACCGTGGAACTGCCGGGCTTCAAGCCGCCGCATCTCTTCCAGCAACTGGGTGGCGTGGCGGTGCTCGGCGATAGCACTTGGGCCGTGATGCAGGGCCGCAAGAAGCTGAAGATCGAGTGGGACAACGGCGCACACGCCGGTTACAACTCGGTGGACGAGAAAAAGTACCTGCTGGATACGGTGTTGAAGCCGGGCAAGGTGGTTCGCAATCGCGGCGACGTGGAGGCGGCATTTGCCAAGTCCGCCAGGACGCACGAGGCGAACTACTACGCGCCGCTGCTGGCCCATGCGCCGATGGAGCCGCCGGTGGCCGTGGCGGAGTTCAAGAACGGCAAGGTGGAGACGTGGTGCTCCACCCAGGATCCGCAAGCGGTACAGGAATCCGTGGCCGCGGCGCTGGGCATCAAGAAGACTGATGTCGCCTGCCATGTGACTTTGCTGGGCGGCGGCTTTGGCCGGAAGGGCCAGCCCGATTACGCGGTGGAGGCGGCTCTGCTTTCCAAGGCCGTGGGCAAGCCGGTGAAAGTGGTGTGGACGCGCGAGGACGACCTCCGCTCCGGATTCTTCCACACGGTATCCGGGATGCACATGAAGGCCGGTCTGGATGCAGACGGGAAGCTGAACTCGTGGCTTTTCCGCTCGGCATTCCCGCCAATCGCCTCCACCTTCGTGCCCGGCGAGCAATACGGCATGGACGTGGAAACGGGCATGGGCCTGAACGAACTGCCCTACGATGTACCCAATCTGCGCAGCGAAAACTGTCCAGCGCCGAACCACGTGCGGATTTCGTGGCTGCGTTCGGTGGCCCACGTCTACCACGCGTTCGCCATCCACAGCTTCCTGGATGAACTGGCGGTGATGAATAACACCGACTACGTAAGCTTTGTGCTGAAGACGCTCGGGCCCGACCGGCACATTGATCTGACCAAGGACGGCACGAAGCCCTGGAACAACGGCATGCCGGTGGAGAAGTTTCCCATTGATACGGGCCGCCTGCGCCGCGTGCTGGAGATGGCCGCGGAGAAGAGCGGCTACGGGAAGAAGAAAGCCACGAAGAACAGGGCGCTTGGGATCGCAGCGCATCGCAGCTTCCTCAGCTACATCGCGAGCGTGGTGGAGATCGAGATCGATGACAAAGGCAAGCTGACCATTCCCAACGTGTGGACGGTGGCAGATGTCGGCAAGGTGATCAACCCGGACCGTGTGGTGGCGCAGATGGAGGGATCCGCGGTATTCGGCACCAGTGTGGCGATGATGGGCGAGATCACGGCGATGAATGGCCGCATTCGCGAATCAAACTTCCACAACTATCCGGTGGCGCGTATGTCCGAGTCTCCGCGCAACGTGCACGTCCATCTGGTGCCGAGCCGGGAACTCTCCGCGGGCGCCGGCGAACCGGGCGTGCCGGTGATTGCTCCAGCCATCACAAACGCGATCTTTGCCGCAACCGGCAAGCGGATCCGCGAGTTGCCGGTGCGGCGCACAAAGCTCGTATAGTTACGATTGAAACAGCGTGATGCCGGCGATGCCCGCGGCGCCGGCCTGCACGCAATCAGGCGCGTTCCCGCCCGTGATGCCGCCCAGCGCGTAGACGGGCAGGCGCACGCTTCGGCACGCCGCGCGCAGGCCATCGAGACCATGCGGCGGGCGCGGGTCCGTCTTGGAGAGCGGGCGAAACACGGGGGCGAAGAGGGCGTAATCGGCGCCTTCGCTCTCAGCGGCGCGGAGTTCGGCGAGGTCATGGCAGGAGACGCCGATGATAAACCCGGGCGGCACGATGCGCCGGAATTCGCCGGGCGCGGGGGAATAGGCCGGCAAGTGAACCCCGTGCGCGCCACAGGCCAGCGCGACATCGACACGCGTGTTCACGATCACTTTCGAGTGCCGGCACAGCGCCACGGCACGGGAGACCAGTTCGCACAGCGCGCGCGCCGGGAGGTCTTTCTCGCGGATCTGAATCAACTCCACGCCCTCTGCGTCATTGACGGCGATGCGCGCCAAGAGCGGCTCCACGCCGCCCAGCATGCGCCTGTCAGTGATGTGGCAGCGGTTCATAGTAGCGTTCGCCAGCGCATCCGCGGCAGAGCGTGAGGCCGCCGGCGAGCACTTCGCGCTGGAAGTTGATCCCTTCGCCGCACTGCTCGCAGACGACACGAGGTCCCTTGAAGCCGGGCAAGTCCTCGGGGCCGACGTGCACGGTAACCCACTCGGATTCGAAGAGCTCGGAATCCGGCAGTTCGCGATACGCCGTCATCTGCTGTTCATTGCGGTCCGCGATCGCTGGGTAGAGCTCCCGGGCCCGTTGCTTGCTGGACTCCTTCGCCACCACGCGCACGGAGCGCCCCGTCTGCAAATCGCAGAACGTCGCGGCCATCTTGCCGAAGTCGACGAACTTCAGCGCGCGTTTGCCCAGGCGGCAGCCGGTGACCACACTGATGGCATCGGTGGCGCAGCGGTCGATCTCGACGAAGGTCACCAGACGTTTGCGCTGAGTGCCGGTTGGATCGTCGATGCCCAGCAGTCCCAGGCCATGGATGGCCAGACGCAACCCCAGCACCTGCCCAGCGCACATATGCCCGTGCGCCTGGGCGGCCAACACCTCATATTCGGAGAAGGACTTCATTTTAAGAGTCTCAAGGCTTCCGGAGGGAAACGCACCATCCACTCTCCATTATGCGCACCACCTTCCAGACCGCTGCCCGGGATCTCGGCCACGATGCCGCCCTCGAACTCCGCCCGCACGGTTTGCGTGCGGCGGCCCAGTTTCTTCAGGCGCATCGCCGCGCCGTGCGCGGAGTAGGCGGTTACCCGCAGCGCATCGGCGCGGATCCCCAACCGCAGTTTCGAGCCAAGCATATGTCCAGGAAAGTACGGACCATCGAGTTCGAACGCGAACCCGGAGGCGGCCGTGCAATGCAGGCGGCTGCAGTTGCCTGCCGGGTCCATTGTCAGAATCTCGGCATCAAACACGTTGAACCGGCCGAGCAGCGCGGCCACTTCCTCCGTAGCGGGGTGGTCCAGAATATCGCCCGGCGCACCGTGCTGCACAACACGACCGGAGTGGAGAACGTACATCTCCTCGCCGAGTTGCATCGCCTCATCCAGGTCGTGCGTGACCAGGAGGATGGGGATCTGAAAAGCAACGCGAACCTCGTCGAGCACCGCGTAGAGCTCCTCGCGCAATGGCGCATCGAGTCCGCTGGAGGGCTCGTCGAGCAGCAGTATCCGGGGCGAGGAAAGCAGGGATCGTGCGATGGAGCCGCGCTGACGCTGGCCGCCGGAAAGCTCAGCCGGACTGCGGCCGCCAACATCTTGAAGGTGGAATTGTTCCAGCATCGCGCCGACGGCGCGGCGGCGCTCCAGGCGCGGCATGGAGCCAGCGGCGAAGCTCAGGTTATCGCGCAACGTCATATGAGGAAATAGCGCGGAGCTCTGGAAGACGTAGCCGCCGCGGCGTTGCTGGGGGCTCAGGGAGAGCTTGGAGGCCGCGTCAAAGAACAGGACGTCATCCACCAGAATACGGCCGTCATCCGGCGTAGTGAACCCCGCAATGGACTCCAGAGTGAGCGACTTTCCCGCCCCGCTGGGCCCGAACAGGACGGCGATGCGGGCGGCGGTGCGGAGGTGTACGTCGAGCGTGAATTCAGCGGAGTCGTGCCGGCTGGGAAACGTCCTGCGAATGCGGGCATCGATCATCGCGTTAGCCCGCCTTCCCCACCGACAGCCGGCCCAGGCGATTGGCCAGAGTCAGGCTCACCAGGGCGATGGCGGAGATGACCAGAACCAGTACGCGCGCCACATCGCCGCGGCCGCCCTCCACGGCATCGTAGATCGCCACGGAGACGGTCTGCGTGCGGCCGGGGATATTGCCGGCGAGCATGATGGTGATGCCGAAATCGCCCAATGAGCGCGCGAAGGCCAACGCGGTGGCGGCCAGGATCTGGCTCCAAGCCAGAGGCAGCGAGACCCGCCAGAACACCTTCCACTCGGAAGCTCCGAGCGAGCGGGCGGCCTTGGGATAGCGGCGCGGAACGCTCTCCATGGCGGCAGTGGAGAACTTGATGAGCAGCGGAGCGGAGTGGAGCAGCGCAGCTACTACGGCCGCCTGCCAGGTAAAAACGAGCGGTTGGCCGAAGATCCACTCGTACACTTTGCCCAACTGGCTCTGCCGGCCCAGCAGGATCAGCAGATAGTAGCCAAGCACGGTTGGGGGCAGGACGAGGGGGAGAGTGATGCACGCCTCAAGAACATTTTTGCCCCGAAATGTCCGGCTTGCGAACAGCCAGGCGAGCCACAATCCAGCCAATAACGAGATCAGCGTGGAGAGTGCCGCGACCCGCAGACTGAGCCAGAGAGGAAACCAATCGATACCCATGAGAAGACCATTTATTATAGGACTCCCCGCGCCCCTGCGTGGCGGTGTAGATTGTCTCTTGGTGCAGCGAACAAAACTCTCAGCGACAAAGAAGGAGCAGGCGCGGTCCCGAGCCCTGTGCGATGCGTTAGGATCGCTCGGCTACCCTGGCTTGCAGAGCCTCGCGGAAGACGAGGAGGATGCGGTCCAGCACGATCCGGCCGTGGTTCTGCTGGCGGCGCTTTCCTGTGACCACGTGGACGAACGGGTGGTGGAAGCGCTGCCGTGGCTGGTGATGAGCTTCGAGAACCTCGATTGGGAGTGGATCATCCGCGAGGCCCGCCGCCGCAGCGCGCAAAACCGCCTGGGCTACATCGTATGCCTGGCACTGCGCGTGAGCGCCGGCGCGGAGGGCAGCCTGGAGCAACTGGCACGGCTCTCCTCGGTGGAAGAGAGGCTCTTTGAATATCGCCTGGACAAAGAGGATACGCTTTGCCGGAAGGTCCCGGACGCCGAGAGAAAGTGGCTGCGCGATGCGCGGCCGGCGGAGGCGCGTCAGTGGAATCTGCTGACTGATTTGCGGGCCAAGGATCTGAGTTACTGAGCGTCCCGCCATTCTGCCGCTGGAGGAATTTCGCTATGACAGTCGCACGGCTCCTGTATCTGGCCACACTCCTATCCCTGACCGCGCTGGCGCAGGCACAGGACGATCAACAGCGATTCATTGCCGCCATCGAAAACGCGCAGTCGCCCAGCCACCAGGGGACGGATCCCTTCACGTTGAAAGAGCTGATGGAGCGCTTCCACGTTCCCGCGGTCAGCGTCGCCGTGATCCGGGACTTCCGGGTGGCGTGGGCCAGGACGTGGGGCGTGGCCGACGTGAAATCCGGCGCGCTCGCCAACACGGAGACGATGTTCCAGGCTGCCTCGATCAGCAAGCCGGTCGCGGCCATGGCATCGCTGAAGGCCGTCCAGGAGGGAAGATTCGGCCTGGACCAGGACGTGAACACGATCTTGAAGTCGTGGAAGATCCCGGATCATCCGTTTGGCGGCGACGCCCCCGTAACTCCGCGAACACTGATGAGCCATACTTCGGGAACGGGCGACGGTCTGGGATTTCCTGGCTATGAGCCGCTCACCCGGCTACCGTCTCTCCCGCAGATCCTAGACGGCGTGGCGCCGTCGAATACCCGCGCGGTGCGCCTGGTGCGGCCGCCTCTGGCGGGCTCCCAATACTCAGGCGGAGCGGTCACCATTCAGCAGCTCGCACTCACAGACGCCGTGGGCCGGCCTTTTGCGGAGATCCTGCAGGATTGGATTCTCGGCCCCCTCGGGATGGCCAACAGCACCTACCAGCAACCCCTGCCAGCCGCCCGCGAATACCAGGCCGCCCGAGGCCACAGCGAACAAGGTCAGCCGATGGGCCCCAAATGGCACGTCTATCCGGAGCAGGCAGCGGCCGGCCTGTGGACCACCCCCGTTGACCTGGCCAAGCTCGCGATTGAGGTGCAGTTGGCGCTGGCGGGCAGATCGACCCGCACCCTCAGCAGGACCATGATGCAGGAGATGGTGACACCGGTGGGGGCCGGTCCGTTCGCCGTGGGCTTCAGTATCCAGCAGAAGGGCGAAGGCTGGTATTTCAGCCATGGCGGAGCCAACTGGGGATTCCGTTGCGAACTGCTGGCTCACCGAGCCAAGGGTTACGGCGTCGTGGTGATGACCAACAGCGACAGCGGCAGTGCTCTCACGCGCGCCATCCTGGAGCGAGTGGCACGGGCCTACAACTGGGACTCTCTGGACAAGCCGCTGATCCGGTAGTGCCAAACCGACTTACCGGAGAGTTGTACGAGGTTCGTGCGGCGGCCATCTGGGTTGGGAGCCGCCTAGCGGCCACCACCGGGTAGAAGGTCGAAACAAAGACCGACGAGGACATTGAGCACTACCGCCAAGGCGACGAGGCCGCAGAAACACAAGGCGAGGAATGTGAGGCCTTGCGACACGGTTGCCGGCGCATTCTGCGTCCAGGGCAGATGCGGATGACGGAGAGAACCGAACCGGGACATTCGCATCTGGAAGATCTACCACAGTTTCCCGGGATTCTAGCCAACATTAATTGTCTTTCATTCGCAGTGAGAGAGGGAGCTGGGGCGGTCACCGGAGGCGCTACGAACAGGACGACCTTAGGCTGTGCCAGGCCGAATGCCCGCGGTTGGGAGGTGTCAGTCGCGGAGTCAAGTACCGCAACAGTTGCCGATCTCAGGCACAGCAACTGCGGGATGCGGCGTCGGACCGGTTGCGCCGGTGAGCACTGATCTGGTAGGTAAGTAGAGACCAAAGAAGGCGGGCCTGGATTGTGCCCGCCCGTCCGTCATGAAAAAGGCAGTGAAACAAATCGATAGCTCGGCGGTGCTCGACAATCGCACCCATACGGACCTGTTTGCGCGCGCGATGAAGGACTTTCATCGTGGAGATTTCCAGAAAGCAGGCGCGCTGTTTCAGCAGGCGGCCACAGGCCCGCTGCTGGGAGTCAATGAATCGGCGCAGATGTACCTGCGTATGTGCCAGCAGCGGATCAGCCAGTCCGCGATGGACCTGAATACGCCTGAGGACTACTACAACTATGCAGTGGGACTCATCAATGCGAGAAAGTACCGGGAGGCGCGGGAGAGTCTGGAGACCGCTGTCTCAGCTGGCCCGCAACCGCACTTTTGCTACGCTTTGGCGCTGGTGGAAGGGCACCTGGGCTCCATGGATATAGCGGCCTCCCATCTCAGGCATGCGATCCAGATGGATCCGGCGTTGCGAGGTCTGGCTCGCAGCGATCCTGATTTCGCCCCATTGCTGCACCATCCGAAACTCAAGGAAGCAATGGCCTCGGCGCAAGGGACCGGCGGCTGACGCCGTGGCGCCGACGCGCAAGCCGGAAAACGGCGTAGACAGGCTGTCTGCCCACGCGCCGCTGAGGATTGTAGCGATCGGTGGAGGCACGGGCCTCTCCACGGTGCTCAAGGGGCTGAAACGCTACGCGGTGTCGTATCAGCGGGAAACGCCTCTGACGCCTTCGGTGGAGATCACAGCGGTGGTGACGGTAACCGACGATGGCGGCAGTTCAGGACGCCTCCGGCGCGAATTCGACATTCTTCCTCCCGGGGACATTCGCAACTGCATGGCGGCTCTGGCGGAGGACGAGTCGCTGATGACACGGCTCTTCCAGTACCGCTTTGCCAGCGGACGGGGATTAAAGGGGCACAGCTTTGGGAATCTATTCCTGGCCGCGCTGACCCACATGACCGGTGACTTCGCCAAGGCAGTGCGTCTGAGCTCTGAAGTGCTGGCGATCAATGGCCGGATCTTCCCCTCCACCGCGGAAAACGTCACGCTGCGCGCCCACCTCGAGAATGGACGTGTCGTCGATGGAGAGACCCGCATCAGCCGCAGCGGATCACCGATCCACACGCTGGAGTTGCAGCCCGCCACAGCCAAGCCGCTGGCCGATACGATCAAAGCCATCCGAGAGGCGGATTTGATCACACTGGGACCCGGCAGCTTGTTCACCAGTTTGATCCCGAACCTGCTGGTGAAGGGAATCCCGGCGGCGATCCAGAGATCGCCGGCGATCAAGGCCTGCTTCGTGAACCTGATGTGGCAGCCTGGAGAGACCACTGGCATGAGCGCATCGGATCACATCGAGGCGATCCAGCGCCACGCAGGAGGGCGGTTGATCGACTACGCAATCGTCAACACGGACCAAATCGCTGACAACCTGCTCGTCCGCTACGCGCGGGAGCGGGCGATGCAGGTGACCAACGACCTCGACAAGCTCAAGGCGCTGGGAGTCCAACCGGTGGGCATGAGGCTGCTTGCCCAAGGTGACAAGGTGCGGCACGACTCCGACGTGGTGGCGGTGGCGGCCGTGGAACTGGCCAAGAAGGCGCGTCGCCGAATTCTGCAGCAGCGCGGAAAGGGCGGAACCCGGTAGGAGGATTTTTATGCAAGACACAGTCTCCGTCGTCATACTCGCGGCCGGCTTAGGCACCCGCATGCGGTCCAAACTGGCTAAAGTTCTGCACCGCGCCGGCGGCGCCTGCCTGCTGGAGCACGTGGTTCGCGCGGCCCGCACCGTCGCGGCCCCCGGTCACATCACGGCTGTCATCGGGCATCAGGCGGAACAGGTCCAGGCCGAGGTCGCCGGCCATGGTATCGGATTCGTTTTACAGACGGAACAGAAGGGCACGGGGCACGCCCTACGGATGTGTGACGGGCAGCCCGGTCTCAACGCGGGACGGGTGGTGGTGTTGTACGGCGATTGCCCGCTGCTCTCGGCCGGGACCATCCAACGCCTGCTGCAAGCTCACGAGCAATTGGGCCAGGCGGCAACAGTGATCACGACCCATCTAGCCGAGCCCAAGGGCTATGGCCGCATCGTGCGGGATGAGGCCGGACGGGTAGCGGCCATCGTCGAGGAGAAGGCAGCCAACGCAGAACAGAAGAGGCTCACGGAGATCAACTCTGGCATCTACTGCTTCGAGGCTTCCCTGCTCTGGCCTTATCTGGCGAAGGTGACACCAAACCCGGCCTCAGGTGAGTACTATCTGACCGACGTGGTGGAGTTGATGCGGGCCGACGGACAGCACACGATGCCGCTCGTCATCGAAGATGCCAGCGAACTGCTCGGCATCAACACGAAAGTGGAGTTGGCTGAGGTCGACTGCATTTTCCGTGGCAGGAAGACCAGGCAATTGATGCTCGCCGGCGTGACGATCGAGCAACCGGAGACCGTCACCGTGGATCTGGATGTGGAGGCCGCTGCGGACAGCGTGCTGGAGCCCTTCGTCCAATTGCGCGGCCGCACCAGAATCGGCGAGGGCTCAGTCATTGGCGCGTGCTCGATCCTGACCAATGCCGTGATTGGCACGGAGGTGAAGGTTTTCCCTTTCACCTCGATTTCCGATTCCGAGTTGCGGGACGGCGCCGAAGTGGGGCCGTACGCGCGACTGCGCATGGGCGCGGTGGTGGAAGAGGCCGCCCACATCGGCAATTTCGTGGAACTCAAGAACACGAAACTAGGCCGCGGCTCGAAAGCAATGCATCTGGCGTACCTGGGAGACTCCGAGATCGGCGCCAAGGTGAACATCGGGGCGGGCACAATTACGTGCAACTACGACGGACAGAAGAAGCACAAAACGCTGATTGGCGATGGCGCTTTCGTGGGCAGCAACTCGACTCTCGTCGCGCCCGCGGAGATCGGCGAGGGCAGCTACGTAGCAGCAGGCAGCGTGGTGACCAAACCAGTGCCGGCGGACGCACTGGGCATCGGGCGAGGACAACAGGTCAATAAAGAGGGCTGGGCAGCGGCGCGCCGCGCCAAGAAATAGCGTCCTACAGGACCAGCATCGGGTGATAGATGTTGGGCAGCACAGCCTCGCCGATGGCGATCAGTTCCCCGTCGCCATTGACAGCCTTCACCAGCCGGGCCTCGCCGCGGGCGCGGAAGGGAGATACGCGGAAATCGCGTCCCTGCCGGATATGAGTCTCCGTGATCTGATCGACGATTTCCAGAGGGATCCCCGGAAGCAGTTGGGCGGACGGGATCAGAGCCTCAGTCAGAGTTCCAGCCTCGGCGAGCGCGCCGAGTTGCTCCAGCGTGCGAGCCTGGGCGATCGCGAATGCGCCGGACTGAATGCGGCGCAGGCGGCTGAGATGGGCGCCGCAACCCAGCAGGCAGCCGGCGTCGTGCGCGATGGACCGCAAATACGTGCCGGCGGTGCAGTGGACCCGGATATCCACCTCACTGCCCTCCACGCGGACGATATCAAGGGCCAGCACTGTCACTTCAACCGGCTTCATCTCCACGGGAATATTCTTGCGGGCCAGTTCATGCGCCGGCCGGCCGTTGATCTTCTTCGCCGATACGATGGGGGGCACCTGCTGAAACGTGCCCCGGAACGGCGCAAAGAGCCGCTCGGCCTGGTCTAGCGAAAGAGCCGGGGCGGCGTCGGGCGAGGTGGCCTCCCCCTCGGCGTCATAGGTATTGGTGGCAAAGCCGAAACGGACGGTGCCTTCATAGGTCTTCTCGTTCATCGAGAAGAACTGCGCCAGCCTGGTGGCCTTGTTCAGCAGCAGCGGCAACACTCCGGTCGCCATGGGGTCCAGAGTCCCCAGATGTCCGACTTTTTTTGTGCCGGCGAGCCGGCGCATGCGGTTGACCACGTCGTGCGACGTCCAACCCTGCGGTTTATCGACAACAATCACGCCATTCATGTCTTGCACCCCTATCTTCTCAAGTCCCACGGGCGGAGGACAGTTAAACTGGTGTGAGTGGAAGAAGAGATCTCAAGTAAGCAATATGACAGGCGGCTGGCCGGGCGTCTGCTGAAGACTGTCCTGCCCTACTGGCGCCCCACCCTGGTGGCCCTCTGTTGCCTGCTGGTGAATTCAGTTCTGCAGGTGTTGACGCCGCTGTTGAGCAAGATCGCGGTGGATCGCTACCTGGCGCCCAACGGCGAGCGCAATCTACCTTGGCTGGAACAGTGGCTGGCGCCAGGCGCGCGCGAAGGCCTGATGCAGATCTCGCTCATCTATCTCAGCGCGATCGTGATCGGCCTCGTGCTTGATTTCGGCCAGCAACTGCTGATGCAGTGGACCGGGCAGCGCGCGATGTTCGATCTACGCCGCCGGCTGCTGAGCAAGATTCAGACTCTCGACGTACCCTACTTTGACCGCAACCCGGTGGGGCGGCTGGTCACAAGAGTGACCTCGGACGTCGACGCGTTGAACGACATGTTCGCATCTGGCGTCGTCACGCTGCTGGGCGACCTGCTGGTGCTTGTATTTATCGCGGCCGCGATGTTCCAGCTCAGCCCCAGCCTGACGCTGCTGATGCTGGCTGTCATGCCCCTCGTCTTTGCAGTGACGGTCGTCTTCCGCCGGGCCGTCACCACGAGCAACCGGCAAATCCGCGTGGCCGTGGCCAGGATCAACTCCTTTCTGCAAGAGCATGTCGCCGGGATCACCGTGCTCCAGCTATTCAACCGCGAACGCCGAGCCTCCGCCGATTTCGAAGTTGTGAACCGGCAACATGTGAATGCCTACCGGGGCGCGATCATCGCCTATGGCTGGTTCTATCCGGCCGTTGAGTTCCTCTCCATGCTGGCCCTGGCCTCGTTGTTGGGGTACGGCGGATTCCAGATCCGCAGCGGAGCCCTGACGCTCGGCATCATGGTGGCATTTTTCCAGTACGGCATGAGAATCTTCCGCCCCATCCAGGACTTGAGCGAAAAATACAATATTTTGCAGACCGCGTTGGCAGCGTCGGAGCGCATCTTCGGCCTGCTGGACGAACCGGTGCTGGTGGTGGCTCCGGCAGCCCCGAAATCCTTTCCGGAATCGGCCGCGGCGATTGAATTCGATCACGTCTGGTTCGCCTACAAGGGAGAAGACTGGGTGCTGCGGGACGTGACCTTCACAATCGCATCCGGTGAGATTGTGGCGGTGGTAGGTCATACTGGCGCGGGCAAAACGACGATTACCAACCTGTTGATGCGCTTCTACGACATTCAGAAAGGCGCCATCCGGATTGGCGGGGTGGACCTGCGCGAATTCGACCCCCTCGAGTTGCGGCGGCATTTCGGAGTTGTCCTGCAGGATCCCCATCTCTTCACCGGCACCATCGGCGGCAACATCCGCCTGGGCACCCCGCTGATCACAGCCGAAGCGATCGAGGAAGCCGCCACACAGGTAAACCTCATCGAATTCATCAACGAACTCCCGCTTGGGTTTGAACACCCGGTGCGGGAACGCGGCAACGGACTGTCGACAGGGCAGAAGCAGCTGATCGGCTTCGCACGGGCACTGGCTCACAACCCTCGCTATCTGGTGCTCGACGAAGCGACATCGAGTGTCGACACCGAAACCGAGGTCAAAGTCCGTGAGGCGCTGAACCGCATGGTGCAAGGCCGGACGTCGATCATCATTGCCCACAGGCTCTCAACCATTCAGCGGGCGGACCGCATTCTGGTTCTGCACAAGGGCAAATTGCGGGAATCGGGCAGCCACCAGGAACTGCTGGCGTCACGCGGGATTTACTACAAGCTCTACCAGCTGCAGTACAAGGATCAGGAAGTCCGGCGCCCGTAACGCTGCCAGGCCTCCCTCGTGTGCTCCGGCAGGGCCTGAAGATCCAGCGCCATGGGATAGAAGGCCGCAGCGCCATCAACAACGGCGGGGCCCAGTTCCGCAAAGCCAAGCCGCCTGTACATCCTAACCTGAGAGGTCACACCGGAGATGAGCAGAGTGCGGAAACCAGCCTCCAACGCCATCTCCAGCACACCGGCCAGCAACCCGGCCACCACCATCCCGTTGCGGTGTTCGGGCGCAAGGGCCAGAAGACGAATCTCCAGAAGCGGCTTTGTCAGGCGGTCCAAAACTGACGCTTGGGCCAGACGCTTCGTCACCGACCAGGGCGGAACGTCGTGTACGCAGACCATCCCGGCAACCTCACCATCGCACAGCGCCAGCAGATAGCGGCTGCGGGCCTCAAAGGGATCGGCGAGCAGTCCGTCGGGGCGGGCAGCGTGCTGGCCGAGCTCTTCGCTGAAAATCCGGTGGTTGAGGCGTCGGATCTGCTGGAAGTCCTCAGCTGATTCAGCGATGCGGAACGAGTAGGTCATACCAGCGGGAGAATGGCCGAGGCCATGCGTTCGTTCTGAGCCGCATCCTTGACGGTCACACGCAGGTAGCGCCCCGCCAATGGTCCGTCGGGGAACTCGCGGACAAAGATCTGTTGCTCGCGCAGCGCCGCGGCCAGGGCCGCTGGATCGGGCGGCTCGATCAGGAAGAAGTTGACGCTCGATTCCACCGGGCGCAGCCGGGCCAGGCGGGTGCGCAGTTGCTCCCGGAGCAGGTGGGTCTCCGCGTACCTTCCCAGATACCAGGACGGGTCGCGCAGGGCCTCCATGGCCGCTGCCTGTGCTAGCAGACCCACCGGCCAGGGTGGCAACCACGGGCTGAGTTGGGCCGCTCTACGGGCCTCTGTCACGAGATAGGCGACACGGGCGCCGCTCAGAGAGTAGACCTTCGACATGGACTTGACGACGATCAGGTTGGGTCGCCGGGCTGCCTCGGATTCCAGTGACTCGGCCGCACCCGCATAGTCGAGATAGGCTTCGTCGATGATCGTCAGCGTGGTGGCGGGGATCTGATCAAGAAAGCGAACGACATCAACGCGCGGCCAGAGGCGCCCGGTGGGATTGCAGGGGTTGACCAGCAGGACAACGTCGGGCTCCACGCGCCGAACGTCGGCCAGCAGCGCGTCGCCATCCACCACAAATCCGTTCGAAGCCTGCAACTCGTGGTGGTGGACGTGGCCGCCCAGCAGCGCCTCCACAATGTGCTCGTACTCGCTGTACATGGGCGCCAGCGCGAGCGCTCCCACTCCCGGCTTCAGCAAACGGGGCAGGCACGAAAACAGTAGAGACGACGAACCGGAGCCCGGCAGGATGCACTCTTCCGGCACACCGCGGCGAGTTGCGATCTCTGTCACGAAGCCCTCAGCGTGGTTGGGCGGAGAGGTGCGCAGCAGGAACGCCAGATTCTGACGCAGAGTCTCGACGACCCGCGGCGAAGGGTCGAACCACGCATCCAGAACGTCGGCGCTGATCACATCAGATGCCCGCTCCAGATGGCGCAGATCCACGCCAATTGCTTGAAAAAACGCGCCGCCGTGATAGGCCTGACTCATGCCTGGTTGCCCGCCTCCAGCGTCGCACGCTTCACGTCAACACGGGAGAGCACGATCAATCCCGCCACGAAGAAGACGATCAGCGAGAGGATGGCGAACTGGTAGTTGCCGGTAAACTGCAACATGAGCCCGAAGAGCAACGGCGCCAGCCAACTGGTGCCCTTGTCGCTGATCTCGTAAAGGGAGAAGTACTCGGCTTCCTTGCCCTTGGGGATCATCACCGAATAGAGCGATCGGCTGAGGGCCTGACTGCCGCCCATCACAACCGCCACCAGCGCCGCGGCGACGAAGTAGTGGGCCGTCGTCTTCACGAGAAACACGCCGCACATCAGAACGGTCCAGATGCCGAGGCTGAGCAGAACGGCGCGGTAGGCCGTCATCCACTTGGCCAGGTAGTTGAAGAGAACGGCGCCGCCGAAAGCCACAAACTGCACCATCAAGATGGCCAAGGTGAGTGACTCCAGGGGGATCTTCAGGTAATCCGAGCCGTACTGGCCGGCCAGCGTGATCACGGCCTGGATGGCGTCGTTGTAGATGAGGTAGGCGATCAGAAACGTCAGAGTCTGCGGGTAGTGGCCCATGCCGCGTAGCGTGTGATAGATCTGCGTGAATCCCTTCGCGACCACATTCTCCCCGGCGGCAGCCTGACGTTGCGGCGGACGGTTGCGGAGTCCGAACATGGGAATGAGCGCGAAAAACGCCCACCACGCGCCGGCGGAGCCGAGGCTGATGCGAACGGCCGTGGCGTCGGAAAGTCCCAGTTTCGCTGCATTCTGATAGAGCAGCAGATTCAGCCCCAGCATGATGCCGCCGCCCAGATAGCCGATGCCCCATCCGGTGGAAGAGACCGAATCGCGCTGCTCTTCCGGCGCCACATCGTTGAGGAAGCTGTTGTACACAACAACAGCGGCGCCAAAGGCCAGGTTGGAGATCAGAAACAGCGCGCCACCCAGCAGATACAGGCCGTCCTGTAGAGCGAACATCGCCACGGTGGCGCCGGCGCCGAGATAGGTGAGCGCGCCGAGCAGTCCCTTCTTGTTCGTGCTGTAATCGGCCACGGCGCCGAGCATGGGCAGGAAAACCACCTGAGTCAGCACGGAGATGGAGATCAGGTAGCTCCAATAGCTGCGCGGATCCACCTGAATGCCGAGCGGATAGATGTGGCCGCCGGAATCGGCAGCGCTTTTGGCCAGCACGGTGAGGTAGGGCCCCAGGAAGAGGGTGACGACGGTGGAGGCAAACGCGGAGTTCGCAAAGTCGTACATGTACCAGGCGCGCTGTTCTCGCTTGGAATAGGGCATCTCAGGCTGATTGGCTGGCAATTTGCTCCTCCGCGAGCTTTGTGATCTGGGGGTAGTCTTTCTTGCCGGTGCCGAGCAGCGGGATCTTGTCCATCACCACGATGCGACGAGGGATGGCCAGTTCTGGCGCGCCCAGTTCGCGTGCCGCCTGCTGGAGTTGATCGCGCTTCAACTTCCCGTCCTGCGTACAGATGACAATCATCTCGCCGCGGCCGGCGTCCGGCCGCGTGATGGCGGCGTGCATCAGATGCGGCGAGGCCATCTCGGCGATGCGCTCCACCACCTCCAGCGAGACCATCTCGCCGGCGACTTTGGCAAAGCGCTTGACGCGGCCCAGCAACTCCAGGAATCCATCCTCGTCGATCCGCGCCAGATCGCCCGTGGAATACCAGCCCTCGCCAAAGACGGAAGAGGGCTTCTCCAGCACGCGGGGATTCGATTCACGCCAGTACCCGAGCATCAGTTTCGGCCCCCTCAGGTGCAGCAATCCGCCTACTTCGATTCCGGGAACTGGTTCGAGTTTGTACTCCATGGCGGGCAGCAGTTCGCCCACCGTCCCACCCTTGCAACTCATGGCCGTGTTCAGTGAAATGACGGGCGAGCACTCCGTGGCGCCGTAGCCCTCCATCAGCCTGACCCCGAATTTGTTGATGTAGAGGTCGCGCACCTCGGCGCTGAGCTTCTCCGCCCCGGCCAGCAGCAGGCGGGCTTTGCGGAAGTCATACGGATGCGCCCGCTTCGCATAGTGCTTCATGAACGTCGGCGTGGCGAACATGATGGTGGCATCGCGATCGTAAAACAGCTCGGGCACGATGCTGTAATGCAGCGGCGAGGGGTACAGAAAGAGCCGGATGCCATTCAGAATGGGCAGCATGAAGCCGGCGGTAAGGCCGAAGCTGTGGAAGACCGGCATGGCGGAAAGGATCTTGTCTGCGGGGGAAGCGTCCACCAGAGTGAGCGACTGATCCACGTTGGCCAGAATCGCCCCGTGGCTGAGCACCACACCCTTGGGCTTGCCCTCCGAACCGGAAGTGAACAGGACTACAGCGATGTCTTCGGGCCCGCTCCGCAACGTGGCGGCGCGCGGATTGCGGATGGCGTAGAGCATCAGCCAAAGCTTATCGCCCAGGGTGAAGCGAGGGCGCAGGTCTTCCAAACAGACCACAGTCACGCCCTGGAGCTTCTCAACCAGGGGGGTCAGCTTGCCCTTTTCGAGGAATGCGCGCGACGTGAGGATCGTCTTGATCTGCGCGGCCTTGATGGCGCTTTGGAGCCCGTCGACGCCAGCAGTGAAGTTCAGCATCGCCGGAATGCGGCGCACGCCGAACATGCCGAGCGTCAGAGAAAGCGTGGCGGCTGCGTTGGGCATGAGTACGCCCACTACTTCGTTCTCTGCAGTGATCTTGGAGACAAGCCGCCCCAGCGCCAGCGAGGCTTTGAGGATGTCCGCGTAGGACTGCGTCACGCCGGTGACGTCCTCCACCATCGCGCGGCCCCGGCCATGGGTCTCAATGGCGGCGAGGAAGGCGTCGTGCAGGGAACGTTTCGGGCGGGCGGCAAACCAGCTACGCTGCAACAGCCGGCGCATCTCCTCGCCTGCCTTGCGGCGCCGGATCTTGCCGGAAGCGCCCTCCGGCATGGGGATGAACTCGCCGGGAAAAAACGTCACGCGGATCTTGGGGAACATCGCCACCGGGAAGTCGCCGCCCATTCGGCTGAAGCCCTTCGCCCGTAAGGCGCCGTCGATGATGATGGGCGCGACCGTGCAGGATGTCTTGGCGGCGATGAAAGCCGGACCATCATAGACCTTCATCAACGTGCCGGTGACCGTGACGCGCCCTTCGGGGAAGATGATCACGGGCCGGCCCGATTCGATCACCTCGATGGTGGACTTCAGCGAAAACGGATTGGTGGTGTCGATGACGATGTGATCGACGTGCTTGAGAATGTAGCGGAACAGCGGCTGCCGCAGGATCTGCGTGTGGACCACCCAGAGGGTCTTGGGCGGCAGGCAGGTCCAGAGAATGACGGCGTCCAGAAAGGACTGGTGGTTGGCAACAACCAGGGTCTTGGAGGCGGAGGGCAGCGAGCCTCTTACGTCGAGGCGGTAGAGCAGATGCAGCAGCCCGCGAATCAGGAGTTTGAACATGATGGCGTGTCCCCCGAGAAGGCCAGCAGGGGTAATAGAAGCCAGTGTACGACGAAGTGGGCGCTCGAGTTTGACACGGAGGGCTAAGGGTTGCTAAAAAGGAGGGGTACCGCACTGCTCCTCAGTAGCTCAATGGTAGAGCATTCGGCTGTTAACCGAAGGGTTGTAGGTTCGAGTCCTACCTGAGGAGCCAAACCCATTTCTCGCCCGCCCATCCCCCACCCGTCTACTACTTTTCCGGAGTCTCGTTACCAGACACCCTCACCGATCCGGCACCCGGAGCCCTCTGGATGGCCACCCGCTGCGTCTTGCCGCTAACCCTCGTGTCGGCAATCCGGTTGTCTTCGATCACCGTTCCATCCACGTTCTTCGCAATGAAAAAGCCGAAGCCCTCCTTGGCGCCGCCGTTGTCCGTCACCCGGTTCTTGCGGAATGTGTTCCGGTGGCCGCTGTTCTTCGGCGACTCCTCGCGGAACCACACTCCACTCACACCGTTGTTCGAAATGGTGTTGTTCACAAACTCGTTGTCCGTGTCCTTGTGACCGATCGAGATGCCGTGGTGGCCGTTGTTCAGCATCTGGTTGTCCTCGAACCGGCTGTGCCGCACGCGCCAGCACAAAAACAGCCCGATGTCGCCGTTATCGTGTAGCTTGCAGCCCTGGACCAGCGCATTCGCACTGCCCGTCCCCGGATGGGCGCCATATCCCGAGTTGCCGTAGGACTCCGAGTTGAGCACCTTCACTCCGTCGGTAATCTGAAACGAGATGCCGTCGCCATTGTAGTTGCGCGCCACGCAGTTGCGCACGGTCACGTCCCGCACCGTGTTCAGATAGATGGCGCCGCCCCGGCATCCGTCCAGGTAGTCGTTCTCCGCACGGTTGCCATCCACGGTGATGTCTTCCAATACGACCTTTTCCGCGTTCATGACGGCCAGGATGGGGAACGTGTTTGTCACTCGCGCGTTTTTCTTCTCGAAGTCGTAGTCGCGCACCGTCGGCGGCCGGATTAGCAGGTACGCTCCCTGCACGCCGGCAACGGCCGTCACACTGACGTCCCAGCCGGACGACTGTGCTTCGTCGAAAATCGTGATCCCCATGCCCGCGTGGAACTTGCCGGGCTCCGCTACGGCAATGGCGCTTTCGCCGTAGTCGCCATCCTCGGCCAGCGCGGTCCGCACACCCGCATTCTTCTTGAGGATTGTCTTGCCGGCGACGCCGCGGACCGTCACGCCGCTCGGGACAAACAGGCTGTTCTCCATAACGAAGGTTCCCTCGCCGATGAGGAGCGTGTCGCCCGGCCTCAGCAGGTCCGCCGCCTTCTGAAGCGCCACATTATCGGCGCCGATGACGTCAGCCGGACCGGCTTGCGAGACCTTGACCACACGGGGTGAAGGCGGCTGGACCGTTGCTGTCCGCTGGCCGCAAGCGGCAGTGAGCAAGAGTGCGGCGCAAGTCATCAATACTCGAATCTCGAGAAGTGCCATATTGCTACCCAAGATACACGCTTCTCCATTTGCGTTACAGGTATGCCACTTCCTCGCGAGTGAAAGCCGTTCGTCAACACCCGTTTCCATCCGTGTCCCGGCGGCTGTCCCCAGGTTTGTCCCTCTTCCCGTCTCCGTTCTGGAATCAGAAATTGGTCACTAGCCCCAACAGTGGGATCATCGGGGAGATCGGAACAAAGGGGGGATTCAACAATGCCAGTGCGCCACAGAGAACGCCACGTCACAGGACGAATCGGCTGGCTGCGCGCAGCCGTGCTTGGCGCGAATGACGGAATCGTCTCAACGGCCAGCTTGGTACTCGGTGTAGCCGCGGCGCATTCCAGTCACAGCAGCATCATGGTGGCGGGCACCGCCGGACTGGTCGCCGGAGCGATGTCAATGGCTGCCGGTGAGTATGTGTCTGTCCACTCCCAGGCAGATACCGAAGGCGCGGAACTCGCGCGGGAGCAAGCGGAACTCAACACGGACAGCGACGGCGAGCACAAGGAGCTGGCGGCAATCTACGTCGGGCGAGGGCTCGAGCCCGACCTCGCCATGAAGGTAGCCGTGCAACTCATGTCTCATGACGCCATCGGCGCACATGCCAGGGACGAGCTCGGCATCACCGAGACGCTCAGCGCGCGCCCGATCCAGGCGGCGTTGGTGTCAGCCGCCAGCTTCACTGCTGGAGCAGCCCTCCCCCTTCTGGTGGCCGCCATCTTCGCAGAGGCGCGCCTGATCCCGCTAGTCGCCGGCACCTCACTGGCATTCCTCGCCATCCTGGGCGGCGTGGCCGCGCATACTGGCGGCGCAGACGTCAAGGTGGGCGCGATCCGCGTCCTGTTCTGGGGAGCCCTGGCCATGGCGATCACGGCCGCAGTCGGCGCGGTGTTCGGAACCGTCGTCTGAGCGGCGCATGTCGCCCGGGAATCCCAGATCCCCCTGCGATATACTCAGCCACCATGCTGTCCCGGCGTTCCTTCTTCACAGCCGCCACGGCCGGACTCGTCTCCGCGCCATTCTCCCGGCTCGCCGCCGCTCTCAAAGGAAAGGTCAAAATCACTGACGTCAAGTGCATGATCGTCCGCGGCACCTGGGACTGGAACCTCATCAAGATCGAGACGGACTCCGGCCTCTATGGCATCGGCGAGGCCTACTGGGGCCCCGGCGTCAAAGAGATCGTCCAGAAGATCCTCAAGCCGCATCTCCTCGGCGAGGATCCTCTCAACGTCGACAAGCTCTATACCAAGATGCTGATGCGCAACGCCGGCGCCGGCGCACTCGCCGGAGTCACCGTCACGGCCGCCTCCGGCGTCGAGATCGCGCTCTGGGACCTGGCCGGCCGCATCCTCGAAACGCCGGCCTGCAACCTGCTGGGCGGCCGCTTCCGCGATCGCGTGCGCTTCTACCGCACCATGCAGAATCCGCCCGACGTCACCAGCCCTGCCTCCTTCAAGGAATACGTCCGCACCGCCAAGGCTGAGAAGTTCGGCTGGACCGCCTTCAAATTCCAGGGCGACGGCATCCCCCCTAACGCCGACCCGCAGTTCAAAGAGCCTGGCCACGACCCCTATCTCCGCAACCTCACTACCCGCGACATCCGCCGCATCGTCACCGGCATGACGGCCGTCCGCGAGGAGCTCGGCCCAGACGCCGATTTCGCCATCGAGTGCCATTGGCGCTACGACTCCCGCGACGTCATCCAACTGGCCCGCGCCCTGGAGCCCGTCAACCCGATGTGGCTGGAAGATCCCGTCCCGCCCGGCAACGTCAAGGCTATGGCCCGTGTCACCCAGGCCATCAACATCCCCGTCTGCACCGGCGAGAACCTCTACGGCCGGGATCAGTTCCGCGAGCTCATCGAGCTCCAGGCCTGTGACATCGTCCACATCGATATCCCCAAGTCCGGCGGCTTGCTGGAGTCCAAGCGCATCAGCGACATGGCCGAGTCCTACTACATCGCCACCGCCGCCCATAACCCCGCCAGCCCCCTCGGCACCATCGCCTCCGCCCATGCCGCGGCCTCGATGCGCAACTTCCGCATCCACGAATTGGCCAAGTACATCGATTGGTGGCCCAGCCTGGTCGTGCACGAAGGACCTATCTTCGAAAACGGCTATCTCACCATACAGGACAAGCCGGGCTATGGCGTCGAAATCAACCCCGATGTGGCGCGCGCTCACCTCGCGCCGGGCGAAACCTGGTGGGGCTGACAGCCTTCTTCCAGAATCATGCGATTTAAACTGCTCCACCTCATTAAAATTAGTCAATTCGCGTTATACTATCCCGAGCCGGCACCGCCGGCAAATTGACGACATGGAGGTTGAGGATGTCACTGGGTAAGAGAGCGGCCGCGGAGTTTTTCGGTACGTTCTGGCTGGTTTTTGGTGGCTGCGGCAGCGCTGTGCTGTCCGCCGCATTCCCCAATGTGGGCATCGGCTTGTTGGGCGTATCGCTGGCATTCGGCTTGACCGTGCTCACCATGGCGTACACCATCGGTCATATTTCGGGTTGCCATCTCAACCCGGCGGTTTCGCTCGGATTGTGGGCCGGCAAACGGTTCCCGGGTTCGGATCTGCCCGCCTATATCGGCGCTCAAGTGGCAGGCGGCATCGCCGGCGCCGGCATTCTGTTTATCATCGCCAGCGGCAAGGCCGGCTTTGATGTCTCCGGCGGCTTTGCCTCCAACGGTTTCGGCGAGCACTCGCCGGGCGGCTACTCGCTGCTGGCCTGCTTCGTGGCCGAAGTGGTGTTGACGTTGATGTTCCTTCTCGTCATCCACGGATCCACAGACAAGCGCGCGCCCGCCGGCTTTGCGCCCATCGCCATCGGTTTCTGCCTTACTCTGATTCATCTCATCGGCATCCCGGTGACCAACCTCTCCGTCAATCCCGCACGCAGCACCGGTCCGGCGCTCTTCGTCGGCGGCTGGGCGGTGGAGCAGTTGTGGCTGTTCTGGCTGGCGCCCATCATCGGTGCCGTCATCGGCGGCTTCCTATATCGTTCCCTGTTCGAAGAGTAGTAATCTGTTCCCCACAACCCGGATTCCAGATTTTGGCATCCGGGTTGCTAGATAATGGGGCCATGGCTACCCCGCCGCTGAAGTACAAGCCCAACCCCAAGGCGCCCAGACAAGTCTTACCTGTTCTAAATGCGCAGGTTAGGGCATCGTCGGCTGAAGAGGTGGCCCAAGGATTCACCGCCGAACAGGTGAGTGTAGAGGCCCAACGTTGTCTCCAGTGCGCCAAACCCACCTGCGTTGACGCCTGCCCGCTCCATCTCGACATCAAGCGTTTCATTCAGCGCCTGGCAGAAGGTGAGTACCAGCCGGCTCACGATGTCATCAGCGAACAAAGCCCCTTCCCCGGTGTCTGCGGGCGTGTCTGCCAGCACGAGCTCTTCTGCGAGGATGCCTGCATTGTGGGGAAAAAGTGGGATCCGGTGGCCATCGGCTCCCTGGAGCGCTTCGCCGCCGATCACGCCCGTCTGCGCATGCAGGAACTCGCCACCTCCTACCCCAAGCCGACAGGCCCCAAGGTAGCCTTGGTGGGCAGCGGCCCAGCCTCGCTGATTGCCGCCTACGATCTGGTCCGCTGGAACTACCGCGTCACCATCTTCGAGGCTCTCCATAAACTCGGCGGCGTCCTGGCCTATGGCATTCCCAATTTCCGCCTGCCGCGCGAGATCCTGCATGAAGAGATCTCCCGCCTCCAGAACATGGGCGTCGAGTTCGAAGTGGATTTCATCGTCGGCAAGACCGCCTCGCTGGAAGAACTCTTCGAGGAGGGCTACGCCGCGATCTTCGTCGGCACCGGCGCCGGCCTGCCTTACCTGATGGGGATCCCCGGCGAGAATCTGGTGGGCGTCTACACCGCCAATGAGTTCCTCACCCGCATCAATCTCATGGAGTCCTTCAAGTTCCCCGATATGCCCACGCCCGTTCGCGTCGGCGCGCACACCGTCATCGTGGGCGGCGGCAACTCAGCCATGGACGCCGCGCGCTGGGCCAAGCGTATGGGCAGCCAGACGACGGTGCTCTACCGCCGCGGCCGCGCCGAACTGAAGGCCCGCCTTGAGGAGATCGAACACGCCGAAGAGGAGGGCATCCACTTTGAGTTCCTCGCTGCGCCCGTCGCGCTGTTCGGTGACGAGGCGGGCACGGTCAAGGAGCTGGAGTGCATTCGCATGGAACTCGGCGAGCCCGACGAAAGCGGCCGCCGCTCCCCGGTCCCCGTGAAGGGCAGCGAGTACCGCATTCCGGTGGACACCGTGGTCGCCGCCATCGGGCAGGCGCCCAACCCCACCCTGCAAAAGGCTACACCGCAGCTGATCACCAAGCGCGGCAAAGTCGTCATCGACGATCACGGCGAGACCTCCATGGCGCGGGTCTACGCCGGCGGCGACGTGGTCCGCGGCGGATCCACCGTGATTCTGGCAATGAAAGACGGGCGCGCCGCGGCGCAGTCCATTCATGCGGCCATCAGCGCAGATCTGGCAGCGGCGGAGGTAAAACAGTGAGCAACCTGATCCTGGCCAAGCGCCAACTGGCGCCCGAAGTGACACTACTGGAAGTGGAAGCGCCGCGCATCCAGCGCCGTTGGAAGCCGGGGATGTTCATCATCATCCGCCCGAACAGCAACAGCGAACGGATCCCCCTGACCATCGTCGATTCCAGCGCCGCCCGCCAGTCCATCACAATGGTCATCCAAGCCATCGGCAAGACCACCAAGGAAGCCGTCGCCCTGGAGCCCGGTGAATCGCTCTGCGACCTCGTAGGACCCCTCGGCGAGGCCGCCACCATGACCACCGGCCAGAAGGTGGTTTGCATGGCCGGCGGAGTCGGCGTCGCCGAACTCCTGCCCGTCGCCAAGGCTTTTCGCGAAGCGGGCAACCATGTGACGGCGCTCTGCGGAGCGCGCTCCGATAACTACCGCATCCTCAACGACGAATTGATCGCCGCCGTGGACGAGCTGAAATGGGCCACCGACGACGGCTCCTTCGGCTTCAAGGGCAACGTCGTCCAGATGCTGCTCAGCCTGGCGGGACCCGGCACCTTCGCCGAGGGCCACGTCATCGGCCCGATCCCCATGATGAAGGCGGCGGCCGAGGCCACGCGCGATTGGGGCATGAAGCTCCACGCCAGCCTCAACCCCGTCATGATCGATGGCACCGGCATGTGCGGCGGCTGCCGCGTCACCGTGGGCCAGCAGGTGAAATTCGCTTGTGTGGACGGGCCGGAATTTGACGCGCATCTGGTCGATTTTGACGAGCTCACGCGCCGCAACCGGGCTTACCGCGAGATGGAACAGCAGGTGCAGGCGCATCAGTGCCGCATCGGGCTGGACGTTCTTTAGGACTGCATCAACTCTCCCACCCGCGCCATACACAACTCGGCCGCATTGCCGGTAACAAGGATCTCCCCCGCGTCGATCACCGCGCCAAAGCGGATGTGAAACCGTCCGCCCGCTTCACTGATACCGGCCGGCACAGCGGGCACGCCCAAACGCGCCAATTGAACAATCAGCCTCTCCACGCCCGGCAGCGGCGCGCTGAGCCGCCCGGCGCTCCCCGCCACTCCCTCCGGAAACAACCCGATAGGCCGCGTCGCCGTCCTGGCGTCCCGCAGAATGGCGCGGATACTGCGTGCAGTATACGCTGGATTGGCGCCCGCGAACGACACCGGGTAGCACCACAACGCGTGCGCCACTCTCGGCAGCAGCCAATCCCCCGGTGAGGGGAGCTTCCAGGGCCCCACCCGGATCGGCGGCCAGTTCGCCGTCACCATCCAACGCATCGGCGGCAAGTCCGGCGGCGATTCGGCCCCATAGTGCCGCAGCACAGCCTGCGTTAGCACCGCTGCCGAATGCAGAATCCACAGCCCTTTCCGCTGGTAGTGGTTGGCCACCAGCAGAAACCGCGGGCTGGCGGGCAAATGCTCCCAACCCTCAATCACCGGCGCCGGCAGCATCCGCCCAACAATCGCCCCGGTGAACTCCGACAGGTCTTTCCGTGTGCCTTTCCTAAGGTGAGGAGTCAGCGAAAACACCTGATCCCAAGGGACGGGATAGGAGATCGGCTCAGACACGCCGGCCTTTCCAATTCGTCTTCATGCCGAGAAGTCCCTTGAGCATGGCCGAGATGGCAATCGCCTGAAACACATAGATCGCGAAAGGCGACAGCAGTGCGGATCTCCAGGAGCCATACCAGCGCCGCCACGCCAGCGCAGGCACGAAAAAGAAGACAGCCGCCGCTGCCCAGATATGCAGATACAGCAGCACCAGCAGCATCGGCAGCCACGACGTCATCACCACAGACGCCGACACCACCAAGAGAGCCGTCCCCAGGTTCACCTGCAGAAATCGGAACGAGTTCTTCTGAAAGCCCCGCCACAGGCCGCCGAACGAATCGTACATCCGCACAAAGGCCATGGACTCGCACCGCATCACCCGTGCGCTCATACGGTGCCGCTTCACCAAACGCGCCAGTTCCACATCTTCGATCACGCTGGTGGCAACCGCCCTGTGGCCGCCGAGAAAGGAATACGACTTCCGCCGGAACAGCAGGCACTGGCCGTTGGCCAACGCTTCTGGGTTGCGCGGATCGTTCACCGCGCCGGCGTTGACACCCGTGAAATACAGCCCGAATGCATACGGCAGCAGCATTCGCTCCCACCACGACGGGCACCTCTGCCGCGGAAATACGCTGACGGCTGCCAGATTCTCCTGGGCCGCGTACGATAGCAGCGAGTGCACAAACTGAGGCTCGTACCACGTATCGGCGTCCACAAAGAGGATCCAGTCCGATGACGTATACAGCGCGCCGCTCCAACACGCGTTCGGCTTCCCCATCCAGTACCGCTGCAGTGGCTGCGCGTTACGCACATCGGCCCCAGCCTCACGAGCCCGTTCCGCGGTTGCATCGGTGGAATGATCGTCCACCACAACGACCAGGCTGCCCGGAAAGCTGCGCACACACCGGCCGATGACGGCCTCTTCATTCCGCGCCGGGACTATCACGCAGTGATCCGGAGCCGGTCCGTCCGGCCCGCGCTTCAGTTCCGGCAAGGCCAGATACTGCGAACGGGATCGCCACGCAAACCCGAACATCGCAACAGAGAGCATCCCGGCGGCCAGCAGGACCGCCTCTATCGAGACTATGGCATCGAGCATTACAGGAGTTTCTTGATCGTCGGACCAGACACGCCATCGGGGAACAGCGGATGTTCCTCCACAGCCTGCCAACGTCCCTCGCCATCCATGGCGCGCGCTTCCACCATAGTAGCGCCACGCACGGAAATCCTCGCCTTCCAGCGTGTCAGCGCATAGGGCGAGATCGGAGTATCCAGATCGGCGCTCACCCACTCGCCCTGCCCTGCCCTCACTTCAACCTGCCGGACTCCCCTCATACCCGCAAACGAAACGCCCCCCACCAGCACCGCGTCGCCCGCCCGTCGCACACGGTCGAAATAGCTCATCGTGTGCACCACCGGCTCCTTGGTGTAACCCATCTTGGGCCACGTGCCGAAATAGGGCCGGGTCACCAACCGGATCTCCGCCAGCCACTTCACGGACTTGAATCCGTAGTAGTGCGGAGCCAGCAATCGAAACGGAAAACCGTGTACGCGGTTCAGCGTCTTTCCGTTCATCCCCATCGCCAGCAGCAGTTCCCCGGAAAACGCCGCCCCCACCGGCAAAGAATCGTCATGCCCATCGGCGCCGATGAACGCCACTTCCGTGATGCCCGCGCCGGCACGCCCCGGATCCACTAATTGCCGTAGGAAGATACCAGACCACTCCGCCGTGCCCATCAAATTCGAGTGCAGTGTGTTGGAAACGCAGCGCATCGTCGTGTACCGCTGCACGCGCGGCAACGCCAGCAGTTCGGCATACGAATAGGACTTGTGCGGCGCCCCGTCAACCGTGATCCGCAGCCTCCACGCGCGCGGATCGATCACCGGATCCACGGTGTTTTTACTCATCCCGTAGAAGGAATCCACGCTGGTCACAATTGGGCGAACCAGGTCAGGCGCAAACGTGTCGGCCGGAGGCGCAATCGTCCACAACGGCGAGGGCTCCACGGCACGTGCGGCGTAGGTCCGATTGCGGCTCCACGATTCCACCGCCACGGCCGCCGTTCCCGCCGTCATCACGAAGGGCGCTGCGACCGACGAAGCAAGAAACTCCCGCCGCGACAGATCCGGCGCACCTTGCGGCTTACGGAAGACGCTCCACGCATAGACCACCCAGAACAGAACGAATCCGATGCTGGCCAACGCTCCTGTCGCCGCAAACGGCTTGGCCCACTCGCCGCACGCATCCAGAATGGCCACCGAATACTGATTCGGAGTGCGCGCCATGATCCACTCCGCAATCCGGTCCGTGAGCAATGGCCACCCCAGGGCCAGAAAGCCCAGGTAGTTCACCGCGCAAAGCGTCAGCGCTGCCAGGGAAGAGAGACGGATACTGCGTTGGAGCATAACGTTCGGGCGGTAATCCAGTACTTTTGCGAGGCCGGCACATAGGCCCGCCGGTGAAAGACATCATAATTCGCCGCTTCAATGCGCGGCAGAATCTGCGAATAGACCTTCGCCGCAATTTCTACGGCAAATCTTCCTCTGGCATGCAGCGACGGTAGTCCCAGCAGACCGGAGCGATAGTACTTCCTGGCGCGTTCAGCGTTGAACCGCATCAGATTGCGCCATTTTTCATTGCGAGTCGCCGCGGCCAGGTCGCTCTCCGTATATCCGAAGCGTTCCATCTCATCCTGCGGCAGATAAACGCGGCCTCGCCCGTAATCCTCACCCACGTCGCGCAGGATGTTGGTCAACTGCATCGCGATACCAAGCTCAATGGCGCGCTCCTGCGGTTGGCCCTCGAAGCCGATCACATGCGTCATCATCAGGCCCACCGTGGAGGCCACTCGATAACAGAACACCCGCAGCTCATCGAACGTCGCATAACGGGATTGCGTCAGATCCATGCGGCACCCGGCAATCAACTCCAGCGGGTATTCGTGCGGAATCGCAAAGCTCTCCACCACGCCCGCGAACAGCCTCAGCCTGGCGTCTGCAACGTGGCGGCCCTCCAGCGCATCCCGCAGATTGCCTTCCCATGCGTCAAGATCCGCTCTGGCCTGCTCCACGCTGGGCGCCTCGTCCACCATGTCATCGGTGGTGCGGCAGAACCAGTAAACCGCGTGAGCCGCCCGCGCCAACTCCGGCGGAAAAAACCGCGTGGCAAACGCAAAACTCTTCGAGCCGCTGGCGATAGCGCCGGCTGCGTCCAGATAGAGCCGCTCTAAACCGGGACGTTCTGACAAACCAGTTTCTCCACAATTTTGGCCGAAGAGAGCACGCCCGGAACACCGGCGCCCGGATGGGTGCCCGCCCCTGCGAAGTACAGGTTCTCAATGTCCTCGCTCTGGTTGTGCGGGCGGAACCACGCCGATTGCGTGAAAATCGGCTCGAACGAAAAGCCCGCGCCGGCGTAGCTGTTCAGCGTCGTCTCGAAATCGAGCGGCGTCAGTGTCCGGCACGTAGCCAGGTTGTCCAGCAGGCCCGGCATGTAGCGGTCATTCAGGAATTGCAGCACGCGCTGGCGGAATGGCCCGTCTTCCTTCTGCCAGTCAATGCCCGATTGCTGATTGGGCACCGGAACCAGCGCATAGAAACAATCGCACCCCTCCGGCGCCATTCTCGGATCGGTGGCGGACGGCCGGTGGAGATACACGGAAAACTCCTCACCCAACACCTTGCGATTGAAAATGTCGTGCAGCAGTTCCTTGTAGGTGGGGCTGAGCAGGATCGTGTGGTGCCGCAGATCCGGATACTGCTTCTTGGTGCCGAAGTACATCACGTAGAGCCCCATGGAGTAGCTCATCTTCTCCAGGCGGCGATCTGTGTTCTTCGGCCGCACCGACGGCGGCAGCATCTTGCGATATGTGTTGGCCACATCGGCATTGGACACCACCGCATCGGCCGCGAAGATCTCTCCATTCGCGGTCTGCACAGCCACCGCCAGCCCGTTCTTCACCACAATCTGCTGCACCGGCGAGTTCAAATGGATGCGCCCGCCCAACTCCTCAAAAACCCGGCCCATCGCCGCCACCAGCGCGCCCGTGCCACCCATCACATAGTGCACGCCCCACTCCCGCTCCAGGTAGTGGATCAGTGCATAGATCGACGTCGTCTGAAACGGGTTACCGCCCACCAATAGAGGATGGAACGAGAAGACGCGCCGCAACATCGGGTCCTTCACGTACTTCGAAACAAACTGAAACACCGTCTTGTGCGATTGCAGCCGCAGAAGGTCCGGCACAATTGGCAGCATGTCCATGAAGTTGAGGAACGGCCGATCCGAAAGCTCGACAAAGCCCTTCTGGAAGATCGCCTTCGCCTGGCGGATCATCTCCTGGTACCCGTCCACATCATCGGGAGCGAACGCAGCCACGCGCTGCACGGTCTGCGCCTCGTTGTTGTTGTACTCGAAGTGCCGCCCGTCGTGAAACTCAATCCGGTAAAACGGATCCACCGGCACGATATCCACGTAGTCCGCGGTCTTGCGCCCCGCCTCGGCGAAGATCTCGTCAATCATGAACGGCGCGGTGATCACAGTGGGCCCGGCGTCGAACGTAAACCCATCCTGTTTGTAGACGTATGCCCGCCCGCCCAGCATGTCGCGCGCCTCCAGCAGGTCCACCTGATAGCCCTTGGCTTGAATACGGATGGCCGCCGCCAAACCGCCAAAACCGCTGCCGATGACGGCAACACGGCGTTTTGCGGCTTGCTTGGCGATTGAGCTCAAGTTGGACGGGTAGTTACTACTTGCAACGGGCATGGAGATAGTCAATCAACTCGTGTAGTTCGGATGCGGCCGGATCAAATGCGGCAAGGTGCGAGCGTGCCTGGGCAAGAGAGCGCACCGCTACCGCGCGATCCTCGATCTCACCATCCAGATAGTCGTCGACAATCTGGAACGCCCGCCCAAAATCCCGTGAAAACGCGCGCAGTGAGCGCGCCAGATGACTGTCCTGATCGCTGAAGATGACGCCGGCATGCGCCGCCAGCTCAAATAGCGGCACTGTCTTCATCTCGTTCACCTGCTGCCTCAGGCGGTCGCGATCTGCCGCCGCAACCTTGAGATCCAGGTCCTGTCCCTCGCAAAGCCCGCTCGCGTCGAGAACTCTCAGCAACGCGCACTGGAAAGAGATTAGCCCCGAAACCTGCGAAGGCGGGCACGGCTGCTCCACCACTCCGCGCGTCGCCATCGCCACCAGTCCAAAAGCAGATAGCAGCGCCGTGGCTTCTCCAAAAGCG
Organism: Bryobacterales bacterium; assembly: GCA_016721425.1. Taxonomy (GTDB): domain Bacteria; phylum Acidobacteriota; class Terriglobia; order Bryobacterales; family Bryobacteraceae; genus Paludibaculum. The sequence goes on along the minus strand of JADKID010000038.1, from coordinate 962,185 downwards.
ATATGCGTCGCCGGCCGGTCCCGCCGCATCTGCTCATCGTCCATGCAGGGCAGGTCGTCCACAATCAACGACGCACAGTGGATCATCTCCACCGCACAGGCAGCGCGCAACGCCAATGGTCCATCCTGACCCGACAAACGCGCAATCCGCACCGCCAGGATCGGCCGGATCCTCTGGCCCTGCCCCAGAACGGCATACTGCATCGCCTGCCGGAAGGGACTCGACGATTGCCCGCCCGAATCCAGCAGACCGCGCAGATGCGCCTCCACCATCTCGCGGTCGGCCGCCAAACGGCTCAGTGCGGCGAGAGAACTTCGAATAGGTTGAACCGCTGGGGTCATCGGTTAGTCTGATTGCAGAACCGGCCGCCGGATTTCATTTTCTTTGCGTAGAGTGTCGAGATTGAGGACATTCACCCAGGTATGGTTCGTTTCACCCAAAGACATCCGGTTTGCGCCATGTTGGGTTTTTCCACATACACTGACAAGTCAATGATAAAAAATGACTTGACGAAGAGGTGCAAGCTGAGATAGGTTTGGCGTGGATCGTGCTATGCAGATCCTGAGCCGTGTATAGCGGCGAGACCGCGAATTAAAGGTACTACTATGAAGGAGAGCAGCATGCGATTGCATTTACGCTCTGGCGGTTGGATGAGATGGACTCTCGTCGCAATGGTGTTGGTGGCCTCCACCGCACTGCTCAGCACGACAAAGTCACCGTTCACCGAGCGCGACAAGGCGTTCTACGCCGACGAAGCAACAATCAATTTCGTCCGTCCGGGCCTCGTTTTCAAGATTTTGGGCCACGAGATCATGAGTGACGGAATGGTCAAGGTCCGCTTCAAGATCACCGATCCCAAGGGCGTTGCGCTGGAGCGCGAAGGCATCAATACGCCCGGCGTCATCAGCACCAGTTTCATCCTCGCCAAGATCCCGAACGACAACAAGTTCTATCAGTCCTACACTTTCCGCACAAAGACCAGCACCTATCCTCCGACAGCTGGTAAGCGGGCTACCCAGGCTGGCGCTGACACCGGCGGCACGTACGCCAAAGTCGCAGACGGCGAGTACGTCTACACGTTCGGCTACAAGTTACCCGCTGGTTACGAGAAGGACGCCACCCATAGCATCGCTGTCTATGGCAGCCGCAACCTGACCGAGTTCGAGATGGGCACCAACTACGCCACGGACATCTACTCGTTCGTGCCGGCCGGCACCCCTGTCGTCAAGGTTCGCGACGTATTTGAAGTGGCATCCTGCAACAAGTGCCACGATCAGCTTTCGTTCCACGGCGGATCACGCGTGGGTATGGATATTTGCACCATGTGCCACACGCCCGCCTACACCACCAACGGCACAGTCGTCGCCAACACGAATCCGGAAACGGATCAGACCATCGACATGACAGTGATGACGCACAAGATCCACATGGGCGCCAACCTGCCTAGCGTGGCCGCCGGCAAGCCGTATCAGATCATCGGCTTCGGCAATGCCATCAGCGACTTCTCGTACGTCAACATGCCTTCGAAGGCGAACAACTGCCAGTGGTGCCATGAGAAGGGCAACGACGCAGCGACGCAAAAGGACGCCTGGCTGAAGAACCCCACTCGCGCCGCTTGCGGATCCTGCCACGACACCGTGAACTTCAACACCGGCGAGGGCCACGTGGGCATGCCGCAGTTGAGTGATAACCAGTGCGCCAATTGCCACATCCCCGAGGGCGAGATCGACTTCGACGCCTCCATCAAGGGCGCGCACGTAGTGGAAGGTGATTCTTCGCTGATGAAGGGTGCTGTGGTGAAGATCCTCAGCGTCACCGACACCAAGCCCGGCCAGAAGCCGACCATCACGTTCTCCCTCGCCACCCGCAAAGGCGAGCCTCTGAACGTTGCCGACCTGATCCCCGGCGCCGGCCGCGGCCGTCTGGGCTTCACGCTGGCAGGTTCCACCACAGACTACGGCACGGGTATCGGCACTGCCGCCACCAAGGGCTATGTCCAGGACACCCCCACCGCCGCCTCGGCCTTCACCGGCTCGCCGGCGGGCTACAAGTACACCATGAGCGTGGCCATCCCGGCCGACGCCAAGGGTACCTGGGTGCTCGGTGTGGAAGGCCGCACCGACGAGAAACTGCTCGGCGGCACCCTGAAAGAGCGCATCGTGGAAGGCGGCATCGTCAACCAGGTGAGCTACTTCTCGGTGGACGGCAGCGCAGTGATGGCGCGGCGGACCATCGCCAACACAGCCACCTGCAACAACTGCCACGCCTTCCTGTCATTGCACGGTGAGAATCGCAATCAGGTCGAAACCTGCGTCATCTGCCACAACCCGGCGATGACGGATGCGGCCCGCCGTCCAGCCGACAAGATGCCGGCAGAGTCCATCAGCATGGCCTCCATGGTTCACCGCATTCACACCGGCGGCGAACAGCCCAATGGCTATTCGCTCTACGGCCGCGGCGGCGAGCTCAACCTCGATCATGCCTCCTTCCCGCCTCCTGGCACGGTTGCCAATTGCAATCAGTGCCACAGCGGCAATTCGCAGAACCTGCCCGCCAAGGGCGTTCTGAAGGTCACCGATCCTCGCGGTTACATCACCTCCGCGGGCACGGCGACAGCGGCATGCCTGTCCTGCCACTCTAGCGTCGACGCGGCATCCCACGCGTTGGCCAACACCACCACGTTGGGTGAGAGCTGCGCAGCCTGTCACGGCGCGACCAGTGAATTCTCGGTCGCCAAAGTCCACGCCCGGTAGTTTGCGATGATGAAAGGGGCGGAGCCCTCGCGGCGCCGCCCCTTCTTCACGCCAGGAGAAATCATGTTCTGCCGCACGATCGTATTGCTCGTCGGCCTGGGCGTGGCGAGTTGGGCGCAGGAAGCCAAACCTGCGACACCCGCTGCACCTGCGCCGCCCGCCAAAAAAGAACTCGTTGGCTCTGAGACCTGCGCCGGATGCCACGAAGACATCAGTACCGGTTTCAAGAAAAACGCGCACGCCTTCCTGGAAACCAACAAAAAGCGCGGCTGGGAGGGAAAGGCTTGTGAGGCTTGCCACGGCCCCGGCTCCGTGCACGCTGAGACAAATCTAGCCGACGACATCCGCAGCCCCAAACAGATGAGAGCCTCCGCCATCGATCAGATGTGCCTCTCCTGCCACAAGAACCAGGCCACCCATGTGGGCCGCTTGCAGGGCAGCCATTCGCGGAACGGCATCGCCTGCACCAGCTGCCACAACATGCACAAGTCCGGTGAAGAGTCGAGTTCCTACCAATTCAAGAAAGCCTCCGGCATTAATAAGAACTGCGCCAGTTGCCATAACGACGTATGGGCCTCCTTCCAGAAGCCAAACCGCCATCGCCTGCCGGAAGGCGCGATGAGCTGCACGGGCTGCCATAATCCCCACGCCAGTTTCCTGAACAAGAACATGCGCCTCGCCCAGGCCAATGAGCCGGGCTGCTTCTCCTGCCACGCCAACAAGCGAGGTCCGTTCGTCTACGATCATGCCCCGGTGCGCAACGAACCTTGTTCGGCATGCCATGAGCCCCACGGTTCCGTCAATCCGAAGATGTTGACCCGCGCCACCGTTGCCCCGCTCTGCCTGGAGTGCCACTCGAATTTGCGGTCGCCCTCGGCCGCCGGCACGGTGGGTTCGGTGCCCCCGGCCATCCACGATTTACGCAACCCGCGCTATCAAAACTGCACCATTTGCCACCAGAAAGTACACGGTTCGCACGTGAATCGAGCGTTGCTGCGATGAAGATCCTACTGGCTATGCTCCTGCCGCTCGCGCTTCTGGCGCAGGAGTCCGCCGCAAAGAAGGAAGCTGAACCCGAAAAGAAAGCCGCGCCCGCCGCCGAGGCCCCGGCGCCTGACACCGAAAAAACCTTTAGCGGGTACATCGATGTCGGCGCGCGCTGGGTGGGTTGGGCCGGAGACCGCAACACCTACCGCAGCATGGTCAACCTCAGCCAGGGCGTTCGCCTGGTGGGTATGGATTTCACCATCGCGCCCAAAGCATCCAAGCTCTTTGATTCCGCCCGCATCCAGGCCAACAACTGGGGCGGCGATCCCTACAACACCGCCCGCTTCGACGTGCTGAAAAAGGGGATCTACCGCTACAACGGCACTTACTCCAACATCGCCTACTTCAACTACCTGCCCTCGTTCGCGGACCCCACCGCCGGCAGCGGCGCGTTCCTCAACCAGCGCGCCACCGATACCGCCATCCGCAACTCGGACCACATGCTGGAGATCACTCCGGGCTCGCATATCATCCCGTTCTTTGGCTACCAGCGGAATTCGGAGTTTGGCAGCGGCATCACCACCCTGGTGGAGGACCGCAACGAATACCCGCTGCGCACCGGCACCCGCTGGAGCCAGCACCTCTACCGCCTTGGCGCGCGCCTTGAGTTTAACCGCTGGCACGCCACCTTTGAGCAGGGCTTCACCGGCTTCAAGGACGACCAGTCCGTCTACTCCACCGAAAAGCTCTTCGGCAATCGTACGCAGACCTATCTCGGCCAGACTCTCTTCCTGTCCCAGGGCCAGCAGTTCTACCGCACTCGCGGCGATGGGCCCTACAGCAAGGTGCTGCTGACCGCGAATCCATTCAACTGGCTCGACCTCTCCGGCCAGCTGATGTATACCAAGCCCAATATCAACTCCTACTTCAACCAGAACATCGCGGGCAACCTGGTTTCGCCGGAGCTGTTCCTGTTCTATCCGCGCGGCACGGATTACTTCTACGGCGATGCGCGTATGCCTCGCACGTCCGCCGGGTTGAACGCGGAATTGCGGCCTTTCTCCCGCCTGCGGATTCGGCAGACGTGGGAGACCGACAAGTTCACAAACACGACCACCGGCGGTTTGACCTCTATCATCATCCCCACGACAGGGGCGGCGATCAACTCCACCACACCCGCATCGGACAGGTTGGAGGTCACCCGTAGCCGCATGCAGACAGAAGGACTGCTCGACATCGCCAAGGGCTACACCTTCCGCGGCGGCTATCGCTACGAGTGGGGCGAGTCCCTGCTCCGTGCCGGCGCCTACGGTGGCTCCATCGGAACCGAGCGCGGCGAACTCAAACGGCACGTCGCGCTGGCCGGATTCCAGGCACGGCCCGTGAAGCCGCTTACCCTCAATGCCGATGTCGAGATCGGCGACGGCGTCAAAACCTACTACCGCACCGGCCTCATGGACACCCGCAAGTACCGCATCATGGGCCGAGTCACCCTGCCGAAGAGCCTGCTCTTCAGCACCATCTTCAGCCGCTTTGAGAATCAGAATCCGGCCGCCACCGCAAAACTCAGCACGGTCGGCCCCATGCTGCCCAACCAGCTCGATTTCCGCTCCCAGGCGGCCTCGGCTAACCTCCAGTGGATGCCCGGCGGCGGCAAGAAGTTCATTCTCATCGCCGATTACACGCGCTCCAGCATTCGCAGCGACGTCAGCTATCTCTATCCGCTCGGCCTGTTCTCGTTGGAATCGCTCTACCGCGATAACGCGCACACAGGCACGCTAATGGCCGACGTGCGGCTCCCCGTCACCAAGTCCTACGCCGGCAAGCTCACCTTCGGCGGCTCCTTCGTGACGACAGAGGGCACACGCCCCTCGCGCTACTACCAACCCCAAGGCCGTCTGCAATTGCCTTTGACGCCCAGGCTGGAGTTTTTCTCCGAGTGGCGCTACTATGGCTTGACGCAGGCCAATTACACCTATGAGGGGTTCCGTTCGCACAACTTCATGGGTGGATTCCGGTTCGTCCTGTAGAAGGAGTCCTCATGAAACTATTCCTTGCCCTAGCGGCGGTTTTCACCGTCGCCGCTCAAGGCGCGATGACCATCGGCGATTCCGAGAAGGGCGCGGCGATTTTTAAGAGTCAGAATTGCGTCACGTGCCACAGCATTAACGGCGTGGGCGGCAAAACCGGGCCCGATCTCGGCAAGCGCTCCAGCCGCGGCTATACTCCGTCAGAGCTGACAGCGTTGATGTGGAACCACGCGCCCCAAATGTGGACTGCCATGGATGCCGCCAAAATCTCGCGGCCCAAGCTGGATCAGGGACAAGCGGCCGATCTGTTCGCCTATTTCTTCGCCGCCCGCTACTTTGAGCAAAAAGGCGATGCCGGCCGCGGCCGCAAGGCATTCGCCGACAAAGGGTGCGCCGAATGCCATAACATCTCTTCCACCAATGGCGGCGGCAGCGGCGGTCCCGCCGTCACCAAGTGGGAATCCGTCTCCGATCCCATCGAGCTCTCCCGCCAGATGTGGAATCACTCGCCCAAAATGCGGGAGGCGATGAAGTCCAAATCCGTCAAGGTGCCCGAACTGACGCCGGTGGAAATGAATGACATCACCGTCTACCTGCAAAATCTGCCGGCCACCCGCAATCTCAAGCCCCAGTTCGCGCCTGCCTCCCCGGAAACAGGCGAACTCCTCTTCCAGTTGAAGGGCTGCTCCGGCTGCCACAAGGACGTTTCCAAGCTCGCCAAACCGGGCGGTTTCCGCACGGCCAGCGATTTCGCCTCGTCCATGTGGAACCACTCCGCCAAGATGCAGATCAAAACTGAGCTGAGGCCGGAAGAGATGAAGCGGATCGTCGGCTATCTCTGGGCGCTGCAGTTTGCTTCCGAAGGGGGTACCGCCGCGCGCGGCGCCAAGGTGTTCGAAACCAAGGGCTGCGTGAACTGCCACGGCAAGGGCGCCGAACGTGTCCTCGCCCTGGGCGATCGCGCCAACTCCTACGAGATGATCTCTGTGCTCTGGGGACACGGACCGGACATGCACAAGGCAATGACCAGTAAGGGTATTGCCTGGCCTCGCTTCCAGAACACCGAAATGGTGGATCTCCTGGCCTATCTCAAGGGCCGTTAGAACGCCACATCAACCACGTCGGGCTAGGGCGGCCGTCCAGGCCGCCCTTAGTTTTTCTTCCATCTCCGCCGGCATCGGCGGACACTCCGCCGCATTCCGAAACTCTTCGGAGACCGCCACGCACTTCTTGAGCGAGTTGAGAAAATCGATGCACGGCGGACAATCGGCAATGTGCGCCTCAATCTCGCCACAATCCAGCGCCGGCAGTTCCCCATCAATGAACTCCGAGAGCCGCGCAAAGACTTCCAGACACGCCGGATCCCGATGACTGTGTTGATGCGTCACTTCGCTACCTCCAAATACCCAGCCAGGCTCTTGCGAAGAGCCAGCCGGCCGCGATGCAGCCTCTGCTTCACCGTGTCTTCGTTCACATCCAGTACCTCGGCGGCCTCCGCCGTCGAAAGCCCCTCCACGTCCCGCAACAGAACCGCCGAACGATAGATCTCCGGCAGTTCCCGTAGCGCACGCTCCAACTCACCGTTCAACTCAGACCGCAGCACCTGCTCGTCCGGCAACTCCGCGTCGTCCGGCACCTGCATCGGCCGCGCTTCCCCGGTCGTGCTGGGCAACAGTTCGTCCAGCGAAAGTTCCCGCTCCGGTGCAAAAACGCTCTTCCGCCGCTTCATCAGGCAATAGTTCTTCGCGATGCGAAACACCCACGCCTTGACCTTCTCCGGATCCTGCAGCTTGTCAAAGCTCTCAAAGACCTTCAACAACGTGTCCTGCGAAACCTCTTCGGCGTCCTCTCTGTGCCCGCACATCAACCACGTGTACTGGAAAATGCGCTGCTGAAACGACTCGACAAACGGCGTAAACGCGCTGGCATCACCGGCCAGCAGGCGTCGCGCCCACTCAACCTCGGGAGTACTACGAACGTGTGGCTGCACTCACCTAGGATAGTGCAGCCGAGTGGGCCTGCACCGTCAGTGAGATCGAGGGCGGCATCAGCATTGTGTTCTTTACCAGGCACTTCTCCGCGGAGCGCCGCACGCCCTCCACGTCCTTCTCGCTCAGCTCCGTTGGCGTCTCGATCGTCAGGACAAACTGGTCCAGCCGCGCCGGGTTAGGGACCTTCTGCGCAGTCACCACAACCTTCAGCCCTTCGCTCGGCAACTTTCTCACATTCAAATACTGCACCGCGTAAAAACCGGCGCACGTCGCCAGAGACGCCAGGAGAAACTCGGGCGGGGTCATGCCCTCGTCGGCGCCGCCGTTATCAAGGGGCTGATCGCACACGATCTTGTGCCCGCGCGTCTCCGCCTCAAACTGCACATCACCTAAATAGTTCACAGTGAGTTCCATATTTCGTTCCCTGCGGACTTAGATGCGCGGACGAACGAAAGGTGACATGTCACCCACAACGCCAATTTGCATCATCGTTCACGTGAGAACGAGAATCGTTTGGTTGAGCCTCCTGGCGCTGTCCGCGCTTGCCCAGGAGCCCCTGACTCTCAAGGACGCGGTAAGGCAAGCGCTCGGCCGCCATCCTTCCCTGGACGCCGCCACAGCCCGTGTGCAGGCCTCCGAGGCGCGCATCGGCCAGGCACGCTCCGGCCGCCTCCCGCGTGTTCAATATATGGAGAGCTTCCAGAGCGGCAACAATCCCGTCTACGTCTTTGGCTCGCTTCTGACGCAGCGGCAGTTCACTGCGGCCAATTTCGCTCTCGATCCGTTGAACCGGCCCGACCCTCTGAACAACTTCCAGTCGCAAGTGGTGGCCGAACAACTCGTCTATGACTTCGGCGGCCTCAAAAACGGCATCCGCGCTGCCGAAATCGGTAAGCAGATGACGGAGCAGGAAAAGAAGTCCGCCGAGCTGATGCTGATGGCCGGAGTGGCCCGCGCCTATCATGGCGTTTCGCTCGCCACTCAGGCGCTGGAAGTGGCAAAAAGTGCACTTTTAGCTGCGGAAGCGGATCAAAAACGTGCAGAAACTGTGCGTTCCGCCGGCATGGCTACCGATGCCGACGTGCTTTCGGTGCAAGTCCACGTGGCGATGATGCGCGAACAGGTGATCCGCCGCTCGGCCGATGTCCGCGTCGGGCACGCTGCGTTGAATGAAGCCCTCGGCCTGCCGCTCGATACCCCGCATCAGCTCACCACGCCACTGACGCCGGTGCTGGGCATCACCGCCGGCGAGACGCTGGCCCGGCCTGAATTGCAGCAAATGAAACTCGCGCGAGACGCCGCCGACGCGCAGGCGCTGAGCGCGCACGCCGGCTACCTGCCGCAATTCGGCTTGCGCGGCGTGCTCGAAGCGGACCGCCAAAACTTCGTCACCAAAGGCGGCGGCAACTGGATGTTCATGGCGTCGATGAAATGGAACTTGTTTGATGGCGGCCGTACCCGGCAGAATGTTGCCGAGGCCAAGGCAATGTCAGCCGTGGCACAAGCCAACGAGCGCCAGTACACCTCGGCCATTCAATTGGAGGTGCGCAAGGCTCGGGCGGAATTCGAGTCCGCCACGGAGCGCATCACCGTGACGGAGGCCACCATCGCTCAGGCCGAAGAGAGCCTGCGAATTCTGCGCAATCGCTACTCCAACGGTCTGGCCACCATCACGGATGTATTGCGCGCGCAAACGGCCTCGCTGGATGCGAAGATGCGGCGCCTGGGGGCGATTCACGATCAAAGGCTGGCGGCCCTCGATGTCGAGCGCGCCGCGGGGATTCTGAACGGAGATTCTAATGTTCTTCAGTAAGCGGATGATGAGCGGCGTGCTGGCGGCTTCGGCCGCATGGATGACAGGCTGCGGCGGCGAGCACACTGCGGCGAAGAAGGCCGAGGAATTGCCCGTGGTAACAGTGAACGTCACGGAGGCGGCCGAGGCCACTGTGGCGGAGGAGTACATCGCCACCGGCACGGTGAAAGCGCGCACCACCACAGTGCTCTCCGCCCGCGTGATGGGCTATCTGCGTGAGTTGAAGCCGCAGGCCGGCGAGATGGTGAAGGCCGGAGACGTGGTAGCCGTGCTCGACGCGAAAGAGATCGAGACCGGCGTGCGTCAGGCGGAGGCGGCGCGCAACGAGGCGCGCAGTGCCCTGCCGGAGGTGGACAACGCCATTGCCGCAGCCAAGGCGCAACTCGATCTCGCTAACTCGACGTTCCAGCGGATGAAGAGCCTGCTCGATCAAAAATCGATCACCAGCCAGGAATTTGACGAAGTGGCGGCCCGGCAGCGCATGGCGCAGGCCAATCACGAGATGGCGCGGGCGCGCCGGCAGCAGCTTGAACAGAAGATCCACCAGGCCGACGAGGCCGTGGCCCAGGCCACCATCCAACGCGGCTACACCACAGTCACCGCGCCCTTCGCCGGCATTGTGGTGGAACGCAAGGCCGAACCCGGGATGCTCGCTGCACCCGGCATGCCGCTACTGGTCATCGAGCAGGCGGGCAGCTATCGCCTGGAAGCAGGCGTGGAAGAGAGCCGCCTGGGCCGGATGCGCATCGGCATGCCGGTGAAAGTGGAACTGGAGTCCTCGGACCAGCCGCTGAACGGGCGAGTGGAAGAGATCGTACCCGCGCTCGATGCCGCTTCGCGGACGTTCACGGTTAAGATCGGCATCACCGGCGGCGGCACGCTGCGCAGCGGGATGTTCGGCCGGGCGCGCTTCGCCATCGGCGAGAAGACTGCCCTGGTGGCGCCCTGGACCGCGCTGGTGGAGCAGGGCCAGGTGCAGAAGGTATTCGTAGTGGACGGCGGCGTGGCCCGCGGCCGCATGGTCACCACCGGTGCCAGACAAGGCAGCACGGTGGAGATCCTCAGCGGCCTGGGCAAGGGCGAGAAACTGGTGGCGCCCGTGCCCGCCAAGCTGACGGACGGCGGAAAGGTCGAGGTGCGATAAGTGAGCGAAGCACCGAAATTGGGCATTGCCGGCCAGCTCGCGAAAGCGTGGATTCACTCCAAGCTGACGCCGCTGCTGATTGTGTCGTCGATCCTGGTGGGCGCGTTTTCTGTCATGATGCTGCCCCGCGAAGAAGAGCCGCAGATCATCGTGCCGATGATCGACGTCATGGTGGCCATGCCAGGCGCCAGCGCGCGGGAGGTGGAAGAGCGCGTCACCAAGCCCATGGAGAAGTTCCTGTGGGAGATCCCGGGCGTGGAATACATCTACTCCACCTCGTCTTCCGGGATGGGCATGGCCATCGTGCGGTTCAAGGTGGGCGAGGACGAAGAGAAGAGCATCGTCAAACTGAACCAGAAGATGCACGCCAATTTCGACCTGATCCCGCCCGGCGCCACGCCTCCGCTGGTGAAGCCGCGCTCCATCGACGACGTGCCGATCCTGGCACTGACTCTGCACTCGAAACGCTACAACGATTTTGAGCTGCGCCGCGTGGCCGCGCAGGTGCACGACGCCATCAAGCAGGTGGCCGAGGTGAGCGAAGTCACTCTGCTGGGCGGACAGAAGCGCGAGTTGAAGGTGACTCTGGACGCCTCGCGGCTCAGCGGCTACCATCTGGCGCCGATGCAGGTGATGGGCGCGTTGGGCCAATCGAACCAGACCCTGCCTGCCGGCAAGTCCAACTCCGGCAACCGCGAGATCGCGCTGGAGGCGGGCGGATGGATCAAGAACGCCGAGGACGCCAAGAATATCGTGGTGGCGGTCTCGGCCGGCCGGCCCGTCTATCTGCGCGACGTGGCGGCCGTTGAGGATACGGGCGAGGAGCCCTCGCAATACGTGCAGTTCGCCGCCAACGGGCGCTTTGAACCGGCTGTTACCATTGCCGTGGCCAAGCGCAAGGGCACCAACGCCATCAGCGTGGCCGATGCCGTGCTGCACCGTGTCGAAGGCTTGAAGGGCACGCTGATCCCCGCCGACGTGGAGATGACCATCACGCGCCACTACGGCGAGACGGCGTCGGAGAAATCCAACGAGCTGCTATTCCACATGGGCATCGCCGTGGTTTCGGTGAGTCTGTTGATCGCGCTGGTGCTGGGCTTCCGCGAGTCGCTCGTCGTGTTCACGGCGATCCCGGTCACCCTGGCCTTGACGCTCACCGTCTTCTACCTCTACGGCTACACACTGAACCGCATTACGCTGTTCGCGTTGATCTTCTCCATTGGAATATTGGTGGACGATGCCATCGTGGTGGTGGAGAACATCGTCCGCCATACGCGGTTGCCACAAAACGAGGGGCGCTCGCTGGCTGACGTGGCGGTGGAGGCAGTGGATGAGGTGGGCAATCCCACCATCCTCGCCACGCTGACCGTCATCGCGGCCATCCTGCCAATGGCATTTGTGGGCGGCCTGATGGGGCCGTACATGCGGCCCATCCCGATCGGCTCGACGGCGGCCATGGTGTTCTCGCTCATCGTCGCCTTCCTGGTCACGCCCTGGGCGGCAGTGCGATTGCTGAAGAGTGGCGGCGGGCACGGCCACGATCACGGCGAGGACCGGGCCACAGTGCTATACCGCAGAGTCATGGGCAAACTGCTGCACGTGCCCGCGCTGCGCTACGGGTTTCTTCTTACCGTGGTAGCGCTGCTGTTGGGCTCCATGGGCCTGGTGTATGTGCAGTTCGTGAAGGTCAAGATGCTGCCCTTCGACAACAAGAGCGAGTTCCAGGTGATCGTGGATATGCCGGAAGGGACGACGCTGGAGGAGACGGCCAAGGTCACGCGGCTCCTGGCGGAGGCCACATTCGCGCAGCCCGAGGTGGTGAACGCGCAAACCTACGTCGGCACGGCATCGCCCTATAACTTCAACGGCCTGGTCCGCCACTACTTCATGCGGCGCGGCTCCAACATGGCCGACATCCAGGTCAACCTTCTGGGCAAGGGCGAGCGCAAGTTGAAGAGTCATGAAATCGCCAAACAGGTGCGGACGCGCCTCCTGCCCATCGCCCGCGCCCACAATGTGCGCATGAAGGTGGCCGAGGTTCCGCCCGGTCCGCCCGTGCTGCAGACGCTTGTCGCCGAGATCTACGGGCCGACGGCCGAAGGCCGCAACAAGGTGGCCGCGCAGATCCTCTCCATCTTCGAAAAGACCGATGGCGTAGTGGACGCCGACTGGTATGTGGAGGACACCCAGCCGAAGCAGACGTGGCGTGTCGATCGGGAGAAGGCCGCGCTCAACGGCGTCTCCACCAGCGACGTCGCGCAGACCATGATGATCGCCTCCGCCGGTATGAGCGCCGGCCTGCTGCACGTGGACTCCGCCAAGGAGGACGTGCCGATCACTCTCCGCGTGGACCGCGCTACGCGCAGCGATCTGGACCGCCTGCGCAGCTTGAAGGTGATGGGACGTGCCGGCAATCTGGTGCCGCTGGCGGAGCTGGTGCGGGTGGAAAACTCAGAAGTGGAAAAGAGCATCTACCACAAGAACCTGATGCCGGTGACCTACGTGACGGCCGACGTGGCCGGCGCGATGGAGAGCCCTGTATACGCGATTCTCGACCTTGGCCCGAAGATCTCCAAGATCCCGGTGGATGGCGGCTATGAGATCGAGCAGTATACGGCGCACCAGCCGTTTGAGGACGTGAAGTACTCGATGAAATGGGATGGCGAGTGGCACATCACCTATGAGGTGTTCCGCGATCTCGGCATCGCCTTCGCGGCGGTACTGGTGCTGATCTACGTGCTGGTGGTGGGCTGGTTCCAGAGTTTCCTCACTCCGCTGATCATCATGGCCGCCATCCCGTTCTCGCTGGTAGGCATCCTGCCCGCGCATGGCATGATGGATGCGTTTTTCACAGCCACATCCATGATCGGCTTCATTGCCGGGGCGGGGATTGTCGTCCGAAACAGCATTATCCTGGTGGACTTCGTCGAACTGCGTTTGCAGGAGGGAATGCCGCTGGATGAAGCGGTGATTGACGCCGGCGCAGTGCGCTTCCGTCCCATGATGCTGACTGCCGCCGCCGTGGTTGTAGGCAGCATCGTGATCCTGTTCGATCCCATCTTCCAGGGCCTGGCAATTGCGTTGATGGCCGGCGAGATCGCCTCGCTGGCGCTGTCCCGCATGACCGTACCAATCGTTTACTTCATCGCGAATCGAGGATCAAAACAATGACCGTGGACCGTTATCTCAGGATGATCGCCGGGGTGGTAGTGATGGTGACAGTGGCGCTGGGCGTCTGGCACGATCCGCGCTGGTTCTATTTCACGGGCTTCGTCGGGCTGAATCTTTTCCAGAGCGCCTTCACCAACTGGTGCCCGATGATCACGATCCTGCGCAAGGCAGGCGTGCGCGGCTGACGGCAGCCTCTCAGGCCAGGGCAACGCCGAGCATGCCGCGCAATTTATTGCTGAAGCTGATGCGGCGCTGAACCACCGGCTGGGCAATCAACCCGCCGGCAAACTCGACAAAGGCGTTGCCGAGTTTGGAATCGAAGGAAACGCTGGTGCCCGCGGCAACGGCCGCGCGGACCACCGGATAGTCATTCGGAAAAGCCTTTAATATCGGCTTGCCGATCATCCCGCCGAGCTCTGCCGTGGTGGGGTCGCTGCGGTGCCAGCGGTTCAACAGGATGCCGATGCGATCTTCGGGCACAGCCCACCTCTGCAGTTCGAGGCAGCGATGCTGTGTCAGCCGCAGAGATGGAATCTCGGGCGCACACACCGGGAAGACCATGGCCGAGCGCCGCACAAGCTCAACGGTGGCCGGATTCACCAGCTCCGGCAGATCCACCAGGATCGCATCATAGTGCTGGCGCGCGAAGTTGAGCAACTGGTAGTAGTGCAGCCACTCCGGCAGTTCCGAATCGAGAGAGCGGGACGACAGCAGGTAGTCCACACCGTGGACCGGCAGCACGCACTGATTCCATTGAAACTGATCCAGTTGATTGCTGCTTTGGAGGATGGCCTGCACGGACCCGGCCGGCTCAACGTCTAACATGATTGCCAGGATCCCGCTGCGCAAATCTGCATCGATCACCAGCACACGTTGATTGTAGAACTGCACCAGCGCGGTGGCCGTGTTGAGCACCACGGTGGACGCACCACTACCGGCCTTGGAGGGGAGAAAGCTGAACAGAGAGGGTTCCACACCGCCGTCGCGGCTGTGCAGCGCTTCGTGGATGGCGCAACGCAACTCGCCGGCCCCGCCATGGGCAGGCACCAACGCCTGGAAGCCGATCTGCCGGGCGAGCGCTGCCAGATCTGAGGGGGCGCCAAAACCCACCACCGCGGTCTGCGGGGCGTGCTCGGCGATGCTGGCGGCGCACTGCAACGCCGATTGTCCGATGGCAAAGTCGATCAGCACAACTTCCGGAGACATGGCGTTCAGCATCCGCGCCAAATCGTACGGACTCGGCGCGCCCATCAGTTCACGGAGGATCTGGAGCTGGCCGGTAGCCGCGGCCATCGCCCGAAGCACTGCGGCTTTCTCTGGGCTTCCGTGGATGACAACCGTATTGAACAACTTCCTGACTCCTGCCAGCGGCCGAACGCGTTCTGCTGGCTACCAGTCCTATCGGCAGGACCGTTGTACTCGAATAGACTAATACTCCGGAATATTAGTACGGGCCCTCTCCAGCAGGGCCTCCAGGCGCGCCCTGCGCTGCGGCGTCGCCGGCCTCCGCAGACCCGCCTGATACTCCTCGGCCGCCTCAGCCCAACGTCCGGAGCGCTGCAAAACCAAACCCAGCAGTACGTGGGCCTCAATCCAGCCGGCGTCGAGCCGCAACGTCTCGTGGCTCCAGATCTCCACCGCGCGCAGGTCCCCAAACGCGTATGCCAACCATGCCAAACGGTGACAATGCTCAGGCGTCTCCTCCCCGCGGGCCACCAGACCCTCCAGATACTCATAGGCAGCCGCCAGCCGGTTTTCGCCGATCAGCCGCAATCCGAAATCGGCCGGCGGCCCTTCGACAGACGGGTCAAACTCCACCGCTCCGCAAATCTGGCAGAGCTCTTCTTCCGCAGGCCGCCTCAGTTGGCAGAACTGGCAATTCTTCATTCCACTCCCCTCCGTCTTTGGGACTCTCTCGTGCGATACCATCAGAGTTTGGGTCTGCCCAGAAAGGGACCATGGACTCCGCACTCGCCCTCCACCGCTTTCATTTCGCCTTCACGATCACCTTCCATTATCTGTTCGTTCAACTCACGCTCGGCCTGGGGCTCCTCATCTTCATTCTGAAATCGATGGCCCTCAAGACCGGCAACGAGCACTACAACGACGCCGCCCGCTTCTGGGCTAAAATCTTCGCTGTCAACTTCGCCCTCGGCGTCGTTACCGGCATCCCCATGGAATTCCAGTTCGGCACCAACTGGTCCCGCTTTTCCAAGGCAGCCGGCGGCGTCATAGGCCACACTCTGGCCATGGAGGGCCTCTACAGCTTTTTCCTGGAAAGCAGTTTCCTCGGCCTGCTGATCTTCGGTGAAAAGATCCTCAGCAAGTGGGGCCACTGGTTTGCCGCGCTCGCGGTCTGGGTGGGCAGCTGGCTTTCGGGCTACCTGATCATCGCCACCGATGCCTGGATGCAGCACCCGCTCGGCTATGCGCTCGGACCCAATGGCGAGATCCTGCTGACAGACTGGTTTTCGCTGCTGGTCAATGAATGGGCGTTCTGGCAGTTCTGGCATACGATGATGGGCGGCGTACTGACGGGCTGCTTCATCATGGCCGGCATCGGCGCCTTTTACCTGCTACTGCACCGGCACGAAGAATACGGCCGCACCTTTGTGCGCCTGGGCGTCACCGTGGGCCTGGCCGCGGCGCTGCTCGCCGCGTTCCCCACAGGTGATCAGCAGGGCATGCTGGTGGCGCGTCATCAACCCGTGGCGCTGGCCGCCATGGAGGGTCATTTTGAAACCGCCGCCTCACCCGACATGGCGATCATGGGCCAGCCCGATGTGAACAAGCGACGGCTCGATAACCCCTTCGTCCTGCCCGGTGCGCTCGGTTTCATCGTGCATAAGCGGTGGGGCGCCGAGGTCCGCGGTCTCGACGGATTCCCCCAGGATCAGTGGCCAGACAATATCGCCCTGCTCTACTACAGCTTTCACGTCATGGTCGGGCTCGGCACCATCTTTATCGGCATCATGGGACTCGCCGGGCTGTTCCTGTGGCTCAAGCGGCTCTATACGTTCAGGCCGCTGCTCTGGGCGCTGCTGCTCGCCTCGCCTCTGCCCTACGTGGCCAATACGGCGGGCTGGATGACGGCTGAACTGGGCCGCCAGCCGTGGCTGATCTATGGCTTGATGCGCACCACCGAGGGCGCCTCGCCCCACGTCTCCAGCGGCAACACGCTCTTCACTCTGCTGGGCTTCATGGGCCTGTACACGGTGCTGGCGATGCTGGGTTTGCTGATGATCTGGCGGGAGATTGACCACGGCCCCGCGCCGCAGGAAAAGGCCACGGGCTACTAAGGAAAGATACGATCATGCTCCCCGTCATCTGGTTTTGCATCGTCGCGGTAATGATCGCGATCTACGTCGTCCTGGACGGCTTTGATCTCGGCGCCGGCATTGTGCACCTGGGTGTGGCACGCACCGAGAACGAGCGCCGCGCCGTGCTCAAGTCCATCGGCCCGGTGTGGGACGGCAACGAGGTATGGCTGCTGGCCGCCGGCGGAACTCTCTATTTCGCCTTCCCCGCCCTCTACGCCTCGTCCTTTAGCGGATTCTACCTGCCGCTGATGATGGTGCTGTGGCTGTTGATCCTGCGCGGGGCCTCGGTGGAGTTCCGCAGTCACTTCGACAACCGGGTGTGGAAGCCGCTATGGGACGTCGTCTTCTGCTTTGCCAGCGCACTTCTGGCCATCTTTTTCGGCGCCGCCCTGGGCAACGTGGTGCGCGGTGTGCCGCTCGATTCCTCCGGTGACTTCTTCCTGCCGCTGTGGACCAACTGGCAGCCGGGGCCGAACCCCGGAATCCTCGATTGGTATACGGTGACCGTGGGACTCTTCGCATTCCTCACCCTCGCCCAGCATGGCGCTCTCTGGGTGGCCTACAAGACCAAGGACGAGGTCCGCGCGCGGGCCCGCAACGTGGCGCGCTTTGCGTGGTTCGGAGTCGGGCTGATGACGATGCTCGTCACCGTGCTCAGCTTCCGGATCCAGCCCGCGCTGGCGGCCAGCTTTCACTCCATGCCGGCCGGGTATGTCTTCCCTGCCCTGGCCCTGGCCGGACTGGTGGGTGTCTTCCTTTTCTGGCGGCGGCAGCACGATCTGCGCGCCTTCCTTGCCTCATCGCTGTTTATTATCGGGATGCTGACGAGCCTTGTTTTCGGGGTCTTCCCCAATGTCCTGCCCTCCATCGGCGATCCGGCGCTCAGCCTCACCGTCCAAAACGCGGCAGCCCCCGAATATGGCCTCCGCGTGGGCCTGCTGTGGTTCATCCCCGGCATCATTCTGGCGGTAGGTTACAACACGTTTCTCTACCGGAAATTCGCCGGGAAGATCAATCTCGATGACGGAGGACATTAGCGGGCGCGGCGGAAGACCCGCGAGCCGCAGGTCTACACAGATCGTTGGTGTTCGACACCGCGCGCGAGCTTCGCGGCAATCACCCGCGCCGCCTCCAGAACCTCCGCGGGGCCGGCTTTCCGCCTGCCGTCGTCCGACTCCGGGTCTACCAGCAGAACCCCGCATTTCGAGACCACACGCCATGAAATCGCCTCCTGCGCCGTTGTATTGAATGGGTCCCCTGCCTTTGGAGCGTGGAACGCATCAGCCAGCGGCGGCCCGCTCCATGCCACGATCGCGAACCAGGTGAGCATCCACAGATCCTCGCCGGTCACTTCGCCCGACGCAAGGTAGAGCCGACCCTGAGGGATGGCCGGGAATTCAATCACCACCAGGTGTCTGGGCTGGGAGCCCCCGGCCAACCTCCGATCGAGCACTGGAACAAAGCGCTGGTACTCCGAGGAGGCCGGGTCGATCGGGCGCGGCATCGTCCGGAGCAGTTCCAGTCTGCGCTTCACGTCGGAACCCGGCCCTGATGGCCGCGGGAGGAATCGCACCAGCAGATAGACCACGAGAGGACCGAGCAACGAGGCCAGGACAAACTTGCCGATATCGAGGAGCATATCCATATGGCGCAGCCCGCCGGCACATCCCCTCACGTCATTCCGCCGCCAGATCCCCTCGAGATTCTGACCGTGTTGCCGTACGAACGGGCCAATAACAGGCTAAAATGAGCTTTATGAGCAAGTTCCTGCTGGCGGCGCTGCTTTTCGCCCTCTCCGCAACCGCCCAGCCTAAGCCCGCCGCCGCCCCCGAGCCCACGCGCACCCTCGACAAAGCCAAGATGGAGGCCTATGTGCGCCACCTGCTGTTGTGGGGCCCGCACATCACCGTCACCGTGGCCAACCCCGTTGCCGGCCCCATGCCAGGCTACAGCGAGGTGAAGGTGACCGGCGGATACAAAACCATCTCGCTCGACGAAATCTTTTACGTGAGCAACGACGGCAAAAAGATCGTGCGCGGCACCGTCTACGACATCGACAGCAATCCGTTCAGCTCAGAGATCGAAAAGCTCAAGACGGATCTCTCGCCCAGCATCGGTACGCCCGGCGCCAGGGTGGTGGTGGTGGTGTTCAGCGACTTCCAGTGCGGCTACTGCCGCGAGGAGGCCAAGATGCTGCGGGAGAATCTCCTGAAGACCTATCCCAGCGACGTCCGGCTCTACTTCAAAGACTTTCCGATTGAGCAGATCCACCCCTGGGCCAAGCCGGCCGCCATCGCCGGACGCTGCGTTTTTCGAGAAAACCCTGCCGCCTTCTGGGAGTATCACGATTGGATCTTCGACAAGCAGACGGAGATCACCGCCGAGAATCTGAAGTCGAAGCTCTCCGAATGGGTGAAGGCCAAGGGGCTGGACGCCGTGCAGTTCTCCCGCTGCTACGACAACAAATCCACCGAAAAGGAAGTGAACGCCACCATCGAGCAGGCCCGCGTGCTACGCGTCACCTCCACTCCTTCCATGTTTGTCAACGGACGCCCACTCCCCGGCGCCGTGCCGTGGGAACAATTGAAGGCCATCATTGACTGGGAGATCGACTATTCGAAGAAGACCGGCGCAGCCGGAGAGAAATGCTGCGAGTTGACCCTGCCCGTGCCTGGAGCCGCGCCCGCCAAGAAGTAAGCAATGAAAAGCACCCACACCGTTTCCGTGATCGCCATCGCCACCCTGGCGGCCGCCTCTGCCTGGTCCGCCACACCGGCCAAGGGCAAGATTAGCGCCGAGAGCTACCGTGACACGGTGAAGTATCTCTCTTCGGACCAGCTCAAGGGGCGCGGCACCGGCACGCCTCAACTTGAAAAGGCAGCGTCCTTCATCGCCGGCCAGTTCAAAAAGAATGGGATTCCCCCAGCCGATGGGAAGAGCTACTACCAGCGTTTTCGCGTCACCACCAACGCCAAGCTGGGCAAGGGCAATGCGCTCATCTATAGCCTGAACGGCGGGGCCAAGACCAGCCTTCCTCTTTCGCAGGATTTCGTGCCGTTCAACTCTTCGGGCAACGGCAAAGCCTCGGGCGAGGTGGTCTTCGCCGGCTACGGCATTACGGCGCCGGAGTACGGCTACGACGATTACGCCGGTATTGACGTCAAGGGCAAGATCGTCCTGTTGCTCCGCCATGAGCCGCAGGAGTTCGACGACAAGAGCAGGTTTGGCGGCAAGGGCCTCACCAACCATGCCATGTTCACCACCAAGGCCGTCAACGCCAAGTTTCACGGGGCCAGTGCCGTCATCTTCGTCAACGACATGATGAACCACCCTTCGGACCCAGACCAGGTGGAAAAGTTTTCCAACAACGTCGGGCCCAACTCGCCGGACGTGCCCTTCGTCCAGATCCGCGCTGAAGTCGCCAATCAATGGCTCAATGCCGCCGGCGCCAAGAATCTGAAGGATTGGGTGGCCGAGGTGGACGGCGATCTGAAGCCGCGCTCGCTCGCCATCGCCAAACTCAGCGTGGAGCTTGCCGCCAACGTCGAGCGGCAGCAGAAGTCTGTGCCCAACGTGGCCGCCTACCTGAAGGGCGAGACCGATGAGTACGTCATTTTGGGCGCCCACTACGATCACCTGGGCATGGGCGAGCAGAGCTCGATGGCACCGGAGCTGGCGGGTAAGGCGATCCATCACGGCGCCGACGACAACGCCTCCGGCACAGCTGGCCTGCTGGAACTGGCCGCCTATTTCGCGGGTCAGCCCAAACAAAAGCGCGGCATTCTGTTCCTGGCATTTGCGGGCGAAGAGCTGGGCCTGATCGGCTCCAGCTATTACGTGAACAATCCGCTGCTACCGCTGGACAAGGCGGCGGCCATGATCAACATGGACATGATCGGGCGGATCAAGGACAAGCGCGTGTTTGTCGGCGGAACAGGCACCGGCACCGGGCTGCCGGCCATCCTGGACCAGGCCAAGGCCAAGTACAAGCTAAATCTGGACATGAGCGATCAGGGGGGCTACGGCTCCAGCGACCACTTCTCGTTCAACCTCAAGCAGGTGCCCGTGCTGTTCTTCTTTTCCGGCCTACATTCGGACTATCACAAACCCAGCGACACCTGGGAGAAGATCGGCCAGGATGACGCCGCGGAGCTGCTCCATGTGGTGGCCGACGTCACCTCCAGCCTGGAAACGGCGGCCGTCCGGCCCAGCTTCATTAAGACTCAGACGCCCATGCCGCAGGCGTCCGTCAACTCGGGGGCCGGTGGCGGTGCGTGGTTCGGCTCCATTCCCGACATGGGCGAGACCAAGGGCGGGTTCAAGATCTCCGACGTCACCAAGGGGTCGCCGGCCGACGAGGCCGGATTGAAGGGCGGCGACCTGATGACCGAGTTCGATGGCAAGGCGATTTCAAACCTCTACGATTTCACGTATGCGCTGCGGTCCAAGAAGCCGGGCGACGAGGTAGCGATCAAGTACAAGCGCAATGGCCAGGAGTTTGCGACGAAGACCACTCTGCGCTCACGCGCGCAGCGCCGGTAGGGACCGAGCGGCGCCGGCAAGGCAACTGTTCTGGAATAATGCCTAACATTGGCGCCGGAATGAGCCGATAGAGGAGAGGAATGGAAGCGGCACAACTGCCTCAGGGCCAAACATGGGAACTCCCACCGGTGATCCTCCATCCGTTTTCCGATCCTAACGGGCCGGACAAACTGGTGGAGAGCTCCCGCGCGCACCTTATGCTGCAGGGCCTGCTGCCCTCCGGCGAATTGAGCCAGGACGAAATCCTGCACCGCCTGCTCTCCGGACGCCTCTGCGAATTGCGGATGCTCTACTACGTCGGCAAGGACCTGGAACGCTGGGTGGAGCAGTGCGCCGAAATGTCAAATCGCGATGACATCCTGCGGGGCGCAGGCATTACGGCCGCCAGCTTTGCGCAGTATCTGGTGGACGATCCGCCAACCAACGTGCGGGAAAAGCTGGTGCGGTGGGGCGTGGCCGACTACAAGTCCATTTTCAGCCGGGCCCTCGGCCTGAACGGCGTATTCTCGCGTGTTCCGGAGCTCGACTGGCTCTCGCCCCACTTCGTGCGCTACTACTATCGCTACGCCGATCAGATGTTTTCCTGCCGTCAGGGGGCCGACACGTTTCCGCTCCTGCCGGCGCAGAACTTCGTACTGGATCTCTATGCCTCCGGTGAGTATTCCCGGCGCCTGGAACGCGAGTGGGAAGAAATCTAGCGCCGCACTCTCCAGCACAATAGAATGGCAGCATGCGGTTCTCGCCATTCCTGCTCGCCCGCCAGAAGTTTCCCAGCTACCGGATCGCCGACGTCGAGGGCGAGGTGCATCGCACCCTGGAATCCGCCCGGTTGGGCGCAGAGCTCAAGCCCGGCGCCGTCATCGCCATCGGGGTGGGCAGCCGCGGCATCGCCAACATCGATACCATCGTCGGCGCCATCGTCGCCTGGTGGCAGAAACGCGGCATGCATCCGTTTCTCTTTCCCGCGATGGGCAGCCACGGAGCAGCCTCCGCCAAAGGACAAACCGAGGTTCTCGCCAAGTACGGCATCACTGAGGCTACGATGGGCTGCCCCATTCGCAGTTCCCTGGACGTGGTCTCGCTCGGCCAGTCGTCCGAGGGGATTGATACCGTCATGGACCGCAACGCCTATTCGGCCGATGGCGTCATGCTGTGCGCCCGCGTGAAGTGGCATACGGACTTTGCCGGGACGCTCGAAAGCGGCCTCTTCAAGATGATGGCCATCGGCCTCGGGAAATTCGAGGGCGCCAAACGCTACCACACCTTCGCCCACACGCTGGGCTTGGAAAGGGTAATCCGCAGTGTCGGGAGGCAAGTGCTGTCGTGCGGGAAGATCCTCGGCGGATTGGCCATCCTGGAGGACGGCAATCATGATACGGCGCGCCTAGCGGCGGTCCACGTGGACGAGATGGAGCAGCGCGAAATGGAGTTGCTCACCCTCGTAAAGACCTGGATGCCTCGGATTCCAGTCGAACATCTGCACTTTCTGCTGGTCGATCAGATCGGCAAGAACCTCTCCGGGTCCGGCATGGACCCCAAGGTCATCAACCGCAGCGTCCACGGCGCCTACAACCCCTGGACGTTTGGCCCGCGCGTGGACCGCGTCTATCTGCGCGGTATCCACCCGATGAGCTACGGCAATGCCGTCGGATTCGGCATGGCGGATGTCGTGCACGGCCGCCTGTTGAAGCAAATGAAGAGGAAGCCGACGTGGGTCAACGGCATTACGTCCGGCACGATGGCCTCCATCAAGACGCCCGCGCACTACGGCAACGACCGGCGCTGTCTGGCTGAGACCTGGAGGACCGCGGGCTGCCATGATCCGGCGGACTTGAAGATCGGCTGGATACGCAATAGCCAGGACTTGTCGCTGATGGCGTTCACAGAGAACCTGCGGGCGGAGTTGGAGCCGAACGCGGATGTGGAGATTATAGCGGCAGGGAGGGAATTGGAGTTTGACGAGGCGGGCGATCTCAGGGAGTGGCTGGCGTAGCAAATGACTGGCTGAGGGCGGCTCCGCGGCCGCCCTCGGCCGTCGAAGCATCAGCCCTGGCCGGCGGAGCTGGTCATCACGTTGTTGACCTTGCCGAAGATGGTCTTGATGCTATCGGCCACACCCGGCACAATCGCACCAGCGGCCACAGCGACAAAGCCGGCCATCAACGCATATTCGATCAAGTCTTGGCCGCGTGTGTCTTTCCAGATACGCAACCGATACAGAACCTGGGTGAATTCTTTCATGATCCTCGATCCTCTCTGTCCGCGATCTCTTTCTGCCGCGGCTAGTTCGAGAATAGGGTCAGTCCCAGTTCGCTCCAATCAGTGAACACGCTGAAATGGCAGGGCCAGTTGACGGCTGACCTTCCCGGTAAACACCCTAACAAAAGCGGAAAAGGGGCGGCCTGCGCCGCCCCTCGTCCCGTTTGTGTGTATATGCCGTGATGCCGGCGTTGTTCTCAGCCCTGGCCAGCGCTGCTGGTCATGACGTTGTTGACCTTGCCAAAGATGGTCTTGATCGACGAGGCCACGCCAGGGACGATCGCGCCCGCGGCGACGGCGACGAAGCCTGCCATCAGTGCATATTCAATGAGATCCTGACCGCGGGTGTCCCGCATGATCCGGAGCTTCCAGATGAGTGTGTTCAGCTTCTTCATTTGATTTTTCCTCTCCCGTGCAACTTTATGATCGCTGCTAGGCCAAGAGTAACAGTACCCCCGGTCTATACAAATCGAACGAAAACCTGAGTTCGAGATCCAAAAACAACGGAGAGTGTACCGAGGATGCGTCTATCGGAGACCTGCACATAAGGTCGCCGCGCCGACCAGTATCGCCAGACCGCGGCGTTCGTCGGAGCCAGGCAGGCGCACACCACGAAAAGGGGGCAGCCGAAGCTGCCCCCTCTCTCGTAGTTTGATTCCGGTAGCCCGGAAACGGACTCAGCCCTGGCCAGCGCTGCTGGACATGACGTTGTTGACTTTGCCGAAAATGGTCTTGATCGACGAGGCCACGCCGGGAACAATGGCGCCAGCGGCGACGGCCACGAAGCCCGCCATCAACGCGTATTCAATGAGGTCCTGACCACGGGTGTCCCGCATGATCCGGAGTTTCCAGATGAGTGTATTCAATTTCTTCATTTTGTATTTCTCCTCTCCCTTGCAACCGGTTCTCTGTTGCTAGGCCAACAGTAACAGTACTAACCGGCTACACAAATCCGTCGAACCTCTTAGTTCGCACCCTAGAATCGACTCACAGATCCTCAGTTCCCGGTTCCCCTGGCGCCCTTCCGTGAGGACTGGAGCCCGCGTTCGGCCGCCTGAGAAACACACCCTTCGGCCTGTTGATGATTGAAACGACGGCCGATAGTGTGCTTAAGGTGTTTCGCGCAATCCACAACCAGCACTGGTGCCAGTACTTAGCCGCCCTGAGTTTGCTCAGCATCGCTTTCTGCGGATTTTTCACTCCGATTCTGTCAGATGAGGTCTTCAGTCTGGATCTGGCGGGGACCAACTGGACCGCCATGCAGGCCCAGTTGCGTTCCGACGTGCATCCGCCGCTCTACTACTGGCTGCTCCGCCTCTGGCTTGAGGTCATCCCGGCCACCGCGGCCGGGCTGCGGTCGTTTTCAGGACTGTGCTTGATTGTAGCGACGGCGATCTTTTGGCGGTTCCTGCGGCATGTCGCCGGACTGGATCTCGGATTCGCCGCCCTCGCGCTCTGGCTGGCCAATCCCCTGGTGATCCTCATGGCCGGCTACGGCCGGATGTACCTTCTGCTCGCCGTCTGGTGCATGGTGGCCATGGATTCCGCCTGGCGGATCTGTGGTGCACCCGCCGGTCGCGCAGCCCAGACCATCCTGACGCTGGCCACTGTCGCCGGTCTGCTGACCCACAACTGGTTTGTGTTCTTTCTCTGCGGCCTTGGCGCCATGATGGTGACGCAGTTCGGCCGGGACGCCCGCCGCCTGGCCGCTCCGCTGGCCGCGGGCACTCTGCTCTACGTTCTGCTCTGGGGCGGCACAGCCTGGAGCCAGTTGTCGGGCAGCCAGCAACAACTCGCCTGGCTCCAGCCGCCCGACTGGCAGGCGCCGTTTGAGGCGGCCATTGCACATCTCTGGCTGCCGCTGCTGGCAACCCCCCTGATCCTCGTCCTGGCTGCCATCCGCAAACAACGGCCTGGCGAGGGGCCTCTTTTGCAGCGTGCCGCGCTGCTCGCCGCTGTCGTCACCATCGCCATCCCGTTGGTCGTGTCTCTGTGGAAGCCGGTCTTCAATCCACGCTTCACCATCATTGCGGCGCCGTTTCTGGCCCTCGCACTGGCTGGCCTCGTGCAACGCGGTGGTACCGCGGCCGTGGCATTGCTGCTCCTGATGGGCGCCGGTTGGGGTATCTGGGACACCACGCACCCATCGCCATGCAATAGCCGTGCGGCCGCCGAAGTATTGGCCCAACAGGCGCGCAGCGCCGATACGGTGGTCTTCACACGCCTCACCCGCAAGCCAGTGGAATACTACTGGCGCGACCAATCAACCAGGCGTCTCAGCTTTCCCGCCAGCATCGACGCGCATCCCGGCTATGAGGGATCTGTCGACGAGGCCGCGCTCCGGCAGGAAGCATCCCAACTCGCCAGCAGCATCACGGGCCGCGTCTTCGTCCTGGCTGACCCCAGCCGTCCGGCATCGCGCATCCTGCTCGAAGCACTGCGCGCCAGCCGCCAGGAGCAGGCGCCACCCTGCCTGGCCTGCGAAAACGCGGGCAAGCACTACTTCAGCCGGATGATCCTGTTCGAAGCTAGGCGCTGAGAATCCCCATGCGGCGTGCCACGCGCGCGAGCGTCTCCACGGCGCGGTCCAGATGTTCATGCGTGTGCGCCGCCGTCACGATGCAGCGGATGCGCGCCCTGCCTTTTTGGACGGTGGGGAAGCCGATCCCGGTTGCCCACAGCCCCTCTTCAAAGAGCGCCGCGGAGTAGGCGTGCGCTTCTTTGGCCTCGCCCACATGAATCGGCGTGATCGGCGTCTCGCTCACGCCGGTGTCAAAACCGTTGGCCCGCAGCGCGGCTTTGAAGTACCGTGTATTCTCCCAGAGCCGCTCCACGCGCTCCGGCTCCTCCACCAGCAGGTCAAATGCGGCACTACACGCCGCCGTCACCGCCGGCGGATGGGACGTGGAGAAGAGGAACGGCCGCGCCCGATGATAGAGATAATCGATCAGATCCTGGCTGCCGCATACATAGCCCCCCAGCACGCCGATCGCTTTCGACAGCGTCCCCACCTGCACATGCACCCGCCCGTGCAATCCGAAGTGGTCCACAGTTCCGCGCCCGTTGCGGCCTAGCACGCCGGAGGAGTGGGCGTCGTCGATCATCATAATAGCGCCGTACTTCTCGGCCGCCTCCACCAGGCCCGGCAGCGGCCCAACATCCCCGTCCATGGAGAACACGCCATCCGTGATCAGCAGTTTCCGCCCGGAGACACCCTGGAGGCCGTCCAGAATCTCGGCCGCGTGGGCCGCGTCGCGGTGGCGGAAAACATGGATCTTGGCCCGCGACAGGCGGCAGCCGTCAATGATCGACGCGTGATTCAGCTCGTCGCTGATGATGTGGTCATCCGGCGTCAGAATCGAGCTCACCGTGCCCGCATTGGCCGTGAAGCCGCTCTGGAACACCACACACGCTTCAGTGTTTTTGAAGGCCGCGATCTTACGTTCCAGTTCCATGTGGATCGACATCGTGCCGGTGATGGTCCGCACGGCGCCCGTGCCCGCACCGTATTTCCGCACCGCCTCCAGCGCCGCCTCTTTCAGCCTGGGATGGTTGGCCAGCCCCAGGTAGTTGTTCGACGCCAGGTTGATGACCTCGCGCCCATCCACTTGGCTCACAGGCTCGCAGGCGCCTTGCAGCTCCCTCAGTCGAAAAAAAGAACCCGAAACACGCAGTTCGTTTAATTGGTCGGTAAGATAAGAAAGTGGACCCATCGGTCCGGGTGTCGTGGCTGACATACGCAGCCAGTATACCCACTATCTTTTGAGGTTGAATATGCTTCGTCGATCGCTTCTGTTATTCGTGTGCGCAGCCGCCCTCCAGGCGCAGAACAAGGGCCTCACCGCGCTGGACCGTTACGTGGCCGCGCCGGATCCCACCTACAAGTGGGAACTGGTGAAGACCATCCCGGGCCAGGGCGTCACCGGTTATGTCTTGGGCATGACTTCGCAAAACTGGCTGACCACGGCGGAAGTGAATCGCACGGAGTGGAAGCACTGGGTCACCATATATAAGCCCGATGTGATGGAGAGCGACATCGCGCTGCTTCTGATTGGCGGGGGCAGCAACGAGAACAATGCGCCGGACAAGATGGACGCCTTCACCGCGTCCATGGCGGTCCGCACCAAGTCCGTCACGGTGGATCTGAAAATGATCCCCAATCAGCCGTTGAGTTTCTACGGCGAAACCCGGAAGCGCACCGAAGACTCCATGATCGCCTATACCTGGAAGAAGTATCTGGAGACGGGCGACGAGCGCTGGCCGGCGCGCCTGCCTATGACCAAGGCATCAGTCCGGGCCATGGACGCCACGCAGGAGTTTCTCGCCAGCGAGGCCGGCGGCAAGAAGAAGGTGGCGCGCTGGGTGATCACCGGCGGCAGCAAGCGCGGCTGGACCACCTGGACCACCGGCATCGTGGACAAGCGAGTCATCGCCATCATGCCCGTGGTGATCGATATGCTCAACATGGAGGCGTCGTTCATCCATCACTGGCGCGTCTACGGATTCTGGGCGCCGGCCGTTGGCGACTACGTCGAGCACGGCGTCATGGACTGGCAGGGCTCCCAGCAGTATCACGACCTGATGAGCATCGTCGAGCCCTATCAGTACCGCGACCGTCTCACCATTCCCAAGTACATCGTCAATTCCACCGGCGACCAGTTCTTCGTGCCGGATTCCTCGCAGTTTTACTTCAAGGATCTGGTGGGCGAAAAGTATCTGCGCTACGTGCCCAATACAGATCACGGCGTGACGCGGCGCTCTGACGCGGGCGAGAGCCTGGTCACCTACTACGAATCGATCGTGAAGAACTGGAAGCGGCCCGAGTTCTCGTGGACCATCTCCAAGGACGGCGTCATCACCGTGACGTGCAAGGACAAGCCGAGCGCGGTCAAGCTATGGCAGGCCACCAACCCCGACGCGCGCGATTTCCGTCTGGAAAAGATCGGCCCTGCCTACAAGAGCCGCGACTTGACGGCAGAGACCGAGAACACCTACGTGGTGAAACTCGGCAAGCCGGAAAAGGGCTTCACGGCGTCGTTCGTCGAACTCACGTTCCCCACCCCAGGCGGAGGCAGTTGGAAGTTCACCACGGATATGAAGGTGACGCCGGACGAATATCCCTTCCCCGCCCCGACCTTCCAATGGCCGGCGGGCGCCAAACCGATGGCCACGAAGTAGGCCGGCCCTGCCATACTATCCTCTAGTCCCCACTGGGAAAAGAGGATACCGAAATGCCAATGACCGAAGGCGAAGCCAAGCTCATCGCCGGCTATATTGTGGCCGGCTACCGGCGCGAGCTGGTCACCACCAGAAAGGTTCTGGAGGCGATTCCAGCCGGCCATGAATCATACTCGCCCGACGACCGCTCCATGAATACGCTTGCGCTGGCCTGGCACGTCGCCTCGGCCGACGCGTTCTTCTTAGGCGCCGTGCTGGCCGGAGCGTTTGCACCCGGCGAGGGCAAGCTGCCGGAATCTATCCAGTGCGCAGCCGACGTGATCGCGTGGCACGACGCCAACATCCCGGCGATGCTGGATGCGGTGGATGCGATGACGCCCGCCGCGCTGGCCGCCGAAGTGGATTTCTTCGGCATGATGAAGACCCAGAACGTGAACTACCTGGACCTGATGGTGAAGCACGCCATCCACCACCGCGGCCAGTTGTCCGCCTACCTGAGGCCGATGGGCGGCAAGGTGCCGGGCATCTATGGACCCAGCGGCGACACGCCGCCGGCCAAATAGAGGCGCGCGCGAGGGCTGCTGCGAATGAGGCGAAAACGCGACAATTCTGACGCGTAAATGCGCGTTTCTGTCGCTTCCGCGCCCTCAAACAGCAGATAATCGACGCGCCCCCCTGTTTCGCGTTCAAAACGGCCGATGTCCATCTTGGGCATCGGCCGTTCCAGTTCCATCTGGTTGCCGAGCGCGGGGAATGGCGAGCGGTCCGCGCGGAAGCGGGTCAAGAAATGATCGCTCGCCGCCTCGTAGTTGCGCAGATCGATGAACGGCATCGGCGCCAGCAGGCCAAGCGCATGAGACGTGGGCGAGTAGTGGCGTTTGCCCTCCTCCAGGCGGACGGCGAGCACTGTACTGCCAGGCTGGATGGCGGAGAAGACCTGGGTGTACGACGCGAGCTCGGCGCTCCACTGGCGGCAGAGTTGCAGGCGAATCAGTGAGCCGGAGATCAACAGAAGCAGAGCGATGGCGGAGAGCGCGCGCTGCGCAAATGGCGGCCACTCGCGCGAGGCGCACCACGTCAGCAGCAACAGGAACGCGAAGAGGGCCATGCGCGAGGTGAAGTAGGCGTCCCAGCTCATGCGCTGCTGCATCAGCAACCCGACGGCGACGCAACCGGCGGCGGTCCACACCAGCGCATCAGGGCGGCGGCGGGTGGCGGCAACTACGACGGCGAAAACCGCCAGAACACAGAGCGCCCAGATTGTTTCGGCCAAATTGGTGCGAGTGTGCAGGAAACTGAAGCTGTAAAACGGCCAGAGGCGGCCGCCCCAGGAGGGATCGACTGGCTTGGGCGGGCCGCTGGCGCCGGTCATGTAGATAACGACCAGCAGGCCGCCCGGTGCGTGGGCAAGCAACGGCAGAAAACGGCGCGATTGCAGCGCGCCGATGCCGCAGTAGAGACCAAAGACGGCCCAGGCCAGAGGATGGCTCAGATAGAGCGCCAGGCTGAACGCGGCGATGCCCCACACGCTGCGGCCACGCGCCGCCCAGCCGAGCGCGAGCAACAGCAGTACCACGCCAAAGCAGAAGTTCCAGAAGCCCATCTGCACGAAGAAATTCAGGGCGCAGAGGCTGCCGAAAAGCAGGAACGGTGCACTGTTGCGCGTGAAGGCGGAAAGCAGCCAGGCC
Source organism: Bryobacterales bacterium (assembly GCA_016721425.1). GTDB lineage: Bacteria > Acidobacteriota > Terriglobia > Bryobacterales > Bryobacteraceae > Paludibaculum. Next base: position 931,309 of record JADKID010000038.1, on the reverse strand, counting down.
AGGGCGAGGGGGAACGCGGCGACGACGATGACGCTGATCGTCTTGGAAGCAGCGGCGGGCGGCATGGCGCTCATCAGCAGGAGCAGCAGGGGCTGCGTGAGCACATTGCCGGCGAGCGTGAGCCGCCGTTCGTAGTATTGCTGGTAGATGGGCACGCTGGCGTAGTCGCGCAGGATGGCAGTGTTGTAGAGGTGCGACGGGCCGTCCTGCGTTGGGAAATCGGGCGGCGCCAGGACGGGTAGCAGGCAGAAAAAGAGGCAGGTGATGAGGGCCGCGCGGTTCATCGCCTCGAAGCGACGCGGTAGTCGTCCATGACGGGCATCCTGATAACCCGGCACATTTCAAAGAGGCGCGAACGGGCGCGCATTCCGATCTTTTCGGCGAGCGAGGTCTTGATGTCCCAGGAAGTCATGGAGCCGGCCTGGGAGCGCTCCACCAATTTGCCGCCCATCTCCGGGTCCGGCATGTTTGTGGTGACAATGGTGGGTTTCCGCTCGTTGCAGCGGTAGGTGAAGATCGAGGTGACGGTATCCTCCACCCAATCGGTTGTGCGGTGGGAGCCGAGATCATCGAGCAGCAGCACTGGAGTTTCCAGCGCTTCGCGGTAGGCCTCGCGAGGGCTCTCACCAGAGAGCGGGTCCCAACTGGCGCGGATGCGATCCAGCAGGTTCAGAAAATCCATGAACACACACTCAAAGCCGCTCTCCATGAGGTGCTTGAGCACAGCCACGGCGAGGTGAGTTTTGCCGGTGCCGGGCGCGCCGGTGAAGACGAGCCCGGGCGGCACCACTGCGGGGAAATCGCGGCAATAACTCTTGAGGATGAGCTGGATCTTGGCGAGTTCATTGGAATCGCGGTTCGAGAAGTTCTCCAGCGTGTCATTGCGGTAGTTGGACGGAATTCGGGAGTTGCGCCAGAGCGAACTGGCGCGATTCTCCTGATAGCACTCACAGCGCTGGGCGGCGGTGAGGCCGTCCTTCTCGATGATGGTGTATCCCGTACCGCGGCAGAGGGGGCAGACTTCTTCCGGCATCCGTTCCTCAGTGTAGCGTCATGGAGCGGGCGCCGGGCGCACGGTGAGCACACAGGCCAGTTTCTCCAGTTCGGCGATGCGATCGGCGCGGATACGGCCGAGGCGGATCTTGCCGACCTTGGCGGCGACGGGCGAAGGTTCGAAGCCGGCCTTTTTCAACATTTCCAGGATCTGCGGGTTGACATCGGTAAGCCAGACCTCCACATCCACCATTTGAGTGCCGGTGCGGACGAGGCGTGCCGCGTCCCTCACTTTAACCTCTTCCTTCGCTCTGACATCGGCCATGCCGATCGCATTCTGGCGCCTGGCGACCTGAGGCATCGCCAGACGAGCCAGCGACGCGGGTGCGCTGGCGGCGCCGAACACGCCTTCGTGACTGACGCCCTCCGGCATTTCAGCAGGCACCTCGATGCGCACGGGTTGGCCGGTCCGCGGGTCCTTGTGGGTGTCTATGGCAACGAACGCGGTGTATTGAGTGAGCAGGCGGAACTCGAGCCCGAGGCGGGTCACCTGGGCTTCGTCGTGCCTCTGCGGGTTGGTATGCATCAGGTCCTCGACGCGCGCCCGGGCCCAGAGGGTGGCTAGCACGTCGTGCTCTCTCTGCTCGCGCGGCAGTTGCATGGAGATGGTTTTGGAGAATGGCTTGCCGCTCATGCGGCCGCGGAGCGTGATAGATCCGCCGGCGGCAGCCCCGTAGCGGCCGTGGAGAATGAGCGGCTTGGCGCTGAACAGATCGGGGATGCGCTCGGGGTAGACATCGGAAACGGGCAAGCCGTTCCATTCGACGGAGATGTCGGTGAGCAGCGGATTGCGGACGCGCTCGTGGAAGCGGCGGGCGGCGGCCGAGCCGTCGTCATTCAGCGCCACATATTCCACTTCGCCGCGGCCCTCCTCGGCCATCTTGTCGAGCAGATAGCGATTCACCGAGGAGCCGATGCCGAAGCTGAAGACGCGGGCTTCGGGATGGCGCTGGACCTCGGCGATGATCTCGGCCTCGTTGCCGACGTAGCCATCGGTCATAAAACAGATGATGCGCGTTTTGTTCTCCGCGCCAGAGGGGGCAAATGCCGCGCGCACGGCCTTCATCATTTCCGTGCCGCCGCCACCGTAGCGGCCATCGAGAAACTCACGGGCGGCGCGCAGGTTTTCTGCTGTGGCCGGCACGGGCCGCGGGAACAAGACGTGGGTATCGCCGGCGAAGGTAATCAGGTTGAATGTGTCGCGCGGATAGAGGCCGGCCAGGGCCATGCGCATGGACTCCTTCGCCTTCTCCATGGGGAAGCCGCTCATGGAGCCGGAGGTGTCGACAACGAAGATCAGTTCCTTGGGAGAAACGTCCTCCGCGGTGACGCGCGCCGGGGGCTGGAGGATGAGCGTGAAGAAGCCGCCGCGAGCGGCGCGATGGGTGAGGACGGCATCCTGCAACGCATTGCCGGCCACCTGGTAGCGCAGGATGAAGTCCTTGTTGGGCACAACGGCGGCCTGTTTGAACTGGACCGTGTTGCCGCTGGTGAGGATCTCGTGTGTGGAGGACGTGATGTTGCGGACGGGCACGCCGGCGTCGATGGTGAGGCGCAGCGAGAGATCGTGTCCGGCGCGCGTGGCGGGCGGAGCGTACTTGGGATTGAGCCCGCCATCGTTGTAGCGCGGCCCGACGGTCATGGGGAAGCTGAACTCGTAGGCGCCCTCGTCGTATTTCAGAGTCTCGACGTAGCTGATGCGCACCAGCACTTTGGCGCCGGGCGCGATATTGGTGACCGATTGGGTAAAGACGTTGGGCCGCTGCTGTTGCAGCAGAGCGGCGGTCTGCCCGTTGCGGCGGGCATCGTCATAGAGGCGTTGGGCATCGGCGCGGCGATGGATCTCGGCGCGGATGACGCGATCGGCGATGGTCATCGTCATCTGATCCACGGCGGCGAGGCGCGGCAGGGGGAAGGTGTAGACGGCCTCGATGGTATCGGGCGAATTGTTGACGAACTCCTGAGTGACATCGACCCGCGCGAGCGAGCCGGTGATGGCGCCCTGCACATCGGTGCGGCGCAAGGGGCAGAGCTCGCCGGTGTGTTTACCGTAGGGATCGGTGCGGATGAGCGAGCCGGTGGTTTCGCCTCGCCCGGCCGAGGGGGGAGTGGAAGGGGAAAGGGTGTTGGCCGCGCTGATGAGAGCGGCGAGGAACAGGAAGAATCTCATGGGCCACCTCCGTAGTGGTACTGCACCGGGGAGATGCCGTCAGGAGAGAAACCCTTTCACTCGATTCGTAGGCGAATTTCGCGGGTGGGTTGCGGGGCAGGAGCGGGGATTGCCGAATCGGATACGGCGCGGGCTTTGCTCTCCCTCAGTTCATTGGAGACGCGGCCCAGCGCCTGGCCGGCCGGCTGGACGAGGCCGAGCCGGAGCAGGAGCGTCCCGGCGGGCTGGCCGGGCAAAGAGATCTCGGTGGGGACGCCGGCGAGCACGGCGCGCGTTTCGGCGAGCGGCGGCTGGAGGGCGAGCAGGCCGCTGCGGGCGCTGGTGACGCGCAGGCGCAGAGGGCGGCGGGCCGGAATGGCGGACTGGAGATCGATGGTGCGCCAGGCGCCGTCCTCGGCCTGGAAGGAGAGCGTGATGGCCAGCGCCTCGGCGGCTCCCTCGGCGAGAGCTTCCTTCTTCTTGGCCAGGAGAACTGGAGCGGCGGCGGTTGCCGGGAGCCGGCCTGGCGCCGGGGCGATTTCGTTGGCGCGGCCGGCGGCGAAATCGGACTTTTCGGCGGCCTGAGCGGTGGGCGCAGCAGGTGGGGCGGCGGCGGGTGGCGGCGAGGGCGCCGTGGCCACTTTCTGCCGTTCGGTGCGCTCCTCGGCGGGCGCGGCAGCGGACTGGGGCGGCGCGGCGGCGTCCACGGATGAGGCTGTGGTGCGGCGCGCGGAATATTCCGATTTCCGGGCGGCTTCCGGTTGGCTCAAGCTGAGCTGCTTGGGCGTTTCGATGACAACCGGGACGGGTTCAGGCGCAACGGCGGCAGGCCGGTTTTGAGCCATCTGGACGGGCCTGGGCGCGTCCGGCGGACGCAGGATAACGAAGAGGGCGACGGCTGCGGCGACGGCTCCCAGGCCCGTCCAGGGCCAGGGATTGCGCCACCAAGCTACCGATCGAACCGGTGGCGCCAGGGCCCGAAGCAGCGCCGCGCGGGTGGCCGGATCGGCCAGCGTTTCGCGCAACGCATCCTCGTCCATGAGCGCGTCAAACAGAGCCTGATCCTGGAGGGCCGCCTGCATCAGCGCCGCCCGCTCCTCGGCCGTGAGGGTGCCGGTGGCGTATCCGCCCAGGAGGTGTTCCCAGTTGGTCATGGCAGCATCTCCCAGCGCCCGCCCATCTTTTCCAGCATGGATTTCCGGCAGCGGGCGTCCCAGGTGTAGACCGTATTGATGGAATCGACGGCGAAATGGCGGCGGATCTCCTCGAAGCCGTGGCCCTGTAACTTGAGCTGAAAGATCTCGCGGCAGCGTCCGCCCAGGGTTGCCACGGCGGCCAGCAGACGTTCGCGCATCTCAGAGCGGGCGGCGGCACGTTCCGGATTGTCGCCGGGCGAGGCCAGGGGCAGGTCTTCGACAGGGATGGAGCGGCCCTCGCCGCGGCGCACGGACTTCCGCACGGCGCCAGCCATTTTGAAGCGTACAATCTGGAAGGCGAGCGGCAGCAGGTCCGCCGTGTCTTCGATGTGCGGGTATTTCTCGTGGAGTACGAGCATGGCCTCCTGGGTCACGTCCTCGGCAGCCTCCCTCGATAGACGGGATGCCGCGAAGTGGAGAATCCTTTCGCGCAGGAGTCGGATTGTCTCGTCATGAGGCAAAGGCGGGGTCCTCAAACAACATAGTCGAACGGAGTGCGCGTGGTAAAGTGTTGCAGAGACACCATGATTGCAGAAGCCGCCAAAGACACGCTGAGGCAGCGCGGCATCCGGCTGACACGCCAGCGCCAGTTGTTGCTCGATCTGCTGGACAAATCGGGCCAGCATCTGGACGCCGAAGCTCTGTATCAGATGGCGCATCAGAAGGACCCGAAGCTGAACCGGGTGACCGTGTACCGGACTCTGAAGCTCTTGAAAGAGGGTGGTCTGGTGGATGAGCTGGACCTGATGCATTACACGGGCGATCAGCACTACTACGAGACGCGGACCAAGCAGGAGCACGCCCACATCATCTGCCTGCGGTGCGGCAAGGTAGAGGAGTTTTATGGCGATCCGCTGCACAAGTTGCGGCGGCAGGTGGAGAGCATGTTCGGATTCCAGATCCTGATCGCGCGGACGGAAGTGGGCGGCTACTGCGCGCACTGCCAGGTTTTGCGGTCTCAGGAAGTGGAATTGGCGCGGCGGACACTGGCCGAGGCGGGCGCGGTGGAAGGGCGCAAGCCGGCGCGCAAGAAAAGCTCCTGAAACCTCCGGGACTCGGCGCGATTCAAACCCCTGTGAGCGGATCGGGGCGGCAAGACAGCCTAAGCTAGTGAATGCTATTATAGGGAGGAAGACATGAAGCGTCTGATCTTCTGGGATTTCCCACGAGCCGGGTGGCAATACGACATCGCCGTCGCGGCGATTCTGGCCTTCATCTTTCTGACCCCCCGCGAGCTGTTTAAAGACCAACCCCGTCCGGCCAGCATCGTCCAAATGCCCTCTGACACGGGCGGCAGCGTGTACTGGCTGGAAACTTCGCTGCTGGAATCCACTCCCGAGGGCGGACGCCCGCAACGCGCGGCAGAACTGCTGAAGGCACGCACCGGGAAACCCGCCAACGTGGTCAAAGTGGAGCCGATCCACGATGCCGAGCTAGAAGTCCGGGGCTTCATGGCGATTGTGAAACCGTGATTCAATTCCCTACCTTTCTTTTTTCCACGGCGCGTGGCGCGCTGATGCTGGCACTGGTGGGAGCGCAGGTCCTGCCGGCCGCGCCGCTCGACGATGCACTGGCGCGTCTGGACAAGGCCGCGTTAGGCTTCAAGGGCCTGACCGCGAGCATCAAGAAGATCTCCTACACGGCGATCATCAAGGAATCCACCGAAGAGTACGGCAAGATGTCGCTCTACCGGCCCAAGGCGAAAGACCTGCGGATGCTGGTGGAGTTTGAGAAGCCGGAAGTGCGCGCGGTGTCGTTTCAAAACCGGAAGATCCAGATCTTCTACCCGAAGCTGATGACGGTACAGGAATACGACCTGGGCAAGCAGGCTTCGCTGGTGGACCAATTCCTGCTTCTGGGATTTGGCACGTCGAGCAGGGATCTTTTGCAGAGCTACGACATCAAATGGACAGGCGAGGATGTGCTGCCTGGGGGCAAGGCCGATCGACTGGAACTTGCGCCCAAGTCTGAAGAGGCGCGCAAGAGCGTCAAGCGAATTGAAATCTGGATCTCGCAGTCCGACGGCGTCACGGTCCAGCAGAAGGTGCATCAACCTTCCAAGGACTACGTGCTGATTAGCTACACCGACACGAAGCTAAACCCGGCAATGACGGAGGATTCAGTGAAGCTGAAGCTCCCGAAGGGCGTGAAGAAGGAGACGCCGCAAAAATAGAGATGGCCAAGACCCTTTCGCGCACTGGACACCGCCTTGCCTTTTTGGACTGGACCCGCGGATTTGCGGCGCTCATCATGTTGCAAGGGCATGTCTTCCACTCCTTCACGGCGAAGGATTTGCGCAACGATGGGCCCTACACGCTCTCTCAGTTTTGCGGCGGCCTGACGCCGGCGGTTTTTCTTTTCCTGACGGGTGTCACGCTGGGCTTCCTGATGGACTCTTCGGCCAAGAAGGGGCTGGGCGCGTGGGATCGGGTACAGACGTCAGCGCGACGCGCCGGCTTCCTGCTGGCTGTGGCGTTTCTATTCCGCTTTCAGATGTGGTCCTTCGCGATGGGGCAGAGCCCGTGGACGGATCTGTTCAAGGTGGACATCCTGAACTGCATGGCGCTGGGCATTGTGGCACTCTCGCCGCTGGCGGTATTTGAGACGCGGGAGCGGGTGCGCAACGCGGTGATCACGGGTTTGGCGATCGCATCGGCGGCACCGTTGATCAACGCGATGAATCTGAGCGGCGTCCATCCGCTGGTGCGCGCCTGGTTTGAGCCGAATCCGAATTTCTTCGCGTTTTTCCCGTGGGCAGCGTTCATCGCGTTCGGTCTGGCGGCGGGCTCGGTGCTGCGGTTGGCGGAAGACAACGAGATGCACCGGGTGATGCAGTGGGCGGCGATGATGGGCTTCGGATTGCTTTTCGGCGCGCAGTACTTTGCCAACCTACCGTACTCGGTTTACACGAACTCGGACTTCTGGGTGAACAGCCCGGCGTTGATCCTGATGAAGACCGGCATCATCCTGTTGCTGGCGAGCTTCGCTTTCCTCTGGACGCGGCACATGAATCCAAACGGCTGGAGCTTTGTACGGCAGTTGGGCGGGACGTCTCTGCTGGTGTACTGGGTCCACACGGAGCTGGTGTATGGCCGCTGGTTTGGGGCGATGAAGGAATCTCTGACGGCGGGGCAGGCGGTGGTGATGGCTGTGTTGATCATCACGCTGATGGTATTGCTTTCGGTGGCGAGGACGGGTTGGAAAGACCGGCCGGGTTTCCCGGTTTGGTTCCGGCAGCAGTGGAATGCGTGGCGAGCGGAACCGATGGCGCAGCCGGCGGGGGACTGAGGATCGCCGTTTTGCGGCAGGGTCTTTCGGACTATCTGAGCGTGGAAGAATCCGTCCGCGCCTGAGCGATCTGCCTCGGCGTCAATTCACGAGCACCGCGAAGATCGGCGCCGCGGAGATCTGCCCCGAACAGCTGCGCGTTTTGGAGTCTGGCACCCCGCAGCACCGCCCCCGAAAACGCGCAGCCTCGAAGATTTGCTGAGCGCAGGTCCGCGCGCTGCAAATCGCAATCCACGAAACTGCTCCCTCCGAGTTCAGCTTCGTGGAACTTGGCTCCGTCCAGCGTGGCGCCGTGGAAATCGCAGCGCTGCAGGTGGGCGGAAGAGAAGATGGACCGGCTGAGGCGGGCGGTCCGAAAACGGCAAAAGTGGAGGCTGGCGCGGTGGAAGACGGCTCCGTCCATTTCACCGGCCGCGAAGTTACATTCCATCAGGGTGGCGCGATGAAACGAGGCAAGGGTGAGGATGCCATCGGAGGCATCGCAATGGGCCAGATGAGCCTCCATCCAGCGGGACGAGGAAGCCTTGACGCCTGCCAGCCGGGTATCGACGAGCACGGCCTCACAGAGATTGGCACCGGCCAGCAGCGCGCCGCGAAGGTCGCACTGTTCCAGCTCGATCCCGCACAACTCGGCCGATTTCAAATCCGAGCCCCGCAGGTCAGCGCCGCGCATCGACACGAGGCCCACCAGGGCGACGGGTGGTTGCGGCGGTGGATCGGAAAGCTCCTGCAGATCCCGCAACCCGTCCAGATCCAGCAGGTCGCCCTGGGCTGCGTCGCAGGCGCCGATGTGCAGTTCATGGGGCGCCAGGGCGCGGTGGCCGGCCAGAACCGCCTGCGACTGATGGAAGATCCACTTGAGGGACTTAGTCATTCGGAATCAGATACCTGACTGACTTATCGGAGTGGAGGGATGTGGCTTGAGAGGAATATGGCGGGCGGTTTCGGGAGTGCGCCGTTTTGTGGTGGGATGAGTACATGGTGAATTGGCGATCTGTTTATCTGAGCAAGCAGGACACGGCGAGCGGCGCCCTGGCCGCGGTGAACAGCGGAGAGCGGGTCTACGTCCACATGGGCGTGGCCGCGCCGCAGGCACTGCTGACGGCGCTTTGCGAACACGCCCCGCGGCTCAGCGGCGTGGAAGTGCTGCACTGCATCACCATCGGCAACGCGCCTTACACCGATGAGAAGTTCGAGGCGAGTTTCCGGCACAATGCGCTGTTCGTCAGCGCCAATACACGCCGGGCGGTGCAGGCCGGGCGGGCGGATTTCATCCCCATCTTCCTGCACGAGATTGAAGGACTGTTCACCAGCGGCGCGCTACCGATCGATCACGCGCTGATCCAGTGCGCGCCACCGGACCGGCACGGCTACATGAGCCTGGGACCGGGCGTGGACATCTCACTGACTGCCGCCCGGCAAGCGCGGCGGCTGGTGGTGCAGGTGAATCCACGAATGCCGCGCACGTGCGGCGATTCCACCCTGCACGTGGCCGAGGCCAGCGTCATTGTGGAGGCAGAGCACGAGTTGCCGGAGTTTCTGCAGGGCGAGATGACGGACGCACATCGCGAGATCGGGCGCCACGTGGCGGCGCTGGTGCCGGACCGCGCCACCTTGCAGGTGGGTGTGGGCGGGATACCGGAGGCGGTGCTGGCCGCGCTGCACGGACACAGAGATTTGGGCGTCCACACGGAGATGTTCAGCGACGGGTTGATCCCGCTGATTGAATCCGGGGTGGTGACCAACGCGCACAAGACGCTGCATCCGCACAAGGTGGTAACGAGCTTTGCTATGGGTACGCGCGCGTTGTATGACTACATTGACGACAATCCGGTGTTTGAGTTTCTGCCGAATGCGTACACGAACGATCCCTACGTGATCGGCCAGAACGAACGGATGGTGGCGGTGAACGCGGCGCTGGAGGTGGATCTCTCGGGCCAGGTGTGCTCGGATTCGATCGGTCCCGTACCGTACAGCGGGATCGGCGGACAGGTGGACTTCATCCGCGGCGCGGCGCGCTCGCAGGGTGGGGTGCCGGTGATTGCGCTGCCGGCGACGGCGAAGGGCGGCAAGCTGTCCCGAATCGTGCCGGTGCTGAAGCCTGGCGCGGGGGTGGTGACGTCGCGCGGTGATGTGCACTGGGTGGTCACCGAGTTTGGAGCGGCCTATCTGCATGGCCGCAACCTGCGCCAGCGGGCCGAGGCCCTGACGGGCATTGCGCATCCCGATTTCCGGGAAGAGCTGGCGCGAGCGGCCGCGACGCAGTTCCGGCTGGGCTAGACGCTAACCACCGGGCAGTGCGACTGCCGGATGATGGAGTAGGCGTTGGCCCGCAGACGTCCAAACACGCCGGCGGCGGAGCCTCGCCCGATCACTAGCACATCGGCCTGCCAATCCTGGGCGAGGCGGCAGATGGTCTCAGCCGGATCGCCGGTGCCGGTGAGAAGTGGTACCGAAAGGTTCAGGCGGGCGAGCAGCGCCGCCACCTCTTCGCGCACGGCCGCCTCCATGTGCTCGCGCCATTTAGGATCGAAGTACTCGCCGGCGTGGCCTTCCAGATTGGCGGTGGCGTGGAGAATGACGAGTTCAGCGCCGGCGCTGGCGGCGAAGCGGCTGGCCCACATGAGGGCGCGTTCGCTTTGCGGACCGAGGTCAATGGCAACAGCGACGCGAGAGAAACGGACCGCTTCCACGGTGTCTGCCTCCAGATGGACTCCAGTCCAGACTGGGCAATCAGCATCGTGCAGCACCTTGGCGGTGACCGAGCCGAGAATGAACCGGCGAAAAGTTCCGTAGCCGTGGGTGGGCATGATAATGAGGCCGGCGCCGAGGTCGTGAGCCCGCTCGACGATGATGGCGGCTGGGTCGCCATCGGCCAGCAGGCGCTCGGTGGCATCGGCCGGCATTTCGGAGAGAAGGAACTGATCGAGGTCCGTCTTCGCCTGTTCAGACCGATTGCGGAACAGGTCTTCGAGCACACTGCCGCCCACCTCCATGGCGCCGAACTCATAGTGCGGCGGCGGCAGAACGTGGAGCAGCGTGATGCGGCTTCCAAATCGGCGATGCATGGCCTCGGCGTACCGGGCCGCGCCCTCGCTCTTTTCGGAAAAATCGACGGGCACTACGACATGGCTGATCGGCATGGCCAGCCTCCCTGCATTCATTAGTTGCCTGGGGTTTTCGCCTTGTCAAGCCCCAGATCGGCCAGAATCTTAGGTGACTCCTCGTCCTGAGCCAGAAGCGAGTGGCAGGTATTGCAGTCCTGCGTGATGGTGCGCTTGCCGCTCTTGGAGGAGCGCTCGTCGTGGCAGCGGAAACAGCCGTCAAAATCGGTATGGCCGACATTGTTCGGATACATGCCCCACTGCACGTTCATCTCCGGGAAGATGTTGCGGGCAAAGACGCTGGTGAGCAGCGCCTTGCCGCTCTTCTCGATGGTGGCGCGCTTGGTCTTCCAAAGCTCCGGCTGGTTTTTCTCGTACCAGGCGTTGAACTTGCCGGGCACATCGCGCTCCGAGATTTCGGTGGTGGCGTACTTTTCCTTGACGACGGCGAGGGCCACTTTGCGAACGAAGGGCAGAGTGCGATCGATTTCGCCGGCGGTGAGGGCGCGGTTGATGGCGCGCTCCGGCAGTTCGTAGGTATGGGAGGGCCGGTTGTGGCAATCCATGCAATCCATGGTGCGGACTTCGAGATTGCCTGGACCGTCTTCCTTGTAGCCGTCGGCCCGGTAGACCTCGGTGACACCCTGTGCGCTGGTGCGTTCCACCCACGGGATCTTCTGGCGCTGGCGGTCTGAGTGGGCGTAGCGCATCGTCACGCCGGGGCCCATGTGAGCTCCGTGGATGCCGTCGAAACCGTTGCCGCCGCCGATATGAACGAGGAGAACGGATTTCGTCAGCTTGGTCTGCTCGTCGTCGGAGAAGTTGTTGAAGACCTTGACGCGATCGCCGCCGAATTTCTGCGGCCAATGGCAGATCTCGCAGGTTTCGCGAGCGGGCCGGAGGTTCTCGATGGGGGTTTGAATGGGGCGGGGGTAGAGATTGAAGGCGACGGAGATGAGCTGCCAGGAGCCGGAGATTTTGCTCTTGACGAACCAGTTGGCGCCGGGGCCGATATGGCACTGTACACACTCCACGCGGGAGTGGGGCGAACTCTGGTAGGCGGTGAACTCGGGCTTCATGACGGTATGGCAGGTCTGGCCGCAGAAGCTGGTGGACTCCATGTGGTGGATGGCGCGATACGTCAACTGGGCGCCGATGATGAGATTGACCACGGTGGTGGCGGCGAGGAACGCCAGCATGCGGCGGAACCGTGGATTGGCGAGGTCGAGGGGAGGAAAGACCGGAGGCAGCTTGCCCCGGTTCCGTTTCTTGTACCACCAGATGCCGATGGGGATCAAGCCCAGGCCGGCAAAAAAGACCATGGGCAGTACCATGAACTCGAGAATGCCGAGGTAGGCGGTTTCGGCGCCGCCCTTCAGAAAGCTGGGGAGCAGGAACAGCCACAGGATTCCAGAGGTCGTCACCAACACGACGCCCGCCTGGCTGATCAGGTTGCTCGCTAAATAGACAATGGGGGCCAGGAACTCTTTTATCCGCATCGTTCGTCCAGTTTACTTCAATCGCCGTGATGAGACTCGCGCTCCGGTCTGGGACTGTAGCCGGTGATCCAGGACTGATCCATGGGGTAGACCTCAGGATCGAAGATCACGGAGTAGAAGTGCCAGACGAAGATGGCGAGGGTGGCCAGCACCGCCTCGTAGAAGTGAACGACGCGGGCCAGATCGATCCAGACCTTGGGCAGGATGGTCATGGTCCAATTATTGAACCAGAGCAGGACGCCGGTGACGGCCATGATGAGGGTACCCCAGACGAGGGCCCAGTATTCGATCTTCTCGATGTAGCAGTGGGGCGACTGGAACGGCCGCTCCTTGCGGAGGCCGAGGCGCCAAAGCGTACCTTCGACAGTTTCACGGATGTCGCCGACCACCGGGAGAAACTCCTTCCAGTGATCGCGCAGGCGGCGGCTCATGAACAGCGAGACGATGTGGCCGATGGAGGTGATGACCAGGATGGCGGCGGCGACGCGGTGGACGGTGCCGCGCACGGGGAACGAACTCTCCCACTGCAGGAAGGGGCTGGCCCACCAGGAATCGGAATAGTGGAGCGCGAAGCCGGTATAGGAGAGCGTGATGAAACTGACGGCCAGCAGGACGTGCTGGATGCGCTCGGCCAGATACATGCGCTCGTGTTTGGGCGCCGGAGCGCGGAGGAGTTGGAGGGAGATGTTGTGGCCGCGGAAGCGCATAAAGCGCAGCTTCATCAGGAAATCGCCGGCGTGATGGAGCAGCATGAAGCCGATGGTACCGGGGATGACGAGGATGTAGAACAGTTGGGCGTATTGGATGGGGAGGGCGGCGTCGGCGCCCTGGACCTCGTGAATGGGCCCGATGGTAAAGCGGCTGCCGGCTCCGGGGTGGCACGCCCCGCAGGTTGCGGGGAGATTCTTGGCGTTGGTCTTGGATTTCGGGTCGGAAGAGGCGAGGATATCGTGGAATCCGTGGCAGGAGGCGCAATCGGCCACGCTCTGGTTGCCGGACTTGAGGGCCAGGCCGTGGAAGCTGGAGTTGAAGGATGTAATGCGATCGGACGGGAGGCCGAACCGCTTCATCAGGCGGAGATCGCCGTGGCAGTGGCCGCAGGTATCGGGCACACTGGCGGCGAATACGGTGGACTTGGGGTCCTTGGCCTTGAGGACGCGGTGGCCGCCGTGGCAATCGGTGCAGACGGGCGCGTCCTTGATGTTGGCGGCTACGGCCTTGCCATGGACGCTCTGCTGGAACTGCGCGGCCTCCTTGTCATGGCACATGGCGCAGGTATCGGGGACGGCTTTGTGGAAGTCCTGGGAGCGGGTGGAGGTTACATCGTGAGGGGCGCCGTGGCAGGTGGCGCACTCCGGCGCCATGCCATTGCCGCGCCGCATCTGCTGGGCGTGCTCGCTCTGCTCGTAGTCGTTGGCGGCCTGTTCATGGCAGGTTTTGCACTGAGGTTTGGGCTGCTTTTCAGGATGCGGGTACTCTTCGTGCTTGAGGTGGCAGGAGGCGCACGCAACAGCGGAGTGGGTGGATTTGGCCAGCTTGGGGCCCTCATCCTGATGGCAATCGGCGCAAACGGAGTTAGGCGCCGAGGGCTTGGGGACGGCCGTCTTCTGGCCTGATGCAGGCAGGCAGGCGAAGAGTGCGAGTGCTATGAAAAAGCCCAGTTTCATGCGGAATCCTTGTGAAGCCGAATTGCAAACCGGGCCGCCCGGCGAAAGGGCGGCCCGGGAGAAGAGGCGGAGGTTAGAAGCCGGCCTTGGAGGTGGCGTCCCAGATGCTCATGCCATAGGCTACTGCCAGTGCGAGCCCGGTGACAACCAGGAGGATGGTGAGCATCTTGCCCCACTTATCGATGGCTTCCAGTTTCTGGGCCATCGAGACCTGCTCGGTGACCACTCCGGAGCTGGCGTTGAGATGGAGCGAGTCGTCCTCGTGGGCAGCGACTTGCTTGCGCTTGAACGCGAGGCCGATAACCACGACCCCTAACAGGCACCAGGCAATTGCAAAAGGAAGCAGGCTAGTCATATTTCAATCTCCTTTTCTCGTAGGATGAAAACGAACTTCCGGGATGCCGATCATGGCCGCCCCCGGTTGGCGACCGGTTTCTGTCTCGTGGAACTGGTGCGCAGGCAGGACGCCAGGACTGCCAGCACGACGGTATTCATGGGATCCTGCTCCGTCAGGACGGAATTCACTCCGGCCTCCCACGCCTCGCGCAGGTGGATTGGATCGTTGTTGGTGATGAGGACGATGCGCTCCGGGTGGGGTAGTGGACCAGGTTCGGCGCTAAAGCGCCTTCCGTCAAGAACCACGGCGCAGGCTTCCTCATAGTTGGGAGACTCCACGCAAAGAACGGGCACATGGGTGCTACGCGCCAGCAAGACGCGTAGGGCGTCGGCTTTTGCGGTGTCGCTCAAGGCAATCTGAATTGATCCCATAAGGGCCTGTCTGTTTTTGGCCTGACTTCTCGGAGCCTGTCTTCGCCTGCCTCCCGAGGACATACTGTTCTCGGGACTACAGTCTCGCTGTCCAGTTATGCAATCCAGAGGCCATTGCGCAGAGCGACAAAAAGGCTTCAAAATCTGAAGCTTGCAGGGGTGGCGAGGGCGTGGCAGTGGGAGTGGTTGCTGGGCCAGACGCTGCCGTTGGGGGAATTGCCCCAGTTTTGAGTCATCCCCCCTTTCCTATCCAGCCCGGTAGCCATACAATAGGGATGCACAGGGGCATATGGCCAAACTCTCGTCTAACTGGCAGAACGCAAACGTACTGACGTCGGTCTTCGATCAACTCTCGGACGCGTTGGTGCTGTATGACACCAACCACATCATTACGGGTGTGAACGCGGCGGCCGAGCGGCTGTTCGACATGACGGCGGAAGATTTGGTGGGCCGGGATTGTCATGACATGTTCCGCTGCCAGAGCTGCGAGCCGGGTTGCGGGATGCACACTGGCCTAACGCAATCGAACGGGGCCAACTCGACGGTACGGCTGCATACAAAGAACGGAATGGAGCGGCTGGTTGTCATTCGGACCAGCCAGCTCTACCGCGACAATGGATCGCTGGAAGGCGCGGTTGCCACCATTAAGGATGTGACGGCCGAGGTGGAGCCGCAGAAGCGCGAGATCATCGCCGACTCGCCGGCGATGCGCGAGGTGATGCACTTTGTGCGGCGCGTGGCGATCAGCGAAGCGACGACGGTGCTGATTGAGGGCGACAACGGCGTGGGCAAGGATCTGATCGCCAAGACGCTGCACTATCAGAGCGTGCGGCAGGCGGAGCCGTTCATTGCGATCAACTGCGCGGCCATCCCGGAGACGCTGCTGGAAAGTGAGCTGTTCGGGTACGAAAAGGGCGCTTTTACGGACGCCAGAGCGCAGAAAAAGGGCATTTTTGAGCTGGCGGACCGGGGCACACTGTTCCTGGACGAAATCGGCGAGATCCCGATGATGCTGCAAGCCAAACTGCTACGCGTACTGGAGGAGCAGTGCTTCCGGCGGCTGGGCGGCTTGAAGGACATCAAGCTGGACCTGCGCGTGATTGCGGCCACGAACAAGAACCTGCGGGAAGCAGTGCGGGAAGGAGCGTTCCGGCAGGATCTGTTCTTCCGGTTGAATGTCATCCACCTGACGATCCCGCCGCTGCGCGACAGGCCGGAAGACATTCCGACGCTGGCGAACTTCTTCCTGGACCACTACAACCGCAAGTTCAAGCGGCGCATGGAGGGCATCTCGGCGGACGCGATGCGGCTGCTGGTGTCGCATGACTGGCCGGGCAACGTAAGAGAGCTGCGCAATGCGCTCGAGCGGGCGATGATTCTGGAGGATTCCAGCTACATCACGCCGGTGAGCCTGCCGATGTCGGTGTCGCACAGTCAAACACTGATGGCGCCGCCAGCGCAGGCCGCGGCGAATTTTCCAGAGGATGGCATCTCGTTGGAAGACAGCGAACGGCGGTTGGTGATCTCCGCGCTGGAGAAAACGGGCGGCAATCAGACACAGGCGGCGCGGCTGCTGAAGATCACGCGCGATACATTGCGTTACAAGATGAAGAAGTTCGACCTAAGATAGGGCGGAAGCTGGATGAGTCCCGGTAGAATGGGATTATGCATCGTTTGCTCGCTTCAGCCCTTAGTGTCTTCGTACTCTCCGGCAGCCTTTTGGCTCAGTCGGAAGCCGGTGGCGCCACAGTAACAGGCACGGTGACGGACCCCTCCGGAGCGGCCGTCCAATCAGCCAAAGTCACGCTCAACAGTGAACAGACCGGCTTCACCCGTGTGCTGGAAACCAATGCCAGCGGAATCTACTCATTCATTCGCGTCCCCGTTGGACGGTATAACCTTTCGATCGACAAGGCCGGATTCAAGGCCATCAAGCGCAACGACATCGACCTGACGGTGGGCGCGCTGATCACGCTGGACGCCGCACTGACGGTGGGCTCGACGGCGGAGAGCATCACGGTAAGCGGCGAGCTGCCGCTGGTGGAAACCACGCGTTCGCAGACCTCCACCAGCGTGAACGAGCGCGCGGTGAAAGAGCTGCCGATCAACGGCCGTAACTTTCTGGACTTCACGCTGCTGACGCCGGGCGTGAACCGCGATCCGCGCGGCGGCGACCTGAGCTTTGGCGGCCAGCGCGGCACGGCGAACAGCCTGCTGGTGGACGGGATGGACTCGAACAATCTGTTCTTTGGCCAATCGGCCGGGCGGGCTGGATCGGGGCGCAATCCGTATAGCTTCTCGCAGGACGCTGTGGAGGAGTTCCAGGTGAACACGAACGGCTACGCGGCGGAGATCGGGCGGGCCGGCGGCGGCGTGATCAACGTGGTGACGAAATCGGGCACCAACCAGATCCACGGCAACGCGTTCTGGTTTTTCCGCGACCGCGAGATGAACGCCAATACCTTCATCAACAAGTCGCGCGGCATCGTGCGGCAGCCCTACCACTACAACCAATACGGCGGCACGGTGGGCGGTCCGGTGAAGAAGGACAAGTTGTTCTTCTTCCTGAGCTATGACGGGCAGCGGAACCTGAATCCGAACCCGGTGTTTTTCAACTTCACGGTGCCCGGCGACGCGCTGTCGCAGCAGGGCGCGGCGGAGTTGGCAAAGTACATGACGTCCTACACTACCGGGTATAACAACGACATCGGCCTGGCGAAGGTGGACTACAACCTCTCAAACACGCAACGGCTGAGCGTGCGGTTGAACTTCCACCGCTTCCGCGGACAGAACTTCGAAAACGCAGGCAGCCAGAGCGCGCAGGAGCACACCGGTAACGCGCTGGTTTCCACCAATCACTACGCGGTGAACTACAGCAAGACTATCGGCTCGGCGATGGTATTTGATTCGCGTTTCAACTTCCTGACGGACGACGAGCCGGGCGAATCGAACACGACGGCGCCCGAGACGGTGGTGAACCAGAGCGGCGGATCGTTCACGTTCGGGCGGAACAACTTTTCGCCGCGCTACACCAACGCCAAGCGGTATCAGTTCATCAATAGCGTGAGCTATCTGCGCGGCAAGCACAGCTTCAAGGCGGGCGCCGACATCAACGTGGAGAAGATCGACAACTTCTTCCCGGGTAACTTCTCGGGCGTCTATCGATTCAACTCGTTGGCGGACTTTGCAGCGCGCCGGCCTTTCCAATTCACGCAGGGGTTTGCCGGTGCGGGGACGACGGGTGCGCTGACGCAGCCAAACGTCACCGAACTCGGGCTCTTTGTGCAGGACGCCTGGCGAGTGACGGACCGCCTGACTCTGAACTACGGCTACCGCTTCGACCTGATGAGCTACGCCCAGCCAAGCGTACTGAACCCGAATGCGGGTCTGGCAGCGGCGGGTCTGCGGACCAACTTCATCAACAAGGACACCAACAACCATGCGCCCCGCTTTGGGTTTGCCTACCGTGCGGACCAGGAGGGCAAGCATGTGGTGCGCGGCGGCTATGGAATCTTTTATGCGCGGACGCCTTCGATCCTGATCGGGACGGCCCATTCGCAGAACGGCATCCAGGTGCAGACATATTCGCTCTCGGCCAATCTGCCGACGTATCCGAACATCCTGGCTGCGCCTCCCACCACTTCCCGGACGCCTGATATCTATGTGGTGGATCCGAAGTATGTGCAGGCTTTGACGGCACAGTGGAACCTGAGCTACGAGATGCAGATTGCCAAAGACTACGCCGTGACCTTCGGCTATCTGGGTTTGCACGGCTACCACCTCTCGCGCACGCGCGACATCAACCTGTTCCCGCTGTTTGCCGATACGGCAACCTTCGCGAACGGCACGCCGACGACGATCTACACGCGGCAGGCGACGCGGCCGAACACGAACTTTGGACGCATCAGCCTGTTTGATTCCGGCGCCGATTCCACCTATCACGGCGGGTTTGTGCAGCTGACCAAGCGGTTTTCGCAGAGCTTCCAGTTGCTGACGAACTACACGTGGTCGAAGGTGATCGACACGGTGCCCGACGCCACGAGCGTGGTGGTGGGCAGCGATGACGGCAAGGTGGCGCTGGACACGTTGAATCCGAACGCGGACCGCGCGTTGGGTGACGCGAATACGAAGCACCGCTTTGTTGCATCGGCCGTCTGGGATCTCAACTACTGGAAGGGGTCGCAGAACGGGTTTGTCCGTTACGCGGTGAATGGCTGGCAGATTTCGGGCATATTCAATGCCCGGAGCGGGAACCCGTACTCGGGCGGGCTGGGCGGCAACGCCGATCTGAACCGCGACGGCAACACGAGGAATGACCGTGCGCCGATGACGGGCCGCAATACGTTCACGCTGCCGAGCGTGTACACGCTGGATGCGCGCGTCAGCAAGGTGATCCCGCTGTTCCGGGAGAGCGTGCGGCTGCGGCTGATGGGTGAGGCGTTCAACCTCGCCAATCGGGCGAACGTGGCGAACGTGAACCGGACGCCGTTCAACTACAACTCGACGACGAAGGTCTTCACGCCGGTGGCGGCGTTCCAGGCGCCGACGACGGCGCTGGACCCGCGGATTTTGCAGGTGGCGGTGAAGATCGAGTTTTAGGGTTGGGGGTTGGATTGGGTTGGAAAGGCGGTCCGGGCTTGGAGTCCGGGCCGCCTTTTTGCTTGGACGGGACCGCTCCCTGACTGTCGCGGCTCAGAACGGGCCGAACGAGGGCGAGCGGCGGGCGGCGGTCCGGCACGCATCCGATCATCGACTTGCCGCGGGCGCGTCCTGGGGGACCCGCGCGGGCGAGGGTGCCCGCCCCACGATGGAGTTCGAAGTGGGTCGGTTCTGGGGGCGGCGGCGGGGGGCCGGCTGGTTAGAGGCGGGCGGCGGCGCGGGCGCGGGCTAGCTGGCCGAAGCGGTCGGGGCGGTCGCCGGCGTATTGGAGGAACAGGTCGTATTGGCGCTGGGCGTCGGCGGGTTTTTTGTCGGCGATGGCCAGTTCGGCGCGGACGTAGAAGAGGTTGGGATAGACGAGGAAGTCGTAGATGAGGACCTGCTCCTCGGTGAGGATGGGGTAGCGGTTGGCGACGAGATCGCGGGCCTCGTTGGCGCGGCCGGAGAGTGCGAGGGAGAGGGCGAGGAGCTCGCGATGGGGGCCGTCGGCGGCGCCGGGCGCTTCGGAGAGCGCCTTCTTCCAGACTTCGGCCGCGGACTTCCAGTCTCCGCGGAGGGAGAGGCCGAGCGCCTGTTTTTCGGCGCCTCCGGCACCGTTGATGGCATCGACGACGAAGCGCGCGAAGCCGGATTGGCCGGGGGAGCGGGCGAGGGTGAGCGACCGCCTGGCTTCGGATTGGGCGGCGGGCTCATCGCCGGCGGCGAGGTAGCGGAGGGCGAGCATGGCGGAGGCGACGCAGGCCATGGGGTGATCTGTACGGGTGGCCACGCGCTCGAGGCGGGCACGGGCCTGGGCGGACTGGCCGAAGAGGTATTCCCAGCGGGCGCGGACGAGCTCGGCGGCGGGGTCGCCGGCCTGGGCACGGGCGGCGAGGTAGCGATCGAGGTACTGGCCGGCTTCCTTCTTCTCTCCGTTGAGCCAGAGGGCGAGGGCGGCCTTTTCCAGCGCGATGCCGTGATTGAATTGCTTGTCCTTTTCCCAGGAGGCTTCGAAGGACTTGGCTGCGTCGCGGAAGCGACCGGAGGTCATGAGGATTTCGCCGCGCGAATCGGGCGGGTTGGGGGAGCCGGGATCGGCACGCTCATATTCCTTCATGGCGAGATCGGCTTCGGGGTAGCGGCGGAGATAGGAGAGTGCGTAGCCGAAGGAGTTCCAGAGCTCGGGGCGACCGGACTCGGCGGCTACGGCGAGGCGGAGAGTGGCCTCAGCGCGATCGAACTGGCGCTGATTGGTGTAGAGCTCGGCGAGCTGGTTGAGCGCTCCGACGTCGGCGGGGAGGGCGCGAGTGAGGCGTTCCAGTGCCGATCTGCGGGCAGGCAGGTCGCCGGTGAGATTGGATTCGAGGAGGTCCAGGCGGGCGCGGCTGAGAAGGTCGATCTGTTTAGAGTGGGTGCGGCTGGCGGCCAGGACGGATTTGAGGGCGGGCGCTCCTCCGCGGCGGGCGGCGTCCTCGGCCCACAGGAGCCAGCACCAGCCGCAGGCAGGATCGGCAGAGGTGGCCTGTTCCAGTTTGGCCGGAACAACGGCGGGGTCACTGGCGGAAAGAGCCTCCGAGAGAAGGCGCGCGGCCTGATCGTTGTGAAGCTGGGAGGGTGCGGCGGGGACGTTGGGACGGATGGCGGAGGTGACGGCGGCGGCGAGATTGGCCATCAGACTGGTCCACTGCGGCTTGGGCGTGGCGATGACGCCACCGGAGAGCGCCTCACGGGCCTGCGGGTCCTCGACGAGGAAGCGAAAGCCGGAGGCTCCCTTCTGGGTGACAATGGCGCCGGTGATGGTGCGGGTGGCGCCCTGGGCGGCAGCTTCACTGGCGGAGCGGGCGAGGAAGACGGTGACTCTGGGCAGGACTTCCAACTGGCGGGCGAGGGAGAGGCGGACCACGGCGGCAGGCCAATCGAGCTCGGGATCTCCGGATTGGTTTTCAAACGGGAGGATGGCCACGCGTTGGGGCGAATCCGTGAGTTTTCTGACGCGGGCGTTGTTCCAAAAGAAGAAGCCGAGTCCGGCGAGCATGACGGCGAGCCCGGCGATGAGGGCGTTGCGGCGGTTAGAGGACACGCGGCTCCAATTTCATTAATTCGGTGAACTCGGGATTCTTCCGAAGTTGGGCGAATTCGGAATCCTCCATGAATTTCTGGCGCTCTTTGAAGCCCTCTTCGAGCGACTTGCGGATGTAGAGGAGGGCAAGATCCTCGCGGCCTGCCTTGGCGTAGGTTTTGGCGAGATAGTAGTGGAACTTGGCGCGTTCGGTGACGGAGCGTTCCTGGAGGAGGACGCCCTGGGTGCCGCGATGTTCGAAGACCTCGGGATCGAGCGTGAGCGCCTTTTCGTAGCAGAGGGACGCCTCTTTGTAGGCGCGGCGGGCGAAGTGGGCGGTGCCGAGATTGGAGTACATGGAGGCGGAATCGGGCGAAAGTTTGAGGGCGCGCTTATAGGTGGAGACGGCGCGGCGGTAGCTTTTCTTGGCGTAGAAGATGGTGCCGAGATTGTTGATGGCCTCGGGGTATTTGGGGTCGGCTTTGATGGAACGCTCGTAGTACTTCTTGGCAGTGTCGAGGTCGCCGAGCTGATGGTAGGCGATGCCGACCTTGTTGAGGGTGATGTGGGTGTAGGGCTTGGCCTGGAGGTAGGTTTCGGCGGCCTCGCGATACATCTTGCGGGCCATGAAGATATCGGCGCGGGCTTCCGAGGTGAGTGGCTCGGATTTCTGAGCAGGTACAGCGCCCTTCTGTTCGCGTACGTCGCCGCTGAAGCTCTGTGGCTGGGCTAGTGCGCAAACGCCAAAGGGAAGAACGACCAAGGGAGCAAACAGGTGAAAGAACCGCATAGAGGCCTCCCGGAACCGGACCACAACACTTACCTAAATATACTCCGAAACCTCTCCAGGAAGCCCTTCTTCTCGTCCTTGCGGGGAGCAGTTTGCGGTTGTTTCGGGGCGGCGGTGATTTCGTCGGTACGGCGTGAGCGCGGCGTGCGTGCCGGCTGGGCGGACTGGCCGGTTGCGGGCTGGCCGGCGGTGTCGGGTGCGGTTTCTGGTGCGTCCCAGCCGGCGACCTGGCTGCGGCCGCTGCCGTGGAGGTGGCAGAGCTCCAGAGGCTGGGTGCCGGCGATGAAGACCTCGGGGCGGGGCTTGGGACAGGCGCCGGTGGCGAGCTGCCCGCTGAGGGGATCGATATCGACGGTGGCGATGCCATCTGGTGGCTCAAACTCCTGGGCTCCGCGGTATTCGCGGTAGCGGTGGGCGCGTTTCATGAACTCGGTCCAGATGGGCAGGGCGGCCTGGGCGCCCTCGAGCGGGAGTTCCTGATTGTTATCGAAGCCGACCCAGACGATGCAGAGGAG
The DNA here is from genome assembly GCA_016721425.1 of Bryobacterales bacterium. Classification (GTDB taxonomy): domain Bacteria; phylum Acidobacteriota; class Terriglobia; order Bryobacterales; family Bryobacteraceae; genus Paludibaculum. Next base: position 908,583 of record JADKID010000038.1, on the reverse strand, counting down.
TTTTGTGGTGAAGCCGGCGAACCAGGCATCGTGAGAGGTGCCGGTTTTGCCGGCGGCGGGCAGGCCGAAGCCGCGGCCGCGGGCGCCGGCGCCTGTGCCGGAGCGAAGCACCTCCTGCATGAGATTGAGGGTCATGTAGGCGATGCGGGGATCGAGGACATCGCGGCGCTGAGGGCGGTAGCCGTAGATTTGGCCTCCGGAAGCGGAGCGAATCTCGCGCACGAAGTTCTGTTTGGCGTAGACGCCGCCGTTGGAAAAGATCGTGTAGGCGCCGGCGATAGCGAGGGGCGTGACCTCGTAGGCGCCGAGAGCCATGGCGGGCGTGGCGCGCACGCTCTCGAGGCCGGCCTTTTTCGCGATGGCGGCCACACTATCAAAGCCGGCCATTTCGCCGAATTTCACGGTGGGGATGTTGAGGGACTTGGCTAGCGACTCCCGAAGCGAGACGGTACCGTTGAACTTCTCGTGGTAGTTATTCGGCTGATACTCCTGGCCGTCGTAGTAGAACGTGGTGGACTCGTCGCTGACCTGGGAGACGGGGGTGATGGCGGGGCTGCGGCCTTCGAGGGTGGTGTTGAGGGCGGCGGCAAAGACGAAGGGCTTGAAGATGGAGCCGGGCTGGCGCTTGGCGAGGACGCGGTTGAGCTGGCTGGCGCCGTAGTTGCGGCCGCCGATGAGGGCTTTGATCTCGGCGGTGGCGGGGTCCAGAACCACCATGGCGACCTGCGGCTCGGGATATTTCTTGCGCTTTTTGGCGAGGAGGCCGTCTACCTCCTCCATGCCGATGCGCACGGCTTCGACGGCATCGCGCTGGAGTTTCATATCGAGCGTGGTGTAGACGCGGTAGGAGTTGGTCTGGAAGTCGATATCGGAGAAGTTTTCCTGGAGATCGTCGTAGACGAGATCGACGAAGTAGGGCGCATCGGAGGATTCGACACCGCCTTCGGCGAGCTTGATAGGCAGTTTGGACGCCTCGATGAACTGGTTATCGGTGATGTAGCCGTTGTCGCGCATCAACTGAAGGACGATGTTGCGGCGCTGGGTGGCGCGTTCGGGGTGGCGGTAGGGATTGAGGTAGTTGGGGCGCTGGATGAGGCCGGCGAGGAGGGCAGCCTCGTCGACGCGGAGTTCGCGGAGATCCTTGCCGAAGTAGACCTGGGCGGCCTCGCCGAAGCCGCGGACGGCGAAGCTCTTGCGCTGGCCGAGATCGACCTGATTGCAGTAGAACTCGAAGATCTGTTCTTTGGTGAGCTTGTGCTCCAACTGGAGCGTGATCATGACCTCGGCGGTTTTGCGCTGCCAGGTTTTGTCCTGGCTGAGCCAGAACATACGGGCCATTTGCATGCTGATGGTGGAGGCGCCGTAGCGGCGGTTTTGAGTGACATCGACCCAAGCGGTGCGGACGATGCGGATGGGATCGAAACCGGCGTGTTCGAAGAAGCGCTTGTCCTCGGCGGAGATGAGGGCCTGGATCTGAATCTTAGGGATATCGCCGAAGCGGATGATGCGGCGCTTTTCGCGTTTGCGATCGAAGAGGTTGGTGATGAGTTCGGGATCGAGGAAGAAGCGCTGGCGTTCGGTGTTGTCGCGGTTGGAGACGATGCGGGTGACGACGCCCTTATCGAGGAAGATGACGCCGGGCTCGCTGGTGGAATAGGCGTCGACGCCGGGAAAGACCTCGACTCCGTCGGAGCGGACGTGATACCAGCCCATGCGATTGCTGCGGGCCTCGGTGTAGCCGCGGCGGCGGAGAGAGGCGACGAGCTCTTCGGCGGTTAGGGTGACGCCGACGCTGACAGGCTCCGGCGTGGCGAGGACTTGTGCGGTCTCGGCGAAGGGGCCTTCCTTCAGTTTCTGATCTGTGAGGCGCGAGTAGTGGATCCAGTAGTAGGTAAAGACGCCGATGCCGGAGAGTAGGGCGACAGTTGCGATGGCGAGAATGATCTTGCCGGCGGGGTGCAGCAGAAACCGGAGGAAAGAGGCGGGACGGGGAACCTGGACGCGCACAGATAGGATGTCTCTGGGCACTATTGTCGCATGGGCGGGAAGGTGGCGGCCGGGTGGAGAGCGGGAGGGTGGCGGCTGGTTGTAGGGCGGAAGGGTGGCGGCCGGTTGGAGGGCGGGGCCGAATCTCTACTTGCGGGGGGTATCCAGCTTTTCGAGTTCGGTCCAGATGTCGTCGTGAGCGTGCCAGGCGGGCGGGTTGTGGCCGGTGCTCTGGATCTCTGGCACTTCGAGGGTGCCGTGACCGAAGGGGCAGATGGACTCGGTGCGGGGGGGGCTGAAGAGGGTGGCCATGCTCCAACTGCCGTGCTCGACGGGCATGCGGAGGAGGGCGAGGCAGACGCGGCAGCGGCGGCGCTGGTCCCAGATGACGACGGCGAGCAGACCGAGGGAGAGGAGCCAGAAGGCGAGGATGGCGGTGGTCCAGGGCAGATCCTGGGCGAAGCGGCCGACGCGATAGCGGAGGAAGGGCTGGGGATCCGGCATGAGGCGGTTCATGCCGTACCAGACGAATGAGAGAAAGCCTGCGGTGGCGGCGATCTTGGCGGCGAAGTAAGCCCAGTACTTCATAGTGCTGGTTATTAGACGCTGCGATGGGCCGCGCGGTTCCGGAATCGGCGATCAGGCGCGGAAAAGGTTGCGTGCGATGAAGAAGGCGTTGGCGGGACGCTCAGCGAGGCGGCGCATGAAGTAGGGATACCAGGCGGTGCCATAGGGGACGTAGAGGCGGACGCGGTAGCCCTGATCGACGAGCGACTGCTGGAGATCGCGGCGAACGCCGTAGAGCATCTGAAACTCGAACTCGTGGGGCTGGCGGCCGGTTTTGGCGATGTGGGCGAGGGCGGAATCGATCATGCGGGGATCGTGAGTGGCGAGAGCGGGGTAGGCGCCTTCGTCGAGGAGGTAGCGGGAGAGCTTGAGGTATTGCTCGTCGACGGTGGACTTGGCGGGGTAGGCGACGGAGGCGGGCTCGTTGTAGGCGCCCTTGCAGAGGCGGATGGGGACGCCGGCTTTGGACATGCGGCGGGCGTCGTCTTCGGTGCGATAGAGGTAGGCCTGGAGGACGGAGCGGACGCAGCCGTACTCGTTTTGGAAGTGCTCGACGAGGTTGAGGGTGCGATCGACGTATTCGTGGGCCTCCATGTCGATTTCAACGCGGCTACCGATGGAGGCGGCCTTGCGCACGAGGAGATCAACGTTGCGGCGGCAGAGATCGTCGCCGAGATCGAGGCCGAGTTGGGTGAGCTTGATGGAGATGGTGGCTGGGAGAGTGGATGCGGCGATGGAATCGAGTGCGGAGAGGCAGAAATCGCGGGAGGTATCGGCCTCCTGCCGGGTGGCGACGTTCTCGCCGAGGTGATCGAGGGTGGCGAGGTAGCGGCCGGCGTGGAGTTTGTGGCAGACGCCGATGACGTCGTCGAGGGTCTGGCCGGGAATGAAGCGGGCCGTGAGTTTCCGGGCGTGGGAGGAAGTCTCCATCCAATGGCGCAAACGGCGTTGGCGGGAGAGATAGAGGAAAGACTGCCTGAGCATAAGGAATGACCTAATTCCACGGTACACCTTTGGGCGCGGAGGGTGAGAAGTGGCAAAAACGGTGGTGTCAGAAAACCCATTCACAACGATTTTCGAAATCTATTTGATTTGTTTGCAGTGAGTTGGTGAATCTGAGGGGTAAAACGCCTTGGGAGGCCGTGTACTGTGTGTCTGGCGAGAGAACACGCGGGGACATATGGCAACCAAGAAGACGGCAACTAAAAAGAAGACGGCAGCGAAAAAGACGGTGGCGAAGCGGACGCCGGTGGCGGTTGTGGCAGCGGCGCCGGTAGCGGAGGTGGAGCCGAAGAAGAAGAGGAAGAAGAGCTACACGAAGAAGCGGCTGACGGCGCTACTGGATCTGATGCTGGCGCAGTTTGCGGAGCAACTGGAGGGGAAGCCGCTGAGCTATTCGGCGGCGGACGGGCTGAGGATGATGCAGATGAGGGAGAACGCGGAGCCGGAGCGGCCGACGGAAGTGAAGGTGGGATGGGTGGAGGAGCCGCGGCCATGATGGTGCACCGCGGGATTGTGTATACACCGCTGCCGTCGCAGGCGCGGTTCCACGAATCGGAGGCGCGATTTAAGGGTTTTTCGGGGCCAATTGGATCGGGGAAGAGCGCGGCATTGTGCAACGAGGCGTTGCGGCTGGCTTACTTGAATCCGGGGCGGACGGGGCTGATGGGCGCTCCGACGTTTGCGATGTTGCGGGACGCGACGCAGGCGGCGCTGTTCGAGATTCTGGGAGACAACGAGATCCCATACGACTTCAACAAGGGCGAGAACCAGTTGACGTTGCGGGACACGGGATCGAAGATCCTGTTCCGCTCGTTGGACGACTATGAGCGGCTGCGGGGGACGAACCTGGCGTGGTTTGGGGTGGACGAGCTGACGTACACGGCGGAAGAGGCATGGACGCGCCTGGAGGGGCGATTGCGGGACCCGAAGGCAACGATGCTGGGCGGGTTTGCCGTGTGGACGCCGAAGGGATTCGACTGGGTGTACGAGCGGTTCATCCACAACCCGGTGGAGGGTTATGAATGCGTGCAGGCGAAGGCCTATGAGAACCGGCATTTGCTGGAGAAGATCCCGGATTTCTACGACCGGCTGAAGAAGAGCTACGACGAGACGTTTTTCGCGCAGGAAGTGCTGGGCGAGTATCTGAGCCCGAGAGACGGGATGGTATACCACGCATTTGACCGGCGGGCGAACGTGGCGGAGGTGAGGCGGGACGAGCGGCATCCGCTGCTGTGGTCGCTGGATTTCAACGTGAATCCGATGAGCTCGGTGGTGGTGCAGGTGGTGGACGGAGAGGTGCGGGTATTGGACGAGATCGTGCTGAGCCGGGCGAGCACGGAGGATGCGTGCCGGGAGTTTGCGCGGCGGTATCCGGGTTACCCGGCGGGATTGCGGATCTACGCCGATGCGTGCGCGTCGCACCTGCAGACGGCGGGGACGAGCGACAAGGAGATCATCGAGCGGTTTTTCATGGCGCGGGGCAGGAGGCCGGACTACCGGATCCCGAAGAGCAATCCGGCGGTGAGGAACCGGGTGTCGTTGATGAACGCGAAGTTGAAATCGGCGGAGGGCAGCATATCGCTGGTAGTTCATCCGAAGTGCAAGGAGCTGATTCTGGACTTCGAGCGGGTGGCGTGGGCGGACGGTTCGAGTGAGATCGAGAAGGGGAAGGACCAGAAGCGGACGCACTTGAGCGACGCGCTGGGGTATTTGGTTTGGCAGGAGTTTCAACCGGCCAAGACGGTGGGCGAGCGTGGGGAACGACTTTATTGGTAAGGGAGCGACAACACAGTGTTCGATATCAACCGAGAGCATCCGGAGTACAAGGCGTGGAAAGCGATCTGGCCCAAGTACAGGGATCTGTACTGTGGGGGGGAGCAGTTTCAGGCGAACGCGGGGGAGTATCTGATCCGGCGCCAGAAGGAGCCGCCAGACGTATATGGGGAGCGCGTGGGCCAGGCGTTCTATGAGAACTACCTGGGCTCGATTGTGGACTGGTATGCGGCGACGTTGTTCCGGCGTGAACCGATATTGACGTATCAGGGCGCGGACGAAGGGGCGCGGCGGTTCTTCAACACGTTTTCGGAGGACTGCGATCTGCGGGGCTCGACGTTGAGCGATTTCTTCCGGCGGCAGGTGATCGAGGCGCTGGTGATGGGCCGGAGTTACGTGGTGGTGGATTTTCCGCGGAGCTCGAAGGCGCTGGAGACGCGAGCGGAGGAAGAGCTGCTGGGGGTATCGCGGGGGTATTTGTGTGATTACCCGGCGCAGAGCCTGATTCACTGGCAGCGCGATTCGCGCGGCGAGTTTGAGTGGGCGGTGCTGCGGAGCGAGCGGCTGGTAACGGCGGGGCCTGAAGGCGGCGAGGAGAGGAAGGAACGGACGTGGGTGCGGTATGACCGGCAGCGGTTTGCGGTGTACCGGCAGGTGGAGCAGGACAGCAAGGCATCGGCGCCGGAGCTGATCGACGAAGGGCTTCATGCGCTGGCGGAGATGGGGCAGGTGCCGGTGTTTGAGTTCTCGCTGGGCGACGGGATGTGGCTGGTGAACAAGGCCGCGTCGCTGCAACTGGAGCACTTTAACAAGAGCAATGCGCTGTCTTGGGCGATGACGATGGGGCTATTCGCGATGCCGGTGATTTACTCCGGCAAGGACTTCAAGGCGATGCTGGGCGAGAGCTACTACCTGCAGCTCAACCCAGAGGACCGGTTTGGCTGGACGGAGCCGGAGGGCCGGGTGTTTGAAATTGCGATGCAGAACATCGACCGGCTGAAGGATGAGATCTACCGGGTTTGCTACCTGATGAGCCAGGCTGGCGGATCGCTTTCGAAGACGCAGGCGGTAACGGGGCTGAGCAAGCAGAGGGATTACCTGATCACGCAAGAGGTGCTGCGCGGCTTTGGCGACCGGGTGAAGGACGTTCTGAAGCGGCTGCTGAAGGTACTGGCGGCGGCGCGGAAGGACGAGATCCAGGTGGACGTCTCCGGGCTGGACGAGTTTGACATTGGCGAGTTTGGCAGCGAGTTGGACGATGCGCAGAAGCTGCTGGCGATGGGGATTCCGTCGAAGACGTTGCAGGCGCAGGTCCACAAGAAGTTGGCCACAAAGTATCTGTGCGACGCGAGTCAGGAATTGAAGGACCGGATCGCGCAGGAAATCGACGCCGGCCTGTAGAGGGCCGGCGCCGACCGAGAAAGAAAGGACAGACATGGATCAACAGTCACAGGGCCAGGAACCCGGTGTGCCCAAAGCATCGCCGGCGGACAAGTGGAAAGAGATCATCCGGACAGTGATCGATGAGTACGTGACCGGGGAGCGGCGACAGACCGAGCCGGCGTACAAGACGGAGCTGCTGGACGAGCGCCAGCGGCGAGAGACGCTGGAGCGCCGGGTGAACGAGTTGGTGGAAGAGAACAAGCGGAGCCGGCAGATGGCGGAAGAGAGCGACCGCGGCGCGCAGATCAAGACGGAGTTGCAGCGTCTGGGCGTGCAGAAGGTCGACATGGCCTTTCGCATTGTGAAGGACGAGATTGTGCGCAGGCCGGACGGCGGGCTGGTGGCGAAGACGGCGGATGGAGAGCGGAGCGTGCGGGAGTATCTCTCGACGTTTGTGCAGGAGAATCCGGAGTTTCTGCCAGCGAGGATTGCGGGCGGCAGCGGGGCATCGAGCCCGCAGCGGAGTGGCGGATCGAGTCCGTCAGTGGACCTGGACAAGATCAAGCCAGGGATGAGCGCGGAGGAGCTGCAGCGCGTCCGTGAACACATCTCTCAGGTGGCGATTCAGAGCCTGAGAGGCGAGTAGCGCAGCGGCTCAGAGCGAGCGTTGCGCGTGGAAGAGTAAGACGGAAGAAGAGAGGAAAAAAGAATGGCAATTATCACTTCAGCCAATTTGGCGAACGCCATTGTGAAGCTGGTGGCGGTGGATGCGCTGCCGGCGCTGAGCGGCCACCTGGTGATGGGTAACCTGGTGACGCGAGACTTCGAACCGACGCTGGCGACGGCCGGCGACACGGTGAACGTTCCGATCCCGCCGACGATGGTGGCAAACAACATCGCCGAAGGCGGATCGGTGCAGACGCAGAACCCGGACGTGGCCAATGCGCAGATCATTCTGAACACGCACGCCGAGGCGACGTTCCAGATTCCGGACGTGACCAAGGTGATTGCGGTGCCGGATCTGCTGCGGTTGTACATGCAGCCGGCGATGATCGCCCTGGCGGAGAAGGTGGAGAGCGACCTGCTGGCACTGTACTCGCAGTTCACGGCGAACACGCCGCTGGGCACGGGGGGATCGGCGTTGACGGAGGCCTCGGTGGACGCGGCTGAAACGGCCCTGTTCAACGCGAAGGTTCCGCAGGCTCAGCAGAAGTACTTGGTTGTGGACGGCAACGCCTACGGCCAGCTGCGTCAGATTTCGCGGTTCAGCGAGTATCAGACGGCGGGCGACGCTGGCCTGAGCGCGCTGATCGAGGGCAGCATCGGACGGATCAAGGACTTCTACGTGTTCCGTTCGCAGTTCGTGAAGAAGACTGGCTCGGCCCCGGTGACGACGAACAACGTGGCGTTTGCGAAGAACGCCCTGGGTTTGGCGATCCGCCGGCTGCCGCGGCCGTTGCAGGGGACGGGCGCGATTGCCGAGTACGCCGAGTTGGGCAACCTGGGCATGCGCATCACGATGAGCTACCAGCCGAACACGCTGGCGCAGCAGTTCACGGTGGACATGCTGTACGGCGTGGGCGTTCTGCGGAATGGCCATGGCGTGCAGGTGCGTAGCTAGGGCTACCGCTCCCTGACGGTCGCGGCTCGGAAACGGGCGGTGTTGGATGCCGGGCGGCGATTGTCGTAGGGCTGTGCAGATGGAAGGGACAGGCTGAGAGGCCTGTCCCATTTTTTTCGGACGGAAGGAGAATCGCAATGGATTTGAGAGGGTACTACCTGAAGTTGCAGGAGATGGAGCGCGGGATTACGGCAGATGACGTCTACGTCGTGAGCCTGGCGACTCCGGATGGTGGCGTAGCGGGGGTGCTGACGCAGGCGCCGCGACGAGTGGCTTGCCAACTGGTGGTGGAGGGCAAGGCGCGGATGGCCACGAAGGCTGAAGCGGCGGGGTTTGAGAGCGATGAGCGGGTGAGGCGGGAGGCTCTGGCGGAAGAGGAGTACAACCGGCGGATTCATGTGCATGTCGTTACCGGCGCGGAGTCCGGCAAGCGCGGCAAGAAGGGCTAGGAAAGAGGTTCACCATGGCGTTGCTTGTAGACGGAGATCTGAACCGGATTGAGGACTTGAAGGCGCAGGACGCGAGCGTAATGGATGTGGCTGCGAGCGAGGGCATCGATCTGGAGGAGAAGCTGAAACTGGCCTGGCAGGAGGTGCAGGCAGAGGTGGAGTTCTTCCTGGCGCAGGAGGGCGGGGCGGCGTTGGAGCAGGTGGCGGTGAGCATGGCGATGAAGAGCTGGCACGTGTGGAAGACGTTGGAAGCGGTATACCGGGATGCGTTCTTCAGCCAGCTCAACGACCGCTACGGACAGAGGTGGCGCCACTGGGTGAGCATGGCGGAGAAGCAGCGGGTGCGTGTGTTGGAGATGGGGCTGAAAGTGATCAGCCGGCCAGTGCGGCGTCCGACAGGGATGGAAGTGGAGATCACGGCGGGCGAGCAGCCGGCGGGGTCGTACTGGCTGCAGGTGACACACGTGGATGACAGCGGGCAGGAGAGCGCGCCTAGCCGGGTGAGGGCATTGGGGGCGGTGGGGCCACATGGTTTGACGGTGGTGGTGCCGGGCACGATGCGGTGGAACGTGTACGCGGGGACGTCACCGGACGCGGTCACGCTGCAGAACGCCGAACCGATGGCTGCGGGGACGACCTGGGTGATGCCGGCGGCGGGGCTGTGGGCTGGCCGCGAAGCGGAGAGTGGACAGATTGCGGACGGCACGGTGCGGCGAGTGCCCCGGAACTGGAGGGGGTGAGCCATGGCGTACTCAACGATCGACGGAGTGGGCCGGTTCCGGGCGTTGCTGGAGGCGAGCGAGGCGCTGGCGGATCTGAAGGTGGAGTTTGTGCGGGTGCCGTCGGAGATACACGAGAAATCGGTTAAGGCGAAGAGCCCGGTGATTCATGTGTATTGCGACCAGATCGAGAACAGGCGGACGGAGAAGTTCCGGCCCTTTTCCGGGCGGATGCGGTTGGTGACAGAGGTGCGGGTCTCGCAGGACCGGCTGGAGGGAATCACGGAGGCTCTGCATGTCTATCTGGATGCGCTGAGGGACGTGATGGAGCAGAGCGCGGGCTGCGCGGGCGATGGCATGTATCTGGACGGTGAGTACGAAGTGACGATTGAGGCGGTCCGCAAGGGCGGGCTGAACTATCAGCAAGTGGCGAAGATCACCTGCTGGGCGATTCTGAACAGATCCTAGAGGACGGTGCGAGCGATGGCATGTTACATATCGACGAAACAGAACCGATTCTACGCGGCGCTGGAGAGCAGCTACGGCACGGTGGCGCCGATTACGGCGGCCGACCGGTTCACAGGAAGATCGCTGAAGATCCAGCATGAACAGGAGCGGCCGAAGCGCCGGGACAAGACCGGGACGCGGACGTACCGCGGAATTGCGGGTGCGCTGCGGGCGCGGACGAAGTACGAGTTGAAGACGTATCTGTACGGGCGGGCAGTGGGCAGCACTGCTCCTCGCTTTGGCGCGCTGTTGGAGGCCGGACTGGGCGGGGCGCCGCGGGTGCAGAACAGCGGAATGGCGGTGACATCGATCTCAGGCGAGCAAGTGACGTTTGGGCAGGGGCACGGGCTTCAGGCTGGCGACGCAGTGGCGCTGGCCGGAGAGATCCGATTCGTGATGGCGATTCCGGACTCGCAAAGCGTGCTGGTCAATGCGCCGTGGACCCAGGGGCAGACGGCTGGCGAGTTGACGGGCGGCGCGGTGACCTACGGCTTGGCCGCGAGCGTGCCGGGGGTCAGCCTGTATGACTGCTGGTCGCCGGCGGCGGCGGTGCAGAGATTGCTGCGGGGCGCGGTGGTGGACGAGATGCAGTTCCGAGTGAGCGGGGATTTCCACGAACTGTCGTTCAGCGGCGAGGCGGCGGACGTGCTGGACAGTGCGAGCTTTGAGACCGGGGTGGGCGGATTGACGGATTTCCCGCAGGAACCGGTGCTGGAGGACCTAATGGAGGAACCGGTGCCCGGGCACCTGGGGCAGGCATGGATCGGTGGCTCACCGAGCAGGGTGTACACGCTGAGCCAGGCGCGGGTGACGGTGAGGAATCACATCGAGCTGCGGGGCAACGATTTTGGCACGCTACTGCCGCGGTGCGTGGTACCCGGCGACCGCGAGGTGCTGGTGGATCTGGAGTTGTACAGCCAGGACGGCGGGGTGTTCGACGAGTTGTACCAGGCGGCGCGGAGCCGGACGCCGGTGCCGGTGATGCTGCAACTGGGCGAGCAGGAGAGCCAGTTGTGCGGGTTGTACATCCCGAACCTGATCCCGGCCGTACCGGAATTCGTGGATGAAGAGACGAGGCTGAGGTGGCGGTTGCAGGGGTCGATCGCGGTGGGGACAGTGGAGGACGAGATCTATGTCGCATTCGGATGAGACGGCGGGGTACTTGAGCCACGAGTGGGTGGAATCGGCTGTGATGCCCGGGGTCCGATTCGCAATCCGCAAGATCTCGCTGGCACTGCGAGCGGCGATCACGCGCCGAATCCAAAGGCTGCTGGCGGAACTGGAGTACCGGGAGGGCGGCGAGGGACTGGAAGACCGCCTGAGCGCGGCTACGGTGGCAGCTGAGGTGGACATGGCGTACCTGGGCTGCGGCCTGGCTCGCATTGAGGGCCTTGCGATTGATGGAGAGCAGGCGACAGCGAGCACACTGGTGGAGAGCGGCCCGGAGGCGTTGAGCCGGGAGATTGCGAAGGCGATCCGGGACCGGTGCCACGTGACGGAACCAGAAAGAAAAAACTAATCCTCGCATTCCACTTCCATCTTTCGAATCCAGCCGGGTGGCGATGCGGGGCGTGTAGACAGCAAGGGCTAGACAAACGGCGAGCTTGCGGATGGAGCGGGGGCGGCGGGGCTCAGACGGGGAAGATCGTCTGGGCCAGCGGCGACGTGGTGAGCCATGAGTGTCCGCGATCGGCGATAACAGCGGCGAGCGTGGCGTGGCTGGAGATGTTTGGCGGGTATCGGGTATTGGGCGGCCAGGCGATGAGCGAATGGACAGCCAGGGACGCGGAGGCGATGGCGTTACTGCAAGAGGAACTGGAGAAGGTACGCAATGAATCAAGAAACCGGTAGTGTGCTGGACCTGTTGCGCCAGGCGGTGGAGGCGGCGGCGGGCGCGGGCGTTGATGTCAAGGACGGGCAAGAGGGCCTCTTGCCGCAGGCCCTGGCTGGTGGGGATGCCAAGACGGCGGCGGGCTCGGGGTTGCCACAGACGAGCAGCCCCGTGCTGGCGGGCATCGTCAATGGACTGGCGGGACTAACGAGCGGGACAGCCGAAAAACCGGCGTGGACAGATTGGGTCTCGCGGATCAATCCAATTGCGGGTCTGATTGCGGGGTTGTTTTCGGGAGGGAGTGATTCTGGCGCAGTGGAGCAGCCAGTGGTGAACTACCTGCGACCGGAGAGCCTGCGGCTGGATGCCGGCTTTGACGGCGCGAACGATCCAACGATCAGCGCGTTGGAGCGGCAGGAGGGCGGCCAGTACCGGCCAACGGCAGCCGCGAGTGGCGGGGCGCAGGTGGTAGTGCAGGTGCAGGCGATGGACTCGAAGTCTTTCCTGGACCATACACCGGAGATTGCGGAAGCGGTAAAGCGGGCGTTGCTGGAATCCAACGGGCTCCGCGACGTACTGGGGGAGTACTGAGCGATGCCGGAGTTTCCGAGGCTGAATAGCGGTGTGACGACGCAATATTCGTTTCGCCGGATTGTGCGGCGGAGTGTTCGCACGCTGAAGTTCCTGGATGGGAGCGAGCAGCGCTACGCAACGACGAGGCAGGGGCGGCGGTGGGTGGTGAACCTGACGTTGCTGGCCGAAGGGGAGGCAGCGAGGGTAGACGAATTCGCCCGGCGGTATTTCGACACGCTGGAGCCCTTTGCGTTTGTGGATCCGGTGGATGGGCGGACGTGCCCGAACTGTGTATTGGAGGGCGGCGAGCAGTGGCTGCGGGCTGAGGGTGAAGGGCGGCACATGACGCGGCTGATGATTGCGGAGGAGTTGAACTGACATGAACTACTACCCGATTCAGGAGACAGGCGCGGCGGCTCAGTTCCCAATGGTCCGCACACGCCGCTGGCAGAGCCTGGAGACGCGCACAGCCGGCGGGCACGTAGCGCGGGGGTTGCAGCCGGAGACGCGACGGGTGCACTGGCAACTGGATTATGTGGACCTTACCGACGCGGAAGCGTCCGCGTTGACGGATTTGTTCGAGCAATCGAAGGGCGGGCTGCAGAGCTTCGTATTTGTGGATCCGCTGGAGAATCTTTTGCGGGGCTCCGAGGAGCTTGGACATGGGCAGTGGCTGTTGAGTGGCGGTGTGACGGTTGCGAAGAGCGGAACACAATCACCGGCGGTTTTTCAGGTGACGAATTCGGGCCAGGCGGCGGGCACCGTGGGGCAGAGTCTGGCGCTGCCTCCGGGGGGTGGCTTCTGCCTGAGTTGCTGGGTGGAAGGAGCCGCAGGGCAGACGGTGGGGTTGAGGATCGGCGGGCACTCGCGGCAGGTGGCGACCAACGGCGCGTGGCAACGGGTGTGGTTTGCAGCGCCCAGTGAAACCGCGGGCAGTACGCTGTGCGCGTTGGAACTGGGAGCGGGCGCCGCGGTGAGGGTGCACTCGATGCAGTTGGAGCAGCAGGCAGCGCCCTCCGGATATCGCGCGGGCACGGCAAGCGGGGGCGTTTATCCCGAGACGCGATTTGAGCAGGAGTCTCTGGACGTGGCGGCAACGGGGCCGAACAGGAATGCGGTGCGAGTGAAGCTGGTGAGCCGGGTGACGGAGTAGAGCATGAGTATCATCCACACGAAGAAGCGCGAAGAAGTTCTCGACACGCCAGTACTGGTGTTTGACTGTACGTTGGGCGACGGGAGCGTCGAACGATGGAGCAGCCATCGGGTGACAGCCGATGGCCACGAGTACGAACCGCGCCTGCTGAGCCATGGCGATTTCCACCTCGGACTGGTGGGCGAAGAGTCGCTGGATGCGGGGTCGCGGTTCCATGTGACGCTGTCTAACGTGGATGGGCGGATCTCGCAGATCGACCAGGCGTGCGGATGGAATGGGGCAAAGCTGCGGGTGAGATTTGGTTTCTTCGATCTGGAGAGCGGGCAGGCGGCATCGGAACTGAAAGCGGTGTTCCTGGGTCTGGCGAATCCGGTGGAGGAGTTGTCTGAGGGAACGGCGCGCTTGAGTTTCGTCAACCGGCTCAGTCAATTGCGCTCCAGCATGCCTGAGTTGCGCGTTCAGAACCGGTGCCCGTGGCGGTTCCCGGTAACTGAAGCAGAGCGGACGGAGGCGGTGGATGGCGGAACGCGCGGGCGGTATTCCCCGTTTCACGGATGCGGATACTCGGCCGGAGTGAGCGGAGGCGCCGGGAATCTGAACAACGGGGCCCCGTTCACGAGCTGTGATCATAGCCGTGCCGATTGCGAAGCACGAGGGATGTTCCGAAGCGACCAGCAGGGCAGCGAGACGGCCCGGTTTGGAGGGTTTCAGTCTCTGCCGCCGAGCGTGATGGTCCGGGGGTACGGTGAGAAATCCAGCCGGCTATCAGAGGCTGTGGACGGTCGTGCGCGCAGCAACGATGCCGTGCCGCTGGTGTATGGCACGGGCTGGGTGAGCGCGCCGGTGATCTTCGCGCGGAACGACGGAAATCTGACGCACTGCGAAGTGCTGATAGCACAGGGGCCGATAGATCAGATCCTGCGTGTGGTGGCCGGCGGAATTGCTTTGCCGGCCGGGGAGGCGGGCAAGGACATGACGGGCACGGGATGGTACAACGTGCTGAGCATGGGGGGACGCAACGGCGGAGAGAATCTGGATTTTGTGGATGGATCCGGAGTGGCTCTGGGTGATCCGCACGGTGGTATGGCCTGTCTATCGGTGGTGATTCCCAACAGGAACCTGGGCAACAGCGGCCTGCCTCGAATTGAGGTGCTGATCGATGGACTGCAACTGCCGCGGCACGACGCTGCGGGGGCGGCGCTGCCGGCTGTTTTTGCGCGAAATCCGGCATGGGTGGTGCTGGACCTGCTGAGGCGAAACGGCTGGCGCGATGAGGATTTGAACCTCGCCTCGTTTGCCGCTACGGCGGCCTATTGCGACGAGGGCGTGGCGGTGCCGACGGCGGGGGGTGGAACTCGGCAGACGGCGCGATTCGAGGTCGATGTGGTAATCCAACAGCGGCGCAGCCTGCTGGAACTGCTACGGGGCCTGCGGAGTGCGGCATCGCTGCTGCTCACCGTGGACGAAGACGGGCGGCTGATGGCCAGTCCGGAGACGACGATCGCGCGCCAGCATCCGGTGAAGGGTGAGGGCAGTAATGCCATGGCGGCACTCTCGGGCGGGTGGCCGGCCTACGAGTTTGGGGACGGCACGGGCGGGTGTACGGGAATTCTGCGGATGGAATCGGGCAAGTCGACCTTTCGAATCTGGAGGCGTGCGGCGAGCGAGGTGCCGAACCGGCTGACCGTGGAGTATCAGGACTCGCTGCGGGAATATGCGCAGGACACGTTGTCGTTGGTGGACTATGAAGAGGTGGAGCGGCGCGGAATGGAGGCGGCGGCGCCCTCGAGCGCCATCGGACTGCCACATTTCGACCAGGCTGCGCGCATTCTGCGACTGCAGCTGCAGCGAGGCATTGCGGGGAATCACTTCATCGAGTTTGAATCGAGCGTGCAGGCGTTTGGGCTGCGGCCTGGTGACCTGATTGCGGTGACGCATGCGCGCGAAGGGCTGGACCGCGCGCTGTACAGGGTGTTGCGTCTGACGCCTGCCGTAAACTTTGAGCGGGTCAAGATCGTGGCGCAGCGGCATGAAGACCGCTGGTACGCGCTAGCAGGCGCGGAAATGGCCGCGGATGCGAGCGCATGGCAGGAGGCGGCGGGCACGATCGGCACTCCGCGACCGCTGGCGGGACGGGTCCGAACGGCTGAGGGCGAAGAGGCATTTGAGGTCCAGGAGCAATCGCAGGTAGCGTCTGACGGCAGTGCGACAGTGATGCTGACGGTGCGGTTCAATCCTCCGCCGAAGCGCGGACTGGCTTCAGCTCCGGCGCCGCAACTGGCGTTAACACCGGAGATTCACACGACCGGCGGATTGATGGTGGGCGGCACTACGTACTACTACGCTGCGAGTTCGGTGGATGGCGGGGGGTTGGAGGGTGCGCTATCGTACATCGTACGTGCGCCCCTGGCGGCGGGCACGGAGGGGGGCTCCGTGAGGCTGATCGGGATACGGGCGGGTGTGGGCGCGGCGGCGATACGCGTGTATCGGGGGACATCACCGCAGCGGCTGAGGCGGGTGGCCGAGTTCGATGCCACGACCAGCGAGTGGTTGGACACAGGCGTGACTGGGAGCCTGAATTCGCCCGTGGATGACAGCTACGACCATGCACGGATTCTGTGGCGAATGGAGTTGCTGCCACCGACAGCTGCAACTGAGTTCGGCCAGAGCACGATAGGCAACGGCGGATTGGGGCTGAGCGAGGACGAACTGCAGGGGTGTGTGGTGAGAGTGGTTTCGGGTCGAGGTGCGGGTCAAGAGCGCACGATCGCCAATCACTCGGCAACGACGCTGATGGTGGAAGGAAAGTGGGGGATCGAGCCGGATTCCACGAGCAAGTTCGTCGTCGCGGAGGCGGGATGGAACTCAGCCGGAGTAACGAGCACGGCGGAGAGCACGTTCGTCGGGCCGAATCGGCCGGATGAGGTGATCGAGATCGTCGGCCTTCCCGTGAATGCGCTGGGGGTGGAAGGAGCGATCGAGGATGCGCTGGTTACCAGGCATGTGCTGATGAGCGGCGCGGGCGCGGGTGACACGGATGTGCCGGGCGCGCCATCGTTTGCGATCTCCACTTTGGGGCGCGGCGAGCTAGAGTTTGGCGGCATTGCATTTGAGACGCTGGACAACACGCGGACGATCGAATCGGGTACGTTGCGGGTGCACTATTGGGACGAGATGAGGAGCCCTTCGAGCTTGGCGCTGGCCACTGGAATCGATGGCGCGGCATCCTTCCTCGACTTGACGGGCTCTGCGCCGATTGACGTCGGCGATTTGCTACAAGTTGGTAGGGAACTGGTTCGGGTACTGGCCGTGGCGGCCGACGGTCAGCAGGTTGAGGTGGAGCGAGGGATTCACGACACCTCTCCGGCAGGTCACTCACTGGGAGAGACGGTATATCCGCTGAGCCGTCATGTGCTGGTGTTTCCATTTCCTGCCGGTTTCTTTGGATCATCGGCGGGCGCTGGATTCCTGCCCAGGATCCCGCTGCCGAACGCAAGAGTGGCCGCAGTCGAGTTCTTCGTCAGTAATCGTTTTGGCGACGGCCCCGCAACGGCGCAGAACTACACGGCGTCGGCGGAATCGGGGCTGCGGACGATGGCAGGGGGGCAGTACGTGATTCAGTTCGACGGCGCGCTCGCGGTGACCAACTCGATAGCACCGCCACTGGTTACCGATGGAAAAAGGGTGGTCCGGGACGTGCGGGCGATGGTTGGTCAGGCGCCAGTGGGCAGCGCGCTGGTAGTGCGGCTCAGGGAGAGCGGGACTGACTACGCTGAGTGCGTGATTCCGCCCGGGTCGCGATGGTCGAACATTGTGACTGGTTTCGGAAGGCGGCCGCTGGCGGACGGAGCGGAACTGACGGTGAGCGTCGTATCGGTGGGGACGGCAGCCGGGACGGATCCGGGACGAAACCTGACGGTAACGATTCGGTTGTAGGGTGGGGCGAGCCTGTGGGACAGGTGTGCGGGGAAATGGGGCGCGTGGTGGGATTTGAACCCACGACATCCAGAACCACAATCTGGCGCTACTACCAACTGAGCTACACGCGCCGCAACACCCTTATCTTAGCAAATTGAATGGGCGAAGCGCACCGGATTACAATCCGGCGCGCGCTTCCAGAGTTCGTCCACGCGGGACACGACGTCGGGGCTCATGCGGAGGACATCCGGCCAGCGCCGGGTGAATCCTTCCTGGGGCCACTTCCTGGTCGCGTCGACCCCCATTTTTGAACCGTAGTCCGGCAGTCGGCTGGCATGATCGAGAGAATCCACGGGACCCATCACGAACTCGATGTCGCGCTGGGGATCGATGTTGTTGAGCGCCTTCCACGCCACCTCACTGACGTTCTGCACATCGACGTCTTCGTCCACGACCACAATGACCTTGGAGAACATCGCCTGCCCCAGCCCCCAAATGGCATGCATGACCTTGCGCGCCTGCCCTGGATAGGATTTCCGGATCGAGATTAGCATCAGGTTGTGGAAGACGCCCTCGGCCGGCATGCAGACGTCGCGAACCTCCGGCAACTGGAGCCGCATCAGGGGCAGAAAGATCCGCTCGATAGCCTTTCCCATAAAGTAGTCTTCCATGGGCGGCGGACCGACGATGGTGGTGGCGTAGATCGGGTCTTTACGGTGCGTGACGCACTGGACGTGGAACACCGGATACTGGTCGTCTAGTGAGTAAAAGCCGGTATGATCGCCGAACGGCCCCTCCAGACGGGTCTCACCGAGCTCAACGTACCCCTCGAGAACAAACTCGGCGCTCGCGGGCACCTGAAGATCGACGGTTTCGCACTGAACCAACTCGACGGGCTTGTTTCGGATGAAGCCGGCCATCATCATTTCGTCGAGATCCGGCGGCAGTGGGAGGATGGCGGAGTACATGGCGGCGGGATCGGCCCCGATCGCCACGGCTACTTCCATGCGCTGCGTGTTCCCTGCCCTGACCAGCTTTCTGTAGTGTTCGGCACCCTGTTTGTGGGTCTGCCAGTGCATGCCAGTAGTACTCTCATCAAAGACCTGCATCCGGTACATTCCGCAGTTGCGCTTACCCGTGTCGGGGTTCTTGGAGAAGACCATGGGTAGCGTGATGAAGGGACCGCCGTCGCCTGGCCAGCATTGCAGCACCGGGATCTCCCTCAGCGAGAAATTGTCCTTGCGGATGACTTCCTTGCACGGCCCTGAGGACACGATCTTGGGGAAGAAGTTGGCCATGTCCGCCAGCTTCGGCAGCATCTTCAGCTTGTTCATCAGGCCCTGCGGCATGCGCATTTCAAGCATCTCGGCAATGCGCGCGGCCACGTCGTCCACCGAGTCGACGCCCAGGGCGATCTCCATGCGTTTCTTGCTGGCAAACGCGTTGATCAGGACGGGGTGCCTGCTGTTCTTCGCCTTCTCAAAGAGCAGGGCCGGACCGCCACGTTTCACGGCCCGATCGGCGAACTCCGTCATCTCCAAGTGCGGATCCACTTCAAACGGAACCCGCTTCAGTTCGCCCGCTTTTTCCAGCGCCCGAATGAACTCTCGCAAATCTGCATGTGCCATGTATGTGTGACGACCCTCGATTTACTATGATGAATCTTTTGCAGTCTCTGAGGCACTACCTATGTCATCCCATACAGCATTTGTCACGGGCGCCAGCCGCGGAATCGGCCGCGCATGCGCCATCAGCCTGGCTTCGGCCGGTCATCGCGTTGTCCTGGCGGCTCGCGATCTGGCCAAACTGGAGAGCGTCGCGGAAGAGATCCGGGCCACTGGCGGGACAGCCTTCGTCTCCGCAATGGACCTCTCTTCCGAGGACTCGATCCGCGCTGCGTTCAAGCAGGCCGCCTCCGAGGCGGGACCGATCACGATCCTCGTGAACAACGCAGGCATCACACGCGACGGGCTCTCCATGCGAATGAAGCGGGAGGATTGGGATGCTGTTTTGCAGACGAATCTGACCGGATCATTCCTTTGTATTCAGCAGGTTATGCCAGCAATGATGAAGGAACGCTGGGGCCGCATCGTGAACATCTCGTCGGTGGTGGGAGAATCTGGCAATCCGGGGCAGGCGAACTATGTCGCCTCGAAGGCGGGCTTGATTGGACTGACGAAATCGCTGGCCCAAGAGTTGGGGAGCCGCAACATCACGGTCAATGCGATCACGCCAGGATTCATCGACACGGACATGACAGCCGTACTCAGCGAGGAGGTGAAGCAGAGAATGCTCGCGGGCATCCCGTTAAAGCGCTTCGGCAAACCGGAGGACGTGGCAGCCGCAGTGCGCTTCCTCGCCAGCGACGACGCGGGCTACATCACCGGCTCCGTCCTGAGAGTGAACGGCGGGATGTACCTCTAGGGCCAGCCTACATGGCTGATTTCTTGGCGTCGGGCGCTACTGCCGGGTAGCGTCCCGGCAAGATGGAAAAGTACTCGACGAAACGCTTCTTCGTGTCCACGTCGGGCTGTTTTCTAGCGAGAATCGAGTTTGCCAACCCACTGAACTGGCGGCCAAGCTCGGTGGCCGGTTCCACGCCCTTGCCGGCCTGAAGCGCCTTGTGGACGCCCTGATAGTCGTTGGCAAAATTCATCATCACCGGCGCGCCCAGCAGATTCTCGATCTGCGCCGGGCTGACGACGCTGCGTTTGTGACTTCGGTTGAGCAGAACACTCACACGGTCACCCAGATCCAGGTTGGTGAGGAAATTCAGTTTCTCCCTGGCCAGATGCAGCGAGGGAATCTCGGGGGTCACCACCAGGAAGATTCGCTTTGCCTCCTGCATGATCTCCAGAGAGTACCGTTCCAGGTTCCCGGAGAGGTCCACGCAAATCGCCCGGTAGTGGCGGCGGGCAAACTCAAGCAGATGACGAACCTGCGAAGACTCGATCCGGAAGTCGGGATTCAGCCGGCCGGAGTGCAACACGTCCATCTTGCCGACGCGCGTGACCAGTTGCGGCCAGATCGACTCGTCCAAGTGGTGCGCATTCTCCGCTGCTTCAACAACGGAGTGGGCATTGTTCAACTTCAACATGAAGCCGATAATGCCCGATGTCAGATCCATGTCCAGAAGCAGAACACCGGTCTCGGGTTGCGTGGAGAGCGAGATTGCCGCATTCAATGCGACAGTGGAGGTCCCCACACCCTGCTTGGAAGGAAGAAACGCGTAGAGCTGATCCGTCGCATCAACGACCGCCGGCTTACGCTCCGCCTGCTCCTCCACTCTCATGATGGTTTCGTAGATGGCCTGACGGCTCAGCGGCATCGACAGAAACTCGCGGATGCCGGCGCGCATCACGTCCAGCAACACCGAGGGGTCGCAAGTGCGGCTGATCGCCACCAGTTGCAGGCCGGGGATCTCCCGCTCGATCATCCGAACGATTTCAATCGCTTTCGGGAGCGATTCGATGCTGAGAAACACCACGTGCGGCGCGTGTGCACGCACCAGACGCATGAACTCCACCTCGCTCGGGTACCGGTCCAGGTCTCTCACAATTGAGACCTGATTCGACTCCGTGAGCGCTTGCCCTAACTTCTCGGCGAGATCCGCGTCCGGACAGATGACTAGTCCCCTTAACATAGTTCCATGTACCTGTCTCTCACGGTAGAGCAGACAGTGGAGAGAAACAATTAGGGTATGGCCCTAGATTACACAAATTATGGCTAGGCTGCACTAAGGTGATCTCCTGCAGAGCTCTCAGGTTGACGACTAGACCCCTCGGCGGTTCCCATACAGCAAAACGTGCAGGCGGGGGCAGAACCGGTAGCCCTCCTCCTTACAAATCTCCACCAGCCACGCCGCATTCGCGGCCGACGATTCTGGCGTAACGCCTTCCGGCATCAACAGCACCCGCTCCGCCGGAGCGCCAACCAGGCGGCGGATGGATCGCACTTCCTCCAGATCGGCCTGATCTGAAACCACAAACTTCAACTGGAATTCGAAGGCCGAGGTCAGCGCCTTGAGTACGTCCGCGTTCAGGCGCAACCGGTTGTGAACCGCAGCCCACCGCCCGCCGTCGCGCAGCGTTGGAGTTGAATTCGCCAGCTTTGGGCTGACGCTCATCAGGTCGCACGCCACGTTCTGCCAAACCGTTCCAGCCGTCTCCACAGTAATGTGCAATCGGCGGTCCCGCAGAGCGTGAGTCAGTTCCACGGACTCCGGAAACAGCATCGGCTCTCCGCCCGTCAGGACCACATGCCGGTAACGGGGAAAGCCGTCGACCCATTCGAGAATTCGCTCCAAACTCCAGTCCTCGCCATCGGGAGTCCATGAGGTATAGGGCGTGTCGCACCAGACACAGCGCAAGTTGCAGCCGGAGACACGAATGAAAAGGGAGGGTACGCCAGACAGGATTCCTTCGCCCTGAATTGTGGCAAACACCTCGCTGATCCTCATCCGGCATACTCCAGTGGATCCGCCAAACCGGCCTCGGCGAAACCGGCCCGCCGCAAGACGCAAGAATCACAACGCCCGCACGGTTGGGCGCCGATAGGGTCATAGCAGCTATGAGTCAGGCTATAGTCCACGCCCAGGGAGAGCCCCAGACTAATAATCTCCGCCTTGGACAGGTCAATCAGTGGCGTGTGAATGCGGAAACGGGTGGTGTGTTCCACGCCTGCCTTGGTAGCCAGATTGGCCATTCGTTCAAACGCCTCAATGTACTCCGGACGGCAATCGGGGTAGCCGGAGTAGTCCACGGCGTTGACGCCAAGATAGAGGTCACCAGCCCCCAGAGCCTCTGCCCACGCAAGAGCGATGGAGAGGAAGACGGTGTTTCTCGCCGGCACATACGTGACTGGGATTGAGGCCGCCATCTCGGCCGACTCGCGCCCCTTGGGGACGGCGATGTCGTCAGTCAGAGCCGAACCGCCGAAAGCCCGCAGGTCGATGCGAATCACCTTGCTCGCAGCGGCGCCAAGAGCGCCTGCCACACGCGACGCAGCCTCAAGTTCTACTTGATGTCTTTGCCCGTAATCAAATGACAAACAATAACATTCAAATCCATCCCGGAGGGCGCAGGCGAGCGCCGTGGCCGAATCCAATCCGCCACTCAGTAGACAAACAGCCTTCATCGGCCCAGGTCCTCCGGAAGATGCCGGGCCAGGGCCCAGCCGAGCAATGGGAATATCAAGAGAGCGCTCAGTGCAGTGCGCAGTGAGGTATGATCGGCCAGCCAGCCGGTGGCCGGTATGAAGATCATGCCGGCGGCACCCCAGGCAAAGCCCATCAGCAGTGCGGATACTGTCGCCGCCTGCGACGGTACAAGTTGTTGTGCAACAACAACATTGACAGGAATCGTAAACAAAAGGATGAGGCCACCCAGGACTAGAGAGATGACGCCAATCGGCGAGTTAGTCAGGAAGAACACCGCCATGAAAGGCACCGAGAGCGCAAACGAAAGGATGATCAGGCGTCGCGCGCCGACGATATCGGAGAGATAGCCGCCGACAAATCCCCCGAGCGCGCCGGCGGTCAAATACAACGTCAAAGTGTAGGCTGCGGCGTGGATGGAGTATCCGCGCTCACGGCTCAAGTAAAGCACGAGGAAATGGCTGTAAGTGACTTGAATCGCACTTCGGAAGAACACCCCAAAGTAGAGAATTGAGAGCGGTCGCTGTACGCTGCGAAGAGCCGGCCAGTCGAAACCGCGGGACGGTGCGACTGCCGCTTCCGCTGGCTCGCGGACGAACGCCACCAGCAGCACGGTTACCAACAGCCCAGGGATCACCGCCCAGACGATCTGCTCAAATCCGGCGCGGGTGATTACCTCTTTGAATAGCGCCGGCGCCACTGCGATCCCCAGTGTTCCAGCGCTGATGAATACCGACATCCACTTTGCCCGGTCGCGCTTCATGCCGAGCGCAGCCCAGGACGAAGCCTGGGGATGGAACGCGCTCACGCCGATTCCGCCGATGAGCATCGACACGGTAGCCCAGTAGTAGCTCGGTGCCAGGCTGGCGCCCAAGATGAAGGCGCCGGCGACGGCTGGCCCCAACGCCGAAAAGTAGCGGCTACGAAACCGGTCGGACAGGTAACCGTAAAGCGGTTGCGTCACCGACGAACTAAAGACCAGCAATCCACCCAGCAATCCCGCCTGCGTCAGAGTCAACTGAAAGCGTTGGATCAGAAACGGCTGCATCACGCCGAGCGAACCGGAGTAGAGATCGACGAAGAAGTGCCCGAGCGAGAAGAGGATCAAGGCAAGCGCCCCGGCCTGAGTCCGGGTTTTAGCGCCGTTGAGAGGGAGAACCGCCGATCCTGCGTTCATGGGGAAGACTGGGGGGCACCCTCATTATACCGTCGCATGTCCCTCCTAGCCTTCCTTTGCCAGGGCTAGCGGGCTGGCTGAAGCAACCAGAGGGTGCTGTTCCCACCAGCCGCCCCGCAGGGCGAACCTAACGTTGCGGCCAGGATAGTCCGATGAGTCATGTAAGGAGACTCCTTTTCCCGAATGCTAACGGGGTGGGTCAGGCAAATGCGCACCTGGCTGCGCGCGAGCGGCAGCGGCACATTGGAGCCGGAGTCGAAGTACCGCGAGTTGTTTGAAAACGTGCCTGAAGCGGTCTACGAGACCTCGCCGGACGGCCGCATCCTTGCCGCAAATCCTGCCATGGTGCGAATGCTGGGCTTTGATTCCGAGGCTCAGCTGAAGCAAAGCATGAGCGCCGCGGGCTTCTACGTGGATCGCGAGCAGAGGCTCCCTGCGATGCGGGAACTGGAAGCCAGCGGGTCGCTGGTCAACTTCGAATTCGACCTGGTGCGCCGGGACGGCCAGAGGATCACCGTGCAGGACAACGCCCGGGCGGTACGGAACGCCAAAGGACAGGTAGTCTACCACCAAGGCACGTTGACGGAGATCACCATCCGGAAGGAGACCGAGCGCGAGTTGCGCGCCGCGCGCGACGCGGCGCTGGAGGCATCCCGGCTGAAGTCGCAGTTCCTGGCCAATATGAGCCATGAGCTGCGTACACCGCTGAACGCCGTCCTGGGAATGGCGCGACTCCTGACCGATAGTCCGCTGGATCGTTCCCAGCGCGAGTGTGCAGACACGATCCTCAGCTCCACCCACTTCCTCATGGACATCATCGGCGAACTGCTGGACTTCTCCCGGATCGAGGCAGGCCGTCTTGAATTGCAGGACGGGATCTTCCGGACACGGGAGGTGGTGGAAGGCGCCGTTCAGCTGTTTGCGGAGAGGACTGCCGCCAGTGGCATCGAACTGATCTGCTCCATCGGGGCGGAGGTACCCGAGCTCGTCTGCGGCGATGCCCCGAGGTTGCGCCAGATCCTCGTCAATCTCATCGGCAACGGCATCAAGTTCACCGAAAGCGGTGAGGTGGTGGTGCGGGTCACCGGCGGTACGAGAATTCGCTTTGAGGTCCGCGATACCGGCATCGGAATTCCGGTGGAGGCCCACCCATTCATTTTTGAGCCGTTCCGGCAGGCCGACGGGTCGATGAATCGCCGCTTCGGCGGAACGGGCCTCGGTCTGGCGATTGTCCGGGAGATCGTCAAAGCAATGAGCGGCGTGATTGGCTTCCAAAGTGAGCCCGGAAAGGGGTCCACATTCTGGTTTGAGGTACCGCTGGCTGTGGCTCCGGGCTGCCGGCGGGCCGACAACCGGGCGCCGGCATTGCTCAAAGGCAAGCGCGCCTTGCTCGTGGAGCCAAACATCTCGGCGGCAGCAGTTTACGGCGCTTGGCTCCATCATTGGGGGGTGAAACTCGTCGAGGCGACGGACGCGGCTCCGATTGATCTCGTGATCGCCACCGATGCAGTTCTGACCGGAAGAGCCAGCACCGATCCGACAGCCGGTCTCGGCGTCACGCCCGGCACACCCGTCTTCCTTCTTATGCCTGTGGATGATGCTATTGGCGCATCCGCCATTCCTTCCTGGGTCACCGCTGTGGTGAAGAAACCGGTCCGCGAACTGGCTCTGTTGGATGCCTTGCTGCGCGCCGCCGTGCCGAGGGTGGAAGACCCCGCGCTGGCGCTGCACTCGCTGGCGCGCACGCTCGCCCCGCCCCGCAGCGCGACGCGAATCCTAGCGGCTGAGGACAACAAGGTGAACCAGACAGTGATCCGCAAACTGGTGGAACGCCTGGGCCACAAAATCGATGTAGTGGGGGACGGATTCCAGGTGATCGAGGCCATCGGGCGCAGCGACTACGACCTCATCCTCATGGACTGCCAGATGCCCGGCATGGACGGCCTGGAGGCCACTCAGGCCATCCGGAAGCTGCCTCCGCCACTCGGCATCATCCCTATCATCGCCGTCACGGCCCACGCCATCCAGGGCGACAGGGAACTCTGCTATGACAACGGCATGAACGACTACCTTAGCAAGCCCATCCTATTGGAGGAGTTGGCCGCCGCTATTGAGAGATGGAGCGTCAGGTCTGGCGTAGCCGCCGTTCGCGAGCGGGAATCCGAAATCGACTGAGAGTCTGCGCCTGCTGCATTCGCGCTCGCTACATTTGCTCCCGCTACAATGGGAGGCGATGTCCTTCTGGCGAGGAGCCGCACTTTGGCTCGCAATGGCATGTCTTTTCCTGGTCGCCAACCGCGGCGCCTACAAGGGCTATTTCAGCGACGACGACCTGGACAACCTCGTGCAGACGCACCGCGCGCCAATCTCTCACTTTGCGCAAGCGCTCGTCTCTCCCAAATTCAGCCCCGACAACTTCCGGCCCGCCGGGCACTTCGTCTACAAGGCCCTGGGCGCCGCGGCCGGGCTCAATTTTCCAGTATTCGTCGCGTTTCTGCAGGGACTCCATCTCCTGAACGTCTGGCTGATCTGGCTGGTCTTGCGGCGCCTGGGCGCACCCATCCTCGGTGCGGCCGCAGGCTCGCTGTTTTTCGCCTTCCACGTGGCATGCTTCGACGCCTACTGGAAGCCGATGTTCGTCTTCGACGTTCTCTGCGCCACTTTCCTGCTGGTTACAATTCTGTTCTATCTGCGAGGCCACTGGCTGCTGGCGGCGGTTCCTTACTGGCTTGCCTACAAGAGCAAGGAACCCGCGGTCACTTTGCCGGCCTTCCTGCTCGCCTACGAGTACCTGTGCGGCGAGCGCCGCTGGTATCGAGTGGCGCCTTTTGCCCTGATTGCCGGGCTGTTCACCGGCCAGGCGATGCTCCACAACCGCGGCTCCAATAACGACTACACCATTCGGCTCACCTCGCACGCCTTTTTCAAGACCTTCCAGTTCTACTCTTCCAAAATTCTCCTGCTGCCCTTCGCCGGCCTGATCCTCCTGCCCATCGCCTGGTTTGTGAAGGATAGGCGCGTCCGGCTGGGGCTCGCCACCATCGCGCTCTTGCTGGGGCCCATGTGGTTTCTGCCCGGACGGCTATTCGGCGTCTATCTCTATATCCCTCTTATCGGCGCCGCCATCGCGTTCGCTTTCCTGGTTGCCAGTTGGAAGCCCTCCTGGATTGCCCTCTTCTTCCTCATCTGGCTGCCCGGCAACTACTACATCCTCCGCAAGGAGCGGGCGGTGGCGCTCACCGTGGCCTTTGAGAACAAGCCCTACGTCGAAGCCCTGGGCCGGTTTCTCCGCGACCAACCGGCCGTTCGCACTGTTATCTTTGACGGCGGCCCCACGTCGATGAACCGCTGGGGCATCGAGGGCGCCGTCCACTGGTTCCAACCGGCGCCCGATCTGCGCATCTGCGACCTCGCCGATGAGCGGTCCCGCGAGTTGCTGAAAGCGCCCGATCTGGCCGTAGTCAGTTGGGACCGGCCGCGCCGCAAGCTCATCACCGCCACACGCTTCAACGATCGCGAGCCCGCCGCCATCATCATGGCCACGGGCAATCCGGTCTGGCTCTTTGGCGAGGGCTGGTATCCGCTGGAGAGCGGATTCCGCTGGATGCAGCCGCGGGCCACGGTCCGCCTCCGCCATCCCGCCGGCACACGCGAGTTCTTTCTGCGAATCAATCTCGGCCCCGTGCAGTTCCGGGATCAGGGTCCGGTCGAGATGGAGATCCTCTTGAATGGCCACTCGCTGGGCACACGCACCTACGACAAAGTGGACTGGCTGGAACGCCGCTGGCCGGTTCCGCCGGACATCTCCGAAACCGTCGAGGTCACTCTGCGCGCCCTGAAGCCATACAAATCCACCAACGGCGATCCGCGCACCTTCGGCGCCGCCGTGGCTGGTTTCGGCTTCGTCGAATAAGGGCGTCTTGCTATCCTGCTAGTTGAACTGTCCACAATCATGCTGAGCGAACAATTACGAACGATGGGAGTGGTTGGCGCAGGCGGCGCCGGCTTCCCCGCTGAGGTCAAAGCCAAGTCCCAGGTGGAGTTCATTCTCGCCAACGGCGCGGAGTGCGAGCCCCTGCTCCACAAGGATTTCGAGATCATGAAGCGCTACCCGGCCGAGATCGTCTCCGGCATGAAGCGCATGATGGAATCCACCCAGGCGAGTCAGGGCCGGTTCTGCATCAAGGAAAAGAACAAGGAAGCCGTCGCCGCCATCGAGCCCTACGCCAAAGCCGCCGGCATTGATCTCACCATGCTGGGCGATTTCTACCCCTCCGGCGACGAGTACGAGATCGTCTACGCCGCCACCGGCCGGCTGATCCCGGCCGCCGGCATTCCGCTCAACGTCGGCTGTGTGGTCAACAACGTCGAGACCCTCTACAACGTGGAACTGGCAGCCAGCGGCCAGCCCGTCACCCGCAAATTCGTGTCGATCTCCGGCGCCGTGAAAAAGCCCTGCTCCTTCTGGGCGCCCATCGGCTGCACCTACGCCGACCTGCTCGCCATGGCGGGCGGCCCCACCGTCGACGAGATCGGCGTCTTCGTGAGCGGCATGATGATGGGCACCCTCACGTTTGACCTCACCGGCATTGTCACCAAGACCACCTGCGGCCTGATCGTCCTGCCGAAAGAGCATCCGCTGGTAAGCCGCAAGAGCCGCCCCAAAGAGGCCATGGCGAAGATCGGAAAATCGGCCTGCGACCAGTGCAGCTTCTGCACCGAGTTCTGCCCGCGCTACTTGCTGGGCTACGATGTCCAGCCGCACAAGGTGATGCGCACGCTGGGCTTCACCCTCACCGGCAAGGAGAATTGGAGCCAGTGGGGCGAACTCTGCTGCGCCTGCGGCCTCTGCACCCTGTACGCCTGTCCCGAAGACCTCTTCCCCAAGGAGGCCTGCGACCAGGCCAAATTCGACCTGCGCACCGCCGGAATCAAGTTCCAGCAGTCCAAGCCGGTGGCCGTTCACCCGATGAAGGAATACCGCCGGGTGCCGCAATCGCAACTGCGCCAGCGCCTCAACGTGGAGAAGTACGAGTCACACACGCCCTTCGTCAACGAGGAGCCGCGGCCCGCCGTGGTCCGCATCTTCACCAAACAGCACGCCGGCAAACCCGCCACGGCTGTGGTGCAGGAAGGTGACCAGGTCACCGCCGGCCAGCCCGTCGCGCGCATGAACGAGGGTGAACTCGGCGCCGACATCCACGCCAGCATCGCTGGCCGAGTCCGCCGCATCACGCCGGACGCCATCGAAATCGAAGCCTGATTCAGAGGAACAAGAGTGGCACGCAACTCCATCGGTCTCATTGAACTGTCCAGCATCGCCGCCGGCTTCCTGGTTTGCGATGCCATGCTGAAGTCCGCCGACGTGGAACTCGTCCTGTCGCGCACCATTTGCAGCGGCAAGTACATGGTGATGATCCGCGGCGATGTCGGCGCCGTGCAGGCCGCTGTGCAGGCAGGCTGCGGCGCTGGCGATTTCTCCGTCATCGACACCTTCATCATCCCCAACGTCCACGAAGACATCTTCCCCGCCATGAGCGGCACCAATATGGTGGGCGAGCTGGAATCGCTCGGCATCATCGAGTCGTTCTCGGTGGCCAGCCTCATCGAGGGCGCCGACGCGATGGCCAAGGCGGCCCACGTCAGGCTGGTGGAAGTGCGTCTCGCCATGGCCCTGGGCGGCAAGGCGTTTGCCAGCGTCACCGGCAGCGTATCTGCGGTGAAATCGGCCGTCGAGGCCGGCGCGCAGGCCATCGCCCGCAAGGGCATGCTGGTCAACAAGGTTGTGATCGCGCAGCCGCGGCCGGAGCTGTTCCGCGAGATGATTTAAACGGTGCTGCGGCGATAGCCGCAGTGAGTGCCAGCAGGATCGACGCGTCCGTCAGCGCGTGGAACAGGAACAGGTGGCGGTCCGTTTCCGCGCCGTCCGCCAGTGAGGGGATGGCAAATTCAACCAGTGCCATCACGCCTACCGCAAACGCAACTACGGCAAACCGGGCATCCGGCGTCCCTCGGCGAAACCACATTACCGCACCAAAGGCGGACAAGTAGATTGAAAACCAGACCGGCAAATGCCAGGGGTAGAGTCTAATCATTCTGGAGCGAAAACTGCTCCAGAACTGGTGGGAGTGGGCCTGGGCGCCAGGCGGGAATCCGTCTTCCTTCCGATAATTGCTGAGGATCGGCATGCGGATGTGGGCGGCCGGCCCATGCAAGTCCGACGCCAGAATCTGGTACGCCCATTGCGGATGGCGCAGGTACCAGAGTGCGAGCCGTCCATAGCTTTGCGTCTGCGCGAATGCCAGGAACCACTCGTCGTTCGGCGCACCCTCCTGGTAGGCCCAGTGACCAAGGTGGGGGACGTATTCGTCACCCAAGCCCATCTCGCGCAGGGCAGCGGGAGGATCGTGAGCAACCTGTGGAATCCTGATGAACGTCGCGGTATAGAGGTTCCGCGCGCTCCACCGGCGGAGCGAGGTGCCCAGGTGCCGGCGCCAACGGCGAGCAGGCTGGCGGCGGCCAGATAGCCGGCCCAGTTGCGCGGACGGCGGAGGGCGGCGGCCAGGGCAAGAGGAAAGAGGCAGACCGCCAGGAGCGCGTGTGGCGGCTTGGAAGCTATTAAAAAGCAGGCAGCGGCACAGAACGCAACCAACCAGAAGTTGTCCTCCCGCTCCCGCAGAGCCAGATGCAGTCCGGCACCCACCATGAACAGGAGCCCCAGCAGAGCGGCCACGTCCGTATAAAACGAGTTCAGGTGGGACACATAGTGCACATCGCTCAGCACGACCGTGAGCAAACTCAGCAGGATCAAACGCCGCCACACCGATAGGCGCCGGGAGAGGAAGCAGGAGCGCGAAGCCCGCTACCAGCACAATTGCATGGACGGCCCCCATGATCCGGATGTCGAATAACAGAGGGGATATCGTCCAGCCGATGAAGACAGCGGGCACGATCAGAAGAAGTTCGCTGGACAAGTTCACGGCGACAAAGTAGCGCGCCCCATGGAACACATACGCTGTGGGCGCGTAGACGAGATGCCCTCTGGGCCGTCGTTCATGGGGCCTAGCCCGAATCGCCCGATCATCACGCCAAAATCACCGTTGTTGGCCAAACTAACGACGGGCGCAATGAATATCTGGGTCGCCACCAAACAGCAAAAAACAGCCAGAACCAACGCTTCGATGACGTGGTGCCGTCTCTTCATGAAGGGGATAGCTCACCGAGCCAATGAGATTGCGCCAACATAACCAACGTTAGGTCGTGTGCAACTGCCGCACGATCTCGCAGTTCTCAGTGATCTCGTCCTTGAACTTCGGCCACATCCCCACGATCACCGCATCGTTCGCCTTGATGTTGTTGAACGCAAACTTCATCGCACCCGCGATGTTCTCGCGCGTCGCGCCAATCCGCCCGGCCCCGATGATCTTGAAGCCCAGGCACGGCTTCTTCGTCTTCTGAATCACCGCCGTCATCCGCAGCGGATCCTTCTCCAGGAAGGTCTCTCCCAACGGCCGCTCGCCGCCCATCAGCGCCCGCGCCTCTTCCGCCGTGCGGCTGACCCGGTAGAAGCAGGTCATGTAATAGTCGGTTGGCCAGCCCTTGCTCTCGATCCAATCGACAACTTCCGGATTGTGCGTCGAGACACCCGCCATCACACCGGTATCGCGGACGCGCTTCACAAAGTCGAGCACGGTTTCCATCTTGCCGGCACGGTACGCCTCGTCCGTGCGGTTGCCGTGATGCGCCATCCCGAGGAAGCCCATCTTGGCCAGACCGGGGATCATCGAAAAGTCCTTCTGCAGTTCGAAGTCGCTCAACAGAAACACCTTCATCTTCGATCCGCGCGCGCGGATGCCTTCGAGAATGGCGATGGTGTCCTGGTGGTAGTGCAGTTGCCACGTGGTGATGCCGGCGCGCTCGGCCGCCAGGATCGTCTCAATGCGCCGCTCCGGCGTCATCCACTCCCGCATGCTCATGTCCAGGTTGCGGGAGAAATGCGAGTAGCCCATCAGCGGGTTGGTCCCGATGAGCATACGAGAGATCTCGTGCTTGCCGCCGAACTTCACGGTGGGTAGCGCCGGCGCCGCCGCGGCCGATGCCGCTCCTGCCACCGCCAATGTCCCCGCCGCTTGCAGGAATCCGCGTCTCGTGTTTTCCATCTGGCACCTCTGTGAGCCCATCAGATCGACTAGTCTGATTTATACACCCATTCACACTGTCCCGCCAAGTCCTTTGACTGTTAACCTGTCCTTATGGCTCTCCACGCCCTCGCCGGCACGCCCGCGCCCAGCGGAATGCTCGTTGATCTCGCTGCTCTCGAAAATGCCTATTACTCCGCAAAGCCCGATCCTACCGTGCCCGCCCAGCACGTGAGTTTCGGCACCAGCGGACACCGCGGCACCTCTACGAACTCTTCCTTCAACGAGGATCACATCCGCGCGATCACGCAAGCCATCTGCGAATACCGCAAGATTCAGGGCTACACCGGTATTCTCTTCATGGGCCAGGACACCCATGCCCTTTCCGCGGCCGCCCAGCGCACCGCCCTGGAGGTCCTTGCCGCCAACGGCGTGGAGACGATCTTCCAGCAGGGCGGTGGCTTCACACCCACGCCCGTCATCTCGCACGCCATCCTGAAGTACAACGCCGGCCGCACCTCCGCCTTCGGCGACGGCATCATCATTACGCCCTCCCACAATCCGCCGGCCGACGGCGGCTTCAAGTACAACCCGCCCGATGGCGGGCCTGCCGACACTAACGTCACGTCGTGGATCCAGGACCGCGCCAACGAACTGCTGCGCGGCGGCAACGCCGGGGTGCACTACCTGCCCTATGAGCAGGCCATCGGCAAGGACGTGATCCACCAGGCAGACTTCGTTCCGGACTACGTCCGGGAACTCTCCGCCGTCGTCGATCTCGACGCCATCAAAAACGCCGGGCTCAAAATCGGGGTAGACCCGCTCGGCGGCGCATCCGTCCACTACTGGAGCCACGTGGCGGATCACTTCCATCTCAACCTCACGGTGGTAAATCCTGCTGTCGATCCGCAGTTCGGCTTCATGACGCTCGATCACGACGGCAAGATCCGCATGGACTGCTCCAGCCCCTACGCGATGGCCAGCCTGGTCCAGCTCAAGGACAAGTTCGACATCGCCTTCGGCAATGACCCCGACGCCGACCGCCACGGCATCGTGACGCCCTCCTCCGGCCTGCTCAACCCCAACCACTATCTCTGCGTCGCCATCCGCTACCTGATCCAAAACCGCCCACTCTGGCCCGCCACCGCCCGCATCGGCAAGACGCTCGTCTCCAGCGGGTTGATTGACCGCGTCTGCGCCTCCCTCCGTCGCGAGGTCTACGAAGTGCCAGTCGGCTTCAAATGGTTCGCCCCCGGGCTCTTCGACGGCACCGTCTGTTTCGGCGGGGAAGAGAGCGCCGGCGCCAGTTTCCTGCGGACCAACGGCAAGGTCTGGTCCACGGACAAGGACGGCCTGATCCTGGGCCTGCTGGCCTGCGAGATCACGGCCCGCACCGGCCGCGACCCCGGCGAACACTACCGCGAAATCGAAGCCGAGTTTGGCAAGTCGTACTACACTCGCATCGATACGCCCTCCACCCCGGAACAGAAGGCCCGGCTCGGCAAGCTCTCGCCCACCGATGTAACGGATTCCTCGTTGGCCGGAGCACCCATCACCGCCAAGCTCACCGCCGCGCCCGGCAACGGCGCCTCCATCGGCGGTCTGAAGGTGGTCAGCGAGAACGGCTGGTTCGCCGCGCGGCCGTCCGGCACAGAGAACATCTACAAGCTCTACGCCGAGAGCTTCGCCAGCGCGGACCACCTCGACACCATCGTGGCCGAAGCCCGCGACATCGTTCAGCGCGCCCTGTAGCCGCTCGTCACGCCGCCTCGCCGTTCGTCCCATATGCGCCCCGGCGGGACCCGCCACACGTCACACTGTGGCCATGCTACTTCCGACGCTCGCTCTGCTCATCGTAACGGCGCCCCCGGCCTTCAATCGGCCGGCGCAGTCTGAGATACCACCGTCGCCCACTACAAGGAGCGCTACGAGTGCCACGTCCTCACCCTCGCCGGATTTGCCGGCCAGCCCGCACACCCGGCCGGCACACCGTTCCTGAAGACCGTCCGCGACGGCGAGCGCTGCTGGTTTGTCCGCCTCACCGACCTTGCCCGTTTCGAGTCCCACGGTAACGATACGCGCCTGTACTTCTCGGGCCAGCGCCCGCTCATCCTGCGCTCGCTCGCCTATCTCGAAGCCCGGCTCGATCCGCAGCTGTTCTTCCGCGCATCCCGCCGCCACATCGTGAATCTCAGCGCCGGCGCCCACATGGAACCAGCGGTTGACGGAGGCTACGAACTCACGCTCACATCCGGGCCCGCCGTCTCGATGGCCCGCCACCGTGCACAGGAGTTTCGCGACAGGATGTTGATCTGACGAGTTGCCCCGGGCAGCGGACTAACGCGGCGCCTGGCGAATCAGGAGGACAATATCGCCGGTTCCGGCAGGCGGCGCCAGCCATTCGCGGAGAACCGCGGGCGTTCTGCGGCCCGTTACCGGGTCGAACCACTCGGCTTGCAGCGAGGCTGGAAACGAAGTCAGATCGAGCTTGAATCTGCCACCGGATGGAGCGTAGGCCACCGCGAGCGCACGGTCCGCGCTCGCCGCGAACACGGCGCGCGTCTGGCTGTCCGGTGTTCCTTCCTGCACGATCAGTTCGTGGACAGGCTCCAGCCGCCACCACTCGATGCCGGCAAAGAAATCCCGCATGATCGTCATCGAGCCCGCGCTCGGCCACGCCGCGGCTTTGCGCCAGAAATCAAACGCCGCCTCATCCTGATTCCAGCCCCAAACTCCGCCGTTTGTGCCGGGCACTTTGCGCGCCGTCTCTCCGGCGGCATAGGTGTAGCCCATCGCGCCCGACAGCCACGAGATCCAGCCGATCCGCCGCACGTCTTTGCCTCGCCAGGCGCCGCCCTCGTCCGAACCTCGCCCGTCGTACATCCCCTCGATGTTGATCACCGGCCGGACGGGCTTCATGGCCCAAAGCGTCAACGGCCATTCGCGCGCGGCGGCGTACGCGGCTTCGAGACGGCCATTGTGATGCCCGCTCTGCAATCCGCTGAATGTCAGATAGGACTTCGGCACGTAGAGCTCATTCTGGCCCTTCAGAGTGTTCGGATGCTGGGTGATGGGCAACTTCGTCCCCGCCGCCACCAGATTCTCGGCCACGGTGTCGAATACCGGGCTATAGGCTCCGTCAAAGTTCGGGGACATAATCGCCTCAACTCCGGCGAAACGCTGTGCGATGTATCGGGCGTATTCCGGTGTGGAGACGTGCCGGATATCCGCCTCGTTGGTGGGCCGGCCCAATCCCACCAGCATCACCACCATGCCACGCCGGTTGGCTTCGCGCACCTTGGCCAGAATGCCGTCCCAGTAGACGTCGTTAGGCTCACCTCCGGCCGCGAACGGCATGGCGCCGGTCCAGCCGGGCGGCGTACGTCCCGCGGAGATCTGCACCACGGTGAACCCCTTGCGTTGACGGTCCTCCAGATACTCCGTCCATTCGGCCTTGCTGGCCTTCACGCCCGCATACCACGCCGTGTCTCCAATCCAGAGGAACGGCTCTCCGTTCGAACGAACCAGATACCTCCCGTTCGGTGACGGTTGAAGGAACTGTCCGGGGAGGGACAGGGCACAGGCCAAAAGCATGGCGAGGCGAGTCGTCACGGGGTTGTTGATTGCCTCCACTGGTTTGCCTGCATCTCGGCTCACTGCTATTGTAAGCGCCCCGCGCGGGCATAGTACGCCGCGGCATTCTGTCCAGACCGCCAGCTTGTCTGTCACGCCCGAATTGAACGATTCCGATCGTGAGGAAATTTTCATCTACACTTACCCTATGAAGTTCACTTCGACTCGGTCTGCCTTCCTTTGCGCCACGGCATTCGCCCTAACCGCGTACTCGCAACCAAGCTCTCCGCTATCGACCGTTGTCAGCAAGTCCACCACCGCAATCGGCTACCAGGTTGGCGGCGGCGCCACCAAGGTTGGCATGAACGGAACCGCCCTCCTGCCGCAGGCCGCCGGCGAGGCCAAAGTCCAGGCCCGCAGCGGCGTCACCAGCGTGGAAGTGAAGCTTGCGGGCCTTTCCGCCCCATCGAAACTCGGCACTGAGTTCCTGACCTACGTCCTCTGGGCGGTTTCCACCGAGGGCCGCACCATCAACATCGGCGAAGTCGTCGTCGACAAGAACGGAGCCGGCAAACTGGCAACCAGCGTCCAGTTGCAGACGTTCTCGCTCATTGTCACAGCCGAGCCCTACTTCTCGGTCCGCCAGCCCAGCGAACTCGTGGTGGTGGAGAATCTCCTCCTGAAGGGCACCAAGGGCAAAGTCTTCCCGATCACCGAGTATAAGCTGATGCACCGCGCGCAATACGCCAAGCAGGACAACCCGCTGGCGCTTACGCTCGACCTCAAGAACGTTCCGCTGGAGATGTATCAGGCCCGCAACGCAGTGGATATCGCCAAGTCGCGCCAAGGTGCCAAGTACGCACCCGAGATCCTGACCAAGGCCGAAGCCAGCCTCAAGATGGCCGAGAACTCGCTGGCCGCCAAGGCCAACAAGAAGGAGACCATCTCTACCGCCCGCCAGGCGATTCAGTTCTCCGAGGATGCCCGCGCACTCTCCACCCAGCGTCAGGACGAAGAGCGAATTGCGGCGGAAAAGGCCGCGGCGGCCGCCAAAGCAAAGGCCGAAGCCGAGGCCAAGGCAGCCGCCGAGGCCGCAGAGGCCAAGCGTGTCGCGGACGCCGCGGCCGCCTCCGCCCGTGCCAGTGCCCAGGCCGAGGCCCGCCGCCAGGCCGAACTCACCGCCGCCCGCGAGGCGCAGATGAAGGCAGAGTCCGAGGCCGCCGCCGCCAAAGCAAA
This sequence comes from Bryobacterales bacterium, assembly GCA_016721425.1. Lineage (GTDB taxonomy): Bacteria > Acidobacteriota > Terriglobia > Bryobacterales > Bryobacteraceae > Paludibaculum. The sequence goes on along the minus strand of JADKID010000038.1, from coordinate 871,822 downwards.
AGCCGAGGCTGAGATTCTAGCAGCACGCGGCCAGGCGGCCCGAGCGGAGGCGGAGCGCGCCAAGGCCGAAACCGAGCGTGCTAAGGCTGAAGCCGAGCGCGCCAGCAAAGCAGCCGAAGCCCTTCGCGCCCAACTGCTAGACCAGTTCAGCCGCATCCTCGAAACCCGCGATACGCCGCGCGGCCTCGTCGTCAATATGGCCGACGTCCTGTTCGACACCGGCAAGTTCAACCTGCGCCCGCCGACGCGTGAAAAACTCGCCCGCCTCGCTGGCATCGTCCTCGCCCACCCTGGACTGAATCTCGAAGTGGAAGGCCACACCGACAGCACCGGCAGCGACGAACTGAATCAAAAGCTCTCCGAGCAGCGCGCCGAAACCACGCGCGCCTATCTCATCGAGCAGGGCCTCCAGGCCGGGCAAATCACGTCCAAGGGCTTCGGCAAAACCACGCCCGTGGCCGACAACGCCACCGCCGCGGGCCGCCAGCAAAACCGCCGAGTGGAGATCATCGTCTCCGGCGAGGTGATCGGCTCGAAGATCGGCGCCCGGTAGCCGGCAGTTCGTTTCGATTCCAGCGGCGCTCGGAAGGGTGGGATTCTCACCTGCTAGGGCGCCGTTTCTATTAAGGAACTCATCGCGCCCGTCCGGAACGCACCCTACGATTGCAGCGCGTCCCGCACCTTCGCGGCCAGTTGCTGGGGACTGAATGGCTTCTGAATGAAGTGCCGGTCTTCGCCGTCCACGAAGTGCTCGGTTATCACGTCCTCCGTATACCCCGACATGAAGAGCACCTTGACACCCGGACGCATCAGTTCCAACGCGTCGGCCAGGTTCCTCCCACCGCCGTCCGGCATGATTACGTCGCTCAGGACGAGGTCGATACGGCTGGAATTCTGCTGAAAAAGCACCAGCGCCTGATCCACCGCTCTCGCCTCCATCACTGTATAGCCGTAGACCCTGAGGACTCCCACCGCGTAAGTGAGCACTTCCAGTTGATCTTCAACGACCAATACCGTCTCCGTGCCGCCTAGCGGCTCGGACGTCACTGGCGCCACAAACGCGCTGGCGACACTCTCCACTGACGGCAGATAGATATGGAATGCCGTACCCCGGCCTGGTGTGCTTTCCACCTCAATCCGCCCACCGCTTTGCGCCACGATCCCATGCACCATCGACAGCCCAAGGCCGGTGCCTTTGCCAATGCCCTTCGTAGTGAAGAACGGCTCGAAGATATTGCGCCGGGTCTCCTCATTCATGCCCACTCCGTCATCGCTCACCGTCAACCGGACCTGCCTCTCGCCGATGGGATTGGCGCCCGGTTGGAGCGAAACATCGTCCCATTCCGCGTCGCACGTCTCGATGACCAGATTGCCCCCACCGGGCATGGCGTCTCTCGCATTCACGATCAGGTTCATCAGCACCTGCTGCAGCTGATTCGGGTCCGCGCTCACCGAAGAATGGGTCGAGTTCAGCTCCACCCTCACGTGCACGTCCTCGCCCACCAGACGGGAGAGCATCGAGCGCACTTCCAGCACCACACGATTCAGGTCGATCACCTGAGGTTGTAAGACCTGCTTGCGGCTAAAGGCGAGCAATTGTTGAGTCAGCGATTCGGCGCGCTCCCCGGCCTTGAGGATCGTCTCGATGCTGGTTCTGGTCGGATCCCCGGGCGTCAGCTTTAGAATCAGTAACTGGCAGTGCCCGTTGATCACAGTGAGCAGGTTGTTGAAATCGTGGGCCACACCGCCCGCCAGGCGCCCGACGGATTCCATTTTCTGCGCCTGGATCAGTTGCGACGCCAGCCGCTCCCGTTCCTCCTGTGCCTTGGCACGCTCAGTGATGTCGCGAAACGCGCCCAGGATCAGTTCCCTGCCCGCCGCATCCCGGAGTTGCGTGGCAACGATCTCAACAGGAACACGCGTCCCGTCCGATCTGGTCACGCGATGCAGATTGATGGAGGGCGCAACACGGTCGCGTTCAAAACTGGCGCGAGACAACTGCTCGTCCTCGGGCGGATGGAGCTCAGACTGGTGCAGCCGCCGGAGTTCATCCAACGTGCGTCCAGTCAAGACCTGCGCCGCGGCGTTCGCGTCAATCAGCATCCCGCTGGCGCCGTCCGCCAATAACAGCGCGTCGCGTGAGGATTCAAAAATCGCCCGGTAGCGCACTTCGCTCTCGCGCAGTGCATCCTCCACCCGGCGGCGTTCGGTGATGTCCTGGATGGTGCCATACATCGCCAGAGCCCGTCCGTTGGCATCCAATTCCAACCTGCCATGCCCATGTACCCATCGCGTCTCACCCGTGTCATGACGGACGATGCGGTACTCCTTGTCAAACCGCCGGCACTGCCCCACGACTTCGTCCCGAAAATAGGCGACCATCATTTCGCGGTCGTCCGGATGAATCAAGGCCGCCCACGCCTCAACATCGTGGAGGTAGTTCTCGTCAATCCCAAACAGCGTATCGAGAACCGCTGAACTCCTCCATATTCCGGTCCCGACGTCCAGGAGGTAGCTGCCCAGTCCGGCAGTCACCTGCGATTCCCGGAGCAGCCGCTCACTTTCCAGTAGCGCCGCTTCCGCTGATTTGCGCCCTGTGATATCAACCAATCCGCCATAGGTCCGCAATCGATTGAGGGATCCCGGCCACACCACGCCCTCGGCGCAACAGGCCAACCACCGGATGGACCCATCCTTGTGGCGTAGACGGATCTCGCAGGATCCGGACTCGCCGGGCTTCAAACCGATTACCTGTTCGCCGAACAGCGCTCTGTCTTCCTCAATCACCAGCGCGCCCCAGCAGCGCATCGCCATCAGTTCGTCAGCCGTATAGCCGGTGACTCGCTCCGATGCGCCGGTGAGCCAGTCGATCGCATAGCCGCCGTTTTCCCTTACCACGCAGCTGTACGCCACATCGGAAATCACTGACGAAACCCGCCTGTAGCGCTCCTCACTCGCACGCAGTGCCTGCTCTGCCCGGACTCGCGCCGTCACGTCGGTGTGCGAGACCAGCACGGTACCGGGACGATCCAGGAAGGGCGAGACCCGCATCACGAACCATCGCTGTTCCGTCGGAGAGTGGCAGGGGTACTCGATCTCGAAGTGCGGGAGAGTCCCCATCTGCACTCGGTGCAGGCCCTCCCTGGCCGCGGAGGCGACGGCCCGATCTTCCATCTCACCGGCATCGCTCCCAAAGTAGGCCACCCCTGGCCCCCAGACCGTTTCGCCCCCTCCATCATTGTTGCTCGCGAAGCGGCGCCAGGCATCGTTCACTTCAACAATCCGTCCCTCTGCGTTCACCACGGCCAGACTGTCGGAGGTCGAGTTGAAAATACCCTGCGAAAACTCGACCTGATGGCTGAGGGCCAGTTCCGCCACCTTTCGCTCTGTGATGTCGATGTTCAGGCCGATCATGTAGTCCGGCCGGCCCTCTTCATCGCGGTACAGCTTGCCCTCTCCGGCAATCCACCGGCGCCCGTCAAGCGACCGATACTCGATGTTCAGCCTCCCGTCCGGAGAGCGGTCCGCCAGGGTCGCCTGAAACTCACGCAATACCCAGGCTTGGTCGTCGGGATGCACCGTTGCGAACCATGAGTCGAAACTCGCGTCCGTCGTTGCCGGATCCAGGCCATACAAGCAGTACGTCTCGGGAGACCACTCCGATTTCCCGGTCTTCGCGTTCCATCGAAACACTCCGAAGCGTGCGGCCAGTTGGGCCGCGCTGAAGATTCGCTCCAGTTGCTCCAGGCGCACCGTCGCCGACCTTCGCCCGGAGTCGTCCTGCATCGTCCAAAGCAGGTGGGTTACTTCGCGAGTCGCGGAGCAAATCGGAGAGACCGTCAGTGCAATTTCGCAGCGCAGGCCGCCCTTCCATTTGCCGGCAGTCTCACCACTCCAAGGCTCTGCCGCGGACACGACCCGCCGCAGAATGTCGAGCAGCACCTCGGAAAACTCAATGCCGAAAATGGACACCAAACTGCGTCCGGGGATCTCGCCCACGTCAGATCCGGAGAGCTCCGCGAATTGCCCATTCGCCCAGCGGACAACCCCGCCGCAATCCGAAATCGCCACAGCCAGGGGCGAAAGCGAAAGGCCTGGAATGAGAACTTCAACTTCCAACGGTAGAGTCATGGCGCGGAGTCTTCTGCCCGACAACCTGTAATTCTACTCTGCGCCGCCGAACTCCTCACGGCATCATCCTGGGCGAACCGGCAAGACCGGGGACAAATCAGCAGGGGTGAACCACTAGTTCACACTACGGACCACCAGGCGCACCGCGCCCTGGATGGTGAGATCGGCGCGTGGGTGCAACTCTGGATAAGAGGCGTTTTCTGCCTTCAAAAACCACTTTCCGTGCACAAAAACGAGCCTTTTGAGCGTGTTTTCGCCGTCTATCAGCGCGGCGACGATCTGCCCGGCCCGCGGCGAGGGTGTGGGCTCAATCACCACCGTGTCGCCATCGAGAATACCGGCGTCCTGCATCGAGTCACCACGCACTTTTAAGAGGAAGCAGCCCTCGCGAGGCCGGAACCCCAGCGTCTCCTCATCGAATAGCTTGGAACCCTCCGCCGCGCCGGCCTGAAACTCCTGGGGCACCCCGGCCGGAATGTGCCCGTAGATTGGAAGCCGGTGCAACACCGGTGGAGGCGCCGCGCTTTCATCGGCGACGATGTCAATCTGGCGCGAGCCGCGCTCGGCCCTGCGGATCATCCCCTTGGTTTCCAACGCGTGCAGGTGCCCGGCCACGCCGTTGGGGCTCTTGATGCCGAAGTGGCGCTGGATCTCGGGGATCGACGGCGAGCAGCCGTTTTCGCGCCGAAATGCGACGATGTAGTCATAGATCTCACGCTGGCGATCAGTGAGAGTCATGGTATAAGTATTTACACGTTCCTTCCCAGGTGTCAAGATGCTCCTCGCCTTCCTCTTAGCCGCACAGATTAGCGCCTGCGTCCCCATGCGATGGGCCTGGAGCGACACGGGTTCGCTGAACATGCTCGACGGCTCGGCCGTGACGTGCCTGGTGGTTCCCGACGAACAGTCGGCTGGTGTCATGCGCGAGGGAGCGCGGGCGCGCGGGCTACAGGTGTTGGTGGAAGGCAAGGATTTTCAGATTGCCGCGCGGCGCGTCGATGTCAGGCCAGGTCCGCTGGTGGCGGTCGGGCAGGGATTGTGGCCCGGTGTGCGAGCCGAGAAGGAGGGCAGCACCGAGGCGCGGCCCACCGGCGCGCCGTGGGTGGAGACCAATACCGGCTACTTACGCTATCTGCGCGCCTCGCTCGGACCTTCAGCGCAGATCTGGCTGGCCAACCGTCCGCCGGAAAAACAGGTCCTCAGCGGGCAACGCTATGTGCAGGCCATCGGCGACGCGGCGATGTCCGGCGCGCGGTGGCTGGTGACACTGGATAGCGGCTTCACGGAGCTGATGCGGCAGCGCGATCCGCGCATTCAGGACTCCTGGAAGCGGATCAACGACGCGCTCCAGTTTTACGAGACCAACCGGAGCATGGTGGAGGCGCCCGATTACAGCAGCCTGGCGCTGCTGGAGGATCCTGCCTCCGGCGCGCTGATGTCAGGCGGCATTGTCGATATGATCGCGGCCAAACACATTCCGCTCCAGGTGGTGCCGGTGGAGAAGCTCGCGCCCGGCGCGGCGGGCAATGCGAAAACGCTGCTCAATATCGATCCCGCCGGGCTCAGCGACGAGCAGAAGGAAACGCTGAAGGCGGTAACGCGCTCCGGCGTGTCGCTGGTCAATGGCCCACCCGGCTGGCGGATGACCCTGCCGGAAACGGCCATCACGTTCCCCGAGGATCAGGTCAAGAAGCTCGAAGAAGTGTGGCGCGGCGTCAACAGTTTCATCTGGGGCAAGAACTTCGCGGTGCGCGTTTTCGGGGCGCACAGCGTATTGTCCAACCTGAAGCGGCTCGACGACGGCCGCCTGGCGCTGCACCTGGTCAACTTCTCGGACTACCCGGTGGAAAACATCGCCATCCACACGGCAGGGCCGTTCACCTCTGCCACTCTGCTGACACCTCGCGGTCCGCGCAAGGTGGAAGCCTACCAGATGGAAGACAGCATGGGGATCGACATCGACAAGCTGGAAGACGTCGGCATTCTGGTGATCAGCGGATTTCAGCCAAAGCGGTAGAGCGCTTCGGCGAGTTTCAGGCCGCGCACGTCAATCTGCCTCAGGTCCGCTGAGCCCAGACGGAGTTGTTCGGCCAGCAGCAGCGTATTGTCGCAGTTCTTGAAAATGCCCTGCCCGCGCGGCGCTCGCGGGTCGTAACCCATCGCCGCCGTAGCTACGGTATCGGTGGAAACGGCGTTCGTCCCCAGCAGCAGGATCCCGGGCCGCACCGGCTTCACATTACGGATCCACGGACCCTCGCCGCCGGTGAGTGTCTCCACGCCATCAATGAAGGCGATGTCGATGGGACGGGCGGCATTGAGCTCCGCCGTGATGCGCGGCATGCGATAGCCCGGATCGCGCGATGACTGTGGATGCAACTCACCCGGAGCGGACTTCGCCGGCTGGCGTTTACCCAGGTGACAGGTATCGACACGGCCCTTGGCCGGCCTCTCGTTCGGCTCATCGCGCCCCGCATCATCGCCGTAGATCGAGGCCGGAGTGATACCGAAGATGTTCTTCATGGAGAGCGTAACGCCGCAGGTCTCGTGGTTCTTCAGCTTGGCCATGGAGACGAAGACGTCGGTCTGCTCGTACGCCGGATGCAGATCGTAGGCTGGGAAGACCAGGCCGCCGGCTACTTTAAAACGCGAGTACTGTTTGTGGCCACCGGTGAGCGCGTTGGTGTTGACGAACTCCACTGTCTTGCCGGCGCTCTTCAAAGCACGGACGTTCCAGCCCGATTCCAGCAGGTACTCTTCCAGCGGCGCGGCGCTCGCCCAACAGCTCTCGACAAAACGGATGCGGCGGGCGCCGGCGCGGTCCAGCAGCGCCGTCATGGCGGCGGCGGTTTTGGGGTGGGTGTAGTGCGTGACGCCCAGGGCGCGGCCCTGGATGCGCAGCGCGGGGCTGCCCGTGAGGTTCAGCTTGATGGTGACGGTTTTGCCCTGCACCAGCCGGGAGAGGCCGCCGAGCTGATCGAACATCCCGGTAAGGATGGCGGTGAGGTCCTCATCGTAGGAGCGGCAGCGCGCGATGCTGACCGGCGCCGCGGGCAGCGCGTATGCGGGGGCGGCCACCGCCGTTCCCAGAGCGGCGAGCAGTTCTCTTCTGGTCATTAATCACAGTGTACTTTGGAATGTGATGAACCTCTCGCTCTTCTCCGACGAGAAACCGCTGGCTGGCCGGCTGAAGTCGCTGGCCGCGCGCGGTGTGTATTTTGGAACCAGCTCGTGGAAATACGAAGGCTGGCTGGGCTCCATCTATACGCCGGAGCGCTACAACACGCGCGGCCGGTTCTCGCGCAAGAAGTTCGAAAGCGATTGCCTGGCGGAATACGCCGAGACGTTCCCGATCGTCTGCGGCGATTTCTCGTTCTACCAGTTCCCTTCGGAGAGCTACTGGCAGCGGCTGTTCGCCACCGCGCCGCCCGGGCTGCGGTTTGCCTTCAAAGTGCCGGAGGAGATTACGGTGAAGGAGTGGCCCAAGCACGCCCGCTATGGCGCGCGGGCCGGCAACGGGAACGAGTCCTTCCTGAACTCTCACCTATTTGACGCCGCATTCCTGCGGCCGCTGGCGCCGTACAAGGATCGCGTGGCCGCGATGATCTTCGAATTTGGCACCATGGGCAAACGCCACTACGAGAGCGTCACGCCTTTCGCCGAAGAGCTGCACGCCTTTCTCCGCGCCCTGCCGCCGGAGTGGCGCTATTCGGTGGAGATCCGCAACAAGGAGTTCCTGGCCGCGCCCTACTTCGAGGTGCTGCGGGAAAACCGGACCGCCCACGTCTTCAACGCCTGGACGCGCATGCCCGAACTACCCGAGCAAATTGCCATGCCGGAGGCCTACACGGCGGATTTCACCATCGCCCGCGCGCTGCTCCGCCACGGTCGCAGCTATGAACAGGCAGTGGCCCAGTTTCAACCGTACGACCGCACGCAGGACCCGAACCCCGGCGCCCGCGAGGGGTTGAAGGAGCTGATGGAGCGGGCGCTGGCCGCCGGGCAGCCCGCGCTCATGTTCGTCAACAACCGCCTGGAGGGAAACGCACCCTCCACCATTCAGGCCGTGGTGGACTCCTCGTCGCTGTGAACCAACCACAACCCGGCCGCCAGCAGAACGGCGCAGATACCGATGATGTGCCAGGGGACAAACTTGGATTCACCCAACCCGAGCTGCATCATCAACGGCTTCGACCGCGCCATGGTGGCCATCAGCCCGTTGTTCAACGCGTGGCAGATCATGCCGGCAGCGATGGATTTGGTCTTCCACACGGCGTAGCCGAATAGGATGCCGAGCGCCATGGTGGGTAGCATCCGGTAGATGGATGCGTGCGCCAGGCCGAAGAGTAGACTGGTGGCGAGGATGGCCGGCCACATGCCAAGGCGGCGGAAGCCGGACAGGATGAGACCGCGGAAGAGCAGCTCCTCGCAAATGGCTGGAGTCAACGCAATTAGCGCCCAAACCTGCCAGAGCGGCACCGCCGATTCGTCCAGCATGAGTAGCTTTTCCATCGCCTTTTGCAGCGATTCCGGCGGCGGAAGCAGTCTAACCAGCAGCCCGCCGGCGACCGCCCAGGCGGAGCAACCGATGAGCACCGCACCCAGGATCGCCTTCAGCGAGGGCGCGCGGAGCCGGAGTGTCTCTGTAAAATCGTAGCCCTTCATGCGGATCAGCAACAGCACGGGCAGAAGAAAACAGCCGTACTGCGTGACAGTCAGCACGATGGGCAGCCCGTGTTTCAGCAGGGCCAGGCTGCCGTAGAACCCGGCCACCAGCACCACCGCAAAGATCAGCAGCGACGAAGCCGGCGTGGGCTTAGCGCCTGGCCGGCGCGAGAAATCGAATACGCTGCCGAATCTTTCCTTACCCCCCAGCAAAACCGCGTTCTTCTCCCAGACGTTGGCGGCAAAAACAAGAGCTAGCGAGGCGTAGCAGAAGGAGCTGACCAAAACCAGGAACAGCATATCCGCCGACCACTCGCCCACAAAGACGCCCTTGATGAGAAGCGCGATATTGACGATGGGCACAAAGGCCAGATAGCCATCGAGCTCAACCCCCGGGGTCATAGTCACCGACAGCGGGACGAGCAGGCCAAGCAGGACCGGCGTGAGGAAGTTCTGGCCGTCCTTGAAATCCTTGGCAAAGGCACCAACCGCCAGGAAGACCGAGTTGATCATGAGCGAGATGGGGATCAGCATCAGGAAGGCAACCAGATAGGCCGATGGCGGTGTGCTCATCTGCATGCCGGGCATCTTGATCTGCGAAAACGTCAGCGCCAGGCTGAGGAGGTTGACCACCGTGGCGATCATGGCGATGCTCCAGACTGCCAGAAACTTGCCTCCAATGATCTCCAGGGACTCCACTGGAGCGCAGAGCAGAGTCTGCATGGTGCCGCGCTCTTTTTCGCCGGCCGTCATGTCGATGGCCGCGTAGAAGCCGCTCATGGCCGAGAACATGATGAGCATGTAGGGCAGCAGCGTTCCAATCAGCAGGCCCGACTTGCGCTGTTCGGTGGCCACGTTGGTGGATTGCATTTCGATGCCAACAGAGAAGCCGGGCGGCAGGCTGAGCTTCCGTTCGCGCTGCTTCTGGAGCTCCACGCGGTAGAGCCGCATCCCGTCGCTGACGCGGTCGCGCGCTTTGCGGGAGTTGTCGCGGACGGAGTCGAACAGGATGGTCACCACGCCCAACTCGCCCTTGCCGATGCGCTCCCCAAAGCCGGGCCAGGCGATGAGCACTGCGTCGGCCTTGCGGTCGAGAATTGCCTGCTGGGCGGCCTTGGCCCACAGCGTATCGGGCATCTTCCTGGGCTTGGGGGGCAGATCGGCAGCCTCCATCTCCAAAGGCGGAGAGGGCGGCGCGCTGAGCTGATTCATCGTCAATCCGGCGCGAACCGATTCCGGCGCACCCGCCCAGGGAAGCAACTCCACCTTGCCCTTCTCCGAAAGGCGCTGGGCGGTTTCGGCTGGTAGTTCGCCCCACACGGCCACCCTGGAAGCGCGCGCGGCCGTGGCTGCCTGCTGGCCCTCCTGCAGGCGGCTGAGGCCCAGGATCAAGAGGGGATAGAGGAGGATCGGCAGCGCGATCATCATGAAGAGCGTGCGGCGGTCGCGCAGGGCCTCCAGCAGCTCCTTGCGCACGATGGTGAACACGATGCGCGGTCTCATGCGGCGATACTCCTCAGGAAGGCGTCGGTCAGGTTGGCACAGCCGGAGCGCGCCAGCAGCTCAGGAATCGTCCCCTGATCCACCAGCCGCCCCTGGTGCAGCAGCGCCACGCGGTCGCAGAGATACTCAGCCTCGCCCATGATGTGCGTAGAAAAAAGAACCGCCCGTCCTGCGGAGCGCTCGCGGCGGATGGCTTCGACGATGAACTGGCCGCTGACCACATCCAGTGCGTTGGTGGGCTCGTCGAGAATCATTAGATCGGGCTGATGCAGAAAGGCGCGGGCGATGTTGGCGCGCTGCTTCTGCCCGGAAGAGAGAGTGCTGCACGAACGGTCCGCGAATGACCCCATTTCCAGCTCTGCCACAAGCTGTTCAATGCGCGACTGGAGTTGCGGCTCGTCCATGCCATAGAGCCGCCCGAAATACTGCAACGCCTCCCTTGGGTTTAGGCGTCCGTAGAGCTGCGTGTCGCCGGAATGGAAGCCGATCTTCTGTTTGGCGGCCAGGGGAGCGGCCGCGATGTCGATGCCTTGAATGCGCACGGAGCCCTCGTCCGGGGCCAGAATCCCAGCGATCATGCGCAGGATGGTAGTCTTCCCCGCCCCGTTCGGACCGAGCAGTCCCACCACCTCTCCGGCCTCGACAGCCAGCGAAACGCCGCTAACGGCATGGACGTCGCCAAAGGATTTAGCGAGTCCTTCGGCCAGCAGAGTTGGCATTATTTCAACTCCCAGTGATCGGTCACGAAATCGGCGGAGGCCTCATTCCAGGTCCCGAACTTCGTCGCCATCTGGCCGCCATCGATCAGCAGCGCGGCGCCTGTGATGAATGAGGCGAGGTCGGAGGCCAGAAACGCAACCGCGTTGGCCACCTCCTCCGGCCGTCCGCCGCGGCCCAGGGGGATGTGACGGAAATACTCCTTCAGCAAGGAACCCTGGGAGAAGTGATCCGTGGTGAGGCGTGTGCGGATCAGGCCGGGGCAAACCGCATTCACTCTGATCCCATAAGGACCCAACTCGCCGGCGCCAGTGTGCAGGAGGCCCAGCAATCCGGCCTTTGTGGCGTTGTAGGCGGAGAGATCCGGCTCACCATCGTAGGAGTTTGTCGAGGCCGTCAGGACGATGGCGCCCCGCCGGCGCGGCTTCATCTGCTCGGCGGCCAGTTTCATCGTGTGAAATGCGCCGCTCAGGTTGACACGCAGCGTGCGATCCCAAACTTCGGTGGTGGTGTCGGTCAGGGCGGCAGCGGCTACGGTGCCGGCATTGGCCACCACTACATCCAACGGACCGGCGGCAGCGAAGGCGGCGGCGAGCGAGCCAGGATCGGTCACATCGGCATTGAACCCCGTCGCGCCAAACTCAGCAGCCCGCTCGGCTGGCCTCTCCCGCTCGAGATCCAACACGAAAACCTCCGCGCCGCAGGCCGCCAGCGCTTCTGAAATCGCCCGGCCAATGCCGTTTGCGCCTCCCGTTACAAGCGCCCGCTGCCCCGAAAAATCCAGCCTCATAGCACACGATTGTACCCGTCCGGCCACGCTGCGTGGTCCCCTATGCCAAACTGGAGTTTTTGCCATGAACCCGCAGGTCAAACTCGAATTCGCCAGTGAGCGCAAGATCCGCACGCGCAACAAGACGTACTATCGCTTCAACCACTGGCCCATCTGGATCTTTGTCTTCTTCCTCATTCCTGGGCCGGTGACGTTCCGGCTGTTCACCGAAGGCCTCCACGGAGACTTGGTCTGGTGGCTGGTGGCTGTACTGATCGGAACCGGCATCGCCGGCCTGCGCGGAAAGCTGCCCGGATGCGAACCGGCGCCCTACATCATCCGGTTTACCGAGGACCGGCCCAACCCGCTCTACCGCCGCGTCTGCTACACGTTCGCGTGGAGCGCGGCCATCAGCTACGGGTTGCTGAATATCACCGGACTGCTGGTGGCCATCGTCACCGGCCAGTGGATCATGAAGCAGATCTACTGGTATGGATATTTTCCGATCGTGATCCCCATCTGGATCCTTGGCGCCCTGGGCAAGCTGCCCCGCGTGGGCCCCTCCACGGCCGGCGAGGGCCATGAGCGCCGCTATTTCTACGGAACGGTATGGGCCATGTGCATCGCCCAGCCGGTGCTCGGCATTTTGTGGCAAGTCCTTCCGCGCTCTCGCGCGTCTGATGTCATGAAGCTCGTTGTCTTCGTTGGATTACTGGCGTTTGTGGGGTATCAGAGCTTTCGCGGGCGACTGCCGCGCACGAGACAGATCGTGCCGGGTGAGTACGCCGAACTGGATTAGCGTGCCACCAAGCGTGCCATCAGAGGAGTTGTCCGAATGAAACCGATACTTGCCTGTCTGCTCTTCGCCCTGGCCGCACAAGCCGAAAACTGGCCGCAGTGGCGCGGGCCGGGCGGCAACGGAGTCTCGACGGAGAAGGGACTGCCCAACGAGTGGAGCACCACGCGCAACATCGCCTGGAAGGCGGAGATCCCCGGCCGTGGCCACTCTTCTCCGGTTGTGTGGGGCAAACAGATCTTCCTGACCACCTCTCTGGAATTGGACCCCATCCAGGGCGCCAAGGCACCCAAGCACATGCAGGAAGGCCAGGAGTTTCGCCACCCGGACTCCGCCGGCGCCGATCGCGCCCACCGCCTGATCGTCCTGGCCGTCGACGCGCAATCCGGGAAAATCCAGTGGCAGCAAACCGCCTACGAAGGCCGCGTCTACGACGATCGCCACAAGAAGAACACCTACGCCACGCCCACTCCGGTCACCGACGGCAAGGCCGTCTACGTCAGCTTCGAATCCCAGGGCGTCTATGCCTACACGCCCGGCGGCAAACTGAAGTGGAAGACGTCGCTGGGGCCCATCGGCACGGTCGGCATGGGGCCTGCCTCCTCGCCGGTCCTGTTCGAAGACCTCGTGCTGGTGTTGTGCGATCAGGAGGAGGGTGCGGATTCCTTCCTGGCTGCGCTTTCGGCCAAGGACGGCAAAGTGGTGTGGAAGGTGGCGCGCAAAGAGGCGGCCAACTGGTCCACGCCCAGCATCGTCTACAACGGCTCTCAGCCGATGTTGGTTGCCCCGGGCATGACCAACACCATCGCCTACGACCCGCGCAGCGGCAAGGAGCTATGGCGCACCAAGGGCGTGGTGGGCAATACCGTACCCAGTATCGTCTCGGGGCTGGGCATGATCTTCCCCAGCGCCGGCTATCCGGATAAGCGCGTGTACGGGATCAGGAACGACGGGACGCTGGCCTGGAGCTACGAGAAGGGTACGGCCTATGTTCCGTCGCCCATTCTCTACGGTGACTATCTCTACATCCCCACGGACCGCGGTCTGCTGACGTGCCTCGATGCCCGCACCGGCAAGCTCGTCTACGAGGGCAAGCGAGTGCCGAAGCCCGCCACTTTTAGCGCATCTCCGGTGGCGTTTGACGGCAAGATCTTTTTGACGAGTGAGGACGGCGAGACGTTCATCATTCAGGCTGGCCCGGAGCACGTTGTGCTCGGCAGCAACACGCTCGACGAGGCGGCCCACGCCTCGCCGGCCATCGCCAACGGGCGGCTCTATATTCGCACCGCGAGCCACCTCTGGGCTGTCGCGGCAAATCCAGGCCGCTAGGTGACAACGCCCATCAGGTGGAGCAGGGCGACAAGCGCCAATGCCGCGCCCGCTATCTGGAAAACCATTCGCCCACCACGAGATACGGCGAAGGGCGTCCCTTCACCCGGCAGCGGCTGTCCGCGCAACCCTTGCAGCTGTTGTTGAAAGCTACGGATTCCACGCGCCAGGTTGCTCAGCAACCGGACAAATGCTTCGGGATCCAGTGCCATCGCCAGCCCGATGTACAGCAATGGGCCCGCGTAGCAGAGCCGGACGAGCATCCAACCAAAGTCTGTTTGCATCGTGTTCACCAGGCGCAGGCCGCACGATACCCGTAGGCATCGGCGCCAGCCTCGATCACTCCGTTTACCAGAACTCGTTTCGCCACCGGCTCCGCGCCGCCGCCCTCGCAAACGCTCATCTGCGCCGGATAGCGCCGGCCCGCTAAAGACTGCGTCACCAGTTGTCCCATGAGTTCATCGCAAAATCCAGTACGTTGAGCATCAGCTGCCATTTAGGCCGTTCCTGATTATCACTCCGTGGAGTCCCAACCGCAAGGTAGGGCCTTCCACCTAGTTGGCGCCACCAGAGTTCCTCAGTTGGCCGGATTCTCTTCGACATCGGATTGGCGCTATTATAACGGTGATCTTCGATGCAGCCCGACCAGAAACCGCCTGAGGGGGCGGATCCGGTGCGCCAGCCCAGTGACAACGATGAGCCGATGCTCTGGTGCCCCGTCTGTTCCACCCGCCTGCAACCGCGCAAATGCAAGCTCTTCTGCGAGCGATGCGGCTATTACATGAGCTGTGCCGACTACTACTGAAACCCCATGAACGACATCCCCGATCTCCTTGAACGCTTCCGCCGCGGCGCCGAACTCATCGCTGCCATCACCACCGGCGCGGCCGGCTCCGAGCTTGATTTCGTCTCCGCCCCCGGCAAGTGGAGCGTCCGGCAAATCGTCTCCCATCTGGCCGACTCCGAGATTGTCGGGCGCGACCGGTTCTCGCGCGTCATCGCCGAGGACAACCCCACCATCGTGGCCTACGATCAGGACGCCTGGGCCACCAAGCTCGGCTACACCACGCGCAAGTTCTCGCAGATGCTGGAGACTTTCCGGCGCATGCGCGGCGAGAATCACGAACTGCTCAAAGTCCAGTCCGGCGACACATGGCTCCGCACCGGCATCCACTCCGAGCGCGGCGCCGTGTCTCTCTATGAGTTACTCGGCATCTACACCGAGCACGCCGAAAAGCACGCGCGCCAGATTCGTGCAGCGCGCGACGCTTACAAAGCATCCAGAGCCAAATAGCATTTACCGGATTAGCCGAAAGGAGCCGCCTGATGAACGTGCCCCTCACGCCGCTGCGCTGTCTCGAACGCGCCCTCGATCTCTTTGCCAACAAGACCGGTCTCGTCTGCGGAGACCTGTCCTTCACCTACGCCGAGTTTGGCACCCGTTGCCACCGGTTGGCCTCCGCCCTGGGCAAACACGGCATCGAGCCCGGCGACCGCGTCGCCTATCTCAGCTTCAACACGCACAAACTGCTGGAAGGCTACTACGGCGTGGTGCAGGCCGGCGCCATTGTCATGCCCCTGAACGTGCGCCTGTCACCGTTGGAGTTCATCACCATCCTGAACCACTCCGGCGCGAAGATGGTGCTGTTTGAGAACGACTTCCTCACGCTGGTCGATCAGCTCCAGCCGGAGTGCCCCGAGGTCCGCCTCTGGGTCACGCTCGATTCCGCCGTGCCGCAGGCTGCTTTTACCTATGAGGAGCTTCTCAGCGAGGGCACGCCCCACGCGCCCGATATTCTGCGCGTGGATGAAAACGCTGTGGCCGAGCTCTTTTACACCTCCGGCTCCACCGGCACGCCCAAAGGCGTCATGCTGACGCACCGCAATCTCTACCTGAGCGCGCTGGCCGTCACGGGCACGGTGGACGACCCCGCCAACACCATCGATCTGCACACCATCCCGCTGTTCCACGCCAACGGCTGGTCCCGCCCGCAAACCTCCACCATGCTCGGGTTCAAACAGGTGATGGTGCGGCGATTTGATCCCGTCGCCGTGTTTTCGCTGATCCAACAACACAAGGCCACCGAGATGAGCCTGGTGCCCACAATGGGCAACATGTTGCTCAATTCACCGGAGCTGCCCAACTACGATCTCTCCAGCCTGAAGCGCATCATGATGGGCGGTGCAGCCTCGTCGCCTGAACTGATTGCCCGTATGGAGGCGGCGTTCCATTGCCTGGTGCACGCCGGCTACGGCCTCACCGAGACCTGCCCGATCCTAACAGTGGCCCGGCCGAAATCGACCCTGACTGACTTGGACGACGACGAGCGCCACCGCCGCCAGTCGATGGCCGGTTGGGCCATTCCCGGCACCACGGTGCGCGTCGTGGATCTCTACGGCAACAGTGTGCCGCGCGATGGCCAAACGATCGGCGAGGTGGTGGCGCAGGGCGACAACGTCATGCTCGGCTACTACCGCGAGCCGTCCGCCACCGAGGCCGTCATCCGCGACGGCTGGTTTTACAGCGGCGACATGGCGGTGTGGGACGAAGAGGGCTACATCCACATCGTGGACCGCAAGAAGGAGATCATCATCTCCGGCGGCGAAAACATCTCATCGCTCGAGGTGGAGCGGGCCATCTTCGCTCACGACGACGTGCTGGAATGCGCCGTCGTGGCCGCGCCCGATGAACAATGGGGTGAGGTACCGGCGGCCATCATCGTGCTTAAGCCGGGCCGGCAACTGACCGAAGAGGCGCTGCTCGAGTTCCTCAAATTCCGGCTGGGCAAGTTCAAACTGCCGCGCCGCTTTGAGATCTCCGAAGAGCCCCTGCCCAAGACCGGCACGGGCAAGATCCGCAAGCTCGTGTTGCGCGAGCGCTTCTGGTCTGATAGACATGAGCGCGTACAGGGTTGACGCGCTCCAATGTATTCGCTCTTCGTCGAATGTGCTGATTCAGAAGTAGAGATGCTCTCCGCCGAGCTGTGGGAGGAGGGCGCCACCGGCATCCAGGAGGATTCGCTGCCGGCCGCACGCTGCCTGTTGCGGGCTTGGTTCGAGGATCCAACGGGGCTTCTACAGCGGTTTGATCACTTCCGGCCGCGAGTGGAGGCCGACCCCGAAATCGATTGGGAAACCGCCGCCCGCCAGGCTTGGCAGCCATTCACAGTCGGCTCGCGGCTCTACCTGGCGCCGGAATGGGATGAAGGCCCGACACCCCGCGGCCGCATCCGCCTCACCATCCACCCCGGCGAGGCGCTCGGCACGGGCGCGCATCCGGCCACGCAGCTCTGCCTGGAGGCGATGGAGACGCGCTTGCGCCCCGATGACCGCGTCCTCGATCTTGGCACCGGTTCGGGCATCCTCACCGCCGCCGCCTGCCACTTGGGCGCGCGGCACGCATTCGGCTGCGACATGGATCTGCATTCCGTCCACATCGCGCGCCGCAATCTGGTGGCGGACGGGCTCACGCCTCATCTCTTCGCTGGCTCCACGCGCGCCATCCGCACACAATCCGTGGACGTCGTGGCCGCCAATATCAACGCGCTCACCCACCAGACTCTCGCCGCCGAATACGCCCGCATCTGCCGCCGCATGCTGATCCTCTCCGGCTTCCCGGACCGCAACTGCGCCAAGGTCGCCGAGGCGCTGGCGCCCTGCGGCTATCACGTCAAAGAAACGCTCACCCGCAACGAATGGATCTGCCTCATCCTATGCAACGCCGCCACTTCCTGACCGCTCTTTCGTCCCTGCCCGCCTTCGCCGCGGCCACGCCCCCGGAGAAGATCACCTCCATCAGCCACGTCAATTTGAAAGGCAAGCGTCAGAGCACGCCAGGACAGGACAACCAGCACCAGGTCCAGGCCAATCACATCTACGACGAACTGCGCCCCAAGCCCTACCGCGACAACCCGCAGGCGCCGCGCGAGGCCAACGTCTCGGCGCTGTATCTCACCATCAAAACCGCCGGCGGCCTGGAGGGGCTCTACGGGCCCATCGACAGCGAAGCCGCGCGTGTTGTCGAGGCGCAGCTCAAGCCATTCTTAATCGGCAAGGACGCTCTGGCCGGCGAGACCCTCTACGATCAGATGTACCGCTGGAACCGCCACGCCCGCTCCAGCCACCCGCTAATGGCCATTAGCGCCATCGACAACTGCCTATGGGACCTGCGGGGCCGCTACTTCAAGACGCCCGTCTACAGGCTCCTGGGCGGCCCTACGAGGCTTTCGGTCGAGGCCTATGGCTCCTGCCTTGGCTTCTCGGTGGAGCCAGAGGCCGCCGCGCGTAAGGCCGCCGAGCTCAAGGCGCAGGGCTTCCGCAACCAGAAATGGTTCCTGGCCTACGGCCCCGGTGACGGCGTGACGGGCCTGAACAAAAATGTGGAGCTCGTCCGCGTGCTGCGCCAGGCCGTCGGCGACGACGTGCAGCTCATGTTCGACGCCTATATGGGCTGGTCACTGGACTACGCCATCGCCTGGGCCAAGCAGGTGGAGCAGTTCCGCCCGCGCTGGATCGAGGAGGCATTTCCGCCCGATAAGCTGGAGGCGTTCGCCGATCTGCACAAAGCCACGTCCATCCCCGTGGCCGCCGGCGAGCATATCTACGGACGCTACGAGGCCAACCGCTATCTGAACGCCCGCGCGCTCTCCGTCCTGCAATCGGACCCGGAATGGTGCGGCGGCATCAGCGAGCTCGTCAAGATCTGCGCCGTCGCCTCGCTCTACGACGCACAAGTGATCCCGCACGGCCATTCCGTGCACTCGGCCTTGCATGTGGTGGCGGCGCAATCGCCGGCGACGTGCCCCTTGGTGGAGTTCCTCATCACCAAGATGCGCAGCTACTACCACTTCGAAAAGCACCAGCTCACGCCCGTGAAGGGCATGATCGAGCTGTCGGATCGTCCCGGTTTCGGCATCGAAATTGATCCTGCGAAGGTGACCGCCAGCGCGCCCTTCCAGCCATAGCGGAAGAGGCTTGCTCGGCGGAGCGCCTACTCCTTGCGTGCGACCAGCATACCTGTGGGATTCGTCCTCGATGGCGCCCAGTCGTTGTCCACCATGCCCGGATCGAGATCCGCTACGCGCAGCAAACGATATCCGCGCCACCGCGCCGCTTGTTCGGCGGCCGTCGCGCGCTTTGCTGTCGATGTCTGGAAGACAACCACTCCGCCCGGTTTCAGGGCCTTCAGAAAGATTGCCGGCCACTGCTCCTCTTCAAAACGCATATAGCAATAGGCACAGACGATCAGGTCCCATTGCGCCTCGCCGAACTGGAACGTATCGTGCCGCGCCTCCACGGTGCTGATCTTCGCTTTGGCCGCCTCGGCCGCTGCCTGCGCCGCTTTCAAGGCGTCGGGCGACATATCATAGCCGGTCACATCCCAGCCGATTGAAGCCAGAAAGATCGCGTTCCGCCCGCGCCCCATTCCGGCGTCGAGCGCCCGTCCTGGCTTCATCCCTCGCACCGTCTCCTGCAGCAATTGCAGCGGTGCGTCCGGCCCGCCACCGCTCTTGAACGCGGCGTTCCAGTACACCCGTTCCTTCTCCGCAGACGCGCGCCGCAGCGTCTCCACGCGGTCGTATCGACGTCCAGCCTCCGCCGCGCTGACACCGGCCGCCGCCAAGTCCTTCGCAAACCGGCCTTTCATCGGAAGCCGCTCGCCCGGCGGCAGAGCCTTCAGTTGCTCCACCCAACTCTCAAATTGTGTCCAGATTTCGGGATCACCGATTTGTGTAGTTTGCCCGCACAGACCGAGTGCGATCATCAACAGAACAAGTCCCAGTTTCATTCTGGAAAGTGTAGCGCATCATCAGGCGAAGACCTGCTCCACCCCAACCACCACCGCATTCTCCGGCGCCACTTGGATCACTCGCCGCATCACCACCTCGTCCTCCGCCAGGATCTCGTCCGGTTTGGGCGAGTTGTAGGTCATCGGCGATTCACGGTTGGCCAGGATGCTCTCGCGCATCTCCGTCATCCCCTCGCCCACCATGACGATCTTCAGCCCTTCCCACCGCAGGTGACGCCGGATCGCCGCGTTGACATCCTCCAGCGAAAGCTCCCGCAATCCGGCCCGCACGTACTCCGGATATGGCGCCGTGCCATAGAAATCGCTGTCCACCGCATAGCCCAGCTCCGCCAGCTTGGTCTTGAGCAGCAGATTGACGTACTTCGAGAGGAAGCTCCGCGTCCGCGCAAACTCCTCCGGCGTCAGCCCGTCGCGCACAAACCTCTCCAGCTCGTGCAGCGCCAGGCGCAGCGCGAAATGCGCGTACTCCCGATCCACCGGCCTCACCCACAACTGGAACATCTGCCGCCGCCTCGCCACGTTTGGCAGCGGCTCCAGCGTATACATCCCGCCGGGAAAATGCTCGATATAGGCGTAGTCGCCATAGTTCAACCCGCGCAATTGCCGCATGCGCGTGAACAGGCGCCCGCTGCTCATGCGGTGCTGCCCCAGCGCCGAGGCCGCCAGCAGTAGCGCCGGAAAATCGGCGTGCCCGCGCGTGACCCCGATCGGAAATCCCAGTGAAATCGCCACGCCGCGCGCCGCCTTCTCCACCAGATACAGTTCGTTCGCCCGCACCTCCGGTGCCGCCGGCAGTTCACCCTGGTTCCGCCCTTTCAGCGGCAACACAGCAAAGTCGCGCCGCACCCGGCTCTCGAAGCCCGCCGGAAATCCGCCGCCCAGGGCAATGGTCAGGTTCTCCTGCGCAAACTGCGCCAGGTAAAACTCCTTCACCCGCGCCACCGTCAACGCATGCAAAGAGCTCGCCGTGCCCGCGTTATGCCGCTCATACGGATGCCCGGCATAGACCCGGCTGCACAGCACGTCCTTCGCCAGTTCCTCGTCATTCTGCCCACGCAGCGCCACTTCCAGATAGTTCACGGCATCATCGCGCAGCCGCTCGAAATCATCCTGCCGCCAGCCAGGATCGAGGATCATCCCGCTGAACATCCGGTAGAACTCCTCCAAATGATCGGCGTGCACCTATCGGGAACAACGCGTCGAGGATCTGCTTGTAGGTCAGAGTCCGGCTGCCGCCGCTGGCCAGCATCGCCGTCGCCATCCAAGCCACGCCACCCTGCCCCGCCGGATCCTGTGCCGATCCCGTCCCGAACACAACCTGAATCGTCACCAGGGGCGACCCGTCCCGCATCGCAATCACCTTCATCGCCCGCCCTCCCACAACGTGATCACGCAACGCCCGGCCTCGCCAAAATACTTCGCCGCCACCGCCTGCAGGTCGGCCGGCGTCACGGCTTCATACAGCCGGTACAGCTTGTTAGTGGTCTCCGGCGTGCGCCGCAGCGAGACGTAGTGCGCCAGCGTCGACGCAATGGCCTCGCTGTTGTTCAATCCCAGCGCGAAGCGGTATCGCAGATGGCTCTTCACATTCGCCAACAGCTGCCCGTCAACGGGCGCCTCTGCAAATCCGCACAGCGTTTCCAGTACCGCCTCCCGCACTGCGCCCACACGTTCCTTCTCCTTCACGCGCGCCATCACCGTGAACAGGTACGGATCCACGTGATCCGCATTGCTCGCCCAAAGCAGGTCCACGCTCTGCTCCTCGATCACCAGCCGCTCGTATATAGGCGAGCTCTCCGAGAAACCCAGGAACCCAATCAGATCCAGCGCCGCCCCCTCTGAGCTTTCATCCGAAAAGGCCGGCGCCCGCTGCGCCACCATCACATACGGCAGCGTGTAAGTGGGCCATTCAATATGCGCCTCGCGCGCACCACCCGGCGGCGGCTCCACCGGCACCATGCACTCATAGCTGCCGCGCACCCAGCCCCCCCAATGCCGCTCCACCTGCGCCAGCACCTCATCGGCCCGCACGTCGCCCGCCACCACCAGAGTCGTGTATTCCGGCCGGTAGAATCGATCGAAAAACGTCCGGCTATACTCGTACATCTGCGGCATCCGCTCAATGTCCCGCAGAAATCCCATCGTCGTGTGCTTGTACGTATGCGTGTCAAAGGCCGTATCGCGCAGCACCTCGAAGAGCTTGTTCACCGGCTCTGCGCTGTCCTTGTTGTACTCGCCCAACACCGCCAGCGCCTCGGTCTGGAAGCCCTCCAGCGGATAGGCCAGATTCTGAAACCGGTCCGCCTCCACGGCCAGCACCCGCTCGAAATCCTCTTTCGTCATCGTGCTGTGGTACACCGTGCGGTCGTCGTCCGTGTACGCATTGGACGACGCCCCGGTCTCCTGCATCACGGCCTCATAGCGCTCCGGCGGATACTCCGGCGTGCCGCGGAACATCATGTGCTCAAAGAAGTGCGCGAACCCGCTGCGGCCCTCCTCCACCTCGTTTCGCGATCCCGCCTGCACCACGATATACAGGCTCACCACCTCCGGATACGGCGCAGGTACGGTGATCAGCCTCAGCCCATTGGCGAAATCGTGCTGCTCGTACTCGTACGCGAAAACGTCGTGTTGTCCCATTCGGTCCCTCTTGCCTCTTCCAGCCGGACCGCGAGGTCCAGCACCAGTTCTTCGCACCACGGCGCCCCAATCAGTTGCACGCCGGCCGGCATCCCGTCATCATCCACACCCATCGGCACCACCATCGCCGGCATCCCCAGCAGATTCCACGGTGAAACCACCTCAATCGCTTCCATCAACCCGATCTCGCCGCCTTCCACCGCAAAGCGTTTCTGCCCGTGATGAAACGCCGTCGTTCCGAACGCCGGCGCCACGATCACAGTCCTCGCCCCCATCCAATGCAACAACTCGCCGCGCATCCGGTCCCGCTGCAGCAACACCTCGCCCAGCCGCGCGGCGTCTACCGTCCCGCGCATCATCCTCGTCAACTGCTGGCTCGTCCAGGAGCACTCGTCTTCGCGCCCGGCGATCATCGCCAGGATGCCCGGCGTCAGATAGTCCACAAACAGCGTGCGCCACAACTCGTGCGCACCGTCGATCCGCGCGGCGGAAAACTCCTCGCACCCGTGGCCCATCGCGGCCAGCAGCGCTGCCGCCCGCTCCACGGCGCCGGCGCACGCCCGTTGCACGCGCCGCCCGCTCATCACGGCCACCCGCACGCCCTCGCTCGGCATCGCACGCAACTCCACCGGCACAGAGTACGGATCGCGCGCGTCATGCCCGGCCAGCACCGAAAACAACAACCGCACGTCCGCCGCCGTCCGCGCCATCGGTCCGCCCACGCCCATAAACCCCGTCGGGTTCGCGATCTCCGGCCAGTGCCCAAACGCCGGCACTCGGCCCGGCGTGGGCTTCAATCCGCAGATGCCACAGAAGTGCGCCGGCTCGCGGATTGATCCCCCTCCATCGCTGCCGATGCCGCCCGCGCTCATGAAGGAAGAGATCGCCGCCGCCTCTCCGCCGCTCGAGCCCCCCGGCGTCCGCGTCTCATCCAGCGGATGATTCGTCCGCCCAATGATGCGGTTGTCGGTCACATAGTTGTAGAGAAACTCCGGCGTGGACGTCTTGCCGAGGATGACGGCGCCCGCCGCCTTCAACCGCGCCACCGCCGTAGAGTCCTCCCGCGCCACCGCTTCGCGCCGCAGCAGGCTCCCGCAGTTGGTCACCCGCCCAGCGATATCGAACGAGTCTTTCACCGTGACTGGCACCCCCGCCAGCACGCCCTCCACCCCGCCGCCGATCCCCTCCTCGTATACCTCGATGAACGCGTTGACCCGCGGATTGACACGCTGGATCTGCTCCAGATGGGCGCGCAACAACTCCGCCGGTGAAACCTCCCCGCGCTTCACCATCCCCGCCATCCCGCACAAAGTCGAACGCACCATATCCCTCAGGCTACAATACGCACGTGGCCGCCCTCACTTTCGCTGATGCCCGCCGGACCGTCATTGACAAGGTGCGCGCCGCCTTGCCACCCCCGAAAACCGAATCCATCCGCCTCGCCGAGGCCGCCGGCCGTATCCTCGCCCAGCCCATCCACGCCGATCGTGACTACCCGCCCCAGCCCCGCTCCATGCGCGACGGCTTCGCAGTGCGCGCGGCCGATCTCCCCGGCACTCTGGAACTCATCGGCGAGGTTCGCGCCGGCCAGCCTGCCAACCTCACCCTCGCCCCCGGCCAAGCCATCGAGATCATGACCGGCGCCACCATCCCGCCGGGCGCCGATTCCGTTGTGATGATCGAGCACACCACCGCCGAAGGAGCCCTCATCACCATCGGACGCGCGCTCGAACGCGGCGCCAACATCAACCCCCAGGGCTGCGATGCCGCTGCCGGCGCCGTGCTCCTCCAACCCGGCCATCGTATCGGCTACCCCGAGCAGGCGCTCCTCGCCAGCGTGGGGGCCGCCTGCGTCACGGTCTACCTCCGCCCGCGTGTGGCCATCCTCGCCACTGGCGACGAGCTCGTGGAAATTGACAGCCATCCTTCGCCCCACCAGATTCGCAACTCCAACTCCTGGTCTCTCGCCCACCAGGTCCTCCGCGCCGGAGGCGAAGCCATCGTCCTCCCCATCGCCCCGGATCGCATGGATGCCACCATTGACCTCATCCACGATGGTCTCCAGGCGGACCTGCTACTCCTCTCAGGCGGCGTCTCCGCCGGAAAGTACGACCTCGTCGAGAACGCCCTCCGTCACTTCGCTGCTCAGTTCTACTTCGATCGCGTCCTGATCCAGCCCGGACAGCCCTGCGTCTTCGGCGAAGCTGGAGGCACGTTCTTCTTCGGCCTGCCAGGCAACCCGGCCTCCACCATGGTCTGCTTCGAGGTGTTCGCCCGCGCCGCCGTAGAACTCCTAGCCGGCGTCGCCGAGCCGATGCTCAACTTCACCCTCGCCCCGCTCGCCGCGCCGTTTCACCACAAGGCTGGCCTCACACGATTCCTGCCGGCGCGCCTGCTGCCAGGCGGCACGGTGGCCCCGCTCAGGTGGTCCGGCTCCGGCGACATCGCCTCCATCACCCGCGCCAATTGCTATCTCGTGGCAGCTCCGGACAGGCCGGAATACGCCGCCGCCGAATTGATCCAGATCCTCCCCCTATGAGCAAACTCTCTCACTTCGACTCCGCCGGCGACGCCCGCATGGTGGATGTCAGCGACAAAACGCCCACCAAGCGCACCGCCCGCGCCCGCGCCTTCGTCCGCCTCAAACCCGCGGTGCTGGCCGCGCTCCCCCACAACCCGAAGGGCAACCCCCTGGAGGTCGCCCGCATCGCCGGCGTCATGGCCGCCAAGCGCACCCACGAGCTGATTCCGCTCTGTCACCCGCTGGCCCTCTCCCACGCCGACGTCGTCACCACACTCCAGCCCAACGGCATCCTCATCGAATCCTCCGTCGCCACCACCGGTCCCACCGGAGTGGAGATGGAGGCCCTCACCGCCGCATCCATCGCCGCCCTCACCATCTACGACATGACCAAGGCGCTCGACAAATCCATCACCATTGAGAAGCTCCAACTGGTCGAAAAGACCGGCGGCAAGTCCGGCCACTACCTCCGCAAGTCAACAAGATGATCCGCACCGCTATCCTCACCATCTCAGATTCCGCCCACGCCGGCGCCCGCGCCGATCTCTCCGGACCCGCCGTCGCAGCCCTCTGCGCCGGGCAAGGCTGGTCTCTCCGCCATACCCAGATCCTCCCCGACGAGCAGGCTATCGTCACCGACGCGCTCCGCCAACTGGCGGACTCCGGCCGCTACGACCTCATCCTCACCACCGGCGGCACCGGCATCACTTCCCGCGACATCACTCCTGAGGCCACCCGGCCCATCCTCCATAAGGAGCTGCCTGGGCTCGCCGAGCTCATGCGGGCCGAGGGCTTGAAATCTACGCGCCGCGCCGTGCTCTCCCGCTCGCTCGCAGGCACCCGCGGCGCATCGCTCATCGTTAATCTGCCCGGCTCCCCAAAGGGTGCGCCCCAGTCCCTGAGTGCTATCGTGGATTTAATACCTCATATTGTTGAGCTGCTGCGGGGCAACACGGCCCACGTCGAGGAATCGAAACTGCCATGAATCGCAATACGTCCACTATGTTGATGAGAATCGTACTCGGGCTCGCCGCCACCACCCTGATCTCGCTCGCCGCCTTCGCTCAGACACCGCCGCGCATCATGCCGGGCACGGCCGCGCCCCGCCCCGCCGCGCCTCCACGCGTCGCACCAGGCACGGCAGCCCCGCAGGAAGATACCCCCACCTTCCGCCAGTCGGTTCAGATCGTCCTTGTGCCTACTTCGGTTACCGACAAAAAGGGCAGAACCATCAACGGACTCCGCCCACAGGATTTCCAGCTCTACGACAACCACAAACTGCAGCAGATCAACCGCGACGTGACGTTCCTTCCGCTCTCACTCGTTATCTGCATCCAGAAGAGCGCCAACATCGAGGCCGTCCTCCCCAAAATCTCTAGGATGGGCAACGTCCTCCACGACATGCTGATCGGCCAGGACGGTGAGGCTGCCATCATCAGCTTCGATCACCGCGTGGATGTCATCCAGGATTTCACCAACGATCCCGATCGCATCAACGCCGCCGTCAGCA
Organism: Bryobacterales bacterium; assembly: GCA_016721425.1. Taxonomy (GTDB): domain Bacteria; phylum Acidobacteriota; class Terriglobia; order Bryobacterales; family Bryobacteraceae; genus Paludibaculum. Next base: position 845,435 of record JADKID010000038.1, on the reverse strand, counting down.
AGCTCAAACCAGGCGGCCAGAACAGCCGTCTCAACGATTCCGTTCAACTCGCCACCCGGCTGCTGCAGAACAAAAAGGATCGCCGCAAGGTCATCCTCCTCATCGCCGAAACAATGGATCGCTCCTCGGAGGTTGGCGTCAAAGAGGTCGCCCTCGGCCTGCAATTGCAAAACGTGGACGTCTATACGCTCAACATCAGCCGCTTCGTCAGCCGCCTCACCGCCAGACCCGTGGCTCCCCGCCCTGATCCCTTCCCCGCCGGCGCCCGCCCCATGCCGCCCGGCGCCTCGCAAGACCCCACCACCGTCAACCAGATTCACGGCACTCAGGGTATGGCAGGCGACCTGGTCCCCGTCCTGGAAGAGATATTTACTGCCGCCAAAGCGATCTTCGTCAAGAATCCCGCCGAGGTCTACACCCAGTTCACCGGCGGCCGGGAACATTCATTCCTCACCCAGGCAGATCTCGAACGCGCCATCGCCGCCATCGGCACCGAGATCCGCTCGCAGTACATCCTGTCCTACAATCCCGACAACAAGGTGGAGGGTGGATTCCACAAGATCGTGGTCATCGTCAACCGCCCGGAATTGAAGGTTCGCACCCGCCCCGGCTACTGGATGGCCGGAGTGCCGGACTGACCGCGAATCACTCCGCTACCGACGACACAGCTTGAAATCCGGTGGTTCGCCAGCGGAATGCCCGGTAAGCCAGATACACCACGTTACCGCGTAGAATCGTGTGCCGCGTCTCCAAGAGAAGCCGCCGGGTGAGGAGCTTCAATGCGCCGCCCGGTTGCTTGGGCACCACCAGCCCCTCCCCAGGCAACTTCCCGTTGCAGTTCTGGAGCGCCACCACGGCCAGGGCGCCATCCGAGCGCACACCGGGCCGCCCTGTGGGCCGCCGGATCGCCTCGCGCCGGTCCAGGTAATGCACATGCTCGGTGCACGCCGCGTACGTCAGATCGTTGACGATCTTGGCCCGCTCGGAATCGATCCGGGGATCGATCTGATGCGTAAAGGTCACGGCCCTCCTGTCAAAAATGAAACCGACGTCGTGTGTGCCGGCCCCCACCCACAACTCGCGGCCATCCGCCATGCCCGCGTTCCAAATCCGCACATGGTGCCGCTTGGAGAGTGTATTCCAGCTCTTTTGGAATACCAGGTCGGGGCCCTTGTTCTCGTGAAGCAGAAGCGATACTGGCGCCGTCGAATAGCCTTGGCGCCGCGTCAGCGCCTTGTAGCTTCGCGCAAACGAGCGCCGCGTCATCGTCTCCGCGGTGGACCACCCCGCCAGCTCAAAAGACCTTACAAGTTGGTCCCGCGTCCCGACGAAAGCAACGTTGATGATATCCTGCGCCATTCGCCCGTCAGGCTTGCTCACCAGGTGCGACCGGCTCAGCAGTTCATTCTGTATCCCCGCGTCCAGTGGTTCGCAAACCTCCACCGGAAACCGCGGCGCATCTGCCGGTAATGACACGATAGCGAGCTTCATCTCGGTGCCGGGCGGCATGTGGATCTCCGGCTCCGGCCACCGCAACACCAGCATCCGAACGCCGATCAATCCGAGTGTGCCCATCGGCCCCAGCGCCATCCTGGTCCAAACCATCCCGGTTGCACTCGTCAGACTGGCCGGCACATTCAGGCTGGGACGCAGCCACACCGAGCTCAGCAATCCATAGGGGCTGTCCGCCGCCAGGATGCCTCGCACCCGCCCATCGCGCGTTACCTCTTCCCGTGCATTCGATACAGTGTGAAGAGCTGCCTCCAGCGGATACCGCCGCCCGTCCGCCAGTTCGTATTCGCGAAACTCCAGGTCCAGCGAGGCACGCTCGCGCCGGATCCCATAGCCGATCGCCGACGCCTTCTGTACCCGCCCCCAGATCCGCGTCCCCGGCGGCATCAACACCTCGCCGTAGCTCTCCAGCGGCGAAATCACAATGGCCGAAAACTCAGTGCCTGCCTTGGTTGCATAGCTGGTCAGGTGGCTCTCCAGACGAACCTCCACCTCCGGTACGCCAGCCCGCGCCCGGGCTGCCATCAGGATCAGAAGACCAACAATCATGCAAACACTACCCAGCACTCGACATCGCCTCCACTACTTCAAAGGCTACTGCGCCCATGCCCGCCCACTCCAACGATACACCGCTCGGCCAGCACCACTCCCCTATCGCGCGCCACACGCCATCCGCCGCGCGATAGGCGAGGCACGCAATCAGTGCCCGTTCGCCAAGGCGCACTACGGCACACGGAACCAGATCTTTGGTCCTCATCGCCTGCCGCCAAGTCTGCTCCATCGATCTGCTATCTCCCATTACTCTGTGAGACGTGCCGGGCGCAAGCGCCCCGATAGGTTCCGTTGAACAAGTATATTGGCGCCCGTCCGGTGCCGCAACAAACTAGCGAGAAAAATGTAAACCGCCTACCGGGCCCCGCTCCCGCGGAACGCCAGCGCCCCAAAGGTCACAACGCTTTCCTCGTCGATTTCCCAATGTTCATAGTGCCTCAGCTCGCCCCGCGCCTCCGGCGCCGCCTTTAGAAAGGTGTACAGCGGAGCGCTCCCGCACCACTTCAGATCATCATGGTTGGGTTGAATCAGATCCCAGAATCCCGCCGCGTCGCCCGCCGTCATCTTCTCAATCCGCTCTTTGTCGCGGGCCGCCACGCTGAGCATCTCCCCCTCCTGCCCCTTCATCGCCAGCGGATCCCCGTAGCGCTTGCCCATGTGCGCCATATCCACGCCCAGCACCCAGCACAGCCGCTTCCCTTCCCGCGCGTTCATTTCGCCCAACGAGTCCAGGAACTCCTTGACGCCCTCATCGGACTCCGGCGCTCCGCCCAGATACAGGCTCTTGGCGAACGGTCCGCACAGGATCGGCAACACCTTTACATCCGCTCCGTATAACGCCTGTAGCATCACCACCTGGAACTCGATGGAGTGCTCCACAGCGTGGCAGTAGTCCTCCATCTTCACAGCACGCGGCGCACGCGCCGCCAGCCAGTCCACTAGACCGGTTTCGGTCCGCGCCTCGCCAAACGGCGTAACAAAGCGCTTCCTCGTCAGCCCAAAGCTCTCCGGCGCTCCATAGTGCGAAGTGCCAAGAATCACGAACACCCGCTCGGCATCGGCCGGCCCCAGCGCCCGGTACGCCTGCCGGTAGGAATCCCAGCCGCCGTCCGGACTGGCGTGCGGCGCCGCAATTCCAATCAAGCCCCCGCCGCCCTCATCCGCCGCGCCCATCCGCTGATGCGCCATCCACGCGCCCAACTCCTCGCCATCCTCCGGATAGGCGCCGCCCGCGTGGGCCGGCATTCGCACCTCCTCCGCCGCAAACGCACTCTCCCGCGCCGCGCGCATCTCCTCAAACACCTCGCCCTCAACAAATCCCGCCTGGCCCAGCGCCTCCAGCAGATGATCCTGCACCTCGCCCACCCGCAGATCCTGCGTCATGTCGAGCAGCACCCGCCGCATCTCATCCTCCGTCTGCTCGCCGTCCATCATGCTCAGCAATGGCACCAGCGGCGGCGGGATGATCAGCGTGACATCGGAATAGTGGAACGGATCGCGGATCAACAGCCCCGGCCGGTCTTCCACCGGAGACGGCATGAAATCCAGGTCCATTCGCAGGCGCGGTAGTGGTTTCGACACCACTCCATCATAATGAGTCCATGGATCTCCTGGCTCAAAAAACCGTCCTCGTCACGGGCGCCTCCGGCGCACTGGGCGAAGGGGTTTGCCTGGCATTCCGGGCGGCAGGCGCTTTCGTGGCCGGCGCTGCCCGCCACGCCGCCCACTTGCAGCACTGCGACCTAGCCATCACCGCCGATCTCTCGGACCCATCCGGCGCCGCCGGAGCCGTCGCGGCCGTCCTCGCCGCTCGCCCCACGCTCGATGCAGCGGTGCACCTCATGGGGGGCTTCGACGCCGGCGGCGCCGCCCAGGATACGCCCCTCGATACGTGGGACCGCATGATGGACCTCAATGCCCGCGCCGCTTTCTCGCTCTTCCGCGCCGCCCTGCCGCCCATGCTCGCCCAGCGTCGCGGCCGCCTCATCGCCATCGGCTCCCGCGCCGGCGTCACCATGCCCGCCGGCCTCTCCGCCTACGCCGCATCCAAAGCCGCTCTTCACGCGCTCGTGCAGGTCATCGCCGCCGAAAACGTCCACACCGGCGTCACGGCCAATGTCGTCCTGCCTTCCACCATCGATACCGCGGCCAACCGTGCCGCCATGCCAGCCGCCAACCCCGCCCTCTGGGTCTCTCCCCAATCCATCGCCGGCCTCCTCGTCTGGCTCGCCTCCGACGCCTCCCAGGACGTCAACGGCGCTCTCCTCCCCATCTACGGCCAAGCCTAAGACCATGTCCCTACTCACCAACGCCCAACTCGAAACCGCCCTCGCCGCTCTCCCCGGTTGGACCATCCTCGATGGCCAGCTCCACCGCACCTACACATTTCCCGATTTCACCCATGCCTTCGGCTTCATGGCCACCGCCGCCACCGCCATCGAACGCATGAACCACCATCCAGAATGGTGCAACGTCTACAACCGCGTCAGCGTCAACCTCTCCACTCACGACGCCGGCGGCATCACTCAGAAGGACCTCGACCTCGCTCTCCTGCTCGAATCCATCGCTAAACGACTCCAATGAAGCATCTCATTCCCTTTCTCCTACCCGCACTGCTCGCCGCGCAAGTTCCCTTTCGGGGCTCCGCCGATATCGACGCCGCCATCGAGGAGGCCATCGCCGCCGACAAAATCCCTGGCGCCGTATGCCTGATCGGCCAGCCGGGCAAGATCCTCCATCTCAAGGCTTACGGCCAGCGCGCCCTCGTTCCGGCGCGCGAAGCGATGACCACCGACACCATCTTCGACGCCGCCTCTCTCACTAAGGTCGTCGCCACCACGTCCGCCGTCATGCGTCTCTTCGAGCAGGGCAAAGTCCGCCTCGCCGACAAAGTCACCGTCTACCTGCCCGATTTTCAAAACGGCAAAAGCGACATCACCGTCCGGCAGCTTCTCACTCACTTCTCCGGCATGCGCCCCGACGTGGACCTCAAGCCCGAATGGTCCGGCTACAGCACGGGAATCCAAAAGGCCCTAATCGACAGACCCATCGCCGAGCCCGGCGAACGAATGATCTACTCCGATATCAACTTCATCCTGCTCGGCGAGATCGTGCACAAGGTCAGCGGCAAACCGCTCGATCAGTTTGTCCGCGACGAGATCTTCCTCCCGCTTCGCATGATGGAGTCCACCTTCAATCCGCCAGCCTCCTGGCGCCCCCGCATCGCCCCCACCGAGATGTGGGCCGGCAAGCCCTTGCGCGGTGTCGTTCACGATCCCACCACTCGCTTCATGGGAGGCGTCGCCGGACACGCCGGCCTCTTTACCACCGCCGCCGATCTCGCCCGCTTCGCTACGTTTCTCCTCAATCTCGGCGAACTCGACGGCGCCCGCATCGTCTCCCCACTCACCGTCAAGAAGTTTACCCAGCCGAATACCCCCCCCTCCCAGCCCACCCTGCGCGGTCTCGGTTGGGATATTGATTCCCCCTTCTCCGGCAATCGCGGCGAGCTCTTCCCCATCGGCTCCTACGGCCACACCGGCTTCACCGGCACTTCCCTTTGGATCGACCCCGCTTCCAGGACCTTCGTCATCCTCCTCGCCAATAGCGTCCACCCCACGCTCCGCCCGGCGATGACCAGCCTGCGCGCCCGCGTCGCCACCATCGCCGCCGCCTCCCTCGGCATCGATTCCCAGGACGTCCATGTCACCGGTTTCAATGAGCTGCAACCTGCCCGCGCCATCGGCCGCAATGCCGAGGTCCTTACCGGTATCGACGTCCTCGCCGCCGAAAAATTCGCCCGCCTTCAGGGCAAGCGAGTGGGCCTTATCACCAATCACACCGGCTTCGCCCGCTCCGGCCAGCGCAATATCGATGCCATGCTCGCTGCCGGCGTGAAACTCACAGCCCTCTTCTCCCCGGAACACGGCATCGCCGGCAAAGAGGACCACGAAAACGTCGCCAATTCCAAAGACGCCAATTCCGGCCTTACCATCTTTAGCCTCTACCGCGGGGCAGATCGCAAACCATCCGGCGCCGCCCTCGCCCAAATCGACGTCCTCGTCTTTGATATCCAGGACATCGGCGCCCGCTTCTACACCTACGTCTCCACCATGAAGAACGCCATGCAGGCCGCCGCCGACGCCCACATTCCCTTCTATGTTCTCGATCGCCCTAATCCGATTACAGGCGTCCACGTCGAAGGCCCCATGATCGATCCGGCCGAAATCTCCTTCGTGGGCTGCACGAGTATCCCCCTTCGCCACGGCATGACACTCGGCGAACTCGCCCGCATGATCAATACCGAGGACCACATAAACGCCAACCTCGAGGTGGTACCCATGAAGAACTGGCGCCGCTCCGATTGGTTCGATTCCACCGGCCTCACCTGGGTGGACCCGTCCCCCAATATGAGGTCCCTCACCGCCGCTTTACTCTATCCAGGCGTCGGCATGATCGAGTACGCCAAAAACTACTCCGTCGGCCGCGGCACCAACGCGCCGTTCGAACAGATCGGCGCCGATTGGATTCACGGCGCCACCCTCGCCGCCTATCTCAACAAACGGATGGTGCCCGGCGTTCGCTTCTATCCCACCCGCTTCACGCCCAACGCCTCCAACCTGAATGGGAGGTCCATTGAAGGTGTGCGCTTCGTCATCGTGGATCGCGAGTCTTTCTCATCGCTCCGCTTGGGCCTCGAGTTGGCCGTAGCGCTGGAGAAACTCTACCCCGGGAAGATCGATTTCCAGGGTTCCCGCCGTCTCATCGGCTCCGTCGCCGCCGTCCAAGCCATCATGAAAGCCGAGGATCCCCGCAATCTCGAGCCGCGCCTGCAGGAAACCATCCAACCTTTCCTCGATACCCGTGCCAAGTACCTGCTCTATCGGTAGCATCTAACAAAAATCGGGCGCCCGCCTGCTGTCTTCGGCAGGCCGCGCCCGATCATTTCAAGCTGATTGGCGAGCTTTGACTACTCGCTCTGAGCCGCCGCAGTCTTTGGCGGGCGCCCACGCTTCTTGGCCACAGGCTTGTCAACCTTCTCGGGTTTGTCAGCCTTGACCTCGTCCTCTTGCTTCGACTTCAGCGCAGCCATCCAGGCTGGCGGACGGCCGCGGCGCTTGCCTTGACCGCGCGCCAGCCTCTCGAGGGTGATAATCGCTTCCTCGATGGCCTCACGCTCCTGGCGTAATTCCGCCAGCATTTTCATGATGTCCATATTCTTGCTCCCTGCTTGATTCGCCGGCCAGGCTTTCTCTACCTTTCCGAGCGGTTCCGATTTCAGAACAGTCCCGGTGGCCTATGCGCTTCTATTCAGAGTTGTACCCCATTCCAGGCCACATTACAAGCACTCTGTTCCGGAAACGGAACAGAATCTCACTTTTTCTGCTCCCGTCTCAGTCCGAAACACACTTCTCGCCCTTCTTTCCGCGCCAGTGCCAGTAAAACGGCAATCCCAGGGCTATCAGTACTAGCCCAAGGAGGGATTCCCTCGGCGAATTCTTCAGCGTAAAGAAGACTAACAATCCGGCCACCAGCACAAACAGCACCGGAACCACCGGATACCCCACCGTTCGATATGGCCGCGGTGCGTCCGGCAACTTCCGCCGTAATACCATCACCGCCGCCGTTGCCATGCCATACAGTATCCAACTCGGGAAGATCACCAGCGTCAGCAATTGGTCGTATCGCCCGCTCAATACCAACACAGCAGCCCAGCCGCTCATCGCCAAAATTGAGAACCCAGGCGTGGCGTGAGTCTCGCTCACCTGAGCAAAACGCTTAAAAAAATAGCCGTCGCGTGCCAGCGCGTACGGCACTCGCGACCCGCTCAGGATCGATCCGTTCAACGCCGCGAAGATCGAAATCATCGCCGCAATCGATACCGCGTCCGCCCCCCATGCCCCGGCCACCCGCTTCATCATTGTCGCCGCCACCCGGTCCGCCCCAGCCACCTCGTCAGCGCTTAGAACATGAAAATAGGCTAAATTGGTCAACAGATAGATCACCACCACCCCTGCCGTCCCGTACACCAGCGCTCGCGGCAGGTTTCGTTGAGGATCCTTCACTTCACTCGACACCATGCTCACATTGTTCCAGCCGTCATAGGCCCACAACGCCGCAACCAGTGCCGCAAAAAAGCCGGCCATTCCCCCCGTCGCCCCCACATGCACTGCGCCGCCATCCGCCACCCCCGCGCTCCCCAACAAGCCGAATCCAATGATCCCCCCAATCAATGCGACCTTCAGTATTGTCACGCCGACCTGCACTCCGCCCCCAACCCTCACTCCAAAACAATTCAATACTCCTAAGGCAAGAATCACGCATATCGCTAGTAGTTGCCCCATCCGCACGTCCAGCGGACCGCCCCCGTCGCCCAGCGGAATCGGGATCTGGAACGCCACGTTCTCCAGTTCCGGACGGAAATTGGCCAGGTAATAGAAGAAGCCCGTCGCCAGTGTCGCAATCGATCCACTCTTGGCCACCCACATCTGCGTCCAGCCATAGAGAAATCCCCAGAACGGCCCGTACGCCGCTCGAAGATAGTTGTATTCCCCACCCGCCTCCGGCATCATCGCCGCCAGTTCGGCATATGTCAGCGCGCCCGCTAGCGAGAGCACACCCCCGAAAACCCAAACAGCGAAGACCATCCACGGATCGCCTACCTCCAGGATCATCCGCTTCGGCACCAGAAAAATTCCGCTGCCAATCACGGTCCCCACCACAATCGACGCCGCGCCCCATACGCCCAGGTCGCGCCGCAACTTTGTCACCACCCTCGCCTCAGCCATGCGCGTTCACCCCGTCCCGTTCCTTCATCACCATCGACGCCAGCACCGCCACCCCCGCCGTCACGCTTGTCCCGATCAGCACATACCAGGTCCACGCAATTGGTGTCCCGAATTTCACATACAGGTTCACGGCGATCCCCGTAGCCATGCCAACCATCGCCGCCCGCTCACCCACTCGCTTCGTCAGCACACCCACCAGAAACACACCCAGCAACGCGCCGTAGAGAATCGAGGCGATGCCCAACCCCGCCTCCAACACCGAGCTCACGCTCCGCGCCGCCACACCGATCCCAAACAGGATCGCCCCCCACAACAGCGTCGAGCGCTTCGCCAATCGCAGGTAGTGGCTCTCCTCACGGTCGGGATACCCCAGCTTGTAGAAATCCATAATCGTTGTCGATGCCAGCGAGTTCAGAGCCGCGCTCAAATTCGACATCGCCGCCGCCAGGATCGCCGCTATCACCAGCCCCGCCACACCCACCGGCAGCGAATTCCAGATGAACTGCGGATAGATCCGGTCCGCCGGCTTTGGTGGCTGCAATCCGCTGTTGCCGTAGTACACCCACAGAATCACGCCAATCGTCAGGAACAACGTGAACTGAAACAGGATCACAAACCAGCTCGCAAACAGCGCCTTCCGCGCCTCGCCTTCTGTCTTCGCCGAAAGCAAACGCTGCACCATCAACTGCTCCGTCCCGTGGCTCGCCGTCGTCAGAAAACACCCGCCCAGAACTCCCGCCCAGAACGAATACTGCCGGCTGAAGAACTCCATCGTCCATTCCAACCGGAAATCAAACACCTGGAACTTCGCCGCATCGCCCGCCTTCTGCGCCACCTCCGCCCAGCCGCCCGGAATCTGGTTCAGAATCACAAACAGGCTCACGATCGCTCCCCCCACGTACAGGAACATCTGCACCACGTCCGTCCAGATCACTGCCGTCATCCCGCCCTCGAACGTGTAGAACAGCGTCAGGCACACAATCACGACAATCGACGCAATCTCCCCGGTCCCCAGAACAATCGAGATCACAATCGAGATCGCAAATACTCGAACACCCTCGGCCAGCGCCCGCAGCAGCAGAAACGTTCCCGCCGTCAGCCGCCGCAGCTTCAGCCCAAACCGCCGTTGCATCAACTCGTAGGCCGTGTAGAGCTCGCCCTTGAAGTAGTGCGGCAGAAACAGGAACGTGATCACGATTCGCGCCAGCAGATACCCAAACACAACTTGAAGAAAGCCGAAGTTGCCGTAGAACGCCAGCGCCGGCGTCCCGATCACCGTCAACGTGGACGTCTCCGCCGATACGATCGAGAATCCAATCGCCCACCACGGCGTGTTCCTGCCCCCCAGAAAGTAGTTCTTCAGGCTCGTCTGCTTCTCTTTGAACTGGGCGCCGAACCAGGTGATTCCAATCAGATAGACGACAATGACCGCGATGTCCACGTAACGCATAAGCTCTCGATTCTATCACCCCCCCTCAGATAGCCCCGATTCTCCACGCCGCCGCCGGGAACAAAAACACTCCCCTCAGCATCTAACCCCGCATCGGTATTATGATGTTCCTTTGCGATGCGGAATCGTATGGCTTGCGGCGGTCCGGAACCATCGGCTATACTCCGCAATTGCTACGGTTGTGACGCGGAACGGGTCTTGTCGCCCTCCGGGCTCGCCCGGTACGCAACAGGCCCGAACTTTAGGAGGCATGTGGTGCTCTTTTCTTTCAAGCGCGCGATGACAGCCATCGCTCTCGGTTCCCTTTCTTTGATGACTGTCTGGGCGCAGGCCCAGACCAAGAACTGGAAGGATCGTGCCGAATACGACCTCGTCCAGCAGATCGGTAAAGAAGCGAACAATCAGACGAAGCTAGACCTTCTCAAGCAGTGGAAGGAAAAATATCCGACTTCGGACTGGAAGGACGAGCGCTACGCTCAGGTGATCGCCACCTACCAGGCCATGGGTAATGCCAAAGGTATGATGGATACCGCCAAGGAGCAGGTCGCCGCCGACCCCAAGAGCTTCACCGGTCTCTATTACATGAACCTGCTCACCCTCTCGATGAACGACACCTCCGACGCCGCTCTCGACCAGGGCGAGAAAGCCGCCAAGAGCTTCCTCGGCATCATGGACGACTTCTTCAGCCCCGCCCGCAAACCCGCGGCCGCCACCGACGAGCAGTGGAAGAAGGAACGCGCCAACTCCGAGGCCATCGCCTACAAAGGCCTTGGCTGGATCGCCATGAACCGCAAGCAGTACGAGGAAGCGCATAAGTACTTTGTCGAAGCTCTCACCCGCAACCCCGCCGAGGTCCAGTGCGCCGTGTGGGCCGGCACCTGCAATGTGCGCACCAAGAAGTTGGAGCGCCAGGGCATCGCGCTCTTCTTCTTCGCTCGCGCCGCCGTCTACGATGGTCCCGGCGCGCTCCCGCAACAGCAGCGCGATCAGATGAAGGCATCGTTCGAAAAGAACTATGTCAACTTCCACGGCGACAACAGCGGCATGGCCGAAATGGTCGCCGCCGCCAAGGCGAGCCCCATTCCGGTCGATGTCAAGCTCGAATCGAAAGACGAGATTCTCCTCAAGAACGAAGAGGAACTCAAGAAGACCAACCCCAACCTGGCCCTCTGGATCAGCATCAAGCGCCAGTTGTCCGCCGAAAACGGCGCGGCCTACTTCGGTTCTGACCTCAAAGATGCCCACATCCCCGGCGGCGCCGAGGTCGGCGGAACCAAGATCGAGAAGTTCAAGGCCAAGCTCGTCTCTTGCGACGCGCCGAAGAAAGCCAAGAAACTCATCGTCGGCATCTCCTCCCCCGACATGAGCGAAATCACCCTCGCCCTCGAAACTCCCATCGCCGTCTGCCCCGACAAGGGCACCGACATCGAGTTCGTTGGCTCCCCCAGCGAGTTTACCGCCGATCCCTTCAATCTCACCTTTGCCGTGGAAAACAAGGACGTCGTTGGTCTGCCCGCCCCGCCGGTCGCTGCCAAGAAAGGCGTCGCGCCCGCCAAAAAGGCCGCGCCTAAGAAATAGCCCGGCCCTGCCGAGCCGCTGCCTCCACCTACAGAAGGGCGAGCCCTCCCGGCCCGCCCTTTTTCTGTTCCTGAGAGCCCGCCAGTAACAACCCGTACGTCACCCGATCCCAGAAACTCAGCCCTTGCCCGCTCCGTTCCATTGCATCCAGGTAGCACACAAATCGTTGCGCCGTAACGGGCACCTGCCGCAGCGGGGCAAATCCTACCGGCACGGCCGCCAGCGCCGCCACCATGCATCCCGCGACTATTGCTCGTCTCATACCTGCAATGACGCAACCCGCGCCTGCTTGGTTGATCACACCCTGCTTAAGTTCTGTAAACTCACACCTGCCCGCCGCTGCGGCATTTCTGAAGCCCTGGATGCCTTCAGAACCATCGCCACCCGTCCACCCACGCAGAGATCGGGCAAGCCGCACCGAACGCGTCAGGATGCCTTCCCGCTATCGCAATGCCGTCCTCAGGTCTGCAAACAGACGCCGCGCAGCAGCAGCCTCCCCAGAAACCGCCTTCCACTCCCCACCCTTCGCCACAAACCACGCTGCCCCATCCCGCTCCACCAATGCCGCAAAGCCGCCCTTCTCCGTCAACTGCCCCGGCGACCCCACTGAGCCAAACCCTTCCCCCCGCCGCTCCACCAGCACCACACAGCCATCCCGCGAAAACACGAAGTGCGTCGGCACCTCCGGCGTTGGGATCATCACAATCCCCGCCGCCGCGATCTTCTCCAACTGCATCAGCACCAGTGGCGTTACCTGCATGACTACATCTTGTAGCGGCCAAAATCTTCGTCGTTCAGCCCTTCCAGCCAGCGCCGCAGCTCTTCGTTCGATACTTTGTCCGACACCGTGGCTGTGGATTTGGACGTACGCAACACCTGCTCGTCCACATAGATCGGGCAGTCCAACCTCAGAGCGAGCGCCAGCGCGTCGGAAGGCCGCGAGTCAATCGAGATCATCTCGCCGTTCCGCTCCACCCAGATGACGGCGAAAAACGTATCGTCGCGCAGCTCGTTCACCACCACCTTGCGCACGCCCGCCTCCAGCCCCGTCAGCACGTTCTTGATCAGGTCGTGCGTCATCGGCCGCGGCGTTGAGACCTTCTCAATCTCCAGCGCAATCGCGTTCGCCTCGTAGATCCCCACCCAGATCGGCAGAATCTGACCGCCATTGGCGTCCTTCAGAATCACGATCGGCATGTTCGTCACCGGGTCCATCATCAGCCCCCGGATTTTCATCTCGACTTCCATTGATCGCCTGCCTTTCCTTACACCGGGATAGCACACTCGCCCACCAGGCTGTTTGGCCCGGCCCGCGTCACCCGCACCGGCAGGTACGTCCCGATCATCCGCGCCTTCTCCGCCTGCTCCGCCGTCACAAAATTCAACGTCCGGTTCTGCGACGTCCGCCCGATCCACTGCCCCGTCGAGCTGTTGTAGCCCTCCACCAGAACCTCCTGCTGGGTCCCGATCAGCGCCGTGTTCTTCCGGATCTGAATCGCCCTCTGCTTCTCTTGCAGAATCGTCAGACGCCGGCTCTTTTCTTCTTCCGGCACGTGATCCTCCAGCCCCAATGCGCTCGTGTTCGGCCGCGGCGAATACTTGAAGCTGAAAATCGAGTCATACTCCACTTCATCCAGCAGGCTCAGCGTCTCTGCAAAGTCCTCCACCGTCTCGCCCGGAAAACCAACAATCACATCCGTGGAAAGAGCAATGTCCCGGCTCGCGCTCTTCATCCACCCGATCCGCATCAGGTACTCTTCCCTCGTGTACTGCCGCGCCATCGCCCGCAATACGCGCGTCGATCCGCTCTGCACCGGCAGATGCACCTGATTGCACAGCGTCCCCTGCCGGTCGATCGCGTCCACAATGTCCTTGCCGAAATCGCGCGGATGCGACGTCGTGAACCTCACCCGCCGGATGCCATCCACCTGCCCCACCGCCTCCAGCAACTGCGCGAAGTTCCACCCCGCCGCCGACGGATCGCGGTAGCTGTTCACGTTCTGCCCCAGCAGCTGAATCTCGCTGTAGCCCTGCTCGGCCAGTCCCTGCGCCTCACGAAGAACGCTCTCCGAGGTCCGGCTCCGCTCCGGCCCGCGCGTGAATGGCACCACGCAGTACGCGCAGCTCTTGTCACAACCCTCAATGATGGTGATGTAGCCCTTGTGCGGATTGTCCCGCCGCGTTACCGCCGTCTCAAACGTGTCTTCCGTATCCAGGCTCAGCCCGGTCACCCGCCGCTCGCCCCGCTCCAGTTGCACCAGCATCTCGCCGAGCTTCGTGTAACTCGCCGACCCCGCCACCAGGCTCACGTGAGGCGCCCGCTCAAAAATCTTCTCGCCCTCCTGCTGCGCCACGCAGCCGATCACGCCGAAGATCTTGTTCTTCGTCCGCTTGTTGTCGTCCAGCCGGTGAAAGACCTTTTGCTCGGCCTTGTCCCGAATGCTGCACGTGTTGTACAGCACCAGATCCGCGGCTTCCACCGTGTCCACTTGCGCGTAGCCGCGCTCCTCCAGCGTGCCGATCACCTTCTCGGAATCGTGCACGTTCATCTGGCAGCCGAATGTTTCCAGGTAGAAGCTCTTCATCGCCCTCTCTGTTCTCCATTGTAGCGGTCTATTCTTCACCGCCTCAGCAGCCGATAATCCAGGTATGAGGCTCCAGGCCATTTCTGCGTTCTGCTGCGCGGCCCTCTCGTGCGCCGCCTGCGCCGCCCTTGCCCAAACCGAATCGCGCACTGTCGTCTTCGACGGCCTCGGCAATGGCCGCGATTGGTCCACAGTCCAGGCCGGCGACAGCCGCAGCAACGAGACGTTCCGCAATCTCAACGGCCGCCGCGTGCCCTTCGAGTCCTCCGAGGAGAAGGTCATCCGCAACGAGGGCGGCGTCCGCATCGTCGAACGCATCAGCCGCCGCTTCGATCCCAACGGCAATCCCCTGCCCCCCGAAAAATCGGTCTCTGAAACCACCACCCGCCCCGACGGCTCCGTCGCCGAGAAGGTCACCACCTACCGCGGCGACATCAACGGCGCCCTCCAACCGGTGGAGCGCACTACAGCGGAGATCCGCAAAGCGGGCAACACCACCCAGCGCGAGATGGCCATCGAGCGCAAAACTCTGAACGGCGGCTTCGAAACCGTCGAGCGCCGCATCGCCAGCGAGGCCGCCACCAAGGACGCTTCGGAGCGGAACGAAACCACTTACGCCCGCGACGCCAACGGCCGCTTCGTCGAGGCCTGGCGCACCGTGGTCAAGGCCACCATCTCCGGCAACGAGGTCCGCGAGCAGACCGATGAGTACGACGCTGCCACCACTGGCCAGCTTCAGCTCGCTCGCCAGGCCATAGCCCGCACCGTCAAGGACCCCTCCGGCGTCGAGCGCCGCGAGGTGGACGTCTTCGGGCCCGCCGCTCAGGGCCGCCCCATCGACGCCAACAGCCCCGCCCAACTGCGCGAGCGCCAGATCTTCACCACACGGCCCTCTTCCGACGGCACCGTCATCCAGGTCTACTCCGTCCAGCGCCCCACCCTCAACTCATCGCGCGAGCTCGAGCCGCCCCGCAAAGTCTCCGAAACCGTCTGCAAGGGCAAGTGCCAGTAGCCCGTCGTTTTGCAATACAATCGTCGTGTAGCTTCTGCACCCATAGGGAGACGACGACGATGAAAAAGGTATTCGGGACCGGTACCCTCTTGACGGCTATCCTCGCCGGCGCGCTTACGCTCGCCGCGGCGCCGCCCATCCCGGTGATGCTCCTCGATGGCGAACAGGGCGGCCCCTACCATGCCTGGCAGGAGACCACGCCCTACCTCAAGAAAATGCTCGACGAGACCAAGGTCTTCAACGTCGACGTCGTCACCGCTCCGCCCGCCGGCGGCGACTTCACCAGGTTCAAGCCCGAATTCAGCAAGTACAAAGTCATCGTCTCCAACTACGACGTGCCGGACGAGCGCTGGTCCGCCGAGCTCAAGGAGTCCTTCGAGCAGTACATCAAAAACGGCGGCGGCCTCGTCGCCGTCCACGCCGCCGACAACGCCTTCCCCAAGTGGGTGGCCTACAACGAAATGATCGGCATCGGCGGCTGGCGCGGCCGCGACGAAAAGTCCGGGCCGCTCTGGTATTTCAAGGACGGCCAACTGGTCTCCGATCCCTCCCCCGGCCGGGCCGGCAGCCACGGCGCACGCCTCGGCTACAAGATCGTCAATCAGAACACCACCCATCCCATCACCAAGGGACTCCCCAAGGAATGGCTGCACGTTCCGGACGAACTCTACGCCACCCTCCGTGGCCCCGGCAAGAACATGACCGTCCTCTCCACGGCGTTCTCCATCCGCAGCAATCGCGGTACGGATCGCGACGAGCCCATCCTCATGGTGCTCGCCTATGGCAAAGGCCGCATCTTCCACACCGTCATGGGCCATGACCTCGCCGCGCTCAACTGCGTCGGCTTCATCGCCACCTTCCAGCGCGGCACCGAGTGGGCCGCCACCGGCAAGGTGAAACAGAAGTTGCCGGCCGACTTCCCCACCGCCGACAAGGTCAGCACCCGCCCCGGCTACGCGCCCCCCGCCGGCTGGACCTCGCCCGGCGGCCGTCCCGCCCCCAGAGCGGCCAAACCCGCGGCCTAGCCCATCCTCGTTCGCTCATTTGACCGGCAGGTCCAGCCGAAGTTCGCGGTGAAACCTGCCCCGCATGTCGCCCAGCCACTCATCCGGCAGACGCTGGCTCAGATCAATGGTGCTCGTCGCCACCGTGCCATCCTTCTCCGTCCGCACCAGCGTCTTCCCCAAAGGGTCGATCAGCATCGACGGGAAGTCATACCCCGACGAAGCCAGATACACGTGATTCTCAATCGCGCGCGCCTGCGCCAGTTCCAGACTGCCGCCCCAAATCGGCATCAGCAGCAACTCAGCACCCTGCATCGCCAGCGCCCGCGCCGGATCGGCATACTGCACGTCCCAACAGATCAGCAAACCCACTTTCCCAAAGTCGGTGTCAAACACCGGATACGAGGAACCCGGCGTGACGCCCCCCTCCAGTTCCTCCCGCGGGATGTAAACCTTGCGGTACTTCCCCGCCACCCGGCCCGCCCGGTCCATCAGCACGGCGGTGTTGTAAATCGCGTGGCCTTCCCGCTCCAGGATCCCCGCAACTACATAAGCTTGCTTGTCCCGCGCCAGCGCCGCCAGCCTCGCCGTCGTCGGCCCGGGAATCGTCTCGGCCACGTCCGCATAACTCTTGCCCGTACCCACCATTGTGACGCCCTCCGGCAGCAGGATCACGTCCGTGCCGCCCGCCACTTCCTTCTGCGCCAATTGAAGAAACGCAGCGACAGGATCGGCACCCTTCGGATGCAAGCGGATCGTAGCCACCTTCACGTTTCGCGCCGCCGGCGCTGCCACCGCCGTCAAGCGAATGTCCCGCCACGTCACCTTGCCACGAGGCGCATTCTGCAGCAGGAGTTGCACCTTCACCGCCCCGGCCCCATGCGGCGCCGGCGCATCCAACGTCACCACCCGCTCCCCTGCCACCGTGGTTGTCTGCCAAGCGTAGTCCGGCCGCCCTGCGCGCTCGCCTGCGGCGGTTTGCCATACCAGCCGCACCGGCAATTGCAGCGGCTCGTACTCCAGACCGGACGCCCGGTAACGGACCTCCAGCCGGTACCACGTACCGCCCTTCAGATTCGGATACAGTCTCTCCCAGCCGCCAAACACAGCCGCATTCCCGCCGCCTTCCAGCGTCAGTTCACCAGCCGCACTCTGCGAGTGCGCCGGAGTAATCTCCTCACGGGGTGACCAGATATGCCAACCGGCCGAGCCGTCGGCGAGAAGCAAAGCAAATAGGAATGTGAGCATCACAGCTCACAGCGTACCGCTATTTTTCGTACACGATCTCTTTGGGGCCCTCTTCCATCCCCAGAATCCGGATCGTACGCTTCTGCGGCGGCAGCGGCTTGGCAGCCACCACCACAGGCTTCGGCAGCATCACCGCGGCCGATTGCGAGGGCGGCGCCATCCCCAGGAAAGACTCCAGCGTCTTCTTCCCCGCCGCCTGCGTCGTCGTCTTGACGCTCACCATTCCCTTTTCCAATTGCGCCAGCGACACGTCCATCGCGATCCGTACCGCCTTGCCTTCGGTCTTCACATCCAGGTTCTTCATGATCGCCGTCAGCTCGGGTGACTGCTGCGGACTCTGTGCCGCCATCGAGGTGATCAGCTGCGTCAGCGCCGCCAACCCCTTCGCCGAATCTTCCGTCTTCGTGATCAGGTTCGCCCGCAGTCCCAACCCCTTGGCCAGCGATACGCCCAGGTCCAGCGATTCGATGTCGTCCAACTGCTTCATCGCCGGCAGCGAGTTGCCCGCCGCCTGCCCCGGCGGCACCGCCGATACCATCCACATCTCACATTGCACCGAGAGCTGCATCGCCCGGTCCAGCAACGCCGCGTCGCGCGTGCCCGTCGGCATCTCCAGGATGCGCTTGATCGAATCGCGATCCCCAATCAACGCCACACGGTCGCTCACCAGCGCCAGCAGCATGTCCGTGTCCTGACCCTTGGGCGGTACAAACAGGTCCACTCCCTGAAACCGTTCCACAGCCGTGCCTGCCGGCATCAGCTTCTTCATCGAGGCCCGGTCCACTCGCCCTTCCACCGCCACCACCAGCGGCGGCTGCTGCCCTGCCGCCTCCACTTCGCGCCCGGTCGTCGAAATCAACAACCTGTCAAAATGTTCGAAAATCGCCATCGCCGGACCTGACGATGCAAACTGCTGCCCCTTGCCCGCCAACTGTTTGGCGATCATCCGCCCCGTCGCCGAGCTCTTCGCCCGCTGCCAGTCCACACCTGCCAGGAATCGCGTGTCCGGATGCACGTACTGCCACAAATTCGCCTGAACAGCAGGCGCCGGCGCCTGCCCCGCCCAAACCGTCGGGCAAAATACCAACGCCAGAAGTGCCCCGCCTACCAGGCTGACTACAGATGACACGCGCATACAGATTCTCCCGTAGAATCTATCGACCTGTTTCTGTCATCACAATAGGGCGGTTCCCTTCTTGCCGCAAGCCCCGCGAGGCGTTTATACTCGTGTTTTCTTTCGAGGGACTTCAGATCCGTGTCCATCACGCCGATTGAACATCCAGTGACTCACGTGCCCATAGAATTCGACCCCGTCGACATCCAGCGCGAGGCGGCGATGTTCTATGGACTCTTCCTGCGCGGTCACAGTCCAGAACAACTCAAGCGCGACATCGAGATCCCAAAAACGACTTTCGACAAGTGGCTCACGCACCCTCACTACGACGGCGATTTCCGCGAAAACGTCAAGCGAATCTACTACTTCCGGAAACAGGTGCTGGCCGTCTTTGAAGAACTCGTGGACGCCGAGCGGATCAAGGCGCGGCTGCAATAAAGGGGGCGGACAGGCGTGGAGACTCTAGAGCCGAAGCCAATCACCAGAACATTCTGGGCAGTGTGTATCGCGGTGCCCCTCCTCGCCGTCGCCGCCATGCTCGCCGTCGTCATGAACCCCGATTGGCTCTCCACCAGCATCGGCAAGGCCGAGCCGCTCAACGCCTCCTTTACCGTGCCGGGTGAGTTCTCTGCCCGCTCGCTCTCTGATTTCCGCGGCCGCGTCCTCGTCGTAACCCTTTGGCGCACAGCAGATTGCCCGGATTGCCTCATGCAGATGGAAGCTCTCCACACCCTTGCCCTGCGCTACGGCCGCGAGGGCCTGATGGCCATCATTCTCTCCGAGCAGGACTCCCTCACCCTCATGAGCTTTCCTCAACTCCGCGGAATGCAGATCATGACCGGCCACATCGAGAAACCCCAGGCCGATGCCCTGCCCCGCGAACGGCCCTATACCTTCGTCATCGATCGCGAAGGCCTCGTCCGCAAGCGAGTCCCCCAGGGCTTGGCCGCCGAGAAATTCGATGGGCTCATCGAGCGCCTCCTCGGACGTTAGCCCCCTACCACTTCAGAGCCCAGCGCCCGCGCAGCGTCTTCCCTTCGGTGCCAAACTCGCCCCCCGCCAGCGCATCTGCCAGCGATCCCGCCGGACTCTTTTCCCGCGCCAGCATCGTTCGCAGTGTCTTCGTGGTCTCCGTCAGGCGCGCCGCCAGTACCCCAGCTTGCGCCTCCGACTCGCACGGCGCTGTCAGGATCACCTCAGTGGGCGTGGCCGAAAGCTGCGCGTACCTAGCCCCTTCCAGCCCCGAAAGCAGAGCGCTCACGCCCGGCGGCAGATTCGATCCCGGCCGCAGCGCCGGCCCTGGTATGTGCACCCATGTCGGCCCCCCCGGCACCGGAAACGCCGGTTGCGCGGCGTTGCCGGCCAGCAGCGTCGCCGCCATCGGGTCCGCGCTCACGGCCAGCCCCAATACCCGCCGCCGCACCTTCGTCCACGAAATCTGCCGCTGCGGCGTCGAGCCCTGCACCGTGCACAGCTCCCCCGCACACCGCCCGCCGTTGGCCTTCGCATACGTCGCCAACCGCTCCAGATCAAACGTGCCCGCCACGACCATCATCGTGTCACCCGGCCGCGACGCAATGACTACCGCGTCCAAATCCTGCCGGTAGTCAAAACCCGTCGCCGCCACAAACCGCTTGTATTCCGGATCCTCCAGCGTCTCCGGACCGGCGATCTTCTCAATCAGCCCCGCCGCCCGCATCGCCTTCACATTCACATACACCGTAGGCACTTCCCCGGGCGGCAGCGCCGTCAAAAGGTCCGCCGCCGTCACCGGACGGATGAAATACCAGGACATGCCCCCCAGGATCAGGGCCGCAAGAATCGCAAGAATGATTTTCGGCTTCACAATGCACCGGCCTCTACACAGCGTAGCTGAGTGCCGTGCCCCTGTGAGAGCGCAACCTCAAACCCCACCCGCTCCCATCTCCGCCAGGCGCGATTTCTTCCACAGCGCCAGATATGGCTGCAAGTCCTCCATCATGTGGAACCACTGTGCCGGATCCAGCGATTGCGCGCCGTCCGAAATCGCCTTCTGCGGGTTGGGGTGAATCTCCAGAATCAGGCCATCGGCGCCAATCGCTACGCCCGCTCGCGCCAGCGGCGGCACCAGGCTCCGCTTCCCCGTCGCATGCGACGGATCCAGGATCACCGGCAAATGCGTCAGCTCCCGCAATACCGCGCACGCCACAATGTCACACGTATTCCGCGTCGCCGTCTCAAACGTGCGGATCCCACGCTCGCACAGCATCACGTCGTTGTTGCCGTGCGCCACAATATACTCCGCCGACATCAACAATTCCTTGATCGTCGAGCTCAGCCCCCGCTTCAACAGCACCGGCCGCCCGCACCGCCCCAGCGCCTTCAGCAACGCGAAGTTCTGCATATTCCGCGCGCCCACTTGCAGGATGTCGGCGTACGAGGCCACCAGCGCCACGTCCTGATCCGACATCACTTCCGTCACAATCGCCAGCCCGGAATGCTCCCGCGCCTTGGCCAGCAACTTCAACCCCGCCTCTTCCATCCCCTGAAAATCGTAAGGCGACGTCCGAGGTTTGAACGCCCCGCCCCGCAGCACATGCGCCCCGCCCTTCGCCGCCAACTCCGCCGATTCCAGAATCTGCCTCTCGCTCTCCACCGAACACGGCCCCGCCATCACTACAAATTCCGAGTTGCCCACATGCACCCGGTCGTTGATCCGGATCACCGTCCGCGACTTCTTGAACTCCAGCGACACAAACTTATACGGCGCCGAGATCCGCACCGCCTTTTCCACGCAATCCATCGCTTCCAGCGATTCCAGACACGCGCTAGTGTCCCCGACGCCAATCGCGCCGATCACCACCCGTTCCTCGCCCTCAATCGTGTGGATCTTGTAGCCGAAGTCCTCAATGCGCCGGATCACGCTATCAATGTCTTCGCGCACCGCATTCTTGCGCATGGAGATAATCATGCCTCCAGGATACACCCCAGGCCTATGGCACGCAACGTCCATATCGAAATAAGTGTATTGAATGGAACTACTTGAAAGCACCACCTAACCATGGTGTACACTTACCAAGTAGTATAATTTGTGGTCATGCGAGCAGGGATCGTTCTTCTCATGCTGACCACTAGCCTCCTGGCCGAAACACGCGCCGTCGTCCTCGCGCCAGTCCTCAATATGTACTCCAAGCCATCGGCCGATTCCGATGTCGTCTCCCAAGCCATCTACAGCGTCAACGTCAGCG
Organism: Bryobacterales bacterium; assembly: GCA_016721425.1. Lineage (GTDB taxonomy): Bacteria > Acidobacteriota > Terriglobia > Bryobacterales > Bryobacteraceae > Paludibaculum. Next base: position 823,365 of record JADKID010000038.1, on the reverse strand, counting down.
TAACGGAAGAGCAGACCGGATGGGTCAAAATCAAGACGCCCGGTGACAACTACACCGGCTGGGTGGAGTCCGCCTCCCTCCGCAAACTTCAGGACGGCGAGACCTACGCCGCCGCGGGCAAGGTGGCCACCGTCGAAAGCCTTGCAGCCCATCTCTATCGCGAGCCCTCGGTCACAAAACACGCCCCGCTCCTCACCGTTCCCTTCGAAACCCGCCTCGAAGTCGTGGAAGAAAAACCCGAGGAGAACGGCCGCTGGCTAGCCGTCCGCCTGCCCGACGACCGCAAAGGCTGGGTCCAGCGCGGCGATCTCGTCTTCAACCCCAAGATCCACGAAGTGCCCGAACTCATCGAACTCTCCCGCCGCTTCCTCGGCCTGCCCTACACTTGGGGCGGCACCTCTTCGTTCGGTTACGATTGCTCCGGCTTCGCCCAGATGCTCGTGCGCCGCGGCGGAGTCCTCATGCCCCGTGACGCCCAGCCACAAGCAGATTGGGGCGCCATGGAGAAAGTCGAGCCGGCCGCCCTCCGCGCCGGCGATCTGCTCTACTTCGGCGCCACCGCCAAAAAAATCACCCATACCGGCTTCTACATGGGCAATGGCGAGTTCATCCACGCCACCACCAGTGACAAGCCGGTGCTCCAGATCAGCAAGCTCGCCGACGCGAAATGGACAAAACTACTGGTCGCCTGCAGAAGGTGGAAACAATGAAAAGAAGAGCATTCCTCGGCTCCGCGGCCACCCTCGCCGCCACTCCGCTGCCCGCCACGGCAACCGCAGCCGCCAACGGCATCAACCTGCGCACCCGCCGCCTCAACCTGAAACACACCTGGACCACGGTGATGTCGTCATCCGACTACCGCGACACGTTCTACGTGGAGTACGCCCGCGACGGCGTCACGGGCATCGGCGAGGGCGCGCCCATTATCCGATATAAAGAGAGCGCCGCCACCTGCACCGCCGCCGTCCAGGCCATCCAGCCGTGGCTCGAATCCGCCGACCCCTGGCAGTTCTCCAAAGTGATGGCCGGTGTCTTCGCCAAGATCGACGGCAACTGGGCCGCGAAAGCCGCCGTCGATATCGCCCTGCTCGATTGGGTCGGCCAGAAGCTCGGAGTGCCCCTCTGGAAATACTTCGGCCTCGACAAGGCCGACGCGCCCGTCACGACGTTCTCCATCGGCATCGACAAGGCCGCCGTCGTTCGCCAGAAAGTCCTGGAAGCCGAGGCCTTCCCCGTTCTCAAAGTGAAGGTCGGCCTGGCCAACGACGAGGAGGTCGTCGACGCCGTCCGCTCCGCCACGAAGAAGCCCATCCGCGCCGACGCCAACGAGGGCTTCAAAAGCAAGGAGGCGGCGGTCGAAAAAATCAACTGGCTCGAAAAGATGGGTGTCGAGCTGATCGAGCAGCCCCTCCCTGCCGCCAACCTCGACGACATGAACTGGATCCGCAAGCGCGTCCACATCCCCATCATCGCCGACGAAGCCTGCCTCCACCCTACCGACATCCCGCGCCTCGCCCAGCACTTCGACGGCGTCAACGTGAAGATCGACAAATGCGGCGGCCTCCTCGAGGGCTGGCGCATGATCCAGATCGCCCGCGCCCTCAACCTCAAGGTCATGCTCGGCTGCATGGTGTCGTCTTCGGTCGCGATCAGCGGAGCCGCGCAGCTCTCCCCGCTCGTCGATTACGCCGATCTCGACGGTATGCTCCTCATCGCCAACGACCCGTACACCGGAGTCCAGGTCCAGCGCGGCAAGCTGATCCTTAGCGACGCACCAGGCCTCGGCCTGCGGCCGGTTTGAGTCGCCACACAGGTCCAGCCCGCGTCGCGGCGACCAGCATGTTACCCTTCGCGATTCGCGAATAGCGAATGGTGGATCCGAAGCCTCAGTTCCTTCGACCGCTGCCGGTGGCTGCCCAGGCACGTTTCGCGGTTGAAACAAGAGACCCCAAAGACCGAATTTCCAAAGCTCACTCGGCGTACAATGAGGCGTTCGGCAGAGCCGCCAATACAAGTCGCGCTTCAGAAAGGAATCGAGCCAATGCAAAAGTTGAAGTTCCAAGTGGCCATCCTGGCGGGATTCCTCACACTACTGGTCTGCCCCTCAAATGCTCAGACCGCGAAGTCCGCCGCGCCCTGGAACGGAACCATCACAGCCACTATCAAGGCCACTGACACCGGCTTCACCTCAGTGGGCACAATGGAGTGCACTCTAGCCGGAACCTCTGCCCGCTGCACCTACACGTCCACCACAAAATCCTCCGGCAAGGTTCCCTACGTCATTACCGAGTCGGCCACGCAGGATCATTTGCAGGTCACCATCACCCCGGCAGCAGGCGAGTGGAAGCTGCGCGTGGCCGCCTTCATCAGCAAAGGGACTAAGACCATCACTGCCAACGGCAAGTCGATGAGCGGAGGCGACGTCAACATCCAGGCCCCCAACTGGGAGGTGCCCATCCCGGCGCCTCGCAACCCGAATCAGCTCGTGGGTTCCTGGAAGAATCCCTTAGGCGACGTCATCAAATGGGATCTCAGCCGTTAGCTCTGACAGACCGGCGCAGGACCCCCATCGTCTCCATTTGCCGACGCCGCACCAGCGCCATCGCCTTGTCCACCCTCGCCTTCGCCGCCTTCGGATCGCGATGCACTTCCAGCATCGAATTGAAGATCTTTTCCACCGGCGCCTTGTCCTGATCGTGCAGCCAGAACGGCAACCCGAGATCCCGCATCATCCACTGCTTCAAGCCCGCCTGCGAAAAGTGCGGGTGAATCGACGGCGTCCCCGCCGCCAAGCCGAGGATGATCGAGTGCATCTCCGCGCTCACCACCAGCGCCGCCTTCGCATACACCGCCTGCGCCTCGTCCGGCATCCAGTAGTCCGGCTGAAACCGAACCATCCGCCGCACCTCGGCCGGCAACTGGTCGTAGACCATCAAACGTGCAGCTTCCAGCCCCTTCTGCACCTCCGGCACCAGCGCCACCGGCGTGCCCGTCTCGCGCACCCACCGGATGATCAACTCGCGCGTCTGCGCCGCGTGCTCCTTCTCCTTCCCATCCTCCCGGAACCGGTTCGCATCCAGCCGCGGAATAAACGCCAGATACCGCCCCGGCTCCAGCGAATGCCGGCTCAGAAACTGCGCCGCCCGCTCCTCATCCCGCAAGTCAAATCCAAACGTGGAGTCCGGCGCAAACGCCATCTCCGGGCAGCGCACACCCTTCGACTTGATCAGGTTCAACGATTCGCTATCCCGCGTGTACACAAACGCTGCCGTCGTCAAAACGTCGGAGTACAGCACATCCGCATGAGGGTCCACGCGGTCAAACGAGTGGGCATACACTCCATACGGAATCTTCAGCTGCCGCGCCTTCATGAACGCCAAAATCCGCGGGATATAGCCATTCCACTCCAAGCCGTAGTAGCCATAGGAGAGCGTCATCCCCGAGTTCAGCACCAGCAGATCCCCGCTCTGGAAGACCTTCTCAAACGCCGGCGTCAACGCCACGCCCGGCTTGAACTCCATCGGGATCACTTCCAGATCCGGAAACTTCGGCTTCAAATACGCGCCGATCTCGTTCGCATAGCTCGCCGCCAGCATCGTCACCCGCGCCTCCGGCCAGTGCTGCTGCACCAGCCGTAGGAAGCCCGGAGTGATGGCCACGTCGCCGATGTTGTACAGGTTCCAGCCCGAGATCAGCAGGATATGCGGCGCCCTCGGCTGCAGCGCTGCCAGAGCGGGTGTTTGCAGAATCGCGCGTCGTGTCAGCTTCATTGCCGCTCCAGCACGGCTGATGCCGCCGCGTAGTCGCCCTTCAAATCCAAAGTCAGCCCGCGCCGCATCAACGCCGCGCCGCTCAGTGTCTGCGCCCTCCCGTCCAGCCACGTCACCTTGTAGACGCCCTGCTCGTCCAGCCCTCGCAACACCAGCGGCGGTACGGGCCGCCCATACTGCTGCGAGTGCAGCGTCGCAAATACCACCGACTGCCTGCCGTCCTCGGCCACATATTGCGTGGCCGCAAAGCCCTCCGGCGCACGCGGCGACGCTAGCCTGTACAGCTTGCCCGTCTGCACCGTGCCCCGCACCTGCTTGTAGTAGGCGATCATTTTCCGCGCCAGCGTGAAGTCCTCGTCCTTCCATTTATTCAGGTTGTTCCCAATCCCCAGCGAGCCCTGCATCGCCACCACAAACCGGAAATTCAGCGGAGTGGAGCGCCCATTGAAATTCGGCACATCCGTCACCCACGCCATCATCGCCTTCGGCGTGTAGGCATACGTGTAGCCCTCCTGGATCTTCAGCCGGTCCAGCGCATCCGTATTGTCGGAGGTCCACACCTGCTCCACCCGCGTCAGGATCCCCAGGTCGATCCGCCCGCCCCCGCCGCTGCACGATTCAATCTCCACCTTCGGATGCTTCGCCCGCAACCTATCGATAATCTCGTACACGTTCCGCGTGTACTGGAGCCACATCTTCTTCTGCTCCGCCGGCGCCACCTCCGGCCAGCCGGGCTCCGACGCGTTGCGGTTCATGTCCCACTTCAGGAACGCAATCTCGTTCTCGCTGACAATCTTGTCCAGCACTCCAAAGATGTACTCCTTCACGTCATCACGCGCCATGTTGAGGATCAACTGATTACGCGCCGGACTGCGTGGGCGCCCCGGAAAATGCATCGCCCACTCCGGGTGCTTGCGATAGAGCTCGGAATCCGGATTCACCATCTCCGGCTCCACCCACAGGCCGAAGTCCATCCCCAGCGCCTTCACGTTGCTGATCAGTCCCTTCAACCCGTTGGGGAATTTCTGCGGATTGACGGTCCAGTCGCCCAGCCCCGCCTTGTCCGTATTCCGAGCGCCAAACCAGCCGTCATCCATCACAAAGCGCTCAATCCCCAGCGTCGCGGCCTTCTTCGCCAACTCCGTCTGCCCCGCCTCGTCCACGTGCATCTCAGTCGCTTCCCACGAGTTGTACAAAACCGGACGCGGCTTCGACGTCAACCCGCCCGGCAGAATGAACTCCCGCTGGAACCGGTGAAACGCCCTCGACGCCTCGCCAAATCCGTGCTCGGAATACCCCCCGTAAAACGAGGGTGTCTCCAGCGATTCACCAGGCTTCAACCCATGCGAAAAATCGAACGGATTCAATCCGCCCGTCACCCGCACCTGTTGATGTGGAGTCTGCTCGATAGTCAGCCGCCAGTTGCCGGACCATCCAATCGCGCCAAACCACACCCGCCCGCTGGTCTCTGTTGCGCGCTCCGGCCCGTCGATGGCAAACCACGGATTCGCCTGCGCGCTCGTGTTGCCGCGCCGGCTTTCCACCACCTTCAGCCCCGGCTGGATCACCTCCTGCGCCATCTGCGTCTCGCCCGCCCACCGCCCATACAGCGTCGTCAGCCGGTATCCCTCGCCCGCCGGCAAATGCCACGCACCCGATTGCGCCGATTCCAGCACCACCGCCGCCGCCGTCCTGTTCGTGATCACCGTGTGCTTGCGGATGATCCCCTGCGGATACACCTTGTAGTGCAGCGCCGCCTCCAGGTTGTAGCTGATGTCCTTGATTCGGATGATCAGCGTGTCGCCCTTGATCTCGTGCGACTGATATTGGAACACCAGGTCCCGCGTCCCGTCCGCCAGCGTCGCCTTCACCGCCGGCTCTACAAACAGGCCGCCGCCGTAACCCGGATACTCATTCGGCGTCGTGGTTGCTGAGAGATCAAAGCTCGCCCATCCCTGCGACGAGCGCGCTGCCGCAAAATCCCCATCCCGCCACAGCCGCCCGCCCCAGTGCAGAGGCTGCAGCGCGCCCTTCTCATTCACCCCAATGGCGTAGGTGACCGGACCGGCATCGAGAACAAAAGTCTTCGTGGCGGGCAGATAACGAATTGGATCAGCCGCGAAAGCCGGCGCCAGCAGCGCCGAGCATAAAACGAGTGAGCGAAGTGATAGCGACATAGGATTTGTGCCGCTACCAGCATAATGGAGTTCCAGCCCCGATCGGGTGCGTTACTTCTGCTTCGGTGGATAGCTCTTCAGTAGCTTGGCCGCGCCCGTCGTGAGCGTCTTCTGCCGCTTCTCCGGCTTCGCATTCTCGTCAATCGTCTTGGTGGCCGTGCCCCGCCAAACCAACTGGTGTTTCGCGCTGTCGTACAGATCCAGCACCAGCGTGCCCACGCTGAACGTCGATGTGGTCCCGCTCCGGATCGGCGGCGCGCCCCAGCCCCGCCGCCACCCTGGGCCATAAGGCCAGCCCGGATCAAACGACGTGTACTCCTTCTCCTGCTTGATGGCCACCTGATACGAAACCAGCAGATCCGCTCCGTCGCCAACCGCCTCTGTCAGGCCCTTCTTCGCCAGTTCGCCGTTCAGCGCCGCCTTCACCTGCTTGCTGGTCAACTCATCCAGCGGATCGGAGCCCTTGTGCTCCACCCACTTGTACGTCTTGTACTTGCTGAAGTCCGCCGTCTCGTCGAAGTTGTAACCCACCTTCTGCGCCAAAACGGCCGCCGCACCCAGCAGCCCGAGCGTGACCAGTTTGTTCCAGATCATGAGATCCCTCCTCCCCCCAGTGTGTCGCACTCGTCCGCCGATCTGACTCCGCACCGCGCCAGTTGCACGCACGTCTCAATCGCCCGGCGCAGGGGCGGCGGCACCCCGCCCTTGCCCCGCGTCGCCGCCGCCTCCAACAACTGCATCGCCATCCACGGCTTGGAGTGCCGCTCGATCGCCCGCGAGATGATCGCCCGCGCATTCGGCCGGAACGCCTCCGATTGCGGCTTCCCCGCTGCCTGCCGGAATACGTTCGCATACCCGTACCGCCAGAAACAGTGCTCAATGTCGCGATCTTCCAGCATCGTCAAACGCAGCTCGTCCTCGCCCCGCCGCACAAACTGCGCCGCTCCTCCCGCATACGTCTCGCCCGCCGCATCCCCATCCGTCAGCACATGCCACTCGATCCCCAGATGCCCCGCCACCCGCAGCAACGGCGCCAGGCCACACTGCGCAAACTCCACGCTCACAATGCCCTCGGTCGGAAAATCGTACCCGCAAATCCGCGCCAGCTCCCCCAGCAGCCAAAACTCAGTCTCGCCCTCCACCATCAGCCAGCACCGCGCAAACATCGCCGCGCCGCGCCGGCTCCGCAGATGATACGAGAATCGCCGCAAGTCGTCCACGCCCAGCGAACCCTCCGGTACACGCCACTCCGTCACCACGCCGCCCGCCCGCGTCAACCGCCGCAACTGGTGCACCGGCGCCGCCGATAGCAGTATCCCGGAATGCGTCCCAATCACTTTCTGTCCCGACACCCGGTCCAGAATCGCCCAGATCGACGCCAGCGTCATCGGGTGCAGATGCGCCTCCGGATCGTCGATCAGCATCAGCGGCAGCGCCCCGTAATCGCCCTCCCGCTCGCTCCCGTGCAGCATCGCCCCGACCAGCAGAAGTGTCCCGATCTTTTGCGCCGCCGTACCGTGCAGCAAAGGCGTAGCCCGCCGCGAATGAGCCAGCGGACTCGCCGCCAGATCCAGACTCTCCGGGCTGCTCTTCAGCAACTCCGCTGCCGCCTGATACCCCGCCTCCAGCTCCCCCGTCGGATCCATCGAATTGCCCAGCAGCAGCGTGCGGTAATGCTGCTGCACCCGCTCCACCAGATCCGTCGCAGATTCCTCCGCGGGCCGCTGCACCGCCTCCCCCAGGCTCCGCATCGATTCCACCACGCCCGAGCCCATCCGCAATACCGGCAGCCGCCGGTTCAACCACACTAGCAACTCGCGATCGTCCCGCACCTCCGCCGTCGAGTTCGCCGTGGCAAAGCGCGAAGACACGCCTTCCGCCGTCACTCGAACCTCCAGAAAAAATCCGCGCGGCGCCAGCATCGCATGCGGCAGCGCGTGTCGCAGCGGCCCGCACGCCGCCTGCTCCCACTCCCCCGCAAAGCTCTCCACAAACGACACGCGAATCCGGATCGGCTGCTGCGCGCCGCTCCGAAAGTGCCACGGCTCAAAATGGAACTCGCCCGGCGGCGCTTTCCACCCCAGCGCCAGTGCCAGAGCCTCCAGCAGGCTGGAGCGCCCGCAGTCGTTCTCCCCAATCAGCACCGTCGTCGCATCGAGCCGCAGTGCCGCCCGCTCGATGCCGCGAAACTGCTCAACCGTGAACTCGGCAACCCGCATGCACAGTTACGCCGTCATGCGCTTCAAAAAGGTCAGCCCGTCAAACCCGATCGATTCCGGCAACGGAGCAATGTCCCGCCAGATCGCAGCCGCCGCCGCAATCTCCGGGATGTTGTAGCCGAAGCTCTCGATCGTCAACCAGTTGTCGTAGCGCATCGCCCGCAGCGTGTCGAATACCTCCACCCACGGCACGTGGCCGGAGCCCGGCGTCCCGCGATCGTTCTCGCACGTATGCACGTGGAACAGATGCTTGCCACAAATCCGCAGCGCGTCGCCCAGGCTCTTCTCCTCGATGTTGGCGTGGAACGTGTCGAAGAGAATCCCGATGTTCGCGTCGTTGATGTTGTCACACAGCGCCGCCGCGTCGGCAGCCGTATTCAAAAAGAACGTCTCAAAGCGGTTCAACGGCTCAATCGCCAGCTGCACGTCGTGCGCCCGCAGCGTATCGCCCAGAGTCCGCAGCGAGTCGGCCGCCTGCTGAAACTCGTCCGCCGTGCGCCGCCGCCCCGGCAGATAGCCCACCGGCGAATACGTCGGCCCCGCCACCAGATGCCCGCCCAGCTTGGCCGTCGTCTCAATACTCAGCTTGATATGATCCAGCGCCTGCTGGCGGATCCCCGCCGACTCCGCAAACACCGTCAGGCCGTTCGGGATCACCGTACACGTGGTCACCTCCAGCCCGTTGTCTTCCAGCCCCCGCCGGATCTCGGCCACCGGTGTCGAGCCCGGATCAAAGATCGGAATCTCAATCCCGGTGAACCCGCGCTCCTTCACCCGCGGCAATAGCGGCAGATGCTCCAACTCAAAACTCGCCGTCCAGATCAGTGCGTTGACGCCGTATTTCATTTCTTCACTCCCAGATTCTTAAACAGAAACAGGCCGGCCTTGCCGCCTACTCCGACATCGGCGCGGCCGTCGCCGTTGATGTCGCCCACCGCTACCTGCATACCGCCTCCGGCGCGCGTGCCGTAGTCGATAATATGCCGGACGAACACAGGCCCGCCCTTGTCGTCCTTCGAATTCTCATACCAGTAAACCCCCAGCGGCTCGCGCTCGCCGGGATCTTTCCCGTTGTGCGCCATGTAGCGTTTACCAGTCACCAGATCCGGCCGCCCGTCTTTGTTTAGATCCGCCAGCGCCACCGAGTGAGCCTGCGACCACGAGTCATCGATCAGCTGCTTCGTCCACTGACTCCCCGCTCCGCGTTTCATCCAAAAGATGCCATAGTTGTGCGCCATCGACGTGATCAAATCCGCCTGCGAATCGCCATCCACGTCGTATACGTGAATGAACCCCGTATCGCCCATGTCGAAGTCGGAGTGCATCGTCCAACCGCCCGTCCGCGGATCCGCCGGCGCTTCCAGCCAGCCCTTCGGCGTGATGATGTCCGTGCGCTTGTCGCCGTTGACGTCCCCGGCTCCGATACCGTGGCCGAAGCTCGTCTCGCTGGCGACATGAGTCTCCCACTTGCCATTGCGGAACTCGTACCATGCCAGCGGAGCCTTCGTGCTGCCAAACTGCGGCAGAATCTCCAGCGCCTTCCCGTCGTTATTCAAATCCACCAGAAACGCAAACTCCACGTTGAACCGCGTCTCCAGGTCCTGCTTCTTCCACATCCCGGCGCCCTTGCCGGGATTCCTCCAGAAAGCCACGGACTTCGAAAACCACCCGACGCTCACCACATCCAGTTGCCCGTCGCCATCGTAGTCCGCCACCAGATCCGCAAAGTCATCCACGTAGTTATTCAGGAACGCGATCTCGCGAAACCGGTGCGGCGTCCACAGCGGCGCTTCATACCAGAATTCGCCCGAAACAATGTCCGGACGCTTGTCGCCGTTGATGTCTGCAAACGCGCAGGTCTCCGCCGCACCCAGGTCGATCGTCGATTTGTCGAACTGGATTTCGGGCGGACGCGAGCCAAAGAGAAGAGCCAGAAAGAGAGCTTGTGTCAGCATGGGAACCAGGCTGAGCGTATCATGTCTGAGAGCACTCAGGGAGAACACGCCGGACCGGAGAACTCCATGAAGACTTACCGCCTGTGGGCCGCCTACTACGACAGAATCTTCCCCTTCGCGCGCTCCTGGGGCGCCGTCGTTCGCGAACAGTTGCTGGATCCTCTCCTACCCAACTGCACCACGGTCTGCGACCTCGCCTGCGGCACCGGCACAACCGCCATGGAGCTGGCCCAACTCGGCCTGCGCGTCTACGCCGTGGACCTCTCCCCCACTATGTGCGAAATCACGCGCCGCAAGGTCCGCCGCACCCGCCCCCCCATCACCGTCATCCAGGCCGATATGCGCAGCTTCCGCCTGCCCGAACCGGTGGACCTCATCACCTGCGAATTCGACGCCATCAATCACGTCCCCCACAAGCAGGACCTCGCCCGCGTCGCCCACGCCGCCGCACGCGCCCTCAAACCCGGCGGCCACTTCTACTTCGACGCCAACAACCTGCTGGCCTTTCAAGAGGTCTGGCCGCTCACCTGGCGGCACGAACTCCCCGGAGTGGTCATCGTCTCCCATGGCCGCTACGACGCCGAAAGGGAGCGCGCCTACAACCTGGCCGAGTTCTTCATCCGCCACGGCAAGCTGTGGGAGCGCCATCTGGAGCGCATCGAACAGGTCTGCTGGAATCAGAAGGAGATTCGCGCCGCCCTCCGCGAAGCGGGCTTCGAATCAGTCCGCGCCCACGACGCCGCCCGATTCTTCCCGCCCGGCTCCATGATCGATCGCGGCCACCGCACCATCTACCTGGCGCGAAAAAACCGCGCAGCCTAGATCATATTCACGGCGCGCCCCGCCAGGATCGCTATCGTGCTCAGCGACAGCACACTCTGCGTCATCATCAGCGCCTTCGCCCAACGCGTCAGCGGCGGCGTGTCGGTTGGTGAAAACGCCGTGCTCGTCGTGAACGCCAGAAACAGATAATCCACAAACCCCGGACGCCAGTTCTTCTGCATCGGCTTCATCGTCATCTGCGGAAACAAAAACGAGCCCTCCGCGTGCGTCTCGTTCGCCTCCCGCCTGTGCGGCCCGCCCGCGTCCAGCCGCCAATACCACGTCGCAAACACCAGCACCGTGGTTACCCACAGCGACCCGGCCGAAAGCAACAGCCCACTGCCCGATTGGCGCTTCTCTGGCAGCAGGAAAATCAACGCGCCCACCGACCACACCAGCGCCAAGGTAATCAGCGCGGAAAGGCCCAGACCAATGATGTGGTTCAACTCGCTCCTGCCCATCCGGTGTGTCACCACCGTCGGCACCAGCATCACAATCACCACCACCAGCACCAGCCAGTTGGGGCCCGGCGTCAACGCGTCTGGCATGGCCAGGTACAGACCACCCACCGCCAGCACCGCCACAATCGAAGCCCAGCGGGGCTCCGGTTGCGCACTCCCGGACGCCGCACTCAAAGGGTTTGCCATACCTGAGCTATGAGTATACGCCGGGGTGGTCCGACATACGATATATTGACAGTCCGAGGCCCAACTCCTCGCGGCGCCACTGTACGCCGCCGGCCGGCCCCAAAACAGGAAGAGGTTGAAATCAATCCATGTCGAAACGAATCTCCATTGGATCGTGGGCATACACCATTGGCCCTTACGCCAGCCACCCCGTTCCCTTCGATACCGTCTGCGACCGGCTCAAGGAACTGGGCTTCGACGGCGTCGAGCTCGGCGCCTTTCCGCCCCATCCCAATCCAGGCAACCCGAACGGCCCCGATTCCGAATGGCCCGGCGCCATGCCTGAGAAATCCCAGCGCGCCGAGCTCAAAGCCAAGCTCGCCGCCAAGGGCCTCGGCCTCAGCGGCATCGCCGCCAACCTGTGGGGCGAGAAGTTAATCAATACCGACGATCAGACCAAGTACATCTCTGAATTCAAAAAGAACGCCGAATTCGCGGCCGATCTCGGCATCCCCGGCGTCCGCGTCGATAGCGTCCAGCCGCCCACCATCCTCCGCGACGTCGATTACGCCACCGCCCTCCAGCGCGTCGTCTCCACATGGAAGACCTGCGCCGAGATCGCCGCCGATCACGGCCTCAACGTCAGTTGGGAGTTCGAACCCGGGTTCGCTTTCAATAAGCCCACCGACATCCTTCGCGTCCACGACGGCGTCAATAAGCCCAACTTCGGCCTCATGTACGATACCTGCCACGGCCAGATGGTCGGCGTCCAGGGCATCCGCCAGGAAGGCGAAAAAGAGGTCTTCCCCACCCAGATCGAATTCCTCAAGATGCTCGACGGCCGCATCAATCACATCCACGTCATCGATTCCGACAACACCTGCCACAAGGATGCCAACGGCGATGACGAGACTTCCGCCCACCCGCCCTTCGGCCTCGGCCTGCTCGATTTCGACGTCGTCATGCCCGCCCTCGTCCAGGCTGCCCGCCTGCCGCACGACTGGTGGACCATCGATCTCTGCTTCTGGCCCGACGCCTGGGTGGCCACCGAATCCTGCAAGAAACGCGTTGACGAACTAGTAGCGAGGTATGGAGCATGAAAGAACTTAGAGTTGGCCTCATCGGCTGCGGCTTCATGGGCCGCACCCACTCAAACGCCTACCGGCGCCTGAATAACTTCTTCCCCGTCGAACACCGCGCCGTCCTCAAGGCCATCTGCGACGTCAGCCCCGAAAAGGGCCAGAAATTCGTCGAAACCTGGGGCTACGAACGCGCCGAGACCGATTGGCACGCCCTCATGACCGCCACCGATATCGATCTCATCGACATCTGCGTGCCCAACTTCGCACACCGCGAGATCGCCCTCGCCGCCGCAGCCGCCGGCAAAATGGTCATCTGCGAAAAGCCCCTCGCCATGGACGTCGCCGGCGCCCAGGAAATGGTGGACGCCGTTGAAACGGCCGGCGTCGCCAACATGGCCATGTTTAACTACCGCCGCGTTCCCGCCATCACCCTCGCCAAGCAGGTGATCGACGAAGGCCGCATCGGCCGCCCCTTCCACTACCGCGCCACCTACCTCCAGGATTGGACCATCTCCACCGATGTCCCCCAGGGCGGCGACGCCCTCTGGCGCCTCGACGCCAAATCCGCCGGCAGCGGCGTCACCGGAGACCTCCTCGCCCACTCCATCGACACCGCCATGTGGCTCAACGGCCCCATCTCGCGCGTCACCGCCAAAACCGAGATCTTCGTCAAGGAACGCCTCCACGCCGCCACCGGCACCATGCAACCCGTCACCATCGACGACGCCTGCATGTTCCTCGCCGAGTTCGCCAACGGCTCCATCGGCACCTTCGAATCCACCCGCTACGCCCGCGGCCGCAAGAACTTCAACACCTTCGAGCTCAACGGCGCAGACGGCAGCGTCTATTTCGATCTCGAGGAACCCGAATACCTCCAGTACTTCGAGTACAAGAACATGCAGACCGGCAAGAAAGTGGAAAGCCACCTCACCGGCTGGCGCAAGGTGCACGTCACCAACAGCGAGCACCCCTACATGAGCCACTACTGGGTGCCCGGCACCTGCATCGGCTACGAGCATACGTTCCTCAATGCCATCGCCGATTTCGTCAAAGGCATCGAGACTGGCGTGCCCGTGCAACCCGATTTCCGCTGCGCCCTCCAAACCCAAAAGGTCTGCGACGCCGTCATCCAAAGCGCCCGCGAAGGCCGCTGGCTGGAAACCGGAGCGTAAAACCCACCCCGCCCCCCCAACACACTCTGTCGGGGGGCGGACCCCCTGGTCCGCGGCGGGCGCCTTCGCCCGCCCAACACAAACTATCTCCCCCCGCACAAGCCTCCAAAACACACCCCCGCAGCCACCTGTGCGCCCCATCCGCATCCATCCGCGGATGCCAAAGCATCGAAACCGTGAACTCCGGCGTCGCCACCGGAAGTGCAAAACTCCACAGCCCCGCGCGCAGATTGCCCGTGTGCCGCTCGGGCACGCTGGCAATCAAATCAGTCGCCCGCACCAGCGCCAGCGCCATCGAAAAGCCCCCGACAATCGTAGCGATCTGCCGCTCCAGCCCAAGCTCCTTCAGCGCGTAATCAATCGGCCCCTCTTCTTCCATCGGCCCCCTGCCGGGACTCTGCCGCGACACACTGACATGGACCCCTTCCGTATACCGCAAGGCGCTCATCTCGCCCTCGCAGAGTGTGTGCCCCATCCGCACAACGCCTACGAAACGGTCCCGGAACAGGGCCTGCGTCCGCAATTCGGGAGCCGTCCCCTGCCCCACCACGCCGGTTTCCAGATCAACAACCCCGCCGCGCAGCGGCCCGCTGTCCTTGTCCGCCTTCTGCAGAAAACGCAGCCGCACGCCCGGAGCCTGCGCGCCGACACCCGCGATCAGCTTCGGCCCGAAGTTCTCCACAAAGCCTTCGCTCGTGCGCAGTGTGAACGTCTGCACCAGCTCACCCAGGTTGATCTCCTCCGCCGGCCGCAACACCGCCGCACCGTCCTGCACAAGCTGGCTGACCCGCCCGCGCATCTCCACCGCACGAGGTGTGGGCACCAGGCCCCGCCCCGCCCGCACCAGGATCGGATCACCCGTCGCGTCCCTCAACCGCGCCAGCGCCCGGCTCATCGCCGACGGGCTCAAACGCAACCGCCGCGCCGCCCGGGTCACATTGCCTTCCGCCAGCAACACATCCAGAGTCACCAGCAAATTGAAATCCGGCATCGCCATGCCTCGACCCTATCGCTACTATGGCGTCAAACGCAACACTAAAGTGCAATCAGTGCGTCTTCCGCCATCTCACTTTCCACTCTACGCTTTCAATAGGCACTCGCCGGAAAGCAGATCCCATGTTGCAGCAAATCACTGAGAACCCAAAATTGACATCGTCGGCTCGCTGGGCCCTGGCCAGCCTCTCGCTCTCCATGCTAATGCCCTCGCTCGACACCAGCATTGCCAATGTCGGCCTCCCCACCCTGGCGCAGGCCCTCTCCGCCACCTTCCAGCAAGTTCAGTGGATCGTCCTCGCCTACCTCCTCGCCATCACTTCCTTGATCGTCAGCGCCGGCCGCCTCGGTGACCTCCTCGGGCGCCGCCGCCTGCTACTCCTCGGAATCAGCCTCTTCACGGTCGCATCGCTCCTATGCGGCCTCGCGCCGACGCTTTGGTTCCTGCTCGCCGCCAGGGCGGCACAGGGCGCCGGAGCCGCCATCATGCTGGCCCTCACCGTAGCCATCGTCACTGAGACCGTGCCCAAGTCCAGAACCGGCAGTGCCATGGGGTTGCTCGGCTCCATCTCCGCCATCGGCACCACTTTCGGCCCCTCCCTCGGCGGCCTCCTGATCTCCGGTTTCGGCTGGCGCCTCATCTTCCTCATCAACGTGCCCCTGGGCATCTTGAATCTCTTCCTCGCCGCTCGCTACCTGCCCGCCGATCGCCCGCGCCCGGCCACCAAACGCCCCGGCATCGATACCCTCGGCACACTGCTGCTGACTCTGACGCTCGCGGCCTATGCCCTTGCCATGACTACCGGGCGGGGCAACTTCAGCCCCCTCAACCTGGCGCTGTTCCTGGCCGCCATCGTAGGCGCCTGGCTCTTCTTGCTGGCCGAGAAAAGAACAGCCTCGCCGCTAATCCGCGTCGAGATGTTCCGCAATCCAGTGCTGAGCGCGAGCCTCGCCACGAGCACTCTGGTCTCCACGGTCATGATGGCCACTCTCGTGGTCGGACCGTTCTATCTCTCCCAGTCGCTCGGGCTGAGTCCGGCCCTGGTGGGCATCGTCATGTCAGCGGGACCGCTCGTCGCCGCCCTGACAGGAGTGCCCGCCGGTCGCATCGTCGATCATTTCGGAGCGCGCCGCATCACCACCGCCGGACTCCTCGCCATGACGACCGGCTGCATCTCTCTATCGATGCTCCCCGTGTCCCTCGGCATCGGCGGCTACGTCGCCCCCATCGTCGTCGTCACGGCCGGCTACGCACTCTTCCAGGCCGCCAACAACACGGCAATCATGACGGACGTTCACCCGGACCAGCGCGGAGTCATCTCCGGCCTGCTCAACCTGTCGCGCAATCTCGGACTCATCACTGGAGCCGCCGCGATGGGCGCCGTCTTCGCCCACGCCTCGGCGACGCATCCACAAGCCGCAGCCGCCGGCATGCGCATCACTTTTGCCGTCGCGGCAGCCCTGCTCGTCGTCGCGCTCGCCATCACAGCCACGCGCCGAGCCGGTCTGCCCAAACTGTCCGTCGGGCGGCGGGCGCCCTCGCCCGTCCACTGAATCCAAACCTCATCAGGCACGGTGGCCCTACCCCGCAACCCCGCTCATATATCGGAACGGTCTTCTCCGGTGGCGATCCACGAGGAACTCCTGTCCGCTAGACTGAAACTGTGCCGCTAAAGGTCCGGGAGGTCATTCGAAAGCTCGAGGCCGCCGGTTGGCGGCTGATGCGAACGTCTGGCGACCATCGTGTTTTCCGAAGCTCTGACGGACGCATCACAGTCGTGTCCGGGCGGCTTGGAGACGACGTTCGACCCGGCACATACAAAGCGATTCTGAAGCAAACTGGTATTGAGGAAAACAACAAATGACCCGCAAGTATTCGCTGGTGATGGAAAGTGGCCCTACTGGATTCAGCGCTTACATACCCGAGCTTCCCTCGATCCTGCTGACCGGCGACTCGCCCGACGAGTTGATGACCCGAGCCAGAGAAGCGATCAAAATCTACTGGGAAGTACTCCGGGCGGAGCGTTCTCCCACCTCGGAGCTTCGCGAGATTGAAGTCGAGTTGCCGGTCTGACCTGCCCAACTCAATCCAGCCCCTCGCCACAAACCGCAGCGGAGCCTCCACCGCCACCTTCATCCCGATCCGCGGCGTCACCATAACATCCGTCACCGCCGTCCCCGCCATAATCCGCAACGGCCCCTTCACCAGATCGCACCCATAGTGCGCCAGCGTAATCCCCATCGCCCGCGTCAACTTCCCCGGCCCCTTGCCCATCCCCTCCACCGCCCGGATCAGCACACACCCCGGAACCCCTTCCTCCTCCGCCACCACGTTCAGGCAATAGTGCATCCCATAAATCAAATAGACATAGGCAAACCCCGGCCGCCCAAACAACACCCGCGTCCGCTTCGTCATCCCCCGGTGCGCATGCGCCGCCGGATCCACAAACGGCAAATACGCCTCCACCTCCGTGATCCGCCCCCGCAAATCGCCCAGCTCCAGCCACTGGCCCAGCAAACCGCGAGCCACCTCCACTGTGGGCTGGGAATAAAAACTGCGAGGCAGGACTCGGAGCCGCATGACAGGTTACGCTTGTGTGAGAGTAACACGCTGCATGCGCCTCTTCATCGGCCTCGACGTCCCCTATGAAATTTCCCGCAATCTCGATCTGCTGCTCCAACTTCTGAAGCCCACCGCGGACATTCACTGGAGCCCGATGTCCAACCTCCACATCACCACCAAGTTCATCGGCGAGTGGCCCGAGGACCGCCTCCCGGACCTCAAATCAGCGCTCCAAACCATCCCCCGCCCCGGCCATCTCAACATCGCCATCCGCGGCATCGGCTGGTTCCCCAATCCCCACCAGCCCCGCATCCTCTACGCCGGCATCCAGGCCGCCCCGGTGCTCGATCAGCTCGCCGCCAACACCAACGCCGCCTGCCAGACTCTCGGCATCGCCGCCGAGCACAAGCCCTTCACGCCCCATCTCACCCTCGCCCGCATCAAGCAATCCGGCGATCTCTTCCCCCTGAAAAAGGCCATCGCCGGCATCCCCAGCGCCGATTTCGGCGCCTTTACCGCAAAGAACTTCCACCTCTACCTCAGCCGCCCCACCCCCGCCGGCTCTCTCTACACCAAACTCGCCACCTACCCGCTCGAAGCCTCATGACACAACTCCTCCTCATCCTCGCCGCCTACCTCATCGGCGGCATCCCCTTCGGCTATCTGCTGGTCCGCATGAAGACCGGCCAGGACGTCCGCGCCATGGGCAGCGGCAACATCGGAGCCACCAACGTCCTCCGCACCTCCGGCAAGGGCATCGGCATCCTCACCCTGCTCCTCGATATCGCCAAAGGCTGGTTCTCCGTCTGGCTCGCCGCCCATTTCACCGGCGGAGACACCACCTGGATGGCCGCCGCCGGAGTCGCCGTCGTCCTCGGCCACGCCTTCCCCGTCTTGCTCAAATTCCAGGGCGGCAAAGCCGTCGCCAGCTTCGTCGGAGTCGCCCTCGCCCTCGCCCCCGCCGCCCTGCTCGGCGTCGTCATTCTCTTCGTCCTAATCGTCGCCGCCACCCGCTACATCTCGCTCGGATCGATCCTCGGCGCCGGCCTCTTCCCCTTCGGCGTCTGGCTCATCTACCACCCCGCCTGGCCCGTCATGGCCGCCTGCCTCTTCTGCGGAGCCTTCATCATCTGGCGCCACCAATCCAACATCGAGCGCCTCCGCGCCGGCACCGAAAACAAGTTCAGTCTCGGAGGCAAGAAGTAATGCAGCAACTCTCCGTCATCGGAGGCGGCAGTTGGGGCACCGCCCTCGCCGTCGTGCTCGCTCCGCGCTTCCATCAGGTGCGCCTCTGGGTCTATGAACAGGACCTCGCCGCCCGCATTGACGACACGCGCATCAACGACGTTTACCTCCCCGGCGTCACCCTCCCCGCCAACATCACCGCCCACCCCGATCTCCTCACCGCCGCCGCCGGCGCCCAGATCCTGCTCGGCGTCATGCCCTCCCACCACGCCCGCCGCGTCTACACCCAGGTCCTCCCCGCACTGACACCGGAAACCCTCTTCGTCAGCGCCACCAAAGGCCTGGAAAACGGCTCCCTCAAGCGGGTCTCCGAAGTGATGACCGAGGTCATCGGCCCCAGCTTCGCCCCCCGCATCGGAGTCCTCAGCGGACCCACTTTCGCCAAGGAGATCGCCCGCGGCGAGCCCGCCGCCATCGTCATCTCCTCTCACGATTCCGAACTCGCCCGCACCGTCCAGGCCGCCTTCGCCGGCCCCACTCTCCGCCTCTACACCAACAGCGATCCCATCGGCGTCGAGATCGGAGCCTCGCTCAAAAACGTCATCGCCATCGCCGCCGGAGTCTGCGCCGGCCTCGGCCTCGGCGCCAACACCATGGCTGCCCTCATCACCCGCGGCCTCGCCGAAATCACCCGCCTCGCCATCGCCGCCGGCGGCCAGGCCCGCACCCTCTCCGGCCTCGCCGGCCTCGGCGACCTCGTCCTCACCTGCAACGGCGAGCTCAGCCGCAACCGCACCGTCGGCTTCGAGCTCGGCCGCGGCCGCGCGCTCGAAGAAATCCTCGGCGGCATGCGCATGGTCGCCGAAGGCGTCCAAACCACCTACGCCGCCATGGACCTCGCCGCCCGCCTCGAAGTCGAGCTCCCCATCACCCGCCAGATGTACGCCGTCCTCCGCGAAGGCAAATCCCCCCGCGAAGGCCTCCGCGACCTCATGGAACGCTCGCTCAAAGAGGAGTAGCCGCCGGCGCACGCCGGATTCAGGCGGCCGTCAGTCTCTTGACGTGAAGGCTCCGCTTGTTCCGCTCAGCGTGCCAAAGATCATACTGAAGCTGCTGATTGAGCCAACTCTCGGCGCTGGTGCCGAACGCGATCGACAGACGCACTGCCATCTCCGGGCTAATGCCGGCGCGTCCGTTCAGAATGGCGGATAGTGTCTTGCGGCTCACGTCCAATGATCGGGCGGCCGCCGTTACAGTCAGGTGCAGCGGTTCCAGGCACAGCGCTCGTAGCACTTCACCCGGATGCGGCGGATTGTGCATCTTCATGGTCACCTCAGTGGTAGTCCTCATAGTCCACGCGATCCACATCCTTGTTCGTAAACACGAATGTGATCCGCCAGTTGCCACTCACCTTCACGGCCCAAGTGCCTTTTCTTGTGCCGCGAAGTTCGTGCAGATCCAGTCCCGGCAAGCTCATGTCGCTCACGGTGGTTGAGACGTTGAGGCGGCCAAGGATCAGGCGGAGCCGGTCAGAGTGCTTAGCCTGAATCCCTGACTTCGCTCCCGTCGCGAAGAACAACTCAAGTCCCTTGTGCCGGAACCCCTGGATTGCCACGCTCTCAGTGTAACCCGACTCGTTACACATCGAGTTCCCCAGGAACCAGACACCGATGGTGAGTTTTGACCGCGATCAGCGAAGATCAACCGGGCCCAAGCTCCCCTAACGTGGGATTTCAGTCGCGGAACTAAGACACCAGGCGCTCCAAACATCGCAAGTCGGCACGAGAGTCAGCTTTCGCGGCATTGCGCACGAAACATCGGAAGTGGCTCAATGTAGGGATGACGCCGGAAGCGATCCGATTGCACGCCAAAGAGCGAAAGAGACTATCTGGATGCTATAGGCAGCTATTTGATGAGATCTCTGCAATTCTCTTTCGACATGACCCGATCGGAATAAACTTCGAGGACAACACAGACGAGTACGATCAAGAAGCAGGCACGATCCTCTCACGGGTGCGGTCCGCCTCAACCGTTGAGGAGTCGACCTCCATCGTCCACGAAGAGTTCATCCGGTGGTTCGATGGTGTGAATGTCGGCCCAAGGGAGAAGTACTCGCCGATAGCGATCGAAATCCTGTGCGCCTGTCAACGTGCGAACCTGCGCTAGTGGCCGTCTGGCCCAAATCACCGGCGCACCGACGGGAACGTCAAAATGGCGCTCGATCCATCTACCCAGCCAAGGCCTCCGCGACCTCCTGGAGCGCTCGCTCAAAGAGGAGTAGGCGCCGGCACTCCAGCGCCACCGCCGTCAGCCCACGATTTTGCCCCCAGTGGCCTGCACCCGCTGTTGAATAAACGTCTGCATCTCGGCAGGAACGCCCGCGAGCGGCAAGGTGCTGAACTGCCCCTTGGAAAACAGCAGCAGCCAGAATTGGTCGAACCGCCAAACCTCTCGAATTGACGACCAGCCGAACCGTGACGCTGCCAAGGCCAGAGGTGATCGTAAACGACGCATCCTCTGCTTGAAAGCTCGCCTGCGGGGGACCCATTTCTCGAAACTTGCGCAACCCGTTCCGGTAATGGACGACGTAGATCAGGACGAGGATGACAACCGAGAACCCGAGCACCATGGCGAGGGCCCCGACGAGCCAGGTGGTGACGCCTTGCCACAACAGGGCAGCCAGCCACGCGGCCATAACGGCCAACGCGAAGGGAAATCCAATGCCGACGGTCCGGCGCCAGAATGCCTGTGCAGCTTGCCGCACCAGCGGCTCACTGAAAAACAACGTGGCGTGATAGGACATCCGGACTGGCTCCTGTTCTGACGACCGGGGCAATATTGCTTCCAGTGAGGCTAGCACGAATTCGCGGTGCGCTCAGCGCGACCTGCATCAGCAACACCACCATCGATTAGCCCACACGGAAGTCGCAGGCCATTCGGCGCGGTCTGTCTCAGACGTGCAGCTTCACTGGCCGTGACTGGATCTCGGCACCGGACTGCCCGTCATCCCCCGCCGCCCGGTCGCCTCAACAGGAAATACAGCGTTGCCGGCGCCGTCCCTTCCTCTGCAACTTGAAATCCCGCTTCCTGGATCCTCTCGCGCCACCACGCCGGACCGCGCGTGCCGCCATGCGACAACGCCGGCCCGAATGCATACTTTACCCACGCATCGTTCGCCACCAGGATCAACAGGAACTCGCCCCCGGCTTCACGACACGCGCCGCTTCCGAGAGCGCCTGCCCCACCCCTTCTCGGCCCAGATGATCCACCGCATACGAACTGACGATCGCGTCGAAGCTCGCTGTCTCAAATGGCAGCTTGCGCATGTCGGCCGTTTCGACGGAGGCGCGCCGGTCCACACCCGCCGCCTTCAAATTTCGCAGCAGCCGTTCCCGAGGACTCTCTCCCCGTCCGAAGTGGTGCTCGAAGGATTCGCCAAACAAATCCGACGCCACCAGCGTGGCCTGCGGACGCGCCGTTAAAACCATGATCGACGACCGTCCCGTGCCCGCCCCAACGTCAAGAACTCGTCCGGTTCCGGACCGCAGAAAACTCTGCGTCGGCAGCGCCGCCTGTCCATTGATATCCACGCCGAAATGGATCAACAGGAAGACACTGCCGGACCACAGTGCCACTGCGCCAATCAGGACGATCAACCACCTGGGCCACTTGCGGACGTAGCCCGCCAACAGAGCCGCCGCCACAACACCAAACACTGCCAGGTGCCCGAAGCTCAGCCACCAGGGATAGCCGAAGTCCAGATGTCCGCCCATTCGTCCCGCCCTCCTCGAAACAGTCGCTCGCTGCCAGGTGAGTGTACCGCATTCCCTCGTTGCCATACGGTTGCGTAGGGATTGAGTAGAATCGTCGTATGAAAACTCTCCACTTTGCCGCCCGTATCAACGCCAGCCCCAAAACCGTTTGGGAAGTGATGATCGCACCGGATACATACAGGGCATGGACTTCGGAGTTCGCGGAGGGCTCCTACTTCGAGGGCTCGTGGAACAAGGGCGACCGGATCTGCTTTCTGGGTCCCGGTGGAGGAGGCATGGTAGCAGTGATCAACGAGAGCCGGCCCTACGAGTTCCTCTCCATCAAGCACCTCGGCGAGATCAAGGATGGCGTCGAGGATACACAAAGCGAGGCCGTCCGCGTCTGGGCGCCCGCCTACGAAAACTACACGTTTTCGAGTGATGGCGCCGCCACGGAACTCGCCGTTGACATGGATGTAGCTCCTGCCTGGGAGGAGTACATGCAGGAAGCCTGGCCCAAGGCGCTAGCTAAACTCAAGGCACTCGGCGAGGGGAATTAGCACCTTCGCCGGAAAGCCGGTCACAAGGGTATTTTCTATTTCTTTCCAATGAGATAACATCCGCAGCTATTGACACCCCGTGCTAGCTTGGTCTTAGGGGATGACCCGCTGGCCAGCTTCGATCCCTTCGCCTAACGTAGAGCGGCGGTAACCTAAGACGTTCAACGCTTCCTACGCGGGCCGCTGTCTGAAAGGACGGCGCGCAAACCGGTTTTGTCCCGATCAGCTCGATCAAATACGGGGCCTTTTCGAAGGCCCCGGGCGAATATCAGGTCCGAATCGCCTCGGCACCCAAATCACTCACCAACGGCGAGGCCGTAGTGCGTCTCCACCCGGAAACCTCCCTCCCCCTCCACCGCTCCAACAGCCGTGCTCACGAAATCTTCCGGCCATGTAATCCGCCGCCGAACGAAGATCGTCAAGAGTGTAATGACCAGCGCACCGCCCCTGCAACCTTCTCTCCTGGAGCGTGTTCAATCTTCCATGGCGGCTGCGGCTATTCTCGATCTCGATGCCGGGCTGATGCTGTGTGTGCGCGACGGAGACTCGGCCTGTTTCGGCGCTCTGCTGGATCGCCACCGCAACTCCGTGGTCCATTTCCTCTATCGCATGGTCCTCAATCAGGCCATCGCCGAGGAACTGGCCCAGGAGGTCTTCCTTCGCATCTATCGTTCCCGCGCCACCTACGAGCCCTCCGCCAAATTCACCACCTGGCTGTTTCGTATCTCCACCAACCTCGCCTTCAACTGGCTGAGGGACGAGAAGAACGAACGGTTGCAGGAGAGCCTCCAGGATCAGGACGCCCCCAGCGCCACCCGCCGGCTCTTCGATCACCAGCCCAGCGTGGAAAGCGTGCTCGTGCACAGGGTCAAGCTGAACGAGGTGCGGGATGCCATTGCCAAACTTCCCGCCAAACAGCGCGCAGCCGTCCTCATGCACAAGTACGAGGAAATGGAGTATTCTCAAATCGCGAGGGTGCTCGGCTGCTCGGAATCCGCGGTGAAGTCCCTACTGTTCCGTGCATACGAAAGCCTGCGCACGAGGCTGGCGCAGTATGCCTGACTGAGGGAATGGCTGAACACACGCCCCGTTGCCCGCTCCAATCCGAGGATCATGCTCAGCTCCTGCTGAGCTACTGCGCGCGCCGGCTCGATCCCGCCCGCACCGCCGTCCTCCAGCGCCACATCGACCTCTGCCCCTCCTGCCGCGCGTTTCTTGAATCCCAGCAGCTCGTCTGGGATGCCCTCGATTCCTGGAACAATAGCCCCATCTCCCGCAACTTCGACACCCAACTGCTCCAGCGCATCCACGACAACCGCGCACCGGCGCGCTGGCTCGGCGCCGACTCCTGGCTCGCTGCCATCTCCTGGAAACCCGCCCTGCCCGCCGCCGCCATCCTCGCCCTGTGGATCATCGCCTACCCCACACAGCCAACCTCCGCCCCCCCGCTGGACACCAGTCAGGCCGAGCAGGTCGAACGCGCCCTGGAGGATCTCGACATGCTCCAGCAACTCCGGCTCAACACCAAATGAGACTCGGCCTCCTCACCTTGACACTCGCCATCGCGGCGGGTTCCTCCCCACAAGCCCAGACCCGCCCGCGCGTTCCACCCAATCGCGTCGAACGCTTCCGCCAACTCACCCCCGACCAGCGCAAGAAAGCCCTCGAATCCCTCCCGCCCGGCCGCCGCCAGCAGGCCGAACAACGCCTCCAGCAACTCGACACCCTGCCCCCCGCCGAGCGCGACGCCCTGGATCGACGCTACGAAGCGTTCCAGAATCTCCCCTTTGAACAGCAGCAGCTGGCCCGCCAGGTGTTCCGCAAGCTGAACGCCTTGCCCCTCTCTCGCCGCGAGGCTCTGCGCGCGGAGATGGACACCCTCCGCCGGCTGCCCCCCCAGGAGCGGTCCGGCCATCTGCTACACCCCGCCCTCCGCAAACGCTTTTCCTCCAAGGAACGCGCCATCCTCAACGACTTCTCATCCTTCCTCTCCACTCCGGACAGCCCCGATTTACACTTCTAAAACCCAGGGATGTTTGCTACCCTGACATGCATATGAAACAGAGGGCTTTTTCGCTGGTCTCCGTCCTTTCACTCGCTGCTGCGCTGGCGTTCGGTCAGGGCACTACGTCCCGCGCCATCGGAGTAGTCTCCGATCCTTCCGGCGCGGCCGTCGTCGGCGCCACCATCAAACTCGTCAGTGAGGGCACCAACGCCACCTTCACCAACAAGACCTCAGAAAACGGCGCCTTCTTCTTCGAGGCCCTCCAGAGCGGCCTCTACACCCTCTCCGTCGAGGCCACCGGCTTCCGCAAGTTCTCTTCGAGAGGCAACCGCGTCTCCATCGGCCAGCCCACCACCATTAATGTCACCCTCGAGCTCGGCTCGCTCGCCGAAGTCGTCGAGGTCGCCGCCCAGGCCGAGGTCGTCCAAACCTCCACCTCCGGCAACTACGGCAACGTCTTCAACGAGAACATCATCAAGGATCTGCCCATCGTCGGCACCCGCGGCCGCAATCCGCTCGATCTCGTCGCCCGTCAGCCCGGCGTCGTCTCCGGCGCCAACACCGGCGGCGGCACCCACGTCAACGGCGCACGCGACCGCGCCTGGAACTTCACTGTCGATGGCATCGATGCCAACGAGACCTCCGCCGGCGGCTCCAACTTCGCCCCCATCCGCATGAACCCCGACGCCCTTGCCGAGTTCAAAGTCCTCACCGGCAACGCCACCGCCGAATACGGCCGCAACTCCGGCGGCCAGGTAGCCATGATCACCAAGAGCGGCACCAACGACATCCACGGCTCCGGCTTCTGGTTCTACCGCACCCCGCGCCTCAACGCCAACGAGTGGGAGAACAACCTCAACGCAGTCGGCAAGCGCCAGTTCGTCCAGAACATCCCCGGCGGCTCCATCGGCGGCGCCGTCATTAAGAACAAGCTGTTCTACTACGGCAACTTCCAATACCTCAGCGCCCGCGAATCCGGCCTCACCAGCCGCACCGTCTACACCGCGTCCGCCAAAGCTGGCAATTGGCGCTATAACAGGGGCGGCCGCAATCTCCCCGCTGGCGTCACTGGCGCCACCGTCGATGCCGCCGGCAACGTCATGCCCGGCGTCAACATCGGCACCTACAACATCCCCGCCAACGACCCCGACCGCATCGGCATGAACGCCACCACCAAGCGCCTCATCGACGCCTCCCCACTGCCCAATAACTTCACCGGCGGCGACGGCCTCAACACCGCCCTCTACCAGTTCACCGCCCTCCAGTTCGAAAAGCAGCACGACGTGACGATGAAGTTCGACTACATCATCAACCCCACCAATACGGTCTTCGCCCGCATCTCCTTCGGCAACCAGAACACCAATTGCGATCGCGGCAATGGCGGCTCCCCGCTCTTCCCCGGCCTGCCCTGCCTGGTCGATACCAAGCGCGATCCTAAAAACTACGCCTTCAACTGGCGCAGCGCCCCCACCTCTTCCACCACCAACGAGCTCGTCTTCGGCCTCAACAAGTTCGCTTTCAACTTCCAGCAGGGCACGCCAGACATGACCAAGGTCTCCCTCGTCGGTCCCGTCACCCTGCCCGAAAACTACGACGTCGGCAACCTTCGCCGCCTCACCACCTGGCAGCTTGTCGATAACTTCGCCTGGTTCAAGGGCGCCCACAATATCAAGTTCGGCGTCAATCTCCGCTTCGGCAGTCACCAGGACACCCGCGGCTCCCTCGGCGGTTACAACGCCACCCAAAACGTCGACTTCTCCCGCACCGTCAATACCGTCGACGCCACCCGCTTCGGCCTCCCCACCGACATCAATCAGGCCAACGACCGCAATCCCCTGGAGTCCAGCATCAACTTCCTCCTCGGCCGCGTCGGCAACACCAACCGCGGCTTCACCTCCAACGCCGACGCCTACACCGCCGGCCTCTACGACTTCACCACCCACTTCAACGAGCACGACCTCTACATCCAGGACACCTGGAAGGTCCGCCGCAACTTCACCATCGACGCCGGCCTCCGCCTCGAACTCAAGATGACGCCCACCAACTCCGAAGGCCGCATCCGCCATCCCGATCAGGCTGTCGCCGCCGGCGCCGGGCCCTCCAACTCGCTCAAGTGGGTCGCCGGTGATCTCTACCGCAACGCCATCGGCAACTGGGGCCCCTCCTTCGGCTTCGCCTGGGATCCCTTCTCCGACGGCAAGACCTCCGTGCGCGGCAACTACCGCATCGCCTACGATCGCATCAACAGCTTCGTCTTCTCCTCCACCGTCTTCCAGAATCTGCCCGGCATCGTTCTCGGCGATCAGAACACTTCCTTCGGCCAGAACGGCGGCCGCCTCACCAATCTCCCGGCCCTGAATCCGCCCACCGGCAAGCCCAGCGACCTCGCCCAACCCGCCGCCTTCTCCACCCGCAACATCACCGTCGCCGACCCCAACTTCCAAATGCCAACCACGCATCAATGGGGCTTCTCCATTCAGCGCGAGGTCATGCGCAACTCCTTCATCGAGATCAACTACATCGGCCGCCGCGCCTACAATCTCTTCGGAGGTTTCAACGCCAACCAGGCCGAGCTCCGCACCAACGGCTTCCTCGATGCCGTCAAAGTAGTCAACGGCGGCGGCGAGAGCCCGCTCATCAACCAACTGATGTCAGTGGACTCCCGCAAAACCGCTTCGGAAACCGGCTCCGCTGCTTTGCGCCGCATCTACACCACCAACCTGCGCAATAGCGACGTGGCAGCCATCGCCCAGGACATCTCCCGCCGCGCCGTCTCCGGCAAGGGCCAGCCTGAAGCCGCCGGGCTCTCCCCCTACTTCTTCATTCCCTTCCCGCAGTTCGCCAACGGCATGTTCGTCGTCGACGCCAATGACTGGTCCAGCTACAACGCTGTCCAAGCCCAGTTCCAGCGCCGCATGACCTCCGGCCTGGAGTTCCAGTTCAGCTACACCTTCGGCCGCTCACTCGACTCCCGCTCCTTCGACCCCGCCTTCACCGTCGCCTCCGGCGCCAATAACCAGTCCGCCGGCTCCACACCCTTCGACATCAAGAACCGCGGCCTCAACTACGGCCTCAGCGACTTCGATCGCAAGCACGTCGCCCAGACATACTGGGTTTGGGAACTGCCCTTCGGCCGCGGCAAGCGCTACCTCAGCCAGGCCGGCGGCTTCGCCCAGCGCCTCGCCGGCGGCTGGCAAATTGCCGGCACCGGCACCTTCCAAAGCGGCCGCCCCTTCTCCGCCTACTCCGGCTTCTACACCTTCAACAACGTCGTCCAGTCCTTCGCCAACTGCTCCGGCTGCAGCGCCGATATGGGCAGCGTTCAGGACGGCCCCGGCGGCGTGAAGTGGTTCCTCACCACCGACCAGATCTCCAAGTTCTCAACTCCCGCCATGGGCGAACTCGGCAACACCGGCCGCAACTTCCTGCGCGGCCCCGGCGCCTTCAACATGGACGCCTCGTTCCTCAAGCGCACCATGCTCACCGAGCGCTTCTCCCTGGAACTCCGCGGCGACGCCATCAACATGACCAACACGCCCACCTTCGGCGCACCCACAGCCACGCTCAGCTCCACCATCTACGGCCGCATCCGCGACACCGTCATCAGCGGCTCGCGCAAAGTCCAGCTCGGCGCCAAGTTCATCTTCTAAGCCGCCAGTTTTCCCCATCTTCGGATCCGGATCCCGGCCCAGCGATAGTGGCTACTGGTGTTGGCGGCAATCCACCGCGCCAGTGGCCATACGCGCATCCAGGGGTAAAGCCCCTTCTGGAAGAGCTTCTCCTCCGGCAGCGCGCGGGCCAACTCGAGCATCATCGCGTAGGCCGCTTCGAACTCGGCCAGCACCACTTCAGACGGCACGGCTTTCCACTTCCGGTAGATGCGATCGTTCAACGCGGGCAACTGGTTCCACTTCAAATCGGCGGCGGGGGTCGGCGGGTTTCCACCCTGCAAGCCCTCGGCGTACCAGCCGAGGAACATTCGCTTCCACTCGACCAGATGAGCGACGACGTCCTTCACGGACCACTCGTGGCAGACGCCCGGAGAGTCGAACCGGTCCGCGCCGATTCCATCGAGACTGCGCTTCAGCAGACGGTACTCCGCTTCCATATCGTGAAGGAGCTCGCTCTTTGACTTGGCGATTGGCATGAGACATCTCCCGGCAGCGGCACCGAACGCCGGGCAACCACCCGGCCTGGACTCGGCCCACGCCAATTATTGCGCGATCTGCCCCGGCCGTTTCGGCCCTCCCTGGCCAACCGCTTGCCACCATAACTCTCCACCGAAGCCGAACACCTCCAGCCCGAGAGAAACCGGCCGTTCTTCCGTCTCCTTTGAAATTCTTTCTTTCTTGATGGTCTGTTTGGAGCTGCAATTACGAGTTCCTATCCAGTAACCTGTCCAGCCACCCTTCGTCGCGTCGGCTTGCACTGGGAAACACTCTGGGAAGCTTTCAGGAATTAGACGACACATGACAAAGCGCGGATGGACCTCCACCGGAATCGTACTGACGGCACTCTGCCTGCACGGGCAAAGCCCCACACCGGCTCAGGAGCCCATCCTCCCGCTCGTCAATGCACGTCCCGATGACCGGGTCACGCTCTTCGACGGAGCGCGTCTGCTCACGACCGTGGCCGCCCCAACCGGCACAGCCAGCCTCTCCGGTCTGCCGAAATTGACGCCGGGCACACACGACATTCGAGCACACATCCGCGGCGGCGATGCCCCGCAGGCCGCGGCGCGAGTCACCATCCCCAACGCCGGCGGGCGCGCGTTTCAGCGCCAGACCTCCATCCTGGCAGGCCGAGATCCCAAAGCCCTCGCTAAGGCGGATTTCGACGGCGACGGCTGGATCGACGTTGTTGTGCTGGACTCAGCGTCAGCACTCCATCTGCTCCGTGGACACCGCGGCGGCAGCTTTCAGAAAACTCAAAGGATCTGCGAGGAGGACGCAGTAGAGGCCATCGCATCGGGGGATCTCAATGGCGATGGCCTCGCCGATCTCGTCCTCACCGGCCCAAAGGGAACACGCGTTCTCGCCGGTGATGGACGTGGCGGAGTTCTGAGCAAACCCCTGGCCCAGCTCCAGGAATCCGGGGTGGCAATCCTCATTGCGGACTGGACCGGCGATGGCATTGCGGACCTGATGTTGCTTCACCCCGACAAAGACCGGGCATCCTTCCTCGCCGGTATTGCGCAGGGAGGCTTCACCCCTCGCGGTGAACTCCGGTTCGCGGATCGCGTGTCCGCAATGACAGCGGCGGACTTCGACCTGGACGGAATTACGGATCTCGCGGTGGCACGCGGCGAATCGCACCTCGTCACAATCTTCCGGGGTCGCGGAGACCTCCAGTTTGAACGCGGCGGCGACTTCGCTGCCGGTGGCATTCCCATCGCCCTCGACACCACAGCCGGCGACGAGCAAGGCCCACACCTCGTGGTCCGCCTCGCCGGCAGCACCGAAGCCGTGTTGCTGGCCGCCAAGGGCGGCGCCACTTTCTATCCCCCGTCGGCCGTACCTGGCCTCTGGGCCGATAGTGCGGACGCGCTCGAAGCGGATCTCAACGGAGATGGAGCGCCGGACCGCGTCACCGCTTCCCAAAATGCCGCGCTGGATGTGGGCATCCGCGCCGCTGGGAACTATACGATCTCGAAAACGCACTCCGGCTCGTTCTACCGCGGAATGAAAGGCGCCCGCTATACGATCCTCGTCACCGGTGATCCGGAGGCGCCCATGGTCACCGATATCCTGCCCCCCGGCCTGATCCTCAAGGATGCCCAAGGCCCCGGCTGGGAGTGCATCATCAACCCCGGTAATGATCTGACCTGTTTTGGCTACGCCCGGGACCAGAACGGTAATCTGCCGCCGCTGACGGTCGTCGTGGACGTGGCCCCCAACGCGCCCAACGTCATCACCAACACGGCGACAGTGACCGGAGGAGCTACCGCCAGCGACACCGTGACCCTCATCACCGGCGGGCCCGGCGGCATCGATCTGGCCATCGCGAAAAGCCACCCGGGCAACTTCCCGCCCGGCGCCATCGGCCGCCAGTATACCCTCCTCGTCACCAACGTCGGCGTCACCGCCACCAACGGAGGACTGGTCGGCGTGTTGGATACGCTGCCCTCCGCCCTCACGGCAACGGCAATTGCGGGACCCGGCTGGGCCTGCACTCTAGCTCCACTGGGCTGCACACGCAGTGGCGCCCTCGCGCCCGGAGCCAGCTTCCCGCCCATCGTCATCACAGTCAATGTCGCCGCGAATGCCCCGTACGGCGACGTGAATCTTGCTGAGGTCGGCGGCGGCGGCGACGCCAACCCGTTCAACAACGTGGCCGAGGACTTCACGGCCTTCGCCGCGGATGCGCCGGACCTGTCGATTGTGAAGAGCCACGCCGGCATCTTCACCCAGGGCCAGAGCGGCGCCCTCTATTCCATTGCCGTCACCAATGTGGGCAGCGCCGCCTCCACCGGCCTGGTGACGGTTTACGAAACACTGCCCGCCGGCTTAACGGCCACCGGCATCAGCGGCGCAGGGTGGAACTGCAATCTGGCATCACTCGTCTGCACGCGCAGTGATGCTCTCGCCATCGGCGCCAGTTTCCCGGCGATCACCGTGACTGTGAACGTGGACTCGAACGCGCCGTCCTCGGTGATCAACATCGCCGGCGTCTCCAGCGGAGGGGATCAGAACCCTGCCAACGATCAATGGGACGACACGACGCTGATCCAGCCCCCGTCCAGCGCCGATCTCACCATCACTAAATCCCACGTAGGCAACTTCCGCCAGGGCCAGCTCCGCGCGCACTACACCATCGGGGTCACGAACGTCGGCGGCGCTGAGCCTACGGGCACCGTCACCATTACCGAGAATCCGCCCGCCGGCATGACCATCGTCGAGATGGGTGCCCTGGTCGGCTGGAACTGCAATGGCAACTCCTGCACCGCCAGCCCCACCAACTACTCCGTCCCCCTCAACGTCTACGTCAACGTCTCCCCCACTGCCGCCGCCAACCTCACCAACACCGCCACCGTCAGCACCGCCGGCGACTCCAACACCACCAACAACACCGCCTCCGATCCCACCATCATCGATCCGGCATCCCCCGACCTCACCATCACCAAATCTCATACCGGCGACTTCGCCCGCGGCCAGCAGGGCGTCACCTACACGCTCACCGTTACCAACGTCGGCGACGCTCCCAGCTACGGCACCATCACCGTCACCGAAAACCCGCCCGCCGGCCTCACCATCACCGGCATGTCCGGCCAGAACTGGAGCTGCGACGCGACAACCCGCACTTGCACCAACCTCCAGCAGTTCATCATCGCGCCTGGCGGAGGCGTCGGCGTCAACCAGCCCATCATCGTGACCGCCGACGTCGCGCTGAACGCCGCCGCCGACATCATCAACCAGGCCACCGTCAGCGGCGGCGGCGACTCCACACCCGGCAACAACACCGCCTCCGATCCCACACACACCACCGGCCCCGACCTCCGCATCAGCAAGACCCACCACGGCAACTTCTACCAGGGCCAGCTCCGGGCCACTTACACCATCGGTGTCACCAACATCGGCCAGAGTGAACCCACTGGCACCGTTACCGTCACCGACACACCGCCCCCCGGCATGACCATCGTGAGCATGAGCTCGATGGTGTGGAACTGCAGTGGCAACTCCTGCACCGCTCCCGCCAGCACTTACACCGCGCCCATCACCGTCTCCGTCGACGTCTCCCCCACTGCCGCCGCCAACCTCACCAACACCGCCACCGTCAGCACCGCCGGCGACTCCAACACCACCAACAACACCGCCTCCGATCCCACCACCATCGACCCGGCCTCGCCAGACCTCACCATCACAAAATCTCACACCGGCAACTTCGCCCGCGGCCAGCAGGACGTCACCTACACGCTCACCGTCACCAACATCGGCAACGCCCCCAGCAACGGCACCATCACCGTCACCGAAAACCCGCCCGCCGGCCTCACCATCACCGGCATGTCAGGCCAGAACTGGAGCTGCGACGTGACAACCCGCACTTGCACCAACCTCCAGCAGTTCATCATTCCGCCCGGAGGAGGCGTCGCCACCAACCAGCCCATCACCGTCACCGCCGACGTCGCCATCAACGCCCCCGCCGACTTCATCAACCAGGCCACCGTCAGCGGCGGCGGTGACTCCACACCCGGCAACAACACCGCCTCCGATCCCACTCACACCACCGGCCCCGATCTCCGCCTCACTAAAACCCACCGCAACGACTTCTATCAAGGCCAGCCCGCGCCGGGTACGAACTGCGCGTCACCAACGTCGGCGAGAGTGAACCCACCGGCAACGTCACCATCACCGAGAATCCGCCCGCCGGCATGACCATCGTCGAGATGGGCTCATTCGTCGGCTGGAGTTGCAACACCAGCACCCGCACCTGCACCGCCCCCCCAGCCACCTACACCACACCCCTCACCGTCACCGTCAACGTCTCCCCCACCGCCGCCGCCAACCTCACCAACACCGCCACCGTCAGCACCGCCGGCGACACCAACCACACCAACGACACCGCCTCCGATCCCACCGTCATCACCCCGGCCTCGCCCGATCTCACCATCACCAAGTCCCACGTCGGCAACTTCGCCCGAGGCCAGCAGGGCGTGCAGTACACCCTGCTCGTCTCCAACGTCGGCGACGCTCCCAGCTACGGCTCCTACACCGTCACCGATAACCCACCCGCCGGGCTGACCATCACCGCCATCTCCGGCGGCCAGAACTGGACCTGTGACCTCGCCTCCCGCAGTTGCACTCCAGTCCAACAGGGCATCATCCCGCCCGGAGGCTCCGCCCAGCCCATCACCGTGACCGCCGACGTCGCCATCACTGCCCCAGCCGACTTCATCAACCAGGCCACCGTCAGCGGCGGCGGTGACTCCACACCCGGCAACAACACCGCCTCCGATCCCACTCACACCACCGGCCCCGACCTCCGCCTCACCAAAACCCACCGCAACGACTTCTTTCAAGGCCAGCTCCGCGCCGGGTACGAACTGCGCGTCACCAACGTCGGCGAGAGTGAACCCACCGGCAACATCACCATCACCGAGAATCCGCCCGCCGGCATGACCATCGTCGAGATGGGCTCATTCATCGGCTGGAGCTGCAACACCAGCACCTGCACCTGCACCGCCCCCCGGGGCTACACCACGCCCTCACCGTCACCGTCAACGTCTCCCCCACCGCCGCAGCCAACCTCACCAACACCGCCACCGTCAGCACCGCCGGCGACACCAACCACACCAACGACACCGCCTCCGATCCCACCGTCATCACCCCGGCCTCGCCCGATCTCACCATCACCAAGTCCCACGTCGGCAACTTCGCCCGAGGCCAGCAGGGCGTGCAGTACACCCTGCTCGTCTCCAACGTCGGCGACGCTCCCAGTTACGGCTCCTACACCGTCACCGACAACCCACCCACCGGGCTGACCGTCACCGCCATCTCCGGCGGCCAAAACTGGACCTGTGACCTCGCCTCCCGCAGTTGCACTCCAGTCCAACAGGGCATCATCCCGCCCGGAGGCTCCGCCCAGCCCATCACCGTCACCGCCGACGTCGCCATCAACGCCCCCGCCGACTTCATCAACCAGGCCACCGTCAGCGGCGGCGGCGACTCCACACCCGGCAACAACACCGCCTCCGACCCCACTCACACCACTGGCCCCGACCTCCGCCTCACCAAAACCCACCTCAACGACTTCTATCAAGGCCAGCTCCGCGCCGGGTACGAACTGCGCGTCACCAACGTCGGCGAGAGTGAACCCACCGGCAACATCACCATCACCGAGAATCCGCCCGCCGGCATGACCATCGTCGAGATGGGCGCATTCATCGGCTGGAGCTGCAACACCAGCACCCGCACCTGCACCGCCCCCCCCGTGGGCTACACCACGCCCCTCACCGTCACCGTCAACGTCTCCCCCACCGCCGCAGCCAACCTCACCAACACCGCCACCGTCAGCACCGCCGGCGACACCAACCACACCAACGACACCGCCTCCGATCCCACCGTCATCACCCCGGCCTCGCCCGATCTCACCATCACCAAGTCCCACGTCGGCAACTTCGCCCGAGGCCAGCAGGGCGTGCAGTACACCCTGCTCGTCTCCAACGTCGGCGACGCTCCCCAGCTACGGCTCCTACACCGTCACCGATAACCCACCCGCCGGGCTGACCATCACCGCCATCTCCGGCGGCCAGAACTGGACCTGTGACCTCACCTCCCGCAGTTGCACTCCCGTCCAACAGGGCATCATCCCGCCCGGAGGCTCCGCCCAGCCCATCACCGTCACCGCCGACGTCGCCAGCTACGCCCCCGCCGACTTCATCAACCAGGCCACCGTCAGCGGCGGCGGTGACTCCACACCCGGCAACAACACCGCCTCCGATCCCACTCACACCACCGGCCCAGATCTCCGCATCACCAAAACCCACCGCAACGACTTCTATCAAGGCCAGCTCCGCGCCGGGTACGAACTGCGCGTCACCAACGTCGGCGAGAGTGAACCCACCGGCAACGTCACTATCACCGAGAATCCGCCCGCCGGCATGACCATCGTCGAGATGGGCGCATTCATCGGCTGGAACTGCAACACCAGCACCCGCACCTGCACCGCCCCCCCCGCCACCTACACCACACCCCTCACCGTCACCGTCAACGTCTCCCCCACCGCCGCAGCCAACCTCACCAACACCGCCACCGTCAGCACCGCCGGCGACTCCAACCACACCAACGACACCGCCTCCGATCCCACCGTCATCACCCCGGCCTCGCCCGATCTCACCATCACCAAATCCCACGTCGGCAACTTCGCCCGCGGCCAGCAGGGCGTGCAGTACACCCTGCTCGTCTCCAACGTCGGCGACGCTCCCAGCTACGGCTCCTACACCGTCACCGAGAACCCACCCACCGGGCTGACCATCACCGCCATCTCCGGCGGCCAGAACTGGACCTGTGACCTCGCCTCCCGCAGTTGCACTCCAGTCCAACAGGGCATCATCCCGCCCGGAGGCTCCGCCCAGCCCATCACCGTCACCGCCGACGTCGCCATCACTGCCCCAGCCGACTTCATCAACCAGGCCACCGTCAGCGGCGGCGGTGACTCCACACCCGGCAACAACACCGCCTCCGATCCCACTCACACCACCGGCCCCGATCTCCGCATCACCAAAACCCACCGCAACGACTTCTATCAAGGCCAGCTCCGCGCCGGGTACGAACTGCGCGTCACCAACGTCGGCGAGAGTGAACCCACCGGCAACATCACCATCACCGAGAATCCGCCCGCCGGCATGACCATCGTCGAGATGGGCTCATTCGTCGGCTGGAGCTGCAACACCAGCACCCGCACCTGCACCGCCCCCCCCCCACCCGCCGGGCTGACCATCACCGCCATCTCCGGCGGCCAGAACTGGACCTGTGACCTCGCCTCCCGCAGTTGCACTCCAGTCCAACAGGGCATCATCCCGCCCGGAGGCTCCGCCCAGCCCATCACCGTCACCGCCAACGTCGGGCCGTTGGCACCGGCCAACCTCATCAATCGCGCCACCGTCAGCGGCGGCGGCGACTCGACCCCGGGTAACAACACGGCCTCCGATCCCGCCACGGTCATCATCCCTCCCGTACCGGACCTGACCGTGAATAAGACGCACAACGGCACGTTCACCCAGGGTCAGATCGGAGCGCTCTACACCATCTCGGTGACCAACAGCGGCACCGGGCCCACCGCCGGCATGGTGACGGCCGCCGACGTACTGCCGCTGGGACTGACCCTGACCTCGATCTCCGGTTCGGGCTGGGCGTGCACGCCCGCACCGGCCAACTGCACCCGCTCCGACTCTCTGGCCGCCGGCGCCACCTACCCGCCGATCAGCGTGCGCGTCAACGTTGGCCCCAACGCGCCGCCCCAACTGACTAACACCGCAGTCGTCACCGGCGGCGGCGAAACCAACCTTGGCAACAACTCTGTGGACGATCTCACGGCGATCGCCCAGACCGCCCTAAACGTCACCATGACCCAATCCGCCATCGTGTTCAACCGCGCCACCGGCCTATTCCGCCAGACGGTGACCGTCACCAACCTCGGCGCACCCACCGCAGCCCTCGCACTGGCGCTCGACACTTTGCCTCCGGGCGTCACGCTCGTCGGCCCATCCGGCTTCACTGCCGTCACGGCGCCGGCCGGC
Source organism: Bryobacterales bacterium (assembly GCA_016721425.1). Lineage (GTDB taxonomy): Bacteria > Acidobacteriota > Terriglobia > Bryobacterales > Bryobacteraceae > Paludibaculum. Next base: position 786,249 of record JADKID010000038.1, on the reverse strand, counting down.
AGTCCTTACGTAGAGATGGGACCCGTCGGCACCGGCGCTTCTGTCAGCCAGATGCTGGAGTTCTCCAGGCTCGGCCCAGTGGCGATCACCTACACGCCCCGTATCCTCGGAGCGGGCCCCAGATAGCGGCAATCAGAAATGAGAATACCCACCATGAATAGCCGAACGGCTCGCTTGACCCTGGCCCTCGCCGCCCTGCACATGACCGCCTGGAGCGCCACCATTTACAGCAACACCGCCACCGATCTGGGCGAGTCCCTGTTCTACGCCGCCGGCCCCTACGTCCAGATCGGCGACCAGATCCAACTCGCAGGCACGGAGCGCGACACCACTCGCGCCCAGGTCCAGCTCTACAACCTGGGGACCGCCGGCTCCTTCGATGCGATCCTGCGCTTCTACGCCGCAGCCTCCCCGGTAGGGGCGCAGCTCGGGCCGGACTTCGAACTGACAAACCAGGCCGCCGCCGAGCTGAGCCTCATCGATCTCGTCTTCGACACCACTGGCGCCACGGTCCCCAACGATCTCATCTTCACCCTGGAGGTTCGCAACCCGACGGCCGGCGTGGACTTGGGACTCAACGTCTATGGACCGGCGCCCGCAACCGGCGCCAGCGACAACGCCTTTCTCATCGTGCGCAACTCCTCGTTCGGCGCCACTTCGGGCGTGAGCGGTTCCAATCTCTACTTCCAGCTCGACGCAGATGGCTCAGCCTCGGCAGTCCCCGAGCCGGTCACGTGGTGGATGGCCGGAGCCGGCCTGGTACTGCTCGGCTTGAGAAAGCGCTGGAATCCGCTATCCTAACTGGATCACATCGCCCAGTATGGAGGCCGCGGATTTCGACATGACCGACGGGAATACCTGGAATCGCGTAGAGGATCTCTTCAACGAGGCCCTGACGCTGCCTGAAGCCGACCGCGCGGCGTGGGTGCGGAACAAGTGCGGCGCCGATAGCGCGGCCAGAGACCAGGTTCTGCAACTCCTCGGCGCCCGGCAAGACATGGGCGATTTCCTGCAGGCGCCGATGCTGGATTTCCGGGGACAGACGTTTGGCCCTTACCGCGCCGTTGAGGAGATCGGACGCGGCGGAATGAGCGTCGTCTACCGGGGCGAACGCACCGACGGCGATTTCGCCAAGTGCGTTGCGATCAAGGTCATCCTGATCCAGTCCCACGCAGCCATGCAGCACGGGGAAACGCAGATCCTCGCCGCGCTGGAACACCACAACATCGCGCGGCTGATCGATGCCGGCACCAGCGGGCTGGGCTTTCGCTTTCTCCTCATGGAGTACGTCGAGGGGAAACCGTGTACGGAGTATTCTGCCGCACTCAATGAAACCCAGAAGCTGCGCCTCTTTCTCCAGATGTGCGCCGGAGTTCAATACGCGCACCGGTCGTTGATCGTGCACCGCGACCTCAAGCCGGACAACATCCTGATCACCGCCGACGGCGTGGTGAAGCTGCTGGATTTCGGCATTGCCAAGATGCTGCGGCCGGATGCGGCGGAAGCACAGACGGTGGGCGTGCAGGCCTACACAATGGATTACGCCAGCCCGGAGCAGATTCTCGGCCTGCCCGTCACCACCTCCACCGACATCTACTCGTTGGGTATTCTGCTGTGCGAGATGATGGGCCGGCGGCGGCCGCGTTCCTTCACCGGGCTCAGCTTGGGTGACGTGGTGGCCAAAGCGCAAGCCGAAGAGGTGACCGCAATCCCGATGCAGGGGGACCTCGCCGTGATTGCCGGAAAGGCACTGCGCCGCGATCCGGCCGAACGTTACGAATCCGCCGGCGCTCTCGCCAGAGATGTCGAACGGTATCTGGACGGGATGCCGATTGAGGCGAGGGAGCCCACGTGGGGCTACCGGGCCGGCAAGTTCATCGCGCGGAACAAACTCGCCGTCGGCGCCGCCACGCTGGCGGTCGCGGCATTGGCCGTCACCACCGGTGTCGCCATCTGGCAGGCACGTCTGGCCAGCACACGGTTCGAGCAGGTAAGGCGTCTCGCGCGCTCGGTCATGTTTGAGTTGCACGACGCCGTGCTGCCGCTGCCCGGTTCTCTGGGCGCCCGCAAGCTGATTGTGGACCGCAGTCTGGAATACCTGGACGCGTTGGCACGGGACACCAACGCCAGCGAGGATGTGCAACTCGACGTGGCCCGCGGCTTTCTGCGGTTATCGGAGATTCAGGGCAAGGATTTCGGCGGCGCCAGCCTGGGCCGCTCCGGCGATGCGCTAGCGCGCGCTCTGCAGGCCATCGAGGTGGCCAGGCGGTTGTGCGCCGGCAACCCCGGCAACGTGGCGGCACAACGGGTGCTCATCGACGGGCTCGACTATGCCACCACAGCATACACTCTGCGGGGCGAGGCGGCGAAGGCGATCCCGCTGGGACAGGAAGCGGTAATGCTCGCAGAAAAGCTGGTGGCGGCAAACCCGGCCAATCTGGAGAACAAGGAGCGGCTCGCCTTCGTCACCAAGCAACTGGCCGCAGCCTACCAGGGCCACTCCTCAAACGACAAGGCAATCCCCCTATTCAAGCGAAACGTCGAATTACGCCAGGCGCTCTACGATGAGGATCCGGACAGTCTGAAACGGCAGCAGCGGCTGGCGGAGGCCCACCAGTGGATCGGCAGCGCGCTGTACACCCAGAAAGACTATCCCGGCGCGGGAGCCCATGCGCGGGAGGCCCTGAGGCTCGATGAGGCTCGACTTCTCAAGGATCCGCGAAACGCCCGCGCCAACGTGGCCGGCGACGCGGTGCTGCTGGCCGTTGTCGAACGCCGTGCCGGGCACATGGAACAGGCGGTCAGTTTGCTTCAGCGGGCCCTGACGATGCGCCTCGAGATCGCCGCCGAAGATCCTAAGAGTGTGATTGCCGCGCTCCGCGTGGCCTCGGCAAAGGACCGGCTGGCCGACACATACCGCGATTGGGGACGCTATCCGGACGCCATCCGCCTCGGCGAGGAGGCGCTGGGCGAGGCGCGCCGGCTGCAGAAGCTGGATCCGGCAAACGTGATGGCAAACCGGGAGGTCATCTTCAGTTCCATGGACCTCGCCTTGAGCTACGAGGCCGTGAAGAACCGGAATCGCGCCTGCGCGCTCGCCAAGGAAACCCTGGAGTTCGTGAAAGGGCCGGTCAAGGGGCTAGGCAAGTCGGTGGATAAGCAGGTAGCGCAGGCCACCAAGCTCGACGCCTCCTGCAGAAACTAGGCTCCCGCCAGGCGAGGGCTCAGCCGCCGGGCCGTTCTCCGGCGGACAACCGGCTGAACAGCCAGGAACGGGAGAACTCCCAGTCCCGCTTGACGGTGGAGATGGAAACCTCCAGGGCCTCGGCGATTTCGGGAAATTCGAGTCCGCCAAAAAACCGCATCTCCACCACGCGCGCCTTGCGTTCGTCCTTCCGGGCGAGCTCGGTGAGCGCGAGATCCACTTCAATGATGCGTTCCATCGGGAGAGAAAAGCTGGCGCCCTCGAACTCGACGCCCGGAGCCCAATCGAGCCGCTCCCACTCCCCTTGACGCTTCTGCGCCATTCGCGCACGGATGGTATCAATGAGAACCATGCGCATCGTACGGGATGCGAGCGCCAGGAAATGAGTCCGGCTCTTCCACCCTTGACCAGCCAGACGGAGCCATGCTTCGTGAATCAGTTGCGTCGCCTGGAGACTGGGCTGACGCACGGAACGGCTGAGGTGAATAACCGCGATCTTGTGCAGTTCGCCGTAGACAGCTGCAACATCGGCTTCGTGAGGCACACCGTTTATCTTACACAGCAGGGCAACCGGCCGTTGCGTTCGCCCCCGGAGACGAGGGCCGCTGCCGCCGCAGCGCTTGCCCACACGACCTCGACGCGAAGACCCGCCCTGGGTGAGCCCCGCAACACAGGCCACAGTTACCTCCGTGGACCAGGCTCCTTCGTCCTGGATGCCTCATTCCTCAAGCGCACCATGCTCGCCGAGCGCTTCTCCCTGGAACTGCGCGGCAACGCCATCAACAGGACCAACCCGCCCACCTTCGGTTTCCCCACTACCGCATCCGCGACACCGTCATCGGCGCCTGGCGCATGGCTGAGCTCGGCTCCAAGATCGCCTCTTGATCCCGCTCAGGCCGGCTTCCCTCCCCCGACAGGCAAGCCGGCCTCTTCTCCTCCTGCGAGTCTTTCCTTCCACTTTCCTGCTGGTCCACGCCACACACAGGCCCGCGAACCTGCGTGCCACCCCGCCCAAATATCAGCGCCACCGCAAGCCGCCTCGGCGTCCCGGATCGTGCGGTGTGGAACTCCTGAGCGGTCAAGGGCGCATGGCATACGGAAAAGGGAGCGCCGGCACTGCCAATCGGTCCGGCGCCCAAGCGGGGAGGATAAAGAAGGCGCTGCACGGCCTCATCGCCTGCTTTCAACTCAGTCCATCGATCACCAGATTCAATTCAAACAGAAGTTCCGCGCGGTGAACAGCTGCACCAACCGATGTCCGCGCAAAAAAATGCGCCTTCTTTTCGCCAGTGTCTCGGGATGAAACAAACTTCCTGGCGAAGTGCCCACCGACGCATGGAGCCGCGCGGAAAGGGCGGCCGGTCAGGCTTCCCGCCACTCCAACACGCGCTCAATGGCCGCCACTACCTTGGCGACGCTTTCAGGCAGAGTCTCCAGATCCGTGCGACACTCCAGATCCGGCGACAGCGGCTCTTCGTACGGATCGTCGATGCCCGTCATGCCGCGCAGTTGGCCGGTGCGCGCCTTTTCGTATAACCCCTTGGGGTCGCGCTCCGCGCACACGCCGATCGGCGCGTTCACATAGACCTCCAGGAAGCTCCCAATGGACGCCCGCACCTGCGCCCGCGTCTCGCGATACGGCGAAATGGCCGCCACGATGGTGATGACGTGATTGCGGGTGAGCAGCCCCGCGACGAATCCGATGCGCCGGATATTCTCGTCGCGGTCTTCGCGGCTGAAGCCCAGGCCCTTGCTCAGGTGCTGGCGCACGACGTCGCCGTCCAGCATCTCCAGTTGCCAGCCGCGCGCGGCCAGCACCTGGTAGACCCCATTGCTGATGGTGGACTTGCCCGCGCCGCTGAGGCCGGTCAGCCAGACCGTGAGACCACTATGAACTGGTTTCGCCATGCGTGGAATCTGAGACCCGGAAGCCGTGAGATCCTCGCGGATCATACCGCAGGCAATGGTCTGGTTGCTGAGCATGTCGATCAGGATGAAGCTCCCCGTGACACGGTTGTCCTGATAGGTGTCGAAGTACAGAGGCTGATGCGTCTGAATCACCACCTCGGCAATATCGTTCAGACGCAGCTCCTGGCTGGGCACCGGCTGGAGCGTCTCGATATCCACACGGTGCGCGATGCTCCGTAGGCTGGCGCAAACCAACCGGGTGGTGTGCTTGAGCAGGTAGGGCGTATCGCAGTGCAGCGGCTGCGCGGCCAGAGAGACGAGCGTGGCCCGGAAATCGCGGCCCACCGCCGGCGGTTGGGCGGGATCGGCCAGCATATCGCCGCGGCTCAGATCGATCTCATGGGCGAGGCACAGCGTGAGCGCCGCCGGCGCCGCGGCCTCTGCGGGATCACCGTCATAGGTCACGATGGAGGATATCTGGGTTCGCAGCCCGGAAGGCAGCGCCACCAGCGGATCGCCCACCCGCAGAGCGCCGGCGGCGAGTTGGCCGGCGTACCCACGAAAATCGCCGCCGGCGCGGGTCACCAGTTGTACGGGGAAACGCACACCGCCATTCGATTCGGGCGCGGGGATGGTGACGGTTTCCAGATATTCCAGCAACGTAGGGCCGGTGTACCACTCCATCCGCGTGCTGCGCTCCACGATGCAATCCCCACCCAGCGCGGAGACCGGAATGAAGCACGGCTCCACAAATCCGAGCGGCGCCAGCCATTCCAGGAAGCGCAGCCGGATCTGTTCGAAGACGTCCTGGCGATAACCCTGGAGATCCATCTTGTTGACGGCCACGGCGACACGCCGGATGCCCACCAGCGCGCTGAGATAGGCATGGCGGCGCGATTGCGGCAGCACGCCCTGCCGCGCATCAATCAGCAGCACGGCCAGATCCGCGGTGGAGGCGCCCGTCACCATGTTGCGCGTGTACTGCTCGTGCCCCGGCGTATCGGCGATGATGAAACGCCGCCTCTTGGTCGCGAAGTGGCGATAGGCCACGTCGATGGTGATGCCCTGCTCCCGCTCAGCCCGCAGGCCGTCGGTGAAGTAGGAGAGATCCAAGCCGCCGGCCGCCGTCGCGCTGGCCTTTTTCACCCACTCCAGTTGATCGTCATAGACCCCGTCGCTATCGTGCAACAACCGCCCGATCAGCGTGGACTTGCCATCATCCACGCTGCCGGCCGTAATGAAGCGCAGCAGCCCGGCGCCGGAGTTCTCCGCGCGCATCAGAAGTACCCCTCGCGTTTCTTGAGCTCCATGGAGCCTTCCTGATCGTGATCGATCAGACGATTCTCCCGCTCCGAGCGGCGGAACAACTGGAGCTCGTCGATGATGTCTGCCACCGTGGCGGCCTCCGAGCGGATGGCGCCGGTGCAGTGCGTGCAGCCCAGCGAGCGCATGCGGCACATGACGTTCTCAATGCGGTCGCCCGGCTCCGGCGGTACTGGATAATCCAGAGCGATCAGCATGCCCCGCCGGATCAGCATCTGGCGCGGCTGCGCGAAATACAGCGGCACCACCGGGATCTCTTCGGCCTGGATGTACTGCCAGACGTCGAGTTCGGTCCAGTTGGAAAGCGGGAACACGCGAATGCTCTCGCCCTTCTCAATTCTGCCGTTATACAGCCGCCACAGCTCGGGCCGCTGGTTCTTGGGGTCCCACTGTCCGAACGAATCGCGGAATGAGTAGATGCGCTCCTTGGCGCGGGATTTCTCCTCTTCGCGCCGCGCTCCGCCAATGGCTGCATCGATCTCGTTCAGCGCCAGTGCGTCCAGCAGCGCGCGCGTCTTAAGAAAATGGCAGCACTTCTGCGTACCCATAGCGTAGGGGCCCGCACCCGCGTCCAGAGCCTGCTGATTGGTATGGACAATCAGGCGCAGGCCCAGCCGGCGCGCGGTCTCGTCACGAAACTCCACCATCTCCCGGAACTTGAAGGACGTATCGACGTGGAGCAGCGGGAATGGCGGTTTGGCCGGGTGAAACGCCTTCATCGCCAGGCGCAGCAGCACCGAAGAATCCTTGCCGATGGAATAGAGCAGAGCGGGCCGCGCAAACTCGGCGGCCACCTCGCGCAGGATGTAGATGCTCTCCTCTTCGAGAGCGCGGAGATACGGTGCAATCATCGATAAAACAGGCCTTGCACCAAGAGTACTCCACCAAGCAGGGCGGACCATAACAGCAGCCCGGTGCGGAGGGGCTTGGCGGGAATCCGGCCCGCGGCGAGTGCGCCCAGCGGCGCTCCGGCGACGCCGCCCAGGACCAGGAGCAGCAGCGCGGGCTGGTCCCAATTGCCGGCGGCCAGATGAACGGAGCCGCCGATCAGTGACAGGCCGAGGCCGAACATGAGATCCGTGCCCACCACGCGCACCGGCGGCAGCGCCGTGCATTGCAGCATGAGCAGCGAGCCCAGCGCTCCGGCGCCGGCCGAAGAGAATCCCACCTCGAGTCCGATGGGAAATGTGAACCACGGCAGGCGCGCGGGGTGGGGCTGCGCCGGCCTGTCTCCCCTCCTGACTCCGCGCAGACCCAGCATCGCCGCGCTCACCACGCTGGCCCCGATGATCGCCAGCACCACTCCGCTTTCGCGCAGGCCGCGCACATGCGTCAGCAGCAGCGAGCCAATCAGCGCGCCCGGCGCGCCGCCCGCCAGCATCCAGCCCAACACGCGAAAATCCACCTGCCGCCGGACGAGGTAAACCAGCGTGGAGCCCACCTTCACCACGGCGCTAAACAGCAGCGCTGTCCCCACGCTTTGCACCGGCGACATCCCGAAAACAGGATCAACATCGGCGCCGTCACCACGCCGCCGCCCACGCCTGTTATCCCGATAATGGCGCCGATCAGAAATCCGGCGAGAATCTCCATTCGCTAGCGCAGCCCCCGTCACCCCTTCGCCTGGAGCCTCTCCATGTACAGGTAGATCACCGGCGTGATGTAAAGGGTCAACAACTGGGATACCAGAAGTCCGCCCACTACCGCCAGCCCGAGCGACTGCCGCGCGTCCGCCCCTTCGCCATAGCCGAGCGCGATGGGCAGCGTGCCGATGAGCGCGGCCACGGTGGTCATCATGATGGGGCGGAAGCGCAGCTTGCAGCCGCGGTAGATGGCATCGTGCGCCGAAAGGCCCAGCGCGCGCTCCTGAATGGCGAAGTCCACCATCATGATGCCGTTCTTCTTCACCACGCCAAAGAGCATGATCAGGCCGACAAACGCATAGAGGTCCAGCTCTTTGTGGAACACCAGCAGCGTGAGCAGCGCGCCGAAGACGGCCGAGGGCAGCCCGGAGAGAATCGTAATGGGGTGGATGAAGCTCTCGTAGAGAATGCCCAACACGATGTAGATGACCAGGATGGCGATGATGAGCAGCACGGTGAGGTTGCGGAACGACTCCTGGAACTCCTTCACGGTCCCCTGGAAGTTGGTGGTGATGGAGTTGGGAATCCGCATCTGCCGGATCGCTTCATCGGCCTGCTCCGCCGCCTGCCCCAGGGCGAAGCCCGGTTTCAGATTGAACGAGATGGTCACTGCCGGCAACTGGCCGAAGTGACTGATGGTGAGCGGGCCCACGGCGCGGCGCAAAGTTACGACCGAATCGAGCGGGATCAGCGGCCCGGAGGACGAACGGATATGGAGCTTGGATAGCGCCTCCGGCACACGCTGAAAGCGCGGCTCCACCTCCAGAATCACCTCATACTCGTTGGCCGGCTGATAGATGAGCGACACCTGCCGGTCTCCGTATGAGCTGAGGAGCGCATTCTGGATCTGCACCGGAGTGACGCCGAGCGAGCGCGCACGGTCCCGGTCAATATCCACCATCACCTGCGGGCTGGCGATCTGCAGATCCGTGTTGACGTCCACGAAGCCGGGCAGCGCCGCCAGGGCCTGCAACACGCGCGGAGTCCACGAATACAGCTCCTTCAAATCCTGCCCTTGCAGCGTGAGCTGATAGGCGCTGGCGGAAAACTGCCCGCTCACGGTGATAGGCGGCGGATTCTGAGGGAAGGTGAGAATGCCCGGCACCTGCATGAACTGTGGCCGCAGTACGGCGATGGTCTCATCCACGGAGAGCGCCCGCTCATTGCGCGGCTTGAAGCGCGCGAAGAAGCCGCCCTGATTGCCGCCCATCATAAAAGCGCCGGCGGCGGCGATATTGGGATCGCGCCGCGCGATCTCCACCACGGCGTACTCATGCCGTGCCATGGCGTCAAAGGAGACGTCCTGGCCGGCCATTGTCATGCCGAACATAAAGCCGCTGTCCTGGCTGGGAATGAAGCCCGTGGGCATGATGGTGAAGAGCCACACCGTGCCGGCCATCAACGCCACCGACGCCAGCAGCGTAGGGAATTTATGGCGCAGCACGACGAGCAGCGTGCGGTCATAGGCGCCGGCCAGTGCATCGAAGCCCGCCTCCAGCACGCGGTACACGCGGCCGTGCCGGGCGTGGCGGTCTATCGGCTTGAGCATGCGGCTAGCCAGCATCGGCGTGAACGTGAGAGAGATGAATCCGGAGATCAGAATAGCCAGCGCGATCGTGACCGAGAACTCATGCAGCAGGCGCCCGACGATGCCGCCCATGAAGAGGACGGGGATGAAGACGGCCACCAGCGAGATGGTCATGGAGATGATGGTGAAGCCGATCTCCTTGGAAGCGAAGACGGTGGCCAGCATTGGCGTCTGGCCGTCTTCCATGTGGCGGATGATATTTTCCAGCATCACGATGGCGTCATCCACGACGAAGCCAACGGAGAGAGTGAGCGCCATGAGGGAGAGATTATTAAGGCTGTAGCCCAGCAGGTACATGGCGGCGAAGGTGCCCAGGATGGAGAGAGGCACGGCCGCGCCGGGAATCAGCGTCGCCGGCAGATTCCGCAGGAACAGGAAAATCACCAGCACGACGAGGCACACCGTGAGCACCAGCGTAAACTTGACGTCGTCGATGGAGCTCTCGATCTGCTGCGAAGAGTCGAAGGCGATCTGGAGCGTGATGGCGGGCGGGATGTTGCGGCGCAACTGCGGCAGGAGTTCGCGGATGCTGTTGGCGACATCCACTGTATTGGTGCCCGGCTGCTTCTGAATGGCGAGCATGATGCCGCGCACGCCGTTGAACCAGCTGGCGCTCTTCTGGTTTTCCACATCGTCGATGACATTGCCCAACTGTGCCAGGCGGATGGGCACTCCGTTGCGGTAGGCGACGATCAGCGGCCGGAAGGCGGCGGCGTTGGTGAGCTGGCCGTTCGACATGATGGTGAAGGCCTGGCGCTCGCCATCGAGCTTGCCGCCGGGGATGTTGGTATTGCTCTGCTGAATGGCTTGCTGCACCTCGTCGATGGCCAGGCCATGCGCGGCCAGGCGGTCCGGATTCACCTGCACGCGCACAGCGTATTTTTGCGCGCCGTAAACCTGCACGCGCGACACGCCGGCCACCATCGAGAGGCGCTGGGCGATCATCGTCTCGGCATATTCGTCGATGGTGTAGAAGGGCGCAGTGGTAGAGGTGAGCGCCAGGTAGAAGATCGGCTGCTCGGCCGGATTCACTTTCTGATACGAAGGCGGCCGCGGCATGCCGGGAGGCAGGCGCCCGCTGGCACGCGAGATGGCGGCCTGAATGTCCTGCGACGCCTCGTCGATCTTGCGGCTGAGATCGAACTGCACCGTGATGGAGGTGCCGCCCTGCGAATTGGTGGAGCTCATCTGCTTGACGCCGGCGATGGTGGAGAACTCGCGCTCCAGCGGAGTGGCCACGGCGGAGGCCATCGTTTCCGGATCGGCGCCAGGCAGGCCGGCGCTCACTTGCACAGTAGGATAGTCCACGCTGGGCAGGGCCGCGACCGGCAGTGCGCGGTAGCCCACCACGCCGAACAGCAGGATGGCGAAGACCACGAGCGTGGTCATTACGGGGCGCTCAATGAAGATTCGGGAGAAGTGCATAGGGTGCCGCCTGAGCGTTAACGAACCCCGCCCGCGGGCGGCGGCGCCGCCACTACCTTGACGCGCGCGCCAGGGAACAGCAGCATCTGCCCGTCGGTCACCACGGTCTCACCCGGCGCGACGCCCTTCTCGATGATGACCGCGTTGTCGATAGTGCGGCCCACCGTCACCACACGCGGCTCCACCGTCTGGTCCGCCTTCACGACATAGACAAACTGGCCCTGCTGGCCGGCCTGCACGGCTTCGGCCGGCACGACAGTGGCCTGCTGCGTGGTATCGAGCATCAGCTTCACGTCCACAAACTGGCCGGGCCACAGTGTGCCGCCGGCGTTGGCCATCGTGGCCTTGAGCTTGATGGCGCCGGTTTGTGTATCCACGGTGTTGTCGATGACGCTCAAAACTCCGGCGGCCTTTTCGGCCGGGTTGTCCCGCGCCGTGATCCGCACGGGCAACTGGCGCGCGGCGCTGAACTTGCGGATGGCGTCCACGTGTTGATCCGGCACGCTGAAGACGACGAAGGCCGGCGAGATGCGATTCAGCACCACCAGTGGCACATCGTTGACCTTGACGAGATTGCCGGCGTGGACCAGCAGGTTGCCGGCGCGCCCGCTCCACGGCGCGACGATGCGGCAATAGGAGAGATCGAGCTTCGCCTTTTCAATGGCCGCCTCGTCCACCTTGAGATTGGCGCGGGCGCTGCCGGCCGCGGCTTCGTCCAGGCGGATGGTCTCCTGCATGGCCGCCGCGGTGGTTTTGTATTGCAGGCTGAGCTGCGTGGCGGCGATGCCCTCCTTGGCCAGCGCGGCATAGCGCTCCGCGTCGGTCTCCGCATTCTTCATCTGGACGATGTCGCGACGGACGGCAGCCTCGGCTTGTCTGAGCTGAGCGCGATCGCGTTCCAGCGCGGCCTCCGCCTGCCGCAGCGCCTGTTGGAACGGCTTGGGATCGATCTCGAAGAGGACATCGCCCTGCTTGACGTTCTGCCCTTCGGCGAACTTCACGCTCAACAACTGCCCTGCCGCCTGGCTCTTGATCTCGACCTGGGCGGAGGGCTCCACCGTGCCGACCACGGAGATTTCAAACGGCGCGGCCTGGGTGGATGCCGTGGCAACGGTGACGGGCATCTGGGGCGGAGGACCGGCAGCCGGCTTTTGTTTGGACTGGCAGGCTGTGAGCAACAAGGCAGCCATCAGGGCCGCGGCGGAGCTTGCAGATGAATGTCGCACGAGGGTGTCTTCATTTTAGGACACCCGGCTCTGTTGCTGCCCGGCGGTCTAGCCTGGACTCACACCGTAAACGCGCCGTACTCCGCGGACTGCGCCACATTGTCATCAATGGCGAGTTTGCCGCCGCAAATCTTGCGGCTGGGCGCAACCTGAATCAAATGGGCCCGTGGGCGGAACCCTGCGGATTCGCGAAAGGCGGTGGAGCCGCTCAGCCAGGCGAATTGTGCCAGCCCCGCGTCGCGGATCAAGCGGCACGTCAGGCCTGAGCCGTAAACGCCGACAGCGTATCGTGTCGCAACCGAGCGAAATGTCTGGCTGACCGCCTGAAAGTACTCCACAACGGGTCCTCGCACTTCGGCGGGGCTGGGATCAAAATCAGCCGCGAAATAGATGGCGCTGTCTTCCGGTTGGCCCACCACGCCAGCCAGCGCCAGCGCTCTCTCCGCGGCGGCGGCGCCCTGGTCCGCACTGAAGAACTTCACCGCATTCTGGCTGTCCTGGTAGACGGTGACGAGCTTCAACCCGGCGGCGCACAGCGCCTTTGCCTCGGCCGGCTTGAGAGTTTTGGTGGCGGAACGCGAGTAGTAGCGGGCCACGAAGCGGATGCCCTCCGCGGCGATGCCGGCGGCGAAGCGGGTGCAATCGACGCTCGCATCCGCGCCGGCCTCGATGGTTCGGGTGGCCGATTGGAAGCCATCGAGCACCGCGCGCGAAAACGTCGCTGGCCCGACCACGCCATCGGCCGGCAGGCCCGCGTCCGACTGGTAATCGCGCGTGGCCCGTGCCGAGTTGGGGCCAAAGATACCGTCGATCACGTCGCGATAGTGCCCACGCAGTGTGAGAAATGTCTGCCAATCCTCAACATCGGTGCCGGTCATGCGGGGCGATTCCAGCTTCAGGTTTCTCATGTGGGCTGATTATGGCACAGATTCCCGCCGCCGGCCCTTGCCAGCAGAAGATTGCCGCAAATGGCAAAAACCGCCCGGCGCTGAGCACTGGGCGGTTTTTACTGCGAACTACAGAAAGAATGGAGCAGCGGACGGGCCGTCAGGACTTGCGCAGCCGGCGCACAAAAACCAGCAAGCCGAGAGACCCAACCATGATGCCCAGCGTCGCGGGCTCAGGCACTGCGGACGAGGTCGGAGAGATATACAGATCCGCAGTCGAGCCCTGCGGGAGACTCAGATTACCGCCCTGCATCGCCAAGTAGACGTACATCTGGCCCACGAAATCGCCGGGGTTGTTGACCAGCGTGCTGCTGCTACTGGCGGAGAACGAGCCGTTCCCGGTGCCCAATAGATCCAACGAGCTGTTACCACCCGTGCTCGTGTAGACGAACGCCTGCAGATCGGCAGACATGGAGGCGAATCCGGTGAGCGAGAGATCCACCGAGTAACCCTGCGGGAATCCGGTACCCGTAAAATCAACCAGGACGTATTGGCTGCAGACCCCAAGGCACGCGAAGTTGCCAAAAATAGCCAGGTTGGAGACGGTCGGCGAGTTCGTCACCGTGGCGCCAACGCCGCTCCAAAAGCTCCCATTCTTGTCGCTGCCGTCCGGCAGATTGAAAGGATCGCTCGTCGCTTCCACGAATCCATTGCTGATCTTAGTGATGGTCAGGGTTGCCGCGCCCGCCGGCAAAATCGCCGACGCCAGCACGAATGACGCAATGAGCATGCGCCCAAAAGGCATAAGCATAGCTAGCTAGTTCCTCCTCCAGGATATCCATAGATAGTAGGTCTTCCTGGAAGTCCAAGTCAAGTTTAATGGTCGCTACCATCCCTGAACCGCTGGCGGCAGTTCGTAGATCTGCACGGCGTGGCGCGCCGACCTGCCTAAACCCAGAATGATGGAATCGGAATGGAACACGGAGCGCAATCGTTGGACCGGCGCCAGCGGCACGCAACTGAGCTGAGGATTGTCGCCCACCAGTTCGCACCCGGCCGCTTTGCACTCCCGCTCAGCCGCGACGGCCGCGTCAAAGGAATCGAAGCGCCGCAACTCCGCCAGCGTACGGTATGGCTTGCCTTCGGGCGTCGTCTTCTGCTCGAAATAGGCGACTTTCACACCTTCCGGAGCGGCCACGCCCGCCGTCCCGTACACAAACAGACGCGCCGCCATGCTGCGATAGTAAGCCGGGCGGTAGAGCAGTTTGGTCCGCAGCCGCCCGTCGCCCGTGGGCTCCAAGGCAATCAGAAAGTAGTCTTCGGCCTTCCTGGTGCGGTCCCACGCGAAGAAGCTCGTAAAGTTGCCCCTGGCCACACCATCCTGATCCTGCAGCAGAAGCAACTCGGCGTTGATGACGGCATAGCGGGCGCGAGTCTTCGCCAACTCGGCCACGGCCTCGTCCTCTGTTTGCGCCAGGAAGAAACGCGCGGCCTCGGCGGCGTAAGCCTGAGTGGGGTTAGTGGCCGGGGGCCGGCGCGCAATCGCCGCCAGCCAATAGCCGTAGTCCCACCAAGCCATCACGTTATAGGCGCCGGGCGGGGCGACGAAATCGCGTCCGTAGCGCGCGTAGTAGAAGGCCGGGTCGCCGAAGGGTTCCGGGGTAGATTGCCGTAGCCACTCCAGCGCCAGCCGCCAGTCTGGCGAAACCCCGCGCATCTGCTGCCCTGTCTCCACCGCCGAAGCCACGTTCGGCGCCAGGACGCCGGCGAGCAGGGCCGCACCCACGCCCCAGCGCATCGCTGCGCGGGTGTCGCTTTCCACAATCCGCGCCACCACATAACCCGAAAGCAGCGCCGCCGCGAGGGCGAAGTAGTAGGTCATCCGCACTTGTCCCATGGCCAGCAGAAACGTGGCAAACCCCCAGAAAAACAAGAGTGCCGGGCCGCGTTCCGGCCTGCGCACGGCCGCCTCGCCGAGCAGGAACAGGCCGACGATGGAGAGCACGTAGGCGCCCGCAAATTGGCGCCACGCCGGCAGCAGCGTGAATCCACCGGGCGCCAGCACCAGCGACTGCAACTCCCGCACCGCTCCGGTGGTTCCGAAATACTGTGGGAAAAAGAACGGCGCCACCGAGCCCAGGGCGCTCCGCAACCCCGGAATCAGCGCCAGCGCCAGCGCGCCTCCGCCCACGGCGGCCGCCGCCAGACCGGCGAAGAACACCAGCGGCGGGCGGGTCCCCTTTGCGCAATACGCGCCCCACCACGACAGCGCCAATATCAACGCCGCCCCGCCCACCAGTGCCGCCAGGCTGAACGGCATCCACAAGAGCCGGTACCACGGTGCCACCAGGACCGCCGCCAGCAGGAGACTGCCGCAAACCGGCCAGACTGCCAGCGGCGGCGCAGCCTGCGGCCAGATGGCGCGCATGCGGTGATACGACGCCCAGGCCACGATGATGGCCACGAAGAAAGCCCCGCCCACAAAGGTCAGCAGATATGCGGCCAGCGCCAGCCCGGCCAGCGCCGTGCGTCGCCACGAGGCGGGATGCTCCAGTGCGCGCAGCAGCGCCAGCACAAAGAGCGCCGATAGCAGGCTCTCCATCACGTGATGGTCTGTGAAGCCAAGGCTCGACACCAGAAAGAAGTGGCCGGGCAGCGTGGCGATGACCGCCGCCGCCACCAGCCCCGCCCACACGCCGAAGAGCATCTGCCCCAGCACGAACACCACCGGCACGATGAGCGCGCCCAACACGGCGGGATACCACGCGGCCGTCTGGTGAATCAGCGCCTCACTGGGGCGCCCCAGGCCGGCAGCCCACACCACGCCGCCCAGCACCCAGTCATAGAACGGGCCGGTGGCCACGCCCTGCACCGGCCCCACGCCCAGGTATGGGTCCACGGCAATGCGCGACGGAAAATGGTGGACCAGGTTTTCCACCACACGCACGTGAAACCAGGCGTCGCTCTCCTGAAAGTTCACGAACGAGCCGGGAAAGACGGACTCCCACTGCGGCGCTGTTCGCAAGCCGAAGGCCAGCAGCGTCAGCGCGGCCACCGCCGCCCATTGCCACCTGACCGGGATTGTCATACCCGCTCGTCAACAGCCTGGATGCTGAGATTCCAATCCAGCACTGCATAGAACATCAGCGCCGCCAGCAACAGCGCCGGGCCCTCCCAGGGAGAGAGAGTGTGGAACGACTTGGGCCCCCATGAGGCGTCACAACACCAGACAGGCTCGGACGGCAGACGGCTCAACGCCAGCCAGTAGGTAGTGTTCTGCTTGTCCTCGTAGAACAACATTTTGCCGGTGGCTAGCAGCACCACGCCGCTGGTCACGAGCGCCGCGACTAACGCTGTGCCGGGCCGCGCCAGCGCGCGCCCCAGGAACGCGCCCAGGCCGGCCGGCTCCGCCCGCTCGCAACGCAGGAACGCCAGCACGAACAGGATGCCCAGCGCGCCGCCCAGCAGATTCATGAACACGTCGTTGAAGTCGTAAGGAATGCCCCAGCCGCCATGCATGCCCCAGTATTGATAGCACTCGTCCAGGCCGCCAATCAGTGTCACCCACGCCAGCGACTCCAAAGGCGAGAGCGTTATGGCCATCAGCACGGCGCCCGGGATGAAGTACTGCGGGTAGTGCGCCAGTTCGGTATTGTTCGCCGTGAGAAACCCCCAGGCGCAGCCGACGAGGATGAGCGTGGCTACCCAGTAGACCGCCATCAGCCGGCGCATAGGCTGCCGCCGCAGCGCGGAAACGAACGCCGCCGTCATCAACGCGGCAACGGCCAGGCCCACGCCCGCCGCCAGACGATACCAGTTCGCCCGGCCAATCATCTGCACTACGCCGCCCACCGCGACCTGCACCGACTCGTGCGCAAAGGTGACCGCGACACCATAGGCGAGCAGAAACATCCAAGCGGCGAGCGGGTGCCGCCTCAGCCAGAGAAAGAGTCGCGCAACAAGGTTCGCCATGCAGGTTGACCATTGTCGCACGGCACGCCCGCATCTTCCCAAGCTCTCCGATTCCATGTAGACTTTGGCTTCGCCCTCATTCTTATCCAGGAATGGGGGCCGTTGGCTGCCCGGATCGAGCTGTTGAAAAGTGGAGGGAAGCTGGAATGTCGGATCACGGACTATCGAGAAGGTATTTCTTTTACGGATCGCTGCTGGCCGGGGCCGTGCCGTTGGGCGGTTTCGGCAGCATGCAGTCCTTGAAGGCGGCGGGCTACAAGTCGCCCAACGAGAAGCTCAACCTGGCGGCCATCGGGGCGGGCGGGCAACCCGCGTCGGACCTGCGCTCGGCTCATGCCGGGACGGAGAACGTGGTGGCCCTGGCGGATGTCGACGTCCTCCGCGGCAATGAGTCCTTTGAGCGCTTTCCGAAGGCGGCGAAGTTCCGGGATTTCCGGCAGATGCTCGACAAGCAGGGCAAGGACATCGACGCGGTGGTGATCGGCACGCCGGACCACATGCACGCCTATTGCGCCCTGGCCTGCATGCAGCAGGGGAAACACGTGTACGTGGAAAAGCCGCTGACGCGGACTTCCTGGGAGGCGCGCATCCTGACGCAGGCCGCCGAGAGATACAAGGTGGCCACGCAGATGGGCAACCAGGGCTACTCGCATGACGCGACGCGCGTGGCGTGCGAGATCTTCTGGTCCGGCGAGATCGGCGAGGTGAACGAAGTGCACGCCTGGAGCGGCCGCCCCAGTTGGCCGCAGGAGATGACGAAGATTCCGCCGCCCACGCCGGTGCCCGAGACGCTGGATTGGGATCTGTGGCTGGGCGGAGCGGCGCTGCGGCCCTTTACCGCCGGCGACGACGAGTACCGGCAATTCGTCATCGAGCGCGCCAATCGCGGGCGGCCCGCCGGGATGCCTCCGGCCGCGGCACCGCGCGTCGCGCCCCGCTCGGACAATTTCGGATTCTATCTGCCATTCAACTGGCGCGGCTTCTACGACTTTGGCAGCAGCCTGATCGGCGATTGGGGCGTGCATATCCTGGGCCCCGCCAACTGGGCTCTGCAACTCGACCCGCAGTATCTGGTGAGCGTCGAGTGCATCAAAAAGAACTCGCTGCCCGCGTTCACGTTCCCCGACGAGCTGGCCATCCGCTACGATTTCGCGGCGCGGCAGGGCATGCCGCCCGTCTCGATCTACTGGTATCACCACGCCGGCGGCGATGCCTATACGCCGCCCGGGATGACAGTGGAAGACGCGCGCAAACTGCCCGGCCAGGGTCCGCAGGTGGGTCCGGTTTCCGGGCAGGGTGGATTCGTTCCCGGCTCGGGCGGAGCGCCGCCCCGGGCGCCTGGCGCAACCGCGGCCGCGGCGCCACCGCCACGCCGGCCCCAGGGCAGCGGATACAACAGCATCTTCGTCGGCTCCAAGGGCTACATGGGCACCAGCGGGCGGGGCGAGGGTGTGGGCCTGCTGCCTGGCTCGAAGTGGGCCGAATACAAGCTGCCCGCGCCGTACCTGCAGCGCTCCCCGGGCGCCAGCACGGGCTCCAATCACTCCGCCCATACGCGAGACTGGGTGCGCGCCTGCAAGGGCGGCGCCCCGGCCTGTAGCAACTTCGCCATCGCCGGCAAGTACACGGAGTGGCTGGTGCTGGGCGCGGCGGCAGTGCACGTTGACGGGAAGCTGATGTGGGACAACGCCAAGGGCGAGTTCACCAACAGCAAGGAAGCTAACAAGTGGGTGAAGCCCACGTTCCGCAAAGGCTGGGAGGTAAAACTGTAATCATGAGTTCTCAAATGGATCGCCGCACATTTCTGGGGCAGGCCGCCGCTACGGCTGCCGCCAGCGGGCTGATGGCCCAAAGCGCGCCCGACTGGAAAAACCATATCGGGCTGGAGCTGTTCACGGTAAGGAGCCTGCTCACACCCGAGGGCTACGAGCCGACGCTGGCCAAGCTGGCCGCGATGGGCTACAAAGAGGTGGAGCCAGCCGACCCCTACAACCACATGGAGCCCGCGAAGTATAAGGCGCTGCTCGACAAGTACGGGCTCAAGGTGTACAGCACCCACGCCGGCGCCACGGAAGGGCCGGGGCTGGAGAAGGAACTGGAAGGCCAGGCGCTGATGGGTATTAAGTACACCACCATCAATACGCCGCGGCCGCCACGCCCGCCCGCGCCACCGCCCGGCGCCGGAGCCCCCGGCGCGCCCGGCGGCCCCAACCGTGCCATGCCACAGCGCCCGCCGATGACGGTGGATTCGGTCAAGCGCTCCGCCGAGCAACTGAACCAGCGCGGCGCGCTGCTGAAGAAGTTCGGCATGAAGAACCACATCCACAATCATGCTGGCGAGTTCGAACTGCTGGACGACGGCAAGACGACGCAGTACGACATTCTGCTCAGCCACACCGACCCGGCTCTGGTGGCGATGCAGCTCGATATCGGCTGGGCGTGCATGGCGGGCCAGGACCCCATCGCGATGTTCCAGAAGAATCCCGGCCGCTATGAGCTGTGGCATGTGAAGGACGCCAAGTACAAGGACGCCGATCCCAAGCTCACGCCCAACGCGCGGGCGCGGGCCAGCAAAATCGTCACCATGGCCGAGGGCGATATCGATTACAAAGCGGTCTTTGCCAACGCCAAAATCGCGGGGCTGAAGTACTTCGTGATTGAGCAGGACACCGCCGGCGCGGGAGGCCGCGACGCGCTGGAAGACTGCCGCATCGCGTATCAGAACCTGCGCAAGATCCTGTCGTAAGGCACGCGCGGATATGGGGATCACCAGGCGGGAGTTTGGGATGTTGGCGGCGTCCGCGGCGTGGGGCCAGAGCTCCGCGCCCGCGCCCGCCCCAGAGCCAGCTCCAGTGTGGATCCCCATGTTCGACGGCGCGACGCTCGCGGGCTGGAAGGAGACACCTTTTTCCAGCCACGGCAAAGTGACCATCGCGGATTCGGCCATCGTGCTCGGCAACGGCCTGATGACCGGCATCACCTGGACGAAGGAGTTTCCGAAGTACGACTACGAGGTGCGTCTGGAGGCGGCGCGCGTGGCCGGGCACGACTTCTTCGCCGGCATCACCTTCCCCGTACACGACACCCACTGCACGTGGATCAACGGCGGCTGGGGCGGTACAGTGGTGGGGCTCTCCAGCCTGGACGACATGGACGCATCGGAGAACGACACCCGCCAGGCGGTTGTGTTTGAAACCGGCCGCTGGTACAAGTTGCTGCTGCGCGTAACGTGGGACCGCATTGACGCCTGGATCGACGGCGAACCGATCATCAACGTCTACATCGGCGATCGCAAGGTGGGCCTGCGCTTCGGCGACATTGATCTCTCCCGGCCGTTCGGCATCGCGTCCTATTCCACCACTTCCAAACTGCGCAAGATCGAATACCGCCGGCTCAGCGCTTCTTGAGCGTGAGAGCCAACCCGCCGCCACCGCTGATCCCGACGGTTTCCAGATCGGGGTTCTTGCCGACTGCCGCCAGGTACTCAGGTGTCATATCGACATTGTGCGCGGCGATGATGCCACCCGCGCGGACGAGCGGCAGCAGCTTGTTGAGGTAATCGATGTAGCCCTCCTTGTCGGCGTCGATGAAGACGAGATCGATGGGCTCCTTGAGGCGTTTGATCGTCTCGTGGGCATCGCCCATCACGATGGTGACCAGCCGCTCCACACCGGCCTTGCGGAAGTGCTCGCGCGCCGTGGCAGCCCGGCCCGGATCCATCTCAAACGTCGTCAGATGGCCGCCGGTCTTTTCGAGTCCCATGGCGAACCAGAGACCGGAAAGGCCGGTGGATGTGCCGATCTCCACCACGTTGCGGGCGTTCATCGCCTCCACCATGAGGCGCAACATGCGTCCGTCGGAATCCGGCACGTTGGCGTAGGTCTCGCCGGCCTGGACGGCGCTCTGGAGCGTGGCGAGGATCTTCTTCTCGCTCTCGGTTTTGGGCACGGTCGGGCTCAACTGCGAGCTGCGGCCGCCCCGGCCGGGCCCCCGATTCTGCGCCGCCGCGGGAACCACGAACAACGCCACGATGGCAGCGCACAGGGGAAGGTGGATCAGATGCCTCATACCTCTCAGGACGAGCGCTCATCGGTTTGCGGTTACGCGCGTCTGAAATGCGGTCCGTGGCGCGGAGACTACTGTCCCACGGCCACCGTCACGGGATTCGCCGCCACCCCCTCCTGTGTCAACACCAGCGGCAGATCGCCCGCCGGCAGTTCCGCGGGCGCCTGGATCACCACTTTGTACAAGCCCACGCCGCCCGGCGCCAGCATGGCCGACATCACCACAGCGTCCTTCCCGCCCAGCGTGACGGCCGGCGCGGAGAGCACCAGTGCCGCCTGTGATTCCGGAGTCATCATCCCGCTCGGCACGGGCTCGCTCACCAGCCCCATGCCGACTGCGTAGAGAACAAACTCCTCACCTGCCTTCACGGGCGCGTCCGCGCTAACCGGCGTTCTGTCCGCATGCTCCGCCAGCGCACGGCCATCGACATCGGCCACGATGCCGGGCGAGACCAACGCCAGCCGCAGCCGTTTGGGCGTGGTGACGCGGTCGCCCGTGCGGATCACGACGTTGTAGGCCTCGTCGGCGGCCAGTTCCAACGGCACCTGCGCCTTGATCTGCTCCGGGCTCACCGAGAACAACGGCGCCTCGATGCCGCCGATTAACACCGTCGCGCCGCCCAGTTGCCGCGGCAGCGGGTCTTCCTCGGCGCTGGCAGCCTCCGCCACCAGATTCCTGCCGCGGATCACCACCACCGCACCGGGGCTTGCCGGCGCACCCGTTACCGGATAGGCGACGTTCACGATGCCGCCGTTTTCCAACACGGCTCCGCCCTCCACCTCGGTGATGGCGCCGAAGATCTGCTCCGATGCCACACTCAGGCCCGCCCTCATCGCCCGCAGCGTCACGGTGACATTGCCCGCATTGCCCGGCGTCCACATGCCCCGGAACATCCCTTTGGCCGCATCCGAAAGCGTCAGCGCAACGCTGGCATCGCCATTGCTGAACGACGCCGTCAGGCCCGCGTCCGTCACGGCCTTCCCGCAATCGTCCATGACCACGGCGCGAATCTCCAGCGGCCAGTCCGCCTGCCGCTGGAAGTAGTTGGCCGGCGCCGCCGGCGCTACAAACAGGCGCGCCGCGGAACACTCTTCCGCTTCTCTCCGCGAGCGTCCCATCCCGCCTGTCCGCGACGGCAGCACCAGAGACTGCAACTGCTGCGAAGTGTTCGTCGAATTCGCCAGGCCCCACATGCGGGTCTCCCACAGCGCTTTCCGCTCCGCAATGCTCAGATTGCTCTCATTCACGCGCGCCGTCACGGTGGCGGTGCTGCGCGCCTCCGCCACACCCGTTGGATTGTCGATGATCAGTTCGCCGCCCGGACACGCCACAGAGAACTGCACCGGCCAGTTGCCCGGATTCACGATCCGGATCTGTGCCGTGGCGCCGGCCTCGCCGGTTACCACCGGGCTGTCATTCTCGGACGCCACGGGATTGGACGAGCCGCTCTCCGCGCCCTCTTGTGTCAGCACATGCACCACCTTCGAATAGGAGGGCGAGTTCTTCGCGCCCGGCGCCACCACCGTCAGCAAGCCCTCGTACCGTCCCGGACCCAGCTGCGCCTGGTTGATGCTGATGTTGAGGGGAAACTCCGTGCCGCCGGTCGAGCTCCCCACTGCCGGATGCACCGAGCCCCACCCGCCCAAGCCTTCCACCGATGCCGTGAAGTCCATCATCGTGCTCCACTCATCGTTCATCACATTGACCACGTTGTCGTCGAAGTTCGTGTCGGTCAGGTTGTACCAGATCGGCCCGGACGCCCAGGCGCTTTTGCTCACGCTCAGGATCGGCACCTTCTCCGTCTTCGGCACCACCACAGTCACCGGGATCATCCGGCCCTGCCCCTCGGCGCGCAGTTGTACCCAACCCTGGTGCGTGCCCGCCCGTAACCGCGAGGCATCCACTTGGACGGTGAGGGCCTTCGCCTCGCCCGGTCCCAGGCTCACCTCTGCCGGATCCACGCTGAGCCACGGCAGCACGGCGCTGGACGTGATGACCGAAACCGCCGCCGTCAGCCCCAGAGTGCCGGAGTTCCACGCGCCAAAACTCATCGTGTAGGCCCGTGCTTCGTCGCCCGGCGGGATCTCGATCTCCACGCTGTCCGGCGCCGCGCCCAACATCGGCGCCGCATCGCTCACCACCGCCGTCACCGTCACCGTCACCGCGCCCAGCCCGCCGGCGGGCGTCAGGGTGACATGGCCCTCATACGGCCCGGCCGCCAGTAGCGCCGGATCGGCCTGCACGCTGACGCTGGCCGGAGTCTTGCCCGCCGTCGCCGTTGCAGTGAGCCACGGCGCATCGGAGGATACGGTAAAGGCCACCACGCTCAGATCATTCGTCCCCACGCCGATCGGCTGGGTCTGCGCCGCCCCGCCCGCCTGCAGCGAAAACGCCATCACGTTCTGCGAGGTATAAAATCGCCCCGGCGGCCCGATCAGCAGAGAGTAGCTCCCGCTCAGAGATTCCTGCAATCCATCCGTCACCGCCACGTCAAACGTGTAGGTGCCCGCAACCGCCGCGATGCAGGCCAGCATGACGCCACGTGTGCTGTTGTTGATCCGGCCGGCCACCAGTTCACAACCGGCCGGCAATGCCCCCGATGTCACACGCGCGACGTAGGCCGGCACGCCAGCCCTGGCCAGATAGGCCACGCACCCCACGCCCACGGTGCAGGGCGGCAGATAGCGCCCGGCCAGCATCGTCATCGGCCCGCCCACCTCGATGGTGTAGGCGCCCTGCGTGGAGCCGTCCGCGCAGGTGGCCTTGACGCTGAAGTGGTACTTCGCCGGAGCGGTGAACGTTCCGGCAAGATCGGCGGAGGCGCCCGAGGCAGTCCACGTGAAGCTCCCCGGCATTCCAGCGAGGTCTGCCAGCAATGGGCCGCACTGCGTGCCGCCCGTCCGGCTGATGCGCAGCGTGTACGCCCGGCCCGCCAGCCAGTGGCCCGGTTGTGAGAGCGCGACCTCGGCCCCGGTGGGCGACAACGACGGCTGAGCCCAGGCTCCGCCCGACGCCACACAGATCCATACCGCGCACCACGTTGCACGCATGCTCGCCGACCTCCGTATGCGGCTCCAGTCTATGCCTGGTGTGCGCCTGGTGCAAGGAGATTTTCAGACATCCGTCTCTGAATATTTCCGCCGATATCAGGATACTTTCCGGGCGGCGGATTGCCGGCGGTGTGCAGGGCTCCACGTTCTCCACGGGCACCCGCTGATCCAATCCGGCGTGCGATCCGCTGCTATACTGGCCTCCGTCGAAGACAGGGAGGACCACGACGCATGGAACTGACACGCGGGCAATTTCTGGCAACACTGGCGGCGCCGCCGCTGCGCCCCGCGCGCGAGCTGCGCAAGATCCGGGACGTGGTGATCTACCGCAACGAGCGTTTCTACAGCGCCTTTCCGTCGATCCTGCGAAGGCCCGATGGAGAGTTGCTGGTGGCCTTCCGGCGCGCGCCGGACCGGCGGCGCACGGGTGCGTCCGGCATCACGCACACCGACGCCAACAGCAATCTGGTGCTGGTGCGCTCGCGGGATCAGGGCGCGACCTGGAGCGCGGAGCCGGAGCTGATCTGGACCCACTCCGAGGGCGGCTCGCAGGATCCGTGCCTTCTTGCCCTGCGCGACGGGTCGATTCTATGCAGCAGCTATGCGTGGTACCAGATGCCCCCGGCGCCGGAGCGCAAGCCCTACGCGTTTCTCGGCGGCTACATGGTGCGGTCGCGCGACGGAGGCCGCAGCTGGCAGGGCCCCATCGTGCCGCCGCCCACTCCGGGCACGGACGCCAAAGACCCCTTCGGCGCGCCGCTGCCCTCCTACAACCGCGGAGCGATGTGCCAGGGCCGCGACGGGCGGGTGTACTGGGCGGTGGCCCATCAGACGCCGGCCGGGCACGGCGGCATCTCGTTGATGATCTCCGCCGATGGCGGCTCTACCTGGACGTACTCGTGTCCCATCGCGGTGGACGCCAAGATCGGCTTCAACGAGACGTCGCTCTATGAGACGGCGCAGGGCGAGCTGGTGGCCTTCGTGCGGACTGAGAAGTATGACGACCAGACCGTGATCGCCCGCTCGACGGATGGCGGCAAGAGTTTCCGTTGGGAGGGCGCCGGCTTCCAGGGCCATCCCCATCACGCCGTGCGGCTGCCGGACGGGCGCGTGTGGCTGGCCTACGGCTACCGCCACAAGCCGTTCGGGATTCGCGCGCGGATCCTGAATCCGGAGTGTACGGACGCGCGGACCGCCCCGGAGATCGTGTTGCGGGACGACGGCGGGAGCGGCGATCTCGGCTATCCGTGGGCGGCCGTGCTGCCGGGCGGGCAGGTGTTGACGGTGTACTACTTCAACCAGGAGAACGGCACGCGGATGATCGCGGGGACGGTGTGCGGGTAGGGGGCAATCCCAGCTTTGACGAATGACCAGCCAGCGCCGCTACAGCGGCAAAGGCTCCAAAGGGAAAAAGTACTGCGTATAGAGCAATTGGTCCCCCAGGAATAGCGATGGCTCAGTGGGAGTAGGAATTGAACCTTCCGTCAAGAGGCAATAGCGTAGCGCGACCCGCGAGGAAGCCCGATCCAGTACTGCAATCACGTCTCCGAACTCGACTGGCCCTGTGACCCTCACTAGAAGCAGTCTCTCCGAGCGGGTCCGAAAGACCTTTTGCAGATGTACACCCAGATCTTCAAAGCGAACGGACTCGGTCTGAACCCGGACTACCCGCTTTGGCTCAATCGTCATGATGCGTAGCCCATCTCCGTCAGTCATCCAAGGGGCGGGGTTGGGTCGCCGGTTGAGGAGAGCC
Organism: Bryobacterales bacterium; assembly: GCA_016721425.1. GTDB lineage: Bacteria > Acidobacteriota > Terriglobia > Bryobacterales > Bryobacteraceae > Paludibaculum. Next base: position 760,204 of record JADKID010000038.1, on the reverse strand, counting down.
ACGTAAATCCCGGTGGATGGCTTTTGGAGCGTGCAACCCGAGAACACCATCGAGATCACAACAACGGCGACTGGGGTTGTGAGGCGCATACTTTCGATGATTAGACCACGAGACACGGCGGAAAGTTCCGCGCCGTATACCGGAGACCAGTCCGCGCCGGCGGCCTTTCGCGGCAACCCGTGCACATCGGCCAATCTGCGGTGTCTAAAGTTGCGTATGCGGAGGCCCATACTGCTGATCGCCGCCGGAGTGGCATTCGCTGTCTGGCTGTTCCTGCCACATGGAGTATTCTTTCGTCACCGATCAGTCGGCCTGGAAGCCAGAATCGCCCAAGCTGTGCCCTGCGGAGCAGACCTGCCCCCGGTGGAATCTGTTCGAGTGTTGCGGCCGGGCAGAGTGATGATGCATTCCGTGGAGATGTCGCTGGGCGAACTGGACCACCGTCTGGAGGCGACGTTTCGCGACAGGGTTCGATGCGTTGTTCTCCTGAGTGCTGAAAACGAGCTCCAGTTTTTCGAAATCGCCCAGGTCCTGGAGACGGTGAGGAGACACGCCGACTATGTCGCCCTGGTCACGCCTGAAGTGGAAAAAGCGGCGAGATCCAACACATGGCTCTGCCTCGGCCCGAACATCACGTTTCCAGAGATCTTGATGTGAAGGCCAGATGGGGAGGTCTTCGACCCGGGCGGCGCCGGCGGGCGGCGCGCGTACGGCATGGCGACGCGCGAGGGGCCAAAGTATTTTCCGGGAAAGCGAGGTTGGCGACAGCAATCGTCACGTTCTAGGTCGACGAGGGTCAGCGAATTGATCGTAGAAAACAGTGAGCCGACTGTGGCACCCATCCGACACCCGCCCCAATACCTTCGTCAAGCTCTCGGATCTGGACATAGAACGTCAACGTGCGTTTAGCTGTTCGTCCCGAATTCGCCGAATGCACTTCAGAACTTCGTCCCGGTGTTTGGCCGCTGTAAGCCAGCGCGGCAGGCGCCCAGCAAGACTTTGGTTCTTCCATCCGTACTTCGGGTTCTGCCGCCTCTCGCGGAGTTCCGCAGACACGTATTCTTCCAGATAGCTTAGGTGCCGCTCATTGAGCGCCCACAAATTGTGGCCGCAGCACGGTGCCTGGAGCCATAGCGAGCGAGGCACAGGCCAATTGCTTTCGTGGTCGAAGGGCGGGATTCCCTGTACCGTACGTTCATCGGAATTGCCGCAGTGCTCGCAGACAAATCTCTGGGTGGCCACCCGCTCATGAGTGGTGCAGAAGCTGAGGTGTGCGCTTCGTCCGCATCGAGGACATCGAACGAGAAGCTCGTCACCAAACGAGTACACCAAATCACCAGGATCTTTGAAGCGGGACATCCTTTTCGCTCAAGCAAATCATCCCACAAACACATGGCTAGACTTGGCGTAGTGGCCGATTTTCGTTCCTTGAAACCACCTGTGCCATCGCCGACAATGCCTTCCGGGGCGGCGGTGGTGTGTCGACCGTCTACGATGAGCGACGTTATGACGTTGAAGCAGCGTTATGGCGTTGAAGCAGCAATATCGGAATGAACACGCCGTTGGACCCCGGCCACCCACTGCGCCTAGCCCGGCCTCGACACCACGGAGTCGGCAGGTTCAGACCTCATACCATCCGCTGATGACTAGCCGCGGCTGGAACGCTACGCCGTCGCGTGCCCGCCCGCCCAGGGATCGGCCAGCAGCGGCGTCGTCCGCAGTGGCTTGGCCAGCGTGACCGGACCGCGTCGACCAGCGTGCCGGGATGGAACGGCTTCTGAATGAACATGCAGTTGCGATCCAGCAGTTTCAGCAGGCCGTTGCTGTAGCCGGACATGAAGATCAGCCGGATGTCCGGACGGGCATCCTGCACGATGGCGGCGAGGTGCGGGCCATCGAGTTCCGGCATCATCACGTCAGACAGAAGTAGATCGATGGGTCCGTCGTGCGCCGCGGCGATCTCGGCGGCCTCTTTGCCGTCTTGCGCCATCAGGAGGCGGTACCCCGGCTTTTCCAGAATTCGCCCGATCAGATCGCGGATGGGCTCATCGTCTTCGGCGATCAGAATCGTAGTGGTTTCGGACTCTTCGAACGACTCCATATCACGCTCCTGGTGTGGATACCTCCCAGTGGCGGCAAAGCTGCGATGGCCGTACCGCGCACCGGGTGCCGAGTGACTGCTGCTGACTATGCAATTGGCTCACCATGCAATTTCGTTGAAACACAACGAAAATGTACGAAATTGGAATGACTAACAATTGGTTTTGGCCTCAGCGACTTACGGCGGGCTGGGCCGTTCGGCGCCAGAGCGGCGAGACGGTCAGGCCCCGTGATGGCAGCCGGTATCGTTTACCGGGGCAGGTAGAGATTACAGGGTGGCGGTGGGCGCGATGAGAAGTACTCAGTATCGGCCCGCCCCGCCATGCTAGCATGGTGAATTGTCAGGCTCCGGGCTCCGTGCAATAGGACGGTCCAAACCCCGCCAGGTCCGGAAGGAAGCAACGGTAGGATCTCACCCTGTGTGCCGCGGATCCCCCGGGGTCTGGCATTGAAACTGGGACCGCGCCGCGTAGTCATACTGCCTACCATGTCCATGTACCAGGTCATCGCCCGCAAGTACCGCCCCCACACCTTCTCCGAGCTGATCGGCCAGGAGCATGTGCGGACCACGCTGGAAAACGCCATCAGCCAGCAGCGCATCGCGCACGGCTACATCTTCGCGGGCCAGCGCGGCACCGGCAAGACGACCATCGCCCGCATTCTCGCCCGCTGCCTGAACTGCGTGGAGGGGCCCACGGCCAATCCCTGCGGCAAGTGCTCGTCCTGCATCGAAACTCCGCTGAGCGGCGCGCCCGACGTCATCGAAATCGACGCCGCCTCCAACCGCGGCATCAACGAGATGCGCGAGCTGCGCGAGAACGTGCGCTACAGCCCGTCGCGCGATCGCTACAAGGTCTTCATCATCGACGAAGCGCACCAGATCACCAACGAGGCGTTCAACGCCTTGCTGAAGACTCTGGAGGAGCCGCCCGAGTGGGCCGTCTTCGTGCTCTGCACGACGGAGTCGCACAAGATCCCCACCACCATCGGCTCGCGCTGCCAGCAGTTTTCGTTCCGCAGCGTGGACTTCCAGGAAGTGGTCAGCCGCATGGAGTGGATCTGCGGGCAGGAGGGCATCACCGCCGATCCGGAGGCGCTGGCCGTCATCGCCCAGGCGGGCGAGGGCAGCGTGCGCGATTCGCTCTCCGCGCTGGATCAGGCCATCGCCTGCTGCGGCGACAATCTGGGCGGCCAGGCGGTGCGCGATCTGCTTGGCATGTACTCGCTGGCCTCTTTGGAGCGGGTCACCAACGGGCTGGAGGAGAACTCCACCTCGGCCATGCTCGATATCGTGGCCGAGCTTGAAAGCGCCGGCAAGAATCTCCAGCACTTTTGCCGCGAACTGGCGCGCTACTTCCGCAATCTGTTGGTCGCCCGGATTACCGGCAAAGACACGCGGCTGATTCCCGCCTCCGGGCAGGAGCAGGTGCGGATGCGCGATGTGGCTGCGCGCTTCTCCGAAGAAGATCTGACGCGCTGGCTGCAACTCACGCTGGATATCTACGGCCAGTTGCAGTACTCGCTCCAGCCGCGCCTGCATCTGGAACTGGGCCTGATGCGCCTGGTGCACGCCGGCCGCATGAAGCCGATCGAGGATGCGTTGAGGGAGCTCACCGCCGCCGCGCCGGCCCGCACTGCGCCGCCCGCGCAGCAGCCGCCGCCCGCGGCGCGTCCGCAATCTGCACAGCCGCAGCCGCCGCCGGTGTCTCGCGCCATCAGCGCGCCCGCCGTCTCCAGGCCGGCAGCGCCGCCGCCGCCTCCGCCGCCCCCGGCCGCAGCCCGCCCCGCAGCGCCCGCCGGTCCGTTGAAAGACCGCCTGATCGCCGAGCTCAAAGAGATCCGCGCCGGCGCGATGACCGTGCAGGCCGTCGAAGATTCTCAACTGATCGAGAGCCCGGCCGGCGTGGAGTTCATTGCCACGCGCGCCGCCAAGATGGGCCTGATGTCGAAGGATCTGGACCGCGCGCTCACCAAGCTGATGGGCCGCGCCGTGAAGGCGACCATCACCATCAACGAAACCGCCGCGGCTCCGCCCGCGGCCCGCGCCGCCGAGGATGCCGGTGGCGCCGAAGAGGCCCGCCAGCGTGCGCTGGCCCACCCGGATGTGCAAAAGTTTCAGGAGATGTTCCCCGAGAGCCAGGTGCGGGGCGTACGCGACTTGAAGGAGTATGAGCCATGAAATTCCCAGGCGGAGGCAACATGCAGGGCATGTTGAAGCAGGCGCAGCAGATGCAGGCGCGCTTGCAGGAAGAGATCGCCGCGATTCGCGTGGAAGCCAGCGCGGGCGGCGGCATGGTGACGGTCAAGCTCGACGGCCAGAAGCATTGCACGGGCGTCGTGATTGACCCCGAGGCCGCCGGCGACGCCGAGATGCTGGCCGACATGGTGATGGCCGCCTACAACGAAGCCGCCCGCAAGGTGGACGAAGAGGCCGGCAAGAAGACCTCCGGCATGCTCGGCGGCATGGGCCTGCCTCCGGGATTGTTCTAACCCGGCATGCCCGACTTCGCTGAACCACTGGCACGCCTCATTCAAGAGGTGAAGCGCCTGCCCGGCATCGGGCAGAAATCCGCCCAGCGGATCGCCTTCCATATTCTGCGCGCCAACCGCGAGGACGTGGACCGTCTGGCGACGGCGCTGATCGATGTGAAGGAGAAGCTCGGGCTGTGCATCGTCTGCAATAACATCAGCGATGGCGAGCTGTGCGTCTACTGCCGCGATCCGCACCGCGACAAGACCAAGATCTGCGTGATCGAGGAGCCGCACAACCTGCTGGCCATCGAGACGACGCGCACGTTCGAGGGCGGCTACCACGTGTTGCACGGCTCCATCAGCCCGCTGCGCGGAGTGGGGCCGGAGCAGTTGCGCATCAAGGAACTGCTGGCTCGGCTGACGACGAACGAGGTGCAGGAGATCATCCTTGCCACCAACCCGACTGTCGAGGGCGAGGCCACGGCGGTGTATCTGGCGCGGCTGCTGAAGCCGCTCGGCATCAAGGTCACGCGCATCGCCATGGGCATCCCAGTGGGCAGCGATCTGGAATACGCTGACGAAGTGACCATGTCCAAGTCGCTCGAAAATCGCCGCGAAATGTAGCTTATCGTGAAAAACGGCCTGTTCTGCACCGCTTTCGCAGCTTCGCTCTGCGCCCAGACGCCGGAGCGCCGCCAGACGCTGGCCGAGTTCAACGAGCTCCTCAAGATCCCCAATACCGCCAACGACCCGGCATCGCTGCGCCGCAACGCCGAGTGGATCCGCGATGCATTGCAGAAGCGCGGCGTGCCGGCGACGCTGCTGGAAGGGCCCGGCGCGGCGCCGCTGGTCTTCGGCCAGATCAACGTAGGCGCGCGCCAAACCGTCGTCTTCTATGCCCACTACGACGGCCAGCCCGTGGACCCGCGCCAGTGGCAGGGCAGCGCACCGTTTGAACCCTCGCTACGCGGCGCGGCGCTGGACGATCGCGACGCCCGGATTTATGCCCGCGGGGCATCCGACGACAAAGGCCCCATCCTGGCGATGTTGGCCGCGCTGGATGCATTGCGCGCCGCCGGACGTGCGCCCTCCATCAACATCAAGTTCGTCTTCGAGGGCGAGGAAGAGGCCGGGTCGAAGAACCTGGGCGCGCTGCTCACGCGGCACCGCGCGCTGCTTCAATCTGATTTCTGGCTGATCTGCGACGGGCCCGTTCATCAGACTCGGCGCATGCAGGTCTACTTTGGCGCGCGCGGCGTCACCGGTTTTCAACTGACGGTCTACGGGCCGAAGCGCGAGCTGCACTCCGGCCACTACGGCAACTGGGCGCCGAATCCGGCGATGACGCTGGCGCGGCTGCTGGCCTCGATGAAAGACGACGAAGGCCGCGTGCAGATCCAGGGTTTCTATGACGGCATTGCGCCGTTGAGCGAGGTGGAGATCGCCGCCATGAAGGCCGAGCCGCCGGTGGACGGCGACCTGCAAAACGAGCTGTTGATCGGGCGGCCGGAGAACTCGCCGCGGCGTCTGATCGAGGTGCTCAACCAGCCCTCATTCAACATCCGCGGTCTGGCCAGCGGCGCGGTGGGCGAAGCGTCGCGCAATGTGGTGCCGACGCACGCGACAGCCTCCATCGATATGCGCCTGGTGAAGGGCAACGATCCGGCGCGGATGGTTGAGCTGGTCCGCGCGCACATCCGCAATCTCGGCTATCTGCTGGTGGAGAACCGCGAGCCCACCGAGGCCGAGCGCCTGCAGTCGCCGAAGGTGGCCCGGCTCGATTGGACTGAGCCGGGCTATCGCGCGGTGCGCACGCCGATGGACCTGCCCGTGTCGCGGCAGGTGATCCTGACGCTGGAAGCGGTGCACGGTCCCATTGTGAAGATGCCAACGCTGGGCGGCAGCGTGCCTCTGGCGACGATCGAGGATGTGTTCGGTGTGCCGCTGATCGGCATCCCCATCGTCAACCACGACAACAATCAGCACAGCCACAACGAGAACCTGCGGCTGGAGAATCTATGGCAGGGGATCGCTACGTTCGTGGGGCTGTTTACGATGCCAGCACTGTGAGCGCGCCGGCCTCGCTGAGGCCCGCCGGGGTCACCGCGCCGATGCGTAGATCCACCATCTGATTGGCCGCGCGCGGAGTGGCCAGTTCCACGTTCAGATAGTTCTCCGTCAGCGCCTTGCCATTGTCCAGAGTGACCGCGCTGAGTGTGCGGCCCACCATGCGGCGGCGGAACTCGAGGTTCTTTTGCGCCGCCAGATCGCGCAGCAACCGCGTGCGCTCTTTGCGCGCTGGATGAGGCACGTGATCGGCCGCATCGGCCGCCGGCGTCCCCGGCCGGGATGAGTAGGTGAAGACGTGCAGGTAGGTGAGCGGCAGGCGCTGGATCAGTTCGGAGGTCTCGCGAAACTCGGCATCGGTCTCGCCGGGAAAGCCCGTCATCACGTCCGCGCCAAAGGCGGCATCGGGCATGAGCGCGTGGGCGCGCATCAGCCGGTCTTCATAGTGGCGCACGCGGTAGCGCCGCTTCATGCGCTTCAACACGCTGTCCGAGCCGGATTGCAGGGGCGCGTGGACGTGGCGGGCGATGCGTGGAGACGCGGCCATGACGTCCAGCAGCTCGTCGGTGAAGTCCATGGGCTCCACTGAGCTAATGCGAAGGCGTTCCACTGCCGTGTCGCGCAGGATCACGGTGAGCAGGTCCGAGAGGCGCATGCGCCGCTCGGATTGGAACCCGGCTTCCCTGCCCCAGCGGCCGAGATTGATGCCCGTCAGCACCACCTCACGATAGTTCCCGGCCAGCGCGCCGAGCTCAGTAAGCACCTGCGCCAGCGGCATGCTGCGGCTGCGGCCCCGCACCGTGGGGATGATGCAGAACGTGCAGGGGTTGTTGCAGCCCTCCTGGATCTTGAGGTTGGGGCGTGTGCGGTCCCCGAAGGCGTCGTCCACGGGCGAGGAGAGAAAGCCGGTGGCCTCGGAGATGTCGCCCACCAGAATCTGGCCGTGATAGGGGGCGGCCAGAAACTCGGGGATGCCTGTCTTATGGGAGTTGCCCACCACCCAGGTGACGCCGGGAATGCGGCTCAGCTCCTCCGGAGCGCGTTGCGCGTAGCAGCCGGTCACCAGAATCTGCGCCTCCGGGTTCTCGCGGTGGACACGATGAATACTCTTGCGCACGTCGTCATCGGCCGATGAGGTGACCGTGCAGGTGTTGAGGATCACCAGATCGGCAGTCCGCGCAGCGCCGGCGGCCTGGTATCCCTGCTTTTCCAGCAGGCCCTCCAGGGCAGCGCCGTCGGCCTGCGTGGCCCGGCAGCCGAAGTTTTGGATGAGCATCCAGCCTGTCGGCGTATCTGCGCGCCTACGTGATGGTGAACCTGATCTCGGTGGAGCAGCTCTCGTTTCTGGAGTTTTCGCAGTGCCTGCCGGCGCCCACCTGCATCGTGAGCCTGGGGATGCGCCCGTTTGACGGCAGCGCCGTGCTGGAAATGAACCCCTCGATGGTGTACCCCATCCTGGAGATGCTGCTGGGCGGATCCGGCAAGACTGCGTTCAAGACCAACCGCGAGATCACGGAGATTGAGCAATCGATCCTCGACGGACTGTTCCGCATCATCCTCCACGATCTGAAAGAGGCGTGGAGCCCCATCTCGCACATCAACTTCGCCATCGAGACGCACGAGACGGAGCCACAACTCTTGCAGATCCTGGCGCCGAACGAGGCTGTCGTCACGGTGGGGATGGAGATCCGCATTGGCGATGTGGCGGGCATGATGAACCTGGGCATCCCCTCGATCATCATCAAGATGCTGCGCCAGAAGTTCGACCAGCAATGGTCGGTGCGGAAGTCGGAATCGACGGAAGAAGAGCGCGTGCGGATGCTGAAGCTGCTGAAGCCTTCGATCCTGAAGATGGACTCGCGGCTGCAAGGCCCCACGCTGACGGTGGAGCAGATGCTCGAGTTGAGTGATGGGGACGTGCTGGCGTTCGACTATCCGATCGACAAACCGGTGGGGATGCTCATCAACGGATCTCTGAAATTTCACGGCAGAGTGCTGAGCAACGGCAGGAAGCGGATGTTCGAGATCGAAACTGTGCAAGTGACCGAGTAGCGGCCACCACCAGCCGCCCGGAACCTGGCGACCCTCCTACGCCACTCCTCCGTCCTCTCGGGACTCCTGGATAGAGACCCGAGGCGGCGCTACGCTCAGGATCCGGGCTCAGGGGGGGCTCGCCCCCATTTCAGTCCGCGGTCAGGCAGTGCCTGCCGTGTTCTGGCAACCATCATAGATGTGGATTGACTCAAATTCCAGATCAGTTTATCCTTTTACCGTAAAGACGGCAAAGGTTACGCGCTGTGAGTCACTTACAGACGTTAGTGAAAGCAGCTCTTAACATCCGGCCCGGGGAAAACGGGCAAGCCCGGCTGGGGATCCCGTGGGAGAGTAGCACGTGCCAGCAAACGAGACTCAGTTGCCCGATGCGCCGGCCCCGGCGGAGATCCGGAGCGCGCTGCGTCAGATCCTCTGTTCGGGCGGATTCGCCGAGGCGGAACGGCTCCGGCAGTTGCTGGCGTGGCTGGTGGAAGAGGCGTTGCAGGGCCGGGCGGATCAGATCAAGGAGTCGCTGATCGCTCTGGAGGTATTTGGCCGGGGATCGAACTGGAATCCGCAAGCTGACGCCCTGGTGCGGGTGCAGGTTCGCAATCTTCGCCAACACCTGGACCGCTACTACGCTTCGGAGGGGATTGACGATGCGCTGCGGATCACCATTCCCAAGGGCCGCTACGCCCCGGGCTTCACCTGGAAGGCGCCTCCGCCACCGGAGGCTTCTGTCGCGCCGGACCGGCCGGCACGAGCCTGGAGAGTGCCCGCGGCCGCGGCTGTGACCCTGGTGGTGGCAATCACGGTGGCGCTTTTTGCTGCGGCATTCTGGTACCGGCGGCCAGCGCCCCCACTCCGCCTGGCTGTTCTACCATTCGAGAACCTATCCGGCCAGGCCGAGTACGACTATCTCGCCGCCGGCCTGACCGAGGAACTGACGGTGATGCTAGCCCGGACGCCGGCGCTGCGGGTGGCAGCCAGCCCGGCAGGCCGATCGACGCTGGAGCACGAAGCGGGCGAGTGGGCGCGCCGGTTGGGCGTCCGCTATCTGCTTTCGGGCTCGCTGCGTCAGACCGACGGCCCGGCACCCAAAGCGTGGTCGATCACCGCGCATATCACGGATGGCGAGACGTCCACCATTATCTGGTCAGACCACTATCTGCGCGGCGGCGCTCAACTGGAGGCTCTGCCGGAAGAGATCGCCCGCGCCGCCACACTTTCTCTACACGTCGCCCCGGCCGCCGCGGATGCTGGCGCCGGCAAGCCCTCGGTCACATCGGCCCACGACGCTTACTTGCGCGGCCTGTATCTGCGCAACCAGCAAGATCCGGGTCGCGTCGCAGAGGCGCGCGTGGCGTTCCAGCAGGCCATCCAAGAGGATCCCTCGCATGTGCGGGCCCGTGCCGCCCTGGCTGATTCCTGGCTCACCACCGGGTTTCACGATTACGATCAGGCGCCGGCCGCCTTTGCCGCGGCGCGGCGCGAGGCCGAGCAGGCCCGCCGGTACAATCCCACGACTCCGGAGATCCTCGCCGTGCAGGCGCGCATCGCCTTTCTGGTGGATTGGGACGCATCCTCAGCCGAGACGCTCTATCGCGAGTCGCTGCGGTTGGCCCCCAGCCTGGGCCGCACGCACCAAGGCTATGCGCTGCTGCTGATGAGCCGCAGCAGGCATGAGGAAGCGGTGGCGGAGATGCTCCGGGCGCGGGAGCTGGACCCACTGGGCCTGGCCACGGCCAACGATCTCGGCGTGGCTCTCTATGCTGCCGGGCGCTACGCGGAAGCTCTCGCCGAGGCGCGCCGAATTCTCGAGATCGCACCCCAAAGCCGCAGCGCCCACTTTCTGGCCGGCGCCATCCTGAGCGCTTCCGGTGAACCGGCGAAGAGCATTCCCGAATACCGCCAAGCCATCCCGGGCGGGAAGGCCGAACCTGAGATCGCAGGCCGGCTGGGATTTGCCTTGGCCGCAGCCGGCCGCACCCAAGAGGCTCGCCAGCTGCTGGCGGAGATGGAGAGCGGTCCGCGCAGCGAAACGCATCGGGCGATTCTGGTACTGGGCCTCGGAGAGCGCGAAAAGGCCATCGCTCTGCTCTCGGCAGCCGTTGAACGACACGAATCCGAGGTGCTCTTTCTGGATGCCGAACCCCACTTCAAGAGCGTGCGGCGCGACCAGCGATTTGAGGCGCTACGCAGGCGGGTGGGCTTGGCCCGCTAGGAACGAAAAATACAGCACCATCGCGCCGCGCAGCGTCCAGGCCACGGTGCGGATCCAGTTGGTAGCCACCAGGGCGCGGTGCGCGTCAGGGGCAAAACCGGCCGAAAGGTCGCCATGGCGCGGCACCTGTAGAAACAGGGTGGATGCCCAGATTACGGCCAGCAGCGCCAGCCCCAACCACGCTGCCCAGAGCGGCCACGAAACCGGACGCCAGAGCAGGATGAGCACGGCGCTCCCCAGTTCCACCAGCATCGGCGGCCCCACTACGATGGTGGTGAGCCCGGTGTGCGCCCGCTCGTAGCCGGCAAAACCGTCTGCGCCCACTATCCCAAACAGAGGATAGTGGACCACCTGGACAAACCAGATCAGCCCCACCATAAAGAGCGTCGCCCCGGCGTGTGCGGCCAGAAGGGGCGCCATCAGTCGTCGTCCTCTTCCTGCCGGGCCCGCTCCTCGGCCTGCGCCCGCGCCCGCAAGTCCCGCTCGGTGACGGGGTCCGGCTCGCCTCTCAGGTCCCGGATCAGCGTCTCGGCGGCCAGGCGCCCGCTCTCCATGGCACCGTGGATGGAAGGCGTGGAGCGGTGATCTCCACAGGCGTAGAGCCCTGGCTTCACGCGCGCCGCCCGGAAGGGGTCCATCGACACCATCACCGGCAGGCCATGTTCGATGCGGTACATTCGCAAGAACCGCCACTCTTCCGCCACCAGGCCCCACCAGCGCTTCATCTGGGACCGGACCTGCGTGACCACAGCCTGGTCATCGCGGCTGGGCATGCCGACGATCGTGACTGAGATCAGAAACTCGCCTTTCGGTGCGTAGCCAGGCGCCACCAGGTTTGGGACGGCGACGTTGTTGATGGGCCCGCGGGTGCTCCCGCTGAGCACCAGGATGGGCTCATCCACCGGCGGCTCTTTGGCCGCGAAGTACAGGCAGCAGACGCTGCGCGAAGGCACGGACCGTTCGTAGCCGAGCAATCGGGACGCCTCCGGCCCGTCGGTGGCCACCACAATCGAGCCCGCCTCCAACACCGCTTCGTCCGCCATTTCCAGCCGTCCCGGCGCCACGGCTTTCACCCTCTGATGAAACTGGATGGCGCCTTCCGGCAATGCGGCGGCCAACTGATCCGGAATAGACTGCATGCCCGCGGCCGGCAGGGCCGCATCGCCCTCGCTGAACATCTTGAATACAAATTCGAGCATGCGGCTGGAAACCGCGAGCTTTGAATCCAGCATCACACCGCCGAGGAATGGCTTGAAGAAACGGTCCGTGGCTCTGCGCGAAAACCCGCGACGCAGGAGGGCCTGGCGCGTGCTGGTCTCGGGAGCATCAAAGATCTCTTCGATTGACTTGCCCATTACATCGCGGCGCAGTTGCCACATGCGGATCTTGTCCCGGAAGTGCGTCGCCGGCGACATGGCGTTAGCCAGAAAGGTACCGGACTCGCGCCACGGATCGGTCATGCGGTGAAAACTCCCGTTGTGGCGGACCATGGCGCCGTTCACAAACGGGTGTAGGCTCAAGGATTCATAGTCCAACTGGGCCAGCGCCTCCGGGTAGGCGGTCTGGAGCACCTGAAAACCGCGGTCCAGCAGAAAACCATCGAGCTGGTCTGTGCGCACCCTGCCGCCGGCGGCGTCCGACGCATCGACGATCTGGAAGGAGACGCCTTCCTTCTGCAACTGGCGGGCACAGCATAAGCCGGCCAAACCGGCTCCCACGATCAGTACATCTGGTTTAGACATTCGATTTTCCCGCGGACAACCGGATCTGGCGCAACACCATGAATTCACTCAGGTTTTCGGATGTCAGCATACCCGCCAGCCGGTCTCCGTCAAATACCAGCGCGCATCCGTCCTTCACAAGCGGGGCTGCCTCTTCGAGCGATTGTTCGGCCGCCAGGCGGGCGAAATCGCGCTCCATCGCCCCGGCCACATAGCCATCCGGACCGTCGCTGGCCATGGCTCTCATCAGGGCCGTCCTGTGCAACAACCCCGCCACCTGCTCTCCGGCCAGAACGGGGAAGTCCTGTTGTGAGGTGGCCAGGAGAAGGCTGGCCGCGTCGCGGATGGTGTCGCCGTGATTCAGAGTGCGGTAGTCCGTAATCATCGCCTCCCGCACCAAAGCCCCGCGGATCAGCACCTGCGCCGAAACCGCCATGGATTCCTGAGTGGCCCCCACGTAAATGAAGAACGCCAGAAAGACCAGCAGGAAGTTGGCGGAGAGCAGCCCATAGAGGCCGATCATCGCTGCCAGGCCGGTGCCCAGGCGGGCGGTCATCCGCGTGGCTTCCTCCACGGGCCGGCTGCCCGCCAGCAGCGCCCGCACCACGCGCCCGCCATCCATGGGAAACGCGGGCAGCAGATTGAAGAACGCCAGGATCAGATTGGCCACCGCCAGGCGCGGAATGAGATTGGCGTCGGTGGGCTGCTGCCAATGGGCCAGCGCCGGCATCGCGCCCTGCAAATACGTCCAGGCCAGCAGGCCGCCGCCCGCAACGAAATTCACCATCGGGCCGGCGAGCGCCACCCAGAACTCCTCGGAGGGCACCGGCTGCCGCTCCAGGCGCGAGAGACCGCCCAGGGGGAGCATCACGATCTCCAGAGTCTGAATGCCGTAATGGCGCGCCGCCAGGGCGTGGCCGGCCTCGTGGAAGAGCACGGAGAGGAAGAGGATCAGCACATAGAGGGTGCTGCCTGCGATGCTCTGCTTGGCCGTGACACCGATGTAGATCAGCCAGACTGCCACCAGCCAGAACGTAAAGTGGAAGCGTACCGGGATGCCAAAGAGTCTGATCAAGCCCAACGAGCCCGGCGCCCTCTGCGTCTGTCTGGGATTATCGTCCTGAGAATTCATCAATCAGCCATCATATTCCTTCGGCAGGACAAATACTTAGGGCTGGCGCAACTCCGGTGCTGCGTAGTTGTGGCCGGTGACGAGGGAGAGGTAATCAGGGCGGTCTGAAGCGCTCTGGTGCCGGTAGCTGCGCACGATTTCGCCGTGGAACAGCAGGAACACGCCCGGCATCTGAAAGCCATCGCCGGCCAGAGCGCCCACGCCGTGGCGTCCGAGTACGCCGGCCTGGAAGCCGCGCAGCCACACGCGCGGCCCGAAGAGATCGCCGAAGCTGCCTCGCGGCAGGCCGAAGGCGCGGTAGAGAGCGCGTTCCGGATCGCTGATCTTTTCGACGTCCTGCAAGCCGTATTTGGTGAAGAAACGTGTGCCGTTCTCTTCGCTGCTCATGTGGACGAGCACCAGGCGTACGCCGGAGGCCTCGATTTCAGCGCGCCGCGCCGCCAGATCGGAGAGAGCCTCGCGGCAAAAAGTGCAACCGGCGTGGCGCAGGAAGACGAGCAAGGTGGGCGAGAGGCGGGATAGTTCGTCCAGAGTGACGCCGTGTTGAGTTTTGCGGCGCATGGCGAAGCGCAGGATCTCCTGGGGCACAGTGCGCCGGCGGCCCAGCAGCGCCTCGTGCGCGCCATTCAGGATAAGCCCGAGCGGCACCAGCCAGATGAGATCGTCCACCACAGCCAGCCACGCCGCCGAAACGGGCAGGCGGCCGGCGGAGATTTCCCAGGCGATGCCGCAGCTGGTTACCACTTTTGCCAGGAAGCCCATCATGACGATGGGCCAGTGGCGGAACGCGTCGCTGGCCGAGAGCAGATAGCCCAGCCCCATCACGGCGGTCAGAAGGCTTGCCACGTAGGACAATTCCAGGGCCGCGCCCGCCATGGCGCCGCCAGGCAGATCCAGCGCGTGGAGGAATGTGTCTGGAGCGAGCACCACTAGCGCTGCGAAGCCTATGCTATAAACGCCGGCGCGCAGCGCCCAACTCATCCACACGGCCGGTTTGTACGCGATAGGCGGCATCACGATTGATTGATGCGGACGGCGACCGTTTGGCGTCACAATGTTCGGGTGAGCAGGCTACCAGGACCCGCCGAAAATGCTGAAGTTCCCTTAACGGCTCAGCACCAGGATGGCACCGCCGCGCAGCCCTTTGGCGTGTTGCACCAGTTCGCGGTCCGCGTGCAGCACATGGTTGAGCAACCACCGTTGCAGCACCGCCATCAGGTCCATCGAAACGCTCAATCGGCCAACGGCCAGATCCGTCTCGAAAGACCTGATCTCATGCGCCAGCACCCTGTGCTCGCTGCGATGCGCCTCCCAGTCCGGCAGATCCATACTCTGCATCAGCCGTTCCTCGTAGGCAAAATGGAACTCCGTATAGGTAGCAAGGTCGCAGACCACGCTCTGCATCGCGCTCTTGGGACTGCGCTGCACCATCGCGTCGTGCAGCCGGTTCACAATCTCCACGAGTCGCCGGTGCTGGCGGTCTATCTCCGCAATACCCAGATCATAGTCCGGGCTCCAATCGATGTAGGCCATGATACTTGACGTATCGACTAGCGGAGACAAAGTTTGAGCTAACGTGGCCGGATTGTGCCCAAGCCGCCATCCACACCGAGCACCTGCCCGGTGATCCACGAATTCGCCGGATCCAGCAGCCACGCGATGGCCGAAGCCACGTCGCCGGGCTGGCCGATCCGCCCCAGGGCGTGCATCGCTTTCGATGCCTGCAAGGACGCCTCGTTGCCGGTGATTCGCGCCGCCAGAGGGGTCTCGACCAATCCCGGAGCCACGCAGTTCACGCGGATGCCGCGCGCCGCATAGCTTGCCGCCGCCGATTGCGTCAGCCCGATCACACCTGCCTTGGCCGCCGCGATGGCCTCGTGATTGGCCAGACCGGTGCGCGCCGCCGCCGAGCTCACCAGCACGATGCTGCCCCCGCTGCCCATCATCGCCCGCGCCGCGGCGCGCACCGCCGCGAAAGCCGTTGTCAGGCTCGCAGCAATGGTGGCGTCGTATTCGGCCTGCGTGGTGAGATGTGCCGGTTTGAGCAGCAGGCTGCCGGCGCAGTTCACCAGGCCGTCCAGCCGGCCGAGCGCGGTCACGACGGCCTCCACCGCCGCGAAGTTGGTCAGGTCCAGGGCATCGCGGCTGCGCGACAAGCGGTGGACGGTGGCGCCCTCGTTTTCCAGCAATTCGCCCAACGCCGACCCGATCGCGCTGGAGGCGGCCAGCACACAATAAACCCGACCTTCATGGCTCATAGCTGTTGGATGCCGCCCGGCGGGCGTCCGCGCTAGTTCAACTTCTCCGTCAGGGTAACCGGTTCCTTGAGCCGGAACGTCAGCCGGGTCTCGCTGGGAATCTCGGCATCCTGACCCTTGGTGGCCAGCACGCTGCCAGCGCCGGCGGCGCCGCCGACTCCAGCGCCGATGGCCGCTCCCTTGCCACCCCCGGCGATAGCGCCAATGGCGGCGCCGATGCCCGCCATGACGCCGGCCTTGGCGGCATCACTCTTCAATCCGCTGCCGGCCTCTTTCCGGTAACCTTCCGTGTGGATGTCGACCTTCTGCCCGTCGGAGGTGACCAGTTGCGTCAGCTCCAGGGTCAACGCCGCGCGGCCCTTGACGCGTCCTGCGGCGACCGATTCGGTGACGCGCCCGCGCTGCATCGTACCGCGCTCGGCCAGCACCATGCCGTCCACGATCAGCGGCTGATCGAGCGTGGCGTGGAAGGGGTCGTCGGTGGAGGCGCGGCTGGCGCGCAGCGTGTCGCGCAAACGCACTGTGATCATCGTGCCGGCCGGAATGGTGACCGTTTGCGGCTGGCGCGGCTGGGCCGGCGCCACCTCTTTCGAGGGTTTGAGGATGGCGGGTGGAGCGGGCGGCGAGGGAGGAGGCGGAGGTGGAAAAGGCTCGGCGGGGCGTGCCACGGGCTCGGGCGCGGGTGCGGGCGTGGCCACCGGTTGGGGGACGGGCGCCGGGCGCTCCGCGGGCAGGGATTCCCGCGCCACTTTGGCGGCCAGTGCCGGCTTGGCCGGGGCTACGATTCTGGCTTTGGGCCGGGGGGCAGGCACCGGCGGGGGCGGGATGGCTTTCACCGGCTGCGGCGCCGCCTCCACGGGCGGAGACACAACCCGCGGGAGAGCCTGAGCCACCTCTACCGGCGCGGCCACTGGCTGGGCTTGGGGCCGCGCCAGCCAGATGATGGAGCCGACGGCGATGCCGCCCAGCACAAACGCCGCTGCCAGCTTGGGGATCATGTCTCGGTTTGCCTCTCATCTAGTTGTACGTCCGGCGGTGCCCCGGCGTTTCGCCTTGTTACCGCCGCCCGCTACAATGGAGGGGATGGACAACTTCCCCGCCGGCTACAACATGGGTCCGGTACGCATTGAGCCGGCGACGGTGCTGGCCCCCATGGCGGGCATCACCGACACGGTATTCCGCCGCCTGATCCGCGCCCAGGGCGGCTGCGGGCTGATCATGACGGAGTTCACCAGTTCGCACGGCATCATCGCCACCAACAAGCATCCGGGCCGGCGCCTCTCCAAGAGCTTCCACTACCTCTACTTTGAACCGGAAGAGCACCCCATCTCCGCCCAATTATTCGGTTCCGATCCCGAAGTGATGGCCGAGGCGGCGCGAGTTTGCGAGGCCAGCGGATTTGACGCCGTGGACATCAACTTCGGCTGCCCGGTGAAGAAGGTGGTCACCTGCAACGGCGGCTCCGGCATGCTGCGCAATCTGCCGCTGGTGGAAACGCTGCTCAAGCGGGTGCGCGAGGCCGTGACGATCCCGTTGACGATGAAGTTCCGCGCCGGCTGGAACGATAGCGAGCTGGTCCACCTGCAGATGGCGAAGATGGCGGAGGACAACGGACTGGCGGCCATCGCGCTGCATCCGCGTACGCGTGAGCAGGGCTATTCGGGGCGCGCCGATTGGACACGGATCGCCGAAGTGAAAGACGCCGTCAAGATCCCCGTCATCGGCAACGGCGACGTCACCACGCCGGAAGCGGCGATCGAGATGGTACGGCAGACGGGCTGCGACGCGGTGATGATCGGCCGCGCGGCGTCGTCCAATCCGTGGATTTTCCGCCAGATCCGAGAGTACCTGGAGGCCGGCGCCTACTATGTACCCACCGAGGACGACCGGTGGCGCATCATGCATACCTACTACGCGATGCTGATTGAAAAGGGCGGCCTGGATGTCGTGGGCAAGATGAAGCAGTTTGCCACCTACTTTACCCATGGCGTGCGCAGCGGCGCCAAGCTTCGCACATCCATCTACCAGGAGCGCGACGCCGCGCCGATTCTGGGCCT
Organism: Bryobacterales bacterium; assembly: GCA_016721425.1. Lineage (GTDB taxonomy): Bacteria > Acidobacteriota > Terriglobia > Bryobacterales > Bryobacteraceae > Paludibaculum. The sequence continues at coordinate 742,139 of JADKID010000038.1, read as the reverse complement.
GGTGGACGCGTTTTTCGAACGCGAATTGAGACGCGGCGAGAGCCTGGCCACGGTGCTGCTGTAGGCGCGTTATGAAGAGGGTCCAGATCATCACCGACGGCTCGTGCCTGGGCAATCCGGGGCGCGGCGGCTGGGCATGCATCCTGCGCTACGGCGAAAAGAGCAAAGAGATGTGGGGTTTTGAGCCGCACACCACCAATAACCGCATGGAGCTGACGGCGGCCATTCGCGCGCTCCAGGCGCTGAACCTGCCGTGCATCGCGGAGATGGTGACGGATTCTCAATACGTCAAGAACGGCGTGGAGAGCTGGATGGCGCGGTGGAAGAAGAACGGCTGGAAGACCACCGACAAGAAGCCGGTGCAAAATCAGGATTTGTGGGTGGAGTTGGATCGAGAGGTGGCGCGCCACCAAACCGAATGGACGTGGACCAAGGGGCACGCCAACAACGCCGATAACAATCGCTGCGATGAACTAGCACGCACTGCGGCGGAGCGGCAATCAGCAAGCTGAGCGCCGCCCCGCTGTCAGTGAATTAGCGCGCCCGCCACTGCAGGCGGAAATCGTCGTTGCCCATGCGGCCATTCATCTCGATGCGCTCTACCTCGCCCCGCCGGTCCATGTAGATAGTGGCCGAGCCACGGGTACCGCCGCTGCGCAGCTCAGTCACGATACTGTCGCGGTTGTAGCGGTCCGCGCGGCCGACGAAGTTCAGCCGCTGGAAACCCTCGCCGTCAAAGCTGAGCGCGACGCGCCCATCGCGGGAGAGCGATACGTTGACGTCACGCACGCGCTGATCACGGCCGTTGCGCCGGTTCAGATAGCCGTTGCCATCGCCGCGGAAATTGAACGTGGAACCGGATGAGCCGTTCCAGCCGCCGCCGCTGCCGCCGCTACCGCCCCAACCGCCGCCATTGTTGCCGGGGCGGTTGCCACCGTTGCCCCAACCGCCGCCATTGTTGCCAGGGCCGTTGCCACCGCTGCCACCCCAACCGCCGCCACCGCCGCTACCGCCGCGCCATTCGACGTCAAAGGTGTAGCCCTCGCTGCCGCCCTTGGGGTCATCAATGCGGATGACTGCGGCGCCGCCATTGTTGGGATCGCGAACCAGTTCCTGCCTGCCGCGCCCGTCAATGCCGCGGAACCGGAAATTGTCGGGACGCAGCGGCATCACCTGATTGCACTGAAATCGCCGCCAGGACGCCCGCTGCCCGGATCGCGTCCGTAGTGTGGCTGAATCGCCCCGAATCTCTACTTCGGCCGTGTCATCCACTTCCACTTCAATGGTGCATTTGCCGTCTCCGCCGCCCCCGCGGATTTCGGCCCGGCGTGTCTGTTGTCCACCCCACTGGCCGAAGGCGGCGAGTGAAACGGTGATCGTTGCGAGAAACAGTCGCGAATTCATACTCTTGAGACGATCTTAGCGCGTTCCCGGTTGCTGGTAGTAGCGTTGGATTACTTTTTCTACATATTGCTGTGTCTCGCGATAGGGAGGGACGCCCTGATAGCGCTGCACCGCTCCTTCGCCCGCGTTGTAGGCGGCCAGGGCGCGGCGCACGGGGTTGGGGTCGTTCTGATACTTCAGCAGCAACTCGCGCAGCAGGCGCGTGCCGGCGTCGATATTTTCGGCCAGATTGTGCGGGTCGGCGTGGAGCGCCTGCGCCGTGGACGGCATCAACTGCATCACGCCAATGGCGCCCTTGGAAGAGACCGCTTTCTGTTGGTACGCCGATTCGGTAGACGCCAGAGCTTGGACGATCGCCGGGGGCAAGCCGTGCCGCAGCGCCGCCTCGTCGACGAGCTGTTTCGGAGTGAGGGCCACGGCTGGCTTGGCAGCAGCCGAGGGTACAACCGCGGCTGCCGGCGCTGGGTCGTCGATATGCTCGATGGACTCCACGGCGTCCAGCGGCAACTCAATCCGCCCGTCGGCGCTGTGCAGAATGTACTGCGTGGCAGTCTTCTCAATCCGGTCCGCCCGCAACCGCGCGCCGGTCTGGAGCACCGCGAGATCGGCGGCGCAAACCGGCAGGCAGGCGAGGAGGAACAAAAGACGCATCAGCGGCCCACTCCCAGGTTCTCAAAATTCATGGCCGCGTTCAGCAACAGCATGAAGCTGCCCTGGGTCTCCTGCCGCCACATCGGATTGATGGCAAACAGCAAATAGTGCCCCTTTCCTTTGGGGACATCCACGACGGCGGGCTTACCCGCCAGTTCCCTGCCACCGGCGAGCATCCCGGAGATCAGCAGGTCTTTCTCGTCGGCGAAGCGCAGGATGGTGCGCGGCCGCTCGGCTGGCGACGGCTGCAGGCTGCGCATGGAATCCATCTGCGCGGTATCGGGCGCGGCTGGGCCCGCGGCGAGCGGAGGCCGCCCCTGCACCACGTCGGGATCGGCAGCGCTCCCGCGGCCGCTGGGACGGCTGGCCGGCGCACCTTCCGGCGGACGGAGCCCGCCGCCGGGCGCAGCGATCTGCAGGATCGGCGCCGAGTTGAAATACACCGGCAGCCGCTCGGAATAGCCATAGGCCACGGGGCTCCTGGAGTCGGCGACTACGGAATCCAGCACGCTGCCGCGCACCTTCAACTCGCGCGCTGGCGTGATGCTGACGCCATCGATGAGGCCGAAATCCACGGGCACGGAAGCATTGGCCGCGATGGTGACGAATAGGCCGCCAGCCTCGACGAACTTGTCGATTTTCGCCAGACCCGCCAGCCCCAGGCCGCCGCGGATGTCGTCGGTCTGATCCGGCGAGGTACCGAAGTTGGGCGTCAGCTCGGATTGCTTCCACGGGATGGGGGAGCCGCGCATGGGCAGGCCGTGCACCACGCGCCGCGAATCGGACGATGACGGGCCGAGCACAATCACGTCAAAACGTGCCCGTAAGTCGTCGATTTGAGCCAGTTTCTGATCCGAAATGTAGGTGTAGGGAACTCTAGTGGATTCCAGCGCCAGGCGGAACCAACCCTCGTTCTGGGTGTTCTGCCAGTTGTGGACCAGCGCGATGCGCGGGGCCGCCAAGCCGTGCAGTTTCACCTTGGGCAGTTCCGTGACGGCATACACGGTGACGCCCCAATCCGCCGCGGCAGCCTGAAGCCGCGCTTTCAGATTGGAGGGATTGCCTTCGGCCGGGATGACGAACGCACCGGCTGCGAACTTCTGCCCGGCCGCCTCAAACGGCTGCTCGGCGGCGCGCATCGCGATGTCTTTCAGGTGGAAGCGGAATGTTGCCAGGATGCGATCCGCATTGTGGTGGACCACGTAGTGCTTGCCTTCGCCGATGACGCGGCCTTCCGGCGCGGTGCTGTCACTGGCGCGCACCATCGGCGCCTTGAGAATGGCGAGATCCGTGATGCGAGTGGATTTCAGATTGCGCAGCGCCGGCAGAGTCCAGCCCGTGTCGTCGTACGGCGCCGTGTCTGTAGCGCTGTAATATTGGCGGTCCAGATACATATCCGCCATGCGCGAATAGGGCTGGTCCATGCGCACGACGTAGGAGCCCACGGGGTGTTTCGTTCCGGCGAGCTCGGTTTCCTGCGACAAGCGGTGCACCTCAACGCCGTGCAGCTTCAGCAGGTCCGCGAGCGCCGATGCCTCGACGGGCCGCGCCGTGTGATCGATGACATACGCAGCCGGACCTTCCGTTGCCGCCTTGGCCACGGCGCGCTTCGATTTCAGCCAGAAGTTGCTCAGAAACGTCTCGCGGTTTTGCGCCGTGAAGTTCATCGCCAGCAGCAGCGCGCTCTGTTGCAGATTGACGTTGTTGCGGTGGGACCACTTCACGCGGGCCAGCGGCGGATTGGGCCGGTACCATGCGCGCGAAGACTGCGAGGCCGGGATGGTGCGGTCGCGAGTGTCCGCGCCTCCGTTGCCGAAGGTCTCGTAGAAACGCCCGATCGAGTTGTGCCCGTGAGCCACCTGCATCAGATAGTTAGCGCCCCAACCGTCATAGAATCCCCACGTCCAGACGCCCGGCACGCCGCGCTTGGTCATCTCTTCCACTTCGTGCCATGCGAGTTTCTGCCACTCATTGATGACGATGGGATCGAGCCAAGCGTTGTAAGGTCCCATACCTGTGGACGTATATAAAAACGGAACGGACTCATGCAAATCATGCAGCACCTGGGGGTGAAACTGCAGGAAAGTCTTTGTTATGTTACGGCTGAAGGCCAAAGCGAGGCCGATGCCGTCGCGGTTGTTGTCGTGCGCCACATACTTGCCCCAGTACAGCAGCGACGGCGCCGGCTTGTCCGGGTTGGCCTTGCGGTAGCGGTAGAGATCCACCTGGCGCTCGCGGCCATCCACCTCGATCACCGGTGTGACCATCACGATGGCGCCTTTGCGAATGGCTTGAATGAAAGGCGTCTCTTCCACCGCGAGACGGTAGACCAGCTCCATGAGCATCTCCGGCGAACCGGTCTCGGGCGAGTGGATGGCGCCGGTGGCCCAGTAGAACGGCAGGCCTTCTTTGATGAGCGCCTTCGCTTCCTCGTCCTTGAGCCCGCGGGGATCGGCCAGGCGGGCGGTGATCTCTTTGTAGCGGTCGAGCTTGGCGAGGTTGGCCTCGTCGGAGACGAGCACGACGATCATCTCGCGGCCCTCTTCCGTCTGGCCGATGGAGAGAACCTTCACGCGCGGGCTGGCCTTTTCCACCTCGCGCATATAGCGGTAAACGTCCTTGGCGTACGTCAGCTTGTCGGCGGCGCCGGCGATGTAGCCGAGCACTTTCTCCGGCGTGGGCACGGTGGAGGAGGCAGGCAGATGATCGACGAGCTCGGTGAGGAACATGGGGTCCGTCGTGAACTCGCGGATCTTTTTGGTGTAGGCCTCGTCGGCCGGTTGCTGGGCAAAGAGAGAGGTGGCGAGAAGGAGAAGAGACAGCCGGAACATCACTCTAGTGTATCGGCGGGAGACCTCGTCCGCTGACCAGATAGACAGCGAAACTGCCGAGCCAGTGGCCGCCCTCATAATGGGCGGCGGTGACGGCGGCCAACCCGGCCTGGCGTAAGTCGAGCGCAAGCCGGCGCAGGCGGGGGTCTTCCGTGGGCAGACGCGACAGGATTCCGTCCAACATCCACGCGCGGCTGAGGTTGAGGCCCGCCAGGTGATAGAGCTTGCCATCGGTGAAATCCGTGACCACTGTGGGTGTCAGATCCACCTTGGGCAGGAAGGCACGAAACCACATGGCGAACTCTGCCGGCGGTAGCACGCGCCGCACGGCGTCCGCCTCGGCCAGGCACGGCGAGAGGAAGTCTTCGCCGGATGGCTCGTAGGCGAGCGGGCAGGCCTTGTCCTTCAGGTAGTAATCGCGGATGCGCGCGGTGAGCAGCGCCTCAAAGGGGGCGTTCTTCGCGCTGCGGGCAGAGTCGAGCATCAGCCCCAGCGAGAAGGCGGTGTTGTTGTGCTCGCCGGTGCGGATGGGATAGGAGAGCTTGGGCAACCACGCAATGACCCGCGCCACCGAGGCCTGCACCAGCGGCTCCAGATGGGCGGCCCATTGGCGGGCCTGCGGATCGTCCCACTCCATCAGCTCCGCGCTGAGTTGCATGAGCCACGCGAGGCCGTAGGGCCGCTCAAACGTGGCGCGTCCGGTGGCATTCAGGTAGCGAACCTCCTGCTGGAGATTGGCGGCGGTGAGGCTTTTTTGCAGAGCAGCGCGGGCGGCGGGGGCAAAGTCGGCCTTGGGAAAAGTGCGGGCCAACCGGGCCAGCAGCCAGTGGCCATGGACGGCCGAGTGCCAGTCATAGCAGCCGTAGAAGGCCGGCGTGAGCTCGCGCGGCGGCTTGGCGTCGGCATCGGACTCCATGGCGTGCGCGATCTTGTTCGGGTACTCTTTGTGAACGCACTCGAGGGCGAGCGCGGCGAAGCGGCGGCCCGCGGCTTCATCAAAATCCTGCGATGCGTGCATCATGCCTGCAATCAGGAATAGCAGAACGGCCGGACGGGTCATGCCAGTATCTTATCGACGATCTCGCCGTGCACGTCAGTGAGCCGGAAATGCCGGCCCTGGAACTTGAACGTGAGCTTCTTGTGATCCACGCCGAGGCACTTCATGATGGTGGCCTGCAGGTCGTGGACATGCACCGGATCTGCCGTGACGTTGTAGCTGAAATCATCCGTCTCACCGAGCACGGTGCCCGGCTTGATGCCGCCGCCGGCCATCCACATGGTGAAGTTGCGCGGGTGGTGATCCCGGCCGTAGTTGACGTCGGTGAGCCGCCCCTGGCAGTACACCGTGCGGCCGAATTCCCCGCCCCACACGACGAGCGTGTCGTCGAGCAGGCCGCGCTGCTTCAAATCGCTGACCAGCGCGGCGGTGGGCTGATCGGTACCGCGGCATTGCAGCGCGAGGTCGCGCGGCAGATCGTTGTGCTGATCCCAGCCGCGATGATAGAGCTGGATGAAACGCACGCCGCGCTCGGCCAGACGGCGAGCCAGCAGACAGTTGCGCGCGTAGCTGCCGGGCTTGCGCGACTCCGGGCCGTACATCTCGAAGACGGACTCCGGCTCTTTGGAGAGATCGACGAGTTCGGGCACTGACGTTTGCATACGATAGGCCATCTCGTACTGCGAGATGCGCGTCTCGATCTCCGGATCGCCCTGCGTCTGGAACTTGAGCGTATTCAGCTTGCCGATGGAATCGAGCATGGAGCGCCGGTTTTGTTTGGAGATCCCTTCGGGGTCCGAGAGGAACAGCACCGGATCGGCCGCGGCGCGGAACTTCACGCCCTGATAGTTGGAGGGCAGAAACCCGCTGCCCCACAGGCGCGAAAACAGCGGCTGATCCGTGTTGATGGCGTGCGCCTGGCTGACCATCACCACAAACGCCGGCAGGTTCTCATTCTCGCTGCCCAGACCGTAGCTCACCCACGCGCCCATGCTGGGACGGCCCGGCTGCTGGCTGCCGCTTTGAAAGAACGTAATGGCCGGATCGTGATTGATGGCCTCCGTGTGCATGCTCTTGATGACGGCCAGCTCGTCGATGATCTTGGCCGTGTGCGGGATCAGATCGCTGACCCAGGTGCCGTTGGCGCCGCGCTGCTGGAAGTTGAAGTTCGAGGCCGCCACCGGGAACGTGGCCTGTCCGGAGGTCATGCCGGTGATGCGCTGGCCCATGCGGATGGAGGCGGGCAGATCGACGCCCTGGAACTTGCGCAGTTGCGGCTTGTAATCGAAGAGATCGAGTTGAGAAGGTCCGCCGGACTGGTGGAGCAGGATGACGCGCTTGGCCTTGGGCGCGAAGTGCGGCAGACCGTCCAAACCAGGAATACCCTTTTTCGTTTCAGCGCCGAAGAGGTGCGACAGGGCCGCGATGCCGATGCCGGCAGGCAGGCGGGAGAGGAGTTCGCGTCGGTTCATGGCTGGTGGCTACTCTCTGGTGATGGCTTCATCGAGGTTGAGAATCACGGTGCAGACGTTGGTCCAGGCGGCGAGCACGGGCGCCGGGACGCCGGCGGCCACGGGCGATTCTCCTACACGGAGTAGAGCCGCGGCGGCCTTGGGATCCTTCTGATACGTATCGAGCTGACCGCGCAGCGCGCCGCGCAATACGGCCATTTCGGCATTGGTCGGAGGACGCGCGGTGACGCGGCGAAACGCGACGCGCAGCCGCGCATCGTCGGTGGCGGGCGCTTGCAGCACGACCTGCGCCAGGTTGCGCGCCGCCTCCACGTAGGTGGGATCGTTGAGCGTCACCAAGGCTTGGAGCGGCGTGTTGGTGACGGCGCGGCGCGAGGTGCACTTCTCGCGATCTGGCGCGTCGAACGTATTCAATGAGGCTGGCGGCGACGTGCGTTTCCAGAACGTGTACATGGCGCGGCGGTAGAGCTTTTCGCCGTGATCCTGGCGATACTCCTGCGCGGAAAACGCCTCGCCAAACGCCAGCTCTTCCCAGAGTCCGGCGGGCTGATAGGGCAGCACGCTGGGCCCGCCGATCTCCAGCTTGAGCAACCCGGCCGAGGCGAGCGCGTTGTCGCGGACCATCTCCGCCGGCAGGCGCACGCGCGGCCCGTGGGCCAGCAGGCGGTTCTCCGGGTCCTTCTCATGCAGCGCCGGCGTGACCTTAGAGGATTGGCGGTACGCGGCCGAGGTCACGATCAGGCGTTGCATCGCCTTGACGTCCCAACCGGTGCGGACAAACTCCGTAGCCAGCCAATCGAGCAGTTCCGGATGCACTGGCTGCTCACCCTGCGAACCGAAGTCCTCGGTGGTCTTGACGATGCCCTGCCCGAAGTACATGTACCAGTAGCGGTTGACGGCCACGCGCGCCGTGAGCGGATGCTCCGGGCTCACCAGCCACTGAGCCAGCGCCAGACGGTCCGGCTTGACGCCGGCCGGCAGCGGCGGCAGCGCGGCAGGCACGCCGGGCGTCACCTTCTCCACCTTGTTGGTGTAATCGCCGCGGCCCAGCAGGTAGGTGTCGCGAGGCTTCTCCATCTCGGACATGATCATCGTGGAGGTAACCTGCGATTCCAGCTCGCCGCGCTTTTCGCGTAGCGCTTTCCACTCGGTATAAGCCTGCCGCCAAACGGGCGGGGCTTCGTTGGTCAGATAGTAATCCTGGAGCCGCAGAGCCTGGTCCCGGGTGCGCTTGCCGGGGGCGATCAGCAGAACCTCAGCGGGGTAGTGGACGGCCAGGCGCACGGCCTCGCTGCGATTGAGCGGGCGATCATAGAAGCGCAGGTCGTCGAGGCGCAGGCGGCTGTCGCGCACCTCCACTGGAGCCAGCAGCGAAGGCATGGCGCCGATGGTGTTCTTCTCCACCTGGGTGGCGAAGGGCTCGCCATCGAGGAAGATGGCGGCGCTGCTGCCATCGAAGGTGACGGTGCAGTGGTAGAGCTTGTCCTGCAAGGCGCGCTCCGTGCTGCGGACGATCAGCTCCTTGCCCGGGCTCTGTTGCCAGCGCAGCGTGATGTGATGCCCGCGGCGCAGCCTGGGCAGTGTCTCCGGCTCATCGAAGCCGATCTCGAAGAGCTGGGCGCCCTGCTGCTGCCGGAACATCGTGGACGCCTTCTGGCGGCCGATGCGATACCAGAAGGCCATGCTGAAGGGCTTGCCGCTATCGAGCACACCGGATGGAAACCGCAGGTGCATGGAGGCATCGAGATCGGCGGCGCGATTCACAGGCCCGGCGTTCCACGAGACATCGCCTTTCAACAGGCGGCCGTTGCGGAAGTTGCCGCTGATGTCGGTGAGGTTGCCATCGAGCTCGTACCAGGCGCGCAGGCCATCGCGCGGCGAGGCCGGCACGACGGATTCGAATCTGGTCCGCTCCCAGATCCACTCGGCGATGGTGATGTCGTCAAAAGGCAACTGCTGCGCCGAGCGCCGCGATGGCCTGCTTGGATTCGGCGAGCTGGCGTTCCTGTTGCTCGGTGGGCAGTTCCAGGAGCGGCTCGGCGTTGCCCGACTGCCCGTCCAAGCCCTTTTCGGGAATGGTATTGAAGAACGCGCCGAAGCGGTAGAAATCCTTCTGCGCGAGAGGATCGTACTTGTGGTCGTGGCACTTGGCGCAGCCGAGCGTGGTGCCCATCCAGACGTTGCTGGTGGTTTCCACGCGATCGGCCACATACTCCACCTGATACTCCTCGGGAATGGCGCCGCCCTCGAAGTTGATCATGTGATTGCGGTGGAAGCCAGTGGCAATGCGCTGCTCGCGCGTGGGATTCGGCAGCAGGTCGCCGGCCAGTTGCCACACCGTGAACTGATCGAAGGACAGGTTGGAGTTGAAGGCCGAGATCACCCAATCGCGCCACGGCCACATGTCGCGGTGGGAATCGATGTGGTAGCCGTGGGTATCGGCGTAGCGCGCCAGATCCAACCACGCCATGGCCATGCGCTCGCCATAATGCTTGGAGGCGAGCAGGCGGTCCACCTGGCGCTCGTAGGCGCCGGGGGCCTTGTCGCGGAGGAAGGCATCTACTTCGGCCAGGGTAGGCGGCAGGCCGGTGAGGTCAAAGGTGACGCGCCGCAGCAGCGTGGTGCGATCGGCTTCGGCGGAGGGCTTCAAACCCTCGCGATCGAGCCGCGCCAGGAGGAACCGGTCAATCGGATTTCTGGACCATGCCGGCACACGGGCAGCAGGCGGCTCCACGCGCTGCGGCGGCGTGTAGGACCAGTGGGTCTCCCACTTGGCGCCCTCGTCAATCCAGCGCTGGAGCAGCGCCACCTCTTTGTCGTTGAGCGAGATGCCGGAGTACGCCGGCGGCATGCGCAGCGCCTTCTTTTCGTGGCTGGCACGTTGATAGAGCTTGGATTGCGCAGCGTTGCCGGCGGTGATCACTTTGGCCAGCGCGGCGTCTTTCTTGTCCAGGCGCAGCCCGGCTTTGCGTCCCTTCTCATCCGGCCCGTGGCACTGGAAGCACTTGTCGGAAAGGATGGGCCGCACTTCGCGGTTGAAATCGACAGGCCGCGGCGCGGCGAGCAAAGTCGCGGCGCAGCACGACGCAAGGATAAATCGAACGCCCCTCATGGATGGATATTATGTTAGCGCAGAAGGTACTCATGAAAACCCTCATTCTGTTGTCTACGATCGCAGTGGCACAGGCGGCGACCTACCCGGTGGATTGCGCCAAGCCGGAGTGGAAGACGCTAACCAAACTCAGCACCTTGGAGCTGAAACCCGGCGACCAGGTTCTGCTGAAGAGCGGCTGCACATGGCCGGGACCGTTGGTGACGAGCGGGTCGGGATCCTCGGACGCGCCCATCGTGATTGATCGCTACGGCAAGGGGGCGATGCCGCGGATCGATGGAAGCGGCAGCGGCACGGATGCGGTGCTGGTCAAGAACCAGCAGTGGATCGAGCTGCGCAACCTGGAGGTGACCAATCGCGGCGAGGGCGTCGCCATGCGGCGCGGAGTACACATCTGGCTGGACGATTTCGGAGTGGCGCAGCACATCGTCGCCAGCGGGCTATACGTGCACGACGTCAACGGCACCAACAAGCACAAGGACTCGGGCGGCATCATCTTCCGGACAACCGGAAAGAAGACGCCGAGCCGTTTCGACGGGCTGCGGATCGAGCGGAACATTGTGTGGAAGGTGGACCGCAGCGCGATCGCGGCGCAATCGGCATTCTACTTGCGGCAAGTCTGGTTCCCCTCCACCGGCGTAGTGATCCGCGATAACTATGTGGAGGACATCGGCGGCGACGGCATTGTGCCGTGGGCTTGCGACGGCGCGCTAGTGGAACACAACATCGCGAAGGACTGCAACCGCCGGGCCGACGAATACAACGCGGGCATCTGGCCGTGGAGCTGCGACAACACGGTGCTGCGCCTGAACGAGGCGATGTGGACGCGCACGCAGAAAGACGGTCAGGGCTTCGATTCCGACTACAACTCGCGCAACACCACCATCGAGTACAACTACTCGCATGACAATGAGGGCGGGTTCCTGCTGATCTGCACGCCGGATCCGGCCGATATGGGCGGCATGATCGGCAATGAGGGAGTCGAGGTGCGCTACAACATCAGCCGCAACGACAAGACCCGCAGCATCCATATCCCCGGCCCGGTGCGCGGCATTCGCGTGCATGACAACTACATCGAGACGGCTGCCGGCGAGACTGTCAACGTGGTGCAGTTCTCCGATTGGAAGGGCTGGGCCACGGACTCGGAGTTCGTCAACAACACGTTCATCAGCAACGGCACGGGCCGTTACGGACACGAGTTGACGCGTTCGGCGGACGGCAACTTCGTGATCGGGCCGGGCTTCGGACCGGCGAAAGATGTCCGCTTCCGGGGCAACCGTTACGCGGGCAAACACGTGGACCGGCCGGAAGACGCGGAGGCGAAGACCGAGGCCCAGCCCGTGAAGTTCAAGTGGGCTGGGCCAGCGTTTCACCCCTCCAAGCCGGAAGGCTTCGCGGCGTATCTCCAGAAGCATCGCGCTTGGATGGTGGCGATGATGAAGACGGCGTTTCCCGGCGCTTCACCGGCTCTTCAGCCATGATTCCTCGATGACGGCGTGCTGGATGACCTTGCGGGTGTTCGACGTGTAGACGATGTGGATGCGTCCGTCGCGCGCCTGTAGGGCCACCGGGTAAGCGAAGGAGTCCTTGCCCGTCGCCAGGTCTTTGCGATGGGGCCAGGTCTTGTCGCCATCGGCGGAGAGGGCGACGGTGAGCGGAGTGCGGTCTTCCATCGAGTGGTTGTAGACCAGCACAAGCGCGCCGCTCTGCAGCCGGATGAGGTCCACGGCAGAGTTGGGATTGGGGAATTTTGAATCGAGGCCTTCGGTCCAGGTGCGGCCCGCATCGCGGGACTCGGCGCGGACGATGAAGCCGTCCAGCACCGGGCCGTAGCCGCCGCCGCGCCGGCAGTAGGCGACCAGGTGGCCCGGTGACAGCTCCACGATGGCCGGTTGGATGTTGCCCTTCTTCGAGCGGATGATGCCCGCCTCCATCCACTGCCGCTGCTTCACGTCCCAACGCAGAAAGCGCGAGGTGGAATCCGGCCCGACGTTTTCGGTATCGGCGCCGGTTTCATGATAGACGGGCAGGATGTACTCGCCGCTGGCCAGCACGATGGGCCGGCCGCGCACCATCATGCCCTCTCTTTCGCTCACGACAAAAGACTCCGACCATGTTTGTGCGTTGTCGCGGGAGATCTTGGCCTGTATGCGCGAGGTGGACCACGTCTGCCCCCAACGCACGACGTAGAAGAGCCACACCACGCCATCGGGCGCCTGCCACACCACGCCGTTGCCCACCGAGCGGAACGGGTCCGAGGCGATCAGTTTCGGCACCGCCCACTTCTTCGCAGCAGCGCTGTAGCGCGCCCCGTAGACGCCGGTCTGGATGGCGTATTCATCGGCGCCGCCATAGTAGACGAGGTAGAGATCGCCGTTGGCGAGTTCCGTGAAACTGGCCGGATGCTTGTACGGCCCGGTGGGTGTCTCGGGACCGAAGACGCGCTCGATAACGGGCTCGGCGGCCACGCCGCAGAGTGTGAACAACAGGGCGGTGGCGATCAGTTTAGTAGAGCGCACGCTCATCCTCTTTGGCGGGCTGAATGCCCAGCGGCTCCAGAATCCCGCGCGCGCCGGCGGCCATCAGGCCGAGGTTGGTGACGGTTTGAAAGAAGAGGAAACCCTCTTTGCGGTACTCGGCCATCTGTGCGGCGGTGGCGGCGGGGCGGCCCACTGCCTTGCCGTGGCGATGGGCGGCGTCGCGGATCTTCGCGATGGCGGCCTTATGCTCCGGCGCGCCCTGCTGGCCGCGCAGGCCGAGGGAAAACGAGAGGTCGCTGGTGCCGATGAAGAGCACGTCGATGCCGGGCGTGGCCGCGATCTCGTCGATCTGCTCCAGCGCGCAGGCCTCTTCCACCACGCAGACGGTGACGATCTCGGTGTCGGCCGAGTCGTAGTAAGACCCGCTGCCGGGCCACGTCAGCGTCGTCAGACCGGCGCCTGAGCCGCGCTTGCCCACCGGCGGATAGTGGGTGGCGGCGGCGGCCTGCGCGGCCTTGGCCTCGTTCGACGTAAACGGAAAGATCACGCCGCTGACGCCCTGATCCAGCACGCGCTTGGCAGTCCACAGATCGTTCACCGGCACACGCGCGAAGACCTGCGCGGGCCGGCCGCGCGTGGCCAGCACCATCAGGCGCAGCGTCTCCAGCGTGATGGGCGAGTGCTCCATCTCCACCCACAGGAGGTGAAACCCGAGGCGCGAGGCGTAGGCCGCAGCCTCCACGTCGGGCGTCGTGATGGTGAGCGCGACGACTGGCTCTCCCGCTTGCAGCCGCGCGCGAACCGGACTCTTCCATGGCTCCATGACGCTACTCCCGTACCAGCCAGACTTCGCAAACCTGCACGCCGCGGCCTGCGCCGCCCTGGCCCAGTTGCTTTGTCCACTGTAGCGAGAGTGAGCCGCCGGCGGTGGCCTCGCGCGGGATGGCGAACTCCACGGGCGTGGGCACGGCGTCTTTCTTGCGCCACGGATGGACCTCGTACTTTTCGTTCGCCGTGAGCCGCAGCTCGATAGGCTGCGCATCGCCGCCATAGACGACGCGCACTTTGTACCGCGCCGTGGGATCGAGTCCGGTGTAGCGCAGTTCCAGCGGGGTCTCGCCCAGCGTCTCGGCGTGGGTCCGCCAGGAGATGCGCCAATCCCGCATGTTGGCGCGATTGGCGAAGCCGGTGAGCGAGGCGCGCAGCATGGCGGGCTCCTGCTCGTAGGCCTCACCGCGCACCAGGTGGGGCTGCGCGGTGGGGTTGCCGAGATCGTCGTAGAAGCCTCCCGGCCCGGGGTTGGTCCAGTTGAGAATTTCGTCGACCAGCTTTAGCCGCGCGCCCTCAGTGCCCGCCGCTCGGATCGCAGCGAATCGCTGAGCCAGCCAGTTGCGATTGTTCAACGGCGTGTCGATGAGATCGAGGTTCGCGCCGCGGCCCACGGCGATGGCCTGATAGCGCGGCACGCTGAGCTGCATGCGCGCGGACTGGAAGAGGGCCTCGGCCAACTCGAAGACCCGCGCCCGCAGAGAAGCGCCCGGTGCGGACATCGGGTCCACGAAGAGCTCTTTTTCCGCTGCCGCCACTGCCGCCAGAGCCCCGCTTTCGCGGGCCTTGCCCAGGAGGCTCAGCGCGCGGCCCTCCTGCCCGGATTCCTGAATCATGCGCGTCCGCTGGAAGGCGTCGTAGTAGGCACGGTAGAGCGCCTGCTGAAACCGCCAGTTGCGCTTGCGCTCCGGCGGCGCGGCGCGCTCCATCGCCTGAAACTGCGCGAGCGTGGTTTCGATGCCGGGGTTCATCGCCGCGGGGCCGCGCCAGTTCCGCTCGAGCGCCAGCAGGCCGTCGCCGAAGGGCTCGGCCACATCGGCGCCGATGAAGTAGCGCGCGTAGTCGCGAGTGATCGAGTTCAGATCGGTGTCCGGATCCCAGCCGAGCGCGCTCCACACGGCCTTGTTGAGGTCGTCGTTGCAGCCCTCCGAATAGGTGATGAAGCCGGCATCGGCGTAGGGCTGCAATCGGCGGAAGATGATGCGCTGGTCCAAGGGACGCGGGTTGATGGGCTCACGCTCCAGTGTGAGGGCGAAGGCGGCATCCCAATCCGGCACGGGGTATTGGGCGCGCAGGCTGTGCGTGATGTCGGGGTAGAAGCGGATGGGATAACGCTTAGGGATTCGCTCGCGCAGCACCGGCAGGCTGGTGCGGTTTTGCGGTCCGAAGACGATGCCGCTGAGCCACGCCGGCTGGCGCTCCATGATGCCAAAGAACTCGTCCATCCATTCGGCGTTGAAGCTCTGCGGCGACATCCACATCTGCGCCTTCGGATGGTACTTGTGGAGGTTGGCGGTCTGCTTTTCGAGCAGGGCCATCATGTATTTCGGCTGCGTGTGGCCGGGGTCGCCGCCGGGGACGAAGATGGCGTCGATGCGGGGCAATTGGCGGAAGACGTCGCCCCACTCTTTCAGCGCGGCCTCCACCGTCGCCGGCTGCGAGTAGTCCTTATCCATCGCCGGATACCAGATCCAGAGCTCCAGCCCGTATTCCTTCGCCAGGCGCGACATTTCGATCATCATCTTCATCGGCGGCAAAGGGAAGTGCGGGCTATCGGCATCGTCGTCGGAACGCGGCGGGATCAGCTCAATCGCGTTGGCGCCGAAGATGATGAGGTCGCGGAAGTACTGCTCCCACATGGCGGCGGTCCAGCCGTCGTAGGAGTTGGTCTTGGGACGGTAGCCGAGCTGATGGCCGCGCAGCTTGTATTTGGGCGCGGAGGTGACGGAGGCAAAGCCGGACGGCAACTGGACGGCATCACGGCGCATTTCCAGGGAGCGCAGCAGCTTGCCGACGCCGAAGAGCACGCCGCGGTGATCGGCGCCCTCGATGCGGATCAGCGAGGCGGTCACCGTGATGCGATAAGCCTCCGGCGCGAGACCGGAGGCTGGGTTCCGCACCAGAACGATGGACGGCTTACCGGCCGGGGCGGCTCCGGCGCGCCAGCGGATGCGGGTTCGCGATTCCACCTCTTCGACGAGCATCTGCATGGCCTTGGCGGAGGGTCCGGCGAGGCCTTCGCCGCGTACGGTGGCGTCGCGCAGATCGAGCGGATTCTGGAGGCCGGCGAAGAGAAGCAGTGCGAACAGCATGATGGGAAAACGGTACCTCAAAAAAACCCCCCGCGCCTTACGACGCGGGGGCAGGGGTTAGTGTCATTCTCAGTCGGTCAAAAAAAGCGCTGCTAGCGGCGTGCGGCAAGACCGGATTCGCGCCGCTACCTGTGAAAAACGTGAAACGGCGGTTTCACAATTCACCAATTGCAGTGTAAAGCGAAACGGGTGTGGTGTCAATAGTGAAAGAGGGCGAGGCAAAGACACCGAGCCGGGAGCGGATAATTAGCGGCCGGCGAGCGTGGACTGGGAGGACGCGGCGAGGGCCGGGAGCGCAACGGTCCACCAATTGGAGAACCAATCGAGGAACTGGCGCATTTCGTCCTGCATACCAGGAGAGACGGGCATGGCGTGGCGCGCGGGGAAGAAGCCGCGGCCCTCGGCAATGAGCTTGAGGCCCCAGGGCGTGGGGAAGGGGCCGAGGTGGGGGATGAGCTCTTCGAGCAGGGCGAGAGCGGGGTCGGAGGCGCTTTGCAGGCACGCGACAGTGAGTTCGGGCAGGACTCCGGCGACGCCGCTGATGCAGCCATCGACGAGGCCGCCGGTGAGAACGGCGCGGAAGACGTTATCGTTGCCGATAATGCGGCGGGCGGCCAATTCAGGGCGCTCGGTGAGGGCGCGAAGGGTGGCGGTCTCGCCGCTGCTGTCTTTGATACCGACGATGTTGGGCACGGTTTCAATCAAGCGCGAAACGACGGAAAGCGGCACTCCGCTGGTGAATTGCGGCAGGTTGTAGATCAGCACCGGCAGCGGCGTTGCGGCGGCGAAGACGCGGTAGAACTCTTCGATCTCGGCGGGCGGATAGGGGAAGAAATGCGGAGTGGGGACGAGCAGCAGATCAGCGCCGGCGGCCTGGAATCGGCCCGCGAGGCGGATGGCGGATTGTGTATCGGGAGCACCCACGCCGGCGAGGAGGAGACGATCCTGCGGCACGATGGCGCGGATCCATTCCACGGCTTCGACGCGTTCCTGTTCGGTGGCCATGCTGTATTCGCCCGTGGCGCCGGAGAGGCAGAGGCCGCGGGCCCCGCAGGAGAGCACGAAGCGGGCATTGGCCTCCAGGGCGTCTCGATCAATCAGGCCGGAGGAAGTCCGCGGTGTCAGGAGTGCCGCGATGGGCCCGTGAATTTGGTTAGGTAGGAGTGAGGGCACGGTAATTGTACGGTGAATTCCACCACCGTCCCTTCGTATAATATAGGGACGGTCCCTCGGAGTCAATAAATAATGAAACAGCGTTCCACTTCTGCGAAGGAAACAGCCGAGCAGGGCTATGAATCCCGGTCGCTTGCCAAGGGGCTGCAAATCCTGGAGTTGCTTTCGGGCGAAGCGACGGCGCTAGGGTTGAAGGAGATTGCGGAGGCTGTGGGGCTTGGGAAGGCGTCGACGCTGCGGCTGTTGAGGACCCTCTGCCAGATGGACTATCTGGGCAAGGACCAGGCCGACGATTATGTGGCTGTGAAGCGCTGGGGTGGATCGGGCCCGGAGCAGGCGGAGAAGCGCATGGCCGAGGCAGCGAGGCCGTTCCTGGTGCAGGTGGCATCGCAGTTTGGCGAGACGGTGGCGCTGGCGCAACTGCGCGGGGACGTGGCGCGTGTGGTGGACGTGGTGGAGAGCCTGCATCCGATCCGCATGTCGAACTATCGAGGGCGGATTCTCCAGCCCTATGCCTCGTCGTTGGGCAAGGCGATTGCGGCGTACCAGACGCCGGACCGCACCAATCGGATGCTGCACACTTACGGGATTTTCCCGCTGACTTCGGCCACGCAAACGGATATGCGCAAGATTCTGATCGAACTGGCGGAAGTGAAGGCGCAGGGCTTCGCCTGGGACAAGGGAGAGACGGTCAGCGGCGGGCAGTGCGTGGGCGTGCCGATCCGGGACGAGAAGGGCCAGGTGGTGGCCTCGATGAGCATCTCGATGCCGAAGGAGCGGTTCACGGCGGAATTGGAGACGGTGGTGCCGGCGATGATGAAGAAGATGGCGCTGGAGATTGAGAAGGCGGCGGCGGAAGTGCGTTAGTTCAGGGACCGGCGTGGCGTTAGCGCGACAGGATGCTGGCGAGCCTTCTGCACGATTCTGCCTTGGCTTGAATCTCCGGCGCATCGGGAGCCTGCGGCGCTTCCTCCAGGTACTGGAGGTATTGCGCCAGGGCGCCCGAAAAGTCGCTCCTGCGGTAGAGTGCCTCGCCAAGTAGCTTGTGCAGACGCGGCAGCGTGTTTCCGCGATCGGCGCCGATACCGGCCTTGGCGGTGCGCTCGGCGTCGCCAAATCGATCGAGATTGTAGTACGACGCACCTTCCAGCAGATACATGTCCGGAAACTCACCGGGCGCGATCCTGTTGACCTGCTCCGCGCGCCGCGCCGCCTCCTCGGGGTCCTGGTCCTCCGCCGCCAGTTGAGCCAGTTGGATGAGCGGCTTCAAATAGGCCGGATCGGCCAACGCCGCACGCTCGAACGAGGCACGGGCAAGTTCCCGGGCGCCAATCCGGTCCAGCACCTGTCCCTTCATCTGATAGGCGGCTGCGTAGCTCGGGTATTTGATCGCCGCCTTGTCCAGAGTGGCGATGGCCGTGTTGAAATCCCTCGCGCCAATCTGTTCGAGCGCCTGAATATAGAGCCTGCGCGCGGCGCTGGGCGCCTGCCAACTCGTGGCGCTGAATGAACCGCCGGCCCGGCCCGCGACTGGACTGAGGACCAGGTCGCCCAGGTTGAGGCTCGCCGGACTTTGAACCAGGCCCAGTTTGCGCTCAATGACCCGAAACTCCGGGAGACTGACGACAATGCGGCACCCTTCCATGCGCGGAACGGCACCGGCCACCTCGGACGCCTGATGGCCCAACGGAATCGCGAATCGCCCCTTGGCATCCGTCCACTCGGTGGAGGTCTTTCCAGGACACAAGAGCTGCACGGGCACGGGTTCCGGTGGAATCTGCCGGTACTCCAGCACCACCCGGCCGTCGAGCGCCAGAGGCAGCGCCATGTCCCCGTACGTAGCCGACCCCACCGGAAGATCCTGGGCACGGCTCACCGCGACACTGGCGAGAAGGAGAAATACCGGGAGGAGGAGTATCCTCATGGCTTAAATATCAACCCTGAATTCCGCCAAGTCAACGGGACTTTTCACAAGCCGGAGATGTGGGGAGTGCAATCACAGTGGCATGGGCGGAGCCTCGGCACGGAGCACGCTGGCCGGCGAGTCGCTTGGGGCCAGTTACGCACCAAATCGCGAGTGCAGGATAGAAAGGCACGGATCGTTACGACGGGAGCAGGATTCCAGTCAACCTCTCGACGGTTTCATCGAGCTTACCGCCAAGAAGTTGACCGGCTCGGTACACGACGATTCCCGAGCCGGCAGTAAACAGACGGTTCGGGCGAATCCAGCTGTCTTGAGTGAGTCCAACGGAGACGAAGTCGGCTGAATTCAGCGATACCGAGTATTCATCAGTTCGCGTCTGGCTGGTGATCTGGCACAAGATGAGGTCATCGCCAGACAGTTCAGCAATGACGAGCGCCGGGCGCCCTTTTTGGACCGGATGAGGTCGGAGAATGGAAAGTTGAGGACGACCACATCTCCTCCTGCAAACTGGCCCAGGCTGCGTCCTCCTCGGGCGTGAGCCAGTCCTTGGCAAGAGAGGACTCCGCCGCTGCCAACGGTGCGGCTGTCTCGGCTGGGACTTCCCTGAGAGACCGCAAGAACGCCAGGGGCATGTCCAGCTCTCTCTCGGGGAGTTACTCCAGTTCCAGGGCGACGAGTTCACGTTTACTCATGGCTATCTCAGCCTCATGGTAGTGCCTCCGGAGTGCTTCCGGAAGAGCGACTCCTTGCGCCGACAGGCGGTGGCTGAAGTGCGCCGGACGGAAAAGGCCGCCCCTTGGTCCGGGGGCGGCCTTTGTGCGAGTAGAGTGCTGGATCGGGTTACGAGCAGCCGCTCGTCCCGCCGCAATTCTCGCACTTATAGCACGATCCATTCCTCGTCATGATCCCGCCGCACTCGGAGCACGACGGCGCGTCGGCCATGCCGTCGGCTGGCGAGAACGGGAGTTGCTGCTGAGGCTCGGGCTCGGTGCGCCGCAGTTGCGACGAGTTGCCGGCCTCGTTCTCGACATAGTTCGGGCCGAGGAACTTCAGCGCCAGCCAGCGGAAGATGTAATCCATGATCGACTTGGCGTACGTGATCTGCGGATTACCGGTGTAGCCGGAAGGCTCGAAGCGGACGTGGCTGAACTTGTCGATGAAGAACTTGATCGGCACGCCGTACTGGAGCGCGTAGCTGACCGTGGTGGCGAAGCTATCCATCAGGCCGGAGATGGTGGAGCCCTCTTTGGCCATGGTGATGAAGAGCTCGCCGGGGGTGCCGTCCTCGAAGAGGCCCACGGTGATGTAGCCCTCGTGGCCGGCGATGTCGAACTTGTGGGTAATGGATTGGCGCTCGTCTGGCAGCTTACGGCGCTGCGGGCGGTAGACGATGCGTTCCTCGATCCGCGCCGGGGCGGGGCTGGGGGTGGCAAGCGAGACATTGCTGGCCGCCTTTTCGCCCTTGGCGCTGCCGGAGCTCATGGGCTGGACCCGCTTGGAGCCGTCGCGGTAGATGGCCACCGCTTTCAGGCCGAGCTTCCAGCTCTCGATGTAGGCGCCCATGACGTCCTCCACCGTGGACTCCTCGGGCATGTTGATGGTCTTGGAGATGGCGCCGGAGATGAACGGCTGCACTGCCGCCATCATGCGGACGTGGCCCATGTGGTGGATGAAGCGGGAGCCGTTGGGGGCCTTGAAGGAGCAATCGAAGACCGGGAGGTGTTCGGGCTTGAGCGCCGGGGCGCCCTCGATGGAGCCGGTGGTGTCGATGAACTGGACGATCTGCTCCACCTGCTGCGGCGTGTAGCCGAGGCGGATGAGGGCGGAGGGCACCGTGTTGTTGACGATCTTGATGACGCCGCCGCCGACGAGCTTCTTGTACTTGACGAGGGCGAGATCGGGCTCCACGCCGGTGGTATCGCAATCCATCATGAAGCCGATGGTGCCGGTGGGTGCGATGACGGTGACCTGGGCATTGCGGAATCCTGTCTTGTTGCCGAGCTCGTAGGCCTGCTTCCAGGCCTGGAACGCGTTTTCGAAGAGAGCCGGGGGGACGAGCTTGGAATCGATGGTGGAGTTGACCTGATCCCAGTGCAGCTTGATGACGTCGAGGAAGGGCTCCTCATTGTGGGCATAGCCGGGGCACGGGCCCACTGCTTCGGCAATGCGCGCGCTGGTGAGGTAAGACTGGCCGCACATGACGGCCGAGATGGCGCCGGCCCAGGCGCGGCCAGCCTCGCTGTCATAGGGCACGCCCATGGACATCAGCAGCGAGCCGAGGTTGGCGAAGCCGAGACCCAGAGGGCGGTAGTCGTGCGAGTTTTTGGCGATCTTCTCGGTGGGGTAGCTGGCGGCATCGACGATGATCTCCTGCGCCAGGGTGACGGTATCGACGGCGTGGCGTAGAGCCTCCACGTCGAAAAGGCCGCCATTGACGAAGCGCATCAGATTCAGCGAAGCCAGATTGCAGGCCGAATCGTCCAGGAACATGTACTCGGAGCAAGGATTGGAGGCGTTGATGCGATCCGTGTTCTTCGACGTGTGCCACTTATTGATGGTGCTGTCGAACTGCATGCCGGGGTCGCCGCACTGCCAGGTGGCCTCGGCGATGGAGCGCATGAGGTCGCGGGCGCGGTACTTCTTGACGCCCTCGCTGTTAACAACGGACTTGGTCCACCACTCTTTGTCGTCGACGACGGCCTGCATGAATTCGTCGGTGGCGCGGACGCTGTTATTCGCGTTCTGGAAGAAGATCGAGGAATAGGCCTCGCCGTCCATCGACGCATCGTAGCCGGCGTCGATGAGGGTATGGGCCTTCTTCTCTTCCTTGGCCTTGCACCAGATGAACTGCTCGACATCGGGGTGTTCGGCGTTGAGGATCACCATCTTGGCGGCACGGCGGGTTTTGCCGCCGGACTTGATGACGCCGGCAAAGGCGTCGAAGCCCTTCATAAAGCTCAGCGGGCCGGAGGCGCGGCCGCCGCCCCAGAGCAGGCCGTTTTCTTCCCGCAGGGTGGAGAGATTGGTGCCGGTGCCGGAGCCCCACTTGAAGAGCATGCCCTCGGTCTTGGCGAGGTCGAGGATGGACTCCAGCGAGTCCTGGACCGAGTTGATGAAGCAGGCCGAGCACTGCGGGCGGTGGACTGTCTTATCCAGCTTCTTGATGGTATCGGCGGGCTCGTCATAAAAGAAACCGTAGCCGCGGTTCTCTTCCTTGACGCCGACATTGAACCAGACAGGCGAGTTGAAGCACGCCTTTTGGGTCAGCATCAGGTGGGCGAGTTCGTTGCGGAAGTTGGCGGCGTCTTCGAGCGAGCGGAAGTAGCGGCCGTCGATGCCCCATTCGGCGATGGTATCGACGACGCGGTGGACCAGCTGCGCGACGGAGCGTTCACGCTCAGGGGAGCCCATGCGGCCATGGAAGTACTTGGAGGCGACGATGTTGGTAGCCGTCTGAGACCAGTCGGCCGGGACTTCAATATCTTTCTGTTCAAAGATCATTGCGCCCTTATCGTTGCCGATGGTGGCGGAGCGAAGCTCCCACTTCACCTCGTCGTAAGGGGTTTTGCCGGCTTCCAGCCGTGCCGTAAAGTACCTGGGAAACGCCAGGCCCGTACGTTCTTCCTTCCGTAGACTGCGGCGGAAAGACTTGGTATGCGCGCTCAAGTCCACACTCAACTGACCCATGTCCGGCTCCTTGGGAATGTCAAAAAGGGTCCCCATTCGGCGAGTCAGTGGTGACAGGGAGGAAGGGGGGCACTCGCAACGATACCCCAAGATGTTGTGGGCGGTCAATACAATAATACGTACATGGTGTGTATGTGCTTGATTTTAGGGCGAATCGAATTTTACGGTTGTGTGACGGGTTTGGCCCGCGGGCCAGGGCACTACTAATGTGGGTGAAACTGCGGATTTTGCGCCGGTTGGGGCGAGAAATTGGACGCGGTAGAGCACATCGGACGAGGAAGATGAGGCGATTCAGCAGCTTCGCCCGGCAGGGTCAAAGTAAGGGTCCAAGTAATGCGGGAGAGATGGGGGGGAGAGGCGCGCTACTGGTGGGCGCTGACCTGGGGCTGCGGCGCATTGAGCTTTACTTCGATGGTGCGTTCGGCTTCGTTGACCTCGAAGACCTGGCCGAAGGTCTGATAGCCCTTGGCGATGACCTGCACCTGAATCTTGCCCTGCGGCACAGCCGGGATCTTGGCCAGGCCTTCCTGGTTGGTCTTCAACTGCCAGGAGGTCTGAATCTTCTTGCCCAGCTTGGCGTAATCGCGCCCCTCGACAAATTTCACGATGACGCTGGCGCGGTCAATTGGCTTGTCGCTATATGTCTTGACCTCAATCCGGATGGTGGTCATGGGAGGATCGGCCAGAACAACGCCCGGGAGGGCGAGGAGCAGAAGGGAGAAGGCAGCCAGCAGTCTCAAGCGCATACCTAGAGTTTAAGCGATATCGGGGTGCAGGTATTGGCCAGGTTGCCCCAGCGCCTCGGCGGCGGCCTCGGCGGCCTTGTAGCCGCTGCGCACGGCGCCCTCCATGGTGGCCGGCCAGCCGGAGCGGGTCCAATCACCGGCGAGAGTGAAGTTGGCGAAGCTGGTGCGCGATTCGGGCCGCAGCAGTTCCAGGCCGGTGGCAGCCGAGAACGTCGCCCGCATCTCCTTCACCACGTGAGCCTGGACCAGTTGCGCCGCGCGTGCACCGGGCAGGAATTCGCGCAGCTCGCGCAAAGCCAGATCGATCACCTCCGCACGAGGCATCGCGGTGAGAGAGCGGGACGCACTGATCACGATCTGGATGTAGCGGCCGCCGTCTTTGTTGAAGAACCAGTGGATGGTACGGTCCAGAAGGGTGCCGTGGGGCAGAGCGGTCACCGGGCGATCAAACCAGAGATGTACTCCAGTGATAGGAGAGTGTGTGAAGGGGGAATAGTCGATGCCCAGTTCCGGCGCCAGCGGCGCGAGCTTTTCAAACGGCAGGGCGGAGACGTAGTGATCCGCCTGGAGTAGCTCGCCGCCGGTCTCGACACCGGCCACACGGCCCGCGGCAAACCGGATGGCGGTGACGGGCGTATGGAATCGGATTTCGACGTTGGGAATGCTCCGCCAGACTTCGGCGGAATAGAGCTCGCCTAGCGGGACGGCCGGGACGCCCATCTGGTAGGAGTCCGCGGCGGCCAGGAAACCCAGGTAGAAGACCTGGAAGCCGTGCGCGGCCGCCATGCGGTCCAGTTCCTCATTGATGGCGCTCACCAGCACCTGGCGCCAGAAGCGCTCGATGGCGCGCGGAGTCTGGCCCTTTTCGCGGAGCCAGTCGAGCATCGTGATGGTATCGAGATCGCGCCGAGAGTGGCGTTCCAGTTGAATGGCCAGCAGCGCGCGGCCAATGGTCAGCTTGTCGCCGAGCGAGAGAAATTTCAGGCTGGCGAAGCTCTCGGTGAAATGCAGCGGCCGGGGAAAGACACCGGCGCGCATCACGGAGGTGCGGCCGCCCGGCTCGATGAAATGGAACTCTTTGTGAAAATGGATGCGGTCTGCCACGCCCAGGCGGCCGTAGAAATCCAGCAGATTGACGCAGCACTTCAGCAGGATGTGCTGGCAGTTATCAATCACCTCACCGGCTTCACCGGCAGGTAGGGGGTAGGAGGTGGCACGGCCGCCCAGGAAAGATCGGGATTCCAGAACGGTGACTTTATGTCCGGATTGGCCGAGTGCTGCTGCAGTAGAGAGCCCGGCGAGTCCGCCGCCGAGCACGAGAACGTGGCTCATCTAGGAGGCGGCCGGCACACGGCCTCTCTTGCCGCCGCCACCGTCGGAGTCCCAATTGACTGCCAGCCAGCAGCAGATCAGGAGGAACAGAATGTAGATGACGTCGGAAAGTTCCATGTCTGTGACTATTCTTCGGGTTGCCTACTTAGGGCGCAATAGCATTTTAGTTCCAGTACCCGGTAGTAAAACCTGGGACTACACCCTCGCCGGTACCGGCTAACGGAAACGCGGCCGACGCGGCTGCCAACCTGCGGGTCCTCTGCCGGCGCCCAGCACCTTGATGATGCCACCAAACACGAGACCGGTGCCAGCGGTGGCGCCGAGGCGCCCGGGCAGCGGAGTGCATCCCGATTGCAGCGATAGATGAGATATCCGCCAGTGACGGTTGCATCAAAACCACTTACCGGCGTACGCGCCCATACAATCGGATCATATTCCGGATCATCAGCAGCCCATGGCCGGAGTCCTGCGAGAGCAGACTTTCGGGGTGAAACTGCACCGCCTCGACGGGCAGGTCGCGGTGCCGCACGCCCATAATGACACCGTCGCTGGTCTCGGCCGTGATCTCGAAAACGTCCGGCAGCTGATCGCGCAGCGCGTAGAGAGAGTGATAGCGGCCCACCTTTACCTTTGGCGGCAGACCCTCGAAAACGCCAATTCCCTTGTGCTCAATCACCGAGGGCTTGCCGTGCATGGGATAGGGCAGCACGCCCAGCACCCCGCCCCACGCCTCCACGATGCCCTGCAATCCGAGGCACACGCCGAAGACAGGGATCCCCAGCGCGGCAGCGTGACGCGCCGTGGCCGGCACATTGAAATCGGCGGGGCGGCCCGGTCCGGGCGAGATCAGAACGACGTCCGGATTCACCTCGTCGATCAGTGAAAGCGGGAAACCGCTGCGGTAGGTGACCACCTCGGCGCCGGTCTGACGCACATAGTTGGCCAGTGTCTGGATGAAGCAGTCGTCGTTGTCCACCAGCAGCAGCCGCACGCCCGCCCCCAGGGTCTCCTTCACCGGGCGGACCTTCTTCCTGGCCAGCGGCACCTGCAACGTCTTGAAGAAACCCGTCGCCTTCAGGCGCGTCTCCAGCTCTTCCTCGGCCGGCACGGAATCATACAGCAACGTGGCGCCCGCGGAGTATCGCGCGATGCCGTCCTTGAGATGCACCGTGCGGATGGTGATGCCCGTATTGATATCGCCGTTCAGCGAGAGCATCCCCACCGCGCCGCCATACCAGCCGCGCGCGTCCTTCTCCAGATCCTCCACAGCCTGCGACGCCGCCTTCTTCGGCGCGCCGATCAGCGTCACCGCCCACATGTGCGAGAGGAACGCGTCCAGCGAATCGAAACCCTCGTCGAGCATTCCCTCCACATGATCCACCGTGTGGAACAGCCCGGCGTAGCGCTCGATCAGCCGCCGGCCAATCACCTTCACCGACCCCGGGCGGCAGACGCGCGATTTGTCGTTGCGGTCCACATCCGTGCACATGGTCAGCTCGGACGACTCTTTCGGCGAGTTCAGCAGCTCAAGGATCAGGTCGTGATCCACCAGCGGATCGCCGGTGCGGCGCACGGTGCCGGAGATCGGGCACGTTTCCACGCGCTGCCCCTCCACACGCACGAACATCTCCGGACTGGCGCCGATCAACTGCTCATCGCCAAACTGCATCAGGAATTCGTAGGGGCTGGGGCTGGCCTCCTGCACGCGGCGGAACAGCTCGGAGGGGCTGCCCTCAAAGCCGGAAGAAAAGGTCTGGCGGAGAACCACCTCATAGTAGTTGCCCACCTTCATGCCGGCGCGCACAGTCTCCACATTGCGCGCATACTCTTCCGGCGTGTGGTTGGAAACGATTTCCAGCGGCGCGCCGGCGGGCTTGACGGGAATCTCCTCGGCGCCGCGGTTCAGGCCGGCCGTAGTGAGGTCCCCGAAGCTGAAATCGTACTGGTAGCGCTCAATCACCTCGCGCTTGCGGTCCATGAATGCGATGTCGTCGCACAGGAAGAGGTGGAGATCCTTGTGGCCCTCGCGCGGCAACTTCAGCTCGATGGGGTCAAATTGAAACAGCAGGTCGTAGCCAAACGCGCCCACCAGCGCCAGGCGTCCATCCTTGGGATGGCGGAACTCCTCCACCAGCGCGCGCAGGATGGAAAAGAACGAGGGCTGCTTGCTGCGCTCCTCTTCGGGAAAAAGAGCAGGCAGCGGCTTGAGCCGGCCGTGCAGAGCGCCTTCCTGAAGAGACAGCGATTCCCAGTGGGGATGATCCTTCAGCACAGAGTGGAACATCCCGGCGAGTCTTTCGCCGCGCTGGTTGAGAGCACGGAAATGGATCTCGCGGCCCTGCCCGATGATCTCCAGGGGCGGGCACACGCTGGCCACGTCCCAGCGGGAGTAGCGTTCCGGATACTCATAGCCAGAGGAAAGATAGATGCCGCGGTGCCGGTCCAACTCGCGCAGGATGGCGTGCAGGCCGCGTTTGAAAGGGAGCCGCGACACGGTGCGGGAGACACTGATCCCGCTCCGGGTTGTGTAACTGAGCGTGGGCATGGGGAAACCAATAGGGTAGCAAAGCCAGCCGCGTTACTCCGAGCGCAGCGCCGCCACCAGCGGCATCCGCAGAGCTACGCGCGCGGCCAGCCACGAGGCTGCCAAGCCCCCGGCAAAGATCAGAGCCAGCAGGCCGGCCACTGCCGCCACCGGCAATCCCGACCCGCGCTGCACCAGCGCCGGCGCGACGGCCAGCAGCGCACAGCCCGCCCCGGCGATGAGGCCAGCCGCCAGGATAATGGCCGTCTCGAACAGTATGAGGTACTGCAGCGCGCGCTCCCCGAACCCGGCGGCGCGCAGCACGGCCAACTCCCTGCGCCGCTCCAGAGTGTTGCGCAGCAGCACCGCCGCCAGCCCGATGGTGCCTAGCAGAAGCCCAAACGCGCCCAGCGCCTGGAACGTGCTCAGGTACGTATCCTCGACGCGATGATAGCCGGCCAGACGCTCGGCCACCGTTTGCGCGTCGAAGCCGTAATCGGAGAGCGCTTCTTCTATGGCGCCCTGCGCCGCCGCCGGACCTTCCATCAAAAAGACGCGCCAGCCAGCGATCTGCGGGAACAAGCGCATGAAGTTCTTCTCGCCGATGAGAATCTCGCTCTGGAACGGGCTGCCCTGCAACGACGCGACCAGCTTCAGCCGCAACGGCGGCGAGCCCTCGCGCTCCAACTCGATCTCGTCACCCAGCTTGCGGTGCAGCACATATTGCAGCGAGTTCTGATCCACGATGGCCGGGATCACGCCGCTGTTCAACTGCACGTCCAACAGCAGCCACGGATTGGCGCGCGTCTGCGGAGACTCGCCCGTGGAGCCGGCAAAGCGGAATTGGCGGCGCGCCAGAAACTCCGCCGGCGCGCCCAGGATGCGCGGATTCCGCGGGCGGTAGAGGTTCAGGCAGCTCACGTCGTCGCCAGGGCGCAAGCGGAAACGGGTCCAGCGCAGCGCCGGAGCCGCGGAGAGATTCAGCGCTTCCCTGCCCTGCTCGGTATTGGGATCGTGCACGAGCGGCGCGAGAGATTCCGCCATCAGCGAATAGCCGCCCGTATCGCCCGCACCCGTTTGGCGGAACGATTCCAGCGCCACCAGCAGAAACGCCGCCGGCGCGATCAGCGCCAGGCACAGCAGAGTTCGCCCCGGCCGCCACGACGCATTGCGCAGAGCCAGCCGGCCCAACGCGCGCCGCCCCGGAATCCCGATGATCGAGACAAACGGCCGCCGCAGCCACACCGCGGCATGGCACAGAAACCCAATGAGCAGCAGGAAGCCCGCGCCAAAGAACCCGCCCGCCGCCGGCATCCATTTCGTGAAAGACAGCCCCAGCAACACCACAGCCAGCGCGGCGGCACTCCGTGGCGCCATCGGGAGCCAGCGCCCCACCGGACGTTGCGCCGCAGTGGAGTAAAGCGCCCGCGGCGAGAGCCCCTCCCACTGCCGCAACGCCTGCCAGATGGCGAGAGCCGCCACCACCAATCCGAAAACGCAGCCCATCGCCAGCAACGCCGGATCCCACTCCAAGCGAAGCAGCCCGGTGCCCGTCGCCCCGCTCCACCACGTCCGCAGCCCGTGCAGGATCAGCCCCGCCCACGCCGGCGCCAGCAGTGCGCCCAATGCGGCGCCCGCCGCCGCCACCAGCAGGCCCTCCATCAGAAACAGCCGCCGCACTGCCGCTTCCGAGAAGCCAAGCGCCCGCAGCACCCCCGTCTCCTGCCGGCGCCGCTCCACGCCCAGCCGGAAAAACAGGGTCATCAACAACAGAGCCGAAACCAGCACAAAGAAGCTGAAATAGAGGAAATACTCGCCAAAATCCGTCGATCCGGAGGACGCCTCCAGGCTCTGCCGGCGTACCGGAATCAGCGTAAACTGCGAGGCCAGCGGATCGAGACCGGCCCGCAGCGCGCCGGCCAGCCGCGGATCGCCGGTGGAGAAGCGGATCGACGTGTACGAGCCGAAGCGCGTGCCCCACAGCTTGCGGCCCGTCTCGATCGGCACCCACGCCTTGGGCGTCGTGCGGTACAGCTTCCAATACTCTTCGTCGCGCGGGCGCACCCGCTTCAGATCAATCGGGAACGGCGGGTCCCACCCCGCTAACGACGCCTGATCGCTGATGCCCGGATAGTTGGGCGCCAGGTCGCGCTCCGCCGCCAACCCGCGGATGGGGGCAATGGCGGCCAGCTCAAATTCGGAGCGCTCCGTTTTCAGCTCCCCATTGGCGGCCCAGACGAAATATTCTAGCGCGACCGTATCACCTGGCTTTGCCGCCAGATCGGCAGCAGCCCATTCGTTCAGAACCACAGCGGGCAGATCGGTGCGCAACAGAGGCCGGTCCGCGTTCACCTCGGCCAGCGTAGCCTCGTCCACCGCCGCCACCAGCGAGTAAGGAATCTGCCGCGTGCCGATGGCGATGGAGTTGGCCAGATAGACCAAGGAGGGACGTGTGAGAATGCCGAGCGCGCGGCCCGTCTCCAGCGCCCGCTCGGCCGTGCGGTCATCCAGAATCGTGCTCGTGTGTTCCAGCACAAGTTCTTCGCTGCCCGGCCGCGGCCGCAGACGCAGGCCCAGATCCTCCAGCCGGAAAGACTCCTGCAACCGCCGGGCCAGCATCTCGCCCTCACCCAGCAGCAGCGTATTCACCTGGCCGTCCAATTTCAGCTCGCGCTGCATCCTTGCCAGGGGCACGAACACCGCCCGCACGTCGCCCTGCCTGGGGCGCAGCGCAAATTCACCCAGCGCCGCCGGCGAGACGCTGTCGCCCACCCGAAACCGCAGCGTGCGCGCGGTCTCTTCCTTGCGGCCGTGCAGAAATTCGCGCGGGATAGCGGACGGATCCTCCACGCGCAACAAAATCGTGTCGCCGGACTTGGCGCCGAACTCCGCGGCCAATGCCGGGCTCAGCAGTACGTCGCGCCCCGCCGGCGCGGAGCCCTGCCGGCCATGGAAGCGGTAGAAGCTGTCGTCGATGGCATAGACATCCACCGGCGCGCGCCGCCGCGAGGATTCGTGCGTGGCTGCGCCCTCCAGCCCGATCATCGCCGTCACTGGACCATCGCGCTGGAACGCCCGCGCCAGCTCACCCCGGAAATAGCCCCGCGACACTAAAACGTGTCCGGTGGCGCCCAAGCGCTCCATCACCAGCCCGCGCAGGCTCTCGCGCACGGAGCTGCCCGTCAGCAGCGCGCCGGCCAGTGCCGCCGTCGCCACCGCCGCGCCCAATGCGGCGGCAAGGTGCGCGCGCCAGTGCCAGGCGAACGACCGCAGCAGATATCGCAGAGATGTCATGAGGGGGCGATCTCCATTGTATCCGCAGGCGGAGGGGCGGGCGGGCCGGTTCAGGCTCCGCATGCGATCTAATGGAGAGGGATGCTCCCAGCATGATCGGTGTTCTCGATAGCGGCTTCGGCGGACTGACGGTGCATCACGCATTGATC
Organism: Bryobacterales bacterium; assembly: GCA_016721425.1. Lineage (GTDB taxonomy): Bacteria > Acidobacteriota > Terriglobia > Bryobacterales > Bryobacteraceae > Paludibaculum. Next base: position 711,223 of record JADKID010000038.1, on the reverse strand, counting down.
GAGGCCCTGCCCCGGCACGACTTCGTCTATTTCGGCGACAACCGCAACGCGCCCTACGGAATGCGCCCGCCCATCGAAGTGCTCAACCTCACCTGCGCCGCGCTGGAGCGCTTGTTCGCCGAAGGCTGCACGCTGGTGGTCATCGCCTGCAACACCGCCTCCGTCGTAGCGCTCCGCTGGATCCAGCAGCAGTGGCTGCCCGTCCGCCGCCGTGAAGATGGCGTCGTGCGCAACGTGATCGGCATCGCCGTGCCCACCATCGAGGCCGCCACCATCGACGAAACCCATCCGTCAAAAGTGATCGCCGTTTTCGCTACCCGCCGCACCGTCGAAAGCGGCGTCTACCCGCTGGAGATCCGCAAGCGCCGGCCCGAGCTCGCTGTGGTGCAGCAGGCCTGCCCGGACCTCGCCGGCTCCATCGAGCGCGGCGCGCCCCGCGGCGAACTGCGCTCGCTCGTCGAGCGCTACGTCAGCGAAATGCTGGCCTCCGCCGGCCAGGCGCCCGATTCCGTCATTCTGGCCTGCACCCACTACCCGCTGGTCGCTGATCTCTTCGCCGCCGCGCTGCCGCCGCGCGTGCGCATGATCCATCAACCCGAGGCCGTCGCCCGGTCGCTCACTCAATACGTCGCGCGCCATCCCGAGTATTCGGCACCGGGGGCAGGCAAAAGGCGCTTCCTCTCCACCGGCTTCTCCGCCGAGGCCATGCCGCTGGTGGAACGGTTCTGGGGCGGCAAACTCCCGTTCGTGGAAGTCTGACGCCAGCGCCGGCGGCCCCGCTTCCGCGCACCGCCCGAAGCCACTACCATGAACACATGAGGGACCTACTGCACCGCACGTCCGAGACCGCCGCGCGTTACCTGGAAAACCTCGATCACCGCAGCGTGGCGCCTTCCCCCGAGGCAATCGCGGGCCTCGCCGAACTGCAAGAGCCCATGCCAGATCGCCCCATGGAGCCCGGTCTCGTGCTAGACACGCTGGACCGCATCGGCTCCCCCGCCACCACCGGCATGGCCGGACGCCGCTACTTCGGCTTCGTCATCGGCGGTTCCCTCCCCGCCGCGCTCGCCGCCAACTGGCTGGCCGGCGCCTGGGACCAGTGCCCCGGCCTATTCGCCGCCTCGCCCATCGGGACCGCTCTCGAAGAGGTATCCCTCGGCTGGCTCCTCGACGTCCTGAAACTGCCGCCCGGCTCCGGCGGCGCCTTCGTCACCGGAGCCACCATGGCCAACTTCACGGCCCTCGCCGCCGCGCGCCACGCCGTGCTCGCCCGCGCCGGCTGGAACGTGGAGGCCGATGGGCTCTTCGGCGCGCCGCCCATCACGGTGGTGGTCGGCGACGAGGTGCACCCTGCTCTCAGCAAGGGGCTCGGCATGCTCGGCCTGGGGCGCTCGCGCGTGGTGCGGGTGCCTGTCGATGGCCAGGGCCGTCTGCGCCCGGATCAAATGCCGCGCATCCAGGGACCAGCCATCGTTTGCCTCCAGGCGGGCAACGTCAACACGGGCGCCTTTGACCCCGCCCGCGAGATCTGCGCCCGCGCCCACTCCGCCGGCGCGTGGGTCCACGTCGATGGCGCCTTCGGGCTCTGGGCGGCAGCCAGTCCGCAACTGGAGCACCTGGTGGACGGCGTGGCCGACGCCGATTCCTGGGCCACCGACGCCCACAAGTGGCTCAACGTCCCCTACGATAGCGGCCTCGCCTTCGTGCGCGATGTGACCGCCCTCAAGAGTGCCATGTCCGTCACCGCCGCCTACCTCCCCCAGGGCGCCCACCGCGAGCCCTCCCAGTACACCCCGGAGCTCTCCCGCCGCGCGCGGGGAGTCGAGATCTGGGCCGCCCTCAAGTCGCTGGGCCGCACCGGCCTGGCCGAGATGATCGAGCGCAACTGCCGCCTCGCCCGCCGCTTCGCCGACGCCCTGCGCCAGGGCGGCTACGAGATCCTCAACGACGTCGTCCTCAACCAGGTGCTCGTCTCCTTCGGCGACCCCGCCCGCAATTGGAGGGTGATCGAGCGGGTCCAGCGCGACGGCACCTGCTGGTGCGGCCCCACCGACTGGCAAGGCCGCACCGCCATGCGCATCAGCGTGTCTTCCTGGGCCACGCGCGACGAGGATGTGGACCGCAGCGTCGAGGCGATCCTTCGCGCCGCCGCGGCCGATTAGGAGCCCCATGGCCCTGCAGTGGAACGCCGTTGCCACCGGAAACCGGCTGGAAACCGCAGCCCGCGCCCGCTCCGCGCTGGGCGCTGCCGGAGCCTGGATCCTCGATCACCACACCTTCTCCAACCTCTCGCTCAGCATCTCCTTCGAGATTCAGCCCGCCGCGCTGCCGCAACTAATCGACGAGCTTGACGACGCCGGCATCTCGCTCACCCGGTCCAGCCGTGCCCAGCCGGCAGAGCCGGATCCAGAGACGGGCCTAGCGCCGGCCAGCCTCCAGATAACCTTCATTCACGACGAGCCCGATCTGCGCGATGTCGTGCCTGCCGTTCCGGGGTAAGGGCGGAATCCGCCGGCCCGTGACGGGGCACCGACCCTAAGAAAACACTGGGCACAGAATTGGTGGAACTGCGCTGGCGCCCAAATGCGGGCGCAGTTTCCGGCACACAGTTGCAGCACCGCAACACGGCGGTTTCGCGCTATGCGGCCCGCAGCTCCGAACCACAACGAAGCCCGCCCAGTTGGGACGGTCCGTTAGTCAAATTCGCCGTCAGGACCGCGGGCCGCATTGGCGAACAGGCCGCTCCGGCCCAGCCCTTTAACATTAACTATCTTGCATTGGTCGCAGTACGCCGATATAGTCGGCGATATTGGGCTGTTAAACTGGCTGGACTGGGACTCCTCCGCATTCTCCAGAGTGGGGTCTTGGAGGTGCATTGTGTGGTACGGGCGCACAAACACCGCTTGGCCCTCCGCGAAGCGAATTATTGAACTCGGACAGCATCTGGAGCCGTTGGAGGAGTTGGGTGAGCGCACTCCGTCGGGTCCAGGGTTGTTGTTCATGTCCGGTTCCGGAGACGTGGCGGGGGCGATACTACAGGCTGCCTCGGCGTCACGAGTCCCTGTGCTTGCCGTGATCCCTGCCCTGGGCCATGAGCAGGAGAGCGAATTGGCATGGCGCCTGCTGGGCGCAGGTGTGCGCGACGTCCTGAGCTGGAGCGAAACGGAGAGCTTGGGGGCCGCGATCGAGGACCGGTTGGACCGCTGGGCGCAGGCGGACGGGATCCTGGATTCGCCTTTGGTGGGCGAGAACCTGATTGGGCGCTCGGCTGGCTGGCGGCGATTGCTGGAAGAAGTGGTCGATATCGCACTGTTTTCCTCGGCGTCTCTGCTGATCACCGGTGAAACGGGCACGGGCAAGGAACTGCTGGCGCGACTGGTGCACACGCTGGACCGGCGGAGGGGAAAGGGCAGCCTGGTGACGTTGGACTGCACGACGGTGATGCCGGATTTATCGGGGAGCGAGTTCTTCGGGCACGAACGCGGGTCGTATACCGGGGCGCACGCCCCGCGCGAGGGCGCCTTTGCTCTCGCGCATGGCGGCACGCTTTTCCTGGACGAAGTGGGGGAGTTGCCGCTGGCGATGCAGGCACAATTGCTGCGGGTCATCCAGGAGAAGACATACAAGCCCGTTGGCGGCAACGAGTGGCGGTCCAGCGAGTTTCGTCTGATCTGTGCGACGAACCGCGATCTGGAGCGGGAAAAGGCGGAGGGCCGATTCCGAACGGACTTCTATCATCGGGTAGCCGTATGCCGGATCCATGTTCCGCCGCTGCGGGAGCGGCGGGAGGACATCCTGCCTCTGGCGAGGCACTTCCTCGGAAAGGAATTGGACCCGAACCCCGGTTTCAGCGAGACTGTGGCGGGGCTTCTGAGGTCGAGGGAGTACCCGGGGAATGTGCGGGAACTGAGGCAACTGGTGCGCCATGTGGCGGCACGCCATGCCGGACCGGGCCCGATTTCGCCTGGGGACGTGCCGGCGGCGGAGCGCCCTGGCGTGTTGGGCCGCGGAAGTACCGAACCGGACCTGGAGGCGGCAATTCGGGCGTCGGTGTTGCGGGGAGCGCGGCTGAAGGACATCGGCAGGACCGCCGAGGAGATTGCCGAGCGGGTGGCGTTCGAGCAGGAGGATGGCAATGTGCAGCGCGCGGCGGATCGCCTGGGGGTGACCAGCCGCGCGCTACAGATGAGAAGGGCCGCGCGCCGGGGAAACGGGGCTTCTGCTACGGCCTAGATCACCTTGGGTTTCTGGACACCCAACTGGGTGCACCAGGCATTGACCTGCTGGATGAGTTGGGCGGTGACGCGGACGCCGGTGTTCTGTCCGGGTACGGCCTGTGGGGGATTGCATCGTCCCTTCTGGCCGGCGCCGGACGCGCCCGATGTGTGGATGCCGACCTGGATGCGCGTCCCGTTGGGGAGTTTTACCCACACGGGGCTGCCGCTGTGTCCCGGACAGGTGTCCATGGTGTATCGCAGGTGGGTGGGCGAGAGGCCGCTGACGAGGACGGGCTCGGCGTGGAACCACATGGTGCCGCCGGGCTTGTCACCGGGGTACCCGGCGACGTTCATGTAGTCTTTGGGCTTGCAGACGAGCGAGGCCTTGAGCGAAACGAACATACCGGGCTTGGCGAACTTCTGCGGCAGGATGGCGACGCCGTAGTCCAGGCTCGAGTGAACCTTCATGCGGGCGCTGGTGACCTCCATCTGCTTGGGCGCGGCGGGGGTTTTGTTGGCCGCCGACGAAGCGGAAAAGTCGGCGCCGGGCGTGAATCGCAATTTCGGCTCCAAGCCGCCGTTGGCCTTGAGCACGTGGGCGGCGGTGAGGACGACTTGGGGGGCGATCAGATTACCGCTGGCCCATGGGATCCACTTGCCATTCCGCCAGGCCTCGACCAGACAGATGGAGTTGAACGGGAACTTCAGGCTGGAGAGGTTGGAGTTGGTGACGGCCGGCACGCGGACGCGTCCGTCACCGGGGGAGGTGGGGCTGATGATAATGCTATATTGCACCTCCTCCTCGGTGGCCTCGCGTTCGGGCGGGCCGCTCTCCGGATACTCTTCCGGCGCCACTTCGAAATCGCCGGTTTCCGTTGTCTCGAAATCGGTTTCTTCTATCTCAAACGTGAATGGGTTACTCATGGGGTCGTGATCCTCCTTGGATTTCCGGTTGTGGTTAGTCGGGTGTGGCACGCGGAAACCGCTCCCTGACGGTCGCGGCTCAGAAACGGCGGTGAGCCGCTGTCAGGTCGCGGGTTGACGGACGCCTGGGCGGTCCCGCAGGAGCATCCCGGGTGGCACTGTACTGACCGGCGCCATGGTCAAATCCGCTCCGGTGGCGGCACGGTAGGAGTGGACGTAGGACTGCACTTCCGGACGCCAATACCTGGCCCACTCGGCAGCGAGTGTGGGATCGTTGATCTCCAGCCAGTTTCCGTAGCGCGCCGACAGCAGCAACTGCTCGCCGAAAACACCCAAATCGCGGAACTGCGAAACGGAGGTGTCGTTCCAGCCGAACATCTTCTTGATGGAGTCAACGGGCGCCATCCAGCCTTCGGTGTAGGGCACCATGGGGCGGCTGTTGAGGAACTGGCCGATCTCCGGCCGCCCGAGCAGCCACTTCTGGATCAGCATCTCGACGCGGGCGGTCCAGGGCAGGTCGCCGAACTGGTTGTGCGCGCCCTGGGCGAGTAGCAGGTGCACCTCCTTGAGCGCCTGGAGGACGGGGAAGGCGTCGGCGCGCACCGTGGTGTCGTCGTCCTGGAGATAGAACTTGCCGGCACGATGTAGCAGTTGGTGGAAGGCCTCGATGAACCGCGTGCGGCTATCAGCGGATTGGAGGGTTTGGACCGCCTTGCCATAGAGGGTCAGTCCGTAGTGGTTGTCGTATTCGTAAGCACGGCGCTGAATGGTGAGGCGGTTGTACTCGTCCTGAACGTAGCCCCACAACAGGTTGCTGAGCGGGCGAAGGGGATCGAGATTGAGGGCGGTGAGCGGGTTCCGGCCGGACGGATCGATGCGGTTCTGGAAGCGGAGAGCGATCATATTGAGGGACTGAACGAGCATGCCCTCCTCGTGCCAGTAGGACCAGATCAGCTCTAGCATACAGGGGGCGCTTTCGGCCGAGACGCGGGAGTCCAGGATGCCCTCGCAAAGCGGGTGCTTCGCTCCGAGGTCTCGCCGCGAAAACGAGGTTTTGATGACGTTCTCGAAGTAGGGCAGGACCGTGAGGGTGCCCAGGCGCGAGGCGCCGAGGTAGCGATTGAGCCCGTCGATAATTCCACCGACGTTGAGGCTCTCTTCGCCCAGGCGGCGGCGTTCCTCGTCAAGCTCCCTGGCAACGATGCCACGCCGCTTGACGGGATCTGGCACAAGGTTGGCGCCGAAGAAGGAGTTGCTATCCATCAGCGCTCCACAGTGCATCAGGAGAAACGCCTCCGTAGCAGTCCGCAGCAACTGGTAGGCGGCGACACCTGCAACGTGGGAGCCGAGGCGCTGGCTCTTTCGCTGGACTTGGTCCAACTCCTGGAGTTCCAGCCCCTCGAAGTACTTGGGGTTGGCGCAGAAGAGATCGTTGATGAAGTCCTCGTAGTAGCTGAAGCTGATACGCGTGGTCCCCTCGCGGATCTTGGTCCAGAAGAACCGTTGATCGCTCGGGGGGCCACTCACAGCGTTGGCGAGATGCACGGTGAGGCTGGGCGGCGGATTATTGCCGGCCGGCAAAGTTGCGGCCGGCGCCACGACCGGCGCAGCCAGGGCGCTCTTTGGCTGGGTTTCGGAATCCCCTCTTCGTTTTTCCACTGCTAATCCTCCTGGGTGGACTCACCCGGTTTGTATCGAACTTGCCAGACTGCGACGGAGCGCCCAGTATTCGAGCAACTCCGCAATCAATTGACTTTCACGGGCGGGCGTGATGACGCCTTCGAGGCGGGCTTGGCCCACGGCAGCGAAGGCGGTGGACGGGCGGGTTCTGGCGAGCAGATCCCTGGTTAAAGGGCTGCCGCGATAGAGCCGTGCCAGTTCGCGAGGCTGGATCTCCGGGAGCGCCAACGCCTGATGGAGCGACAGCCCGCGAAGTGATGCGGGGCGATGCCCGACCAGCAGCTTCACGAAGGCAGGCATCGTGCGGAGGAGGCTTTCGAGCACAATGCGGCGGCTGGAGCTCTCCCCTTCTTGTGGGTACAACCGGTCCCAGGTCCGGCTGATCTGGAGCCACTGGGGATGCGGATAAAGGGCATCGCCCATGGCGCAGCTCAGCTTCAACCGGATCCACGGAGCTGGATGTGGATCCGTTGTGCTAATTCGGAAGACGAAAGCGCGAGGCAGGCTCATCACGCCGATCAGTCCGAGTGTGGAGGTGACGCCGAGCCGCGCGACGGACCAGAGATCGGCAACGATCTCCGAGATCCAGCGCCCCCAGAGATGCCAGGCGCCGTCGTCTGGGCCGCCGGTGCGGGCGAGCTCGGTGAGCAGCGGCTGGAGGGAAGGGACCAGATCCAGCAAGGCAGCGCCCTGGTGGCCCACTTCGTGAACGAGAGAGGAGGCGATGCCGCAGCCAATCATTCGTTCGCGCGGAATGCGGACGATGGCTACGGGGTTCTCACGGCCTCCGGGAAGCCGGGTACGGGCGCGACGGATAGCGGCGCCGAAGCCGCGATCGAGATAGCAGATGAGCGGCGGCGCGGCGTACCAGCCGGGATTGATTGCGAGTGCGTCGGTGGCAGCAACTTCGAGGCCCGCGAGCCAAACTCCGTGATCGCGCTCACTGCGTTGCGTGAGAGCGGCGGAGAAGATCTCGTAGTCGGAGAGCACTGCGTTGAAGCGCATCCGGAGCAATGCGAAGCGGCGTTGCGCCTCGCTGGGCGTGACGTCCTGACCGGGGCCTTCCTCCAGCCATTCCAAGAACGCCGAGACGCGGGCGCGAATCTCTTCGTACCCTTCCGCCTGACTGCGCTCAATGCCGAGCAGGGCGGAGGGCGCCAGCGCCGCGGCAGGCACCATGGGCTCCAGCAGACCGAACGGTCTCATGCCCGCCAACCGGGCAGAGAGAGCGCGTGCCTCCTGGCTGAGGATCGTTGTGGCCGCAGAGTCCATGGTCGCCTACGCGTTCAGCAGGATGATGTTCCCGCCCCGCCGCACCCACTCGCCGGAAGTGGCCGTTCCGCAAGAGCAGCCCCCAGCGTGCGGCCGGCCGCCGGGACGGGCGCCGTAGGGACGAATCAGCCCGGGGGCATGGCGGCGAGCCGCGGCGACAGCACCACGGGTGGCGGCCACCGATGGAGGCGCCGTCGCAGCCGCTTCGGTGGCAGCTTGCGAGGCCGATCCGGCAAAGCGGACGTAGCGCCGGGCTACTTCGAACTCCTGATCTTCGGGGCTGAGCCCTTCCAGTTCGAGTCCGAAAGCCTTCCCGGCCGCACCGGCGACCGTACCGCCCAGATGAGCGCCAAGCGGACCACCGAGTGCCGCGCCGGCAGCGGTGCCGAGCATAGGCAGAGCCGTCTTGGCGGCGCCCTTGAGGATCTTGAAGAGCGACCCGCCGACGGGCGATTTGGCAAACTTCTTGACTGCCCCGACGGCCTTTTTGAAGAGCTTACCGAGGAACTCGTCGAGCTGCTCCTCACTCTGGACTCCCAAGAGCTCCGCGGCGAGTTCCATCTCCTCTTCTTCGTTGAAGGGGCTTTCCGGGGCGCCGCTCTCTTCGGTATACTCCGGCGCCTCTGTCGTCTCGTTGTCGAACCCTGTGGATTCTTCGAATTCGGTAAGAATCTGTCCCACGTCGTGCATGGATTCCTCCTTGTGCCTGAACTCCGCGCCGTTGAGTGCGCACGATGTAGGAAGCAAGGAGGGGGCCAAATCGTATCCGATTGATTCCAGGATAGATGGGCCGACAAAGGGGTGTCGTGGGGCGAAGCCGCCTTCGCGAAACAGGCGCTTGAAGCGAAGGCGGCTTCGGGGAGGGCGGGCGGCCTACTTCTTTTCCTTCACCACCCGGCGCAGCTCCGCGTTGATCTTGAGCTCCGCCTCGCCCCGCTTCACTGTCACCACAACCGTATCGCCCCAGTTCCGGGCGGCCATCAAACGACTCCACGTTTCGCGGTCCGGCGCGGCGATGCCGTCCAGCGCCAGCACCTGATCGCCCACCTGGAATCCGCTGCGGCCGGCGACGGAGTCCTTCTCCACGGCTATGATTTTGCGCACGCCGCCGCTCTCCGTCGTGGAGAAGCCCAGAGAGGGATAAAGCGAGTCGTGCTCGGGCGGGATACCCCACACGAAATTCGCGTACGAGGCCTTCACGTTCACCACCGGCTTCTCATCGGAGTCCTGCACAGGCACGGGAATCAGCGTGCTGATTTTGCCGTCGAACCACTGTTTGGCCTGATGCTCGATGCCCACGCCATAGGCGACGTGGCCGCTGCCCACCAGCACCACCAGAATCGAATCGGCGGGCGCGGCCTTCAACACCTTCACGCTGTTGTAGCCCATGCTGGCGTCCCAGGTGGCCTGAGCCGCCTGCATGCCCTTCAGCATGGAATCCGGCATGCGCCCGTGCATGGAGCCCTCGTCATCGAACGACGCCTTGAAGAAGGTCAGATGATCGTTGCTGTCGATATCGATCTGGGGCGGCACATGCTGCTTGTCCTTCTCCGAGAGCTTGTCGACGCCCTTTTGGCGGACGGCAGTCACGACGGCGCGCGGCGTGTTGACGCCGTACATGGGGATGCGGTGGTCGCGGGCGTAGAGGAAGATGTCCGAATAGTAGTTCCAGTGGTAGCCCCAGAACTCGTACCAGCGCGCGAGAGTGAGGAAGCCCTCCTCGGTGAGCAGCCCGTCGCGCCAGTTGTCGAGCGAGCGCTGCTCGGTGTAGGGGAACATCTCCAGACCGATCATCACCTTGCGGCCGGACTGTTGCAGTGCCTGGATCACACGCAGTTGCACACGGTGGAAATCTACGCTGGTGTGCGACTCGCCCACCAGCAGCAACCGCGTATCGCGCAGCCGGCCGGCCAGTTGGTTGGCGGAGAGCACCTCGCCCGTCGCCGTATCCGTAATGCCGTCCAGCACCACGCGCGCGTCCCGCGTACGCCGCTGCGCATCGCCGATCTCCAGATGGAAGATCTTCTGCCCGGATTGGGCGAAGAGAGAGAGCGAGACCGACATTGCCGCCGCGATGAACCAAACCCTTGTCATGAGCATTACTCCGTAAGCGAAGGCTACCATGCGCGGCGGGGCGTCAACCAATGGACTGTGCCCCACCCTACCCCTTCCCCCCCTTGGCACGGCGTTGTATATTCGTGCCGTAGCAGTACCCGCAGCAGGGCGACAGCAGGAGGAATACTCACCATGCGCGCGCTCTTAATGGCCGTTGCATTCGCACTGACGGCCACAGCTCAAACACAATCCGTTGCACTGATCGTCTCCATGACCTGCGACGCCACCTATGGCGCCAGCGGAAGCACAGGCACGCTCAACGGCCACTGTAGTGGACTGGTGCAGCCCTACGGCATGGCCAGCATGACGCTGGCCCTCACGGGCGGCCTGAACGCCAAGGGCGACGTCGTCAGCGTCGGGGGCACGATGTCCTTCTCCCTGGGAGGGGGCCTGGCATTCACAGCCGCAATCCAATCCGCTTCGGCGAGAACAACACCAAAGGGCCTTTTGATCCAAACAGTCTCCGGTATCACCCAAGGCGCCGGCGCGATGGCGAATCCGACGGGCACTCTGGCCTTGGCTCTCGACGGCGTGGAGCAAAAGGTAGGTACGGCCCGCATCTCCGCCTCGGGCAGTGGCACGTTGACGGCCCCCAAACTGAAGCCGCCCCTGCCCGTACCCGCTGGACCCGGCACCCTCGGCAACTCCGTGGAGACCGGCAACACCGCGTGCGGCGATCCGGTCACCATCTCCAACGGCAACATGTATCACCAGTTCACCGACATCGTCCTCGCCGGCCCCACGTTCCCGCTCTCCCTGGACCGCACGTACAACTCCCAGGCCGCCGCCATCCATTCACCTTTTGGCTTCGGCTGGTCCCATCGCTATCAGGCCTCCATCACGGTGCAGGGTGATGATCTGGTCTACGTCACGCGCTCCGGCTCGGCCCTCCGATTTACCGCACAGGGCGCGGAATACCGCAGCGCCATGGCGCCGGCCACGCGGCTCATCCGCGACGCGGACGGATTCCGGCTGATCGCCCCGGACGGCTTCGTCTCCCGCTTCGATTCCTCCGGCCGCCTGATCTCGCTGGCGGATGCCAATGCCAACACCCATACTCTTGCCTACGACACCGCCGGCCACCTGCTCTCGGTTTCGTCGGGCGCCGGCGACACGCTGACGCTCTCCTCTGATGGCCGCGGCCGCATCGTCTCCGCGCAGGACCACACCGGCCGCCGTGTCTCCTACGTCTACGACGCCAATGGCGACCTCTCCGTCTCCATCGACATCACCGGCCAGCGCACCACCTTCGAATACGCAAACCACTTCCTGCAGCGCATCACGTCCCCGGGCGCCAATCCCATCGCGTTCGAGTACGACCTCAATGGAAAGGTCGCCCGCAACACCCGCCCGGACGGCGCCGTACTCGATTTCGCCTACGCCGCCAACCAGACCATCCTCACGGACTCCTCCGCCACCCAAACCGAGTACGGTTTCAGCGCCGCCGGACAGACCACCAGCACGGCCGTCGCCGGCTTCCCCGCGCAACTCCAGACGTGGAACGGCGCCGGGCGGATGGAATCCACCACGGACGAGACCGGCGCGCGCACCACGTTCCTGTATGACTCCTCCGGCCGAGTGCTCTCGCGCACCAGCCCGCTGGGCAACGTCATCTCCTTCACCTACGACCCCGCCACCGGGCAGATTGCGAGCTTCACGGATCCCGCGGGGAACCGCACAGACTACTCCTACGACGCCCGCGGCAATCTGACCGCCCGGCGCGATCCGCTCGCCCAGGAGACGCGATACGCCTACGACGCCGCCGGACGCTTACTCTCCGAAACCAATCCTGCCGGGCAGGTGGTTCAGGTCTCCTACGACACCGTCGGCAACCCGGTGGAGCAGAGCGACGCGGCGGGCGTGTTGTGGCGCGCGGGATTCGACAAGCTCCGCCGCATCACCTCGCTCACCGCCGGTGGCGCCGAAACCAGCACCGAGTTTGACGCCGCCAACCACGTCACCAAGCTCACCGGACCGCTCGGCGTAACCTCCCGCACCTACAACGAAACCGGCCAGCTCGCATCCATCGCAGGCCCCGGCATTCCGGCTACCACCTACGGCTACGATCCAGGCGGCAATCTCATCTCGGCCACCAATTCGCTGGGCGACAGCAAGCAGTTCGAATACGCTCCGGGCGGCCTGCTGGCGGCGACCGTCAACCCTTTGGGCGAGCGCCAGACCATCGTCTACGACGCCATGCGCCGTCCGGTGGAGCTCACCGGAGCGGACGGCCGCACACACTCCTACGCCTGGAATGCGCGCGGCGACCTCATCGCCCGCACGGACCCGGACGGCAACCAGACTCTCATGGAGTACGACGCCGATCGCCGCCTCACGCGAACGGCCTTCCCCGATGGAACCGAGCAGACCTTCACCTACGACGCGGGCGGCCGCCTCTCCTCCGCGTCCAACGAGACCCTGACTCTCTACTACGCCTATGATCCGCTGGGCCGCCTGGCCTCGATCACGGATTCGCGCGGCCCGTTCGTCCTCTCCTACACCTACGATGCCGCCGGCAACCGCGCCACCATGACCGATCCTGCCGGGGGCGTCACCACCTACGCCTACGATGAAGCCGGGCGCCTCAGCGCGCTCTCCAACCCTGCGGGCCACGCCTATGCTTTCGCCTACGGGCCGGATCGCAAGCTCAACTCCATCACCTTCCCCAACGGCCTGCGCGGCGAATTCCTATACGACAGCGCCGGCCGCTCCACTGCCGTTTCCTACGGGTCCGTGGCCTCGTATTCGGCCACTTGGGACGCGGCAGGAAACCGCTCCTCGGTGACTGGGCCGGAAGGCACGCACACCTACGAATTCGACTCGCTCAATCGCATCATCTCCGCCGTCCATCCCACTCTACCGGCGGCCAGCTATTCCTACGATGCGGACGGCAAGCGCCTCCCGCGCGTGGAGCGCAGCTACCAGCCCACCCTCGACGCAGCCAACCGCCTGGCCTCCGTCGAACTCGCCGACGGCCGCCGCGTGGTCTACCGCTACGATCCATTTGGACGCGTGGTGGAGCGCGAGCGCGAGGGCCGAATCACGCGCCTCGTCTACGACGCCGGGCAACCACTCATGGAGCTTGGCGATAACAACGAGATCCTCCTCCGCCGCACCTTTGCCGGCGAGGGTGGACGGGCGCTGGAGCTCCAGCTTGGCGCGGATGCGCTCTACTACGCCATCGATGTCTCCGGCAACGCTGCCGCGCTGCTCCGCCCGCGCGAAGTTGTCAAGCTCGCAACGGCAGCGCGCCGGGCCGATTCCGCTGATGCCGAACTCGTGCAGACCGTGGAGTACAACCCGTTCGGCGAAGCTGTCACCACAAGCACAGACCCCACCTTCGCGGCGCCGGAATCCGACGTCGGCTTCCTGCAGATCATCCAGGACCAGATGACCAAGCTCAATATGACCGGGACTGTTGTCTATGATCCGGAGAGCGGCGAGCCTCTGCCCGAAAAGGCGTCACGGGTACAGAACCTCTTCGCCCTCGTGACAGCGGTCGGTGGGAGTGGATTCGGGGGCGCCCTGGCCGCCATTTTCAACTCCACGCCTGGCACAACATCGGGCCTCGACTTGAACCTGCTGGAGACGGTCCAGAAGATCACCGGCAACCTCCCGGCGATCCCGGGATTGAGTTCCATCAGCGCACCGAATTCGCCCTTGAATCAGTCGCCTTCGGGCCAATCCGCTGCCAACTATTACGGGTTGGGACAAATGGTTCAACAGGCGCTGGCATACTTCAACAGGCCGCCAGCCACATCTTTGGCGGACCCGACCAGCAAACCACCCAGCCAGTGTGCCGCTGCCACACCAAACGCAGGGCCCTCGACCTTCAGCTCGATCGCCTCCACCGCCATGCAATCCCTAATGAACCAGCTCTTGAATCCGGAACCGGCAACCCAGGGCGACAGCCAGGCGTACATGACGAACTACTCTCAAATGACCGAACTGCTGACGAACCTCCTCAAGTCGAACCACGATATACAGATGACAATCATCGGAAACATTAGGAACTGAGCCGCCTCGCCGCGCCCGGAGCTCAGCTCAGACGACAGGCAGTTTCGGGTTGGCCTTCCAGTAGCTGCCCGGCAGGAACGGGTACTTCGCCGCGACGCCCGGCTTGATCTTCATGCCAAACCCAGGGCGGCGCGGCAGATCCAGAAAGCCCTTCCGCACCACCAGAGGATCCTCGAAGATATCCTCCTTGAACGGATTCCAGGTCTGGTTCAGCTCCAGCATCAGGCGGTTTGGAATCGCCGCGACGAGGGCCGCATTGGCCATGGTGGTCAAGCCGCCGTGCCAGTTGTGCGGACAGCACTCAATGCCCCGGAGCGCCGCGATGCCGGCGATGTGCCACGCCTCGGTCAGGCCGGTGACGTTGCAGTCCGGCTGCACGATGTCGTAGCCGCGCCGGTCAATCCACTCCTTGAAATCGACGCGTCCGCCGCGGCTCTCCCCGCCGGACACCTTCACCTTGTGCAGCGCCTGCCGGATGCGGAGATGGTTTTCCAGCGCGCCGGGCTCGTGCGCCTTCACGGGTTCCTCAAACCAGAGAAAGCCCAACTCCTCCAGCACCGGGCAGAGTTCCAGGCACTCCGCCAGGCTGAGCCTCATGTTGCTCTCCTGCATCAGATCCATGCCCGGCCCCACAGCCTCGCGCAGTTTCCGTACCCACGGGATGTACTGGCGCAAGGTCATGCCGCTGTTCTTCCACTCGGTACCGATGCGAAACTTGAAGGCCGTGTAGCCGGCCTGCTTGCACCGCAGCGCTTCCTCGATGAGGGCCTCCGGGCGGGCGTACCACGCGTATTCCACGCCGCCCGAGGCGTACATGCGAATGTGCGGTTGCGCCGCGCCGCCGGCGGCCAGCAACTCGTAGACAGGCTTGCCGGCCGCCTGCCCGATAATGTCCCAGCAGGCAGCATCAATGCCGGCCCACACAGCGTAGTTGGGGCGCGCGCCGCCCCATGCCGTGGTGAGGTGCTCCACATCGAACGGATTCTGGCCCAGCAGCATGGGCCGGATCACGCCGTCAATGGTCTTCTTGAGGAACTCCGGACCGGAGTAGGGGGTGGATGCCCCGATGCCCACGATGGCCTTGTCGGTGAAGACCTCCACCATAACGGCGTCTGATTTCCAGATCAGCATGTTGGCGGTGACCCACGACCGGTCTTTGAGGTCGCAGGAGAGCAGCGTGACTTTGATATCGGTGATCTTGAGGTTTTCGCGGCCGAGGGAGGCCAGCGGATTGTTCCAGAGCGCGGCGGCGCCGGCCAGGAACGTGCGGCGGGACGACAGCATGATGTTCTCCATTTTGCGCCAGGCCCGCGCCGGGCGCCAGCCAAAACCGGTGGTCGGCCCGCCAGGAATACATCACGTTTCCGTCCGGTTTACTCCGGCAGGCGAATCCGGTAAAGCTTCCCAATCGGTACGGTAAGTTCTACCGGTACTATGCCGGACCGCGCGGCCCATCCTCCCCAAATCGCACTCTCAGGCGAAGCAACGACAAGACCCATCAGGACTTGTCCTTACACGATTCCGGACGAGGATTTTTTGACCGGAAAATCACCCTAGCGCCCTGTCGCCGGGCGAACGGCCCGCCGACTGCTTAGTACAGGACCCGATAGTCCGCTATCAAGTCAACATGACCGCCAGCACCTGACTACCTGGGTAGGCGGGAGCTGCCGGGAAGAACCTGAGGGTAAAGGATCAAACAAATCGATGAAGCTCATTCCGAACATCTCAACATCCAAATTGGCGCTACTGCTGGCGACGGCAGCACTGGCCCCGTCCCAGGCAACAGCGCAGGAGGCGCCCCTGCTGTGGGATTCGACCAAGCTCTTCCAGTACAACATCCACTCGGCGGCCTTCGACAGCGCCAACCGGACGGTGACCGTTGTCTTTTCAGTGACCAACCCGCAGGCAGCGCAGGAGCCCTACAATATCCGCTCGGGTGCTCCGCCGTTCCAGTCGCCGGCGACGCTGCGGGTCAATGTGGGTTGGAATGCGGGCACATGGGGCGCTACCGAGCTGGTGAACACGGGCAGCAACCCGGGCACCACAGCGATGAACAACGTTATCCGCAACTGGATGAACTTCACACCGCCCAACCCCGGGGGTGTAGGACCGGCCTATCCGAACGTGGTGAATGCCCTCACCGCCGCCAATCCCTGCACCGCCGCCGCCTCCGTGCCGGTGTTTCCATGCGCCTGACGTTCTGGGTGCGGAATTCGCTGCCGCCCCAGGCTGCCGGCGCGGGCCGGGTTGCTATTGAGGGCCATCCCAGCATCCAGACGGGCATCGATGCAGTGGGCGCCCCGGTCTTCGGCAGCGTGCCTGTGAAGGCAGTCTACAAGGACTACGCCATCACGCCGGGCGCCACCGCGAAACGCCAGGTGGTCGACTTCAACAAGTGCAAAACATGCCACGACGGAGGCAAGCACGGTGACGTGATTGTGCCCCGGCTCAGCCTCCACGGCGCCAACCGTAACGAGGAACCCGGTCTCTGTGTGATGTGCCATAACCCCAATCAGACCGATGCGGCATACCGCAGCACGGGCGCCGAGGATTCCATCGACCTCAAACGCATGGTTCATGGGATTCATGCCGGCGGCTTCCGGAAAGCCGCTCGTCATCGTCGGTTTCCGCGGCGCGCTTCTCGACTTCAGCGATGTCCGGTTCCCCGGCAAGCTCCGCAACTGCGTCACCTGCCACATCGACAAGAGCGGCAAAGGAACGTTTGAGCTGCCCCTGGCCAGCAAACTCGGCTCCACTGTGGTTTCAGCCAGTATGTTGAACCCGCTGCCGGGCTTTGTGGATGTCAATCCCGCCAACGACCTGCGCATCAGCCCGATGGCCGCCACGTGTTCGGGGTGTCACGATTCCAGCGAGGTGAAGCGGCACATGATCTCCAAGGGCGCCTACTTCGGCGCAGTCCAGAGCGTGCTGGAAGGCAAGGAGCAGTGCGTCACCTGCCACGGTCCGGGCAAGGAACACAGCGTTCGCCGGGCCCACGAGATCGGCTCCAGGTAGACGGTAGGTGGAGGAGATGCACGGCGCTCTGCCCAAGCGGGGCGCCGTGCCGTCTGGCGCCACTGGCACGGAGCAGCCGTGGCCTCGCGCCAGATTGCCCTTCAGCGAAAAGAGACCGCAGCCAGCCAGCGGCGGTCCGGTGCATAGACCAGAAGGCGCCCGCCGGGCCAGACTTTGAGCGGACCGACGCAGACATCCTCGCCACGTTGTTCGAGCGTTACCCGTTCGGCCTCAACCCTCGGCGCGCCCCCGGACGAATGTCGCGTAACTTCGAACCCTCGAGGCCTCCAGGCTATTTCAGTTTCCGGCGGAGCTCCCGGATGTCTGGCTATTCTCGGGCCGCACGTGCACCTGGGACGAGCACTGGGATGTCTCCCCGCAGGAGGAGGCCCGGGAGTTCACCTTGAGGTACGTTTGCCCCTCTGGGGCACTCTGGCCGAAGCACTGGGGCACAAGGGCGGGTCGTTCAAATCGCATTTCGGGGACGATGCGGTAGAGCCCCATGCGGTATCCCGCGTCAAAGTCGTCAGACGTCGTAGACCAGACTCCGCTGACGGCGAGCGGGCGGGAGTAGAGCACGTGCCCATCCGGCCCCAGTACTTCCAGCTTCGGGGGCATTGTCAGGCGGCTGCTGCGCCGCCCCGGCACCTCCAGGGTCAGCACGGTGCCTCCATCGGACTCGCGAATGTATTTGAGTAGACCCGAGCCCGGAACGCTCTCCAGCACGCGCGGCGTACCGCCCAGGGTCCAACTGCCCCATGCGCTCCATTTCAGTTCATTCTTCAGAGCACGCGGGGAGGCACTAATCGGCACAAGCACCGGGAAGAGAGTCAGCCCTGCGTCACCGATCAGATCGAACCGGCCGTCGAACGGGCTGGCATAGTAGTCATCGTTGCCTCGAAGGTCCAACCAGGAGAAGGAGGATCCGTATAGAAACACCCGAACGGGGCCGCTGCCCTCGAAGCGCTTCGCGACTCCTTCGATAATCCTGACTTTTGAAATGCCCGGCAGCCTCCGCAGGGGCGCCGTGTCCCGTTCAGTGGGAGCGACTACCCATCCTTCCGCAAACTCGCCGCCAACGAGGTGGGCGCCTTCGCCGCCCTTCCCCCAGAACTCAACATTCCGGCGCTCTCTCAGAGTCAGGAGGGCGGTCCCCAGGTCATTGAGTAGCGTGGTCCCGAAGTAAGACGTGCGCTGCAGACCCGGAACGACAACCACAATTGGTGTCGAATCCCCAGGCTCCATCTGCCGAATCGGACAGTGTTGCCCACCCAGGAGCACCGCGCTGATCTGATCCCGGGGAAGGGGCACGAAGACCCTGGTGGTGACAGTCTCCGGCCCGGCAGCCAGTGCCCCGGGGCTGTGGCCCATCGAGAGCGCGGCAACAAAGGTGAAGACCCGATACCAGCGGCCACTGGGATGCACGACTCAATCTCCCTGCGCCACAGCCGCGCTGACGCCGCCATGGCAGCCAGCGAGCGGTGCGGCTCAAGTCCAGCGTACCTTACCCCGCCAGTTCACCCAACCGCGCCAGCTTCCCCGTGCTATCCCCCAGCGCCTCTTCCTTCACGCCCGCCGTCTCCAACAAGGACAGGAAGAGATTATTCAGCGGCGTTTCCGGCGCATACCGCACGTGCCGCCCCATCTGGTACGCGCCGTTCGCCCCGCCCGCCAGCAGCACCGGCAGATCCACGTGCGAGTGCGCGTTGCCGTCGCTGAGACCGCTGCCATACAGCACCAGCGTGTGATCCAGCAGCGTGCCGTCGCCATCGGGGATGGACTTCATCTTCGCCAGGAACGAGCCGAACAGCTCCACGTGCAGCCGGTTGATCTTCGCCAGCTTGTCGATCTTCTCGGCCGAGCCCATGTGGTGCGAGATGCCGTGATGCGCCTCCGGCACGCCAATCGACCGGTACGTCCGGTTGCTGCCCTCGCGGCCCATCAGGAACGTCGCTACGCGCGTGGAGTCGGTCTGAAACGCCACAGCCATCAGATCAAACATCAGCCGCGCGTACTCCTCGTACGTCGTCGGCACGCCCGCCGGCTTGGGCAGGGTGGGATCGCGGCTGGCGTCGTTCTTCTTCTCGATGTCCTGCTTCTCGGCGGTCTGCACGCGGCGCTCGATGGCGCGCACGGAGCTGAGATACTCGTCGAGCTTCAACTGATCGGTGGCGCCGAGGCTGCGCTTCAACTGGCCGGCATCTTCGAGCACCGAGTCGAGCAGGCTGCGATCCTGCCGGGCGAGCTTGAGCCGCGTGGCGCGGTCGTGCAGTTCGCCGTCGCCGAAGAGCCGCTCAAACGCCGCCCGCGGATTCAGCTCCGGCGGCAGCGGGGTCTGCGGCCCGCTCCAGGCGATGGAATTCGTGTAGGCGCAACTGTAGCCGCTATCGCAATTGCCCACCAGGCCGCCGCCCTCCAGCCCGTATTCCAACGACGGGAAGCGCGTGGCCGCGCCGAGCGCGTTGGCCGCCACCTGATCCACAGAGACGCCGTTGTGGATGTCGGCGCCCTCAGTCTTTTTCGGGTGAAATCCGGTGAGGAAGGACGCCGCCGCGCGCGCGTGATCGCCCGGCCCGTCGCCCAGCGCGCGGCCGTTCTTTTGCGACAAACCGCTCAACACCATCAGTTGCTCGCGGTAGGCGGCTAGCGGCTCCATCGCGGCGGGCATGACGTAGTCGCGCCCCTCCGCCGCCGGAGTCCAGTGCTTCATGATGATGCCGTTGGGCACGTAAACGAAGGCTAGTCGCAAGGGCGATTGCCCTGCCCCGCGGGCGAGCGCCGGCACCATCGCATCCAGAGCAGGCAGAGCCAACGCCGCGCCCATGCCCCGCAACATCGACCGCCGGGAAAGAGATTTCCTAGTCACCAACATGACGCCCCTCTTTGGTTTGGACGGAGATTTCGGTGGCGCGGCGCATCTGGAACGGTGCGCTGCGGACAATGCCCAACACGATGGATGAAAACTTGTAGTTGTCGCGCGCCGCGTCGCGAGACATGGCCCGCACCAGCGGCTTGTCGTTGCGCTCCACGCCGCGGCCCAGCGCGTAGGTCAGCAGTTTCTCGGTGAGGCACAACACAAACTCGTCGGGGTTGGCGCGCAGATAACGCTTCAACTCCGATGCATTCTGGAATGATTCGCCGGACGGCATCCGGCCCGATGCGTCGATCTCAAAGCCGCCCTCTTTCGTGCGCCAGCGGCCCACGGCGTCGTAGTTCTCCAACGCGAAACCGATGGGATCCATCTTGGCGTGGCAGGCCGAGCACGATGGATCGGCGCGATGCTGCTCCATCTGCTGCCGCATCGAAACCGTCTTCCCGATGCCCGCCTCTTTCAACGGCGGCACGTCCGGCGGAGGCGGTGGCGGCGGCGCGCCCAGCAGATTCTCCAGCACCCACTTGCCGCGGATCACCGGCGACGTGCGCGTGGGGTACGAGGTCACCGTCAGCACGCTCGCCATGGTCAGCACGCCACCCCGCGTCCCGGCCGGCAACTCCACGCGGCGCAGACGCCGGCCTTCCACGCCGGCCACGCCGTAATACGCGGCCAGGCGCTGATTCAGATACGTAAACGGCGCGTCCAGGAAATCCAGCACGCTGCGGTCTTCGCGCACGACGGCGTCAAAGAACATTTCGGTCTCGCGCTGCATCGCTTCGCGCAGATCGCTGTCGAACTCGGGGAACAACACAGGGTCCGGCTTCATGCTCGCCAGATTGCGCAGGTGCAGCCACTGCCCGGCGAAGTTCGCAGTCAGCGCCGCCGCGCGCGGATCGCCCAGCATGCGCCGTACTTCACGCTCCAGCACTCCCGACTGTTGCAGCGCTTTGCGTTCAGCCAGGCCCAGCAGCGTCTCGTCCGGAATGCTGCTCCACAGGAAGAACGAGAGGCGCGAAGCCAGTTCCAGATCGCTGATACGGTAGACATCGGCAGCACGCACAGCCGGCTCGCGCTCCACGCGGAAGAGGAAGTGCGGCGAAACCAGGATCGACTTCAGCCCCAGCTCGATGCCGCCCTCAAACTCGCCGCTATCGGTCTTGCCCATGCGGTAGAAGCGCAGCAGCCGGGCGCTTTCGGCCGCGGTGACGGGCCTCCGCCACGCGCGCCGCGCCAGGCGCGTGAGAATCGACGACGCACAGGGCTCTTCGTCTTTTGCGCCGGTAGGTTTGCAGCTCAGCACGGCGCGGCGGCTTGCCGTATTGCCGGGCCCGGTGACGTCGAACGGACCGCCGATCTCCAGCCAGTCCACCCCCAGCGGATTGCGGCGCGGCTTACCGCCGGCGGCGATCTCCAGCATGGGGCTTTCGTTCTTCGAATCGTCGCGGAGAAAACTCAGCAGAAGTTGGTGCCGACCGGCGGTGACAGGAACCTTGATCTCAAAGCGGCGCAACTCCTCATCCTCATCCGAGGGCGTGAACTTCACCTCGACGCGCTTCAGCAGCTTGCCATCAAGGCGGAAATCGAGAAACTCCGGGACTTTCGGATCGGGCGCAAACCGCACCCGGCCACGCAGCAGATACGTGGCGTCGGCCGGGAAGCGGTGCTCCACTTCGATGCCGCCGCGCGAACCCACCGGCGCCGCTTCGCTGATGCGCTGGCTCTGCGGCCGGTTGCGCGGCGCAGTGTGGCGCTCCAGCACGGCATCAAACCGCACACGCCCCAGCGCCTGGCGGCTCACCTTGCCGGCCACCGCCAGGTATTTCTCCATCAACACGGGCGGCAGCGACAGCACGTCGGCGATGTTGTCGAAGCCATAGCCGGAATCGTCGGCAGGAAAATCGTCGGCCGGCCGCCAGTCCACTGCCAGCAGATCACGGACGGCGTTGTTGTACTCGGCGCGGTTCAGGCGGTGCGCAGTCACGCGGCCGGGGTCCGGCTTGGCCGCGGCGGCACGGTCCAGTTCCTCGCCGACAAACTGCACCACGTCATTGACGGCGCTCTGCGGCGCGCGCGGCAACCCGGAGGGCGGCATCTCGCCCGTGCGGATCTTGCGGAGGATCTTCTCCCACGCGCCGTTCTGGGCGCCGATTGTCTCGCCGGTGAGGTATCCATCCACGGCCACACCGGCCGTCTTCACGCGCGCATTGTGGCAGCCGGCGCAGTATTGCTTGAGGAACGGGCGGACCTGCGATTGATAGACGCGCTCCCGCTCGATGTCTGCCGCCGCCAAGCGGGCGGGCAGCATCACAGCCAGTGCAAACAGGGCCCCTACCGTGAATCCCTTCATACCCTTTTCCGTATGGTATAACACTAACCAGACTTGGGACCCTCTCTGCTACTACTTATTTCGCTGGCCGCACCGCCGGCCGTGCCGCCCGGCGTCCTGTTGGATGCGTGTGCCAACGGCGCGCCCACCGACGTCCAGGTACTCCTGACCAAGGGCGCCAACGTGAACGCGGTGGGAGAAGACGGCGAAACCGCGCTGCTCGTCGCTGCCCGTCGCGGCAACGTGCAAGTCCTGAAAGTACTCCTCGCCGCCGGCGCCAACGCAACCGCCCGGCGCTGGAATGGCGAAACGGCGCTCCACGCCGCCGTTAGCTCCGGCCACCCCGCAGCCCTCGCGCTGCTGCTGGGCAAGGGCCTGGACATAAACGCCACAGAGAACCGCCGCGGCCAGACCCCACTTCATTACGCCGCCGCCGAGGGACGCGCGCCGATGGTCGCCCGGTTGCTCGCCGCCGGAGCCAAGGTGGACGCGCCCTCCCTTTCCGGCGTCACGCCCTTGTGGCTCGCCGTTCAGGGCGGTCACGACGAGACCGCGACCGCCTTGCTCGCCGCCAAAGCCGACCCCGCCACCGCCGGACCCGAGGGCTATCGCCCCATCCATCTCGCCGCTCGCGCCTGCCGCCCCGCCATCCTCACGGCCCTGGTGGCCGCCCACGCCGACCCGAACGTTCGCACCGCCGCCGGCAGCACGGCGCTACACTTGGCAGCCGCGCAAAACTGCCTGCCCGCCGTACAGGCCCTGGCCGCCGCTGGCGCGGACCTCAACGCCAAGGACGCCCGCTCCCAAACCGCGCTCGATCAGGCGCGCCGCCGCCGCTTCAAAGAGCTCACCGAATTCCTCGAACAGAAAGCCGCTCCCTCCAAGCCATGAAGCTCCTGACCCTCTCCGCACTCCTCGCCTGCACCGCCCTCGCGCAGGTTCATCCACTGGAACAGTTGATCCTCACCGCACGCGGCGGCCCCGCCACGCCCGGCCTGGCGGATCAGATCACCAAGACCCTATCCGCGCGCGGCGGCGTCGCCGTCTGGGGCCAGGATTACCTGTTCGTCACCGCGTCCGACGTGCCCGTCTCGGTCTCCATCAACCAGCAGCCGCCGGCGCCGATGCTGAGCATCGCGGGCTCCAATCTCTGGATGCGCCTGGAGAAGATGCGCACAGGCGTGACGTATTCCTACCAATACAGCGCCGGTGGCAAGCCACTGGGCCCACGCGCCGATCTGACCGGTTACAACGCCGATTCTTACCCGAAAAGTGGCGTTCCAAGCGGCAAATTGAGCGAAAAACGCACGATTGTGAGCACGATCTACGACGGTATGAAGGCCGACTACTGGTTCTACGCCTCACCGGGCGTCGACCCGGCCCAGCCCTCTCCGCTGATGGTGTGGCAGGACGGCCAGACCCTGATCGCCGGTGATCTCTCGCGGCTGCGCCTCTTCACGGTTACCGAGAACCTCGTCCAGCAGAAGTTGATCCCGCCGATGGTGCATGTGCTGATCGCGCCTGGCTTCGCGCCCGACGGCAAGGCGATGCGCTCGGTCGAGTACGACACCGTGAGCGACCGCTACACGCGATTCCTGCTCGAAGAGGTGCTGCCCGAAGTGGAGAAGAGCTACAAGCTGCGTCCGGACGGCTATAGCCGCGCCATCGGCGGCGAGTCCTCCGGCGGCATTTGCTCGTTCACCTCCGCCTGGTTTATGCCGGAGAAGTTCAGCCGCGTGCACTCCACCATCGGCAGCTACTCGTCTATTCAATGGCGTCCGCAGGACAAGCTCGACGGCGGCAATCTCTATCCGTTCTACGTGCGCAAGCAGCCCAAACGGAACATCCGCGTGTGGATGAGCGACGGCACGGATGACTTGGAGAACGACCATGGCTCCTGGCCGCTCCAGAACATCCAGCTTGCCAACTCCCTCAAAATGAAGGAGTACGACTACCACTTCCGCTTCGGCCAGGCGGCGCACAACAGCTCCCAGGCAGCGCTCGATCTGCCGGAATCGCTCACTTGGCTGTGGCGCGGCTACGATCCGTCCAAGACATCAGAGGTCTTCACGATGGACCCCGCGGAGAGAAACAAGCCCGTTTACCGCGTGACCATCACCAACCGGGACGCCTGGTAGCGGTGCGCCCGCCCCGCGCCGCATAGCGCCGAACCGGACCGAGGCGCGGAAGAGCGAGCCCACGGGGATGAAACCGGCCACTTTGTGCGAGCCTACGGCGGCCAGCGCCATCGAGGCCATGCACCCGCACTGGCTGCAATCGGGATCGCCGCCGAACTGGCACGGCGTGATAGCGGTCCGCAGATCTGCGGAGATGGTCTGCGTCACCTGGGAGAAGATGCAATCCGAAGGGCTGGCCGGCGGGTTGCCAAAGTGGTCCACCAAACGGCGCGGCATGGCGAGCTTCGGGTAGCGGCCACGTAGTTCGTGGATCTGGCGGATGGCGTCCTGGCGCTCAGCGGGGGTGAGGATCTCCGGCATCACCTGCCCGCGCTGCGGCGTAAAGATGCTGAACCAGACCTTCTCCACGGCGTCCACGCGGCTCCAGTACTCCATAAACTCCCGCAGGTAGCCCGGCCGTTTCATCATCTGGCCGGTGATGGTGCAGTGGATGGTGACGCGCTGGTTGGCGATGTTGTGCAGAATTCGTTCATAGGTGGCCGGAGCGCGGCGCGCATTGTGCTCGGCTTCGAGTCCGTCCACAGAAACCGAAAGCGTGAAGCCGTGGTAGGACCTCCAGACGTCCGGCATGGGCCGGAAGGCGCTGGTGACGAGCTGAACGTGAATGCCCATCGCCAGCAATTGGGGCAGCATCAGTTCCACTTCGCGATAGCGCACCAGGGGATCGCCGCCCACCAGCGACAGGTGCAGCGGACGCAGCTCACGGACGAGCGCCATCACGCGCCGAACGAGATCATCGCCTTTGAAATCACTGAGTTGGCGCAGGTTGACGCCATTGCCCAGATGCTGATCCTCAAAGGCGTAGCAACCTGGACAGCGCAGCGGGCATTCCTTCGTGATCTCGATAGATAGCGTGGGCTTGCGCCCCCTGAGAATCAGCCCCCAAGCTCGCATGATGTCGCCGGCCTGCATCTAAGCCCCCCTCTTCTTCAGACGCGGCCCCGGGGGATTCCGGTATCAATTTTTTCGAGGGCCGGCCCCACAACGCGGGGTCGGTCTATGCTGGTCCCTATGGACCAATACCCGAGTTTCGACCTGACCGGCAAAGTGGCGCTGGTGACAGGCGCGGCGCGCGGCCTGGGCCGGGCCATTTCGCTGGCTCTGGCCAACTCCGGCGCCGATATCGCGCTGGGGCTGCGGGATATCCGTGCGGACGCCGGCTTACACGATGAGATCGCCAGAATGGGGCGGCGCTCCTACCCTGTGCAGATGAACGTCACGCGGCTGAGTGAAATCCGAGCGGCCGTACATTCAACAGTGGAGCGCTTCGGACGCCTGGACATTCTGGTGAACAACGCCGGCTTTGCCATCGTCGGGGATGCCGAATCGGTGAGCGAAACAGACTTCGATAGCGTGATGGACCTGAACGTCAAGGGGACATTTTTCGCCAGCCAGGAGGCTGCGCTCGTGATGATCCGGCAGGGCGGCGGGCGTATCATCCACCTGGGATCGCAAGCCGGCGCCGTGGCCTTGCCGGGCGTGTCGGTCTACTGCATGACCAAGGCCGCCATCGCTCACATGGCAAAGTGCCAGGCTGTGGAGTGGGGCCGCCACGGCATCACGGTCAACGTCGTGGCGCCGACATTTATCGAGACGCCCAGCACGGCGCCATTCCTGGCCGATGCCGTGTTTCGCGCGGAAGTGGAAGAGCGCATCGCCGCGCTGCACCGCGTCGGGCAGCCGATGGAGGTGGCCGGCGCCGTGGTATTTCTGGCCTCGCCGGCTGCCTCACTGATCACCGGCCATACGCTGCTGGTGGATGGCGGTTGGACCGCGCGGTAGCGCCTCTACTTGCCGGCAACGATGGCCACGGGCTTCTGGCTCTGGCCCCGGAGAGTCTCCAGGATCTCTTTCCACTTGCCGGAAAGCTCCATCCGCACGGTCCCGCTGGGGGAGGAATCGCCGCCGTAGGTGAGCGTCAGAGTCCGGTCCTTCTTTTCGTTGAAGGACATGGACGAGATATTGTCGTACCTCATCACGAACAGCGGCTTGTTGTCTTTCAGTAACAGCATCACCCTCTGTCCGCCATCCAGCGCCAACAGAGCCTTGTCGTCCCGCCACTTGGTCTCACCCGGCTTCTGATAAAACAACTTCACGCCGTCAAACAGGAGCGAGGCGCTCTGGGCCTGGGCAAGGCCCGCCAGCAAGGCGATCAGCAACATCGCTTTCTTCATGGTCTCCAACCCTCCTGGCCTCACAGAATACCGACCGTTAACGGCCCAGCGCCCTCGGCGAGGCTCGCACTGCCCGCTCAAATGCCCAACTACGGATATGATCGATCTGCTCGCTCATGGTGCGCGAGAGCGGGACGGTCTTCACCGCGACGCCGATGAGATCCTGTCCCGCCACCGGCCTCTCCGCCAGGCGCGCCTTCAGTACCGCCGAGACCACGCACTGCTCAATCTCAGCGCCGGTCCAGCCGTTGGTGAAAGACTTCAACTGCTCGATATCGATGCCGGAGATGTCCACGCCGCGCCGCTTGAGGTGAATCTCGAAGATCTCTGCGCGCTCGTCGTCGTGCGGCAGATCGACAAAGAAGACCTCGTCAAATCGTCCCTTGCGGATCATCTCGGCGGGCAGCAGGTCAATACGGTTGGCGGTGGCCGCCACAAATAGCCCGCGCGTCTTCTCCTGCATCCATGTCAGGAAGAATGCGAAGATACGCCCCTGTTCCCCGCCGGACTCCGTCGAGGTGATGCCCATCTCGATCTCGTCAAACCAGAGCACCGCCGGCGCCATGTCCTCCATCATCTTGCACGCCTGCACAAACGCCCCCTCCGGCTTTCCGTGGCGGCCCGAGAAGATCTCGATCATGTCGATACGGTAGAGCGGCAGTTGCAGATAGGAGGAGAAGGCTTTTACCGAAAGGCTCTTGCCGCAGCCCGGGATACCCATGATGAGCACACCCTTGGGCACCAGTTCGGCACTCAGGTCTTCCCCCATCGCGAAGAGCTTCCTCCGCTCCAGCAGCCACTTCTTGATGCCCTCCAGACCGCCCACCTCGCTCAGGCTGCCGCCATCGGAGATGAACTCCAGATAGCCCGTGCGGTTGATGAGCAGACGCTTCTCTTCGAGCAGCGCCGGCCGGGCGGCCAGGGTCAGCGAACCGTGGGTCGCGATGGCGCGGCCCAGCGCGTAGTGCGCCTCATCCAGCGTCAAGCCCTGCAGCGCGGAGGCAAGTGGCTGCAGGATCTCGGGGTCCGTCTGGCCGCTCTCGCGCCTCAGGAAATCCACCAGCTCTACCAAGTCCGGCGGCCGCAGTTCTAGAAACAGCAGATTCCGCTCCAGCTCTTCCGGAATGGCGCGGACCGGGGCGGTGATGACGATGAACTTGCGCTCGCCCTGGCAAGACCCGTACAGGTCGCGGAGATGGCGCCGGATCACGGCCGAGTCCCGCAAAGGTTCGTGGAAATCCTGGAGATGGAAGATGCCCGGCTGCTTGTGGGCGGCGATGAATTCGAGCGCCTGTTGCGGATCGTGCGTGCCGGCTTCGGCGTGAACGCCATCGCGGTAGAGACCGTGCGTGAGGCTCCACGTCCAGACGCTCAGCGGCTGCGAACCAGCCAGGCGAACGGCGGCCTCACGCAGCACATGGCCGGCGCGGTGCTCCTCCGAGGTTTGAAGGTAGGTGATCGGACGTCCGGATTCAAACACTTCGCGAAGTACGCGGGAGGCGCGGCTCTCGGGCGCGGAGGGGCCGGAGCGTGGGTCGGATTGGAATTGATTCAACGTAGCCTTCATTATCGACGATACGAGATGCTGCGTGGCTCAGACATTTTCGGAGTTTCGGAGTGGAAGTATACCGTGATGGCCAACCGAACCCGATATGATGGGAGTAGGATCAAACTGTCATGAGTAATCAAAACTGGCTGAAAGAGAACCTGGAGTACGGTAAGGAACTGGCAAGTTCAGCGTTGAAAGGCGCAGAGTCTGCGCGCCACGACGTCCTGGCGGAGGACGGATTGTCCGAGATCTCGCAGGCGGCGAAGGATTCCTGGCAACCCGCGGTGATCGGCGCTTGCGTGGGCGCTCTGGTGGCGTATCTGACCGACGAGCGAAAGTCTTCCAGGACTGCCCTGGCCGGCGCATTGGTGGGCGCCGCGGTGGGCTTCAGCGGAGGCGTGATCTGGGGCTCGCGCGGGGTTACCGGCCCTATCGCGAAGGGTGCCTTGAAGCAAGTGAATCAGGCCAGGGACAAGCACTGGCTCGACAAGAACCCTGTCGTCTATGGATAGGGGTTAGGCCGTCCAAGGCTGCCTCCTTCCTCGCCTTGCAGGAATCGAACAACTCAAATACAATCGGCAAAGCCCAGAAACTCAGTTGTCCAGGAGAGTCAGAGGTGAGGGGCGGTATCGGTGAGACGGCTCCAATACGATAGTGAGATCTGGCCATTCCGCCTGGCCCTTTTGGCGCTCGTGCTCGTGGGCCTGGCGGGCCAACTGCCGGCGCTGGATCCGTCCAAGCCGATCAAGCACTACCAGTACGCTTCCTGGGAAGAGGCCGAGGGTCTACCCCACTACACCATCAACTCCATCGTCCAGGGTGAGGAAGGCTATCTCTGGCTGGCCACCTACTATGGCTTGGTCCGGTTCGACGGCAAGGCGTTCCGGGTTTACGACAAGACCAACACGCCCGGCCTGACCAACAATCTCGTCTGGTCTCTGCAAAGGGACAAGGAAGGCGCACTCTGGCTCGGGACAACGGACGGTGCGTACCGCGTGGTGGGCGGCGTCTTCCAGCCCGTAACGGGAGAGACTTTGGTGCACGGCGTCTCTGTGCGCGCCGTCAAGGTGGCGAGAGGCGGCGAGGTTTGGCTGGGCGCTACCAAGGCCGGTCTTCACGTGTGGAGAAACGGCCGGCTCCAGTTCGTCGGCCTGGCGGGGCAGACGATTCGCACGATTTTCGAGGACAAACAGGGCGCAATCTGGGTTGGCACACAAACCGGCCTCTACCGCTATGCGGAGGGGCGATTCACGCACACCGGCGTCCAGGACGGTCTGCCCAGCGAGCGAGTATTGTCAGTGGCCCAGACGCCGGACGGCACCATTTGGGTTGGCACCAGCAGCGGCCTGGCCCGCATGCGCGAGGACGGCAGCGTCGAGCGCGTGCGGGAGGCGCGGATCGACGGCAAGGTGGTGTGGGCGCTCACCTGCGATCGCGATGGGGCTTTGTGGGCAGGCATGCTCAGCGGCGGCCTGGCGCGCTGGACCGCGGGCAAATTCAGTTATCAGGATGACCCGGGCCCGTACGCCGCGGAGTCCATCATCGCCATCTATGAAGACCGGGAAGGCAGCGTCTGGCTGGGTGCGAGCGGGGCTGGCCTGCGAAGGCTGCGGGAAGTCTCATTCCGAACCATGACAGCAGCCGACGGACTGGGCGGCAATCTGGAGCAGTGCGTGCTCGTGGCGCGGAACGGCGCCGTGTGGGTTGGGCACAACGGAGGCGGCATCTCGCGAATCCCGCCCGGCGGCGGCCCGCCCGAACGGCTGAATCGTGCCAATGGACTGGATAGTGAGGACATCTGGTCTCTGCATGAAGACCGCGCCGGCAACATCTGGGCGGGCAGCTACAGTGGAGATCTCGTCCGAATCGGGGGTGGAGATTTCCGGAACCTCAAGACCTTCACCGCGAAGGACGGCTTGCCCGGAAGTCCGTTGTTGAGTGTGCGGGAAGACCGCGCCGGCAACCTCTGGATTGGCGCCATGGGCGGAGGGCTGTACCGCATGCAGCAGGGGCGCATCAGCCGGTTCAAGGCCGCCAACGAACTGCCGGGCGACCATGTCCGCGTGATTCACGAGGACCGCCAGGGACAGTTATGGTTCGGCACGCAAAAGGGACTGTGCCGGCTGAACAACGGCCAATTCGAGATCTTCACCAAACGCGATGGCCTCGCCGGAGAATACATCTTCTCCATCTACGAGGATGCCGCCGGGGACTTCTGGATCGGATCATTTGACGGCGGAATGACAAGGCGCCATGCGGGCCGGTTCACGGCCTATACGCCCCAGAACGGATTCCCCGTGGACGTCGTCTTTCAGATT
Organism: Bryobacterales bacterium; assembly: GCA_016721425.1. GTDB lineage: Bacteria > Acidobacteriota > Terriglobia > Bryobacterales > Bryobacteraceae > Paludibaculum. The sequence goes on along the minus strand of JADKID010000038.1, from coordinate 680,543 downwards.
ATGGAAGACGGCGAGGGCTTCCTGTGGGTGAGCTCCAGTTCCGGCATCTTCCGCATGAGCAAGGCGGAGCTACTGGCCCCAACCAACGCCTCGGGGCACGAAATTCATGCTCTCGCATTCGGTATCGCCGACGGGCTCAACAGCCGGGAGTGCAACGGCGGACAACCCGCCGGCAGCCGGTCGCCCGACGGAAGGCTCTGGTTTCCCACGATGAAGGGGTTGTCCGTGGTGGACCCCAACCGGCTGGCCTTCAATCGATTGCCGCCGCCCGTCCGGATCGAGAGCCTCGTCGTCAATGGCAAGGAGACCCCTCTGGCTGGCGCGGGTGAACTGCCGGCGGGCAGCCGCAATCTGGAGTGGCGATTTGTCGGATTGAGTCTCGCGGCGCCGGCCAAAGTCCGCTACCGGTACCGCCTGTTGCCGTATCAAACGGAATGGGTGGATAGCGGCAGCCGGCGAGAGGCGTTTTACACAGCTCTGCCGCCCGGGGATTACGAGTTTCAGGTGATGGCGGCCAACAACGACGGCGTTTGGAGCCAGCGGGTGACCTCCGCAAAAACTCGCCTCAGGCCCTATTTCTATCAAACGCTCTGGTTTGGGGGCATCTGCGTCCTGGCGGCGGCAGTGCTCGCCTGGTTGCTCTACCGATTGCGGTTGCGCCAGTTGGTAGGCCGGAACCGCGACCTGGAGGCACGCGTCACGGAGCGCACCCACCGTCTGGAGGAGACCAATCGCCGGTTGCTCGGCGTGATTGACGAACTCGACGCCGCCAAGGAACGGGCAGAGGTAGCCAGCCGCGCGCGCAGTGAATTCGTCGCCAACGTCAGCCATGAGATCCGCACCCCGATGAACGGAGTGCTGGGTATGACCTCGCTGATGATGGACACTCCGCTCAATGAAGAGCAGCAGGAATACATGCGGCTCACGCAGGTGTCGGCGGAGTCTCTGCTGGGGATCCTCAACGACATCCTGGACTTCTCCAAGATCGACGCCGGCCATTTGACGATGAGCATACTACCCATCAGCCTGCGGCAAACGGTGGACGACGCGGTGGGCACCCTGCGGCCCAAAGCGCAGGAGAAAGGTTTGAGCCTTTCCTGCGAGTTCGCAGCCGGGCTACCGGATTACGTCGCTGGCGACGCTGCCCGCCTGCGCCAGATCATCCTGAACCTGACCGGCAATGCGGTCAAGTTCACGGACCGCGGCAGCGTCCACGTCAAGGTGGAGTGCACCTCCCGCGACAGCGACTCCATCACGCTGCATTTCACGGTGGAAGATACCGGGCCGGGCGTGCCCGAGGACAAGCGAGCCATCATCTTCGAGCCGTTTGAGCAGGCAGACAACTCCATCACCCGTGCCTATGGCGGCACCGGACTGGGGTTGGTGATTTCAAAACGTCTGGTGGAGGCCATGCACGGCCGCATCTGGGTGGAAGGGCGCCCGGGCGGGGGCAGCGTGTTCCACTTCACCACAGTGATGGGAGTGGCCTTCGAGGATCAGCAGCCCGCCTCCGGGATTGCCACGGATTCCCGAACGACAGACGGGCTGCTTCACGACGTGCGCGTGCTGCTGGCCGAGGACAATCCGATCAACCAACGGATCGCTGGCCGGTTGCTTTCCAAACTCGGCTGCCCGTTCATGGTCGCAGCCACCGGTCTCGAGGTGCTCGATCTACTCGAACGCAACGCGGTGGACATCGTCCTGATGGACCTGCAGATGCCGGAAATGGATGGACTTTCCGCCGCCAAAGCGGTCCGCAAGAGGGAATCAACGGCGGGCGGTCACGTGCCCATCGTGGCCATGACGGCCGGATCGATGGCAGGCGATGTCGAGCAGTGCCTCGCCGCTGGCATGGATGGCTATCTGACCAAACCGGTTCAACTCAGCGAACTCGCCGCCACCCTCGCTCGCCTCTGTCCCGGCCGCCTGGCCGGCGACCCGACCCGTTAGGCTACATCTGTTCGCCACCCCGGATTGCCCAATTGCCGACCTTCACGTCTTGATACAATAACTGGCGGAGACCCCATGTATCTGGAGAACGTCAACGAGCGCAACTTCATGGTGACCTCAGTGGACTACGTGTTCAACTGGGCTCGCAAATCTTCCATCTGGCCGCTGACGTTTGGCTTGGCCTGTTGCGCCATTGAGATGATTGCCGCCTCAGCCGCGCGCTTTGACATCGCCCGCTACGGCGCCGAGGTCTTTCGCCCCAGCCCGCGCCAGTCTGATCTGATGATCGTCGCCGGCACGGTAACACTGAAGATGGCGCCGGTTCTGCGCCGCATCTATGACCAGATGCCGGAGCCGAAATGGGTGATCTCCATGGGCGCCTGCTCCAGCGTGGGCGGCCCGTTCAACACCTATGCCACGCTCCAGGGCGTCGATAAGATCGTCCCCGTCGATGTCTACGTCAGCGGCTGCCCGCCGCGGCCGGAAAACCTCTTCTACGCGCTCCTGAAGCTCCAGGACAAGATCGACCAGATGAGCCTCGTCGAGCGCCCCACCGAAGTGCGGCTGGAAGAATCCATGCTCGCCCAGTTCCAGCAGCAGGTGATGGTGGCTCAGACCAAGCACCCGGCGGCGTGAGCATCGTCAGAAGCCCGCGCGGCTACTACATCTCTCCCCTTCTCTCGCGGCTCCCTTGGTTGGAACACTCCTTTGGAACCGCCATCGCGGCGCCCTCGCCCGGCTACCGGTTGCTGCATCAGGTCCACTCCGCCAAGGTCCTGGAGGCGCGCCAATGCGGCCCCGGCGTGGAAGGCGATGCCCTGATCACGCAGGACTGCGGAGTCTTTGTTGGCGTCAAGACCGCTGATTGCGTCCCCTTGCTGATCGCCGATCCCGTGCATCGCGCCGTGGCCGCCGTCCACGCAGGATGGCGCGGTACGCTCGCCGGCATCGCTGCCATCACCATCGCACGCCTTGCTGAAACCTACGGAAGCCAGCCCGAAGACCTCACCGTGGCCATCGGCCCCAGCATTGGCGTGTGCTGCTTTGAAGTGGGGCCGGAGGTGGCAATCGAATTCGGCGGAATCTTCCCCGAGCGCGGCGATCTCCTCGAAAAAACGAGGCTCGACCTGCGCGAGGCCAACCTGCGCCAGTTGCTCAAAGCCGGCGTGCCCGGCTCGCAGATCGATACCGATCCTCCCTGCACCTGCTGTGGCGGCGCTGAATTCTACTCCTGGCGGCGGGATCGCATCCAGGGGCAGCGCATGTTCGCAGCCATTGGCGTTATTTCCCCTTCCGCGCCCAGGATGCGGTGATCTTGGAGTAGACACCCCCGCGCGGCGTAAACTCGCCCGTCACCGTCATCTCGTGAGGGTGGCACGCCTTCACGCAATCGGCCAAGATGCGGTTCACCACGTTTTCCTGGAAGATGCCCAGATTCCGGTACGCCATCCAGTAGAGCTTCAGCGACTTCAGTTCCAGGCACTTGTCGCCCGGCACATACCCGATCTGAATGGTGCCGTGATCCGGCAACCCGGTGCGCGGGCACACGCTGGTGAACTCCGGTGTGGAGATCTCAATCCAATAGCCGGTCTTGAACTGGTTCGGCCAGCATTCAATGTCCGGCATGTCCGCGTCCAGCCCCGCCGCGGCGTGCTCATCGGTGTACACCTTCACGGCCTTCCCTGCCTTCTTTGACATTACGACTTGACCTCCGAAAGACTCTTGTCCAACAGTTCGAGGAACATCCCGACGTCCGTCACCACACCCAACGCCTGCCCCGTGCCACGATCGCTCAACTTAGTGGCCACCGCCGGATTGATGTCCACGCACACAGTCTTCACCCAGCTCGGCAGCATGTTGCCCACCGCGATGGAATGTAGCATCGAGCCCAGACAGAGCACCAGTCCGGCCGTGCGCAGATGCTGTACGTAGGCCTCCTGCGCGTCGTTCATATCCGTGATGGTGTCGGGCAGCGGTCCGTCGTCGCGCAGGCTGCCGGCCAGTACAAACGGCACGTTGTGCGTCACGCACTCGTAGAGGATGCCCTTCTTCAAACGGCCCTGCTGCACGGCCTGCGCCACCGAGCCGGCATGGTAGATCAGATTGATGGCCCGCATGTGATTGCGATGCCCGTGCTCCTCCTGGCGCCCGTCTGAGAGCCGCACGCCGAGCGAGGTGCCGATCATCGCCGCCTCCGCGTCGTGCACGCCCAGCGCGTTGCCCGCCAGCAGAGCCTGCACACAGCCCTTGCGGATCAGCGATGCCAGAGACTTCGCCCCACCCGTGTGGACCACCACCGGCCCGGCCACGACGACAACCTTCTGCCCGTTTTCCTGCGCATGGCGCACCAGCGCGGCCGTCTGCCGCACCGCCGTCTCCACCTGCCGCTCGCTGCTGATGCCGTTCGACATGAACGCAAAGGCAAGCCGGTCGCGCTCCTTCGATTCCGGGATCACGCGGATGCCGCGCATCCCCACCACAATCTCGTCGCCGGCCTTCAAATCGCGCAACCGGCGCGCCCAGGGCTTGTCCCCGGCCCACACAATGATGGCGTCCATGCGCTGGTTCTCCACCACATGCCATTCGCCGCCGCGGCGCACCAACGTGCGGTGATTGGTGGTGGAGTAGAAATCCTCCGGCGCGCACCTGTCGCGATCGACCACTCGAAACTCGGCATCGCTGCCATCCACCGGTGTACAGCCCAGGCCCAGCAGGGCGCCGATCATCCTTTCGAGCTCGTCGCCCGTCGGCGCCTCCACCCGCAGCCGCAGCCGCGACGGATCCGCATTGGTCTTGCCGATATGGAAATGCTCCACCTCGAACCGGCCGTGGTATTCCACTACCGTGTCGAAGATCTGCTCCATGATGTGCGAGTCGATGAGGTGGCCCTCGGCCTCCACGATCTCCTGCAGGGAGGGCTTCACATGCTTCTTAGTCATTGGGAGTAATCTTCAGGATACCAGCCGCCTTAAAACCCCGGCCGGCCTTGGCGGATGAGCCGCGAGAAATCGGCCTCGGTCGCGACATGCGCTGCGTCGTTGATGTGCGCCCGTCGCTTCAATTCGCCGAACGGCAGGGCACCCGCCAGGATGCCTCGCTCGTAGGCCATCTCGTCGCCCAGTCCGTTGACCAGAATCCGGTAGTCCCACGGCATGAATCCGCCCGAAACTGCGCCCCTGGTCTGCACGCGGATGTCGGTGGTGCAGTTCTTAGTCAGCGCGTTGTACCATTCCGGCGTGGTGTGCAGGCTATTGAAAGAGCTCAGGTAGTTAAGGAAGATTGTCCGCGCCTGCTCCGGCGACACAGTAGTGCGGTAGAGGTACACCTCCTCGTCTTTGCGGTAGTTCGTCCGCAACCGGATGACATCCCGCTCGTCGGCGGCAATGAAGGTGAGCTCGTACTGGCGGAAGAAACCGAGCACGGAGGAGTACTCCTCACCCACTTCCTTCCTGGTCTCGATGGAGAAAGCGAGTTGGGTGTCGTCCCCAAACTGAAAGCTCAGAATCGGATGCGCGATATACGGCGAGCCCCAGTAGGTAATGAACAGATCGATGCCGCGCAGTTGCGACAGGTTGTAGGTGCGCGTCTCCCAGCGCGCCGTGTAGTCGGTCTCCGTCCTGTAGTCGCAATAGCGGATGTTGTGCATGACGATGCGGTCGCCGTCAATCTCAACCCATGCAGTCTGAGCAACGTCGAGCATCCAGTTACGCGTGTTGGAGGGCTCCAGTGAGAACCACCAGATGAGTACCGCTACCACGCCGGCAACCCACACGCCGCGCCCCACCCAGCGGTTCCTCCAGAAGATCGCCACTACCATCACGATCGCGAACACAGCCGCCAGCGGCAGCCTGAGCCACACTGCCCTGACGTCAATGTAAAGCGCGGCAGTGCACCAGACGGCGGCCAGCAGCAGGATTACGGTCAGGATGACAGACACAACAGAGCCCTCCAAGCGCCGCCCTTGACTCCCGGCTCAACTCGGCGTAACTACCAAGATAGCGAAGCACTGGCTATTCCAAGGAGGTGAGTGATGCCAAGCCGATCCTTACGATTCGCCCTCGCCGCAATCCTGCTGCTGGCGGCCGGCTGCGCCAACGGACGAAGGTCGCCGTCCGGTTTCCGTCTGCCCAGTGGAGACACGGAGAGGGGCAAACTGGCATTCGTAAAGAATGACTGCCAAACCTGTCACGAAGTGTCCGGAACAGACCTGCCTAAGCCGACCGCCAAACCGCCCGTGCCAGTGTTGCTGGGCGGTGACATCGACATCTACAAGACCGACGGCTACCTGGTGACGTCGATCATCAACCCGTCCCATCAGATCGTCCGGGGGCCGAAAGAACTCCTGACGGTGGGGTTCGAGTCTCGGATGCCATCGCGCGCGAGCGACATGACCGTGCAGGAACTGGCCGATATCGTCGAATTCCTGCAGGCCCACTATGTCGCGCGGCGACCACTGATGAACAGCGGCTACTACTGATCTAGCGCACGGCGAGCCAGGCCAGAAACAGGCCGTCCGGCTCGACATCTTCCCAGTAGCTGATTGGCTTCGACTCCACATGGGAGCAGTGGCGGCGAAGTAACTTCTTCAGCTCCTCGTCGTGGAACCACTTTTCCCATTGGGGCGTTTTCAGCTTGCCCCAATGCGCGGCGTTCTTGTCGATCACCACGATCCGTCCGCCAGCCTTCACCACGCGGCAGATCTCGCCCACGGCGCGCTCAATATCCACGGCGTGCTCCAGCGATTCCGTGGCGTACGCCCCATCAAAGCTACCCGCCGCGAACGGCAGATCCAGCATCGAGCCTGCCGCGCGCGCCAGGTTGGCATCGGCGTAGCCCAACATCGAAACGGCCAGGTCCATCGCCACCACGGTCGCCGCGGGGTGCCGCTCCTTCACCAGCCGCGCAAACCGACCCTTGCCACAGCCGACATCCAGCACGCGGCCCCCGCCAATATCACCCAGCCAATCCAGGATCACCTTGACGTGATAGATGCGCGGATCAATGGTGGACGGAAAGTGCTCCTCGTCCGCCGCGGAGTCCTCAAACGAACGCCGGATCTCTGCTGCGAGATCCGGCGTCAGTTCGGTCAGTTTCTTCTTCGAAAACGGACGTTCGAAGAACTTCATTACTTGGCGCGAGCGAGGAAGACCGGGAAGCCGGCCTTGCCGCTGTAGATCGGCCGGTAGCGTTCCGTGTTGTACATGCTCTCCAGATCGACCGTGCGAGGCCCGAGCTTCGGATCGGGGATTTCCACCATCTGGAAGCAGCCGTTCACGATGCCGGTCATCATGCCGCTCTTACCCTCGGCCAGCGCGTCCATCGCCATGTTGCCGTAGGTGCACGCCACGAGTTTGTCGGTGAAATCAGGATCGCCCGAACGCAGATCATACGTCAGGTCGCTGACGATGGTGTCTTCGCCGGCGCGCCGCTTCACTTCGTTCGAGAACACGTCGCCCACATTCATCTTTTTGCGGTGGCCATAGGCATCGGCCTCTCCGTAGTGAACGGTCTCGAAGCCTTCCCACTCGGCGCCCTCGGAGAGCAGCACGAGCGAGTAGTTCGACGGGTTGCTGCGCTTGTCCTTCACCAGCAACTGGATCAGCTTGTCGAGGTCCACGCGGTGCTCGGGGATGACGCAGCGGATGTTGGTGACGTACGCGGTATAGAGAGCGGTGTGGCCGGCGTCGCGCCCGAAGATGCGGAAGATGCCGATGCGCTCGTGCGAGCCCACGGTGGTGCGTTGGCGCTGGATGGCGCTATCGGCACGCGTGATGGCCGTCGAGAAACCGATGCAGTACTCGGTGTTGCGCACGTCATTGTCCATCGTTTTCGGGATGGCGATGACCTTCACATTCTCGTCGTGCAGGCGGCGGGCATAGCTCAGCGTGTCGTCGCCGCCGATGGCAATGACGGTGTCGGCGCCGAGCGCTTCCAGATTCTTCAGAACCTGGGTGGTCATGTCATAGGTGACGGCCGTCTTGCCTTCGCCCTTGTCGATTTCCTTCTTGGGGAACGTGACGTGAGCGAGGTGCTCCGGCGGCGCCTTCATCTTGGCCGGATTCGTGCGCGAAGAGTGCAGGAACGTGCCGCCAGTACGATCGATGGTGCGCGTGTTGAGCATCGTGAGCGGCAACGTGTAGCGCGCGCGGCTCTCGGCGTCTTCCATGTTGATATGGGTCAGGCCTTCCCAGCCGCGCCGGATTCCGACGACTTCATAGTCCATACCGATGCCACGGTAGGCCACTTGTTTGATGACGGCGTTCAAGCCGGGGACGTCGCCGCCGCCGGTGAGGATTACGATTCGCTTGGGCATTCTATCTCCTGTCCTATGAATGGGGGAATGAGTCTGGTTTCAGTATAACTGGTCCGCATTATGGTTTTGCGAGGGCGGGGCGCACGGGTAGCGGGGTCACGCGCGGAGGACGGAGGCGCGGCGTTCGATAGCTTTGGGGCCGAAGGCGCCGGGGGTCCAGAAGTCCTGCCATTTCAGGTCACATTCTTTGATCATCTGGCGGCCGTAGTCGCAGCGGCGGAGGTCGTCGGGGCCGGTGTTGTTGGTTCCGAATGTGAACTTGCAGCCGGCCTCTTTGAAGACCTTAATAAACTTTGCGGAAGGGAGTTTGTAGCGATCGTTGATTTCGACGGCGATGGCGCCCTTGGCGGCGGCGGCGGCGACCTTTTTCATGCGGGCGTCGGTCCAGAGGGTGTCGTAGTCTTTGGCGAGGACGTCGGGGAGGAAGGTGGGGTTGACGTAGATGTCGACGGGCTCGGATTCGAGGATCCCGGTGGCGCGGGCAACGAGGGTATCCATGAACTCCTGGGCATCGGAGATTGTACCGACCTCGTTGGGGAGCCAGGTGCGCATGCGTTTGCCGCGGTTATCGGTCCAGGTCATGGAGTCGGTAAAGATGTAGTCGAAGAGGGCGGCGGCGGATTGGGAGAACATCTGGGTCCACTCGCGGCCTTCGGCCTGCATGGCGATAAAACAGGGCTGGCCCTTCATGGTTTGGATGAAGGCGCGGAGGCTGGCGTCGTCCTGGACGGGGAAGCCTTTGCCGCAGTTGACGGCGATGCCGTAGAAGATGCCGTCGCGGCGGGAGCGGGCGAGGGCCTGTTCGAGGGTGAGGCCGTTCTTGAGGTGGACGTGAGAATCCACCATGGGGTAGTTGCGGGCGCCCAAGGTGATGATGTCTTTGAATCCGTCATCGACGGAGACGGCGGCGCCATCCGGGGTGGGGGTGTCATCGGGCAGAGGGCGGACACGGACAGCGCGATAGCGGGCCTTGGAGCCGGGGTCGTGGCATTGGAGGGCAAAGGTACCGGCATCGAGGATGCGACCGCGCTCGCTGCCTTCGGCCAGAACGGGCGGATTGGGCTCGGTGTAATCGACGACGAGGGCGCCGTTGAGGCGGATCTGGATGTTCTTGCCGCGCACCTGGGCATTGAGGGTGAACCACTCGTTATCGGCGATGAGCTGTTTGTGGACGTTGCGGATGCCGTAGAGGGAGCCGGTCTTCTTGCGCTCGCGATAGGTGCCTTCGCCGGTGGCGGTGTTGTTGACCTGGATTTCGAAGCCCTTCTGGGGGAAGCCTTTTTCCTGGAACACAGTGTGGAAGTAGACGCCGGAGTTGGCGAGGGGGGCGGCCATGACCTCGACTTCGAGCTCGAAGTTGCGGAAGGCGGCGGACTTGACGGGGCCGTTGTAGAAGAGGTGGGAGCGGGGGCCGTCGGCGGCGAGTGCGCCATCGATCACTTTCCAGGAGCCGAGGTTTTCGCTGGGTTTCCAGCCGTTGAGCGTGCGCCCGTCGAAGAGCGGGACCCAATCGCCGGGGGCGGCTTTGAGCGTGAGCGTGGAGGCGGCTAGAGCGGCAGCGAAGTGGCGGCGGGAGATATCGGACCGGTGCATACTAAATCCTCTGACGCCAGTATATGACGGGCGTCGACCTTGCGGCCGCGAAAAGCGACGCCTTCCATTTCGAGGCGCAGGCGCTGATCGAGGGCAGAGCCCATGCGGAGCTTGATCTCCCCGCCGGCGCCGACGACGCGTTGCCAGGGGAGCGAGCGGCCGTAGAGGTTGAGGAGACGCACGACGAAGCGATGGTGGCGCGGGAAGCCGGCCGCAGCGGCGACGGCGGAGTAGCTGGCCACCTTACCTTTGGGGATGGAACGGATGACGTTGAGGATGGCCTCAGACGCCCCAGCAGTAGTCCTCGACGGCTTTTTCAATGGTCAGGTCCTTATCGGCGAGGCGCATGAGTTCCAGGCGGATGGCATCGACGAGGGCGTTCCAACTGGCCTCGAGGACGTTATCGCTGACGCCGACGGTGGCCCAACTGCGGCGATGATCGGACCATTCGACGAGGACGCGCACCTTGGAGGCAGTGCCCTTGTCGGTGTTGACGACGCGGACTTTGTAATCGGTGAGCCGGACATCGGCGATGGCCGGGTAGCTGGCAGAGAGGCACTGCCGGAGGCAGAGATCGAGGGCGTTCATGGGGCCCTCGCCGGTGGCGGTGGCGGAGTGGATGGCGTCGGCGATGCGGAGGATGATGGTGGCGGAAGTTTGGGAGGGGCGGCTGCCAATCATGCGGGTGCCGACCTCGAAGCTGACGACCTCGAAGAAGTGCATGCCGGGCTGGAGGGCTTCGCGGACGAGGAGCTCGAAGGTGCCTTCGGCGGCTTCCAGTTCGTAGCCCTGGTATTCGAGGGTTTTGATGCGTTCGAGGAGCTCGCGTTTGGCGTCTTCGTTGAGGCGCTCGCCGAGGCCGTATTGTTCGAGTTTGTAGAGGACGTTGCCGCGGCCGCTGAGATCGCTGAGGAGGACGCGCTGGCGGTTGCCGACGACCGAGGGCTTGATGTGCTCGTAGGTCATGGCGTCCTTGAGGACGGCGGAGACGTGCATGCCGCCCTTGTGGGCGAAGGCGGAGCGGCCGACGAATGGCTGGCTGGGGAAGAGGGGGAGGTTGGCGAGCTCGGCGATGAAGTGGGCTACGGAGGTGAGGGAGGTGAGCTTATCGGGGCCGATGGTGGAGTGGCCGAGCTTGGCTTCGAGGTTGGCGATGACGCTGGAGAGGTTGGCGTTGCCGCAGCGTTCGCCGTAGCCGTTCATGCAGCCCTGGACGTGGGTGACGCCATGCTCGACGGCAGCCATGGAGTTGGCGACGGCGAGATCGCAATCGTTGTGGCAGTGGATGCCGATGATGCCATCGAAGCGCTGGCGGACGACGGCGACGATTTCGGAGAGGCGATGGGTGAGGGTGCCGCCGTTGGTATCGCAGAGGCAGAGGACATCGGCGCCGGCTTCCTTAGCGGCCTCGAGGGTGCGGAGGGCGTATTCGGGGTTGGCCTGGTAGCCATCGAAGAAGTGCTCGGCGTCGTAGACGACTTCGCGGCCGTGTTCCTTGAGGAAGCGGACGGTATCGGCGATGAGGACGAGGTTTTCTTCGAGGGTGATGCCGAGGACGCGGGTGACGTGGATATCCCAGGTTTTGCCGAAGATGGAGATGACGGGGGTATCGGCGGCTAGGAGGGCCAACACGTTGGCGTCTTGCTCGACGGGGTTGCGGGCGAAGCGGGTGGCTCCGAAGGCGACGAGCTTGGCGTGTTTGAGTTTGAGGGACTTGGCCTTTTCGAAGAATTCCTTGTCCTTGGGATTGGACATTGGCCAGCCGCCCTCGATGTAATCGATACCCAGGTCGTCGAGCTTCTGGGTAATGAGGATTTTGTCCTCGACGGAGAAGGAGACGGCTTCGCCCTGAGTGCCGTCGCGGAGGGTGGTGTCGAATGTCCAGATACGCATGGGTGGTTCCTTGGTTGGTGGTTACGTGGTTGCTGGGGGGCGGAGCTGCGAACGGCGCGACCGGGGGGTCGCGCGCGGACGAGGGCGTCCGCCCCCCGACGAGTTAGGCTTCGATCTTCTTCTTTTTGAGGAAGGTCATCATGGAGCGGAGCTCCTCGCCTACCGTTTCGATCTGCTGGGTTTGCTGGGCGGCGCGCATGGCCAGGAAGCCTCCGCGGCCGTTTTTGTTTTCGGCCATCCAGGCTCTGGCGAACTCGCCGGTTTGGATCTCCGCCAGGATTTTCTTCATTTCGGCTCTGGTCTGATCGTTGACGACGCGCGGGCCGCGGGTGTAGTCGCCGTATTCAGCGGTGTCGGATACGGAGTAGCGCATGTAGCTGAGGCCGCCCTCGTAGATGAGGTCGACGATGAGCTTGAGTTCGTGGAGGCACTCGAAGTAGGCGATTTCGGGGGCGTAGCCGGCCCCAACGAGGGTTTCAAAGCCCGCTCGGATGAGCTCGGCTGCGCCGCCGCAGAGGACTGCCTGTTCGCCGAAGAGGTCGGATTCGGTCTCTTCCTTGAAGGTGGTTTCGATGACGCCAGCCTTGAGGGAGCCGAGGGCGAGGGCGTAGGCGAGGGCGTTTTCGAGAGCGTGGCCGGAGGCATCCTGGGCGACGGCGACGAGGGCGGGGACGCCCTGGCCTTCGGTGAACACTTCGCGGACGCGGTGACCGGGGGCCTTGGGGGCGACCATGGAGACATCGACGCCTTCGGGGACCTTGATGAAGCCGAAGTGGACGTTGAAGCCGTGGGCGAACATGAGCGTCTTTCCGGCCTTCATGGAGGGGGCGATATCGGAGTTGTAGAGATCGGCCTGGATGTGATCCGGGACGAGAATCATGATGAAGTCGGCCTGGGCGGCGGCCTCGGCGGGGGAGACGACGGTGAGGCCGGCGGATTCGGCCTTGGCGCGCGACTTGGAGGACGCGGGGAGGCCGACGCAGACGTTGATGCCGGAGTCGCGCAGATTCAGCGCGTGGGCGTGGCCCTGGGAGCCGTAGCCGATGATGGCGACGGACTTGCCTTCGAGAGCGGCGAGCGAGCCATCTTTTTCATAAAAACGCTTTGCCATGATTGATATTCCTTTGGGGTGTTACTTGGCTTCCACGGATTCGTCGTGGTGCTTGGAGACAGGCGGCGCGAGGCGCAGCTTTTTGGATTCGAGCGAGACGGCGACCATGCCGGAGCGGGTCACCTCGATTTCGCCGTAGGCTTCCATGACGGCGATGAATTCTTCGAGTTTTTCGGGATCGCCGGTAGCCTCGATGGCGAAGCCGTCGACGGAGGAATCGACGACACGGCCGGCGAAGATTTCGGCTTCCTTGAGGATGGCGGTCCGGTTTTCCATGGTGGCGCGGACGCGGAGGAGAACCATTTCGCGGAGAACGGCCGGGGACTCGGTGAGGTCCGAGGCCTGGAGGACGTTGACGAGCTTATTCATCTGCTTGATGACCTGGGAGCGTTGGCGCGAATCGACGTCGACGGTGATGGTCATGCGGGAGAGCATGGGATCGAGGGTGCGCGCGACGGTGAGGGACTCGATATTGTAGCCACGCTGGCTAATAAGCCCTGTGACACGCATGAGAGCCCCAGGCTTGTTCTCCATCAGGATTGAGATAGTCATGAGCATGGTAATAACTCCTTATTACGGGACGGCGACGGGCTGGGGCGGGGCGAGGACCATTTCGTTGATGGCGCCGCCGGCGGGGACCATGGGGTAGACGTTTTCGAACTGGGTGACGCGCACATCGAGGACGTAGGGGCCGGGTTCGGCGATCATTTCCTTGAGCGCGGGGACGAGCTCGAGGGGCGAACGGATGATGCGGCCCTTGATGCCGTAGGCGCCGGCGAGCATTTCGATATTGGGGAAGGAACAGATCTCGACGGAGGAGAGGCGGTTGTTGTAGAAGAGGTCCTGCCACTGGCGGACCATGCCGAGGTAGCCATTGTTCATGACGACGACCTTGACGGGGAGGCCCTGGTTAGCGAGGGTAGCGAGCTCGGGTATAGCCATCTGGAAGCCGCCGTCGCCGCAGATGGCGAAGACGAGCTTATCGGGGTGGGCCATTTGGGCTCCGATGGCGGCGGGGAGGCCGAAGCCCATGGAGCCAAGGCCGCCGGAGCAGATCCAGGTGCGGGGTTGATTGAAGCGAATGAACTGAGCGGCCCACATCTGATGCTGGCCGACGTCCACGCTGACGATGGCCTCGCCGCCGGAGAGCTTATCGATCTCGTACATGAGGTGCTGGGGCTTGATCTCGTCGGTGGAGAAGGAGGGGGCGAGGGGGTGCTCTTCTTTCCAGGCGCGGATCTGTTTCCACCAGGCTTTGCGGTCCTCGGAATGGAGCGGGGCCATTTCGGCCTCCATCTCCTTGAGGTTTTTATTGAGCTTGGAGAGGACCTTTTTGGCGTCGCCGACGATGGGGAGATCGGCGGTGCGGATTTTGCCGATTTCAGCGGGATCGATATCGAGGTGGATGACCTTGGCGTGGGGGGCGAAGGCGGCAAGGCGGCCGGTGACGCGATCGTCGAATCGGACGCCGAGGGCGATGAGGAGGTCACATTCGTACATGCCCATGTTGGCAGCGTAGGAGCCGTGCATGCCGGGCATGGAGACGAAGTTGGGATGGGATGAGGAGAGGCCGCCGAGGCCCATGAGGGTACAGACGGCGGGGGCGTCAAGGGTATCGACGAGCTCGGTGAGCTCAGGCGTAGCTCCGGCTGCGAGGATGCCGCCGCCAGCGTAGACGTAGGGGCGGCTGGCCTCCCACATCATCTGGGCGGCGCGGCGGATCTGGCCGGCGTGGCCATCGGTGACGACCTTATAGCCGGGGAGGTGGATTTCGGTGACGGGCGTATAGTGGGACATCGCCATGAGGACGTCCTTGGTGATATCGACGAGGACGGGGCCGGGGCGGCCGGTGGAGGCGATGTAGAAGGCCTCGTGAACGGTTTGGGCGAGGTCCTTGATGTCTTTGACGAGGAAGTTGTGTTTGGTGCAGGGGCGGGTGATGCCGAAGGTATCGGCTTCCTGGAAGGCATCGGTACCGATGAGCTTAGAGAGGACCTGGCCGGTGAGGGCGACGATCGGGATGGAATCCATCATGGCGTCCACGAGGCCGGTGGTGAGGTTGGTGGCGCCGGGTCCAGAGGTGGCGCAGCAGACGCCGGTGCGGCCGGTGGCGCGGGCATAGCCGGCGGCGGAGAAGGCGGCATTTTCCTCATGGCGAACGAGGACGTGTTTGATGGGGTTATCGTAGATGGCGTCGTAGAGCGGCAGGGTGACGCCGCCGGGGTAGCCGAAGATGACCTCGACGCCCTCGCGGGACAGGCACTCCAGAAGGACGCGGGCGCCACTGATTAGGGTAGACATCGGATTGAGGATTCCTCTCTAGTCGTTAACGAAAAAAGGCCACCTTCGGGGGAGTCCCGCCTGGTGGCCTTCAAAACTTAGGTTTGGGTAGGCTCACTCAGGCGGATGGAGGTACTACTACCCCAATCAGAAGAATGCCTACAATAATGCTGGGATTGAGGACAGCGAGGGGCTCGCGGTTGAGAAGAGAGCCGGGTTGTGCCTCGTGCGCCATCTGTTACAGGTTAAGGCGTAAGCGGACAAAATGCAAGAGGGTGTCTGGATAAAATCGGCTTATGGGGGCATTGAGGGAGGGGGTGGGGGATGGGGAGTTCGCGGGGTGGTTGGGCGGGGGCTTCACCGGGGTCTGGGTTCATGGCTTTGCTGGTGGCTGGGTTCGTCGCTGGGTTGGGGGCGGTTTTGGGGCGGCTTTGTGGGGCTGGAGGGGGTGGTTCACCCAAGATTCCTGGGTTCGTAGCGGGCGGGAAACGGGGTGCTTTTCGGTGTTGTGTAACTTTTTTCCAGTTGGTTACGGGTTGGTGAGCTGCTTGGGTCCGCTCTTGGGATTGGAATCGATGTTAAGTCGTCTATTTTTAGTGGCTTGGATGGGTTTCCCGGAAGAATAGACGTGAGGGTCGGCGAAGCCCAAGGTGCGGGGAGGGGAGCGACCTGGGAGACATGTTGGGCGATCGCGGTTGGGGTGGAGGTTCGGTTGGCAAAGAGCGGGCGTTGTGGGGCGATGGGCGCTGCGGTTGGCGGCGCGGTTTGGCGCCCGAGACATTCTAGCTCAGGGTTCGACATTTTGGTCGACTGTGGCAGCGTCAAGTTGTTTATTTTTTAACTACTTATGTTAATTCTCGAGTGTTGTGACTGGGGTTTCGGGGGGCAGCGATTTCGTCACTTCGGTGTCACGTGAGGCGGCGGCCGGGGATGCGGACTGATTGTCGAAAATTGTGTCTTTCGGGATTCAGGGAGGTTCTGAAGAGGGCATTGGGACCAATGGCTATCATCGCGCCAGCCCGATTCGGCGGACGATGCCGATGACTGGTCCGAGTCGGACGTGTGGAGGCCATGAAGCAGTCAGAAAAAGGGTGGGCGGACCTGCCGGAACCGGGGGTGCCGATGGCCGGGCGCCAGGGGCGGTCTAGCTGACGACGTTGAACACCGGCTGAGGCCGCCGCTCGCACGGCGAGTGTGAGCCGTTGGCCGAAAGGCCTGGCGGCGGAGAGGATGACGAAAAGCATGCGGAACTGATGACATTGATGTTGCGGACCACCGTGACCAGCATCGACCGAATAGCCAGATTCTGGGGTTACAGGAGTTCGCGGAATTGGTCTGGAGTAATATCCACTGAACGAAGGATGGAGCGCAGGGTGCCACGATCCGGTGTCCGGTGATCCGGCACGACTGCCTGGCAGAAGGGGTTCTCCCGGCGCAAGACAATGTGGCGTCCCACTTAGCGGACCGTGTGGAGGCCGCACGCTCCAGGGCGCGCACGCACTCCCTTCCGGAGAAAACGGGGCGATGGGTCACACAGTGACGAGGCGGGCGTCGAGAGGATCGTCAGGGACCGGCAATTTGTCTACTTCCAGGCACCCACGTACGCCTGGACGGCTCTCCTGATGTTGGCCAGCGCAACATCCTCAGTTTCGCCTTGGGTGACGCAGCCGGGCAAGCTGGGGCACTCAGCGATCCAGAAGCCATCTTCCCCACGATAGTTTAAGATCTGCCGCATACGTACGTTATGCCCGATTCCGAGGGTAACAGGACGGAAGGGCGTGGCCCGACCGAGCCTGGGCAGTGCCGGCCGCCACCGATCGTCTGCGCTGGGTGGACGTGCGAGCGTTGCGGCTTGGACTCACGAAGCTTGCCATCGGGCACCGCTCACGCCGCCTGCGGGAACGCGGTATGGTATTCCTCATGCTGCCACGCCGAACCGTTCTTCAGGCACCTCTGGTGCTGGCCGCGGAACGGGCCCGTGGCGTTACAGGAACAATGACACTCAGCATGCACCAATTCAGCTCCGCGGGGGCGGGGTACCGGAAGTCTCTTGAGGGGTGGGCCCGGGCGGGCATCCGGCAGGTGGAGCCGGCGGCCGAGTTGCTCGACGATTTTCTAAAGACCGAGACGTTGGCTAGCGCGAAGCGGGTGTTGACCGACAACGGGCTGACGATCGTTTCGGGGGCGGCCGGGGTGACGGGGCTTTGGGAGCCGAATGCGGATTTTGGGAAGAATCTGGCAGCGTTTCAGAGGCGGTGCGGGCAGTTTGCGGAGCTGGGCGCGCCTTTGGTGTATTCGCCTTGCGCTACCGCCGCCAAGTTCACGGCGGAGGACTATGCGCGATGCCTGCCGAACATCCGGCGGACGGCCGAGGTGGCGCGGCAGTTCCAAATGAAGGTGGCGGCGGAGTTCGTGCGGAGCTCGACCTTTCTGGCGTCGCTGCCGACGGCGCTGCGGCTGCACCGGGAGGCGGCGCATCCGAATTTCGGCATCCTGTTCGACTGCTATCATTTCTGGTCCGGGCCGAGCAAGATGGAGGATCTGGAGCTGATCCGGCCGGGGGAGATCATTCACGCGCATTTGAATGACACGCAGGAGCTGCCGCGCGAGCTCCTGGATCTGAGGACGCGCGTGATCCCGGGCGACGGGGTGGCTCCGTTGGCGAAGATCCTGGGGAAGCTGGCGGAGAAGGGGTACGCGGGCCCGATCTCGGTGGAGCTGTTTCTGCCGCAGTTCCAGCAGGCCGATCCGTTTGCGCTGGCGCAGGAGATCCGGGGGAAGGCGGAGGGGTTGCTGCGGCAGGCGGGGGTGTAGTGCGCGGGAGAAGGATAACCCGGGCGACCGGGTGCGGAGCGGAGAGACGGGAGGCGTTCCTCCCTGCCGAGCGGAAGCTAGCGGCTGACTAGAGTATCTCCGATCAGCGTGACATCGCTGTGGGAGACGTCGGTCCGGACGGCGTAAAGAGCGCGATCACCGGGTGCGAGGGACCAGGCGGAAGCGCCGATGGGCGGCATAGGGCCGGGGAAGCCGGTGAGCACTAAGTCCTGCCCGGTGAGGAGGTCCTTGCGCCGGATGACGGCCTGGGCCGGAGAGTTCTCATCGGCCGCCAGATAGAACAGGCCACTGGTCCCCAGCGCCCAGGCGCCCCAATAGCCGGGCAGCAGCCCATCGACAAAGCGCGTTTGCAGGCCACTTTCCAGCGATAACCGCCAAATGGTGGTTTCCGTCCGGCCTGCCGTGAAGTAGAGGTAGCGGCCATCGGCCGACGGGATCTTCTGGTGGGAGCGGCTGGTGACCACGGAACTGGCGCTACCGCCGGAAACGGGGCTCAGCAGGATGCGTCCATCGTAGCCATAGAAGACGCCGCTTCCGTCCGCCGTGAAGACAGGGTGTCCTGCGGGAGCAGGCGCTCCGGCCAGCAACCTGGGTACGCCGCCCCCGGAATCCACCAGGTAAACGCCTGTGCCATTGATCTGGTGGTAGACGATGGTTTTGCCGTCGGGCGACCAGCGTCCGGCGACGGGGCGATGGTGGCCGCGGGTCAACTGCATGGGCGCGGTGCCATCGGCGGCGGTGATCCACAACTCCTGCTCGCCGGAGCGGTCTGAGAGGAAGCAGAGCCTGGTCCCGTCGGGGCTGAGATAGGGCAGGATATCCTCGCCGGTGGACGCAACAACGCGGGTCCAGGCCGTTTCCGGTTTGCCTGCGCCAGAGAGGTGGAGGCGCCAGATGTTGAGATCCTGGAGGAGGTCCGAGTAGACGAGCTTATTGCCGGTGCGGGCGACGGAGAGCTGAATCGGATTGGCGCTGGCGATGCTGGTGGGGGTGAGATCGGAGACGAGATTTGCCGTGCTGACACTGGCCCGCCACACGCGGAAGCCGCCGTCGCGGTTGGAACCGAAGTAGATGGCACTCCCGTCCGGCGCCCAATCGTGGCCGCTGATCAGGCGGTTATCGGCGGTGCGGGCCTGGGGGGCGCCACCGGTGACCGGGACGGTGAAGAGCTCGTATTGAAAGCGGGTGGCCATGCGGACAAAGGAGACGAGGCGTCCGTCTGGAGAGAAGCGGGGCTCGACGTCTCCGATGGACTCCGGCGCCGGCTTGGCGAGCAGGGTTCGCCGGCCGTTGGTGATGTCGATGAGGTAGATGCCGAACGAATCGTTGGGGGAGTCCTTGTCGTCGACGACGATGTGCCTGCCGTCGGGAGACCAGTCCAGGTGGCGGCAATTGAGCCCATAGCGGGTGGGGAAGAGGCGCGCCACCTCGCGGAGGCCCTCGCCGCGCTCGGGCCTGACAATCACCTTGAGGGCATCACGTTCCTGCCGCAGGTAAGCGAGGTATTTGCCATCGGGGGACCAAGCCGGGCTGTCGTGCACATGATCGCTGGGGCTGATGCGGCGGGGTTCATCGTCCTCCGGTCCTTTGACGTATATGGCGGCGCCCTGCTGACCCGCCTGATCCCAGACAAAGGCGACCTTGGTACCGTCGCGGGAGAGAGCCGGCTGATACTCGCTGCCGGGCAGGCGAGTGAGCGGAATGGGGGCGCTGGTGAAAGGAATGGGCGCGGGGCGGTTGAACAGGAAGGCCCCGGCAGCGATGATGAGAAGCACGGCGGCAGCAGCGGCACCGAGCCAGATTATCCGGGTTCGACCCTGGGCGCGCGGATCGGGCGGGAGCGGCATATCGGGCTCCACCGCGACTTCGGTATGGCGGACCTCGGCAAGAAACTGATAGCCGCGGCCGTGGAAGGTGCCGATGTATTTGGTACCGCTTTCCAGTTCGCCCAGGGCCCGGCGGAGGACGGAGACGTTCTGGGTCAAATTGGCCTCATCGACAAAGCGATCCGGCCACACAGCTTTCAACAGTTCTTCTTTGGTGAGCAGGCGCCCTGGGTGATCCACCATGTAACGTAGGGTATCGAGGACCTTCGGGGTTAACGCGATGCGCTGATCACCCCGCCAGAGCTGATGGGCAACGGGGTCCAGGCGGAAGGGTCCGAATTCGATAACCTGCTTTGTTTTCATCGACGAGCGGCTCTCTTTAGAATGTGAGAGCGAAGATTGAGCCCATTTGAGAAACGGGACTGTCACGAACACCTCATTATAGTGCCAGCTTCCGGCGCTGAGTGTGGACAGATCCGCACGCGCCGCCCGTATGAAGGAGTTGTGTCCATGTCCAGACAGTTTTCCGATCTCAGGCAGGCATCTACCCACCTGCTCCGCGCTTTGACGTTGCTGATCCTGGCAGGCTCGCTTGCGCCATTGCTGGCGCAGCAGGGCACGATCCAGGGCGTAGTGACTGACCCGAGCAAGGCGATGGTGCCAAAGGCGACGGTCACCATTACGAGCCTCGACACCGCTATTGCGACGACGGCGACGACGAATGAGCAGGGCTTCTATCTGTTGCCGCTGCTCAGTTCCGGCCGTTATCAGGTGGAGTGCCAGGCGCAGGGCTTTGCGGCGCAGGTGCTGAAGGATTTCCGGCTGGAGGTGGGCCAGACGGCGCGTCTGGATTTTGAGCTAAAGACGGGCTCGGTGGTGGAGTCGATTCAGGTATCGGCGTCGGCAGTGCTCATTAACTCCGAGACGTCGGAGGTGGGCCAGGTGATTGACTCCAAGAGGATTCTGGAGATGCCGCTGAACGGCCGCAACTATTTGCAGTTGGCGCAGTTCACGGTGGGCGTGCTGCCAGGCGGCAACATCGGCGTGGGCAGCCGGGCACGGGACGAGGGTGCGTTTGCGGCGGTGGGTCTGCAGATTGCGCAGAACAATGTACTGCTGGACGGGGCGGACAACTCATCGCGCACGTCGGGCGGGCCGCTTGGCTTTGAAGCGCAGCAGGTGAAGCCCCCGGTTGACGCGGTTTCGGAGTTCAAGGTGGTGACCAACAATATGAGCGCGGAGTACGGGTACCGCGCCGGCGCGAAGATTCTGGTTTCGACGAAGTCCGGCAGCAACGGGTTCCACGGCTCGGTGTATGAATTTCTGAGGAACGAGAGGCTGGACGGAACGAACTTTTTCGCCAACCGGTCCGGCGCCAAGAAGCCGTCGTACCGGCAGAATCAGTATGGCGCGACGTTGGGCGGTCCGGTAATCAAGAACAGAACGTTCTTTTTTGGCAGTTACCAGGGGACGCGCATCCGGGTGGGCCAGAGCTTCATCAACTCCGTGCCGAGCCGGGATATTATCGAGCGCGGCGATTTCTCGAATCAGCCGGCCGTGCGGCGGAACATCTTTGACCCGCTGACGCAGACGGGCACGGGCGCGACGGCGAAGCGGCTGCCATTCGCCGGCAACATCATCCCGCAGAACCGCTGGGATCCGTTGGTGAAGAACATCGTGGCGCTGTACCCGACGGCCAATATCGGGACCAATGACAGTCTTCCGAACAACTACTACTACGGCCCGTCGGATTCCGACGATGCGGATCAGTACGATTTCCGGGGCGACCACAACATCAACGACAAGCACCGATTCTTTGGGCGTTACTCACTGCGGGACCAGTTCCGCAATCAGAACGGGCTGCTGCCCTACCCTGCGATGGGCGGACAGGGCCAGACGGTGAAGATTAAAGGGCACAGCATCGCCAGTGCGCTGAGCAGTGTGCTGACTCCGACGTTATTCAACGAAGTGCGTTACGGGTACGCTCAGTTTGACACGGCGTTCGACATTCCGTTCACGGAGAACCTGAACAAAAAGTTCGGGATCATCGGCGCACCGGGCGATGCGATGGGCGACGGTTTGGATCATGGATGGACGCTGCTGGCCCCCACGGGCTTCGTGCAGATGGGCGCACGCGGCTTTTGGCCGAACATCAACAATCTGGCCAACTACCAGATCTCCGATTCGCTGGTGTGGCAGAAGGGCAGGCACACGCTGAAGTTTGGCGGCGAACTTCGCCGCGCGAACGTGTTCCGCAATGCGGCGCGCTTCCGCCGCGGGCAGATGAATTTCAGCGGCCAGTTTACTTCGGAGAGCCCAAACAATGGCACCAGCCGCGCCAACACGGGCAACGGCATGGCGGACATGCTGCTGGGCTACGTGAGTGGCGGCACCTATGGCAACAATCAGGGTGAAGATATCGACAACTGGTACTACGGCTTCTTTGCGCAGGATGACTTCAAGATCTCCTCGAAACTCACACTCAACATCGGGTTACGGTATGAGGTGTTCAAGAAGGCGCTGTTCCCGAACGCTGCCACGCAGAGTGTCAGCCGCTACCTGTATGAGGGCATCAATGTGGCGAGCCAGGCGGATGAGAAGTTCGTGTATCCGACCAGCGATTCGGATAGCGGCGGCACCAACGACATGAACAACTGGGCGCCGCGCATCGGCATTGCCTATTCGATGACGCCGAAGACGGTGATCCGCGCGGGCGCGGGGATCTTCTACGGGGAGGCCAACAGCCTGAGCACGGAGAACGGCAATTTCCGTTCGGGCCCACCGAAGAGCGCCGATATTTCGCTCCAAACCACGCCGGAAGCTACCAGCTATTACCTCAAGACCGGTTTTCCCGCTTTCTCCACGAGTGTCGTGCAGCGCGGATCCGCGGTGTATGTCTTCCCCGATTTCCGTCCAACACTCTACGTGTCACAGTGGTTCCTGGACGTGCAGCGCAACCTGCCGTGGGACGCGCTGCTGACCGTCGGCTACATCGGCACCAAGGGCACCCATCTGCATACGCAGCGGAACATCAATCTGCCGAAAACGCCCAGCGCCACCGTGGCCGCCAATCAACGCTACTTCCGGCCGCAATTCGGCAGCGTCACCATGCACGAGAACAGCCTGAACTCCAACTATCAGGCCATGACGGCCAAGATCGAGAAGCGCTTTTCCAAGGGCCTGACCCTGCTGAGCTCCTTCACGTGGGCGCACAACATCGACCAGGGCAACGAGGATCTGCTGGACGGCGGCGCCGGCGGAGTCACGCCGTGGAATCTCGCAAGGGAGCGCGGCAATTCCAATCTGGACCGCCGCACCTCATTCGTATTGAACGCCGTCTACGAACTACCTTTCGGCAAGGGACATAAGTACCTGACGACGAGCGCGGGCGGAGCGATCCTGGGCGGCTGGCAGGTGGGGGGCATTTTCGCCCAATACGCCGGACTCGCCGTTGGACATTCCATCAATGTCAACAACGAGAATCTCGGCGGCACGGTGCGCGGCGATTGGGTCCGCAATCCGAACCTGCCCTCCGATGAGCGGAGTATCGACCGCTGGTTCGACACAGGGTTCGCGGTGGCCTCGGCGCCGGGCGTTGTATCCAACTCCGGCAGAAACCTCATCTACGCGCCGGGCCGGGTGAACGTGGATCTGATGGTTTCGCGCAGCTTCCTGATGCCGTGGGAGGGCCACTATCTGCAATTCCGGTTTGAGTCTTTCAACTTCGCCAACCATGCCAACTTCGGATCTCCGAACACGGGCGTGGGGACGCCGAACGCGGGTAAGATCACGACGGCGGAAGATCCGCGGCGCATTCAATTTGCGCTGAAGTACGCCTTCTAGCCATGCAACGACGAACCTTTCTCCCTGCGCTGGCCGCGGCGCCGGCGGTGCTCCGTGCACAGGCGCAGCGTCGTCCGAATATCGTGTGGATCATGGCCGATGACATGGGTTTCGGCGACCTGGGCTGCTACGGGCAGAAGCACATCCGGACTCCACACATCGACAGACTGGCGGCCGAGGGCACGCTGTTCCGGACCGCGTACGCGGGCTGCACGGTGTGCGCGCCGTCGCGTTCCACGCTGATGACAGGGCAGCACGGGGGGCATACGCCGGTGCGTTCGAACCCGGGCGGGGTGCCCATTGTCGCGGGCGAGACCACGGTGGCCGAGGTGCTGAAATCCGCCGGGTACGCGACGGCGTTGTGCGGCAAGTGGGGCCTGGGCGACATTGGCAGCGAGGGTGTGCCTTGGAAGCACGGCTTCGATGAGTTCTTCGGCACGTTGCACCAGGCGCACGCGCACTTTCAATACCCGCGATTTCTGTACGACAACGGCAAGGAGTACCGTTTGGCGGGCAACGAGAACATGGGCCGCAAGACGTATGCCAACGACGTCATTGCGGACCGAGCGGTGGACTTCATCCGGCGCAAGAAGGACGGCCCCTTCTTCCTGTACCACTCCCCCACGATGCCGCACTTCGAGCCGCACGTGCCGGAGGATTCGCTGGCAGAGTATCGCGGCAAGTTCCCGATGGGCCAGCCGTGGAGCCAGGCCAACGGGCGGCTGAAGGCACAGGCGGATGTGCGCACCGCGTATGCCGGAATGGTGACGCGGGTGGATTCCTACGTGGGGCGGATCATGGCGGAATTGAAGGCGCAGGGCGTGGACCGTGAGACGATCGTCTTCTTCACCTCAGACAACGGCGCAACGCTGCCGGAGCTGGGTGAGACGTTTTTCGGCAGCGCCGGCGCGTGCCGCGGCCACAAGGGCAATCTCTATGAAGGCGGCGTGCGGGTACCGATGATCTCGCGCTGGCCGGGTCATGTGCCGGCCGGCAGAAAGTCCGATTTCATCTGGTATTTCCCGGACTTTTTCCCGACGGCGGCCGAGCTCGCCGGGGCCAGGCACAGCGCGAAGGTGGACGGGGTTTCCGTAGTGCCGGCGCTGCTGGGCAAGGAGCAGAAGCCGCACGAGATGCTGTATTGGGAGAACCCCGGATACAACTGGAAGACGCAGGAGTTTGCGCCCGGCGTTCCGATGCAGGCGATGCGGCGGGGCGACATGAAGGCCGTGCGGCCCAAACAGGATGGGCCGGTGGAGGTTTATGACCTCGCCAAAGATCCATCGGAGACCACGGATCTGGTGGCGGCGAGGCCCGAATTGGGCGTTCAGTTCGACAAGCTGCTGCGCGCTGCCCGCACGGAGCCGCGGGTTCAGAAAGAGCCGCCGCACGGCTGGTGGGAAGCCAGGAGCTAAGCGGCATATGTCATCACGCCGGTCCTTCCTGCAATCACTCCCTGCCGCTGCCGCGGCGATGGCGCCCGCGCCGCGGCGGCACAACGTCGTGCTGCTATTGAGCGACGAGCACAATCCGAAGTTCAGCCAGCCTTACGGCCATTCGTTTGTCGAGACACCAAACATGGCACGGCTCGCCAGGCGGGGCACTGTCTTCACGGACGCCTACTGCCCTTCCCCGCTCTGCCTGCCGTCGCGCTCGGCGTTCCTATCCGGACGGCGAGTGTTCGACATCCAGACATACGGCAATTGCAACGTCTTCTCTGGCGACTATCCCAGCTACGGAAAGGTCCTGGCCGGTCAGGGCGTGCACTCGGTTCACATCGGCAAGACCGACGTCTACAATCACTCGTCCACGCTGGGCTTCAGCGAGATGCTGCTGGCGGGAGACCGCGCTAAGCCGGGCGATACGTTCGTCTCGCGCTCGCCGCTGGATGTGCAGACCGATGGCGCGCATCGCGGCGGGGGCTTCGGCCCGCGGCCCGATCCGTTTAAGAGCGACAACGAGAAAGTGGAGGCGGCGCTGAACTGGCTCGGTAAGACCGCGCCGGGCGTCACGCAGCCCTGGACGCTCACGCTGAATCTGCTCAAGCCGCACTTCCCGCATCTGGTCACACCGGAACTGTGGGAGCGGTACGCCGGCCACGCCGATCTACCGCAGCACGGAATGGAGGCTGAATCGGCCAGCCATCCTTACGCCCAGGATCTCCGCCGGTTCTTCGGCACGGCAGGCTACGGTGAGCAGCAGATCCGCGATTTGCGGCGCGGCTACTACGGGTGCATCACGTACGTCGATCAGCAGTTGGGCAGAATCATGGACGCGCTGGAAAAGTCCGGCCAACGGGAGAACACCGTGATCGCCTACTCCTCGGATCACGGCGAGATGCTGGGCAAGTTCGGTCTGTGGTGGAAGCGGAGCCTGTATGAGGATTCGGTCCGTGTGCCCATGATCGTGGCTGGCCCCGGCTTCGAGGCAGGCCGACGTGTGCGGACGCCTGTGGATCTGCACGACCTGCAGGCCACGTTCTTCGCGGCTACTGGCGCGAAACGGCCGGCAGAGTGGTGCGGGCAGCCGCTGCAATCCATTGGCGCGAACGACGGACAGCGGGTGGTGTTCTCTGAATTTCAGGGCGGCGGCACACGGGCCAGCGCATTCCTGATCCGGCAAGGACGCTGGAAGTTCGTGTACCACTGCGCCGCCCCGCATCAGCTATTCGACTTGGAAGCCGACCCCGAGGAGCTCGTCAATCTGGCATCGAAACAAGCAGGCGTGGTCCGCCGGCTGGAGCAGGAACTGCGCCGCATCTGTTCGCCCGAACGCGAGAATCTCCGCGCCGAAGAATACGCGCAACGTCAGCTGGTTGCGCTGGGGCGAGCCCCCAAGTGAGGAATTGAAGTCATGCAACGCCGACAGTTTCTGCAATCTCTCGGGGCCGTGCCGCTGCTGCAAGGCCAGACCCAGCCGCGGCCCAACATCGTCTTCGTGCTGGCCGACGACCTCGGGTACGGCGACCTGGGCTGTTATGGGCAGACGCGCATCCAGACGCCGAATATCGATCGGCTGGCGGCCGATGGGATGCGATTCACTTCGGCCTATGCCGGCAGCACAGTCTGCGCGCCATCGCGCTGCTGCCTGATGACGGGCAAGCACACGGGCCATTCGCGCACGCGGGGCAACAAGCCGATCGACCTGCCGCTGCGGCCCGGTGACATCACCGTGGCTGAGGTATTGAAGAGCGCCGGCTACCGCACCGGGCTTGTCGGCAAGTGGGCGCTGGGCCAGCTCGGCTCCACCGGCTACCCCACCCAAAAGGGATTTGACGAGTGGTTCGGCTACTTCAGTCAACTGCACGCCCACAACTACTACCCCGAACACCTGCTGCACAACTCCAACGACTACCACTGCAAAGGGAACACCGGCACGCAGCGCAAGGAGTACGCGCCGGACCTCTTCACAAGCCGGGCCGTGGATTTCATCCAGCGCCAATCTGCGGCGCAGCCTTTCTTCCTGCACGTCACCTACACGGCGCCGCACGCCAACAACGAGATGGGCCGCGACACGGGCGACGGCATGCAGGTGCCCTCCGATGCGCCGTACTCGTCCAAGGACTGGCCGCAGCAGGAGAAGAACTTTGCGGCCATGATCACGCGGATGGACTCCGATGTCGGCAAGCTGATGGACGCACTGCGGGCGAAGGGCGTGGCCGACAATACGTTGGTCGTTTTCACGTCGGACAATGGTCCGCACCGCGAAGGAGGACACAATCCTAGGTTCTTTGAGAGCAGCGGGCCATTGCGAGGCATCAAGCGCGATCTCACGGAAGGTGGAATCCGTGTGCCCTGCGTGGCACGTTGGCCGGGCCGGATTGGTGCGGGCCAGGTGAACAACTTTCCGTGGGCTTTCTGGGACTTCCTACCTACCGCGGCGGAGATGGCTGGAGTTGAGGTCCCCGGCGGACTCGATGGCGTGTCTATCCTGCCGACTCTGCTGGGCCGCACTCAGAAGCCGCACGAGTACTTCTACTGGGAGTTTCACGAATCCGGCTTCGACCAGGCAGTCCGGATGGGCAACTGGAAGGGCATCCGCAAGGGCCCCAAGAGCCCGTTGGAACTCTTCGATCTGGCCGCCGACCTGGGAGAGAGAAACAACGTTGCGGCGGCCCACGCCGACGTGGTCCGGCAGATCGAGCAGTGGATGGCCACGGCGCGCACTGATGATCCGGAGTGGCCCGTGATGACACCGGAGCAGGCCCGCAAACGTGCGTTGCCGATGTAGCTGGCCGCACCCGACGAGGCGCGGCAAAGCGGCGTGTCGCGAACGTTGTCGTGGGCTATGAGGTTGGCCCATCGTTGACCTTGCAGCCGCCGTCCGAATCGCTCGCCCAAATCAAATCGCACTGGTGATCCGGGATACCGGACGGCCCTTCGTCATGAATCTGCACTGCCTCGCTCGATTGCTACTTTGACGGGCAGTGCCGTCGTGTGCGCAGCTGTAACGGCGGCCAGGCTAACTCGGTGCGGCGGTTGACCTAGGTCCGCAACGAGGTGCGCAACAAGGTGTCGTCGACACGGCAGACGAGGAATGGGGCTGCGCCTGATGGTTGCCGTTATGGCTAACACTTTTTGTACATTGCCGTGCTGGCTGCGGGTGACGACAGCCTTGCACCTGGACGGTTGGCGCAGGAGACACTCGAATTGTTCCGCGAGCAGTGGGCGTCGGACGTCGTGAATGATGGGGGCTATTCCAGTGCCAGGATGATAGCTCCGGCGACGATGAGGAGGCCTCCGGCGCCTCGGGCGAGGGTGAGCCGTTCGCCGAGGAAGATGGCGGCGAAGAGGATGACGAAGGCCACGCTGAGCTTGTCGACAGGGGCGACGCGGGAGGCTTGGCCGAGTTGGAGGGCGCGGAAGTAGCAGAGCCAGGAGAGGCCCGTGGCGAGGCCGGAGAGGACGAGGAAGAGCCAGGTGCGAACGGAGAGCTGGCGGAGAGCGCCCGGTTGCGAGGTGGCGTAGGCGATGGCCCAGGTGAAGGCGAGGACAACGGCGGTGCGGATGGCGGTGGCGAGGTTGGAATCGACACCGGCGATGCCGAGTTTGGCGAGAATGGCGGTGGCCCCGGCGAAGAGGGCGGAGAGAAGTGACCAGTGGATCCAGTTCATGGTAGGGCCTCGCGTGTTGTTGGCGCGGCGCTCCTACAGGCTAGGAGCGGCCGCGGAGGGAGTTGATCATTTTGCGGAAGGCGCCCTGACCGGCGCCGGAGGCGGCGGGGGGGAGGGCGGCGATCTGGAGCAGTTCGCGGGCGAAGGCGGCGGACTGGCGGCCGAGGGGGCAGGCGGGGGCGACGACGGAGCCGTTGACGACGGCGTCGTCGAGGCTATCGGGATCGTCGGGAAGGAGCGCGGCGACGGGCAGGCCGAGGAGGTCCTCGACGCGCTGCTTGCCGCCCTCATGCATGGGGTTGACACGGTTGAGGATGACGCTGACGCGGTCCAGGAGCATGGCGTAGGCGAGATGCTCGACCTTGGCCTTGGCGAGGTGGAGACTTTGGGGCTCTTCGGTGAGGACGAGGAAGATATCGGTAGACTCCTGCATGGCGTCCCAGGAGTAGTCTTCGAGGTTGCCGGAGAGATCGAGGCAGATGGCGCCGTAGCGAGGGCGGGCGAACTCGAGGAGATTGTGAACGCCCTCGGCGGGGAGTTGCGGGCTGGGCGTGAGCGGGCCGGCGGGGAGGACTTGGAGGGTCCGCCATTTGTGGGTCAGCTCGCGCCAGAGGGCGTCGTCGAGTTCGAGAGCGAAGGCGAGAGCTTCGGCCATGGAGTGTTTGGCGGTGAGGCGGAGGAGGAAGCCGACGATGCCGGAGCCGAGATCGAGATCGGCCAGGAGGACGGGGGAAGGCGCGATGCGGGTCATGGCGGCGGCGGTGTGGAGTGCAACGGTGGTGGCTCCGTCGCCGACCTTGGCGGGGAGGAAGGAGAAGACGCGGGCGGGGCTGGCGGCAGCAACGGGCGGCGCGGCGTGGGCAGCGAGGGTGCGGCTGATGGCGGATTGGAGCTCGGCCGGAGAGAAAGGGAACGGGAGGTACTCGCGGATGCCCTGGCGGAGGAGTTGGAGAAGGGCGGCGGGATCGTGGCCGCGGCCAACGGCGATGATGGGTATAGAGAGGGAGCGAGATTCGAGTGTTGTGGTGAGAGTGAGGAGACCGGGGAGCGAGCAGGTGGAGGCGATGACGAGTTGCGGCGTGCGGGCGCGGACGAGGCGGAGGAAGGCGAGCTCGGAGGGGTAGTGATCGAGGGCGGCGGCGAGGTGGAGTTCGGGCAATTCCCGAAGGGTTCTTTCGAGGGTGGCGAGGAGTTCGCCATCGGGAGAGATTATGGCCGCGGTGATCATGACTGGTGCTCGTCGCGCGGAGGCAGGCGGGGTGCGCGCCTGACTGGGGACTGTCGCGATTGTATCCCAGATGCGGCTGAAGGGCTATGCCCTGTGGATCTGCGCGCTCGCTGGCTATGATCGATGAGTATGCGAATGACGTGGATAGGCGTTGGCCTGGCGGCGTTATGTCTGGGCTCGGCAGCGTGTGACCGGGTCTCCGGCGACCGGCGACCGATTGTCGGTACCTGGGTGGTGAAGACGCCGGAGGCTCCGTTTCCTTACCACATGTTTGTTGTCGGCGCGGACGGGACGATGCAGCAAGGCAACCCGGACGCAGGCGATCCGAACACGAGTGACAGCGACGGGATGGGCGTGTGGGTGGAGGACGGCGGGAGGATCAAGGGGAAGTTCGTAGAGATCACGGCGGATCGGACGACGCGGCAGTTCGTCAGCCGGGGTGAGATTTCGTTTTCGCTGGAGGTCCAGGGCGATACGTTCCGAGGGACGGCGAGCGCCAACTTTTACGACGCTCAGGGACGGAAGCTGCGCGGGCCGATGGCGGCGACGCTGGAGGGTCAGCGGGTAGTGCCCTAGTGCGGATGAAGTGGAGGCGCCGGCACCCGGTAGGATGGTAGTGGTGGGCAATTCCATTCAGAAGAGGTTCGTTGTGATTGAGATCAAAACCGTCCAGGCGTTGGACGGAGTGTGGAATGACGATGCGCTGGTGCTATTCAAGCACAGCACGCAGTGCGGGCGGAGCGCTCAAGTGTACGAGGAGGTGCGGAATTTTAAGGCGGAGCACCCGGAGGTGCGGATACACCTGGTGAAGGTGATTGAGGCGAGGCCGGTCTCGAACGAAGTGGAGCGGCGTACGGGAGTGCGGCACGAATCGCCGCAGGTGCTGATTCTGAAGAGCGGCGCCGTGGTTTGGCACGAAGCGCATTTGAGGGTGACGGCGGGGGCTTTGGCGGAGCATTTGGGGTACGGGCGGTAGGGATTGGCGGCGGCGGGACTGAAGTGCGGAACTTATCAACATGCGCTGTCGAATATTGCGACGCGCACTCTAAGTATATGGAAATAAAGGCTTTAATAGGAGAATAACGTTACCGCCTCTTTGACCTGCCGAATCCCTCTACATGGGGAGGATTTGGCGGCCCCGAGAACTACTGTTTGTTTTCAACGCCTTACGCGAGTTTTGTGAGTTGGCCAATCACGTGCATTAACAAAATCGCGGATCGAATGATCAAAAGGAGTTCAAAGCAATGGTAGTCCTACTCGTAGTTATCACTTTCGCGATTTTCATGCTGGTCGACGGGTTGTTGAACAGGAAGCGGGCGCTGGTGGTACCGCTGGTAGCCGCTCAGAAGGCAGAGGGCGCGGCGGTAGCCGAGGCGGATCGGGTTCTGGGTGGATTTCGGGTTCCGGTCCATCTGAAGTATCACGCCGGCCACACCTGGATTCAAAGAGAGCGGAAGAACGTGCACCGGGTAGGCGCGGACGAGTTTGCAGCGATCATGGCCGGTCCGGTGGATGCGATCGAGTTGCCCAAGGCGGGCCAGTGGGTGCGGCAAGGGCAGAAGGTGTTCTCCTTCATTCGTGGCGGGGCGAAGGTTGATATGCTGTCGCCGGTAGAGGGCGAAGTGACGGAAGTGAACGCAGAGGTGATGGCGAATCCGGAGCTGCTGCGTGAAGATCCGTACGGACGCGGCTGGCTGATGACAGTCTACGAGCCGGACGAAGACGGACCGACGCGGAACCTGCTGCCCTCGAACTTGGTGCGGACGTGGATGGCGACGGCGGCCGAAGCGTTTTACCGGCTGCAACCGCAGTTGGCCGGCGCATCGGCGGCGGATGGCGGCATGGCTGCGAAGAACGCGACGGAAGCGATGCCGGCCGACGAGTGGCAGAGAGTGAGCCGGGAGTTTTTCCTGAGCTAAGTAGAATCGATCGGCGCGTAGAGGCGCTGGAGCGGCGGACCGTGGGTCCCCCTCCGGCGCCTCTACTTTTTTGCGTGGAGGGAGTGAATTTCGGATGCGCGAGTCGCTTCGATTGTGACATGATGCAGTTCGCCTGGATCTGTATGGCTACTTCGGAGATCCCCTATGCGTCCCTGCTCTGTCTCGCTTCCTCTGTTGGCTGCGGTGCTGGCCGCCGCGACCCCTTCGCTGGCACAGATCAACAATCTCTCCCGCGAGGAGATGATCCGCTACACAGCGCAGAACCCTTATGAGCGTTTCGCGGACGGGCGACCGAAGGTTCCGGATGCGGTGTTGAATCAGATGAAGGAGATGTCGGCGGAGGAGTTTCTGGGGGCGGGCGCGCGTGGTTCGCTGCACTATTCGGATGGGTTCCAACTGCTGAGCCCAGGCAAGAAGCTGATCGGGCGGGCGTTCACGGTGCAGTTGATGCCGATCCGGACGGAAGTGGCGGATGTAGATGCGGCGGCGTGGAAGGAGAAGGGCAACGCGCTGGGGCTGAACCATCAATCGGCGATTGACATGCTGCAGCCGGGGGATGTGTTTGTGGCGGACCTTGGGGGGAATCTTGACGCGGGTGGGATTGTGGGCGACAATCTGTCGTATTACATCTGGAAGAAGACGGGGGCGGGGTTTGTGATTGACGGCGCGATCCGGGATTTGGAAGGGGTGGCGCCATTCGGGATGGCGGGGTATTTCCGGGCGGCGGTACCGGCGGCGATCCGCGGGGTGATGGTGACGGGGATCAACGTTCCGGTGCGGATCGGCAAGGTGACGGTGATGCCGGGCGATGTGGTGTTTGGGGATCGGGAGGGGGTGACGTTCGTCCCGCCACACCAAGTGCAGGGGTTCATTGATCGAGCTGTGATCACACACATTCACGACGAGTGGACGAAGCGGAAGTTTGATGAGGGGAAGTACAAATCGAGCGATATCTATGGACGGCCGCGGGATCCGGAGCTGATCAAAGAGTATGAAGAGTACCTGAAGCAGAAGCTGGGTGCCGAGAAGTACGAGGCGTACAAGAGGCGTCAGGGTCAGCCGAGGGCAGACGCGGCGAAGCCGGCGCGGTAGGGCGCTGGCTGGGATTTAATTGGGAATTGAGTAGACCGTCCCCGAATTTATGAACATACTTCTGGTTGGCCTGATGGGGCTGGTGGTGTTGGGCGATGGGCCGGTGATGGACTCGGTGCGGAAGGTGCTGGGCGCCGAGAGCAACGTCATCGCCGGCACGGAAGAGGCGGTGCGGAAAGCGTATCCGTGGGTGGATCTGCCGGCGGGTTTGCAGCCGGACGGGTACAGGCTGAAGACGGTGACACGGGACGGGGTGCGGCAGGTTTTCATTGTCGGCTCGAACGAGCGCGGGGTGCTTTATGGGGCATTCGGGTTGCAGCGGAAGATCGCGCTGCGGCAACCGGTGACAGCGCTGGATGAGAAGCAGGAGCCTTATGCGCCGGTGCGGTGGGTGAACGAGTGGAATAACCTGGACGGCACGATTGAGCGTGGCTACGCGGGCAGATCGTTGTGGTTTGAGAACGACAACATCCGCGCGGATCTCTCGCGAGCCAGCGGGTATGGGCGACTGCTGGCGGAGGTGGGCATCAACGGGGTGACGGTGAACAACGTCAACGCCAACCCGCGGGTGATCACGGCGGAGTTTCTGCCGCAACTGGCTCGGCTGGCGGCGGCGTTCCGGCCGTGGGGTGTGCGGATCTCGGTAGCAATCGATTTCAGCAGTCCGCAGAAGATTGGAGGACTGGACACGTTTGATCCGGGCGATCCGCGCGTGGCGGCGTTCTGGAAGCAGACGGTGGACCGGATTTACGGGGCGGTGCCGGATCTGGGCGGATTTGTGCTGAAGGCGGATTCGGAGGGGCGTGTGGGGCCATCGGCGTACGACCGGACGCATGCCGACGCGGCGAATGTGATTGCGCGCGCGTTGAAGCCGCATGGCGGGGTGATCTTCTACCGCGGGTTTGTCTACGACCACAAGATGGACTGGCGGAATTTGAAGAACGACCGGGCGCGGGCGGCCTTTGACAATTTCAAAGGGCTGGACGGGCAGTTTGACGACAACGTGGTGATCCAGATCAAGCACGGGCCGATTGATTTCCAGGTGCGCGAGCCGGCGTCGCCGCTCTTTGGCGCATTGGAGAAGACCAATCAGGCGATTGAGTTGCAGATCACGCAGGAGTATTTCGGGCAGGCGCGGCACATGGTGTTTCTGGTGCCGATGTGGAAGGAGGCGCTCGATTTCGTCTTGCAGGCGAAGGGTACGCGCACACCGGTGAAGGCGCTGGTGGCAGGGAAGGTCTTCGGCCGTCCAACCGGGGGCTTTGTGGGCGTCTCGAACGTGGGCCTGGACTCAAACTGGACCGGACACCCGCTCTCAATGGCGAACCTGTATGGCTACGGGCGGCTGGCGTGGAATCCCGGCCTGAGCTCGGAGACGATTGCGGACGAGTGGGTGCGGCAGACGTACGGGCACAATCCGCGCGTGGTGGCGACGATCACGAACATGCTGTTGAACTCGTGGCCGGTGTTTGAGCACTACACGGGTCCGCTGGGGGCGCAGACGCTGACGGAGATCACGGGCAATCACTATGGCCCGGCGGTGGAGGCATCGGAGCGCAATGGCTGGGGGCAGTGGCATCGCGCGGATGCGCGAGGGATCGGAATGGACCGGACTATGGCGACGGGGACGGGGTTCATCGGGCAGTACCGCGCTCCGGTGGCGCGGGTGTACGAATCGCTGGCGACGTGCCCGGATGAGTTGCTGCTGTGGATGCACCATGTTCCGTATACGTACCGGCTGAAATCGGGCAAGACAGTGATCCAGCATATCTACGACACGCACTATCAGGGCGCGGCGGAGGTGGAGGAGTTTGTGGCGGAGTGGCGAGGGTTGCGCGGGCTGGTGGCGGAGCCGGTGTTCAGCGAAGTTTTGAAGCGGATGGAGTATCAGGCGGGACACGCGCAGGTGTGGCGGGACTCGATCAACAGCTGGTTTCTGAAGACGAGCGGCATCGCGGATGAGCGAGGGCGGGCCGGGCACTATCCGGGCCGGACGGAGGCCGAGGCGATGACGCTGACAGGCTATACGGAAGCCGCGGTGACGCCCTGGGAGACAGCCTCGGGGAGCAAGGCGGTGGTGTGCCTGGGGAGCGGCGCACGGACGTGTAGGGCATCGCTGCGGCACCAGGGCGGGGCCGGCCAGTATGTGGTGGACGTGCAGTACTTCGATCAGGTCAATGGCGCTTCGAAGTACAAAGTGCTGGTGGGGGACAAGGTAGTGGATGAGTGGGTTGCCTCCGACGCGATTCCGACGCGGAAGCCGGATGGACATTCGTCGATGCGGCGGCGGATCGGGCCGCTGGCGCTGCGGCCGGGGGACGCAATTCAGATTGTGGGACAACCGGACGGCGGCGAGGCGGCGGCGCTGGATTACGTGGAGATTCAAAAGGAACGGCCATGAGACCAGAGCAGTGGCAGGTGTTGAAGGCGGTGGCTAAGGGGGGCGGGTACGCGCAGACGCCGGTGGCGGCGATTGTCGATAGTCCGTGGATTCCGGGCTACGTGGGGATCAGCCACCTGGAGTATTTCTGTAATCCGGAGGCGTGGTTCCAGGCGAATTTGAAGGTGATGCGCGATTTTCCAGGGATCGCGCTGCTACCGGGGTGGTGGGTGGAGTACGGCATGGCGATTGAGCCGTCGGCGCTGGGAAACCGGATCCACTTTCAGAAAGACCGGCCGCCGGAGCAATCGGCTACGTTGATGCGTCTGGCCGATGTGAGCGCGATGAAGCCGGTGGACTGCGAGACGGACGGGCTGATGCCGTTTGCGTTGCACCTGTACCGGGCGCACAAGCAACGGATATTCAACGAGGGTTACACGATCCCGATGGTGGCGGCGCGCGGTCCGCTGTGCCTGGCGAGTTTCCTGCGGGGCGTGAACCAGTTGATGCTGGATATTCACGACGAGCCGGAGGGTGTGCACGAGTTGTTCCGGCTGACGACGCAGACGGTGATCGACTGGTTGAGGGCGCAGGCGGCGGCGATTGGCGACTCGGTGGAAGGGATTCTGGTGCTGGACGATATTGTGGGCTTTCTGCCGCGGCGGCACTATCTGGAGTTTGGGCATCCGTATCTGAAGCAGATCTGCGACGCGTTTCCGGCGGGTTGGGTGAAGATCTATCACAATGACGCGAATGCGCGGCCGATGCTGGGCGACCTGGCGGAGACGGGTTTTGACGTCTTGAACTGGAGCCACAAGATCAGCGTGCGGG
Source organism: Bryobacterales bacterium (assembly GCA_016721425.1). Taxonomy (GTDB): domain Bacteria; phylum Acidobacteriota; class Terriglobia; order Bryobacterales; family Bryobacteraceae; genus Paludibaculum. The sequence continues at coordinate 644,315 of JADKID010000038.1, read as the reverse complement.
AGGCGAGGGAGAAGACGGGTGGGCGGATGTGCCTGTTGGGGAACGTGCCGCCGCTGGACGTGGGTGTGCGGGGAACGCCGGAGATGGTGCGGGCGGCGGCGTTGGACGTGTTGGAGCAGAGTGAGAGGCGCGGATTGATTCTGTCGATGGGCGGCGGGATCAGCATGGATACGTCTGGGGAGAATCTGCGGGCGTTGGCGGAGGCGGCGCACGGGTGGAAATTGGGAATTGAGTAGACCGTCCCCGAATTAGTCCGTGGGGGGATCGGGGGGGGGAATTGGTAATTGAGTAGACCGTCCCCGAATTGTTCTCTTTTGGAGACGGAGGTGGCGTTTGCGGAGAGTATCGGATTGCTCCAGTTCCAGGGCGGCGAGGGTCATTTCCAGTGCCATGGTCCAGTTGCGCTCGCGATGCTCGTAGTGGATGGCGAGGCGCTCCAGGGCCTGGGCTTGCCAGGGGTTGCGGAGGGTAGAGAGCTCGCTCCACAGGGCCACAGCGGCGTCGTGGCGTTCCAGTTTGCGCTCCATGTCGGCCAAATGCCAGATGGTTTCGAATAGGAGCGGCTCGGGCAGATTGCGGGTGATGGCCTGGCGCATGAGGGGGACGGCGTCCTCCAGGCGGCCTTCGTTGCGGAGCCAGCGGGCGAGGCCGACCATCTCCGGGCCGGAGGTCAGTCGCTGCGGATCCCGAAAGGCGACCGGCACGACGGCAGTCAGGCAGGCGAGGGAGAGGATATCGATGGCGTTGTGGTAGATGACGGGCTGGAGGGGCTGGAAATCGCCGCTGCGCAGGTATTCGAAGTAGAGCGCGGGGATGAGGGCGCCGGCGACGTCGCCGTGGCGCTCCACGCCTAGGATGCGCTGCTCCAGTTCCTGGAGACGGCAACTTTCGAGGGCCAGGCGCCAGAGGCGGCGGGCGGAGTAGAGCAGATCGACGTGCTGGAGGCGCGGGAAGGGCTCCTTCATGCGGGCCAGGCGGTAGCGGGTTTCGAGCAGGGGCTGATCGAAGCTGCGGCCGTTGTAGGTGACGAGAACTTCGAAGGGCTCCAGGAACTCCGAGAGGGCGGCGAGAAGGGAGGGCTCCTCGGCGTGATCGCGCATGAAGAACTGCTTGAGGATGAAACCGCTTGGGGCGATGTAGCCGACTCCGACGAGGAAAGCGAAGGTGCCCGAGCCGCCAGCTAGGCCGCTTGTCTCGGTGTCGAGAAAGGCCCAGCGGGCGGGCGGAGCGATAACGGGCTGATCGGGCATGAGGACGGCCAGCAGGTCTTCCGGGAGTTCCGAGAGCGCCCCGACATCGGCGGTGCCGTGGATGTGATGGGCCTGGAAGTGGGTGTCGAACTCCCAATGGGTACCGTGGTCGGTCATCACTTCGTAGCCCGACGGCAGGGCGCGCGTCTCGGGCTTGGGCGGGGCCTGATAGCGGGCGTCGATGCGGGCCAGACGCTGGCGGAGGATCTCCAGTTGTGTCTTGATGTGGTCCATGCGCTACTTGGCGTCGCGCCAGTTTGTGCCGTGTCCGACTTCCACCAGCAGGGGGACACGGAGTTTCACGACGCTCTCCATGGTGTGCTTGACGAGCTTCTCCACCTCGGCCAGTTCGGCCGGCGGGCACTCCAGGACGAGTTCATCGTGGACCTGAAGGAGCATGCGGGATTCGAGGCCGCGCCGGGCGAACTCGGCGTCCAGACGGATCATGGCCTTCTTGATGAGGTCAGAGGCGGTACCCTGGAGCGGGGTGTTGACGGCGGTGCGCTCGGCGAAGCCGCGAGCGTTGGGGTTTTTGGACTGGATGTCGGGGATGGGGCGGCGGCGGCCATCAAGGGTAAGAGTGTAGCCGCGCCGTCGGACCTCCTCGATGGTGGCGTTGATCCACTTCTGCACGCCGGCGTAGCGCTCGAAGTAGCTGCGGATATAGGTATCGGCCTCGGCGCGGGAGATGCCGAGCTGGGCGGCGAGTCCAAAGGCTGTCTGGCCGTAGACGATGCCGAAGTTGACGGCCTTGGCGTTACGGCGCATCTCGGAGGTGACCATGAGGGGGGCGACGCCGAAGACCTCGGAGGCGGTGCGCGTATGGATGTCCTGATTGTGCTGAAAGGCATCGCAGAGGACGGCGTCGCCGGAGTAGTGGGCGAGCAGGCGCAGTTCGATCTGGGAGTAATCGGCGACAAGGAGGATCCAGCCTGGCTCGGGCACGAAGGCGGAGCGGATCTCGCGGCCGGCGGTTGTGCGGATGGGGATGTTCTGGAGGTTGGGATTGGAGGAGGAGAGGCGTCCGGTGGCGGCGCCGGCGGGGTTGAATGACGTGTGAAGGCGTTGATCGCCGGGGGAGAGAAGAGAAGGCAGGGCGTCCACGTAAGTGCCCTTGAGCTTGGTGAGTTGGCGGAATTCGAGGATCTTGCGGGCGATGTCGTGCTCGGCCGCGAGGGTCTCCAGTACGTCGGCGGCCGTGGAGTATGCCTTGGTCTTGCCGGTCTTGCCTTGCGTGGGGAGCTTGAGATCGTCGAAGAGGATCTCGCCGAGTTGCTTAGGGGAGTTGATGTTGAAGGGCTTGCCGGCGAGGCCGAAGATCTGATCGGTGAGGATCTGGATCTCGCCTTCCATCCTCTGGGAGATGGTGGCGAGTTGCTCCGTTTCGACGAGGATGCCTGTACGTTCCATACGGGCGAGCACGGGCGCGAGAGGCAGGTCGATCTCGTCGTAGACGCGGCGGAGATCGCCGGTGATTTCGGGGCGCAGGCGGGCGGCGAGGGCCTGGAGGGTTTCCTGCTGGGTGGCGCCGGGGCGATCGAGATAGCGGGCGATGAGAGTTTCGAGCGCGCAGGCGGAGGGATCGGCGAGAACCAGGAAGGCGTAGAGCAGGACGTCCTCGACGGGCTTATCCGGCATGGCGCCGCCATTGGAGAGGTGAGTCTTGAGATCGAACACCACGGCGGTGTCGGGCGGAGCTGCGGGCGCGGCGGATTCGGCAACGGGCGCGGCGGCCGGCGTGGGCGGAGCGAGGCCAAGATCCTTGAGGAAGCTGAAGAACTCCAGCTCGCGGTAGATCTCGGCGAGGACCGCGGGATCGGGCTTGGTCACGGCCAGGGCGTCGAGAGTGTATTCCACCGGAACGCGGCAATCGATGGTGGCGAGCCGGTAGGAGAGCTCGATCTGCGGGCGGTGGTTCTGGAGGCTTTCGCGGTAGGCCTTGCGCTGAACGTCGGCGGCGTGAGCAAAGAGGTTTTCAAGATTGCCGTACTGTTCCAGGAGCTGCACAGCGCCTTTGTCGCCGATGCCCGGGGCGCCTGGGATATTGTCGGAGGTATCGCCCACCAGTGCGAGTAGATCGGGGATCTGGGCGGGCGCGACGCCCTTGAACTCCTTCACTTTGTCGGGCGTATAGAGCGTGTCGTTCTTCATCATGTCGAGCATGGTGACGTTCCCGGTCACGAGCTGGAGCATGTCTTTGTCGGAGGAGACGATGCAGACTTCGAGGCCTTTTTCGGCAGCCTCACGGGCAAGAGTTCCGATCAGATCGTCGGCCTCAAAGCCGGAGTGTTTCAGGACAGGGATGGACATGGCGGAAAGAAGCCGCTCGATGATGGGAAACTGTTCGATCAACTCGGGCGGGGTTTCGGTGCGAGTGGCTTTGTAGGCGGCGAACTGCTCGTCACGGAATGTCGGGCCTTCGGATTCGAAGATGGCGGCCAGGTAGTCGGGATGAAACTGTTTATGGAGCCGGCGGATCATATTGTGGAAGATGTAGACCGCCTCAGTGGATGTACCGCGCGAGTTCCGCATGGGCGGAGCGCCGGTGCGTTGGCGGGCGTGGAAGGCCCGGAAGATGAGGTTAAAGGAATCCACGAGATAGAGGCGCGGCATGGATTTCATGATACTCCGGGAGGAGGCAGGGAGCATCGGGCGTGTCTGAACGGCTACAACGGCGAGCAGAACTGTGGCGCTCCGGACACAACGGAAAGTTTGTAAATACAACGAGACAAAACACTTATCGGTGGGGTTCGAGTCTGTTACGATAACGATGGAGCCTGTATTGCGTTTCGAAACCACGATTGTACACGCGGTGGAAGCCAGCGGAGTCGGGCTGCATAGCGGAGTGCCGGTGCGGATCCGGGTAGTCCCGGCGCCACCGGGCACGGGCATTGTATTCCAGCGCAGTGATCTGGAGATGTTCGAGGTTCCGGCGAGCTGGAAGCACGTACAGCGGGTCAGTTATGCGACGAGCCTGATGCGGCAAGGCGTGCTGATCTCCACCACTGAGCACCTATTGAGCACGTTTTACAGCATGGGCATCGACAACGCCTATGTGGAGATCGACAACCTGGAAGTGCCGATTCTGGACGGCAGCGGGCAGCCCTTTGTGGAGATGCTGCAATCGGCTGGATTGCGGCAAACACGACGGAAGCGGCGGTATCTGGCAATCCGGCGGGAGGTGTCGCTGGAGGGCAACGGGAAACGGATTTCGATTGTTCCTTCTGAGCGGTTTGAGTTGAGCTGCCACGTCTATTTCAAGCACCCGATGGTGGGGCATCAGTCCTTGCGGATGGAAGTTTCGCCGGAGAACTACGCGCGGGAACTGGCCCCGGCGCGTACTTTTGGCTTTGCGCCGGAACTGGACCAGATGCGCAACATGGGGCTGATCCGCGGTGCGTCGCTGGATAGCGCAGTGTGTTTCACGGAAGATGGCGTACTGAACCCGGGGGGCCTGCGATTCCCGGACGAGCCGTGCCGGCACAAGGCATTGGATCTGATTGGAGATCTGGCGTTGATCGGGCGGCCGCTGCTAGGCAAAGTGGTGGCGGAGCGTGCGGGCCACGCGATGCACGTAGCGCTGGTGGCAAAGATCATGTCGGACCCGACGCTTTACGACGTCGTGACAATGGACGAGATGCTGGGGCAAACGGTCCACGCAGTTGCGGGCTGATGCGCCACCTGCCCAATCTGATCACGATCGCGCGGATCATCGTGACGCCGCTAATCGCGTGGTATCTGTCGAAAAACGACCCGCGAGGCGCATTTCCGATCCTGTTTTTCGCAGGGTTCTCCGACGGGCTGGATGGCTACCTGGCGCGGCGTTTTGGATGGGCGTCGAAGGCGGGCGCGTATCTGGACCCGATCGCCGACAAGCTGTTGCTGGTGACGTTGTGGATTGGGCTGGGCCTGGCGGAACGGGCGCCGTGGTGGATGGTGGCGCTGGCACTGGGACGGGATTTGGCGATCCTGGCATTTTCGGGCGTGATGCTGTTGAGGAAGGGGCCGCGCAGTTTCCCGCCGAGCGTATGGGGCAAGCGGAGCACTTTTTTTCAGCTCTCATATTGCGGCTGGCAGGTGATGGACATGGCGTGGAACTTCCTGCCTGGATGGTGGTTGCAGAGCTGGCTGGCGCTGGCGGCGGGGGCGACATTGTGGAGCGGTGTGGACTACTACCGGACCGGCGTGCGGATGTTGCGGGACCAGGGCGATTGACGGGGTGTGGGATGGGGGGTACGCTGGAGATGTGGGGCAAAGCATGATTCGTTTTACCCCGGCGCGTACTTACCTTACCGCCGCGGCAGTGGCATTCGGAATGGCGGCATTCTCGGGCTGGTGCGCCATCACGTGGTGGCCGGCGGGAATCCCGGCTGTCCTGTTCGCCGCAAGCGCGGGCTTCGTGCTGTGGCTGGGTGTGCGGCCGGCGATTGTGGTGACGGAAACCGATCTGCGGGTGGGCAGCCAGACAATCGCGTGGGACGAGATCCGGCGCGTGGATCAAACCGGCTGGATTTCGCCGATGGTGGCCTATCTGACGCTGGCAGACGGGGCGAAGATCAGGCTGCTCTATCCTGGCGAAACGGAGCAATCGAACCGGCTGTTGCGGATGATCCAGCAGCGGGCGACGCTCTCGCTGATCAACGGAGTGCCGCACCGTCAGATTTTCGGTGATCCGCCGAAGCAAGAGACAGCGGCAACGCTGCCCTCTCCGCAATACCGCCTGCTCACGGAAGAGGACGAAGCAGAGGTGGAGCGACTTTACCAGAAGCTGCGCGCCGCCGGCCGGCTGGACCCTGAAAAGTAAGCACGGATGTGGTCCAGGTTACGACGCCAGAGCGGCTTTTCTTACCTCCCGATCCTGATTGTTGTGGCGATTTTCGGTGTGCTGTGGTGGCAGCGGACTGCGATACTGGCGTCGGCCGGGACCTTCCTGAACGTGGGCGAAGCGCCCCGCAAGGCAGACGTGATCGTAGTGCTGGCAGGCGGCTGGGAGGGTGGTGGACGCGTCCTGAAGGCCGGAGAACTGGTCCGGGCGGGTTATGCTCCCTACGCGCTGATGAGCGGGCCGCGCTCGTTTTACAACCAGCCGGAGTGCAGCGCCGCGTTGCCATTTGCGGTACAGAGCGGATTTCCGGCAGAGTATTTCCAGTGTGCGCCTAATCATGCGCTCAACACGGAAGAGGAGGCTTCCGCGCTGCTGGCGGAATTGCAGCGGCGAAAGGTGAAGAGTTTTCTGGTGGTAAGCGTGGATTCGCATCTTCGCCGTGCGAGTGCGATCTTCCGGAGGAAGTTACCCGAGGGCATGGAGATCCATTTCGTCTCCTCCGAGAGTCCTGGATTCCGGCTGGCGGAATGGTGGAAGACGCGCGAAGGACGAAAGGCGTTCTTTCTGGAATGGACGAAGCTGATCAGTTCGCAGTTCGGCGTATAGCAGCATGAAGGCGGCATTTCAAACAGCCTGGCCCTACCTGAGACGCTACAAGCGGGGCATCACGATGGGCGTTGGTGCGCTCATCCTGAAGGACGTGGCTGGCGCTTTGATGCCGCTGGCCATCAAGCGTGGCATCGACTCGCTCACGTTCGGCGACGGTCTCAGCACTCTATATCTGTTTTGCGGTGCACTGGTGGCCCTGTCGGTATTGAAGGGCATCTTCCAGTACTGGATGCGGGTGATCCTGGTGAGCATATCGCGCGACGTCGAGTACGACATCCGCAACGATATTTTCGCCAAGTTGATGACGCTGAACCACGACTTTTACGCACGCAACCGGACCGGCGACGTGATGGCGCGAGCCACTAACGACCTGAACGCGGTGCGCATGATGCTGGGGCCGGCGGTGATGTATTCGGCCGAAACATCACTGACCTTTGCCCTGGCGCTGGGCATCATGTTTTCGGTGGATTGGCAACTGACGCTCTGGGCGCTGGCGCCCGCCCCACTGGTATCGATCGTGGTGATGGTGTTCGGCAAGCGGATTCACGACCGCTTCGAGACAATCCAGGGTTTGTTTTCCGATATCAGCAGCCGGGTGCAGGAGAACCTCTCGGGTGTGCGCGTGATCCGCGCCTACGTGCAGGAAGAGGCGGAACTGCAGAAGTTTGAGGAGTTGAACGGCCAGTACATCAAGGAGAACCTCAGGCTGGCGACGCTGAGCGGGCTCTTCATGCCGCTTTTGCAGGCGTTAATCGGGCTGACGTTCCTGCTGGTGCTCTGGGTAGGCGGTTTACGACTGATGGCGGGCGGCATCACGCTCGGCAGTTTCGTCATGTTCAATACGTTCATGGGCATGCTGGTTTGGCCGATGATCGCGTTCGGCTGGGTGGTGAACCTGATACAGCGGGGCAGCGCATCGATGAAGCGCATCCGGGAGTATCTGGAGGAGACGCCGACGATCTGCGCACCGGAGCATCCCCAAACGGCGCCGCCTGGCGTGGCTGAGATTGAGTTGCGCGGCGCGGTGATGCAGTTTGATGGCAGGACCGCGGTGGATGGCGTGTCGCTGCGAATCCCGGCTGGCTCGACGGTTGCGATTGTGGGGCGCACGGGCAGTGGCAAGAGCACGCTGGTGAATCTGATCCCGCGCGTATACGACCCCACGAGCGGCCAGGTGCTGCTGGGTGGGATCGATCTACGACAGTTGGACCCGACGGAGATCCGAAGGCGGATCGGATTTGTGCCGCAGGAGACGTTTCTATTCAGCGAGACGCTGGCGGGCAATATCGCGTTCGGCGTGAAAGACGCAGATCCCGCGCGGATCAAACAAAGCGCGGAAATGGCCGGCCTGGCCCGCGATATCGAGGATTTCCCGAAGGGCTACGAGACCGAGGTTGGCGAGAGAGGTCTGACGCTCTCCGGTGGCCAGAAGCAGCGCACGGCCATTGCCCGGGCTCTGATGAGGGACCCGGAAATCCTCATCATGGATGACGCGCTTTCGGCGGTGGACACCATCACGGAAGAACAGATCCTGCGAAACCTGAGAACTTTTATGGTGGGGCGAACGACAATCCTGATCTCCCACCGGGTGTCGACAGTGCGGGAGGCGGACCGGATATATGTGCTCGATGACGGGCGCGTGGTGGAAGAGGGGAGCCACGCCGAGTTGATCGGCATGGGCGGCTACTACGCGGACCTGCACCAGAAACAGCTGCTGGAAGAAGAGCTGGAACAGATCTGAACGTCGTGAACTGATATATCATCGGAGCATGTCTTCCGATTCCAGCCGCAGAAATTTCCTTCAGAGCGCCCCGGTTGCCGCCATGGCCGCGGCCGCTACCCCCTCACTCAGTGCAGCCGCCGATTCACCAACAGGCGGTGACATCAAGCTCGGTATCGCCAGCTATTCCTTCCGCGAGTTCGCGCGCGGGCTGTGCATCAAGTACACCAAACAGGTGGGCACACCCTACCTGACCATCAAGGAGTTCCACGCCCTCTACCGCTCTACACCCGAGGAGTTGGATAAGGCAAGGGCCGACTTCGCCAAGGCGGGGATTACGCTGACGGGCGGCGGCACTGTCTACATGCAGAAGGACGATCCGGAAGACATTAAGAGGTACTTCGAATACTGCAAACGCCTGGGCATGCCGATGATGAACATCGGGCCGACGGCCAAGACGCTGCCGATCATCGAGAAGTTTGCCAAGCAGTACGACATCAAGATCGCGCTACACAACCACGGTCCGGAAGATAAGCACTTCCCCGCCCCCTCGGACGGGCTGAAGATGATGAAGGACATGGACCCGCGCATGGGCGTCTGCATTGACGTTGGCCACACCACGCGCACGGGTAAGGATCTGCTCGAAGAGATCACGGCGGCCGGCCCTCGCCTGCTGGACATGCATATCAAGGACTTGAAGGACCTGAAGAACAAGGACAGCCAGTGCGACGTGGGCGATGGCGCGATGCCGATCACCGCGATCTTCAAGCAGCTCAAGAAGATGAACTACCAGGGCGTGGTGCACCTGGAATACGAGATCAACGCCGATAACCCGGTGCCCGGAATGTTGCGCAGCTTCGCCTATATGCGCGGGGTGCTGGCCGGGTTAAAGGGGTAGCCAAGTCTTCGGAATGCTTACTCATGAGGTGAGACGGCTTTACTCACGTCATGAGTAAGCGCCTGCAGGTCCTGCTGCCGGACCAGGAAATGGCGGACATTCAGAAGCTCGCGCCAAAAAGTCGTCCATCGGGCCAGAGAAGAAACTTTTGGCTATCCGTCGCGCCGCCAGATTGTCATTCCCGGTCGCCGACATCGAGCAGATGCTCGCCGAGGTCGAGCGGGGTTACCACGGTTGGTCTTCTTCGACTCCAACATCCCGATGTACCTGATTGGCGGACCGCATCGGCACAAGAGCGAGGCACAAATTCTGTCGGAACGCCTAGTCGCGGCGGGAGAGCGCCTGGTCACTGATGCCGAGGTCTTGCACGAAATCCTGCATCGGTACACGGCCATCGGCCGGCGGGAAGCCATTGGCCCGGCCTTCCAACTCGTCCTGGATCTCGCAGACGATGTTCTCGCAATCGAGAAGATGGACGTGTTGAGGGCCGGTGAGATCGCACAGAATCCCGCGACGCTGTCCACATTGCTGTGATGGAGCGCCACGGAATCGGGTCCATCTTGAGCTTCTACGCAGACTTTGACCGCTGGCCCGAGTTGAATCGAGTCCATCGAATCTGACCAGTCTGCGTGGCCAGTACGCAAAAAGACCCGGCCTCGCGACCGGGTCTTTTTGCGTTTGCAGGCGAGAAAAGCGGAAGCCTATTCGGCTGCGCCGTCTTCCTTCTTACCTGCGCCGGCCTTGAGCTTTTCCTTCTGCTCCTTGAGGATGGCGCGGCGGCTCAGCTTGATCTTGTTGCCGTCCAGCGCGAGGACCTTCACCAGAATCTGGTCACCCTCGTTCAGCTCGTCCCGCACCTGCTTGATGCGGTTCTCACTGATTTCGCTGATGTGCAGCAGGCCGTCGGTACCGGGGAAGATCTCCACGAATGCGCCGAATTCGGCGATGCGGACGACCGTTCCGAGGTAGGTCTTGCCTACTTCGGCCACCGCTGCGATGTCGTTGATCATCTGCAGGGCGCGGCGGGCGGAATCGCCGTCGGAGGCGAAGACATTCACGGTGCCATCGTCATGGACGTCGATCTTGACGCCGGTCTGGTCGATGATGCCGCGGATGACCTTGCCGCCCGGCCCGATGATCTCACGGATCTTGTCGGTGGGGACGGTCACGGTGTAGATGCGCGGCGCGAAGATGCTCATCTCGGAGCGCGGCGCCTCGATGGCTGCTTCCATCTTGCCCAGCAGGAACAGGCGGGCTTCCAGCGCCTGGGCGAGGGCTTCCTTCATGATGGCGGTGCTGACGTTGGGCACCTTGATGTCCATCTGCATGCCGGTGATGCCCTGGCGGGTTCCGGCAACCTTGAAGTCCATGTCGCCGTAGTGGTCTTCGGCGCCGGCGATGTCGGTGAGGATGGCGTACTTGTCGCCTTCCTTGACCAGACCCATGGCGATGCCGGCCACGTGGGCCTTGATCTTCACACCGGCGTCGAACAGCGCGAGACTCGCCCCGCAGACTGTGGCCATCGAACTGGAGCCGTTGGACTCCAGAATGTCGCTGACGATGCGGAGGGTGTAGGGGAAGTCCTCGGCGGGGATGACGGGGGTGATGGATCGCTCGGCAAGCGCACCGTGGCCCACTTCACGGCGGCCGGGGCCGCGCATAAAGCCAACTTCACCAACGCTGAACGGCGGGAAGTTATAGTGCATCATGAGGCGCTTGGAGGTCTCAGCCAGGTTGAGGGTCTCCATGCGCTGCTCGTCTTCCTTGGTGCCCAGCGTGGTGGTGACCAGCGCCTGGGTCTCGCCGCGGGTGAACAGCGCAGAGCCGTGCACACGGGGGAGTACGCCGACCTCGATGGAGATGTCGCGGATCTCGTTCATGGCGCGGCGGTCCGGCCGCTGGCGGAGTTCCAGCATCTCGTGCCGGAAGAGCTTTTCGCGGAGGAGCTCAAAGCAGCTGCGCGCCTCGGCCTTTTCGGCGTCCTCGGTAAAGAGGGCCTTGGCCTCGACTTCGAGCGCCTTCAACTGGGCGTAGCTTTCGGTCTTGCCGAGGGTCTTAGTGTCAACGGCTGCAGCCAGGCGCGGCCCGACGAGAGCCTCCACCTTGGCCATGACGTCGGCGTTGCGGGCGACGGGCGTGAACACGCGCTTCTTCTTACCGCACTTGGCGACCAACTCGTGGATGCCGGCGATGATCTTCTTGCAGCAGGCATGGCCGAAGTCGATGGCGTCGAGAATCTCGGCTTCCGAGGCTTCGTTTGCGCCCGCTTCCACCATCACGATGCCGGTTTCGGTGCCGGCGACGACGATGTTGAGCTTGGCGCCCTTTTGCTGTTCGTAGGAGGGATAGGGGATGAACTCACCGTTAACGGAGGCGACGCGAAGGCCGGCCAGAACGTGTTCAAACGGGATGTCGGAGATGGCGAGAGCGGCGGCGGCGCCGGTGATGGCCATGGTGGCGGGGTCGGTATCCGGCGCGGCCGAAAGGACCATGCTGATGACCTGGGTCTCGTTGGTGTAGCCCTCGGGGAAGAGCGGCCGGATGGGACGATCGATGAGGCGGGAGGTGAGGATTTCGCGGTCGCTGGGGCGCCCTTCGCGCTTCAGGTAGCCGCCCGGGATGCGCCCGGCGGCGTAGGTGTATTCACGGTAGTCCACGGTCAGCGGAAAGAAGGCCGCATTCGGCTTCGGTTCGCTGTTGGAGCAGGCGCTGCACAGCAGCACGGTATCGCCCGAGGTCACCGTCACGGCGCCGTGGGCTTGTTTGGCGAGCTTACCCGTTTCAAGGGTAAGAAGTCGACCACCGAGGTCGATTTGGACTGAATGTGTCATTTGTATTCTCCATGGACCGCCGGCAACGGCGCCGGTCGGCCAGTTGGTTTGTAGATATCGTTGAAGGAAAAATCGGGGGAGGGACTATCCGGGGAAAGGCGGGGTGCGGTGAGGCGGGGAATTTGGACGAACGTATCCTGTGTGCATACGTTCGTCCAAAATGCTCGTGCCATGCCAGGAAGGTCCACTGATGCGGACGCTGCCCCGGTGCGGGGCGGGGCGCCCGCAGAAGGACTGAACAGACTAGCGGCGGATACCGAGGCTCAGAATCAGAGCCTTGTAGCGTTCCGGGCTGATCCGCTTCAGATAATCCAACAGATGGCGGCGGCGGGCAACCATAAGCAACAGGCCGCGGCGACTGTGGTGATCCTTCTTGTGCGTCTTGAAGTGCTCGGTGAGCAAGAGAATATTCTGGCTCAGAAGTGCTACCTGCACTTCCGGAGATCCGGTATCGGTCTTATGCACCCGATACTTCGTGATCGTGTTGGTTTTGGCTTCAGCCGCCAGTGCCATACTTTAAAACACACTCCTCAGTCTTACGTTCTTTCGATGTCGTTACGCTTCCTAGGTTAACACAGAAGCAGCGGGGCAGGCGCCCGTCTCTTCGCGTCGCCGTCGCATCATTACTCTTCCGCAGCGCGCTCGTAGCCGCGGGCCAGGTGGTAGAGCATCAGGTCAAAGAAACGGCCCAACTGGAGTTCCAGCTCTTCTTCCGCAAACACGTCCACCGTAGTCCGCACCATGAACTCGTCGCGGATGTAGTCCAGCGTCGCGTCCTTCATCAACTGTACCGCGCGCAACGCTTCGCTCAAAGGCATACCCTGGAGATACCGCTCGTGCCCGTGCTTTTCATAGAGCCTGGCGATCTCCTCCTCGGAGCTGGAAACCAGCCAGTGCCCAAGGTTGTGCAGCACGCGATGGCAGACCTCGGTGATTTCGGATTCCGGCAGGTGGCTGAGGTGATGCAGGTGATGAGTGGCCCGCAGCTGGCGTAGAAACCGCGCGCTGATGGCCTCCCAGTGGTCTTCAATCTGGTGAACGAGTCTCGTGGAAATCATGAGGATTGCCCCACTACCTGTGGAGTTACGCCGATTCCACGCCGGAGTCAAGGGCTACCATTCGAATTCGAGCAGCGAGACGCCCTGGCGCGGCAGTTCGAAATGGACCACCGCCGCGCCCAGGCTGGTCTTGACTGTCTCCACCGGGGCGAGTTCCTGCAACTGGCCGGATCGCTCCAGTTCGGCGTACTGCGCCGGAGAGGGCTGCTGGGGCGAGCCCATCTTCTTCCAGACCTCGTAGGAGTTGCTGTGGGTGGCATCCACCCGCAAATGGCGGAGGCGCACCGCGCCGGCAGGCAAGCCGCGCACGGTCAGCGCCACGTTCGCGGCGGCCGCGGGCAGATCGTCATCATGGTAGTTCCAGACCATGATGCTGGCGCGCCGCGCCTGACGACTGGCTAGCGCCGCGATGTCGGCCGCGCCCTTCACGCCTTTGTCCACCATGGCATCCAACTCCAGCGCCCCGCTGCTGCGCGCCGCCACCCGGTCGCCGCCCATGCGGCCGAACATCCGGAAGATGTTCAGCACCGGCTTGTCGATGCCATTAGTGGCCAGATCCCGAAAGCCATCGAAGTAAGGCTGATTCTCAAATTCAAACGCCCACGTGACGGCGCCCTGGAGATTCGCTCCGTGGCGGGCGGCGAGATCGAACTTCCGCGCAAACGTCGCCGCCGTGTAGCTGGAATAGACCGTGCCGTTGCGATAAGCGTTCTGCGGATAGCTGCTGGCCGAGCACGCCGCACAGCCCTCCGGATCGGATTCGCCAATGATCACTGGCAGATGCTTCAGCGTTGGGAAGGAGGCCACGGTGGCAAAACCGTGGTCCAGATCGCGTAGTTGATACTCGCTGCCCATCTGCACGCGGCCCTCAATGAACCGCGGCCGGCCCTTGGCGTGAAAGGCGAGAAAATCGATCGGCGAGCCCTTCTTGCCTGTCGCGTAGTTGGTGCCCTCCACCACGTGGGTGAGGAACAGATGGAGATACTCTTCGCTCCTCGCGCTACCGGGTCCGGTGGAGTGAGGCCCGCCCACCTTGGCCGTGGGCAGCGCTCGCTTCACAGCGTCCACGCTGTAGTCGTAGAGCTTCTGATACTCCTCCGGCGTGCCCTGCCAGTACATGATGTTCGGCTCGTTCCAGACCTCCCACATCCACGTCTCCACCTCTTTGCGCCCATAGCGCTCCACGCTGTGCAGCACCCACTGGCGGACGAGCTCCGCCCACTTGGCATAGTCGCGCGGCGGATAGGCCCAGCCGGCCTCAATCCGGCTGTAAGGCTGGTTCGCCGCCCACTTGTGCTGATAGGGCTCAGGCTTGGTGGAGAGCGCCTTCGGCATGAAGCCGATCTCCACCAGCGGCTTCATTTTGCGCTGGATGAGCGTATCGAAGATGCGGTCGATGATGGTCCAGTCGTAGCGCGGATTCCCCTGGGCGTCTTCGGTGTAGGCGTTGGTGGAGCCCCACTTCAGCGCGGGCGTGCCGTCGCCGGTGGTGAGCAGATTGTGCATGCGCACGTACACGGGACCGGAATGCATGGCCGCCAGCTCGGTGAGCAGCTTCCGGCCGTCCTTCATGTAGGTGTAGTTGGGCTCGTCATAGCCGTAGTAGCGCCAGATGGGCGTGAGCGGCCCCATGCGCTGGGCCGCGTCCACCTGAATCTCGACTTTCTGCGCGGTCAGCAGGAGCGGCGCGGCGAGCAGGGAAAGGAACAGCCGTTGCATGGACATGCTGGGCATCATATCGTGAACACTATGCAGATTGAGCGGATCGAGACGGCCCAGGTTGCCCCGCGCTGGGGCTTGTTGCGCGTGACGACGGACGAGGGCGCCGAGGGATTCGGCGAATTCACGGTGGAAGGGCAGCTCGGCGCGGCCGAGGCCGCCGTGCGGGAGCTATCGGAATTATTTATCGGCCGGGACCCGCGCGAGATCAAACGCCTGGTCCGCGGCGCATACGACCGCAACTTCTACCACGGCGGCGCGCACTATATGAGCGCGCTGGGCGGCATCGAGATTGCGCTATGGGATATCGCCGGCAAGCTGGCCGGCGCGCCCGTGCATCGCCTGCTGGGCGGCAAGGTGCGGGACCGCGTGAAGGTCTACCGCTGGGCCGGCGGCAACAACAACGCGCCGGGCGCGGCGGCGGAAGAGGCGGCGCGCGTGGTGCAGGAGGGCGCGCGCGCCATCAAGATGAACGCCTGCCCGCCCCTGGCCGCCGTGGATACCTATGGCGGAATCCGGGCGGCGGTGGAGCGGGCGCGGGCCGTGCGCGAGGCGGTGGGACCGGAGGTGGAGATCGCCTTTGATTTCCACGGCCGCTGCAACGTACCGATGGCCCGGCGCCTCGCGAAAGAGCTCGAATTCTGCAATCCGCTGTTTTATGAGGAACCCGTGCGGCCGGACTACAACCGCTGGCTACCGGAGATCGCCGCCATCACGCATGTGCCCATCGCCACGGGCGAGCGGATGTGCACGGTGGCCGAGTTTAGCGACGTCATCGCCGCCCGCGCCGCGCACATTATGCAGCCCGATCTCGTCCACGCCGGCGGCATCTCCAACTGCGCCGAAATCGCCGCCCTGTGCGAGGCCAACGGCCTGGCCATCGCGCCCCACTGCCCCCTCTCGCCCATCGCCTTCATGGCCTGCCTGCACGTGGTGGCGCAGAGCCGCGCCGGCTGGATTCTGGAATGGTCCAAGGGGATCCACTACAACGCCAGCGGCGCCACCGGCGAGGTGGACCCGTGGCTGCGCTATCTCGATGAGCGCGATTGGCCGATGTTCGACGTGGACACCGACGGCCATCTGCCGGTGCCGGAGACGCCCGGCCTGGGCATCCGCGTGAACTGGGCGGAGGTGGAGAAGGCCGCCCAAACTGGCGTCACGTGGCGCGATGAACTGATGCGATTCCCGGACGGAGCTGTTTCCAACTGGTAGCTCGGCATTCGTCGTTTGATAGGATCGGCTTCGAGGCTCCAATGAGATTTCGCGACCTCGCGTTCTTTCTCCTGTCTGCCACCTCAGCTTGGCCTCAAGTGCACAGGCCCGCTGACGACATCCGCAGTGGGCGCGGTGGCCTTGTGCCGGTCGATATTGCGGGAAGGGTTCTGCTCGACAAGGCCACGCCGCCCTCCGACCCGGTGCCCGTCACCGTCGTGTGCGACCATCCGCTACCGGATTGGGAAGAGGTGGCCGGTGGGCACAGTGACGTCACCGACGCCAGTGGCAACTTCCTATTCGTCGTTGGATACATCAGCACTTCAGCCGCAGTCAATCAGGGAGGGAGTGGCCTACCGCGCATGAGTGACTGCTCACTCACAATCCGCGTCGCGGGGTTTGAGCCTTACGTCAAAGCCCTTGCGCAAGTTTCCCGCCGATGGAATCTCCATCTGGGCGACATCTTGCTCAAGAAAAGCGCTGCTTATGGCGCGGGCTCCGTCATCAGCGCAACCAGTGATGGAGCACCCGTGGCGGCCCGCAAAGAGTATCTGCGGGGAGTGCGCCAGGCGCGGTCCAAGGGGAATATCGGAGCGCTGCGGAGCCTGCAAGAGGCGGTACGGCTCTATCCAGCCTATGCCGCCGCCTACTACACGATGGGCCAGATCCTCGAACGCGACGCTCGGCGGGACGAGGCCAAATCCGCCTATCAGAAAGCGTCCGCGGCAGACTCCAACTATGTCAGCCCGCTTCTCCAACTCGCGAGAATGGCGGCCAAGGATCGTGATTGGAAGACCGCCGGAGCGCAGGCGCGACGCGTGGTGGAGTTGTCGCCCTCGCTGTTCCCCGACATCTATCTGATCCTGGTCGCCGCACAACTCAACGATGGCGATCCGGCCGCCGCCGAGAAGAGTGCGCGGGAGGGGCTGGCCGCCGATGCCGCCTCGCTCGTACCGCAACTGCATCTGTTACTGGCCGAGACGCTCTCCCGAGCCAAGCGATTTGACGAAGCCCGCGAGCAATACCTCCGCTTCGCCGCAGTCGCAAAAGACACGCCGGAAGCCGAGGCAGCTAAAACACAGGCGCTCACCATGGAGAAACTGGCGCGGCGGAAGTAGCAGTCCTACCGGTAGTGCGCGATGGCAAGGCGCGCCGCGGCAGCCATCAAAGCCGCCCGCTTGGCCGCAAGCTCGCGGCTGTCGCCCAGAAAGACCACGATGGCCACGCGTCTGCCGTCGGGCGCTGTCAGCACCCCAACGTCGTTCGTCGCCGCCGTTACGCCCCGCCACGAGCCGCTGGTGCCGGTCTTGTGCGCGAGCGACCAGCCCGCGCTGACACCAGCCTTGAGGCGGTCCGGGCCCGTCACGGTGCCTGTCATCACCTTCAGCAGATGTGCGGTGGACGCCGGCGAGAGCAGCTTGCCCCTGGCCAGAGCGGTGAGGAACGACGCCATGGCGGCGGGCGTGGCCGTATCCCGCGGGTCTTTCTGATAGCGGCGGTAGGCGGCGTCCTTTGCCTGGTCCGGGACCTGGTCCATCGCCTTCTCCAGCACGGCCGGGTCTACGAATTCGGGCCGCCACTGGATGCCGGCGATCTCAGTTTGCAGATGCCTCTCGTCGCGGTCGATGCGCATGCCCTGGATGCCTGCCCGGTTCAGGAAAGCCTGCACTTCGGCGGGGCCGCCCAGCTTGGCGATGAGGATGTCGACGGCTGCGCTATCGCTATCGACGATGGCGCGGCGCACCAGTTCGCCCACCGTGGTGCGATACCCCGCGGCTGTGACGAGCTTCGCGATCGGTTGAACGTACAGGCTGAGGTCCTCGCGGCGAACCAACACGGGATCGTCCAACTTCCAGCCGCGATGATCGACGGCGTCCATCACGGCGGCGCCGGCCACGAGCTTCACAACGCTCTGCAGAGAAAATCTCTGATCGCCGTTCACGCAGACGGTGGAACGTTGATCCTGGACGCAAATGCCCACGCGGCCATCAAAGTCCTTGGCGAGGTCGTGGAGCGAACTGGTGAGTGTTAGAAGGAGTAGCGCAATCATTGGATGGTCACCGGTCCGCTCACTGGCGCCGCCTGGCCCGACGACGTCTTGAGCCGGATCCACGGCTTGGAAATGGGATGCGCCTGGAGACGCTTCCAGATCGTCTCGGTGGTGAGCGTCCCCGAGGACTCCGAACCGCCCGCATTATCGGAAGTCGCCAGCAGCCAGGCCTGCCCCAGCGCCTGCAAGTGCAGCGGCTGAAACGGATTCGAAACCGGCGCGCCGTTGATCAGCGCGCGCAGGATCAGAGCCCGGCCGGACTTGGCAGGCAGCGCCGTAAGCCAGCGGCGCAGCCAAGGGAGTTTGTCTTCGGGGTTGCCCTGCGACATGGCAAACAACAGGATGGCGGTGGCAGCGGGCTTGGCCGACAGCGCATCCAACATGGCCGCGTTGAAGCCGATGCGGTGGACGACGAAGGCTAGGTGGGCGTGGAACGGAGGAGTCTTGAGCCGCGCACCCTCGGCATTGAGCAGAGCGAGCGCGTACTCCAGATCCGGCGCCGGCGCGTCCTGGTAGGCCTGAATGAGACTCTCAACCATTGGTGGATCGAATGCCTCGGGCAGAAAGGCGGCGGACCACAGATACAGCAGGCCCTCGGTATGCGGGCTTTGCTGGGCCAGAATCGCCCCCCAGCGTGCCGGATTGATGCCGCGGTGTGTCATTTTTCGGGAGGCACGTTGGAAAGCGTCACGGCGAGGCCGGCGTGCCGGTAGGCCTCCAGCAGCGCGCCGGCGGCGGGGCCGTATTGCGGCGCGGAGACAGTATTGTTGCCGCCGCGCTCCAGCCGTTTGGTGAACTCTTCCAGCAGCCGCTCGCTCTTGAATCCGCCGCCGATATAGGCTACCGGAGCGGTCTCCTGCGGCGTGAAAACCTGCATGCGCGCGGCCAGAGTGATGCCGGCCAGTTGCTGGGCGGCCTCGGTGAGAATGTCGGCGGCCACGGTATCGCCCTCTGAGGCGGCACGGTCCACCAGCTGAGAAAGGGCGGCGATGCGAGGCCGGGGGAAATCCGGCGTGTAGAACTTGTGCAGCAGATCGTTGGCATTGCTGGCGCCCGTAGCCTCCAGCAGCCGGGCGCGCAGAATGGTCTCCGGACCCCATCCCTCCTCCATGCGCAGCGCCGCCCGCAGAGCCTGGCGCGTGAGGTCAAACCCGCCGCCCTCGTCGCCATAGACATAGCCCCAGCCGCCCACCCGCGCAAACTTGCCGGCGGCGTTGCGACCAAAGCTGATGGAGCCCGTGCCGGCGATGGTGATGACGCCGGGCTGGCCCGCATGGGCGCCGGCAAGGGCGATGAGTGCGTCGTGTGTCACCACGCGCTTCTTGATAGTGAACATTTCGGCGATCAGTGCATCTTTGTCCGCGGGCCCGCCGGAAAAGCCCAGGCAGCCGGATTCAAACTCGATGCCTTCGGCCAGCTCGCCAGCCTCACGCGCCTTGGCCACCGCGCCGCCGATGGCGCCAATGAACTTTGCCCGTGCCTCCGCCGCGGCAACGTGATTGCACGGTCCGCCCCGGCCGGAGCCCAGCACGCGGCCCGTCTCGTCACCGATCATCGCCGTGGTGGACGATTGCCCGCCATCCACGCCCAGAAAATACTGCGGCAATTGATTTACTCCAGTTTGTAGAGGTGCGTGATGTCTGACACACCCACCTCGCGGATGCCCCACAAGGAAGCGTTCCTGCCGTAATCGTCCCACAGGAAGTCATCCTGCGTGATGAGCAGGTGCGTGACCCCGGCTCGTTTGAACTCTTCGATCGCGGCGCGGCGCAGACCCAGCGCGGGCGGCAAACCGGATTTCTTCGGCTCCGCGGCAAGGTCTTTCCACGCACCCGCCTCGTCGCGCCCTTGAATCTTGAGCCGCACCGAATACTGATCCGTACTGCCCTCCAGATGCACCGCGTCCACCATGGTGGGCTTGCCGAAATCGATCTCGACGAACATGCCGGGCTGGCTCCACTGCCACGAGCGCCAGCGCGTGACGGGCCAGTTATCAAACGCCTTCTGCACGCCCCACGGATTGGGGCGGGCCGTCAAACGCCACTGATCGGCGCGCGGCAGTTCCCTGCCCTGGTCCATTACGCGAAACTCGGCGATGCTCCACATATCTCGCGAATCGTCGGAGGACGGTTTCGGATTGGCCGTCTGCACGGCGCGCAGCGCGGTGAGGCTTTGCCTCGGGAACTGGAACGCGGAAAGTTCGTTGGGCTGAAAATCGGAGATCAGAGCCACCAGCAGGTAGTCCCGCAGCTCCTCATTCGGCGCGCTCTGGAAGCTGGCGCGGATCTCGCGCGTCGTGTAGCTCTCAGGAATCGACGAGAAGCTAAAAACAACATCTCCGGGTTTCGTTTTTGCCTCAATCAGCCGCGCCACGCGGTAGGGCGGCCACTTGTAGCTGAGCCAAGAGTCCTCGCTCTGGATCCGCAGCGCCTGCCGCAGAGGGATGCTCGAGATGCGCCAGGCGTAGGTATCGGCGTAGCGCGCCGGAACATCGGGAAAGCTCAGCAAAGCGTGAGCCAGCACGAGCACCGGCAAGACGACGCGCGGCAGGCCGGCGGCCAGCGCGAAGGCGACGAAGGGCAGGGCCGGGATGAGAAAGCGCGTGCCCACGTTGGCGGCGTAGGGCAGTGCGAATAGTGCCGCCGCTGCCAGGGCGCGCCGGGCCGCGGGCTGGCGCAGAGAGAGCAGCGCCAGCGGCGTCAGCAGGAAGAGAGGCCCCAGGAAGCCGCCGAGAATCTGGCCCCGCACCGTCAGCTCCATCGGCAGTTGCAGGTAGCTGGTGAGCCCTGTGTAGTTGCGCATCATGCGCTGGTAATCCTGCTCAAAGCTGATGTGCACCCACGGGTTGGGGAACCAAGCGTTAAACAACGGCGAGAAGGGATTGCCAAACCACATCCAGTTCCGCACAACCCACGGCAAAATCATCACAGCGGCCGGAACGGCGAAGATAGCGATGTCCTTCCAGCGGCGGCGCAGCGCAAAACGGATCACCACATAGACGACGGCCAGGAAGGCCGTGTACTTCATCGCGTAGCAGTAGCCTGCCAGCAGGCCGATGAAAAGCGGCGGCGCCTCGATCTCGCAGAGGTAGAAGACGGCGAACAGGACGCACACCACGGCGATGTCGATGTAGGCGCTGGCGCCATCCACCATCACCACCGGGCTGAGGAATGTGAACAGCGCCGCGGCGGCGCCCGCGGCGGGCATGGCCATGCGCTGGCCGTAGCGCAGGATCAACAGCGGCAGCGTCAGCAGAAACGCACAATGCACCAGCGCGGCCGCCGAGTGCCGCCCATACGCCCAGGCGTTCAGATACAGCATCTCCACGCCCTGCGAGAGGTTGGCGTACATGTTGGACTGGAGCTTCACAAAGCCGTGCGCGCGATAGTAGTGCGCCAGCACGCCCAGATGATAGCTGCTGCCATCGGGACTCCACTCCGGCGCCATGGCATAGATCGCGCAGACGACGGCGAACACCGCATAGACCGGCCAGAACGTCCATCGCCACAGCCGCGGCAAGGCCGGCAGGCGCTCGCCGGAGAACGTGAACGCCTTCTGATTCCACGCGTAACCGAGCACACCGAGCCCGATGACGAACAACACGCCGTCGTAGATCAGGTGCACGCTCGCCAGGCAGAACAGCAGCAGGCTGAGCAGCGGCGCTCCGGCGACAAAGCCAAAGATCAGCTCCTCCTCACGCGTGAGCTTGATGCGCAGGCGCTGCAAAAACACGCGGCCCATCGCGTACGCGATGGCGATGGTGAACAGCGCGCCAAACAGGATGGAGACTGCCTTGGGCATGCTACTGCACGAAGCCGATGCGCGTCAGGATGAAACCCCGCTGCGCGCCGTCGGAGGGCGAGGTCCAGATCTTATCGATCTCCATACGCACCAGCACCGGCGTATCCGAGCTCAGCCATTCGGCCGGCACCGCCTTCTCCCACGTGCGCTGGCCGGGCTTGGGGCAATCGATGGTATCGAGCAGATGGCCACCGATGTAGACAGTGATCTTCACAGGGCCGGTCTGCTGGTAGGTGATGTCCGGGATGGTGAGGTCCGCGCTGAGACGCATCGCCGCGGTCGACGGCAACTGGAATTGGAGGGTGGGGCTCTTCAGAGTCCAGCGCCAGTTTCCGTCGTTCAGCTCCGGCATCACATCGGCCACCACATAATTCATCGCGTCGGTCGCGTTCATGTGGACGAAGTGCTTCAGCCGGTTCGTTTCGGTGAGCTCCATCGGACGCCGCTGCATCGGCGGGCGATAGGGCTCCGGGTATTTGACGCATCCGGCCAATGCTATGGCAATCAACAGCAGGGCCGGCCTCATAGCGGTGATTTGTCCTTGGCGTAGCAAAGGGCCTCGACGGGGCACTCCGCGCATTTCGGCTTGCGGGCCACACAGAGCTCACGGCCGAAGTGGATGATCTGATGGGCGAACTGAATCCAGCGCTCCCGCGGCAGGATGCGAACCAGATCCCGCTCGATCTTCTCGGGCGTGGTCTCCTTCGTCAGATCGAGCCGCTGGCTGATGCGGGATACGTGCGTATCCACCACCACGCCGCTGGCAATGCCGAACGCCGTACCCAGCACCACATTGGCTGTCTTGCGAGCCGCGCCAGGCACGGTGAGCAACTGATCGATCTCGCGCGGGATCTCGCCGCCAAACTCGTTCAGGATCTTCTGCGCCGCGCCAATGATGCTCTTCGCCTTGTTGTTGAAGAAGCCCGTGGAGTGGATGTCCCGCGCCAGTTCATCCTGGCTGACGGCGGCAAAATCCTGGATCGTGGGGTACTTGCGAAACAGCTCGGGAGTCACCTTGTTGACCCGCTCGTCGGTGCACTGTGCCGACAGAATCGTGGCCACCAGCAACTGCCACGCGTCGTTGTGATGCAGCGCGCAGGTCACGTTGGGATAACGCTGGTCGAGTGCGTCGAGGAACTGTTGGAGGCGCTCGCGGCGTTCTACCGCGGTACGGGGACGGCTGGCCTTGCTCATGGGATGAAGGTGCGGAATTGCTCTAACATGGTAGCATTGCGACTCCGCCTGATCCTCGTTTTAGCCGCGCTGCTCGCCTTTGGCGGGGCGCTGTGGGCGCCATTCCAGTTTGACGATTTCTCGCTCTTCTCCGACCCCGCGCTGACCTCGCCTGACGGCTGGCGGCAGGTGTTCTCCCCCACGCAGACCCGCCCGCTCACGTGGCTCTCCGAGTGGGCGCAGTTGCAGATGGCCACCGAGCCATGGAGCTTCCACCTGGTCAGCCTGCTGCTTCATCTGCTGTGTGTCTGGCTGGCTTATACGGTCCTGCTGGAGTTGCTGCCGGTGCGCTCCGCCCAGATCGCGGCGATGATCTTCGCCGTCCATCCCCTGCAAACAGAAGCCGTGGTCTACGTTTTTGCGCGCGGCACCCTGCTGGCCACCCTGTTCGCGCTGCTGGCAATCCACCTCTGGCTGAAGGACCGCCGCTGGTGGGCCGTAGGGGCATTCGCGCTCGCGCTGCTGGCCAAGGAAGAGGTGGCCGCGCTGCCCCTGCTGCTGGCGCTGCTGGAGTGGTCCACCAAGCGGCGGCGCGCCGTTGCGAGGCCACTATGCGCCATGCTGGCTCTCGCGCTGGCGGCGGGCGCACGGGTCATCTATGCCACCGGCGCCATCGCTGGCTCCGGCGCGGGCGCGCAGGCCGGCATCAGTCCATTCGAGTACTTCAGCTACCAGGGTGTCGCCATCCTGCGGTATCTCTGGCTGCTGCTGGCGCCGCTCCAATTCACAGTAGACCCCGACGTGCGCACGGCGCCCTTGGCGGCGTCGCTGGCCTGGGGCGTGATCGTGGTGGTGGCGATCCTCTCCTGGCGCACTGTGCGAGCCGCCGGCGCCGGCTTCTGGATTCTGGGGGGCCTGCTGTTGCTGCTGCCCAGTTCCTCGATCTTCCCTGCCGAGGACCTCGCGGCAGACCGGCGCATGTACCTGCCACTGCTCTGCTTTGCGTCACTCGCCGGTCTGTTGTTGAAGC
This sequence comes from Bryobacterales bacterium, assembly GCA_016721425.1. Taxonomy (GTDB): domain Bacteria; phylum Acidobacteriota; class Terriglobia; order Bryobacterales; family Bryobacteraceae; genus Paludibaculum. The sequence continues at coordinate 620,139 of JADKID010000038.1, read as the reverse complement.
GCACAGATCCCCGCCTGCTGGGGTTCATCGGCGCAATCCTCATCGTGCTCAGCGCGGCGCAGACTCGTGTCTGGCAGAGCCCATCGACGTTGTGGATGGACGCCGCCCGGCAGGCGCCGGACAAACTCCGGCCCAAGCGCCAACTGGCGCGCGTGGCGTCTCCGCCGCATGCCGTGGAGTTGTTGACGGAAGCCAAACGATTGGCGCCCGATGATCCGGAGGTCGCCGCCGATCTCGGCCTCGCCTTCATCCGCGACGGCAAACCGGAACTGGCCCTGGCGGAGTTTGGACGCGCCCTGGCGCTAAACCCCGGCTCGGCGCGAGCCATGAACAATCGCGGCCTGGCGCTACTGCTGTTGGGGCAAACGGATCCGGCGCAAGCCGACTTTGAACGGGCTCTCGAAAGAGACCCCTGCCTCTTCGACGCACTCTGGAACCTGCGGCGCTTGGGCGTGCGACGCCCGCTCCCCGCCGGTTGCCGCGCCACGCCTCAACAGAAGCGGCTCTGGAGCGAACCTGCTACTTCGGCGGCGCCGTGATCACAAAGGAAGTCTTGACGAACTGCCAGTCCGGCAACTCGTAGACTTTGAGCTTGGTGTTCAACGGCGACTCCATGTCCTTGATGCCCTGCGCGGGCACATCGCCGACCTTGGCCTCGATCACAGCCACCGGCTCACCACCCGTCGTGGGCGACAGCACGATGCTCAGCTCCAGCCCGGACAGATCCGCGGCTGAATGGTTGACCACCGTGAAGCGAACCATGTTCTTCTTGCTCTCGGTCTCCATGAGCCGCACGCCCACCACTTCCAGATACTTCTGATACGGGTGGGCCTTGCCGTCCGCCGGCAGCGCCGCCTGGACGGGCGCGGGTTTCGAAGATCCACCCACGAACTTGTAGAGACCGAACAGGCCACCACCCAGCACGACGACGGTCAACACCCCGACGAGCCACGTGGGCATCCCCTTTTTCTGATCCGGCAGCGTGTAGTACTGCGGCTGTTGCTGCGGAGGTTGCTGCGCATAGACAGGCTGTTGCTGCGGCGGAGGAGGAGGCGGGGGCGGCGGGGCGTACTGCGGCTGCGCGTAGGCAGGGGGCGGCGCCAGCGGTGGCGGGGGGGCCACAGCCTGCTGCGACGGAGGTGGCGTCGCGGGTTGAGCCGCCAGTTGCCGCCGCTCCGCGCAAGTCGGGCATTCCGTATAGCTGGGCGGCACTTCTCGGCCGCATTGGGGACAGATCCAGGTGAACATCTTTGTCTTTCTACTTAACCACAGATGCACGCCACGGGCTGCCGGTTGCTTCCCGTTACGATGGAGGCATGGAGTTTCTGCACCGCGCCACACCCGGCGAAGGCGCCATCGCGTTGCTCCCCGGCGCATGGAATCCGCCCACCCGCGCTCACGTCGCCATGCTGCGGGCGGCGCTGGAATGGGCGTCGGAGGCCGTCTTGGTGCTGCCCCGTTCGCTGCCGCACAAGGAGTTTGACGGCGCCGAATTCACCCGCCGCGCGGAGTGGATCCGGCGCATCGCCGAGGCCCACGGCCTTTCGGCGGCCATCAGTGACGGCGGACTCTTCATTGAGATGGCACGGGAGTGCTACACCGCCACGGGTGCGTCGCAGGTCTTCCTGGTTTGCGGCCGGGACGCAGCGGAGCGGATCGTCGCCTGGGACTACGGCACCGCCGGGTCTTTTCACTCGCAACTCGACGAGTACCAGATGCTGGTTGCGCCGCGTGCCGGCGCCTTCGTATCACCGGAGAACCTGGCGGCAGGGATTCACACGCTGTCATTGAGCGACACTTGGCACGACGTCTCGTCCACCGAAGTCCGCCAACGGATTCAAGCTGGAGCCGCCTGGGCGGATCTGGTGCCGGCCGAGATTGCCGCCGATGTGGCAGCCGCCTACTAATCCTGCGGTCCGTGCTCCAGGAATGCCTTCAGCCTGTGGCTCCGGCTGGGATGCCGCAGCTTGCGCAGCGCCTTGGCCTCGATCTGCCGGATGCGCTCCCGCGTCACGGCGAAGTGCTGCCCTACCTCTTCCAGCGTGTGCTCGCTCCCGTCCTGCAGCCCAAACCGCATCTTGATGATCTTCTCTTCGCGCGGGCTCAGCGTCTTCAACACCTCGGCCGTCTGCTCCCGCAGATTCAGATTGATCACAGCTTCTGACGGCGACGTTACGCGCTTATCGACGATAAAGTCCCCAAGGTGCGACTCTTCCTCTTCGCCCACCGGGGTCTCCAACGAGATCGGCTCCTGCGCAATTCGCAATACCTTCCGCACCTTCGGCACGGTCAGGTCCAGCTTTTTGGCCAACTCCTCGGTGGTGGGCTCACGGCCCAGTTCCTGCTGCAACAACCGCTGCGTGCGAACCATCTTGTTGATCGTCTCAATCATGTGGACCGGAATGCGAATGGTCCGCGCCTGATCCGCAATCGCCCGAGTGATGGCCTGGCGCACCCACCATGTGGCATAGGTGGAGAACTTGTAGCCGCGCAGGTAATCGAACTTGTCCACGGCCTTCATCAGCCCGATGTTGCCTTCCTGAATCAGATCCAGGAACTGCAGGCCGCGGTTGGTGTAGCGCTTGGCGATGGAGACCACCAGCCGCAGGTTGGCCTCAATCAACTGCCGTTTCGCACCATCAGCTTCCCACTCACCGCGTTCGGCAACGCTCAGCGTCCGGCGTAAATCAGTGGTGGTGGCGCCGTAGTCCTGCTCCAGATCCTGCAGGTTCTGGCTGGCCGCCTTCAGGTCCTTGCGCAGATCCCGCGCCAGATTCGCGTCATTCCTCTGTGCGTCTTCCAAGGCGCGTTGCAGCCGGGCGATCTCTTTCTCAATGTTGCGGAACTGCTCCACCACGGCGCGCAAGCGGTTGGATAGCCGCCTGTAGATCAGCGAACTGAACTGTACCTTGCGGATCTCGCGGGAGATCTGCACCATGCCCCGCGACAGCGCATAACGAGTGGCGCGATATTGCTTGGGCTTGCCCGTGCGAGGCGTCGCGGTCAGTTTCAGACGCAACTGCTGCGCCCGCTTGATTTGCAGCCCGATCACCTCCACCGCGGCGGCGAAGTCCATTCGAAACTGCTCCATCTCCTCATCGGAGCTCAGCAGATCCGGCAGCGAAAGCACGTCGCGAAGGCTGATCTTGCTCTCCTCCACCTCCTGCGCGATATCCAGGATTTCACGCATGATCAGCGGCGAGCGCGAAAGCGCCCGGACAATTAGCCTCTGGCCGTGCTCGATGCGGCGCGCCAAATCGATCTCGCCTTCGCGCGTCAGCAGCGCCACCGAGCCCATTTCGCGGAGGTACATCCGCACCGGGTCGTTGGTCTTGTCCGTCGTCTCCTGGCCGAGTTCCACCTCGACCAGTTCGTCGCCCTCTTCCTTTTTGTCGATTTCTAGCTTGGGCTCTTCCAGCAGATCGACCCCGGCTTCGTCCAGGCCGGCCAGGATGTCGTCGAGTTCGGGACCCGCCGTGATATCTTCGGGCAGAACTTCGCTCACGTCATCATAGAGGACGTAGCCCTTCTCTTTGCCCATGTCGATGAGTTTTTGGAAACGGCTAAAGCGTTCTTCCGCCACTAAAACCCTCGCGATACTTCCCCGACGAATCTATGACTAATTAATCTACCACTCCGGGTGCGGCTACGCGACCTCCACCTATTCGCCCCGCTCCAGCTTGCTCAATTCAGTAAACAACCGGATCGCCTCTTCCATATTGCCGGAGCGCTCCGCCTCCTTGATGCGGCGCCGCAGGTCGTCCCGCAGCGAGTCCCGCTCCTCCATCATCAACTTCCGTACGCAAGCCACAGCCTGCTCCGTGCTGAAATCTCGCGTGAGCGTATCATCGGCAAAAACTAAAGAAATCATGAGTGCCTTGTCCGGCTCGCCCAGCCGGCCCTCGACACTCGAATACGATGGTGTCTCGCCCGCCTCGATCATGCGCAGGATCGTCTCCATGATGCGGTGCGAGCGCAGCGTGGTCACCACCTTCAACTCTCGCAGCACCGGCGCGATCTCCGCGCGAGCCTCGGCGTTATCCAGCAGCGCGTGCAGCAGAATCACTTCCGTGGCCTCAGGCGAGAGCTCTTCCCGTCTGGTCACCTGGCCGCGCTTTTCGGTGGCGGCCTTGCGGAACTCGTCCAGCACGATGCCGGGCGCCATCTTCATATAGTCGGCAACGTCGTTAGCAACCGAGAGGCGCTCCAGCCTGTCCGGCATTTTCTGAATGGCGGGCAGCAGAAACTGGAACGCCGCCACGCGGCCCTCCGGCGTCTGCATGTCGAGCCGCGCGCGGGCACGGTCAGCCAGCCAGTGAAAGTAGCCCCGCGCGTTCTTCAACGCGTCCAGGTAGGCATCCGTGCCATTGGTCTTGATGTACTCGTCGGGATCGAGTCCACCGCCCAGTTGCAGCACCTTCAGCCTCATGCTCTCTTCCAGCAGGATGGGGATCGAGCGCTCCGTGGCATTGGCGCCGGCGTTGTCCGGATCGAAATTGACCACCAGTTCGGTAGCGTGCCGCCGCAGGCTGCGCGCCTGGAAATTCGTCAACGACGTGCCGCAGGTGGCCACCACGTTGTGGATGCCCGCCGCGTAGACGCCAATTACGTCCATGTAGCCTTCCACCAGGATGCTGAATCCGGCGGCCTGCACCGGCTTGCGCGCCCGGTTCAGATTGTAGAGCACGTGGCTCTTGCGGTAGATGGAGGTCTCCGACGAGTTCAGATACTTCGGCTCGTCACCCTCCGCCAGCGCCCGCCCGCCGAACGCAATCACCTTGCCGGATTCGGAATGAATCGGAAACATCAGCCGCCCGCGGAACCGGTCAAAAAACCCCGACCCGTCGTTGCGCCGCAGCACCAGGCCGCTGGCCTCCATGTCGTCCGGCGCATAGCCCTGCTTCTCGAAGATCCGCGCCAGTGTCTGCCCGCTTCGCTCGGAAAGCCCCAGGCCAAACTCCTCCGCCGTGGCTTTGCTGAGGCCGCGCCGCTTCAGGTACTCGCGGGCATCTTCCCCGGCCGGTGAAAAGAGCAAGTCGCGAAACTGCTTCACGGCAATCTCGTGCATCTCGTAGATGCCGCCGCGCTTCTTCGCCTCGTCGTCGGCCAGATCACTGCGCTTCGGCAACGGGATTCCGTTCCGCTCCGCCAGATACTTGAGCGCCTCCCAGAAGGTGAGCGTCTCAATCTCCATGATGAACTTGAAGACGTCGCCGCCCGCGCCGCAGCCAAAGCACTTGTAGAACTGATGGGTGGCGTGCACCGAAAACGAGCCCGTCTTCTCCGTGTGGAACGGACACAGCCCCACATACCGGGGCCCGGAGCCGCTTCGCTTCAAACGCACGTACTCCCCGATCACATTGACGATGTCAACCGACGACTTGACCTGCTCCGCAAACTCCATCCGTGTAGACTCCGCCGGGGGCAACCGGTTGCACCCCGAATTCCCTTCCTATAAGATCGCATTTCTCATCATGCTCACTATCGGCTTTCATACGGACGCTTTCAACTCCGCCTACTGGAGCTTCGCCCAGTGCCTGGAATGGGCCCACGCCAACGGCCTCACTCACATCGAGTGCGGCGCCATCGACGGCGTGAGCTGGATTCACGGCTTAGGCTACCAACCTCACGTCGCACTCTGGGAGGACCCCATTCTGCTGCGGCGCAAAATGGACCAACTCGGCATCGCCTTCTCGCAGATCGACGCCGCTTTCCCACTCTCCAAACCCGAAGGCGCCACGCTCGGCGTCGAGTACATCCTCCACACCATCCGCTGGGCCAAGCTCGCCGGCTGCCCCTGCGTGGACACCACCGACGACCGCTTCCGCCCCGAGGGCATGACAGACTTGGAGGCGCTCGCCCACATGAAGCGCATCTATCTCCAGGTGCTGCCCGTCGCCGAGGCCTACGGCATCATCATCAACATCGAGCCCCACGGCTACTTCACCACCAAACCCGAGTACATGGCGGAGATGCTCAGCTTCGCCGATTCGCCCAACCTCCGCATGAACATGGACACCGGCAACACGTTCATCGCCGGCCAGGATCCCGTCGCGTTTCTCCGCCAGTTTCTAGACCGCGTCAGCCACGTCCACATCAAGGACGTCAGCGAAACCCTGGCCGCCGCCGCGCGCGGCGAGCTCACCGGCATCGCCGTCAGCCAGTGCGCCATCGGCGATGGCGTCAACGCCGGCAACATTCGCGAGTGTGTTCGAGTGCTTACGGAATCCGGCTTTTCCGGCGTCTACAGCCTGGAGTGCGAAGGCGCCGGCGGTCCCATGATCGAACGTAGTCTCTCCTGGGTGAAGCAGTTATGTTAGCCGCCGCCGTCCTGATCCGCGTCCTCATCATCACCGGCCAGTCCGATGTGCAGTATCACGATTGGCACGTCTCCACGCCAGTGCTCCGCGCGCAATTGGAGCAGACCGGGCGCTTTGACGTTCGCGTCACCGAAGAGCCGCGTGATCTCTCCTCCGCCGCGCTCTCCAAATATGACGTCATCATGCTCAACTACAACGGGCCGCGCTTCCCCGCCTCCACCGAGAAGGCCATCGAGGAGTTCGTCCGCGGCGGCAAAGGCTTCGTCGCCGTGCACGGCATCAGCTACGGCGAGTTCATGGGCCATGTCTGGAAGAACAACCGATGGAACGAGCCGCCGGACGGAAACCCCGGCTGGCCCGCCTACGCCCAGTTGATCGGCGCCACGTGGAAGGCCGCCAACATCGGGCACTCGGCCCGCCACGTCTTCGACGTCAAGTGGACCGATCGCCAGCACCCTATCGCCCGCGGCCTGCCGGAGTCCTTCGTCGCCAACGACGAGCTCTACCATAAGCTCGACCTGCAACCCGGAGTCCAGGTGGTGGCGCGCGCCTGGAGCGATCCCGCCCAGGGCGGCACCGGCAAAGACGAGCCAATGCTGTGGACCACACGCTTCGGCCAGGGCCGCGGCGTCCATCTGCCGCTCGGCCACGACCTCTCCTCCATGGCCCAACCCGGCTTCATCGCCGCCCTCACACGTTCCGTCGAATGGGCCGCCACCGGCGACGTCCAACCGCGCGTCGAAAGCGCGGCAGCCAAAGCGCGAGTGCTCGTCGTCACCGGCGGACACGGCTTTCCACCAGAGTTCTTTTCATTGTTCGCGAACGAGCCGCGCATCGTCTGGCGCGTGGCCGCTACGCAGTCCGAGGCCTTCGGACAAAAGCTCGCTGGCCGCTACGACACCATCGTCTTCCACGACATGGGCGAGACCATTGGAGAGAAGGAGCAAGCCAACCTGCGCGAATTCGTGGAGGCCGGCGGCGGCATCGTTTCCACGCATCATTCCATCGTCAACTACACGTCCTGGCCGTGGTGGTATCAGGAGGTGATCGGCGGCAAGTACTTCGTCAACGCTGTCCCGAGCTATCCCAAGTCAGAGTACAAAGAAGGCGTCGATTTCGTGTCAAAAGTGGTCAAAAACGCGTCGAAACACCCCGTTTTGGCAGGCGTTCCGCCACTTCCGGCGCATGACGAGGTGTACAAGGGCATGTGGCGCGCGCCGGGCGTTGAGGTGCTGATGGAGACCGATCACCCGCTCAACGACAAACCTGTGGTCTATATCGGACCGCACCCCAAAGCCCGCAGCGTCTATATCCAGCTCGGCCACAGCGCATCCACGATGTTGTATCCGGGCTACCGCCGCCTGGTGATGAACGCAATTCTCTGGACAGCGCGTTGGCCGTCAACCGCGAACTGAGCGCCTTATTTGCGGTCCAGCATTTCTCGAACTCTAGCCGCCAACTGTTTGACCCGGAAGGGTTTCCAGATCAACTCCAGATCGTCGCCGCGGAGTCCGTAACGCTGAATCTCGTCACTCGTAAAGCCCGACATGAAGAGGACCTTCGCCTCTGGACGCACTAAACGCCAGCGCTCGGCCAGTTCCCGGCCGGTCATGCGAGGCATCACAACATCCGTCAGCAGAAGGTGAACCGGCTGGAGTTCCTGCATAGCGATCTCTAGCGCTTCCTCCCCGCCGGACGCCTCCAGAACGTGGTAGCCAAGTCTCTGCAGCATCGTCACGGCAAGCCGCCGGACTTCGGCCTGATCCTCCACCACCAGGATGGTCTCCTTGCCAGCCAGCTCGGCCAGCTCCTCCTCCGGCGCAACGGCAGGGAGTTCGGCCTCGGCGGATTTAGGCAGCCAGATCCGGAATGTCGTCCCATGTCCGGGCTGGCTCTCCACGTCGATGCCGCCGTCAAACTGGCGGACAATTCCGTACACAGTCGACAAGCCCAACCCCGTCCCCTTCCCCACCTCTTTGGTGGTAAAGAAGGGATCGAAGATCCGCCTGCGGACCGCCTCATCCATCCCGGAGCCGTTGTCAACCACTTCCAACTGGACATACTCGCCGGCCGGCACAACGCCGGATTCCAATCTCACGTTTCGCGTAGCTATCGTGATTCGTCCGCCTTGCGGCATGGCATCCCGAGCATTCACGACCAGGTTCATCAGCACCTGATGAAGCCGGCCGCTATCGGCGAGCACCAGGCCCAAGTCCGGCGCGAGGTCGCACATCACTTCGACATCTTCTCCCAGGAGCCGTTGAACCAGACGGAGGGATTCGGCCAGCAGGGAATTCAAGTCCAGCACGGCCAGTTCGAACAACTGGTTCCGGCTGAAGGCCAGCAGTTGCTGAGTGAGCGCCGCGGCGCGGAGTCCTGCGGCGCGCACCTCCAGCAGGGACGGTCGCAGCGAGTCGTCCGGTGAGGCCCGATCGAGCATCAACTCGCAATGACCATTCATTACAGTGAGGATGTTGTTGAAGTCGTGCGCAATCCCGCCGGCCAGCCTTCCCAGGCTCTCCAGCTTCTGTGCCTGGTGCAGTTCAGCCTCCAACGCCTCCTTTGCACGCTCTGCCTTCTTTCTGGCCGTAATGTCACGGAAGACGCCCTCGACGCCAACTGGCGCGCCGGCATCGTCGAAGACGAACCGGCTGTTGGTGGTAATGTCCAGGAGCGTGCCGTCTCTAATCCGCAAGTGCATTTCGTGCTCACGGACCTCGCCGGCGGTCGCCAGAATCTGGAAGAACTGGCCCATCTCGGATTCCAACAGAATCTGATCCGTAAGCAGGTTCTTGCCGATCAGCGTTTGAGCGTCAGAGATTCCGAACAAGGCCCCCGCGGAGGGACTCACCATCAGCATTGTGCCAGCCAGGTCGGTGCGATAGAAGACATCCTGCATCTTCTCGGCGACGATCCGGTAACGAGCCTCACTATCGCGCAGGGCGCTCGCGACTCGATTGCGCTCCGTGACGTCGCGCAGAAACACGCAGAACCGTCCCGCCTCGCAGAGATAGTTCGCGCTCACCTCGAGATCCAGCACTCTCCCATCCTTGTGGCGGTGCTTCACCTCAAGACGGCCGTAGCCATCTTCCATCACACGCGCGATGGAGGCGCGGATCTCGTCCTCGGTCTGGCCGGCATCGACACCTAGTACGGTCATGCCGAGCAACTCCTGTCGGCTGTGACCGATCAAACGGCAATAGGCGTCGTTGACGTCGAGGAATCGCCCACTGGTATCCATGATCCAGAAGCCGTCCATGGCCGCGTACAGGATGGCCCGGTACTCTCGTTCCCTCCGTTCCAGCTCCAGTTTGGCCCGAAGATCCGCACTCCGATCCGTATACCAGGCGAGGAGTCCACCATCGGCGGCCGGCAGCAACCGGACCGCCAACCAGGACTCACTGGCGGAGCAGCAGTGGTCGAAGCAGAGCTCGGAACGAGTTGCCATCGCCTCGCGGTGCCGGGCCTCAAACTCCCCGCCGGGCTGACAGCAGGCGGTATCCCATAAGAGGCGGCCCATGGCGTCAGCCTGCGTTATCCCCAGGAGCTCAACAGCAGCCGTATTGAGTCGAAGGATACGGAACGCCGGGTCGAGGTGGAGAAATGCGCCCGGCGCGCTATTCAGAATATCCGAGAGCTCCTTGGCTGCACCAGAGGGTGGCTGGCCAGTGCCGTACTGTAGCCCTTCCGGGTCGTGCGTCAACGGTCAACCTCCTACGCCCAACAGCGCCAACTGAATTACAGTACTTATATCCTACTCTTAACAAGACAACAAGGTCCTTAAACTCGCTCTCCACTTTCGCTGCGCGCCTGACGGCACCGCCGGCTCCCGGAGGACGCCGCCTCCCCAATCGGCTACCCTAAGGACATGACTGAGTCGCATCTGTCCGATGGCGATCTGGAACGCTATGTCACCGGCATGATTGCGCACGACGCCGAAGTGAAGTGGGTGGAGGATCATCTCTTTGCCTGCCCGGATTGCGCCGAGCGCATGATGGCTATCCAGGATCATATCGACGATCCCGACTCCGGCTCGATGGAGACGGACACGCCCGATCTGTATCGCGGCGGCGGGCCGATGCAGTAGAGGGCATCGCGAACCGCCGGCGCCCGGATACACTGGTCTGGTGGCACCACCTCGAACTTTGGACGTGGGCTGCGGCATCAACAAGTTGCCGGGCTCCATCGGCATCGACCGCAACACCCGGACGCGCGCCGACGTGCTTTGTGACCTCGACCACTTCCCCTACCCGTTCCGCGACAATTCATTCGACAGGCTTCAGGCCATCCACGTGATCGAGCATCTCTCCGATGTAATCCGCACGATGGAGGAGTTCCACCGGCTGGTGCGGGCCGGCGGCACGGTAGTGGTGGCCACGCCGCACTACACGGATTTCTCCAGCTTCTGCGACCCCACGCACCGCTGGCACCTTAACTCGTTCTCCTTCCGCTACTTCGGCGCCGACAACGCCGGCTACGGCTACTACTCGACGGCGAGATTTCGTGAGAAGAAGGTACGCGTCAAGCTACTAGCTCTGTGGAGGTATCTCGGATTCGAACTGCTGGTCAACACGTTCCCGCGCTATCGCCGTTTCTGGGAGCACTATCTCTGCTACGTGGTGCGGGGCAAGGTGATGGAGTTCGAATTCGAAGTCATTAAGTAGATGTGGTTGATCAGGCCTCTGATTTTGGTCTGCGATTGGCTGAGGCACCGGCTGCGGCTGCGCCATTGGCGCGCCGACGCAGCGCTGGGCAGGCGGGGGGAGGACATGGCCCACCGCTACCTGCAGCGGCATGGCCTGCGCGTGGTGGAGCGCAACTGGATGAGGGGTGGCGCCAAAGGCGAAGTAGACCTGGTGGCGTGGGAGGGAGACCGTCTTGTGCTGGTGGAGGTCAAGACGCGCAGCAACGCGGACTTTGGAGCGCCCGAGCGCGCCATCGACGAGACGAAGCTCCGCTGCATGCGCAATGCCGCATTCTATTTCACGCGGCGCTGGGATGTCCCGCTGAGCAGTGCGCGTCTGGATCTGGTCACCATCGTGTTTGAACCATTCGCGCTCCACCACGTGCGCGACGCCTGGGGCCTACATCACGAGCGCTGATCCGCTATTCTAGTGTCTTCTCGTGCCCGACCTACGCAAAGACCCCATCACCGGCCGCTGGGTCATCATTTCCACGGACCGCGCCCGCCGGCCGGCTGATTTCACGCGCGAAGCCGTCGTCGCCCAGGGCAGCCGGTATTGTCCGTTCTGCGCCGGCCACGAATCGAAGACGCCGCCCGAGGTCTTGGCCTACCGCAGTTCCGGCGGCATCAACGGCGAGGGCTGGTCACTCCGCGTGGTGCCCAACAAGTTCCCCGCTCTGCGCGTGGAAGGCGAGCTCGACCGGCAGGGCGAGGGCCTCTACGATCACATGAACGGCGTGGGCGCCCATGAGGTGATCATCGAATCACCGGACCATCTCGCCAGCCTCGCCACCATCTCCGACAAGCAGGTGGCCGACGTCTTTTTCGCTTTCCGCGACCGCATTCTGGATCTCCAGAAAGATCCGCGGCTGCGCTATGTGCTGGTCTTCAAAAACCACGGGGCCGCCGCCGGCGCCTCGCTGGAACACCCGCACTCCCAGCTGATCGCTCTCCCGGTGGTACCCAAACGGGTGCAGGAAGAGCTCGACGGCGCCATGCGCTACTTCCAGTTTCGGGAGCGCTGCATCTTCTGCGACATCCTTCAGCAGGAGTTGCTGACGCAGGACCGCATCATCTTCGAAACCGATCATTTCCTGGTGGTGGCGCCCTACGCCTCGCGGTTTCCGTTTGAGACCTGGATTGTGCCGCGGAAGCACCATTCGCATTTCGCGCTGGCCGACGCGCCCACGATTCACAATCTCGGCTGGGTGATGCGCACGGTGCTGAGGAAGATCGACAAGGCGTTGGAGTATCCGCCCTACAACGCCATCATTCACACGGCCCCGGTGCAGGACGCACTACTCGATCACTACCACTGGCACATTGAGATCATTCCCAAGCTGACCAAGGTGGCCGGCTTTGAATGGGGCACGGGCTTCTATATCAACCCGACTCCGCCGGAAGAGGCGGCGCGTTTTTTGCGCGAGATCGGGCTGCCCTAGGCCGCACGCACCTGATACATCCGCCAATCGTTCAACAACCGCCTTGCCAACCCGTCCTTGGTGTGGGCCTCCAGCAGGCACCGCTCGTCGCCGGAGAGCCCTTCCACGCGGACCCGGCCGCCGCTACGGGTGACCTGCCAGGCGGCCGTAGCGCCGTGCGACCATTCCAGAGAGGCAAGCGCCGGCTCACTCCCCGCGATCATCTGGAGCCCCCCCTGAGGCCCGTAAAACACGGTCCAGTCGCCGCCGCCCAGACCCTGCTCGACAGAATCCGTTGCCGTATTCAGCAAGGTCCTCGCGTTGCTCAGCAGGGCGTCCACGAAATCCATATCGGTGCCGGCCTCCGCGTCTTGAGACAATGAAATTCGATGTGGCCGCACCTCCAGTTCACCGTCACCAATCTCGGCTCTGCGCTCAACGTGCTGGCCGCAATGATCACCCCTGCCCTGTTGCTTTCCGCCTGCGGGACGTTCATCCTCTCCACATCCAACCGCCTGGCGCGCATCGTGGACCGTATGCGCTCTCTTTCTCAGCAGCTCGATGAGATGATGCAAACCGGCGCCGGCGTGGCTCTGCGCCAGGAGAGGATGGTGAGGCACCGCGCCGAGATCAAGCTCCAGGGCCACCGCCTGAGCCTGATCCAGCGCGCCCTGACGCTGCTGTATGTGGCCGCGGTGAACTTCGTGTGCACCTCGGTGGCAATTGGCGTAACATCCACCATCAACCTGGTTTGGGTCTATTGGATGCCGGTGGTCTTTGGCATCGCGGGGGCCTGTTGCATGCTGGCCGCCTCGGTGATGCTGGCGCTGGAGGCTCGCCGCGCGGTGAACGACTTGTACGAGGAGACCGAGTTTCACCGCAGCATCGCCCGCCACTACGCCAATCAGAGCGAGGCGCCACCCGAGAAACCCTAAGACTGTAAACCCGGCGTGCGATAAGTTCGCCATGGGCTCCCGTTGGAACCTCCGCACCCGTCTGATGGCTAGCGCTGCCGCGCTCGTCGGCGCCACGCTATTGCTCAGCGCACTCTCCCTCACCACGATTCGCGATCTCGCCTCGGCGATGCGCGAATCGTCGGAACAAACCGCCCGGCAGGTTCAACTGGCCGGCTCGCTCCAAACTGGATTTCAGAGGATGCGGGCCACGGCGCATGCCGGCCAGATCGCCATCGTCATTGGATTGATGGAAAAAGACTCTCCAATGGCCGGCCAGTGCACGGCGTGCCACAGCGCGGAGATGCTCGACAAGCACAATCGCGGCTTTCAGCAGGCCGGACACGAGGTACTCGCGCATCTGGAGGAGCTCAGGCGATTGGCCCGCGATGGCGAGGACCGGAAGCAGATTGCGGTGATTGGCGAGAACGTCAGCCGTTGGCGTGCGCTCCAGAAGGAGTATCAGGACGGTGTGGCGTCCGGCCAATTTGACGCCGCCCACACGATCGCGGCCGATCAGGTATTTCCATTGATTCAGAAGACAGGGGAACTGGCCGCGACCACGGAGACACAGGCCCGGGCGGTACTCGACGCAGCCTCGCAGCGGGAACTCGCCCGCGCCCGCCGCAGCACGGCCTTGACCGGCGCGGTGGTGATACTCACATTCGTTCTGGGAGCGATGACGCTACTGGTGATCCGACGTTCCTGCCGCCAGTTGGGCGCCCTGGTGAACCAAGTTGCCAGCGCCGCCACCCAGGTGGTGGCCAGTGGACTCCACATTGGCGAGACCAGCCAGACGCTGGCGACCGGCTCAGCGGGGCAGGAGCACGCCTTGCGCCAGACGGCGTCGGACAGCCATCAAGTGATTCAACTGGCCCATGCCAACACCAAGGACGCTGCCCGTGCCGACATCCTGGTGGCGCAATCGGCCGAGCAAGCCAGCGGCGCCGGCGAGGCTCTGCGGCAGATGACGGAAGCGATGGAAAGCGTACAGCAATCGAGCGCCCAGATCGCCGGAATCCTGCGGATCATTGACAATATCGCCTTCCAGACCAACATTCTGGCCCTGAATGCGGCAGTGGAGGCGGCCCGCGCCGGGGAATCCGGCATGGGGTTCGCCGTGGTGGCCGATGAGGTACGCGGCCTGGCCCACCGCTGCACGGACGCCGCGCGCGAAACCGCCAGCCTGGTGGAGGAACTGCGGAACCGTTCACTGGAGGGCAAGCGCCGGGTTGAGGCCGCTGCCTCCACGGTGGAGACCATTATTTCCGGCGCAGTCGAGCTGCGTACCATCGTGACCCAAGTTCACACATCCAGCCAGAATCAATCGGCTGGTATGGATCGCCTGGGCCGTGCGCTGAGCGACATCGAGCGGGCCACCGCTCAGGCAGCCCGCAGCGCCGACGAGTCAGCGGCCGAATCCGAAGAACTCGGCCGCACCTCCACAGACCTCAACCACGCGGCCCAGGCCCTACACACTCTGGTGGGCTAGAGGCCCGGCGGGGCAGGAGCAAAAGTTCAGCGGTACTCTTCCCACCGGATCTGCCGCATATCGCCATGCCGCAGGAACTGGCGGTGCATTGCCAACCCGAGTGACAGCGAGAGCGGCTCGTGGCTCGGCGTGGCCAGGTGCAGATAATCCCGCAACTGCTGCCGGTACTCCGGATGCGCGCAGTTGTTGATCAGTAACTCGGCGCGCTCGTGCGGATCTTTTCCGCGCAGATCCGCCACGCCCTGCTCGGTCACCACAATCTGCACGGAGTGCTCGCTGTGGTCCATATGCGAGGCTAGCGGCACAATCGCGGAGATCTTGCCGCCCTTAGCGGTGGAAGGGCACGAGAACATCGAGAGATACGCATTCCGCGTGAAGTCGCCCGAGCCGCCGATGCCGTTCATCATCGTCTTGCCCATCACGTGGGTGGAGTTGACGTTGCCGCCGAGATCCACCTCGATGGCCGTATTCATCGAGATGATGCCCAACCGGCGCACGATTTCCGGATGGTTGGATATCTCTTGCGGCCGCATAATGATGCGGTTCCGGAAAAACTCGATATTACCCGTCACATTGCGCATCGCATCCGGGCTCAGCGTCAACGCACAGGTGGATGCAAACGTGCAGCGCCCGTTTTCGAGCAACGGCACAACCGAATCCTGCAATACCTCGGTGTACATCTCGAAAGCCGGAATCTCTTTGCTCTTGCCCAGGGCCGCCAGCACCGCGTTAGCGATATTGCCGACACCCGATTGCAGCGGCAGGAACTGCGCCGGAATCCGGCCGGCCTTCATTTCGGCAACCAGGAAATCGGCCACATTTTGCCCGATCTGATCGGTCACCGCAGTCGGCTCATCAAAGCCGCCGCTCTCGTCCTCGAGATCGGTGAAAACGACGCCCGCGATCTTCTTGGGGTCAATGATGCAGATGGGCGAGCCAACGCGGTCAGACGCGCTGAAGATGGGAATCTCGCTGCGCGACGGCGGATCCTGCGGCTCAAAGATGTCGTGCATGCCCAGCAAAGAGGCCGGGTGCTTGGCGTTCAGCTCGAGAATGATCTTGTCCGCCAGCCGCATATAGGTGTTGGACGCGCCGACGGAGGTAGAGAGCACCACACCGCCGCCGGGCGTGATGTCGCACGCCTCCACGACGGCCCAATGGATGGGGCCCAGATAGCCGTAGCGGGCGATCTGGGGCAGCACGGAGAGGTGCATGTCGACGAACTTCACCTGGCCGGAGTTGATCTGTTTACGCAGCGTGGAGTTGGACTGATAAGGCGTACGGAAGCTGATCGCCTCTGCCTCTGCCAGCGCGCCGTCGAGGGATTTGCCGGTGGAGGCGCCGGTGAGCACGCCCACCTTGAACGGCTTGCCGGCCTCGTGCTCCCGCCGGGCCTTTTGCGCCAACGCGAACGGTACGGCCTTGGCCGCCCCGGCCGGAGTGAAGCCGCTGAAACCGATGGTTTGGCCGTTCTGAATGAGCTCCGCCGCTTCTTCGGCGGTAAGAATGGGAAAGGGCAACGACATTTTAGAAACTACTCCTTATGATGAAAAAGCGCCAGCAAATCGCGGGCGGCGCTGAATGAACTGATGTGGCCGCGGCGAACCTCTTCCACCATGCCAGGCAACCGGGCGCTGACCTTCGGGTCGGTCTTAAAGAGATCCTCCAGACCGAGGCTGATGAGCTCGCGCATCCAATCGAGCGCCTGGCGGCGGCGCCGGTCCTGGAAGTGGCCATTGGCCTTGAGCAGCGCCCGATGTTCGAGCACCAACTCCCAGATGGCCGCGACGCCCTCGCCCGTAAGCGAAGAGCATGTCACAACTCGAGGATACCAGCCATCGGCCGACGCCGGAAACAGGTGCAGCGCGTTGGTGTACTCCATCCGCGCACGATCGGCCTTCGCCTTATTGTCTCCGTCCGCCTTGTTGATGGCCATTCCGTCGACCATCTCCATGATGCCGCGCTTGATGCCCTGTAACTCGTCGCCGGCGCCGGCTACCATCAACAGCAGGAAGAAATCCGTCATCGAGCGCACGGCGGTCTCGCTCTGCCCCACGCCCACGGTCTCCACAATCACGTTGCGGTAGCCGGCCGCCTCGCACAGCAGCATGGTCTCGCGGGTGCGCCGGGCCACGCCGCCCAGATGGCACTTGGATGGTGAGGGCCGGATGAAGGCCATTTCCTCCTGCGACAACCGCTCCATGCGGGTCTTGTCACCGAGGATACTGCCGCCGGAGATGGGGCTGGAGGGATCGATGCTCAAAACCGCGATCTTCTCGCCACATTCGCGCACCAAATGGATGCCTAACGCGTCGATAAACGTGGATTTCCCCGCCCCGGGGACGCCGGTGATGCCGACACGGCGGGACTTGCCGGTGTGCGGCAGCACCCCTTCCAGAATCCGCTGCGCCAGTTCACCATCGGAGAGGAGATCGCTTTCCACCACCGTGATGGCGCGCGCCAGGGTGACCCGATCGCCGCGCAAAATGCCGTCAATATACTGTTCAGCAGGCAGACGCCCACGGCGGGGCCTCTGCCTGCTGCCAATTGCGTCCGGATTGTTTGCCTCAGGCTGCACTCGGCATCTCCATCAATGCCGAAAGCACCTTTTGCGCACAAACAGGAATCACGGTACCCGGCCCAAAGATGTCGATGGCGCCGGCGGCCTTCAATTCGTCGTAGTCCTGCGGCGGGATCACTCCGCCCACAAATACCACGATGTCCTCACGGCCCAGCCGCTTCAATTCACCGATCAGCTCCGGCACCAGAGTCTTGTGGCCGCCGGCCAGCGAACTGACACCCACGGCGTGGACATCGTTTTCCACCGCCATGCGCGCCACCTCTTTCGGCGTGGCGAAGAGGGGGCCGACGTCTACGTCGAAACCGAGATCAGCCATGGCCGTAGCCACCACCTTGGCCCCGCGATCGTGCCCGTCCTGGCCCATCTTGGCGACGAGCAGGCGCGGCCGGCGCCCTTCCGCTTTGGCGAATTCGGCGGCCATGGCGGAGGCTTTCACAAACTCCGGATCGCTCTGGCTCTCGCTGGAGTAGACTCCGGAGATGGTGCGGTTGACGGCCTGATAGCGGCCAAACACCTTTTCCATAGCCATCGAGATCTCACCCAGCGTGGCACGCAAACGCGCCGCAGTCACGGCCAGATCCAGCAGGTTTCCGCCGCCGCCATCGGCGCACTTGGTGATCGCCTCCAGCGAGGCTTGCACGGCCGATTCGTCCCGCGCCGCCTTGGTCTCCTGCAAACGTTTCACCTGCGATTCGCGCACCGCCGCGTTGTCCACCATCAACACGTCCAGCGGCTCTTCGTGATCCAACCGGTACTTGTTGACGCCGACGATCACCTCGCGGCCGGAATCGATCTTGGCCTGCCGCCGCGCGGCCGCCTCCTCGATCCTCATCTTCGGCAGACCCGTCTCGATGGCCTTGGTCATGCCGCCGAGCGACTCCACCTCCTGGATCAGGTGCCACGCCTTCTCCATCAGTTCATTGGTGAGCGATTCCACGTAATAGCTGCCTGCCCACGGGTCCACCACCTTGCAGATGCCGGTCTCTTCCTGGAGGTAGATCTGCGTGTTGCGGGCGATGCGGGCCGAGAAATCGGTGGGCAAGGCGATGGCCTCGTCCAGAGCGTTGGTGTGCAGCGACTGCGTGTGGCCCAGGGCCGCGGCCATAGCCTCCACCGTGGTGCGAGCTACGTTGTTGAAGACGTCCTGCGCCGTCAACGACCAGCCCGAGGTCTGCGAATGGGTGCGCAGCGCCATCGACTTGGGATTTTTCGGCGAGAAGCTCTTCACGATCTTCGCCCACAGAATACGCGCGGCGCGCATCTTGGCAATCTCCATGAAGTGGTTCATGCCCACGCCCCAGAAGAACGACAGGCGCGGCGCGAATTCGTCGATGGAGAGGCCGGAGTTGATGCCGGCACGCAGATACTCCAACCCATCGGCCAGCGTGTAGGCCAGCTCGATGTCGGCAGTGCCGCCCGCCTCCTGAATGTGGTAGCCGGAGATGGAGATGCAGTTGAACTTGGGCATCTGCCGCGAGCAATACCCGAAGATATCGCCGATAATCTTCATCGACGACGACGGCGGGTAGATGTAGGTATTGCGGACCATGAACTCCTTCAGAATGTCGTTCTGAATGGTTCCGCTCAGCTTCACCGCCGGCACGCCCTGCTCTTCGGCGGCCACGATGTAAAAGGCCATGATGGGCAGCACGGCGCCGTTCATGGTCATCGACACCGACATCTGATCCAGCGGAATCTGATCGAAGAGGATCTTCATATCCTCCACCGAATCGATGGCCACGCCGGCCTTGCCCACATCGCCGGTGACGCGCTCGTGGTCCGAATCGTACCCGCGGTGGGTAGCCAGATCGAACGCGACGGAAAGACCCTTCTGCCCGGCCGCCAGATTGCGGCGGTAGAAGGCGTTGGACTCCTCGGCGGTGGAGAAGCCGGCATACTGGCGCACGGTCCACGGGCGCATGACATACATCGTCGAGTACGGTCCGCGCAGGTAGGGCGCCACGCCGGCGGCGTATTCCAGATGCTCCATGCCGGCCAGATCGGCGGCGGTGTAAATGGGCTTCACCGCGATCTGCTCGTTGGTCATCCAGGATTTCGCCGCGGCGGAAGTAGCGGGCGCGGCAGGCGCCGGAGCCGAATAGTCGATCTTTGAAAAGTCCGGTCTCATGCTACTTCACCTCCCTGGCGCCAATGCCCAACCGGTCCTGCCACTCGTTCAACGTCTCCACCATGTTGGAGAGGACGTGAACGAATCCGGCCACGCCGGCTGCCTTCAACTCTTCCATCTGATCCTTGGGATTGCCCGCCACAACCACCGGCACGGTGACCTTGGCGCAGACCTCCTTTGCCAGATCGAGGTATTCGGCATCGGAAGAGCACAACACGATCAGAGCGGCATCGGTCCCGTCGTAGCTCTCGCTCTCCTCGATGACAAAGCCGCCGCAGCCGAAGAAGTTTTGGCAGAACGTGCCGCGCGCGCCCTTCATCTTGAGGTCGCCGCGTTTCAGCAGCAGCACTTTTGGCGTGGCACCGGAGGCGGCGGCATGACGCTCCGTCCGCAGCCGGATCTGCTCGATTGCCTGGGCTAGGCGCCACCCGGCGCCGCTGATCGAATCTTCGTTCGCCAGTTCTTTCTCGTGGATATCGGGGTAGTTGTTGACGCCCACCATCACGCGCCGCCGGGAGGCGACGGACTTTTCCTTGGCGGCCCTGGAGGCGGCGATGGCCGCATCGATGCCGGCCGTGGCTTTGGCGAAGCCGCCCTCGGCCTCCACCTGCTGGAAGAGCTTCCAGGCTTCGCGCGAGAGAGAATCGGTAAGCGCCTCCACGTAGTAGGAGCCGCCTGCCGGATCGGCCACCTTGTCCATGTGCGCCTCTTCCCGGAGGATGAGTTGCACGTTATCGCCGAGCCGCCCGGCGAAGCCCGCCGGCTGCACTTTCAGCGCATCGCAACCGCCGATGACCGCCGAGAGCGATTCCGTGGTTGCCCGCAGCAGATTCGTGTACGGGTCGTAGATGCTCTTGTTGGAGAGAGCAGTGACGGCGTAGATCTTCACCTCTGCCGTCTGGCCGTAGGCGCCGGCCATGCGGGCAAACAGCATCCGCGCGGCCCGCAGCTTGGCGATTTCGAAGAAGTAGTTGGAGCCGATGGCGAAGAGCAGGCCCGGCACGACCTGGCCCGCGGCCAGTTGATCCGACGCCGCCGCCAGGGCATAGCCCAGTTCCTGCACCGCCGTCGCACCAGCCTCGTGGAACGCCGCGCCGTCAATAACACCCGCCGGTACCGTGCCTTCCAGTGCGACCCAGGCGGCACTTTCCGGCCTCGGCGGCAGCACAGAGGGCAGGCTCTCGGAACGGTAGTAGGGCCTCACGGAGAGGCCCTCCTCGGTCTTCCAAACCAGCCTTTTCTCGTAGTCAGCGCCCTTCAGATCGGCGATGATCGTCTGTTCCCACGTCGCTGTGGGGACGGGCGGGAACTCCGCTTTCAGGTTCAGCGCCGCAGTTTCTGGCGCGGGCGTGTCAGACATGAGGCTGGCCCTCCTGGACCACTTCGATGAGGTAGCTGAAATCCTTCGGATGGACGAAGAAAATCATGGTGCCGCGCGAACCCGGCCCCGGCTCCTGTGTCAGGTTGAAGCCCTTCTCTTTCATGTAAGCATAGGCGTGCTGGATATCCTTCACGCGAAATGCCAGGTGCGCGAAGCCGCCCCGGCCGCCGCTCTTCTCAATCTGTTTGGCAACGGGCGATTCGGGCGACAGCGGCTCCAGCAGTTGGATCAGGTTGGGGCCGGCGCCGATCTGCATCAGCACCTCCCGCACCAGATGTTTGCCGTGCACCTCTTCGCGATGTAGTTCAGTGAAGCCCAGCGACTTATACTTTTCCACCTGCGCGTCGAGTTCGCCCTGCTTGACCGCGATAGCGACATGATCGACGAATTCGAAACCAGCTGCAATCAATTCGTTTACCATGGCGTTACTCAAACTCCACGAGGACCACGCCCGCCTTGACGCTGTCGCCGGGGTTGACGCGGATCTTGGAGATCTTGCCGGCCATTGGGGCCGTGATGTTGGTCTCCATCTTCATCGCTTCCAGCACCAGGATGGTGTCGCCTGTCTGGATCGACTGGCCTTCCTGTGCCGTCAGCTTGGCCACGATACCCGAGATCGGGCTGCGGCAGACCTTCTCTTCGTTCACGGGCGCGCCGCCATCGTCAACAGGCGCCGCCGCCATGGGGCTCGCCGGCACTCGCACCGCCGCGGGCTGCATCAGATAGCCCACAGGCGGCAACTGCACCTGCTCCGGCTCCGAGGCTTCTACTTCCACCTCGTAAACTTTCGTATCAATCGTAATCTTCAATTTCACGGTAGATTCCTCGTTACCTGACCCTGTTGTGGTGATGTGGCACGTTCAATCTGTGCGACGCTTGGATATTGACGCGGCCCTGTTGCGCCCATGCCGTCGAGCTCAGCAACCGCACCGTGCGGATGTGCGCTCTCTTGCCCAGGTAGGCCGCCACCGCCGCCGAGAGCGCCATCAGGATCTCTTCCGAAATCTCCTCAGGCTCTGGTGCGGGTGCGGGTGCGGGCGCCACCGGCGCGGCAGCGGCAGCCGCGGGTTCGGCAGCCGCCGGAGCGGAGGGCGCCGCAACCTCGGCGCCCTCCAACTCAGCGAACTTATCCGTCAGCGCCGACAGATGCGCGCGTAACGCATCCAGCTCTTCACGCAAACTCTTCAATGTGACTTGGCTCATCGCTTTGTCTCCTTCAGAGCTCCGCTTAGAGCGGCATCAGGCCGTGCTTCTTGCCCGGCCGCAATTCGCGCTTGGTGTGCAGGTACTCGAGCGCCTGCGCGATCACCTTGCGGGTTTCAGAAGGCTCGATGATATCGTCCACCAGGCGGCGCCCGGCGGCCACATAGGGATTCGAGAACGCTTCGCGGTACTGATCGATCATCTCCGCGCGCTTCGCCTTCTTGTCTTCAGCCTCGCTGATCTCCTTGCGGAAGACGATCTCGGCCGCGCCCTCGGCGCCCATCACCGCGATCTCCGCCGTGGGCCAGGCAAAGGTCTTGTCGGCGCCCAGATCCTTGCAGCACATCGCCAGGTACGCCCCGCCGTATGCCTTGCGCAGGATCACGGTCACCTTCGGCACCGTGGCGGCCGAATAAGCGAACAGCATCTTTGCGCCGTGGCGGATGATGCCGCCGTATTCCTGCTCCACGCCCGGCAGGAAGCCGGGCACGTCCACCAGCGTCACCAGCGGCACGTTGAAAGCGTTGCAGAAGCGGATGAACCGCGCGGCTTTGGAGGAAGCGTCGATGTCCAACACACCGGCCTGGTAGGCGGGCTGATTGGCGATAATACCGACGCTGCGACCGCAAACGCGCGCGAAACCGATCACGATATTCGGCGCATGGCCAGCCTGAACTTCCAGGAAATCGCCATTGTCGATGATGCGCAGGATGACGTCGCGCACGTCGTACGCCTTCTTGCCGTCCACGGGCACGATATCGTTCAGCGCCAGGTCCGGATCGCAATTGTACTCACCCGTGAGTTCGGGCGGATCTTCCAGGTTGTTTGAGGGCAGGAAGCTGAGCAGCTTCTGGCAGATCAGGATCGCTTCCTTGTCGTCCTCGGCGATGAAGTGAATCACGCCCGATTTCGCCATGTGCGCGTCCGGCCCGCCCAGTTCATCGGCGGTCACGGTCTCGCCCGTCACCTGCTTGATGACCTGCGGCCCGGTGATGAACATCTGCGCCTTGCGGGTCTGAATGATGAAGTCCGTGAGCGCCGGGGAGTAAGCCGCTCCGCCGGCGCACGGCCCGCAGATCAGTGAGACCTGAGGCACTGCGCCGGACAGCATCACGTTGGTATAGAACACTTTACCGTAGCCGGAGAGCGAATCTATGCCCTCTTGCACGCGCGCGCCGCCCGAGTCGTTCACAAACACAAAGGGGGACCCGGTCTTCAGCGATTGCATCATCGCCTCGGCCACCTTGGTGGAGTGCAATTCGCCGGCCGAGCCGCCGAGGACCGTGAAGTCCTGGCTGGCCACATGCACCAGGCGTCCATGAATCGCCGCCGAGCCCGTCACCACGCCGTCGGCCGCTGTCTCTTTGCCGGCCATGCCGAACATCACCGCGCGGTGCTGCGCGAAGCAGCCTGTTTCCATGAAGCTGCCGGCGTCCACCAGGGTGTCAATTCGTTCGCGGGCAGTCAGCTTGCCTTGTCCGCGATGCTTCTCCAGCTTGTCCGCGCCGCCGCCTTCCATCACGCGCTGGCGCTTTTTCTTAAGCTCTTCGATCCTCTGTTCCATCGATTTGATTGCCATGAATCCTACCTATAACTCTTAAATTCAAGATTATTGCCTGGCCGGACACGCCCCGCATGGCGAGTGTCCGGCCTGATGATTCAGGTTGGGCCTCAGGTCGCCGGCGCCACCGTCACCTTGTGCGTCTTGCCGTTCAGCTTGACGTCGTAGGCGATGGTGGTCATCACCGGGCCCTTGCCCGTATCGGGTCCAGCGGGCGCCGCCGCCGCGGGCTTGGCCGAGGGATCCTTGCCGAGATTCTTCGGCCCCTCGCTCCGGGTGGTGAAGAACTTCTGCGCCACCTGGGGGAACATCGCATAGGTCAACACATCTTCGTCGGAGCCGTTGCAGCCCTTCAATGCCAGACCGGCCGAGCGCAGTGCATCCCATTCCGGCTTGAGCAGATCCGCCGGACGGCTGGTGATCGCGTCTTTCTTGGCGTGCTTCTGGGCCAGTTGCAGCACTTCGGGATCACGCTGGCCGAGCGTGGAGCCATAGTAGCCCAGCATCAGATCGGCAAACTCGCCCGTCAGCACCTTGTAACGGCCCATCATGACGTTGAACACGGCCTGGGTGCCCACAATCTGGCTCGACGGCGTGACCAGCGGCGGATAGCCGGCGTCTTTGCGCACGTTTGGCACTTCCAGCAATACTTCCTTGAGCTTGTCACCGGCGCCTTGCTGCTTGAGCTGCGACTCCATGTTGGAGATCATGCCGCCGGGAATCTGCGAGTCAAAGATCTCCGTCTCCACACCGGTGATGTTGGAGAGAAACTCCTGATACCGCGGGCGAATTCCGGCAAAGTACTCCTTCACCTTCAGCAACCGCGCCTTATCCAGTTTGCAGGCGTAAGGCGTGCCTTCCAGCATCTCTACCAGGCTCTCCGTGGGGTTGTGGCCCGGTCCGAGTGAGAGGGAACTGATGGCTGTATCCACGCAATCGGCACCCGCTTCAATCGCCTTCATCAGGCTGACCAGCGTCACACCGGTGGTGGCGTGTACGTGCACGTGAACACGCGTTTCTTCGCCACAGGCATTCTTGATGGCCTTCACGATGTCGTAGGCCGGTTGCGGCTTCAACAGCGCCGCCATGTCCTTGATGCAGATCGATTCGCATCCCAAATCCACCAACTGCTCCGCCATCTCCACATAGCCGGTTACGGTGTGCAGCGGACTTACTGTGTAGCAAATGGTGCCCTGAGCGTGCTTGCCTGCCTTGCGGACTGCCTTGATGGAGCGCCGCACGTTGCGGATGTCGTTCAACGCGTCGAACACGCGGAACACGTCCATGCCGTTCTCGGCGGCTTTGTCGACAAACCGGTCCACCACGCCGTCCTCATAGTGGCGATACCCCAGCAGGTTCTGGCCCCGCAGCAGCATCTGCAACCGTGAATTCGGCAACAACTTCCGGAACATCCGCAGCCGTTCCCACGGATCTTCATTGAGAAAGCGAATGCAGGAGTCAAACGTCGCTCCACCCCAACATTCCACAGACCAATAGCCCGCCTTGTCGATGTCCTCGCAAGCCGGAACCATGTCCTCCATCGCCATGCGAGTCGCCATCAAACTCTGATGGGCGTCGCGTAGAATCAGTTCGGTCACATCAATCGTCTTAGGCATGAATGATTACCTTCTATGACAGGGTCGCCGCCCAAAGTAGATATGCGGGCGGCGGCTGACATTACTAGAATATCAGACCTTGAGGTCCTGTGGGAAATCACCACAATTACGACTATGTGACAGTCCTCGGTAGAAGCCCAGCTTATGTAAACGCTTCCCGCAGCACCTGGAGCGACTTCGGCACAGCTGTTTTTGGGTCTTCCTTCCCCTCCATCTCCAAGCTGACCCATCCGTTGTAGTTTGCCTGGCGCATGATCTGTGCGATGCGCTTGTAATCGAGGTCCAGCGTGTACCACTCGCCGCCGCCATAGTAGGTTTTGGCTTGCACGATGGTGGCGTGAGGAGCCAGTTGGGTAATCCCCTCGTAGGCATCACCCGGGTAGTTGCCCGTATCCATGTTGATGCCGAGCCAGGGCGATTTCACAGCGTTTCTGATCTTCAACAGCACGTCGACCTTGGTGGTGAGGCCCCAATGGTTTTCGAGCGCCATGACCACGCCCAACTTCTCGGCCGTCGGCAGCAGAGCCTCAATGGAGGAGACACACCACTGAATCGCGTCGGATTCCTGGAAGCCGGGCAGCGGCGGCTCATCGCCCTTCACCTTCATCAGTTCGTCGAAGCTGGGAATCGTCTTCCAGCGTCCCGAATTGAGCCGCATGCAGGGGATACCGAGGCGGGCAGCCAGTTCCAGGCAGCGCCGGGTGTGGTCGATATGCCGTTTGCGCTCGTCGGCCGCGGGATAGACGAAATCCTGATGAATGGAGAGAAGGGGAAACGCCAGGCCGCGTTCCATGGCCCGTTTCTTGAGGCCATTCACGTACGCGGGCGATTCGTCGGTCATCTGGCGGTGGAGGATTTCCACGCCATCGAAACCTAACCTCGCCGCGTCGTCGATGATGTCTTCGATGGGGTACTTCACCGGCTTGAAGTGCCAGTAGGAGTAGGTGGAAACAGCCAGAGGCAACCGGCGCCGCGCAGGGGTCTGCGCGAGGGTATCTTTCGGCAAGGCCAGAGTGGCGGCGGCCGCGCCGGAGGCGAGCAGTGCTCTGCGGGTGAAGGGCATACGGAGATTATGACCCGAATCCACCCGCCGGCGTTACACCAGCCGCAGAATCATCCCTTCGTCGGTGCACAGCCAGATGTTCTGATCGTCATAGCGCGCCAGCGTGGCCCGCGTCCCGACGGCGCGGTAGTCCACCTTCATCTCAGACCAGCCGAGCCCATCGGGCGTCACAAACACGCGAATCCTGCCGGGAATCGGTGAGTTGTTCAGGCGCCCGGGGGGTGCAACCGCCACGATCATGGCCCCGCCTCCGTTCAGCGGTACGGCATCCTGGACGAATATCTGTTTCCGGCGGAACAAAGCGGTGTTGTTGCCGGACTTCATATCCAGCGAGTAGACCTCGGAGGGAAATTCCAGCCCGTCTCCGTAGTGAAACAGCGAGAGTGCGCGGGTCCCCAAAGAGCGCATCCGGACGACGTTTCCAAACGTGGAAGCCACTGACGTTTTCCACTTCACGCCGCCATCGTAGGTCTCGGCGACCATCGTAGTTGTGGGCATCAGGCGGCGGCGCGTCGCGCGCTCCGGCACCATCCAGTCCGGATACCTGGAGCCATCCTTGGGGGCCGAGGCCGAATGTCCAACGATCATGGCGCTCTTGGGAGTCACCCAAGTCATCCACAGCCAGATGCTGTTTTCCGACTTCAGGCCCAGCGCCTCGGATTCCGGCACCGGCGCCCAGGTGAGGCCGCCATCACTGGTGACATAGAAGACTTTGCCTCCGCCAAACGCCCAGCCGCGTTTCTCATCGGCAAAGCTGACGCGGTTGACGAACATACCCTTGTCGCGCGCGGCCCGATCGAGTTTCGGCAGTTTGCGCTTTTCCCATACCAATCCGCCCTCATTGGAGAACCAGAGGGCATCGCGGCCCACCAGGAAGATCCGCGATTCATCCAGCATGTGGACACTGACAGGGAAATCCTTCAGTTTCACCACCGTCCACGCCGTTCCGCCGTTGCGCGTCAGCCAAACCTGATTCTCTTCCTTCCCCTTGCGGTTCAGGCTGACTGTAACAATTCCTCGCTCGGCCGAAGCAAACTGGATATCGGTCATCACGGCGGCGGTGTCGTCTTCGTCCACCATCCGCTGGATGCGCCAGGCTCTGCCCGCGAAGCGGCCGGCAGTGGCGGCCTCCTTGGCGATGGGGCCGCGGGGCACCTCGGGCATTCCGGTGGCCGGTTGAGCTTCAGCGCCACCTTCTACAAAGGGTAGCGCGGCAGCCGCGGCCAGCCACTGGCGGCGGCTTACACCACTCACTTCTGATCTCCGGCGCGCGGAGCGATGTGGCCGTGCGAGAGCACCAACTCCACATGGTTGGCCTCTTCGATGGCTGATGGCGAAAGCCGCGCCAGCACCAGCAGGCAGCCCACCTGCTCACCGATGGTATTCAGCAGTTCCATCTCCGCGCCGCTGTGGCGGTGCGACAGTTTATGCTGCACGTTGATCACACCCACCACACGGTTGCGCGCGATCACGGGCGCCGAAAGAAAGGCTTCAAAGGAGTCCTCGGGCAGTTCGGAGAACGTCTTAAAGCGGCTGTCTTTGTATGCCTCGACCGAGAGCGCCAAGAGTTTACGCTCGCGCGCCACCCATCCAGTGAGGCCCTCATTCATCTTGAGCCGCACCTTGCCGATCTGCGCGGGATGGGGGTTGTTGCTGGCGCACAAGACCAGTTCGTTGTTGTCAATCAGGTACACCAGACAGGAATCACATTGTGTAAAATCCTGCACCAGTTTAGAGATTGCCTGCAGAGTGTCGGCCAGGGTCAACTCGCGCACCATCAGCCGGCTGACCCGCTGATAGACGCCGAGTTGCTCTTCCAGCCGCTCCAACCGCGATTCCAGATCTTTGCCTCGTGCCACGCTGTCATTATGCCAATTCGTGCCCCGCCACGCAGACCGCCGTTGATTTCGGTGCTCGGCGGACTCTACCATAGGAAGAACCGCAGGGCCCATAACAGCACCAGGCCCGGACCCGCGGCTCCAGGAGGCCAGAATGTGGAATCGCAGCAAGAAAGATGACGAGGCTTCGTCCCGTCCCGCGACGCCAGCACCTTCGCCCAGCGACTACGGCCGCGAGGCGATCCCGACCTCGTCCTACGCCGCACGTCAGAGCGACTTCTCGGGCACCCGAGCGGTGGCCACCATCGGCAAGAGCCTGATCATCAAGGGCCTCATCCGTGGCCAGGAGGATCTCGTCATTGACGGGCGCCTTGAGGGCGACGTGGATCTGCCAGAGAACCGGCTCACCGTCGGCGTCACCGGCCATGTCCAAGGTGCGGTGCGGGCGCGGGAGATCGTGGTCCTTGGCAGCATCCAGGGCAACCTGGAGGCCAGCGAGCGCGTGGAGATCAAGAAGAACGCCAAGGTCATCGGCGACCTCAAGGCCCAGCGCCCGGTCATCGAGGATGAGGCGTACTTCAAGGGCAACGTCGAGACCATCCGGATCGACAAACCGGCGCCCAAGCCCGCCGCCCCGCCCATCGTGGTGGAGCCGCAGGCCAGCCTCCTGCCGGACAATAAGCCGGAGAATCGCAAGGGATGACATCCAGGCCGCTCCCGACCGGTGCCAATCCGCCTCCCTCGGACCTGCCGCCGGGGGCGCGCCGCTCCCATGCGCTGGAGAACGTCAGCGCCTACCTCCGCGCCCATCAGGAGCTTCAGGTTCTCGACTTCGGCGGGATCAACCAGCCCAATCTGGATTTTGTCACCGGCCTCGGCCACCGCATCTACGGCGAGAACCTGATGCTCGCTTTTGACTACTTCTTCAGCCAGCAGGAGGTCGCCTCCCGCCAATTTGCGCCCGAGCGCGTTGAGCAGTTCCTCGATCAGACCTTTGATTTCGAGGATCAATCCTGCGACGCCGCGTTCCTCTGGGATACGCTCCAGTTCCTGCCGCCCAACATCGCGCAGGGCGTCCTTGGACGGCTCTATCGCGTGCTGGCGCCGGACTCCCTCCTGATGGCTTTTTTCCATCCGGAAAACTCCGGGCCCGCCGCCCCGCACGTCTGCCGCATCCTCGATGACCGGAACCTGCAATTGACACCCAGGCAGCACGTGCGCGCCATTGTGCCGTTCAGTACTCGTTCCATCGAGAGGTTCTTCCAGCAATTTCAGTCTGTGAAGTTCTTTCTGACTCGCGAAAACCTGCAGGAGGTTATCGCCCGGCGCTAGGTGTTCCAGCCATGCCCAATGCACACACAGCGCGCAATCCGATGACCTTCCCCGGGGTGCTCGCCTCTCTGTTGCTGGTAGTCGTCCTCCTGTACCTCGGCCGTGTGTTTTTCATCACGCTGATTTCCGCAATCCTGCTGGCCTTTATCCTCGACCCCATCGTCAATCGACTGATGCGCTTCCGCATCCCTCGCTCTGCCGCCAGTTTCCTGGCCTGCACGTTCATGCTGGGAGTGATCTATCTTCTCGGCCTCGGACTCTGGACTCAAGTGGTCGGCCTCTGGGACGATCTCCCCACCTATAGCCGCCAGGTGACCAAAATCGTCGACTCCGCCACTCAGCAGGTGGAGAACTTTGAGAAGACCACCCAGGACCTGCTGGTGCCCAAGCGTCTCCGCGAGGCGCAACCCCAGATCGCCGACCCCATTCCGGCCGGCAAACGGCCCAAGCGCGCCGTCGCCGCGCCGCCGCCACCCCCGGCCGTCCAGGAGGTGCGCATCAAACCGGAAGAGGGGCAACTCGTCAATGCCATCTACGAGCATCTCAGCGGATTCTACGACGCCGCCCTGATGGCATCGTTCGTGCCTTTCCTCGTCTATTTCCTGCTCAGCTGGCGCGATCACTTCCGGAGGAGCTTTCTCCTTCTGGTGGGCACCGAAAGCAGCAAGGAGAACCTCCAGCGAGCCTGGGACGGTGTAGCCAACGTCGCCCGTGCCTATCTGGTGGGCAATTTCCTGCTCGGCATCGTGCTCTCCATCGCCAGCGCTGCCTTCTTCTGGTTCGTCAAGCTACCCTACTGGCAGGTTGTGGGGCCCATGAGCGGCTTCCTCAGCCTGGTGCCCTACCTGGGCCTGCCGCTGGCCGTCATCCCGCCCTTCGTGGCTGCCCTGCCGGTCTTCCCTGGGTTGCCGGCCTACGTGCTGGTGGGCGCCACCACCGCGCTATTCCACCTCATAGCGCTCAACCTGCTCTATCCGAAGCTGGTTGGCGCCAGAGTTCATCTCAACCCGCTGGTGGTCACCATCGCCCTCATGCTCTGGTATCTGCTGTGGGGCGGCGCGGGCCTGGTGCTGGCCATCCCGATAACGGCCGGGCTGAAGGCCGCATTCGATAACATCCCATCCATGCGCGCCTACGGCCGCGTACTCGGTGATTAATGCTCACACGCCGCACTCTTCTCTCGTCAGCGCTGGCCGCGCCAGCTCTGCTGCGATCCCAGGCCGCCCGCCGGCCCAACCTCATCATTGCCATCTCCGACGATCAGTCGTTTGCTCACGCCGCCGGCCCCGGCTTTGACCGCGTGGCTCAGACCGGCGTCCGCTTCACCCAGGCCATCTGCGCCTCGCCGGGTTGCGCTCCTTCGCGCGCGGCAATCCTCACCGGGAAATACCCCTGGCAGTTGGAAGAAGCCGGCACCCATGCCAGCCTCTTCCCCAGGAAACTCGCCGTCTACCCGGAGTTGCTCGAAAAAGCGGGCTACGCCGTGGGCCTCACCGGCAAAGGCGCCGGCCCCTGCAACTTCAAAGACACCGGCTGGCCACATAACCCCGCTGGCGCCGCCGCGCCCGATTTCGATTCGTTCCTGAAGACCCGCGCCAAGGACCAGCCGTTCTGCTACTGGTATGGCGCCAAAGAGCCTCACCGCCCCTACGCGCCCGGCGCCGGCGTCCGCGCCGGCAAGAACCTGGCAGACATCGTGGTGCCGCCGTTCCTGCCCGACAACGATGCGGTCCGCTCCGACCTTGCCGATTACCACGCCGCCATCGACGCCTATCAACGCCAGCTCGCCGCCATCCTCGACACCCTGGAGCGCGCCGGCGAGCTCGAAAACACCCTCGTCGTGGCGACCTCCGACAACGGCATGTCGTTCCCCGGCGCCAAGGCGCAGATGCGGGAATACGGCATTCACGTACCCCTCGCGATCCAGTGGCCGGCACGCGTCAAAGGAGGCCGCACCTGTGACGAGCTCGTCAGCCTGGCCGATCTCGCTCCCACGTTTCTCGACGCCGCCGGAGTGGCCCCGCCCCCAGACCTACCGGCCAAGAGCCTGCTACCCTGCCTCACCGCAGCCAAGCCGCTCAACCGGCCCTACGTCCTCAGCGGCCGCGAGCGCCACAGCCACGCCCGCGCGGATCTGCTGGGCTACCCGGCCCGCGCCATGCGCACCCGCCAGTATCTCTATGTCCGCAACTTCGCCCCGGCCCGCTGGCCCGCCGGCGACGCCCCTGGCTACTTCGATATCGACGCCGGCCCCACCAAGGCCTGGATGATCGCCCATCGCAACGACGCCGGCGTCCAGCCACTCTTTGACGCCGCCTTCGCCAGGCACACCGCCGAAGAGCTCTTCGACATCCAGAAGGATCCCGGCTGCCTCACGAATCTCAACAGCAGCCCGCTCCATCGCAATTTGATGCGCGAATTCCGCCGCACTCTCGACACGCAACTGCGCGCACAGGGCGACCCGCGCCTGGGCGCCGACCCTAACATCTGGGAATCCTACCCTCGCCACTCGCCCACCCGCCCCGAGCTCGGCGGCTTCAGCACGGCCGGCGCCTACAATCCGGCCTATCAGAAGAAGTAGAAGCCGCAGCCGCGCGGAGTTCTTCAATGCCCGGCGTGCAGCGCCTTCCAGGCCTTGACGTACTTGTCCACCTTGGGATTGGACTCCACCCAGGCGGGCGCCTTCTCATCATTTGCGATCCGCGAAACGGTGACGGCGCAGGTGCGCAGCACCTTTTCCATGTTGGCGTAATCGAGCTTGGCCCACTCATCACCAGGACGGTGATAATCGGGGAAGATCCAGGCCACCGCCACCGTCAGCGCGGGCACGCCGGCATCGGCCAGCGCCTGATTGTCGCTGCGCGCGAAGAAGAGGTCGCTGTTCTTCTCGTGCTTCCATGCCTCGACGCCAGTCACCAGGCCGGCCTCGGTCAACACATCGCCGAGGGTGGTGTAGTCGAATCCGGAGGCAGTGATCTTACCCACGCGCGGGCCTTCGTTGTCATCGGTGCGGCCCATGTGCTCAAAGTTGAGATTCGCTATGGTCTTGGCCAGCGGAAAGACCGGATGGCTGGCGTAGTAGCGGGAGCCGAAGAGCCCCTTCTCCTCGCCGAAGTAGGTCATGAAGACGATGGTTCGCTTCGGACGCTGCGGCAGGCGGGCGAAAGCCTCGGCCAGCGAGAGCACCGTGGCCACGCCGCTGGCATCGTCGTTGGCGCCGTTGTTGATGCGGTCGCCCTCCCCGCGGGACGACACACCGACGTGATCGTAGTGGGCCGTCAGCAGAATATAGGAGTCCGCCAGTTTGGGATCGCTGCCCGGCAGTTTCGCGATCACGTTCTTGAGCTTGATCGGCTGATCCACCGCCGCCTGGAGCTTCGCGGTCAGCTTCGCCGGTGTGGCCCCTTCCGGCAAATCGGTTACGAACTTGGCGAAGTCGGGGTCCGATGTCACCACCAGCGGTGCGCGGCGCGGCGCCCCCTCCACGCGGCTCTCCATCAGCCTGGGGCCGCTGGAGAAGACAAAGCCGGCCATCACCACCACGGACGGACCCAGCGCCAGCACGGCGTCCCGCCTGGTCATCATAGCCCTTGTGCGGCCGGGCGCCACCAGGATTACCGCTTTGCCCTCCACCAGCTCCCTGGCGGGTAAGGGCGCGTTCTCGTCCGGCAGTGACACCTTGACGACGTCCGCACCGGCAAGCGAGACCGCAGTGGCAGATGTGAGCATGACGCTGGCCGGCACAGCCTTCCAAACTTTGCCGCCCGCATCGAGCGTCACCTGAAACTGGTCCATGGGCTGCGTGACCTGGATATACGGCGCGTTCTGAAAATACCCCTCGTCTCCAGCCGGCTCCAACCCGAAGCGGCGAAACTGCGAGGCGATGTATTCGCCCGCGATCTCCAGCCCGCGTGACGGCGTGTCCCGGCCCTCCATCGCGTCGGAGGCCAGAAATGAGACGTGGCCTTTGATGGTGTCGGCGGCGATCGGCGTGAGCAGGCTCTTTTCGGGGGCGCTCAGTTCCCCGCCGGAGAGCAGAACAACTGTGAGGAGAGTGGAGAGGAGATATCGCATGGCAGCAGAATTCAACATGGTAACATCGCGCCCGGTAACATCCCTCGGCCAATCTGCGTTACAAATAGCATCTATATGCCCTTTCTCTCAAAGACACTGGCGGGAATCTGCTTCACCGGGTTGGCATTCACCGCACTCTTCGCCCAGGACACGCCTCCGGCTGAAGCGCCCAAGCCGGAATCACCTGCGGCGGCCCCCGGTAGCGGACGAACCGCCGGTCCGCCGGAACCCAAGCCTTACGACAGAGTAGTCACCAAAGAGTTCAAGTCGGACGATGGCGTGTTCAACGTCCATCGCAATCGCGACCGCGTCCTCTATGAGATCCCCAAAGGCGAGCTCGAAAAAGAGTTCCTGTGGGTCACCCAGATCCGCCGCACCACGCTCGGCGCCGGCTACGGCGGCCAGTCCGTTGGCAATCGTGTCGTGAAATGGACGCTGCGCGACCGGCGCGTTCTTCTGAAGCTCGTCAACTACGACGTGGTGGCCGATCCGGCCCAACCCATCGCCCAGGCTGTGCGGGACGCCAACGAGAACACCATCGTGATGGCGTTCAACGTGGAGGCCTTCACCAAGGACGGCACGCCGGTGATCGACGTCAGCCGCCTCTTCACCACCGACGTGCCTGAGTTCAGCGCGCGCACCCGCCTGCGCGCACGCGGTATGGATGCCACGCGCACGTTTATCGATAAGGTGGTGAGCTTCCCCACCAATATTGAAGTGGACGCCACGCACACCTACACCGCCCCCACCGACGCTACGCCCGGCGGTGGCGCGCCCACGCCGCCCAATCCTTTCGCCACCGGCATGCGGCCCGGCAGCGGCACCGTGCAGGTCCACTTCTCGATGGTGAAGCTGCCTGAGAAGCCCATGATGGCGCGCCTCTTCGACGAGCGAGTGGGCTACTTCACCCATCGCCACCTCGACTACAGCCGGCCTGAGCACAAAGCGACCGAGCGCACCTTCATCGCCCGCTGGCGCCTGGAAAAGAAGGACCCCAGCGCCGCCCTCAGCGAGCCCGTCAAGCCCATCATCTTCTACGTGGACCCCGCCACCCCCGCCAAGTTCGTCCCCTACATCAAGGCCGGCGTGGAAAGCTGGAAGCCCGCCTTTGAGGAGGCCGGGTTCAGGAACGGCATCATCGCCAAGGACGCGCCCTCCAAAACCGAGGATCCGGATTGGGCGCCGGAAGACGCGCGCTACAGCGTGATCCGCTGGCTGCCCTCCACCATCGAGAACGCCATGGGCCCCCACGTCTCCGACCCGCGCAGCGGCGAGATCCTCGAAGCCGACATCATGATGTACCACAACATCCAGCAGCTGAATTCGGACTGGTACTTCACGCAGGTGAGCCCGCTGGATCCGCGCGCGCAGCAATACCCGATGCCAGAAGACCTCCTCGGCAAGCTGGTGGAATATGTGGTGGCGCACGAGGTGGGCCACAGCCTCGGCTTCCAGCACAACATGAAGGCCAGCTCTCTCTACCCCCTGGAAAAGGTGCGCGACCGCGAGTGGGTCAAGACCATGAGCCACACGCCCACTCTGATGGACTATTCGCGCTTCAACTACGTGGCGCAGCCCGAAGACAAGATCGACCCCGCCGACCTGATTCCTAAAATCGGGCCGTACGATAAGTTCGCGACGATGTGGGGCTACAAGCCGATCCCCTCCGCCAAGACGCCCGACGACGAGAAGGTGACGCTGGACCAGTGGGCGCGCGTCCAGGAGAAGACCCCGTATCTGCGCTTCTCCACCGATGGAACCAACGGCACCGACCCCGGCGAGAACACCGAAGCCGTAGGCGACGCCGACGCAGTGAAGGCCACCGCGCTCGGGCTGAAAAACCTGGAGCGGGTCGCAGGCTTCCTGCTGAAGGCGACGGAAGAGAAGGGGGAGGATTGGAGCCGGCTTCAGCGCGTCTACGGCCGCCTGCTCGGCCAGTGGTCGCTGGAGATGGGCCACGTGGCCGCGCTGATCGGCTCATCGGATTCGCAGCAGGTGCACGGTGGTCAGGCCGGCCTACGCTTTATGCCTGTCGCCAAGGAGCGCCAGCAGGCCGCTGTGAAGTTCCTGCTCGACAACGGCTTGAACGTGCCGAAATGGGCGCTGAATCCGGAAGTGCTGCGGCGCATCGAGCCGGATGGCGCAGTCACCCGTGTGCGCACGGCGCAGGTTCGCCTGATGACCGCCATGCTCTCCACCCAGCGCATCAACCGCCTGGTGGAACAGGCCGCCATGGATCCCAAAGCCTACGCGCCGGCTGAGTTCCTGGCCGACGTGCGCAAGGGCGTCTTCGCGGAGGTCTACGCCGGCAAGCCGGTGATCGATACATTCCGCCGCAACACCCAGCGGATCTATCTGGATCAGCTGGCTGAGAAGCTCAACGGCCGCGCACCCGCCAATGATGACGCCCGCGCGCTGGTACGGGCCGAGCTGAAGACGCTAAGCGCAGACGCCACACGCGCCGTGGCCACCGCCACGGACCGCACCACGCGAGCCCACCTCGACGACATGAAGGACCAAATCGCCAGGATGCTGGATCCCAAGTTCGTGCCGCCCGCCCCGGCCGCCGCAACCGCGGGCATGGGCCGAGCCGGCGCCGACGAGGACGGCGAGCACCTGAACTGCTGGCCCGACTACGGCATCTACAATCAGGTGCGCCAGTAACGGCAAGCTCAGCGGAGTACGATCACCTCCACTCCGCTGGGCATCGCCTTCGAACGCCCAATCCGCTGCGTGGCCGGAACAAAATCTTCCGGCTTCGCATCGGG
The DNA here is from genome assembly GCA_016721425.1 of Bryobacterales bacterium. GTDB lineage: Bacteria > Acidobacteriota > Terriglobia > Bryobacterales > Bryobacteraceae > Paludibaculum. The sequence goes on along the minus strand of JADKID010000038.1, from coordinate 583,724 downwards.
TATATTCGCCACGAACTTTTGCGGATTCCGGTCCGTCAGCGGAAACCACGAGCTCTGCACCTGCACCATAATCCGGTGTCCGCGCTTGAACGTATGCAGCACGTCCGGTAGCGCATACTCGATCTTCACAAACTGCCCCGCCGGTAGCGCCTCTGGCTTCTCCATCGACTTCCAGAACCGCCCGCGAAACGGGTCGCCGCGCACCAACTGCTGATATCCGCCCATCCGTAGATTCTGCGGATTCGGCGTGGGGTCCGGCGCGTCGCCCGGATACACGTCGATCAGCTTCACCACCCAATCGGAATCCGTGCCCGACGTTGAAGCGAACAGCTTGGCCAGCAGCGGCCCGCCGATGGTCACCTGATCTTCCAGCGGCTCCGTCTGGAACGTGAGTACATCCGGCCGCACGGAGGCGTGCCGCTGATCGTCCACCATGTACACCTGCGGCACACCGCTGGCAACGAAACTCGTGAACGGCACGGGTTTGGCCGGGTCGGCGACATACGTGTCGAAGCCCTCGGCTTCCGCCGGCGGAGCAAAGGCCAGCTTCCCGCCGGCATGAAAATAGAGCGTCTTCTTCTCGCTCTCCTTCGGCGGCCACGTGGCAAAGGTCCGCCACTCATTCCGCCCCGTCTCAAACATCCACGCGGCAGGCGGCTTCCACTCGCCCTTGCCCTTCAACAACGCCTGAAAGAACGGAAACTGGATCTTGTCGCGGAAATACTCGCCGGTCTTCCCGTCAAACTTCACCGGCCCCAGCGCCGAGCCTTCCCCACGATTCCAGCCGCCGTGCGTCCACGGCCCCATCACCACGGTCACCGGCGCCGGCCCCCCGATGGCAGCGGCGGCGCGGTACAACCGCAGCGGCCCCTGCAAGTCTTCGGCATCAAACCATCCGCCCACAATCAGCAGCGCGGGCGTGGCGTCCTTGATATGCGGCTCCAGACTGCGCGCCCGCCAGAACTCGTCATACGACGTGTGCTGCGTGTTCGCGCTCCAGTACCGGTTCTGAAACTTGAAATACTTCTCGTCGGCGTTTGCCAGCGGACCGAGCCGCAGGAAAAAGTCGTAGTGATCTGGTGTGCCGTATTCAAACCCCGTGGAGCGCTCGCGCTCCGGACGCTGCGGCTCCTTGTGCTCATTGAAGAAACGGTAGAACCCGAAATTCGCCGCCAGCATGAACGCACCGTTGTGGAACGAGTCATCGCCGCGAAACAGGTCGATCATCGGCGCCTGCGGCGACACCGCCACCAGCGCCGGATGCGCCCCCGGAATCGAGGCCGCCGCAAAGAACCCCGGGTACGACGTGCCGGCGATGCCAGCCTTGCCGTTGTTGTTCGGCACGTTCTTCAGCAGCCACTCCACCGTGTCGTAGGTATCGGTGCTCTCGCTCACCGCGCCGCCATGCGGCGTCATCTCAATGAACTTCCCCTCGCTCTCATACCGCCCGCGCACGTCCTGGCACACAAAGATGTAGCCCTCGCGCACGTACGCCTCGCCCTGCCCCAGGCTGGACCTGTAGTTCTCGATGCCGTAAGGGCCGCAGCTATACGGCGTGCGCTGCATCAGGAACGGATACGTCTTCGAGTGGTCCTTCGGCGCATACACCGAAGTGAACAGCCGCTTGCCGTCGCGCATCGGCACCCGGAACTCAAACTTCGTATAGTTCGCCAGAACGTAATCAAGACCCTGCGCCGAAAGCGAGCAGGCCAGCAGTAGCAAAAGGGAAACGAGCTTCATCACTCTCCAGTCTACCCGCCGGAAACCCAACCCCACCGGCCGCCGTCTGATTAGTTGAAGAGAGACGATGAGCCAAAAGGGCGCCGGTTTACTCGGCGGTGTCCTACTCCTTCCTCTAAACGGCGGCTGCCAACTCCTTTCCTTTGCACCGGCAGCCGCCTCTTCTTATTCCGCACGGCGATACACTTGTGGTCGGCAAACCATGCAGACCATCATTGAGCCCTTCCGCATCAAGAGCGTCGAACCGCTCCGCAAAACCACGCCCGGCGAGCGCGCCGCTTTCCTCGAAAAAGCCGGCTACAACCTCTTCCTCATCGACGCCGACAACATCCTGATCGATCTCCTCACGGACTCCGGCACCTCGGCCATGTCCACCGAGCAGTGGGCCGCCATGATGCGTGGCGACGAAAGCTACGCCGGCAGCCGCAGCTACTTCCGCCTGAAGACCGCCGTTGAAGATCTCACCGCCTTCCGCCACGTCATCCCTACCCACCAGGGCCGCGCCGCCGAGCGCATCCTCTTCACCTGCCTCTGCAAGCCCGGCGACGTCGTCCCCAACAACACCCACTTCGACACCACCCGCGCCAACGTCGAATTCACCGGAGCCAAAGCGCTGGACCTCCCCCTCGCCGAAAGCGCCGACACCCAATCCCAAGGGCCGTTCAAAGGCGGTATGGATGTCGACGCTCTGGAGCGCCTCATCGCCGAGCACGGCCGCGAGCGCATCCCGCTCATCATGCTCACCGTCACCAACAACTCCGGCGGCGGCCAGCCCGTCTCCATGGCCAACATCGAAGCCGTCAGCGCCGTGGCCCGCCGCCACCAGATCCCCTTCTATCTCGATTGCTGCCGCTTCGCCGAAAACGCCTGGTTCATCCGCGAGCGCGAGCCCGGCTATCAGAACTGGTCGCCCAAGCGCATCGCCCGCAGAATGTTCTCCTTCGCCGACGGCTGCACCTTCTCCGCGAAAAAGGACGCCTTCGCCAACATCGGCGGCCTGCTCTGCACGAATGACCCTGCGCTGGCACAGCAGGAGAAGAATCTTCTCATCCTCACCGAAGGCTTCCCGACGTATGGCGGCCTCGCCGGCCGTGACCTGGAAGCCATCGCCATCGGCCTGGAAGAGATCCTCGACCCCGACTATCTCGAATACCGCATCGCCTCCACACGCTACCTCGGACGCCACATCGCCGACCACGGAGTGCCGATCGTCGAGCCCCCCGGCGGCCACGCCATCTATATCGACGCCGGCCGTTTCCTGCCGCATATTCCCAAGCACGAGTTCCCCGCCCAGTCGCTGGCGGTTGAGTTGTACCGCCACGCCGGCATCCGTAGTGTGGAGATCGGCTCCGTGATGTTCGGCGAGCACGCCCGCAACGAACTGCTGCGGCTGGCGATTCCGCGGCGGGTGTACACACAGAGCCACATTGACTATGTGGTGGAGGCGATCCTGGAGATTGAGGCGCGCAAGAGCGAGTTGCGCGGCTACGTGATCACTGAGCAGCCGGAGTTCCTACGGCACTTTTCGTGCCGGTTCCGGCCGCTGTAGCGTTTGGCGCACGGCACTGGACCGTCCTGACACTATGCGAACTCATCCGAACTCCAAACCCATCGTGCGAGTCAAAGCCAAGTTCCAGGTCCACCGGCCCCAACCGGTAGGGACCCTAGAGGCCGGAATCGGGCGCGGTGGCGTGAATACTCTCATCCCCAAGTCGCTGATCGATCGCCACGTCGCGGAGGGGATGGCGGACCTGAAAGCAGGCAGAGTACACGGCCCCTACCGCAGCGCGGAGGAGGCCGTGGCCGCACTTGACGAAAGAGCTGCCGGCGCGGGCCAGTGATGACGCTCCCCCGAACTCGCTCGGCTACACTTGCCTACCGCGATTCCTGTAGATCAAGAAGTAGTAGAGCAGCAGCCCGAAAGGGAGGCTCAGCAGCGCGAAACCCCAGACCCAACGTTCATTTCGAAAAGTAACACCGGTCTTCCATAGATGGGAATAGAAGGCAATCCAGCAAACGGCTATACCCACCAGCAAGTGCACAGTCACAACCGACAATCCGGCGAGCATCCAGGGACCGGTGTCATGGGGGAACACATCCTGCAAGGGGAGGCCGGCCAGTCGAGGGATGCTCGCGAGCATCATCAGCACTGTCACCAGAAGTAGCCAGAAGCGGATCGCGCCCTCAGAGAATCTCACGCGCTTTCTCCCGACGAGGATTTTATCAGAGCATTCGTTTCGCGATAGCATCTCCCCATGGCCCACCGCGCACTGCTACTCGTACTGACCGCCACCCTCCTCCCCGCCGCCGACCCCACCCTCGCCAGGCGCCGCCCCGGCGCTCACACCCGCTGGTCGTCCTTCGAAAACCCCACCGCCGCCAAAGGTGCGGGCGGCGCTGAAAATCGCGGCGCCAAGGGACACGCCTTCGACGCCATCGCCGCCGGCGAAACCAAAACCCTGCTCGACGTGAAAGGCGCCGGCGAGATTCGCCGCATCTGGTTCACCGTGCGCGACCGCGATCCCGAAATGCTGCGCTCCATGCGTCTCGACATCTACTGGGACGGCCGCCCTACGCCCGCCGTCTCCGTCCCCGCCGGCGACTTCTTCGGCGCGATTCTCGGCCGCCCGGTCGCCTTCGAAAACGAGCTCTTCTCCGACCCCGAGGGCCGCTCGTTCAATTGCTACATCCCCATGCCGTTCCGCACCGGCGCGCGCGTCACGGTCACCAACGAGAGCGCCCGCCACATCCCGCTCTTCTTCTACGACATCGACACGCTCGCCCTCGACAAGCCCGATGCGGACTCGCTCTACTTCCACGCATCGTGGCATCGCGAGCGCTGGACCACGCTCGGCCGCGACTTCGAACTGCTCCCCCACGTCCAGGGCGAGGGGCGCTTCCTCGGAGTCCACGTCGGCGTCATCACCCATCCCGACAACACCGGCTGGTGGGGCGAGGGCGAGGTGAAGATGTACGTCGATGGCGACAAGGATCTGCCGACGATCATCGGCACCGGCACGGAGGACTACATCGGCACCGGCTGGGGCCAGGGCGTCTACCATCAGCGTTATCAGGGCAGCCTGGTCTCCGACGCCAAGGCCGGCCAGTACGCCTTCTACCGCTACCACATCCCCGATCCCGTCTACTTCCACAAGGAACTGCGCGTCACCATGCAGCAGATCGGCGGCGACCCCAAGGACAAGATGACCGCCATGCAGAAACGCGGCGTCGCCATGCGCCCCGTCAGCGTAGATCAAAACGGTAAGTTCACCAAGCTCAACGAAGCCGCCGAAACCGTCCAGTTGGAATCCTTGAAAGCGCCCGGCGACGCCTGGGTTAACGCCTATCGCCGTGACGATTGGTCCGCCGTCGCGCTCTTCTACCTCGACAAGCCCGAGAACGGCCTGCCCGCGCTGGCGCCCGTCGCCCTACGCACCGAAGGGCTGAAGTAGCACCACATGCTGAAGGATCACGAGATCTCCCGCCGCTCACTGCTCACTTCGGCGGGCGTCCTGCCGCTGGCCGCTCCACTGCGACCGTCCGCCGGAGGATTCGTCGATATCGCCCGGCGGCCGGACGGGGTCACGGCGTTTCTGGAAGGCGAGTCGGTCAATCTCGCCCTGGCCGGCGGCCGTTGGAGCGGAAAAGGCGTGGCCGTTGTGGCCGAGCCTCGCGGGACAGAGATCCCCATCCGGATTGAGGCTGCGGAGGCGCCGCTGTTGCGGATTCGCCTCCGCTGGCGCGCGCGGGTGCCCGCCTGGCGCGTGCTCAACGAGCAGTGGGAGCGCAGCTACGGCGACCTGGAGTGGCGCGGGCTGAATGCCGAGCGCGTCCTGCCCTGGTACTTCATGGCCTTCGACGGCCGCGCCACCCACGGCTATGGCGTCGCGACAGGCGCCTCCGCGTTCGCCTTCTGGCAAGCCGATGCGGCGGGCATCTCGCTCTGGCTGGATGTACGGAACGGCGGCGGAGCGGTTCGGTTGGGTCCACGCATTCTTGAGGCCGCGCTTGTCCGCACGCGGCAGGGTACGCCAGGCGAGTCTGCGTTCGAGGCGACGCGACGCTTCTGCCGTCAGCTCTGCCCAAAGCCGAGACTGGCCGCGGGGCCCGTCTACGGCGCCAACAACTGGTACTACACTTACGGTCGAGACTGTTCGGCCGAGGCCATCCTGAACGATTCGGAAACACTCCGATCGCTGGCCCCGTCCGGCCCGAATCGCCCCTTCATGGTGATCGACGACGGCTGGGCGATCGGCAGGACGACGGGTCCGTGGGAACGCGGCAATGAGCGCTTCCCCGACATGGCCAAGCTCGCCGCCGACATGAAGAGCCGTGGCGTTCGGCCCGGCATTTGGACCCGCCCGCTGTTCACCACCGCGGCGGTCTCCGAGGGCGCCCGCCTGCGCGGCCCGGACAGGGGCGGCAGTGTCGCCATCGATCCGACCGTTCCCGAGATGGCGGAGCTCGTCCGGCGCGACACCCGCCGCATGGCCGAGTGGGGCTATGAACTGATCAAGCATGACTTCAGCAGCTTTGATCTGACGGGCCGCTGGGGCTTCGCTATGAATGCCGAGATCACGGCGTCCGGATGGCATTTCGCCGACCGCTCGAAGACCACTGCGGAAGTCACGCTGGCACTCTACTCTCTCATTCGCGAGGCCGCCGGCCAGGCACTGGTCATCGGCTGCAATACCTTTGGCCACCTCGGCGCGGGCCTGTTCGAGTTGCAGAGAATCGGCGATGACACCAGCGGCCGCGACTTCGACCGCACTCGCCGGATGGGTGTCAATACGCTCGCTTTCCGTGCCCCCCAACACGACGCTTTCTTCGGCGCCGATGCCGATTGCGCGCCCATCACGACCGAGGTCCCCTGGGACCTTTCGGCTCGCTGGCTGGACTTGGTGGCCCGCAGCGGCACGCCTCTTTTTGTCTCGGCGGATCCCCGTTTACTCACGGCTGAAGTGCGCTCGGCGGTTCAGCGCGCACTCGCCGCCGCCGCCCGCCCGCAGCCCCTGGCGGAACCCTTGGACTGGATGGAGACGACCACCCCGCGACGCTGGCGGATTCAGGGCGCTACCGTGGAGTACGACTGGTTTGCTCCCGAAGGTGCGACGCCGTTTCCGAGGTGAGCAACACCGCACCCTGAAGCGTCCTACTGCGCCGCTGCCTGCTGGAACGCGAGCCGCGCCGGTGAGTCGTCGGAGTTCGCGAAGTTCGATCTCGACACCATCAGCACGTACACGCGCCCCTTCACCGGGTCGATCCACGCCTGCGTTCCATATGCGCCGCCATGTCCGAATGTCCCCGGCGAGAGCATCGCCGTCACGCCCTGCGGCACGCGCACGATGCACACGCCCAGCCCCCAGCCGTTGCCCGGCGTGAAGCCGGTGACCAGATCGCCGCTCTGGAGCGTCGTCATCTTCGTCACCGATTGCTGTGTCAGGAACTTGCGCCCGTTTAGCGTCCCGCCGTTCAGCAGCATCCGCGCAAACTGCGCATAGTCGCCCGCCGTCGAAAGCAGCCCGCCGTTCGCCGCCGGATAATGGCCCCGGAACATCGGCCCCTCGCCGCCCAGCCCGGCCCGCGCGGCCTCCACCAGCTTGCCGTCTTTCTGTTGCGATGGCGTCACATAGCGCGGCATCTGCTCGGCCCGCAGATAGAACGTGGTGTCCTTCATCTGCAGCGGCCCGAAGAGCCGAGCCTGCAAGAACTCCTCGAACGGCATCCCCGACACAACCTCAACGATGCGCCCCAGCGTGTTGATGCCGGACTGGCAATACTGCCACTTGCTGCCCGGCACAAAGCCCAGCGGCTTGCTCGCAAACGCTGGGATCAACTGCGCCAGCACGCGCGCCGCCTGCGCCTCGGCCGGTGTCGCCTCGCCCATGCCGGAGGTGTGCGTCAGCAGATGCCGCAGCGTCACCGTCGCCGCCACGCCGTCCTTGGTCTTCAACCCGCCCAACTCGGGGATGTACTTGCTCACCGGATCTTCCACCGAGAGCTTGCCCTCTTCCTCCAGCATCAGGATCGCCGCCGCGGTCACCGGCTTCGTCATCGACGCGATCCAGAAGATGGAGTCCGTCTGCATCGCCGACCGGTTCGCCGGATCAGCGTACCCGATCGCCTCCAACTGCCGCACGCCGTCGCGATCCGCCACCAGCATCACCGCGCCCGGGATCTCTCCCTGGCGGATCAGCGCCCGCATCCGCTCCATCGAGCTCTGCCCGGAAGCCACACTCGCCAGCAGCAACAGGACCAGAGTCCGCATGGCACGTCACCCCTTCACAACGATGTTCACCAGCTTGCCCGGCACCACGATCACCTTCACGATCTCCTTGCCGGCGATCAGCGATTGGATCTTATCATCGGCGCGCGCCGCCTGCTCCTGCTCTTCCTTCGTCGAGCCGTTCGGCACGTTCACGCGGCCGCGCACCTTGCCGTTGATCTGCACAGGAATCTCCAGCGATTCCTCCCGCGCCAGTTCCGGGTCGCACACCGGCCAACCCTGCTTGAACACAGGGCCCGCGTGCCCCATCGTCGCCCACAGCTCTTCCGCCACAAACGGAGCAAACGGCGCCAGCAGCAGCGTCAGTTTGCCCGCGCACTCCTGCCGCACCGCCGGAGACATCCCTGCCTCGCACGCCTGCAACTCGTTCAGCAACTCCATCAGCGCCGCAATCGACGTGTTAAAGTGCCAGCGGTTGTCGAAGTCGGACGTGATCTTGGCAATCGTCTGATGCAGTTTCCGCAGCGCCCGCGCGTCGTTCTCGCCACTGCCATCGGTCGCATCCGCGTTGCGCGTCACCCACTTGAAGATGCGCGTGACGAAACGGTACTGCCCTTCCACGCTGGATTCGTTCCAATCCATGTTCTTCTCGGGCGGCGCCGCAAACAGCGTGAACAGGCGGCACGTATCGGCGCCGTACTTCACCACCATCTCGTCCGGGTCCACGATGTTGCCTTTCGATTTCGACATCGTCTGCCCGTTCAACTGCACCATGCCCTGCGTGAACAGATTCTTGAACGGCTCATCCACACTGACCAGGCCGATGTCGCGCATCACCTTGCTCCAGAACCGCGAATAGAGCAGATGCATGATGGCGTGCGTCACACCGCCGATATACTGATCCACCGGGAACCACGGGGCCACCCTCGCCGGATCGAACGGCAGCGACTCGTTCTGCGGATCCACGTAGCGGAAGAAGTACCACGACGAATCCACAAACGTGTCCATCGTGTCCGTCTCGCGCCGCGCCGCCGCGCCGCACTTCGGGCACGTCGTATTCACGAAGCTCTCATGACTGGCAAGCGGCGACTTGCCCTTGCCCGTCAGCTCCACGTCCGCCGGCAGCACCACCGGCAGTTGATCATCCGGCACCGGCACCACGCCACACGTATCGCAATGGATCACAGGGATCGGCGTGCCCCAATAGCGCTGCCGCGACACACCCCAATCCTTCAGCCGGTACGTGATCGACGCCTCGCCGAACCCCTCGGCCTTCGCCCGCGCGGCCATCTGCTTGCGCGCCTCGGAGCTCGCCAGCCCGGACCACTCGCCCGAGTTCTCCACCACGCCGTATTCCGTGAACGGCTCCGTCGGCGACACCGCCAGCACGCCATCCACCGGCCGGATCACCGGCACAATCGCAATCCCGTACTTCGTACAAAACTCGAAATCGCGCTCGTCGTGCGCCGGCACCGCCATGATCGCGCCCGTGCCGTAGCCCCACAACACGAAGTTCGCCACCCACACCGGCACCTCTTCGCCGTTGTAAGGATTCACCGCGTAGTGTCCGGTGAAGAATCCGTCCTTCACCAGATTCTCGGGATCCTTGCGGCTCTGGTCATCCACCATCGCCTTCAAACGCACCGCCAGATCACCCGTGCAAAACTGCTTCGAAACAGGGTGTTCCGGCGCCAAAATGACGCAAGTTGCGCCATAAATCGTGTCTACGCGCGTCGTGAACACGCGCAGCTTCTCATCCGAGCCGCACAGCCCGAAATCGATCTCGGCGCCCTCGCTCCGCCCGATCCAGTTGCGCTGCATCGTCAGCACCATCGACGGCCACCCGGCCTCGATCTGCTGCATGTCGTTCAGCAACTCTTCCGCATACGCCGTGATCCGCAGGAACCACTGCACCAGTTCGCGCTGCTCCACCGGCGTCGTCTCATGCCGCCAGCAGCAGCCGTTTTCCACCTGCTCGTTCGCCAGCACCGTGGCACACTCCGGGCACCAGTTCACCAGCGAAATCTTGCGGTACGCCAGCCCCTTCTCCATCATGCGGAGGAAGAGCCACTGGTTCCAGCGGTAGTATTCCGGCTCGCACGTCGAAACCTCGCGCGCCCAGTCATACGCGAAGCCCAGGCGCCGCAGCTGCACCTTCATGTGCGCGATATTGGAGCGAGTCCACTCGCCCGGATGCCGCTTGTTCTTGATGGCCGCGTTCTCCGCCGGCAATCCAAACGCGTCCCACCCCATCGGGTGCAGCACGTCAAAGCCGCGCATCCATTGATAGCGCGCCAGCGTGTCTCCGATGGAATAGTTGCGCACGTGCCCCATGTGGAGCCGCCCGCTCGGATACGGCAGCATCTCCAGCACGTAGTAGCGCGGCTTCGCTCCGTCGTCAGCGGCCTGGTACAGGCCCGGCTGCGCGTCCCAGCTTGCGCTCCATTTCAGCTCGATCTCTTCGTGGTTGTACGGCTTTTCCGGCATAGTGATTTCAGGGCGTCCACATTGCGCTGGTCGTCACCCTCGTTGTCGATGGGCGTCTCCAGCACGAAGGCCTTTTCCCGCAACTTCGGATGGTTCAGGATCCTGCGGAAACCTTCGAGGCCAATGTGTCCTTCCCCTATGTTCGCATGACGGTCGAGACGCGAGGCAAATTCACCCTTGCTGTCGTTGGTGTGGATCACCGGCACGTGCTCCAGACCGAGCACCCGCTCCACGTCCGCCACCACGCCATCCAACCCTTTTTGCGTCACCACGTCAAAACCCGACGCATACAGATGGCACGTGTCCAGGCAGTAGCCCACCTCAAATGGCAGCCGCCCCGCCACCAGATCGCGGATCGCCCTCAGCTCTTCCAGCGTGCGCCCGATCGTTGACCCCGCCCCGGCCGTGTTCTCCAGCAACAGCCGGAACCCTTTCGGCCGCAGTCCCCGCGCCGCCTCATCCAGAGAGTTCGCCAGCGTCTCAATGCCCGATTCCAACGTCTGATCTTTCGCGCTGCCCGGATGCATCACCAGATACTCCGCCCCAATCGCGATGGCCCGCTCCAATTCGCCCCGCATGCCCGCAATCGACTTGGCGCGGATCAGCTCGTCCGCCGCCGCGCAGTTGATCAGATAGCTGTCGTGAATCACCAGCGGCGCTAGATCGTACTCCGCGCGGTACGCCCGCATGGCCGCCAGCGCATCGTCCGGCGGCATCACCGCCTTCCACATCCGCGGGCTGCCGGAGAAGATCTGCAGACAGTTGGCGCCCAGCTCGCGCGCCTTCTTCGCCGCGTTCACCAGCGCGCCCGAAGTGGAACAGTGAATCCCGATTCGCATGAGAAGCAGTGTAGCCGAACCACCGGGCGCCCGCGTCGCGCTAAACTGGAACAAATTCTCGGCCGGCGTTCGGCCGTTCTGGGTGCGCCGATGGGTGAATCGGGCACGCGTTTAAACAAACGGGGAAATGCAGTGGAACAACATAGCGCAACCGCCGCACGGCGTAGCCCGCGGGTCGACCCACTCGAAGATCAGATCTGCACCTGGAAAGTGCCCGGCAGCGGCGCCGTCTTCACGATGCAGGCCAGCCTGGTAAACCAACTCAAGGCAAAAGTGACGGCCGGACTTCTGGCACTGCCCAGGAGAGGCATGGAAGTAGGGGGCGTACTGCTCGGGCGGATCCTCAACAGGGATCCGCTCGAGATCCAGATCACCGCCTTTGAATCCGTGGAGTGCGAGCACCGCTTCGGCCCCACGTTCATCCTCTCGGACCACGATCTTGCCAGCTTGGACCCGCTTCTCGCCGCACTGGACGCCCGCGAAGATGCCTCCATCGTTGGCTACTTTCGCAGTTGTACCGGCCGCGAACAGGCCCTCGACGACGCCGACGTGGAACTGCTGCGGACCCGCTTCCCGGCCCCGGAATCCGTCGTCCTATCGATCAAACCGCTGTCCCTGCGGGAGTGTGAGGCGTGGTTCTTCTACCGGCAGAACGGAACGCTGCCAACCGTTCCCGGCCAGCGGGCGATGCCCTTTGATGCCACGCAGACCGGTGAGCTAACCACGCCTCGCCCCGTGGAATCGCCAACCCCGCTCCCCCTCGCGCCCATGGCGCAAACGCCGCCGCTACCCGCACCACAGGCCGTGGAATCACCCGCCCCGCTCCCTCTTGTGCCCGTAGCGGAAGCGCCGCCGCCACCCGAGCCGGTAGCCGTGGAATCACCCGCCCCGCTCCCCTTCGCGCCCATGGCGCAAGCAACGACAACGCAGCCCGCACCGGAAGCCGTGGTTCCGCCGGCGCTGCACAACCGGCCCACCTGGCACTGGGTTGCGCTGGTGCTGATGTTGATGGTCGCCACCATCGCGGGATACGATTATGGCAGTTCCACCCGGCAACCCGAGCCGCCGCCGCCCGCCCCCAAAGTCATCGCCCCTAAGATCGAGGCGCCACGCGCCGTCGTCCCGCCAACTCCGCCAAAGCCAGCACTACCGCTGCCGCCGGTGGTGCCAGCCGCTCTCATCCAGCAGGCCGAGCCGGACCTGCCGCCCGGCATTCGCGCCCGCATCGAAGTCCCCATTATTGTGCACATTGACGTCTCCGTCGACGCCCGCGGCAAGGTGACGAAAGCCGTGGTGCGGGGCGAGGGCGATGGCCTGTTCCGCTTCCTCGGCGAGCGCGCCGTCATCGCCGCCCAGTCCTCCATCTTCAAGCCTGCCAGCGATGTCAATGGAAAACCGGTTCCCTCCACCGCGTTGCTGCCCTTCGTGTTCGAATCGCTGCCGCAGTAAGCAGGCGCCGCGCTAACGCCGCTGCGTGAAATCGTGCCGCCCGGAGCCCACCGCCCGCGCCGCCGCGCCCGGCAACCGCACATCGGCCGTCATCCCCGGCGGGATCTCCACACTGAGCCGCATCGCTCCGCCCTCCAACCGCCAGTCCACTTTCACCGGACCGCGCACCGATTCCCACGCCGCCTTCACCCACCGCACGTCGCCCGCCGGCTCCGGCTGGATCACAACGTGCCGCGCGGCCGGCGCCCCGCCATCCGGCCGGATCCCCGCCAGCCCCGCATAGAACCACTGCACGATGTGGCCCAGCATCAGATGATTCTGCGAGCTGGCCGGATTGGCATCCCACGCCTCCGTCAGTGACGTCGCGCCGCGGGAGAGCTGCGCCGCATAGCTGGGCGCCTCAGGGTTGGCGGCCATGTCGAAGATCGCGTCGCCGCGCCCCGCTTGCGTCAGAGCGCTCAGCACATAGCTGTAGCCCACGTCGCCCGCGCTGGTGTGATTGCCGCGGGCGCGGATGTCGGCGACCAGCTTCTCAGCCAGCGCCCCGCGCGCCTCTACAGGCGCCATTCCCAGCGCTAGAGGCATGGCCAGCGAGGTCTGACTACCTGTCCCATAGGTGACCCCTGCGGGCTGGTAGAACGCCTCCTGGAACCGCTGGCGCAACGTGCCGGCCTGTGCCGCCCATGCGGCCGTCTCCGTCGACTTGCCTAGCACCTGGGCCGCCCCTTCCAACACCTTCAGATCCGCCCACCACGTCGCCGACGCCGTAATACCCAGTGGCGTCAGCTTGGAATTGCCCGGCGCCCCCGGCCCGATGTCATACCAGTCGCCCAGACCATAGGTGAGCAACCCGTCCTTGGCACGCGTGCCCAGATACTCGTTGTACCGCTTCATCATCGGATAGGCGAACGCCAGCGTCTGCCGGTCGCCATACCATTGCCACGCCAACCACGGCAATATCACGCCGGCGCTGCCCCACTCCGGCGAGTCCCGAAATGCGCCGCCAAACGTGACGTACTCCGGCGCAATGCTGGGGATCAGCCCGTCCACCGTCTGCGCCTCCCGCACATCCCGGATCACCTTCGGCAGGAACGTGCGCAGGTCCCAGTTGTAGAGCAGCGACGCCCCCATCAGATGCGACACCTCCAGCCAGCCCAGCTTCTCGCGGTGCGGGCAATCCGTCAGCGAGTGTTGCAGGTTGCTGCGCACAGCGGTATCGATCAGCGTGTGGATGCGATCGAACAGCTCATTGGAGCTGGAGAACGTACCGGCGCGCGGCGCGTCCAAATAGACGAATTCACCTTCCAGCTTGCCGACAGTAGCCGTTGTCTCCACCTGGACGTAGCGGAAGCCGTAGTAGGTGAAGCGCGGCGTCCAAACCTCCGTGCCGCTTCCCTTCAGCGTGTAGCTGAACGACGTGGGGCCGCCCGAGGAGCGCTGCGTCACCAGCCCCTCCGGTGTCAGCAGTTCCCCCGGGATCATCTTCACCGCCGCGCCGGCCGGGCCATGCACGGTCAGCTTGGGCCAGCCCGCGAAGTTCAGCCCCAGGTCGTAGACCTTCACGCCGGGCTTCGGCTCGGTGACCCGCGTGGTTCCCAGTGTGCGCTGGACTTTGACCGGTGGGCTCGCCTGCGCCCGTAGTAGCCCGCCCGGCGCCTCGCCCGTCGTCACGCGGCTCCATTGCGCATCGTTGTAACCAGGCGTGTCCCACCCCGGCAGTTCCAGCCGCGCATCGTAGTCTTCCCCACCATAGATGCAGGAAAACGTGATGGGCCCCTCGTGCGCGCGCCACGTAGCATCGGTGGTGACCTCGCGCGCCGTGCCGTCGGCAAACTCCAGATGCAGTTGCAGCGCCAGCCGCGGGTGCCCGAACGACCCCGTGTACTTCGTATAGCGCCCGCCGGCCACGTTGTAGAAGCCATTGCCCAGCATCACGCCCAGCGCATTCGCCCCTGGCTTCAGCTCTGCCGTCACATCGAAGGTCTCGTAGTTCACTGTCGCGCGATAGTTCGTCCACGCCGGAGCCAGCACGTGGTCGCCAACCTTCGAGCCATTGATGCGCAGTTCATGAAAACCCACGCCCGCCACCAGCACAATCGCGCGCCGCAACGGTTTCTCCAGCATCACCTCCTTGCGGAACAACGGCAACGGCCCGGAGCGCAGAACGTGGTCCGGGTGGCTGATCCAGCGGGCGCGCCAGTCGCTGCCGGCGATCGACATCGTCCATTCGGCCGCATCGCTATACTCCGACGGAACGCCTTTGGCATCCCATACACGCACCTTCCACCGATACCTCTGAAAAGAGGCCAGCGGCTTGCCGCTGTAGCCGATCCACGTCGTCTCCGCTGAAGCGACACGCCCGGAGTCCCACACCTCGCCCGCGTCTCCCGCCACCACAATCTGGTAAGCCGATTGAGACTGGTTCTGCTCAGCCGACTTCAGTTTCCAGCCCAGACGAGGCTGCGCGGAATCGATCCCCATTGGGTTCCGGCGCGCCTCGCACTCCAGTGCGTAGGGCATGATGGCGGCTCCGGCGACAGCGGCGCCGGCGATCAAGAACAGCAGCAGTTTCATTACGCACTCCGGTCCGCGAACACCACCTGATAGGTCGACCCCGCCCGTGCAAAAAATCCGCCCTCGCGCAGAGCTACCGCGCGTCCACCCAGCCTCACCCCGGCGATCCTCTGCCCCTTGGGCGCGCGCAACGCCAGCGCCGCGTCCAGTTCGCAGCGCAGGGTCGCACCCGTCGCCTTGCCGCCGGACCATGTGAGTTCCACCGTCACGCCCTTCCGCGCCCGCAACCCTTTGAACGAACCCGCCGGCCACGCCGAGGGCAGCGCCGGCAGAAAGAAGATTGCGTCTTCATGACTCGCCAGCAGCATCTCTGCCACTGCCGCCGCACCGCCGAAATTGCCGTCGATCTGGAAGATGAACGAGTTGCCCGCCGGATGTGTATCGAAGAGATTCGGTGCAGTGCTCTTCAGCAGCAGCATGGTGAGCGACTCGTGCGCGCGGTCCCCGTCCTCCAACCGCGCCCAGAAGTTGATGGCCCACGCCCGGCTCCATCCGGTGTAGGCGCCGCCCGCCGCCAAACGCCGTTCCAGAGACACGCGAGAAGCCTGGGCCAGCGCCGGCGTGCGCTGCGGCGTAATCGCATTGCCCGGATACAGCGGATACATGTGGGACATGTGGCGCTGGCCCGGCTCGGGTTCATCGAAGTCCTTCGACCATTCCATCAACTGCCCGTGCTTGCCGATCTGCAGCGGCGGCAGGCGGCGCCGCGTGGCGTCCAGCTTCTCGCGAAACGCCGCATCCGCATTGAGAATCTTCGCGGCCTCGGAAGTGGTCCGGAAGATCTCCTCGCACAAGGCGATGTCCATCGCGCAGCCGGCGCTGGTCTGGGCGTTCTTGCCGTCCGGCCCCTTGAATGTGTTCTCCGTGGAGAACGATGGACATGTGGTAAGCTTCCCGTCCGGTCCTTCCAGCAACCACCCCAGACAGAACTCCGCCGCGCCCTTCATCAGCGGATAGGCCTGGCTCTGAAGAAACCTCCGGTCGCCCGTGAAGAGATAGTGCTCCCACAGATGCGAGCAGAACCACGGCGCGCTCATCTGCCAGTTGGCCCACGTGGGCGAACCCGCGCCGAAGTTGCCCACCGGCGCCGATTGCCTCCAGATGTCCACGTTGTGGTGCGACACCCAACCGTTCAGACCGTAGTTCACCTGCGCCGTGCGCGCTCCGTTGCGGCTCAGCTCCTCGATCAACGAGAACAACGGCTGGTGACACTCGCTCAGATTCCCGGTCTCAGCGTGCCAGTAGTTCATCTGCGCATTGATATTGGCCGTCCAGTTGGCGGACCACGGCGGGCGGATCTCCGTGCTCCAGATGCCTTGCAGGTTCGCCGGCTGCGTGCCGGGGCGCGAGCTGCCGATCAGCAGGTAGCGGCCATATTGAAAATACAGGGCGTCCAGATGCGGGTCGGGCTGCGTCTTGAGCCGGCTCAGCCTTTCGTCCATCGGCATCGCTGCGGCTTCGGTCCCACCCAGGTCCAGCGACACACGGCGGAACAATGCCTGATGATCGCTGACGTGCGCGGTGCGCAGGGCCGCATAAGGCTTGCGGGCGGCCGCCTCCAGCCTCTCCCGGCAGCCTGCCGCGATGCGCTCGGCCGGCAGGTCGGGCATCTGTCCAAAGCCCCTGAAACCAGTGCCGGCCGTGATCAGCAGCGTGGCCGAATTGGCGCCGCGCAGCGTGAGAACACCGCCCGCCACCGAAGCCGCACCGCCCTCCGGCAGTACGCGCAGCCACGCTTCAAACCGCATCCCCTTGCCAGCCGCTTCGTCATAGAGCACCGGTTCTTTGTTGGCCCGGAAGTAGTTCGGATCCACGTGCGAGGGCGCCTTGCCGCTCAGACGTAGAGTGTTGGGCACGGGCGTCGTCACTGGATCGTGCCGCAGCAGCGACTTCAACGAGACCTGGAAACTGAGCGCCCCGGGCTTTGATGCCGTCAGCCGCAGCGCGATGGCTTGCGCCGGATGACTCGCCAGCACCTCCCGCGTATAGGTGACCCCTTCCACGCTGTAGCGCACCGAGGCAATCGCGGTATCCAGATCCAGCTCGCGGTGATACTCCCCTGCCGCCGCGCCGTGTTCGAACTCCAGCACCACATCGCCCAGAGGCTGGTAGGACTGGTTGTACGGCCCCTGCATCTTCTTGCACAGTTCATCCGCCGCGGCATACTTCTCAGCGAACACCAGGCGCCGCACCTCGGCCAGTTGATCCTTCGCGCCCGGGTTGTTGCAGTCCTTGGGGTAGCCGGACCACAGCGTGTCTTCGTTCAGCGGAATCTGTTCGCGCTGCACGTTGCCAAACACCATCGCGCCCAGGCGGCCATTGCCAACCGGCAGCGCCTCCACCCAGTTTGCCGCGGGCTTGCGATACCAGAGCGACCAGGGAGCCGGCGCGGCCGCGGCGGAGAGCGGAACGAGCGTGGCCGGAACGGCCTGCAGAAATCGGCGGCGTGTCGTGGTGGGCATGATTCGGTATCAGCCTATCAATCTTGAGCAATACTATGGAAAGCCCTATGTCGCCGAAAACCACTCTGATCGCACTCTGCGCGGCGGCGCTGCTCTCTACGCCCCTGGCCGCGAAGATGAAGGTGCAGTCTCAACATCAGGCCGGCAACAACTGCAAGCAGTACAAGACCTACTCGTGGCTGCCTGTCCGGACGGTGGGCAAAACGGGCATCATCGACGACGACCCTACGGCCTCTCCCATCATCCGCGAAGCAGTCAATCGCGAGTTGCAGGCCAAGGGTCTGAAGGAAGTTCCCAGCGGCGGCGAATTGCAGGTGGCCACTGCTGCCATGAAGGAGACGTCGCCCCACACCGACGCCCTCATCTACGGCTGGTTCCCGGAGTACAGCACCACCTATGGCAGCTACTGGAGTACCGCCCAACCAGTGATGACCATCTCCAGCTACTCCACCCAGGGCGCCTTCATCGTCAATCTCATCGACGCGAAGACGAAGAAATCGGCCTGGATCGCCATGGCCAAGGACACAGTGGACAGAAACCAGGCCAAGAGCAAGATCGAAAAAGCCGCGGCGAAGATGTTCGCGGATTTCCCCCCGAAAAAGCCCTAAACTCGAAAGCGATACGCAGCCCGCGCGTTGTCCCAGAAATACTTGCGCAGCGCCGTCTCGCCCTTGCCTGCAAAATAGGAGCGGACCGTCTCGAAGATCCTTCCATACGGAGCCACGCGTTCGCTCACGGGCCAGTTCGAGCCGTAGATCAGCCGGTCCTCGCCGAACACGCGCCACAACTCGTCCAGTCCGTCCGTGTCCGTGGTCCGGCCGGAGACCTTCGCGTACACGCGTGGATACTCCCGCAGCGCGACCAGGGCAGCTCCGCCCGGCACATCCAGCGGCAGGTGATTGATCACGATGCGCAACTCCGGCACGGCTCGCGCCAGCCTCGCCACATCCGCTAGCATCGCCGCGCCGCCCAGCAGATCCACCTGCAAGCCCTCGGCTGCCAGGCGGCGCAGATCCTCAGTAAACTGCGGCGTCGGCAGCCCTTTCGCCAGTGCATCCCCGCTGAGCCGGATCCCCAGAAACAGAGGGTTCCGATGGAATCGCGCGAGGTGCTCGCCAAAGCCGCCCTCACCCGGATTCAGATGCCCCACCAGCCCGGCGATCACCGGATGATCCTTCGCCAGATCGAGTACCCACTGGTTGTCTTCCAGCCACGGGCTGGCCTCCACCACGATGGTCCGCGTCACGCCGTGTGGCCGCGATAGCGCGACAAACTCGGGCGGCAGCACGCGCCGGTAGAGGGCCCTCTCCGCCGGCCGAGGCCAGGGCACGCCCTGAGGCCGCATGGGGTCATAGAAGTGCGTATGCGTATCGACAATCGGCGCGGCCGCCGGCGCCAGCATCGCCGTGACGAAACTCCGCCTGCTCAGTGGGTCCCGCTCCCGCATGGCTCATTCCCCGGCCGGGATGTACCCGAAGTAGAGGCCCATATAGTACGGCAGCAGGAACGAGTTCCCATCCGACAGGCTTCGCCCCGCGGCCCCCGTATCGAGCGCCCAGGGATCGTGGTTCCAGTGCTCCAGCACCCGCTCGTCCACCGGCAGCACGCGCCCGTTGTTGCGCGCCCCGCGAGCGCGCGGGCTGCCATCGCGGGCAAATCGCGAGAGCGGCACAATGTCCGTGCGGTGGCTGTTCTGCTGGCCCCAGTTCACCCGGTCCAGCGGGTAGCGGCGCAGCGTATCCAGCGACTCAGCCAGCCACGGTCCCGACGGCGATAGATCCTCCGTGCCGCCCGAATGGCTGAATGTCTTCCCCGTGGTGGTGGCGGCGGCCAGGTAGTGAAACAACGGGCTCAGCTCAGGCTCCTCGTTCTGCCAGGCATTGTAGAAAGCAAGGGCATACTTCTGCACCAGATCGGGGTCTTTCTCATAGCGCAGCAGCGTGAAGAAGTTCATGAACACCATCTCGTCATCAGACTGGTTCCCCGCCCCGGCGCCCAGGTGAGTCTTCGGCGAGAGCACGTTCATCGAGTAGCCATACTCGCGGATCAGCTTCTGGATGGCCTGCTCGTACTTCGCGTCGCCCGTCAGATGCGCTGCCGCCTTCAGGTAGGCCAGGATCGAGAGCGAGTTCATGCCACGCTCCTGCCACCATTCCTTGTTCTGGTTCATGCTCCGCGGATCAAAGACAGACCAGCGCGTCGGCTTGCCGTCATGATCCACCAGGTTGTAGTTGTGGGCCAGCAGGTGATCCGCGATTGCCGCCACCTGCGCCCGCACCGGGCGGCGCTCCTCCTCCGTGGCAGCAACCAGGTCGTAGTAAAGCGCATAGAAGAAGAAATGCCCGTCGAGCTCATCCGACGATGTATCGGTTTTCCAGTACCACTGCCCATCAGCGCTCTTGGGCCAGCGCGGCGCGATCACCTTCCAGAGCTTGTCCTTCGTGTCGCGCGTCTGCCGGTCCCGTTCCGGCGTATAGTGCGTGGCGTTGGGATCGCCCTGCGAGACTGGCAGAATGGCGCGCGCCACAAAACCGGGCGGCGCCGGATGCTCTCCACCCTGCGTCACCGTGCGCAGAAACTCCATTGCTTCAAAGGCCTTCTTCGCGCGCTGCTTCGCCAGCGGATCCTTTGTCGCTGCATACGCAAAGCACTGGCCCGCGCCATACATGGAGGTCCAGAGACCATCGTTGTCGGAATCGTGCTGCGTCCATTCGGACTTGTCCCCCGGCCGCGCCAGCGTTACGCCCAGCACGTATTGATAAGGCGTCCGCCGGTGCCGCCTGTCGATCTCCGCTTCAAAAAAGCGGGCCTTCTCCGCCAGGCGGACCGCGCGCCGCTCGATCACCGAGACGCCGCCATCGGTGGCAAACCACGCGTCCCCATTGGGCAACACCGCAATGGAGCGCACATCGTCGCCGGCCAGCCACCGGCGGCCCTGCCGGTACTCCCAGGTCTTGCCGTCAAAGTGAATGGCGCCGCGGTGCGTGCCAAACCACACCGAGCCGTCGGGCGCGGCGGCCATGGCCGTAAAGTCGTCGTAGGGTAGACCGTCCTCAGCCGCCCAAAGCTGCCACTGGCCCGTGGCGTTCATCCGGCCTACACCCTGCGGGCTGGCAAACCACAGCGCTCCGTCGCTGCCGAACGCTGTGCTTCGCACGTCCGCTAACGCCCAACTGCGCTTGCCGGCGCGGGGAGTGAGTGCGCGCCATTGGCCGCCCTCATAGACGAACAGGCCCTCCGTAGTGGCCGCCGCCTGCCGTGCGCCGGATTGTGCGTGCTGGCGCACCGCGCCCGGCAGGCCAGCCGGCATCGCCGCTGGCACAGACGCTGGTGCGGGCGTGCACACGTAGGCCCCGCTGCGGTCTGTCAGATCGGCGGGCCGGAAAGCGGCGTTGGGCGTGCAGCGGAGCGTGCCCTGGCGTGTGGCTGCCGCCACGGCGTTGGCTCCCTCGATTCGAACTGCCGTCGCCGGCTCCGTCAGGACTATGGCCCGGATCTCGGCCGCGTGCAGAACAGCTCCGCAAAGAAGCAACAGCGTGAGGCGCATCATCATTCTCCCGTCAGATATCGATGGTAGCGGCCCAGCCAGTACGGCAGCAAAAACGCCGCGCCGTCATCCTCGCCGCGGCCGCCGTTGCCGCCGTCCACGATAAATGGATTGGCGTTCCATTTCATCACCGGCCGCTCATCGGGCGGCAGCAACGTGGCGGCTTGCTTGAGTTGAAAACGGTCCAGCTCGTTGGTCATGACGACATCTTCCCGATGCGAATTGCGGATCGTCCACGTCAGCAGATCGATGGGCATCCGCTCCAGTGTGCGGATCGCTGCCGGCAGATCCGCCCGCGCCTTCGGACGGCTCGTCAGGTAGATCATCGTCCACAACGGATTGGCCTCGCGGCTCATGTTCTCCCACCACTGGTCGAGCGCCGGGCGATAGAACGTGTCCAGCAGTTGCGCGTCTTTCTCGTAGCGGAACAGGCAGTAGAAGGGCAGCATCGCCAGCTCTTCATCGGAGTAGTTCAGTTGCTCGCGCCACTCCTTGAGCCGGGTCATCACCTTGGCATAGCCAAGCTCGACGGCCGCCTTGCGGTACTCCCGCTGGTAGCGCTCGTCCCCGGTGATGTGGTGCGCCGTCTTGAGAAAGCTGAGCAGTTCCAGAGCATTCAGCGGCGCGTCGCCAGGCTCTTCCTTGAAATAGTCCAGCGACCACTTGCCCCAGCGCGTGGGCTTGCCGTCCAGATCGATCAGGTAGTAGCCGTTGGCCAGGATGTGATCCATGATCCGCCGCGCCGTGGCGCCGATCCGCGCCCGCAGGGGATCGTCCGCCGGCAGTGTGTCCCACGCGACCGCAAACAGGAAGAAATGCCCGACGATCTCGTCCGAGCTGGTGTCGCCCTTCCAGTAGTACTTGCCATCCGCCGTCCAATGCCACTCTCCGTCGCGCGGCATCGGCTCGCCTCGCTCGATATAGGAGCGCGCCGGAAAGCCCGGCCGCCCTGTCACCTGCTCCAGGAACAACACCGCTTCGATCGACCGGCGCGCCAGTGCCAGCGCCTGCGGCTCTTTCGTCACCGCGTAGCGGAAGCACTCGCCCGTGCCGTACATCGCCGTCCATAGCCCGTCGTTGTCGTCATCGCGCGTGCGCGAGGTGGTCAGATCGCCAGGCGTGCTCAAAATCGAAGGCGACACCATGCCGTGCCGGTTGTGCCGCAGCCGGATGCGCTCCTCGAATAACTCCGTCTTCTGGAGCAGCGTCATCGGCCGCAGCTCGATGTGCGAAATACCGGTGGCCGTCCTCACCCACACACCCGCCGCGGAGTCCGGGACAATGTGCTGCACGTCGTCGTCCGGCAAGTACCGGCGCGAGGCGAAATACTCACTGTCACCGCGCCACAGCCCCTGCCGCGTGCCGCGCCAAACCGCGCCATCGGAGGCGGCCACGCGCAACACGCCGGCCGTCGCGCGCACCGCTGCCGGTACCGCCGGATCGTCCAGGCGGTAGAATGTACAGAACCTCTGTAGCGTCGCAGCCGGCGCGGCCAGACACGCAAACAGTAGCACGAGCAGAAGCTTCATCATCATGACCCAACTCGCAATTCTAGGCGGGGAGCCCCTTCGCCGCAAGCCGTTCACACCGTGGCCGCAGTATCGCCAGTCTGACATCGACCGCCTCGTCCAGACCGTGGAGAGCCGCCACTGGGGTGGCTACCCGTTGCCTACAGCACTGGCCAAGGGCTTCTGCGAGGACTTCGCGGCCCTCCAAGGCGCCAAGTACGCACTGCCCGTCGCCAACGGCACGGTGGCCATCACCGTGGCGCTGCAGGCGCTGGGCCTCGGCTTTGGCGACGAGGTCATCGTGCCCGCCTACACATGGGACGGCACTGCCACGGCCGCGTTGGCCATGGGCGCGGTGCCCGTGTTTGCCGACGTCGATCCGGATACTTACTGTCTGGATGTCGAGAGCGTGCGCCGCGCCATCACACCGCGCACCAAGGCGATTGTGCCCGTGCATCTGGCGATGCGTTTTACGGAGATGGACGCGCTCTGCGCGCTGGCCAAGCAACACGGTCTGAAGATCGTGGAGGATTGCGCCCACGCCCACGGTGGCGCCTATCGCGGCAAGGGCGCCGGCTCGATGGGCGACATCGGCACCTTTAGCATGCAGGAGAGCAAGCTGATGACGGCCGGCGAGGGCGGCATGGTCACCACCAACAGCCTCGCCTGCTACGAGGCGCTGCAGACCGTGATCAACTGCGGCCGCGCCAGCCTCACCGACGAATACGGGCAGCGGCTCCTTGGCCTGAACTACCGCATGACCGATCTGCAGATCGCGCTGCTCATCGGCCAGATGGAGGCTCTGCCGGAGTTGCGCGCGCGCCGCGTGGCCGGCGCAGAGTTGCTCACCTCTTTGCTCGCGCAGATCCCGTGCGTGCGCGTGCTGCCGCCGCAGGACGCCATCACGCAGCCCACGCTCTACACCTACGTTTTTCAATACCGGCCCGAGCCGGGCAAGCCCGCGCCCTCGCGCGATCTCTTTGTGGCGGCGCTAGAAAAGGAAGGCATCCCCTGCGACGGCCGCTTCTATGAAGCCGTCTACAAGAGCGATCTCTTCTATGCCACGCCGCAAAACTGCGCGCAATTGAAGCTCGGCCGCGAGACGGAGATGGACTACGCGCAGTGCCACTGCCCTGTCTCGGAGTGCGCCGCCTACGATGAATCCGTGTGGCTCTTTCAGTTCGAGCTGATCGGCGGCGAGGAAGACGTGCGCGACGTGGCGCGCGCCGTCGAGAAGGTCGCGGCGAATCTCGCTACGCTGGCGGCGCAGGATCCGTCGCTGGCCGGCGTGAAGGCGATGGGACGCGCGCAACGTGCGCGTTTTGAGCGCAAAAAGAACTACTAAGGGCCCCAAACGGGGTCTTTTTGACACTTTATTGCACGTTTTTGCACGTCTTCGAGGTCCAGCACGATCACTTCGTTGCGCCCCTGCTTCAGCCACACGCCGGGGCAGTAGAGGCTCAACTGCGGGCCCACTTTCCAGTGGCGGCCCAGGTGATGACCGTTGACCCACACGCAGCCCTTGCCCCAGCCGCGCATATCGAGATAGGTGTCGCCGGTCTCCTTCAGCTGAAAGAAGCCGCGATGGAACGCCGGGCCGGTGTGCTGGCGCGCGCTGAACTTCAGGCCGCGCAGATCTTTGAGCGGCAGGGAGTACATCTGCCAACCGGTGAGCTCAGCGCCAGCCAGCGTGACCTTTTCGGTGATGCCCTTGCGATCGTCCACCATCTTGGGGCCGAAGTTCAGGCGACCCATGTTCTCAACTAAGATGTCGAGCGGCGCAGAGCCGTCAAGCGTGATCTCGATGGCGCTCTGCGCGAGGCGGCGATCGAGCGTGCCGAGAGTTTTGCTGCCTTCGAGTATCACGGCGTAATCGCGCAGTTCGGTGATTTCGAGTTTGGCCGCGACCGCCTTGCGGGGCGCCGCGCGATAGAGGAGGAAGCCGTAATCCTGCCCGAGTTCTTCGAACTTCTTCGGACGCTCGGCGGTGACCGGTTTCCCTAGCAGGGCAAACATCGGCGCGCATTCCTTCAGCTCAAAGCTCGGAATCTCAATCGAGGGCAGAGGCGCCGGCAGCGGCGGCAGTATCTCGCCGGGCGGCAGATACTTCTTGATGGCGTCGCGATAGAGATGGAACTTGGGCGCGATGCGGCCGGCTTCGTCGATGGGCGAATCGTAGTCGTAGCTGGAGACATCGGGCTGATAGACCTTATCCCAGTTGGCGCCATTCATGAAGCCGAAGGACGTGCCGCCGTGCACCATGTAGAGGTTGAAACCGATGTTGCGCTGGAGCATCCACTCGATGCCGGCGAGGTGCACGGCGTTGTCGCCGGTATGGTGCTTCTCGCCCCAGTGATCGAACCACCCCACCCAATACTCGCCGCACATCAACGGGACGCCGGTGCGGAACTTGGCAAAGTTGGCGAACTCCTGCTGCGGCGCGCCGCCGAAGTTCACCACCGAGGGAAGATCGGGCAGGGTGCCGTTGGCGAGCATGTAATCGAGCGAGCCATCGGAGGTATAGAGCATGGCATCGATGCCACTGCTCTGGATCATTTCGCGGATGGCGCCGAGATAGACCTTGTCCTTGCCGAACGAGCCATATTCGTTCTCCACCTGCACCATGATGACGGGGCCGCCGTGCGAGATCTGGAGCGGGACCACCTCGGCCAGAAGCCGCTGGATGTAGCGCTTGGCGGGCGCGAGGAAACGCGGATCGGTGCTGCGCACCTTGATATCGGGCGCGGCCCAAAGCCACGCGGGAAAACCGCCGGCCTCCCATTCGGCACAGCTATAGGGACCGGGGCGCACGATCACCCAGAGGCCCTCTTCCTGGGCGGTGCGGATGAAGGCGGCAATATCGAGATTGTCCTCGAAATGAAACTCGCCGGGGCGCGGCTCATGCGCGTTCCAGAACGAATACATACAGAGGGTGTTGAGCCCCATGGCGCGCATCTTCTTCATGCGGTCGCGCCAGTAAGCGCGCGGGATGCGGGCGTAGTGCATCTCGCCCGAGCGAACGACGAAGGGCTTTCCGTCCAGAACGAAGCGATCGCCCTGCACTCCGAATGTGTGTCTCGCTTGGGCCTGGAGAACCAAGGGAGTGGAGGCAAGAGTCTTCAAGGCGTCGCGGCGTTTCATGCTCAATAGGCTATCCCGAATGACGAGCGGCCGCGTGGCCGCGCAGCACAGGAGTTCGGCTCGCTGCTCGCAATGACGCTACGGATTTCGGGCTTTGGGGCGGGAGATCCTGATCGGAGATGTGGAATGGTTACAGTCCGAGCGTCGTCAGAATTGCTCCTCGGTGGCGGCCACCACGAGGCGGCCGTGCTTGACGCCTTTTGCCGCGATCATCAGGTTCGCGATACGGTGGACATCGGCTGACTGCCCGCGCAGAACAAGAACCTCCAGGCAATTCTGGTGGTCTAGATGCACGTGCATCGTGGAGATTACCGTACCGTGAAACTCATGCTGCAGGGCGGTAAGCTTTTCTGTCAACAGGCGTACGTGGTGATCATAGAGCAGGGTGACGGTCGCCGCGACAATATTCGTTGGGGCCTGAGCGGCCTCGCTTACCAGTTCGGCTCTGATGAGATCACGAATCGCCTCAGATCGATTGGAATAACCCCGCTGCTGGATCAGGCCGTCAAACCTCCGCAGTAGGCCGCTGTCGATCGCGATTCCGATCCGCTCCAGGATCTCAGTTTCGGCTTCTCTGCTCATGCTGGACAGGATCGTAGCATAAACGGGACGGACGATCGAAGTTCCGGCGTTGCAGAAGGGATGCGGAAGGAACTCGAGAGAGGCGGGCTGAAAGAGTGCTGTGGCCGCCGCCGCTTTCGTCTATCCTATGGCGATGCCCCCCAATCAGACTCTATCGCCCCCTCTGCCCCGTGTGCGATACGCAGCCGCCGCCATTTTCATGCAAGTGTTACTGGGGGTGATCTACTCCTGGTCGATCTTCCGCGGACCGCTGGCGCAGCTTTACGGCTGGTCCAAGGCGGAGACCATCGCGCCGTACCGCTACTCGATGCTGGCCTTTGCGGCGGGCATGATTGTGGCGGGCTTCTGGCAGGATCGCAAGGGGCCGCGCCTGGTGGCATCGGTGGGCGGATTTCTGCTGGGCACAGGCTGCCTGCTGGCGGCGTGGATCGGCGATACGGTGGGTGGCCTGGTGCTGGCATACGGTGTCTTTGCCGGAGTGGGCGTGGGCTTTGCGTACGTGACGCCGATTGCGACGTGCATCAAGTGGTTCCCGGACCGGCGAGGCATGATCGTGGGCCTGGCGGTGATGGGTTTCGGCGTGGGGCCGCTGCTATTTGGGCCGCTGCTGGAATACCTGATCGGCAAGGACCCGGCGCAACTGGGAGTCACACTGCCGCGCACGTTTCTGATCCTGGCCGGGATCTTCTACGTGGGCGTAATTGGCGCGGCGCAGTTCTACAAAGTGCCGCCGCCTGGATGGAGGCCCGAGGGATGGACTCCGCCGCCGGGACGAGTTGGCGCCGGTGAGATGACGCCGATGCAGATGCTGGGGACGAGCCAGTTTTACGCGTTGTGGCTGGTGTACTTCCTGGGCACGTCGGTGGGGTTGACGGCGATCGGAGAGGCGACGCCGTTGTTGAAAGAGATGGCGAGCGCGAGCGCGCTGCTTTCGGCCGGAGCGGCGCTGGGCGTGATGAGCATCTTCAACGGCGTGGGGCGATTGGCGTGGGGCAGCGTTTCGGACCGCTTTGGGCGCAAGGCGGCGGCGCTGGCGATGTGTGCCACCTCCATCGTGGCGTGCCTGGGCTTTCTGCGCTCCGCATCGGGATTTGGGATGCTGCTGGCTGGGTTGTGCCTGGCTGCGTTCGCCTATGGCGGCTATCTGGCATTGATGCCGTCCTTCACGGCGGACTACTACGGTCCGAAGCATGTGGGCGCCAACTACGGCCTGATGTTCTCGGCCTGGGGCCTCTGCGGCTTCCTGGTGCCAGGGTACTTTGCCGGCATCATGGATCGGGCGCGACTGGCAGGCGATCTGGCGGGCGGGTATCGCGAGGTGTACTGGAAGCTGGCGCTGCTGGCGGCGGTGGGGGCGGTGGTGACGGTGTTGCTGCGGCCGCGGGCAGACGCAGCCAAAACAGCATCGTGAGAATTCTCTTGACCCGTCTATCGATTCACAGTTGAGGATGGGTTGAGGAGTTCATCATGAACAAAGACACGTTCGTTTCCATCCTGAAAGCCGTCGGAGTGACGGAGGCGCAGATGCATGCACTGCACACCAGCTTCGAGCGGATGGCGCCGGAGGATCACCAGAAGTTTCTGGAGTTCCTCCACATCAATGAGGCCGAGATCGCATCCATCCGGGCGTGGAGCCGGGAGGGGTAGGCGACCGGGCTGAAGAAGGGAGCCCGGTGAAGGCCGGGCTCCGCCTTCTGCATAATGGGAGCGGCGGCCAGCAGGAGGCTTTGCATGGAGATTCGATGGCTGAGTTGGGTGGCGGGCGCGGCGCTGCTGGCGTCGTCGGCGATGACGGCGCAGACCGGGATCTTCGAAGGCCACGGGGATGTCGGCAGCGCGCAACATCCGGGGACGTTGGAATTTGATCCGGCCTTGAAGACCTACCGCATTTCGGCCAGCGGGGCCAATATCTGGGGCACGGCGGACGCATTCCACTATGTTTGGAAGAAGGTCTCCGGCGACGTGTCGTTGTCGGCAGAGATCACGTTCCCGGCGACGGGCGGAGACCCGCACAAAAAGGCGGTTCTCATGCTGCGCCAGGGCCTGGAGGAAGACTCCGCTTATGCGGACGCGGCGGTGCACGGCAGCGGGTTGGTATCGCTGCAATCGCGCGATGAGAATGGCGGGGCCACGCACGAGATACAGTCCAACGTATCCGCGCCGAAACGCGTCTGGATCACGAAATCCGGCGCGTATTTCTACCTGTCGCTGGCGGGCGAAGGCGAGGAACTGCGCCTGGCGGGCGGCACGATGAAGGTGGAGTTGAAGGATCCGTTTTACATCGGGATCGGTGTGAGCGCCCATAACAAAGACGCCGTGGAAACGGCGGTATTCCGCAACGTGGAGATCACGCCACCGCCGGCCGTGCGGGAACCGCAGATGCTCCATAGCGTACTGGAGACCATCACGGTGGCATCCACCGACCGGCGCGTGGTTCATGTGGCGGAGGGCCGGATGGAAGCGCCCAACTGGAGCAGCGACAACCAGCTCTACTTCAACGGGGGCGGGCGGTTGCACAGGATTCCGGCCGATGGCGGCAAGCCCGTGACGATCGATACGGGATTCGCCACACGGCTAAACAACGATCACGCCATCTCGCCGGACGGCACGATGATGGCCATCAGCGATCAATCGCAGGAGCAGCGGCGATCCATCATCTACGTCGTACCGATTGGCGGCGGGACGCCACGCCAGGTGACGGACAAGGCGCCGTCGTATTTCCACGGCTGGTCGCCGGATGGAAAGACGCTGGCGTATTGCGGTGAGCGAGGCGGCAACTTCGATATCTACGCCATCCCGGTGGCGGGCGGTGAGGAGACGCGGTTGACCACGGCGGAGGGGCTGGATGACGGTCCGGAATACTCACCGGACGGCTCGTATATTTACTTCAACTCGATTCGTAGCGGGCTGATGCAGATCTGGCGGATGAAGCCGGATGGGAGTGAGCAGGAGCAGGTGACGCCGGACGATGGATACAACAACTGGTTTGCGCACGTTTCACCGGACGGGCAGCGGATGGTGTTTCTCACCTACGAAAAAGGTGTGAGCGGGCACCCGGAAGACAAGGACGTGATGCTGCGGGTGATGGCGCTGGGGACGCGCAGGATCACGGTGTTGGCGAAGCTGTTTGGAGGACAGGGCACAATCAACGTGCCCTCGTGGTCGCCGGATGGGCGCAAGCTGGCGTTTGTGAGCTATCAGTTCGTGCCTAGCCGGAACGGCGTCCGCCGGCCTGATACTTATGGCGCTGCGCGGTGAACGCGGTGGTGCCGTATTCGCCCATGTTCACCGTGCCTATCATCTGATCACCTGTGACGGCGCCGCTGAAGTCATAGCCGAGTCGCGTGCCGTGGACCCGGTGGGAACTGCGGAAGCGCAGGGTGTTGGCCGCGACGGAACCGGCCAGATCGCCAGAGAAAAACTCGCCGCGATGCGTGCCGGCGAGCTTGGCGCCATCCTGCTCAAGAAAGAGAGTATGAGTCGCCGAGCCCCGGCCAAACTCCAGGCGCACTTCCCATTGACCGGAGACCGTGGCGTTCGCACCGGTGGGCACAGGCTCCGGAGCAGCCGGCTTCGGCGGCTTGGAGAGATACGCGAAGATGCGCTCGGCCACGACCTTCTCCTCGCCGGGCATCATCTGGTAGGGAATGATGGAGAGCGTGCTGGCCATGTTGCCCGTGCGCGTACCGGTGGAGCCGGCAACGACGATGCGCGGCTCGTTATCGAGCAGGGTCTTCGCCAGTTCCGTGCCGGTGATGCCTAGCGCCGCGCCCTCCCATTGCAGAGTGAGGCGCGGCGAACGGTTGGAGAGATCGGGGCTGGGCTGGGTGATCTTCGCTGTGACGCCGGTGACCTTCTGCGCGCGATCGGCGATGTGGCCGAGACGGTCTTCCCACTCTTTCCATTCGGCCTTATGGTCCCGCTTGAGCCACATCTCGACGGCGGCCAGCATGCCCATGATCTCTTCTTTGCCCACTTTCATGGCGCGGCCGTAGGCATGGTGGGGCGCGCTGTTGGCCCAGGCGCCTTGCAGCCACGCCTTCTCGCCGATCAGCAAGCCCGCAGCCTGCGGGCCGCGGATGCACTTGCCGCCGCTATAGGCGACGGCAGTGGCGCCGCGCTCCAGATGGACGTTGGGGTTGATGGTGAGGATCTCGGCCGCGGCATCCACCAGCACGGGTACGTTGTGCCGTTTGGCCGCCGCCGCCATGATGCGAGTGCCCAGAGGGCCGTCGTCACCGGGGCCGCCGAGGATGTAGACCATCGCGGTGCGCTCATTGAAGGCAGCCTCCAGGGCGCCGGGGTCCTTCACCTCGACGATCTTCACGCCCACCATGCGCACCGCGTGGTCATACACGTTGCGCGAGTAGGCCGGGATGATGACTTCGTTCTTGAGCCCGGTGAGATCGGGCAGTTGCTGCATGCGCTCGGGGTTGTTGCCGGCGATGGCGGCACACGTGCAGTGAGCGATGGCAGCGCAGCAACCATTGGTGACGATGCCCCACTCGGCGCCTGTGATCTCGGCAAGCCGCTTGCCGACTCCATCCATCAACTCATCCATCTGCGGGTAGTGGCGCGAGGCCTCGTCCATGGCCTTCTTCACTTCGGGCAGCGACTGCGAGCCGGTGATGATGGTAAACGTGCCGCGCGAGTTGATGATCGGCTTGACGCCGATGGACTCATACAGGCGGGCGGTGAGTTCCATGGGGGCTGCGGCCAGTTTGCCGCCCAGCGTCTGCACGGCCGCCAGGAGCGAACCGGTGCGGAACAGCTCCCGCCGGGATTGTTTCCAGTTGTTCCAGAGCATCTTATTTCTCCTGAGTTTTGGGGGCGGCGGGACGGCGCGGCGCGCGGCTATAGCCATCCCAGCGCGGATCGCCCTGGGGGCCGTAGCCTGCGGGCAGTTTGTCCCAGCGCTCGCGGGTGAGACCGTTCAGATCGTAGAGGACTTTGCCGGCGCGAACGGTAAGCTCACAATCCAGCTTCTGCGTGCCATCCATGCGGGCGCCATGCATGTCCACAAATCCAAACGCGCCGTTGCGGAGCCGCAGGACAGCGACATCGGCCGTCGCGCCCACGGAGAGGTGGCCCAGCTCTTCCCGTTGAATCTCCCGGGCGGGCGCCCACGTGGACTTAGCGATCACAGCGTCAAGAGACATCCCCAGGGCCAGGAATTTGTCCATCACGTTGAGCATGTCCTTCATGCCCGTATTCATGCTGCCGACGTGGAGATCGGTGGAGATGGAGTCCGGAAGGAAACCGGACTTGACGATGGGCGCTGCTACGCGCCAGGAGAAGCTGCCTCCGCCATGGCCGGCGTCGAAGATAACGCCGCGCTTGCGCCCGTCGATCAGCGCTTTGCTGGGACCGCCGGAGGGATCCTGCTCGTCGCGCAGGCCGGAAAAACAGTGGGTGTAGATGTCGCCCGGACGGAGCACCTTCGTGACCAGATCATAGAGCGTCCGCTCCGGCCGATTGCTGCCGTAGTCGATCATGACGGGAATGGAAGCGATTTTGCCGGCCTCCACGGCGTGTTCATAGGGCGCCCACTCGGGGCCGGTGTAGTGCGCGCTCTTTACGCCGACGATGACGTCCTTGTGCTTGAGCGCCATCTCCGCGGTGGGCTTGGCCTCCATGTCGTTGAGGTCCTGCTCGTAGCGCCCGCCGCGCATACCGTGGCCGACGATATTCAGGAACGCCAGAACGCGCGTGCGCGAGCGGTTGATGACGCGATCCTGAAAATCCTCGAAGTTGCGCCAGCCGGAACTGCCGGCATCGGCGATGGTAGTGACGCCGTTGCGCAGGGTGAAGCCATCGGGATAGAGGCTGAGGTCGCCGGCGTAGGAGGCCTTTTCGCCGGTGCCCGCGTAGACGTGAACGTGAATGTCGATGAGCCCCGGGGTGACGTAGAGCCCCACGGCATTGACGGTCTTGACCGATTCCGTGGCCGGAATGTCCGCCGCCACGGCTGCGATTTTGCCGTCTTTGATGGCGACATCACGGACGGCACTGATACGATTCTTCGCGTCGATGACGTGGCCGCCTTTGAGCAGCAAGTCATACTGCTGGGACCAGGCGGTGGCAGCGGCGAACGTGACCGCGCCCAGAAGTTGTTTGATGGATGGCATTGGTCTAGAGTCCAGACGGTAGGCGGGAGACAGGCGCCCGGACCGGTTGCCCGGCACACAAGACCCGCTCGTACGTCAGTAGCTTACCACCCGGACGGGGCAGGTAATTCGCGTAGAGGGACAGCGGCCGGCAATGCGCGGCCGTGCTTCGATTTGCCGGCGGCCTAGCTCATTGCGGCGGCGCGAGACAGGCTCCCTCAGCCAGGTACTGCCCGAGCAGCCAGCCCGTCTTGCCAAGGTATTCGACCTTGCACCAGCGGGGATTGGCCGCCGCGCGCTTCTTCTTCTCCGCTTCGGAGAGAGTTGTAAACTCCTCCATCGTGAGGCCGCCCTTGCAGCCGAGGTTGCGGAGGCACTGAGCGCTGGCGGGGATGCGGGCCAGCGCCGGGCTGTGCTGATCCGGCTTGGCGCGCAAAGTGAGATAGCCCCCTTTGGAGATGCCGCGAACCTGATAGTGATCCGGTCCGCCGTCTCCCTGGGCAAAGGAGAAGAACAAGGAAGCGCCAATACGGCGGCGAGTGTAATGATCCGGGCTGGGTGAAGGTGCATGGTTACCCCTGGCACTTTCTCACGAGTCTCGCAGAATATGATTCCGGCAGACTGGAGCGCGGTTGACCGGCGAAACAAGGCGTGATAGCATTACTTTTCTAATCCGCATAATTATGCAATGAGGCCCTATGACTGAACTTCCCGCTGCCAATATCGCAGCCTTGCAGTTGAGAGCGCGAACGATCCGGCGCACTGCGTTGGGGATGGTGCATGCGGCCCGGCTTGGGCATCCTGGGGGAGATCTATCTGCCGCGGACATCCTGGCCACGCTGTACTTTCACGTGATGAGGTTGGATCCAGCCAATCCACGCTGGCCGGAGCGCGACCGCTTCATCCTG
Source organism: Bryobacterales bacterium (assembly GCA_016721425.1). Taxonomy (GTDB): domain Bacteria; phylum Acidobacteriota; class Terriglobia; order Bryobacterales; family Bryobacteraceae; genus Paludibaculum. The sequence goes on along the minus strand of JADKID010000038.1, from coordinate 550,154 downwards.
AGCAAGGGGCATTGCTCGGCCTCGCTGTATGCCACGCTGGCGGAGGCCGGCTACTTTGGACGGGAAAAGCTCTCGGAGTACATGGGACCGCTCTCGCTGCTGAACGGCCACCCCGACCGCAACAAATTGCCGGGCGTGGAAGCCAACACCGGGCCACTGGGCCACGGGCTGCCGATTGGCGTTGGCGTGGCGAAAGCGGCGAAGATCACCGGCGGCGGTTGGCGCACGTTTGTGCTGGTGGGCGACGGTGAATTGCAGGAGGGCAGCAACTGGGAGGCGGCCATGGCAGGCAGCCAGTTTGGTCTGGACAATCTGACGGTGATCGTGGACCGCAACCGGTTGCAGCAGGGCGCCGGCACGGAAGAGACCATGCATCTGGATCCGCTGGCGGATCGATGGCGAGCCTTCGGCTGGAGCACCCGCGAGATCGACGGGCACGATCTGGGGGTGCTGGCGCAGACCTTGGGCGGTATCCCCTTTGAGACCGGGCGCCCCAACTGCGTCATCGCCAACACGCACAAGGGGCGCGGCGTATCGTTCATGGAGGATCGAGTGGAGTGGCATCACCGGGTGCCCACCGACGCTGAACTGGCCGCGGCGCTGGTGGAACTGGGCGGAGGCGAAGAGCGATGACAGACCGTTTTGATTGCCGGGTGGCCTTCGCCGAGGCGCTGGTCGCGCTGGCCGAGGCCGATCCACGAGTGGTGGCGGTGTGCAACGATTCGGTGGGCTCCTCCAACCTGAAGGAGTTTAAGAAGCGCTTTCCGGAGCGGCTGGTGAACGTCGGCATCGCAGAGCAGAACATGGTTGGCGTGGCTGCCGGGCTGGCCAACGGCGGCCTGATGCCGTTCGTTTGCGGCGCCTCGTGTTTCATCACCGGGCGCGCGCTGGAGCAGGTGAAGGTGGATCTCGGCTACAGCCGCTCCAATGTCAAGCTGTGCGGCATCTCCAGCGGCATGGCCTATGGGGAATTGGGGCCGACGCATCACTCCATTGAAGACATCGCCTGGACCAGGGCGATCGCCAACATGACCGTGATTGTTCCTTCGGACCCGGCCGAGACTGCCGGGGCACTCCGCGCTGCCGCCGCATTGGACGGGCCGGTGTTCCTCCGCCTGAGCCGTATGCCTGTGCCGGCAGTGAACGCCGCGGATTACGAATTCCAGATCGGGCGGGCCGTCCGGCTCAGGCAGGGCTCGGATGTCACGTTGATCGCCAACGGCACGATGGTGTGCCGCGCCCTGGAGGCCGCTGAACTCCTGCTGGCCGACGGTGTGCACGCGAGCGTGATCAATCTGCCTACGGTGCGCCCGCTGGACCGCGAAGCCATTGCCGCGGCGGCGGCGGCCGGGCCGATTGTCACTATCGAGGAGCACACGGTGTTTGGAGGAATGGGCGGCGCCGTGGCCGAAGCTGTGGTGACCTTTAATCCGACGCGGATGCGCATCCTCGGTGTGCCCGGCGTGTTCGCGCCCACCGGTTCCACGGAGTTTCTGTTCGAGCACTTCGGGCTGACTGCGGCCAATATCCGGGTTGTCACTCTGGAGCTGTTGCAGGAGTGTGGCCGTGTCTAGAGAGCGGCTCATTTTAGCGGTAGACCAGGGCACCACCAATACGAAGGTCCTGCTAATGGATCGCGCCGGCGCGGTGCGCGCGCGGGCGTCCCGGCCGTTGGGCATTGCGTTTCCGGAGCCGGGCTGGGTGGAGCAGGACGCGCGCGAATTGTGGGCGTCGGTTGTCGCGGCGATGGATGACTGCCTGGAGCAGGTGCAGGGGACGGAAGTAGCAGCGGTGGGAGTGACCAATCAGCGCGAGTCCGTCATCGTATGGGACCGGCGCAGCGGGGAGCCGGCTGGACCGTGCATCACCTGGCAGTGCCGAAGAACAGCCGCGTTTTGCGCGGAACTGCACGAGCGCGGTCTGGACCGGTTGATTCGGGAACGATCGGGGCAGCCCATCGATCCTCTGTTCTCGGCCTCCAAAGCGGCGTGGCTGCTGGCGCATATCCCCGACGGGCACTCCCGCGCCGCGGCCGGCGAGTTGTGCATGGGCACGGTTGATTCCTGGCTGCTCTGGAGGCTGAGCGGTGGGGCGCGGCACGCGACTGATCCCAGCAATGCGTCGCGTACGCAGTTGTTGAACCTGCGCTCGGTCGGATGGGACGCGGAGTTGGCGAAGGTCTTCGGAATTCCCGCCGCGTGTCTGCCCACGCTGCACGCTTCCAGTAGCGTCTTTGGCGAGACAACCGGCTGCGGGCGAATGCCGGCCGGCGTGCCGGTCGCCAGCCTCATCGGCGACTCTCATGCCGCATTGTTTGGGCACGCGGCCTTTGTGCCCGGCTCCGTCAAGGCGACCTATGGAACGGGATCGTCGCTGATGACACTGACCAGTGCGCCGGTGGCGTCGATTCATGGACTCTCTACGACCATCGCCTGGGCTCGCCCGGACGGAGTCAGCTACGCGCTGGAGGGCAACATCACCAACACGGGCGGCACCATGCAGTGGCTGGCTCAAGTGCTCAGACTGCCTGGCGGCGCGGAGGAGATCGCCGGCCTCGCCGGGTCCGTGCCAGACTCTGCTGGCGCGTATCTGGTACCTGCTTTTGCCGGACTGGGCGCGCCGCATTGGGATTCCGGCGCGCGCGGTGTGCTCTGCGGATTGACCCGTGGCACGACCGCCGCGCACCTGGCCCGCGCCGCGCTGGAATCCATTGCGTTCCAGGTCCATGACGTTTTTGAGGCGTTGGGGCGGGACGCAGGCATCGCGCTGCCGGCGCTGCTGGCCGATGGCGGGGCCAGCCGCAGCGATGCGCTGATGCAGTTTCAGGCGGACATCCTGGAGCGGCCCGTCATCCGGAGCTCGTCGCCGGACCTTTCCGCCATCGGGGCGGCGTGGCTCGCCGGGCTTGCCGTCGGCTATTGGGGCTCGCTGGAAGAGCTCGCGGCGATGCCCCGCCCGACGGATCGATTTGAGCCGTGCATGGCGCCGGCGCGACGCCGGGAGTTGATCGACGGTTGGCAGGACGCACTCGCCAGAACCAAGTCCTCTGCGGGCGCGCACGAGGCGGTAGGATAGACATCCATGGCGCGACTCGACGAACTCCGATTGATGGCCAAAGTGGCGCACATGTACCACACGCAGGGCCTGCGCCAGGCGACGATCTGCGAGCGTCTCAACATCCATCAATCGACAGTTTCCCGCGTGCTCAAGCGCGCCGAGCGCGAAGGGATCGTGCGCACAACAGTGAGCCTGCCAACCGGGACGCACACGGAGATCGAAGTCGCGCTGCAGTCCAAGTATGGACTGCAGGAGGCCATCGTTGTCGATTCCATGGAGGATGAGGGGCAAGTGGCTCGCGACCTGGGCGCCGCGGCGGCGTTCTATCTGGAGACCACGCTCAAGGACGGCCAGGTGATCGGCATCTCATCCTGGAGCGCGGCGCTGCTGGCGATGGTTAATGCCCTGCACCCGACGCAGAAATGGAAGAACACGCGAGTCCTGCAGATCCTGGGCGGCGTGGGCAACCCCAATGCGGAGGTGCACGCCACGTCCGTGACACGGCGGTTCGCCGATCTCATTGGAGGCGAGGCGACGCTGCTGCCGGCGCCCGGAGTGGTGGGCTCGAAGGAAGCAAGAGATGTCCTGATGGAGGATCGTTTCGTGCGGGCGGCGCTCGATCTCTTCCCCAGCGTGACGCTCGCGCTGGTTGGGATCGGCGCCACCGAGCCCTCGCCGGCTCTGGCATCGAGCGGCAACATTTTCTCGCCACAGGAAGTGAGCCGTCTGGCGGCCCAGGGCGCGGTGGGCGACATCTGCCTCAGGTTCTTCAATCCTGCCGGACAGCAGGTGGTGACGGAGCTCAACGACCGCGTCATCAGTCTTGAGTTGGATCAACTCCGCACCATTCCGCGGGTGGTGGCGGTGGCGGGCGGAAAGAGGAAGATTGGCGCCATCCGGGGCGCGCTGGCCGGCAACCTGGTGAACGTGTTGATCACGGACCTGGGCTCGGCCGAGGCGTTGCTCGCGGAGCAGCCGGCGTCGAAAAAGGCAGGCAAGCGGCGATGAACAGATTGCCTCTCCGCATTCTCGTGTGTGCCGCCTGTTGCGGCCTGACCGGCTGTGTGCCTTGGACTGTCCGTCCGATCGAGGACACCACCGCGAGCGTTGCCAAGGGTGCCATCACGCCCGCCGCCTACGTGGATCAGATCTGGACGTCGAAACTGCTGCCGGCGATTGAGAGCTCAGCCGTTGACGCTCCGGCGCTGCTGCACAGCCTGCAACAGGGATCGTCCACGGCGCGGACTCAGTTTGCGCGCCCTGATGCCAACGCCGCGTCGTATTGGATCGTGAAGGGACAAGGCCGGGTGATTGCGGTGGACCAGCGCTCGCGCAACGGGCTCGTTATGGTCGACGTGGCTCCCTTCGATGGGCGGCCTGACGTCTCGATCCAAATCGGCCCGGTGCTGCGCGGAACCTCGCTGCGCGATGCCACCGGGCTCGTGCGCTTCACGGATTTTCTGAATCAGCTCCACTTCGCCGATGTGGGCAACGAGTTGAACGATCGCGTACTCAAGTCCGTGCTGGCGCCGCTCGAGGTGAAGGCGCTCAAAGGACGGCAGGTGTCCTTTCTAGGCACGGCCGCGGCGGACGAGGGCGCGCCGCCGATTCACGCGCTCGTTCCAGTCCGGCTGGAGTTGCAGCCATGAGCGAAGCCGTTCTGGCAGCGCGCGAAGTTTCCGTGCAATACCCGGGGACGCTGGCGCTCGATGGCGTCACGTTCCGGCTGAGGGCGGGCCGCGTGAACGCGCTGATCGGTGAGAACGGCGCCGGCAAGTCCACGCTCGTCAAGGTGCTGGGGGGTGTCGTGCGTCCCACGCGCGGCAGCCTGCTGCTGGACGGCGAGCCCATTGCGCTGCGGTCTGTCCGCGACGCCGACGCCCTGGGCATCGGGATGATCCACCAGGAGCTGAATCTCTGCCCCAACCTGAGCGTCGCGGAGAACATCTTTCTGGCCCGCGAGATCACCGCGCACGGCCTGCTCGATTCCACCGCGCAGCGCCGCCAGGCCGAGGCGTTGCTGGCGCGTCTGGAACATCCCATCGATCCCGATGCGCTGGTCGGAGACCTGCCGCTGGGACAGCAACAGATTGTGGAGATTGCGAAGGCACTAGCGCGCGACGTGCGTGTCCTGATGATGGATGAGCCCACCTCGGCGTTGAGCCCGGCAGAGATCGCGATCCTGTTCCGCATCATCCGGGACCTTACCGCGCGGGGCGTGGCGATCCTCTATATCTCCCACCGGCTGGACGAATTGCTGGAGATCGCCGACGAGGTAACGGTGCTACGGGACGGCCGCTTGGTGGCCGAATCAGAAGCCAGAGTGATCGATACGCGCTGGATTGTGGAGCAGATGACGGGACGCGCCAGCAAAGTGCCGGACAGAAGACCGCAAGCCCCAGCGCAAGCGGAAGTTCTGCGGGCGGAGGCGCTTTCGCTGGTCTCGGCCTCCGGCAAAATGGTGCTGCAAAACGCCTCCTTCTCGCTCCACGCCGGCGAGATCCTGGGGCTCTATGGATTGATGGGCGCGGGCCGCACCGAACTGCTGGAATGCCTAATGGGGCTGCACGGCAGTGCGTCCGGCAGCGTACTGCTGAATGGCCAGCGTCTGGACGGGCAGTCCACGTCAGCCCGTATCTCCGCCGGTCTGGCCCTGGTGCCGGAAGACCGCCAGGGTGCGGGCCTGGTGCAGTCTCTCTCGGTTTGCAGCAACATGACGCTCGCCTCCCTGCCCCAGTGGAGCCGCGGCGGTTGGCTGATCCCGCGTCTGGAACAGACCGCGGCCGGCAAACTGGTGACCGATCTCCACATCAAGACCGCCGGCGTCCAAGAGAACATCGGATCGCTCAGCGGCGGCAACCAGCAGAAGGTCGTGCTCGCAAAGTGCCTGCTCACCGGCCCGCGTGTGTTGCTGCTCGATGAACCGACACGCGGCGTGGATGTGGGAGCCAAACGGGAGATACACGAGATCGTGCGGAAGTTGGCGGAGTCCGGCATGGGCATCATCGTCGTCTCATCGGAGCTGGAAGAAATGCTGGCCGTCACGGATCGGATCATCGTTCTCTCGCGGGGGCTCATCACCGCGGAATTCGACGCGCGCCAGGCGACGGGCGCCGCGCTGGCCACCGCGGCGAGCGTCCAGCCGGAGCGGGAGGCGAGAGCGGGATCCATGCTGAATCCACCGCAGGCCGGCATGGGCGGCATTGGCACGCAGCTCTTCCGCCTTCGCGCGCTCATTGTGCTGTTCGTTCTGGCCGCCGCCTTTGCCACGCTATCGCCCGCGTTCCTCACCACGGGCAACCTGACTATTCTGGTAAAACACGTCGCCATCAACGCGATCCTCGCTCTGGGGATGACGTTCGTGATTCTGAGTGGCGGCATCGATCTCTCCGTGGGCTCAGTGGCGGGCCTCGCCGGCATCGTGGCCGGCGGCCTGATCCATAGCGGGCTGGTCCTAAACTCGCTCGGGATCGTCGTGTACTTCCACACGTGGCTTGTCGTGCTGATTGCCTTGCTGGCTGGCGCCCTGGCCGGCGCGATCAACGGCGGGCTAGTGGCCCATCTGCGGGTCGCGCCTTTTATTGCCACCCTGGGTACCCTCTATGTCGCTCGGGGCACGGCGTTGCTGATTTCCAACGGGGCTACGTTTCCGGATCTGGCCGGCCGGCCGGAGCTCGGCAACACCGGCTTTCTGTGGCTCGGCGCCGGACGTGTGCTGGGCCTGCCTGTGCCGATCTGGCTGATGGTTGCCTGCGCCGCGCTCGGCGCGCTAGTTGCTGCGCGCACGCCTTTCGGCCGACGCGTGTACGCGGTCGGCGGCAACGAGCGCGCGGCCGAGCTCTCCGGCGTCCGCGTTGGCCGCATCAAGTTCACCGTCTACGTCATCTCCGGCTTGTGTGCTGCACTAGTGGGAGTCATCATCGCCGCGCAGTTGGGCGCCGCCCATCCCGCCACCGGGGAGACGTTTGAGCTGAACGCGATTGCGGCGGTTGTGCTGGGCGGTACGTCTCTCATGGGCGGACGCGGCAGCATCGGCGGAACCATCATCGGAGCTTTCGTGATCGGCGTTCTCGCCGACGGGCTTATTCTGCTGGGCGTCTCGGAGTTCTGGCAGACCGTCATCAAAGGTCTCGTGATCGTCCTGGCAGTCATCCTCGATCAGATGCAACAGCGGTATAACCGGCGCGCCGCCGCCACAAGGAGTTGAGATGAATTTGCGGAACGCCTTTGTATTGACGCTCGCACTCTCCGCGGCATGGTTCACCGGTTGCCAGTCTGCGCCTCGGGCTGGTTCGCAGAAGAAGCTGATCGCCATCATCACGCCCTCGCATGACAACCCGTTTTTCAAGGCCGAGGCCGATACCGCCGCGGCGCGGGCTCGCGAACTCGGCTATGAGGCCACGGTGAATTCGCACGATGACGACGCCCACAAGCAGGACAAGCTGATCGACGTGGCCATCGCCAACGGCGCGGCCGCCATCGTGCTGGACAATGCGGGCGCAGATGCCTCCGTCGCCGCAGTTCAAAAGGCGAAGGCGGCCGGCATACCGTCATTCCTGATCGACCGTGAAATCAACGCCACCGGCGTGGCGGTTTCGCAGATCGTCTCCAACAACTACCAGGGGGCCACCATTGGCGCGCAGGAGTTTCTGAGGCTGCTCGGCGAAAAGGGGAAGTACATCGAACTGGTGGGGCGCGAGTCCGACACCAACGCGGCCATCCGCGCGCGCGGCTACCACGATGTGCTCGACAAATACGACACTCTGAAGCAGGTGGGGCGCCAGAGCGCCAACTGGAGCCAGACAGAAGCTTTCCAGAAGGTCGAGACGATGCTGCAAAGCAATCGCGACATTCAAGGCATCATTGCGGCCAACGATACGATGGCGCTGGGAGCAGTGGCGGCGCTCAAGAACGCTGGACTGGAGAAGGTAATCGTGGTGGGGCTGGATGGCAGCCCCGACGCTATCGCGTCCATCCAGGCGGGCGGGATGCGGGCCACGGTCCTCCAACCGGCCGCCACTATTTCACGGCTCGCTGTGGACCAGGCCCACAAGTACATCACCACCGGATCCACCGGTGTGAGTGAAAAACAGGCGATAGACTGCGAGCTGGTCACGCCGGCCAATGCCGCGCAGTATGGTCTGTTTGGAAAGAAATAGGCAGCAACGCCCAAGGAGTGAAACCAATGCGCAAAATGACACTGGGTGTGATCGTGGGGAATCGCGACTTCTTCCCCGACATCCTCGTCGATGAAGCCCGCAGGGACTTGCTCAAACTGCTGGGCGAACTGTCGATCGATGCGGTGCTGCTCGATGAGCAGGCCACTAAACGCGGCGCGGTGGAGACGTGGAGCCACGCGAAGCGCTGCGCCGAACTCTTCCGCGCCCATCGCGATCAGATCGATGGCGTGCTGGTTTCGCTACCCAACTTCGGCGACGAGAAGGGCGTGGCCGATACGCTGAAGCTCTCCGAGTTAAACGTGCCGGTGCTGGTGCAGGCGTACCCGGACGATCTGGACGGCCTGGCCGTGGAGCGCCGCCGCGATGCCTTCTGCGGGAAGATCTCGGTCTGCAACAACCTGCGCCAGTACGGCATCCCCTTCAGCCTCACCGAAGACCACACTACCCATCCGCTCTCTGCTGAGTTCCGCCGCGACCTGAACGCCTTCGTGGCCCAGTGCCGAGTGGTGCGCGGGTTGCGGCGCGCGCGCATTGGCGCGGTGGGCGCGCGTCCCAACGCCTTCAACACAACCCGCTACAGCGAGAAACTGATGCAAGCGGCGGGCATCAGCGTCAGCACTCTGGATCTCTCCGATGTCTTCGGGCAGGCATCGCGCATCACCGACGATGACCCGCGAGTGCTGGCCAAGCTCGCCGACATCGGCGGCTATGCCGCTGCGCCCCAGGTTCCCGGCTCCGCTCTGACGCGCATGTCCAAGCTGGGTGTTGTCCTGCTGGACTGGATGGATCAGAACGACCTCGACGCCTCCGCTATCCAGTGTTGGAGCTCCATGCAGCAGAACTTCGGCGTCAACGTCTGCACCGTGATGAGCATGATGAGCGAGCGCCTGATGCCTAGCGCCTGCGAAGTGGATATCGCCGGCGTGGTGGCCATGTACGCGCTCCAACTCGCATCCGGCCGGCCCAGCGCCCTGGTCGATTGGAACAACAACTACGGCGCGGATCGCAACAAGTGCGTCTTTTTCCATTGCGGAAACTGGGCCAAGAGCTTCCTGCCCGATCTGCAGATCGGCACCGCCCCCATCCTCGGCACCACGCTGGGTGAGGAGAACACTTTCGGCGCCCTCTCGGGTCGCACACCCGCCGGTCCGGTCACCTTTGCCCGCATCAGCACGGACGACACTAGCGGCGCCATCCGCGCCTATGTCGGCGAGGGCCGGTTCACGGACGATCCGCTCACCACCTTCGGCAGCCGGGCCGTAGTGGAGGTGCCGCAACTGCAGAAACTGATGCGCCATATCTGCCGCAACGGCTTCGAGCACCACGCGGCGATGAACGGCTCGCAGTGCGGCGTGGTGCTGGCGGAAGCGTTGGAGACCTACTTTGGCTGGCCGGTCTACCGGCACGAGTTCGAACAGTAGGTCCCACTCCGCGCGGCGTCTGCAGAACTACGGAAATCGGATAGTGAAAGAACGTCCGATGGCTGAGGATGGGAAAAGGAGAGTCCCTCTGATGCCAGACACGGAAGTCGTTTCACTGAGCCGCAGGGCGGCATTGCTCGCCGTACCGGTGGGTTTGTGGCAGGCGCCCCTGTCCGAGCCGGCCTCCAGTCCCAAGACCGACGAGCGGACACTCCGCTACCGGATGGAGACCGTGGATGCCGTGTTCCGGCGCGCGAAGTCCGCGCGGGAACAGCAGAAAGTACCCTTCCGTACGTATGAGTCGATCGTGGGCTTACTGCGGGAAGAGGAGATGCAAATCGAGGCGGAGGCCAAGGCCTGCGAGTTTCAGGATCTGACGGAGCATAACTACTGGCGGCGCGGGCGCCTGAAGTTCCCATCCGCTCTGTTACTCGAAGTGCAGAGGCTACGGGAGGGTCATGACCCCGCGTTGCCGCGAAGGTAGCGCCCCCAGTCGACCGTGCGCAAATTTGGATAGACCCTGCCACGGCCGACTGCAATATTGCCGATACGATGGCCAAGGAAAAGACATAGCTCGCTATATCAGTCCTGGTGCCTCTGGGAGCGCTGAACGGGGCGGAGCCCAAGTCCAATGCGCGCCTGAGCGACGCGGCCACGGCTATCAACGAGATCATGCAGGCCGGTGACCAATCCATCCCGCAAGATCTTCTGGACAGGGCGGAGTGCGCAGTGGTGATTCCCGGCATGAAGAAGGGCGGGTTTATCGTCTCTGCGAAGTCCGGGAGAGTGTTCCTGACCTGCCGCGCCGAAACGACCCGGGGTCGGTCCGCGCCTGCTCCGATGCGGGCCGAGGGCGGCGGGGTGGGCTTTCAGATTGGGGCTAAAGAGAGTGGTCTGATCCTGCTGGTATTCAACAATACCGATGCCGAGAAACTGCTGGGCGGTAAATTCACGGTGGACGCGGATGGCTCCGCGGCCGCTGGCCTTGTCGGCCGCAGCGCCTCCGCCCAGACCGATGCCCGTATGCGCGCGGAGATGCTGAGCTGGTCCCGCAACCGCGGTGCCTTTGCTTGAGTCTCTCTGGACGGAGCCACACTTCGTCAGGACGAGGACTGGACGGGAGAGGTTGATGGCAACAAAGACCTCGCCGCCCAGCAGATCGTCTTCGGAAACGTGAAAGTCCCCTCCAGCGCCGCGACCTTCCTCGCGTCGCTGAAGAAGCACTCCCAGGTTCAGAAGAAATAGCCAGGGAGAGCGTTGGATGCGCCCCTGACTGACCAATCGGAGGCGCCCTCTGGAGTTGCAGGTTTCACACAGGCTGGTTGGCGGATGTTTGTTCGCTGCGTGCTCTGTGATCTGACGGCGTTCGGCCGAACCGTTCGCGGAAGCGCCGGGTAAAGTGCGATACGCTCTTGAACCCAAGACCGTAGGCAATTTCGCTGACGGTCCCTGAACGGGCAGCGAGGAGCTCGGCCGAACGCTCCAAGCGGTATTCCATCAGGATTTCGGTCGGCGATTTTCCCAGGATGGTCTGCGCGCGCCGGTAGAGGTGCATTCGACTCATCGCCATTTCTTTGGCGAGTTGCTCGATGGAAAACTCCTGATCCTGCGCGTGTTTGCGAATCCCGTCATAGAGGCGGCGGACGAAGAGGGCATCGGCGGAATCGGGCACTGTCTCCTGCGCAACGGCCGAGTTGAGTGCCAGTTCAGAGCCGATCCGGGTGCGCAGCCGCTTGCGAGTGTCCAGCAGATTGCGGATCCGCGAATGGAGTTCATCCATCTCGAACGGTTTGGCCACGTAGTCATCGGCCGCTGCGGCGAGCCCCGCCAGCTTATCGGCCATCGTGGTCTTCGCCGTTAACAGGATCACAGGGATGAAGTCTGTCTCCGGCGCTTTGCGAATTTCCCCGCAAAGCGCCAGTCCGTCCAGGCCTGGCATCATGATGTCCGCAATGACGAGATCGGGGTTCTCTGCTCTCACCAAAGCCAGCGCTTCGTTGCCGCTCTCTGCGGCGATCACGCGATAGGCGCTCTGCAACTGCTTCACCAGATACCGGCGCAGATCACGATTATCTTCCGCGATCACAAGCAAGGGCCGGTCTCCTGTGACAGCGACCTCCGCCTCCGCCTGTTCCGACACCAGATCGCTGACCAGGAGTTCCAGGTCCGGTCCAGACCACCGCTCGCTCGGGTGCTCAATCAGTTGCCCCGGTGCAAAGTGGGTGGAGCCCATTTGAAGATATACGCGGAACTCAGTTCCTGCGCCGGGAACGCTCTGGACCTGGATGTCACCGCAGTGGAGATCGACAATCTCCTTCACCAGAGAAAGGCCCACGCCAAGTCCGCTGTTGGTCGTGTTATCCGGGCCCTCAACCTGATAGAACCGGTCGAAGATATGAGGGAGCGCTTCCGCGGGGATGCCGGAGCCATTGTCGCAAACAGACAGCCAGACCCGGCCGGCCCCGGCCTCGGAGCCAACCGCGACGGTAACCACTCCGCCGGTTGGCGTGAAGCGGATGGAGTTCAGCAGCAGGTTGGCGACAACTTGCGCCATCCAATCCGAATCGCAGTAAACCGGCGCGTTTCCGGCGCCCTCGAAGCGGAGGCTGATCTGCTTGGGGCGCGCCACCGCTTCGAGGGTGAGCGTCACGTCCTGCGCGATGGCTGCCAGGTCCCATTCCGCAACCTGGAGCCTCAACCGGCCGGATTCCAGGCGGGCGATGTCATTTAACTGGTTCACCAGCCGGAGCAACCGCCGCTCGTTGCGAATGACGATATCCAACTCGTCGACAATGCCGTCGCCCACCGGACCGTAAACGCCCTCCCGGATGCCGGCAAGCGTCCCGAGTGTCAGGGTCAGGGGCGTGCGGAAATCGTGCGACACATTGGTGATGAACCGCGATTTCAGAGCATCCGATTCGCGCAGTTGCTGCGTCTGCTTTTCAATTACAGCCATTGCGCTGGACAGTTCCCCGGTTCGCTCCGCCACCTCCGTCTCGAGTTGGCGCTTGGCGTTTCGCAAATTCTGTAGACGGCGTCGATGTTGCCCGTAGGCAGCCGATAGTGCCAGCAGCACCCCCGCGAGGATGAACCAGGGCCGTTGGTAGAGAGGCCTGGCGATGGTGAAGCTGTATGTGGCCTCCTCTGGGCTCACTACTCCGCGGCTGGTAACAGCCTTGACGTGAAACCGGTAGTCGCCCGGCGAGAGATTGGTGTAGGTCGCCTCCCGGGTAGCGCCTACATCCCGCCACTCCGGATCGAAACCATCCAGCTTGATGCGATAGAGATTCCTCTGCGGGTCAGCGAAGTGCATTGCCGCAAAATCGAAAACCAAGTCGCGGTTCTCGGCGCCCAGTTCGCCTACCGATGCGGAGCCGCCACTTCGATACACCTCCTGGTAAGGATTGGCTTGGCGCCCTCCGGTCCGGTTGAGCGTCCTGACTCTGGTGACCAGCACTTTGCCGGGAGACGAGTTTTGCGTAATATCGCGCGGATAGAACGCGTTCAAACCGCCAACCCCACCCAAGAACAGCTCTCCGTCAGCAGCCCGAAAACTGGCCCTGGTGTTGAACTCCATCGATTGGAGTCCCTGATCAATTCCGAAGCGCCGGATGACCTGAGATCTCGCATCGATTCGCGCCAGGCCCCGATTGGTGCCGGCCCAGATCGACGTCTCACCGTCGCTCAGTACGGCGTAGACGGTTTCGCCTGGCAGAATCCAGTGTTGGGAATCGAACCAGGTGATGTTGCCACTCGATGGTTCGTAGCGGGCCAGCCCGTTGCGCAGGGTGCCAACCCAGATCACGCCCGGATGAACGGGGTCTTCGGCCAGCGACAGAATGAACGCAGCCCGCGAATTGACAGCATTCACTGAGGTAAAACGCCCGGTAACGCGGTCAAACTGGCACAATCCGCCATCTTCCGTGCCCACCCAGAACCGGCTCTGTGAATCCTCCAGAATCGATGTGACCATGTTGCTCGGGATCGAACCGGGCGCATCGGTATCCTGGCGATATGAGGAGAATGTACGGTGGGTCCGGTCAAAGCGATTCAGACCGCCCCGCTGCGTCGCCACCCAAAGGACACCATCACGGTCCTCCACCAGGGCATTGACGTGAGGAGCGCCAAGGGAGGAGGGATTCCGGCTGTCCGGGAGGAAATGCTCGAATTCTCCCTCCCGCCCAGTGCCTCGGTTCAACCCTCCCAACTTCGTACCTACCCACAGTGTGCCGTCCCGGCTCACGAGCAAAGAGGTTATCTCATCGTCGGAAAGCGAACCGGGCCTGCCTCTTTCGGCACGAATGGCTCGGACCTGACCTCTGGCGCGGTCGATCACGTTTAAGCCTGCGCGAGTGCCCACCCAGACCCGGCCGTCGGCGGACTTCGCAATGGCCCGGACGAAGTTGCTGCTCAAGGGAGTGAGGGGCGTTTCTTCGTTAAAATGGGCGAACATGCCGGACTCCAGGTCCGCCACGCACATACCAGCCCCGGACAAGCCTGCCCAGAGCACTCCGGTCTGGTCAATCATCGACGAGATGACAAAACTCCGTCCCAGGTCACACACGCCGGCAGGACGCAGCGAGCTTCGCCGCGGGGGTTCCCCATCGTTGCGCAATGTGTAGATGGCGTTGGCCCCGGTCCGCCGCACGAGAGCCGAATAGGTGGGTAGCACCCACACTTCTCCATTTGGCCCGGCCACCACATGGCTAACCAAACCGGGTCGGCTACCGGCCTTGGGATCCGGAGCGTATGCAGTCGGGACCAGTTCCTCATTTTCCAGGTCCACCCGAAAGATGTGGGAGCCTGGCGCTCCAATCCAAATCCAGTTCGGTCCGGACCAGGCCAGCGAAACGTCGCGCTCACCCACCACGGAGGGGATGGCCTCTGGGTTCCGGCAGGAGAACTCAACCCAGGAACCGGTTTCCGGATTCAACAGGACGACCGTCAAGCCCGCGCCGGGGAGACTGGCCTCCAGTTTCCGCACCACCACGAGAACCCTGCGTGCATCCAGAGCATGCAGAGCCACCACCTCTCCGTTGACCACCCTGGAGAACGAGAATCGCTGAATCTCCCCTGTTTCCGGACTGAGGCGGGCAACAACCCAGTTCCCCGCTCCTCTCGCCCACATGGAGGCCCAGACGTTGCCTGCGCTGTCCGAATCAAGAGTGCGGATGCGGGGGGCGCGGGGGCCACCGACTTTTGGGAAATGCCGGAATGAATCCGTCTTGGGCTCATAGAGATCCAGGCCTTGGTCCGTTCCCACCCAAAGGCGATGCTTACCGTCGATGTGAAGGGAGTAGATCCCATCGCCGCTCAAGCTCCCGGGCTTTTCGGAGGAGTGGGTATAGGTCCGGAACAGGTGTCCGTCATACCGGTTGAGGCCCACCGCGGTACCGACCCATACATAACCCATGTGGTCCTGGACGATGGCTGTTACGTGACTTTGCGAAAGACCGTCGTCCACACTGATCGGGCGCATGGCGTAGATCTGGTTGCCAGCCCATAGACTGGGGCCCACTCCGCCCGCTACTAGACCCAAAAGTACTACTACCGTCCACCCCAGTGGGATGCTGTGGAGGTCTCTGGCCCAGCCCCGAGAGCACAAAGACTGTCCCCTGTGTTGCATGGCTTTTCCTCTAGATGCTGATCCGGCGAGCCAGATCCACGTTTCTCGGCATTTTTTTCAACACCTTACAGCACTGTTACGCAGAGGCCACCACCGGTGACGTACAGGGATCAGTCAAATCGCTCGACCGGGCGCACAATGGCATCCCTAAGGTGGCGCAGATTAAAAATGATCCACACAGCAGACCCAAGCTCGACGCTATCCCGGCATTTGGTCGCCAAACAAATCTCCGGCGGGAAGCATGACAAACGGGCATATCCCGGCTTAACCACGTTGGGTGGGAAAGTCAATTTCAAGTCCGCCAGCGCAGATGGAGTCATCGTTTGCACCTACGCACTGCCAGTCCATCAAGGCCTGACATTGGATGGACCGGCGAAACCGACATATTTGGTGCATCTGGTGCTTGGCGGCCAGGTGGAATTGCGTTGGCCTGGTGGCACGCTCCAAGCCACCCCTGGGCGCGTTGGATTTCAGCTTCACAGGCACCCGCTATCCCTTACCGCGCCTTCAGTCGCCAGTGGAATTCTGGCATGGATCCCCGCCTCGACGCTGAGCCGCAAGCCGGGAAGATCAGCCCAGAAACGCAACTCTGGCCCCGAATCCACGACGCACCCAGGACTCAACGGCGCTCCGGACTCGCTAGAGAACCGGCTGCTGTGCGAATGTCTTGCCAACGTCGCAAGCCTGGTCAACCGCAACTCTCCGCCTGATCGGCTCAACCGTGCGGCGCAGTTGCTGCGTATCCTGCTGGTGGAAAGCGCCGACGTGAATATCGGACCCGCGCCGCAGACTGCTGCCCCTTCGGTCCCGTGGTATGTCACGGTAGCCGAGCGCTACGCTGTCGAGCGGCTCGCCGATTCGCTCACGATGGGGACCCTGGCCCGAGCGGCAGGCGTAAGCGCCCGCACGCTCCAGGACGGCTTTCAGAAGTTCCGTGGCTACTCCCCAATGCAGTATCTGCGGGAACAGCGGATGTTGGCTGTGCGGCGGGAGTTGATGGCCCCGAAGGGCAACACTTCGGTGACCGATATCGCCCTGAAATGGGGGATGAATCATCTGGGCCGCTTCTCGGCCTACTACGCCAGCCAGTTTGGCGAACGACCATCGGAGACTTTGCGCATGGCCCGTCTGGGAACGCTGGCGTATGGCCGCGGCACAGCCTCAACGTCAACCAACTAGAACCGCTTCTCTATTAATGAGAGACGATCTGCGCGGAGGTCACGACCCAGCCGGTCTTCTCCAGCGCCCACTGCAGTTGGACGGAGCCCGCCGCTCGCTGCGAGTCTTTCAAGCGGAAAATAGTCTGGAACCGATTGTTGCGGAACGACGAGGCCTGTGAACTGGCTTTGTGGCTGGGCGCTCGAGCCCGGCACTCCGACATCGCGGCTAAGTCATCCGAAACACGGGCCAGCAGAAATGCGCGGGCCTCCGGATGCGCTACTTCCAGCATCTGCTGATGGCCATGTTCCACCGTGGCGATGAGCTCGGATATCTGCGTCCGGCGCGGCAGCAGGCCGCCTATCGACGCAAGAAACGCCTTTTCCGAGCCGGCGTTGTGAACGTCCTCACACCGCGCGGCAGAGGGAGAGAAAAACTCCGCCGCCCGCTCATAGTCGCGATCCACCAGCCACAGGCGGTGGAACTTCTCCGCCACAGCCGGCAAGGCTCCCGACGGCGCCGGACGTTGATCGCGGCTGGGCGGGGCAGACTCCCTGGCAGTCAAAATCGGGACCTCAGCGGCGCGATGAGGATTCTCAAGGTGCCAGGAGACAATCTTCCAGTACCCCTCTTCCTTAACCCATACCTGAGTTAGAAAGGTGGCCGGGCCCTTCTCCTTTAACAGCTGCACGGTGGCAACGTAGGCATCTCCATAGGAGTGCGAAGCCTTGGGCAGCTCCTCGGCCAGATTGGTTCTCAATCGGACCCGGCAATCCATGCCCAGTGCGACGTCATCGGGCACCTGCTCCAGTGTGAATCTGCTGTTTTGCACCCGTGACACCGGACGTCCGCCAGGCGCGTGAGAAGGTGCAGCCTCGATCACCTCAGCGAGCGTGCTCGACTTTCCATAGGCTGCCAAGCCCTGACGCAGATGCTGAACGATCCTCAGCCCAGCCAGTCCGCTGTCGATGCTCTCGCCGGTTTGAAACTCCGCAAGACAGGCGTAGGAGCGAATGGAGAGGTAGGACATCGCCACCTCCGGCTTCCCCTCCACCAACCAGGTCTGATAGAAATCGGCGACCGCTTCCTCCACCGGGGCGGAATCCTTGATCTTGGGCTCGGTCGGCACTGTCGTGTCCATGGCCAGTGTTGTGCTCTCGGCCGGTGTGGACTTGAACAGGCCCAGCAGGTCCCGCCACCAGTCCTCAAACCCGTTCCATCGTGAGGCGTGCTTGACGGGATTTCCGCCGGCACGGACGTCCGAGTTGGCCGCCGTCAGATGACCATTGACCAGCGCTTGTGGCCCGTGCGACGAACGGTAATCCACATCGATATCAGCGCGCCGCCCCGTGCGGGTCACCGAAAATTGAATCGATGGCGCCCCGCCCTGCTGCCTGAAGTTAATGGGATAGCCAAGGTGATAGATCGTATTGTCACCGGTGCGCCGAAACTCCCGGCTGCGGTAGAGCCGGCTCAGAGCGTCCGGTTTGAGCTTGACGTAAAGCCGGTACTGATGGTCCCCGCGCGCCTCCGGCACCTGGCCGTGGACACCTTCCACCAGTTCGATCAGATCCAGGGCCGTGCCCAACGGCGCGCCATTGGGACCGGTCAATTTCGTGCTCAATAGGGCGTGAGTGACCGCGTCAAACGTTGTTCTGGTGGATAGCGGGAGAGTGTCATAGGTGGAGACGTCGAGTTGCCGGCCAGTGATCTTCCGGTATTCGGCCATCCAGTCGACAACCAGCTTCTTCTGCGCCGGCCGGAGTTTCTCGAAATTGGCGCCGGAACCGCTTGGGTCTTGCCGCAGTTGTCCCGAAGCAGAGGGGCCGCACAACAGCGAGGTTGCCACCAGAACGGCGCAGACCGATGAAATCGGGCGAAACACGGGCAGATTCAAGTGAACTGGCATGGACGTCTGGCGGGCTCCCTTAACTCCACAGATTACCCTATCGGCGTGGCTCGGCGGCTATCCATTTCCCGCATCGCCTCCGGCGAACTTCGCAATTCGGATGGCGAGATGGAGACCGCGCTGCCAAACTGGATGCCATGAAAGGCTTCGGAGGAATGAGCGTAATCGTGTGGGCCGCAAGCGGGCTGGCAATCTCACTTGCACCTTTCTGCCAGGTGCACCTGCACAGATGGCTGTCCGCCGGTGCGGACCACCCGGCGCGACGCCTCGGCGCGTACAACCACGCAGTGCTGCTCACCGCCTCCTGCCTGTGGGCCATCCATATCCTGAGCATGGAGCCAGGGGCCAGACTACTCGTCTCGATACTCGTAGCCCTTCCCTCCGCCGCAGTCACGGTCCTTTTATGGTTGATCCTGGCCATTCGCTGCCGCCGGTCCTTGGAACAGTAGGACCGGCGGCAAAATCCAACTCTCTTAGTGATGGACGAAGTGCGCGATGCTCTTGCCTGCCTTCTCGGTGAAGTGGATCGTCGCTTTTGTGCCGACGACGATCTTCTCGCCGGTCGCCTTACCGACATCAGTGAGTTTGTGGCCCGTGGCGATGGTGGCGTCCTTGCTGACCTCATAGACCTTTTCCGCCCCATCCTTGGTCTTTACGATGATCTTCCGGCCGTCCTCGTCGATCTTGTGAATCACGACCTCGCTCTTCTTGACTACTTCTTTGGAGGCGTGGTGCACTTCGTGAGCAACCAGCTTTCCCTCTTTCTCGGTGAAGCGGACTGCGACCATGGTGCCCTTTTTGACGTCGCGCGCCGTGGCCTTGGCGACTTCCTCCGTGCCGTGGGCTACTTGTTCGACGCCGTGTTCAATCGTTCGCAATTTGGTCTTCGGGCCGATCTCGACGTGATGCTCTTTGCCGTCGGAGGTGCGGACCTTCACATGAGCGCCGGCCGGATCTACTTCCGTCACCTCACCGACGATGGCGTGGGTGGGTTCATCGGGAGCTTCCGTGACGACAGGTTCTGCGGCCTTTGGTGTTTCCGCGACGGGCTGGGGTGGCTTGGACGAGCAGCCGACTCCGAAAACGCCCAGGGCGGAAAGGGTCAGTAACGCAATGAGTGGTTTAGACATCCCTTCCATTCTTGGACGGAGCCGGATGGAGGGCTATCCGATTTGCGCAATTGGCCACCTGAAAGTGGCAGGGTCAGCGCCGGTGCGCCGTCCTTTGCACCAGTCTGGCCAGCCTACGGCCGCGCTGCCCCGCCGGCATCCTGTAGTTCGTCAGTCAGCCGCCGGACCGGCGATGGCTGCGTATCGGCGGCATCCACGGCCTTCCAGTACTGCAGCAGTTCACCCGGACGCGCGCCGGGAAGCGGGATCTGCACACCGCGGTGCAGGACGTAGGCAGCAGCCTGCTCGAAAACCGCGCAAGCCGGGGGCCGGCCAAAAAACCGCGACAATCCCAGATCGATATCGACAACGCGGCCGCCAAAGCGGGGCAGAATGGCGGACCTCGTCACCGTATGGCCGATGACAATCCGCTTCACCTGATGAAACTGCAACACCGCCTGCAAGTGCGCTCCGAGTTGCTGCTGGTCTCCCTCGGCCAGTTCCCGATACCAAAGCGGGCTGAGTACATCCGTGCAGACGCCCGGCAACAGCCGTTCCGGATCAGCCAACTCGCGACGGATCGTCTCGTTCAATTCGGTACGGCCGCGCTTTGCGTACTTCGGCGAGATGCCGCCGTGGACGAATAGCGTGTCGTTGATCCGGACCAGCGCATTGTTGCGGCGGATCCACGATCCGTACGGGCCTGCCGGCCCAAACGCTTTGCGGTGTTCCACAAAACCCGGCGGGTGCGTCTCGTACCAGAACTTCCGGATGTTTTCCAGTTCCGCCGGATCGGCCGGCAGCCGCCCGGCCTTTCGCCGCGACTCCAGTTCCATCTGGTACGCCGCTGCCAGCTTCGTCTCGGAGTCGGACTTCCGGAACTCTCCGTATTCCTCTGGCAGGACATTCCGCAAGTCCCCGTGGATCACGCCCGCATCGTGGTTGCCGATGATGGCGTGTACCTTGCCGCCGGCGCTGGCCGCTTCCTTCTCCAGGCGCATCAGGAGATCAAATGCCTGACGCGACTGGGGCCCCCGTGACGGAATGTCGCCAATCTGGACCAGGTGCGCCTTTCCGCCGGACCAGCGTTCGTCCTGGTCCACCAGGTTGGCCATGCGCAACGCGGCCACCAGCGCATCCTTGTCACCATGCACGTCGCCGACCGCTACCACGCGCGCGACGCCCTGCCAGTCGTCCTGCGTGGCTGGGGGCGCGGCTGTAGGCTTGGTTGGCTGCGTGGGTGGCGCGACGGCCGCCAACGAGACCCCGGCCCCCAGAAACTCGCGTCGTCTCATTGCCATCGGCGTCAACTCCGCTTCCTCTGCAGTGTGAGTTCCGGCGGCTCCGCCAGTGTCCCCGCAGCCAGGCTGATCCAGCGCCAGCGGCCGGCGCGCCTCTCGAAGAAGGCACGGTGCCCGGCAGGACTGTAGACATCGGAGGTGGCAATGTGGCACCGGCCCCGATCGGGCAATGCCAGCTCCAGCGTACCCTCCGCTGGAAGAACCACCGGCGCCTGCAGTGGGGTTGCCAGAGGCACGATGCACTGCCCCAGTTGGCCGATCGGCTGGCCGTGCCCCGTGGCGCTCGGCAGCAGCGCGGCTTTTTCCTTCACGACAACCACATGGGAGAGAAGGTCGAGGTCGATGGGGAAATGGGTGTAGACGTACGGCAAGGCAAACAGAGTCCCCGAATAGAAACTCCCACCCAAAGGCAGGAGACGGGCCAGAATCTCCCAAACCGGGCTGGCCTGCGACTGGGGCGCCCAGCGCCGGTGGAATCCAGCCGGTCCCTTGGCGCCATCGAACTCGGCCCGGAAATCGGGCATCATTATTGCTTCCAGCGCTTGATGGTTCTTCGACGCAACAGCCGCCCGCATGCTATCCAGCAGCGTAACGAGTCCGGCGTCGCGGCTGGCCTCATCAATCGCCGGAAAACCGCGCAGCTCTTCCGCCCGGACAGCGGCCCAGGGCGCCGCCGCCGATAAGCCAAGCCAAGCCCTGCGGCTCCATTCGCGCGGAGCCGCATTACGGAAAGAGGACACTTGCCTCCCCTTTGGCCTTCACCTCGCGCTCGAAGAGCTCCACGATCCGGTCCCGGCGCGCCAGAACCGCCTTCACTTCCACAGCCGTCAGATAGGTGCCAACCGCCTGCGTGATGCTGGCTGCCGTCAACCCCCGCATGGCGGCAAGCAGCCCTTTGCTGCACCGCGTCAAGTTCTCTGTATTCCGAATAGAGTGATACGGGACGAAACAGCGCGAATGGTCGATCAGGGCTATCTTCCAGGATTTGGTGATGAGGATGTTGCTGAGATTGCGGTCAATGTTAATGATCAGCTCGTCGAAGACCTTGCTGACCTCCCGCTGCCGGGCGAAAACCTCCGGATCCGGCGGTTGGATCTCTTTCCTCAGTCGATCCACTTCCTCAAATTGGACATCATCCACCCACCAGGAGAAGGCCGCCGGCTTGCCCTTGTAGGGACGGGCCACTTCCACCGTACCCATCCGCAGCCCCAGCAACCGGTCCATCCGGTAGGCCGCCACGTTGTAGCGCCAGGAATCGCGCATCGGCACCGGCTTATTGTCGGCTCCGAAGAAGTCCGGTAGTTCTTTGTCGACAGTCTGGATCTTTGCGGCATGCTCCACGCCTGCCAGCATGAGTTTTGCCTTGATCGGCTTGGTCACGCCGTGGCCGATCTCCTCGACAGAGACGATTCCAGCCGACTTCAGATACTTCTCCTTCTCGGCGTCAGACCACATTGCCGCATTCGGCTGGAATCCCAACGCATTGGTCGCTGCCGCGCCTAGAAGGGCGCCTGCTAGAGGCCGCAGGCACTCACGCCGGGTGGTCTTCATCGCTTGGGGGCCTTTTCTCCAGAGCGGCCTGATTCAAAGTAGCCGGTCCGCGTTCGGATGATCAGTTTGCGGTTTTGTGGATCCTTCACCTTGACCTGGATGCGGTGGTAGTCTGAGCCGGTGCTGCGCTGCTGGGGCGCATAGGAGAGCAGGTACTGATTGCGGAGGTCTCGGGCAATGGTCTCGCAAAGTCCCTTCACGTCCGCTAGCTCCTTGGGAAAGTAAGCCTCGCCCCCGGTGTTCTGCGCCAGCTTGCGGAGCACTCCAGGATTGGCGTCGCCATCCATGGGATCGTATATGCCGATGCCGTAGAACAGCGCACCCGAAAGATCGGCCTCTTTCACCACACCCTCGGCTTTGTTCACGCTCATGTTGTCGCCGCCATCGCTCAGCACAATCAGCGCCTTCTTCGTCAGCTTCGAGTTACCCAGGTGCTTCAATCCCTCATGGATCGCATCGTATAGCGCGGTCTTGCCATCGAGGTTCATCTTGTCCAAGGCAGCGCCAAGCAGATCGCGATCGCCGGTGAATGGCAGGGTCTGCGGTAAGCCGTACGTCAGCTTGTCGTTGAAGTGAATCACGAACATCTCGTCCTGCGGCTTGCTCGCGGCCACAAAGGCCTTTGCCGCCGCCACCACCTCTGCCCGCTTGTTCATCATGCTCTGGCTGTTATCTACCAGAAGGCCGATGGCCACAGGCACATCCTCGCGGCTAAACGACAGGATCTTCTGGGCGACACCGTCTTCCAGGACAGTAAAGTGCTTCTGCTCCAAATCGGAGATAAAACGGGCCTTCCCTTCGCGCACGGTGGCAAAGAGGGCTACCCGGCTGACATCCATGGAAATGACGGGCGTGTCCGGTTCCTGTTGGGCTAGCAAAGCGGTAGGAATGCACAGCAGTGCGCAGAGAATTGCTCGCATTTGAATTGGCTCTCAATCCGCCGGTGTGGCTGGGACGGTTTTGGGTTGGGGCAGCAGACGGGCGCGGGTCTCATCCTCGGGTAGAGCGCGCACGATCATGCGCAACGGAGCGGACCCAACGTATTCAAACGGGAAACAGGTAACCAGGGTTACGGCCGGGCCGTGCTCCGCATCCAACACCTGCATATCGTCAGGTTGGAACAGGCGGATCCACTCCACCCGGTAGGAGTATTCTTTCCCGCCTTTGGACAGCAGGATCTGATCGCCTCGGCGGACCCACTCCAGCTTCCGGAAATGAGTATTCCGATGCCCGGCGATGCCGATGTTCCCGGACTCACCCACTACCGAGGTTCCTTCGACATGGCCGATGCTTTTATCGAGCGTCCGGTTGTCCGTGCCCTCGAGCAGCACGTAGGAAAGCCTCAAGCGCGGAAGCTCAAACTTGCCCAGCAAGGATCCCTTGGGTTGTGCGGCATCGCGGGCGGCTTTGGGTTTCGGAGACACGATGGTCTCTTGCGGGGCCTTCTCCGCTCGCGCCAACTGCCGCTCGCCAGACCACTGGGCGTAGGCCGAATCGAACGTCACAAAAATCGGCCAGGCGAGCAGGCAGCCGCCGGCCAACAAGGTTGCCCGGTGTATGGCAACCAGGAACCTGGGTACGGAAGCCAGCGCGTTACTGCGGAGTCTGATCTTCATTGCTGGATAACGAAAGACCGGGGCGCGGTATTGCACTGCGCCCCGGTTCCTCGATCTACTTGAGACTAGCGCAGCTCAGTGGCAGCGCGACGCACGAGCAACGACGCGGCGATCAGCAACAAACCCATCAGGCCGAAGCCAGGCAGCGAAGATGCCGTCTTCGGCAGGGCAGCCGGAGCAGCCGCCGCGGCGGGCGCCTTCACCGCTTCGCCGTCGGCGCCGGCGGTGTCGGTTGCGTCCGTCTTCTCGAACGCCTTGGCTTCGTAGGTCACTTCCTGCTTGGCCGGGGTCTGAATGTAGATCGGCACCGCAACATACTTGGTGGTCTCAATTACTTCCACCGAGTGCGAAGGAACCGGCTGATTGATCGCAGCCGCAATCTCCTGCGCCTTCACCTTGGGGTACACAAAGCGATGTCCGAAGTTGTCGCCCGGATAGAACCAGCTCTTCAACGCCATGGGCGCGCCGGACTTCCGCTCACTGAAGTACATGACGGTCTTGCTGCTCGCGTTCACACGATAGTCGTTGATCGCCAGGATGGTCGAATAGACCTTGTTCTCTCGCTCGTTGGTGACGGCCACGATGTGGCGGTTGGCCGAGGATTCCAGCAGCTTAAAAACGTAAGTGCCGGGGGCAGGCTCACCACGCCGTTCTGCGTGCTCGGCCCCGGAATCTGGAAGGGCGCGCTAAACGTGACCTTCGTCTTCTTGTTCCATGTGTCTGCCGAGAGCGTGCTGACCGCAACGCAGCCCAGCAATGCCGCCAACATCATTACTTTCTTCATGCCTAACTCCTTGTTACTTTCTGGTGGACCAGTTGTCGGAAGGCGGCAACCCGTTCATTCCCACCCGACATCGGTTGGTCGTCTCTTTACATCACAGGCTAACGTGGACTCGCGTTTAGCAATATCCGTTTTGCGCAATTCCACGGTTTGCGCAATACGGACAGGCCGGTATCAGGCCTTTTTGATGAGCCTGACCAGGAAAACGAGGAGCACAGCGCCAATTGTCGCCGTGATCACGCGGCCAATGAACCCGCCGGCCGTCACACCCACCAACCCGAGAATCCAGCCTCCTACAAAGGCGCCAATGATCCCGAGCACGAGGTCTCCGATGAGCCCGTACCCCCCGCCCTTCATCACTTGGCCAGCCAGCCAGCCGGCCAGAATTCCGATTAAGAGAAACCAAAGCAGATCCACTGTTCGTCTCCTAGTCTGCAATTGCCGCCGCAACCTGGGCGACGGTCAGCTCAGGATGGCGTGGTTTCTTCTGCGCCGCTATCCGTTTTCCGCAAATCCACATCTGGCATCTGGCCGCCCTTCAGATTCACGTCCCGCTGCGGGAACGGGATCTCGATGCCTGCCCGGTTGAGCGCCTGATAGACCGCCACATGGAGATCGCTGCTCACCTCCTGGTGGAAACTCAGCCGGGTCCAGCAGAACAGCACGAAGTCCAGGGAACTATCCCCGAACGCTTTGAAAATGGCGTTGGGCGCCGGATCGGCGAAGACTTTGCTATGGGCGCTGGCGGTCTCCGTCAGGATTCGGATTGCCACCGCCGGGTCGGTTCCATAGCCCACCCCGACGGCCAGTTCCACCCGCCGCCGGTCATCGGTCAAGGTCCAGTTCGTGAAGTCCCCGGTGATCAGGCTGGCGTTGGGGATGATGACGTCTCCACCGTCCCAGGTCCGGATGGTGCTGGCGCGGATACCTATATCCACTACCTCGCCCGACGTGCTGCCAACCGTCACCTTGTCGCCGACATGCACGGGCCGCTCAAATAGCAGGATTAGACCCGAGACGAAGTTGTTGACGATGGTTTGCAGGCCGAAGGCCAGGCCAACGCCCATGCCGCCTGCCAGCACGGCGAATCGGCTGAGCTCAATCCCGGCCGCTGCCAGCCCCAGCAGGAACCCCACGGTGAGAAAAGCGTAGTGCACGAGCCGGGAGACCGCCTCTCCGGTACCGCGCGCCACCTCCATTCGGTGAAAGACCCGTGGCGCCAGGAAACTCCGCATGAGCCGCGAAGCCAGCAACGCAGCGGCCACCACCGCCAGAAACACGACTACCGAGGCGAGCGTAAACTCGATGGCGCCGATCGAGAGCTTGTAGTTGAGAATGCCGCCGCCGGCGGCCAGAATCGGACGTTCCAGAAGGAAAGACCGCAGCGCCAGGACAGCAAATAGAACTGCAAACAGCGTGTCCAAGCCCGGCCGGAGCCAGCGATTCACGGCGCCGGACTCAGCGCCTTCAATCGCTTTCCGCAGCGGAATGAGCAAGGCATAGAGGATGACCGCGGAGAAGGAGCTTTTGACCACCGCGCCGAGCAGGTACCGGCTCAGCGCCACCGCACCGCCGATTTCAGCAATCAAGCCTATCAGGAGGAGGAGAATCGCCAGGCGGGCCCCGGCCAAGATCCACTGGCGATCCCCCTGAGAGGTGCCGAGGGTGCGAATTTGGCGGCCAAACCACCAGAGCCCACCCACGGCCGCAACTCCCAGTGCAGTCGCCAGTACTCTCGCGCCGGTCGAGTAGATCGGCAGTAGGTCCAGCGCCCCATCCGCGACGTAAGCACAGGCCAAAGCCCACAATGCCGGTTTGGCATCTCGCGGGAGAACCAGAGGCACGATCCTGAGGAGCGGGACGATCATCAGGAGCCATGCCACGCCCAGCAGGAACTGGGGCAATGTCACCAGCATGAGCGAGGCGGCCAGCACGCTCAACAGAATCGCCAACGAATAGGGCCGCGCCAGTATGGACCGAAGGGCGTGCCAGGGTCGGTCGCCTTCTCCCAGCCAGGCTGCCGCGCGGCGCCGGACCAGCAGCAGCACTAGCAGAAGCCCTCCATAGAGGCAGGCCAAGGCCAGTAGGACCGCCTCCAGGCTGCGAACGTAGTACTCCAGCACCTCATTCACTGCCGTATTGGACGCGGCATCGGGCTCCGCTGCCGGCGCGGGCGCCGCTACCACCGGAGCCGGCTTCCACACCGGCGGCCCATCCACACGGAACAGCCTGCCCCGGGAGGCAGTTTCGGCGGCGGTGAGCTCTTCACTCAACCGGTCCAATTCCATCTCCAACTCCGAGACGCTGGCCTGCAACCGGAGCACGTCGTTCCGGCGTTTGGCGACTGCGCCTTCGGCCTGCTGGATCGATTTCCGCAGCGACCGGATTTGGGCCTGAAGCTCAGAGGGAAGCTGCTCTGCCGCGGCGTTCTCGCCAATGCCGGCCCACCATTCTTCCTGCTGCCTCAGTGCCACAACGTCGCCCTGCAGCGCGCCGCTGCGACCCCGGAGAATTGCCTGCCATCCGTCCAGTCGCTTACGTGGGACATTCCAGGCCGATTCCACTTCCCGCACGACTCCAGTGGATCGCGGCGTGAGCATCATCTTCCGAGTGAAACCCAAGAGCCATCGGCTGCCTTGTACAAAGCTGGGCAGGGTGCGCTCGATCTCCTGTACAGCTGGTTGCGGCGCGGCATGCGCCGTGGCCCGGCGGAGGATCGTCGACGATTCTTCTATCCGCTGCGGGATCTCGTCAATCGAAGCCGCTGGCGCCTTCTGCTCAGGAGTTGCGGCCGGAGCGCCTGAAGGCTCGGCGGCTGAGGGCTGGGCGGCTGAGGGCTGGGCGTAAAGATGCGCCACAGACGCCAGCAGGCAGATCGCCCACGAACATCCAATGTTCTGAATGCGCTTCATTGCTTTCCCACTCGCTCCACTCCTCGCGACAGTGCCGGATCGTGCCACCCCGCGAGCCGGCACGTCCATCTTACGAGTGTAGAGTCGCCGCGCCAATCCCGCTGTCCGTTTCGCGCAGAAATCCGCGGAAGCTGCGGAAACGCTTACGCCGCGCGCAGGTCCAATTCCACCACGGAGACTGAGCCCGCTGGAAAGCTCCACTTCGGCGTCGGCCCGGCCTCCAGCGCGGATTCGCGCGGCCGGAAAATATCCGGCTGATCCAGGCCCACATACTGCCGCAGGTCACCGGGCGCGATGGCCACCACGCGGCCGCCCGCGATCACTCTGCCCCGCACGGCAAACGACGTCTCCACGCTTCGCCGATACTCCAAGTTCGCTACGTGCAGATAGACGCGGTCGCCACTGCGGCTCGCCGCAATGTCCAGACTCGTTGGCGCAGCCGTCACGCCAACGCCCTGCTTGCCGTTGTGCCGCTTGAACAATCGCGCGATAGAGCCAACCGGCAGCGGGTAGGTAACCCCGCGCGGCGTCTGCAGCATGACAGCATTCACCGTCCAGCGATTGCCCTGGAAATCCGCCGCCGTCGCCATCCTCACGCTCGCGCCGTGCCGCTGATAGATATTCAGCGATCGGGCATGGTAAGCCGCCGAGAGCCACTCCGTGAGAATCGGGTTGGCATTGTGCGGAACCAGGCTCAGATGCCCCTCGGTGATCGCGATGCCCTTCTTCTGGCCCGATGATCCAATGACCTCTTCGAGTTCCTTCACGCGCGTCTCCACGTTGTTCGATAGCTCGATCAGCTCCTCCCAGGCGCGCTCCGGCTCTCTCTGGTAGCGCATCCCCCGTAGCACCGTGTCCGGACGTTTGGGGCTCTGTCCCATCATGTGAATGGCCACCATATCGATCTGATCCCCGGCCCGCTTCAGCAGTTCGCCGGCCCAGAGTTCCGTGCCTTCCCTGCCCCGGTCGCCCCAGCCGATCAATCGAATGGAGGGGTCGCGGCGCCGCATCTCGCGCGCAAATTCGATGGTGTGCTGGATCGACTGATCTCGCGTGAACGTCCGGTTCCCGTACGACGTCTCGTTGCCGAGCTGCCACAGCCGGATGGAAAACGGCGCCGCTGAGCCGTTCGCCTTCCGCTCGCGATGGTCGGGATCGTTGGCGTAAGAAACCCAGTCCCCGGCCTCGCGTGCATCTCCCGTACGATCCCCTTCTGTGGTGCTGCGGAAACGCTGCTCCCCATCAGCCAGGAAATTGACGCAGTATAGCGGCTCCGCTCCGACGCGCCGGCAGAAGTCCACAAACTCATGCGTGCCCACCCGGTTGGTCTCCTTCCCGCCCCAGAAGTAGTTTCGTGTCGAGGGACGCCGTGCGGCGGGCCCCACGCCCTCGCGCCACTTGTAGTGCCGCGAGTACAAGCCGCCGTATCGGATCACGTCCGGAGCCAGCTCCCGCACCGCATCGATGAAGTCCTTACGCCAGTCGTCGCGGTCGTAGTCCCACGCCGCCTCCACCGTGCTGTCGGTAGCGCCCAGCGGCTCCATGAACTGCATATACAACCACGGTGAGATGTCGAAGAGCGGGGTGGGGTCCACCGTCACAGTGCCGGGCGCGCCCGGCGCCGCAGCGCCTGCCGCCACGGGCAAAGTGCGCAGGAAGTCCCGCCGCGCGAAACCGGAATCAGACATCGCTTACGATCTCCCTTCGCCGGGCCCCGCTCGCTCCGGCCGCCGCCGGACACCCTCGGCCAGTCCCAGCACCCATGCCGCCACCATCGAATTGGCCGGCACGTACAGGTTGAAATCTACCAGAGAATGCAGCCAGATGGCGGTCAGGGGCGACAATCTGTCATTCGGAGCAAGCATGAAGGCCGCTGGCGACATTCTTCGAGCTGTTGCGGCGGACTTGCGACGAAGGCAGCCGGGCGTGCTACGGGGCGTACTTTCCCTCAGGGCTTGGCGCTGCGGTAAGATTCGGCAATGCCAACCAGCGAAATTGCGCGCCGATTGTTCTTGCGTTCCGCGACCGCAGCGACCGCGGCCTCGGCGCTACGGGGAGCAGCGGTTGCGGCGAATGACCGGATCTCGACGGCCTTCATCGGTGTCGGGGTGATGGGCTCTGAGAATCTCGGCGCCGCCATGAAGCAACCGGGCGTGGTGGTGAGCGCCGTATGCGACGTCTTCCAGCCGAATCTGGAGCGGGCGGCGGCGCTGGCGCGGCGCGGCGGACACCAACCGAAGGAGATCCGGGACTTCCGGCAGATCCTGGCGGATCCTTCGATCGACGCCGTGTGCGTCTCGACGCCGGACCACTGGCACCCATACATTACGGTGGAGGCGTGCAAGGCGGGCAAAGACGTTTATGTGGAGAAGCCGGCTTGCGTGGCGATCAGCGAGGGCACGGTGATGGTGGAGGCCGCACGGAAGTACAACCGTGTGGTGCAGGCGGGCACTTGGCAGAGGTCGGGTGCGCACTTCCAGAAGGCGTGCGAGATCGTGCGCGGCGGCGAACTGGGCAAGATCGCTTTCGTCCGGAGCTGGATTTACAGCAACCAGAACCCGAAAGGGATCGGCAATCCACCGGAGCAGGCCGCGCCGGCCGGACTCGATTGGGATCTATGGCAGGGGCCGGCACAGGCCCGGCCGTTCAACCCGAACCGGTTTGGCGTCTACCCGGATGCGTACTCGTATTTCCGGTTTTTCTGGGACTATGCGGGCGGCCAGTTGACGGACTCCGGCATTCATATGCTGGATATCGTGCAGATGGCGTTCGGAGACGTGATGCCGCATGGGGTTGTGGCGATTGGCGGGAAGTACTGGCTGCAGGACAACAGCGAGACGCCGGACACCATGCTGGCGACGTATGAGTATCCGGGTTTTGTGGGGTCGTGGGAGCACCGGTCGAACAATACGGAACTGGGCTCGAACCGTCTGATGGGCATTACGTTCCACGGTTCGCGAGGCACGCTGTACGTCGATCGCGCTGTGATCCGGATCACGCCGGAGAAGGGCTCGGATTTGCAGCCGTTCGAGATGAAGAGGGTGAGCGATCCGCATCCGCTGCACTGGGCCAATTTCCTGGACTGCGTGCGGACGCGGAAACGGCCGAACAGCGACATTGAGACGTGTGTGCGTTCATCGGTGACTTCGATCCTGGGCAACCTGGCCATGCGTTCGCGAATGCGGCTGGACTGGGATGAGAAGCGTCAGACGGTGGAGCAGGAAGGCGCGCGGCCCTTGCTGCAACGGGAGTATCGCAGCCCGTGGAAGTTGCAGGCATGATCGGGCGGCGCGGATTTCTGGGGATGGCGGGCGCGGCGGCAACGGCGGCAGCCGCGTCGGCGTTTCGGGCTCCGGTGGGCATCAACATCTACAGCCTGCGTTACCTGGCGGAGAAGGATCTGGTGTCCACGCTGGGGCTGATTGGCAAGCTCGGGTTCCGCGTGGTGGAGGCTGGCGATCTCTACGGACGGACTCCGGCGGAGTTTCTCAAACTACTCCAAGCCGCGGGACTGAGGGCGACGTCGATCGGCGCCGGCTACGAGGCGCTGGGTAAGAACTTGGACGTGGTGGCCGCTCATGCGCGGACGCTAGGAGCAGAGTATGTGGTCTGCTCGACCATCCCGCACAGCGCGAAGCATTTGATGGCGAGGGACTGCGCACCGGCGGCGGAGAACCTGAACCGGTGGGGCGAGAGGTTGGCGGGTGCGGGACTGCGGCTGTGCTATCACACGCACGGGACGGAGTTTGATCCCTCGCCGGACGGCACGCAGTTCGACACGCTGGCGAAACTGACAGATCCGAAGTTCGTGAACTTCGAGATGGACATTTTCTGGATCGTCTACGGGGGCAGGACCCCGCACGAATGCTGAAGCGACATGCGGGCAGATTTCCGCTGATGCACGTGAAGGACATTCGGAAAGGGACGAAGCTGGGCGGCTCTCCAGCTGACGTGGCGGAAGAGGACAGCGTACCGCTGGGCACGGGCCTCGTGGACGTGCGGGCCGCATTACTGGCAGCGCAGGAGTGCGGCGTGCAGCAGTACTTTCTGGAGGAAGAGGCCGTGGATGCGGTGCCGCAAATCCGGCAAAGCCTGGTGTATCTGGCGGGGCTGCGTTAGGGCTGTTTCAGTCTGATACCGAACCTCCCGGGACTGGCGCAGATGGTGTCCGGGCCGTCCCCATCAGGGAAATCGGACGGCCCTACGCGGCTGGCGCGCGGTACCGTGACGCGCGAGTGCGACGGCAGATTGGCCTTAGGAAAAGAACTTCTTCCCGACGGGACCGGGACCGAAGTCGATCTTCGCATCCTTCAGGCGGAGTCCGGCGGTCTCGATCTGCGCGAGGTCCGCCGATCCGAGCCCGGCCGCCTCGGCCAGCAGGAGAGTGTTGTCGCCGTTCAGGAAGGGTGACGCTCCGCGGGTTGCCCGGGGATCGTAGCCCATCACGGCGGTGCAAACGGTATCCACGCAGACCATGTTGCGTCCGGCGAGGAGGACGCCGGGCTTCATGAGCTCCACGCCACGGTTCCACTCACCCTCGCCGCCGCGGATGGTCTCCACGCCATCCACAATGGAGAGGTCGACGGGCCGGATGGAGCAGAGATCGACGACGATGCGGGGGACGCGGTAGCCGGGCTCGCGTGGTGATTCGGGATGCAACTCCTGGGGCACGCCCTTGGGCGGAGTCTTGGCGCCGTTGTGGCCGACGGGCGCGCGCTCCTGTTTGGGGTCTTCGTTGCCGTCCGACCCGGCATCGCCGCCGTAGAGGGAACAGGGCGTGATGCCGAAGTTGTTCTTCATGGTCATGGTGACGCCGGCGATCCAGTGATTTTTTAGTTTGGAGAGGGAGACGTAGGCGTCGCAATCCTGGTAGGAGTGGTTCAGATCGTAGGCGGGATACATGATGCCGCCGCCCGGCACCTTCATGCGCACATACTGCTTGGCGAGGCCGAGATTGTTGGTGTTTTCCCACTCGACCTTGACGCCACAGTTCTCAATCGCTTTGACATCGAGCCCGTAGCGCGCCCACAGTTCCAGATCCTGCTTGCCCGGGAAGAAGCTCTCGATGAGGCGGATCCGTTTGGCGCCAGATTTGGCCATGAGCTGGCAGAGCGCGAGCACGGTGCCCGGCTCGTTGCGGTAGGGCAGGCCGGGCTTCACTGGAAACCGCGCGGGGTTGCCGGTGAGATTCAGTTTGACGGCAACGGTCTTGCCCTTGACGACCTTGCCCAGACCGCCGCATTGATCGGTGAGTGTCTTGAGGGTGTCGTAGATTTTTGGATCGTAGGCACGGCAGCGGGCGATGGCGACGGTGGAGGCAGGGGGCGTCTTCGACCATCCCGCGAGCGCGGAGCCGGCGAGGCCGAGGGCCTGGCGGCGAGTCAAAGCGGTGTTCGTCATGCGGATATTGTATGGCAGAACCGGCCGGGGCAGATCAGATATTGGCGATTAATTCGATACCTTCCTTGCGGCCCAGGTTGCGCGAGTATTTCCGGCTGGCGGCATTGTCCCAATGCTCGTGCGTGCCGAGGCTGGGGAGAGCGCCGGAGCCATCGGGCGCGCGCGGCCGGGGTGAATGCCCTGCCCTACTCCGAGGGGCTGATTGGCTCCTTCCGAGGGCTGGAAGCGCTGGGGCGGAGCGGGAGTGGGGCGCTGCTGCGCGATGGCGGCAGAGGCCGTGGCTAGGGATTGCAGAAAACAACGCCGGCGCATGATGCACCTCCATCGTTCAAGTCGATTCAGGCGGCGGACAAGAGCTTGCGGGTGTAACGCACGCAGAACTCCAGATCGTCGAGTTGTTGCTGGCTGCGGGACTTGCCGGGCGCGGCCGGTTGGGCGGGGACGGGCTTGCCTCGCTCTGCCAAGGCGAGGAACCGGGCCAGGTCGCCAGCGGGCATTTTGGGGTAGTCCTTGAAAGTGGCGGCATCGAAGACGCGAATGAGGCGCGGTTGGCCGGAGACGATGTTTTCGAAGGTGACGGGGACGGCGGGCTGGACGGCGAGGAACTTATTGATCCAGCCATCGATATCGACATTGCCCTCGCCCATGTTGACCCAGCGCACGGCGACGCCCTCCGGCACACGCCAGACGGCGGTATCGCGAACATGGCTGACGATGGAGTAGGGGCCGAGGAGCTCGAGTGTGAGGTGCGGGTCTTCGAGCATCCAGAGGGGATTGCCGGAGTCGAGACAGATGCCGAGAATGTCGAAGCCGACATCTTCGACGAGGGCTTTGAGCTCGCGGGCCTGGAAATCGCCGCCGTGGTTTTCGAGCGCGATCTTGACGCCCGATTCCCTGATTTGAGAACGCATTCCTTTGAGCAGGCGGCTCATGGACTGCATGTGGATTTCGATCTGGGGCCGTTCCTTGGCTCCACCGACGACGCCGCGCATGGCGGTGGCGCCCATCATTCGAGAGAGCTTCAGGCCTTGGGCGATCTGCTCCTCGGCAGTGCCGGCCTTGCTGTTGAAGCCGGTGGAAGTGGGACAGATGCAGCCGGAGGAGAACGCGGGCGTGGTGATGCCCTTTGCGGCGGCGTATTCGCGCACCTTTTTGATGACTTCCTCGTCCGGGCTGGCGAGGTTGACACCAAGAGTGCTGGCGGAGAACTGGGCCACGCTGGCGCCGATACCGGCAAGGTAGTCCAGGTACTGGAAGGGCGTGTACTTGGCGGAGCTGATGCAGCCCATCTCTACGCCGATCTTCACCTGGTTGCGGGGTGCGGCACCGAGGGCGGCGGCTCCGGTGGTGGCGAGAAATTGGCGGCGGGTTAGGCTCATTGCTGGCTCCTTGGGGGCGGATGATTCCACACCTTGATATCACAAGCAGTTGAGGGGTACTAGGGCCTATTCGTGTTTGGGCGCCTGGCAGCGGAGCATGCGGAGGGCGAAATCGCGGAGGAAGTCTTCGCGCCACTGATTGACGCTGCGGGCTCCGGCGTGGACGCCCTCGGCGGCGGAGGGAGCGGGGTCGTCGATCCACCAATTGGGGTGGAGGGTGGAGGGGCGACTGGTGCGCGCGGGCGGCGGCGGCACAGCGGTGAACCTGCCGGACTGGCCGTTCATGGGTGCGAAATCGCTGGTGATGACGTAGGACCAGATCTTGGCGTCGCGGGGGGAGAAGCGGAAGTGGAGCGTGCGTCCGTCGTTGGTGGAGTTGACGGTGATGCGATTGTCGAAGAGGACGCGCGCTGAGTGGTCACGGGTCATGCCGGCGGGTAGAGGGATGGCGAATTCGGCAACGCCGAAGGCCTCGGCCGTCTCGGACTCGGTGGTGAGGTGATCGAAGATGGTCTTTCTCCCGTCCCAGATGCGGACGAAGCGGCCGCCCCATCCGGGCTGGGATGGGTCATCAGGCTTGCCGTGAAGCAGCCAGCCGACCGACGGTGTATCGCCCATCTTGATGACGCCTTTGAGATGGGTGGAGAAGTACTCGCCGAGTGCGCCGCGACCGGCGATGTGCGCCGCGACGAAGGAGGCATTGCCCCACTCGCCCTGCTGATTGCCGCCAACGAACCAGCCTCGGTAGGTGGAATTTGCCTCGATGATCCAGAGCTTGGGGTGATGCTGCTCGATGTAGTTGTAGGCATCGACGCTCCACATCTTGTTGGGTCCGCCGATGAAGTAGACGCGGAGTTTCGGCAGGATGTCGGGCGCATCGTGCAGGGCCTGGGCGAGGTCCTCGATACCGCCCCAGACGAGGACGTGCAGCGGACGGGGGTCGGGCCGGCGGGCGCATTGAATGAGCCAAGCGGAGCCTTCGGTGGGCTTGCCGACTCCGGCGGGTCCGGGCGAATCGAAGGCCCCCTGTTTGGAGATGGCGCGCAGGGCATCGGGAGACGGGTATTGGCTGGAGTAGGTTTTGAGATTCGGATAGTCCTTTTCGTAGTGCTGGATGACCTGGAGGATGTGCTCGAGGCGGCCGGGGCCGAAGGGGGAGGAGAGGATGCCTTCGAGATCGAGCACGTCGGCGTAGAGGAGGAGGTGGACCATGGACTGGAAGTCGTCGGGATCGGTGCCTCCGATATCGGTGGAGACGACAACGCGCGGACGTTCGGCGGCGGGCGCGGCGTGGATGGCCGGGGCGAGGAGGAACAGCAGGGCGAAGAGGTGGGATTTCATGGTCGTTTGTTTCCCTAACGAGCGCCGGGCAGGACGGAGAAGTAGGTATCGTAGGCCTCCTGGCGGACTGCGTAGAACGGCTTGAAGCGTTGGGCGCGGCCAGCGAGTTGGGCTTGAAAATCGGCAGCGTTGTGGTCCACGGCAGAGAGGCCAGCGGGCAGGGAGAGCGGGGTGGAGGCAAGCTCGGCGGGCGGGTCGGTGGCGACGTAGAGGAGCGGACCGCGCATGAGGGCGGCGAGCGTGGGGTGGCGGTCGTCGATGGGCTCAGTACGGAAGGCCAGCGGGAGCCGCAAGATGAGAGTGTCGTTGTTCTTCCAGCGGCGGCGAATGGAGGCGAAGGTTTGGCGGCGGGCCGGGATATCGAGGGGCTTGCCGTTGAGTTCCAGGCGGGGCTCAGCGGAGAGCCAGCCGGGGATGCGCACGTTGATGGCGAAGTCCGCTGGGGCGGGGATTTCGACACGCAGGTGGACGGTTTCGTCCAATGGGTAGCCGGTGGTTTGGATGAGCTTCACGGGCGTGCGGCCGGCATGCCACCGCACGGTGGAGGGCGTGAAGAAGTTGACCCAGATGCCGGCGCCGGAGTGGAAGTAGAGATTGAGCAGGTAGTCCGCCACGCCCTGGATGAGCGTACCGGAGCAGCAGGGCCACTTGCGCTTGTAGTAGCCTTTGCGGGCGCCGGCGTGATAGTCGGAGTAGTAGAAGTAGTTGCCTTGATCGTCGGGGTCGATGGAGCCGAGGACGGTGTTGAAGAGGACGCGTTCGAGGCCGTCACCGTAGCGGGCGTTGGCGGTGCAGCGGAGCATGTAGCGGGCCAGCTTGGTGTGAGCGTAGCAGCCGCAGGGCGTCTCGAAGTGGTCGCGCGAGGTGAGGACGCTCTCTCCGAGCTTGCCCTGGCCGGGGGGGACGAAGGCCTCCTTGGGGCCCCAGCCGCCGGAGGCAAACTGCTGGGTGGTTTCGATCATGTCCCAGGCGTTGCGGGCGGCCTGGAGGTACTTGGGATCGCCGAGAACGAGATAGGCCTTAGCGGCGGAGCTGAGCGCGATGGCATGGCTGTAGGCGTGCTTGCCGGGCAGGATGTTTTCGCCGCGCGCGAGAGGATCGAAGTACTCCTTATCGAGCAGGTAGAGGCGGGCCATATCGAGGTAGCGCTTTTCGCCGGTTGATTCATGGGCGTAGAAGAGGGTTTCCGGCAGGATGTAGGGCTCATCGTAGGGAGCCTGCTTGGGGCTATCGGGGCCACGGTCGTAGGTGTGATCCGGAATGAAGGGGAGGGCGCCGGTGACGACGCGGCCGAGCAACTGGCGGGCCTGGGTGACGCCGGCGAGGTGGTAAGCATCGAGCAGCCCGGCCTCGTACTTATCGAGGACGTAGCAGGGCCACGTGGTGGAGGCGACGGGGCTGGCGTAAGGATTGCCATCGGGGCCGAGCGTGGCGGCGAAGCCGTCTACGAGGTCGTGCACTTTCTGACGGGTGGGCGCGTGCCCGGTGGCGCTGGCCATGCGGGAGAGCCCGGAGATGTACTGGCCGAGGGTGTGACCGGGGACAAAGCCCTTGGCGTCATACCATCCGCCCATGTCGTCGCCGGGCGCGGGGAGGCCGGCCTTTTGCCGGTAGACCTTCAGAAGCCTGTCATTGTTGAGCGTGAGGAAGTGAGCGTGGGTGCGATCGAAGTGATCTTTGAGGGGGCCGCCGGTGAGTGTGACATCGGAGTATTGAAACTCGCGGAGTTGCTCGCGCGAGGTGGCAGGAGTGGGTTTGGCGGAGCGGCCGGCGGCGAGGCTGGCGGCTGTGGTGGCAAAGCCGGCTACGAAAGTTCTTCTCTTCATATGGTGCCTGGTCCTTATTGTCGTCGAGCGGGAAGGACGCGTGGGCGGGTAGGACGTATAATTACGCGCATATGTTGTCTCGCACTTTTCTCGTACTCTGCCTGCCGGTTCTAGCCGTGGCGCAACTGACGGACTCACCCAATCTACGCCCTCCGGAGCAGCCGAACATGAAGACACTGTTGCCGCAGGCGACGATTGACGCCATGGTGGCTGAGATCAGCGGAACGCTGGCGCTGAATCACATGATCGAGATCGCGGGCTATGAGCGGGACCGCCTGGTGGAGGAGTACAAGACGGTGTACCGCGAGGCCGCCTATGTAGAGCGGATGGCGAAGCAGTATGGCCTGGAGGACGTGCATATCGAGCGGTTTCCGGTGACGGCGAAGCAGTGGGACGGCGAGTTGGGCGAGTTGTGGATGACGGCGCCGGTGAAGCGGCTGATCATCAGCTATCGCGACGTGGCGGCGGCGCTGGCGACGGGCAGCAAGACGGCTGACGCGACGGCGGAGCTGATCTACTGCGGGCGCGGCGCGGACAAATCCGACTACGCGGGGAAGAACATCAACGGGAAGATCGTGTTGATCAGCGGAACGCCGGGCGCGGCGGCGGCGCTGGCGGTGCGCGAGTTTGGCGCGGCGGGGATTGTGTCTTTCAGCAACCGGACAGGCAAGCCGATTGACAGGCCGGATCAGATTGCGTGGAGCAGCGTGGGGGGAGCGGCGGGCACATTTGCGTTCAGCCTGTCTCACCGGGCGGGGATGGAGTTGGTGGAGATGCTGGAGCGGGGCGAGAAGGTGACGGTGCGCGCGCGTGTGAAGGCGAGGGAGTATGAAGCGGAGATGCAGGTGCCGACGGCGGTGATCAAAGGCGACGGCACGACGGATCAGGAAGTGGTGCTAGCCGCGCATCTCTTTGAGGGCGTGGCGAAGCAGGGGGCGATGGACAACGCGTCCGGCAGTGCACTGATTCTGGAAGTGGCGCGCGCGTGGAAGAAGGCGGTGGACGAGGGCGTGGTGCCGCGGCCGCGGCGGACGGTACGGTTTCTGTGGGTGCCGGAGATCTCCGGGACGATTGCGTATCTGCGCCGCTATCCGGACGAGGTGAAGAAGACGATTGCAGCCATCTCTGTGGATATGGCGGGCGGCGACGTGAGCAAGGGTCACAACAGTTTCCGGATGATGCGGACGCCGTATTCGGTAAACCACTGGGTGAACGACGTATCGCAGCAGTTTTTTGAATTCGTGGGCGATACGAATCGGGAGAAGGTGAACAACCGCCGGGTGGCGTATGCGTATCAGTATCCGATCCTGGATCCGCAGGGCACGCGGGAGCAGTTTTACTACAACATCGAGAAGCACTACGGCGCGTCGGATCACGTTGTATATCTGGGCCAGGGGATCCCGGCGCTGCTCTATAACAACTGGCCGGACAGCGCGTATCACACGAGCGAAGACCGGGTGTTCAACGCGGACGCGACGCAACTCAAGCGGGCTGGTTTTATTGCGTGGGCGTCGAGCCTGGTGGCGGCGGGGACGTATGGGACGGAGGCGTTGCGGGTGGCGGAGATGGTATCGGGCTATGCGGCGGAGCGCTCTGGCCGGATGCTGGGCGATACGCTGAGGTGGCTGGGCGACGGGGGCACGGTACGGGCGGCGATCAACCGCACGCGGATCACGTATGCGCGGGAAGCGGATGCGATCCGCTCGGCCAAGGTATTTGCGGGCAGTGAGGCGGGTGTGGCGGCGAAGATCGACGCGATGGCGGCGACGTTTGCGGAGAGCGGGATTGCGGCGGATACAGCGCGGATCCGGTCCTATGCGGCGGCGCGCGGGATGGGCGAGATTCCGTTGACGGAGACCGAGGCGGAGGCGGCGAAGCTGGTGGTGGTGCGGAAGCCGGATGCCGGCGGCGGGGGGATGGGCTTTGGTGGTGGCGGCGGGGGGCGCGGCGGCGGGGAGCAGGAGCCGGCGCGGCTGACGGGCATGGGCGCGCAGGAGGCTCGGGCATTTGCCGATGGGAAGCGCAGCGTGCTGGATATCGCGGATGCGGTGAGCAGTGAATTCGGCGCGATGGACGTGAAGCTGTTCCTGGACTATTTCAAGGAGCAGGCCAAGAGCAAGACGCTGGAGCTGATTTCGAAGTAGTGGCGGAGTTTATGATGTCAATTCTATTCGGAGCCATTCGGGCCGTTGTGCTGAGTTCGCTGGTGCTGTGCGGGCTGAGTGCGGAGGTGACGCTGCCCTCGCTGTTCACGGACCACATGGTGATCCAGCGGGACATGCCGGTGCATGTGTGGGGCAAGGGCGAGCCGGGCGAGCGCGTGACGGTGCGGTTTGACGGGGCGGAGCGGGTGGCGGTGACGAGCGAGCGGGGGACGTGGAGCGTGTATCTGCCGCCGGTGGCGGCG
Organism: Bryobacterales bacterium; assembly: GCA_016721425.1. Lineage (GTDB taxonomy): Bacteria > Acidobacteriota > Terriglobia > Bryobacterales > Bryobacteraceae > Paludibaculum. Next base: position 510,180 of record JADKID010000038.1, on the reverse strand, counting down.
GGCGGCCCGTTTGAGCTTGCCGTGCGAGGGGCGAACAGCCTGACGCTGCGGGACGTGCTGGTGGGGGATGTGTGGGTGGGCTCGGGTCAATCGAACATGGAGATGGCGGTGGGGAGCGTGAAGGACGCGGCGGCGGAGATTGCGGGCGCGGATCAGCCGCGGATACGGCTGTTCACGGTGAAGAGGCGAGCGTCGCAGTATCCGCGGGCCGAGACCGAGGCGGAGGGTTGGGTGGCGAGCACTCCGAAGACGGCCGAGGGATTCTCGGCGGTGTTGTATTTCTTCGCGCGACAGATTCAGTCCAGCCAGAAGGTGCCGATCGGACTGATCAACACGTCGTGGGGCGGGACACCGCTGGAGGCGTGGATGAGCACGCGTTCGCTGACGGCCGACGCGAGCCTGATGCCGGCGCTGGCGCTGTGGTCGCAGACGATGGACGAGTTTGAAGACTGGCAGTGGCGCTGGGGCGCGCGGTTGAAGCAGTGGGAGCGCGAGGTGGAGGAGGCGAAGAAGGCGGGCAAGCCGGCGCCGGGGCGGCCGTGGTCGAACAATCAGGAGAATTCGTGGATGCCGGGCGGACTGTACAACGGGATGATTGCTCCGTTGACGCCGTTCCCGATCCGCGGGGTGCTGTGGTATCAGGGTGAGAGCAATGCCAGCCGCGAGCGCGCGCCGTTGTATGCGCAGATGTTCGGGACGATGATCCGGGACTGGCGCTCGGCGTGGGGTGTGGGCGAATTTCCATTTCTGTTCGTGCAACTGGCCAATTTCAAGGCCGGCGAGGACAACCGCTGGGCGGAGTTGCGGGAGGCGCAGTTGCAGACGCTGAGCGTGGCGAAGACGGGCATGGCGGTGGCGATCGACATCGGCGACGCGCAGGACATTCATCCGAAGAACAAGCAGGAGGTGGGGCGGCGGTTAGCCTTGGCGGCGAGGGTGCTGGGCTATGGGGAGAAGATCGAATCATCAGGGCCCACCTACCGGACCAGCGCGGTGGAGGGCGGCAGTCTGCGCGTATGGTTTGATCATGCGGCGAAGCTGGAGGCAGCGGGGGGCGTGGTGCGCGGCTTTGAGATCGCGGGCGCGGACGGGAAGTTTGTGGCGGCCGAAGCGCGGATCGACGGGGGCACGGTGGTGGTGTCGGCGGCGGGCGTGGCAGCGCCGAGGCAGGTGCGGTACGGGTGGCTGGACAATCCGGAGTGCACGCTGCGGAATGGCGAGGGCTTGCCGGCCTCACCGTTTCGCACGGGGCGGTGAAGGGGCCGGCGCCTTCGAAGTGACTGGATCCTGCGAGTGGCATCAGGCGACGGCGGACCGCGCAATTGCTACGTTCTGAATTTTTCAACCGTGCGTCGCCTGCGCTAGTTCGGGATGTTTTCGAGGCGTGTCCGGCAGTTTTGGGAATAGTGTCTCAGGCGCCGTTGATCCGCGGCGGGATGCGAATCCAAAAAGAAACGGGCGTGCCTCCGTTGGGAGGCACGCCGGTTTCGGGTCAGATGCCATGCCTCGCGAGGCTCGGCAGTTCATTGCTGGTTAGAACTCGTAACGGAGCGCAAACTGGACGACACGGGCGTCGGCAGCGGCGTTGAACTGGCCGAAAGTTCCGGGGTTGGCGAGACTCAGAATGGGTGCCGTGCCCGAGTTCAGGAAGTTGACGTTGTTCAGTGCATTGAAGGCCTCAGCCCTCAACTGTACGCGGTGGCCTTCCCAGGGCAGAAGGAAGTACTTGCTCGCCGACAGATCCATGTTCGTCACACCGGCGCCGCGGATGATGCCTCGCGTGCCGACCGTGCCGGGATACTGTCCCTGGAAGGACGTCACAGCAGTTGTTGTGCTAAACAGGCTGGGGTTGCCAAGCTGGTTGTAGCCCACCTGATTGGACGGCATGGTGGCGCCGGGGCGCAGTACGGCAAGAGCCGAGTTCAGGTAGTTGGTCGGGTAGACTCCGCCATTGCTCAGGTTCAGCGGCGGTCCGGAGCGATAGGTCACCAGAGTCGACACCTGCCAGCCTCCGACAATCGCATCGGCCCAGCCAGGCACGGCGCTCAGGAAGTGCTTCCGTTTGCCGAAAGGCAACTCCACCACCGCGTTGGCCGTGATGTTGTGACGCAGGTCAAAGTCCGACGGTCCGCGGAATGCGTCGGGATTGAACGAATCCTGAATCACGCCGCCGCCGGCGGATTCGGACGCCGAGGCGTTGTCGATGGAGTGCGACCAGGTGTAGTTGAAGTCGTAGCCCCAACCGTTGCTGACCTGCCGCCGGAACACCATCTGCATCCCGTGATAGGCCGACTTGCCGGCGTTGACCCACGAGGTCAAGCCCGCGCTCTGCAAGGCGAAAAACGTGTTGCAGCCCGGCGCGGAGATGCACGATCCATCGGGCTGGCGCAGACGGTCCATGTCGTTCAGCGCGTCCAGGTCGCTGCCGGCATAGGTGCCATACACGGTGTTGAAGTAGTTCGCCGTGGCGCTACCGGCAAACTGGTAGTTCTTTGCCTTGGCGAACAGATTCTCGATGAACGGAACAACTGGCAGGATGCCGGGGTTCGCTTTCACCTGAGCGGGCGTGAGGCCGCGTTCGTAGGCGTCGCGCAGGACGGCGCTCGCCTGAGTCCAGGTGGCGCCGGACTTCGGATCCTTAAACTGCGTCAGCGGCTGCGCAAAATCCTGTTGCAGCAGCCCCTTGTGGCTGAGTCTGCCCACGTAGCCGATCTCGATGGTCATTCCTTTTTTCAGCGGCCGGGCGTAGCTGGCATTGAGCAGGTACTGATAGGGAGCTCTGAGATCCGGAGACACGCCGGTGAGGGTGGTGAATCCGCCAACAATCGTCGGAGGGGTGTAAGGGAATCCACCGTTGGTGGGGGTCGTCAGGGCAGGTAAACTGCCGCCTGCATAGCGAAACGAGGTGGTGAAGTCCGTGTTGACCGGCTGGGCCACGGTGGTGGAGAGCCCAGGCGAGCCCGAGGATGCAAACGCCACGGCCATGTTGCTGCCGTAGCGGTCATGCGTGACACCGGCGCCGGCACGGATCACGCTGCCCTTCCCGAAAAGGCGGCCCCAGCCGGAATCGCTTTCTGGAGCGTAAGCGACGGCGAGACGCGGCGCGAAGTTGTTGTTGTCGCGACCGAACCAACCCGGCTTACCGTTGGCCTTGCCGGCGAGATCGAAGACGAGCCTGGCGGTGGACAGCGAGCCGCCGGGAATGCCGAGGGCGGAGGCGCCCACACGGTCAGCGAAGTACTGGTTCAGCGGGGTCTGCGAAACGGCCTGCACGCCGTTGCTCTCATAGGGAGGATCGTAGCTGCCGTAACGCAGCCCGTAGGTCACAGTGAGGTCCTTACGGACCTTGAAGACGTCCTGGACATAGAACTCATACTCGCGGCTCGAAAACGCACGGACGATGGGGCTGCCAAACGGAATGGCCTTGCCGTTGGTTCCGAACTGATAGACGCCGCTGTACTGGTTGATGACGCCCAGCAAAGTACCCATGGCGTTGGTGACGGTGGTGCCTTCGGCCAGTCGAGCGCTGCTTCCATACGTCTGTTGGGCGACAGCGGTGACCTGGGCGGTGATGTCGGCGCCCAGACCCCTCAGCGTGTTGCGGCTGAAGCTGTAGCTCGGGTATACCGCTTCGGAGCCGCGATTATTGTTGATGATCCGGATGTTGGCGCCGAATTGGACGGTGTGCTTTCCGTGCATCCATGTCATGTCATCGACGAAGTTGGTAGTCGGCGCAACGCGGCTGCTCATCCGCGGGAAGGCGGTGGGCGTGGCCAGCGCGAACGTGATGGAGGACTCCGGCGTACCTGTGACCTGGCTGCCGATTCTGGTGAGACCAAAATCGAACACGTTGACCAGTGTCGGAGCGAGGACCGCCGTATAGCGGGCCGCAAGTCCACGCGAGTTGTCGATTGTGGTGGAGGCGGCGCTCTGACCGGGAAACTGCGCAAGCGCGGAATCCTGGCTATTGTCAGCCAGCGTTCCGCGCAGCATCAGGGTGTGCTTCCCGATGGCGTCGAGGTTGAAGTCCATCCTGGCGACATAGGCGCGATTGTTCAAAGTCTGCGGAGCGTTGAAGCGGAAGACGGAGAAGTTCAACCCTCGATCGGCACTCGCCTCGGGATCATTCCCTAACGGGTACTGGCTCATGAGCTTCAGCATGTAGGTGCTGGCGCCGATGCCCAGCGGGTCTGCGGCTCGCACTTCGGCCGGAGTAAACTGGCCAATCTGCCCGCCGGTCAGGCGGTACTTCATGATGCCCTGGCGGAAAGACTCGGTGGGGACAACTCGCGACTGGGCGGTGGCGCTGCGGTCTTTCCGGTCTTCCCAGTTCAGAAAGAAGAAGGCGCGGTCCTTGATCATGCGCCCGCCGACGGATACGCCATACTGATTGCGGATCAGCGCCTGGCGCTTGAGCCCGGCGCGGTTGCTGAACCAGTTGTTGGCCGCCGTGCTCTTGTTGCGAAGGAACTCGTAGGCAGAGCCATGAAACTGGTTGGACCCGCTCTTGGTCACCAGCGAGACCTGGCCGCCGGAAGACCGGCCCTGATCGGCGCCTTGTCCGGCAACTGTCGTGCGAAACTCCTGCACGGAATCGAGCGGGATCGGCAGCGCCGCGTTGAAACCGGTGGAACTCTGGTTATCGTTGACGTCAACGCCGTCCAGCGTGACGTTATTCTGATCGCGGCGGGCGCCCAGGACCTCTCCGGTTGGCGCCACTCCGGCCTGCAGGCTCAGCAGATCCACGACATTGCGGGTTTGAAGGGGCAGTTGCTTGATCTGGATTTCGCTAAACGGATTGCCCACCGTCGCGTTCTGCAGGTTGATGGAAGCCGCCTCTGCCGTAACGTTGACTGACTCCGTCACCTGTCCGAGTTCGAGCTTCACGTTCAGAGTCAGCGGCGTGTCCACCTGGAGGCGCACCTGGCTGGTGTAGGTGCGGAACCCCGGCATCTGGACCTCAACGAGGTAGGGACCGGGCGGCACCTGAACGAGGCGATAGGAACCAGTGGCATCGGCAACTGTTTTGCGGATGGCTGAGGTCTCCTGATTGCTGACCGTAATGACGGCTTCCGGGATCACCGAACCCTGCCCATCAGTGACCCGTCCCTGCACGGAACTGGTCTGGGCCGCTACCGGCAGCAGCCCCAGGACGATACCCAGGATTACTTGTGTTTTCACGTCTTCTCCTTAGCGCGCGAGGAATCTGAAGCAATGTCGACGAGGAACGAAACTTGTCTCGACAGTGAAGACAGTAACCTTAGCGGGTGGCGCGGGTAAGGTGCAGTTTCCCAGAAAACTGGATTGAAAGCTTGAATTGAGGATATGTAAAATGTGACCGAACAGTCAAGTAACTCGCCATCAGAAATTCTTCTGAGGGTCATTGCTGATTGATACACGAAAACACATGACGCGCGGAATAATCCTCCAATCGATACTGCTTGAAGGACTATTGCCGATTAAATATGGCGAGCTTCCAGGCGGCGGAGGCGGGCGGGCCACGGCCCGGGCTCTATCAGTCAGCTAGCGTCACAGCCACCCGCTTTGGGTCGATCTTCCAGATTGTGGCCCGCGAAACGTTGGATAGCCAGATGGCGCCGTTGGCCACCTGGATCGCTCCCCCGCCTGAGCCGAAGAACTGCTGCACCACTTTGTCTGTGCCCGGATCGATGCGGGTCAATGGAAACCCTGCCATCGTGACCCAGATGGAACCCTCGCCGTAGGCAATCTCGCCGACCGCCCCGGGGACTCCCAACTCGATCGTCTTGATGACCTTGTCCGTCTTCGGGTCAATGCGCTCCACCTTGCCCTCTTTCCCGCAAAGAGCCCAGATGGACCCGCCACCAACGGCGATCGAGTGAGGCGCCGCCGAAACGGTAATCCGCTTCGTCACCAGATTCGTCGCCGGGTTGATGTGCAACACCAGGTTCTGGTCGGGACACGCCAGCCACAGGGCGGCCTCACCAGACGCCAGGCTCCGGCATCCGGTGGGAACCCGGATGTCACCCACGATCTCGTTCGTGCCCGGGTCGATTCTCGAGAGGGTCGTCTTGGCGTCTGTCAGCAGCCAGACGCTGTCTGCCGTCACGGCCAGCGCGCCTGGCACCGCACCGATTCCCGTCGTGATCTTTGCGCTCTGTTTGAGCGTCTTTGCATCGAGCCGGACCAGCGAATCTTCGGCGCAGGACGGGATCCAAAGGCTGCCGAAGCCGGAGGCCATCCGCGTACACGGCTTGGCCACGCCCGCAATCGGCTCGCCCGCTTTGCCGGTCTTGGATTCGTACTTCTCAATGCCGGCTTTGAGTGTGTTGGGGGCAAAGAGCGAATCGGAGTAGAACAACCACGTGGGCTTGCCCGGAGCGGGTAGATCGAGTTCCGCTTTCAGTTCCTCAAACGGGATCTGGATGCCCGGCGTTTTGACGCCGGTCGCCGGTGGAACTGGCGCCTTGGGAGCTTTCGAGGGCTTCTGAGCGTTCGACGCAGCCGGTAGGGCGGCGGCGAGCATCAGGAAAAGCGCCAAGGTCTGGAATGTGCGCATGCAGAGGCAGTCCTTTCGGCATCTTCAGGTTTATCTCGGAGCAAGCCCGAGACTCTTACTTCGGATCGACGCACCGGGCACGTGCCGGTTGAACTGCGACTGAGCGGGCAGGCGACGGGGCTGGACGAGCACCCAGGATAGCGCGACCCAGCCGGTTTGACAAACAAAAAAGTACATGGTAGAAATTGCACAAGGCTTTCAGTAGCTCGTCCTGGCATCTGGGTCCAGTTCCGCCCACCACATCTCTGTCGAATTCGAATCGGGTCCTACGCCGGCACCCACCAGCGCACACTGCCGTGCCTTTGGCGTCCGCTAGTTGTCACCGAGTCTCGTGTTCTGAAAAGGGTTTATGCGCACTTTCTCCTCTTTCGCTAGCTGGTTGGGCATCTTCGCTGGTCTCGCCGTGCAGACTCTTTCCGCACAATCGACTCCTGCGTCACCCGAGTTTTTTGAGAATAAGATACGGCCTCTTCTTGCCAATAGCTGCTACGGATGCCACACGAATTCGGCCATGGGCGGCCTTCGCCTGGACAGCCTGGAAGCCATGACCAAGGGAGGCTCGCACGGCGCGGCGCTCAAGCCCGGGGACCCTGATAACAGCGCAATCATCGCGCGCATCAAGGAGACGAAAGCTGAGCTGCGCATGCCGATGGGCGGTAAGCTGAAGCCTGCGCAGATTGCCGATCTGGAAGCATGGGTGAAGGCTGGCGCCCCCTGGCCCAAGACCGCGCAAACGGCGGGGAAGGCGCCTGAGGCATCCGGCAAGTACACGATATCCCCGGAACGGCGCTCATTCTGGTCATTTCAGCCGCTCGCGGAGGCCAAACCGCCAGAGGTGAAAGACGCGAAATGGGCCAAGAACGAGATTGACCGTTTCGTGCTGGCGCAGTTGGAAAGGGAAGGGATCAAGCCGGTCCGGCCAGCCACGAAGCGCGATCTGCTGCGGCGCGCCACGCTCGACATCACCGGCCTTCCGCCGACGCCGGAAGAGATCACCGCCTTTGAGAAAGACACCACTGCAGGGGCGTTTGAAAAGGTGGTGGACCGCCTGCTGGCCTCACCCCACTACGGCGAGCGCTGGGGCCGGGCGTGGTTGGATGTGGCGCGTTACGGGGAAGACGACTACCGCAGCCTCAATCCGAATCCGCGCGGCTATCGCCCATATCCCAATGCCTACATGTACCGCGACTGGGTGATTCAGGCGATTAACGACGATCTTCCCTATGACCAGTTCGTCAAGGCGCAGCTCGCCGGCGATTTGATGGATCCGAAAGTCCGGCAGAAGATGCTGCCCGCCACCGGCTTCCTCGGCCTCGGGCCGTGGTACTACGACAACGGCTCGAACGAGGTAACCCGCGCTGACGAACGGCATGATCGCGTGGATGTGGTGACGCGAGGGTTCCTGGGCGTCACCGTCGGCTGCGCCCGCTGCCACGATCACAAGTACGACCCCGTCCCGCAAAGCGATTACTACGCGCTGGCCGGCGTCTTCTTCAATACCGTGTACGAAGAGTATCCGAGGGCGCCGAAAAAAGTCGTCGACTCCTTCACAAAGCTGGAAGCCGATCTGGACAAGAAGCAGAAGCTCCTCTCAGAGACCAATCAGGCATTCTCCGGCGAGTTGTCCCGATCGCTGGTGTTGCAGACATCGAACTACTTGCAGGCCGTCTGGGAGGTAACGGGACGACAGAAGAAAGAGATGGATCAGGTGGTGGAGGCGCGGAAGCTGGACTACGAACTGCTGAGCCGCTGGATCAAATACATGGCCAAGCCCACCGACAAGTACAAGAACAAGGATGCCTGGCAGACCTTGATGAAGAAGGGCGGGGGGACGCTGCCGGAGGCGAAGAAACTGGCCGACCAGTTTCAGGAGGAGATCGTCGCCGTCATGCTAGAACGGAACGAGCTCGAGGCCGAAAACAAGGTGATCGCGGACAAAGACATGGAGGGCACGAAGCCGAAGAAACGCACGGACAAGCCGAGCAACTTCGTCTCCAACCGCGACTTCAATCCGGGCTCGTGGCTGCGTCTGAAGAGCCTGCCTGAGGATCAAAACGCATTTTGGACGGAGATTTTCCAGCGCGAGTTGAAGGACGCCGAGGATCCGGCTGCCATGATGGCGGCTGGCGGCCGCATGGGGGCGCCAGGGGTGCTGCTGTTCCGCGGCTGGGGCTTGGAGAGCCGCATCGGAGCGGAAGCGCAAGCGCGGCTCAAATCGGTGCAGGCCGATCTCGAAGCAGTGCGCAAACAGCTCGACCCTTACTATCCCTTCCTCCACGGCGTGAAGGACTCCCCGACGCCGGTCAATATTCAGCTGGCGCTCCGCGGCAATCCCGAGACCCTGGGGCCGGAGGTGCCACGCCACTTCCTCAGTGTCTTCTCGGACAAGGACCCTGAGCCCTACGACAAGGGGAGCGGCCGCCTTCAGCTTGCCGAGCAGATCGTGAAGCAGCCCATCTCCATGCGGGTGATCGTCAATCGCCTCTGGAAAGGACACTTCGGGGCAGGCATCGTCGATACGCCCAGCAACTTCGGCTTCGGCGGAGAACGCCCCACCAATCCGGAACTGCTGGAGTATCTGGCGCAGGACTTCGTGAAAAACGGAATGTCCATGAAGCAGATGCATCGCCGGATCATGCTCAGCTCCACCTACCAGCTAAGTACGGAGATGAACCAGGCCGCCTTCGACAAGGACTCCGGCAACCGCATGTACTGGCGCATGACGCCCAGACGCATGGACGCGGAACAGATCCGCGATTCGGTTCTCGCCGTGGCCGGCAATCTCGAGGACTCCTCCGGCGGACCTTCGCAGGAGCTCACGCCCGCCTTCCCGGGCCGCACGGTTTACGGCAAAGTGAGTCGCTACAAGCTCGATGCCTACCTCCAGCTGTTCGATTTCCCAAGTCCCGGCATCAGCGCGGAGAAGCGCTTCACCACCACGGTTCCTCTCCAGCGGCTGTTTCTAATGAATAGCGACTTCGTCCAGATGCAGGCCGAGGCGCTGGCCAAACGCGTCGCGACGGAGCCGGACAATCGCGCGCGAATTCGCAAGGCCTACCTGCTGGCATACGGGCGGGAGCCGAAGGACAACGAAATCCAACTGGGTCTTGAGTATCTCCGCACCGAGCCTGTGCGCGCCTACGAGGAGAGCAAGAAGAAGGCGGCAGCCGAACCACCAGCCGGTGGAGCGCGGCGCCGTAAAGCCGACGATGCCTCCGCCCCAACCCCGCCTGAAGCCAGCGGCGCCGCGGCCGCGCCGGAGACGGCGGCTGCGACGATCGATGCGGCCAGCGGCGATGCAACGCCTCCGCCCGCGGCGGCGGATGCCGGCATGGGCATGGGCATGATGGGCGGCATGGGAAACATGGGCGGAGCCGGCGGCGGACGCCGCGGTCCGGCCGTCGCGCCACCCGTCAAGTACGAGGCCACGGCCTGGGGCCGCTACGCCAAAATCCTGCTCAGCTCATCCGAGTTCATGTTCATCAATTAAGTACCGTGGCGCCAAGGAAGAAATAACATGTCGAATCATAAATCGAGAAACCCAGTGACGCGGCGGGAAGCTCTGCGCAAAGTCGGCAACGGCTTCGGCATGATGGCCTTCGCCGGAATGTTGGGCGAGTCGCTCAGCAAAGCCGGCGCCATGACGATGCCAGACGGCAACCTGGGCGTCGCAAAACTGGACCATCCGCAGCGCGTCAAGCGCGTCATCTTCCTCTTCATGAATGGCGGCCTCTCCACCATCGACGCCTTCGATCCCAAGCCGATGCTCGACAAGTACGATGGCCAGCCGCTGCCCGGCGGCGGCGTCAAAACGGAGCGGCGCACCGGTGAATTGATGAAGTCGCCCTTCACATTTAAGAAATACGGTCAGTGCGGCATGGACGTCAGCGACCTGTGGCCGCATCTCTCCGGCGTGGTCGACGACATCTGCTGGGTGCGCTCAGTCTTCACAGAAATCCCCAATCACGAGCCCTCCTGCCTCATGATGAACACCGGTGCCAATCAGGCTGGCCGTCCGTCGATGGGCGCCTGGATGACCTACGGGCTGGGCACCGAGAATCAGAACCTGCCCGGCTACGTGGTGCTGTGCCCCGATGTGCCCACCACGGTCGGCCCGCCGCTGTGGAGCAACGGCTTCCTGCCCGGCATCACGCAAGGCACCTTCATCGCCAACAAGGTGGAGGCCCTCGGTCCCGATGGCATGCCCCTGATGGAACCCGAGCCCGACATGGACAAGCCCAAGGAGATGGATAAGGACGGCAAGGAGATCCCGAAGAAGGTCGTCATCGAGAAGGGCTTCGATCCGAAAAAGGTCCTCGGCTTCGTGAACAACGCGAAGTTCTCCATGCCGGAGCAGCGGCGCGAGCTCGACTTGCTCGAGAAGCTCGAGAAGATCCGCAGCGCCGACGCCGGCGCCGACCCGCAGGTGGAGGGCGTCATCAAGTCCATGGAAGTCGCCTATCGCATGCAGACCGAGGCTCCCGACGTGTTTGACGTCCGCAAGGAGTCCCAGGCGACCCTCGATATGTATGGCCCCGGCAACGTCGCCCGCGGCGCGTTGATGGCCGTGCGCCTGGCCGAGAAGGGCGTGCGCATGACGCAGGTCTACTACTCCAAGGGCGACCCGTGGGATGCGCATGGCGACATCTTCGCGCACAAGGTCAACGCCAAGAATTCAGACCAGGCGTTCGCGGCGGTGATTAAGGATCTGAAGGCGCGCGGGCTATGGAAAGACACGCTGGTTGTGTGTGGCTCCGAGTTCGGTCGCACGCCCGTGCGCGAGGTGGGCGGCGGAGGCGGCATGGTGAAGCGCGGCCGCGATCACAATCCGTTCGGGTTCACCATGTGGCTGGCCGGCGGCGCCGTCAAGGGCGGCACCATCTATGGCGCCACCGATGATTTCGGGTTCAAGGCCATCGACAAGCCCGTCCACGTCCACGACATCCACGCCACCATTCTCCACCTGATGGGGATCGACCACTTGAAGTTGACCTACCGCTATAGCGGACGTGATTTCCGGCTCACCGACGTGGCCGGCAACGTTCTGCACGATCTCATCGCCTGACCGGCGAACGTCCGAACCGCAAGCCTGGCGGGCGACTACTTCGCCAGGCTTGCGCGGAACCCTCTCCACCCGCCAAAGCTGGTAATCTCCACCGAGCCCTCCACCGCATACGGTTCGCACAAGAAGCACTTCACCTGGCTGCCATCACAGAGCTCCACAGTCCCGATCGAAAGCGGCGGAGGGATCGCAGCGACGAAGCCGCCGAACTGAGTTTCCGGCATCGCCCAGACCTCCACCTCAATGCCGGCGCCCGCGAATCCCGGAGTTCGCACCAGCCCGGGCTTGGGCGGCGTCGTGTTTCGCAGCGCGTAGAAACGGTAGTCGCTCGCCGTCGTAGTGGTCTTCAACAGATACGCGTTGCGCTCCGTCAGCTGATAGTTCAGCGGTTGCCCGGAGAGATGAGCGCCCACCACGGCGACGCTGACATAACCTTCGGGACACTCGGGATGATCAATGGGCTGCGTGGAGCCCACGGGCCGCAGATGGGCGCCGATGCTCAAGTCTTGCGCACGGTGAAATCGGTCCGCTAGGCGGAGCAGTGCGTCATCGGAAAATGCAGGCCCGATCAGCGACACACCGAATGGCAACCCGTTCTCGCGAAAGCCCGCCGGCACCGCCACGGCGGCGAGGTCCAGCAGGTTCACGAAGTTCGTGTAGTAGCCCAGGTTGGTGTTGAGCTGGATCGGCTCGCTCTCCACTGCGGCCTTCGTGTAGATCGTGCCCGTGGTCGGCAGGAGCATCACGTCGATCTCCGCCCAGCAAGTCTCCGTCAACCGCTTCAACTCCGCGAGCCGGTAAGCGCCTGCGAAGGCATCCACCGCGCTCAAGCGGCCGGCGCTCGTGATGATCTGCCGCACCGTCGGGTGCATCTCGTCCGCGCTCGTGCCGGCGAACCCCGCCAGCACCGCCAGCCGCTCCGCCACCCAAGGCCCGGAGTAGAGCAGGTTGGCGGTGGCCCGGAACGGCTCGTAGTCGATCTCTACCTTCTCGCCGCCCAACTCCACCATGCGGGCGATCGCGATCTCATACAGGCGCGCGGCCGCCCCATCGCCAAAGAACTCCAGCGCTCCGGCGGCCGGCACTCCAAAGCGGAAGCGCGTCGTGGAAAACGACGCCGGCCCGCCGTCAGGCTGCGGCCTGCCATAGGCGTCGCCTGCGTCGAATTGTCCAGCCACCTGCAACACCGCCTGCGCATCGGCCGATGTCAACGCGAAGATCGAGACGCAATCCAGAGTACGGCACGCCGGTACAACGCCCGCCGCGCTCACCACGCCCCTGCTCGGCTTGAGCCCCACCAGGTTATTGAACGCTGCCGGCACCCGGCCAGAGCCCGCCGTATCCGTGCCCAACGCGAAGCTCACCAGCCCGGCCGCCACCGCCACCGCCGATCCGGAGCTAGACCCCCCAGAGATGTAGTCCTCGTCAAACACGCAGGAACACGCGCCATATGGCGACCGTGTGCCCACCAGGCCCGTCGCGAATTGATCCAGATTCGTCTTACCGATGAGCATCGCGCCGGCATCCAGCAGGCGTTGCACCGCGAACGCCGTGCTCTGCGGTGTGTAGGCGAAGGCCGGGCAGCCCGCCGTTGTCTGCATGCCCGCCACGTCGATGTTGTCCTTCACCGCGAACGGTATGCCGTACAGCGGCAGCGCCAACGCCGCGCTGTCTTCCTCCAGCGCCCGCGCCCGCTCCAGCGCCTCCTCCTTGCTCACGAGATGGATCCACACCGGGCGAGTCCCCCGTGCCTCGATCCTCGCGTACACAGCCTCCACGATCTCCGCCGGCCGCGCCGCGCCGGCCCGATAGGCATCGAGCAGCCCAGTGATGTCTAGACTCATCCTGCAATCTCCCCTAGGTTCGCACCACCACCAACGCCTGGCCTGTCGTCACCGGCGTCCCCGGTTGGCACAGCACCTCCACGACCGTCCCCGCTTGCGGCACAGCCACGGCGACCTCCATCTTCATCGCCTCAATCACCAGCACGCGCTGGCCCGCTTCCACGCGCTCGCCCGGCTGGACACCCACAGTCCAGACGCTGCCCGTGATCGGCGATTGCACCGCCCGGCACCCGTCCGGCACGCGATACTCGGCCAACGCCTCCGGCGCAGCGGCCTCCGCCTGCGGAACCTCCGCCAATCCGGCAGCCGCCCACCGGTCCCGCTCCTCTTCAAACGCCGCCTGCTGGCGCTGCTTAAAGGCGCCCGCATCGTCGCGAATCGAATCGATAAACGCGTTGTAGTCGTGCAGCCGGAACGTCTCTTCCGTGATGTCCATCTTCAGCTTCCCCTGCGGAAACGCATCGCGCATCTCCAGCAGCTCGCCGCCGCTCACCGGATAGAACCGGATCTGATCGAAGAACCGCAGCAGCCACGGACTGCCCGGCGCAAAATCAGCGGTGCTCCTGTGGGTGTTCCACATCTGCACCGTGCGGCCCACAAACTGGTAACCGCCCGGCCCCTCCATGCCGTATACGCAGAGGTATGCGCCGCCGATCCCCACTGCGTTCTCCGGCGTCCACGTGCGTGCCGGGTTGTACTTCGTCGTCACCAGCCGGTGCCGCGGGTCGATCGGCGTCGCCACCGGCGCCCCCAGATACACGTCGCCCAGACCCAACACCAGGTAGCTGGCATCGAAGACGATCTGCTTCACGTGCTCGATGGAGGCCAGCCCGTTGATCCGTCGAATGAACTCGATGTTGCTGGGACACCAAGGCGCATCGGGCCGCACCGATTGCATGTACTTCTCAATGGCCAGGCGCGTGGCCGGATCGTCCCACGAAAGCGGAAGATGCACCACGCGTGTCGGCACCTCCAGACCGTCCAGCCCCGGCAGCGCCGCGTCGGCTGAGTCAATCATCTCCAGCAAATGCTCGCGCCCCAGCAACGCGGTGTCGTAGTGAATCTGCAAGCTGCGGATCCCCGGCGTCAGATCGAGAATCCCCGCCGGCCGGTTGCGCTCGAACCACTGCATCAGCGCGTGCACCCGGAACCGCAGCTTCAAATCCAGCAGCGGCTCGCCGTACTCAATCAGCAGATACCTGTCGCCGGATTGCCGGCACACCAGCGCCGGGCAATCCGCAGCAGCCGGCTTCGTAAAGACCACCGCCGGTTCCCGATGCTCGCTCTCCTCGGCCAGTGGAACGCCCGGCGCACTCAGCGTCGCAATGCTGCGTTCCAAATCGCCGCTTAACACCGCTGCTTGCTCCACCGTGATACGGACGAAGCGCACACCGTCGCCCGCCTTGAGCTGGCCGATCTTCCACAACTCCGCGTCCACAATCGTCGCCGGGCACACGAACCCGCCCAGGCTGGGACCGTCCGGCCCCAGAATCACTGGCATATCACCGGTGAAATCGATCGTGCCGATCGCATACGCGTTGTCGTGAATGTTCGACGGGTGCAGCCCCGCCTCCCCGCCATCCTGCCGCGCCCACTCCGGTTTGGGCCCCGTCAGCCGCACGCCGGTGCGACTGGAGTTGTAGTGCACCCGCCACGTCGTCGCGAAGAACGTCTCGATGTCGCTCTCCGTGAAGAAGTCCGGAGCGCCGTGCGGACCGTACATCACGCCGATCCGCCACTCCGTCTCGTACACCGGTACACACCCCGTCTCCGCCCTCCGGCTCTCCGCACACACCCCCGCTGGATTCAGGTGCAGCACATCTCCCGTGCGCAGCGCGCGCCCGCCGTGCCCGCCCAGCCGGCCCAGCGTGAACGTGCTCCTGCTGCCGAGATACTCCGGTACATCGATGCCGCCCCGCACCAGCACGTAACCACGGGAGCCCGCGCCTCTCACGGCGCCCATCTGCAGCGTCGCCCCTGCCGCCACCGTAACGGCTGTCCACAACGGCACCGGCTGGCCGTCGATCGTCGCGCCCATCTCCGCGCCTGTCACCGCAATCGTCGCCGCCTGAGCAAAGCGCAGGATCGGCCCGGCCATCGTACATTCCAGCCCTGCGGCACTCTCCGGATTGCCCAGCAGACTGTTACCCAGCCGGAATGCCAGCGAATCCATCGGTCCCGATGGCGGCAGCCCCACGTGCCAGTAGCCCAGCCGCCCCGGATAATCCTGCACTGTCGTCATCGTGCCTGGGTCCAGCACTTCCACTGTGGCCACTTTGTACGCCACGCTATTCAGATACCGCGTGGTCACCCCGCCGGCCTCGAAGCCCGGATCCACCAACACTTGCCGCAGATACTCCAGATTGCTCTCAATCCCATAGATCCGGCTCTCCGCCAGCGCTGCCCGCAGATTGCCCAGCGCCTCCGCCCGCGTGCTGCCCTTGGCGATCACCTTGGCCAACATCGGGTCGTAGTATGGTGTCACCTCCGTCCCCGGCGCCACCCACGTCTCACAGCGAACCGAATCCGGGAAATGCACGTGTGTCAACAAACCCGAGCTCGGCTGGAGGTCCTTCCCTGGATCCTCCGCGTAAACCCGCACCTGGATGGACGCACCTTCCGCGCGCGGCCGCTCCAGCGTTGGCATCTCCCCCGCCGCGCTCCGCACCATCCACTCCACCAGATCCACGCCATGCGTCTCTTCCGTCACGCCGTGCTCCACCTGCAGCCGGGTGTTCACTTCCAGAAAGTAGAACTCCTCGCGAGCCGCATCGTAGACATACTCCACCGTGCCCGCCGATCGATACTGCACGGCCCGGCCCAGCCGCACCGCCATCTCCAGCATCTGCCGCCGCACCCCGTCCGGCACGTTTGGCGCTGGCGTCTCTTCGATCACCTTCTGGTTCCGGCGCTGCACCGAGCAATCGCGCTCACCCAGCTCGATCACGCCACCGCGCCCGTCTCCAAAAATCTGCACCTCGATGTGCCGCGCATGCTCCACGTAGCGCTCCAGGAAGATGCCGCCATCCCGGAAATTCGTCTGGCCCAGACGTTGCACCGCGTCGAAGGCATCCACCAGTTGAGACTCGTCCCGGCACAGCCGCATCCCGATTCCGCCGCCGCCCGCCGTGCTCTTCAGCATCACTGGATAGCCGATCCGCCCTGCCTCCGCCGCCGCCATCGCCGCATCGGCCAGGAGCCCGGTGCCCGGCAGCATCGGCAGACCGTTCTCTGCCGCAATCGCGCGGGCAGTGTGCTTCAATCCGAAGTCACGCATCTGCTGCGCGGTGGGCCCGATGAAGACGATGCCTTCCTCCACGCATCGCTGCGCAAAGCTCGCATTCTCGCTCAGAAAGCCGTAGCCCGGGTGGATCGCCTCGGCGCCTGTCTGGAGCGCCGCGGCCAGCACACGTTCCACGTTGAGGTAACTCTGCGCGGCGGCGGCCGGCCCCAGACACACCGCCTCGCCCGCCTGCGCCACGTGCAGCGAATGAGCGTCAGCCTCGGAATACACGGCCACCGAGCCCACGCCCATACGGTCCAGCGTCCGGATGATCCGGCACGCGATGGCGCCCCGGTTGGCGATCAGGATTTTCTTAAACATGAATCACTCGGCCTGCGCATCCCAGATCAGCAGGCGCACCGGAGTCGGGTTGTACGCATTGCAGGGATTGTTCAGCTGCGGGCAGTTGCTGATCAGCGCCAGCACGTCCATCTCGGCCCGCATCTCCACGTACTTGCCCGGCTCCGAGATGCCGTCCTCAAACGTCAGCCGCCCCTCGGCCGTCACCGGCACGTTCATGAAAAAGTTGATGTTGTTCGGGATGTCCCGCTTCTCCAGTCCCTTGCCCCAGTGCGCGATGGCCTTCAGGAAACTGTTCCGGCAGGCGTGCATGTAGCGCTTCTCTATCGCGTAACGCACCATGTTGCTCTCGTTCGCGCACGCGCCGCCCAGTGTGTCGTGGCGCCCGCAGGTGTCGGCCACAATCGTGAGCATCGGTTGGAAACGGTTCGACATCAACTTCGTCCCGGTCGTCAGGTAGATGTTCCTCTGACCCAGCACCGTGTCCGTCGCGCTATACCGCTCGGCGTAGTCGGCTGCGTTGTAGAACAGCGTGTCCACGGCCTGATTCCCGCCGAGATCCTCAATGCGGAAGATCTGTCCTTTGCGGATCTCGTGGATCCAAGGCTCACCAGCGTCCAGAATCGCGTCGTAAATTGCGTCGGACGGAGCGAGCGAGCTTTGCACCAGCGTCGTCGTTGCCATATCGATCCCCTTACAGAAAGTACCGTTCAGTGTTGATGAAGCCGCGCCCGTTCTCCGGCCGCGAGACCCGGCACGGATCATCCGCGCCAGGCGGCGCCACTCGCCGGATCGAGACGTGCACGGACTTCGGGGCGTACTCTACGCCCGCATCCAGCGCGTGCTGGCACGTGTCCAGAATCACCAGGACGTTCATTTCCGCCCGCAGCTCCACATACGCGCCCGCACTGGAATTGCCCGGCTGCAGCGTCATGCCGCCGTCCTCGCCCACCACCACTTTGCTGAAGAAGTTCACGTTCGCGTTGAGGTCGCGCTCGCCCAGGCCCCACTTGCCCAGCTCCATCAGGAAGTTCTCGCGTGCGTTCCGGTGATAGTCGTTGCGATGCTGCTGGTAGCGCGCCTCGCCATACTTCGCCTCCACCATCGCCGCGTTCGAGTGCCCGCCGATCGGGTCATGCCAGCCGCAACTGTCTTCCGTCACAGAGCACAGCACCCGCCCCATATCGGAATACAGCACCAGGCCCTTCGTGAGGTATCCGGTGTGCTGCGCCTTTAGCGTGTCCGGCATGTTGTAGCGCTCCACCGGACATTCGAAGTTGTAGAAGATCGCGCCCACATTGGCCCCGCCCTCGGTATCGTTGATGCGGAGCGCAGTGCCGCGCTTCAACACATGAGACCACGCGGCCCCGCCGCGGATGGTATCTTCCCAAAGCACATGGGCTGGAACTACGGACTCATTGCCCGCCATAGAGACTCCTTTTCACCAACAGAATTGAGGTAGAGATGTCGTCGCCTGCGCGGACGCGAGCATCGCGAGCGGCTGGGCAACGGCGGCAGCAGCGGATAGAGGCCGGCTATGCCGTGAGGGAAGGGGGAGGACCGCAACAAACGTCCATCGCGGTAAGCCGGAGCAGCACGCGAGGCGCAATCTTCCGTTGCGCGTCATCTCGTGTTGCAAGCACCAGCATAGGCGTATGGTCGCAGAGTCTCATTAGCTATGGCAATATCGAAATGCGAAAGAAATTACGATCGTGCCGATCAAATATTTGATTGAGTCCAGCGCCCATCTCTTCACGCCCAACGGAACCCTTCCTTGGCCAGCGGCAACGTCCTTACCCTCTTCCCGCACGCCGCAAAGATCGCGTTGGCCACGGCCGGCAGCAGCGGCGGCAGCGGCGGCTCACCCAAGCCCGTGGGCGGATGGTTACTCCGAATGAAGTGCACCTCGATCTCCGGCGGAGCCTGCTTCATGCGCACCATCTGGTGCTGATGGTAGTTGCTCTGCACCGTCCGGCCCTTCTCAATCGTGATCTCCTGCGCCATCAATTCACTGAGGCCGTCGATCACCGCACCCTGCACCTGATTCAGCGCGCTGCTCGGATGGATGATGTGGCTGCCCACATCGCCAACCGCCCATACCTTGTTCACCTTCACACGGCTGTTGGCATCGACACTCACCTCCGCCACCTCGGCGAAGTATCCGGAGTGGCTATAGTGAAAGCCCACGCCCAGGCCTGTGCCCTTCGGCAATTTCCGCTTGCCCCAGCCGCTCTTCTCCGCCACCAGTTCCAGGCACGCCCGCATGCGTCCCGCATCGTAGGCCTCCATGCCCTTGCCCACCACGCGCGGCTCGCCCAGCAGATCCAGGCGAAACTGCACCGGGTCCTTGCCCGCGGCATACGCCAGCTCGTCAAGGAATGAGTGGATCACCCACGCCAGCGAGTTGCTGCGCGGCGCACGCAGCGGGCCCGTCGGTACGCCCGTAGGAATCAACGTCGCCTCCACGGCGAAGTTCGGAACGAACTGCGCCGGAAAGTCCGCCGGCGAGATATTGGAAGACGAGACGAACTTCTCCCCCACGCCGAAACTCACAAAGTGATCGTGCCAGCCGACGATCCTGCCGCTCGCATCCACGCCGCCCCGCAGGTGCTGATACCCGCCAGGACGATAGAAGTCGTGCCGCATGTCGTCTTCCCGCGAGCACAGCAGCTTCACCGGCACGCCTGGAATCTGCTTCGCGATCCAGGATGCTTCCACCAGATAATCATTGGCCAGCCGCCGGCCAAAACCGCCGCCGGTGCGCAACTGGTGCACCGTCACATCGGTGTTCTTCAGCCCCAGCGCCTGCGCCGCCATCTGCTGCCCGCGGCCTGGCGTCTGGCTGGGAGCCCAGATCTCCAACTTGCCATCCTGATACTGCGCCGTGCAATTGCCCGGCTCCAGTTGGGCATGGGAGATAAACGGGAACGTGTATTTCGCGTCCACCGTTTTTGCCGCGCCGGCCAGCGCTGCCTCCACATCGCCGTCCTTCCGGATCGTGAAAGCGGGCTTCTGTCCAAACAACTCCTCGGCCTTCGCCGCATAACCCGCGCTTGAGTGCGCCACCGTGGGCCCTTCTTCCCACTCCACCTTCAGGCTCTTCCGCGCCTGGTTGGCATACCACCACTTCGTCGCGACAATCGCCACCCCGCTCACCAGGCTGGTGAGGTCGCCATTGCCCTCCACCAGAAACGCGTGGCGAATGCCCGGCATCGCCTGGATCTCCTCCAGGTTGGCGCGCACCGCCTTGCCGCCAAACACCGGGCACTTTTCAAATACCGCATAGAGCATGCCAGGCAGCTTGAAGTCGATGCTGTAGATCGGCTTGCCCGACACCATCGCCGGCAGATCCACCGTGGGCATGGATTTGCCGATGATCTTGTAGTCCTTGGCGTCTTTGGGCTTCGCTACAGCGCCGTCGGGCACCGGCAGCGCCGCCGCCTTGGCCGCCAGTTCGCCATACCCAAAACTGCGGCCGCTGGCAGGATGCATCACCCGCCCCAGTTCCGTGGAGCACTCCCCCTCGGCCACGCCCCAACTCTGCGCCGCCGCCTGCACCAGCATCCACCGTGCCGATGCGCCCACCCGCCGCAGCAGGTCCCAGTTGTTCGGAGTGGAGCGGCTCCCGCCGGCTGATTGCGACCCATACTTCGCCTCGTCCAGATCCGCCTGCACCACCTTCACCATCTTCCAGTCCAGATCCAGTTCCTCGGCCAGAATCATCGGCAGCGCCGTCTTGATCCCCTGGCCCATCTCCGGATTCTTGGCCATCAAGGTGACCGTCCCGTTCGCGTCGATCTGCACAAACGCGCTCGGCTTCGGCACCGCCTGCGGACGCCGCCCGCCAGCCTGCGCCGGCGCTTGCGCCACTGCCGACGTACCCCCGCCCAATAGCATCGCGCCTCCCGCCACGAGCGAGACTCGCAGAAAGAACCGCCGCTCCAGTCCCGGACCCTGATTCTCTACGGGCCGCCTCATTTGGTCAACTCCGCCGCCCTGTGGATCGCTTTCCGGATGCGCAGGTACGTCGCGCAACGGCACAGATTGCCGTTCATCGCCTCGTCAATATCGGCATCGGTGGGCTTTGGCTTCTTCGCCAGCAACGCAGCCGCGGTCATGATCTGCCCCGCCTGGCAATACCCGCATTGCGGCACATCCATCTCCACCCACGCCCGTTGCAGCGCATGGGCGCCGTCAGCGGACAACCCTTCGATGGTTGTCACCCTCTTGCCCGCCACCATCGAGACCGGTGTGACGCAGGCGCGGATCGGCACTCCATCCTGGTGCACCGTGCACGCCCCGCACAGGCCGGCGCCGCAGCCGAACTTGGTCCCGCACAGATTCAATTCATCGCGCAACGCCCACAATAGAGGCATCTCCGCCGGGACATCGAGCGTCACCTGTTTCCCATTGAGCTGAAATTTGTATGGCATCCGTGGAGTCTACTGTGCGGCCAGCTTCGCCGGATCAATCCGCCAGACGTTCTGCTGGCGCAGGTTCGAAAGCCACACCGAGCCGTGCGCAAACAGGATCGCATCGCCGCCCGGACCTGCAAACTGGCTGGTCACCTTGTTTGTCTTTGCGTCAATGCGCGTAATCGGGATCTGAAACACCGTCACCCAGACCGCGCCCCCGCCCGTCGAGATCTCGCCGCCCGTGCCCGGAATGCCGAGCTGAATGGTGGCGATTGTCTTTCGCGACTTCGGGTCCACCTTCGAGACCGTCCCGTCGCCTTGATTCAGAGTCCACACAAACCCCTCGCCCACCGCCAGAAACCGCGGCTTCGGCCCCACCTCGATCGTGTCTGTCACCTTGTTCTTCTTGGGGTCGATGCGCGTAACGACACTGCCGCTACTGTTGGTCACCCAAACCGCCCCCTCGCCAAAATCCGCCGTATGCGATCCCGCCGGCACGCTCACCTCGGCAACCACCTTGTTGGTCTTCGGATCGATCCGCGCCACCTTGTCGCCGGCCGCGCCCGTCGGCAGCCACGCCGCGTCCTTGGAGCACGCGATGCCGCCTTCGGAGTTGGCCGGCCCCACCGCGATCGTCGCCAGCACCGCGCCCGTCTTCGCATCCACGCGCGAGACACTCTTATCGCCGCAGTTGGGCACCCACAAACTGCCAAATCCGTACGCAATGCCGCTGCAAGGCTTCTGCCCCACGGTCACCGTCGCCAGCACCGTGTTGGTCTTGGCGTCCAGCCTGGAAATCGAGTTCTTCGGTCCGTTCGAAACCCAGACCCCGTCCGGCGTGTCGATCGTCCAATCCGGCACGCCCGGCACCGGAAACACCACATCCGGCTGGAAGGCGTCCATCGGCTTCTGCACTTCTTTTACGCCCGGTCTCGGCGGCCGCGCCGGTCGTTGTTTGGTGGCCGCCGCGGGCGGTGTTTCCTGCGCCCCCAGGCCCAGGCAGATCAGAAAGATGGCGTATCGCAAGAAAGCTCCTCAGTCGCAAATTCAGCGGATGGCGCGGTGGCCAGGCTCACGGTGAAGAACGCCAGCGCGCTCAGCACGGGAGGCAGCAAGGTATCGAGCCCTGCCCAAGCCGGGGGGACGGCAAAGTAGCAGATGGCGCGCGCCAGCGTTCCTGTCACAATGCTCGCCACCGCCCCCGCCTGCGTGGCGCGCTTCCAGTAGACTCCCAAAAACAGCGGGATGACACAGCCTGCGAAGACGATGTCAAAGGCAACCACCAGCAGCAATCCGGGTTCGGGCCGCACCCAGGCGATCCATGCCCCGGCAATCGCGGTGGGCAGCGCCAGGGCACGCGAGAGGAACAGCATGGTGGAATCGGTTACCTCCCTCGCGCTCCAGCGATGCCACACGTTGCGCGCCATCACCACCGAGATCACCAGCATCGCACCGTTCGCGGTGGACATGGACGCCCCGAGGATCCCAATGAACACCAGCACGCCAATCCAATAGGGCAGAAACTGGCTGGCAAACGCCGGCAGCACCATGCGCGGGTCATTCACTTGCCCCACGCTGGCGATGGCTGCCAGGCCCAGCAGCGAGGAGCACAGGCCGATCACCAGCGTCCACACGCCCGCGTAGTAGCACCCGCGCCGCGCCGTCTCCGGCGTCTTCGCGGAGAAGACACGTTCCATAAAGTCCAGCGCCATCGCATTCCCAAACGCCAGCGAGATCATGTTGGCCCAGTTCGCCAGCCCGCCCCCGCCCAGCGTCGAGAGCTGTGTCAGGCTCATAGTCTGCGCCGGCACTCCCGCGGCAATCGCCGGCCATCCGCGCGTCCACAGCACAAAGCCGGCCGCAGCCAGAAACCCGATGATGGCCACGTGGATCTGGAAGAAATCCGTCCAGATCGCCGCGTGCAAGCCACCCGCAATCGTATAGAGGAAGATGATCGAGGTCCCGATAATCAGGCAGGTGCTGTAGCTCATGCCCGTGACGACCGAGAGGATCCAGCCCACCGCCGAGAGATTGCCGGCCACCAGCACGATGAAACACACGATCGTCAGCAGGCTCGCCAGCAGCTCCGCTGTCCGGCCATACCGCCGGTAGAAAAACTCCGGCAGCGTCAGCAGGTTCATCGCGTTCAAAGGAGCCGCCAGATACCGGCCCACAATGAACAGGCTGGCCGCCAGGCCAATCGGTATCGCCGCCCCCGCCCAGAATCCCGTCGAGAATGTCAGCGACGCGTTGCCCAGCGTCGCATTTCCGTCAATCGCCTGCGCCGCCAGCGCGGTGCCGATTACGAGAAACGGCATCGACTTGCCCGCCACCGTGTACTGCTCGCTCGAACCTCGAACCTTGGTGTATGTGTACAGGCCAATACACAGTGAGATCGCCATGAAAATGGCGACCGGCCAGATCATATCCGTCAAGTGAGCAGGTCCTCCAGAGGGGGGGGTATCTGCCGGTAACTAGGGGCGGGCCGCGCACACGGCGGGTTGAGACTGCGAGTTTAGCGCGTTTCGAGTTGCCGCCCTATCCAAATTCCCGATCCCGCCCATAAGCAAGATCGATAGGTACAGTTTGAGTGCGGGCACCGCTTGGGCCTTGCATGCAGGCATGAGGCACGTCTCCGGCTTCCCGAACGACAGGGCAGTACGCCGCGGACGGCACAAAGCCGCTGGACATGCCACGCGGAATCGCGCGGGTAGCTGGGGCCGACGCTCGCGGCGCCCCGTGGAGGGCCCGCGAGCGTCAGCGGCTTCCGCTCAGCACACCCTCAATGGCCGTCTACTTCGACCGGGCATACTGGTTGGGCGCACCTGGGGTAGGCAGGCTTCGGGCCACTTGAGTCCCGCTGGCGTGCGCCTTAGTCAAGGCGGAAGTCAATGTGATGCCTGTGCCTGAAACCTGAGCACCGGCTGCGTGCGCCAGAGTGAGCGGCGCGGCGACGGTGATGGAGGAGTTTCTGAATCCGAAGGTGACGGAGGCGACCACCGCCGTCTCACGGTTGGCGCCACTGTCCACGATGATGGGCTGTCCGGCGGTGAAGCCCATTGAGCTGGCCACCGGGATTACTGTTGCGCCGGCGTTGGTGGCGGCACCCACTGTGGAGGCGCCGGCCGTACCCACTGTTTGGATGACGGCAGTTTCGAGCTCCGCTCCGACGTCGATCAGCACGGTCTGGCCAGCTTGGAAGTCCGCAACGCTGGCGACTTTGATGTTGTTGGCGCCGGCGGCCGAGCCAGTGGACAGCGTGGTGGCGGGCTGCAGGAGGAAATCGTTGCAGTTGCTATCGGAATCGGCGCCGTCCGGGAAGCGGCCTGCGCTTCGATTGGTGGCGGCGGCTGCGGCGGCAGGTCCGGGGCGACGAGGGAAGCCGGGGGCTGGCACGAGGCAACCGCCCTGCCCTGCCCCGGAGATGCCGTGGTAGCCCTCAGAGGCCCAGGGATCGACCATGAGGCCGTAGTTCAGGCTGTCCACCACCAGACCGGCGGCGTCCCGCAGCACCAGATTGCCGGCGCTGGCGGAGAGGGCTGGGCCCCCGAACCACTGGTTGGGCGCCGGCGAGCCTTGATAGCCGGCTGTGGTGACCGCGGCATCCCGCACGACGGCGTCTATGGCGTGCGCCCGGGCCAGGGGCTTGTCGAGCTGGATGCCGGTTCCGAGTGGCTGGACCGGCTCGTTGCTCGAGTGGGCAAATGCCGTCGCCGGCTGGAACGTAATGCCTGTTCCCCGGACGCTGAAGGGCATGTTCGAGGCATGAGTGAACTTCAGCGGTGCGGCGAGTTCGAGGCCGGTGCCCAGTTCCGTGTCCTTGAGGGGACCGGCGAAGGCGTTCCGAACCGACTGGGTGCCGACTCGCGCCACCGTGACGGTCTCGATGCCATGGCCGGCGCTGTCGATGTCCAATCTGATCTTATCGCCGG
Organism: Bryobacterales bacterium; assembly: GCA_016721425.1. Lineage (GTDB taxonomy): Bacteria > Acidobacteriota > Terriglobia > Bryobacterales > Bryobacteraceae > Paludibaculum. The sequence continues at coordinate 484,806 of JADKID010000038.1, read as the reverse complement.
GTGAAATGTTGGCGACGGATGAGACCTTGAGATTGGTGCCGCCAGCCTTCGCATCGGCGGTCAGCCACGCTTGCGTACCCGGCTTGCCCACTGCGGTGACCGTGGCCACCTCATAGCGTTCCAGGGCCTTGGCTACGGTGGGGTAGGTGGCGCCATAGCCCAAGGCGATTCTCTCGCCGACAGCGAAACCGGCGACGCTGGTGACCGGCACGTTGGTGGAACCGGCGGGAATGGTGATGACCATACCGTCGGGGAGGGGTTGCCACAGAGTGGTCGGGTTGCCGGCGGGCGTGCCGAGGCTGGCGATCTTGCGGGTCTCCACACTGGAGCCTGTATCGATCTCGACCGTATCGCCAACCGACATGCCGGTGGTGCTTCTGACATGGATGGTGGATTCGCCCGGGCGCACAGCAACCGCCAGGCCTGAGTCTGAGAGGCCCAGCAGGTAGAAACCGCCGGGAGCGAGTTTCGTCGCCGCCGGGATCTTCACCGAGGAGAAGATGGGCAGTTGGGTGGGGTGCTGGGTGAGTGTCCAGTTGGAGAGGTCGACGGTGCTGGCGCCGGCGTTGTGGAGTTCGACGAACGAATTCGTCGAGTTGGGGGGATTTCCGGCGCTGACGCGGAACTCGTTGATCTTGATTGGGCTGACGTTCCGCACCTTTGATGCCGTGGATTCCGAGTGAGTCCTGCCACTTGGATCGGTCCAGGAGACGTTGCCCACCAGATCGCCGTTGAAGGCCGCCGGCCCGGAGGTGACCTTGAAGGTGGTGTTCACACTGGCGCCGGGCGCGACGGGGTCCGGGATGGTAAACGACGCCTGGGTGGTGCCGGGAACGACTGCGGTCCACTGCCTGGGCGCGGCAATGCTCAGCTTGACGCCGCTGACGGGCGCGCCGGTGGTATTGGTGAAGGTCAGGGTGGTTTCCTGCGAGGAACCCGGTGTGAACGTCTGGAGTCCGGGCGGAGTGGCAGTTGCCGACGCCGGCGCGAGGCTCAGCCGCTGTACGTCGTATTTGGCTGCCACGACGTTGACCTGTATCTGCTGGTTGGTTTCCTGCGAAGGGAAGGTGCCGGCAGCGGTCATCGCACCTTCATAGAACGTGCCCTGAGAGCCGACGCTGTTATCGCCGCCGTTGCCAAGCAGGATGGCCCCCTGCTTGCGCATCGGGTCATAGGTGGCGTTGATGCGCGGACCGTCGAACATGACCTTCAGGCCGCCCTTCTGGGCGTCGCCGCCCATGGAGGTCCAGTGGTGCGGTTCGCCGTCGGCCGTCGCGGTCACGAAGCGCCAGGTGATGCTGGGGAGGTTCGGGCAGAGCTTGGAACCATCGGGGTTGACGCAACCGACGAGGTTGTTCTCCTGATCGGTCATGATCCACGGGCCACTACCGCTGCCCCGATACCAGGCGGTAGCGTTGCCGTAGTAGGTGGTCTCCATGGTGCCGTTGCCATCGTCGCGGCTGTCCGTTTCGGCGTTGCCGTAGTCGAAGCAGCAACCCGAGTTGTAGTGGTGGCCGTTGATGACCCAGTACTGGCCCTCCGCCTGATCGTCGACCGCGGTGCCCTTGGTGTCATTCTGCCGGAGGCCCATGCCCGGCGCGATGAAGACGCCGTAGACCTTGTGGCCCATGATCGTAACCGGCGCCATGTCTGCAACGGGCAGGTTGTTGAAGCCACCCATGGCGGGGCCGCTAAATCCGCCGCGGGGCGCCTGGATGAGGTGGTTGCGCTTGGGCGATTGGTCGTAGAGGATGGTGATCCAGCAGTATGTATTGGCGCAGAAGGCATCCTGCGCGGCGGCGTTGGCGTATCCGCCCGCATCCGGCACCGGCGAGGCGGCGGGCGGGACGACGCCGATGTCCAGGGTCTTGCCATCGGACTGGCGCAGGACCTGATAGAGCGGGCCCTTGTAGGAGGCGTATAGCGCGCGGGTACTGCTGTGGGCCGCGGCACAGGGGGCGCCGGCTGCGGCGTAAATATCGCACGGGCCCTGTGGGCGCGGCGGAGCCGTCCCGGCCGGTGCAGCTATCGTCCAGGTGGCACCAAGCAGTATGGCTACCAGTGCGAGCAGGAGCGTGGAGTTGATTCTCGTTTTCATAGTGATCCTAATTTGTGTATGGCAATTGCTGAGATGGAACCGAGCCGAACCCGCCCAACCCGAAACTGCTGTGAAAACCGCATCCGCCGGTGGGCAGGCTTCGGCTGCGCGATTGGCGCGCTGGTCGTGGCATGTCGGAACGCCATGAGAGCTCCGCAGAGTGGAATAGGTGAGCGCACTTCGCGGGTATGATGTCGTCGCCGCCTCCAGGACAGCCAAACTCGTGCCTTTCCGGAGCGAACGCAAGCGCTTGCACAAGTAAGGCCAGAGCAACTATATCGCGGTCCGGCGCTGTTTTCAAATTCAAACGGTTGATGAGATCGACCGCATGCGCCGGAACGTGGCGGGCTTGTGTTGTTGGCGGGAGGGAGGAGTGCTCGATGTGGATGGTGGCCAGGGACGGACTTGAACCGCCGACGCCGGCCTTTTCAGGGCTGATATCCGCCAGGCCTACGTGCTTTAATATCAATCACTTACCATGCATTCTGGACCCAGAAACAGGGCTCAAAGTGCAACCAACTGCAACCAACTGACGCTCGTTCGGGACTGCTCGCCGATGACTACGTGAAATGGAGTTAGCCAGCTTGGTGTTCTGTGAGGGCATCGTAGTGGTCGAACGATGGCGGGTTCCCTCCGCGACCGTCGGCTCTTTGTCACGTTGACGAAGTTCTAGCTCGACGAGGTAGCGAAGGTCAATTCTCATTTGGGCTCGCAGCGCGGACGTGAGGCACGTGCCCGCGTGTAGGTTCAAGCAGACCACCAGCCTACCAACAACTGGGCTCGCCCCGACGAGGTCCGTCCGCAGTCTTTCAAGGTGGAGATGAGTGGCAGCGGCGCGGCGTGCACGACTCCCGCAGGGGTTTTGGTGAGTGTCGAGATAGACTTGGTGTGAACATGAGAACAGCATTGGCCGCCGTTGTTTTTGCGACCCTCTTGAGAGCACAGCCAGCCACGTTCACAAATCCGGTGTTGCCCTCCGGACCGGATCCCTGGGTGACCTTCCGCGACGGTTTTTACTACTACATGCACACCACCGGCAGGAACCTCACCGTGTGGAAAACGAGGAGCCTGGCTGATTTGAAATCCGCTGAGAAGCGGGTCGTCTGGACGCCGCCGAGTTCCGGCCCGTATTCTCGCGATATCTGGGCACCGGAGATTCACTTCCTGCGGGGGAAGTGGTACATCTACTTTGCAGCCGACGCCGGGACCAACCGCTCACACCGGATGTGGGTTTTGGAGAACCCCTCCCCTAATCCTCTCGAGGGTGAGTGGACGATGAAGGGTAAGGTGGCGGATGCTGACGACAGATGGGCGATTGATGGTTCAGTATTTGAGATCGCAGGCCGCCTCTTCATGGTCTGGTCAGGTTGGGAGGCCGATGTAAACGGGACACAGAGCATCTACATCGCCGAGCTCGACAACCCTTGGACGGTGAAGGGGCGTCGAGTGAGAGTGTCCACACCGGACTACCCATGGGAGAAGGCCGGCGATCTGAAAGCCAAACGCGATCCGGAGCAGAATCCCGGATTGAATATCGATGATCCCCTCCACCTCGACGTCAACGAAGGCCCGCAGATCCTCCGGCATGATGGCAGGATCTTCCTGATCTATTCCGCATGCGCCTGCTGGACCGATCACTATTCGCTCGGCCTGCTGACCGCTTCGGAGGCGAGTAATCTGATGGACCCGGCTAGCTGGAAGAAGAATCCGCTTCCGGTCTTCTGGCAATCACCGTCCAGTTCAGTTTACGCACCGGGACACAACAGCTTCTTCCAGTCGCCGGATGGCAAGGAGGACTGGATTCTCTTCCACGCCAACTCAAAGCCCGATGACGGCTGCGGCGGAAAACGTTCTCCTCACATGCAGCGCTTCAGCTGGAGACCGGACGGTACACCGGACTTTGGTCGTCCGGTAGCGGAGGGTATCGAGATCAGTAGACCCTCCGGTGAGCGCGCACCCTAAGTTCCGCCGCCAGAATTGCACCGGGCGGCTGGGTGTGCAACAGTACTCCAGAAAGCGCGAACATCGCCCCCCGAGCGGCACCTTCCGCGACATTCCGAAGCGGAAGGAGTTCTTCGATGAGATCGCGACCATGAAGCCGGGAGGCTGGCGGCCCGGCTCCGTTGACGCCATCGCAACCCGAAGTGCGGACGGTCGCCGGATCGTGATCAAGGCAGTGAACTACGAAGGACAACGGAGCACTTTGCTGGTTCGACTTCAGGGCGAAGGCGCCCTCGAGAAGGCGTCGCTCGATCGTCCAGATGCGATCGCCCCAGTCAGCCGTACGCTAGACTACGCCAAGGAATTCACGGTAGACCTGGAGCCCTACACGGTTGCAGTAGTCGAGTGTCGGGCCGCCTGACTGGGCGGAAAGCGGCGTCATGGCTCGATTGCCTTTGCCGTCCAAACGTCGATCACCTGATAGAATGGCCGCACTGTTTATTGCCCGAAATATGGAGCTCAAATGCGACTGACTGCCTTCGCAATCGTAGTACTGGGATCACGTTTCTGCCTGGCGCAGGACGCGGGAGATTTCAAACCCGCCACATCGAATGTCCTCGACGCGCAATACCCGCGCGTGGATGGCAACTCACGCGTCGAGATCCGCTTCAAGGCACCCGACGCCGCCAAGGTCCGCGTGAACTTCTGGAGTGGTCCGAAAGCCGATATGGTGAAACAGGCCGACGGATTCTGGACGTTTACGACGCCGCCGATGGCCCCGGGCCTCCACTACTACACCGTCATCGTCGATGGCGCGGAAGTAGCCGATCCGGCAAGCTCTGCCTACTTCGGAGGAAGCAAGTGGGCCAGTGCCGTCGAGGTGCCAGAAACGGGTGCCACCTACTATCTGCCGCAGGACGTTCCACATGGGCAGGTGCGCGAGGTCTGGTATCACTCTAAAGTAACCGGCACGTGGCGGCATGCTTTGGTGTACACGCCGCCTGGCTACGACACCCAGGTGAGGGATCGCTTCCCCGTGCTGTATCTCCAGCACGGCGGCGGTGAGGATGAATCCGGGTGGACCCGGCAGGGCAGGGCCAACTTCATTCTCGATAACCTGATCGCCTCGAAGCGGGCGAAGCCGATGATCGTTGTCATGGCAAACGGCTATGCGCGCCGCGCCGGCCAGTCCGTTGCCGACCTCCGCGGGAAGCCGTTCGGCTCTCCTGAGATGAGAAAAGCGATGCAGGACATGATGACCGCCTTTGAAGAGGATGTGACGCAGGCGCTGATCCCGTTCATCGATTCGAACTTCCGTACGCTCACCGGCCGCGACAATCGCGCCATGGCCGGTCTCTCGATGGGGGGCATGCAGACCTTCCATGTGACCTTCAACCATCTCGATCTCTTTTCCTACATCGGCGGATTCAGCGGCGCCGCCAACGCATTTGCGCCGGGCAACGCTGCGCTGGATACGAAAACCGCCTTCAATGGTGCCATGGCTGATCCGGCCGCCTTTGCCAAACGCGTCCATCTGTTGTGGATCGGTGTCGGGACAAAGGAGCCCGAGGGCATGAGGCAGGGGATCCAGAGACTGCACGCCTCCCTCGAGGCCGCCAAGGTCCAGCACGTGTATTCCGAGTCGCCCGGCACCGACCACGAGTGGCAGACGTGGCGGCGCAACCTGGAAGATTTCGCGCCGCGGCTGTTCCAGGCGGTGGCGAAAAAGTAGCTCGCCGCGCTAAGCAAACCGAAAGCGTCCCGTTTTGAGGACATCCATGCTGAGAGCCACCATCGTGATTTTGCTGGCAGCCGCCGCAGGCTTCTGCGCGCCTCCGGAGGCTGGGGGAAACACCGCGGGTCAGAAAGTAGCGGTCACGATTGACGCCGGCACAACCGCGGCGCCCATCTCGCCCTACATCTATGGCCAGTTCATCGAGCACATAGGCGACCTGGTGAACCGCAGCATCTGGGCGGAGATGATCGACGACCGGAAGTTCTACCACCCGATTGTGGCGAATCCCGCCGAACAGAAGCCGGTACGGGCCAGACGTTCCAACCGCTGGTTGCCCATCAGCCCGGAGGCTTCCGTCGTCATGGACCGGGAGCATCCCTACGCGGGCGATCACGCTCCATTGATCAAGCTTGAGGGTGCGGACCCGCGGGGCATTCGGCAGAGCGGTCTGGCGCTCCGCAAAGGAAAAGCCTACACAGGGCGCATCGTGCTCGCGGGCGATCCCGGCGCTAAGGTCACAATCACCATGAGCTGGGGGCCCGGCCCCGGCGAACGGCGCGCCATTCCCATTGCCGGCGTGCGCGCGGCCTTTGCCAGCTTTCCCTTCAAGTTCGTTGCCGGAGGGGACAGCGGCGATGGCCGCATCGAGATTTCCGGCACCGGCCGTGGAACGTTCCACGTTGGCGCCGTGTCCCTCATGCCCGCCGACAACACCAAGGGCTTTCGCCCGGACATCATTGCGCTGCTGAAGGCCCAGCGTTCCGGCATGTATCGCTTCCCCGGCGGCAACTTCCTTTCCGCTCACGACTGGCACGACGCCATCGGCGACCCCGACAAACGGCCGTCCACGTGGGATCCCGTCTGGTCGGCGCTGCAACCCAATGATGTCGGCACGGATGAGTTCCTGACCATGTGCGAACTGCTCGGCGTGGAGGCCTTCATCAGTGTCAATTCAGGATTTGGCGATGCCTACAGTGCGGCCGAGCAGGTTGAATACGTCAACGGAGCGACCGCTACCCGCATGGGAAGACTTCGAGCCGCCAACGGCCATCCGGCGCCCTACAACGTGAAGTGGTGGGGGATCGGCAATGAGATGTATGGCGACTGGCAATTCGGCAACATGGCGCTCAAGCAGTACGTCATCAAGCACAACATGTTTGCCAAGGCCATGCGCAAAGTGGACCCCACCATCAAACTGCTGGCTACCGGCGCCACGCCCGACGAGATGACCATCTACGGCCACTCGCTGCGCCTCACCGGCAAGCTCATACCCGACTGGGGATCGGAGGCCGATTGGACCGGCGGACTGTTTACCCACTGCCTCGATAACGTGGACATCATGTCGGAGCACTTCTACTCCTACGCCGGACAGCGCTTCGATCACTCCTCCGGCCTTCGTCCGGGCAGGTTCAGCCGGAGCGCATACATGGAGAAGGTGGACGAGACTCTGGTGGAGTTCGCCCGTCGGCCGGCGAACCGCGTACGCAACAAGGTGGAGGCTTATGAGGAGTACGCGCGCCGCATCCCCGGCTTGAAGACCAAACCGGTTCCGATGGCAATCGACGAATGGGCCTACGCCCGCCCGAGCAATTTGAAATCCAGCCTGGCCGACGCGTTCGTGCTCCAGGAGATGTTCCGCCACTCGGAACTCATTGTAATGGCGGGGCACACGATGGCCACCGCCGCCATCGAATTCAATGCGGACGCCGCGGCCCTCACCGCCACCGGTCTCGTCTTCAAGCTGTACCGCGACCACTTCGGTGCTGTGCCCGTTCGCGTGACAGGCTCCTCACCCGTCGCTGCGCCGCTCTATCCGGTTGGAGCAGATCAGCCGAAAATCAACGCCGGCAGTCCGACGTATCCACTGGACGTCAGCGCGGCCATCAGCAGCGACGGCAGATCGCTGACCGTGGCCGTCATCAATGCAACCGAGGCCACCCAGACTCTGGACCTGGATTTCCAGAGAATCAAGCTGGGAAGCAAGCGAAGGCTGTGGCGCATGACTGGTGCGGCCGTGTCCGCATCCAGCGGGCTCAACCGCAACGAAGTACAAGTGATAGAGTCCACGGTGCCGGTGGCGAATACCCTCGAGATCGCGCCCGCCAGCATCAGCATTTACGAATTTGAAAAGCAGTAGCCAAGGTCAAGCGAAGGGAGACACCCATGTCTAAATACGAATCTGATAATCGCGCGCAACTGAACCGGCGGCAGGCGCTGCTGCTCCCGGCTGCCGCTGGGATGGGCGTTGCCGCGACGGGCAACACGCTCACGGCGCAGACCCAGCCCCGGCCTGCGAGCGGAACTACCAGCACGCCGCGTTCGGCTGTCGCGAACACGCAGTACGGCAAGGTTCGCGGATATGTTTCCGAAGGTGTCTTTACGTTCAAAGGAATCCCCTATGGACACGACACCGGCGGCGAGAACCGCTGGCTTCCGGCCAAACCGCCGAAGCCGTGGAACGGGGAGTACCCTGCGCTGATTTACGGGCCGAACTGCCCGCAGCGCCTGCACGACTGGGTGCGGGAGCAGTCGTTCCTCCAGCAGTGGGATGACGGCTACCAGGGCGAAGACATGCTCAAGCTGAACGTCTGGACTCCGGGCCTCACCGGCAAGCGCGCCGTGATGGTCTATTTCCACGGCGGCGGATACAGCTTCGGCTCGTCCTACGAACTGGCCTCGCACGACGGCGCACAGATGGCGCGGCATCATGATGTCGTCCAGGTGTCTGTCAATCACCGCTTGAACATCCTGGGCTTCTTCGATCTCTCCGAAATCGGCGGCCCGCAATATGCCGACTCCGTCAACGTCGGCATGATGGATCTGGTGGCGTCGCTGCGCTGGGTTCGCGACAACATCGCGAACTTCGGCGGCGATCCGGACCGCGTCATGATCTACGGCCAGTCGGGCGGCGGATCGAAAGTAACCACCCTGCTCGGCATGCCTTCCGCCTCCGGGTTGATTCACCGCGCCTCGGCCCAGTCTGGCGGCGGCGGTAATCCCCCAAGCGCCGAACAGTCCAAAGCCTTCGCCAGGCGGGTCATGGTCGAGTTGGGCCTCGGGTCGAAAGACGTCGCCGCCCTGCAAACCATGGAGTGGGCGAAACTGAACGCAGCCGCCAACGCAGCGGCCGCGAAGGTCAACGGGCCGGCGCTGCGGAACCTCGGAATGGGCTCCGCCATGGGCGGTCCGGCGCGCGCTGGCAGTGGGCCGACGGTGGACGGCCGCATCATCACGATGCGATCGTTCTTCGAAGGCGCCCCGGAGATCTCGAAGAACGTGCCGATGCTGATCGGTTCCGTGAGCGAGGAAGGGAATCGCATGTCTTCGCGGCCAACCGAGAAGGAGTGGCACACCGCGCTCGCCGGAGTTCTCGGCGATACCAAGGCGGCCGCCCTGATCGCTGCGATGAAGAAGACGCACCCCGAGAAGAGCATTCGGACTCTGTCCTATGGCGTGAGCGGACTCTTGATCCGCAACAACGTGACCCGCATGGCCAGGCTCAAATACGAGCAGAAAGGCGCGCCCGTGTTTGCGTACTACTTCACCTGGCAATCGCCGATGCTCGAGGACGCGGGCGCCTGGCACACCGCCGAGCTCGCCTTCTGCTTCGACAACACCAGGCGTTGCGACCAGGGCACTGGAAATACGCCCGAAGCGCAGAAGCTGGCGAGAACGATGGCGAACGCGTGGGCCAACTTCGCGCGCACGGGGAATCCCAGTCAGCCCGGTTTGGCCTGGACTCGCTTCGATCCGGATCGCTGCCCGACCATGGTGTTCGACAATCGATGCAGCATGGTGAACGATCCAGAAGGTGAGGTGCGCAAACTCCTTCTGAGCTAGAGCCTTCATCAGCGCCGGCTCAAGCCGGTGCGTGCCGAGTTACGGCGGCAAACCCTCATGAGGCGTGAAAGCTGTCTTTGGCCTACACCGGACTCCAAGTTATTCACGCCGTCTCAATCGCCTCTCAGAAACGGGATCACCGAGCTGAATGTCAGCCGCCGACACTGACCCTCGTTTGTAAATAAAGAACATGGCGTCAATGGCGTGAATCCTGGCCTATAGAGATGCATGGAGTTTCAGCAACTTAGCGAAAATCCGACCTTAACGCATTAATCGCAGTAACGCGGAAGGCCCTGCTTTGAGCCCTCAAAACTAACGCCTCGAAACCCTCGCTCAGAGGCCGTCCGGACAGCTTCCGGGACGGCGCGAGGTGATCGCAATTGGACCAGAACGCTCGATGTGTGCCCGAACGGGCGGGGGAGATCCTTTCCCGAACTCGAGGCGATCTCCTGATCTCAAAACAGAAGCTCCGGTGGGTGGACGGGATCCACCTGGTGCGGGAGAGACGGGAACAAGGTAATCAACTCCTCGGCTTCAGTTCCCGCCCTTTCGTCCTCTGCGGGTTGCCGATTCGACGACCGCCGGCGGGACAGACTCTCTACGCGCACCGGAACGGACATTTCGTACTCCAGGTCACCTGCCACCCGGAGTTCGGACTTCCTTACGGGCAGGACCGACTCGTCCCGATCTTCCTCGCCACCCTGGCTGTGCGCCAACAATCCCAGACCATCCGGTTCCGGTCGGCAGCGGAGATGCTGGATAGCTTTGGAATGGCGAAGGGCGGGAAGGAGTATCGGCGGCTAGTTGCCGCCTTTGAGCGCATCTTCGGCGCCACGATCTTCTTCGGCACTGAGTCGATGAATGCAACTGCGCGGGTCGTACATCGGAGTCGCTTCAACTTCATGAGAGGCCCGGATCTGGTACAACCGAGACCCAGATCAAAGTGTCTTGGGAGAGCAGTTTGAGAACGTGATCGTGCTCAGCGACGAGTTCTACGGTGAGGTTTCCGGACACCCAATCCCGACCGACATGGAAGCGGTGAAACTGCTCGTCGCCGCGCCGGCGGTGCTTGATCTTTTCATGTGGCTCACCTACCGCTGCTTCACCGCCAAGGCACCCGAGTCGATTCCCATCTTTGGCGAGTTTGGTCTGGTCAGCCAGCTCGGCTCTATCGAGTACTCCCGACCTCGCCGATTTCGGGCCGAGTTGGACAAATGGTTGGACACGATCCGATCGATCTGGCCGGAGTACCCGGCCAGAGTCTCCTCAGCCGGCCTTCATCTTGTGGTTGCACCTGCTCGCGCAGTCCTCAGCGATTCCCGCAAGACCATCTGAAAGTCCAGACTGAACGCCAGTTGAAGAATTGCCCTCGTAGTCCCGCACGCCGGCAGGCCTCGATCCCGAATTCGCCACAGCCTCAGCGAATGCGAGTACAAATCCTCCGTCTTGACTCAACGGAACATGCCTCGCCAGAACAGCGGTGGACGTCGCCCACAGATCTCGTACTGCGGTGAAGTGCTCGTTGGACGACCGACGCTTCACCAGGCCTGATGCCCGTCTCGACTGGGCTTTCGTTGCGGCGGTATTACTCTATTGAGCCTTCAACGATTTGACACTCTACGCCCCGGCGGCTGGATGAGCCGTTCTATAACTGGCCTAGCCTGTAGCCATGTGGCGCGTGAAACGAGGGCGGAGTCTGAGCGGCTAGGATCTCGGCTTCAAACAACGCCGTAGTGCCTGATCAACCTCCGGCAAGTGCTTGGACGCCACGTTCCAGACTTCCTCAATGTCGACCCCGAGGTAGCCGTGGATCAATACGTCGCGCATGCCGCAAATGCGGCGCCAATCCAGCTCCGGAAGCGTGGCGCGCAATCCAGGTCCGACGCGTTTGGCCGCTTCGCCGATCAATTCGAGATTGCGGATGACGGCGTCCTGTTGCTGCTCCGAGGCGAAGAACGCGTCCCGCCCGCCGACAATGTAGCCGGCAACCCTCTCGCAACGCTCAAGCATGTGGTGCAAGTAGAGGCGTTCGTCCTTCACAGCGGCACAGCCTCGGCAAGGATGCGCTCGCGAACGTACCAGTGGAGCGCCCGTTCGGTACCGACCTCGACAGGGGTGCCCAGCAGATCCTGTAAGTCCAACACAAGTCCAGCGTGGTCTAAGAGCGATCTGCCCGGCTCCCAGTCAACGAGTAGATCGACGTCGCTTTCCTCAGTGGCCTCGCCGCGCGCAACGGACCCAAAGACTCGCACGTTCGCCGCCCCGTGCCGTTTTGCAGCGTCGAGGACCGCGGCGCGTTTTTCCTCTCTGAGCATGCGCAATGTGACCATGCCGTTTCCCTGTAGCCTCTCTCTTATCGTACCGCCCGGAGGGAAACGATGGACTTTCCAATCGAGGATTCGAAGGACTCGGTACTTCTGGTGCTGATTCCGGATGGGCGCCTCTCGGTGGGGCGGCTGGCCCGTTTCCAGGTTGCATCCACTCTCCTATCACCTACCGCGCTTGTCGCCAGTTTCAGCCGTCTGCCGCTCCAATCACCTGCTCGCTCTCCTGGACAGCGCGGCAGTACAGATTGATCAGTTTCATCTGCTCCGGATGGACCGCTCATCTGCGCTCCAGTTTCGGACTCGCTACGATCACCGCAAGAATCTGCGAGCGAGAGATGGCTACGTTTAACCGGTGCTTGTCGAAGTGGAACTCAATGCCGCGCGGCGCGGAGTCGCCCTTACTCGCCGTCATGGAGAAGAAGTAGAGGTAGGGCTTGTTGTCGTCGTCAATGAAGATGTCCACGTCGAAGGCGCCCTTCCAGGACTTGCCGTTGGAGACGCCGGTCCACGGTTCGCCTTTCTCGTTCTTCCAGGGTCCCAGTACTTCGTAGGGGCCTAGAACTGCTGGTGCCTTGTACAGCGGCGCGTCGTTGCCGGACATATAGAAGGCGCCGTTGTACTCGACCACGTGAGGGGCGACCGGCAAACGTCCTCCGCGCACTTCCAAAGCCTGGTATTTCCAGTCCAGGAAGTTCTTCGACACCCAGGCGCCGCCGCCGGTGCCGAACAGGTAGTAAAAGTCTCCTGACTTCAGCACGGTGACGTCGCCCAGATTGACTCCCTGCGGTGAACCGTCCCGGGATGATGTTTCGATGGATAAGGGATTGATGTAACGGGAGGCCTTGCCTGTGACTGGTCCCGGCTTCCCGGCGATCGGCTGGGCCAACATCGAGGCGGCGCAAAGGGCTATGGAAGCGCCACTGGCGGCTGCCGAACGGAGTACCGAATCAAAAGTCATTTGGCGAGACTCCCAAGTAGAATGCCGACGCCAGAGACACCTTGTGTACACGCCAGGGTGGATTGCATTCGCCTACATTCGGGCCAGCAGCGAGTCGATCGCGGCGCGGCACCAGACTCAAATTTCCCGTCGGGCGCGATTTCAGAAAGACAACGGCTCCCTCCATCGTTGACGGAGAAATGTCGGCGCGGGCTCTTACTTCGTCCAGAGAGTGCTGGCAGAATGAAGAGGATCACCGGGACTTGCACATTGGCACATTTCCTTAAGACTCGCGCTCAGTTAGTCATCGGTCTAGTCGTTAGCGCGCAGAGTGGCCTCGCCGCAGCGCCGCAATGCGAGAGCCTGACCACCCTGATGATCCCGAACACGACTGTCATCTCCGCATCTCCTTCTGCCCGGGCATCCCAGAACCTCTGCTTGGCGACTGCGGTGATCCGGCCCGTCGCGGATTCCGAAATCCGAGTTGAGATCTGGTTGCCTCCCGCCGAGGAGTGGAACGGCAAGTTCCTCGGCACCGGCAACGGCGGGTACTCGAGCACGCTGAGCTACGGCGAAATGGAGGCGGCGCTGCGGAACGGGTATGCGACCGCTGGTTCCGATACCGGCCACTCGGGCGGAGACCTTCGGTTCGGTCTCGGGCACCCGGAGAAGATTCGAGACTGGGGCCACCGGGCGGTGCACGTGATGACGGAGACCGCCAAGCTCGTGATCCACGCCTATTACGGCCATTTCCCGAGCTACTCCTATTTCTCCGGCTGTTCCACGGGAGGGCACCAGGCTCTGATGGAGGCACAGAGATATCCGGAGGATTATGATGGCATACTCGCCGGCGCGCCCGGCAACAATAGGGTCCGGCTGAATGTGGGTTTTCTGTGGTCGTGGATGGCCCTCCGAAAGGCGCCGGGCGATCCTCTTCCACCCTCGAAGCTCCCGTTGCTGAATCGGGCTGCGATTGCGGCCTGCGATGCGATGGACGGGGTCAAGGACGGGCTGATTGGCGACCCCGCGCGTTGCCGCTTCGATCCGGCACTCTCGCATGCAGGGGCGCGGACGCCCCGGACTGTCTCACCGCCGACCAGGTCGCGGCCGTTCGACTGATCTACGAGGGTGCGCGCAACCCGCGTACTCACGAGCAGCTCTTCGCCGGCTGGGCACGTGGAACTGAGGCTGGCTGGGCTTCCTATTTCGTCGGTCGCCCGGAACCGGCGCGCGTGGATTTCTGGCGATACTGGGTGTTTTTCGATCCGGCCTGGGATCCGCTCACGTTCGACTTCGACCGCGATGTCGCCTACGCCGATACCAGGATGAGCTTTCTCACAGCCAATTCGCCGGACTTGCGCGACTTCCAAAAACGAAACGGCAAGCTGCTTGTTTATCACGGTTGGGCGGATCCTGTCGCGCCGCCGGAAGAGTCCATCCGCTACTACGAAAGCGTGTCACGCACAATGGGAGGCTACGCCAAATTGGCCCCATTTTACCGGCTCTTCCTGGCGCCGGGAATGGGCCACTGTTCCGGTGGACCCGGCCCCAACAGCTTCGACGCCCTCGGGGCGTTGGACCAATGGGTGACACGGAGCGTCGCGCCGGACCGGATCATTGCATCCCATTCGACCGGAGGAAAAGTAGACCGCACGCGCCCCCTCTGCCCGTATCCGCTGATCGCGCGTTGGAAAGGCACAGGCAACAGCGATGACGCCGCCGAGTTCGTCTGCGCGGTCCCAGCGGCGCCAGCGCGAAAGTGATCGACGACACGGGACGCCAATGAATGTCAACTTGCAGCACCTGGAGGCCTTCTCTGTAGTGGCACGGCTGTGCAGCTTTACGCGTGCGGCCAGCCAATTGAATATCTCTCAGCCGGCGTTGACCGTCCAGATCCGACAGCTCGAAGAGACTCTGACGGTGCGGTTGCTGGACCGCAATACGCGATCGGTGAAGTTGACACCGGCCGGCGAGGAACTCGCACCCGTCGTCGAGCGGCTTCTGGCCGACATCAGTTCCATCGTCTCCAGTGCGAAGGCACTGTCCGGCAAGGTTACGGGAATCGTGAAGGTGGCGGCGCTGCCTTCCATTGCAGCCACGCTGTTGCCAAGAATTATCGTAGCTTTCCGGAAACAATATCCAGAGATCAACTTGAGTGTCCGGGACACCGTAGCGGAACATGTCGCAGCGATGGTTTTGAACGAGGAAGTGGATCTCGGGCTGGGAATCCGGGAACCGTCGCATCCAGAGCTGGCATTTTCGCCGCTCTTCCAGGACCGGATGTGTCTGGTGCTCCCGGCCGGCTCACCACTACTGGAAAACCGGGTGATCCGCCTCAACCACCTCACGACTCACCCCCTGATCCTGCCCGCCAAGGGGAGCAGCGTCCGTCTTTTGGTGGACAATGCCTTCGCGGCACTCGGGCTGAGGGTGGCGCCCGCCTATGAGGTGACTCTCATGTCCACTGCGGCGGGTATGGTTCGCTCAGGCCTAGGGGCGGCAATTCTGCCTTCCGCATCCCTGGATATGGGGAACTGGCCGGACTCCGCCAGAGGCAACTGCGGGAGCCGGCCCTCGTTCGCGAGATCGGCGTGCTGCGCCGGTCCGGGCGGGCTCTCTCGCCCGCGGCCGAGGGCTTCCTGGAAGCGGTCTCCCGCAATCCAGGGATCCTGGCGTTGCAGCGCGCCGCCAAGCGGCGCCAATCATAGGCAAGGATTATAACTGTAATAGATGATTTGCAATACGCCCTGTCCGGCCGTCCCATATCGTGGAGCGAGAGATGCACTTCCCAGGTCCGTGCCTCCTGTCCGCTCTCGTTCTGCTGTTGCCCTCGCAGGTGATCGCCCGAGTCACCCGTGTGGTAGTGGAGACACGGACACCGGCTTCCGAGGGCCGGTACCTGAAGCTCACTGGCCGCTGTTGGGGAGAACTCGATCCGGATCACGCTCTCAACGGGATCATCAACGACCTGCGCCTGGCCCCACGCAACGCCCATGGCCAGGTTGAGTACTCGGCGACGTTCACGCTGCTGCCGGCCGATCCGGCGAAAATGAGCGGTTTGTTGCTCTATGAGGTGCCCAATCGGGGCAATTCGCCTCTGAATGCGCGTACCTTCGCGGACGATACCGCCGCCGGCCATGCCCTGCTCAGCAGCGGCTGGCAGGGTGACCTGGTCCCCCGCCCAGGCATCGAGTCGCTCACTGTGCCCGTCGCCCGGAACGCGGATGGATCCAGCATCGAGGGGCCTGTCCTGGCGCGGCTCAGCAACCTGGCAGCAGGCGGACATACCGCCTCGCTCACCAGCGGCTTCGCAGGGCTTGCCTATCAGAGGCCGACCACACTCGACACCAGCAAGGCCCTGCTGACGCGACAGGCGTCCGATGACGGTCAAGTGGTCGCCATTCCCAGTGCGGACTGGGCCTTCGCCGATTGCAGTGAGACGCCGTTTCCAGGCCGGGCGGACCCAACGAAGATCTGCCTGAAGGGCGGATTTAGCTCTGATGCTCTCTATCAGGTGGTCTACACAGCCAAGGACCCTCTCGTGTTGGGTATCGGGTTGGCCGCCACGCGCGATATCGTCTCGTTCTTCCGCCAGGCGCGACACGATGACGATGGCACTCCGAACCCGCTGGCGGCGCGAATCCGGCACGCGATCGGTTCGGGGACGTCGCAATCGGGCAACTTCGTCAAGACGATGATCCATCTGGGATTCAACCAGGACGAAGACGGCCGTAGGGTCTGGGATGGCGTGAATGCCAATATTGCCGCGCGTTTGACGCCGCTGAATTTCCGTTTCGCCATTCCGGGCGGCGCCGCCGGGTTGTTCGAACCGGGCAGCGAAGGGGTGCTATGGTGGGGCCCGTACAAGGATGACGTACGCCATCGAAAGACGGCGTCGCTGCTGGACAGGTGCCGCGCTACCCGATCATGCCCGAAGATCATGGAGACATTTGGCTCGGCTGAATTCTGGGGATTGCGGATGTCACCAGGCCTCGCCGGCACGGATGGGGCTGCTGATATCCCACTTCCGGCCGAGGTCCGCCGTTACTACTTCCCCGGCGTCACGCACGGCGGAGGGGGTGGAGGGTTTCGCATCCCCGAGGCGGGCCAAGCCGGGCGCAACTGTCTGTTGCCGGACAATCCCAACTCCACCGCGGAGGTCATGCGGGCGTTGAGAAAGGCGTTGCTCGAATGGGTCGTCAAGGGCGACCCGCCTCCACCGAGGGTCTATCCGCGCGTGGATCGAGGCGAATTGGTTCCGCCCGACCATCAGGCGATGGGTTTCCCGGTGATCCCAGGCGTGCCATTACCGGACAATCTGGCAAATGGGTTCCCCATTTACGATTTCGGGCCTGGGTTTCGAGACGCCGATCTCTTGGGAGTGATCTCGGTGCAGCCGCCAGTGGTGCGCGGTACTGTGCCGATAGTGGTGCCGCGTACTGATGCGGATGGCAATGAGGTGGGCGGCGTGCCGCTTGTGCTGAACCAGGCTCCGTTAGGGTCGTATCTCGGATGGAACGTCACCGCCTCCGGTTATCAGAAGGGACGCGGATGCGGATTCTCAGGAGGGCTAATTCCATTCGCGCGGACGAAGGCCGAGCGTTTGGAGACGGGTGACCCACGCCTTTCCATTGAAGAACGTTATGGCACGCACGAGGGATATGTGGCTAAGGTCCGCGCGGCAGCAAGGCGGCTGGTGGAGATGCATCTTCTGTTGGATGAAGACGCTCGTCGGCTTGTGCGGGAGGCCGATGCCAGCCAGGTATTGCGCTGACGCTTTGGATGGATATTGGGAGAAGATACATGATTCGGATTGCTAACGGGCAAGGTTTTTGGGGTGATTCCATCGACGCGCCAGTGGAGCAGGTGAGACGCGGCCCGATCGACTATCTGACGCTGGACTATCTGGCAGAAGTCACAATGTCGATCCTGCAAAAGCAGATGGCGCGCGACCCGGACGCCGGCTATGCGCGGGACTTCGTCGAGATGATTGACCGGCTGTTGCCCGAACTCGTCAGCCGCAACGTGCGCGTGGTGGCCAATGCAGGGGGCCTGAACCCGCTGGCCTGCCGTAGAGCGGTGCTGGCCGTCGCCCGGAAGCACGGTTTGGTGGTGCGTGTGGCGGCCGTCACTGGTGATGACATCGTAGGACGATTGGACGAGATGATAGCGCGTGGCATTGAGTTCCAGAACATGGATACAGGTGCCCCCCTGGCGGATGTGCGCGCCCGGGTTCGTAGCGCAAATGCGTATCTGGGGGCCTTCCCAATCGCTCAGGCACTCGGCCAAGGCGCACAGATCGTCATCACCGGCCGCTGCGCCGATGCGTCCCTGGCGGTCGGCCCGATGATCCATGAATTTGGCTGGGCTAAAGAGGACTGGGATCTCCTCGCTGCTGGAACCGCCGGAGGCCACGCCATCGAATGCGGTGCACAGGTGACGGGCGGCAATTGCCAGAAGGACTGGGAATCGATCCCCGATCTCGCGGGCATCGGCTATCCGATTCTCGAAGCGAAAGCGGACGGTTCTCTGATCCTCACCAAGCATGACGGGACGGGCGGCCGAGTCTCGGTCGCAACGGTGGCGGAACAGTTGCTCTATGAGATTGGCGATCCGCGAGCGTATCTGACGCCAGACTGCGTCGCTGATTTCACAACTGTGCAGCTGGAGCAGGCCGGGCCGGATCGTGTGCGGTTGCGCGGGACCCGCGGACGGCCCGCATCGGACTCCTATAAAGTGTCTGTGAGCTATTCCGCCGGCTTCAAGGCCGTAGGTTGGGTCGCTACGCCTGGCCCGATGCTTACCGGAAGGCGCGCGCGGGCGACCGCATTTTGCGAGAACGGTTGGAACGCCTGGGCTTGGCTTTGGATGCGGTCCACAGCGAGTACCTTGGTGTTTCCGCTTGCCACGGTATTCCCGCCGCGGAGCCGCCGCCGGAACTGGCGGCGCAACTGCCTGAGGTCGTCTTGCGCATCGGCGTTCGAGCCCCGGAGCGGCAGCCCGTGGAGCGGTTCACGAAGGAAATCGCGCCGCTTGTGCTGAGCGGTCCTCCGGCCGTCACTGGTCTGGGCAGCGGGCGGCCCAAGGTGGAGGAGGTGGTGGCATATTGGCCAACGTTGATTCCCAAGAGCGAAGTCAGCGGGGAGGTGGTGCTATGAGCCGCGTACCGCTGCTTGCCATCGCCCACGCGCGTTCCGGCGACAAGGGCAACGCGTGCAATATCGGGCTGATCGCGAGGAAACCGGAGTACTATTCGATTCTGGTTGAACAGGTTTCGGCGGAGCGAGTCAGGCAGCATTTCGCCGGCGTCTGCTTCGGAGAAGTGGAGCGGTTTGAAGTTCCAAACCTGCACGCGCTGAATTTCCTATTACAGGACTGCCTGGACGGCGGCGGCACGCTCTCGCTACGGGCCGATCCGCAAGGCAAGACCTACAGCAGTGCACTACTGCGCATGGAGGTGGATGTTGATGCCGAGTCACTCTGAATGGGCAGGGGAAGCTCCGATGGGAGATTTCAGAGCCCTGGACGGAGTCCGTGTGCTCGATTTCTCGCACGCCCTCGCCGGGCCCTACTGTACGTTGCTGCTGGCTGATCACGGTGCGCAGGTTTACAAGGTGGAGCCACGAGAGGGAGACATGGGCCGCGGCTGGGGCCCCCCGTTCGCCGGCGGAATGTCGCACTTCTTTCTGGGCCTGAACAGGGGCAAGCGCGGCATTTCGATTGACCTGAAACAGCCGGAAGGGATCGACCTCTGTTTGAGGATGATCGACGGTATGGACGTGCTGATTGAGAACTTCCGCCCCGGAACCATGGAGCGTCTGGGGTTCGGTTACGAGGCCATGCACCGGCGGAACAGCCGGCTGATCTACTGTTCGATCTCCGGCTATGGGCAGCGGGGGCCGTCTCGCGACGAGGCGGCGATGGATCTGGTCGTACAGGCGTCCAGTGGGCTGCTCAGCATTACGGGTTCACCCGAGGGCGAATCCGCGCGCTGCGGCTACGGAGTCACTGACGTGACCGCCGGTCTGTTCTCGGTGATCGGGATTCTGCTGGCTCTGCGGGCGAGAGAGGCGACCGGAGAGGGCCAGTATGTGGACGTCTCGATGCTCGACGGCATGATCTCAACGATGAGTTCCAACTACATGGGCTATCTGGGATCGAACCAGGTGCCGAAGCCGATGGGCACAGCCTTCCCCACGGTAGTGCCATATCGCGCGTTTCAGGCCCTTGATCGACCCATCGCCATCGCCGTCGGCAGCGATAAGTTGTGGTGCACGTTCTGCCGTGCCATCGGTCGCTTGGATCTGGAGAAACATCCCCAATACGACACCAACGCCAACCGCATCGGCAACCGCGATGTGTTGGAACCGCTGCTCGAAGAGATCTTCCGGCAGCGCCCGGCAGCGGAGTGGATCGGGACGCTCAGAGCCGAGGGAATCCCCTGCTCGCTGGTGCGCAATTTCCAGGAGGTGGTTGAGCATCCGCAGTGCGAAGCGCGGCAGATGTTCCCGGTGTTGGACCACCCCACCGCCGGAGCACATCGCGTGACCGGTACACCTGTCAAGCTATCCGGTACGCCGGGAGGGCCTCATGCGCCGGCCCCGCTACTGGGGCAACACAGCCGGCAGGCTCTGCGAGAACTGTTCGACCTCGATGATGCCGCCTTTGATGACCTCACGCCCGTCGCGTGGTCTTTGAGACGCCCGCTCCGGATTGCTAGGCGGCACCAGGGATATGCTGGCGCTTTTCGGCTTCCTGACGATCTCACTGGTATTGGCCGCAATTCTGACGCGGCGAATGACCCCGCTGAACGCCTTGATTGCGTTTCCAGTTCTCGCCGCCGTGGCGGGCGGCTTTGGCTTCCAGACCGCCACATTCATGCTGAAGGGCATTCAGAGCGTTTCCGGGGTCGCAGGGATGTTCATCTTTGCGATTCTCTATTTCGGCATCATGACCGACGCCGGAATGTTGGACCCCATTGTCGACCGCATTCTAGCCGCGGCCGGCAGCAATCCTGTCCGCATCGTGATGGCCACCGCGCTGCTGGCGCTGTTGGTTCACCTCGATGGCTCCGGCGCCGTTACGTTCCTGGTGACGATACCGGTCATGCTACCGCTGTACCAGCGGCTGGGTTTGGACAAGCGAATTCTGGCGTGCGCGGCTTCGCTTGCCGCCGGCGTCAATTTTCTTCCCTGGACCGGTCCGATGATCCGCGCTTCGGCATCGCTGAATCTTCCGGCCGCCACGATATTCAACCCGCTGATTCCCGTGCAGATCGTCGGGCCTGTCGTCGTGTTCTCCAGCGCGTGGTGGTTGGGCCGGTGCGAAGCCAGGCGTCTGGGCCTGAACGGCGGCAGCGGCCACGGCGAGCCGTTCCAGACGAGGCTGACCGACGAACAGCGGTCTCTTCGGCGGCCTGGCCGAGTGTGGCTGAACCTGACCCTGACTGCGGCCCTGATGGCTGGCATGATCGCAGCCAGGATCGAACCCGTCGCGGCGTTTATGGTGGGTGTGGTCGTGGCGCTGCAGC
This sequence comes from Bryobacterales bacterium, assembly GCA_016721425.1. GTDB lineage: Bacteria > Acidobacteriota > Terriglobia > Bryobacterales > Bryobacteraceae > Paludibaculum. The sequence continues at coordinate 463,398 of JADKID010000038.1, read as the reverse complement.
TCAATTACCCCAGTCTCCAGACGCAGCGCGAGAGAATCGAGGCGCACGCCCGGGCCGCGCTGACGATGGCCGGCGTTCTGCTCGCCGCTGGGGCATTCACCGGAATATTGCGCGAGTCCGGAATGCTGGGGTCAATGGTAAAACTGGCTGTGGCGTTCGCGCCTACCGGGTTTGCCGCGCATCTGCCGCTCATCCTTGGGGTGTTCTCCATGCCGTTGAGTCTGGTGTTTGACCCCGATTCCTTCTACTTCGGCGTGTTGCCAGTTCTGGCCGAAATCGGCAAGACCGCCGGTATCCCCTCGGTGCAAATCGCACAGGCCGCGGTATTAGGGCAAATGACCACCGGCTTTCCAGTGAGCCCACTCACGCCTGCCACTTTCCTGATCGTCGGTTTAACCGGGATTGATCTGGCGGAACACCAGAGGTTCACAGCGCCGTTCCTTTTGGCCGCCTCGCTTGTGATGACCTTGGCGTGCGTCCTGTTTGGCGTGTTCGCTGTCTAGCGCCGAGAATCGACGGCACTCTCGACGTGGTATCCGCGGAGCACAACCCACGATGCTCTCCGGTGGAGGCGGCAATCCCCCAAGCGCCGATCAGTCCAAAGCCTTCGCCAGACAGGTCATGGCGGAGTTGGAACTCGGGTCGAAAGACATCGTTGCGCCGCAAAAGATGGAGTGGTCGAAACTGAACGCAGCCGCCACCGCTGCGGCCGCGAAGATCAACGGGCCTGCGCTGCGGAACCTCGGAATGGGCTCCGCCATGGGCGGTCCGACGCGCGTGGGCAACGGGCCGACGGTGGATGGCCGCATCATAACCATGCGATCGTACTTTGAAGGCGCGCCTGAGATTTCGAAGAACGTTCCGAAGCTGATCGGTTCCGTGAGCGAAGAAGGAAATCGCATGTCTTCGCGCCCGACTGAGAAGGAGTGGCACACAGCTCTCGCCGGAGTTCTCGGCGATGATAAAGCGGCAGCCCTGATCGCTGCGATGAAGAAGGCGCACCCGGGGGAAAAGCATACGGACGCCATCCTATGGCGTGAGCGGGCTGAAGTGAGCGTGGATATGTAGGCCGGCGAACCACTGTCAATTCTCGTTCAGTCCGTACTCCCGGGTATGCAGTCGAGCCTTCCAGCTCTCTTCGATCTGCACGATTTCAGCTGGAACTAGGTCCGGTGACGTCCGCTGAAGAATTGTGAAGACGAAGTTGCTGGGCGTCAACTCCTTTAGCTTCTTGTTGCCGCCATGACCGGAGTCCGCGTAGCCCTTCCAGCGTCCCAAGATGTTGTCCTCACCACAGGCTGAGCCGACGTAGCCCTTCCCGGTTGTCCTGTCCAGGATGTGGTAGACACCGCGCCAGTGCTTCAACGCCGACTGCCACCTGACCGGGAGCACCTTCAGGTCATCCCAGGTCAGGGGACAGTCGATCCCATGGCGGCATCTCGGCATCGAGTAGGCTGTCCACGTGGATCGCGTGGATGGCGAATTTGTTCTTCTCGTTGGCCCACCGCCACCAACTACGTCCAACGGGCCACTTCACCACCAGTCGGCCCTTCCAGTTCTGATAGAAGTCCTGAAGCTCCAGATTGAACCATTGGCAGGTCTCCCGGCCTACTACACCGGTGAGCCCGAACGGCTTCATCTCAGCGACATTCTCAATTGCCCAGAACTCCCGATCAGTGATTGGCTTTGAGCCCGATTGCTTGTACAGGCCCACAAACAACGCCAAGCCTCTGTCCAGCCCGATGAAAGAAGCGAGGTAGTGAGCTTTCTGGAGCGCCTTCTCTGCAGCCGGGTTTTGCGACTGCTGATAGGCGTTGAATACGTCCGGTCTCTCTGCCGCCAGCCACGGCAGAATCCTCCGCAGCGGGGCTTCGAACGGCGTATGACGGACCACCAGCACCTTAGAAAGGTCGAAGCCACTTTTTGTTAGCAGATCTTTGAAATCCATGAAGCAACGCTCGATACGGGTAGTCTACTCCCTCTTTCAGCCTTCGGCCGTAGAGGGTTTGAGTCTCGGAGGGGCAGCTACCTTTTACTGTGCCCGACGGGAGGGTTATGCGGTCGGAAATGGATATGTAGAGTGGCCTACCGCGGGCCGGCGCGGGTCGGTGCGGCGGCGACTGCATCCCATGCACGAGCCGCCTTGGCGCCAGTACGAGGCCAGGTGAAACGCTGTTCCAAGAACTGTTCCAACTAGTGGCTGTCAGCCCTGCATCATTCTGGATTGAGGCGAACTCCGCCAAGCCATCTTGGTTGTGGAATTGGAACAGAATGGAACAGGTTTGGCTTGGGGAGGGGCTGTAAGTTACTGAAAAGATGGTGGCCAGGGACGGACTTGAACCGCCGACGCCGGCCTTTTCAGGGCCGCGCTCTACCAACTGAGCTACCTGGCCATTCGGTAACTTTTTTCAGTTTAGCAAATCGACTTGCTCCGCGCCATATTGGGTGAAGTTTCAGGCGCCGAGGGCATTGAGAAGGAATGCCAGGATGTCGGCCTCCTCCTCGATGCGCTTGCTGGTGGGCTTTCCCGCCCCGTGGCCGGCGGAGGTTTCAATGCGAATCAGGATGGGCGCGGGGCCGCCCTGTGCAGCCTGGAGGGCTGCGGCGTATTTAAAAGAATGGGCGGGCACGACGCGATCGTCGTGATCGGCTGTGGTCACCATGGTGGCCGGGTACTTGGCGCCGGGGCGGATATTGTGGAGGGGCGAGTATTTCACCAGGATGCGGAAATCCTCGGGGTTCCTGGGGTCGCCGTAATCCGATGTCCAGGCGTGACCGATGGTGAAGCGGTCGAAGCGAAGCATGTCCATGACGCCAACGGAGGGAATGGCCGCACCGAAGAGCTCCGGGCGCTGATTCAACACGGCTCCGACGAGCAATCCGCCATTCGACCATCCGCGGATGGCGAGTTTCGGGCTGGACGTGTATTTTTCGGCGATGAGCCACTCTGCGGCGGCGATAAAGTCGTCAAACACGTTCTGTTTGTTCTGTTTCATGCCGGCCTGGTGCCACTGCTCGCCGTATTCGCCGCCGCCGCGCAGGCTGGCGGAGGCATAGACGCCGCCGCGCTCCATCCAGGCGGTGGCAAAGGTGGAGAAGGCGGGCGTGACGGAGATATTGAAGCCGCCATAGGCGTAGAGCAATGCCGGATTGGCGCCATCGAGCTTGAGCCCTTTGCGATGGCTGATGAACATGGGGATCTTTGTGCCGTCCTTGGAGGCGACGAACACCTGGCGGGTGACGAACTGTGCGGGCTCGAAAGGCAGCTTGACCGGGATCATGGGACGGCAGGCGGCGGGGCTGCACTCGTAGATGGTCTCCGGCATAGTGAAGCCGGACACGGCAAAGACGCTGGCGGAAGCCGGGCCAAGCGTGATGGTGGAGTTGGGCGGCAGCGGCACGTCGCGGGCGGGCCCGCCGCTCAGCGGCACGAGTTTCACGCGGCCAGCTACGTCGTGGAGATAGTTTAGGACAAATGTACCCCGGCGAGTTGCGCCTGCTTGATAGTGTCCTGAGACTCAGCGACGACGGTGCGCCAGTTGGCGCGTTCCGGTTTGGCAAGGTCGATCTCGACGATCCGGTAGCGGGGCGCCTCGTAGTTGGTGAGTAGGTAAAAGCGCGTGCCGCGGTTGCCCAGGAAATCGTGGGCGGCGTAGAACTCGGCAATTAGCGGCTGGGGCTCAGCAGAGGGCTTGGTGAGGTCCAGATAATACAGCTGCCGGTTCACGCTGGTGCCGCTGCGAAGATCGATGACCAGATACCTGCCATCCTCGGAAACGGTACCGCTGAAGGACCAGCGCGGCTGATCGGGCCGCTGATAGACGACGCGATCGGCAGATTGCGGCGTGCCGCGCTTGTGGTAGCAGAGCTGGTAGTTTTCGTTCAGCGCCTGGAGCGCGCCGGCGGCTGAGGGCGCGGGGTAGCGGCCGTAGTAGAAACCTTCGCCGCGGGCGTCCCACTCGGCCGACGAAAACTTGGACCAATCGAGGAGGTCGGGGAGATCCTGGCCGGAGGCGACGTCGCGGATCCGCCAGACGATCCAATCGGAGCCGGCCTTGGCGACAGCGTAGGCCAGCCACTTGCCGTCGTGGGAGATGGAGAAGGTGTTGATGGCGGCGGTGCCTTCTTTGGAGAGCGTGTTGGGGTCGAGCAAGGGGCGATCTCCCGCTGGCTGGCGGACGTAGAGCACTGGCTGATTCTGCAGGCCCGTCTGTTTGAGAAAGAACGCGCGGGCGCCCCGGGTGAAGTAGCCGGCGCGCATCCCGGCCCCTGTGGTGAAGCCGGGGTAGCGATCGTGGAGGTACAACTGAGCCAGGCGGTCCTTGATGGCAGCGCGGCCGCTGAGTTTCGCGAGGTACTCCTGGGTGTAGCGATTTTCCTGCTCTACCCATTGCCGGGTCGGAGCAGAGTCCGGGTCTTCCAGCCAGCGGTAAGATTCCTCAATGCGCGTTCCGTGGAAGTCCTCCACGCTAGGGGATCGGGTGGCCTTGGGCGGCTGGGCGAGGGCGGCGGCGGTGAGCATGATGGCGAGCGCAAAACGCATCTTTCGATTATGCAGCACGGGGCTAAGCAAGGGGCGCGAGCGCTACGGCGCCAGGGTCGAGAGATCAATCAGCGCGATGGTCTGGCGGGTGCGGCCGGAGTTGAAGAGGACGTAGCGGCCGGTGCGATCAAAGGAAGCGTGGGCATGGACGGCGCGAACAGAGTCCCGCAACCCTGTGGCCAGCAGGCGCCGGCTATCGGTCGCCGCGTCGATGAGCCAGAGGTTGCCCTTGCTGTCGTCGGCGACCAGCTTTTTTCCATCGGGCCGGGCGGCGACGTGCCAGTAGTCTCCGGGCAGCAGGCGGCCCTTGCCGGACGGGTCGGCGATGACGATGCCCACCTTGTCGATGATGATGGTCATGTCGCCTGTTTCGCGAATCCAGGCCTCGTGGGTGGCCCATTCTTTTAGGGGCGTGATCCACTGTTTGGGATCGGTGGTGTAGTAGAACGGCCGGTTGGCGCTGCCATCGTCGTTGACCAGCCAGGTGCGCTGCGGGGCAAAGCCGCCGGTCTCCCAGACATAGAAGATGATGGGCAGTTTGGGATGGTGCTGGACGTGTCCGATGCGGAAACCTTGCGTGATGACGGTGCGCCAGGCGCCGGTGGCGAGGTCCATCAGGCCGATCTCCCAGTTGGCGGCGTCGCGCTGTTTGGTGAGGGCGAGAGACTTGCCATCGTGCGAGAGAGTGGGTTGCTGGTAGCCGCCAGTGCGTGGTTCGGGGATCTCGCCGATGAGCCGGTCGTTCCTTGTGACAAGGTTGAGCTCGTAGACGCGCGGGCCGCGCAGGTAGTAGAGAATACTGGCGTTGGTGGGGTGCGGGCACGCGGAGGAGGCGGAGACGCCCGCGCCGGTGGTGACGGGGGCGATCTGCCGGGAAGCGACGTCGTAGGCATAGATTTGGGCGTGGGCGCCCTCCGTGCCGGCGAAGATCACGAAGCGGTTGTCGGCGGTGAAGTTGGAGAAATGGAAGTAGAGGTTGGTGGGCTGGAGGGTGGAGGGGACGAATTCCAGGACCTCGACGCCACTCGAAGAATCCCTGTAAGACTGTGCATTCAAAAGGCTTGCCGCTACCAGGGCGAGGACAGGCAGGCAGAAGTTTGGCATAAGAGCTATCTGTTGTGTATACTACATGGAAGGGATTCCCTGCATTCCCCGCCACTTTCCAACCGGAGATCGTTATGTCCAAGTATTGCCCTGTCACAGGTAAGAAGCCCATGAGCGGAAACAGGGTCTCGCACGCCAACAACAAGAGCCGCCGCGTTTTCGAGCCCAACCTGCACGAAAAGCGTTTGTGGTCTCCGGCCCTGGGCCGGTTTGTTCGCCTGCGTGTCAGCGCCAGGGGACTGAAGACCATCGACAAGCGCGGCGTTGACGTCGTGTTGGCCGAACTGAAGCTGCAAGGTGTGAAGTTCTAGGAGTTATTCGATGCCGCGCATTATTATCAAACTGGTTTCCACGGCTGGTACCGGCCACTTCTACACGACAACGAAGAACCCGAAGACCAAGACCGAGAAGATCGTCATCAGCAAGTATGACCCAACCATCCGCAAGCACGTCAGCTACAAGAAGCCAAAAGTCTAACTGACTTCCGCGACGTTCCGTAGTTTTTGAAAGGGCCGCCCTCCGGGGCGGCCTTTTTCGTTGTGTGCGAGGCTGGATATTGAGATGTCCAAGATCAAGCGGGTTCTACTGTGGTTTGGCGGGCTGATGGTGGCAGCCGGCGTGATCGTCGGAGTAGGTATGGCGTTCTTCGGCTTGCGGTTTGACCGCGATGGGACGGGCATGCGGCCCCTGCCCTATGTGGACCGCACGGAGCAGCGGCTCCAGGAGATTGAGAAGCGGGCGGCGGTGGAGCATCAACCGGCCGAGGCTGCGGTGGCGGAACCGGCTGCCGTGGTGGCGGACCAGAGCGCACCCTGGCCACTTTTCAACGGCGCGAAGCAGGACGGCGTTTACCGGGACAGTCCCATTCAGGTGAACTGGCCGGCCAAGGGCTTGCCGGAGGTATGGCGGAAACCCGTGGGCGGCGGGTATGCGTCGATGATTGTGGCGCAGGGGCGGGTCTTCACAATCGAGCAGCGGCGCGATCAGGAGGTGGCGGCCGCCTACGATCTAAAGACGGGCCGCGAGGTGTGGGCCAATTCGTGGAAGGCGTTCTTTCAGGAATCAATGGGCGGAGACGGGCCGCGAGCCACACCGGCCTGGGCGGATGGGCGCGTGTTTCCCTTGGGCGCGGAGGGCGAACTGAGATGCCTGGATGCGCTGACGGGCAAGCTGCTATGGCGCACCAACATCCTGACCGACAGCGGCGCGACGAATCTCCAGTGGGGCATGGCCGCGTCGCCGCTAGTCGTCGACGGTATGGTGATCGTCATGCCAGGCAAGGGCGTGGCGGCGTATGACGCGAAGTCCGGCAAGCGGTTGTGGACTGCGCTGGAAGACAAGGGCGCCTACACGGCTCCGATGGTGGCCACGCTGAACGGCCAGCGGCAGATTGTGGCCGTCACGGGCGAGCGGGCGCTCGGACTGACGCTCGATGGCGGCAAGGTGCTGTGGTCGCATCCGTGGAAGACGGATTACGAGATCAACAGCGCGCTCCCGCTGATTGTGGACGGGAACCATATGATTCTGACCGCCGGGTATGGGCACGGCGCGGCGATGATAGAGATCACGGCCGAGGGCGCGCGCGAAATGTGGCAGAGCAAGGCGATGAAGTGCAAGTTCAATAACGCAGTGCTCCATCAGGGCGTGGTGTATGGGATCGACGAAGGGATTCTGGCTGCGATGGACGCGCAGACGGGCCAGAAGAAGTGGAAGGGCGGGCGGTATGGATTTGGACAGCTCCTGCTGGCCGGCGAGCATCTGGTCATCCTGTCCGAGACGGGCGAAGTGGTACTGGTAAGGGCGACGCCCGCGGGGCACGAAGAGGTGGCCAAGTTCGAGGCGATCTCCGGCAAGACCTGGAACGTGCCGGCGATGGCCGACGGGCTGCTGCTGGTGCGGAATGGCGCGGAGATGGCGTGCTACCGGATCGCGCGGTAGCGGCTAGCGACGATCAGTCAGCGGGCTTCGGCGAAGGCGATCCGGCCACTTGGCTTCCATACAGTTCGTCCCACTCCTGCGCCATCTCTTGGATTCCTTCGGCATAGATATCGTCCGTGTGAACAATGTCACCGCGAATCGTCATCGAACCTGCCTGGCGGCCGAAGACTGACTCGGAGCGCTGTGCGGGAATCGTCTTTGTGTCCATGGACTTCTCTTCAGAACAGCAGCTTCAGCCCGAGCTGCAAATGCCGCGGGCTCTGCGCTGAGCTGACACTCCCGAAGCCTGCGGCCCCGACGAAATTCGCGGGCAGGTCAAAGTTGGTGTGATTCAGAAGGTTGAACGCCTCGGCGCGCATCTGCACGGAGAGGCCCTCCGTGACGCGGAACGACTTGAGCATCGAGACGTTCAATGCGGCCTGCCCCGGCCCGTTGAGGATGTTGCGGCCGGCATTTCCAAAGGTGCCGCGCTCGGGAACGGCGAAGGCGGCGGTGTTGAACCAGCGCTCCGGGGTGGGGTTGGATAGGCTGGCGTCGCCGTTGACGTTGGGACGATCGTTGGCGCCAAAACCTAGTGACGAGCGGCCGGTGCCGGAGTTATCGAGCTCAGACGGCAGCGCGACGGTGAACGGCCGGCCGGACTGCATGGTGAGGATGCCGTTGAGCGTGAAGCCGCGGCCGATGAGCCAGGAAGCGCTGGCGGCCAGGCGGTGGCGCACATCGAAATTGGAGCGGCCGCGCTCGGCGCTGAGGTTGCGGGAATCCTGCGGGAAGTTGGGATCTCCGGCGCTGGGGAAGAAGCCGGATGCGTCGTCGATGGACTTGGCCCAAGTGTAGCCGGCGAAGAAGGTGAGGCCGCGGCGGAACTGCTGGCGGGCCGACGCCTGCAGGGAGTGGTAGCTGGAATTGGAGCGCGACTCCAGCCGGTTGATGTCGTCGAAGAAGTAGTTGGGGCGCAGGTTCTGCGCTGCGGCGGAGGGCCCGGGCTGGTTGATGTCGCGCGCGCCGTAGAGGCGGGTTCCCTTGCTGCCGGCGTAGTTCAACTCCACCACTCGCCCGGCGCCAGCCTGCTGTTGCACTCCGAAACTCCACTGTTGCATGTAGGGCGTGCGGAGGTTGCGGTCGAAGGCGAATCCGGAGGGCGGCGTGGGGTAAGGGAAGTTCGACGGCCACGGATTGGAGAGGGAAAGCGGCAACTGCGGCAGCGCAAAGAAGAGCCGGAAATCAAAGTAAGGCGCGTTGAAGTAGAGCCCTTCGCTAGGCGCGAGGGAGGACTGGTCGAAATAGATGCCGTAGCCGCCGCGGATCACGGTGCCGGGCAGCGCGGGCGAATAGGCGAAGCCGATGCGCGGCCCGAAGTTATTGCGATCCGGGAGGTATCCGGCGCGGGGCATGCCATTCTTGCCGGCTGGCGTGAGGCCGCCGGTCTGGACGTCGTAGAGGTTGGCGCGGTCGGCCGGATCCACGGCCGGGGAGTTGTACTCGTAACGGGCGCCGGCGGTAATGGTGAGGTCGCGCGTGACCTTGTGCGTGGATTGAGCGAACAGGCTGTAGCTCTCCGTGCGCAGATGTTGCGGGTTATCCAGCCGCGCGCCGCCGCTGATGGCGGGCAGGCCCTGGAGCAGTTCCGAGAGGGCGTTGCCGGTAAAGCCGATGAAGTTGATGAAGCCGCGCGATTGCACATCGCGGAAGGCGTTCTGCTCCAACTTGCGGATCTCGCCACCAAACTTATAGATGTGGGCGCCGCGCGACCAGGAGACCTGATCGGTCAACTGATACATGTTGGTGACGCCGCGCTGCGGGTTGTTGTACTCGTCGCCCAGCGGCGAAAAGCCGAGCACCGTGATATAGCTGAGCCCGGCGTCGCGGCTATTGGACCACAGGTGCGGCAAGCCCACCTGCGCGTTGACGTCGGTAGCCTGGTTCTGCTGATTCACCTGCAGCGATAGCCGGCTGAAGGCTAGACGCGCCTCATTGATGAGCACGGGGGAGAATGTATGCGTATGGCCGATGACGGCGTTGTGAGCCTGGCGCGGGGCGTTGTTGCCGTAGCCGGGAAACTGCGCGAAGGCGGCGCCGGAGAAGGGCTCAAAGAGGTCGCGGTTGGAATGGGAGTAGCGGGCCATCAGCTCGTCGCGGGCGCCGATGGAATGATCCAGGCGGAGATCGGTGGTGTGCGAATCATCACGGCCCACCGGGGCCGAGGCGAAATTCTGTCCGGCGACGTTGCGATTGGGCAAGGGGTAGAGCGCGGCGATCTTCACACCAATGGGATCCTGACGATACGACGGGATGCGGTTGCCGGGGAATGGCGCCTGGGTGTAGGGATCGATGACGGGGTAGGGATTGGCCGAGAAATCGCCGGTGCGCTCAGCAGCCGTGGGGACGTTGGTGCGGCGCGAGAAGCCCTCGCGAGCCAGACGGCTTTCATAATCGGCAAAGAAGAAGGTCCTGTCTTTGCGAATAGGGCCGCCGAGAGAGCCGCCGAACTGGTTGCGCTGGTAGCGCGGATCAGCCTCTCCGGCGGGCGCAAAGAAGTTGCGGGCGTCCATGGCGCCGTTGCGGAAGAACTCGTAGGCGGTGCCGTGGACCGAATTGGAGCCGGACTTCGACGCCACGTTCACCTGCCCGCCGGCGTTGCGCGAAAACGACGCGTCGTAGCCGGACGTGGCCACTTCAAACTCGCGAATGCCATCCACGGGAGAGGTAATGGCCGCGCCGTTGAGCTTGGGATCGCCGTTGTAGGCGCCGTCGAGGGAGAAGAGATTGGCGTCGTCGCGCGCGCCGTTGACAGACATGGCGAAGTCGCCGCGGACGCTGCCGGCGGCGCCCTGGGCAGCCGGAGACACTCCGGGGAGCAGCAGGGCCAGCTCATAGTAGTTGCGGCCGTCGAGCGGCAGATCGACAATCTGCTGGTTAGTCAGCAAGCCGCCTTGCGCGGCGGATTCGGTTCTGAGCAGGGGCGCGGTGCCGTGCACCTCCACCTGCTGGCGCTCGCCGATGCGAACAAGAGGCGCTTCCAGTTCGAGTTCCTGATTCAACCCGAGGGCGAGGGTGCGGGTGAGCGTGGCAAAGCCGGAGGCGCTGATTTCAACGGTGTACTCTCCGGGCGCGACGTTCAACGCCTGGAAGCGGCCGGCGGAGTCGGCAACCAGTTCGCGGGCACGGGCCGTTTCCACACTCGTCAATTTGACGCGCGCGCCGGGCGCTGTCGTGCCGGCGATCCAACCGCGAATGGACTGCGCGGTGGTGGTCAAAGCGAGAAGCACAAGAACGAATATGAGTTTAGACACGAAACCTCTGCTACGTTGGATGCCCCAGGGCCGATCAAAGAACGATACAAACCAGCGTAGCAGGAGAGGAAAATGCGCCGCTAGGCGATGCCGAGCTTCTTCTGCATCTCCTCCAGCGTGTGGCCCTTGGTCTCCGGATACCAGATGAGCACCACGAAGAACTGCACCACCATCATGGCGGCGAAGAAGACGAATGGCGCCGCGCCGGAGGATGCCGCCAGCATCGGGAAGATGCCGGAAATGATGGCGTTCATGATCCAGTGCGTGAAGCTGCCCAGCGCCTGGCCGTTGGCGCGCACACGATTGGGGAAGACCTCGCTGAGGTACACCCAGATCACCGCACCCTGCGAGAAGGCGAAAAAGGCGATGAAGCCCACCAGCAGATACACCAGCCAGTGCTGGTTGGCCTTGGTGGAGAAGATGTAGGCGACGCCCGCCAGGCTGATGGCGGTGCCCACCGAGCCCACCAGCAGCATGGTGCGGCGGCCGATCTTATCGATCACCGTCATGGCGATCATGGTGGCCACCAGGTTGGTGCAGCCGATGGCGACGGCCTGGAGATCACCGCTGACTTTATCGAAGCCGGCCGCAGCGAAGATGTCGTTCAGGTAGTACAACACGGCGTTGATGCCGGAGAGCTGATTGAACATCCCAATGGTGATGGCGAGGAAGATGGGGAAACGGTATTTCCAGGTGAAGAGCGATTCGCTGGCCTTGCCGTGATCGGCATCGATGGAGGCGACGATGTCGTCCATCTCCTGCTGGTAGTTTTCCTCACCGGTCAGCCGGAGTACCTCGGTGGCCTCTTTCACGCGCTTCATCTTGACCAGCCAACGGGGGCTCTCGGGAATGGCGAAGAGCATCAGCAGGAAGAACGCCGCGGGCGCAGCCGCCACGCCGAGTTTCCATCGCCACTCGGCATCACCCAAGCCCATCAGACCGACGACGTAGTTCGAGAGATAGGCGGCCAGAATGCCGAAGACGATGTTGAACTGGAAAAATCCCACCAGCCTGCCGCGCCAGCGTGCGGGGGCAATTTCGGCGATATACATGGGACCGAGGACTGACGATCCGCCGATGGCGAGCCCACCCAGGAAGCGGGAGAGCACGAAGCTGTTCCAATCCCAGGCGAAGGCGCAGCCGACCGCGCTGAGGAAGTAGAGGACGGCTAGCACGCGCAGGCTGGGGCGGCGACCGAACTTATCGCCCGGCACGCCGGCGAACATGGCGCCGAGGATCGTGCCGTAGAGCGCGCTGGCCACGGTGAGACCCAGTGAGGCCGGCGTCAACGAGAAGACCGTGGTGAGAGCGTGTGTTGCGCCGGCGATGACGGCAGTATCGAAGCCGAACAGCAGGCCGCCAAGGGCGGCAACCACTGTGGCCTTGAGCAGGTAGGCGTTGAGTTTCATGGTGCTTCGTTCCGGTTTAGACAGTCTTGGGATCGGGGTGGATCCAGGGCTTGCGGTAAGGGCGCGTGAGGAGGCGCGTGGCCTCGGCGTCGCCGGGGATGATGCCCTTGGCAGGGTCAAATGCCAAGGTGCGGCCGAGTTGCGCCGAGAGGTTCGCCATGATGCAGCTGGCGGTGGAGATGTAGCCCTGCTCGATGTCGGCCACGGGCTTGCCGCGCGTGGCCATGCAGTTCAGCAGGTCCTTCATGTGGCCACGGATGGCGGGCGCGACGTGGCGCTCAAGGTCCTTCTCCGTGCGGTCCACGGGGTATTTCTCAAACTCGTAGGTGACGTCTTTGTGGATCGGGTTCCCTTGCAGCGGCGCGAAGTCGTAACCCATCACGCTGGCCTTGAGCGTGCCCTTGTCGCCATAGAACGTCGCGCCCCACGGATATTTCGGATCGGGCGGCGCACCCCACGTGCGATGGGTCCAGACGATCTGCAGGTCTTTGTGCTCAAAGGTGGCGGTCTGCGTATCGGAGATATTCGCCTTGGTGCCCTTGCTCACCAGGATGCCGCCCTCGCTGGAAACCCGCATGGGCCAGCCGAGATCCATCATCCAGCGCACCATGTCGTACATGTGGATGCACATGTCGCCCACGATGCCGTTGCTGTACTCCATGAAGGCCCGCCAGGCGCGCGGGTGGATCAGCGGATTGTAGGGGCGCATGGGCGCCGGACCGGTCCACATCTCATAGTCGAGATACTCGGGCGGCTTGATATCGGGCGGGTTCCCCCCGGCGCGCATCGGGTAGTAGCAGTAGATCTCGACCAGCGCGATCTTGCCGAGCCTGCCCTCGCGCAGGATGCGGTCGCGGGCCTCGATGAGATGCGGCGTGGAGCGGCGCTGTGTACCCACCTGCACCACGCGCTTGTACTTGCGGGCGGCGGCGAGAATGGCCTGGCCTTCGGTGACGTCCACGCTGATGGGTTTCTGGAGGTAGAGATCGGCGCCGGCCTTCATCGCCTCAATCGCGGTGAGCGCGTGCCAGTGGTCCGGCGTGCCGATGAGCACTAGGTCCAGATCCTTCTGCTTGAGCATCTCGCGATAGTCCGTGAAGGTGCGTGGCTTCTTTTTGGACATCTGGCGTGTGGAGATCAGCTCCGCTGCCTCGGCCACCATGCGCTTATCCACGTCGCAAATCGAAACGACGTTCACGGGCGAGACCTGGATCAGGCGAAGCAAGTCGCATTTGCCATACCAGCCGCTGCCGATGAGCCCCACCCGTTTGGGCTTGTCATCGGCAAAAGCGTTGGTCATGCCGGCGGCGGAGGCGGCAAGAAATTGGCGTCGGTCCATGAATCGGAGCTCCTTGGCGATCGGGTGGGCAATGAGAGCGGATCAATGCAAGTATATTCAGCTTGCGGTGCGCTTGTCCGGGCGGTCCCGAAATAGCCGTTTGATGAGTTGGATCTGGCCGGCGTGATAGATGTCGTGGGCGGCGGCGCCGCGGATCATTCTGACGTGCTCGACGCTGGTGAGGCCGGCGACGACCGACCGGAGAGCGTGATGCTGCTCGGCAAGCAGCCTCATCGCCTCGCGCCACGCGGCATCGCTCGGCGAATCCGGAATCGGGAAGAAGTTCGAGCCCTGCAACGGAAACGACCCTCGCCTCTCGCCAGTGATGCGGCGGCGGACGACATACTTCCAGTAGGCCGCGTGCAGCGTGAGCTCCCAGATGCTGTGGCGTTGCGTTTGGGGCCGCCACGCCGCTTGCGCCGCATCCACTCCGCGCAGCGCGCCGCGCAGATTCGGACCGTGCCACGACGCTTTGTCGAATGCCTCATCGAGAGCGTCAATCAGGAGCGAGAGGTCAGAGGTCAAGAGCGAGCACCTCGTGCAGAGAAATCGCTGGCGAGTCAACCTCCAGCCAGCCATCGCTGTGCGTGAACTTCGCCGGCGTGCCGGCAACCAGGAACTTCGCGGCCTTCGGAGGGGTGGCGCAGCGGAAGCGGATCTTCTGCGAGGCAACAGGGATGATCTCGCGGAATGGCCCTTTCATCGCGTAAGGGTTGGTGAGGTTGACAAGGTGTACGGTGGCCGAGGTCTTCTGCTTCCAGACGGCGAGATCGATGAGGCCGGGGCCCTCCACCGTGCAGGGTTGCGGCTCGGCGGAGGCCCAGCGGACGGCGTTAGCGAAAATGCGGCCGTGGTCCGGCGAGAGCACCTCCCAGAACGTACGGTCGATATCCCACGGGAAGTAGACCACGCGGCCCTTGCCGAAGAGGCGGCACATCACGGCGGGAATCCCGGAGGGCTTGGCGCGCAGATAGACCTCCTCCATCGGCAGGTCGGGATAGCTGGGCACTGTCATCAGCGGCGCGGCGTGGCGCATCTGATCGTTGCGGATCTCCACACGCTGCACGCCGTGAATGAAGCGGCCGGCGTCCTGGAGTCCCTCGAGCAGCGGGTGCTTGCGGTCCACGATGGCGATGTAGGCGTTCTGCTGGCGCGCGATGGTGTTGCCGGCATAGGAGACGCCGAAGAGATCGCGCAGACCGAAGTTGGGGAGGCGCTTGCCGGTCTCATCGTAGAGCGAGGTCTCGTGCGTGGCGACAATCGCGCCGCCCTGATCGACAAACGCGCGAATCTGCGCGCACTGCTTGACGGAGAGCGCTGCGATGTTGGGCAACACGAGAGTCCGGTAGCGTGCCAGGCTCTTGGCGTCGAGCAGCCCATCGTGCACCATCTCGAATGGGATGCGCGCTTCCACCAGGGCATGATAGGCGCCGCGGGTATGGTCCTCGACGTTGGCTGTGGTGAACTGCGCGGTCTGCTGCGAATAGACGAGGCCCACCCGCGCCAGATTGTCTTCGTTGCGCAGATAGGACTCGTTCTTCCAGTGCCAGAGGAAGAGGTCTTCCACGGGCTTCAGCCAGCGCTCGTCCAGCGGTCGTGCGTTGAACTTGATTACCCATGGCCGCAGGCCCTGCGCAATGCCATCCACCGCCCAGACGAGGATCTCGGCGGGGTTCTGCACGGAGTCCTTCCAGCGGTAGGGCGCCTCGAGCCCCACGGAGAATAGCCCGGCAATCGGCTTGCGGCCGAACGTGGCGCGGTACTCCTTGCCGTTCTTGCCGTTGGCCCACGGCAGGGCCACGCCGCTGCGCGCCTGGCGATCGGCGAAGAGCGTCGGGGCCAGCTCGCCGGCGCGCTTCATATCGATCTCCGCATGCGCGCCGCCGCCCGTGTTGGGGATGAAAGCGGCGTTGGGGTTGATCCTGCGGATCTCGCCGTCCCACAGTTCCCACAGTTCAAACAGGCGCTTGTTGCGCCAGATGGTGTACTGCTGGCGGGCCGGATCGCGCGGATCGGTCACCGTGGGCAGGTCCATCTTCGAGAACGCCTTGAAGTTCGCCCGGCAGTGCTGGCAGTAGCAGATGCCGGAGCCGGACCAACGATTGGAGAAGATCCCATCCACTTGATAGGTGGAGACAATCTCCTTCACCACATCGCGCATGAACTCGAAGTTGTAGGGACCCAATCCGCACGTCACCCAGTAGGAGGGCATCGCCCAGTGGCGGCGCGGCTTGCCGGCGGCGTCCACAGCGATCCAGTCTGGATGGGCCTGATACATGTCGTCGTGCGCGGCGTGCGGATCCACGCGGGCCACCACGTTCATGCCGAGGTCGCGGCAGCCCTTGGCGAAATCGCCGAAAGGATCAGTGCCCGGCTGCATGAACTTGCTGCTGTAGTGCAGCGGAACCTTCGTCGGATAGAAGGCCACGCAGCCGCCGGCGGAGAGGCAGGCGGCGTCGGCATGGATGCGCTTGAGATAGTCGGTCCAGAACTTGAGATCGAAGTTGCCCGGATCGTCCTCGACGAAGGCGATCTGCGCCCAGCGCATGGGCCGGTCAAACCACGGCGCGGTCGGCGTGGGGGCGGCCAAGGCCGCGGGTGTGGCAAGGAAATCGCGTCGTGTCATGATGGGGCTCGCATAGGCAGCATACACGCTTCAGTCTGGCTCGACCAGCCTGTGCGAGAGCGAGGTGGAGAGCACAATGCTGGTCACTGTCTGGCCGAAGACGCTGAGCTTTTCGATCAACCGTTCCAGTTCGGCCACGTCGCGCACCGCGGCCTTCAGCAGAAAGGACTCGCCGCCGGTGATGTGGTGGCACTCCTCCACGGCGCGGATGGCCTGCACGGTGCGCAGGAACTTCGGGTATTCCTTGGTCAGCACCTGCACCCGCAGGAAGACACGCATGCCGCGCCCGACGGCGGCGAGATTGACGCGGGCCGTGTAGCCCTCGATCACGCCCTGATCCTCCATGCGGCGCACACGCTCCGCCACCGCCGGAGGAGTGAGCTTCACGCTGCGGCCGAGCTCGGCAAACGTGGCCCGCGCATTCGTCTGGAGCAGCTTCAATAGCTGCCAGTCCCTTGCGTCCATCCAATCGAAAGTCATTGTGTGATTCTACCTTCGATTGGCTCTGTGCGGATTCGCCTGCGCAACCTAAACTGTGGCTATGCACCCACTAACCACCGGCTCCATTCTAGGATTCTCCATCGCCGCACCAGTGGGGCCTATCGGTCTGCTGGTGCTCCGCCGTTCGCTGGCGCAGGGCGCCTGCGCCGGTTTCGTGGCGGGCCTAGGCGCGGCGACAGCCGACCTCTGCTATGGCGCGCTGGCCGCTTTCGGCATCACGTTTCTGGCCGCGTGGCAGACGCCCGCCGCGGCGCTGGGCGGCGCGTTCCTGTGCTGGCTGGCGTGGCGCACGTGGCGCAGCGCCGCGTGCAGTGAGGCGGCGGAGAGCGCCGGATTCGCGGGCACCTTTGCATTGACGCTCTCCAACCCAATGACGATCCTCTCGTTCGCCGCCATGGTGGCGAGCATGGGCGCGGGCACGGGCGCCGCAACGCCGGCGTGGTTCATGACAGGCGTCTTCGCGGGCTCCGTATTGTGGTGGGCGATGCTGGCAGCGGGCGCGGGTCTGATGCGCGATCGGCTCGCCCCAGCCCACCTGGTGTGGATCAACAAAGGCTCGGCGTTGATCCTGCTGGCGTTTGGCGTATCGGCGCTCAGTACAGCGGTACGCGGACTCCTTGCGTAACACGCGCGGTCAACAGGCCCACGCCGTCGATGCGGCTGCGGACCGTGTCGCCGGCCTTGATACGCGCGCCCTTGGGACAGCCGGTGGAGATCAGGTCGCCGGGCTCCAGAGTGAAGAAATCGGTGTGGAAACGCACCAGATCGAGCGGTTTGTGACGCATATTGCGCACAAAATCGCGCGAACAGACACCATTGTTGTGCTCTGTGACCACTTCCAGACCCTCGACGTCCGGCACCTCATCGGGCGTGACGATCACCGGGCCGAAGCTGAAAAACGTGTCGATGGACTTGGCCCGCGTGAGGTAGCGCGTGTTCCTGGCGAGCACGTCGAGCGCGGTGAGATCCAGCGTCGTCGTGTAGCCGAAGATCACTTCGTTGACGTGCTCGCGCGGCACAAAGCGGCAGCGGCGGCCAATGACAACGCCGAGCTCGCCTTCCGCATCCACGTCATCGGAGACATCGGCCGGCGGCAGCACGATGTCGCCGCCGGGCTCGAAGAGGCAGGACGCGGGTTTCATGAAGCTGCCCGGTTCCTCGGGCTGCACAGCATTGATGTCTTCGGCGTGGCTCTTGTAGTTCAGGCCGATGCACCAGATTTTCGGCGGCACGGGATAGGGCAGCAGCGGCGTCACCTCCGCCAGCGGCAAGCCGGCGATGCCGCGCAGATCGCGCAGCGCTTCCATCGAGCCGCCCTGGATCAGCGCCAACAGCGAATCCGGCAAACTGACTCCGCGCTTGGCATTGATCTCGGAAAAGAGCACGGCCTCGCCATCCTGCAGGACGGCCGGACCATGCTGGCAGCGCATCAGTTTCATAGACTCCTCGCAATATCGACAAGATCGGAGAACAGGCCGTAGGCGGTTTGTTCCAGCCCCGGCTCCAGTGTAAACACACCGAGCTGGCCCATCAGATCGGTTTCCAGAATGAGCAGATTCGACGTGCCGCGCACGGAGGCCAGCAGGTCGTGGCGGTCCAGCACCTCTGCGCGCACCCGCAGCTTCACTCCGCCGGGCGTGCGCTTGGCGCGGCTCACGAGCACCACTGTCTTGCCCGATGCCTCGATCTCGGCCAGCTTGTCGGGCGTCACCTTGCCGAT
Source organism: Bryobacterales bacterium (assembly GCA_016721425.1). GTDB lineage: Bacteria > Acidobacteriota > Terriglobia > Bryobacterales > Bryobacteraceae > Paludibaculum. The sequence continues at coordinate 444,925 of JADKID010000038.1, read as the reverse complement.
GCCGCGCCGCTCCACCTGCTGCGGAGTGAGGCGGGCGTCCATCAGCACGTTGGCCAGCGCGGCGGCCTTGCAGGCGGAGTCCCAGCCATCGATATCGAACCACGGATCGGCCTCGGCCACGCCCAGGCGCCGCGCCTCGTCGATGCCCTGCTCCAGGGTCAGGCCGCGGCTCATGGCGCCGAGGATGACTTTGGAGGTGGAGTTGAGCGCGCCGGCGAAGCCGTTCACGATGACGCCGGGCAGATTGTTGCGGACCATGTTGTAGACCGGTGTGCCGTCCATGGTGGCGGCCTCGTGGCGAAACTCCACGCCGCTGCGGCGAGCCTCCTCGGCCAGGGCCGCGTAGGCAAAAGCGATGGGGCCTTTGTTGGCCGTGATGACGTGAATGCCGCGTTGAAAGGCCGCGCGAATGTGGGCGATGGCCGGCTGGCCGGATTCCGGATTCAGCGGCGTCAGCTCGACGAGCACTTCGGGCCGCGCGTGGGCGAGGAAGGCGTCGATATCCGGCGCGGCCGGGCCGAACGCGGGCTCCACGGGCAAGCCCTGCGGGTCATACGCCGTGCCGTGACGCGCGGTATGCGCGCCGACAATCCGGAAAGGAAAGGCGGCGCGCTTCTTCTCGACGAGCCGGGCGAAGGCCCGGCCCACATTGCCATAGCCGATGAGGGCGACTTTCAAAACTCAAGCTTCTCGATGAGAGTGTTGAGTTCAGTTTGCAGCGCGGCCTGGCGCTTGCGCAACTCGCTCTGCCGGTCGCGGAGTTGGGCGAGGGCGCCGTCCTGTTTGGCAAGCTCAGCCGCGTAGCGAGAGACCTGCGCCTGCTGGCCTTCCACACGGTTGAGGCTGTTGATGTTCTGGCGGAGGCGGTCCTGGTCTTTCGCAATCTCCGTCATCTGCATCTCGATTCTGCGGAGGTCCCGCTCGGCCGCGGCCACCTCGCTTTTCTTCGCCAGAATCAGGTCGATCTTCGCCTTTGCCGCGGCGGATAGCACCTTGTTCTGGGAGTAGGAGAGCAGCACGTCGGGCGTGAGCGAGCTGACCATGATGGAGTTTTCCAGCACGCGCTCCTGCACCACGGTAAGCTTCTGCGTGGACTTGGCGGGCAGCTTGAGCGCGAAGCGATAGCGCGTGGGCGAGGTCTCTTCGGCCACGGGCTTGAGGAGCTTCATGCCGGGGTCCACGGGGTGCTCAATGAGCAGCGACTTGTCCTTGGCGTCGCTGTTATCGGCCGTGTAGGTGGTGGTCATCTCGATGGCGCCGCGCGTGGTGATGATGCCACGCTGGGCCTTGATTTCGCGAATGATTTCGGAGCCGCTGTCGAAGTTGGTGGTGACGCGCGCGCCTTGATCCACGGAATAGGAGATCAGGGGTAACAGTGTTCGCCATCACGTTACTCATCATCATCATGGGCGCGGGAGGTGGTGGCGGAGCAGCCATTCGCGCGTCACTCTCCTCTGCGATATTGGCTATCCCGCTTGCCATCGCCCCGGACTTCCTCATTCGGCCCACCGCCTCCATGCGGGGCGCGGCGTCTGCCTTCTTATCCGCCATCGCGCCCTCATATAGCACCGGCGCCACCGCCTGCTCATCGGCCAGCGACGCCTCGGGCCGCCGTAGATACTTCGGCTCATACAGCTTGCTGACGAACGAGACGGGCTTCCCGCTCACCACCGTCAGATCCACCTTCGTCCAATCCTCGCCGCTGGCATTGTCGATAATCGCCCAACCCTCCAGGGTGGCATCCCCGGATTCCGGCAGCAGCAGGCGATAGCTCGATTTCCAGACCGGCGCGGGCACCAGATAGCGCGCGGTCAGCTTCCCTGCCCCGCCGCCGGCCACATCAATACTCACGCCCCGTTTGTCCTTGGAGCGCGATTGCGCGATGGCTCCGAGCGCCTCGGCAAACTGCGCCTGCAACTTCGCATCGGTCAGCTTCAGGGCGGTCACATTGTCGAGATCGATCATGCGCAGCTCCGTCGAATCGGCCAGTACCGTCAGCTCCTGCCTCTGACCTTGATTGGGCAACGGCGCCAGGCGGCCGCTGACAATGACGCCGGCCACCGGCTCGCCGCGGAACTTCATCTCCACTCGCGCGCCACGCCACTGATCGAGGATCAGCGCCAGTGGCTGCTGCGGCTGAATGTTGATGCCCTGGTCGGCCAGCTTGCGCTGCAGCGGCTCGCTCAGTTCGTAACGGACCCTGGCGACCCCGCCGGCTACGTCGAGCACCAGGCTCTTGAGCACGTCGTCCATCTCCGAAGCCTGGAATTCCAGCCGGGCCGTTTCGCCCGCCTTCACCTCGCCGGCGCGTTCGTAATAGGCGACGCCGTTCTTGTATAGAGTCACGCGGGTGACTGGTAGTTCCGCTGCCGGCAGCAGCGCCGCGCTCAGGACAATGGACAGAATCTGTTTCATACCGAAACCCCTACTTTCGATGGTATGTTCAGAGGAAGCCCTATGGCGAACCTCTCGCTGCTACTGGTCGAAGACGAAAAACCACTGCTGGCCCTTCTTAAGAAGTATCTGGAACGGCTGGGCCATACAGTGGACACCGCCGTAACGGGCCAGGCTGCACTGGAGAAATGCCGCCAGACGCCGTGTCCCTTTCAAATTATTGTCCTGGATTTGACCCTGCCCGATATGTCCGGGCTCGATATGTTGCCGGAGCTGCTGGATCACCCGGCGCAACTCCGCGTGGTGGTCTCCAGCGGAACGGTGTTTAGCAACGAGATCCTGCCTGTCCACCAGCGGGAACGGGTCACTTCGCTGCTGAAGCCCTATATGCCCAAGGAACTGCTGGAGGCGCTCGGCGTGGCCTCAATCCAGCAGAGCGCCTAGCCGCTCGGCGAAGTTCTCTTCCTCGTCGGACCACAGCAGGCGCCGGTCCACGGTGAGTTCCTCTTCCAAATCCTGTGTCAGCCGGAGCAGGCTGCGGATGTTCGATTGCACGGGGCGCAACTGGTCACTCTGCGGCTGCGGCAGATACAGCCCGTGCGGACCCAGATCGACTCGTACGTTCTCGCCGCTGGCGCCCTCAAACTCGGGGGCATACACCTCGATGACGGCGCGCGAAGGCTTCAGCTCCCACTCGCCATCCCATTGGAAGAGATCCCACTGGGTCTCCAACTGAAAAGCGCAGTCCTCGTGCAGGAACTCCTGCGCCTGCTGGGCGACGGCCTGCGGATCAGGGATGCCTTCGATGAACTCCTCGAAAATCGGCGCCTCGTGCAGGGAAATGGCGTAGATGCGCAGGACGCTCATCGGCGCGAGGGTGGAATACGGAAAGATGCTCAGCGCCTTGCGGAGATAGACGGGCAGAGCGATCGGCGAGTAGCCGCGCAGCCAGAGGGAGAGAAAGAGTGGATCGCCCATTCACCTTCCAGTTTAGCTTTTGCGGCCGCCGCCCTACGGCGGTTCTAGTCCGAGATGCGGCGGTACACACTCACCGCGAGCGGCGGCAGCGTGACCGTGATGAAGTTGTTCTTGCCCTGCACCTGGCCTTGCTGGGCGCGGACCGGATCGCGGTTCTGCACGCCGCTGCCGCCAAACTGCTCGGCATCGCTGCACAGAATCTCCTGATACACTCCGTCGCGCGGGACGCCCACCTGATAGCCGTGGCGCACCTGCGGCGCGAACGCGCAGACGAAGAGCAGGAAATTATCCGGGTGCTTGGCGCGGCGAATGAAGCTGATGACGTTGCCATCGAGGTCGTGGAAATCCACCCACTCGAAGCCCTTCCAGTGGTAGTCCGCCTCGTAGAGGCTGGGCTCGTTCTGATAGAGGAAATTCAGCTCGCGCAGGTAGTTCTGCAAGCCGCGGTGCGGCGCATATTGCAGCAGATCCCAGCGGATCTGCCCCTGCCAGTTCCACTCCTCATACTGGCCCAGCTCGCAGCCCATAAAAAGCAGCTTCTTGCCGGGGTGCCCATACATATAGCCAAGGAAGGCGCGGACGTTGGCGAAGCGCTGCCAGTCGTCCCCCGGCATCTTGCCGATGAGGGAAGACTTGCCGTGCACCACCTCGTCGTGCGAGATGGGCAGCAGGAAGTTCTCCGTGAAGGCGTAAACCAGGCTGAATGTGATGTGGTTGTGGTTGTAGCGGCGGAATAGCGGATCGGCCTTGAAGTAGGCGAACATGTCGTGCATCCAGCCCATGTTCCACTTCATGGTGAAGCCCAGGCCGCCGGTGTAGACGGGGTGAGAGACGCCGGCGAAGGAGGTGGACTCCTCGGCGATGGTGACGGCGCCGGGCACGGTGTGCGCCTCTTCATTGAACTTGCGGATGAAATCGATGGCCTCGAGATTCTCGTTGCCACCGTACTTGTTGGGCAGCCATTCGCCGTGTTCGCGGTCGTAATCCAGGTACAGCATCGACGCCACCGCGTCCACGCGCAGACCGTCGATGTGATACTCCTTCAGCCAGAACAGCGCATTCGAGATCAGGAAGTTCCTCACCTCGTTGCGGCCAAAGTTGAAGATCAGCGTGCCCCATTCCTTGTGCTCGCCGATGCGCGGATCTTCGTGCTCGTAGCAGGCTGTGCCATCGAAGCGGGCCAGGCCGTGCGCATCCTTCGGGAAGTGCGCCGGCACCCAATCGACGATGACGGCGATGCCCTGGCGGTGGCACTCATCGACGAAGAAGCGGAAGTCGTCCGGACTGCCGAAGCGGGCCGTGGGCGAAAAATAGCCCACCACCTGATAGCCCCATGATCCGGAGTAAGGGTGCTCCATGATGGGCATCAGTTCGATGTGGGTGAAGCCGAGATGTTTCACATAGGGAACGAGCTTGCCGGCCAGTTCGCGATAGGTGAGCGGTTCGCCCTCGGGCGAGCGCATCCAGCTCTCCAGATGAACCTCGTAGCAGCTCACCGGGCGCTCCAGATAGTTGGTGGCGGCGCGCTGCTCCATCCACTGCTGATCGTTCCACTGATAGCGAGTGAGGTCCCACACGACGGAGCCCTGCTTGGGCGGCTTCTCCGAGCCGAAGCCATAGGGGTCGCACTTCATGCCGGCCACGCCGAATAACTTCGAACGCACGAAGTACTTGTAGATATCGCCCTCGCGCACGCCGGGGATGAAGAGCTCCCACAGTCCGCCGTTGCGATGGCGCATGGGATGGCGGTAGGGATCCCACTGATTGAAGTCGCCGCAGACGCCCACCATTTCCGCGTTGGGCGCCCAGACGGCGAAGCGGCAGCCGGCGACTCCGTCCACCTGGGTGAGGCGCGCCCATGCTGCGCCAGGATTCGTAGTTGGTGCCCTCGGCGTGGAGGTAGATGTCGTAGTCGCTCAACAGATCGCCGAAGCGGTAGGGATCCTCGATCTCGTCGGTACCGCCGCGCTGGAGCTCCATCACCAGGCGATAGCGCCCGGGCGCCTCCGGTGTGCGCGCCTGCCACACTCCGCCGGGGTGCACGCGCTCCATCGGAACCAGAGTATCGTCGCTCAACCGCACCGACGCGCTGCCGGCCTGCGGCAATAGCGCGCGGACAATCCAACCCTCTCCGTCCTCGTGCGGACCAAGCAGCGCGAACGGGTCACCATGGTACCCGCCCGCAATTGCATCCAACTCGCCTGGCTTCATGCGGCTATTATGTCAGTTCATGGACTTACGTTTGCTAAGGAAGGCCGAACTTCATGTTCACCTGGAGGGTTCCGTCCGGCCGGAGACGCTGCGGGGAGATCGATCCGGCGCGCACGCTGGAGGAGATCCACGCCCGCTACCAGTACGAAGATTTTATGGGCTTCCTCATGGCGTACAAGTGGGTGAACCTGCATCTGACCGAGCCGGCGCATTATGCGCTGATCACGCGGCGGCTAATCGAGGACTTGGTGCGGCAGGGCGTGGTGTACGCCGAGATCATTGTCAGCGTGGGCGTGATGCTGTGGCGCAAGCAGGAGTTTGCCCCGATCTTCGACGCCATCGCGACGGAGGCTGAACGCGGCGCGATCCCGGTGCGGTTTTCATTCGACGCCGCGCGGCAGTTTGGCGTGGAGTTAGCGGAACGGGTGGCGGAGCTGGCTGTCGCGGCGCGCGGGCGCGGCGTGGTGGGATTCGGCATTGGGGGCGATGAGGCGCACAGCTCGATCCTTGGCTTCCGCGGCGCCTTCGAGTACGCGAAAAAGAACGGTCTGCATCTGAATCCCCATGCCGGCGAGGTGTTGGGACCGCAATCCGTCTGGGAAGCGCTGGAGTGCGGGGCAGAGCGGATCGGGCACGGGATCCGGTCGTTCGACGATCCGGTGCTGGTGGCGCATTTGCGCGACCGCCAGATTCCGCTGGAGGTCTCGATTTCAAGCAACGTGTGCACCGGTGCGGTGGCTGCGCTAGCGGCACATCCGGTGCGGCGGCTCTACGACGCCGGGGTGCCTGTGGTGCTGAACACGGATGATCCGCCGATGTTCCACACCACGCTGCTGCGCGAGTACCAGATCGCAAAGGACGAGTTCGGGTTCAGTGAGGAAGAGCTGCGGTATACGGCGGCGCAGAGTCTGCGGTTTGGCTACGAGGACGTGAGCTAACGGGAGCCGGCCATCTGCTCCAGCAACGTGTCCGGATCGGCGCCTGTGTGAATCATCGCCCGGTGCGCGGCGCGCACGAAACCATCGGCCACGGCGCGGTCGCAGAACGACAGCAGCCCGTCAAAATACCCGGCGGTGTTAAGCAGCCCAATCGGCTTGGCGTGAAACCCGAGCTGTGACCAGGTGAGCATCTCGAAGAGCTCGTCGAGGGTGCCAAAGCCGCCCGGCAGAGCGAGGAAGCCAGCGGCGAGCTCGCCCATGAGCGCTTTGCGATCGTGCATGGATTCCACAACGTGCTGCACGGTCAGCCCCTGATGGGCCACTTCCTTTTCGACCAGAGCGCGCGGGATCACGCCCACCACGCGCCCACCGCGCGCCAGCACGGTATCGGCCACCACACCCATGAGCCCTACCCTGGCGCCGCCATAGACGAGATCCCAACCGCGCGCGGCAATCGCTTCGCCGGTGGCGCGCGCTGCCTGGAAGTAGTGTTCGGCAGCACCGGAACTGGAACCGCAGTAGACGCAAACGGAGTTCATCATTGCCTTAACCTTCGATAATCACACAGGCGGCACGGCTGTGATAAGATTCCGCTGCCTCTATGCCCATGCAACCCTGGGTTCAAAACTACGATCCGCTCGGCAACGTGGTGCTCTCCACAATCGTGTCAGCGGTCCCGATCACGATGCTTTTTTATCTGCTGGCGGTGCGCCGCATGGCAGCGCACTGGGCCGCGGTGTGGAGCTTCGTCACCTGCGTAATTGTGGCGCTGGCGGCATTCCGCATGCCGCCCACGATGGTGGCGGGCGCGGTGGCGCACGGCGGAGTCTATGCGGTGGTGTGGATCGGCTGGACCCTGATTGCAGCCGTCTTTGTGTACGATCTGACGGTGGAAACGGGGCATTTTGAGACGATCAAGGGCTCGATCGGCGCGATTACGGACGACCGCCGGTTCCAGTTGCTGCTGATCGCGTTCGCCTTTGGCGCAGTGCTGGAGGGCGCCGGCGGCGGTGGCGCACCAGTGGCGGTGACGGCGTCGATGATGATCGGCCTGGGCTTCCGTCCCTTTGAAACGGCGGTGGTCTGCCTGATGGCCAACACGGCGCCGGTGGCGTGGGGCGGCATGGGCAACCCGGTGCGTACTCTGGCGGCTGTCACAGGTTTGGCGGAATCGGACCTTTCGGCGACCATGGGCCGCATCCTGCCGCCAATCGCGTGTTTCCTGCCGTTCTGGCTGGTGAAGACTCAGGTGAGCTGGCGCGATACGTGGCGCGCTTGGCCGGGGTGTCTGGCCGCGGGCCTGGCATTCGGCGGGACCCAGTTCTTTTGGTCCAACTATGTGGACTCTTCGCTGGTGGACATTGTGAGCGGCATGGCCGCGCTGCTGGTGTGCGCGGTGTTTTTCAAGTTCTGGAAGCCGCAACCGGTGTACCGTTTCCCCGAAGAGCGGGACACGGCGCAGGCGGCCAAGAAGGTACTCCACGGCGCAGATCATCCACGCGTGGTCGCCCTTCATCCTGATCGGCATCTTCGTGGTGCTGTGGGGTCTGCCGCCGGTCAAGAAGTTCCTGGTGAGCACGAGCATCAAAGTCCCGGTGCCGGGATTGGATCATCTGGTTTTGCGGACCGCGCCTGTCGTTCCGGCCGACGTGCTGGAAACGGCGGTGTTCGGCTTTGACTGGCTGGCAGCCGTGGGCACGGCGACGTTCCTGGCTGGCCTGATCGCCGGTCCTGTGCTGGGCCTCTCCTGGGCCGCACGCTGCGGGTGTTCGGCCGGACCTTCCTGCGGATGCGCTTCAGCCTGGTGGCCATCATGGCGATGATTTGCCTCGCCTACGTGACTCGTTATTGCGGCATGGACGCGGTCATGGGCTTGGCAATGACGCACACCGGATTCTTCTATCCGATCTTTGGCACCATGATCGGCTGGCTCGGCGTCGCTTTGAGTGGCACCGACGCCGGCTCCAATGCGCTATTTGGCAACCTGCAGGTTATCACCGCCAACAAGCTGGGCCTGAGCCCTGTTCTGATGGCGGCGGCTAATTCCACCGGCGGCGTGATGGGCAAGATGATCGGCGCGCAATCGCTGATTGTGGCTTGCGTCGCGGCCGGCATCGAGGGGCAGGAGGGCGACCTGTTCCGCGCCGTGTTCAAGCACGGCATCATCCTCGCCCTGATCATCGGCCTCATAGTGATGATGTACGCCTACGTCTTTCCTGGCCTCATTGCCACCAACCACAGTTTCTGGTAAACCGTAACATCTTAGAACATAGGAGCACCTAGTCCGATATGACTCGCACAGCATTCCTCGCCGCCTCGCTTGCGGCACTCAGCGTCAGCCCCCTGTCAGCGCAATTGGGCATGTTCACAACGGAGCAGCGCACAGAACTCACCCGCGAGTGGAAGGGTGAGCGGTTCCCCGACGGCCGCCCCAAGGTGCCGGATGCGGTTCTCAACCGAATGAAGACCGTGAGTGCCGAAGAGGCATGGGGCACGCTGCGCGCCGCCGGCTACCGCCTGCAGTTCGAGGGTAACTGGAAGACCATTAATGTGAAGCCGGGCGAGCGCCTGGTGGGCCGGGCTGTGACCGCGCAGTTCATGCCCATGCGCCCCGACGTCAACAACATGATCAACGACCATGCCAAGAAGGAAGGCCGCGTCGGGCGCGGGCAGAACTCCTGGGTGATCGACTCGCTCACCAAGGGCGACGTCATGGTGGTGGATCTGTTCGGCAAGATTAAGGACGGCACCATCATCGGTGACAACCTGGCCACCTCCATCCTCACCAAGACCGGCACCGGCATCGTGGTAGACGGCGCGGTGCGCGACACCACCGGCATCATGGCCATCCCGGATTTCAAGGTCTACGCCCGGGAATTCCATCCGAGCGCGATCGCCGAGGTCACGCTGATGGGCTGGAACATTCCGATCCGCATTGGAGAGGTTACAGTGCTCCCCGGTGACATCATCGTCAGCGATCCGGAAGGCATCATGGTGATCCCTGCACAACTCGCTGAGAAGGTCGCCGACGAAAGTGAACTGACGCAACTGCGCGACAACTGGGGTCACCAGATGCTGCGCGAACAGAAGTATACGCCTGGACAAATCGACGCCGGCTGGTCTCAGCCGATGATCGACGAATTCAACAAATGGGCCGAATCCAAAGGCTCCAAGATGCGCATGAAGCCGCAGGGTCAACGCTAGGAACCAAGGAGATCTCATGACGAAGAAATGGTGGAAGAATCGGCGCGGCACCAGCCGCAGGAGTTTCTTGGGCGGCGCGCTGGGCGCCGCGGCCGCCGGAACATTCTGGGCGGAAGACACCATCCAGGCTTATCAGGGCAACGTCAGCACGGCGTCCAAGCCGACGGAACTGAAGATCACCGATCTACGCTTTGCCCACATCACCGGCGCCCCGATGCGCGCGCCCATCATCCGCATCGACACCAACCAGGGCATCTCCGGCTATGGCGAAGTGCGCGACGGCGCCAGCGTCACCTACGCGATGATGCTCAAGAGCCGCCTGATCGGACAGAATCCCTGCGACGTCGATAAAATCTTCCGGCGCATCAAACAGTTCGGCTTCCACGCGCGCCAGGCCGGCGGAGTGTGCGGCATCGAAATGGCGCTGTGGGATCTGGCCGGCAAGGCGTACAACGTGCCTTGCTACCAACTGCTGGGCGGCAAGTTCCGGGACAAGATTCGCCTCTACTGCGACACTACGGAATCGCACGACCCCAAGATCTACGGCGAGCGCATGAAGAAGCGCATTGATGAGGGATTTACGTGGCTGAAGATGGATCTCGGCGTCGATCTCGTCGAGAAGATCCCGGGGTGCGTCTCCCGGCCGGCCGGCATGACCGAGCGCTCCGTGGCCAACGTGGCGCACATGTTCACCGGCATGGAGATCACCGACAAGGGCGTCGGACTGATGGGTGATTACGTGGCCCAGATCCGAGAGGTGGTGGGCTGGGAGGTGCCGCTGTGCGCCGACCACTTCGGCCATCTTGGCGTTAACTCCTGCATCCGGCTGGGCAAAGGTCTGGAAAAGTACAACCTCGCCTGGCTGGAAGACATGATCCCGTGGACTGAGACGGAGCTTTGGAAACAGATCACCAACGCCGTCAACATCCCCACCCTCACGGGCGAGGATATCTATCTGAAAGAGCCTTTCATTGAGCTCTTGAAGAACCATGCCGTCGACATCATCCACCCCGATCTCGCCACTTCTGGCGGCTTGCTCGAAACTAAGAAGATCGGCGACGTCGCCATGGAATACGGCCACGCCATGGCCATGCACTTCGCCGGCACGCCCATTTCTTTCATGGCGAACGTGCACTGCGCGGCCGCCACGGAGAACTTCCTCGTAATGGAGCACCACTCCGTCGACGTGCCTTGGTGGACCAACATGGTGACCGGCAACGTGCAACCCCTCTATGAGAAGGGCTGCGCCGCCGTACCCAACAAGCCCGGCCTCGGCGTGGAACCCAATCCCGACGAGGTCAAGCGGCTGGCGCCAGGCACCGGGTATTTCGATCCCTCGGATACCTGGAACAACGAGCGCAGCCACGACCGGCTGTATAGCTAAACTACCGCTCCCTGACGGTCGCGGCTCAGAACGCGCGGGGACGCGCGAGTTCCGAGCCGCGACCGTCAGGGGCGGCCTAACTAGGAATTCCACCCATGTCTTTACGAGTCTTCGCCCTCATCCTCCTCTGCTCCGCGCTTCTCCCCGCCCAAGTCAAGGTCGCCGAATCGCAGGTGGTGATCCCCACCTACGTCGCCGGCGCGCCGGACCCGAATCCGTTCTTCTACACGGGCCGCACCTACCAGGGCGCCAAGGGCTTGATCTATCCGTACCCGATGTACGACACGCTGAGCGACGTCAGGCAGGACAAGAGCTACACGCAGGTGTGCCTGGAGAACGAGTACGTCAAGGTGTGTGTGCTGCCGGAGCTCGGCGGGCGCATCTTTGAGGCGGTGGACAAGACCAACGGCTACAACTTCTTCTACAAGCAGTCCGTCTTCAAGCCGGCGCTGATCGGGATGCTGGGCGCGTGGATCTCCGGCGGCGTGGAGTGGAACATTCCGCACCATCACCGCGCGTCGAGCTTCCTGCCCATCCTCTACCGGACGCAGGAATTCCCGGACGGCTCAAAGACCATCTGGATGGGTGAGGCGGAACTGCGGGACCGCATGCGCTGGGCCGTCGGCTTGACGCTGCGGCCGGGCTCGTCGGTGCTGGAGGCGCAGGTCACCGCGCTCAACACCACGCCCTTGCAGTACTCACTGCTCTACTTCGCCAACGTGGCAGTGCACACCAACGACAACTACCAGGTGATCTTCCCGCCCAGCACGCAGTTCGCCACACAGCACGCCAAGCGCGAGTTCGCCCGCTGGCCCATCGCCGACTCTGTTTACAACGGCATCGACTTTACCAAGGGCGTCGACGTCAGCATGTGGAAGAACCATCCCAGCTCGATCTCGATGTTCGCCGTGAACGAGAAGGACGACTGGCTCTCCGGCTACGACCACGGCAAGCAGGCTGGAACGCTGCACGTGGCGGATCGCCACCAGGTGCCCGGCAAGAAGTTCTTTACGTGGGGCACCGGCCCCGGCGGCCGCTTGTGGGACAAGATTCTCAGCGACACCGATGGCCCTTATCTGGAGTTGATGGTGGGTGCGTGGAGCGACAACCAGCCCGATTACAGCTGGCTGCAGCCCTATGAAGCCAAGAGCGTGAAGCAGTACTGGTATCCGTTCCGCGAGATCGGCGGCACCAAGAACGCCACGCGCGAGGCGGCGGTCAATCTCGACGTGAAGGCCGGCAAGGTAAAAGTCGGGTTCTATGCGACGCGGGCTTTTCCGATGGCCAAAGCGAGTGTCACTGCCGGCACACGGGAAATGTGGAGCGTGACCAAGAACATCGACCCGGCCCACGCCATCGTGGAGGAGTTCGCATTGCCCGCCGGCATCAAGGAGACGGACCTGAAGATCACGCTCTACGGCGCCGGCCGTGAGCTGGTCTCCTACCAGCCGTTGGAGTTGGTCAAACAACCGATGCCGAAGCCGGTGGAGCCGCCGGCCGCGCCGAAGCAGATCAAGAGCACCGAAGAACTCTACCTGACCGGCCTGCGTCTGGAGCAGTTTCATAGCCCGGCGCTGGAGCCGGAGCCGTACTACGCAGAGGCGCTGCGCCGCGATGCCGGCGACGTGCGCAACAACACCGCCCTGGGCATTCTCTATCTGAAGCGCGGCCGCTATGCCGATGCGGAGAAACTGCTGCGCACCGCCGCCGCGCGCGTGGGCGCAAACTACACGCGCGCCAAGGACGGCGACTCGCTCTATCATCTCGGCCTCGCCCTCAAGTTCCAGGGCAAGCTCAAGGATGCTGAAGACTGGCTCCAGCGCGCCGCCTGGACCTACGCCTGGCAGTCGGCCGCCTACTTCCAGATCGCCGAGATCAAGGGGCTGCAAGGCAACACCGACGAGGCGCTCGCCTATGTCAATCGCTCGCTCGTCACCAACGCCTGGAACACTCGCGCACTCTCACTCAAGTCCACCATTCTGATGCGCACAGGCAACGGCGCCGAGGCAGCCGAGGCTCGCAAGGCGCTCCGAGCGATCGACCCCATTGATATCCGCGGCTTCAACAACACCGGCGAGCTTCTCACCATCAGCCAGAAGCAGCCCGTGGAGGGCCTGGAGCTGATCGTATCCTGCATCAACGCCGGCATGTGGCGCGAGGCGGATATGATGCTGGACCGCATGCCGGTGAAGTCGCCCATGGTGCACTACTATCGCGGCTACCTCACCGGGCTGATGGGCCAGAAGGATACCGCGCTGGCCCACTACAAGCGCGGCGCGGCGATGCCCTACGACGGCCAGTTCCCCTTCCAGATTGAGGCCATGGACGCCCTGCGCGCCGCCATTCAGGCCAACCCCGCCGATGCACGGGCGCCCTACTATCTGGGCCTGCTGCTGTTTGACCGCCAGCCGGAGGAAGCAGTCCGGCTGTGGTCCAAAACCATCGAACTCGACCCCACCATGGCCATCGCCTATCGCAACCTGGCCGTCGCCTATAGCCGCCAGGACAACGGCGCGCCCAAGGCGATTGCCGCGCTCGAAAAGGCCGTCTCGCTGGGCAGCGGAGACGCCCTGCATCTCTACGAGCTGGATCGCCTTTACGAGTTCGCCCAGACGCCGGTGGAGAAGCGCCTGGCGCTCTTCGATAGCCATCGTGCCGCCGCAGAGAAGCGCGATGACGCCACAGCGCGCATAGTTTCTCTCGAAATCCTCGCCGGACGCTACGACTCCGCCATCAAGATCATGACCGAGCGCCACTTCCATCTCTGGGAGGGCGGCGCGCGCTTCAACGTGCAGGACGCCTGGACCGACGCGCACCTGCTGCGCGGCCATCGCAAGTTCGCCGCCAAGGACTACGCCGCCGCGCTCGCCGACTATCAGGCCTCGATGGAGTATCCCGAGAACCTCGAAGTGACCCGCGCCTATCGCGGCAGCCGCGCGCCGGAGGTCTTCTACTACGTGGGCCTCACGCAATCCGCGCTGGGCAACCAGGACGCCGCGAAGAAGGCATGGCGCGAATCTGCCGCCGAGCTGATCGGCACCGAGGACGTCCCGCGCGCCACGGTGGATAACGGCGCCGTGCTGGTCTACTACCAGGCACTGTCGCTGGGCAAGCTCGGCCAGCCCGCGCGCGCCAAGGCGCTGTTCGCCTCTCTCGCCTCAGCCGCTGCCAAGGCCGAAACACGCCCCGCCGGGCAGGAGTTTTTCGCCAAGTTCGGCGAGCGCCAGTCGCCCCGCGCGCGCCTGGCCATGGCTCACTACGTGGGCGGCCTGGCCGCGCAAGGCGCCGGCGACAACGTCAAGGCCAAGGCCGAATTCCAGAAGGCCGTCGCGCTCAACGCCTACCTGCTGGACGCTCGCACACGGCTCGCGAACATGAAACAATAGCCGCCATGCTGAGCCGTCGTGAACTGTTGCCGGCCCTTCTCGCCGCAGGGACCGCGCCGCCGGTGAAGATCACGAAGATCGAGACCGTCCACTGGAAGTCGCGCGACGAGGCGCCCTTCTGGCCGCACTGGACGTGGCTCAAGATCCATACCGACGCCGGCGTCGCGGGCATCGGCGAGACCTATCCGCGCAACCCGGGCGAGGCCGAGGTGATCCACTCGCACTTCGCCCCGGCGCTGCTCGGCAAAGACCCGCGCGACATCGAGCGCATCTGGAACGACCTCTATCACATGATCGATTTCCAGATCGCCGGCGGCGCCGAAATCCGCGCCCTCAGCGCCATCGATCTCGCCCTCTGGGACCTGCTGGGCCACTCGCTCAACACGCCGGTCTACCGCCTCATCGGCGGGCGCGCCAACCCACGTGTGCGCCTCTACAACACTTGCTTCCCGCACAAGTACGACTTTCTCAAAGAGCCCGTCAAAATCATGACCGAGCTCATCGAGAAGCACGGCGTGCGCGCCATCAAGATCTGGCCGTTCGATACCGCAGCGCGGCAGACCAGCCGCCAGTACATCACCCAGCAGCAGATCGACGATGCGCTGAAGCCGGTGCGCATGCTGCGCGATGCCTTCGGGCTCTCCATCGAGATCCTCATCGAGTTCCACTCCAATTGGAGCGTCACCGCCGCCACGCGCATCGCCAAGGCGCTGGAGC
The DNA here is from genome assembly GCA_016721425.1 of Bryobacterales bacterium. Lineage (GTDB taxonomy): Bacteria > Acidobacteriota > Terriglobia > Bryobacterales > Bryobacteraceae > Paludibaculum. Next base: position 429,713 of record JADKID010000038.1, on the reverse strand, counting down.
CCTACCAGCCCATGTGGCTGGAAGACATGCTGATGCCTGGCAACTGGGCCAACTACCGCCAGCTGGCCGAATCCACCACGCTGCCGCTCACCATCGGCGAGCGCTTTGCCGGTAAACTCCAGTTCGAAGAGATGATGGAATCGCGCGCCGCCAAGTTCGTGATGTTTGACGTTTGCTGGTGCGGCGGCCTCACCGAGGCCCGCAAGATCTGCACCCTGGCCGACGCTCATCAACTGCCCTTCGCGCCGCACACCGCCGGGGGCCCGCTGCTGTTCTTCGCCGCCACGCACCTCTCCACCGCCATGCCCAATCTGTGGATCCAGGAGAGCTGCCAGCGGTTTTACGAACACGATTGGCCGCTGATGCTCGAAGATCCGCCCGTCCCCAAAGACGGCCACATCACCGCGCCGGACCTGCCCGGCTTCGGCATGCGCATCAAGCCCGAAGTCTGGAATGACCCCAAGGCAATCCGCCGCGTGACGGAAATTTCCAAATAGGAGACCACCATGAGTGAACGTAGAAGCTTTCTCAAATCCGCTGGAGCGGGCATGCTGATCCTGAAGCCCGCCACGGTGTTTGGCTCGCAGGCCAACTCCAACGTGGAGGTCGGCCTCATTGGTTGCGGCGGGCGCGGCAACTGGATTGGCCCGTTCTTCCCGGAATACACCGGCGCGAAGATCGTGGCCCTGGCCGACGTCGTCAAGAAGAATCTGGCGGAGACTGCCGCCAAGTTTCAAGTGGACGGCACGCGCTCCTACCACGGCCCCGACGCCGCCGCGCGTCTGGCCGCCTCCAAGGTGGACGCGGTGGTCATCGAGACGCCCACCTACTTCCACGCCGAGCAGGCCAGGCTGGCCGTCGAAGCCGGCAAACACGTTTATTGCGCCAAGCCGCTTGCCGTGGACGTCCCTGGCTGCCGCAGCATTCTTGCCAGTGGCCAGCGCGCCCGCGAGAAGAAGCTCACCTATTGGGTGGACTTCCAATCGCGCGCCCGCGAGGTCTATCAGGAAGCAGCCAAGCGCATCCACCGCGGCGACATCGGCAAGCCCGCGCTGGCGCAGGTCTTCTACTTCGCCGGCCGGCCTTGGAAAGACAAAGGCGTGCCCGGCATGGAGGAGGGCCACCGCAAAATGGCCAACTGGTTCGGCGACCGCGTGCTCAGCGGCGACATCATCGTGGAGCAGAATATCCACGTCATCGACATCGCCAACTGGTTCCTCGGCGGCGCGCCAGTGAAGGCCTACGGCGCGGGCGGACGCTCGGATTGGCGCGGCACGCCACAGGACACCGGCGACGCCTGGGATCACTTCGCCGTCACATACTACTACCCCAACGGCGTGCAGGCCAGCTTCAGCTCCCACCAGCTCAACGGCGCGTTCAGCGACCTGTGCGTGCGCGTCATCGGCATCGACGGCACGGCCGATACGCACTACGGAGGCTCGCTGGCAATTGTCGGCAAGAATCCCTGGAAGGGCGCCGAAAAGGACGATACGTTCAAGGGCGGCGCGGTGGACAACGTCAAGGCGTTCATTGCCAGCATCCGCAACGGCACGCCGATCTACAACTATGAGGAATCGGTGAAGAGCAACCTCACCGGCATCCTCGGCCGTACCGCGGCCTACAAGAATCGCGAAGTCACGTGGGAAGAGATGATGAAGGCCGACGAGAAATGGACGTCGGACCTGAAACTCGCCTGGTAACTATTCCGTGTAACGATCGAGCGTCCGTTTTGCATTCAGCGAGGAGGCCGGGGTGAACGCCGTCACCGCGGTCTCTTCGTCCTCGCAAACCGGGATCAAAGTGTCGAGCCGTGTGATTTGCAGCACCTCGCGCAAACGGCCGTTGGGCTTCAATAGCTTGAGCTCCCCGCCGCGCCGCACCACGGCTGAGTAGGCCGAAACCAATTCGCCAACACCAGCACTATCGACGTAGGTAAGCCCGTGGCAGTTGAGCAGCAACCGCCGCTCGCCGCGATCCACTGCCGCCAGCAATTCCGAGCGCAGGACCTCCACTTCGGGACCCAATGTGAGGCGTCCGGCCAGATCTACCACCATCACGCCGTTCACGAGCCGAGTGCCTGCAACTACCCCCATACGATCACCCCCGTTATGTCTTAAGACTCTTTAAGTATTCAATCACATTTTCGGCCTTTCCTCGTTCCGCGTGCGCCAGCAACGGGATCTTGTGCGGGCCGAGGCTCTTCTCAATTCCGGGGAATGCCTTCACCAGCGCCTGCACAATCTCAATCCGCCCCAACATGGCGGCGGCGAAGATATCGGTCCGCGCGCCCAGCCCAATCAGGTATTCCGCGATCTGGCGGTTGCCCATGTGGGCTGCTCCGCCGAGGCCGGTCTCAAAATCCCCGCCGCCCCAATCCCACGCCGCGTTCAGCAGCGCCGGTGTCTCCGCCAGCATCTCTTTGGTCTTCTCCAGGTTGCCGTGCGCGGCCCCGACGAACGTCTTCACCATGTCGGGCGCCAGCGGAGGCCCCTTGTCCGGCCGTTTCGCTGCAGTCTGTGCTGCAAGCCATGCGGGAGCGGCCAGCATCATGGTGCGTCTGGTTGTGAGAGTGAGCATCTTGCATGGACGGATGCTGCACGGATTCGTTCGGATTCACCGCCGCAGACCCAGGCGGAAGGAGACCACACCGCCCGGCGGCGAGTCCAAAGCCACCCAAAGCCCCACACCCTCGACACAACCCCGATTGCGAGCGCCTCACGGGCCCCAGGCGATGCGGCGTGGCGCCCTGGCCTCACAGGTGCCAAGGCCAGCCGGCGGCCCCGCCAGGGGCCCGTGTGGCCCACGAATCCGGACTGTCTTATTACGTCAGCCGGAGGGAGAGATTCAGGACACCGGCGGCTTCACGGCAGCAGACGCTGCACCCAGGCGCGGGCCAGCACACCGCTCTTCTCGGCCGAGCTCAGCCGGATCTTGCCCGGCAGCACGTCGTAGCCCCGCCCCTCGATCCGCCGCAGCAGCCGCGAGTAGATCTCCATCAGCGCCCAAAGCGCCGGGCGGCTGTCTTCGTCCATCATGCCGATCAGCGGCCGCGCCTCATCATAGTAGGCGCGCGCCCGTTGGCCCTCCAACGCCAGCAACTGCCGCACGGCGTCCGTTGTCTCGCCGCAGGAAAGAGCCTCCGTCGTGACGTCAAATCGCCGCATCTTCTCGGCCTGCAGATACAGCCGCCCATTGCGCGCGTCCTCCCCAGCGTCTCGAATGATGTTGGTCAACTGGAAGGCGATGCCGCAGCGCTCGGCCAGCAGCGGGGCCCGCTGATCTTTGAAACCGAAGATGTGGATGGTGGTCAGCCCCACCACGGAGGCCACCAGATAGCAGTAGCGGTAGAGGTCGTCGAACGTCTCGACGTGGCGCGGATCGAGATCGGACGACACGCCGTCGATCATCTCGTGCGCGTAGCGGGCCGGGATCTCGTAGCGCCGCATGACATCGACAAACGCCGGCCAGACCTTGTGCGTACCCATCCGCCCGGCCAGCGCCGCATCCAACTGGCCGCGCCACTCCGCCAGGCGTTCCCGCGTGGCGCCGGCCTCGTCGCTCAGATCGTCGCACTCGCGCATGAATGCGTAGACGGCGCACATGGCCAGGCGCTTCTGCTCGGGCAGCACCAGGAACGAGTAATAGAAGTTCTTGGCCCGCGCCCGCGCCACGGCCACCGAATACTCGTACGATGCCGCCAACTCCGTCATGCCGCTCTCCGCACCGCCATGCGCAGCAGGCTGGCCAGCAGCAGCCCCACCCGCTCAGCCCTGGTCACCGCCGGACGCGATTGCAGCACGTTGTAATCCTGCGCGCGAATCTTGTCCAGCACCTTCATGCCGCCGCGGCTGAAGAGGTCGATATCCAGCCCCAGGCGGCGGTTCAGCAACCCCACCAGCGGCAGCCCTTCATCAAAAAGACGCTGCGCGTAATCCACCGCGTCCACCATCACGGCGCGAAACGCCGGCGTGAAGCGCAGGGCGGAAAGCTCTTCCACCGTGTAGCCGTGCCTGGCGAAAAGATGCAGCGGCAGGTACACGCGGTCTTTTTGCAGATCCACTGTGACGTCCTGCCAGAAGTTCGCCAGTTGCAGGGCGGTGCAGGTGGCGTCCGAGCGGCGGAAGCGTTCTTCGTCGCGATAGCCGCACAGCAGCAGCACCAGACGCCCCACCGGATTGGCGGAGTTCACACAATAGCCCAACACGCCGTCCCAGTCGGCATAGCGAGTCACGGTTTGATCCTGCACAAAGGCGCGGATCAGGTCATCGAACGGCGCCATCGGCAACTTGTGCCGCTGAATCGTCTCCGCGAGCGCAACAAAAACCGGATGACTGGGTTTCTCCCCTCTGTAGAGAGCGTGCAGTTCGCCACGCCACCACTGGAGGAGGCGGAGACTTTCATTCGTGTCGCCGAGCTCGTCACCGAGATCGTCCGACCAGCGGCAAAAGGCATAGACGTTGTAGAAGTCCTGATGCAGCCGCTTGGGTAGAAGCACACTGACAACGTGAAAGTTTTCGTAGTGGTGGGTGGCGAGCCAGTGGGTATACGACAAAGCCTGATCCAGGGACCAGGCTCGTGTCATCGCATCCTGCGATTGGAGAAACTCTACGGGTTGCAGATTCACGCGAAAAACGCCGCCGTCATCGGTCTCTATGGAATGATGGCGGTCTTCATGTGCCCGTTGTGGCTCATGAGATGGCGCATCACTTCCAGCAGGTTGGTGAGCGGCTCTTCCCGGTTCACAAAGTCGCGCGAGCTGACATCGCCGCGGCTGACGATGTCCAGTGCTTTGCGAATGTAGGAGGGCGTGTGATGGAAGCTGGCCACGCACTTGATCTCGCTGTAGTGCAGGGTCTGCGTCTCCATCGTGATGCGCGTGTCGCTCGGACAACCGCCGAAGAACTGCACCGTGCCGCCACGCCGCAATAGTTTCACGGCAAGCTCCCAGGTATCGGGAATGCCAACGGCTTCAATCACGGCATCGGCGCCGTAGCCGCCCGTGAGGCCGCGCACCTGGCGCACAACGTCTTCCGGATCGGTATTCAACAATGCATCGTGGGCGCCCATGCGCAGCGCGCGGTCCAATTGTGAAGTGCGCCGGCCCAGCGCGATGACGCGCGCGCCGTACACCTTTGCCAGCCGCACGAACATCAGCCCGATGGGTCCCTGGCCAATCACCACCACGTTGTCGCCGGGCCGCACATGCGTTTCTTCCAGCCCCTTCAACACACACGCCAGCGGCTCAATCAGCGCCGCGTCCATGTAGTTCAGATGGGCCGGAATCTCATAGAGATTGCGCTGCACGATGCGTGCCGGGATGCGGATAAACTCGGCGTAGGCGCCGTTGTTGAACAACAGATCTTCGCAGAGATTCTCCAGACCCTTGCGGCAGTAAAAGCAGTTCAGACACGGCGCGGAGTTGGCGGCCACTACTCGCTGGCCCACCCGGAACCCTTCCACATGCTCACCAACGCCGACAATGTCCCCCGCCAGTTCGTGCCCAAACAGCGCCGGAGGCACAATCATCTTGGCGTGATAACCCCTGCGGAAAACCTTCACATCCGTGCCGCAAGTGAGCGCGGCCCGAACCCGGACGAGGACGTCGCCCTTCTCGATTTGAGGAATGGACACGTTCTCCACGCGAACCTGTTCGCGACCATAGAGCACGGCGGCCATCATCTGCTTATTCACTTAAGACAACCTCTGTGGCTGAACCATTATTTTCAACGATTTGGCATCAGGATGCAACGCCAGTTCTATCCCTTGCCCGATCTCCGTCAATGGCAACCGATGAGTAACCAACTCTCCCACTGGAATCTCCCCACTAAACACAAGTCGCGCCGACTCCGCCTGTAGATCCACGGACGCACTGTAACAGCCAAACAGAGTACGCTCCAACTTGCAGATGTCAGCCCCGGACATTTCGATTCTTTCCGTATCCGAGGTCTGCGCGAATAGTAATATTTTAGCGCCTGGACGGGAGGAAGCGATAGCCTCCCCGACAATCCCCCGGACCGACGCCGCCACGAAGACCTGATCCACTCCACGGCCCGCGGTCATCGCCTTGCACTTTTGGGCCACGTCGCCGGCGCGTGGATCCCATGCCTCCACGGCGCCAAAGCGCAGGGCCAGCGCCCGCCGCTCCGGCATCGCGTCGGTGGCAACCACCGTAACTCCATTGCGCTTAAGCATCATTGTGAATGTTAAACCAATTGGACCCTGTCCTTGTACTAGCACCACGTCGCCCTTCCGGGGCGCAGCTTCCACCACAGCCTTCAGACAGGTATTCACCGGCTCCACCAGAGACGCCACTTCAAACGAGACGCCCTCAGGAATCACTTCCACACCGCGCTCCACGATCCAATCCATGATGCGGATGTACTGCGAAAAGCCGCCACCCGCCGGCTCAAATCCGGCCGTGATGCCTACCCGCTTGTAGGTTTCGCACTGTGCGTATAGCTTGCGCTCGCAATAGAAACAGTTGCTGCACGGGATATGGTGAAACGCGATCACTCGGTCGCCCAGCTTGTACTTTGTCACGCCCTCGCCCAGGGCAACCACGACCCCCGCAGATTCATGGCCGTAGATGCGAGGCGGGGGCAACAGATCGTGCTCCACCTTTTTCAGGTCCGTGTGGCAGATGCCGCAGGCCTCCACGCGCACCAGCATCTCACCGCGTCCAATGGGCGGCACGGGCACCGATTGCACCTGCAACTGGCCGTTTCCGGTGTAGACAGCCGCCATCATGTTTCCGTTGAGCTTAGAATCGGCAGTCGGCAAGGAAGTCTCCTAACGTCAAAGATGCGCGGCGGCTGTTACGGTCAAATCGGATCAGTCCGGCGATCAGCCACGGCCGAGTCAAGGCGGCCAGGGCAATCCCGGCGCGCGAAAACCGGCCTGCCTGATCACGGTAGCGGTTGAAGTCCAGCGGCAGCTCCTCGCCAGCCGTATCGCTCACCACGCGAACGCAATAAAAGGGCAAACCCATGGAACCGGCCACCGCCGCTACGGCGCCCGCCTCCATCTCCACGGCTGCGCCGCCATGAGAGGCGAGCGCGGCCTTTTCGCGCCGCGACACCGCCACGCGGTCCACCGAAAGCAGCAGGCCGCTATGGGGTGCCTGCACCGGCATTGCGGCGTACACTCCCGAATTGGAATGAACTCGCACTTCGGTGGCGGCAAAAACATCCCCCACAACCAGCTTCGGGTCCAGCCCGCCACAATAGCCCGTCGAGACTACCGCGCGCACCGCTGTCATGCCGCACCCCGTCCACACGGCCTCATGGGCGAGAGTCGCGCCCGGACCGTTGGCAACCAGCACCCAGGGCTGCCCGCCGATCACAGCCTTGCAGGCAAAACTCAACGGCCAGCTCAGCCGCACCACATCGGAGGCGTGCTTCAGCAGGCCCGCAAACTCACGCGCCTCGGCGGCCACGGCCAGGATCGCTGGCGTCTCCAATCTGCGCGTATCAGAGCCGCGGCCAACGGGAGCGGTCCCGCCGCGCGCTTGGTCTCTCCGCAACTGATCCTTAGCAATAACCATTGGCTTCAAACCACCGCACTGCCTTCCCCAGTGCCAGATCCGCTCCCGACGGCCGGAAACCCAGTTCCCGCTCGGCCTTTGCCGAACTCACCCACATTCTCTTCCGCGCCATCCGCACGGCGTCCAGCGGCACGCGCGGCGCCTGCCCCGTCACCGCCGCCAGACCCGTGGAAAACAACCCGGCAACCAACGCGACAATCCACGGCAGACGCACCTTGGGCGCTGCTTTGCCGCTGAGCCCGGCCAGCTTGCCCAGGATCTGTTCCAACGTCAGATTCTCGCTGCCCAGAATGTAGCGCTCCCCCGCCCTGCCCTTCTCGCAGGCCAGCCAGTGGCCCTCCGCCGTCTCCCGCGCGTCCACGACATTGAGCCCGGTATCGACGAAGGCCGGCATTTTGCCCTTCAGAAAATCGACGATGGTCTGGCCCGTGGGCGTCGGCTTCACGTCGTGATCGCCCACCGGCGCCGTGGGATTCACAATCACCACAGGGAATCCGCCCGCGGCCGCCCGCAGCGCCTCCTGTTCTGCCAGGTACTTGGAGCGTTTGTAGTGCCCGGTCATCTCCGCCAGGCTCACCGGCGTGGTCTCATCACCCAAGCCGCCTTCGACAAACCCCATGCAGCCGACAGTACTGGTGTAGACAAACCGCTCCACGCCCGCCCGCTCCGCCGCGGCCAGCAGCGCCTTGGTTCCACCCACGTTCGCCTCGTACATCTCGTCCGGGCGCTTCACCCACAAACGATAATCAGCCGCCACGTGAAACACCAGCCCGCATCCGGAAACGGCGCGCTCCAGCGAGGCGGCGTCGCGCAGATCGCCCGGCACCACTTCGGCGTCAAGAGCTTTGACGGATTCCGGCCGCCGCGCCATCGCGCGGACGCGCAGTCCGCGTTCGGAGAGAACGCGGGCCACATGCCAGCCTAAAAACCCTGAGGCGCCAGTCACCAGTGCCGGCTTCACTGTCGCCTCCCGCTTGGGTCAGATTCCATCAAAGATCTCTCAGTATCTCGCCAATTCTCTACCGCATCGCCCACTTGAGCAGTTTCAGGTTGTCGCCCGGCCGCCCGTTAATACCAAATGCCGCCGATGCCTCATAGCCGCAATGCACCATGCAGTGCTCGCAGCGCGGATCATTGCCCGCACCGTAGCTTTCCCACGGTGTGCGCGTCATCAGATCTTCAAACGTCTTGTGGTGCGCGTCCGTGATCAGATAGCACGGGCCTTTCCAGCCCTTCGTGTTGTAGGTGGGGTTGCCCCACGCCGTGCAGGGCAGCTCGCGGTCGCCGCGCAGGAAGTCCAGATACAGCGGCGAGTTGTTGATGGGGAAGCGCTCCGCCATCTTGTCGATCTCGGCAAACTTCACCAGGATCTCGTCCCGCGTCAGGAAGATCTCGCGCTCGTTCACCGCCGAATAGCCATAGGCCGGCGCGATCTGATGCCCGTCCACGCCCAGAGTCTCCAGGAACGCGAACAGCTCCCAGATCTCCTTCATATCGGTCTCTTGATAAACCGTCGTGTTCGTGCAGACCTTGAAGCCCAGCGCCTTGGCCGCCTTGATGCCCTCCACGGCCTCTTTGAATACGCCAGGGCGCTCCACGGCCAGGTCGTGATTGGCTTCCATCCCGTCCAGGTGAACGTTGAAGAAGAATCGCGGGCTGGGCGTGAACTCCTTGGCCCGCTTCCGCAGGAACATCCCGTTCGTACAGAGGTAGATGTGCTTGCCACGCGCCAGCGTCTGGTTCGTCAGCGCCACGATGTCCTTGTACAGGAACGGCTCGCCGCCGGCGATGGCCACAATCGGCGCGCCGCACTCGTCGATGGCGTGCAGGCACTCTTCCAACGGGAGTTGGTCGGTGATGCTGGATTCGTACTCACGGATGCGCCCGCATCCGGTGCAGGTGAGGTTGCAGGCGTGCAGCGGCTCCAGCATCAGCACGATGGGGAAGCGCTTGTTGATCATCGGGTGCGGCGTGGACTTCTTGGCGCCGGACATGGATTGCATGATCTGGAACGGATTGTTCGGGTCCGGCTCAGCCGCCCGGTTCTCCTGCCATGCCTGCTTCGGGAACATCTTGTTCTTGGCGATGTAGCCGGCCATTCCGGCCGTCAGCGACAGCGGAAATCTCATCCAAGCCCCTCTTTCGATCCGTTTTTCAACTTCATAAATTCGGCCAGCGCCAGAGTCGGGAAAGACTGCCGGTAAAGGTGGTAGGTCAGGTAGAACACGCGCGGGAATCCGGTCCCCGTCGCCAGGCGCTCATCCCAGCCGCCATCCTCGCGCTGATGCTTCACCAGATACTCGACGCCCCGCAGAACGCTCTCGCTGGTGGTGTCTCCGCCGGCCAGCAACCCCAGCACCGCCCAGGCGGTTTGAGACGCCGTGCTCCCGGCCTCGACAAATGTATTCTTCGCGTAGCTCTCGCAACTCTCGCCCCAGCCGCCATCGGCGTTCTGGACCGAGCGGAGCCACTCGCCGCCGCGCAGCACTTCGGCCTCGTGGTCGTCGTATCCGGCCGCGCGCAACCCACGCAGAGCCAGGAATGTCCCGTAAATGTAGTTGACGCCCCAGCGTCCATACCAACTGCCGTCGGCTTCCTGTGACTTGCGCAGAAACTCCACGCCACGCCGCACCGGCGCCGATGCGCGGTCCACGCCGCAGATACACAGCGCCTCCAGCACGCGTCCAGTGATGTCCGGGCAGGTCGGATCCAGCATCGCGTTGTGGTCCGCAAAAGGCACGTCGCGCAGCACGTCCCAATCGTTGTCCACATCAAAGGCGGCCCAGCCGCCATCCTTGGACTGCATGGCCAGCAGCCAGTTCACGCCGCGCCGCATGGCGCCGTCGTAAGCAGTCTCATCGGAGGCGCGCGTGTGGCGCAAAGCCATCAGCACCATGGCCGTGTCATCGATGTCCGGATAAAACTCGTTGGCGAACTCGAAGTACCAACCCGAAGGTTCCGTGTTGGGCCGCTTGATGGCCCAGTCGCCCTTGCGCCGCACTTCCTTGGTCAGCAGCCAGTCGCCCGCCGGACGCAGTGTCGAGGCCGGAGCCAGGCCGGTCTCGCCCACCGCATGGGCGGCGATCGCCGTATCCCAAACCGGCGAGAAGCAGGGCTGGAAAAAGAAACGCTCCCCATCGTCGACGAGCAGGGCGTCAAACTGCTTCTGCGCCTCGCGCCGCTCCGGGCTGTCCACGCCGTATCCGAGCACATCCAGCGCCATGATGGCGTACTGCATACTCGGATAGATGGCGGCAAGACCCTCGGAGTGACAGAGACGCTCCAACATCCATTCCTTGGCCCGCCCGATCGCCTTCGCCCGGATCCCAGCAGAGACTCCGCTGCGCTCCCACCACTTCACGGCCTTGTCGCCCAGCAGGGCCACACTCTTCCAGGAAAAGAAGCTCTCGGCCTGATGAAACGACACCGGAACATCGGTCCGGAAGAGCTCCTGCAGCGTGAAGCCGGCCGGCACCGGCCGTGGCGCGTCCGTCGTAGCCGATTGCACGATGGAAAGCGGCACCACGATCGCCCGAGTCCAGGACGACATCTCGTAAAGCACATGGCCCGGCAACAACGTCACCTCCGGCGGCACGCTCGGCACGTGCTCGCGCGGATAGAGGCCAAACAGCGCCATGTTGATCTTCACGTAGCTGTTGGCGGATTGGATGCCGCCCATCTCCAGGATCAGCTCGCGCAGGCGGATCATGCGCGAATCGTCGAGCGCCAGCCCTGCCAGTTTCAACGCGAAGTATGCCTTCACGCTGGCGCTCAGATCCGAAGGCCCGTCCGCGAAAATGTGAAATCCGCCGTCGTCGTTCTGCTTGGCCAGAATCGCCCGCACCGCGCGCGCCACCTTCGCCTCATCCGGAGGGGTCCAGACTCCGCCCTGCGGCGGGTGCAGCCACAACAGCAGCAACAGCCAGTCCGATTCCAACGTCGAATCCGCCGTCAGATCGCCCCACCAGTACCCTTCCGGCTTGCGCGCCGCCAGGAGATAATCCACGGCCTTGCGCATCGACTCCGCGCCGGATGCGAGCATTGCCTCTTCGATAACCTGCAAACCAGAGCTCATAGCGTGGCGATGGTAGTCAGCCTCACGGTGCCGCTCTGCAACTCCTGCGGCAAGCTGAACCGCACATCTTCCTCAACAATGTCTACTTCTTCCACTGTGCTGTAGCCGCGATCTCTCAGCGCCTGCACCAACTCCATGACAAGGTTTTCTGGAGCCGACGCGCCCGCCGTCACCGAGATCGTTTCGACGCCGGGGAACCACTCGTCCTTCAAAAAGGACCTGTCGTCCAGCAGGTAGGCCGGCACTCCGGTCTTCTCACACACTTCCACCAGCCGGCGCGAGTTTGAACTGTTCTGCGAGCCCACCACCAGCAACAACTGGCAGAGCGGCGATACCGCCTTCACTGCCATCTGGCGGTTCTCCGTGGCGTAGCAGATGTCCTGCGATTTCGGCCCTGAGATCTGCGGGAAGCGCCGCGTCAAAATCCCAATGATGCCGCGCGTCTCGTCCAGGCTCAGCGTCGTCTGGGTCAGGAAACAAACCTTGGCGGGGTCGGGCACCTGGACCGCCTCGGCGTCCTCCTCCGTCTGCACGATAAAGGTGTTTTCCGGCGCTTCGCCGAATGTACCTTCGATCTCTTCATGCACCTTGTGGCCGATCAGCAGGATCGAATAGCCCTGGCGCGCAAACTTGATCGCCTCCAGATGCACCTTGGTTACCAACGGGCAAGTGGCGTCAATCACTTCGAGGCTCTGCGCCTTCGCCTGCTCGCGCACCAATGGCGAGACGCCATGCGCGCTGAAGATCAACCGGTTCCCAGCCGGCACTTCGTGCAGATCGTCAACAAAAATCGCACCCATCCCGCGGAGCTCGTCCACGACATGACGATTGTGTACGATTTCCTTGCGCACGTAGATCGGAGCGCCATAGAGGTCGAGAGCAATCTTGACTACATCAATCGCCCGAACCACCCCGGCACAGAATCCCCGAGGACGCAGGAGAATGACCTTCTTCCCGGCACTGCCGTTCTGTTGCATAAGTGAGTGATCACTATTATAGCAAACGGGCAGCCTTGAACTTCCAGCCCGGGAGCTATCTATTTACCAACTCAACTACTTGCAGACGGCGGAACTCCACCAGACCGTGGTCACCTTGCAACACTATTGGGCCTGGCGTGTCCTCTTTCGGACTCATGACCATCGCCGTCGGACCAACGACTTCGCGCCGGTCAATCACCGTCGTTCCGTTCAGTACGACGGTCAGATCCCGCCCGATCAGCCGAATCGTCATCGTCTGCCACTCCCCCGGCGCCTTGCTGGCGTTCACGCCGGGCGCGATGCGGCTGTAGAGCGCGCCGGTGCCGTGCTGGTCCGGCGGTTTCCCGAAGTTGTCGTAAATCTGGATCTCGTAGCGGCCTCGCAGGGCGATGCCGCTGTTGGCGCCTTTGGCGTGGCGGAACTCGGCGCGCACCTCCATGTTCCAGAACGCCGCATCCGAGACCAGGTCGGAGGCGCCCTTGTTGTTCCGCAGCAGCCCGTCCTGCACGAACCAATCGGGCTGTCCCGCCAGCAGCAGATGCCAGCCGGCTGTGCTCTTGCCGTCGAACAACTCCACCGTGCGGCCCGGCTTCCAGGATCCGTCGTCCTTTTCGGGGAGGACGGGCGCGCGGGAGGCGGTCCAGGACAAAACCGGCGAGGGCTTGCCGTCGACCACCTCTTCGCGGGTGCCGCGAAGCAGGGCAACGCCGTTTAGCGTGTCAAAACGTGCACGAAATGTCTGTTTAAGGGCCGGTTTGCGTGCAAAACTGAACACTAACTCGCCGTTTTCGATGCGCATCCCCTCGATGGCATCCACCTGGCCGCCCGGCGCACCAACGAAGTTGCCGGTGAGTTTGCCCGTGCCGGCGCCCTGCACTTCGAGCCACCAGACGCGGCCGCGCGGCGTCTTCACATCAATGTTCCAGCGGCCGTTGAAATCGGAGTCGGCGCCCCAGAGCGCGAGAGTGCAAAGGCTGAAGAGTGCGAGTTTGGTGATCATGGCAGCTTCTCGATCTTATCCAGAAGTGTGGCAAGGCGCGCGGCGTTCTCGCGGCGGCCGCCAAAGCGCAGCGCGTAGTAGAGTTCGGTGAACTCGCCTACCGCGAGCGCGGTGGCCTCTGGTTGCAGGCCGCGGGCAAACTCGGCGGGCGTTACCGCTTCAGATTTGACGTGACCGCGGCGGCGCAACGCGGCCAGCATCTGGCGATAGATCAGGCTGGCGTCGTCGGGCGCGGGCTGGCCGCGGCGCAAGCGGCGCAGACGCCGCCACTCCAGCGCCCGCGTCCACAACCAAGGGCCGAGGAAGACGAGCAGCAGGGAGACGGGCACGACAAGCAGCCACGGTTTCCACTCCAAAGCAGGAGCGCGCAAGCCCGCCCTGACGCGGGCGGCAAAGCGCTCGGCCCAGCGCAGGCTAACGCCGCGGCGTTTCTGATCCACTTCAAAGGCGAGGGTCAACTGGCGATCGAGATCGTAGCCGAGAACCCACTCCTGCCAGAACACGGAAGCGGCGTCGGCCCAGAGCGCCAGGCGGGAGAACGCGGTGGCGCCGCCGCCGCTGGGGTCCGAGGGTGTGGGGTCAAAGGTGAGCCAGCCCTCGCCCGGCACCCAGGCCTCCACCCAACTATGGGCGTCGGAGGCGCGCACCACATGCCAGCCGCTGAGCGGATTGAAACTGCCGCTTTGAAAGCCCGTGGCCACGCGCGAGGGCACCCAGACGGCACGCAGCAGAACGCCCATAGCGGAGGCAAAGTATTCGCAATGGCCCTTTTTCGATTCCAGCAGGAAGTGCGCCAGCGGGTCCTCCACCTCGTGTTGGAGCGGCGCGAGTGAATAGGAGTAGTTGGTGCGCAGGTAGGATTCGATGGCACGGGCGCGAGCGTAATCGGTTTTGGCGCCGGCGGTAATTCGCTGCGCGAGTGCCATGACACGCGGGTCGAGCGGAGGTAAACGCAGGTGGAAGTTCCTGGTGTTTTCCGGCATGCGGGCGCGGTTGGCGCCGGGCTCGCCCAGCGTGGCGGAGACATCGTAACGCAGGCCGTCGGACTCGATAAACGGCACGCGGTAGCCGGCAGCGGGTGTCTCCACCACCATCAGATTGGGCGGCACGTGCAACTGTTCGACCCGTCCGGCGAGGAAGAGCCAGTCCGTGCCGGTGTGATCGAGGAGCGCCTGGTAGGTGATACGGCGGCCGGGGCGGCGCCGCTCATCGTCATCGACGAGGGCCAGCCAGCCCTTTTCCGGTGCGAGCACCTTGCCGTTCTTTGACGAGTTGTACCATTTCAACCCGTTGAACTCGGTGAGCGCGACGCCGCGCCAGCGCAGATTCACTGGCTGGAAACCGGACTCAAAGCGCACGTGCATGACAGCGGAACTGAGCCGCCGGATCTCGCCCACCTGGCCGAGCGTGACCTCGCTGGAAAAGCCGGAGACGCGCTGCACGGGCGGCAGGAGCCGCTCCATTGCCGCGCGGGCCGTGCGCGGCAGGACAAAGAAGAGCGCGGAGGTGAGCACCAGGATGGCCAGCGTAGTGAACGCCGTGAGCCAACCGAGGCGGCGTCCGAATGTGCCGGCCCCGCGCGTGACGAGTTGGCGCTGCTGGCTGGCCTTCAGTATTTCCGTGCTGGCCAGGGTGGCCACGGTGGCGCAGAGAAAAAAGATGAGGAAGACGAGGAAGGAGAGATCGACGGAGAGGATGGAGGCGGCCAGTATTTCGAGAAAGGCGATGATCTTGAGAAGAAAGTAGTCTCGCGGCCGCGATGCGGTGAGGACCTTGACGATGGCCACAAAGAAGACGAGATGCAGGGTGGCCTTGAGGAAGTCGCCGCTGACGTAAAGATAATCGAGCGGGTAGAAGGCGAAGTAGAAGAGGGTGACGGCGTTGATGTAGCGCGGCCGCACCTCGAAGGTGATGCCGGCCACCACCATACAAAGGCGGATCAGCAGCGCAACGCCGGCCAATGCGGTGCTAACAATGTCCAGCGCGCCGGATTGCAGACCCTCGGAGGAGAGCATGGCGCCGTAGCCGCTGATGAGCATGGCCAACAGCGAGGCATCGCAGAAGCGGCGGATCGATCTTTCGCGAAAGCCTAACGGCTCGACGGCAGCCATGCGGTCTCCAGCTTTTTCGAAAACGCGACGAGGCTCTGCGTTGTCTCCGTGGGCGAGGAGCAGACGGCAAAGACGTTTCCATGGCGAAACGAGACCGTGCCTGGCTCGTTGTGCCACTTCTGCTGTGCCTCGAAAGCGGAGGAATCGGTGGGCAGGCCGAACGCCTCTACGAGCACGGAAGAGCGGGAATCTTTGTTCTTGTAACTGGTGCGCACCCACTGCACAGGCTTGAGAGCGCGAATGGCCTCCGGCGCCTGATCCAGTGACGGGGTATCGAGGCCGGCGCGGGCCCAGCCCTCGAAGGCAGCGGGTGGGACTGGAATGAGGGGCCGGTGCGGCAGCGCGCTGCAGCCGGCCAGGGCCAGACTGAAGGCGAAAAGCGAGAGACGCACGGAATCCACCATGGAGAAACAATACCATCGCTCGAATGGAGATGGTATCGGGTGGGGCAGAAGGAGATACGCCGTGAGGCCGGGCACCAAGCGGCGCCAGGTCATGTGCTACAACCGAGAGGTGAATCTCAGTCTGTTTCACGACAACCCATCCTCCCTGCATTTCGCGGCGCGGTTTGCCGAGGATCGCCTGCTCTCCAAGGTGCAGGCTATTGATGCCAAGGCACGCCGGAAAGGGCTGGATTCCCTGGATGCGTCCAAGAGTTCGCTGATCCGGCTGGGCATGGAGCACACGCCGGAAGGCAAGGTCACGAAGAACAGCTACGGGCTGTTCCACCTGGCGTGGCTGGCGGAGCAGCATCCGGAGTGGCCGGCGCAGATTGCGGCGGAACTGGACGAGATCCGGGCGGCGATTCTGGCGGCTCACAAGAAGAAGCTGAAGTTTCTGATCTGGGCGGGGATGGGCGGCTCGGCCGAAGACAAATCCATGTATCAGGCGGCGGGTCTGCTGGCGAAGGGACCGCGGTGCTATGTGCTGGATAGCACCGATCCGGGCAAGCTGAAGGCGATTCTCGCCGACATTGCTAGTCGCTCCAACGGCTCGCTGAAGGCGGGCCTGGCGGCCACGCTGGTGGTGGGCCAGGCGCTGGGCATGACGTCGTACGAGCCGGTGGTGAATCTGGAGAAGCTATCCCGGCTGTACGAAAACCTGGGGATCGACTCGCGCGCCAACTTCATCTATATGACGCTGCCGGGCTCGCTGCTGGACCAGTTTGCCGGACCACGCGGGTACCGGAAGGTGGAGATGCAGTTGGACAACGGCAACTCCACATCGGGGCGCCATTCCGGGCCTCTCACGCGCGGAAGTCTGTACCCTCTGGGCCTGGCGGGAGTCGACCTGGGGGCTTGGATCCGGGGGACATTCCTGGGCGAACAGGACATCCATACCGCCTGGACGCTCTCCTCGTTTCTCCAGGCGGAGGGTTTGGCGGGCCGGGACAAAGTCACGCTGCTGGCATCGAAGTCGCTGGCCGGTGTTGCGCTGTGGACGAAGCAGAACTTCGAGGAGAGCCTGGGCAAGAGCGAGGACCTGGGCATCAAGATTGTCATCGGTGAACCGTTCAAGATGACGGGCTACCGGGCGGCGAAGGCTCCGCGGCAGGACCGCGTGTTTCTGCTGATCGAACGGAAGGGCGAGCCGGCTCTGGACCGCGTGCAACTCAACATTTTAAAGCGCGCGGGCTACCCCATCGCGGTGCTGAGCCTGGAGGCCGCGGCGCCGCTCTCCCGCTACATGCAGATCATGCACTACGCCGTTTTCGGGCTGGGCTGGCTGCGGGAGATGAACTTCGTCACGCAGCCGGGCGTGGAGTTGTACAAGGCAATCACGAATCCGTTGCACCAGAACGGACTGTTTCAGGGCGGCATCGAGAACACCCCGGAGTGGCGGCAGTTGCTGAATTCGCCCAGGCAGCTCAAGTGGCGGGGCGGAGTGACGCTGCACTACGACCGGCTGCCGTGCGGCTTTGAGATGAAAGACCGTAGTGCTGCCTCGGCCTATGCCGCGCTGCTGGAGCAACTGAGTGATGCACGAACGATCGAGTATGGCGAACTGACGGCCTTTGCCGATACGCGTTTTGACAAGCGCGGCCAGAAACTGCGCAAGGTGCTGGATCAGGCCGCCGCGGCGATCTTCCGGGACAGGCTGAAGATCCCGGTGGATGTGTACGAGGGGCCGGCGATGAACCACTCGTATCACGAGATGGTGATTGGCCATGGGCGGTGTTTATCGACGGTGATCCTACCGCTGAAGGCGGAGACGATTCCGGAGGCGGACCACACGGCGGACTACCACAGAGCACAGTTTCTAGCCACCCAGATGGCCCTGGAACAGCGCGCGCGGCTGGTGGTATCCATCACCATCAAGGACACGTCCGAGGCCTCCTTGCGGGCCCTGGCCGAGTTTTTCCAGGCCGCCGCCGCAAGCCTGCGGCGCGGCTGAATGCTACGCTTGTTACCGTATGGCAAAGATCAAGATCGCTGGTGGTCCGAAAAAAGGCGCTGTTGGGCCGGCGAACCCTGGCGCAATCGGCTGCATCGTCTTAATTGGGGCAGCACTCATCCTGGTCGCCGTCGTGCTGTATTATTCGCTCGCCAGATAAGGATTTCATGAGAACCGACCAGCGCCGCGCGGATGAACTGCGCCCGGTGAAGATCACCACCAACTACCTGCTAACCGCCGAGGGCTCCGCCCTGATAGAGGTGGGCCACACGCGAGTCCTGTGCGCGGCCAGCATAGAGGACTCGCTGCCCGCATTCCTGCGCAACTCCGGCCGGGGCTGGGTGACGGCAGAGTATGCCATGCTGCCGCGGGCCCCCTCCGAGCGCAACACGCGAGAAGTGAACAAGGGCAGGCCCTCTGGCCGCACGCACGAGATCCAGCGGCTGATCGGGCGCTCGCTGCGTTCCATTGTTGACATGCACGCGCTGGGCGAGCGGACCATCATGGTGGATTGCGACGTGATCCAGGCGGACGGCGGCACGCGCACGGCGGCCATCACGGGCGGCTACGTCGCCATGGCGCTGGCGGTGAAGAAGCTGATGGCCTTTGGGGCGATCAAGAAGAACCCGCTACGCGACATGCTGGCGGCGACGAGCGTGGGCGTGGTGCGCGGCGAGGCGATGCTGGACCTTTGCTACGACGAGGACTCCTCGGCCGACGTAGACATGAACGTGGTGATGACGGGCGCGGGCGAGTTTGTGGAATTGCAGGCAACCGCGGAAAAAGTGAGCTTTCAGGATGACCGCCTGATCGAGATGATCTCGCTGGCGCGGCAGGGCCTGAAGCACATCTTCGAATATCAGAAGGCGGCGATCGAAGGGCAATGATCCTGCGCTGCGCGACCTCAAACGCGGGCAAGCTGCGGGAGTTCCGCACGAATCATCCCGAGGTGGACATCCAACCTTTGGATGGTTTGAAGGCCATTCCTCCGTGCGAAGAGGACGGGGCGACGTTCGAGGCGAACGCCATCAAAAAGGCGCTGTACTACAGTCAGTTCACGGCGGACCCGATCTTCGCCGACGACTCGGGCCTGGAGGTGGACGCGCTGGGCGGAGCGCCGGGCGTCTACTCGGCGCGGTACAGCCCGGAGGGCGATGACCTGGAGAACAACCGGCTGCTGATTTCCAATCTGCGGGGCGTGGAGAACCGCACGGCGCGATTTGTTTGCGTGATTGCGCTGGCCCGGCAGGGGCAATTGATCGGGACGTACAAAGGCCAGGTAGAGGGGCGTATTGTGGATGAACCGCGCGGCCCGAACGGCTTCGGCTACGATCCTCATTTCTTCCACGAGCCGTTTGGCTGCACGTTCGGCGAGGCCACGGCGGCGCACAAGATGGCAATCTCTCACCGCGCTCAGGCGCTGGACGCGATGGTGGCGGCAGCCACCGCCGCGGACGCAAATCTCCTATCATGATGCTCAGGCCGCGCGATGCAGTCGCCCACCACCACGTTCCTACTTCTCGAACAGGCCAAGGCCGGCGACAATCCCGCGCTTTCCCGCGCGTTTGAACGGACGCGGCGGCGGCTGGCTGTACTGGTCCACTGCAAGCTCTCTCCGCGGACCAGCGATTTTGCCGACGTCGAGGACATCGTGCAGGAGACCTGCCTGCGCGCGTTCCGGGACATTCACTCGTTCACGTATCAATCGCCCGGTGCGTTCATGCGCTGGCTTTCGACAATTGCCGATCACGTGATCGTGGACCGGGTGCGATATCAGAACCGCGCGCGGAGGGCGGGCGACGATGTACCGTTCCGTTCAGAATCCAATCCGCACGGACCCGATCCGGCGACCTCGGCGACGCCGAGCCGCCTGTTCGCGCAGCAGCAGGCGGTGGAGCAGTTGCTGGCGCGGTTGGACGCCCTGCCCGAGGACGCCCGGCAGTTGATTTTGATGGCGAAGTTGGAGGGTCTCTCGACGGCCGAGATCGCCGCGCATCTGGGCAAGTCTCGCGAGGCTGTGGCCGTGCTGCTATTCCGTGCCGTGCAGCGATTCCGCAACGTGCTGGCAACGGAGCGCCCGTGATGGACGAGACGCGCGAACGGGAACTGGCCGAGGCGCTGGCCCGGATGCTGGACGCGCAGGCGGCGGAGGCTCCGGCGACGGAGGTACCGTGCGTGGATCTGGCCGAGGAGTTGGCCGCGCTGGCGGAGATCGACGAGGTTCTCGACGAGCCAGCAGCGCCGCCTGTGCCCGCGCAGCTCTCCGGGCACAAAATTCTGCGTGAGATCGGCGCCGGCGGCATGGGGCGGGTCTATCTGGCTGTGGACGAGGCACTGGGGCGGCAGGTGGCGATCAAGACGCTGGCCGCCCGGTTTGCCAGCAATCCAGTGCTGCGCGCGCGGTTTATGGCCGAGGCCCGCGCAATGGCTCGGCTCAACCATCCCCACATTGCGCGGATTTATTCGCTGGGGCCGGCCGGCGAAACGCCGCACTTCGTGATGGAGTTGCTGGACGGTGCACCCTTGAATCGAGCGGCCGGGCCGTTGACGTTTCAGCAACGGGCCGGGCTGCTGCTGCGGGTGGTGCAGGCGGTGCAGTTTCTCCACGAGCACGGCATTTTGCACCGCGACCTAAAGCCCGCCAACATCCTGGTTTCGGCGGACCTGGAGCCGAAGCTGCTGGACTTTGGCCTGGCTCTGGACCTCTCGTCGCATGAGCGGCTGTCGCAGATCGGCGAGATCGCCGGCACGCCCGAATATCTCTCACCGGAGCAGGCCGCCGGACGGCAGGAGTTGACTGCGGCGAGTGACGTGTTCGCGCTGGGGGCGATTCTGTATGAGCTGCTCACCGGACGGCCTCCGTTTCAAGCGGCTACTCTTGCCGAGTTGCTGCGCCACATTCGAGAGGTGGAGCCGGCGATGCCGCGGAGCCACATCGCGGCCATTCCGCGCGACCTGCAGAACATCTGCCTGAAGGCTCTGGAAAAGGATCCGGCGCACCGCTACGCCTCGGCGCGGGAGATGGCGGACGACCTGCGGCGGTTTCTGGCCGGGGAGCCTGTGCTGGCCGAGCCGGCGGCATACGCGCGGCTGATCTCGGCGCAGGTGGCGCATCACCTGCGCGAGTTGGAATCCTGGCAGCAAGACCAGATCATCTCAGCCGCTGAGCATGACGCTCTGCGGACGCGATATCAGAAGCTGATTGAGCGCGAAGACTCGTGGATCCTGCAGGCGCGGCGGCTGACGCTGCCGCAGGTGACTTTGTATCTGGGCGCGTGGATCCTGGCGGTGGGCGCGGCGTTTCTGACGTTCTTCCCGTACCCGGCGCTGGCGGGATGGCCGGCGATTGGCACCGCGTGGGCGGCGGCGGCCCCCATGGCGTGGATCGGGATCAGAACGTGGCGGGCGGGCTACCTGCGCGTGGCCATCGCCTATCTGCTGACGCTCTGCCTGACCGTGCCGGTGGCAATTCTGGTGACTCTGGAGGAGCTGAAAGTCTTCACCGCGCTGACGTGGGGCGATCCCAAGCTGGAGCTGTTCCACCGGCTGGAGTTCGCCAAGCAGGCCACCAATGCACAGGTCTGGTGGGCGCTGGTGGCGGCGCTGCCGGTGGCCTGGTGGCTGCGGCGATTCACACGCGCCCAGGTGTTCTCGCTGATGTTCGCCACCATGGCGGCGTTACTGTGCCTGGCGACGCTGCTGCGCATGGGGTTGTTGCACTGGCTGGACAACGATCCAGGACGGCTCTATTTCCACCTGATCCCTTGCGCTGCACTGTTTCTAGTCGCCGGCTTCACGTTCGAGCGGCTGCGACTGCCGGACGACTCGCGCTATTTCTACCCCTTCGCGGTGGCATTTACGTGGGCGGCGCTGACGGGGGTGGCGCTGTTCCACGAGCCCTATGCGCTATGGCTAAAGGCGGCGGCGCCGTGGACTCGCGGGCAGTTGGAATACCTGTTCATCGTGAACGCGGCCATCTATTTCGTGCTGGATCGCGTGTGCGACCGTTTCGCCTCTACGCAGATCCGTATGGTGGGCAAGTCCTTCCGTTTCGTGATCCCGGGCCACGTGCTAACGTCGCTGCTGCTGCTGGGCATCAATGCCAAGGCGCCGGATGAGGCGCGCGTGCTGGAGTGGCTGCTGCCAGGCGCGGCGTGTGTGTTTGTCTTTGCGGCCATCCCGAGGCAGATGAAGAACTTCCTGGTGAGCGGGTTGCTGTTCTTCGCGGCCGGCGTGTACCGGTTGCAGCAGAACGTCTTTCAGGACCGCGCGGTGTGGCCGATTACCCTGTTGTGCGTGGGCCTGGCGTTGATGCTGGCAGCGGCCAACTACGCCCGGCTCAAGGTGGCCCTCAGAAATTTTGTCAGACAGTGAAATCCCGGCCTCGCGATGACGCTGTACTAGAGTGGAGGCCAGGACAATGAGATTCAAATTCGCAAACATTTTCGCAGTGGGCGCCGTCGCCAGCGTGATCGTGATGACGGGCTGCTCCGGCATCGTTTCGCTGCAACCCTTCGTGGCGGAGAAGGACGCCACGGTGGAACCGGCACTGTTGGGAACCTGGATGGACGCCGAGGCGAAGGACACGTTTGTGATCGGCGTGAAGGGGGACGGCTACGCCTTCACCTACATCGAGAAATCGGGTACGGCGTACAAGTTCGATGGGCGTCTGTGGAAGATCGGGGACGCGATGGTGCTGGACCTGGTGACCACCAACGAGGCTCCGTTCCATCTGCCGGTGCACTTTGCGATGCGGGTGTGGGTGGATGGCGATTCGCTGAGGATGGCGTTTTTCGATACGGACTGGTTCAAGAAGCTGGTGGGCGAGAAGCTGGCGAATCAAAAGGTGGATGACCGGCTGGTGATCACGGCGACGCCGGAGGCGATCCGCGCGTTCTACCTCGCATATGCCGGGGACGATAAGGCGCACGGAGATCCGGATACGCTGCATCGGACGGGCCGCTGACGCTATCGCGAGAGGAGCCAGGCCGGATCCAGGGCGCGAAGATCCGGCACGAGCCGATCCGGTTGGTGCAGCGCCAATTCATCCAAAGCCACGACGCCCGTGCCGACGGCCACCGAACGGATGCCGGCGGTACGGGCCGCCTTGATGTCGTTGGGGTGGTCGCCGATGAGCGTGATGGGCGATTGGCGGGCGACCCAGTTTTGCGCGCGGGCATGGCGGACGGCCAGGCGGGCGAGGGCGCCGCGGGTGGGGCCCTGCTCGGCAAAGGCGCCGAAGGTGAAGTGGGGCTTGAGGCCGGCACGGGCCATCTTCTTCCAGGCGATGCGGGAGAGATTGCCGGTGACCAGGCCGAGGACGGCCCCGCGCCGCCTGAGCGCGGTGAGCAGTTCGGTAACGCCCGGGCAGACCTTGTCGCGGATCTCGGGGCAACTGCGGCTGTAAAGATACTGGGCGCGGGTCATAACGGCGGGGAGCGCGGCGCGGATGGCGGAGGGCGCGGCGCCGGCGGCAGAGAGCATCTGACGGAGGATTTCGCCGTCGAGCATGCCCTGGACGGGAATACCCTGGGTGGTGGCAGAAAGGCCCGTGATCTGGAGGCACGCGTCCTCGAGGGCTTGGCGATGGTGCGGGCCGGCGCGGCTTACCAGGGTACCGTCAATATCAAAAAGCACCAAAGACGCCATGCTCCCACGTTACACTGAAAGGAATGCAAGTGCTTCAGGCCGGTGAAAGCCAAGTGGTCCTGCTGGAACTCGATTGCGAACTGCTGCGGCAGGGCGCCGAGGAGGCCGGATACGCGTGCGTGGTGGTGGACGATGCGCGGGTGACCACGCTGGAGTTGAGCGCGCTGGAGCGGGAGGCGCCGCTGCTGGTTTTCGATGCAGCGGAGCCGGCCAACGGCGGATGGTTCTCGCGGTGCCAGTTTTACATCGATGGGCGGAGCGGCGCGGTGATGCAGACCCCATTTGTGGTGGCGAACCTGCGGGATGCCGCCGGGCGGCCGCACCGCCGGGCTATCAAAGTGCAGATCCAGAAGGAACTGCCGGTGCATTTCCGGCTGCCGGGGCGCCAGGCGGTCAACGAGAAACTGCTGTACGGCGTGTTGTTCAGTTTCCTGACGGCGATGCTCAAGGTGGGCGTGGGGCTGTGCGGCGTGGGACTAGTGCAGCCGTTGGCCGGACGGGCCGACGCCCCAGAGCGCTAGAACGGCTGGCGCTTGCCGCGAAGATAGTGTAAACCGCAACCGGGTGGCGTGCATCGAATAGCAAGCACTGGAGGCCGGGATGATCATTCGTGTCGAAAAAGGGCTGCGGTATTCGGACGTTACGCCGAGAGCGGACTATGTGAACAGGCGGCGGTTTCTGGCCGGAGCCATCGGGCTGGGCTCAGCGGCGTGGGCCGGCACGAAACTACCGGGTATCACGAAGAGCCGGCTGAGCACGGACGAGAAGATGACGCCCTATCAGGACGTCACGACGTACAACAACTACTACGAATTTGGCACAGCCAAAGACGCGCCCGCGGTGAATGCCACGGCGTTCCGGACTTCGCCCTGGACGGTGCGGATTGAGGGCGAGGTGGCGAAGCCTCAGGTGCTGGACCTGGATGCGGTGATGAAGATGGCGCCGCTGGAAGAGCGGATCTACCGGCATCGCTGCGTGGAGGCGTGGTCCATGGTAGTGCCGTGGATCGGATTTCCGCTGGCTGCGCTGATCCAGAAGATGGCGCCCACCTCCAAGGCGAAGTACGTGGCGTTTGAGACCTTTTTCGATAGCAAGCAGATGCCGCGGGCGCAATACGGCGGGTTGCCGTTCCCCTATGTGGAAGGGCTGCGCATGGATGAGGCGATGCACCCATTGACGCTGTTGTGCGTGGGGCTGTACGGCGAGACGCTGCCGAATCAGAATGGCGCTCCGCTGCGGCTGGTGGTGCCGTGGAAATACGGATTCAAGGGCATCAAATCCATCGCGCGCATCCGGTTTACGGAGAAGATGCCGCCAAGCACGTGGAATCTGGCGAACGCCGGGGAGTATGGCTTCTATTCGAATGTGAATCCGAGCGTGGATCATCCGCGCTGGACGCAAGCGAAGGAGCGGCGGATCGGGGAGTTCTTCAAGCGAGACACCGTGATGTTCAACGGCTACGGGGATCAGGTGGCCGGGCTGTATTCGGGGATGGATCTGCGGAAGAACTACTGAGATGCGCTGGGGCAAGGTGCTGGCATTCACAGCGGGGCTGGCGCCGCTGCTGTACGTGGCCTGGCTCGGATTCCAGCAGCAACTGGGCGCCAATCCGATTGAGTACATCACGCACGCCACGGGCGATTGGACGCTGCGGTTCCTGGTTTTAACGCTGGCGGTGACGCCGCTCAGGAAGATCCTGGGGCGGCCGGAACTGGCGCAATACCGCCGAATGAGCGGGCTGTTTGCGTTCTTCTACGGGTGTCTGCACCTGCTTACGTATGTCTGGCTGGACAAGTTTTTCGACGTCGCGGACATCTGGAAGGACGTCTGGAAGCGGCCCTTTATCACGATGGGGATGCTGAGTCTGGTGGTGATGGTCCCGCTGGCTGTGACGTCCACGGCGGGGTGGATTCGGCGGATGGGCGGGCAACGATGGCGGCTGCTGCACCGCCTGGTGTATGTGAGCGCGGTGGCGGGGTGCATCCATTACTACTGGCTGGTGAAGAGCGACGTGCGGCTGCCGGTGGTGTATGGGGCGATTACAGTACTTCTGCTGACCTGGAGAGTGGTAAATGCAAAACGGTAAATTGGCGTTGGCGTTTGTAGCAATGACAGCCGCCGTCACGGCCGTGGCGCAGACCGCTCCGGCGAGCGTTCTGTTTCAGAACGTGCGGGTGTTTGACGGGCGGGGGGCTGCGCTGAGCGCGCCGGCGAACGTGCTGGTGACTGGCGGCCGGATCGCGAAGATTTCGACGGCGACTGTCGCGTTGGAGCGAGGGCCGGGCGTGACGGTGATTGACGGCGGCGGGCGGACCCTGATGCCCGGGCTGATCGACGCGCACTGGCATGCGGCATTCGCCGGCATCCCGCAGATGGCGGCAATGATGGCGGATATTGGATTTGTCCACCTGGTGGCGGGCAAGCAGGCGGAGCGCACTTTGATGCGCGGGTTCACCACGATTCGAGATCTGGGCGGGCCGACCTTTGGCTTGAAAAAGGCCATCGATGCGGGCGTCGTCAACGGGCCCCGCATCTTCCCCTCGGGCGCGTTCATTTCCCAAACATCGGGGCACGGCGATTTCCGGCTGCCTTATGAAACGCCGCGGGGGCCGGCCGATCCGTTGAGCCACGTGGAGAAGGTGGGCGGCGCGGCCATCGCCGATGGCGTGGACCAGGTGCTGCTGCGGACGCGCGAGCAGTTGCGCGGCGGCGCCAGCCAGATCAAGCTGATGGCGGGCGGCGGCGTGGCTTCGGATTGCGATCCGCTGGACGTCACGCAATACAGTGAAGCGGAGTTGCGGGCGGCGGTGGGTGCAGCGGAAGATTGGGGCACGTATGTGACGGTGCACGTCTATACGCCGCGCGGGATTCAGCGCGCAATCGCGGCCGGCGTCAAGTGCATCGACCACGGGCAGATGACGGATGAGGCGACAGTCAAGCTGATGGCAGAGAAAGGGATCTGGTGGAGTTTGCAGCCATTCCTCGATGACGAGGACGCAATTCCCAACGCCAATCCCGAGGGCCGGAAGAAGCAGTTGGAGATGAGCGCCGGAACCGATGGGGCGTACAAGCTGGCGAAGAAGTACAAGGTCAAGCTGGCGTGGAGCACCGATTGCCTGTTTGATGCCAAAGGCGCGGAGCGGCAGGGCAAGCAACTGGCAAAGATGACGCGCTGGTTCACGCCGGTGGAGGTGCTCAAAATGGCCACGGCGGGTAACGCCGAGTTGCTGGCGCTCTCCGGCCCGCGCAATCCGTATCCGGGCAAGCTGGGCGTGGTGGAAGAGGGCGCGCTGGCGGATCTGCTGCTGGTGGATGGCAACCCGCTGACCAATATTCAGCTGGTGGCGGACCCGGACAAGAACTTCGTGGTGATCATGAAGGACGGCCAGATCTTCAAGAACCTGGTGAGCGCCGCTAAGTAGTCTCGGCCAGCGTGTATTCGAACGTGTAGGAGTGCTTGCCGGCCGCGATATCAATGTTCATGCGGCCTGCCAGCCCGGCCAGATCTCCGGTGCCGGAATCGGGCACCACGGTGACGCTGAGCTGCGGCGTGCCGCGGTTCATCGTGCCGGTGTGCTGGAGGATGAATGTGCCGGTGCGGCCGTGGAGCTGGCCGCTGACGCGCTCGATGGCGACGTAGCCGGCGGAGCCCTTCACCTCGGTGCCGGCGGCCAGCATCTGCCCGTTGCTGGTGGCCTCCAGGTCGCCGTGGAACTGCTTGTCGATGGACATGCGGGCGGGTATGGCGAACTCGGGCGCGCTGTTGTCGGGCGCCTGCGGGGTCAGTTTCACTTCAAAAGTTCCGGCTGCGTGATGGGTCATGATTGTGGTGGGATGGCGTCGAGAAAGCTGGTTCCAGCCGGGCTGGTGGTGTGGAAATTGGCTGCCACGGTCTGGCCGATATCGGCGAGCGAGGCGCGGGTGCCCAGATCAACGCCGCCGGTCGTGGACGGGCCGTAGGCGAGCAGCGGGACGTACTCGCGGCTGTGGTCTGTGGAAGGCGTAGTGGGGTCGCAGCCGTGATCGGCGGTAAGGATGACAAGGTCGCCGGGCCGCAGCGCGGCGTCGAGTTTTGGCAGCCAGGCGTCGGCGGCTTCGAGGGCTTGCGAATAGCCTTCGGGGTCGTTGCGGTGGCCGAAGAGCATATCGAAATCGACGAGATTGACGAAGAGGAGGCCGCGGTCCATGGCGGCCAGGGCCGCGAGCGTTTGCGCCATGCCATCGGCGTTCGTCTTGGTCTTGTGAGAGGCGGCCACACCGCGGCCGAGAAAGATATCGGCGATCTTGCCCACGCTGACGACGGGCACGGCGGCGGCGGCGAGTTGATCCAGCAGCATGCCGGACGGCGGGGCGACGGCGTAGTCATGGCGATTGGAAGTGCGCTTGAACGCGCCGGGAGTGCCGATGAAGGGGCGCGCGATCACGCGGCCCACCTCGTGCGGGCCGGTGAGGAGCTCACGGGCGATCTCGCACATGCGGTAGAGCTCGGGGATGGGAATGGTCTCCTCATGCGCGGCGATCTGAAAGACGCTGTCGGCGGAGGTGTAGACGATGGGCTTGCCGGTGGCCATGTGCAGTGGGCCGAGGTCCCGGATGATATCGGTGCCGGAGGCGGTGCAGTTGCCGAGCGTGCCGCGGCCGATGCGGCGTTCATACTCGGCCATGAGGTCGGCGGGGAAGCCGTTGGGATAGGTGGGCAGCGGCTTGGGCAACAGGATGCCAGCCATCTCCCAATGCCCCGTGGTGGTGTCTTTGCCGGGGGAGGCGAGGGCGCAGCGGCCATAGGCGGAGCGCGGCGCGGCAGCGGGCGTCAGATGCTCCAAGGGTCGAATGTTGGCGATGCCGAGCGCGGTGAGATGCGGCAGATGGAGCGGGCGAAGCTTGGCGCAGTTGCCCAGGGTGTCGCTGGCCATGTCGTCGCCGAACTCGCGCCAATCAGGCATGGGGCCGATGCCGACGCTATCGAGGACAATCCAGATGACGCGTTGGTAGGGCATGGCTACTCCGCCAGCGCGCCGTTGACACGGTCGCTGATCATGTCGACAAAACGTTCGGCGATGAAGCCGTTGAGGCGGCTGATGATGTTGCCCTGCTTATCGAGGATCACCGTTGTCGGGATAGAGTTGATGCGCAGCAGCGTGGCGATGCCATCCTCAAAATAGACCTGCTTGCCCCACTTCTGGGCTTCCAAGAAAGGCTTGACGACGTCACGATCCTCGTCGGTGGAGATGGCCAGAAAGACGACGTCCTTGTTGTTCTTGTAGCGGAGCTTAACCTGCTCGTAGAGCGGGTGCTGGGCGCGGCAGGGGCCGCACCAGGTGGCCCAGAAGTCGATGACGACCACCTTGCCCTTGAGGCTCGCCATGGCGAGTGAATCGCCCTGTACGCCGGAGATGGTGAAATCCAGCAGGCTCTTGGCGCCGGTGTTAGGGTCAAATGCCTTCAGACGCTGCTCGCGGGCGGAGGAGGCGATGGCGACGCGATCGTAGGCGGCCAGCAGCGCCTCGCCGAAGGCTGTCTCGCTGCCGTTGGCCTTCTGGGCGAGCTCGGCCAGGCGGGCGCGGTCTTTGGTGACGTCGGCGCTGCCGGTGCGCTCATCGTTAAGCGCCAGAGCGTCGGCAAATGCGGCCAGCGCCTCCTTGGGCTTGCTAGCTTTTTCGAACCAACGGGCGCGCTCGCGGGCGTTTTCGGACGTGGGACAGATGGCCCAGCCGTTGAGCGTGGCGGCGGCGGCTTCCTCATAGCGCCCGAGATTGCCGAGCGCGCGGGATTCAAACGTATAGGCACGAGCAATGGCGTATTCCGTTTCGTCGAGGCGGCGGCCACGCGCCGGTGCGAGTTCCTTGGCCTCCAACTGGGACTTGCGCTGATCCGTCAGGATCTCAATCAGCAGGCGGGAATACTTCAATGCCTGCTCGTTGGAAGCCTTGTCGTCCTTGTCGAGCAGGGCGCGCGTGACATGATCGAGTATCAACGGGCTGCGGCTGCCGGCCTCCAGCGTGGGCAATCCGTAGAGGAGAATGCGGCGCTTGTCACGCATCTCGATGGATGCCTGCGCGAGCACCCGCTCCATTTCGGCGCGGCGCTCGGACTTAGGGTACTTCTGCAAGTGGCGCTCGATGGCGCGGGCGTATTCCACAGGGCTGCTGCCGGCCTCTCCGAGAGACTGCTCCAGATCCTGCTCCTCCTTGGTGGGTCCCTTGTCCTTGTCGGCGGGGGCCTTGGCCTGAGGCGCCAGGAGAGCAAAAAGTAAGAAGGAAAGCAGCATGATTAGGGTTTGGCGGGCGCGGCCGGCGGCGGATTGCGGAACAGGGCGGCAAGGCGGGCAGCGCGCTCGCGGGCCATGTTGAGGTAGTTTTCGTTCTTGTCGACGCGATCGAGCAGCGGTAGAAACAGAGGCAGCGCCACCAGACGGTGACGGTCCCACGCGGCCTCCAGCTTGAGCAGCGCCGAATTCACGCCGAGCTTGTCGTACTTGGCGGCGCGTTCGAGATCGATGAAGTACAGCGCGGATTCGTTGATGCGCTCAAACCAATCGTGGATGGCCTGGGCGTCCGGGTCGGCCGAGTAGTTGAACTTGGCCTCGTGCTTTTCGGCGCCGTGCTGCCAGCGAAGGAGCTTGTCGCCCATGCGCGCCACCTTCAGGCCGGATTCGAGTTCCTTGTTGAAGTGCTCCAGCTTGTCTGCGAGGGCGAAGATAGTGTCGACGTCTTCCTTGGCGAGCTTGAGCACGACGGGGTTGTCTTCGTCGGGACCCTCGCGGTACTCGGCGCGGCCGTCACGATCAAGCCGGACCTCCATGTAGGCGGGGCGCGACCCCGGAAAGGTCTTCGAGAAGAAGATCTTCGGGGCGTCCTGTGCAAAGGCGAGGACGGGGAGCAGCAGGGCGAGCAGGATCTTCATCGGGTAATTCCCATGGGGCGGCGGGCGGCGTGACAGATGGCGACCGCTAAAGCATCGGACGCATCCAACTGGCGAATGGGTTCGGGTAGTTTCAGCAGCACGCGCACCATCCACTGTACCTGTTCCTTTTCAGCCCGGCCATTGCCGACCAGTGCCATTTTCACTTGCGCCGGCGGATACTCACCCACAGTGAGGCCGGCCTCGGCCAGAACAAAGAGCGCCACACCACGCACATGAGTCAATTTCAGAGCGGAGCGCGCGTTAGACGAGACGAACGTATCCTCCACTGCCGCTTCTTCCGGCGCAAACCGGGCCACCACATCCCGGATGCCTGCGCCGATGGTGAGCAGGCGCTGCGCGAACTCATCCTTGGCGTTGGTCTGGATGACGCCAAAATGGACAAGGGCGTGGCGCGTCCCGTCGGAGTCTATGACTCCGTAGCCGGTGGTCTGACTGCCGCAGTCGATACCCAGGATTCGCACGCGGTGCTTGGCTGGACGAGGCTGCCGGCTTAGCCCTCGTCGTCCTCATCGCCGAAGTCGGCGTTGGTGTAGACGTTCTGCACGTCGTCATGCTCGTCGAGGAAGTCCATGATGCGCATCATGCCCGCGGAGTGCTTGGCGTCCACGGCATGGAGATTCTTCGGAATCATGGCGATCTCGGCGGAAACGGTAGCGATCTTGGCCTTGGCGAGGGCGTCCACAACGGTGTTGTGCGCATCAGGAGCGGAGAGGATCTCCCAGCTATCGCCCTGATCGCGAACGTCATCGGCGCCCGCTTCCAGCGCAAACTCCATCAACTGGTCCTCGGTGGCGAGTTCCTTCTCAATGAGAATCTGGCTCTTGCGTTCGAACATCCAACCCACCGAGCCTACTTCGCCCATGTTCCCGCCGTGCTTGGAGAACAGGTGGCGAATCTCGGCGACCGTGCGGTTGCGGTTGTCAGTAGCGACGAAAACCATGATGGCGGCGCCGCCGGGGCCGTAGCCCTCGAACGTGATTTCGTCGATCTGGCCGCCCTCGAGCTCGCCGGTGCCGCGCATGATGGCGCGCTTGATATTTTCAGCCGGCATGGAGACGGCCTTGGCGGCGGCGACTGCGGTGCGGAGGCGGGAGTTGGCGTCGACATCACCACCTGAGCGTGCGGCGATGACGATTTCCTTGATGAGACGGGTGAAGGCCTTGCCGCGCTTCGCGTCGGTGGCAGCCTTTTTGTGCTTGATCGTCGCCCACTTTGAATGTCCGGACATGCGGGAACCTCTACGTAAAAACCTGATTTAGGGCAGAGTGCGGCCCAATGGGTCAGTTTAGCAGATGAACGGGGGTGGGGCGCTATCTGAGGCTTCAGTCCGGACGAACTTCCCAGGCACGATCCGCGTATTTTTGGCTGGAGGTTCCGATGAACTGGTTTGACCTGGCGTTGATCGGACTGTTGGGGGTGCTGGTGACCTCCGGTATCCGCAAAGGCATTTCGCGGTCCGGACTCGGCCTGCTTGCCGTGGTTTCCGGGTTTCTGGCGGCCTCCTTGCTGTTCCCACCCTATCAGTTGGGGTTCCTGATCGTGTTCGTGGGCGTGATTTGCCTGGTAGGGGCAGGTGCATGGCTCCTGGGCCAGTGGCTGCGCAAAACCGATCAGGAATGGCTCGACAAATTGCTGGGCGGCGCCGCCGGACTGGTGAACGCACTGGTGCTCTGCGTGATTGCGGCGGTGGCGCTGATGGCGTTCGCCCCAAGCAGGAGAGGGAAGTGGTGGCTACATCGCAATTCGGTCCCTACGCGTTGGACGCGGTGCAGGTGGCCGCGGATTTCGTCCCGGAGGAATGGAAAGCCCGCCTCGAGCGCAACTGCAAGGAGCTCGGGCGAGCACTCCCTGGCCGGTACCGAGGGGAGATCCCGCCCTTGCCGAAAAACGAAATCTGACCAGCGCCGCTACTGCTTTTCCATCACGTACTTCTGATCCATCTCTCCCTGGCTGCTGATGAAATGGCGGCGCATGGTGAGGGTCTTGCCGTCCTCCGAGAGTTCCCACTTGTCCTGGATGGTGATTTCGTTGTCCCCAAACTGGCCCTTCGTCTGGATGGTCAACGTATCGCCCTCCCACTTGGCCACGCTCTTCATCGAGCTGGGTCCGAAGGCGTTGGTGGTCTCCTTGCCGTCGGTGGAATAAGTCGAGTCAAAATCCATGTCGCCGTTATCGGTGGCCATCTTCGTAGCGACCTTGAGCGACGGGTCCTCGTGCTTGGCCGTCTGAGTCATATTGGAGGGCCCAGGAAACTGACCGAATTCGCTCTTGGCGGAATTCAGCTTCCAGGTGCCGGAGAAGTTCGGCTTGGCGTAGGCAGACAGCGCGGTGAGACCGAAGAGAAGCAGGCCGGCCACGATAGAGCGGCGTAGTTGAAGCATAATTGGGCTCCTTTTCCGCAGGTTCCGGTACGAGGGAAGCGCGGATGGGCACAAGCATATCATCCGCACGGCCCACCGGACTCCGCCAGGTCATCGACGAGCGGTATCGTTGAGTGAGCCATGCCAGACTACCTCGCCCCAGGCGTGTTCGTGGAAGACTCCGGCCCCGCGCCTCGGCCGATCGATGACGTCAGAACCGCCACCGCGGCCATGGCCGGCGAGACCGAGCGCGGGCCGGTGGAGCCGCAACTCATCACTAGCTGGCAGCAGTTCACCATCACCTATGGCGACTTCCTCGATCGCACGCTCCCTCCGCCCACGCCCAACATCTATCTCCCCTACGGCGCGCGCGGCTTCTTCGAAAACGGCGGGCGGCGTTTGTATGTGGCGCGCGTCACTAACACCGGCGCAACCACCGCGCAGAGCGCGTTGCCGGGCGCGGGTGGAGACACAACAATCGCCGCCTGCGGGCCCGGCGACTGGGGCAACCGCATCGTCGTGCTCGTGCAACCGGACGCCGCAGCCCCGGAACGGTTCACCCTCCAAGCTCTCTACTTCCGCGACGGGATTCCGGCAAACGGCCCGGCGGACCGCATCCCCGACGCGCAGGAGGAATTCAACGGCCTCACCGCCAGTTCAGCCGCCACGACAGTCAACACCGCCTCCCGCCTCGTCCGGATCGTCGAGTGCCCGGCGCCGCCCGCTGCCTCACAGTGGCCCGGTGTCGTCCTGCGCGGCGGCGCATCCGCGCCGGCAACCGACGCCGAATACCGCGCGGCTCTGGCCGCACTCTGCGACCTCGAAGAACCCGGTTTGCTGGCCATCCCCGATGAAGCCGCATTTCCCTCGCTCGGCGCGGCGCTGATCGATCACTGCGAACGCCTGCGCGACCGCTTCGCCGTATTGAGCGCACCGGCCGATCAGCAAGACATCGCCCAGGTCCGACCCGCGCACGACACCAGCTACGCCGCCCTCTACTATCCGAAGCTCCGCGTCCCCGCGCCACACACGCCGGACGGGCAGATCCTGGTCCCGGCTTGCGGCCACGTTCTCGGCCTCATCGCTCGGATGGAGCTGGGCCGCGGAGTCGCCAAGGCGCCCGCCAACGAGGTACTGCACGGGCTCATCGAGGCAGACCCCGTGCAGTTCACCCTCGGCAAGAGCGAGCAGGACAGCCTGAATACGCACGGCGTCAACGTCATCCGCGACTTCCGCTCCACGGGCCGCGGCGTCCGCGTGTGGGGCGCGCGCACCATGTCCACCGATCCCCAGTGGCGCTATATCAACGTGCGCCGGCTGTGCATCTTTCTGGAGCGCTCCATCGCGAAGGGCACCGAGTGGGTGGTTTTCGAGCCCAACACCGAGCAGACCTGGAGCGCGGTCCGCGCCAGCGTGGAATCTTTCCTGGGCATGGTGTGGCGCGATGGCGCGCTCCTGGGCAACAAAGAGAGCCAGGCGTTTTTCGTCCGGTGCGACCGCTCCACCATGACGCAGGCCGACATCGACAACGGCCGGCTCATCTGCGAGATCGGCGTGGCGCCGGTGCGGCCCGCCGAGTTCGTCATCATCCGCATCGGCCAGTGGACGAAGGCCGAGGGCTGAGCACCTCGGAACCTCCGTTCCGTTTAGAGCTTGACACGCGTGCCCAGCACCGCCAGAAACTGCGACAGCCAGGCCGGATGGGCGGGCCACGCTGGCGCTGTCACCAGATTCCCATCCGTATGCGCGGCGTCGATCGCGATGCCCGGCACGGCGCCGCCAGCCGCGTTGACTTCCGGACCGCAGGCGGGATAGCACGAGCACACACGGCCCTTCAGCACGCCAGCCGCGGCCAGAAGCTGTGCGCCATGGCAAATCGCCGCTACCGGCTTGCCCGCATCGAAGAAGTGGCGGACGATTTCCAGCACGCGCGCGTTCAACCGCAGATACTCGGGCGCGCGGCCTCCGGGGATCAGCAGGGCGTCGTACTCTTCCGGATTGACATCTTCGAACGTGGCATTCAAAACGAAATTGTGGCCGCGCTTCTCGGAATACGTCTGGTCGCCTTCGAAATCGTGAATGGCGGTGCGGATCTGCTGGCCGGCGGTCTTGCCGGGGCAAACGGCGTGCACCGTATGGCCCACCATCTGGAGCGCCTGGAACGGCACCATTAGCTCGTAATCTTCCACGTAATCACCGGCGAGGGCGAGGATCTTCTGGGCGGGCATAAGAATGAGGACTCCTGGCCGTCATGTTCGCACAGCCGGCGTGGGCCAGTGGTGCTGCACAGTGGCTGGATTGACAGTCGCCCGCCAGTGCGCATCAAACCGCCGCGCAATCTCGGGATGGCCGCGCAGCAGCGTGCCCAGGCCCAACTGGCGATGCGGGCTGGCGACCGAGCCCTCATAAGTGAGCCGCTTCTCAATGGCGGACCAGTCCTGCGTGAGTCCGCCCGGATCCAGCAGCACCACCCGATCCCCGGTGACACCGAAGTTCTTCAGATGCGTATCCAGCGAAAACACGCCGCGCTGCCAGCCCGCCTGGCGCAGTGCCAGCCAGCGGTTGAGCCAGACCTCCACTTCCTCCAGCCGTCCGGCGGCGGCCAGATCATGGAGCCGCTGGTGCAGCGTAGCCTCCATGCGCTCGGTCGCCTCCGTGACGGTCAGGTAGCCGGGCCAGCCGTCCACCTCCACGCGGGTTGGAGGAAAGCGGATGGTCCGCGGCACCACAGGAGTGCCCGCCAGGTGCTCGCGGGTCAGCGTCTCGCCGTGCTGGTCGCGGGCTCGATAAGTCCTCCACACCTCGCCGGCGTGCGTCATCATCCACAGGCCCCGCGGCACCACTCGCACCAATGCCTGCACCAACACCCGGAGAAAATGGAACTGGTGTGCCGGACGCGACACCCTGTGGCCGGGCAGCAACCGCTCCAGACGCCGCAGCATCTTCCAGATCACGATCAGGGCGAGGATCTCGGAAGGCTGGCGCGCGCGCTTCACCACCCAGTGCTCTGAGGCGTACACCACCTTGCCGATGCCCTCACCCAAACGGTGCAGGCGGCAGGTGGTCAGCTCAGCCGGAGCATGTAGCTGCATTTGCCCTCAACCAGACAGTACTCCAGGTGTCCCGTGGGATCAAGGCGTTTGTGGCAGCTTTGTCTGTGGCACCTTGGAAAAAGATCCGATCCTTCAGCCAGTGCGGATCCCACCACTCCACCGGGTTCACCTGCACGCCATCGATCTGCATCGAGAAATGGAGATGATCCCCGCCGGCCATGCCGGTGGCGCCGGAGCGGCCCAGTTCCTCGCCGCGCTGCACCGTCTGCCCGACCTTGGCGCTGATCGCGCTGAGGTGCGCATAGATGGATTGCAGGCCGTAGCCATGATCCAGCACCACACAGTTGCCGTAGATGCCCAACGGGCCGGCGTGGAGGACCTTTCCGGTGTTGGAGGCAACCACGGGCGCCTGCTTCACTTTGGAAAGATCAAAGCCCAGGTGGACCTGCTGATCGATCTTCTCGTCGTTGTACTTGTACGTGCGGACATCGGCGAAGAACGCCTCCACCTTGGAGTTGGAGAGCTGTTGGAAGGGCGGAGTCCACAGGATGCGCTGCTCCGTCTGAAGCCGGAACGCCGCCAGCGTGGCGTTATTGGCGCGGCGCATATCGCCATTGATCTTGAGGAAGCGCTTCACCTTGTCGCCCGTGCCGCCCGGATCCAGCTCGGCGTTGACCTTGTCGATGAATTGGTCACTGAGCTCCAGATCGCGCTGGCGGAACTTCTTGGGCTTGAGGCGGAACCAGAACTGGGCGGTGACCTCCTGGCCGGCGGCGTTGGAGGCGTAGACCAGCGGCACTGTATCGGCCGGCGTGTCCCATGGGAAGGCGAACAGGCAGAAGCGGTCGTTCTCGCCCTTACCGCCCGGACGCGGGAAGCTGCGGAATTTGTGCGAGCCGACTTTGACGCCGGATTCCGTGATGTAGCCCGAGACGGTGAACGTAACCAGTTCGGCGCCGCCCTGGTTGATGTAATGCTGCTCGGCATCGGCGGTGACGCGCGGCGGTTCGAGATTGATGATGACGTCCACGGAGCGGGTGATGGTGGCCGCGCCGAAGTCGTTGGCCACCGCCTCCACGCTCAGCCTGGCCGGGCCGCTCTTGAATCCCCTGTCCGGGCCGGCCGGCAGCATCAAATGGTGATCGGCCGGCGGCAGGTGCTTCTTCCAGAACAAGAAGCGATCGGCAGGCTCCTGCTGCGTCACGATGGCGGTGGCCGTGCCCTGGTGCAGGCTCAACGTCAGGGAGCGAATGCCGTGCGGATTGGTGATGCGGACTCCGATATCGTTCGTCGGTCCCAGGCCCTTGGGTACGGGGGCGAACTCAACGGCGAGCGGCGCGGAGAGAAAGAAGAGTGCAATGGGCGGAGCGAGCAGGATGAGGACGGCGAGGACAATCAGTATGATCTTCACCCTTTCAGAGTAGCCCGAGGGGCTGCGAGGATAGAAGCATGTTTGATGCCTATCTGATGGTGGACTGGAGCGCCCGGGCGAAGCCGGCGCCGCCGTATCCGACGGAGGACGCCATCTGGTACTGCCTGCGCCAGGGTGACAAAGAGAAGGTGGTCTACTGCCGCACGCGCGAAGAGGCCGAGGAGCACATCGGCGCGCACCTCGCCAAGCTGAAAGGGCGTGTCCTGGCGGGTTTCGATTTCAGCCTCGCCTACCCCGAGTGGGCCATGGAAAAGCTCGGCGGCTGGCAGGCCCTGTGGCGTTATCTGGAGGCGGCGCCGCGCACGACCGCAGACCGTTTTGGCGTGGCCGCCCTGCTGAATCAGAAACTGACCGGCGGCGCAGCGCCCTTCTGGGGTTGCCCCTACGTGCGGCCGGAGGTGCCGCAGAAGAAGCCGCGTCCTTACGATTGGGTGGAGTATCGGGCCACGGAGTTGGCGCTTCCGCGCAGGCCGCATCCGGGCTTTCAACTGATGGGACACGGCTCGGTGGGCTCACAAACACTGACAGGCATACCTGTTCTGGAGCGGCTGCGGCGACGGTTTGGGAAAGAGCTCAGCGTGTGGCCGTTTGAGGCGCCCGCGCGGATCGTGATCGCCGAGGTCTGGCCGTCGCTTCTCAGCGAGGCTCAGTTGCCGGCGCACAAGATCCGCGACGCCCGCCAGGTGATGGGCCTCGCGCGGGCGCTGGAGGGCGTGACTTTGCCGGAGACGCCGGAGATTGCCCGGCGCGAGGGCTGGATTCTGCAGCCGCGTGCTGTAGACTGAGCTTTCATGAAGAGGCGACAATTGCTGGCGGCTCCGCTGTTTGGTCTGGCGGCGATGGGTGGGGATCTGGAAGTGAAAGCGCTGCCGGACCCGGCGCTACGTGTATCGGATCCGGAGAAGTATTGGGCGCGGGTGCGCGCCGAGCAGTATTTCCTGCCCGAGTGGCGGGCGTACCTGAACAACGGCAGCCTCGGCGTGGCGCCCAGGCCCGTGGTGGCGGCCGTGGAGGCGCATCTGGAAAAAGGCGCCACGCTGGCCACGCAGGAGTATCCGCGCTGGGGCTACGAGACTTTGGACGCTGAGCGCACCGAGATGGCGGATTTCGTCGGCTGCAAGAAGGACGAATTGGCGTTTGTCCATAGCGCCACCGATGCCATGTCGACCATCGCGGCGGGCCTCGACCTCAAGGCCGGCGACGAGGTGCTGATGACGGATCAGGAGCACCCCAGCGGCAAGGCGGGCTGGGCCGTGCGGGCGCAACGCCACGGCGTAACTGTGCGGGAAGTGAAGGTACCGCTGCCGCCCAAGAGCGCGGAGCAACTGGCGGATATCGTGGTTTCCGCCATCGGGCCGCGCACGCGCGTGCTCTGCTTCAGCGGGATCATCAGCCCCACGGGCATCGTCATGCCGGTGCGGCTGATCTGCGACGCGGCGCGCGCCAAGGGCGTGATCACGGTCATCGACGGCGCTCACATGAACGGGCAGGTGCCGGTGCGGCTCAGCGAGCTCGGCTGCGACTACTTTGCCGGCAGCCCGCACAAGTGGCTCTTCGCGCCGCCCGGCTGCGGTCTGCTCTATATCCGCGAGGAAAATCTGGACCGCCTCTGGCCCACCATCGTGACCGGCGATTGGGACAAGAAAGAGGCGAAAGCGGCGCGCTTCATGAAGATCGGCACCAACAACCGCTCTCTGATCGTGGGCATGATGGCCGGCCTGAAGTTCCTGAAGGACCTCGGGCCGGAGCACGTCTACGCGCGCATTCACGAACTGGCGAAGCG
This sequence comes from Bryobacterales bacterium, assembly GCA_016721425.1. Lineage (GTDB taxonomy): Bacteria > Acidobacteriota > Terriglobia > Bryobacterales > Bryobacteraceae > Paludibaculum. The sequence continues at coordinate 390,412 of JADKID010000038.1, read as the reverse complement.
CAACTACCGCATGGCAGCCGAGCGGCCCTACATCGAGATCAAGAGCGGCGCTGATGACCGGCTCTACGGTGGGCTGGTGACCATCGGGTTCCGCGGCGCCAAAACGGATCAGTTGTACAGCAAGGCATCAGAGCGCAAGATCTGGGTCTACGGCGGAGATCCGCTGCGCCTCTCCACGCACATCCACACACGGCCGCGCGATCTGGAGGCGTTCTACGCCGTGGCCGATGAGGTGGTCGGCGGGAAAAAAAGCTAGCCCTTCATCCAATTGAGCACGAAGGCCGGCACGGCCTCCCAGCCGGGCTCATTGTGGAGCTCGTGATAGAAGCCCTCCCAAACGCGGAGGAGGGCCTTGCCCGAGGATTCATCCACGAAATCGAGAGACCCTGCCGGGCTGGTCAGCCGGTCCGCGCTGCCGTGCATCACGAGCGTGGGGATCTTCAGTTCAGCAGCCCTGTCAATGATGCTCTCGCCGGCTTCGTGGACCTCCGCAAAAAAGCAGACCGTGATCTTGTCATGCACCAGCGGGTCCGCCAGGTAGCGTTCAATGACAGCCGGATCGCGCGAAAGCGCGGCCAGTTCGAGCCCTGTCTTCTGCGTGAGGGCCGGCGCGATCCACCGCAGCAGGCGGGCCAGGCGCACCTTCCAGGCCGGCGGCTCAAAGGCCAGCCGCAGGTACGGCGCCGATGCCACCACCCGGGCAATAAACGGCTGGCGCCGGATGGCATAGTTGAGCACCAGGTTGCCGCCCATACTGTGCCCGTATAGCGTCACCGGCGCGTGCGGAAACTCAGCCAGCACCCACTCCAGGAAACCGGCGATGTCGTCCATCAGTTGCTCGTAGGAGGGCGTGTGGCCGCGCCGTCCCCCGGAGCGCCCGTGCCCGCGCAGATCGAATCCCGCGGACGCATAGCCGCGACCTTCCCAATACGCCGCAACGTGATCGTACCGGCGGCTGTGCTCGCCCATGCCATGTACGTGCGCAAAGACGCCGTGCGGAGTTCCAGCCGGCCGCCGGGTCCAGGCGTACAAACTCAATCCGTCAGAGGTCTTCAGCTGCGTTTCGCTGATCATGCTGACTACCAGACTACTCACCCCGGAAGTTCGGTGGGCGCTTCTCCAGAAACGCGGCGACGCCTTCCCGGAAATCATCGCTGCGGATGCAGGCGCTCTGCCCTGTGGCTTCGGCCTCCAGAGCATCGGCGAGAGAACCGGAATCGCCTGCATTCAGCGCGCGTTTGATCCCGGCATAGGCGAGCGCCGGTCCCGCTGCGAGCCGCCGCGCCAGCGTCATCACGGCGCCATCGAGCTCCGCATAGGGGACCACCTGATTGACGAGTCCCGACGCCTGGCACCGTGCAGCGTCCCAGATTTCGGCCGTAGCCATCCACTCAAACGCGCGGGCGTAGCCGATCATCCGCGGCAGGAAGAACGTGCTGCCGCCATCGGGCATCAGGCCGATCTTGGCGAAGATCTGGCCGAACTTCGCCTCCGTGCTGGCAATGCGCAGATCGCACGCCAGCGCATAGTTGCAGCCCACGCCCACCGCGACGCCGTGCACACGGGCGATGATCGGGATCGGCAGGGCGCGCATGGCGAGGATGGTGGGATTGGTGACGCGGCGCAGGTAATCGGAGACGTCCTCGCCCGGCTCGAACCCGGCCTTCAGATCGGCCCCGGCACAGAACGCGTCGCCCTCGCCGGTGAGGATCATGACGCGCGTCCCGTCGCTCGCGGTCTCATCGACCACGCGCTGCAGGTCCAGCGTCATCTGGCGGCTGACAGCGTTCTTGCGCTCCGGCGCGGCGAAGGTGACGGTCTTGATGCCTCGCTCGATCTGCACTTTGATCATCACGCGAGGGTAGCAGAGTTCGGCTCCCCGGTGACGGGCCTCTACTGCGAAACCTTGGCGAGGATGCACACCATCTCGGCGCCGCCAATCGCTGTCTTCGAGATCGTCATCCCCATCAGTTGAAATCCGGTCTCGCCGGCTTCCTGGAGCTCCTTTTGCATGGTGGATGTCTTGCTGGTGGCAAGGAGTTGGTACTGGATGGTGCGCCCGCCCGCGGCGGGGTTGCGCTGCATGATGACAACCACCTCTCTGCCTCCAAACGCAGACTGAAAGACAGTCTGTCCCTGGTACTCAAAGCCCTCGTCGCCGAGCTGCTGCATCTCTTTCTGCATCGTGGATGTCTTGCTCGTGGCCAGGAGCTTGAACACGCGCTTTTCGGTGGCAGGCGCGCCGGCGGACTTGCGCACCACCACCAGCACCTCTTTGCCGCCAACAGCGGAATCACCGCCCATCACCGAGCTGAATTGATAGCCGGCATCGCCCGCCTCGTTCAACTCCTTCTCCATGGTGGACGTCTTCGAAGTAGCAAGGACGCGGTAGTCTACCCGTTCCATCTCCGCCGCAGAGAGTCGCGGCTGGAGCAGCGAAGCGGCCAACACGAGCGCAACCAAAAATGTTTTCAACAGAGAGTCCTCTAGCGAGAGTCTAGCTCATCGCCGCTCGCGCGCAGGAAAGAACTAAGCTGGCTGGTATGCGATTTGCACGACAAAGCGGCATCCTCCTCCACCCCACTTCCCTGCCCGGCGGCCACGGCGTGGGCGACCTGGGCCCGGAGGCGTTCGCCTTTGTCGATTTCCTGGTGGCGGCGAAGCAGACGCTGTGGCAGGTGCTGCCGCTGGGCCCCACCGGCTACGGCGACTCGCCCTATCAGTGCTTCTCCGCGTTCGCGGGCAATCCGCTGCTGGTGTCGCTGGAGTTGCTGGCACGCGAGGGGTGGCTCGACGAGTCCTCTCTGCGCGGCGTTGAGTTTGTGGAAGGGCGCGCCAGCCACGAGGCGGCGCAGGCCTTCAAGCTGCCATTGCTCTCGCGCGCGGCGGCAAACTTCGCTGCGCGCGCAACGGCTGCACAACGTGCTGAATTTGTCGATTTTTGCACGCTGGAAGGGCCTTGGTTGGACAATTTTGCGCTGTTTATGACAGCAAAGCGCCTCTACAACGATGTGGCGTGGTACGACTGGGACGCGCCGCACCGCGACCGCGATCCGGCGGCGATGGAGCGCTTGCGCGAGACGGAAGCCGCGCAGATCCACGCCGTCAAGTTCACGCAGTGGTGCTTCTTCCGGCAGTGGAACGCGCTGCGCGCGCTATGCCGCGCCCGCGGCATCAAACTGATGGGCGACATCCCGATCTACGCCGCCGGCGACAGCGCCGACGTGTGGTGCGCGCGGAATTTGTGGCACCTCTCGAAGACCGGCGCGCCCGCGCTGGTGGCGGGTGTGCCGCCGGATTACTTCAGCGCGACCGGGCAGTTGTGGGGCAATCCGATCTATCGCTGGGACGTGATGGAGAGCCACGGATTCGAGTGGTGGATCAACCGTTTCCGCGCCACCTTCCAGCTATTCGACATGGTGCGCGTGGATCACTTCCGCGGCTTCCATGCGTTCTGGCAGGTGCCGGGCGGCGAGACCACGGCGGTGAACGGCAAGTGGGTGCCCGGACCGGGGGCACGGTTGTTCGAGGCAGTGGAGGCCGCGCTGGGGCGCCTGCCGATTGTGGCGGAGAACCTGGGCGTGATCACGCCGGAGGTGGAGGCCATCCGCAACCGTTTTGAGTTTCCGGGCATGGCGATATTGCAGTTTGCCTTTGGTAACGATCCGCAGGCGCCGGATTTCCAGCCGCACAACTATCCGCGTGAAGTGGTGGCCTACACGGGCACGCACGACAACGACACGACGATGGGATGGTGGAACTCAGCGGGCGCGGGCGACTCCACGCGCACGGCCGAAGACATCCGCACGGAGCGGCGGCGCACGCTCGCCTATCTGGGCATGGAGAATGCGGACGATCTGCACTGGCGCTTCATCCGCGCGCTGATGGGCTCGGTGGCGAATACCGTGGTGTTCCCAGCACAGGACCTGTTGGGCCTGGGCACGGAGGCGCGCATGAACATGCCCTCCACACTGGGGACCAACTGGCTGTGGCGGATGAAGCGCGGCGCGCTCACGGCGGAGATCGCCGGGCGGCTGCACGAACTGGCTACGCTGTACGACCGGTAGAGGCGAAGCCCTCGTAGAACGGGCAGTGGGGCTGGAAACCGAGCCGCGTGTAGATGGTGATGGCGGCGGGGTTGGCGGCGGCGACGCTGAGGGCGATGGTCTGGATGCCGAGGCGGCGCAACTCGCAGGCGACGGCGGCGGTGAGGCGGGCGGCGTGGCCCCGGCCGCGGTGGTCCGGGTGCGTGTAGACATTGCCGATGGCGGCGGCGGATTCCTCGATGTTGAGGATATGCGTGCCGGCGGCGGCGATGAGCTGATCGTCCTGCCAGGCGCCGTAGAAGACACCCTGATCCAGCATGGTGGCATGGAAGAAATCGGGGCCGTCTGGCGCGGCATATAGGCGCTCGATGGCAGGCAGGTGGGCCTGGCCCAGGCGCACGGCCGTCGATGGCTCAGGGGTGCCTTGCAGGGCCATCCGGAGCATCTTCTTGAGGGTCACCTGCGGGTAAATGGCGCGGATGGCCGGGACCATTTCTTCGCGGATCTGGAGGATGAGGGCGGGCTCGTCAAACGGCAGATCAACGGGGCCGTCCGCCCAGAAAATGGGCGTGGAGAAGCCGCGATAGAGGAGGCCGAGGCTCTCGCCTTTCTTCCACCATGTGCAGTGCGCGAACGGCTCCGGGGCGAGATCGCCCAGAGCGTAGACGGCCCACGGGCGATCGCGGTTGAGCAGGGCGCGAACAGCTTCGCGCGTCATCAGAATCCGGGCGCGCGCCACACCACCAGGCCGTTGACGATGGTCATGATGGGGCCGCCGTGGAAGGTGCGTCCGTTGAACGGGGTGTTGCTGGACTTGGACTCGCTCTTCTTCACGTCGTAGACCCACGGGTACTCGGGGTGGAAGATGGTGACGTCACCGACGTAGCCTGGCTTGAGCGCGCCGCGGGCCTCGGCATTCTTCCAGCCCATGATGCGGGCCGGCTGCGAGGTGTAGAGCGCGATGAGGCGCGGCAGGCTGATTTTGCCGGTGTGGACGAGCACTTCCAGCGAGATGCCGAGGGCCGTTTCCAGGCCGGTGATGCCGAAGGGGCACTTCTCGAACTCCTGCATCTTGTCGTCGCCGGCGTGGGGCGCGTGGTCGGTGGCGAGGCAATCAATGGCGCCGGAGACGATGCCGTCGATGCAGGCGTTGACGTCGTGGGTGCAGCGCAGCGGCGGCTTCATCTTGTAATTGGAATCGTACGGCTTCATGGCGCCGGTATCGAGCGCGATGTGGTGGGGTGTGGCCTCGGAGGTGACATGGAGGCCGCGCTGCTTGGCGAAGGCGACCATGGCCACTGCGTTCTTCGTGGAGATGTGGGCGACGTGATAGCGGGCGCCGGTGAGCTCGGCCAGGATAATGTCGCGGGCCACCATGACGTCCTCAGAGGCGGACGGGATGCCACGCAGGCCGAGGCGGATGGAATCGACCGATTCGTGCATGTCGCCGCCGGCGCTGAGGTTGAGATCCTCGCAGTGCTCAATCAGCGGGATATCCAGCGCGCGGGCTGTCTCCATGGCGCGGCGGATGACGCGGGCATTCATGACGGGGCGGCCGTCGTCGCTGATGGCCACGGCGCCGGCGGCGACCATGGAGGCGATGGAGGCCAGCTCCTCGCCCTGGCTGCCTTTGGTGATGGCGCCGATGGGGAAGACGCTGATGGGCGCTTTGCGGCGGGCGGTTTCGACGATGAAGCTGGTGACGGTGGTGGAATCGTTCACCGGATTCGTGTTGGGCATGCAGCAGATGGTGGTGAAGCCACCAGCGGCCGCGGCGCGCGCGCCGGATTCGATGGTCTCCGCATATTCGAAACCGGGCTCGCGGAGATGAACGTGGATGTCGATGAATCCGGGCGCTACGATGAGGCCCGCGGCGTCGATGACGCCAGCGCCGCCGGCGGGCAGGCCGGGGCCGACTCCGGCGATGCGGCCGTCTTCGATCAGCACGTCGGCCACAGCGTCGTGGCCGGTTTCAGGGCAGATCACCCGCCCGTTCTGGATGAGTAGCTTCACTGCAGGAGAACCCTTTCGAGTACGGCCATGCGCACGGAGACGCCGTTTTCGACCTGATTGAGGATCATGGACTGCTGGGAGTCCGCCACCTCGGAAGAGATTTCGCGGCCACGGTTCATGGGGCCGGGATGCATCACGATGGCGTCGGGATTGGCGAGCGCGACGTGTTCCGGACGCAGGCCGTAGAAGCGGAAATACTCGCCGGCCTGCATGGACGGTTCGTGCATGCGTTCGAGCTGGACGCGGAGCATCATGATGACGTCGGCGCCCTGGACGGCGCGGCGCAGATCGTATTCTATGGTGATGCCGGTGGCGATGCGGGCGAGGTCGCGGGGCACCAGCGCCGGCGGACCGCAGAGGACGATATCGACTCCGAATTTGGCGAGTAGATGGATATTGCTGCGGGCGACACGGGAGTGGGCGATGTCGCCGATGATGGCGACGCGCAGGCCATCGAGCCGGCCGCAGCGATCCATGATGGTGCGCGCGTCGAGCAGCGCCTGGGTGGGATGCTCGTGCGTGCCATCGCCGGCGTTGACGATGGGCGTGGTGAGATGGCGGGCCAGGAAGTGGGGCGCGCCCGAGGCGGCGTGGCGCATGACGATGGCCGAGGGCCGCATGGCCACCAGCGTGTTGAGCGTGTCGACGAGGCTCTCGCCCTTGCTCACGCTGGAGCCGGACGCGGTGATGGACATGGTCTCCGCGCCCAGGCGCTTGGCCGCGATCTCAAAGCTGGAACGGGTGCGGGTGGAGTTTTCGAAAAAGAGATTGACCACCATGCGTCCGGTGCAGGTGTTGACTTTGCCGAACGTCTGGCCGCCTTGCGGCTGAAATGCCTTGGCCCGCTCGAGTATCTGTTCGATCTCGGAGCGTTCCAGTTCCTCGATGCCGAGCAGTCCTTTGGGCACTTAGAATCTCCTTGCGGAAGGTGGTGGGACACGCCGGGACGGACCGCTCCCTGACGGTCGCGGCTCAGCAACGCGTGGCATTCGGCAGAGGCGCACTAGTCGACCTTTTCGACAAGCAGAACCTTTTCGAGCTCGTCGACCTCCAGGAACTTGACCTCGATAATCTCGCGGGAGGAGGTCGGGATCTTGCGGCCGACATACTGCGCCTCGATGGGCAGTTCGCGGTGGCCACGATCAATGAGCACGAGGAGTTGCACGCGCGCCGGGCGGCCCAACTCGAAGAGAGCGTCGAGGGCGGCGCGAATGGTGCGGCCGGTGTAGAGCACGTCATCCATGAGCACGACGTCTTTGCCGGCGATGGAGAAATCGATCTTCGTGTCGCTGACAACAGGCTTGTCGTCGACCGTGGTGAGGTCGTCACGGTAGAGCTTGATGTCGAGGATTCCGACCGGGATGTTGATCTTTTCCAGAGACTCGATCTTCTTGGCGAGGCGCTGCGCAATGGGGATGCCGCGGCGCCGGATGCCAATGAAGGCGAGGTTGGACGGGGCGTCTGTCTTTTCGAGCACTTCATGGGCGAGACGGACCAGGGTGCGGTCGATCTCGGAGGCGCTCATCAGTTGGGCTTTTTCTCGCGTGGCACTCATCGAAGACAGTTTACAACCTTCAGTATCTTCGCATGCGGTTGCGAACGCGGCGCGCAATCTTCTCGATCTCATCCAGATCCTTCAGCGCCTTCAGCGAGAGGACGTGGCGATCGTTCTTTCGAAGGTCCGCTTCGACGCCTTCCGTGAGTTTGCGGATCTTCTCGAGGTCCCTGAGATTCTCGTCGTAGTCGGTCTTGAGCATCTCTTCCTTCTGGCTCTTGCCGTTAGGCAGGCGAACGTCGGGTTCGGGATCGGAGGGCCGGCGGTTATCGGGCGGCTGGGCGAAGAGGGTGGCGGCGCAGAGGGCGATGGCGCACCGCTTGCTAAACTGGCTGGTAATGCAAGACGTCAATGTTGGCATCGTCGGCCTCGGGAACGTGGGTGGCGGGACACTTACCATTTTGGCTGAAAACGCCGTGCAAATGAGCGAGAAGCTGGGATTCCGGTTGAATGTTACGGCGGTCTGCTCGCGCACGGCGAAGACGAAGACTCTGCCTGCGGGCCTGGCGCCGTCGCTGATAACAGACGACTGGCGCGAGGTGGTCAGCCATCCAGACGTGCATATCGTAGCGGAGCTGATTGGCGGCACAACTGTGGCGCGCGAGGTGGTGGAGGGCGCCATCGCTAACGGCAAATCCGTGGTGACGGCCAACAAGGAACTGATTGCGCTGGACGGCTTCGCCATCTGGCAGCGAGCGGCCGCCAAGGGCGTCACGCTGGCCATGGAGGCGAGCGTGTGCGGCGGCATACCGGTGCATGCCGTGCTGCGCGAGGGCATCGCGGGCGACCGTGTGGAGACGCTGTTTGGAATCCTGAACGGGACCAGCAACTACATCCTGACGGAGATTGAGCAGCACGGCTCGGCATTCGGAGACGTGCTGGCCGAGGCGCAGAGGCTGGGCTACGCGGAGGCCGACCCGACGGCGGATGTGGACGGATTTGACGCCCGCTCGAAGCTGGCGCTGCTGGCCTCCATCGCCTTTGGCGCGCGGATCCAGCCGGCCGACATACACACCGAGGGCATCCGGCGAATCTCACCGACTGATTTCGAATATGCCAAGCAACTGGGCTGCACGATCAAGCTGCTGTGCTCGGCGCGGCGCGAGGGCGACGGGCTGTTTGTCAGTGTGCGGCCGGCGCTGATGCCGTTGCAGGCGATCATGGCAGGGGTGCACGGCCCGTACAACGCGGTCTGGTCCAAGGGTGCGTTCGGGCAGGACACGTTCTACTACGGGCGCGGCGCGGGTCCGCTGCCGACAGGCGTGGCGGTGGTGAGCGACCTGATGCGGGTAGCGAGAGAACTGAGGCCGGGGCCGGCGCACCGCGTACCGCCCTTCGGCTTCACGGATCTGGTGGAGACCAAGCCGCTGCCGATGGGGTTGCAGAAAAGGTCGTGGTACCTGCGCTTCCGCATTACCGATCAACCGGGCATCATCCGGGATCTGGCATCGATCCTGGCCGAGCACGGCATCTCAATTGACGCTGTTTTGCAGTTGCCGGACCTAGATAAGCACAACCTGCCGTTCGTGATCACACTGGAAACGGCGCAGGAATCGGCCGTGCGGAGTGCTGTGGAAAAGATGAGCCAATTGCCGTTCATGGTGGAACCGCCGCTGGCGATCACGATGGAGCGGAGCCTCTAGTGAGAACCCTGTTACTGGTTGTTGGGACGGCGGCGGCCTTGTCCGCGCAGGTGGCGGAGAGTGCCAACAAGAGCTATCAAACGGTGGAGCAGCGCGAGGGCATGCTGCGGAACCTGGCGGCGGCGGACCGGGCGGAGCGTCTGAAGGGCGAAGTGATCGTGCAGGCGCTGCATGTGCGGCCTGGCATGACGGTGGCGGATCTGGGCACGGGCGGGGGCGCGATGCTGCCCTTGTTCAGCGCGGCCGTGGGCGCGGGCGGGAAGGTGATTGCGGAGGATATCTTCCCGGACTTCCTGGAGCGCGCCAAGAAGCAGAACGCTCAGTTGGCGAACGTGACGTACGTGCTGGGGACGGAGCGCGACGCCAGGCTGCCGGCCGGCGCAGCGGATCTGGCCGTCACGGTGGACGCCTATCACCACTACGACTATCCGAAAGAGATGCTGGCCAGTATCCGGCGCGGGCTGAAGCCGGGCGGGCGATTTGTAGTGGTCGATTACTTCAAGCGGCCAGGGGCGATGAGCGGGGGCGCCAATGCGGTGGAGCACATCCGACTGGACAAGGATGACGTGGTGAAAGAGGTGGAGGCCGCCGGCTTTCAACTGGTGGAGAGCATCGAACACGTGCCGGGCAAACAGTACATCGCGATCTTCACGGCGCGCCGCTGACAAACCGCTGCCTTCGCCACGCCTGATTGAGTTTCCCGTGATGGACGGAAGCGGATCACACTCGGGCGCGGCGCGGCCACGAACTGACATGTTAATCTGAAGTCTGCCGAGCTCTTCCCAAGAGGGGAGAGGCGGGGGACCCAATTCTGGGGCGTATCGGTGAGCAATCACCGTAGGGTACTTTTCAGCCCGAGCCCGTCAGCTAACCTCGCAGGCCAATTGAAGAGTCGCGGTGCTTCTGATGAGGGCCCGCGCATAAGGAGCCCGCTGTGGATACCGCATCTACGCCGGCGTTGACGCGCAATCGCGTGGTCATCGCCTCGACCGTAGCCCTTTCTTTCATTTCCTTCTGGCGCGCCGCCGCCATCGTTCTCTCGGATCTGGCGTCGTCGGCCTTCTACGTGGGCGGCATCGCGGAACAGGCCATCGGCAAAGCCGCACCCTGGTTCATCCTGGCCATCATGCTGTTCTCGTACGCGGTGCGTGCCGTATACATCGAGGGCTGCGCGATGTATGTGCGGGGCGGCGTCTATCGCGTGGTGCATGAGGCGATGGGCTCGAAGATGGCAAAACTGGCCGTCTCCGCGCTGATGTTCGATTACGTTCTGACGGGGCCGATCAGCGCCGTCTCAGCCGGCCTATACCTCTCCGGCCTGATCAACGAATCGGCTGAGCATTTCCTGCACATCCAGCACGCGGTTCATGCGCCATCGTTCACGGTGGTGTTTGCCATCGCCGTGACGCTCTATTTCTGGTGGAAGAACACGATCGGGATCCACGAATCCAGCCACAAGGCTCTGCGCATCATGCAGATCACGACGGTGATGGTGGTGATGTTGATCCTGTGGTCTCTGTACACGCTGCTGGTGCAGGGGTTCCAGGCTGTGCCGGCGCCCACGCTGGGCAATCTGCATCTGGGCAAGGAATCGCTGGGCTGGCTGCCGGAGAACTGGGCGGTGTCGATCCCGATGATCGCGGTGCTGGTGGGCCTGGGCCATTCGCTGCTGGCGATGTCGGGCGAGGAATCGCTGGCGCAGGTCAATCGCGAGATCGCGCATCCGAAGCTGAAGAATCTGGAACGCGCGGGCCTGGTGATCTTTATCTACTCGCTGCTGTTCACGTCGCTGGTTTCCTTTTTTGCCGTGATGATCATTCCGGACGGGGCGCGCAAGGGATTTCTGGACAACATGATTGGCGGCCTGGCGATGCACCTGGCGGGTCCGCTGCCGCTGCGGCTGGCGTTCCACGCCTTCGTTGTTTTTGTGGGCGCGCTGATTCTCTCGGGCGCGGTGAACACGTCGATCATCGGCTCCAATGGCGTGTTGAATCGCGTGGCGGAAGACAACGTGCTGCCGTTGTGGTTCCGCAAGCCGCACAAGAAATACGGCACCACGTTCCGCATCGTGAACATGATCGTGTTGCTGCAACTGGTGACGATCGTGCTCTCGCGCGGCGACGTTTACCTGCTGGGCGAGGCGTATGCGTTTGGCGTGGTTTGGAGCTTTGCGTTTAACGCGACATCGGTGCTGATCCTGCGCTTCAAGGACAAACGGCCGCGCGAGTGGAAGGTGCCGCTGAACGTGAGTTTCGGCGGGCGTGAGTATCCGGTGGGGCTGGCTCTGATCGCACTGTCGCTCTTCGTCCTGGCGATCACGAACGTGATGACGAAGAAGATCGCCACCGTCTGGGGGCTGGCCTTTACGCTGGCGTTTTTCGTCCTGTTCACGGTGGCTGAGAAACTGAACAAGCGCAGGATGGCCGGCGCGGACTCCACCGCGCATCATGAGCAGTTCCGGCTGGACGGCAGCGACGACATCTCGTACGAATCGCTGGAGGTGCGGCCAGGCAACGTGCTGGTGCCGGTGCGCAACCCGAACCGGCTCATCCATTTGAAGCGTGTCATCGACAAGACCAACACGGATCAGTTGGACATTGTGGTGGTCTCGATCGCCGACGAGGACAGCGAATTCACGGAGCGCGAGAGCGAGCTGTTTACGCGCTGCGTCGAACTGGCCGAAAAAGCAGGCAAGACCGTGAAGCTGCTGACGGTGCCGGGCAAGGATCCCATCGCGTCGATTGTGCAGACGGCGGCGCGGCTGGAATCGTCACGCATCGTGGTGGGGAGTTCCCCCCGCCTGACCACATCGCAGCAGGGCCACGCGGTGGGCGCCCAGTGGGAGTTGCTGCCGGAGCCGCGGCCGCCAATCTCGTTGGAGATCGTGCCCGACGATCCACTGGGCAAGCCGCTGTTTGTGAACCTGGGCCCGCATCCGCCGCGGCTGTGGCCGGAGGATATCGAGCGGGTGCATCAGTTGTGGCTGGATTTGCAGCAGGGCGGCCTGGGGCATCAACTGCATCACCGGGACGTGGTGGGCTTGGCGTTGAAGCGGTTGGAGGCGGACGCGCGGGGGAAGGCGCGGGAAGAGATCCTGCAGGCTTTGAAGAAGGGGTAGCGGAGCGAAGGGCATAGAATATTGACGATGCCCTTCACCAGAAATCTCTTTCTCGCGCTGTTGCCACTCGCGCTTTGTGCCCAGACGGCGCCGCCCAAGCCACGGCTGTTTGTCCTGACCGACATCTCCAATGAGCCGGACGACGAGGAATCGCTGGTGCGGCTGCTGGTTTACTCGAACGAGTACGACCTGGAGGGCCTGGCGGCCACGACGTCGATCCATCTGCGCAACGGGACGCGCGCCGATATCATTCACGGCCACATCGACGCCTACGCCAAGGTGCAGGCGAATCTGGCGCTGCACGCCGCGGGGTTCCCGACGGCCGCCAAGCTCCACTCTCTCGTCGTGGCGGGCCAGCCGGGACTGGGCATGACTTCGGTGGGCGAAGGCCGCTCGACCCCAGGTTCGCGAGCGCTGGTGGAAGCGGCGCTGCGGCCCGATCCGCGGCCGTTGTGGGTGTCCGTGTGGGGCGGCGCCAACACGCTGGCGCAGGCGCTGTGGGACGTGAAGTACTCGCGCACGCCGGAGGAGCTGGACGCGGTTGTCGCCAAGCTGCGTGTCTATACAATCTCAGACCAGGACGACGCCGGCCGCTGGCTGCGCATCACGTTCCCCGGCCTGTATTACATCGTGAGCCCGAGTGTCGTGGGCGGGGCGGATTACAGTATCTCCACCTGGAGCGGAATCTCCGGCGACCGGCGCTACAAGAACGGCGAGATGGTGGATTTCGAGCTGGTGGACAATCCGTGGCTGACGGCGAACATCATAGAAAATCACGGCCCGCTAGGCGCCCGCTATCCCAAGCTGGCCTACATCATGGAGGGCGATACGCCGGCTTTCCTGAACCTGATTGGCAACGGGCTGGCCAGCGACGTCACGCCGGCATGGGGCGGATGGGGCGGGCGCTACGCGCTGCGCCAGAGCTACGGCGAGACGCGGCCCATCTGGACGAATTCGCGGGACACGGTGAAGCTGCCGGACGGCCGCGAGCATACGTCGAACCAGGCCACGGTGTGGCGCTGGCGGCGGGCGTACCAGCACGACTTTGCGGCGCGAATGGACTGGTGCGTGCAGCCAAAGGACAAGGCGAACCACAATCCGATTGCGGTGGTCAATGGCTTGCCCGGTAAGGCGCCGCTGCGTCTCGTCGCCAAGCCGGGCGAGAGCGTGGCGCTGTCTTCGCAGGGCTCGTCAGACCCGGACGGCAACAGGGTGACGGCGGCGTGGATGGCCTATCCGGAAGCGGGCACGTGCGCGGCGGAGATCGCCGGCGCGTCGGCGGTGATGCCGAAAACGGCCAAGCCGTGCACCGCGCACATCATTCTGACGGTGACCGACGACGGGACGCCGGCGCTTAGCGCGTACCGCCGAGTAATCGTTGAGGTACAGCCTTGATCATCACCGACGCCTACGCCCACTGCGGCCTGCGCAAGTACAAGCCGGTGGCGGACCTCGACGCCTATATGGACAGGCACGGAGTCTCGCGCACCGTACTGGCCGAGCATCTGGGCGAGTACGACAACAGCTACATCGAAACGGTGGTAAAAGCGCGCCCAAAACGCTTTGCGGGCGTGTTTTTGATCGATTTGGCGAACCCCAAGGCAGCCGACGAGATCCGGCGGTGGAAGGAGACCGGCGCGTTCCGCGGCATCCGCTTCCCCTCGGAATCTTTGCTCACGCACCCGGCGCTGTGGCAGTGGGCGGCGCAGTTGCAACTGCACCTGGTGGTCTCAGCACCGTTTCCCAAAGACGTGACTGCGGCGCTCTCCACGTTTGCCGGCCACAACCCAAAGACGCAGATCCAGTTGACGCACCTGGGCACGCCGGCGCTGGCGGAGCGGCGCAACGTCCACGTGCAGATCTCCGGAATGCACAAGCTGGGCAAGGCGCCATACACGGAGCTGATTCCGCAGATTCAGGAGCTCTACCGGCGCTATGGCGCGGAGCGGCTGGTGTATGCCTCCAACTTTCCCGTGATGGAAACCGAGGAGGCCTACGCGGCCGAGATCGAACTGCTGCGCTCAGGCCGCCTGGGCATCCCGGAGAAGGCCATCCCGCTGGTGATGAACGCCAACGCGGAGCGATTGTGGTTCGCGCGTTGATGGCGTGCGCTACTGTGGAGGCATGGGACGTGGTCTGATCATCGTCATTCTTCTTTTCGTGTTGGGCGGCGGCCGGTGGCTGGCCTCCTATGCCGTGGAGTATCAGTGGTGGCAGGAGATGGGCCAGGTAGAGACCTGGTTCCAGATGCTCTCCTACGGCTTTGTGCCGGTGGTGCTGGCCGCTTTGATCGGATTCGCCGTGCTTTGGGTGGCCCACGCGCGCGGCATGAAGCACGCGGGCACCGGACTGGGCGAGCACAAGACCTATGCCAAGCTCGCCACGGCGGCGCTGTTTGTGGTGGGGCTGCCGCTGGCCCTGGCGACCGTGGATTCCTGGACCGTGGTGCGCTGGGCGGGCGGCAACGGCCTGGATACGGGCGCATACCGCGATCCGGTCTTCGGCAAGCCGCTGGCCTTCTATTTCTTTGAGCTGCCATTCTATTCGCTGCTGCTGCGATTTGTGCTGGGCGTGAGCGTGTTGGCGGCGATTGTGCATTGGCTGACCGCACGGGGTTGGACTCTGAAGGGACAGGCGGCCGACTGGCGGGAGGGCGGCATCCCCCAGATCGATGTGCGCGACCTGGACCCGCGCGGCGCGCTGGAATCGGCGTTCCTGCGCGGCGTTGCGGCCGTTTTTCTCGCCGGGCTCGCGGTGCGTTACTATCTGGACCGGTATGATCTGCTGCTGGAGGACCACGGCTCGCTGGTGGGCGTGGATTGGACGGCAGAGAATCTCACGCTGCCTTTGCTGTGGATCACCATGGCCGTCTGCGTGATCGCCGGCGCAGCGATTCTGGCGAAGCGGCCGAAGATCGCTCTGCTGGTGCCGGTGGCCCTGGCGCTCTCCGCTGTAGTTCCGCCCATCGTCACATCCGTCTATGTTCGGCCCAGCGAGATCACGATCCAGAAGCCTTACATCCAACGGCACATCCAGGCGACGCGCGCCGCCTATGGCCTGAGCGACCGGGTCAAGGAAGTGGATTTCCCGGCGCGGATCGAGGCGCCCATCGATATGTCGAAGCACAAGCAGTTGCTCGACAACGTGCGGCTGTGGGATTGGCGCGCCTTCCACGACACGGTGACGCAGATCCAGGCGCTGCGCCCCTATTATGTTTTCCACGACAGCGATGTGGACCGATACCAGATCGACGGCAAGCTGCGGCAACTGCTGATCACGCCGCGCGAAATCGACGTGGCGCAACTGCCGGCCGACGCGCGTTCCCGCTGGATCAATCCGCACTTCATCTACACGCACGGCTACGGCATGGTGGTGGCCGAGGCTGCGCGGATCACCAAGGAAGGACTGCCGCTGCTGCTGGTGCAAAATGCGCCGCCGGAGGTCAAGACGTCTTCCTTGAAGCTGACCCGGCCGGAACTCTATTACGGCGAGGTATCCCACGAGCCGGTGTTCGTCCACACGCAGCAGGCGGAGTTCAACTACCCGTCGGGCGCGGGCAACGTGGAGACGCGCTATGAGGGCAAGGGCGGGTTCCCGATCTCGTCGCCGCTGATGCGCTTCGCGGCGGCGCTTTCGACGGGCGATTGGAATATCCTGCTCACGTCCTACCTGACTCCGGATAGCCGCATGATGATGCACCGCAAGGTGCGCGAGCGGTTGGAGACGGTGGCCGGATTCCTGGTATGGGACAAGGACCCCTATCTGGTGATCACTAAGGAGGGCCGCCTGGTATGGCTGGTGGACGGCTATACGGTGAGCGACGCGCATCCCTATTCGAAGCGCTTCCTGATTGGCGACGAAGGCGCGGTGAACTACATCCGGAACTCGGTGAAGGCCAGCGTGGACGCCTACGACGGCACGGTGAAGCTCTATGTGTTCGACGAAAAGGACCCCATCCTGGCCGCCTACCGCAAGCTCTTTCCGCGGCTGCTGACACCAGCGTCGGAGATGCCGGCGGAGCTGCGCGCGCATGCCCGCTACCCGGAGCTGATCTTCCGCCTCCAGGCAGAGGTCTACCGCACGTATCACATGACGAATCCCGAGGCGTTCTTCAACAAGGAAGACCAGTGGGACCTGGCGCGGAACCTGAACGGTCCGGGCGGGCGGCCGGAGCCGGTAAGCCCCACCTACATCGTGGCCACGCTGCCGGGCAGCGACGAGCCGGAGTTCCTGTTGATGACCACGTTCACGCCGCGCAACAAGGACAACCTGATTGGCGTGATGGTGGCGCGATGCGACGGCGAATCGCTGGGCGAGCTATCGTTCCTGCAGCTATCCAAGCAGGAGCTGATCTTCGGCCCGATGCAGATTGAGGCGCGGATCAATCAGGATCAGAACATCTCCAAGGATCTGACGTTGTGGAACCAGCAGGGCAGCCAGGTGCTGCGCGGTCAGATGCTGGTGCTGCCGGTGGAGAACACGCTGCTCTACATCGAGCCGATCTACATCCAGGCGTCGGAGGCGCGTATGCCTCAGATGAAAAAGGTGGTCGTGGCGATGGGCAACCGGTTGATCTACTCCGACACCTACGAGCAGGCCATTGCGGAGCTGGCCGGATTGACGCAGGGCGCTGCGCCTGCACCGGCGACGGGCAAGGGCGCCGAGGCCGCCGCGCCGCCGCCCGGCTTGCCGGAGATGCTGAACCGGACGCTGCAGGAGATTGGGACGCGGCTCAAGCGGTATCGTGAGCTGATGGGGCAAGGTCAGTACGCCGAAGCCGGCAAGGAGATGGAAGCGCTGGAGCGCCTCAGCAAATCGAGATAAGCGCATGCCATACAATGTCAGACAGTTGTCTTGAGTTGTAGACTGGAACTGCGATGAACTCCAATGATGCCAAGGTTGCCAGGGTGTTGGTCGTCGATGACGATGCCGCGGTGAGAGAACTGGTAGCGGCGATGCTCGAAAGTGGTGGTTATCCGGTGGCGGTGGCATCCAACGGCCGTGAGGCCCTGGCCATGCTGGCGAGCGACGGATTCGAGGTAATCATCACGGATCTCGTCATGCCGGAACAGGAAGGCATTGAGACGATCAAGCTGATCCGCCGGGACTATCCGACTGTGAAAGTGATCGCCATGTCCGGGGCGTTTGGCGGAGACTACCTGCGGATCGCCGGGTATCTCGGCGCCCACGGGACCATCGCGAAGCCCCTGCGGATTCAGACCGTTCTGGATACGGTGGCTGGCGTGCTGAAGCCTGCCGCAAGCGCCTGATCCATGCAGAATCCCGCCGACGGCGGGTGCGCCAGCGGCGGGATGGGTGTAGCAGCAGGTGCGTATTAGCTGTTTGCCACTCTTCGACGGAAACGACCGACGCCGGAGGCAAGGGCACGGCGATTGCGGCGGCTCTCCAGCATCTGCTCACGAGCAAATTCGACGGCGTGAACCACGGCTTCGCTGGTAGATTCCGAGGCGCCCCAGCTGAAGATCACCGAAACAGATCCGAGTGACCGCAGTTGGAAGTCCCACAGGCGCTCCGAAACCGACTGAATGCGGCGTTTGGCCGCGGCGCCGGTTTCCTGCGCGAACAGGAGGACAAATTCGTCCTCGGCGATTCGGCAGGCGAAATCCTGCTCGCGTGCCAGAGACATCACCAGGCGGGTGACGGAGCCCATCAGTTGCTCCACCGCCGGCTTGCCCTGATCGGCCAGGAGCACGACGTAATCCACGACACTGATCACAAGAGCCAGTCCGACGAAAGGCGTCTCCTCTTCCAGCAGGCGGGCCAGCACCGGGGCCTCGTGGAAACCGCCAGGGATG
This sequence comes from Bryobacterales bacterium, assembly GCA_016721425.1. Classification (GTDB taxonomy): domain Bacteria; phylum Acidobacteriota; class Terriglobia; order Bryobacterales; family Bryobacteraceae; genus Paludibaculum. The sequence goes on along the minus strand of JADKID010000038.1, from coordinate 372,221 downwards.
ACAAGCTCTGGCGGGGCGAGTTCGCTGTTGCGGACGATGGTGGCAACCGGCATCTGCACGACGTTCGAGCGGGTGTCGGCGAGTACCGCCGCCACAGATGCGCCGTCAGAGAAGCGGGGTTCCACCTGCGCAACGGGCAGCAGGGGCGAGAGCGGAGTGGCCTCGGGAATCGGCAAGGACGTCGGCGGCCGCAGTGCCAGGTTCAGCGGCTCGATGGCAGCCATTGCGGCGGAGGGCTCCAGTTCCGCGGCAGCGATGGTCTGGTCCCCGGCGGCCGGCAGCGCCGGGGCGATGGATTGGGCGGCCAGCATCGGCTCAACCACGGCATATGCCATCACCGCCTCGGCCTGCCTGGGCGCGGGCAGCGAGACGGCGTTGTCCACCGGTAGTTCCAATTCCAGAGGCTCGCCGTAGTGCAGTATCTCGTTCTCCGACAGAACCCGGATCCGCACAACTGGTGCCTCGGTTTCCGCCACCGGAGCGGCGGTCTCCACGATGTCAAAGACAGGCGCGTCCGGAGACAGGCCGGCTCTCGGCACCCCGAGGACGGCCGTCACGGGAATGTCGCCGGCAGCGGCCCGGACCAGCGGAGTTGGAAGATTCGGCAGCGGCAGCGGCAGGCTTGCGAGAGTCTCAACACGCGGCTGCATGGCACCCGCACCCAGCGTGAGTGCGGAGAAGGGCGCCGAGGCCTCTGGAGGCAACTGAGGCGCAAACGGGAAGGCGGCAGAGTGGACCAGCGGCGCGCCCGGCGTGGCTGGCTGAACCAAGACAGGTAGAGTCCCAGCCATGAGCAGATCGGTTTCCACGCTCGTTTCGGTGGCCATGGGCGCTGTACCGAGCCGCTCACTCCGCTGGACAACCACGCTTTCCGCCCAGGCGGAGTCCTGGCCGCTTTCGAAGACCGGCGGTTCCGAGACGGTAGCGGGCGGAGACTGCTGCCGGCGGAATTCGCGGCGGCGAGTCGAGCGCTCCTGTTGGGTCCGTTCGAAAGATACACGGGCATCCGGCGCCTGCGCGGCTGACTGCCTGATCGGCTGTTCTAATTCCGCGGCCGCCTGCGGCGCGAGCGCGGCCACCGGCGCCGGTGACACACGGGCCTGAACCAGGGTCTCGATGGTGTGCCTTTGGACCTCGCCCAGGATTACTTCCCGCTTTTCGCGCTCGTCCTGCCGGACGCGCATTTCTATATTGGACTCCCGCAACTGCTCGTTGTTGCCCTTCAGAAAATCACAGATCAGTGCGACGAAGGCCGCTCCGAGGACGACGACGAGGCTAACAAAGACTTGGAGTTCAATGGCGCCCATGCAAATACCCTACATAAATCTTAAGGGTGGACCGCTAGGAGGCCAATAGGACTATGGACTCAAATCAGGCTGGTACCTTAGCTCGATTTCTCAAACCCCTTCGTACTAGTCACCTAAGCAGAAGACCGTACCGACACTAAGGCCAAACACGGGGCTTACGCGCTCCGCCACCGCAGATCCACAGTCTTCCCATTCTTCTCCTGGTTCCCCCCAAATGAGCGAAGAGTCAGCGCGGCTCCGTCGCCTCGCAGCTTCGCCTCCACCCAGCCCACGGGCTCCGAATCGCGGAAGTTGTAGCCGACGGCAGGCAGGTTCACCAGGTGGATGCCCTCCCACTGATCGTAGGCGTAGTTGTGGGAGTGGCCATAGAAGATCGCCTTTACTTTGCGGACGGGCCGAACCATTTCCATCAGGCGCGGAGCGTCCAGCAACGCGCCATCGTCGTCGGCCAGCGTGTGGTGAACGAAGATCAACGTAGCCAGATCACTAGAGGTCTTCAAATACTCCGCCAGCCAAGTGCGTTGGGCCTTGCCGAGAAAGCCAGGCGTGGAGTTGGCCTCCACCAGCGAATCGAGCACGATGAACCGCACGCCCGGTCCTTCGATGACGAGCACATGCCGGTTCTTCAGTGCTTGCGCGCCGGTCTGTGCCGTGCCAAGGGCGCTGACGAAGTTCGCGCGGTGGTCATGATTGCCTAGTGCGAAGGCAACGGGCATCTTTTCGGTCACGGGCTTGAGGATCTGGCGCACCGCGTCGTAATCTCCCGGCAGCCCCTGCAACCTGGCGACATCTCCGCAGATCAGCGCGCCCTGCGGCTTGGCGGCGACGATTTCAGGCACAATCCGCTTGAGATTGGCCACGGGCTGGAAGCCCCGGTAGGTGTTGGTATCGTCGGCCGGGATGTGAGTATCAGAGAGCAAAGCCCAGTGCATCTCCGGGGCGGCGGAACGGAGCAGCGTGGCCCCGGCGCCCAAGGCAGTGAGCGAGAAGGTCCGGCGGGAGAGAGACGGCAGTGACGAGATGGGCATACAGAAAAGTGTAGCCGACCGGAGACTACAGTACAGTGAATGAACTGGGAACGAATTGGAGGCCCGGCTATGAAAGAACTGGAATTCGTTAAAACGACCGCGCGTGGAGAAAAGAACAAGCTCGTGCGCCTGGCGCAGGAGTGGCTGTGCCTGAACGGCTCTAGCGTGATGGTGGACGGCGACTATGGCCCTGGAACGGAACTGGCGGTGCTGGGCTTTCAGAAGAAGGCCAAGCTCGCCACAACCGGGCAAGTGGATCAACCCACCTGGGAGGCACTGGTGGCGCCCATGCGCACGGTGCTGCAACCGCTGCCCGCCGGCTCAAAGAGTCTGCGGCAGTTGGTAGTCGCCTACGCCGAGCGGCATTTGGCGCAGCATCCGAGAGAGGTGGGCGGGGAGAACAGCGGCCCGTGGGTGCGCCTCTACATGAACAACAACGAGGGGCCGGCGTGGCCGTGGTGCGCCGGCTTTGCAACGTTCGTCCTGAAACAGGCCAGCGACACGCTGGGCGTGCCGGCGCCGCTGCCACGGGTTTTCGGCTGCGACTCCCTGGCCGGAATTGCCCAAACCAAGGGGATCCTGCTGCAAACGAAGACTGCGGCGGACTTCGCCAAGGTGGCGGCCGGAACGCTGTTCCTGGTCCGGAAATCACCCTTCCACTGGCAACACATTGGCATAGTGGCACAGGTGCAGGGCGACGCGATGACCACCATTGAGGGCAACACGAACGACGATGGCGTGCCAGAAGGGTTCGAGGTGTGCCGGCGGTCTCGCGGGTTGAAAGACCGGGATTTTCTGCTGGTTTGACGCTTACTGATTGACTGGCTTGGCTTGGAGATAGCGGTGCGTGACGTACTGAACGGAGCGCACCTGCTCGTCTTTGCCTTCCAGCCGGAGAAGGACTTCGAAGTAGGGCGACTTCCGGCCGCGTGGGCCATCTACCGGGTCAGCGTCCAACGACTTCTGCAGGACTGCCTGGTGGGCAGGGTCCAGGATGTATTGCACAGCGCCAAATGTGGACCAGCTGTGCATCCCGCCGAGGCGGAGGATGCGGCGGTCCAACTGCGTCCCGGGCCAGAGCGACACGAGCGAGTAAGTGGTGGCAACCCCGGAGAACCCAGTGGCCGCATAGCTGGCCTTTTCCCCCGGCAGAACAGTGTTGGGTTCAATCGAGCCAGCCCCGTCACCGTTGTAGCGGAATGCGGACGGCAGATCGAGGCTCTGAAGCAGTGTCTGGAAGCGCAAAGAGGAAATGACCACCAGGTTCTTGCCGGCGATTTCCGACGGCGCCAGGAAGTGCGAATTCAGGATCCGGACCGGCTGGCGTCGCTCTTCAAGAAACCGCGTGACTTCGTGGGTGCCGAGGGCTTCCCCAATGCCGGTGTAGACGTCATCGTGGGGGCGAAACTGCATCTTCAAGATGCGTTGGATCTCGATGATGAACTGGCCCCGTGGATCGGAGGGCTGGTTGACGCGAACGTCACGCAGATAGAGCCCGTCGCCTCCGTTGTAGAAGAGCGGCACGCCGAAGCTGACAATGGTCGGAACGCCCGGCAGGAGGAATTGCGCCCAGATTGACGGTGCGGCGATCGGCGCCAGCGCAGGGTCGGGCGGCCGGTGAAGCAGGGCGGCGGTGAGCGCCGCCGCAGAGACCGCTCCCGCGAGGAACGCCGCCCAAAGGGGAAACCGTCGCGCCGCCGGGACGGGGACGATGGCAGGCGGCTCATCGGGCTCAAGTTGCCGGAAGGCAATCAGGGGGACGTAGCCTCCGCGCGGGAGATCAATCCGCAAGACAGAAGCCTGGCCCTCGTTCTCGTAGTAGCTCTGGATCTTCTTGCGCAGCAGACTTGCCTGGACCCGGACGATAGCATCGTTTCGCGGATCGTAGTCGCCCGAACGGTGGAAGACCTCCAGCCCCAGGGAGTACTCTTTCAGTCCGTCCGCTCGACCGGCAATGGTCTCCTCCACAATGTGGCGGAGCAGGCGCCGGAGTTGATGAGACTCTCGCAGCCAGCGGCTATCGAGCAGCCGTTCGAGCTCGGCCATCACCTGATCGGGTGGCGGCACAGTGGCTGGAATGGTAGACGAAGCCATTGAGTGTTTTCCGGAAGAGACTGCAAGCAAAAGCTTTTAACCGTTAATCCACCCCATTCTATCTCCGTTTGAGGGTCTTCGTTACAGTACAGTCAATATGGAGGCAGTTTCCATGTTGATTCCAAGGATCGCGCTGATCTGCGTTTGGGCCGCGACGGCCGTTTGGGCACAAAGTACGCAAGGGACGTTCACCGGCACGGTGACGGATCCGCAGGGCGCCGGGGCGCCGAACGTCCAGGTCGTGGTGACAAACACCGGCACCAGCCTGACCTATAAGGCCGTCAGTTCCGAAGACGGAACGTATGTGATCCCGGCCGTTCCCGCTGGGCCGTATGAGCTGACGGCGACAATGGCAGGATTCAAAGGCTACAAGCAGAGTGGACTGATCCTGGAAGTCTCCCAACGGTTGAAGGTGGATATCAAGCTGGAGATCGGCGCGGTGAGCGAAAGCGTGAACGTCACGGCGGAGATCCCGCGTGTGCAGACCGAGGATTCTGCGCTGGGCACGGTAGTGGAAACACGGCGAATTGAGGATTTGCCCCTAAACGGCCGGCATGTGTTCAACCTGGTCAAGATTGTGGCTGGAGTTCAGCCCCGGTCGAACACGACGGACGGTTTCGCGGAAGTGAGCAACCAGACCTTTTCGCAGATCCGCATCAACGGCGGCCCCGCGTATGGCAACCAGTTCTTTTTGGACGGCGCGGTCAACTCAGCGCCCGTTCACAACGAGATCGCAGTGGTGCCGATGGCGGACGCAGTGCAGGAGTTCCGCGTGGAGACGAACGCGCTAAAAGCGGAATATGGCCAGACGAGCGGCGGCGTAGTGAACGTCGCCACCAAGTCCGGCACCAACGAGTTCCACGGCTCACTCTACGAGTTCCTGCGAAACGACGCTCTGGACGCTCGTAACGCCTTTTCCACCCAACCCGACCCGCGCACGGGCCGCATCAAGCAGGTGCTGCGCTACAACCAGTACGGCGGCACGGTGGGCGGCCCAGTGGTGATCCCGAAACTGTACAACGGCAGGAACCGGACGTTTTTCTTCGCCGGCTACGAGCAGTGGAAATGGCGCGCCACCGGGTCGCCCCGGCTGGGCACGGTGGCAACGCAACGTGAGCGCGATGGCGACTTCTCCAATACTCGCGACGGCAAGGGCGTGTTGATCCCGCTGTTCGATCCTTCCACCACGCGGGCCAACGCCACCGGAACCGGTTTTGTGCGCGACGTGCTCCCCGGCAACATTGTGCAAAAGAGCCGCATGGACCCGCTCTCGTTGCGGGTGCTGCCCTACATGCCTGTGGCCAATGCGACACCCACCGATGCCTTCACCAACGCCAACAACTTTGTGGCGCTGGTGCCCTCCAAGCTGGATCAGGGCACGACGACGATGCGCGCCGACCACCGCATCAACGACAGTTCGAACCTCTTCTTTCGCTACAGCGTCACCCGCAACACCCGCGAGGACACGGGCTGGGGCCTGGGCCCGGCCGATCCCGCTGCCCGCAATGATCAGCGCGATAATCACAGCGCCGTGGCCAGCTATTCGCGCATGTTCGGGCCTACCATGCTGAACGATCTGCGCATCGCCGCCGCCCGCCAGTGGCTGCCTTTCCAGCATCCCAGTTTCGATCAGGGCTGGCCCGCCAAGCTGGGCTACCCTTCCGTCATCCCGCAGGACCAGTTCCCGCCAGTAGTCATCGCCAGCATGCTGGCTATCGGCAGTTCCAGCTTCTCGGCCGGCCTGCGCGCCCAGCAGTACATCCAGATCGTCGACGGCCTCAACATCACGAAGGGCAAACACACTTTGAAGACCGGCTTCGACCTGCGCTGGTCCCGGCTCAGCTTCGTCAACCGCGCCAATCCTTCCGGCGTATTCAATTTCAACGCTGATCTCACCAGCAATCCGGCATCGCCGGCCGGCACGGGCTTTGGCATGGCGACGTTCCTGATGGGCGAGGTGAGCGGCGGGCAGTTGGGCTACCGGCCCTTCTTCCAGTACCGCTCCGTGCCTCTGGGCGTCTATTTCCAGGACGACTGGAAGATCCGGCGCAACCTGACGTTGAACCTCGGTGTGCGCTATGACATCAGCTTCGGCCCCTCCGAGATGCACAACCGCTACTCCAACTTCGATCCGTTCGTCATGAACAGCGAAACCAAGCGGCCGGGCGTGCTCAACTACGCCGGCATTGGAGGCTTTGCCAAGGACTTTGTCGAGCTGGACAAGAACAACTTCGGCCCGCGCATCGGTCTCGCGTGGGATCCCAAGAACGACGGAAAGATGGCCATCCGCGCCGGATGGGGCCTGATCTACACAACCTCCGATCAGGGCAACACGGTGGGCGACAGTTCCAACGCATTCGGCTACTCGATCGACACGCCATTTGCCCAACCCGCGGGCACGCCCAGCCGGGCGTTCCTCTTCAGCCAGGGCCCTGCCTCCATCCTGCAACCGCTCGGCTCGGCCGGCGGCCCCAGCGCCTTCCGCGGCCTCAGCGTCCGCTACCAGGACCGCAACGCGCCGGTACCGTACCTCCAGCAATGGAATGTGGCCATCCAGCGCTCCCTCTGGCAGGGATGGGTGGTCTCGGCCGTGTACGCCGGCAGCAAGGGCACCAAGCTCTACGGCGGCAACTACAACCTCAATCAGCTCGACCCGAAGTACTTTGCCAGTGAAGGCGCCAACCTGCAGAAACTGGTGGACAATCCGTTCTTCGGCCAGATCAAGACGGGCGCGCTCTCCAGCAGACAGGTGCAGGCCCAAGTGCTACTGCGCCCGTTCCCGGATTACCAGACCGTGCAGACCTTCGCCAACAACAACGCCAGCACCATCTATCATTCGCTGCAGCTCTTTGCCGAGAAGCGATTCTCCAACGGCGTGAGCGCGCTGGTCAGCTATACCAAATCGAAGCTGATCGGCAGCATCCCCAGCGTGGGCGGTGGCGGCGAGGGCGCCAACCTGGCCGACTTCCGAATCGGCGCCTACAACCAGAGCATCGATCGCGCCATCGATCCCGACGACGTCTCGCAGCGCGTGGTCACCAGCGGAGTCTGGGAGATGCCCTTCGGCCGCGGCCGCACGTTCGGAAAGAGCATGAACAAGGTGGCCGACGGCTTCCTCGGCGGCTGGCAGTTGAACGGCATCGGCACGTTCCAGACCGGCCTGCCCCTGACGGTGCGCGGGACCAACAACTTCACCGGCATCGCTTATCCGGACGTGGTGGGCGAACCTACTCTGCCGAGTGATCAGCGCTCCGCCAACGGCTGGTTCAACACCACCGTGTTCCGCAATCCCGCCAACTGGACCATCGGCAACGCGCCGCGCACGCTACCGCGCACGCGTGGCCCGGGCCTGGTGGACGTGAGCTTCTCCATCTTCAAGAACTTCCGCATCGCGGAGCGGTTCAAGCTGGAGACGCGCTGGGAGATGTTCAACGCGCTCAACACCGTCAACCTCAACAACCCGAACACGAGTTTCTCGCCCAATACCGCGGGCGTCAACACGAACGCTAACTTTGGGCGTATCTTTGGTGCGTTGGATGCCCGCAGGATGCAGATGGGGATGCACCTGTCGTTCTAGGATGGACCAATGCGCACCCTCTTCCTGACGCTACTGCTGGCCGGCTCCGCGCTGGCCCAGCAGCAGTTTGACCTGGTTGTTTACGGCGGCACCGCGGGTGGTGTCGCCACCGCCACTGCCGCCGCGCGGCATGGCTTGAAGACGGCGTTGCTGGAACCCGGCAACCACATCGGCGGCATGGTCACCGGCGGGCTCTCCGGCACCGACGTCGGCAAGATCGAAGTCATCGGCGGCATGGCGCTCGAGTTCTATTGGCGCGCCGGCCGTTACTATCAGCAGGACCGCCATCTGCAATCGTTGTCCTGGATGCCGGAGCCCGGCGTCGCCGAAAAAATCATGCGGCAGATGCTCGCTGATGCCAATGTGACACTGCTCGAAAAGCACCGCCTGGTGGAAAAGAAGGGCGTGATCAAGCAAGGCGCACGGATTGTGGAAGTGGTCATGGAAAACGGCGCGCGCTTCCGCGCCAAGGTCTTCGCCGATTGCAGCTACGAGGGCGACCTGATGGCGCAGGCCGGCGTCAGCTATACCTACGGCCGGGAGGGCACCGCGCAGTACGGCGAGCCGCTGGCGGGGGTCCGCGCCCACACCGGCAGTCATCAGTTCGCGGTAGACATTCCAGCCAAGGACGAGAGCGGCAAACTGCTGCCCGAGGTTCAGGCCGAGCCGCGCGGCGAGCCAGGATCGGCCGACAAACGGATCCAGGCATACAACTTCCGGGTGATCGCGACAAACGTTGCGGCCAATCGCATCCCGTGGCCAAAGCCCGCGGGCTACGATCCGAAGCGCTATGAACTGCTGGCGCGCTACCTGCCCGCGATGACGAAGTACATGGGACGATCCTTGACGATCAACGAGGCGAACCTATTGAGGGTGATCCCCAACGGCAAGGCCGACTTCAACAACCGTGGCGCGTTCTCCACCGATTACATCGGCAAGAATTACGGCTATCCCGAGGGCAGCTACGCCGAGCGCGCCCGCATCTGGCAGGATCACATCGATTACCAGCAGGGCTACTACTACTTCCTTGCCAACGACCCGCGGGTGCCGCGCCCGTTGCAGGAGGAGATGCGGCAATGGGGCCTCGCCAAGGACGAGTTTACTGACACCAACAACTGGCCCAATCAGCTCTATGTGCGCGAGGCGCGCCGCATGGTGGGCTTCTTCGTGGCGTCACAGAAGGATCTTCAGACCCAACGCACCAAGTCCGACGTGATTGGCATGGGCAGCTACAACTCCGATTCCCACAATGTGCAGCGGCACATCACGCCGGAAGGCATCGTGCTGAACGAGGGCAACGTGGAAGTGGCCGTGCAACCCTACCAGATCCCTTACCGCGTGCTGCTGCCGAAGCCGGAGGAAGCCGAGAACCTTCTGGTGCCGGTGTGCTTTTCCGCCAGTCACGTCGCCTACTCCAGCCTGCGCATGGAGCCGCAGTATATGATCCTGGGCCATGCGGCAGGCGTGGCTCTGGCAATGGCTGCGCAGAAGGGCATCGCTGTGCAATCGGTATCCGTGGAGGATTTGCAGAAAACTCTACTGGCCGAAGGCGCAGTCTTCGAGCAAGGCGTCGAGATTCAACTCAAAGCGCTGGCCCGCATCCGTGCGCTCTACCAGCCGCCACCGCCGCCAGCCAGGCCCGCACCCTGGGCCCGTCCCGAACCCAAGAAGTAACCGGAGGCAATCATCATCATGTCATTTCGATTCATCGCCACGATGCTGGCGTGCGCGGGGCTGTGTGCAGCCCAGCAGCAGTTTGATCTGGTCGTTTACGGAGGCACGGCGGGCGGAGTCGCCACGGCGATCTCCGGCGCGCGCCACGGCCTGAAAACCGTCTTACTGGAGCCGCGCAAGCACGTCGGCGGCATGGTCACCGGCGGTCTCTCGCGCACCGACGTCGGCCGGCGGGAAGTGATCGGCGGCCTGTCGCTGGAGTTCTACTACCGCGTGGGCGAGCGCTACGAGATGCGCCGCTTCAACAATCCCGTCGCCTGGTTCTACGAGCCCAAGGTCGGCGAGGCCGTGATGCGCGACATGCTGCGGGAGGCCGGCGTCACGGTGCTCTACGATCACCTGTTGCAGGAGAAGACCGGGGTGCGCCGCGACGGTGCGCGCATCACCGAGATCACGATGACCAACGGCGCGAAGTTCCGCGGCAGGATGTTCGCCGATTGCACCTATGAGGGCGACCTCATGGCCCAAGCCAAGGTCAGCTACACCTGGGGCCGCGAGTCAATGGCGCAGTATGGCGAATCGCTGGCCGGCGTGCGCGACAAGACGCCCAAGCATCAGTTTCTCGTGAACATCTCCGGCAAAGATGACCAGGGCAATGTGCTGCCGGAGATCTCCACCGGACCCGTCGGCCAGCCCGGCGCGGCCGACAAGAAAGTGCAGGCCTACAATTTCCGCGTCATCGCCACCAACGTGCCGGAAAACCGCATCGCCTGGCCCAAGCCGAACGGCTACGATCCGAAGCGCTACGAGCTAATGGCCCGGCTCGTCCAGGGCATGACGAAGAAGCTCAACCGCGCGCCGGTCTTCCAGGAAGTGACGCTCATCGCCCTTATCCCCAACGGCAAGGCCGATTTCAACAATCAGGGCGCCTTCTCCAGCGACTACATCGGCAAGAACTACGCCTATCCCGACGGCTCATACGCCGAGCGCGCCCGCATCTGGCAGGAGCATGTCGACTACCAGCAGGGGATGTACTACTTCCTCGCCACCGATCCGCGCATCCCGCAATCGCTGCGCGATGAAGTGAACCAGTGGGGCCTGCCCAAGGACGAGTATCAGGACACCGGCGGCTGGCCGCATCAGCTCTACGTCCGCGAAGCCCGCCGCATGGTGGGTGAGTTCGTGGTGACGCAGAAAGACCTGCAGACCGAGCGCACCAAGCCCGACGTCATTGGCATGGGCAGCTACAATTCGGACTCGCACAACCTCCAGCGCTTCATCAACAAAGACGGCTTCGTGGAGAACGAGGGCGATATGCAGGTGCCCGTGCAGCCTTACCAGATCCCCTTCCGCGTCATGTTGCCCAAACGCGCCGAGGTGCAGAACCTCCTCGTACCCGTCTGCTTCTCCGCCACCCACGTGGCATACTCCTCGCTGCGCATGGAGCCGCAGTACATGATCCTCGGCCACGCGGCGGGTGTCGCGGCATCGCTCGCCCTGCGGGATAACAAAGCGGTGCAGGAGATCTCCGTGCCCGAACTGCAGAAGGTGCTGAAATCCGAAGCCGCCGTCTTTGAGTTCGTCAAAAACGAACAGATCGACGCGTTCGGAATCCTCAGCCGCAAGGCCACGCCGAAAGGACCGGCAACGTTCAATCGCGAACAGTAGAATCGGTGCATGCGTGCACTCTTCCTATCGCTGATTGCCCTGACACTGATGGCGCGGGACGTCACCGTGCAGTCTCCCGATGGGAAGCTGCGCGTGACCCTCGCGCCATCTGGCGAAACGCTCTCCTATCGCGCCACGTTGGACGGCAAACCGTTGCTCGTCGAATCGCCGCTGGGCCTCGACGGCATCACCGCGAACTGGTCCGCGGCGAAGCTGCTCACACGCCACGTCTCCTCGTCGTGGAGACCGGTATACGGAGAGCGCGACGTCATCCCGGATCACTTCCGCGAGGCCACGCTCAGCACCTCCACGCTCTCCGTCGTGGTGCGCGCCTACAACGAGGGCTTCGCCATCCGCTACCGCGTGGAGGGCGCGGGCCCAGTGCGCTTCGCCGGCGAAAAGACCGGATTCCGCCTGCCCGCTGGCGCCGTAGCGTGGTCGGAATACGGCACCGAGGGCGAGTACGCGCCGGTCCCTCTCGCTCAGGTGAAAGAAAAATGCGAGCGCCCGCTCACCATCGACCTGCGCGACGGCCGCTTCGTCGCCATCGCCGAGGCGGGCGTAGTGGATTACCCGCGCATGCTGCTCGCACCCGATGGCACGGGCGGCTTGCGCGCGCAGCTCGATAGCGCAGTAACAGGACAAGCGCCGATGGAAACACCGTGGCGCGTCTTCGTCATTGGCCGCCGCCCCGGCGACCTGCTGGAGCACAACTACCTGCTACTCAATCTCAACGCCCCGCAGGCCCTGGCGGATGCGTCCTGGATCAAGCCCGGCAAGGTGATCCGCGAGGTCACGCTCTCCACTTCGGGCGGCAAGCGTGCCGTGGATTTCGCCGTCAGGCAGGGCCTGCAATACGTGGAATACGACGCCGGCTGGTATGGCTATGAATACGACGATGCCAGCGACGCCCGCCGCGTCTCTCTCGATCAGAAACGCGTGGGCAGCATACCCAATCACGACGGCCTGGACCTGCCCGCCGTCATCGGCTACGCCCGGGAGCGCGGCATCGGCATCATCCTATACGTCAATCGCCGTGCGCTGGAAAAGCAGTTGGACGTGCTGCTGCCGCTTTACAGGAGCTGGGGTGTCGCCGGCCTGAAGTTCGGCTTCGTCAACGTCGGCCCGCAGCAGTGGAGCACGTGGCTGCACATGGCCATCCGTAAGGCCGCCGAGCACCAACTAATGGTCGATGTGCACGACAGCTACCGCCCCACGGGCTACACGCGCACCTACCCAAATCTGATGACCGTGGAGGGCGTGCGCGGCAACGAGCACATGCCCACCTCGCGCCACAACACCACCCTGCCCTTCACTCGCGCCATCGCCGGCGCCTACGACTACACCATCTGCTGGACCACGCCGCGCCTCAAGACCACCCACCCGCACCAGATGGCGCAGAGCGTCATCCATTACAGCCCGTGGCAGTTCCTCTTCTGGTACGACAAGCCGGATGAGATCAAGCCCGATCCGGCTCTCGATTTCTTCCGCGACCTGCCCACCGTGTGGGACGAGACGCGCGCGCTGCAAGGCGAGATCGGCGAGCTGGCCGTGGTGGCCCGCCGCAAGGGCGCGGAGTGGTGGATCGGCGCCATCACCAACGAACAGGCCCGCGCGGTTTCGCTGCCTCTACGATTCCTGAAGGACGCCGGCGCGCGCCAGGCCACGGTCTACTGCGACTCCGGCACCCAGCAGCTTCGGGTGGATCGTGGCACGACCCTGCAATTGAACCTCGCCGCGAATGGCGGCTGCGCCCTACGAATCAGCGGCAAACGGTAGCCGCTTAGCGGCTCCACTGCTCGAACGTCTTGCCCTCGCGCGCCAGTTGCTCCAGCAGCGGCGCCGGTTTCCACGCCGGCCCCAGTTCGTCGTGGAATTTGCGCACGCCCTCCAGCACCTTCGCCAAACCCACGGCCCCGGCATAGTGCATCGGCCCGCCGCGCCACGCCGGGCACCCGTAGCCGTTCACGTAGACGATATCGATATCCACACTGCGCAGCGCAATGCCCTCTTCCAGCAGCCGCGCACCCTCGTTGATCAGCGCGTAAAGCACGCGCTCGACAATCTCCTGCGACGTGAATGTCCGCTGCGCGATGCCCTGCACCGCCGCATACTCCCGCACCAGGTGCTCCACCTCCGGGTCCGCCGTGGCTCGCCGGTTTTCGTCGTAGCGATACCAGCCCAGCGAGCTCTTCTGCCCATACCGGCCCAGCTCGTAAAGCACGTCCTCAAACGTCTTCGGCTCCAGGTGCGGCCGTCGCAACCGCAGAGCCTCCTGCCGCACCCGCCACGAAACATCCAGGCCGGCCAGGTCGCCCACGGCCAGGGGCCCCATCGCCATGCCCCACGACGTCAGCGCCTCGTCCACCTGCTGCGCCGTCGCGCCCTCCTCCACCAGCGACACCGCCTGCTCGCGGTAAGGCCCGAACATCCGGTTGCCGATGAACCCGAAGCAGTTGCCGGACAAGACGGCGATCTTCTTCAGCGGCTTAGCCAGTTCCATCGCCGTGGCGATCACGGCCGGGCTCGTGTCCTTGCCGCGAACCACTTCCAGCAAACGCATCACGTTGGCCGGGCTGAAGAAATGCGTCCCCACCACAAACTTGGGCCGCGAGGTGACGGCGGCGATGAAATCGATATCCAGCGTGGACGTGTTGGTGGCCAGGATCGCGCCGGGCCGCATCGCCCGGTCCAGATCGCGGAAGATCTGCTGCTTCAGCTTCATCTCCTCGAACACCGCCTCCACGGCGATGTCGGCCTCCCCAAAGCCGTCATACTGCACCGTGGGTGTGATCAGCGCCAGGCGCTGCTCCGCCTGCGCCGCCGCCAGCCGGCCCTTCCTCACGGACGCTTCGTAGTTGCGCCGGATGGTCGCCATGCCGCGGTCCAGCGCCGGCTGCGTTGTGTCCTTCAGCAGCACCGGAATCCCTGCATTGGCAAAACACATCGCGATGCCGCCGCCCATCGTGCCCGCCCCCACTACGGCCGCGCGCCGCACCGGCAGCGTGGCGGTCTCCTTCGGCAAAAATGGGATCTTCGCCACCGTCCGCTCGCCAAAAAAGACATGGATCATCGCCCGCGATTGCGCACCGCGCAGACACGCGTCGAACAGCTCGCGCTCGTACGCGATGCCGTCCGCAAAGCTGAGCCGTGCCGTGGCGGCAATGGCATCCAGTGCCGCCAGCGGCGCGCTCTGCCCGCGCAGCTTCCGCCCACACTCTGTCCGGAACGTCTCCGCCAGTTGCTCGCTCTGCGTGGCGTCCAGCAATTTCTCCTGCAACTCCCGCGTCCGCCGCACCGCCGGACGCTCCGCCGCAAACGCCAGCGCGCCCTCCAGCAGATCGCCTTCGACGATCCGGTCCACAATCCCGCACGCCAGCGCATCCGCCGCCGTCACGGGTTCGCCCAGGGCGCACATCCGCATCGCTTGCTCTACGCCCGCCAGCCGTGGCAGCCGCTGCGTGCCCCCTGCGCCGGGGATCAAGCCGAGCTTCACCTCGGGCTGTCCGACCTGCGCCGACGCCACAGCGACCCGGTAGTGCCCCGCCATCGCCGTCTCCAGGCCGCCCCCCAACGCACTCCCATGGATCGCCATGATCACCGGCTTGGCCGAGCTCTCGATCTCCTCCAGCAATGCCGCCAGATTCAGCGGCGGCGCCTCGCCTGAGACAATCCGCGCAAACTCGCGGATGTCGGCCCCGGCGATAAACGTCCGCCCCGTTCCAAGGATCACCACGGCATGGATTGCGTCGTCCGCCGCCGCCTCGCGCACCGCCGCCAGCAAGCCCTCCGGTACCCCAGGGCTCAACGCATTCACGGGCGGATTGTTCACAGCCGCAATCAGGACGCCGTCGCGCCGCGTCACCTGCACAAGTTCGCTCATGTTGAATGTCCTACACTGATGATTTGAAGCCCAAGCCCCTCAACCTCAAAGAGCTCAACTCGCTCGTGTCCACCATGCCATTCAACCATCTTCTGGGCATGCGCGTGGTCCGCATTTACTCCGATGGCATCAGCATGGAGATGGAAATCACCCCGCCGCTCCGCAATATCCTCGGCACATTGCATGGCGGCGCCACGGCATCCCTCATCGATGCCGTGATCGGCGTGTCCGTCATCCAGCAACTGGGCGGACGCGCGGCCACAACCGTCGAGTTGAAGGTCAACTACCTTCGGCCCGCGGCGCAGGGCAAGGTGCGGGCGCGCTCGAAAATCATTAAAATCGGCAAGACTCTGGCGGTGGCGAGGGCTGAAGTTCATGACCTCCACGGCCATCTCATCGCCATGGGCAGCGCCACCTATCTACTTCTGCTGAGTTCCGGTTAGGCGGGTGCCTTTAGCGACCGGGTGGGCGCCTTTGTGTTGGTAGGGTGTAGGGAGGGTCTGGGGAAACAAGCGCGTTTGGAACGGTTCAACGCCGCCGGCCGAGGTTCCCTGTGGAATGGCTTTCCTGTTGTTAGGTTTCGTTCCTGACTCCTGCTATGAACGAAACTGCTGTTCTCATTCACGGCGGCGGCCCCACGGCCGTCTGGAACGCCAGCCTCGCCGGCCTCGCGCTGGAGGCCCGCCGCCTGCCCGGATTTCCGCGCCTGATGGCCGCCCGCGGCGGCTTCTCCGGTCTGTGGGCGCGCGAATGGATCAATCTCTCCGAAGTCCCGCAGACCCGCCTGGACGAGCTCGCCAACGGCTCCGGCTCCGCCATCGGCAGTTCACGCGACAACATCGACGATGCGGCGCTGGCCAAGGCCCTGGAGGCGCTATCCGCGCACGGCGCCCGCGTCGTCTTCATCAGCGGCGGCAACGGCACCATGCGCACCGCGCACCGCTTGCAGGAGGCCGCCGGCGCCAGCCTGCAGGTCATCGGCATTCCAAAGACCATCGACAACGATATCCCAGGCCTCCCCTGGACCCCGGGCTATGGCTCCGTCGCCCGCTTCTTCGCCCACGCCGCGCGCGACGCCGGCGAGGACAACCGCTCCCTGCCCTCCCCCGTCATGGTGCTGGAGACCCTCGGCCGCGATACCGGCTGGGTCACCGCCTCCACGGCGTTGGCCCGCCACGGCGCCACCGACGCGCCGCATCTCATCTACTTGCCGGAACAGCCGGTCTCCCTGCAAACCGTCTGCTCGGACGTCGACGAGGTCCTCAGCCGTCTGGGCCGCTGCGTCATCACCGTCTGCGAGGGTATGAAGGACGAACGGGGCGAGCCGTTTGGCGCAGAGCTCCAGCGCGATCGCGACGGCGGTGGCCGCCTGGCCTCCACGCTCGGCCACTCCCTGGCGGCCCTCATCCAGCGCAACCTCACAGTCAGAGCCCGCAGCGAGCGGCCCGGCCTCGTCGGCCGCAGCTTCGCCGCCCTCGCCTCGGAAAAGGATCGCGCCCTCTCCTTGGAGTGTGGCAAGGAGGCAGCGCGCGCCGCCGCCGCCGGCCGCTCCGGCATCCTGGTCACCGGTCAAAACGGCTGGGTTCCCCTTGCCGAGATTTCCGGCAAATTGCGCCAATTCCCCCAGCATTGGATCGCCGATTCCGGCCACGACGTCCTGCCAGCCTTCGTCGAGTGGCTTTCGCCCATCGTTGGCGAGGTCCGGGAGCACCCGCACCTCTAGAACTGTTGAGGAGTTCCACATCCGAACCACTGGCACTCGGATTGCTTATACCCTTCCGTCAAGGAGGGGCTGAATGCCCAAAGGCTCGGTTGCCATTACCGCGGAACGCTGCAAGGGGTGCGGCTTCTGCGTCGAGTTTTGCCCAACTCACGTGCTCGAACTGTCGAGTGCTTTCAATGCCAAGGGCTACCACCCACCCCACATGATAACTGCCGAGAAATGTTCAGGTTGCAACCTCTGCGGCATGTACTGCCCGGACTTCGCCATCTTCGGCTACAAGTTCCCTGATCTCAAGGGCGGAAAGGTAGGTCCGGCATGACGCATGCTGACCCACGCTGTGTCCTGACGGGCACCCACTTTATCAACGGCGACGCCGCTTGCTGCGAGGGTGCGCTGGCAGCGGGTGCGCGATTTGCCGCAGGCTATCCCATCACCCCCTCCACCGAAGTCGTGGAACGGTTCGCCTCCCGGGCGCCCACGGTGGGCGGCATCTTTATCCAGATGGAAGATGAACTGGCCGCCTCCATCGCGCTGCAAGGCATGGTTTGGGCCGGGCAGAAATCCTTCACTGTTACCTCCGGACCCGGCTACTCCCTCATGATGGAGCACATCGGCCTGGCTGCCATGACGGAAACGCCCTGCGTCTTCGTCAACGTGCAGCGCGGCGGCCCCTCCACCGGCCTGCCCACCCTGCCCGCGCAGGGCGACATGATGCAGGCGCGCTTCGGCTCCCACGGCGATTACTCCACCATCTCGCTCGTCCCCAGCACGCCCCAGGAGTGCTTCGATCTCACGGTAACGGCCTTCAACCTCGCCGAGCAGTTCCGCGTCCCCGTCATGTTTATGATGGACGAGTGCGTGGGCCACATGACCGAGAAGGTCGTCATCCCCGAAGCCAGCGAGATCGAGCTCTATCCGCGCCGCCGCGCCTCCAAGCCGCCCGGCGAGTTCCTCCTGTTTGAGCCCGGTCCCGATCTGGTGCCCGAAATGGCACACGCCGGGGAGGGCTACAACGTCTATGTCACCGGGTTGACGCACGACAACCGCGGCTATCCGTTGATGAACCCGAAGATGCAGCGGGAGCTCATCACGCGCCAGTTTGAAAAGATCAGCCGCGCCGCCGACCAGCTCACCATCGTCGAATCCGAGGGGGTTGAGGGCGCCGACGTCGTCATCGTCGCCTACGGCATCACCGCCCGCGTCTCCCGCCGGGCCATCCAGATGGCGCGGGACAAGGGCCTGAAGGTCGGCCTGCTGCGCCTCATCTGTGTCTGGCCGTTCCCCGAAAAACTGATCCGCGAGCTGGCGCCCAAGGTCAAGGCCCTGGTCATGCCGGAGCTCAACATGGGCCAGGTTGTCATCGAACTCGAGCGCTGCGCCGGCGGCAAGTGCAAGGTGATCAGCGTGCCCCACCCCGGCGGAACGGTTCATAAACCGGCCGATATTCTGGAAGCCATCGAAAGAGGCGCACAATGAGCACCACGCCTGAGCTCGCCATTCTCAATCCGGTGGAGGAGGTGCTCCGCAAGGATCGCATTCCCACCATCTGGTGCCCCGGTTGCGGCATCGGCACCACGGTCAACAGCTTCGCCTACGCGCTGATGGGCACCGGCATCGATCTCAAAAAGACGGCCATCGTCAGCGGCATCGGCTGCTCCGGCCGGGTCAGCGGCTACATGGCGCTGGATTCGTTCCACACCACTCACGGCCGCGCCATTCCCTTCGCCACGGGCCTCAAGCTGGCCAACCCGGAGCTGAACGTCATCGTCTACTCCGGTGACGGCGACCTCACCTCCATCGGCGGCAACCACCTGGTCCACGCCGCCCGCCGCAACATGGACCTCCTGGTGGTGTGCGTCAATAACATGATCTACGCCATGACAGGCGGACAGGCCGCGGCCACCACGCCCGGCAACTCCATGTCCACCACCACCCCCTACGGCAGCTTTGAGCCGGAAATCTGCCTGCCTCAGTTGGTGGACGCCTGCGGCGCGGTGTTCGTCGCCCGCTGGACCGCCTTCCACGTCAAGCAACTGGAGCGCACCATGGCCAAGGCGCTCAAGAAGAAGGGATTCCGCTTCATCGAAGTGGTTACGCCCTGCCCCACTCTCTACCAGCGCCGCAACAACATGGGCGACGGCCTCGCGGCCATGATGGACTACAAGAACTCGCAGCAAGATCAAGAACGGCGCCCCCACCTACGAAGTGGCCATGGAGCCCGGCGGCGATATCATCGTCGGTGAATTCGTAGACCGCGAGCGAGAGGATTACCTCTCCCGCATGCGCCGTCAATTGGGTTCGCATTACTGCGAATTCCCGGAACAGGTCGAAGACCAGGAACCCGAGGGGTGCTGTTCGGAATGCTAAAAGAGATCCGCATCGCAGGCTTCGGCGGACAAGGCGTCATCCTGTCCGCCCACATCACCGGCCGCGCCGTCGCTCTACATGAGAACGGCTACGCCACCATGACACAGAACTACGGTCCGGAGGCCCGCGGCGGAGCTGCCAGCGCGGCGCTGGTCATCAGCGATCAGCCCGTCCTGTTCCCCTATGTCGCCAACCCGGATATCCTCGTCGTCCTCTCGCAGGAGGCGTTCACCCGCTTCACGCCCGAGGTGAAGGAGGGCGGCACGCTCCTGGTGGAAGAGGACCTCGTCCACATGGAGAACCTCCCCCAGCACCTGAAGGTCTACAGCATCCCGGCCACCCGCATCGCCGAGGAGCTCGGCAAAAAGATGGTGCTCAATGTCGTGATGGTGGGCTTCTTCTGCTCCATCACAGGCGCGGTCAGCTATGACGCCTGCCTCGCGGCGGTCAAAGACTGCGTGCCGGCGAAGTTCCTGGATCTGAACATCAAGGCTTTTGATCGCGGCTTCCAGTTCGGCCAGGAGCTCCTCGTAAAAGGAACCAAGCCGGAAGCGGACACCGAGTCCGAGGCCATCCTCGAATCGGCAAACTAGGTTTCCAGGCACATCAAGAGAGGGACCGCCCCCATGGCGCGGTCCCTCTGAAACCCGCATCTCCACCACCCCACGCCACCGCTCGACGCCCAGTTCTGAATCGTGCATAGTAGACACATGCTACGCCGTGAAGCGTTGGGTATCGCCGCCCTGTCTGCCGCAAACGTGATGGGCGCCAATGATCGTGTCCGCATGGGCCTCATCGGCTGTGGAGGCCGCGGACGCTACGTCGCGCGCCTCATGAAGGAGGCCCCCGGCGTGGAATTTGTCGGCGTCGCCGACGTCTACGAGACCAACGCCAACTCCGCCCGCGAATGGGCCGGCGGCGCCTGCGAGGCCTACGGCGACTTCCGCCGTCTGCTGGACCGCAAGGATATCGACGCCGTGCTCGTCGCCACGCCGGATCACTGGCACGCCGCTGCCACCGTCCTCACCTGCGCCTCCGGCAAGGACGTCTATACCGAAAAGCCACTCTCCCACAGCATCCGCGAAGGCCGCGCCATGGTCCAGGCCGCCCGGCGCTACAATCGCATCGCGCAGGCCGGCATGCAGCATCGCTCCTCGCCCCACTTCGCCGAGGCGGCGGAGATCGTCCAGAGCGGCAAGCTCGGCAAGGTGCACTTTGTCCGCGTCTGGAACTACATCAACATGATCCCGCGCGGCATCGGCCGCAGCCTCGACGAGCCAGCACCGGCCGGATTGAACTGGGATATGTACTGCGGCCCGGCGCCGCTGGTGCCCTATAACCGCAAACGTTTTCTCTCCACCTATCGCTGGTTCTGGGATTACTCCGGCGGCTATATCACCGACTACGGAACCCACCGCCTCGACACGGTGCATCAGATCATGGGCGTGGACGCGCCACGCACCGCTGTCGCCACGGGCGGCCGCTTTGCCTTGGCAGACGCTGGCGAGATGCCCGACGTGCTCACCGTCACCTATGAGTATCCGGGCTTCGTCATGATCTACGAAGGCATCAACGTCAACGGGCTCGGCATGGGCATCCGCACGCCCGGGATGCGCTACTACAATGCGCGCGGGCCGCTCGACCGGCCCAACGGAATGGCCTTCTACGGCACCAACGGCACCCTGCTGGCAGACCGCGTGGGCTACGAGGTCCTGCCGGAAATGGCCGCCAGCGGCTGGCCGCCCTCAGCCTCGGGCGAAGCTGAATTCCGCATGGAACGCCGCCAGATGAATACCGCCGATGCCACCGGCCTCCACGCCCGTTCGTTTATCGAATGCGTCCGCTCGCGCAAGCGCCCGGCGGCCGATATCGAGGCCGGGCACCGTTCCACCATCATTCCCCACCTCGGCAATATCAGCTACAAGACCGGGCTGAAATTGAAGTGGGACTCCGTCCGCGAGGATTTCGACAATCAGCCCGAGGCATCAAAGTTGCTGGCCCGAACTCAGCGAAAACCCTGGGACCTGATCCCGCTCACTCCGCTACCCTGAAGGGATGGGCTTTTCTGATTCGTTGTACGCCCGCAAGTTCGGCCTGACGCCACGCGACCTGGAACGCTATCTGGCCGAGGCGCTCTCCCGCGGCGGAGATTACGCCGACCTCTACTTCGAGTACGTGGAATCCACGTCGCTCAGCCTGGATGAATCCATCGTCAAGAGCGCTACCCAAGGGGTTACCCTCGGCGTCGGCATCCGCGTCCTCTCCGGCGAGCGCACCGGCTACGCGTACTCCGGCGACCTCAGCCCGGAGCGCGTGCTGAAGGCCGCCCGCACGGCGGCCTGCATTGCCGCCGGACCGTCCACCGTGCTCAAGTCCGGCCTGGACGAATCCGGCCGCCTGGATCTCTACCCGGTGCCCGTGCCCGCCGCCGATTGCTCGCTGGCCGAGCGCGTGGCGCTGATCACCCGCGCCGACACGGCAGCGCGCGCCGCCGATTCCAAAGTCTTTCAAGTGATGGCGTCGTTTGCCGACTCCATCAAGCAGATCCTCATCGCCACCTCCGACGGCCGCCTGGTGTGGGACCGCCAACCCATGGCGCGCCTCAACGTGACGGCGCTGGCCCGCGCAGCCGATGGCCGTGTGGAGCACGGCTACCAGGGAGGCGGCGGCCGCGTGGGGCTGGATCACTTCACCTCGCAGAACCTGCCCGAGAAATTCGCCGCGGAGGCTGTGCGCCAGGCGCTGGTCCAACTGGACGCCGAGCCAGCCCCCGCCGGCGAGATGACCGTCGTGCTCGGCCCCGGCTGGCCCGGCATCCTGCTGCACGAGGCGGTGGGCCACGGCCTGGAGGCCGATTTCAACCGCAAGAACGTCTCCGCCTTCTCCGGCCGTATCGGCCAACTGGTGGCCAGCCCACTCTGCACCGTTATCGACGACGGCGCCATGGCCAGCCGCCGCGGCTCGCTCAACGTGGATGACGAGGGCACGCCCACACAGCAGAATGTTCTCATCGAGAACGGCGTGCTGCGCGGTTATCTCCAGGACAAGCTCTCCAGCCGCCTGCTGGGCTCGGCCACCACCGGCAATGGGCGCCGCGAAGACTACCAGAACATCCCCATGCCACGCATGACCAACACCTACATGATGGCCGGCGAGAGCGATCCCGATGAGATCGTGCGCAGCGTGCCCAACGGCCTCTACTGCACCACTTTTGGCGGCGGCCAGGTGGACATCACCAGCGGCAACTTCGTCTTTTCAGCCACGGAAAGCTATCTGATCGAAAACGGCAAGCTCACCCGCCCGGTGCGTGGCGCCACGCTGATCGGCAACGGTCCGGAGGCGATGAAGTTCATCTCCATGGTGGGCAACGATTTGCGGCTCGATGAGGGCGTCGGCATCTGCGGCAAGGAAGGCCAGAGCGTGCCGGTGGGCGTGGGCATCCCCACGGTGAAAATCGACAAAATCACGGTGGGAGGCAACGCATGACGCCGCGGAATCCGCAGGAAGAGATCGCGGCTCGCATCGTCGCGCTGGCCCAGGCGCGGGGCGCTACCGCCTCGGAGGCCACCCTGGCCGAGGGAGACGAGTTCGAAGTGAATGTGCGGCTGGGCGAGGTGGAAACTCTGAAGGAGGCCGGATCGCGGGCCGCCGGGGTGCGCCTTTTGTTCGGCCAGCGCGTCGGCTCGGCCTATACGTCGGATCTCTCCGAAGAGGGACTGGCGCGCATGGTGGCCTCGGCCGCCGGGCTGGCGCAGATCTCCACCGAGGATCCGTTCGCGGGCCTGCCCGATGAGGCCGAGCTCGGATCGCTGCCAGGCGACCTGCTGCTCTACTCCAGCTCCGTCGAGAATCTTGAGGCCGCCTACAAGATCGAGCAGGCACGCGCCTGCGAGGCCGCCGCGCTCGCCGCCGATCCGCGCATCACCAACAGCGAGGGCGCCGGTTTCGGCTCCAACACCGGTTGGCGCGCCTTCGCCAACTCCCTCGGTTTTCTGGGTAGCTACCGGTCATCGTCCTGCTCGCTGAGCGTGGTGCCGGTGGCAGCCAGCGGCGACGGGCTCCAGCGCGACTACTGGTACTCCACGGCCCGCTCCCACGACAAGCTGGAGGCGCCGGAGTACATCGGCAAGAAGGCCGCCGAGCGCCTGCTGCGGCGCCTGGGCGCGCGCAAGGCCGCCACGCAGAAGGTGCCGGTGATCCTCGATCCCATCGTGGCGCGCTCGATGGTGGGTCACGTCTTTTCGGCCGTCACCGGCGAGGCCGTTTGGCAGAAGGCGTCGTTCCTGGCCGGTCTGCTCGGCGAGCGCATCGCCGCTCCGGGCATCACCATTCTCGACGATGCCACCATGCCGGGCCTCTTCGGCACCTCGCCCTTCGACGACGAGGGCGTGCCCTCCCGCTGCACCCCGGTGGTCGAAGACGGGTATCTGCGCAACTACCTGCTGAATTCTTATACGGCTCGCAAGCTCGGCATGAAGACCACGGGCAACGCCTCGCGGGGTGTGACGGGCAATGCCGGCACCGGACACGGCACTCTCTACCTCCAACCGGGTGAACAGACGCCCGAGCAGATAATTTCTTCGGTAAAAAATGGCCTCTACGTGACCGAACTGCTCGGCTCCGGTGTCAATATAGTCAACGGCGACTATTCACGGGGTGCGGCAGGTTTGTGGATTGAAAATGGCCAACTGACGTGGCCGGTCCATGAGATCACCATCTCCGGGAATCTTCGCCGAATGCTCGAACAGATCGAAGCCGTGGGTAACGACCTCGAGTTCCGTGGTTCGGTTGCCTGCCCGACGCTTCTGATCGGGGAGATGACGGTCAGTGGCCATTAAATCGCAAGAGAAGCGCTCATTCAATTCAACGCTCTTCGTCATCCTGGCGGCGGTGATCCTTATCGCCGGCGCCGGTTTCTGGTTTCTGTTCCTGCGCGCCGTGCCGTCCTCCAGCCAGCAGGTGACGCTCACGCCGGAAGCACGCGCCTACGTCAGCAAACTCGGACTTTCCGATGTGGAGATGAAAGCCCACGAGAACTACATGAAGGCCACCGT
This sequence comes from Bryobacterales bacterium, assembly GCA_016721425.1. Lineage (GTDB taxonomy): Bacteria > Acidobacteriota > Terriglobia > Bryobacterales > Bryobacteraceae > Paludibaculum. Next base: position 347,846 of record JADKID010000038.1, on the reverse strand, counting down.
GGTGGAGATCGATGGCAAGATCACCAACCGCGGAAACCGCCCCTTGAAACTCGTGGAGATCAACTGCGTTTTCTACGACCCCTACGGGCAACTGATCCTGCGCGAGCGCGTGGCCATCGTCAAGCGCACCGCCGCCGCTCTGGCGCCCGGTGAAACCCGCCCGTTCCGCCTGCCCTTTGACTCCATCCCCAGCGGCTGGAATCAGACTCTGCCGCAGCTTGTCATTGCGCGGATCGACTTTGAGAACTGATCCGCGGATGGCAACTGTTCTGTTAGTGGAAGACAACCCCGATCAGCGCGTCCTGCGCCGCTTGATCCTCGAGCGCGCTGGGCATACCGTGCTCGATGCCGCCAACGCGCCCGACGCGCTGGCCAGTGTCCGGGCCGGTGGCGTCGGCTGCGTCCTGATGGATCTCGGCCTGCCTCGCGCCGAGGATGGCTTGGGCCTGATCACCGAGCTCGGTGCGCTGGATTCAGGCCTGCCAGTCGTCGTCCTCTCCGGCTGCGCCCACGAACTCGCGGCTTTGCGTGAATCCGGAGCCGTGGCGGCCACACTTTCGAAGCCTGTCAGAACGGAGCGTCTTTTGCGCACTTTGGAGCGTCTAACTGCCACTTTTTTGCTCTTTTTGACGTGTTTTGTCACCACTCTGAGCGCCCAGACCCGCGAGTTCGCTTTCCAAGTGCGCCAGCGGGCTGAGATCGTCGCCGACCTCGTTCTGGACGCGCCGAACGCCGATTGGTCTAAGCCGGGCCGCGAGGCATCGCTGGCCACACTCTCGGTGGACGGAAAAACGCAACAGAATCTCATGGTGTTTAACGGCGCGCGGACCTACAGCGTGTTCCTGGGCGCGCTAGACGCCGGGCCTCACACCCTCAAGTTAGAGCGCCACGCGACGTACTCCGCCGCCGGCGCCGGCCTGCGCGCGGTGGACGCCAAGTTCCGCGAATCGACCGACGATTTTATCGCCCACGCGCCCATTGTGCTGGCGCGTGCAAACACGTTGGGCCAGTTCACTGATGTCCCGCTACTGGCCTACTGCACACGTGGCAAGGACGCCGCGGGCGCCTTCCTGGAATACACCGTGATCTTCTCCAACGAAGACGGCGGGACGTCCACGCGCGACCTGATGGCGCGCTGGGGCCGGACCACGGACATCGAGTACATCTACCGCGTTTGGCTGAACACCGCGGGCACGCCTGTGCAGACGCTGATCCAGACCAAAGACCACGTGGACATCCCCTATACCGGCACGCGCGAGGGCAGCCATCCGGTTCTGATGCCGATCACTGACAACAACATGGTGGCGCCCGCGCCGCTCTCCGGCTCGCCGATCCGATACCAGCTTGCGCCCGTGCTGGCGGAGCTCAGCGGCGGCTCACGGGAGATGGTGATGGACAGATCTCCGTACACATATCGCATCGCGGCCGAGGAGTTGGAGCGGGAAGGCAAGTTGCGGCCGGCCGGCACGTTTGACGGCGAGAAGATCAGCGATCCGCGCAACTACCTGGTGGTGGAGTTCCAGACGGAATCGAAGGCGGCTGCCGTGCAGATACTCGTGCGGAGCCGGGCGGCACAGCGCTGGTATGGCTCGGCCAACGGGCTAGCGAAAAGCCACATCGAGCGCAACGGCTGGGCGCGGACCGCGATCGAACTTCCGCCGGGGACCAAGCTTGCCGACCTGACGGAGCTCGGCGCGCAGTGTCTCTCGTTGCGGGACGTCTCCCGGCAACCGACGCCGAAGAACGGCACCTGCTCGGTGGGCGCATTTGGCAGAATCTTTCTGTTAGGGCCGGACTATTCGCCTCTGCCCGCGCTGGCGCCGCCCGCGGCGGGTTGGCGGCTGAGGGCGGGTGAGATGATGTCGGTGCCGCTGCGCTAGCCATGGATCTCGAAGCACTCCGCGCGCGCCTGCAGACCGAGGGCAAGCTCGCGCTCTCCATCCGCGTGATTCCGAAGAGCCAGCGGACGCAGTGGGCCGGCGAGATGGGCGACGGCGCGTTCAAAGTGAAACTCGCCGCGGTACCGGAAAAGGGCAAAGCGAACGACGAGCTGATCCGCTTCCTGGCCGAAGAGTTCGGCCTGCGCCGTGGGCAAGTGGAGATCGTCGCCGGGCAGACGAACCCGCACAAGCAAGTCCGGTTGACGCGCTGATTACGACGCTGGCTCGAAAGGCCAGACGATGGACGTGGAGACTCCGCCATCGACAGCGATGACTTGGCCGGTGATGTAGTCCGATCCGGGGCTCGAGAGGAAGACGGCGAGGGGTGCGATATCCTGCGGGGCGCCGAGGCGCGGATTGGGTTGCACGCCCTTCATCCACTCCTTCATTTCCTGCTTGGCCCACATGTCTTTGTTGAGATCGGTGAGGATGAAGCCCGGCGCGATGCAGTTGACCTGAATGCCGTGGCGGCCCCATTCGGCGCCCAGTTGGCGGCTCAGGCCGGCCAGCGCCGATTTCGTCACGGTGTACACGCTGACGTAGGGGAGACCGAGGATGGACGTCAGGCTGCCAATCATGACCACCTTGCCGCCGGCGCCGCGCTCAATCATGCGCTTGCCGACGGCCTGCGTGAGCTCGAAGATGCCGGTGAGATTGGTGTTGACCAGCCGGTCGTACTCTTCCGGCGTGTAGTCCTCGAAGCGCTTGCGGACGTTGGTGCCGGCCACATTGATCAGGATGTCGATGTCGGGCAGCGCGGAGACGGCGCGCTGGCGCGAAGCGCGGGAGGCGATATCGAGCTCCAGCACCTCCGCGACGTGGCCCTCGGCGCGCAGTTCCACCGCGATCTTTTCGAGCGCAGAAACCGTGCGCGACGCGAGAATGGTGCGGGCGCCGGCCCGCGCCAGACCCTCCGCGATCGCCTGGCCGATGCCGCGGCTGGCGCCCGCCACGAGCGCCGTCTTGCCGGAGAGTGAGAATGGGTTCGCCTGTGCCATGATCCACAGGCTAGCATGGTGCTATGACGAAGCTCTCTATCGCGCTCCTGCCCGGTGACGGCATCGGCCAGGAAGTCATCCCGGCCGCCAGGAAGATCCTGGAGAAGTCTGCCTCGCTACACGGGGTACAGCTGCACTTTGAAGCGTTCGACTGGGGTTCTGATTACTACTTCCGCCACGGCGTGATGATGCCGGTGGATGCGCTGGAACGTCTGCGCCGCCACGATGCCATCCTGCTGGGCGCAGTGGGCCATCCCGACATTCCTGACCACATCACGCTGAACGGGATGCTGCTGCCCATCCGGCGCGCCTTCGATCTCTTTGCCAACGTGCGGCCGGCGGTGCTGTATGAGGGCGTGGAATCGCCGCTGCGCGGCTACAAGGCGGGCGAGATCGACATGGTGGTGGTGCGTGAAAACACCGAGGGTGAGTACGCCAACATTGGCGGCTTCCAATATCACCACATGCCGGAAGAGGTGGCCGTGCAGACGTCCGTCTTCACACGGTTCGGGTGCGAACGCATTATCCGATTCGCGTTTGAGCTGGCGCGGCGGCGCAATCGCGCGCGGCACGTCACCTCGATCACGAAGTCCAACGCGCAGGGCTACAGCATGGTGTTGTGGGATCGTGTTTTCCGCGAGGTGGCGGCCGATTATCCCGACATCCTGACGGGTTCGCTACTGGTGGACGCCGCAGCGATGAACTTTGTCCGCCGCCCTCCACCTTTGATGTGGTGGTGGGCTCCAACCTGTTTGGCGATATTCTCAGCGACCTGTCGGCGATCATCACCGGCAGTATCGGCCTGGCGCCGAGCGCGAATCTCGATCCGCGCCGCAACGCGCCATCGCTGTTTGAGCCCGTACACGGTTCGGCGCCGGACATCGCCGGCAAGGGGCTGGCGAACCCACTGGCGACGATCCTGGCGGCCTCCATGATGATGGAGCATCTGGAGCAGGGCTCAGTGGCGGCCCAGATGGAGGACGCCGTACGGGCCGTGCTGGCGGCCGGGAAAGCGTTGCCCGCCGACCTGGGTGGAGCGGCCGGGACGGCCGAGGTGACGGCGGCGGTGCTGGCGCAATTGGGGTAGAGTCGCGCACGGAGCAAAGTTTCGAGACCTCCCGGCGAACAAGCCACCCCTTTTCCCTCATAGTCTAATTCCTCTCGCCGATGAGCGCAATTGAGCAACGGGAGGGAGAGTCCAAATGTCACTGGACGTCATGATCGTCGATGATTCGGCGGCAATCCGAAAGATCCTGCAAAGGGTTCTGATCCAGGCCGACGTGCCGATCGGAAAGGTGGTTGAGGCCGGGGACGGCCAGGATGCGCTGGAGAAGCTGAAGACCGTTACCGTTGGTCTCATACTGTCCGATATCAACATGCCGAACATGGACGGGCTGCAACTGCTGGCTGCGCTCAAGTCGCAGGAGTCGACCAAAGGGGTTCCCGTGATCATGGTAACCACAGAGGGCAGCAGCAACAAGGTGATGGAGGCGGTCTCGCTTGGGGCTGCCGGCTACGTTCGCAAGCCATTCACCGCGGAACAGATCAAAGAGAAGCTGGCGGGAATTATCTAGGCGTCCGCCCGCCAAAATTCAACGGGAGCTGTAATCATGACGCACGACCAACTGGTCTCTCTTGTCCGTCAATCCACGCGCGAGGTATTCGGCACCATGCTGGGCATCGAGTTAGTGGATCACGAGCCGTCGGTGGGTGACGGTGTACCTGCCCCTAATACCGGGGTAGTGGCGCTAGTTGGTCTGGCGGGAGCCTGGGCCGGGTCGGGCACTTTTTCCTGCTCGGCGGAGATGGCGCAGAAGATCTCGGGCCAACTGCTGATGATGGAGTTCTCCGCAGTGGACGCCGACGTGCTGGATGCGATCGGCGAGATCACCAACATGGTATTGGGCAACGTGAAGACGTCTCTGGAGGAGGTACTGGGGCCGATGGGGCTGAGCATTCCGACGGTAATCTATGGGCGAAACTTCACGACGCGCAGCGTGGGCAAGAGCAACTGGACGGTAGTCCCGTTTGAGTGCCTGGGCGAGCGCGTGGAGGTACACATCTGCCTGGCGCCGAGTAACGAACGCCAGCGGAGCCTCTCGGCCAAAGACCACGCGGCCGCGGTGCTGACGATGGCGGAGTAGCCGTGGCCACGCAGCGCTTCCTTGTTGTTCGTGTGGCCGGGCAGGAGTATGCCCTACCGGCCTCGCGCATCCGGGCGATGACGCAGGCGATGGGTCTGGCGCTCACGCCGGTTTCGGACCTGGAGCCGCTGCGATATGTCGTGCAGATTGATGGGGCCGGCATCTCCGTGATTGTGCCGAACGCCGCGCTCGGCCTGCCGGAGCGGCCCATCAGTTGCCGCACGTGCCTGCTCCTGATCGACGAACGGCCTGAGGCGCTTCTAGTGGACTCGGTTTCCCGTTTTGAAGACGTTCGGCCGGAGGATATGCGGCCGCCGTCGCGAGTGCGGCTGGGCAACAAATGGCGGACCGTATTGGACCCGGACCGGCTCCCCGCTATCGCCGCCTGAGTTCCACGACGCAGCTATCCACCGACGGACCCTTCTGCACGTTGCGCCGTTGGAGGCCAATGAGCTGATCGGCCTGCTCGACGGCCGCGCGCAGCCAATCGAAGCTGACTTGGCCGGCGATCTTGCGTAGAGCCGGCTCCAGGTCGAGATTGCGAATGGCGGTTCCGCCGCCGTGCAACACAACCAGATCGCCCAACAGCGAGTAGAGAGGCTTGAAGTAGAGATCCAGCTTTTCGCTTTTGCTGGCCAGAAACGCCTCGGATTGCTTGGCCCAGGCGCCAAACTGCGCCACGCCGGCAGCCGATTCCAGCATGGCCAGCATCACGCGGCGGCGCTTCTCGTACACGGCCAGATCAATGGACGTCGCCAGGCCCGGGCACCCGCCGGCCAGGGCGATGCGCACTTCCGAGTCGGTCAAGCCCTTTGCCTTGGCAAACGCCCGCATCTCCGCATCGGGCAGCGGGGACATGTAGAAGATCACCGAGCGGGAACGAATGGTGGAGGGCAGGTCGTAGGCGTTCTCGGCCGTGGTAATGAGGATAAGGTGGCTGGGCGGCTCCTCGAGGGTCTTCAGGAGCGAATCGGCGGCCTGGAGGTTGGCGCGGTCGATCTGATCGATCAGAAACACGCGCCACTTGCCCTTCAAGGGCCGCAGTTGGGCGCGTTCCTTGGTGAGGCGCATCTGCTGAATGGAGATTTGGCGGAGCGGGCCCTCCGGGCAAAAGGTAATGAAATCGGGATGAGAGGAAAAGAAGAGCGGATCGTCGCCGCGCTTCTCGCTGGGCCATTTTTCCCGCTCGGCGATGATGTCGCGATTGGCGGGTAGGCTGAGGTCGTCCAGCTCGATCCTTTCCGGCGAGCCCAGGAGGCGCGCTGCAAAACGGCGGGCGAGGGTGGCCTTGCCGACGCCGGCGGGTCCGGCCAGCATGAGGGTCTGGGGGATGCGCTCGGCGGCGATCATCTGCTCCAGGGCGGCGGTGGTGAGTGGATTGCCCCAGAAGTTGTCAAACATTTTTGGATTCCAGCGTTTCAAACACGGCCCACACTCTTTGTGCCACCTGCTCCACCGTGCCGCGGCCGTCCACTCGGCGCACGCGTTGCGGTTCCTCTTCGCTGAGGCGGCGGTAGCCCTCCCGCACATTCTCGTAAAACGCGCGGCTTTGAGCATCCATGCGATCGGCGGCGGCTTCGTCTTCATTGCGCTTTTTGGCGCGGCCGAGGCTGGTTTCGAGGTCGACATCCACCCAGATGGTGAGGTCCGGCTTGCGGCCGGCGCAGGCGATCTCATCGAGGCGGCGGACCACATCCACGCCGAGGCCGCGGCCGAAGCCCTGGTAGGCCCAGGTGGAATCTGTCCAGCGATCTGAGATGACGATCTCGCCGCGGGCGGTGGCTGGAATCACGATCTCGTGGATGTTCTGGGCGCGGGCTGCAAAGTAGAGCAGCATCTCGGCGGTGGCGCCCATATGGTCGTTGGCGGGATCGAGGAGGATGCGCCGGATGGCGCCGCCGATGCTGGTGCCACCCGGTTCCACCGTCTGGATGACAGTCTCACCGGCGGCCCGCAGACGCTCGGCCAGCAGACGCAGTTGCGTCGTTTTGCCGCAGCCGTCCAGTCCCTCAAAAGTCAGAAAGAGGCCGTGGCGGTTCGTCGTAGACATAGTGGAGAACTTTCTTCAGATCTTCCCAGGCTTCCCGTTTGGCGTCCTGATTGTAGGGCCGCAGGAGATAAGACGGGTGGTAGGTGGGCATGACGGGGATATCGCGCCAGTGCTGCCATTTTCCGCGCAACTTGGTGATGCCTTCCTTGGTACCGAGCAGCGCCTTGTTGGCTGTGGCGCCCAGCGAGCAGATGGCCCGCGGCTTCAGCACCAGCAACTGGCGCATGAGAAACTGGCCGCAGACTTCCATCTCGTCGGGTTCCGGCGTGCGGTTGTCGGGTGGACGGCATTTGACAACGTTGCAGATGTAGACATCGGGCCGCTGGATGGTGAGCCCCTCTTTCGACGCGGTGTTGTTGATCATCTGCGTGAGCAACTGTCCGGCGCGACCGACAAACGGGACGCCCTGGGCGTCCTCATCGGCGCCGGGTCCCTCGCCGACAAACACCAGGCGGGCCTGCTCGTTGCCGGAGCCGAAGACGATCTGATTCCGGCCGGCGGCCAGGCGGCAACGCTGGCAATCGCCGATATCGTGCCGGATCCTTTCGAGCGAGTCATCGGCGTCTCCGGCAGGAAAGAGCTTGGGAAAGAGCTGAGCCGGCTCTGGGGCTTTGGGCACGGTAGGTTCCTCGCGGACCGGAGAGGGAGCGATGGCTGCGGTTTGGGCGCCGGGCGCGACGAGTTGCCCATCCACGAAGACGCTCTTCACGCCCAGGTCCCTGTAAAATTCCAGATACTGCTTGAGCTGGGTGCGGTCCATGCGTTTCTGTCCGGATTATCAGGGGTGCAGCGAGAGCCGCACCTGGAGGGCCTGATCGAGAATCTGGTCCGCCAGCGCGCGCTTGGAGGCGCGGGGCAGGGCGATGGGCGAGGCGTCGCGCGTCACCAGCACCACCTCATTGTCATCGCTCTCGAACCCGGTGCCATCGGCCGAGACGTTATTGGCCACCACCATGTCGCAGTTTTTGGCGAGCAGTTTGCGGCGGGCCTCGGCGACGACGTTCTCGGTTTCGGCCGCGAAACCGATGAGCAACTGATCCTTCTTGCGGCGGCCCACTTCGGCCAGGATATCCGGGGTGGGCTCCAGTTCCAGCGAGAAACGCATCGCCGTCTTCTTGACCTTGTGCGTGGGCACGGCGGCGACGTAGTAATCGGCAACAGCGGCCGTCTTGATAATGACCGTGGCCGCATCCAGGTGCGCCAGGACTGCATCGCGCATCTCCACGGCCGTCTGCACGGGCACCACCTCGACGCCCTCGGGCGGAGTGAGCTGCACCGGGCCGCTGACCAAAATGACGCGCGCGCCGCGCGTGGCCGCAGCCTCGGCCATCGCGTACCCCATCTTGCCGGAAGAGCGGTTGGAGATGAAACGGACGGGATCGAGCAGTTCCCGCGTAGGGCCGGCCGTGATGAGAATGGTCTCGCAATCGAGATCGTGCTTTTGGGTGAGGAGGCGAATGGCGAAATCGGCGATGCGCGGAGGATCGGGCAGCCGGCCGGCGCCAACTGTGCCGCAAGCCAGCGGGCCGGAATCCGGCGGCAGAATGTGGTGTCCGCGCTTCCGGAGGATCTCCACGTTGGCCTGCGTGGCCGGGTGGTTCCACATGGCCGTATTCATGGCGGGACAGAGCAGAACCGGCCCTTCAAAGGCAAGATAGAGAGTACTGAGAAAATCGCCGGCGAGCCCGCTGGCGAACTTGGCGAGGAGATCGGCCGTAGCCGGCGCGACGATGAGCAGCGCGTTTTCCTGGGCGACGCGGATGTGATCGATGCTGGAGGCCAGAACCTCGTCGGAGGTGCGCACACCGAACAACCCGGTGATCACCTTCTGGCCGGTCAAGGCGGCGAAGGTGAGCGGCTGGATAAACTCACGCGCGGCGTCTGTCATCACAGGCTGCACCGTGCAGCCGCGTTCCATCAGCGCGCGCGCCAGTTCGGCTGCCTTATAGGCAGCGATCCCTCCGCCCACACCGAGGATCACGGGATGAGACGCCATCGGCCGGCTCCTAGTCCTTTTGTTCGTTGGCGAGGATTTCGGCCGCCTGCGTCGCGTCGGAGTAGCTGACCAGCCCGCGCCGCACTTCTTCCATCGCGGCCACGGTGGGCTTCTTGGCGGTGCCGGGCAGGAACGAGCGTGCGCCGCCCTGGAGTTGCCGCGCGCGCTTGGCCGCCACGATGATGAAACGGTAGATGCTGGATTCCGGGTCGTCCGGAATGGCGTGAATCGGGGTGCGGTTGGGTGTTGCGCTGCTCATGGATAAACCTCTTACTGTTGGAACGTGCCCAGGATCTTCTGGACGCTGGCAACCACATCTCTGTTGCTGCTTCGCGCCCGCGCAGCCTTCACGATGCTATGCAGCAGATCGGAGGCTCTCTCGACATCATCGTTCACCAGCACATGCGTATACTGGCTGAAATCTTCGATCTCCCGTGCTGCCACGGCCACCCGTTTCCGGATCACCTGCTCGGACACATCTCCCCTGGCGCGCAGACGTTTCTCTAGTTCTTCGCGGGAGGGAGCAAGGACAAAGACACTGACAGCTTCGGGAATCCTCTCCCTCAATTGTCGCGCACCCTTCACGTCGATGTCGAGGACCACATCCTTGCCCTCGGCAAGTCCTTGATGAATATAGCGGTTGTGGGTTCCGTAGTAGTCGTCGAACACCTTCGCGTATTCGACAAACTCGTCGCGCTCGATCATCGCCTCAAAGTCGGAGCGAGACACGAAGTTGTATTCGGTGCCGTTGGTTTCCTGCCCGCGGGGGGGGCGCGTGGTGTAAGACACCGAAAAGATGAGATTCGGATCGCTCTCCATCAGGCGCCTGACCAGTGTCGACTTGCCTGACCCCGAAGGCGCAGAAATGATAAATACCTGGCTCATTCTATATTGAGAACCTGCTCCCTGATGCGCTCGATGTTGGCCTTGATCTCCAGGCCCAATGCCGTGATCTTCAATCCTAACTCACCCACGCCCGAAGTCTTGGACAGGATGGTGTTGGTTTCGCGGTTCATCTCCTGCATGAGGAAATCCAACTTCTTGCCGAGTTCCCCGCCCTTGTCGAGCAGGACGTCCAACTCGCGGGAATGCACCAGCAGGCGGCCGATCTCCTCGGTGATGTCGCTGCGATCGGCCAGCACCGCGGCCTCCTGGGCCAGGCGCTGCGGCTCCATCGCCACGCCGTGCAGCAACTCCGCCAGGCGTTCTTCCAGGCGCTTGTGAAAGTGCTCCACGGCCGGCTTGCGCAATTGCTCGATCTCGGCGGCATCGCGCCGCACGTCCACGTTGTGCCCCTTCAACAGAATGCGGATCTCGGCGCCCTCCCGCTCGCGGAAGAGATTCAGGGCCGCCAGCGCGTCCTCCACCGCGGAGGTGACCAACTGTTCCAACTCGGCGGGCGCATCGTCCTCGCTGATCGGCTGGGCCAGCATGCCGGGGATGCGCAATGCCGCGTTGACGTCGCACCCGCCGTGCACCCCGTAATCGCGTCCGGCTTCGTCCAGCGCTTTGAGATAGGCCTCAAACAGCGGCCGGTTCAGCGCGGCGGCGGAGATGGCGTGGGCCGGCGCGAAACTGACCCGTAGGTCGACATGCCCACGGGAGAGGTACTTCTTCACCACACCGCGCAGGGCCGGCTCATACTGGTCAAACTCGGCCGGCAGGTGGGCGTGCAGGTCCATGGCGCGATGGTTGACGCTCTTCACCGTGGCCGTCACCTCGCCCAGATCGTTCGACCGCCGCGCGCGGGCGAACCCAGTCATGCTTCGCAAGCTCATCTAGTTCTCCAAATCCACATATTGAAGTTCGTGCAGCCGCTGGTAGATGCCACCTTGATTCAGCAGTTCCTCGTGCGTACCGATCTCACTGATGCGGCCAGCGTCCATGACGACGATGCGATCGGCACGGCGGATGGTGGAGAGCCGGTGGGCGATGACGATGACCGTGCGGTTTTGCATCAGGTTGCCCAGCGCGGTCTGCACCAGGATTTCGCTCTCCGTATCGAGCTGCGACGTGGCCTCATCGAGGATCAGAATGGGCGCGTTTTTGAGCAGCGCGCGCGCGATAGAGAGGCGCTGCCTCTGGCCGCCGCTGAGCTTGGCCCCGCGCTCGCCGATCATGGTGTCGTAGCCCTGCGGCAGCGCCTGAATGAACTCGTCGGCCAGGGCCGTGCGGGACGCCTCCAGCAGGTCTTCCTTCGACGCGCCGATGCGCCCGTATTGCAGGTTGGCGGCGACGGTGTCATTGAAGAGGAACGTCTCCTGGCTGACCACTGCCACGTTACGGCGCAGCGATAGGAGGCTCCACTCGCGGATGTCGCGGCCATCGATCAGGATCTGCCCCTCCTGCGGATCGTAGAAGCGCGGCAGCAGGCTGGCGAGCGTGGTCTTGCCGGCGCCGCTGGGCCCCACCAGGGCCACCACCTCGCCGCGCGAGACCTTCAGCGTGAGGCCCTGGATGGCGAAGCCGTTCGGCGTATTCGGATACCGGAAGCTGACGTCCTGGAACTCTATGGCACTCGTAAACCCGGGGAGATCCGGCGCGCCGGGTTTCTGAATGATCTCCTGCGGGCGATCAATGTATTCAAAGACGCGCTGGCTGGCGCCGAGCGCCTGCTGGAAGATATTGCTGATGCCGGTGAGGCGTTTTACCGGCTCGTAGAGCAGCAGCAAGGCCATGACGAAGCTGGTGAACTGGCCGTCTGTCATGGCGCCGGCCTTGATCTGGGCGCGGGCGTAGGTGAGCAGGCCGACGATGGTGACCGCGCCGAAGAACTCGATGATCGGTGAGGGCAGCGCCTGCTGGGCGATGTAGCGGAGACTCGATTTCTTAAACTTGCGGGCGGCCTTGCGGAAGCGATCGCTCTCGAGCTGTTCGGCGGTGAAGCTCTTCACAACGGCGTAGCCGCTAAAGGCCTCCTGCAGGATCTGGCTCATCTCCGCGGCGTCGTCCTGCGCCGATCGTGTGGAGCGCCGGATGCGCTTGCCCAGCCGCGCCGTGGGCAGCAGGACAAACGGCAGCACTGTGGTGGAAACCAGAGCCAGCCGCCAGTCCGAGTGAAAGAGTACGTACATCATGCCGAGCGCGTTGAAGCTCTGGCGGAACCAATCGGCCAGCATCTGCGCAACGGCCAGCTGGATCTTCTCGATATCGCTCATGATGGACGACATCAGGCGCCCCGTGGAATGGGAGCTGTAGAATTCGTGCTCTTCGCGGACGACCTTGTCAAACGCCTTCTGGCGGAGGTCCGTGACGGCGGAGAGGCCGACGTAGTTGAGCAGATAGTTGCCGATGTAGTCCGTAATGCCCTTGGTGAGGAAGACCAGCAGGATGACGATGGCGACGAGAGTCCAGACGTTGTGGATGTCGCCGGGCACGAGTTGATCGAGGTAGACAGTGATGCCGGTGAACTTTGGGATGGGCAGAGGGATGCGGGCGTCGGCGGTATTTGGCTTGAGGACGCGATCGAAGATGGGGCCCAGGAGGATGGGCAGCATCGCGTTCATGATGCCGGCCACCATGAGCATGAGAACGGCGCCCACCAGGGCTGCGGTGTATTTGCGGGCGAAGGAGAAGAGCCGGATCAGTTCGGTCACCGCGGATCCCCCAACAGCCGCTGCACCGCGCCGCGCACGCGATCCACACTTACCGTGGGAAGCCCCTCGGGCGCAGATACAGCCTCGCCGCGGGTGCGCCACGGCGCCCAGATGACGGGATCGGAACTGCCGTAGAGCGCGACCACCGGCACGCCGAATGCGGCTGCCATGTGCGCCGGGCCGCTGTCGTTGCCGACGAAGAGGGAGGCGCCGCTCATCAGCCGCTTGACGTCGTTGAGCGGCGCGCCGGCCAGTTGATCAAACTCCGCGAAGGCAGAGAGGTCCTCACCCGGCCCGCCGATCACAACGGGCTGGAGGCCGCGCTCATCGCGCAGCCATCTGGCGATTGCCAGAAACCGGCTCGCCGGCCAGGCCTTCGCCTCCGCCGACGCCAGAGGATGGATCACAACGCAGGGCCGCAAGGGCGCGTGTTGGTCCGCGAACAGTTGCGCACGCGGGATCTCGGCGCGCGGTACGCCGAGATAAAACATGGCGGAGGCTAAATGTTCGGCGGTATGCACCGTGCGTTCTTCTCCAAGGATCTCCTGCGCTCGCGGGATGCACAAGTTATACACCCACTGGCGGCGGTAGTGCCCGAAGCCGGCGCGCCAGCGGGCCAGCGAGAGGGCTGTGAGCAGCGCGCTGCGGGACCCGCCGTGGAAGTTCACAGCCAACTTGGCGCCGTAGCCTAGCGCCGTCTTGCGGGACGGCGGAAGGATGGCGGCCACGGCCGGGTTTCCTTCGAAGATCTGCGCGAAGCGGCCTTCCACGACAACGCCGATTTCGAGATCGGGCCTGTGCGCGTGCAGCAGATGCAGCGCCGGGGTGGTCAGGACGCAATCGCCGAGCGACCGTAGGCGCACCACCAGGACTCGCGCGCCCGAGGGCAGCCGCTCGACAATGGATGGCATTGCGGGCGTCCGCTACTCTTCGACCCGCGCCTCATCGACGAGCATCACGGGGATGTCGTCCCGCACCGGGTAAACGCGCTTGCACGCCGGGCACTTCAGCCCGGTCTGATCCACCGTGAGTGTCACGCTCTCTTTGCAGACCGGGCACACCAGGATTTCCAATAGGTCTTGACTGACAGCCATGTGACCTCGATTTTAGCAGTCTTACGCGGCCATCTCGGCGCGCGCCTTGGCGACCACTTCCAGGAACTGCCGGGCGCGCTCCTCGAAGATCTCGTACTTGCCCTCTTTGATGGTCTTGGCATCGACGAGTTCGCCGCCGACGGCCACGGCGCAGGCGCCGGCCTTCAGGAAATCGGCTGCCGTGGTGAGGCTGACGCCGCCGGTGGGGATCATCTCGATCTGCGGGAAGGGCCCCTTCAGCGCTTTGATGTACTTGGCGCCGCCGACGTTGTCGCACGGGAAGACCTTGACGATATCGGCGCCGGCCTGCCAGGCGGTGAGGACTTCGGTGGGCGTCAGCGCGCCGGGGCAGATGGGCCGTGAGTATTTGTGGGCCATCTCAATGGTGGCCAGATTCAAGGCCGGCGTGACGAAGAACTGAGCCCCGGCCAGCATGCAGATGCGAGCCGTTTCGGGGTCTAGCACAGTGCCCGCGCCCAGCACCATCTTGTCGCCGAACTCGTCTGCCAGCTTTTCCAGAACCTTCACCGCGCCGGGTGTCGTCATGGTGACCTCGGCAGCACGGATGCCGCCGCGGTAGATGGCCTCGATCGCCTTGTACGCGCTATCGGCCGATGACGTGCGAACCACCGGCACGATGCCGATCTCTAGCATTGCGGAGAGGATTCTCTCTTTTTTCATGCTTAAATCGTATCACTGCGAGGGGCGGTTGCGGCAGTAGCGCGAGAGGCCCTAGTCGCCGTGCGCCGCGTAAAAGCGCGCCGCCCCGGCCCGCCCCAGATAGCGCTCCACCTGTTTGCGGTCCGTCTCCAGCAGGTCCACCACCACCAATCCATCCACGCACGAGCCGAACCCCGGGTCCACGCCCAGCGCGCAGAGGCGTCCGCCCAGCTTCAGATAGTGCCGCAGAAGGACGGGGACACTCCGTGCGCCGCCTTCGGCGTCATCCACCAGGTGATCCAGGTCATCGACGTCCGCCGCATTGGGCCACTCGCCCGAATAGTCCCCGCGAAACGCAACGCGCGCCTCCACGCACTCCGCCAGCTCTTCAGACCAGCAGCGCAATCGCAGATAGCGCGCCATCAATCCACGAGAGGCCGCGCTGTAATCCGCGCTCACGCTCACGGCGCCAAACAGCCTGCGATAGCGCGGATTCCTGGCGATGAACTCGCCGATGCCGCGCCACAGCAAGAGCAGCGGCTGGTAGGCGCGTTGATAGTCCTGCCGGATGAACGAGCGTCCCAGCTCCAGCGCGGGACCCACTCGCTGCCGGAACCCGGCCCCCATCCGGAAGAGTGACTCCGTGTACAGTTCCCGCCCTTCGTCGTTGCCGCAGACGCGGTACGCCCCCGCTATCTCGCCCTTCTCCTGATTCCAAAGCATCAGGTGGTGATACCAGTTGTCGAAGCGGTCCAGATCATAGGCGGCGCCCGTGCCCTCGCCCGCCGCGCGGAAGGTCTCCTCGCGCAGACGCCCGATTTCGCGCATGGTCATCGGCGTGGCCCAGGAGGTGGTCTGAACCACTTTCCATTCGCCGGATTCGGCCAGCACCTGGCGCGCGTCGAGCCCTGCAATCTCTTTCCGGACCCACCCGGCCGGCGCTGCTTCGCCCAGGACGGCCATCTTGCGCTTCGCCGCCGGTGCGTTCTGCCGGGCCGCGCCCAGCCAGTAGGTCCGCCGCCGCATCTCCTCGGTCTCCGCCAGTTCCGGCCGGACCGGATGGCCCACGCGGATCTCCAGCACGCGGTTCTTCTTGCTCAGCAGCTCATGCGGCAGCAATGCCGTGCGCAGCCGCGGATGCACCATGCCCGCCACCTGGAACACCCAGCCGTTGGCGCCGGCGAAGTAGACAGGCGCCATCTGCGCGCCCGCCGCGCGCGCCATGCGGGCCGCGCCGTCGTTCCACTGGGGATCAGCTATGGCGCCGCGCTTGGCGTCCCAGTGCGACACTTCACCGGCAGGAAACACCACCAGCAACCCGCCGCGGCCGAGGTGCGCCAGGGCTGCGCGCAAAGTCCGTGAGTTGCCATGCACGGCGCCGCCCAGGGTGTCCACCATGATCAGCTTGTCTCGAAGCTCCGCCACCGCGCCCATCCAGTGATTGGCCACCACCTTGGCGTCGGGCCGCACGCGCTCCAGCATCGAAGACAACGCCGCTGCCTCCAACATTCCGTATGGGTGATTCGCCACCACCACCACGGGCCCGGTTCGCGGGATTCGCGCCAGCTCCTCCTGCCTGACGCGAATCTCCACGCCCAAGGCGCGCAACGTCTCCTCCGCAAAGGTCAGCCCTTTGCTCACATCCCGCCCCGCGCGAATGCGCTCCACTACCCGGTCCAGATCGTCGATCCGCAGAATCTTACCCAGCGCACCGGCCACCGGCGCCGGCGCCATCTGCCTCAACACGCTACCGAACACGGGTGCTGGCTGCATCTGCCGTCATCATGAACCCGCTCTTTGACACAGCGATGACGCGCGGGTGAATCCTCCGCGACGCCGGGCCGCCGGCCGCGCCACGCTGGTACTCTGTTGATATGAGGACCTTCTCAGCTCTTTTCTCGACCCTCGTCCTGGCCGGCACGCTCGCCGCCCAGACGCCCCCAGCAGTAACACCGGCCGCGCCCGCCGCGCCGGCCAAACCAGCCCGCGAGCCCGGCCTCTACGCCACGCTCCAGATCTCGCAGGGCGGCGCGCCGATGGGCGCGATCGTCTACCGGATGTTTGAAACCGAGTCGCCCATCACGGTGAAGAACTTCGTGGATCTGGCCCTGGGCCGCGTCTCCTGGAAAGACCCCAAGACCGGCACCCGAGTCCGCCGTCCGCTGTACAACGGCCTGACCTTCCACCGCGTGATCCCCGGCTTCATGATCCAGGGCGGCGACCCCACCGGCACCGGCATGGGCGGCACGGACGTCATCAAGGACGAGTTTCACCCCACGCTGAAGTTCGACATCCCCGGCCGCGTGGCCATGGCCAACGCCGGCCCGAACACGGGCTCCTGCCAGTTCTTCATCACCGAAGTGCCCACGCCGCATCTGAACGGCAGACACACGATCTTCGGCCAGGTGGTGGAAGGCCAGGAAATGACCAAGCGCATCACCTCCGTGCCGAAAGGCGCCGGTGACAAGCCCTCAGTACCGGTCATCATCTCCAAGGTGACGTTTGAGCGCGTGGGACCGGTGCCCGCCGGCGGCATCGTCCTGGCGCCCGCACCGGCACCTGCGAAACCGGCAGCCACCAAGGCGCCCGCCAAGGCACCGGCTAAGGCCGCCACTCCGGCAGCTGCACCCACCAAGGCGCCAGCCAAAGCGCCGGCCAAAGCCCCGGCCAAGGCTGCCACGCCCGCCGCTGCACCCAAGAAGTAGCGCGCCAATCGAAGCTCTCACAGAGGCGTTCGGGCCCGGCTCGAACGCCTTTGCTGCGATAGCTTGAGCCGGCTTTCGGCCGGACGGAAAATACACTGAAACGCTTTCGCTTGTGGATGCACTATACGCAGAGGGTGCAACTACAATGGCTGATTCAAAAACCAACGAGCACATCGTGCTACTGGGAACCGGCGTCAATCGAGAGGCCGTTTTGGCGGCGATCGCGGAGGCCGGAATCAAGGTCACGAATCGGATCGGTGGAAGTTCGCTGATCATCAACCTGGATCGCGATGAAGCGGAGGTCGCAAGACTACTTCCGGCGGGCGCGAGGCTTCTGAAGAGCGGGGAGGCAATCCCGGCCGGGCTCTCAAAATCCGAGATCATTCAATTGCGGGCTGCCCGGCTGCGCAGGACTCCGGCATACCGCCAATTGAAGCTGAAACGGGCACACGAGGGCGTGGAGTGGGGCAAAGACGGACTGGACGCACCGGACGACGCCGATGATGAATCCCACGGCGGAAAGACCGGCCCGGAGTCTGACACGGCCGCCGCACGGTCATTCGCGCCCGGCGCCGAAATCCCCTCGAACGAACGGCTGATCAATGATGTGGCGGTGGGAGTTGTGCTGGTCAACGGCCATGGGGATTATGCCCTGTCCGAGGACACCAAGGATCAGATCGTGGCTGAGGTCCAGGAGGGGTTGAACTGGCTGGGGAATCAGGAGCCGGATGCCAGGGTGACCTGGGTTCTCGACGTCAAGGAGGCGACGGTTGACATCACGCCCTGGCAGGGCGCCCGATGGCCCGGCATGCCGGAGGCGTTTTTTAAGGGGCCAGACGCCGCCCTGCTGCGCGGGGACAACGGAAAGATCTACTTCTTCCTGGGCAGCGAGTACGTTCGCTTCAGCAGCGTCGCGGGAGGAATGGACGCTGGTTATCCTAAACCCATCGCCGGCAACTGGCCCGGACTGCCCGCCGATTTCCAGGCCGGCATCGACGCGGCCCTTTGGCGGCAATCGAACAACTGCCTGTACTTTTTCAAGGGTTCGCAGTATGTGCGATTCACTACCGTGGAGGGCGGCGTGGACGCCGGCTACCCCAAGCCGATCGCCGGCAACTGGCCCGGACTGCCGGCCGAATTCCAAACCGAACTCGATGCGGTGTTGCAGCGCAAGGACAACGGCCACATCTACATGTTCAAAGGCGACAAATACGTTCGCTTCTCGAGCGTGGCGGCGGGCGTCGATGCCGGTTTCCCCAAGCCGATCAAGGGCAATTGGAAAGGAATGCCGGACAGCTTCAACGAGGGCATTGACGCGGCGCTCTGGCGGGACAGCAACAGCAAAATCTACTTCTTCAAGAAGGGCCGGATGTACGGCAAGTATGTCCGGATTACGAACGTGCCCGATGGCGTAGACGCCGGCTACGAAGAAGGCGTGCCGATCGGCCTCAGCACAGGCGAGGCCGAATTGCTGTGGCGCGACCCGGCCATGGCGCAGTTGGGTTTCCCGGCGGGCGACGAGGGCCTGAAGCAGTGGATCGGCGGTCTAAAGACGAGCCTGGACACGCAATGGGCCATCGGCAGCTTCTACACGAAGCACCCCACCACTTGGTTCGCCTATGCCGGCGGCGGCAGGACCGTCATCCGCTATGCCAATTTCAGCCCAACCAAGGACTTCGACCGAATCGTATCGCACGAAACCGGCCACCTGTTCGGCTGTCCGGATGAGTACGCTTCCAGCAAGTGCACTTGCGGCGCAACGAAAGGGAAGTTCTTCAGCCAGCCCAACGACAACTGCGCCAACTGCACTCCCGACCTGGCCATCCCGTGCATCATGCGGAGCAACTCCGGCGCGATGTGTCCCAGTACGCCCTGGCACCTGGGCTGGGGTGCGTTCCTCACCAAGATCGACGCCGCCCTGTGGCGCGGCGATAACGATAAAATCTACCTGTTCAGCAACAAAAAATACATTCGGATCACCGATGTTCCATCGGGCCGCGATGAGGGCTACCCGACCAATATCGCCGGCAACTGGAAAGGCCTGCCGAACAGCTTTAAGCAGGGGATCGACGCCGCCCTTTGGAGGGAATCGAACTCGTGTGTCTATCTCTTCAAAGGTTCCCAGTATGTCCGGTTCACCAAAGTCTCTGACGGCGTGGATGCGGGCTACCCGAAGTCGATTGCATCGAGTTGGCCGGGCCTGCCGGCGAGTTTCCAGACGGGCATCGACGCGGCACTGTGGCGGGAGTCCAACGGGAAGATCTATTTCTTCAAGGGCAACCAGTACGTCCGCTTTAGCAGTGTCGCCGGCGGAGTGGACGCGGGCTACCCGAAACCGATCGCCGGGAACTGGAACGGCCTGCCGGCGAGCTTCGCGGACGGTATCGACGCAGTGCTCATGCGCGAGGACAACCACAAAATCTACTTCTTCAAGGGAAGGAAGTACGCGCGGTACTCGGACGCGGACAACACGATGGATGCCGGCTACCCGAAGTTCATCAACGGAAACTGGATTCCCTTCCCGCGGTAACCGGGGTCATTGGTCAGCAGCCCGGCCGGCACCCTTCTGCCGGCCGGGGTATTTCTGCAAACGGCTTGCATCCGGCTGCCGCGAAGCCGCGCAATAGCGCCGCAGGATAGACCTAAGATGTAAACTACAGGTCAACTCCTATGCGCGCACTCCGTCTCCTGCTGACCGCGGTATTCACCGCCGCTCTCGCTTTCCCGCAATCCTCCGCTTTCGACAAGTCCAGCCTCGATCCCACATGCAAGCCCTGCAACGATTTCTGGCGCTACACCAACGGCGGCTGGCTCGATAGGAATCCCATCCCGGACCGCTATCCCTCCTGGGGCACGCTCTCGGTCATCACCGAGGGCAACCGCGAGCGGCTGCGCACCATTCTCGAATCCGCCGCCAAGTCCAACGCCCTAGCCGGCAGCGCGGAGCGCAAGATCGGCGACCTCTACGCCAGTTGCATGGACACCACCGCCATCGACGCGCGGGGCATCACGCCGCTCCAGCACGACCTGGCGCGCATCGCCGCCGTGCAGACGGTCCCGCAACTCGCCTCCCTGCTCGCCTCGCTCCAACGCACCAGCAACATCGCGCCGGTCTCCCTGCGGGGCGGACAGGATCTGAAGAATTCAAAGGACGTCATCATCCAGATCGGCGGAGGCGGGCTGTCGCTGCCGGACCGTGATTACTACTTCAAGGACGATCCCCGCTCCAAAGAGATCCGCGAGAAGCTTCTCCTCCAGATCGCCAAGATGCTCGCCCTGCTCGGAGACACGCCCGATACCGCAGCCGCCTCCGCCAAGACCATCCTCGCCTTTGAAACCGAACTGGCCGGCGCCACGATGACGAACGTTCAACGCCGCGACCCCTACTCCCGTTATCACAAGATGGATTTCGCGGGCCTGGCCGCGCTCACGCCCGCTTTCGATTGGAAGCCCGTCTACGCGCAGTTCAATCTCTCCGAATCCACCCCCATCAACGTCGGCGAGCCCGACTACCTCAAGAAGTTCAACGCCCAACTCAGCGCCGTCCCGGTCGCCGATTGGAAGATCTGGCTGCGCTGGCGCCTCATCGACGCCGCCGCGCCCTCGCTCTCCAAGCCCTTCGTCGATCAGGACTTTGCTTTCCGGACCGTGCTCACCGGCGTCAAAGAGCAGCAGCCCCGCTGGCAGACCTGCGTCGCCACCGTGGACCGCACTCTCGGCGAGGCGCTCGGCGAGGTCTTCGTCCAGAAACATTTTCCGCCCGAGGCCAAGCGCCGCATGAATGAGCTGGTGGAAAACCTCCGCGCTACCCTGCGTGAGGAGCTCTCCAATGCCGCATGGCTGGAGCCGGCCACACGCCAGGCCGCCGTCGCCAAGCTCAACGCCTTTGTCGCCAAGATCGGCTACCCCGACAAGTTCCGCGACTACGGCAAGGTGGCCATCGATCCGGCCAAGTACTACGAAAATCTCCGTGCCGCTTCGCTGAACGATCGTCTCTACCGCCTCGCCAAGATCGGCCAGCCAGTGGACCGCAACGAGTGGGGCATGACGCCGCCCACCGTGAACGCCTACTACAGCCCGCCCATGAACGAGATCGCCTTCCCCGCCGGCATCCTCCAGCCGCCCATGTTCGATATGCAGGCCGACGACGCCATGAACTATGGCGCCATCGGGGCCGTCATCGGGCACGAAATGGGCCACGGCTTCGACGATCAGGGCTCCAAATTTGACGCCGAGGGCAACCTCAAAAACTGGTGGACCGCCGCCGACATCGAGAAGTTCAACGCGCGCCGCGATTGCGTCATTGAGCAGTTCAACACCATGACGGTCGGCGAAGGCCTGCACCATAACGGCAAGCTCGTCGTCGGCGAAGCCCTCGGCGATCTCGGCGGCCTCACCCTCGCCTACAAGGCGTGGCAGCGCTCATTGAAAGGCAAGCCCGCGCCCGCCGCCATCGACGGCTTCACGCCGGAGCAGCGTTTCTTCCTCGCTTTCGCGCGCGTCTGGGGCACGAAGTACCGGCCAGAGTCCACACGGCTCCAGCTCAATACGAACCCCCACCCGCTGGGCGAGTTTCGCGCCATCGGGACCTTGCAGAATATGCCCGAGTTTCACAAGGCGTTTTCCTGCAAGCAGGGCGATCCGATGGTGCGTCCGGCTGATAAGCAGTGCAAACTTTGGTAAACTCGCACGTCGGAGCACTTGCATGAACCTCGCTGATGTCGCCCGCCGCGCGGGGGTCTCTACCGCCACGGTTTCTCGTGTGATGAACAACATTGGGGTCGTCCGCGAAGAGACCCGCCTGCGCGTCACCCGCGCGGCCGAGGAGCTCCGCTACTATCCCAATTTCCACGCCCGCGCGTTGGCCGGCGGCGACTCGCGCATGATCGGCCTCATCGTCTCCAACCTCGAAAACCCCTTCTTTCTCGACATCTTTCGCAGCCTGGAAGCCGCCGCCCACGACGCCGATTACGAAGTGCTGATCACCAACACCGGCTATCGCTCCGAGCGTCTCCACGCCCTCGTCCGCCTGATGATCGGCCGCCGCCTTTCCGGCCTCGCCGTCGTGGTCTCCGAGATGGATGAGGCTTTACTCGACGAGCTCGCCCACCACGAGTTGCCCATCGTCGTCTACGACGTGGGATCGACACGGCGCGGCCTCGTTCATATCAATGTCGACTACCGGGCCGGCATGCAGCGCCTGGTTTCCCACCTGGTGGAACTCGGCCATCGCCGCCTCGCCTTTGTCGGCCACCACACGACGCTCGGCCCATTGCAGGACCGCAAAGAGACCTTTCTGGAGATCGTGCGCCAGTTCTCTCCCGCCATCGAATACCGCACCGCCACCGGCGCCGATGGCTTCAGCGGCGGCCGCGAAGCCGTCCGCGCCATCTTCGGTGAGGGTTTCCAGCCTACCGCCATCGTCTGCGTCAACGACTTCATGGCGGCTGGCGCCATGCGCGAACTGCGCGCGCTCAATTTGCGGGTCCCCGAAGACGTCTCGCTCACCGGTTTCGACGATATCGAGCTCGCCGACATCATCAGCCCGCCGCTCACCACCTCGCACATCCCGCGCGACCTCATCGGCCGCCTCATCTTCGAATCCCTCACCAGTACGCCCCAACCACGCGAGATCCTGCTCACCCCAACCTTTGTGCCACGCGGCTCCACGGCGGCCATTCTTCAGCCCTCATGCGTCTCCTCCTAGGACTGCCCGGCTCCGGCAAGACGACACTGATCCTCGACGAGCTGCGCCGCCACCCGGCAGGCCGCCTCCTGGTGCCCACCTCCACCATGGCCGGGCACCTGCGCAACCAGCTCGCCCGCGAGGGCGCCCCAGTCCGTCCATCTTCCATCACCACCATCGCGGCATTTCTTCACGAGCTCACCCCCGCCGCCAGGCTCGCCTCGCCCATCGACCTCGATTTCATCCTCAGGCAGATCCTCGCAGACCGCCAGCCCAAGCCGTTCGCCACTCTACTGCAAAGCCCCGGCTTCGCGCCCGCGCTCGCCAACTCGCTGGAGGACCTCGCCAACTCCGGCTGCGACGCCCTGCAATGGGCCGCCCTGCGAACCCTCGGCGTTTACTCCGGTCCGTCGATGCAGGCGCTCGGCCTGATCTACGACGATCTCGAAACCGAGCTCAAACGTCGCGGCCTGCTCCTCCGCGCCCAGCAGATGTTGGACGCCGCCCGGCACATCCGCGAAAACATTCCCCCTCTGCCGGAAGACATCTATATCGACGGCTTCTTCTCCTTTAGCCGCGGCGAGCTGGAATTGATTCGTGCTCTGAAGTCCCTCACCCGACTCACCATCACGCTGCCCGAATGGCCCGGCGCCACGCCCTGCCTGGAATCGCTGCGCCAGATGGGCTTTCGCGAGCAGCGGCTCCATCCGGTCCGCACAACGCCCGAACGAGTCCTGGTGGCCTCCACGTCGCGCCAGAGGGAGGTCGAGGACATCGCCCTCCGCATCCTGGAGCACCGCGCCAGCGGCCTGGAGTGGCGCCAGATGGGCATCGTCCTGCGCAAGGCCGAGCCCTACGCGCCGCTGCTGGAAACCACTTGCGCGCGGCTCGGCATCCCGGTGCGCGCCTACTTCACACAGCCCCTCACCGGCCACCCAGTCGTCCGCACCTACATCCATATCATCGAGGCGCTCCTCAGCCAGTGGGAGTGCGCGCTCACCGCCAAGGCCCTGGCCATTGATCCGCTTCACGATCTCGTCCGCGCCGCGCTGCCGGCCGAGGGGCTCGGCACACTCCTGCGCATCGCCGCTGCCGAGTTCCACGCGCGCATTCATGCCCTGGAGGCGCTGACTCCCTGGGCCACTGAAACTGCCACGCCGGCCGAATGGGCCGCGCGGCTCTGCACGCTGCGCGCTTTCATCCCGCCGCCCGCCATCGGCGGCATCGTCACACCACAGGACCTCCGTACGTGGCGCGGCCAGGCCGAAGCCCAGCGCGTCTTCGAATCAACCCTCCAGGAGATCGTGCCGCTCCTCGGCGACCAGCCGATGTTCCTCGAAGGCTTCTGGCGGGAGGCCCAGGCAGCGCTGAAAGAGGCCACCCTCCGTCTCCCCGATCACCGCCGCGACGCGGTCCACCTCCTCGACGTCTACGAGGCCCGCCAGTGGGAACTGCCCGTCGTATTCCTCTGCGGCCTGCTGGAAGGCGAGTTCCCCCGTGCCGCCACGCCGGACCCTGTCTTGAGTGAAGAGATCCGCCATCATCTGCGCCACAACGGCACTCCCGTATCCACGCGGACGGACCGCGAGGCCGAAGAGGCGTTCCTCTTTGACTTCGCCCTCACCCGCGCCACACGCCAGCTCGTACTCTCCTACCCCACTCACGACGAGAAAGGCCAGCCGACACTGCGCACGTTCGCCCTGGATCATCTTGAGCTGAAGCCTGCCCCGCCCCGCATCATTCAAGTACGCCCGGCTCAGCCGGTGCAGCCCGCCCCGCCTCCGTCTCTCGCCGCCGCACCGCCCCAACACGATCACTTCCGGCCCACCGCCCTGGAGTCTTTCCTCCAGTGCCCCTTCCAGTTCTTCGCCAGCCACACACTCAAATTGCGTGAGCCCAATCCCCTGCCCCACGAGCGGCTCGATATCCTGGCGCAAGGCTCGCTGATCCACCAGGCCATCGCCGATCACTACCGCGGCATGGGCTCGTTCGAGCAGGCATTTACCCGCGTGCTGGAGCGATTCCTCCAGCGCAAACGCGTCCCGCCGTCCCACCGCGTAGAACTCGCCCGCGTGCTCATCCTGCGCAGCCTCGCCCTCTACGAGCAGGATCAACGCATCCCCGATGGCTGGGAGACTCACGCGGAGAAGGAACTGGAACTGATTCTCGATGGCGCCCTCATCAAGGGCCGCGCCGACCGCGTGGACATCTCGCCGGATGGCAAGCAGGTGGCCGTGGTGGACTACAAGTTCACCTCCAGCGTCGCCGCGCGCCTTAAGAAATACGACGAGGGCACCAGCATCCAGGGCGGCCTCTACCTGGCCGCGCTCTGCCAGGACGGCGCTACGCCCGCCGCGTTCCACCTCGCCGGAGTCCGCAACGACACCAAGTGGAGCGGGTCCGATGAGCCAGAGGAGGTGCAGGCCTGGGTGGGCAAAGCCCTCGCCGCCGCCCGCGACGCCATCGCGCGCATCCGGCAAGGCGACATCACCGTGAAGCCGGCTGATGCCGATGGGTGCAAATACTGCGCCTTCGCCGACGCCTGCCGCGTCAAGTCCGTTGCCGCACTGGCCGCCTCCGCGGAAGGTTAGCACGCCGCTACCGCGCGGAGCCGAGCCATAGCACCAGCACGTACAACTCTCCCACGACGAACAGAGGCCCAAAGATCGTCTTGTTGTGCCGTGCCAGCCACAGCGGTAGATGGATATCGAAGTTGTCCGCCCGGTCATCGGTGTAGCGGCCGGCCACATCCGTCAGCGGGCAACGGCAGCGGTTCACGGCAAGGACCGCGCACTCGATCCAGACCAGCCCGCTCAGGATGGCGGCCCATTGGAACTGGCCGAGCGCTCCGGCAATGGGGACCGCCACGATGCACGCAGCGAAGAAGAACCACACCACCGTGTGCAGCAGCTTGACCCCACCCAGCGTCATTCCCCGCCCTCCGCCAGCAGATCCCCCAGCCGGTCCAACCGCCGTTCCCACATCGAGCGCCGGTCCCGGATCCACTCCTCCACCGCCGCCAGCCCGGCCGGATCGAACTGGCAGGTCCGCACCCGCCCCGTTTTCTCGGTCCGCACCAGCCCGCTTTCCTCCAGCACCTGAAGGTGCTGCACGACTGCCGTCAAAGTGATGTTCAACGGCTCGGCCAGGCGCGAAACCGAGATCGGCCCCTCGCTCAGCCTCTCCAGAATGGCCCGCCGCATGGGATCGCCCAGCGAGTGGAATACCCTGTCGACATTCGCAGCCGGGCGCATCAGCAGATTACTCCGCTAACTCCGCCGCCAACTGGTCCAGCAGCTTCCGCCATCCTGCCTCCCTCATCTGCGGGCCATCGGCGCCCTCGAAGAACGCGCCTTGATGCGTGCAGATCAGGTCCGTCCCCTGCTCCGTGCGCAACAGCTCGATCGTGACCAGGGTGGCCGAAATGCACTTCCCTCCGAAACTCATCGTCGAGGCGGTCACGATGCGCCGGTTCGCAACGATGTCCAGATAGCTGCCCTCGCTCGCCAGCACAACGCCTGGGAACGGCGTGGTTGCGTTGAAGCGATACTGCGCCAACTCCTTGCCGCCAACCCGGAAGTCCAACTCGAACGCCTCGATGTCGTGGTGCTCGCCGTCGCCAAACCAGCGCCGCTTTTTGCCCGCGTCCGCGAAGGCGTCGAAGACGCGCTCCGGCGCCGCCGGATAGCTGCGCTCAATGACGAACGTATTGTGAAGGACCGCCTGTTTTTCCATGAGTTGCATCCTTTCAATACTGAAGTGGTGGATTCAGTATCGAGCAGACGGCAGCGATTGTCAAGTGGCTACTTCAGTATCTACCCTAGCTTACCGCGCAGCTTCTAACATGCTCATCAACCATCGGCTCGCCGCCCCAGCCGTCAGTTCCTACGCGGCCCAGGCGCACGAGACGCCGACAGCACGACGAGAAGATCCGCCGTTAAAGACACCGAAACTCGCCCCAACCCGGTCACGCTTCGTTGCCGCTCCGGATCAAGGAAGTTTACTTGACGCCGGCGCCGTTCTGCCTGATGATAGCTGTCGATGGACGACATGTCGAAACAAAAAGCAGAGGTCCCCTATGGGACGCTGGACCTCCTTCTCCTGAAGTCGCTCGAAACCATGGGCCGGATGCACGGCTATGCCCTGGCGCGGCGCATTGAGCAGGTCTGCGGCGATTCCATGCAGTTGAGCCAAGGGTCTGTCTACCCCGCTCTGATTCGCCTTCAGCAGGAAGGCTGGATCGAGACGGATTGGGGCATTTCAGAGACAAACCGAAAGGTGAAGTTCTACTCGCTGACTACGTCAGGGCGAAAGCAACTGCTGGTGGAGTTGGCGAACTGGGAGCGGGCGACTGCGCTGGTGGCGCGATTCCTGGAGGCGTCATCGTGACCGTCCGTCGCGCCCTCGCCCGCCTGCTGGCCCTGGCGCAGAAGGGATCACTGGAGCGGGATCTGGAGGCAGAGGTCCAGGCTCACCTGGAGATGGCGGAGCACGACGCGCTGGCGGCCGGTCTCTCGCCGGAGGAAGCCCGCAGGGCGGCGCGCCGCCAGTTTGGAGGGATTGAACAAGTGAAGGAACAACACCGGGAAAGCCGGAGCCCGATCCGGCTGGAAAACCTGCTGCGCGACTTCCGCTACGGTCTCAACGGACTGGCGCGCGATCCCAGCCTCAGCGCCATCGTCGTCGGCGTTCTGGCGCTCGGCATCGGCGCCAATGTGGCCATGTTCAGTCTCGTGGATGCCGTCCTGTTGAAGCCGCTTCCATTCCCGGACCCCGAACGCATCGTCCGCGTGTGGGAAGCGCCGCGGCCGGGGGTCACCAATTCCACCACTACGCCCGACTTCCTGGACTGGCGCCGCCTAGGCACTTCGTTTGAGGCGCTCTCCGCGGAGGTCCCCGTTTCAGTCACTCTGACGGGCCAGGGCGAGCCGACACGCCTCGGTGGCAAGGCTGTGACCGCTGACTACTTCAGGGTATTCGCCACCACGCCGCTGCTGGGACGAACGTTCACGCAGAACGAAGATCGGCCAGGCGCCGACGCCACGGTCGTGCTGAGTCATGCCACTTGGCAGGCATATTTTGGTGCCGCTCCGGACATCCTGGCTCGCCGGATCATACTGGACGGCCAAGCCCATCAGATCATCGGTGTCCTTCCTCCCGGCCCGTTCGACCGCGACGACGCCGCGTTTTGGAAATCTCTCATATTTACGCCGGACCAGTATCTGCGCGAGAGCCACTGGCTCGGCGTCCACGGGCGTATTCGCAAGGGTGTCAGTCTGGAGCAGGCCCGGGAACAGATGATCTCTATTCGCTCCTCGATGATCGAGGTCAACCCGTTCTGGAAAAAAGATTGGACCATCGTCGTGGAACCGCTGGGCCGGCTGCTGGTTGGGGACAATCTGCAACGCTCGATCTTCGTCGCTTTCGGCGCCGTCTTCCTGGTCCTGCTGATCACCTGCGCGAACGTGGCGAATTTGCTGCTCGCCAGGGGCGCCGCTCGTTCGAAAGAGATGGCAGTTCGAGCCGCGCTCGGCGCCTCCCGTGGCCGGCTGGTGGCCCAGCTGCTGACCGAAAGCCTGGTGCTGTGCCTGTTGGGAGGAGCCGCGGGCCTGGCTGTCGGGTCGCTTCTGATCCAGGCCGCGACTCCGTACCTGGCGCAGTCTATTCCCTACACAGCATCAATCGGTCTGGATCATCGCGTCTTCGCCTTCGCTGCCGCCGTCGCGCTCGGAGTGGCTGTCGTGGTGAGCGCACTACCGGCGCTGCAGACCTCCGCCGGGTCTCTGGGGCGCTCACTGAACCTGGCAAGCCGGGGATCTTCCGGCTCGCATCACAGGCTCCGGCGCTTCATTGTCACAGTGGAGGTCGCGCTTTCGGTGGTGCTTGTGTGCGGCGCGCTGCTCCTCTTCCGCAGCCTGTCGAAACTCCAGCAATTGGACACCGGCATCAAAATCGAGAACGTCATCACGATGTCATTGAGTCTGCCTGCGCGGGACTACCCGACGGCGGATCGCGCCGCAGCGTTCTACCAGGGACTTGCGGAGCGAGTCAAGGCCATTCCGGGAGTCCTGGAGTCCGGGCTCTCCACCCATCTCCCTCTCCGTTGGATCAGCAACGGGGAGGCCGTGGAAATCGCCGGCATCCAGCAGCCTGTCAACGTCCGGTTCAAGCGGGTGGACCCAGGCTATTTTCGGGCCCTCGGGATACCCTTGCTGGCTGGCCGCGACATCACCGAGCGGGACCGCCTCGGAGCGCGGCGAGTGATGGTCATCAACCAGGCATTGGCCAGCCGCCTCGCGGAGGTCGGCGGCATGAAGAACCCCGTTGGGCAGTCGGTGGGCCTTTACTCCCCCCGCTACATCGCGAAAGGAACAGTTACCGAAGACGTCGAGATCGCCGGCGTCATCCGCAGTGAACGCGTCGCCGGGCCTGGCTCGCCGGACCCCGCCGTCGTGTATGTCCCCCTTGCCCAGGTGCCCACACAGGAAATCAAACTGATCGTTCGCACTCAAGCGGATCCTTCATCGCTGGTCCCCGGCCTCCGCGATGCTGTTCGCGAGCTCGATCGCAATCTGCCGCTCGGAGATGTCGCCACCATGCAGGAGGTCCGCGAGCGAACGCTCTCCGGCGCTCGCCGGCCCGCCTGGCTGATCGGCGCTTTTGCGCTGATTGCCGCCCTGCTGACTGCCATCGGCCTCTACGGAGTACTCTCCCAGGCAGTCACGCAGCAGCGTCGCGAGATCGGCATCCGCCTGGCGTTGGGGGCCCAGCCGCGAGACGTGGTCTCCCAAGTGCTTCGAAATGCGCTCACCCTGGTACTGGCCGGACTGGCCCTCGGAACACTGGGAGCTATCGCTCTGACACGAGTGATGAAAAGCCTGCTCTTCGAGGTGTCTCCGCTGGATCCAGTGGCGTTCACCGTTGCACTCGGCTGTATGACAGCGGTCGGGCTGCTCGCCGGCTTTGTTCCGGCCAGCCGGGCAGCCCATGTTGACCCCGTGACTACGCTGCGCGACGAAGGTTGACCGGCGCCGCAGACTACCGCCTCGGCGCCTTCCCCCTCAACTTCCACCACGCCCACCCGATCAGCGTTTTGGCGTCCTGCACCTGCCCCTTCTCGATCATCGTCTCCACCTCGTGCAGGTGAAACCACTGGCATTCGATCCGCTCGTCATCCATCGGCGTGGCCGTCCCGGCCGTCAGCTCCTGCGCCACGTAGATCGTCATCGTCTCGGCCAGAAACCCCGGGCTCGGGAAGAAGTGCGCCAGCTTGGTCCACTTCTTCGCGCGGTAGCCGGTCTCCTCGATCAACTCCCTCTTGGCCGCCTTCAGCGCCGTCTCACCCTCGTCGATGCGCCCCGCCGGCAGTTCCCAGAGGTACTTCCGCGCCGGCAGCCGGTACTGCCGCACCAGCAGCAACCGGTTCAGCGGATCCACGGCCATCATCACGGCCGAGCCGTTGTGCTGCACAATCGCCCTCTGGATCTCAAACCCGTCCGGATCCACGGCATGGTCCTCGGTCACACGGAACACTCTCGTCTTGAGCACTTCCACGGACGAAATCAGCTTCATCGCCATCTACGCTCTCCGTTTCGCGGCAGCGAACTCCGCCGCCGGCCTCGTATTCATGACATCCTCGCGCGTCAGCCAGCCCCGCCGCGCCATCGCCACACCATACTTCATGTTCGCCAGATGCTTGGGATGGTGCGCGTCGGTGGAAATCGTGAACTTCACGCCCGCCGCCTTGGCCCGGCGGATCAGCGCCGCGCTCAGGTCCAGCCGCTCCGGACTGGCATTGATCTCCATCCAGATCCCGCGCCGCGCCGCATCCGCCGCCACGCGGTCAAAGTCGTACGTATACCCCTCGCGATGCAGCAGCACACGGCCCGTGGGATGCCCCAACACCTGCACCGAGGGGCTCTCCATCGCCCGCAGCAGCCGGTCCGTCATCGCCGCCGTCTCCAGATTCATGTAGCCGTGGACGCTGGCCACCACGAAATCCAGCTCCGCCAGTGCGTCTTCGCTCAGATCCATGCGCCCGTCGCGCAGGATGTCGCACTCCAGCCCGGAAAACACGCGGATGCCGTGCCCTTCCTTGTTGAATTCGCGCACCTGAGCCGCAAACTCCACCGCCCGGCGCTCGTCCAGACCATTCGCCATCGCCAGCGCCTTGGAATGGTCCGTCACCGCGATGTATTCGTACCCCATCGCCTTGGCGGCCTCGGCCATCTCTTCCAAAGTCGCCCGGCCGTCGCTCTCCCGCGTGTGCATGTGCAGATCGCCGCGCATGGCGCCCGGCTCGATCAACTCCGGCAATCCGCCCGATGCGGCGGCCTCGATCTCGCCCTGATTCTCGCGCAACTCCGGCGCAATCCACGCCAGCCCGAGCGCGGCGTAGACCTCTTCCTCCGTCTCGCCCGCCACCCGCGATTCGTCGTCCACGCGGAACAGCCCGTACTCGTTCAGAGTCAGGCCCATCTTCTGCGCCCGCTGCCGCAGCGCTACGTTGTGTTCCTTGCTGCCGGAGAAGTACTGCAACGCCGCCCCAAAGCTCTCCCGCGGGACCGCCCGCACGTCCACCTGCAAACCCTCCAGCCCAAACCGCGCGCTGGCCTTATTGGCGCCATGACCGAGCACGTCATGCACCCTGGGATGGGCCACAAAGCGCCCCAGGGCCGCCGGAGCGCCCTCGCCGGTCACCAGCAGATCCAGGTCCCCCACCGTCTCCCGGGCTCGTCTGAGGCTCCCTGCGGGCGTCACCAGCTCCACGCCAGGCCCCTCGGCCAGATACGTCACCAGTTCCGCCGCCGCGGCCGCCGCGTAGTTCACCAGAAACCGGCCCGCGCCCTGCCGGTAGTGGCTAATCCCCTTCAGGATCTTCTCTTCCAGCTTGGCGCCCATGCGCGGCAGATCCTGGAGCTTGTGCTCCTGGCAGAGCCGCTCCAGATCCTCCAACGTGCTCACGCGGAAGTGCTCCCACAAGGTCCGGACGGTCTTCGGACCCAGACCCTGAATCCGCAGCATCTCCAGCGCCGTGGGCGGATAGCGCTCCAGCATCTCGTCGCGGCGCGCAAACGAGCCGCGCGCCACAATCTCTTTCAGAGCCTCGGCAATGCCCTTGCCGATCCCGGCGATGTCGGTGACTTTGCGCGCCGGGTCCGCCACGATACCGGCGATCTGCTCCGGGTACCCCTCAATGGCGCTCGCCGCGTTGCGGTAGCTGCGGATTCGGAATCCATCTTCGCCGCCGATCTCCATCAGGTCCGCCGTCTCCGCCAGCAGCCTCGCGATTTCAATGTTTTCCATGATAGCCGCACCCTCCGTGGGGCTCTACGTGTACCAGCACGTCCGCCACCCAGTCCAGATCCTGCCTCACCTGATTGCGGACCTCTTCCGCAATCGCGTGCCCCTGCAAAACGGTCAGCTCCGGATCTACCTCCAAATGCAGATCCACGTGATACCGCAACCCTGTCTTGCGGGCAAAGCACTTCTCCACATCCAGCGCCCCCGGCACCTGCAATGCCGACGCCCGAATCTCGCCGATGCTGCCATCGTCCGGCATCGTATCCATAAGCGTCAAGCCGGTTTCCCGGATCACCTGGAACCCCAAAACAATGACGATCAAGCCTACCGCCGCCCCGCCGTAGTGATCCGCCGCCAGAAAACGCGCAGGATCATAGAGGGTCAGCCCTACCGCCACCAGCGCCACCGAGCCGGACAGGATGTCTACCGTGTCGTTCCAAGCATCGGCCCGCAACGCAGAACTGCCGATTTTCCGCCCGACCTTGAACTTGTAGGTCGATAGGATCCCCTTCATTACCACCGACGCAATCAACGGCCAGATTGCATAGAGTTGCGGTGGAGAGTGATCCGCGCCGATATCCTGCAGGGACCGCCACGAGATCAGCGCGCCGATCATCGCCAGCCCGATGCCCACTGCCAGTCCGGTCAGAGTCTCAAATCTGCCATGTCCATACGGATGGTTCTCGTCCGGCGGCCGCGCCGCCACCCACAGGCCAAACAGGATGAAGCCCGACGCCACCACGTCGCCAGCGCTCTCCACGCCGTCCGCCATCACCGAGTTTGAGCCAGCCATCCAGCCGATCACCAACTTGGCCACGGCCAAGCCGCCGCTCACCGCCATGCTGATCAGCGAGACTCTTCTGCCTAAGTTCTCCGCACTAGCCATCTCTAGCGAATGTACCGCAACACCGTTGCGCATGAACCACTTGCCCGGAGTAGGCTTTCCGGATTACACTCATTGGCAGCACGGAGGATCGGGCAGACGCCCTCTGTTCGCCCTCTTGCTGAACGCCGACCGGCATGGGTACACGATGAAGTGAACTCCGGAGCCGGCTGAGGCGGCTTGTTTGATTTTTGGCAATATGCCTTTGCTATGGAGAAGGGAGGGGCCGAACAATGATGGAAGAGATTAGAAAAGCCCCGTTGGGTCCGAAGCGGCCTGGTATGGAGAAACAGGCGCAGAATATTCAGGAAGCCTTCCTCAACAACGCCCGCAAAGAGAAGACTTTCCTGACGATCTACCTGATGAGTGGCGTCAAGCTATCCGGGCGCATCAAGAGCTTCGACAAATACTCAGTCATCCTGGAAACAAACAATCAGGAACAGTTGATCTTCAAGCACGCCATCTCGACGGTCGTGATCTCCAAGCCGGTTCACCCGGCAATGGGGCACCCCGTCTCCGGCCCAACCGGTGCCCCGGGAGTCCCCGGACAACCCGCGAGCGAGTCGGAGGAGGATTGAGGGTTTAGTTGAAGCCATCCCCCCGCGAACGGGCGATCCTGCTCGCCGTTGAAATTACCGGACGGCACAAAGAGCCGGATGCGCCCGATCCCTCCGAATCGCTGGAGGAACTGGCCGTGCTGGCCGAAAGCGCCGGTGCCGAGGTGCTCGAAAAGATCCTCCAGCAGCGCTCTTCGTTTGATCAGGCCACGCTCCTCGGCTCCGGCAAGCTGGAAGAACTCAAGAACCTCGTCCAGTCCATGGCAGTGGACGTCGCCCTGGTGGATCATGAACTGGGCGGCTCCCAGCAGCGCAATCTCGAAAAGGCCCTCGGCTGCAAGGTCGTAGACCGCACGCAGCTCATCCTCGACATCTTTGCGCACCGCGCCCGCACTCGCGAAGGCCAGCTCCAGGTCGAACTCGCCCAGCTTAACTATCTACTGCCTCGCCTCACCGGCCACGGCGCCTCCATGTCCCGGCTTGGGGGAGGCATCGGCACGCGCGGCCCCGGCGAAACCAAGCTGGAAACAGATCGCCGCCGCATCCATCACAAGATCAAGAAGATCCAGCAGGACCTCACTGCCGTACGCGGCTCCCGCGGCGTCCAGCGCCGCCTTCGCCAGGCCGTCCCGCTCATGACTCTCGCCCTCGTCGGCTATACCAACGCCGGCAAGTCCACCCTCTTCAACCGCCTGACCGGCGCCGCCGTCCTCACCGACGCCCGCATGTTCGCCACGCTCGATCCCACCGTCCGCCAGGTGCAACTCCCCTCCCGCCGCCGCGTCCTGCTTAGCGACACCGTCGGCTTCATCCGCCAGTTGCCCACTCCGCTGGTCCAGGCCTTCCGCGCCACCCTGGAAGAGGTCACCGAGGCGTCGCTGCTCCTGCATATCGTCGATGCCTCCTCGCCCGCCGCCTCCGCCCATTGCTCCCAGGTAAGGCGCGTTTTGAACGAAATCGGCGCCGAAAACACCCCTCAGGTGCTCGTTTTGAACAAAATGGACGCCCTCGATAGCCCCCAGGAGGAACGCGCCGCCCTCGCCCGCCGCCTCTCCGGCGAATCCGGCGGCATCCCCTGCGTTAGTATGTCCGCCCGCTCCGGCGAGGGCATGGACCGCCTCTACGCCCTCATCGACGAGATCCTGCCGGCCGACCCCATCGAATCCGCACTCTTTCGCTTCCCCCTCGACGACCTCGGCGCCGTCCACCTCCTTCACGAATTCGCCCGCGTCACCCGACAGGACTACACCGAGGCCTTCTGCGAAATCGCCGCCGAGGTTCCGGCTTCGGTCCTCCGGCGCGTCGCCGCCTACCGCGTCGGTTGACTCACAGCCTGTGGAAATCTTTGTGGATAACCAGCGGACGCCTGTGAAGACGTATATTTTTCAAATACTTCCAGATTCGTCTTTTCCACAATGACGGTTTGGTTTATCTTGGGGAAGGGCCGATGAACATCCCGAACGCGCTGACGCTACTCCGCATCTTCTTCGTGCCGCTCCTGGTGGCGGTGCTCGTGCAGGATGACGCGTCCTATGTGGTGTTCGGTTCGCTGCTCTCCAACGAACACGCCGCCCTCATCATCTTCCTCGTCGCCGCGTTCACAGACCTGCTCGATGGCTACCTCGCCCGCCGCTGGAATCAGATCACTACAGTGGGCATGCTGCTCGATCCCATCGCCGATAAGCTCCTCATCTCCGCCGCCCTGATCTCGCTGGTGCAGGTCCAGCGCGTGCCCGGCTGGATGGCTGTACTCATCATTGGCCGCGAGTTCGCCGTCTCTGGCCTGCGCAGTATCGCCGCCAGCGAGGGCTACACGATTCAGGCCTCCGAACTGGGCAAAACGAAAATGGTCTCCCAGGTTCTGGCCATCGCCCTCATCCTTGCGGCGGTAGAGCAACCCTGGCTCGCGCCCTGGGCCACGGCCGCCCTCTGGGGCACCATGCTCTTTGCCTTGGCCTCCGCTGCCGACTACGTCCGCAAGTTCTGGCACAAAATCGATGAGAGCATCAAGGAACGCCGCCGCTCCGAATTGCTCAAGCTCGAAAAGAACCGCCAACAGACCCTCATGAAGGCCGCCTCGGCCGCTCGTGAGGAACGTTCCCGCTCGCCCTACGGCTCAATCAGCTGGACCGCCACTACCTTCCACCGCCCGCCCTCATCCGCCCAGATCGTCTGTAGTACGCTCCCCTCGCCGTCTTTCAAGTTGATCCTTATCGTCGAGCCGTAGTACTTCCCGTATTCGCCCAGCGGCATCGGTCCGATCATCCGCGGCTCATTCCGAGTCTCGCAGAGCAATGGAGCCGCCAGACTCTCCGGCCCCGCAAACAGCCCAAACGCTTTCTCGTTGGGATGCGTCACCACCTTCAGCAATTCGTGCTCCGTACCCACCGCGCTGACGGCATCCCCCAACCGCCGCGCCCGCCCTACGGCCTTCACCGTCGCCGCCATGCCCTCTTCCAGCTTCTTCATCGGGTCTGCGCCGGCCAGGGCATCCACACACCCCGCCGCCCTCACCGACACGCTCGACATCGCCTTCGCCACATTTCCTTTCAACAGCCACACCGTGTAGAACTCAGTGACCTCCTTCACCAACCGGGGATCGCCGGCGATGCGCTCCATCTGGATGGGCGGCGCCATCTTTGCGTTGCGCACTTTGACGAAATCCGGATCCGCGTCGTCCGCCCAGGTGATGGCAACCACTTTCCAGAACTTCGCCTCTTTGGTCCAGATCATATATAGGACACCGTCGGCACCGGCCGCCGTCCGGGTCCGGAACGCCGATGCATAGTACTGCCCATAGTTGGAATTCCGCAGCGTGATAGGAGGCAGCCCCTGGTTCATCCGTTCACAATCGCTCTCCTCCACCACGGAACGGGGTATGTTCAGAAGCAGAAATTCGTCTTCGTACTTCTGCGCCACCACCTTCAGGTCCGGCCGCCAAGGCTTCAAACCGCGCACCACATCAGTGATCGCCTTCGCTCCGGGGCGCGCCGTCACTGTTGTCTGCATCGCCTGCCGCCACGCCACCCGGCTCATGCCCGCAACCACCGGCCTGCCCGCCTTCGCGAAGATCGCATCCACGCAGGCGTTGCTGCGACGGGAAAAATACGGCATCGCCCGGTCCACATCCCGATCCACGATCCAAGCTTTCAGCAGATCGTGGACTGCATCGGCCAGCGGCGCCGACGCCTTCACCTTCGGTTCCGACGGCCCGGCTTCCTGTCTGGCCACCAGTTCTGAGTCCGCTCCTTCCATCGCAAAGAGCTTCGTCCACCAGTTGGAAAAACCCCGCCATCGGCCCTGATGACGTTCCGCATTATTACCAGCCCGCACGTCCGAATTTGCCGCTCTCAGATGACCGTTGAACATCGACGCGGGAATGGAAGACGACCGGTAGTCCACATCGATGTCGGCCCGTTTGCCGTCCCTCGCAATCGACACCTGGATCGACGGCGCCCCACCCTTGCTGCGGTAGCAAATCGGGAACCCCTTGTGAAACACCGTGTTATCCGGCCCTCGCCCAAACTCAACGCTGCCCGCCAGCCGCTCCACCGCATCCGCCTTCAGCACTACGTACATCCGGAACTGCCGGTCACCGCCCACGCCGCGGATCTCGCCCGCCACCTCCTCCACCGCCTCCACCAGCTCCAAGGCCGTGCCCGCCGGCACGCCCCCAGCCGCTGTCAGCGGCGTCGTCAACAGGGCATGAGTGATTGCATCAAACGTCGTCCGGACGGAGAGCCGTGTCTTGTCAAAGGCCGCGGACGGAGCCAGCTTGTCACCTGTCGTCTGGTTGTACCGCTCCACCAGTTGCTCAATCAATCGCCGTTGCGGCGGCTTGAGTTGCTCGAAGGAACTTCCAAACTCGCGTTGCGCCTGGGCGTTCAATCCCACCACCAGAATCAGGATCGGAAAAACACAAAGCCAAAGGCTCATGGAACAATTTTAGTTCACCGTCACCTCAGCGCCGAACCCTGCCGCACCAGCAACTCAGGCGACAGTAACAAGCGCACCACCTCGTCCGGCCCAACCGGCGGCGAAATCAGGAAGCCTTGCACGGCGTCGCACCGCGTCGCGTATACCAGTTCCAGCTCCTCTTCCGTCTCCACGCCCTCCGCCACCACCTTCATTCCACGATGATGCGCCAGCACCGTGATGGTATGCACCACCGGCAGAGTCCCCGATGGCTGCGTAATCTGGCGAATGAAAGACCGGTCTATCTTCACCACATCCAGCGGCAGCTGATTCAGATACGCCAGCGGCGAATAGCCGACCCCAAAATCGTCTATCGCGATGCGAATACCCAGCGCGCGCAATTCAACCATCCGCGCGGCCGATTCCTCAATGTCCCTCAGGACCGTCCCTTCCGTCACTTCCAGCTCCAGGGCTTCCCCGGAGATCCCACTTTCAGCCAGCAGGCCCCGTACCCGCTCCACGAATCCGGCACACGAAAACTGCACCGGCGAGACGTTCACGGCCACTCGCGGCGGCTGCAAGCCCACGTCCCGCCACTCCCGGATCTGCCGGCACGTCCGCGACAGCACCCACTCTCCAATCGCCGAGATCATCCCGATCTCCTCGGCCAGCCGGATGAACATCTCCGTATCCACCCGCCCCAACTCCGCGTGATGCCAGGAAATCAGCGCTTCCATGCCCCATATCTGGCCCACCCGGTCCACCTGCGGCTGATACCGCAGCACAAACTCATCCCGCTCCATCGCGCTGCGCAGCGCCTGTTCCAGTTGATAGCGGCGCTCTGGCGACAACCCGCGCTTGGAGATCGAGCCTTCCACCACCCCGCCGCCTCTCTCCTTGGCCCGCACCAGCGCCTGCGCCGCTCCGCGCAGCAGCTCCCCCGCCGATTGTCCGTCCTCCGGATACTGGCTCAGACCGATGCTCGCCGAGAGAAAGATCTCCCGCTGCCCCACAGCCGCCGGCGAGTGCAGAAGTTCAATCAACGAGCCCGCCAACAGCGCGGCGTACGCCTGCTCACACTCCGGCAGAAACGCCGCAAACTGATCCCCGCCCAAACGCCCCAGCGTCGTGCCGAAAGGCGCCCATGTGCTGAGTCGCGCCGCCGCCTCCCGGATCGCTTCGTCGCCAGCTCCGTATCCCAGCAACTCGTTGATGTGCCGGAAACGGTCCAACCCCAACACCAGCACGGCCATCGGCACTCCCGGATATTCGCCGATCATGCGCTCCATCTGTACCGTAAACTCACCGCCGCGCATCAACCCGGTCAGCGCGTCGGACTGAGTACTTTGTCGTTGCCGGTTTATCGGCCCCGGCGTGGGAGCAGCCATACGTCTATTCTGCTGCGGACCGAGGGAAAACACCTAGAACAATCTAGGAAAGAATGATCGTGATTGGGCCTACAGTACCCACTAGTCCTAGATCGCTGGTTTCCGGCGATGGTGCGTGGTTTCACGCTGGTACTCCATCCCCAGCTTGAGCAGAGTGTTCTCGCTGAAAGCCTTTCCTGTCAGCCCGATAGCCACTGGCAGACCCTCGGCGAAACCGCACGGCAACACCAATTCCGGTAGCCCCGCCAGGTTGCCCGCCGTGGTTAACCTCCGGAATCCAGGCGCCGCGATACCAGTACCGGCAGCACCTCCGCCATCTAATGCCTCGTCCACTTTCGTCGCCACCGTGTACCGTGCCGGCGCCAGCAGCACATCGGCTTTCGCCATCAGCGCGCCCATCGCTTGTTGGATCAGCCGCCGCACCCGCATCGCCTGCAGATAGTCCGCGGCCGTGATCCGCAGCCCTGCCTTCAGCCCTTCCTTCTGACGCCGATCTGGCAGCGTCTCCACCGCCGCCGAGCGGATCAGCTTGGCAAAGCTCGTCGCGCCCTCGGCCCCGATAATCGTCGACGCCACGGCCGAATACGGAAAGTCCGGCAACTCCATCTCCACAATCGTCGCGCCCATGTGCCGGAACTGCTCTACCGCCTCGCGCAATGCGGCCCGCATCGGCGCCGCCGCATGTACTTCGAAATCCACCGGTGCAATGCCGATCCGCAGATCGCGGATCGCCCGCGCAAACTGCGGGGCGAAGTGGAATGGCCGCCCAGCCGAGCCCGGATCGTCCCCATCCCCGCCCGCGATCGCCGCCAGCACGTGGCCGCAATCTTCGGCCGTGTGCGCTAGCGGACCAATCTTGTCCATCGTCCACGCTAGCGGCATCGAGCCCCGCCGGCTCACCAGCCCATAGGTGGGACGCAACCCGGTCACGCCGCAATACGCCGCCGGCGTCACAATCGAACCATTCGTCTCAGAGCCCAGCGCGTACGGAGTCAGCCCCGCCGCCACCGCCGCCGCTGAACCCGACGACGATCCGCCCGCCCATCGCGAACGGTCCCACGGGTTTAGCCCCGCGCCCTGCAGCGACGCCGCGGCGTACCGGTACCCGCCGCCGCCGGCCAGAGACACCATCGCCAGTTTGCCAACCAGGATTGCGCCCCGCTTCCCCAGCCGCCGCACCACCGCCGCGTCTTCGCTGAATACCTGTCCCGCAAACGGCGGCGCGCCCCACGTCGTCGGACGTCCCGCCACGGCCAGCAGATCCTTCACGCCATACGGTACGCCCTGCAGCGGCCCGCGCGTCCGCCCGCGCTTCAGCTCCCGATCCACGTCGTGTGCCTGCCTCAGCGCCTCTTCGCGCAACGAAAGCGCCAGGGCGTTGTATCGCGGACCTAGCTTCTCCAACCTCTCGCCAAACGCGCGGGCCAGCTCCACCGCCGTGAAATCACGCCGTACCAGCCGCTGATTCAATTCGACGGCGGTGGAGAAAAAGACATCTGCGGACAGTGGAGCCATCGCTCACCCGCCTCTACGCTTGAAATCGGAATGCCGGTTCCGTGTCCTGCGGCACGTCTACCTTTTGGATCGCCTGGAAGTTCCGCACCAGCGCCGCCTCGGCCTCAACGCGATCCGCCTCAGCGGCCGGTGGTGCCTGCGCGGGAGCCGCCACGCCAGCCGCCACTGCGCTCAGCAGCGTTGCCAGAGACCTCCGCGTCATGCGCCGCCCGTCACTCATCAGTGATTGCCTCTGCCGTTCCCATTGCCCGTATGCGCCGCCGTGTGCGCCTGCTGTTCCGCCAGTGCCTCCAGCGCCGCCCGCTCCATCACCGCCTTGGGCGCGCTCTCTCCCGTGAACAATTGAAACTGCCGCGCCGCCTGCTCCAGGAACATCTCAATGCCGTGGATCACCGCTTTGCCTTGCTCGGCAGCCCGCCGCAGCAGCAGCGTATCGTGCGGCGTGTACACCAGGTCAAAGACGAGGTTCGCCGGGATCACGCCATCAAAGAAACAAGCCTCCGGATTTGGCCACATCCCCAGAGGCGTGGCATGCACCAGCGCATCAAAGTGCCGCTCCTGCGCCTGCTCCGGTGTCAGCGCCTCAGCGTCGCAGATCTTGGCCAGCGCCCGTACCCGGTCCGGATTCCGCCCCGTGATCGCCAGCCGCGCGCCGGCATCAGACAACGTGAACGCCGCAGAGCGCGCCGTCCCGCCGTTGCCCACCACCAGCACCGAAGACTTCGCCAGCCGCAGCCGCTTCTCCAGCGGCACACGGATGCCGTCCGCGTCCGTATTGGTCCCGCGCCACTTGCCGGCCTTCTTATAGACCGTGTTCACGGCCCCGATCCGTTTGGACAACGGGTCGATCGAATCCAGATACCGCAGCACCCGCTGCTTGTGCGGGATGGTGACGCTGAACCCGGAGATCGGCAGCTTGTCCGCCAGCACGAAGAAGTCTTTGAGCTGGAGCGGCGACACCAGAAACGGCAGATACAGCCCCGCGAATCGCTTCGCCTGCAACGCCCGGTTGTGCACTGCCGGCGAGATCGAATGCCGCACCGGTTCCGCAATCACGCCAAAAATCTTCGGCGCCTTCGCCGTCTTCTCCACCCGGTACAACTGCCGCAGCGTCCGCGCGCTCACTTGGCCCGCCGCCGTGCCATCCACCGCCGTCGGCGCGGCGTACGTATACACCCCGCCCATCGCCGTGCAAAGCACCCGCGATGGAAAGCCTGTCTCGCTCATGGCCAGCAGAATCAGCGGCGTCTTCGGATACGCCTTGGCCAGCGCCAGCACGCGCAGATTGTCCGATGGCTTCCGCGCCGTCGTCACCACCTTTGTAGATCGCCGCCGGCACCTTCAACATCCGCCGCATCACCGCATCCATCGCCGGCGTGCCCTCGAAGTTGTGGTAGCTGACGATCACCATCACCCGGCCGTCCAGAAAATCCATGCGCGCCAGCGGAGACTCCGCGCTCTCAATCTCGATATCCACCGCGCGCGCGCCGGCATCCACCGCCGCCGCCAGCACCTTGAACTCCTCCTCAATGCTGCCGTTATAGCGCCCGTGATTCTGATGCCGCCGGCACGTCGCCATCACGGTCGCTTCCGGGTACAACTCCAGGAACTCCCGGATGACGGCCAGACCGTCCAGCGGATTCGGCAGATAGTCCAGACGAAACTCCAGAAACCGCTCGCCCGCGTCGGCTTCCCGCCGCGCGTGTTCCATCAGCTTGTGCGGGTCCGGCAGCCCAAGGGCAATGCAGATTCGGGGTAAGGTTGTGCTACGAGGAGGCATGGAGACTACAGTTCTACGAGGATATCACTTCACCCGGGATCAGCCTCCTTCGCCACTCGTCCAGAATGAGTGCCAACATCCGGGTTGTCAGAATCAAGTTGATACACTGGGAAGCACCTCCATGATCGCAGAAGCAGACCGCACGCCGAAGGATGAGTCCAATTACTGGGAAGGCGTGGGAGTAACTGCTGGAACCGCCGGCACGGACAACCTCTGGAGAGCTCACAGCGACTCCGTGAATCGCGCGTTGCTCGAGGCTTGGCTTCCGCGCAAACCGGTAGATTGCCTGCTCAAAACAGATGCCTACGACGAGGCTGTCAGCGCCGGCCTTTTCGCCACACTCGCTGGGCGTGCTTGCTCGGTGTTCGGGATTGATCTCGCCTCCGCCACGCTTCGCGCCGCCCGCAAACGAACCGGGTGGAATGAACTGTTGTGCGCGGACGTGCGATGCTTGCCGTTTCCCGACGGAAGGTTCGATGTCGTGGTCTCTCTCTCCACCCTGGATCATTTTCACGATCTGCCGGAGGTGATGGCCGGCCTCAGCGAGCTCCATCGGGTGATGCGGCCGGATGGCGAATTGCTCCTGACCATGGACAATCTGACCAACCCTGCCGTCGCCCTTCGAAATGCGCTGCCGTTCGGCCTGCTCTACCGCCTCGGCCTGGTCCCCTATTTCACCGGCGCCACCTGCGGTGTGCGGGGCCTGCGGCGCCTGCTGAGCGAGGCCGGGTTCGAAGTGCAGGAGGCTCGCCACGTTATGCACTGTCCGCGCGTCCTGGCCGTCGCCGCCACCCGTCTGGTTCAGGAGTATGGAGGCCCGTCTGCTGCCCGCCGCTGCATGCGTGTGCTGTCGTGCTTTGAGTGGCTGTCGGTGGGGCCGCTCCGCTAT
Organism: Bryobacterales bacterium; assembly: GCA_016721425.1. Lineage (GTDB taxonomy): Bacteria > Acidobacteriota > Terriglobia > Bryobacterales > Bryobacteraceae > Paludibaculum. The sequence goes on along the minus strand of JADKID010000038.1, from coordinate 304,747 downwards.
GTCACAGGCTATTTCGTGGCGATCAAGGCAATTCGCAAATGACTACGGGTATGGGGAAGGCGGGGGCGGTAGTCATCGGCGGCTACATCAACGGCCTCTCCCTCCTGCGCAGCTTGGCCGCCCGCGGCATTCCCACGGCTGTCATTACCACTAAGCCGTTCGATCTGGCGCAGTACTCCCGCCTGGCGACGGAGCACGAATCAGTCGATGGGCTCGAGGATGATCCGGAGCGGCTCGTGGAGATTCTGGAGCGCCGCGCGCCAGACTGGCGGGGCCGGACCCTCTTCCCTGCCAATGACGAGGCCCTGGAGACTCTCGCACGTTTTCACGAACGGCTTTCATCCAACTATCGCCTGGTGGCTCCTCCCTGGGAGATCGCGTGCTCTTTCCTCGACAAAGCGCAAATGAGCAATGCGGCCTCCTCAGCCGGCCTCAGCATGCCCCACTGCTATGGACCTGCTGACCGGGCAACGGCCGCCGGCGCCGGCCTGCGATTTCCAGTTCTCGTCAAACCCGATGCCGGACACCGTTTCTTCGCGCGGTTCGGGGTGAAGCTCTTTGCGGCGGCGGACCGCGCACAGCTCGAAAGCTGCCTCGGTCGAATCGAGGGTACCGGCCTGGCGTGCCGGCTATTCGATATGGTGCCCGGCGAAGATTCGCAGATATTCGCCTACTGCACCTACGTCGATCGCAATGGCGAGCCCGCACCAGGGCTCACCATTCACAAACTCCGACAGAATCCGCCGCTGTTCGGCTCGGCGCGTGTGGCCGAAGTCTGTGCCGGTCAACCGGGTTTGCGGGAGGCCACGGTGGAACTGCTGCGCCGCATTCGCTTTCGCGGCATCGCCGCGGCGGAGTTTAAGCTGGACCCGCGCGACGGTGTCTTCCGGTTCCTCGAAGTGAACGGGCGCTCTGTCATGTACAACGGTCTGCTGCGGCGTGCGGGCCTTGATCTTGCCGGTCACGCCTGGTCTGACTATGTCGGCGATACGCCACGCCCCGCAGTGCCCGCGGGCTGGCCCGGCGTCTGGATCAACCTCCACGCTGATCTGCTCTACGCTGTCCTGCCAAGCCATGGCCGCCGCGTGCCGTTCGCCGAACTGGCGGCGCCGTACCGCAGGCCAATCATGGAATCCATATGGTCGGCCCATGATCCACGCCCGTTTCTTGTGCAGTGGGGCAGGTCCGCGCGTTCGGCCGCGTTGAATCTGTCGCGAGGAAGGCGGCCAGTCCCAGAGGATTGGCTTCGGAGTGCGCGCCCGCCCTCAGGTGCCTGAGTTCTCCGCCCGCAGGCCGATCCGCGATTGCACCGCTCGGAACTTTCCAGCCGGCCGGGGTGCGATCCCGCCCTCGTACTTCGACTCGATGACCGCGCCGGGGCCGAGAATCCCCTGCAGCCGCGGCAGTGCGCGCCCACGCACGCGCTGGTATGCGGGCTCGTCCGCCGTAGACAACCGCAATTCGAAGCGCAGCGTCTCGTGCTGGATCAGTTGGTATTGCAGTAAATCCGGATCCGCCTTGAGGACCTCCCAGATCGTGCGCGGATGTACGGACCGCCCCCCCGGCAAGGCGACGATGTCCTCCACCCGGCCCTCCAGTTCCGAAAGCAACCGAAACGTGCGTCCGCACGCGCAGCCCTCGGTCGAAAGCGATGCCATGTCTCCCAGCGGGTAGTTCAGCAGCACCGTGGCCCGGTTGACTAAATTGCTGAGCACCACTTCGCCCTGCCCGCCGGGGAAGGCGTCCATGCCATCCGGACTCACGATGCGAACGTGGCAAAGGTCCTCGTGAAGGTGAAATCCCGTGCGATGCTCGCAGAAGAACCCGATCTTGAAGGACTCCACAGCGTTGTACCGGGAGAGCACCGGGATGCCGAAGTTCTGCTCGATGAAGGCGCGCCCACCGTGCGGTAAAGCCTCACCCATGTACATCACCATCTTCGGACGGTGAATCTCGATACCGCGCGCGGCGACAGTGCGGAAAAAGAGGTCCAGCCAGCCTCCGTAGCCCACCAGGACGTCCGGGCGCTCCGTGTTGTTCAGTGCAGCCACGTTCTCGATCGGTTCCTGCAGAGATACGAACCGCCGCTGCGGCCGCACCGGCAAAAGAACGCTCTCCTGATAGAAGGCGATCACCTTTTTGAAGGTCGAGCTCTCGTACCCGACGTACAATTCCTTCGGACGGAACTTGCCGCACGCGCGGTTCACCGGATCCCGCTCCCGCTCTCCGAACGCAATATTCGCCAGCAGGGATCGCCGGTCGTGAAATATCTCCAGCGGAACCCCGGTGGAGCCGCTCGTGAGAAAGGAAAGGCCGCCTCTTGCCTGGGAGGTTTCGGCGAGAAACAGTCTAGGCTGCGAGCGCACCAGCTCTCGATCGAGCACTGGCAAGTGCTTCAAGTCCGCCGCTGAACGGATATCGCGCGGATCAGCCTTCTGGCTGGAGAACCACTCGCGGTAGTAGGGCACATTGCGCGCTGCGTAAGCGACCGTGCGGCGGACCCGATGGTCGCGGAGCGCCTCCACTCTCGGCCGCGCCCAGTAAGGGACGTCCCGTTGCCCCCTCAGATGGAATGCCACGGTTGCTGAACCGCAAAGTCTATTCCAAATCCCGGAAATCATGGCTCAAGTGCTCCTGTCGAGCAGGAACTCGACGCCGTGGCTGTCGCAGACGGTGCGTATGTCCTCCACCGTGCTGCGCGACAGTGGGATGCCGGAAATCGCGCGAGTGGCGCACACTGCGTACTCGGGGTCCCCGGCTACCATCACCGGCTCCCGCGGATCGGCAGGCGGGCAGGCGCGGAGCGTATCGATCATCCCATCGAGATCACTCTCGAAATCCCCCTGATCCCGGAACCGGGCCGGGTCCAACGCCAGGAAGAAATGCCCCACCCTCGGTATATCCCCGGCTTGATGAGCCCGTACTCCCGGCAGCACCGATGATAGGATCTCCACCATGCCTGCCAGCCCGTAGCCCTTGTGCCCGCCCATTTCGCGAGTACTGCCCAGCGGCGTGAGGCGCCGCAGTCCCCAGGCCCGCCGGGCGTTGGTCACCGGCCTGCCGCGGCGGTCCTGCGCCCATCCCGTAGGAATTGACTTTCCGCGGCGCCACGCCAGAACCAGCTTGCCGAGCGGCGCCGTACTGGTGGCCATGTCGAGCAGGAACGGTTTGTTGCGTAATGCCGGCGCCGCAAAGCACAGCGGGTTGGTGCCCAGCCTGGCTTCCAGGCCGAATGTGGGGACAATCGCCGGCTCGGCGGTATTGCTGGTCACAATCCCCAGTAAACCCGACTCCACGGCCATGGCAGCGTAAGCGCCGGCCGCGCCGAAATGGCCGGAATTGCGCACTGCTACCGAGCCCATTCCAGTTGCCTGGCACTTGCGGATCGCCAGTTCCATCGCCATCTCCGCGGCCACGTGGCCCAGTCCTCCCCCGCCATCCACCACCGCCGTAGTGCCGCTCTCACGGACGACGCGCACTTCCGGTCTCATGTTCAAGTTGCCTGCCGCCAGATTGCGGTGGTAGCTGAAGAGCATGGCGCAGCCGTGGGAATCGATGCCGTGCAGATCGGCGTAGATGAGGTGGCGCGTAGTGATGGCGATGTGTTCCTCGCTCATGCCCCAGGCGCGCAGAATCACCTCAACTTGGGCGCTCAGGACCGGAGCCGCAATCATCCGGTCTGGCCATAGGCCGGGCGCGCCCGGCACCACGCGGTCAACCAACAGCGAGGCAGTCCAGAGAGGTCCGGAGACCCGGTGGTGCTCCCGCACCTGCCGCAACGCGGCGCTCAGCGAAGCAACAACACGCTGCGCCATTCCGGCCGGACGGCTCGGCGCGCCGGATGCTCCTTTCGAGTCTTCGGTCACAGCGACGTGGACTCCGATACAGGGACCGCAGCGGCAGCCAGAGTCTTTCGCCACTCGTCCAGCACCTTCACCGTGCGCGTCCCGCCAATGCGGTCCGCGCCCAGTTCATACGCCTCCAGCGCCGCCTCAACTGTGTCGATCCCGCCCGCCGCCTTGATCCTGCACTCGTCCTTCAACACCCGTTTCATCAGCGTCACATCCGCGGCCGTCCAGCCCTCCGGCGCAAATCCGGTGGACGTCTTCACAAAGTCCACCTCGCACCGCTTGCATATCTTCAGCGCAATCACCTTCAGATCCTCGGTCAGATACGCGTTCTCCAAGATCACCTTCAACAGCGCGCCGGATTCGTGGCACGCATTGCTCACCTGCAATAGCTCCGATTCGATGTACTGAAACTGCCGCGACCTCAGCTTGCCGATGTTAATCACCATGTCGATCTCTTTTGCGCCTCGCCGCAAAAGATCGCGCGTCTCGTAGATCTTCACCGCCGTCGTCGCGTCGCCGTGCGGAAAGCTCACCACACTGCCCACCGCCACCCGCGTCCCGCCCAGCAGCCGCGCCGCCAGTTCCACATCGGTCGGCCGTACCGAAACGCAAGCCACGCCATACGATTCGGCCATCTCGCAGCCGGCCGCAATGTCCTCATCAGCCAGGTCCGGCCGCACCATTGCGTGATCCCACCGCCCCGCCAGATCCTCGTACGTCGTCAGTGCGGGCCGGGCTTCGTTCTGATCCATAGCGTCCCCCAAGATCTCAACTGTGTGGGCGTGCCTTTCGCACCCGCCCACCACTCTTCATGATGGAACAATCCGAAGTTGCCGTGCCCCTTCTCCGGCTCGTCCAGGTCCCCCACCGCCAGGTTCAACCCAAACGCCCGGTCGCCCAGAGCCGCACTGTAATACCGCCCCGGCTCGATCTCCAGGCAGGGCTCAAACGAAATCGCCCACTCCATTTCGTATCCGTGGCCGCCCGGCAAAGGCCGCACTGCCGCCTCCATCGCCCTGCTCCGGATCCACCGCGAGTACGTTTCCCACGCCGCCGCCTTGCTCCGCGGCTCCCCCTCCAACAACCCGCCCTGGCCCACTCCGCCCAGGCGCGATTTCGTCAGATTGCACACCATCTGCCAGGATCCGCCATCCCCAGCCGCCATGTCTTTGCCCTGCCCCGCCCGCCGCGAGTCCAGCAGGATCTCCACCTCATCCCCAAACCACGGCCAGCCCTCGCGGCTCAGCTCATGCGCCTTGGCATTATTCGGAGGCAGCCACCGCGGCGTATCGATGCCGTACAGCACGTCGTCCCGCACCCGGAAGGCAAAGTACAGCCGCCGCCCGTCATGCTTCACCCACACCGTGAAAGCGAGATCGTTCGCATCCCGCACGGGCGACATTTGCGACATCCACCCTTGCGCGCCGCGGATCACTGACGCGTCCGCCCACTCGGCCGCATCGATCCGCCCATCCAGCACCGGCGTCGTGCCGGGAAACGCCTGCACGGTCTGCGAGCTCTCGCCCGCCACCGCCACGCCACACAACAGCACCAGCCCGGCCGCCAGCCTCACTGCGCCTATCTCTTCCTCGCAGCCGGCCGTGGCGCCGTGCTCAGCCCCAGGTCCCGCAGCTCGCCCTTCGCCCGCCCCGCCGCATCCGAGCTCGGCGATACCGCGATCGCCGCGCGGAACTCCTGCTCCGCATCGCTCCGCCGCGCCATCTTCAACAGCGTCCGGCCCTTCATCAAGTGCGCGTCCGCCGTCTTCACATTCTTCGGATACGCTTCCAGTGCCCGGTCAAAGGCCACCAGCGCCTGCTCATATTGCTTCTGGTTGTAAAGGATCTCGCCCACGTAATACTGCGCGTTCGGGGCCAGGTCCGTGTCCCCAAACCACGCCACGTAGTCGTTGAACTCCTTCAGCGCCAGATCCAGATTCCCGCCCGATTTGTCCCGCATCGCGTCCTGATACAGGCTCTGCGAGCTCACGCCAGGGGGCGGGCCGGAAGCGGTCGCCGGCAATCCCGCCGGCGCCGGCGGCGGTGCCTGCATCGTCTTGATCGTGTTCGAAAGATCAGCGATCTTCTGGTCCAGCTTGCCCAGCCGCGTGTTGATCTCCGTCACCGATTCCCGCACATACCCGAAGTCCTGCCCCAGCGTGTCCACCTTCCCGCCCAGGCCAGAAAGCGGCGTTGACATCGACTTCTCCATGCGGTCCTTCAGCCCGCTGTCGAGCAGCGTGATCGCCCGGCTCGACGCCGCAATCTGATCCTGGATCGCCTTCAACGTTCCTTCAATGTTCGACAGCTTGTCGTTCTGTGATTTCTGCATCGTCCGGACCTCTTCCTGCAACAGGGCGAGGTCGCGGCCCAGCTCGATCATCTCCTTCTTCTGCGCCAGGGCGGAAAAAGGAACGGTAGCCAGCAACAACGAGGAAATCAGAATCAAACGCATAGCGATACTCTCCATCCAATAGGCAAAGGGCGGGCATTGCTGCCCGCCCGGTTCGGTCTTTGGCTACTGCACGCCAACAAAGTGGACTCGACGGTTCTTGCCGTAACAGTCTTCCGTCGCTTCCGAACAGAACGGCTTTTCCTTGCCGAAGCTGATGGTCTTCAGCCGCTCGGCCGGAACCCCGATCTGCGACAGGAACTCCCGCACGCTGGTCGCGCGACGGTCGCCCAGGCCCAGGTTGTACTCCGCCGAGCCGCGCTCGTCGCAGTGGCCTTCCAGCGAAATCACAGCCGAGGGGAAGTCGTTCAGGATCGCCTTGATGCCGTCCGCATTGCGCTGCAGCATGGCCCGCGCATCCTCGCGCACTTCCATCTTGTCGTAGTCGAAGAAGACATCCTGTACGTCGCGCGCCATCCGCTCACTGATCGTCGCCTTGGGCGCCGGCGGAGGAGGCGGAGGAGGCGGCGCCGTCGTCACAGCCACGCTGGCCGCGCTGATCGCGTCTCCACCATCGCCCTTGGCCATCATCCGGTAGGTCGTGTTGCCCGTCGGCGATACCTGCCGGCTGCCCGTTGCCGGTACGCGGCCGATGCCGTTGTCGATGGTCACTTCCGTCGCGTTGGCCACGCTCCACTTCAGCGTCGCCGATTCGCCCCGCAAAATCGTGGCAGGCTCCGCCGTGAAGCTGTTGATCACGGCGGCCGGGCCTTTCTCTGCCTTGGGCGCGGACGTCGTCGGTGTCGGCGGCGGCGGGGTGTCGACGGGCTTCTTCTTCTTGCAGCCCACCGCGAATACCAGCAAAGACGTGGCAAGTAGCGTGAGCGCGATATGACGTTGTTTCATTACGGCCTTGAGCCTCCTACTGCTCCAGTTTCAACTATCTCAAACTTCTTCCGTGGTCTACTTCGACCAGACCGGCATCCAGTTGCCGCCCTGCGTGGTCAACTGCTTCACCTCGGTCCCGTTCGCCAGCATCGAATAGATCTGGCTGCGGCCGGAACGGTTCGAAGAGAATACCAGATGGCGCCCGTCCGGCGCCCACGTCGGATTCTCATTCTTCCCCTCCCCATGAGTGAGCTGCACGGTCTCCCGCGACGCCACATCCATGAGGAAGACGTTCCAGTTTCCAGGCGAATAGCCACGGGTCCAGGCAAACGCAATGTGCTGCCCGTCGGGATGCCAGGCCGGATTCGAAGCCTCGCCTTCACCGTTGGTCAGCCGCACTACGTCCGCACCGTCCAAACTCATTCTATATATTTGTTGCAGCCCGCCGCGCCCGCTTACGAAGATCATCTCCGTCCCTGTCTTCGGATTCACCTTCGCCTCCATCTCGATGGACCGCGAATTGGAGAGCCGCTTCATCCCGCCGCCGCTCTGGTTGGCGACGTAGATCTGCGAAAATCCGCTGATTGTCGAGGAAAACAGCACACTCTGCCCGTCCGGCGTGAACGACGGCGTGGCGTTCATCGACGCCTGCGGATTCAGAAAGTTGATAAACCGCGACGTCTCGGTCGAATACATCATGATCTGCGGCTGCCCCTTCGCGTACGTCGTGAAGGCCAGCCGCCGCCCGTCCGGCGAAATCGCAGGCATCGTCGTGATCGAGTTGAAAGATGTCACGCGGCTTTGATTGGATCCGTCAAAATCCATCACCCAGATCTCTTTGTTGCCTCGCCCCGTGCGGTCGCTCACGAAGTAGATCTTCGATCCCACCAGCGACGCCGCCCCGAACTGCGCCAGAATGTCGGCCGCGTACTCATGCCCGGCCTTGCGCGCGCCCTCTTCGCTCAACGGCGCATTGTAGAGCTTGCGGAAAACTTTCGCACCGGCGATATCGGCCACCGCCGTGTTGTACAGATGCCCAAACGCCACAAACTGCCCGCCCTGCTCGGCCGCATAACCAAAGCCCAGATAGCCCGCGCTCACCGGCGTGCCCGCCCAATCGGAGAGACACCGCCCCGCGCACGTGGCCTGCCCCGCGCGCAGATCCGCCTCCTGCTGCGGCGGATTCAGCGGATAGAAACTCTTCGCCGCCATGTCGAACAAGCCGGATTGCTGGATGTCCTCGAAAACCGTCTTGTTGAATGCCTCCACCAGCGCGCCCGCCGCGCCCGTCGCACGGAAATCCGGCAGCGCGATCTTCTTCTTCTCGCCGCCCGTGAGTTTGAGAACGATGGCATCTTGCGACTGGCTGTAAGCTGCCACTGCCAGCGCTCCGAAAGCGATCAAGCCAACCAGGTATCTGTTTTTCATCGTTTTAACTGGAACCAGAATTCGATCGTTGCTGAACTGCCGTCATACGCCGCCGGCAGCGGCTCAAACGGCGCCGCCTCTGTTATCGCCCGTTGCGCCGAATAGTCCAGCGCCACGTTGCCGCTCGTCTGGAACACCTTGATGTTCCGCACCTGCCCGTTCCGCATAATCTCGAACGTCACAATCGCCGGAGGCAGAGTCTTGATCCGCCCGTCCACCGTCTCCGTCTTCCAACGCTGCGCCACGCGCTCGCGGATCAACTGCGCGTACGCCCCAAACCGGTTGCCAAACGGCATCCCGTTGCCCACGCCCACCCCGCCCGAGCCCGGCGCCAACCCGTACAATGGCGAGGTCGCCGCCTGCCCAGCGCGGCTATAAACCTGGTTATCGGAGTACTCGCGCGGGTCGCGCCGGTTCGACGCATACCGCTCCGCCTTCTCCGCCTTGGCGCTCTTTTTCGACTTCAGCGAGATCGCCTTGGGATCGTCCTTCACCGCCCGCTTCGGCTCCGGCTTGGCCTTCACCGGCTCCGGAATCTGCGACTCGGTGTCAGACGCCACTTTGTTCACCGGCCCGGTGCGCCCCGGCAAAGGAATCGCCTTCACCGGCGTCACCGTGAACGCGCCGCCGCCCGCAGAATTCGGATCGCCCCAGCTCTCGCGCTTGCCCACGTTGGCAATCGACATCACTCCAATGAACCCGAACACAGCGGCGTGCAGCAGCACGGACCCCAGCATCGGCCGCTTCAGCGAGTCGCGTTCATCCAGGATGTCGACGTGCCGCATCATCGATGTCTATTTGCCGGAGCCCGCGTCGTCCGGCTGTGTCACCAGCCGCACGTCCAGCCCCGCTTCGCCCAGCACGCTCACCACCTGCGCGATGGGGTCGTAGATCGTCTGCTTGTCAGCGCGCAGGTACACCGCCTTCGCGCCCGGAAACTTCTTCTTGAACGCCGCGCCCAGCTCGTTGATGTTGACGCCCTTCTCGTTCAGAAACAGGTTGCCGTCCTTGCTCACCGACACCACCGGCAACTCCTGCGAGCTGTCCTTACTTTGCTTCACCTTTGGGACTTCCACCTCGAGCCCAAACTCCATCACGTGCGCCGTCAGCATGAAGATCACCAGCAGCACCAGCACCACGTCCACCAGCGGGACGATGTTGATCTCCGCCAAGGACCCGTTGCCGCGCGAGCGCCCGCGCCGCGAAAAGTCACCACCACCGGAAGAGAAGGCCATAGTGCTCTACTCCTCGAAGTGCCGCTCGGTCATGTTTAGAAACTCCATGGCGAAGTCGTCCATGCGCGCGCCCAGCTCTTTGATGCTGTGGCCAAACGCGTTGTACGCCACCGCCGCCGGAATCGCCGCCGCCAGGCCCGCCGCCGTCGCAATCAGCGCCTCGCTGATGCCCGGCGCCACCGCCCGCAGGCTCGCGCTCCCCGCGCTGCCCAGCCCCTGGAACGAATCGATAATGCCCAGCACCGTGCCGAACAGTCCCACAAACGGAGAAACCGTCGCGGTGGTTGCCAGCCAGCTCATGCGCCGCTCCAGCCGCGTGATCTCCTCGCTGATGCCCATTTGCAGGCTGCGCTCCAGCGCCACTTTGTTGATGATCTCGCCGCGCAGCTTCACCTGCCTCGTCGCTTCCTGATAGCCAAAGTCAAAAACCGTGGTCAACGGCGCCGCGCGGAACTGCTCCGCCGCCGCCGCCACCGCATCCAGATTCGGCGCCTTGCGGAACGCGCGCAAAAACGCGCCGTTGGCCCCAACCGCGCTCTTAAACTGGCTGTACTTGGCGAATATGATCACCCAGCTCATCACCGAGCCCGCCAGTAACAGTACCAGCACGATCTTCGATACCAGCGACGCCTCGGCCAGCATCTCCAGCAGCGAAAGCTGCAGGAAGGCCCATACAAATGGCAGTGTCAATGCTCAGCTCCCTCAGACAGTGTCCAGTTCCATGATATCGAAGGCGCGTAGGCCGCTGCCGCGCTTTCAAACATTTCTGCCTCCCCATGTTCCGAGCCGCGACCGTCAGGGAGCGGTGGAACGCGCCCCCGCGAACCAGCCTGCATCTCTATAACGCCGCCACCCGCCCAAAAAGTTGTCGCCTGCTAAGGCCCCCATAACTTTTATACTTGTCCTGAATGCTCGTTGAACTCGTCGTCGAGAACTTCGCGGTGGTGGAACGCTTGCGCCTGCCGCTCCATGCCGGCCTCAACGCCCTCACCGGCGAGACCGGCAGCGGCAAGAGCCTCGTCGTGGATGCCGTCAGCCTCCTGCTCGGCGGCCGCGCCTCCACAGAGTTGATCCGTACCGGCGCCGCCCGCGCCTTCGTCTCCGGCCGGTTTGAACTGCCGCCCGATCCTCCCTTGCGCGCCCTGCTCAACGGCGCCGGCATCGAAACCGAGGAGGGCGAGCTCCTCATCGAACGCGAAATCCTCGCCAACGGAAAATCGCGCGCCTACGCCGCCAGCCGCCCCGTCACGGCTGCCTTCCTCAAAGAACTCGCGCCCTTCCTCGGCGACATCCACGGCCAGCACGATCAGCAAAAGCTCTTCTCCACCGATTCTCAACGCGAACTGCTCGACGAATCCGCCGCCTCGCCCGCCCTCGTCGCCGACGTCGCGGCCGCCTACGATTCATGGCACGCCACCGTCCGCGAGCTGAACGAGCTCAACCGCTCCGAACAGGAGACGCTCCGCCTCGCCGACCTCTGGGACATGCAGCGCAAAGAGATCGAAGCGCTCGATCTCTCCCCTGCCGCCGACGAGAAGCTCGAAAACGAAAAGCGCGTGCTGCGCAACGTCGCCCGCCTCAGCGAGGCTGCCACGCTCGCCTACGACTCCCTCTCAGAGGCCGAGCCCTCCGTCGCCACCGGCCTCGGCATCGCCGTCAAAAAGCTGGAGGAACTCTCCCGCATCGACGAAAGCCTCACTCCGCTACTCGAAACCCTGAAGCCCGCCCAGATCGCCGTCGACGAGGTCGCCCACGATCTCCGACACTACCTCGGCAATCTCGAAGCCGACCCCAACCGCCTGGAAGAAGTGGAAAACCGCCTCGCCCAGATCGAGAAGCTCAAACGCAAGTACGGCACCACCATCGACGAGATCCTGGCTTTTCTCGAGGACGTAAAGGCCCGGCTCAGCGCAGTCGAAACCGCCGGCGAGCGCCGCGCCGCCCTGGAAACCGAAATCGTGCGCCTGGAGGCCATCTTCCGCGCGAGCGCGCAAAAACTGCGTTCTAGCCGCCAAAAAGCCGCGATTAAGCTCCAAAAACAGGTCGAAACGGAGCTCGGCGGATTGGCCATGCAAGGCACCGTGTTTCGCGTCTCCATCACCGACGCACCCCCCGCCCAGCACGGCATTGACGCCGTAGAGTTCCTGGTCTCCGCCAATATCGGCGAGGAGCCGCGCCCGCTCGACAAGGTCGCCAGCGGCGGCGAGCTCTCCCGCATCGCGCTCGCGCTGAAAACCTGCATCGTGCCGCGCGCCCACGCCGGCGTGCCCCGCACACTCGTCTTCGACGAAGTCGACGCTGGCATCGGCGGCGCCGCCGGCGAGATGGTGGGCCGCCGCCTCAAGCAGATCTCCGAGACCAGCCAGGTGCTCTGCGTCACTCACCTCGCCCAGATCGCCGGCTTCGCCGACGCCCACTACAGCGTGGCCAAACGCGAGTCGCAGGGCCGCACCGTGGCCGAGGTGGAACAGCTCCAGGGCGCCGAGCGCGTCCGCGAGATCGGCCGCATGCTCTCCGGCCAGCGCCTGACCGATGAGGCTCTGCGCCACGCCGAGAAACTAATTGAGGAGTACGCCCGCCGTGCCTGAGCCGCAATGGATCACCACCGCCCTCATCGCCGAGTTGCGCGCCCGCGCCGCCGCCTCGCCCCGCCTCCGCACCAACCACAACTTCCACACCGGCCCCGCCGATAACCCGCATCGTTTCCTCAACGTGATGATGCGCGGAACCTACTGCCAGCCCCACCGCCACATCACTCCGCCGAAATCCGAATCCTGGATTCTGTTGGAAGGCGCCGTCCGCTTCTTCACTTTCGACGACTCCGGCGCCATCGTCACCGTCCGCGATCTCGCCGCCAACAGCCCCACCTTCGGCATCGATCTGCCCGCAGGCGCGTGGCACACGCTCTGCGTCACCTCCGAGTGCGCCGTTATTTATGAGGTCAAGCCCGGGCCGTGGGACCCCGCCACCGACAAGGACTTTGCCGCCTGGGCGCCGCCCGAGGGCTCGCCTCATGCCCCGGCCTATCTACAGGCTCTTCTTACCAGCCTGCCGTAGTTCGCGCAGAACCCGCACCGTGATGATCAATTGCCCGATGTGCCGCTGCGTGTGTTCCGCTGTATGAATCAGCAGGCCCGCCAGCGTCGTGGGCAGTCGCTTCTGTCCCACCCAACGCGGCTCCTCGAGCCGGGCCGCATCCATCTCCCGCACACGCGCCTCGGCCTGCAAAAGCCGCCCGGTCGCCAACGCCCTCAGCTCCTTCAAAGAGGAGCCGGGATTCATTTCGCCACGCAACTCCTGCAACTGCGCTTCCGCCAGTTCCGCGCCGTCGGCATAGGTCAGCAGCCGGTCAAGACTCCCCGCAATGTGCCGCAAGTGAAACGCCACCGGGGCCAGACCATGCGGCAGCGCCCGCGACTCTTCCTCGGTCAGATCAGCAGTCCACGCCAGCAGATCTTCTTTCGCCTGTTCCAGCGCATGCACCACGGAGCGCATCACCGGGTGAATCTCGCCCAGCGTCCCTCTCAACCATGGTTCAGCCATACTCCCACCATAGTTCAAAGACGCAGGGCAACGAGAAAGCCGCCCCCAAACGAAAGCGCCGATAGCAGGAAGACCGTGCACCAGAACCAGCCGATCGCCCGTTTGGTCAACCGCCGCCCCACTGGCCGGTCCGCCGCTTCCAACACATCCAGCCGCTGCCGGATCTCATCTGCCTGCTCCGCAAACGCGCGCCGCAGCCTGGGCATCCTGCAAATGGCATCGGTGACGCTCACGCTCGCCGATTCGCGCATCACGGCGGCCTCTACGGCGAAGCTGTCATTCTGGCTGTCCACGCAGACGTAGTGCGCCGCCGCGGCCAATCCTCTCACCCCACGCGGAGAAGCTCGATCATCGCCGAGTCTTGACGCAGTTCCGCCAGCCGCAGCGCCGTCACCTCCTGGCGCACCTCCCCGATCAGGTAGGGCGCCACCGCCTGCCGGTCCGCACCCATCTCCAGCAACACCCGCACCGCCGCCGTACGCCCTGCGGCTACGCAGATGTGCAGCAGCCTGCTCTCCTCCGCCGGCGGCCTAAAGGACTGAGCCAGTTCCAGATCGCCCGCCAGCAGGGCAGCCCCCAGATCCTCAGCCGCCCCCAATGCACGCAGAGCCGCCGCCGTCTCCGCCTGCCCGGCCCGCACCGCCTCAGCCAGCGGGGTCAATCCGAATCCGCTCCGTCCGTTCGGGCCCGCGCCCAACTCCACCAGCAGCCGCACCAGCCGCGCGTTGCCCCGCGCCGCCGCAAAGTGCAGCGGCTGCTGCCCTTCCGCCGCAAATCCCAGCCGTTGCGCCAATCGCTCCGGAGCCATCGCGCGTAGCGCCTCGCCCTCCTCCATCACAATGGCCGCGAACGGGTCCATTCTGGCGTCTCGCGCCAGTAGCAGCTCCACGGTGGCCGGCCGGTTGCATCGAAAACCCGGAGCCCAGTCCACCGCAGTGCCCCAGCCCAGCGGCGTCAGCCCAAACCACTGGTCCACCGCCTCGATCTCCGCCCCCGCCTCCAGCAACCTCTGAGCCACCCCCATGTGACCGCCCTCGGCCGCCCAGTGCAGCGCCGTCGTCCCACTACCCGTCTCCCGTGCGTCCACCTCGGCGCCGCCCGCCAGCAGCACTTCCACTACTTCCAAATGACCGCGATGCGCCGCGTAGATCAAGGGAACAGAGCCCAGGCGCGGATCGCGCCAGTTCGCCAGTGACGCGTCATCGGCCAGCAGCGCGCGCACCTGCGCCGCGTCCCCGCAAATCGCCGCGCCGATCATCGCTTCACTCATGTCTTCATTCTCTCCTCTAAACCCTCCGCCTCGCGCCGCCGATCACACGATAGTGAACTGCCCCAACTGCGGAAACGCGCTCCACGTCGTCGAAGGGAAAGACCATCTCGCCTGTGGCGCCTGCAAAACGCTCCATTTCCCGGAGCCCAACGACGATGGCGTGCGCGTCCTCGGTGAGCCATCGCACCAGAGTTGCCCGGTCTGCCGCACCCCGCTCGTCCACGCCGCCCACTCCCGCCAGCCCCTGCTCTATTGCGAGTCCTGCCGCGGCAGGCTGTTTGAGATCGACAACTTCCTCGTCCTCGTCGAGACTCTGCGCGCCCGCCATGCAGGCCCGGCTTACCCGCCGCATCCCGTCCAATCCGCCGATCTCGAGCGCGCCGTCCCCTGCCCGCGGTGCGGCGCCCGCATGGACACCCACATCTATGGCGGCCCCGGCAATATCGTCATCGATAACTGCCCTGAGTGCCGCCTAAACTGGCTGGATCACCAGGAACTGGCGCGCATCACCACCGCCGCCGATGCCCAGCTCAACCAGGACGCCTGGGCGGGGCTATAGTGAAGGCATGACTGGCACACGGCGCACCTTCAACCGCTTGCTGGCGGCGCCGATGACCATGACAAAGCCGCTGATCGCCGATGACCGGTTGGCCGCCCAGCGCGACCGCATGGTCACCATGCATCTGGAGCAGCGCGGCATCCGGGACCCCGCGGTTCTGCGTGCCATGCGCCGCACCCCGCGCCATCTCTTCGTGCCCGAGGCATCCCGCCAGCGCGCCTACGACGACAACCCGCTGCCCATCGGCCACGGCGCGACAATCTCCCAGCCCTACATTGTCGCCCTGATGACTGAACTGCTCCAGGCCGGGCCCCGCCACAGGGTGCTCGAAATAGGAACCGGCTCCGGCTATCAGGCCGCCGTGCTCGCGCAGCTTGCCGCCCACGTCTACTCCATCGAGCTGGAACCCGAACTGGCCCGCCTGGCATCCGGCACCCTGCAACTGCTGGGCTACGCCAACGTCACCGTCCGCCAGGGCGACGGCTATCAGGGCTGGCCGCAGCAGGCGCCATTTGACCGCATCATCCTCACCGCCGCTCCGCCTCAAATCCCCACCCGCCTGATCGAGCAACTCGCCCGCGGCGGCCGTCTCGTCGCGCCAGTGGGCGGCGCATCCGATCAGGAACTGATCCTACTCGAGAAGCTCGCCGACGGCTCCACGCGCACCACCCAGGCCGGCGCCGTCATCTTCGTCCCCATGCGGCCCGCAAAGCCCGGCAACTACTTCTGAGAGAGCTTCTGAGCGATCCGCTGTGCCTGCGCGTTCAGGCTCGCCAGTTGCCGCAAATCGTCGTCCGCCGATTGCGCCGTCGATTGCATCCTTGAAATATCCGGCGCCGCCCCGGCCATGCTGTCCCGCTGCGTGTCGAGCCTCACCGCCAGCGCCCGCAGCACGTCCGTGATCTCGCGGTACCGCCGCTGGATGCTGGTAATGACGTTCTCCCGGCGCCGGTTGATGTCGAGCAACTCATTGGCAAGCGCCGCCGCCTGCGTCGATCTCTGCGATGCCGCCACCACATCCTCGCGCGCCTTGCGGTTGTCCCCTTCCAGTTGCGACAGCCGCGCCGATTTCGTCTTCAGCTCGCCTTCGGTGGCCGCCACCAGCCGCTTGGCCGCATCGAGATCCTCCCGCATGCTGGCCTCTTCGGCGGCAAGCCGCTTCGACTCCGCCGTGGCCCGCTCCAGCGCCCCCTCCAGCGACTGCGCTTTGTTCTGCCCTTCAATGATCGCTGCTTGCGCCGCCGCCAGCTTGGCTTGCGTCTGCGTCAGCTCGCGGATCGCTTCCAGCCGCCGTCCATCGCCCTCCACGGGCCGCGCCGGCGCTGTCTTGGCCACCACCGGCTCAATGCCCCGCTCGGCCAGTTGCTGCCGCAAAGCCGTGTTCTCCTGCTCCAACGCCGCGGCGCGCTCCGTGGCCACGGCCTTCAGTTTCTCCGCCGCCTCCACGCGGACCGCCGTCTCCCCGGCCATCCGGCGCTGGCCGCTCCATAACCACATCGCGGCGGTCGCCGTCACCGCCAGCAACACCGCCAGCAGAATTGTGAGCGGATTCTTCATGCCAGGCATCTTACTCCCTCCCACTCCTCATCACGAACCGCGTCCGGTGCTGCACCTCACCGCCAGCGCTCAATTGCACCGTAAAATTCCGCGGCGTCCCCGCCGGGATTTCCACATCCACCGCCCACGCCGCCCGGATCTTGCCGAACATCACACCCACCGTCGTCGTAATGTCCCCCTGCGTGCGGCAAAACTCCGCCAGCCCGCCGGTGGCCTCCGCCATCTGCTGCAACCCCGTCTGATACGCCTCGTTCAGCCGGTCCCGCAGAAACGCCAGATGCACCACGAACACCGGCGCATCCATCTCACCCAATACGTTGCCGATCTTCGCGGTCTTCTCGTTGATCAGCGCCTCCGGGAACCGCCGGCTCAAGTCGCGCGCATCGCTCATGTTGATCACCGGATTGGTGTAGTCTTCCCGGTAATTCGTGATGTTCGAATCCGTCAGGTAGAGCACCGCCGTGCGCACACCCGTCTTCCTCAGCAGCTTCGTCGCCAGCCCGGCGGCCGGCTCGATGGTCTCCAGCAGCCCGGCACGGCCGGAGACCGGCGCAGCCAGGATCGCGGCTGTCACCACCGCGCGGTCCGCCGTCGGATCCACCAGCACGCGCAGCCCGTCCTGAGACCGCAGCAGCCCCACCCACACGCCCTCCGGCAGCTTTTCAATCTCCGCCACCGCCGCCTGCCGCGCCGGATCCACCAGCGTCAGATCGCCCGTCACGTCCAGCACCACCAGCAGCAGCAGATCGTCCTGCGGCCCCTTGCACCGCACCACCTTCGAGCTCTTCCCCTCCACCTTCACCTGCGCCGACGCCAGCGTTCCGCTCTCGCTCCACGCCGTCACACGCCGGATCCCGCCCGCCGGTGGCGCCGCCGCCCCCGCCGCCAGCCACACAAATTCGCGCCGCCTCAGCATCAGAAGCTGAACCTCAAGCCCAACTGAATCACCCGCCCGCCGCGCGAGCCCACAATCTTGCCCGCGTTGACGTTCGGCGAACTCTCGGTCCCGATCATCACGTCCGGATCATTCCAGTTCGCGTTGTGGATGAAGTTGAAGCCCGACGCTGTAAACTCCATGCTCCGCTCCGTATCGATGGCAAATCGTTTCGCCACCGACAGATCGTGGTTCTGTGACATCGGATTGCGCAAAAACGGGTGCGTCCGCGGCCCACTCCCTAAACTGAAATCCGCCGGATGCGTGAACGCCGCGGCATTGAACCAGCTATCCGGCCCCTTGTCCGCGGCACGCTGCTCCACGCCCGGCTCTACATTCACACGCACCGTCTGCAACACACCGCCGGTATTGTTGAACTGCGCCCGCAGCGCCAGCGGCTCGCCGCCGGAAACCGTGGAGATCCCGCTCACAGACCAGCCATTGGTCAGAAACCGCCGCCAGTCCTGAAACACCAGATACGGCTTCGTCGCGCCAAACGGAAGCTCGTACATATAGTTGAACGATAGCGTGTGCGGGCTGCTATATGCCGTCAATGCCCACTCGTTGTGACGATTGAAGAAGTCCTGCTTGCCGTATGGCCCGGAGTAGTCGTCGTACTGCCGCGCGTACGAGTAGTTCACGTTCAACGACAACCCCGACGACGTGCGCTTCTCCGCCCGCACCGCCACCGCCTCGCGCCGGTACCGCCCGTCCGGGTACTGGCTGAACACGTCGGTGCCAATGAACTGCGGGAACGGCCGCAGGGACCGGTTGAACTCCAGGTTGTTCAGCTTGTCCCGCAACACCATCACGTCCGGCGACAGCGCGTATGGACTCACTGCGTTGTTGCCGACAAACAGATCCCGCCCCCACGCCAAGGCGGCCGAGGCAGTCAACACCAACGACCCCGGCAGCTCCCGCTCATAGCTGACCGAACTGCTCTGATACCGCGGCAGCCGCCCCTTCTGATCCACCAGGTTCGCATTCGTGTCATTGGCCGCAATCGGCGTCAGATCCGGCACATTGCTCGGCGGCGGTGGCACGCCCTGGCCCAGCACCACGGCCGAGGCCAGTTGATCGTTTGGCGAATAGTAATACGGATGCCCGTTGTAGCCGCGCGTCGCCCACTGCCCGTTATAAATCACATACGCCTGCCAGCTCATCGCGTACGCCAGCCGCACCACGGCCTTCCGGTTGCCGCGCGGATTCCAGGCCATCGAGATGTTCGGCTGCGGCTTCACCCGCACCGGCTGCAGCGCCCGGCCATACCCGCCCTTGCCGAGAAACACCAGCGCCCCCGGCTTGCCGTTCACCGGATTCGCCACGTTCAGATCCACCACCGATTGCCGGTCGTATTTCTCCGTCCGCGCCGCCGAGGTCAGCATGTTCAATCCAAAGCTCAGCGTCAAGCCCTGCTTCACTTCCCACGTATCCTGCACCGCCGTGACCATCGTCCAATTGCGGAAATACGAAGGCGACGGCACCACGCTGTAATCCGCTGACTCCGCCCCGCCCAACAGGAAACTCGCGAACCCCAGGCCTGTATTGACGATGCCCGGCTGGCTGGTCAGGCTGGACGTGAAATAGAACGCGCCCGACGGCATGCCCGGGATAAACGTGTTCACCTGGTAGCGCGCAAACTGTCCCACCATCCGCAAATTGTGCTTGCCCACCCGCAGCGAGTGCGCGTCCGTGAAGACAAACGTATTCCGCACATTGCGCGCCACCGGGCTGCTGCGGCCCATCGCCAGATAGTTGCCCAGGACGGTGTACGGGAAATCCTTGCCCGGCACTCCGTTCAAGCCCAGTTGCTTCGGCCAGTCCGCCTCATCGGTGATGTTGGCGGTGACGTCACTCACCGCCTCCACTGTCGCCGTGTTCACACTCTGCGGCGAAAGCGTCCAGATATGCTCCACCGCCCCACGCCGGTTCGAATACTCGCGGTTGGCCGGCGCCGAATCCGCCGCGTTGGGGATAAACTGCGCCGGCCCCGCCAGCCCGTTCGTGAATGAGTAGGTGACCGCCAGCCGGTGCTTGTCCAGAAACGTGTGATCCACCTTGGCGATCATGCCATTGGCCGTGTTGGTCTCCGGCGACACGATGAAGTAGTTGTTGCGAAAGAACGGACCGGCGTTCGTATTCGGCGTGGGATAAAAGCTCAGCATCTTCCGCGCCACCGGGTCCAGCCGCGATTCCGGCATGCGGTTGCCCGGAAACGCGTCCTTCACGTATTGCAGATTGTCCACCGACACCGGCTGCGACGGGTTGTAGCCCGGATTGGCACGCACCGTCGCCGGATCAAACACCTGCAGCGGCGCGCCCGCGCTATCCACCACCTCCGAGTAGTCGCCGCCCCGCTCGGAGAGAATCGGCACCGTCCGCAGGTAGCTGCGGCCAATTCGCTCCCGCACGCCCTCATAGCTCAGCGAGAAGAACGTCGAGCGCCCGCCGTTGTACACCTTTGGGATCACCACCGGACCGCTCACGTTAAACCCAAACTGGTTCCGCCTCAGCAGGTTCTTCGTCCCGCCCCGCTGCACGATCTCGTGCGGCACCGCGTCGAGGATGTCGTTGCGGAAGTTCTCGAACAAGCGCCCATGAAAGCTGTTCTTCCGGCTCTGCCCCTTGGCCGCCTTCGCCGGGCTGTCCTCGCGCAGCCCCAGGTCGCGCGTCAACACCTTAAACTCCTCGGCCGCCCGCTGCACCTCGCTGGCCGGCTTCGGTGTCTGTGCGTGCAGGCACACTACGCCCCACAGCGATGCAATCAGGATGAGTTTCCGCATGAACACGATCTCTTCCAGTGTAGCGGCACGCCACGGAACGGCGCGGAATTCGATACGCTGGGCAAGGATGAAGCTGCACGACATCGCCCAACAGTTGGGCTGCACACTACGGGAATCCGCCCCCGGTGACGGCGAACGCGAAATCACCGGAGTGCGCGGCATGGAGCAGGCCGGCCCGGACCAGATCACCTTCCTCGCCAATCCCAGATACGCCCACAAGGTGAAAAACACCGCCGCCGGCGCACTCATAGCCGCCGCCTCGGTGCCCGAACTCCCGCTGCCCGTCCTCGTCAGCGACAACCCCTATCTCGATTTCTCCCGCGCCCTCGCGCTCTTCTACCAGCCGCCCACGCCCGCGCCGGGCATCCACCCCAGCGCCGTCGTCTCGCCCTCCGCCATCATCGGCGACAACGCCTCCATCGGCGCCTGCGCCGTCATCGCCGAAAACGTGCGGATCGGCCGCAACGCCATCCTCCATCCGCTGGTCTCCATCTATGCCGGCGTCGAGATCGGCGATGATTTCGTCGCCCATTCGCAAAGCTCCGTCCGCGAGTTCTGCCGCATCGGCCACCGCGTCATCCTCCAGAACGGCGTCGTCATCGGCGGCGACGGCTTCGGCTTCGCCAAGCGCCACGACGGCTCGCACAGCAAGATCGTGCAATCCGGCCCCACCATCATCGAGGACGACGTCGAGATCCAGACCCTCTCCTCCATCGACCGCGCCACGGTGGGCGAAACCCGCGTCCGGCGCGGCGCCAAGATCGACTCCCTCGTCCAGGTCGGCCACGCCTGCGAAGTGGGTGAGGACAACATCATTTGCTCGCAGACCGGCCTCGCCGGCTCCACCATCCTCAAGAAGAACGTGCTCCTCGCCGGACAGGTGGGCGTCTCCGGACACCTCACCATCCACGACAACGCTATCATCTATGCCCAAAGCGGAATCGGCGGAGACGTGGCCGCGGGCAGCATCATCTCCGGTTCGCCCGCCTTCGATGCGGCCGACTGGCGGCGCTGCATCACCGCCTATCAGAAACTCCCCGAGATGCTAAAAACCATCCGGCAACTGGAAAAGCGCATCGCGCAATTGGAATCGCCTGCCAACGGAAAGACCGAATGAAAAAAAGCGCACACCTCAACCAGGCCCCACTGGCCTACAAGAACGAAGCCTTCCTCGATAGCTGGAATGGCCGATCCTTACGCATCCTCTCCGAATACCTGGAGCCGCTCGAACGCTTCAGCCATGCCCGCGTCCGCGATACCGTCGTCTTCTTCGGCTCCGCCCGCATCCAGGACGAAGGCCCGCTCAGCCGCTACTACCGCGACGCCCGCGAATACGCCCGCCTCATCACCATGTGGTCCGCCGCCCTGGAGCCGCCCACCCGCCGCTTCGTCGTCTGCACCGGCGGCGGCCCCGGCATCATGGAGGCCGCCAACCGCGGCGCCAACGACGCCGGTGGCAACACGATGGGCCTCAACATCGCACTCCCTTTCGAACAGTACCCCAACCCCTACATCACCCCGGAGTTGAACCTCCAGTTCAACTACTTCTTCATGCGGAAGTTCTGGTTCGCCTATCTCGCCAAGGCGCTCATCGTCTTCCCAGGCGGCTTCGGCACCATCGACGAGCTCAGCGAAATCCTCACGCTCGCCCAGACCCAGAAGCTCGCTAAGAAGATCAAAATTCAGCTCTACGGCACAGGGTTCTGGAAAGAAGTGATCAACTTCGAGGCCATGGTCAAGCACGGCGTCATCTCCGCCGCTGACCTCGATCTCTTTGAGTTCGTCGACGATCCACACGACGCGCTGGACCACCTCAAGGCCTTCCTCGCCGAGCATTATCTCCAGCCCCACCAGGTCCGCGCCGCCGAGGAGTTGCCCGACATCGCCAAGTCCCGTATCTGAAGTGGCTCCGCACCCTTCCTCGATTGGAGCAGCCGCGACCCGTGGTCCCGCGCCGGCTTGACATCAGGAGAATCAGGTCCCAATATGAGGCCACTGGAGGAGTCTTCATGAAGTCGCCTCATGCCGGTTCTTGTGTCTTGCAGTATTACTGGCAGCCGCTACGACCGCACGTGCATCGTCAATCTACACCTTCGCCTCGGCGGAAGGCTTTGTCGATATTGGCGGGATCAGATTCAGTGGTGCGACCTCAGGTTCCAGTAACGCCTACCTGGGGAAGTCCGAGGAACTCCGCGGACCTTGGACTGATCACGGCATTGACTATCCAGACACGTACTTCGGCTACTACTCGCTGAACCTCTTGGCGACGGCTGACGCCGGCTATGGTTACGTGGGTCTGTACACAGAAAACTCCTTATCAGGAGGGAGTTGGCGATGGCCTACCGTCGCTGGTGTTCGGACCTATGCGGAGGCAGGTTTCGAAGATGACCTGTATGTTGCGTCCGCATTGGGAAATCGCGTCGATTTTATCTTCGACGTGCAAGGGACGCAGACCAACCTGGGCGGACCCACCCTCCAACTGGGCTCTTTCTCCTATTGCTCGATAAACGAAAGCTATGACCCGACTGGCAACTTCCACTGCGAGGTCGAAGTCGGCCCCGATCACCTGGCGCATCTCAACGTTCGGTTCTGGTTGGACAATGGCGACGATGGCAAGCTAGCCGACTATTCCCTAAGACTCCTTTCCGCCGAGGTATTGTGCAGCGATTGCGCCGGACAATCGGTGTCGAATCAAAGCCTGTACACCCAGAACCGCTATTCGGATGTCGCCAACATTCAACAGGTCCCCGAGCCCGCCACACTCTGGCCGGTGGCGTTCGTGCTGACCCTCTTCCCTCTGCGTCTGGCGCTCCGCCGTCGTGACACCCGCTAAATCGGTGTTGGCGTTCGACCCTCATCCATTGGACATGCGGCCCCCGCCCCAACTCGCCCAACCGTGCCCGCCCCGGATTCGCTAACCTGAATCGGAATGGTCTCCGGCTGGCTTCATCAAGTGCGCGCCCTCGGATGGGTGGAACGGCTCCTCGCTGTCTTCCTGCTCCTGACCTTGTGCGCCTACGTTTTCACTTGGTCCGCGAGCACCCAGTTATTCCTCCAGATCATGACCTTCGTCTTTGGTCTGGCCTTCTGCTGGAAGCTCGGCCTGCGCTTTGTCCGCCAGGCCATCTGGCGCCTGCGCAACCGCCTGATCGTCGCCTATCTCTTCATCGCGCTGGTGCCCGTTCTCCTGCTGGCGCTGCTCACCGCCGCCAGCGTCTGGATGATCTCCGGCCAGATCGCCGCCTATCTCCTCAACGTCGAAATGGACCGCCGCGTTGCCTCGCTGCGCCAAACCGCGGGCTCGCTCGCGCGCGTCCCCCCGCAGCAGCGCGCCGAGGCAGTCCGCCGTGCCGGCTTCGTCTTTCGCGATCGCTTCCCCGGCCTCGAGATCCTCGTCCACGATAGCGATAGCAGAGAGGTCCGCTACCCCGAATCCTCCGCCCTCAGCGTCCCGCCCAAGGGCCACACCGAAACAGCCGGCGTCGTCATCCGGGAGAAGATCTTCTATCTCTGGGCCCATGCCGGCGGTCCGGAATCCGAAGTAGTCGTCCTGGCCCCCATCACGCGCACGCTCCTCCAGGGGCTGGTCCCGCGCATGGGACGCATCGTCCTCCAGCCCATCGGCGTGCAGCCCGGCGAGGCCCGCGAACTCGATTTCCATCTCCACCCGCCCGTCCCCGGCGAGGTGCTCGACGCCGCCACCGCTGCCTCCACCTTCGTCCCCCAGCCGGTCGGCCTTCTCGATCTGCCCTTGAAATGGGGCGTGCGCCTGGCCGTCCCCCTCTGGGAGCAGCCGGGCGAGGTCAAGACCATCTTCCTCGGCGCGGTCACCCGCATCTCCGGCCCCCTCAACATCGTCTTCGGCATCGATACCAATAGCGGCCTGCCCTCGATGGTGGGCGCCTTCACCCTGGTGGTCCTGCTCTTCTTCAGCGTCGAGATCGTCTCGGCCTGGGTGGGCATCTCGCTCTCCCGCACCATTACCTCCGCCGTCCACGATCTCTACGAGGCCACCGTGCGCATCCGCCAGGGCGACCTCACCCATCGCATCCAGGTCAACGGCAATGATCAGCTCGCCGAGCTCGGCACCTCGTTCAACATCATGTCCGGCAACCTCGAGCGCCTCCTCGCCGGCGAAAAAGAACGCCAGCGGATGCAGGCCGAGCTCGAAATCGCCCGCGAGGTCCAGGCCCAGCTCCATCCCAAACTCCTGCCCGCCCTCGGCGGCCTCAGCGTCACCTCCATCTGCAACGCCGCCCGCATGGTCTCCGGCGATTACTACGATTACCAGGCCCTCGGCGAACACCGCCTTGCGCTCTGCCTCGGCGACGTCGCCGGCAAGGGCATCTCCGCCGCGCTCCTCATGGCCACCCTCCAATCCGCCATGCGCAGCCAGTTGCGCCAGTGCATGGAGACCACCAACCACGAACTCTCCACCGCCCGCCTCGTCTCCAATCTCAATCAACAGCTCTACGCCTCCACCGCGCCTGAAAAGTACGCCACGTTCTTCTTCAGCCTCTACGACGATCAGACCGCCACGCTGGCCTACACCAACGCCGGCCATCTCTCGCCCTTCCTCGTGCGCGGCGGCCAGGCCATTCCGCTGGAATCCACCGGCATGGTGGTGGGCGCCTTCCCCTTCGCCAAGTACGGCGAATGCAACATTCAACTGCAAAGCGGCGATCTGCTGGTCTGCTACACCGATGGCATCACGGAGCCGGAAAACCCCTACGGCGAAGACTACGGCGAGCAGCGCCTGATCGAGCTGCTCATTCAGAACGCGGACAAAGACGCCGCCGAAATCGCCGACCTCGTCGTCGCCGACGTCACCCGCTGGACCGGAGCCTCGGAGCTCCAGGACGACATGACTCTGCTGCTGGCTCGGAAGTTGTAGCACCATGACCCCGCAAATCCGGCGCATTCTTGTCGTGCTGGCGGCCATCACCGCCACCCTCGCCATCGGCACCGTCGGCTACGTCGTCGTCGCCGATTATCCCTGGTTCGACGCCTTCTACATGGCCGCCATCACCATGACCACCGTCGGCTACGGCGAGGTGCGCCCGCTTGGCCATGCCGGCCGCGTATTCAATTCCGTCTTCCTCATCCTCAGCGCCAGCACCCTCCTGTTAGCCATGGGCGTCATGACGCAGACGATCATCGAGCTGCAGTTTGGTAATCTCCTGGAAAAGCGCCGGTCGAAAAAAATGATCGCCAATCTCAAAAACCACTACATCATTTGCGGCTTCGGCCGGGTGGGCCGCGGCGCCGCCAACGAATTGCGTCAGGCCGGCGCATCCCTCGTCATCATCGATCGCCGCGAGGAGCGCGTCGAGTGGGCCATGCGCAGCGGCTACCTCGCCTGCCTCGGCGATTCCACCCGCGACGAGACCCTCAAGGAGGTGCAGATCCACACCGCAGCCGGCCTCATCGCCGCCCTCGCCACCGACGCTGATAACCTCTTCGCCGTCATCTCCGCCAAGACCCTCAACTCGCGCATCCGCGTCGCCGCCCGCGCCGCGGAAGAAGAAGCCGAGCGCAAGATGCGCCAGGTGGGCGCCGATTCCGTCTTCGCCCCCTACGTCATGACCGGCACCCGCCTCGCCCAGTCTCTCCTCAAGCCCCACGTCCACCAGTTCCTCGATTTCGCCACCACCTCCATCGGACTCAACGTCCGCATCGAACAGCTCGAGGTCTCCGTCCACAGCGATCTCCAGGGCAAGTCGCTCGCCGATCTCAGAATTCGAAGCGAGCTCAAGGTCATCGTGCTCGCCATCCGCCGCGCCAATGGCGACATGCTCTTCAACCCTCCAGCCGAGGCAATCATCGAGACCAGCGATTACCTCATCGTCATGGGCGAACCCGACCCGCTCCGCCGCCTGGAGGCCCGCGTCGCCGGAGGCCCCGCATGAAGGTCCTCACCCCGCAGCAGATGCGCGACATCGACCGCCGCACCATCGAGGCCGGCATCCCTGGCCTGATCCTGATGGAGAACGCCGGCTGCCGCTTCGTCGAGTTTCTGGAGAGCCGCTACGCCCCCCTCTCCGCCCATCGCATCGTCATCGTGTGCGGCAAGGGCAACAACGGGGGCGACGGCCTTGTCATCGCCCGCCAGTTGCACACCCGCCACCGCCCCGCCTCACTCGATGTCGTGCTGGCCGCGCCCCCGGAAGAGTTCACCGGCAACGCGCTGGAAAACTGGCGCATGCTGCAGGCCTCCGGCGTTTCGGTGGCATGGGATATCGCCCCGCGCCTGCGCGCCGCCACCTTGATCATCGACGCGCTGCTGGGCACCGGCCTCGCCGGCCCGGTCCGCGGCCGCGC
This sequence comes from Bryobacterales bacterium, assembly GCA_016721425.1. GTDB lineage: Bacteria > Acidobacteriota > Terriglobia > Bryobacterales > Bryobacteraceae > Paludibaculum. The sequence continues at coordinate 277,987 of JADKID010000038.1, read as the reverse complement.
CTCTGAATTGATCCGCGAGATGAACGAGGGCTTCCCCGGCGCCGAGGTGATCGCCGTCGACGTGCCCTCCGGCCTCAGCGAAGACGGCGAATCCGTGCGCGCCCGCCACACCGTCACCTTCACCGCGCCGAAAACCGCGCAGGTGCTCCCGCCCACCTGCGACCGCGTCGGCGAGCTCCACGTCGTCCCCATCGGCACGCCCCCAGCGCTCCTCGATCAGGACAAGGAGCTCTGGCTCGAGCTCATTGAGCCCGCCATGCTCAGCCGCCTCTTCGCCCCCCGCGCCCGCGGCGCCCACAAGGGCAGCTACGGCCACGTCCTGGTCATCGGCGGCGCACCGGGCAAAGGTGGCGCGGCCGCCATGTCCGGCCTGTCGGCCCTCAAAATGGGCGCCGGCCTGGTCACTGTAGCGACGTCGGAGGAGGAGCGCCGCACCGTCACCGCCCTCGCTCCGGAACTGATGACGCAAGCCATCGGCGACGATCCCGGCGCCAAGGACGTCCTCGCCATCGGCCCCGGCCTCGGCCGCGAGCCCGAAATGGCCGCCATCGCCCAGCGCCTCTTTGCCCAATCCGCCCTGCCCATGGTGATCGACGCCGATGGGCTCAACGCCCTCGCCGGCACGGCGTTCCAGGGCCTCGGCCCGTTCCGTGTGCTCACGCCGCACCCCGGCGAAATGGCCCGCCTCGCCGGCTGCACCACCACCGATGTCCAGGCGGACCGCGTCGGCATCGCACGCCGCTTCGCCACCGCGCGCCGCGTCACCCTCGTCCTAAAAGGCCAGCGCACTATCATCGCCACTCCCGACGGCCGCGTCTTCATCAACCCCACCGGCACGCCCGCCATGGCCACCGCCGGAGCAGGCGACATCCTCACCGGCCTCATCGCCGGCCTTGTCGCCCAGTGGCCCGATCGCCGCCACCAGGCCGTCCTGGCCGCCGTCTGGCTCCACGGCCGCGCCGGCGAGCTCGCCGCCACCGCCGCCACCGAGCAATCCGTCATCGCCACGGATCTCCTCAGCTACCTGCCCTCAGCCATCCGGGAGTTGCAGGCATGACAGCCCGCACCTTCACCACCACCACCGAAGACGAGACCATCGCCCTCGGAGCCCAGCTCGCCGCCGCCTGGCCCCGCCCCTGCGTCGTCCTCCTCATCGGCAACCTCGGCGCCGGCAAGACCACCATGGCCAAAGGCATCGCCGAAGGCCTCGGCATCGCCCGCGCCGACGACGTCACCAGCCCCACCTTCCCCCTCATCCACGAATACGGCGATACCGGCGAGCTCTACCACATCGATCTCTACCGCCTCGACACCGCCGCCGAGGTCGCCTCCCTGGGCCTGGACGAAATCTTCAGCCGCCCCGCCGTGGTCCTGCTCGAATGGGCCGAACGCTTCCCCGCCCTCCTGCCCCGGGAACGAATCGAGATCCGCATCGAGGCCCGCGACAACGAATCCCGCATCATCACCGTCACTGAGCTAACCTGAACCCGATGCCTCTCAAAACCGACGGACGGCGACCACTCATCGCAATAGGCCTCCTGGCGGCCATCGTCACATGGTTCATCTACATCCTGATGAAGCCGTTCCTGGAGCCCATCTTCTTCGCCGTGGTCCTCGCCATCGCCGCCAGCCCGCTCTACCGCTGGCTCTCGCTACGCATCCGCTCCAGCGGCCTCGCCGCCACGGCAGCCAGCATCCTGCTCCTGCTCGTCGTCCTCCTGCCCCTCTGGGCGCTGGCCGTTACCATCGCCCGCGAAGCCCGCGATGCCTACTCCGAGCTCGCTCAGCAGAGCGCCCAAGGCGGCGGCTGGAGTATCTGGCTCAGCCATTTCCTGAACCCGCCCATCGCCTGGATCGCCGAAAAATCAGGAATGCCCGCGCCCAGCGTGCATCAACTGGTGTTCGAAAAAGCCCAGTCTTACACCGCCGGCTTCATCTCCTGGGGCGGCTCGTTCCTCGGCAATCTCACGGCCACCCTGGGCAACGCGATCCTTAGCTTCTTCGTCATGCTCTACCTGTTCATGGAGGGCCCGGCCATCCGCGAGGGAATCCTCTCCTGGATGCCCCTCTCCCGCCGGCGCACGGAAGAGCTCCTGACCACCATCTCCGATTCCATCATCGCCAATGTCTACGGCATCGCCGCCGTCGGCGCCGCCCAGGGCCTCCTCGTCGGTCTCGGCTTCTGGATCGCCGGCCTCTCCGCCCCCTTCATGTGGGGTGCCATCGCCGCCTTCGCCTCGCTCGTGCCCATCGTCGGCCCAGCCATCATCTGGGGTCCCGGAGCCTTGATCCTCCTGGCGCAGGGCCTCTGGGGCAAGGCCCTCTTCTTGGCGCTTTGGGGCATCCTGGCCGTCGGTATGTCCGACAACATCATCCGCCCCTGGGTGCTCAGCGGACGCACCGAAATGAACACCCTGGTCGTCTTCTTCGCCCTCATGGGCGGAGTCCAGGCCTTTGGCTTCATCGGTATCTTCGCCGGCCCCGTCGTCTTTTCCGTCTCCATCTCGGTCTTCCGGATACTCCGCGAGGAGTACCTCGACGGGAGGGAGACGCTGATCGAGAGCTGAGAGGACGCGATCGAAGCGCGATTTGGCATTGGCGGCTAATTTGCAGATAATTAGGTCGTGCAACTCCGATTTTCTGCCGTTCTGTTAATTGTTCTATTCGCGCAAGTCCTACCGGGTCAGTACTATCACCTGGTCACTCCCGCCGACGGCTCGGTTGCGTACTTCGACACGGACTACCCGCGAACGGGGACTGCGGACACACGGCAGGGTCGGATCTACACACTCGGCGGCAGCGGCCTGCAGGTTTACGCGGAGCACCAGAGGGAGGTCCTGCCGAGCGGCCCATACGCGGGCACTCCCGTATACACCAACTACTTCCATCTCGACGGCGCCTCAGTTTCCAGCGATGGGGAGACGAGGGCCTTCCGGGGCGCCCGTCAATGCCTGAACGGCAAGCCCTGCGCGTTCTTCGACCCCTACGAGATCACCATCCAGCGTCCGGGCTTACTCGACCTGCAAACCAAGGGCGGGAACGTGCAGATCAGCGCCAACGGCCGGTACGCGTTACTGGCCCAGAGCACCCGTGCCGGCTCTGCGCGGAGTGAGTTACTGGATCTGCTGACTGGCGTCGCTCAACCCTTGGCATCCATGCCGGTGAGTTCGTTCTCTCCCGGAAGACAAGTGGCTGACGATGGCACCGTGGTTCAGACGCAATGGGCCGCTCTGGTTCTGTTTCGTGGCGGAAATCAATACCGATACCAATTCTCATCCCCCGAGCTTCTCGCCTACGAGCTTCCCAGCGAGGCCATTATTGATCGGACGGGCCGAGTGGTTGTTTACTCCTCCCGCTGGCGCCAACCCTACTCCGCCTATTTGCGCGTCCGTGCCATTGACCTGGAGACCGGGCTGGTGTGGACCGTGGCCGAGGACTTCGCAGATTTCTACCAGCCGGTGCTCAGTGACGATGGCCGGCAAGTCCTGTTCCTCACCAATTGCCGCTTCGATCAGTCAGGCCTGGTCGGGCCGCCCCAAGTCTATGTGACCGGCATCGATGGCACGGGAATTAGGCCGCTGACCAACGATCCCGCCGGCATCCGCGAGGCGACTCTCTCCGGCAACGGGAAGGTCGCCTACGCGGTCACCCTGGCGGGACGGCTGCTGCGGATCGATGTTTCGACTGGCGAGGCCACCGAGCTTCTGCCGAGGACGCTGGCTGTCATCGACAACAACACGTACTTCGTGGCTGGTTCTCTCGCGCGATTCCGAGGCGTTGGTTATCCAGGTCCGGATGGATTGCCCGAACCAGTGAACGTACGGATGGGTGGGATGATCGCGCCGGTGGTGTCTTCCGCGCCAGGCGAGGTGGCAGTCCAGGTTCCTTGGGAACTGGCAGGTTTGGATCTGGCGTCGTTCTCCCTGGAGACCGTGGTACCGCCTTCGCCCTTTGTCCCTCCGCCTGTGGCGCACGACATCCTGATCGATGCCCTGCGGCCCGAAGTGCGACCGATCCCGCCGGAGTACGGCGCACCGGGCTCGCCCTCCAATCCCTATATGCACGTACTCCACTCCGATTCGCGCGTCGTGAACGACGAAGCGCCTGCCCGGCCCGGCGAGACCGTACGAGTCGTCGCTACCGGTCTCGGCCCGGTGGATCCCCTCGTGCCGACGGGACAGCCGGCCCCGCTCGACGGCCCTGCGTCCGTCCTGCGCTACCCGCTAAGCTGCCGGACTTCGCAATCGGCTACTCCCCTCGCAATTCCGATCGCCGTCGCAGCCCTCGCGCGAGGAGAGATCGGCATCTATCATCTGGACTTGGAACTGCCAGCGGAACTTCGGCCCACGCCCGCCCACGGCAATCGAATCATCCAAATCACCTGCACGATTGAACAGCCCTATTCCCCCCAACTGTGGGTCTCCATGCCGATTGCCTGGTAGAGCGACACCCCCTACTGCTTCTTCTCCCCCGGCTTCTCATCCTTCCGGTACAACGTCGGCTTCTTCTTCCCCGCTGGTACGCCCGTCTTCTCCGCCTCGATCTTCGCCGCTTCCTTCTTGGCCTCTTCCTTCCGCTCCGGCGTCGAGAGCGCCTCCCGATCCTTCTTCACCTGCACCTCGCGCGCCTCCACATCCAGAGTGCGCGTTTTGATGTCCTGCTCGCTCATCTCCGCGCTGTCCCGCGTCGTCTCGATCGCCTGCTCCAGCGCGAACTGAAACCGCGATTTGTCCGGCGCTTCGATCTCCCCGATCTTCTCCAGCTTCGCCAGCAGCTCACGCTCCGTCTTCGCCACCTGCCCCAGCGTCAGGATCGGCTTCTTCCGCGTGATGGCGTTATCGACATACGTGTCGATCGCCTCGATGATCTGCGCGTACTGCTCCAGCAGATCGTGGATCATGCCGCTGCGCCCGGTCTTCGGCTTGGCCATCAACTGGTCGATCTGGTCCACCCGCTGCTGCGCAAACCGCAGGTACAGTTGCAGCCGCAAATCCGGCTCCTGCACTTCGCGGATCTGGTCCGCTTCATCGGAGTTCAGAAAGTCCTTTTGCGCCAGCAGCGGCGCGCACAGGATCAACAGCATCAGCAAATATCGCATCGGCCCTCCCTCACTTGCCGCTCATCACGCCCAGCAGATACTCCTCATGCGTCACCTCGGCCCGGTCCCGCACCTTCTCCGCCGCCGGACGGTCATCGATGCTCAACGCCGTCACCAGATCCTTCAGAATCCGCAGGATCTCCATCGTCTTCAGCTCGCCCTTCTTGTACTGCTTGGTCAGACGGTTCGGCCGCTTGCCCGTCGCCTGCAGAGACTCCAGCGAGAGCACGGATGCCGCCTCCACGTCCTCGAGCGCCGCCATCAGCTCCGTCCGGCTTCCGCTGTCCTTCACCAATTGACGCGCCGCCTTCGTCTGCGTTTCAGCCAATGCCAGCGCCGCCTCAAATCGCTTCAGCGGATCCGGCTCCTTGCGGATCTCCGCCACGTCCGCCCGCAGCATCGAAACGCAGCCCATCGCCAACACCAACATCGCGATCTGCCAGGTCACTTGTTCACTGCCTTTCCCAGCACCTTCACGCGCTGCCGGGCCTTGAACTCCTCATCCGGATACTTGCCTTCGCTCACCGCCAGAAACTGCTTGTAACTCTCCAGCGCCGGCTTGATCTGCATGGAGGCATCCAGCATGATGGCCCGAAAGTAATGATACGCCGGTGTCTCACCGTTGATCGCCTTGGACCGCTCCAGCGCCGCCAGCGCCGGCTCATACCGCTTCAGCAAAATCAGCATGCTGGTCAGCTCATTCCACGCCTCTCCCGAATCCGCCTTGGCCTGCGTCACCGCGTAAAACTGCTTCGCCGCCTCGTCATACCTCTTCTGGTCCCGCAGCAGCCGCCCCAGAAACATCCGCGTCTCGAGGTTATTGGGCTCCATCGCCACGAGATCCTGGGCGACGGCCGTGGCCTTGTCCTGCTGCTGATTGCGCAGATACGCGGTCGCCAGCGCGTACAGCAACCCAGGAGTTGGCGCCTTGGCCCGCGCCGCCTCCAGGTTCTGAATCGCCTGCGTAAACTCGCCCTTGTTCATCTGCAGCAGCCCGAGTCGCTCGCGCGCCGCCGGATCATCCTCAAACAGCTTGTACATCGCCGCGGCCTTGTCCGGCTGCTGCGCCTTCTCGAACAACCCCGCCAACTCCAGCTTCAGGTCGCTGTTCTTTGGCTCCAACTCCGACGCCTTCTCCATCTCCGCCGCCGCCCGCGCCCACCGCTGCCGCCCGGCCAGCGCGCGCCCCAAGAGATAGTGGGCTTTCGATTCTTCCGGCTTCGAAGCAGTGGCCGCTTCCAGCAGCGGGATCGCGTCTTCATACTGCGCTGTCTTGATCAGTAGTTGGCCCAGATTCACCTGTGCCTCGCGCAGATCCGCCTTCAAGGTAAGCACCCGCCGGAATCCGTCGATGGCCTCTCTGTCCTGCCCGGCCAGCGTGCGCGCCAGTGCCAGGTTGAACATCACCACCACGTCGGTGGGCTCTTTCTCCGCCAGCTCCTTCAGGATCGCCACCGCCTCCACATAGCGGCCTGCGTCCAGATGCGCCGAGGCCTGCGCCATCGGGTCCGGCGGCGCCGCCGGCGGCTGTACGGTCATCAAGGCGAAGGCGAGGGCAAGAATACTCACACCTTCATCTTAACGGCGGCGCAGCAAAATACCATCCATCGGTTCCAGCGTCACCGCCGCCGCCGCGAACCTGCTCATCGCGGACCTACTTCACACACTTCGTGTTGTCGGCCTTCACGTAGTACGGCTTGAAGTTCTTCGCCTTGGGGTCCATGCAACCGATCAGGGGCAGCAACTCCACCTTGCGGAACTCCACCGGATGGCTCTCGCTTTGCAGTGAGATGGAGCCTTCCGTTAACAGCTTGCCATCCTGCTTCGCGGCCGGATCGAAGTTGGAGACGTTGCCGCCGCCGATCTGCGGCTTCTCATAGCTGAGCACCATCTCGCCGTCGACAAAGTGCTTCACCGTCGTGTCGCCCAGGACTTCCACCTCTGCCCGTACCCACTGCTCACCGTGGATTGTCTTCGACTTCGAGGTGATACAGTGCGGCGTGAAGAGCTTGCCGTCCATGACGACATTGGTGCCGGGCGTGCAGAGGTTGGCCGTGGTGCGCGTGCCGGTGCCCGAACCGCCCAGCAATTGGACCTCGATGGAAATGGGGAAATCCTGATCCTTCCCCATCGTCTCCGGGGGCTGTCCGTGGACCATGATGCCGCTATTGCGCAGCGCCCAACCGGGACCTTCATTGGCCTGCGCGCCAACGAAGCGATACTCCACGGCGATGCGGTAGTAGGAGAATTTGTCCTTGTAGAAGATGTGGCCGAAACGGCTGTTGAACTTGTCGTACTTCTCGTAGTTGACCTTCATCACGCCGTTCTCGACGCGAAATGTGTTGCCGAAGTTGTCGCCGAGAGCGTAGCCGGTGATTTTGGGCGTCCAGCCGGTGAGATCTTTCCCGTTGAAGAGTTGGATCCAATCGCCGGGAGGCGCGGGGGTTCTGTGCGAATGCCGCGGCGGCAACGAAGAGGAGCAGGATGGGGCGCATGATGTGCCAATTATATAGGGATCGAACCGGCGGCGAGAATTTCGCGGAGGAAACGGCCGGTGTGGCTGCGCTTATTCCTGGCGACCTGCTCGGGGGTGCCGACGGCTACCACTTCGCCGCCGGCGGCGCCGCCATCGGGGCCGAGATCGATGACCCAATCGGCGTGGCGGATCACTTCGAGGTTGTGCTCGATGATGAGGAGGCTGGCGCCGTTGCGGACCAGGCGCTCGAAGGCGTCGAGAAGCTTGGTGATGTCGTCGAAGTGGAGACCGGTGGTGGGCTCGTCGAAGAGGTAGAGCAGGCCCTTGGCATCGGACTGGGTGAGGTGGGAGGCGAGCTTGACGCGCTGCGCTTCGCCTCCGGAGAGCGTGGTGGCGGACTGGCCGAGGCGGAGATAGCCCAGGCCCACGTCGTCCATCGGCTTGAGGCGGTTAACGAGTTTTGGCTGATCGGCGAAGAAGGCGAGTCCTTCGCGAACGGTGAGCTTGAGCACCTCGTGGATGCTCAAGCCGCGGTATTTTACTTCCAGAATCGACGATTTGTAGCGGGTGCCGCGGCACTCTTCGCAGACCAGTTCCACGTCGGCGAGGAACTGCATCTCGACGGTCACGGTGCCATCGCCCTGGCAGGTTTCACAGCGACCGCCGGCGATGTTGAAGGAGAAGTGGCCGGCGGTGTAGCCGCGGCGCTCGGCCTCGGGTGTGGCGGCGAAGAGCTCGCGGATGACGTCGAACGCCTTGCTGTAAGTGACCGGGTTGGAGCGCGGGGTGCGCCCGATGGGCGATTGGTCCACCAGGACGAGCTCGCGGATCAGCTCGGCCTTTTCCACCTTGCGGCAGGTATGTTTCTCCACCTTCTCGCCCAGCTCGGGATCATCCTTGGAGGCGCCCTCCTGCGTGAGGTCGCGCTTGTAGCGGGCCTCCAGAGACTTGTGGATGACCTCATGGACGAGCGTGGACTTGCCGGAGCCGGAAACGCCGGTGACGACGGTGACCATGCCGAGTGGCACCTCCACGTCGATGCCTTTGAGATTGTTCGCACGGCAGCCGATGAAGCGTAGGACACGCTTGGGATCCACGGGGCGGCGCTCGGTCTTGAGCGAGGTCTGGAGCTCGCCCTTGAGGTATTTGGCGGTGAGAGAGGCGCTCTTCTTCGCGCCGCCCGCGAGCATTTGTTTGAGGGTGCCCTCAAAGGTCACCTGGCCCCCGAGCTCGCCGGCGCCGGGGCCCATATCGACGATATGATCGGCGGAACGCATGACGTCGGCATCGTGCTCGACGACGAGGATGGTGTTGCCAAGATCGCGCAGCTCTTCGAGGATGCGAATGAGGCGGGCGGTGTCGCGGGAGTGGAGGCCGATGGAGGGCTCGTCCAGAACGTAGGTGGCGCCGACGAGGCGGGAGCCGAGACACGTGGCCAACTGGATGCGCTGTGCCTCACCGCCGGAGAGCGTGGCGGAGAGGCGGTCCAGGGTCAAGTACTGCAAGCCGACGTCGTTGAGGAACTTCACCCGCTGGCGGATCTCGACCAGGACTTTGTCGGCGATGGACTGGAGCTCCGGGGCAAGCTGGAGCGAATCAAAGAACGCCTGCGCCTCAGCGATATTCATGGAGGAGACGGCGGCGATGGTGGCGCCGCCGACGCGCACATTGAGCGCCTCGGGCCGCAGGCGCGCGCCCTGGCAGGCGCTGCACTGGGTGTAGCCGCGATAGCGGCTGATGAAGACGCGAACGTGGACCTTGTATTTCTTCTGCTCCACCTGGACGAAGAATTTGCGGATGGCCTCGAGGACCACCGCCTTTTCGGCCGGTTTGAGATCGGCGTAGGGGACGTCCATGCGTACGCGCTTGGCGGCGCGGGTGGCGAACTCCTCGCGCATCCACTCGTAGGCAGGCTTGTTCCAGGGATCGACGGCGCCCTCGGCGAGCGAGAGACCAGGGTTCGGGATGATCAGGTCCGTGTCGTAATCGATGGTATTGCCGAAGCCCTGGCACTTGGGGCAGGCGCCGTAGGGGTTGTTGAAGCTGAAGAGCGGCGGCTCCGGGGTAAGGAACTCCAGATTGCAGGCCTTGCAGGCGAAGCGCTCGCTGAATTTCAGGACCAGCGGTTCAGAGTCGCCGGCCTGTTCGAAGATGACCTCGCCGGACTCGCGGTAGCAGATTTCGACGGTATCGACGATGCGCTGTTTCTGATCGGCGCGGATGACCAGACGATCGGCGAGGACGAAGACAGGTTGGGAGAAGTCGATATCGAGCAGGGATTCGGGCGAGGAGAACTCAAAGATGCGTCCGGCCTGGAAGAGGCGGTTGAACCCGCGCTTGCGCAGATCGAAGAGATGATCGCGCAGGGCCGCGGTGTCGCCCTCCTTGAAGGTGTGGACGGGAAAGAGAGCGTACCAGCGGGAGCCCTCGGCCTGAGTGAGCATCTTGCGGGCGATGGGATCGACGGTGTCGCGATCCACTCTCTCGCCGCACTGGGGGCAGAAGGTCTCGCCGGCGCGGGCGTAGAGGAGCCGCAGGAAGTCGTGGATTTCGGTGGAGGTGGCGACGGTGGAGCGGGGATTGCGCGTGGTATTTTTCTGGCGGATGGCGATGGGGGGCGAGATGCCGTCGATCTCATCGACATCGGGCTTTTCCATGCGATCGAGAAACTGGCGGGCGTAGGCGGAAAGGCTTTCGACGTAGCGCCGCTGGCCCTCGGCATAGATGGTGTCGAAGACAAGCGAGGACTTGCCGGAGCCCGACACGCCGGTGACCACCGTGAGGCAGTTGTGCGGCAAATCGACCGACAGGTTTTTCAAATTGTGAACCCGCGCCCCGCGGATTCTTAGGAAGTCGTCCACTCGCCTATCATTGTATCAATCGGATGCAGAATCTCCGCCTGGCTTCAAAACAGTTGCTGGATTGGTATGCCGCGTCGCGCCGCGACCTGCCGTGGCGGCGGACTCGCGATCCGTGGCGGATTCTGGTGTCGGAAGTGATGCTGCAACAGACGCGCGTGGCGGCGGTGATCCCTTACTACGAGCGATTTCTGCAACATTACCCGGAGGCGAAAGACCTGGCGGCGGCGCCGGAGCAGGAGTTTCTGGCGCTGTGGGCGGGCCTGGGGTACTACGCCCGGGCACGGAACCTGCAGAGGGCGGCGCGAGTGATTGCCGAGCGGGGTGAATTTCCGGTGGGCTTCGAGGAGATCCGCGACTTGCCGGGCGTGGGCGATTACACGGCAGCCGCGATTTCATCAATCTGCTTCGGGCTGCCGCACGCGGTGCTGGATGGTAACGTGTTGCGGGTGTTGGCGCGGGCCGGCGCGGAGAAAGGCGACATTGGATCTTCGACGGTGCGGGTGCGCTTGCGTGAACAGGCGCAGCGCTTGCTGGACCCGCGGCGTCCGGCCGATTTCAACCAGGCCATCATGGAACTGGGCGCAACGGTGTGCCTGCCCAAGAATCCGCAGTGTTTGCTTTGCCCCTGGCGGGAGCATTGCGCGGCAAAAACGATGGGGCTTGAGCATGAGTTGCCGGTGAAGCTGAGCAAGCGCGAACCGGTGAAGCTGGCGATTGAGCTCCTGGTGGTGGAGAAGGAGGGCCGGGTGCTGCTGCGGCAGCGCGGGCCGGCGGAATCGCGACTGGCGGGCTTCTGGGAGTTACCGGAAGCGCGGGATCTGCCCTCGGCGCAACGGGGCGAGAGCGCGGGCACGTTTAAGCACTCGATCACTCGGCACGACTACACCATAGAGGTATATCCTGCGGCGGCGGGCAAGGCGCCGAAGGGTTTCCGCTGGTTTGGTTGGGAAGAGTTGGAGGCTCTGCCGCTGGCGACGATGACGCGGAAGGCGCTGGCACTGTTGCCAACGCGGCCGTCGATTCCTGTATCATCGTAACGTCCATGACTTTACGCCTCGCCCTCTGGGCGCTGGCGATCCTGCCCTGTGCCGTCAGGGCCAAGGATATCGAGACGCGTCAGGCGCCGTCCTACGCGGCCAGTTCACTCGTCAATCTCGTCACAGGACGGCCCGGTCCGTTCGCGCCGAACACGCTGGTGGCGCTGTATGGGCGGGATCTCTCTGTCAGTACAACGGCGCGGGCAAGCGGACCTACGGCCAGTTCCACGCTGCCCATCTTCCTGGGCTCGCCGCCAGTCCACGTCAACATCAGCGGGTTGTTCGCCCCGCTGGAGTATGTCTCGCCGGAAGTGGTTGTGTTTCTAATTCCGGCAGATCAGTATCCCGGGCCAGCCACGATCCGGCTGGTGCGCAACAATCTCAACGGGCCATTGATCCGGATTGTGGTGCACGAGTTTGCGCCGGCGCTTTTCGAGAACGAGCGGAAGCTGGCCTTTGCGCGGCATGCGGAGGGGCAGGAGGCGGTGAGCGAGCTGCGCCCGGCGGCGCCTGGCGAGACCATCGTGCTGTATGCGGCGGGGCTGGGCGAGGCGGCGAGGCCGCTGCCGGCGGGCGAGGCGCCGCGGGAGTTTCTGCCGATTCTGCACAAGGATCAGTTACGGGTTATGCTGGACGGGCAAGCCGTAGAGGCGCACTACATCCTGGACGCCGGCATGGCGGAGGGGCGGACTGGGTGCTACGAAATTGTGCTGAAACTGCCGCCGGACACGCCGGAGGACCCTGAGATCAGCATCGCGATGGGCGAGGCGGCGTCGCAGGCGGGGCTGCGGCTGGCGGTGCGATGGCCGGGTGCGGACGGTGGACCGCAACCTGCGAGCGTCAACGCGCGTACTAAGTGAGTAGGCGCCGCGGCGCGTCCCCGGCAAAGAGGCGCCACGGCGCCTCTGACGGAGTAGTCTAGTAAGTAGGAGCTTGTGATGCGGATCGCCACCCTTACCATACTGGCCGTCGCGGCCTGCCCGCTGCTGGCCCAGACCGAGACCGACGCCAAGGCGTACACGGTTGTTTCCGGCACGAAGGTACCGCTGCAACTGATCAGTAGTATCAGCACGAAGACCTCCGTGGTGGGCGACCGCGTGTATCTGCAGACGAATTTTCCGATTCTGGCCGACGGGCGCATCGTGATTCCGCCGGGGGCGTATGTCACCGGCACGGTCACCTTCGTGAAGCGCGCGGGTAAGGTGAAGGGCCGGGCGGAGTTGTACGTGCGGTTTGATTCGCTGACGCTGCCGAACGGCGTAACGCGCGATTTCCGCGCTTCGCTGGGCGGGATGGACGGCTCGAATCCGGGCACGCTGGACCGGACCGAGGGGAAAGTGACTGGCGAGGGCGGCAAGGGCAGCGACGCGCGCAAAGTGGGCGAGGCGGCGGGCTGGGGCACGATGGCCGGCGGGCTGGCCTCGCGGACCGGCATGGGCGCGGGCATCGGAGCGGCGGCGGGCGCGGCGGCGGGGCTGATAGGCGTGCTGGTGACGCGGGGGCCGGATGCGATTATCGAGCGGGGCTCGACTCTGGAAATGGTGCTGGACCGGAGCTTGAAGTTCAGCGATGAGGATCTGGCGGGGATCTCGCCGGCGCGCTCCGGGCAACCGGGTGTGATTGCGCCTCCGGTGCGGACGGGGACGACTGGCAACACTCGGTTCCCTTAGTTTTCGGGTGGCCTCAGGGGCAGCGGGCGGTAGACGCGGACGGATTCGAGCAGCGGGGGCTGCGGTGTTTCGGCAATCAGTTCCAGGCGGTGGTTGCCGTTGGGCAGGCCGGCGGCGATAGTCACCGGGTAGTCCCTCGTGCGGTCCCCGATGGCCGGCGGCTCGTAGATATCGTGGAACATCGGCACGACGCGCCAGCGGCAAATGGAGCCGGCGGGCGTGACCTTCTTGCTGTACTCCGTGGCGCGGTTGAGGTGCCAATCGGCAGGATCGATCACGACGCGACCCGATTTCGACACGAAACGCTCCGTGCTGATGCCTTCGCCATCGGCGCCCGTGACAGAGCCGCGCACGGAGAAGCGCACCACTCTGTTGGCGTCATCGGTTTCGGTGACGGTGAGAAACCAATCCTCGACGATCAGCGGCGCGGTGTGATCGATGCGGATGACGAAGGGCCAATCGACGGCGACGCTATCGGACGGGCGTGTGATGGCGTATAGCTCCGGGAACGCCGAGGGGGGCTTGCCATCGATGAGAACCCTTGCCCTCGTGAAGGGCTGGCGGCCGCCACGGGAGGCCATGAGGTCCACACGATTGCCCTCGAAATCCAGAGCGAGGCGGCCACCCTGCCATACCGGCTTGTGATCCGTCACCGGGCCGGGCAGGCTGGGGCGCGCCGGACGGAGGGCGCCGATGACGAGCTCCGCCATGAGGAGGTCGCCGGCTGCATTCAGATGTACCCCGTCGCGGAGCAGGTCCTTAGGTTGGAGCTTGCGGGCGGAGAGGTGGGCTTTCCAAGGCTCGCGCACGTCCACTAGGCCGAGGCCGTACTTCCGCGCAAGCGCGGGGAGCCACTCGCGGCAGTGCTTTTCGTGCCAGTTGTAAGACTTGAGATCCTTTTCTGCGTCGCCTCCGGCGGGGTTGGGCAGCCAGGTGACATGATCGGTCTGGAGCAGGATTTCCGACGTGGTGTTGGAGCGGATCCAGCGGATGATCTCCTCGTATTCGGGCTCGCCGCCGTAGTCGTGGAAGAGGATGAGGTCCGGCGCGAAGTGGGGGATATCGTGCACCATGGCGCGGCGCAGCATGGGGGAGGCAAAGCCGCCGAGGGCGCGATTTTCGATGACGAGATCGGCGTAGGGATAGCGGCCGCGGAGATTGGCGGCCACCAGTTTCCACCAGTCCTGCATGGTGATGGACTGCCCGTAGAAGAGCACGCGGACGGTGTTGCGGTGCTTAGGCGTGCTGGACTCCAGCAGCGTCATCGTGCGGCCGATGCCAGCGCCGGGCTCGGCGGCGAAGGCCAGGCTGGCGGCCAGAGCGATCAGCCCGATGAGGATCGTACGGCGCGAGAACATTCAGCCACAGTATCACCGCGGCAGGTAAGCGGGGATGGGCCGCTGTGCTGCAACACGGCGGCGGATCGAATAACATGATGGAGTCGGATCCCATTGCGGACTCATTCTTAGGAGAGGCGACCATGTCACAGATCAAAGGCCCGGCCATTTTCCTGGCCCAGTTTATGGGCGACGAAGCCCCGTTTAACTCGCTGCCCAATATCACAGCCTGGGCCAAGGAGCTCGGCTACAAGGGCGTGCAGATCCCCGCGTGGGATACGCGCTTGATGGATCTCAAGCGGGCTGCGGAATCCAAGACCTACTGCGACGAGCTGAAAGGCCAGACCAACGGCCTGGTGATTACGGAGTTGGCGTCGCACCTGTTGGGCCAGTTGGTGGCCTCGCATCCTGCCTATGACGAGCTGTTCGACGGATTCGCGGCGCCGGAAGTGCGCGGCAATCCGAAGGCGCGGGCGCAGTGGGCCACGGCGCAAATGAAGCTGGTGATCAAGGCGTCGAAGAATCTGGGATTGACGGTGTCGCCGTCGTTCACCGGCGCGCTGCTGTGGCCGATGATGTATCCGTGGCCGCAGCGGCCGGCGGGCCTGGTGGAAGAGGGATTCAAGGAGCTCGCGAAGCGCTGGAAGCCGATCTTCGATTACGCCGATAAGAACGGCGTGGACATCGCCTTTGAGCTGCACCCCGGCGAGGATCTGCACGACGGCTGCACGTTTGAGCGGATGCTGGCGGCGTCGGGCAATCACCCGCGGCTGGCGATCAACTACGATCCGTCGCACTTCATTCTGCAGTGCATGGACTACGTGGGCTTCATCGACACCTACGGCCCCTACATCAAGGCGTTTCACGTGAAGGACGCGGAGTACCGCCCGTCGGCCAAGGCCGGCGTCTATGGCGGCTACGAAAACTGGACGGAGCGTCCGGGCCGGTTCCGCTCGCTGGGCGATGGCCAGGTGGATTTCAAGCAGGTGTTCTCGCGGCTGACGGCGGCGGGCTACAGCAACTGGGCCGTGCTGGAATGGGAGTGCGTCTTCAAGGACGCGGCACAGGGCGCGGCCGAGGGTGCGCCGTTCATTCAATCGATGCTGATCGACGTTCCGACCAAGGCGTTTGACGATTTCGCGGGCGGCGCAACGGATGCCAAGCGTAACCGGCGGGTGCTCGGTCTGGACTAAGTAGAACCGCAATTTGGAAGATAGAGGCCCGCTGGTTCGGCGGGCCTCTTACTTTTTGGCTTTGCCGTGATCCGCGCCGCGATCGATGCCAAAGGTAGGCTTTTCGCGGGTACCGCCGATTTTGAAGTCGACCACTGTGCCGTAGCCCTCTTTGGCGAAAAAGGGGTCCACCGGCTTTAGCAGCCAGCTCTTCCAGCGGCTCATCATCATCTGTGAGACACGAGCGTGGACTCGCGCGGTGCCGTGGAAATCCAGATCCTGGCCGGCGAAGACGAAGGCACCGGCCATCTCCGCGCTCGCACCCGGGAGTGCGAAGTTCAGCTTCGAGAAATCCACGCGGCCGCCGCCCATCTGAAAAACGCCGTCCATCTGCCACGGCACCCCTTCCACATCGGTGTCTTTGGGATGGCCCTGGGCGCGCCGGCTGAGGACATCCAACTCGTTTTGAATGGTCTCATTGGTGAAGCGCGCGTCCATGAGGCGGAAAGTGCCATTCAGGCGGAGGCGGTTTTCGATGGGGCCTTTGCCGGGCGGCACGATGATCTTGACGCGCAGGGCGAGGCCGCCGCGGAGGATGGGCTTGGGCCCCTTCACGGCGAGCAGAAGAACATCGTCCAGCCTGCCCTTGCGAAAGGTGGCGTCCAGATCGACGGTCTTACCCTTCTCGTCTGAATTCCGGACGACGCCGCCCTTGACGTCAAAAAGGGACTGGCCGAGCTTGGCCTCCACGGGATCGAGGATCGTGTTGCCGTTAGTACCGTCCACGACGGCGTGGTACTTCGTTTCCAGGGGAACGGGATTGCCGGCGATGGTCAGGCGGAAATCGGGGACGTGCGCTTCGCCATCGGCTTCAAAGCGGCTCAAAACGCCCCGGAAGCTGCCCTTGGAGGCGAGAATGCCGGCGATGCCTTTGAACACACTGAGATCTGCGTTCCGAAAATCATAGTCGCCGGAAAGCGGGGTTTCGGAGGGCTCGGCCGTGTTCCACGGTCCGAAGCTGCCCGTGGCGTGGACCAGGCCGGGCGGCTTGGCGTTGGTGAGCTCAGCGGTGTAGCGCATCGGCACGCCATTACCAGCGGCATCCAGCCGCAGCTTGTGAATCTCGAAGACGAGCGGGTCCTTGGAGGGATCGCGCGGGGTGATGGTGAGGAGGGCGCCGTCAGCGACGATGTCTTCGATGTGAACCTGTACGGGCGGAGCAGCGGAGGGTTGCGCCGGCTTGGGCTTGTCAGAGTGAGGCTTTTCACCCTTCGGAGGCATGTTCAGCTCCAGCCCCTCCAACCGCACTTTGCGAACCAGCGCCTTTTTTTCCAGTGCTGAATTCAGATCCACTTCGAACGAGAATTTGCGCATCGCCATAAGGGGCGGACTGCCGGGCAGAGACCTGAGTTTGAGAGAGATGCGCTCGCCAGATATGCGCACCATGGCGCCCTTACCCTTGCGGGCCAGGATTTCCAGGGGTGAGCCCAGCGGCATCCGTATCTTCAGAGCAGCGAGCTCGACATCGGCGTTGAACTTCTGTTGTAGGTAAGAGACAGTCTGTTCGCGAAGAAATGGCTCAAATCGACTTGCGAAATAGAGACCCAGAACAAACAGGACGAGCAGCGTGGATCCAATTCCAACGCTGAGTCCAATAATCCACTTTTTGCGCTTGGACACGAAAAGGCCTCCAGCCATCTCCTCCGACGGCTAGTTCAAGTATAGGCTTCGCTTCCAACGCCCGAAGGGAAAACCCTGGCTGGCCGGCGGTGGGAATCCGCCAACACCGCCGGCCAGCTCTTGGCAAAAGACCCCGGCCCAGAGACTGAAACCCCGAGCCCGTTCTCTTGTGTGCTCATTGGGACAGGCACTCGCCGACACCGGAACAACTATTTTTCGAGCGCGGGCAAATGGCTTTCCCAAACGCGCAGCCCCTCGGGGCTGAGCCGGATGGGGATCTCGCGGTACTGGTCATTGGCCTCGATGGCCTGCATCATCGCGCGCTTCTCGGCGAAGTCCGGTCCGGAGAGCAGCGTGATGGATCCGCCCTCGCCGCCGGCGCCGTTGACCTTCCAGCCGATGGCGTGGTGGGCACGGGCGATCTCGATGATGGCGCGGTGGTGCACGCCGACGAGTTCGGGATGGAGCGCGGCCTGCGCGGCGGTGTTGTCGATCATGCTGCGGCCCAAGCGGGGCAGGTCGCCGGCGCAGAGCGCCTCCTTGGCCTCGCGCGCGCAGCGGCGGATGGGCTCGAGCTTGTCTTGCGCCGAGCCGCCGCGCTCCAGCTCGGCGATCACCTGCTTATGCACGTCCGACGAATTATGAGACTGGCCGACAAACACGAGGCTGAGGCGCGCCTCCAGCTCCCACAGCAGCATCTCCGGCACGTGCAGGCGGCTGACCGAGGCGTGCGGATACTGGTACATATCGATGAAATTGATACCGCCGTGCGCGGAGGCGATCTGGTCCTGAATGCCGCACTGCAGGTTCAGCATGCGGGTCTCAATCTGCTGGGCCGCCAAAGCCACCTCGTGGGCCGCCAGGCGCCCGCCGCGTAGCATATCCAGCGCGCCGATCAGCGCGGTGCTGACCGCCGCCGAGGTCCCGGTGGAACAGCCGGCGGGCACTTCCGAATGGATGGAGACATCCACGGCGACGCCGTGCGGGATGCCCATGTACTCCATGGCCGCCTCGATGAGGGGATGCTTGGAGTAGTGGCCGGTGGGCGGCTCGATGGAGTAGCGGTCGCCGTAGTTTTCAGCGTGGATGGTGATGCGCGGTTCGCCGGGCGTCTGCGCAAAGACCTTCATCTGCACTTCCACGCCGGGCACGACGGCGATGTGAAAGACCTGGCCGTGGCCGGCAAACCAGGTATCGGACCAGCCCCCGTTGTCGCAGACGCGGATGGGAGCTTGGCTGTGGATCAGGCGGAGGAGTTTGCGGTTGTCGGCGGCGGACATCGATTCACCCGCGTACCATCAAATCACAGTGGGCCGCCGGACTGGAGGGCTGCCCCAAAATGAAAACGACCCGTTCGGGCCCCACCGCGTTGGCGGCAGGAAACGAACGGGTCCACACAGAGAAAGAGTGTGCTGTTACCGCGCGACGCGCATGGCGCGGCGGCGGGTGGTGAAGGCGGCAGGATGGCCTTGGCTGCGGTGGTGCTGAGCCTGGGGCCGCGATGACGGCACAGGCATGGCGACGACCGTGGTGGCCATCAGGGACTTGTCTTCCTGCGGCAGGTCACGCGGGACCTGGCGGGTTTCAAGCTGCATGCGGATGGTGCGCTCGATGCGGCGGATCTCGCCGCGCTCGCCACGCGTATGGAAGGTGGAGGCAGTACCGCGGGCGCCGGCGCGGCCGGTGCGGCCTACGCGATGGATGAAGTCTTCCGGCACCTGGGGCAGATCGAAATTGACCACGTGCGCGATGCCATCGACGTGGATGCCGCGGGCGGCGACGTCGGTGGCGACCAGGACGCGGTAGTAACCCTGCTGGAAGCCCTTAAGAGCCTGATTGCGCTGGCTCTGGGTGCGATCGCCGTGAATGCTGGTAGCCTTCACTCCATGCGCGGAGAGCTTCTTGGAGAGGCGGTCCGCGCCGTGCTTGGTGCGGGCGAAAACCAGGAATGAGCCCTGCTCATCGGTCAGCATTTGGCGCAGCAGGCCGAGCTTGCGATCCTGCTCCACTTCGTAAACGTGGAGGTCCACGTGCTCGGCAGGCTTGGTGGTGGAACCGATGGCGATGCGCACCGGATTGGTCAGGTAGTTGTTGACGAGATGGGCCACCGACTGTTCGATGGTGGCGGAGAAGAAGTGAGTCTGCTTCGACTCCGGCATCGTCTCCAGGATCTCGGTGATGGCGGGCAGGAAGCCCATATCGAGCATGCGATCCGCTTCGTCGAGGACGAGCATCGAAACGCCGGTGAGGCGGACGAGGCGGCGCTCGAGGAAATCACACAGGCGTCCGGGTGTGCAGATAAGAACCTGCGCGCCCTTGCGGATTTCGAGCAGTTGCTTCTGCTCGTTCATTCCGCCGACAACGACAGCGGCGCGGATGCCGGTGCCGGAGGCGAGAAGCATAAACGCTTCGTGGATCTGGATCGCGAGCTCCCGGGTGGGGCTCAGAACTACGGCATGCACGCCCTTGGCCAGCGGCGCGGCGGAGAGCTTTTCCAGCATCGGCAATACAAAGGCCAGCGTCTTGCCGGTACCGGTTTGAGCGGTGGCAACGATATCGCGGCCTAGCAGGGCCGGCGGAATCGCCTGGGCCTGCACGGGGGTTGGGGTGACAAAGCCGTGCCTGGAAAGGTTGTCCTTGAGCACGGAAGACAGGGAGAGTTCAGAAAAGTTGTTCATTCAGACTGTTTGGGGGGAAGCGAATCGGCGATCCAGCCACCAGAGGGGGAGAGACGTAAGCAGATTTTCTTCGTTACTAGGAATAGTATAGCTCAGTTGGCAAGGCGGCGTGGGGAGAGCAATACGGCGGCCCTTCAGGCAGCCCGCACCGCCCGAAGTGCCAGGAGTCCGCCCAACGCCGCAGCCATCAGCAGAAACGTAGCAGGTTCCGGCACGGGTTCCACAGAAACGGCACCACCCCCAACAGCGCTGGTGAAGCTGAATCGGAAATCCTCCGGCTGCCCGGTGCCGGTATCCGCCCTGGCGATCAGGGCCAGGCCGTGGTCATTGTAGCCGCCCTGGAGAAAGACGTAATCGGCGTCGGGCAGTATGCTGATGTCTGGCGTGAAACTGATCAGGTACTGGTCTGGCGATCCCGAGACGGGAGGGGCGTCGAGGAGGTGGAAGACGTCCTGGTTGGCCCAGCCGGACGGTAAGTATTCGAGGCCGACCCCTTGGGTCTGGATGAGAGCGAGCCTCATGAAGCCGGGAATGGTGGGATACCGCGCGGTTCCGTTGACGGCGAGAGTGTCGCAGTACGGCGGCGTGCAAGGCAGATCAGTGATCACCTTTGTGGTGGCGGACTGCTTAGCAGCGGCATCACGCACACTTTGCACCGATGGAATCAGGAGCTCGATCAGAACGGCGATGATGGCGATCACCACCAGAAGTTCAATGAGCGTGAATCCGCGGGAGTCAGGTCGCTGCGGCACGATGATCACCTCTCAAAATGTCGGGATAGCCAGTTGCTGGGTGGGCCTCGAACGGTAACGGGATGGTAGCACCTCACTGACCGCACGGCAAGCGGATGTGTGCTTGTATGTGTGGATCTGCCCTCGTGGATTGAGCCTCGTGCCGACCCCGGGCGACGGGGACGGATCATTACCGGCCCCAGGCGCGGCGAGGTCAGCGGATCTTATAGCTGATGGTCATGCCGTCGCCCTTTTCGTCCGCCGCCCGGATGGTGACCGTGTCGTAGTCGGGGCTAGTGCGGACGTAGGTAAGAAAGTCGGCCATCTGGCGTTCGTAGAGAACGGTGTTGTCGGCGACCACGACGGCGCCGCGCTTCAGCCTTGGCTCGATGAGTTTGAGGTACTTGAGATAGTCTGGCTTGAGCGCGTCGAGGAAGACGAAGTCGAATTCGCCGGTGAGAGTGGACAGTGTCTTGAGCGCGTCGCCTTCCACCACTGTGACGGATTTCTCCAGACCGAGCTTCTGAAGATTCTGACGGGTGACCTCCACCCGGCGCGGATCGATCTCGAGGGAATAGAGGTGGCCGCCGGTTCGCTCGAAGGCAATGCCCATGTTCATTGCGCCGAAGCCGCTGGCGGCGCCCACCTCTACGCCGCGTTTGGCGCCCCTGCTTTCCACGAGTATGCGGAGCATCATGGCATCGGGCGGCGTGGTGTTGAGTCCAGTGCGCGAGAACTTATCGAGAAAGTCCTTGCGGAAGGCCTCACTGTTGTTTGGCTGCTGGGCGGATGCACTGAGGCAGGCAGCAAGAGCGAACCAGCGGGCGAATCGGATAGCGATCATGTCGAAACTACTCCTTCATGAGCCGCCGAGCAGCAGGGACGTCATGCAGATGGATCCCATGACTGTTCTGTCGTTAAAGAACTCCAGCGCCTCGCCCGGTTGCCGCCAGGCCAGGGTGTACAGCAACGGCAGGTAGTGCTCCGGCGTCGGAATGGCCGCTCGCGACTCCGCACCCAGCATATGCCAAGCGGCGAGTTCCTGGTGCTCGCAGGCGAGGATGCGGCGCTTCACCTCATCGTTGAACCGCTCGGCCCATTCGAAGCCTTCGGGCCGGCCCCAATCCAGCATCCTCAAATTGTGGACGATGTTGCCGCTGCCCAGTAGAAGGACTCCCTCTTCGCGCAACCCGGCCAGCTCACGGGCCAGCGCGTAGTGCCAGGGACCGGGTCGCTGCGTATCGAGGCTCACCTGCACGACGGGCACATCGGCATCCGGATACATGGCGCAGAGCACGCTCCACGTGCCGTGATCAAGGCCGCGAGCCGCGTCCATGGAGGCCGGCAGCAGGCCCGCCGCTCGCGCAGCCAGTTCGGGATCACCAGGCGCGGGGTACTGAACATCGAACAGCGCCTTGGGGAAGCCGTAGAAATCGTGGATGGCCTCGGGGCGTTCCGCGGCAGTCACCGAGACGCCCAGCGTTTCCCAGTGCGCCGAAACACAAAGCACCGCTTTTGGTTTTGGGCAACGCGCGGCGATGTTCCGCCAGCCGAGATGAAACTCGTTCTCCTCGATGGCATTCATCGGCGAACCGTGGCCTACGAACAGCGCGGGCATCCTCATGGTTGGCGCCCCTCCAATTGATGTAGCATGATCGCATGGCAGACCAAGGCGTTTCTCGCCGACACTTCTTCTATGGCACGCTCCTCGCTGGCGCAGTGCCCTCCACCGGCTTCGGCAGTACTGCATCGCTCAAGGGCGCAGGATACAAATCCCCCAATGAAAAGCTGAACATCGCCTTCGTCGGCGCTGGCGGCAAAGGCTATTCCGACATCAACGGCTGCGCGACTGAGAACATCATCGCGTTTGCTGATCCGGACGACAAGCGCGCGGAACGCTCGTACAAGCAGTATCCGAACGTGCCGAAGTACAAGGATTACCGGCGGTTGTTCGACAAGCACGAGCGCGAGATCGATGCCGTGATGGTGTCGTGCCCGGATCATATGCACGGCTCGGTGGCGATGTGGTCGATGGCGCGTGGAAGCACGTCTATTGCCAGAAGCCGCTCACCCGCACCATCTGGGAGGCGCGCCAATTGCAGTTGGGCGCGGCAAAGTACAAAGTCGCCACGCAGATGGGCAACCAGGGCTATTCGAACCCCGGCGCGCGCGAGTGCTGCGAGATCATCTGGAACGGCGACATCGGCAGCGTGACCGAGGTGCATGCGTGGACGGACCGCCCGCGCAAGTATTGGCCGCAGGGACCGGACGTGGAGCCGAAGGAAGCGCCGGTACCCTCCACGCTGGATTGGGATGCATGGCTGGGGCAAGCGCCGCCGCGCGCGTTCAGCCCGGCGTATGTGCCGCACAACTGGCGCGGATTCCCGGATTTCGGCTGCGGCGCCATCGGCGACATGGCCTGCCACATCCTGGGCACGCCGAATATGGCGATGCGGCTGACGGCGCCCACCAGCGTTGAATGCATCAAGCAGGAGGGCAAGAGCAAGCACACCTTCCCACTGCAATCGGTGATCCGGTTTGACTTCCCGGCGCGGGAAAATATGCCCGCCCTGAAGCTCTTCTGGCACGACGGCCGCGCCACGGTGCCGGAGTTCCCGGGCATCCCGGCCGGCGAACTGCTCGGCGACAAGGACATCAACGGCAGCCTCTTCATCGGCGACAAGGGCATGGTGACTACCGGCTGTTACGGCGAACGCACGCGGCTCATGCCGGACGCCAAGATGAAGGATCACAAGCTGCCACCCCAGCTATTGACACGGTCGCCGGGCCACTACCGCGATTGATCCGCGCCTGCAAGGGCGGCGATCCGGCGTGTTCCAACTTCAGCGTGGCCGCGCCGTTCGTGCAGTGGATGCTGCTGGGCGTGATCGCCATGAAGTTTGAGGGCAGCTCGAGTGGACGCCCAGAAGATGAAGATCACCAACCGTCCGGAGGCCAACGAGTACCTGAAGCCGAAGTTCCGCAAGGGCTGGAAGTTCGCGTAAGACAACGTAAGACAATCGGGGCGGCGCGGCAATCAGCGATTGAGCAAGCCGCCCCTGATGCCCGCATTCCGCTTCCTCAGCTCGTCCAGCAGCACGGCCAGGATGATCACCGCTCCGATCAGCGCCTGCTGCACATAGGGCGAAATCCCGAGCAAATCGCTGCCATTGGACAGCAACCCCATGATGAAGGCGCCAATCAGCGTGCCCACCACGCTGCCCGCGCCGCCCCGCAGAGAACCCCCGCCGATCACCACGGCCGCAATGGCCTGCAACTCGTAGCCCTGCCCCGCAGTGGGCTGGCCGGTCATCAATCGCGACGCCTCGATCATCCCCGCCAGGCCAGCCAGCAGACCCCCGGCCGCGTAGATCGCGCTGGTATGAAACGCCACCGGAATGCCTGTGTAAAGGTGTGCTCCAGCAAGACGTGCACGGCCGCGCCGCACACCAGCAGCACCAGCAGCACGAAGGGGATGCCCAACACACTCCCCTCGCCGAGATACGAGAAGCCCTTGGGCAGCGAATGGACGCCCAGCCCGCCGGAGAGGATCAGCGCGATGCCGCGGTAGATCCCCAGGGTGCCGAGCGTCACGATGAACGGGTTGATCCGCAGCTTCGCCGTCATGAGGCCGTTGGCCAGGCCGCACCCCGCCCCCACCAGCACACCGCCGCAGAGCCCCATCCAGATGGGATAGCCGCTGGTCATCAACATGCACCCAAGCAACCCGCTGAGTGCCAGGATCGCGCCCACGCTCAAGTCGATGCCGCCGGCGATGATGATCATCGTCATGCCGAGCGCCATGATGTTGAGCACCGCGGTCTGCCGGATCACAGACCCGAGATTAGCCGTTGTCAGGAAGTGCGGCGAGGCCACCGACAGCCCCACAAACAACGTGATCAGCGTAAAAAATGGCAGCAGCCGCTGCATCATGGCAAGCTCTCCAGCGCCGCATGGCGCATGATCTCTTCCTGCGTGGCGCCGCGCGGCAACTCCGCCGTGATGCGCCCGTGCCGCATCACCAGAATGCGGTCCGCCACCTGCATCAACTCAGTCAGCTCGGAGCTCACCATCAGCACTGCCGCGCCGTCCCGCGCCATCTTATCCATCGCGGCAAAGACGTCCACCTTCGCCCCCCACGTCGATACCGCGCGCCGGCTCATCGAAGAGCACGACCTTGGCCCCGCTCAGCACCCACTTGCGGATCACCACCTTCTGCTGATTGCCGCCGCTCAACTGCCCGGCGCGCTGATCCCCGCCCGGCCCCACCAGCGTCCGCACACGCGCTGAGTCGAGGAAGCCATAGCGGGAGACCTGCTGCATCGCTGCCATCAGCACGTTGTCGCGCACCGGCAACCCAGCGGCGAGCCCTTCCTTCTGCCGGTCCTCCGGGATCAGCGCCAACCCCGCGCACCGCGTCGCGCGGCGAGCGGATGCGCACAGCGCGGCCCTCCACGTGGACGCTGCCGGCATCCGCGCGGTCCACGCCAAACAGGCAGCGGCACAGTTCCGTGCGCCCCGCGCCGATCAGCCCGGCCAGCCCGACGATCTCGCCGGCCCGCAGAGTGAGCGAGACGTCGTGCAACACACCGCGCCGGCAGAGCTTTTCCACGCGCAACATCTCGCGGCCCGGCGCCAGCGGCTCGCGGCGGTAGATAGCCTCTACGCTGCGGCCCACCATGTGGCGGATCAACTCCGGCGTGGAGACCTCCGCCATGGCGCCCGTGAACACGGTCTCGCCATCGCGCAGCACCGTCACGCGCCCTCCCAGTTGGCGCAGTTCCTCCATGCGGTGCGTAATGTAGATCACCGACGCACCGCGATCCCGCAGGCCGCGCACAATGCGGAACACCTCCTGCGATTCCGCGTCAGAGAGTGAGGATGTCGGCTCGTCGAAGATCAGCAGCGACGCACCCTGCGCCACGGCCCGGCAGATCTCCACCATCTGCCGCCCCGCCGGGCTGAGCGAGCCGACGAGTTGCTCCGCGCGCAACGGAAAGCGGTGCTCTTCGATGAGCCGCGCGGCGTCGCGAAGTGAGCGCGCACGATCCACCCAGCCCAGCCCGCGCCGCGGCTCGCGCCCCAGGTAGATGTTTTCCGCAACGCTCAGGTGGGGCGCCAGCAGGCTCTCCTGATGCACCATTCCGATGCCCGCCCGCTGCGCCTCGGCCGGATTCCGAAACCGCACCGGCTGGCCCTTCCAGAGAATCTCGCCGCCATCGGCTGCCTGCATTCCTGCTACGATCTTCATCAACGTGGACTTGCCCGCGCCGTTCTCACCCAGCAGCAGGTGCACCTCGCCCGCCGCCACGCGCAGATCGCCGCTGCGCAGCGCCTGCACGCCGCCAAAGCACTTCTGGATCGAACGCAGCTCAAGAACCATCTGATGAAGTACTCAGCTTACCAACCATGCCAATATTCGTCTTCTCATCGGTGATCCCGGCGCCGGTGGAGAAAGTCTTCGCCTTCCACGAATCCCCGACGCCCTGGAGCGTCTCACCCGCCCTGGCAACCCGCCGAGGTGTTGTTCAAGGACGCCGGCTTGCAAGTGGGCGCGCGCTCGAATTGCTCGTCCCTTTCGGCCCCTTCAAAGCCCGGTGGTACGCCCGCCACACACACTGCGAAAAGAACCGTCTCTTCGTGGACGTGCAGGATTCAGGCCCCTTCAACCGCTGGGTCCACCGCCACGAGTTTGAAGCCATCGACAACGCCACCACACGCCTGACGGACCGCATCGATTTCTCGCTACCCGGCGGCCCGCTGATCGATTTCTTCGGCGGCTGGTTCGCCCGCGTCCAACTGCGGCGTATGTTCGCCTATCGTCACAAGGCCACGCGCCTGCTAATTTAGTACATGCGTCGGATTCTTTCGCTGTGCGTACTCCTCGCCGCGCCGTTGTGCGCGAGGATGTCAAGGTCACCACACACTCTCTCTCCAACGGAATGAAGATCCTCGTTCACGAGGATCACGACGTACCCAACGTCGCGCTCTATTTCTTCTATAAAATCGGCAGCCGCAATGAGAAGCCCGGCACCACGGGCATCAGCCACTACTTTGAGCACATGATGTTCAACGGCGCGAAGAAGTACGGGCCCAAGCAATTTGACATCGCGATGGAGAAAAACGGCGGCAGCAACAACGCCTACACCAGCCGCGACGTCACCGTTTACACGGACTGGTTCCCGGAAACAGGCGCTGGAACTGATGTTTGATATGGAGTCCGACCGGATCCGCGATCTGGCCTTTGATCCGAAGATCGTCGAGAGCGAGCGCGGTGTCGTCTATAGCGAGCGGCGCAACGCGGTGGACAACAATCCGGCTGGAATTCTCGACGAGCAGCTGAACGCGGCGGCCTACACCGCCCATCCCTATCAGTGGCCCGTGGTGGGCTGGGCCAGCGATATCGAAGCCTGGACCATGGACGACCTGAAGGCCCACTTCAAAATGGGCTACGCGCCCAACAACTGCGTAATGGTGGTGAGCGGCGACGTCACACCGGCGGAGATCCTGGCGCTGGCCAAGAAGTACATCGAGCCCATCCCTTCCCAGCCGCCGCCCCCGCCAATCCGGACGTTTGAGCCCGAGCAACTGGGCGAGCGCCGCGTGACCATCCGCCGCCCGGCGCAGCTGCCGATGGTGATGATCAGCTACCACATCCCGCGCACGCAGGACACCGATTCCGCTCCGCTGGAACTGCTGGAAGCCCTGCTCAGCACCGGCCGCAGCTCGCGGCTCTACCGCCGCCTGGTGGAGAAGGATCAACTGGCGCTCAACATCCGCGCCGGCAGCCAGCCTTCGCTCGACCCCGGCCAGTTTGATTTCAGCGCGCAGGTGCGCAGCGGCAAATCCCCGGCCGAGCTCGAAAAGGCGCTCTACGAGGAACTGGAGAAACTCGCCAAAGAGGGCGTTCCGGCAGAGGAGCTCGAAAAGGCCCGCAATCAGACGCTCGCCAACCTCTATCGCCAGTTGAAGACCATCTCCGGTAAGGCCAACCTGCTGGGCACATACCAGGTCTTTTACGGAGATTGGAACATGGTGAACAAGGCAGCGAGCGAGTTGGAAAAGGTCACGCCCGCCGACATCCAGCGCGTAGCGGCCAAGTATTTCACGGAGAAAAATCGCACGGTGGCCACGCTGATTCCGGAGACGAAGGGGAGCGCACGATGAAAACGCAGGCACTGATTTTTGTTCTGGGCACGGCGACGCTCTTCGGCCAGGCCAAGCTCCCGCCCTATACGCGGCAGACTCTTCCGAACGGCGCCACGCTGATCATGTTGCGCAAGCCCGACGTGCCGCTGGTCTCCGTCACCGCGGCCTTCCGCGGCGGCAGCGAGGCCGTGGCAGCGGAGAAGACCGGACTGGCGGCCATCGCGGCCGAACTGCTGCGCCGCGGCACGGAGAAGCGCACGGCCGATCAGATCAACGAGCAGCTCGATAGCATCGGCGCCGTTATGAACGGCGGCCCGACGCACAGTCCTCCGTCGTTTCCGTGGAGTTCACTACACGCACCTCCGCCAAGGCTCTCGATCTCTTTGCCGACATTCTGCTGCACCCCGCGTTCTCCGAGGCCGAGTTCAAGAAGCTGCTGGCGCAGCGCATCGACGCGGTGAAATCCTCCAAGGACAACCCCGCGCGCGCCATCGGGCAGTACTTCAACCCGTTCGTCTACCCTGCCGGCCATCCGTACGCCCGCCCGTCGATGGGCGATGAAACCACGCTCGCCAATATCACGCGCGACGACGTCTCCGCGTTTTTCAAGAAGAATTACGTGGGGAAGAACATGATCCTGATCGCCGCCGGCGATTTTCGATCCCGCCCAACTGGGCACTCAGCTCACGCAGTTGGCCGCGGCGCTGCCGGCTGGCGACGCCTTCCCTGCCCCGAAGGTAGCGCCCGTACAGTTCGCCGGCGGTCGGCTCCTGCTCATCGATAAACCCGACGCCACCCAAACCTACTTCCGCATCGCGATGCCCGGCGTGGATCGCTACAGCCGGGACCGCGTGCCGCTGATGATCATCAACACGCTATTCGGCGGGCGCTTCACCTCCATGCTGAACGACGCCCTGCGCGTCAACGCCGGCCTCACCTACGGCGCCCGTTCCCAGGTGACCATGGACCGCGCCCCGGCGTGATCTTCATCGACACCTATACGCGCACGGAGACGACGGAGAAGGCCATCGACATGGCGCTGGACGTTCTGAAAGGCCTGCGCGCCAACGGCATCAGCGCCGAGCAGCTAGCCTCCGCCAAGGCCTACATCAAAGGCGGCTTCCCGACACAGCGGCTGGAGACGGCCGATCAACTGGCCGACGTCATCGGCGACCTGGAGATCTTCGGGCTGAACAAAGGTGAGATCGACGACCTCTTTTCGAGCATCGACGCCGTCACCGTGGAACGTGCCAACGCCGTGGTGAAGAAGTACTTCACCGACGCCAATCTGCAGTTTCTACTGGTGGGCAATGCCTCGAAGATTCAGGACTCCGTGAAGAAGTACGCACCGAAGGTAAAGGTGATTGCAGTGACCGCGCCGGGGTTCAGCGCGCCGGCGTTCTAGCTTTGCGGCGCTGCTTCGTAGTCGTTCAGGCGCGCGAGATCGAGCACGAACTCCCCCAGCGGATTCACTGAAAACGCGGGGGTAAACCGGGCGTTCCAAACGAGCTCGGCCGTGGTGTAGCTGATCTGCGCATGGACGGTCTGCGAGAACGTATCGTCGAAAGCCTTGACGAGCACGAGGAGTTCCGCCTGCTCGGCGTCGAGCTGTTCCAGGATACGGTTGTGCAGCGGGCTCTTCTCGTCGATCGGGTGGACCAGGGTCCAGGTGAGGGGCAGAACATCGAGACTGTCGCGCTCCAGGGGGAGTTGAAGGAAGCGGCGCTTCATGACGCCGTCGATGGGATCAACTGTCATCAGGATCAGCTTGACCTGAATCTCGCGCAGAACGTTGGGCCGCCGGTTGGCCACGCGGAACATGAGCGCCCGGCCGGCTTGAAACGGTGCGATGATGGCGTTCTGACTGAAGACTAAATGCGCGGTGGGCCGCGAGAAACGGCCGTAGATCAATCCGGTGGCCACGGCCAGGCTGAGGATGCCGCACATCGCCTCAGCCGCCGCAATGCTGGAGGTCAGCAGGCTGGCCGGCGAGATATGTCCGTAGCCCACGGTCGTGAAGGTCTGCACGCTGAAGAAGAAGGCGGATGACAAGGCCTGGAACTGTGTAGCGGCGGGGGCGCCTTGCAGGTGCTCAATACCGGCGACCAGATACAGCCCCGCGAAAACCGTGATCACACCAATATAGATCAGCGGCACCTGCACCAGAAACGACGGCCAGGACAGGTTCATGAAATACAGAAAGTAGCCGGCATCTTTCAGTCGTCCGCCGACGCGCCGCACACTGAACGAGCCATCGCTGTTGATGGTGCGGCTGATGCGGCCCGTGAAGGTCTGAGTAAGGCCGGGATCAAAGGACGGTTTTTGCACTTCTGGCATGAATGTTAGATGCGGTACGCTGTCCGGAAGATGATCACACAGTATGGCATGACCAAGGCGGAGTGGCGGACTCTGCGCCACTTGCGCCGGCCGGAGCAGGTCCAGCGCTTCCTCGACGACGACATCGCCTACAACATCGAGACGGGCGGCGAGACCTGCTACTCGCCGCGCCTGGTGCTGCGCCATGGCCGCGCGCATTGCATGGAGGGCGCGCTGCTGGCCGCCGCCGCGCTGCGGGCCCAGGGACGGCCGGCGCTGTTGCTGGATCTGGAATCTGTGCGCGACGACGATCACGTGCTGGCGCTGTTCCAGGAGCAGGGCTGCTGGGGCGCCCTGGCCAAGTCCAACTACAGCGGCCTGCGCTACCGCGAGCCGGTCTTCCGGACCCTGCGTGAGCTAGCCATGTCTTACTTCATGCACTACTTCAACCTCAAGGGTGAACGGACTCTGCGCGCCTTCTCCACCCGGCCGGTGCGGTTGCGCCGCTTTGATCCGCGCGGCTGGATGGCCAGCGAAGTAGACGTCTGGTACATCCCCGAATACCTCGGCGAGATCGCGCACACAGACCTGCTCACCTCCGCCCAGATCAAGCGCCTCACGAAGATGGACAAGCGCCTCTTCGAGGCCGGCCAGCACGGCACTGTGGCGCACTGATCCGGAGTTGTGCTCCGGGATACTCGGATCGCGGCCGCCACGCCCGCACAAACCATGCGGCGGCGGTCCAGCCCAGGGCCAGCGGCGGTAGGAACCTCGGCCCACTCGGCGCCGTATCGCCCCCCGCAGGCCGCAATCCCAGCGTGCTTGATTGCCAGTTTTCAATTGCGATACGATTCGGGCCGGACCCACGCACTCCCACATCGACCTGATGAACGCGCCGAGAATCACCCCGCCCCGCCTGCTGCTGGCCGCACTACCGCTGGCGTGCCTGCTGGCCGGATGCGCCAGACCGCCTGATTCGCTCCCCATGCCGGCGCAGTACACCATGCCCGCCGGCCCCGAGCCGGCAGCCGCTTCGCTCCCCGACGCACGGCTCATTCTTTCCATGGCGGACGCCGATATCGACGCCCATATCGTCGCCGACGTGATGCACGCCGAAACGGGCGAGCCAGCCCGCTGGACCAATGCCCGGCCCGCGTTTCGCATGATTGTCGCCGATGTGGAGGATCTCGATTTCTACATCCACCTCTTTCTCCCCGAGAGCACGTTCCGCGTCACCGGCCCCGTCAAGCTGGCCGTCACCATCAACGGCGCCGTCGTCGCCACGCCCGAGTTCCGCAGCGAGGGCGACCATGAGTTTCGATCCGCCGTGCCCGCTGGGATTCTCAGAAAGGGCGAGCCCGTTGCCCTCTCATTCGAGGTGCGCCCGCCCTACCAATCACCGCAGGATGGGACGAAGCTGGGCGTGCTGCTCTTCTCCATCGGATTCAGGAAGCAAGGCGCGTGACACAACTCGCCGCCATCCTCTTCGCGACGCTCTTCACTTACGCGGCCAGCCTGGCCGCGGGCGTCTCGCTGCTGCGGCTGCTGAGAGTCCGCCTCTATCGCAGCGAGCTTCTCTTCCTTGGCTTCGTACTGGGCTCGGCGTGCCTCAGCCTGGTCACCTTCCTGCTGACTGCCTGCTCGCTCGCCTACCCAGCCGTCTTCCTGGGCGCCGGAGCGATCGTGATCGTCTATGGCGCGCGGAGCCGGCAGTGGGCCGCCGCATCCGCCACGCTGCCAGGCCTGCCCCGCGGCCTCGCCGCCGGCTGGTGGTTGGTGTACGGGATCTTCGCGCTGCTCTACCTGGCCAACGCTCTCCTACCCGAAACCAGCCCCGACGCGCTCGCCTATCACGTCGCCTTCCCTGCCCGCTATCTACAGCACCACGGCTTCGCCCCCATCACCGCCAATCTCCTCGCCGGCATGCCGCAAGGCGCGGACATGCTGTTCCTCTTCGCCTGCGCCCTGGGCGGCTACAGCGCGCCGGCGATGGTCCATCTCCTCTTCCTGCTCACCCTGCCCTTCGGTATGGCCGCCTATGGACGCCGCGCCGGATACCCCATCGCCGGAGCTTGCGCGGCGCTACTCTTCTTCCTCAGCCCCATCGCCGGAAAGGCCGGCACGGCCGCATACGTGGACGTCGCCCTGGCCGCCGTCGCGTTCGCGCTCTTCTACGCGCTGCAGATCTGGCGCGAAGAGCCACGACCCAGCCTGCTGGCGCCGCTCGGCATCCTGGCAGGCTACGCGTTCTCCATCAAGTACACCGCGTTCCTCGCCTTCCTCTACGTGCTTGCGTTGGTGTTGCTGCGCGCGCGGCGGCTGCGGTCCGCGCTCCTCGTCGCCGCGGCGGCGCTCGCCTTCGCCCTGCCCTCCCTCGTGAAAAACCAGGTGATGCTCGGCAACCCCGTCTTTCCCTTCGCCAACCGGATCTTCCCCAATCCCGTAATCCAGCCCGCCTTCGAGGACGTCATCTCGCGCCAGATGCGCAACTACGGCTCGGTGAGCCTGGCCGAAATTCCGCTGGAGTCCACAGTCAATGGTCTGCGTCTCACGGGCGTAGTGGGGCCGATATTCCTGCTCGCCCCGCTCGGCCTCTTGGCCCTCCGCCGCCGCGAAGGCCGCCAGGTACTGCTCGCCGCGCTCGTCTTCGGCCTGCCCTACTTCGCCAATATCGGCACGCGGTTCCTGCTCCCGTGCCTGCCGTTCCTCAGTCTCGCGCTGGCCATGGCGCTCGCGCAGCCGCTGTGGCTGGGCTGTGCCCTTGTCCTGGCTCACGCCGTGTTGAGCTACCCGCCCGTGCTCTCGCGCTACGTCCATCCAGGCGCGTGGCGCATCGAGGGCGCCGAGTGGTCCGCCGCCCTGCGCCTCAAGCCTGAGCCGCAGTACCTCCAGCAGACGCTTGCCGAGTACGAGATGTCGCTCGAGATCAACAAAACCGTGCCACGGGAGCAGCACATCTTCAGCCTCAGCGGCTTCCCGCAGCTCTACGTCCAGCCGCAGATCATTCTCTCCGGCCAATCGTCGCAAGCCAACTCCTACCGCGACACGCTCCTCACGCCCGCGCTCGCCGAACTGCGGCCCACGCACCGTTACACCGCCACATTCGCGCCGCTCACCATCCACGCAATTCGCATCGGCGCACGCCTCCCGGCCGCCGCCGAGCCGTGGAATGTCACCGAGCTGCGTGCCGTCCACAATGGCAGCGAGCTACCCCGCGAGACCCGCTGGCGCCTGCGCGCATCGTCCAACATCTGGGAGGCGCCCGCGGCCTTCGACAACAACCCGGTGACAAAATGGACGGCCGGCGAGGCTGGCGATGCCGCTCGGTTTCTCGAAGTGGATTTCGAAGGCGACATCACGCTCGATGGAGTCTGGCTCGATGGCCCGCCCCCGCCCGGCGGTGTGGTCCTCCAGATCAGCGGCCGTGGCCGCGATGGTGCGTGGCGCGACATCCCATCCAAAATCAGTGAGCAGCAATTGCCGCGCCTGCCACGAATGAGGCGCGCGGCCATCGAGACATGGAAGAGGAACAACATCCATTGGCTGCTCGTCAGCGACCGCGATGTCGGTTCCCAGGATTTCTCGGAGCGCGCCGCGCAATGGGGCATCACGCTCATCTGCCACAAGGGCCGCGTCAGCTTGTATCGTTTGGACTGAGGGAGTTGTTATGAGAAGGTACATCGTCACGTCGATCCTCTGTGCGGCACTGGCCGCCACCGGCTGCCGCAAGGCAAAGCCCGCCACCGTCTCAGAGGTCGATGTCGCCGCGCCCGCCACGCAGGCCCGCCTGCTGCGCGGCTTCTACCCTGCCATCCCCGATGTACGCTGGCGCTGGACCTCCCGCGTCTTCGCGTTCTCTCTCGACGCCCCGCCACTCGAGCGCGAGGTCTACCTGGAGTTTGAATACGGCCTGCCAGAGGAGCTCGTCAATGAAGTCGGCGGAGTCACGCTGATCGGCACAGTGAACGGCATCGAGGTCGGCCGCGAGACCTACTACCGTGCCGGCCACTACGTCTTCACCCACTACGTCCCCGTGCGCGCGCTCACCAAATCGCCCGCAGAAGTCGTCTTCGAACTGGACCGCTCCGCCGCCCTCCCCGGCGACGGCCGCATCATCGGAGTCAACGCGCTCGCCGCCGGATTCAAGCGCTTCGAGAACACCACCACCTATCGCGTCAACAAAACTCTGCTCGCTCGCCAGGGCTACAACGCCACAGTGGAGCATCTCCAATTGCAGCTCCCGCCCGGCAAGGCTCTCGAGCTGAAACAGCTCTTCGCCCGCTTGCCCGTCTTCGACAAGCTGCGCTTTCAGAACATCCCCATCGGCCAGAATCCATTCGATCTCTGGGCCATCCAGCAGATCCTCTGGGAGGTCCAGCCCAACCTCATCGTCGCCACCGGCACCGGCGAGGGCGGCCTGCCGCTCTATCTGGCGCAGACGCTCGACGGCCTGGGCCTGGAGCAATCGCGCATCGTCGCAGTGGATCCCGGCACGCCCGCGCGCGAGGCCGCGCAGCACTTCCTGCGCAGGAAGTATGTCGAGTTCCTCAAAGGCGAGCCGGCCGATCCCGCCGTCGTTGCCAACATCCAGAAACAGGCCAAGGGCAAGAACACCGTGGTGCTCCTCAACGCCGGGCAGAACGCCGAGAAGGTGTTGGAGCAGCTCCGCGCCTATGCGCCGCTGGTCAGTTCCGGCGGCTACCTGATCGTCGAATACACCGAAACAGACGCGCTGGCCGGCAAGGCGAGCGCGGACAAGAGCCCCTACGACGTGGTGCAGCAGTTCCTCAATGAAGACGCCGGCCGCGGCTTCGAGGCCGACCACGGCCGCGAGATGGCCCTCTTCACTCGGAACACCGGCGGCTGGCTGCGGAAACGGTAAGCGCCCATGCCCCACCGGATCGCCATTCTGTGGATCGCCCTCGCACTGGCTGGCTGCGGCCCGCGCGCCAAACAGCCCGGCGACCTCCCCACCTATCAATTGGAGGTGGTGGACCCCGCACTCCAGCCGCGCCTCCTCGGCGGCTTCGACAACATCCACGGCGGCTGGCGCTGGACCTCCGGCAAGTTCGCCGTGACACTCGACGTGCCGGCCGACCGGCCCCTCTATCTCGTCCTCGATGCCGGAGTGCCGCGCGAGCTGCTACTGGAGCACAAGTCCGTCACCCTCACCGCGCGTGTCAACGGCCGCCCCATCGGCACGCGCACTTTCCAGACAGCCGAGCGGTCGTTCACTTCCCTGCCCGTGCCCGCCGAGCTCCTGAAAGGCCCTGACGCCCAAATCGAATACGAGCTGGACCGCACGTTTCTCGATCAGCCCAGCGGACGCGCCCGTGGCCTGATGGCGCTCTCCATCGGGCGCAGCAACCTGGACTCCTCCCCGCCGCCCTCGACCGGCTCAAGCAGGCCACCCGCGATGCCTACGAGCGCAACCGTCAAGCTCGCAACGTGCCCATCAGCGCCGCCGAGGATCAGGAGCTAATGAAGCTCTTTCACGACACGCCCATCTGGCGCAACTTCCGCTTCCACGCCATTCAAATCGAAAAGAGCCCGCTCGACCTCTGGTACATGCAGGAGGCCATCGAAAAGATCCGCCCCGATTTCATCGTCGAGACCGGCACCTACCGCGGCGGCTCCGCGCTCTTCTGGGCCAACGCGCTCAACGGAGCCGGCCTGACCTCCTCGCGCGTGCTCACCGTCGACATCTCCAACTACTGCGTCGATGCCGCCCAGGATCCGCTCTGGGCCAGGTACGTGGAGTTCTTCCAGGGCAGCTCCACCGACCCCGCAATCGTCGCTAAACTCGCCGCCCGCGTGCGCGGTCGCAAGACGCTCATCACGCTGGATTCCGATCACTCCGGCCATCATGTTCTGCGGGAGCTGAGAATGTACTCGCCGCTCGTCAGTGCCGGCAGCTATCTGGTGGTGGAAGACACGGACATGGACGGCGTGCCCACCTATCCGGACAGCTTTCCCGGACCGATGGCCGCCGTCACGCAGTTCCTCAGCGAGGGCGGCGCCGCGCAGTTCCAGCCCGACGCCACGCGCGAGCAGATGGGCATCACCTACAATCCCGGCGGGTGGCTGCGTCGAAAATGAAGCCGGCCTGCGTGCTCGCGATCTTCTTCTTAACCACCGCGGCCGTCGCGCAGGACGACTTCGCCGCCCAAGCCAAACGCCGCCTCGCCTCGCCCAATCTGGCCGAGAAGGCCTGGGGCGCGCGCCTCGCCGCCGGCCTTCGCCTCCCTGGCTTCGACGATCTGCTCATCGACGAACTCCGCACCCACCGGGATCTCCGCACCGCGAAGATCGACGGCCCCGAGTACGCCTACATCCAGGCCGTCCTCGATTCCCTGATCGAGCGCGAGACCACCGTCCCGGCCGAAGTCATCAAGCCCTATCGATTGCGTTGGGCCCACCGAGACGCTGATCCTGCTGGCCCGCACCAAGGACAGCACGCCCACGCTCCTGGAGATGCAAGCCCACTACATGGACGACACCCGGTGGCTGGCAATCTCAAACATACTGCTCGAACGCCGCGCCGGGAATCTCATCGAGCGAATGCTCGACGGATTGCCGGCCACGCACCGATTCTTCGTCACGGCCAGCCAGAAGAGCTTCGAAGTACCCGGAGGAGTACCAGGCGGCACCAGGGGGATCATTACGGGCGCGCCACGGCGCTTCTTCCCTGCCGGATTCCCGGCGATCGCTCTCTACCAACTCACCTTGACCGGCGGCTTGGGTTCGGTCTCGATCGCCGAGGGTCCAACGAGCGTCTTCTTCCGCCGCGTCATCGTACCCTCCGGCGGTTTCATCTACTGGTTCGACGACCTCCAGCGTCCTTACCAGACGGCGAGGATCGAGTACAAGCTGGAGTATCTGGCCCGCCTTACCGGCCGGTCCTTGGTGGATGTTCAGAGCCGCTTTCACTCAGAGACCATCATCCAGTGGCGCGACGCGAACAGCCTGGCGCGTCAGGTCGAGAAGCGGTTGGACGAACAGGCCGCCGGCCTCCGCCAGTTCGTCGCCGAGGCCAAGCGCCAAGGCATGATTGACGCCACCCAACTCCGTCTCGAAATCCAACCAACACTGACCGACCTCCGCCCAGTAAAGCCAGCGCTCATCCCTCAGCCCAGGCCGCGCGAGATTATTCTCGAT
This sequence comes from Bryobacterales bacterium, assembly GCA_016721425.1. Classification (GTDB taxonomy): domain Bacteria; phylum Acidobacteriota; class Terriglobia; order Bryobacterales; family Bryobacteraceae; genus Paludibaculum. The sequence goes on along the minus strand of JADKID010000038.1, from coordinate 240,624 downwards.
CTGCGCTCTCTACCAGGCGCGACAGCGGTACCCCGCACAAGCACAACGCCACCGTGATCATCATCGCCCACCGAAGCGTGATCGCCTCCGCCGCCATGCCGATCAACGGCGGCCCCACAAACAGCCCCAGGTAGCCCATGGTCACCACGGTGGAGATCGCCTGCCCCGCGTTCACCCCCGGCACCGTGCCCGCCGCCGCAATGGCGATCGGCACAATCACCGAGCACCCCAGCCCCACCATTGCAAAGCCCGCCAGCGCCACGCCGGTGTGCGGCGCCAGCAGCGCCAGCGCCAGTCCGGAGGCCGCCAGCAAGCTGCCGTTGCAGACCAGAGCCCGCCCGCTGTAGCGGACCCGCAGACGATCGCCGGCCAGCCGCCCCACGCCCATCGTCGCCGAAAACAACGCATATCCCGCAGCCGCCTGCGCCGGCCCTGCCTGCAAAACACGGCTCAGATAGAGCGCGCTCCAATCCGCAATCGAGCCCTCGCTCAGGAAGAAACAGAACGTCAAGGCGGCCAGCGCCGCCACGGCCGGCGTGAACCGGAAACCACCCTTACCGCCGGACGGCCGCACCGCCGACGCCAGCAATCCGCGGCTCGCCAGCAGAATCGCCGCCAGGCACAGCAGCCCCGCGCCTACGAAGTGCCCGCGCACCCCAATCCCCATCTTCGCAATCACGCCGCCTACGCCTGCCCCCACCATGCCGCCGATGCTGAACATCGCGTGAAAGCCCGAGACCAGCGGACGCCGCGCCGCCGTCTCCACCTCCACACCCTGCGCGTTCATCGAGACGTCCATCGCGCCCGCCGCCATCCCCAGAAAGCCCAGCGCCAGCCCCAGCGTCACAACAGACCCCGCATATGCAAGCGGCGCCAGCGCCAGGCAGAACCAAACGCTCGCGATCGCCGTCACCGGCTTGGATCCATGCCGCCCGATCAGCCAGCCCGTCACCGGCATCGATAGAATCGAGCCCACAGCCACGCCCAGCAGCGCCAGCCCGAACGGTCCCGTGGAGACGCCCAGCCCGCCCTGCACCTCCGGAATCCGCGACACCCACGTCGCAAATACCGCGCCGTGGACAAAGAACACGGCCAGCACGCTCACCCGCGCCGCCGGCAGTGCAGCAGCGAGCGGCATCACTCAATACCCCAAACGCAAAACAGGCGCGGCTGCCGGTGAATCCGGCCTCCGCGCCTGCAACTACTCTCGGACCAGCTCACCTAGAACGGATAGAGCGAGAAGCCCTCGCCCCGCCGGACCCGGCGCCCGCGCCCACCGTGGCCACGTCGCCCTCGACGCTCACCAACCGGCAGAAGATCCCGGTCTCGTTCAGATACACCTCGTAATCCGCCGGACGCACCAGCGTGCCCTGAATCAGAGCCTCGGAGAGCGGATCCTCGATGTACTTCTGCAAAGCCCGCCGCAAAGGCCGCGCGCCGTAGCTGCGGTCCATGCACGTCTTCTCCATGATGTACTTCGATGCATCCGGCATCAGCCGGATCGTGATCTGCTTGGCCACCAGGTTGACGTTGATCTGCTCCACCATCAGGTCGATGATCTGCAGCAGGTCCTCTTCCGCCAGCGACGTGAACAGAATCACCTCGTCCAGACGGTTGAGGAACTCCGGATTGAACGCCTTCTTCACCTCGGCGTGGACCATCTCTTCCACTTTGCCGGGCACGCCCACGGCCTGTTGCGCCGCAAATCCGAGCTGCCCCTTCTTGTCCAGGAACCGCGCTCCCAGATTCGAAGTCATGATGATGATCGTGTTCTTGAAGTCCACCGTGTTGCCGAGCCCGTCGGTCAACTGGCCGTCTTCAAAGACCTGCAAAAGGATGTTGTACACATCCGGATGCGCTTTCTCGATCTCGTCCAGCAAAATGATCGAATACGGATTCCGCTTCACGCGCTCGGTGAGCTGGCCGCCCTCCTCATAGCCGACATAGCCGGGAGGCGAGCCGATCAGCTTCGACACCGAATGTTTCTCCATGAACTCCGACATGTCGAAACGGATCAGCGACTTCTCGCTGCCAAAGAGGAACTCCGCCAGCGCCCGCGCCACTTCCGTCTTGCCCACGCCCGTCGGGCCCAGGAACAGGAAGCTGCCTGCCGGCCGCTTCGGCGACTTCAGCCCCGCGCGCGACCGGCGAATCGCCCGCGCCAGTGCCGAGATCGCCTTCTCCTGGCTGATCACCCGCTTGTGCAACTCTTCTTCAATCCGCACCAGCTTGGCGATCTCTTCCTCGCGGATCGCGGTCATCGGCACGCCAGTCCAGCGCGCCACCACGTCTTCGATGTCGTCCTTGGTCACGATGCCCGTGGAGGTGTCGTCCAGGTTATACTTCTCGCGCAACTGCCGCAGGTTTTCCCGCTCCTTGCGCTCTTCATCGCTGTAAAACCGCGCCTTTTCGAACTCGTGGCTCGCGATCGCCGTCTCCATGCGGTGCACGATGAACTTGATCCGCTTCTGGATCTCGCTCACGTCCGAGGGCAGCGTGGTCTGCCGCAGCTTCACGCGCGCGCCCGCCTCGTCGATCAGATCGATCGCCTTGTCCGGCAGGTAGCGGTCCGGAATAAAGCGGCTCGACGCGAACACCGAGGTCTCGATGGCGTCGTCCGTGTAAGACACGGCGTGGAACTTCTCATACCGTTCCTTGATGCCGTAGAGAATCTTGCAAGCATCGGCCTCGCTCGGCGGCGGCACCTTCACAGCCTGGAAGCGCCGCTCCAGCGAGCGATCCTTCTCAATCGACTTCCGGAATTCCGCCGGCGTCGTCGCGCCAATGCACTGAATCTCGCCACGCGAGAGCGCCGGCTTCAGAATGTTGGCCGCGTCCAGCGATCCCTCGGCCGAGCCCGCACCCACCAGCGTGTGCAGCTCGTCGATGAAGATGATGGCGTTCTGATTCTCCATCAGCTCCTTCATGATCGTCTTCAGCCGCTCTTCAAACTGGCCGCGATACTTCGTGCCGGCCACAATCAGCGAGAGGTCCAGGGCCAGAATCCGCTTGTCCGCCAGGAAGCTGGGCACATCGCCCTCGGAGATCTTCTGCGCCAACCCCTCGACAATCGCCGTCTTGCCCACGCCCGGCTCGCCGATCAAAACCGGATTATTCTTAGTTCTCCGGCACAGAATCTGGATCACGCGCTCCAGCTCATAGTCCCGGCCGATCAGGGGATCCAGCGCGCCGTCCGAAGCCGATTGCGTCAGATCCCGGCTAAATTCCCCCAACAACGAGCTCTCTTTGGGCCGCGCCGTGGTGGTCTTCTCTGATGTGGCCCGCGCGATCTCGTCCCGCACCTGGCCCAGCCGCAAGCCGCGCTCGTGCAGGATCTCCGCCGCGAAACACTTCTCTTCCCGCAACAGGCCCAGCAGCAGGTGCTCCGTGCCGATATGCTTGTGGCCCAACCGCTCCGCCTCTTCCGCCGCATACGCCAGCACCCGCTTGCACTCCGTGCTCAGCGGCAGGTCGACGGAGGTTGACACCTTCTCGCGCACCGTCGTCTGAGCTTCAATCTGTTTGCGGATCGATTCGATATTGGCCTGCGACCGCAGGAACCGGTTGGCCAGAGCCTTGTCTTCCCGTAGGAGACCCAGCAGCAGATGCTCTGTCTCGATATAAGGGCTGCCAAACTGGCTCGCCTCATACCGGGCAAAGAAAATCACCCTGCGTGCTTTTTCCGTGTAGCGTTCAAACATCGGTTTGCGCCTCCCCTGATGCCGCACAAGCTAGTGCGCCTATCTACATTCTAAGATGCGCCGCCCGCTCCGTGGGTGTCCGGAAAATTAAGATGTGTCCTGGTACGCAGGTTCTCCCACGCCCCAAACACCCCTGGATTCTCCAGCCACACCCTCAGCCACAACCCCATTTCCGCCCTCAGCGCCCGCTTTTCCGCCGTCACCCGCGGGTTCGCCGCCACCCACTCCGCGTGACGCCGCGCCGTAATCACCACTCGCCGCACCGCCAGCCGCCGCCGCGCGTCGCCCGCCTCATACTCCCGTCCCAACCCGTCCAAACTCCGCGCCAACTCCGCCAGAGACTCCTGCCGCACCCCCTCCACCATCGGCGTCATCGGCAACCCGCACCCGCGCCACACCTCGCGCAGCAGCCTCTCCGATAAACCCGGCAGCGCCGCCATCATCCGCGCCGCTACCGCTTCATCGAGGACCGCCGGCTTTTCCGCCGCCAGCCACGCCAGCGCTTTTGCCCGTTGCCCGGCTCGCCTTCTCTCCATGCCGATACACCACGACAGCCTTCTGATGCCCCTCATAGTCCCGGCTGAACGTATGCCCGCCGGTCCCATCCACCTTCGCCACAAAAAACAACTCGTCTGTTTCCGCCGGCTTCAGCGCCGCCTGCAAAGACCGCGCCCCCGGATTCGCCACCGGCCCCGGCGGCAGCCCCGCATGACGATACGTGTTGTACTTGTTCTCGCTCGCCAGGTCGCTCTTGTAGATCTTCCCCCGCCAACGCCCGTCGAGCCGCGCCGCATACTCCACGGTCGGGTCGCACTCCAGCCTCATCCCCTTCGCCAGCCGGTTCGCATACACGCCAGCGATGCGCGCCCGCTCCTCATCCAGCCGCGCCTCCGTCTCCACCAGCGACGCCAGTATCACGACCTTCTTCTGCCCGGCCGCCCCGCCGCCCAAGTGCGCCCACTCTTTATCGAACTGCGCCCGCATCGTCCGCATCACCGTCTCGGCCGTGGCTGTGCGCGCAAACCGGTACGTCGAGGGAAACAGATACCCCTCCAGGGGCAGCGCCGCCTTCAAAAACTCCGCCGCCGTCCCAAACCCCGCCTTCTCCGCCAACTCCGCAATCTCGAATACGGTGCTCCCCTCCGGCACACGCAGTTCCACCCGGTACACGTCCCCGCGCGCGATCCGCCCGAACACCTCCGCCACCGTCGCCGCCGTGCGGAATTCGTACTCGCCGGCCTGCGGCTTGGCCTTGGGATCAACCACCCGCGCCGCCGCAAACAGCAACGCGTTCCGCACCACGCCCTTCTGCTCCAGCATCTCGCCGATCCGCAGAGTCGAGGTCCCCTTCGGGATCTCCACCATCACCGGCGCCGCGAAGCCCTGATAGGAGTCCATCCGCACCAGGTAGTGCCCCGCCCCCAGCACTCCAAGCACCAGCACGCCCCCAAACAACGCCTTCTTCATTCCGCCTTGCCCCGCAGATAGTCCTCCAGAATGATCACCGCAGCCATGCGGTCCACCGCGCCTTTGCGCTTCTCGTCCAGCAGCTTGCCCAAACTCATCCCCCCCTCGCTCAAGCGCTCCTCCGCCGTAACGGATGTCAGCCGCTCATCCTGAAACTCCACGCGCAGCCCCGTCGCCGCGCCCAGCCGCGTGCCAAACTGCCGCACAAACGCCGTCATCTCGCCCTCGCGCCCATCCATGTGCAGCGGCAGCCCCACCACCAGCACGGCTGCCTTGCGTTCCTTGGCGATCTGCGCGATCCGCTTCAGATCCTCGCCCAGCGTCTTGCGCTGCAACGTGTCCAGCCCCTGCGCGCCCCAGCCCGCGGCATCACTCACCGCCAGCCCAATGCGCTTCCGCCCCACATCCAGCGCCAGTACTCTTTCGCGACGGGTCTCCACAAACATGATTGAAGCACACGGGCGCGCGCCGGAGATGCCGCGGGCGCTACCGGCCCGCCACCGCCACCCGGAACGCCGCCATCTCCTCGCCGTTGCGAACCAGCAGCCGGTCACCCGCCAACACCGGATGGTTCCACGTCTTGCCCTCCAGCGCCGGGATCCGCGCCACCTCCGTAAACTGCCCCGCGTCCGCCTTCACCAGCGCCAACTCCCCCTCTTCCGACAACACCAGCAGCAGACCCTGCTCCCGCAGCAGAACCAGCTGGCCATGCCCGTACCGCCCGCCCTTCCACTTGCGCTTGCCGTCCTGAAGATCGACACACGCCAGGATGCTGCCGTCAAAGCCGTACGCATGGCCGTCGTGAACCACAAAGTCGTTGTAGTAGGGTTTTAAGCCCGCCGTCGTCCAGCGCGCCTCCGTGGTCCATCCGCCGGCGCCATGCGCCACCGCGATCCGCCGCAGGCCGGCGTCGGAGCCCATGCCCGAGCCTGTCCCGATCAGCACATCGCCATCCGCCGCAAAGCCCGGCTGCACAATGCCGTCGCCCCTCCACTTGTGCTCCCACAGCAGTTTTCCATCGCCAGGCGCCACGCTCAGCGCGCCGCCGCCGGTGAGCAGAAGGATCTGCGCCACGCCGCCAATCGTCGCCAACTGCGGCGAGCTGTAGCCCGAGCCGCCGCCCGGCCCCAGCCAGCGCTGCGCGCCCGTGGCGCCGTCATACGCCACCAGCACACCCGACGCCGCCACCACGACGAGATCGCCCACCACCAGCGGCGAGCTCGCAAAGCCCCACTCCGGAATCTTCACGCCGGTATCTGTGCCCGCATTGCGCGTCCAGATCACGGCGCCATCGGCCGCGTTCAGCGCGTTCACAATTCCCGTCGCGCCAAACGTATACACTCGGCGGCCGCTCAGAGTCGGCGTCCCGCGCGGCCCCGCGCCCGCGTTCGATTCCCAAAACCGCGCCGCGTCCTTGTGCATCCACACCGGCTCCCCCGTACTCGTCCGGTAGCACGCCACCATTTCATCGGCGCCGCGCTGCTCCTGCGTGTAGAACAGATCACCGCGCACTGCAAAGGACGACCACCCAGGCCCCACAGGCCGCCGCCACAACTCCGTCGGCCGCGCCGCCGCCCAATTGGTCTCGATCCGCCCCCCACCCATCACCCCGTCGCGATTCGGTCCGCGAAATCCAGGCCATTCCGCCCCCTTCTCGACGCCCACCGGCACTCCTGCCGCCACCGCCGGCGCTTCCGCAACAGCGGCAGCCACGGGCCGCTTCTCGCCACTCTCCACCACAACCACAGCCGGCTTCACCTCGGCCTGCGCCACCAGCCGCTCCTCGGCCGTCTTCTCCCATCGCCACACAAACTGCGACGCGCCATCGCCGGTGATGCCCTTCGTCCGCACCAACGCCCACCCCAGACACGCCGCCAGGACCGCCGCCACCATCCACGCCCGCCGCGGCCCATCCGCCAGGCGCCGCGTCGCCACCGCCCACCCGACAAACGCCAGGCTCAGCACCGGAGCGACGTACAGGAAATACATCATCCCCATCATGCCCGTCGCAATCGACTTGTCGATGACGAGCGGCGCCGCGGCCACTGCCACAATCATCAGCCCAATGCCGCCCCATCGTTCCACCTTCGGCGCCCGGCTGAAAAACGCCCACCAGATCATCACCACCAACCCGCCCACAACTCCGGCGATATACCCGGCCGCAACGGCCGCCGGCACAAACACCGGCGCTACAAAACGCATCAGCCATTGGATCGCCACGGCGGCCACGCCGGGCCATAGCCGGAGCGGCATCTGCAATTTCGGCTCACCAGTCTGCGGGATGGTCATACCGGACAAGGACGATTCCCGCTGCCGGTTTGTTCCGTCAACCCGGCGCGTCTCCCCGCGCGGGTTTGTGCCATCCTATGGAGAATGAGGTTTCCCGCTGTATTTCTGGCGTTCGCCGTTACTGCGCTCGCACAACAACCTCAATACGATACCCTCCGCAAACTGAGCGCTGATACCACTGCCCTGAGCGCGAAACTCCACTCCGCCATCGTCCTCATCCGCAGCGAAGCCTTCGAGCCCGTCTCCAAAGACTCACAGATCGCCATCCATCAAACCGGCGCCGGCTCCGGCGTCATCATCTCCGCCGATGGCTACATCGTCACCAACGCGCACGTCGTCGGCAAGGCCCCCACTGTCGAAGTCCTCCTCGCGCCGCCCGCCGGCGCCCGCTCCGCTCCTGAGCACAACCGGACGCTCGAAGGCCGCGTCGTCGGCCGCGACACCGAAGCTGATGTCGCCCTCGTCAAGGTGGATGCCACCGGCCTCCAGTTTCTGCAATGGGGCGATTCCGAAGCGCTTGCCCAGGGCCAGCTAGTCCTCGCCATCGGCAACCCCATGGGCCTCGAAAACTCCGTCACCCTCGGCATCGTCAGCGCCCCCCAGCGCCAACTCGAAACCGATTCCCGCATGGTCTACATCCAGACGGACGCTTCCATCAATCCCGGCAACAGCGGCGGAGCACTCGTCGATCTCAACGGGAAGCTCATCGGCATCAATACCCTCATCCTCTCCCGCTCCGGTGGCAGCGAGGGCCTCGGCTTCGCCGTACCCGCCCGCATCGCACAACCCATTGCCGATCAACTCCGTGACCACGGCAAGGTCATCCGCGGCGATATCGGAGTCACCGCCCAAACCCTCACCTACGGCATCGCCAACGGTCTGAGCCTCCAGCGCGATACCGGCGTCCTCGTCGCCGATGTCGTCCCCAAATCCACCGGCGATATCGCCGGCATCCAGCCCGGCGACATCATCCTCGCTGTCGATGGACGCACCGTCGAAACCGCCCGTCAGTTCCACGTCCTCATCTACCGCAAACCCGTCGCCGGCCTCACGAAAATTCAACTCCTGCGCGGCGCCGAAACAAAGACTCTCGATGTTGTCGTCGTCGATCGCGCCGAAAAATCACCCAACCTCTTGCGCCTCTCCCTCGGACCCGATAACCTCATCCGCAAGCTCCGCATCCTCGGCGCGCCGCTCGACGAAAAGCTCCTTTCCGAAATGCCGCCGCTTCGCAAAACCTACGGCATCCTCGTCGCCGCCATGGTCCCCGGCGTCGTCATCCAGGAAAACGGCCTCATGCCCGGCGACGTCATCCACGCCATCAATACCAAGTCCATCGCCACCCTCAAGGACGCCCACGATATCCTCGCCCCCATCGCCGCGCGCGCCCGCATCGTCCTCCAGATCGAACGCGACAGCAAGACCAAATTTATCGAATACCAGTTGGAGTAACACCCCGTGATCTCGCTCAAGTCCCTCTCCGCCCTCTTCACCCTCACCATCACCCTCGCCCCCGCAGCCGAGAAGAAACCCGTCACGCTCAATGACCTCGGCGCCGGCATGATGCGCATGATGGGCGAAATGGGCGGCCAGCCCATCTGGGCCCCGGCGGCCAGCGCTTCGCCCTCCGCCGCGGCGACAAGGTCGTCCTCTACGACATCGCCACCGGCAAGGAAAAAGACCTCTTCACCACCACCGAGGCCGCCAAGCTCGCCCGCGCCTCCCAGCCCGATAAGGTCATGGCCTGGGAGAATCGCCGCGTCACCGAGCAGCGCCTCCAGTGGTCCGCCGATGGCAAGCATATCCTCGTCATCCTCTCCGGCGACCTCTTCCTCTGGTCCGAAGCCACCGGCAAAATCGAGCAGCTCACCGCCACCGAAATCGCCGAGCGCGACCCCAAGCTCTCCCCCGACGCCACCAAGGTCAGCTTCCGCCGCGGCTACGAGCTCTACGTGGAAGACATCGCCACCAAAAAGGTTACGCAGCTCACCACCGACGGCTCCACCTACCGCTGGAACGCCATGCTCGATTGGGTCTACCCCGAAGAGCTCGACCTCGGCACCGCCCACTGGTGGTCGCCTGATTCCAAAAAGATCGCCTACATGCAGTTCGACGTCAGCGGCGAGATCATGTATCCCCACGTCGATCACCTGCCCATCACCGCCGTCTCCGAGCCCGAGCGCTACCCCAAGGCCGGCACACCCAACGCCGATGTCCGCGTCGGCGTCGTCAACATCACCGGCGGCGAAACCAAATGGCTCGATTTCGGCGAGATCCGCGATCACCTCCTCGCCCGCATCCACTGGACCCCTGATTCGCAGAACGTCATCGCCCACCGCCTGAACCGCGTGCAGGACCACCTCCGCATCCTCTCCGCCAATGCCACCACCGGTGCCGCCACGCTGCTCATCGAGGAGAAGAGCGCCTCCTGGATCAACATCAACGACGATTTCGAGCTCCTCAATGACGGCCGCATCCTCCGCTCCTCCGAACAGGACGGCTTCCGCCATCTCTACCTCCACGCCGCCGACGGCAAGCTCCGCAAGCGCATCACCCGCGGTGAGTGGGAGGTCTCCCGCATCGCCTGCGTCGACGAAAAGGCCGAGCGCGTCTGGTACACCGGCACCGAGGCCAGCCCGCTCGAGCGCCACCTCTACGTCGTCGGTTTCGACGGCAAAGGCAAGGCCCGCCTCACCGAGGCCAAGGGCTCCCACACCATCAGCATGAGCCCTGCCTGCGATCACTACATCGACACTCATTCCAACCTCGAAAATCCATCCCGCGCCACCCTCAACAAAGGCACGGGCGCGGAGGTGAAGGTCTGGCGCGAAGCCGATCGCAAAATCCTCGACGAGTTCGACATCCTCAAGACCGAGATCCACAACTTCAAGACCACCGGCGGCGTCACCCTCTACGCCCGCCTCATCAAGCCCAAGAACTTCGACCCCGCCAAAAAGTACCCCGTCATCGTCTCCGTCTACGGCGGCCCCCACGCCCAAAGCGTCCGCGACAGCTTCTCCAGCATCTCCTGGGATCAGGTCATGGCCCACAAGGGCTTCGTCATCTGGCAGGTGGACAATCGGGGGTCGTTTGGACGCGGCCTCAAATTTGAATCCGCACTCTACCGCCGCCTCGGTAAAGTGGAACTCGAAGACCAGCTCGAGGGCATCAAGTACCTCGCCTCGCTCGGCTTCGCCGATACCACCCGCGTCGGCATCCAAGGCTGGAGCTACGGCGGCTACATGACCCTCTACGCCCTCCTTCATGCGCCCGACGTCTTCCACTACGGCGCCGCCGGAGCCGCCGTCACCGATTGGCGCAACTACGACACCATTTACACCGAGCGCTACCTCGGCACCCCCCTCCAAAACCCCGAAGGCTACAAAAACAGCTCCCCCGTCAACGCCGCCGCCAATCTCAAGGGCCGCCTCCTGCTCCTGCACAACATCGAGGACGACAACGTGCTCTTCGCCAACGCCCTCCAAATGATGAATGCCCTCCAGCAGGCCGGCAAGCCCTACGAGTCCATCATCTACCCGCAAAAAAGCCACGGCGTCAGCGGCAAGGCCCGTACTCACATGATGCAGCAGCAGACTACCTTCTTTGAGCAGATGCTCAAGTAGTAAGGAGGAGCCGCGACCAGCACAGCCACCTCGCATTTTTGACCACTGTAAACAACTAATTTACAGCGGAAAACTCTGTTTTCATTTCGCAACAAAGTCAGAACAATTCTGATTCCCATCCGTCTACCCTTCAGTAGACCGCCGCGTCTGGAGATTGGTGCTCCGGCGGCGGCGAATCACGCACAGGGGTAACGAAATGAGAATCCACTATGCGGTCCCCCTGCTGGCGCTGGCAGCTTTCATTCTGCCCGCCTCAGCCCAGGAACGCTTCAGCACAATCCGCGGCACAGTCAAGGATGCCACCGGCGCAGTCGTGCCGGCCGTCACCGTGACGCTCATCAATCAGGAAACCAGCCGCAGCACCGCCACCGAAACCGGCGACACCGGCGTCTACATCGCCCGCCAGCTCGAACCCGGCCGCTACGCCATCCGCTTTGAAAAATCCGGCTTCAACAAGCATGAGCTCAAGGACGTACAGCTCCTGCTCGGCAAGGAGTCCAACGTCGACATCGCTCTCGAAATCGGCGTCACCCAGCAGGCCATCCAGGTCACCGAGGCCGCCCCTCAGATCGATACCGGCGGCGTCACCGTCTCCTCCAACGTCACCTCGGCGGAGTTCAGCCTCCTGCCCAAGGCCCGCTCCTTCCAGTCCGTTGTCCTCCTCTCGCCCGGTGTCAACTCGGGCCAGATCGAAGGCGGCTTCCAGGTCAATGGCGCCAGTGGCTCGGAGAACCAGTTCTTCATCGACGGCGTCTCCACCAACAGCCTGGTTGATGGCCGCTCCCGCCAGAATTCCGCCTTCGAATTTCTTCAGGAAGTCCAGGTGAAAACCGGCGGCATCGACGCCGAATACGGCGGCGCCCTCGGCGGTGTCGTCAGCGCCATCACCCGCTCCGGCGGCAACCAGTTCCACGGTGAGGCCCACTACTACTATTCCGGCAGCGGCATCAACGCCGGCCCCGTCCAACGCCTCCTGCTTCTCAATCCCTATTCCAACGGCATCAATCCCTCCTACCAGCAGGACGCCAAGCCCATCAATAACCAGCACGAATTCGGCGGCTCCGTCGGCGGCTACATGGTGAAGGACAAGGTCTGGTTCTTCTCGTCCTACTCGCCCCAAATGACCCGCCGCAGCCAGGACTACCTCTTCACCAACGGCCTGGAGCCCGATACGCTCAAGCAGAACGTCTCCAACCAGCAGCTCTTCAATAAGCTCTCCTGGAACGTGACGCCCCGGCTCCGCGCCACCGCCAGTTGGCTCTGGACCCCCACCCGCACCGAGGGTATCCTCTCCGCCTACAACGGCTACGGCAACAGCGTCATCAGTTCCAGAACGTCCGCCCAACCGCTGAAGAGCCAGGGCTGGACTCAGCCCCAGAGCAACTACTCCGGCCAGGTGGATTGGACCGTCGACAACACCTCCCTCATCAGCGTCCGCGGCGGCCGCTTCTGGGATAACTTCCGCACCTGGGGCATCCCTGCCAACTCGTCGGTCACCTACCAGGCATCCGGCGTCGGTGTCCCCGGCCTCGCCCCGCAACTCCAGCAACCCCAGGGCTACTTCAACACGCCCCGCACACAGCAGACGTTCTTCGACATCACCGCCCGCACCTACGTCCAGGCCGATTACACCAAGTACCTCTCAGGCTTCCTCGGCAGCCACGACATCAAAATCGGCGGCGGCACCCAGAAGAACGTCAACAAGGTCGACGTCTCCTACCCCGGCGAAGGCTACGTCTACGTCTACTGGAATCAGAGCCTCGCCATCCCCGGCGGCGGCTCAGATCGCGGCACAAACGGCTACTATGCCGTCCACAACATCGGCACCCGCGGCGCCACCGGCGGCAAGATGACCAACATCTACATCCAGGACCACTGGCGCATCCACCCCCGCGTCTCGCTCACCCTCGGCCTCCGCACCGAAAACGAGCACGTCCCCTCCTTCAATCGAGCAGTCCGCGACGACGCCTTCAACTTCGGCTTCACCGATAAGCTCTCCCCGCGCGTCGGCGTCAGCTGGGATGTAACCGGCAAAGGCAAGGTCAAGGTCTACGGCAGCTACGGCCGCTACTACGACTGGGTGAAATACGAAACCTCCCGCGGCACCTTCGGCGGCGACTTCTGGACCGTCCGCTACCGCTCCATGGACGGGGTCGATCCCTTTGCCCTCTCCGGCGTCAACATGCCCGGCCGCAACATCTGGCCCTTCGGCGAATACGAAGACCGCCGCGTCGCTTCCTTCGATGCCGTCGCCAACAACCTGAAGCCGATGTCCACCGACATCTACAACGCCGGCGTCGAATACCAAATCTCCCGCGACACCGTTTTCCGCGCCGGCTACGTTCGCAATCACCTCGTCCGCACCATCGAAGACATGGGCGCCCTCATCAACGGCAACGAAGTCTACATCTTCGCCAACCCCGGCGAAGGCGACGCCGCCAAGTTCTCGCCCAGCACCAACACCCCCATCTTCGATACGCCCAAACCCAGACGCGATTACGACGCACTCGAGCTCTCGCTCAACAAGCGCTTCAGCTCCCGCTTCTTCGTCTCCGCCAACTACGTCTACAGCCGCCTCTACGGCAACTACGCCGGACTCGGCAACTCCGACGAAATCAGCACCCCCACCACCGGCGTCAGCTCCGCCACCACCCAGCAATCCGGCGGCTCCATCGCCCGCCCTGGCTCCACCGGCAGCCGCGCCTGGGATCTCGATCAGTATCTCTTCGACTCCCACGGCAAGTTCGTGGAGGGCCGCCTCGCCACAGATCGCCCCCACGTCTTCAAGGCCTACGGCTCTTACAAACTCAAGTGGGGCACCGACATCGGCGCCTTCTTCTACGCCGGCAGCGGCACCCCCCTCAGCATCGTCGCCAACCAGCTTCAGCGCATCCCCATCTTCGTGGAAGGCCGCGGCTCCATGGGACGCACCGCCACCCTCAACCAGACCGACCTCCTCCTCGGCCACGAACTCAAGTTCGGCGAAACCAAACGCCTCCGCTTCGAATTCAACGCCCAGAACGTCTTCAACCAGAAGACCTCCCGCCACCGCTTCAACCAGATCAACCGCGGCGCCGGCAGCGGCGACCCCGCTTCCGCCCTCGATCTGGCCAACGTCAACCTCTTCCAGGGGTACGACTACAACGGTATGCTCAATCGCATCAAAGCCACCGGCAAGGATCCCTTCGATCCCCGCTTCGGCATGACTGACCTCTTCAACCCCGGCTTCTCCGGCCGCATCATGGTCAAGTTCATCTTCTAATCAATTCGGGGACGGTCTACTCAATTCCCATTTGACCGTCCCCGTCCCCCCCCCAAAAAAACCGCCCCAGTTCGGGGACGGTCTACTCAATTCCCAATTGCCAGCCCGCCACGCGCCACACCTCCCCCTCCCATTCCTACCGCTTTCCGTCCAGATGCTAGACTAACCCCATGGTCTGGGCACTCTTCTCTCTCGGCGCAGCTTTGTTCTGGGGTATGTACGGCCCCATCCTCCACAAGGGCCAACTCCAACTCGGCAGCCCCCTCCGCGCTCTCCTCTGCGTCGGCTTTGCCTACTTTCTGGTCGGCGTTCTGATCCCCGGCGGCATGCTCGCCTCCCAGGGACAGCTGAAAGGCTTCAACTGGCCCGGCATCATCAATGCCTCCCTCGGCGGCGCGCTCGGCGCTCTCGGCGCCATCTGCATCATCTACGCCTTCCGCAACGGCGGCGTGCCCAACTACGTCATGCCCCTCGTCTTCGGCCTCGCTCCACTCGTCAACGTCCTCGTCACGGTCATCACCCATCCACCCAAGGAATCGCCCAATCCCCTGCTCTATCTCGGCTACGTTCTGGCCTCCGCCGGCGCTGGCTTGGTCCTCTATTTCAAGCCCGCCTAAAGTCGTACAATCCTAGGCATGGCTACCACCGTGCCCCACAATATGGTCACCACCGCCTTCACTCTGGAAGGCTACGTGGTCACCCGCAATCTCGGCGTCGTCCGCGGCATCATCGTCCGCTCCCGCTCCCTCTTCGGCACCATCGGCGCCGGCCTCCAAACCATCGTCGGCGGCAACATCTCCCTCCTCACCAGCCTCTGCGAGCGCACCCGCAACGACGCCTTTGAGCTCATGCTCCAACACGCCGCCGCCACCGGCGCCAACGCAGTCATCGGCGTCCACTACGACGCCACCGAGATCATGTCTGGGGTCACCGAAGTGCTCTGCTACGGCACCGCCGTCAGCGTCCAATCCAAATAGTAAGGAAAGCGCAATTGTTTGACCATTGGCTCGACCGCGCCTGGCTGCTGCCGGTCCTTCTCACCCTGCTGCTCGCCTGTTTCGCCTTCGGCAGTTCCATCGACGTCGGGCTCTACATGGACTTCGCCAACTACTACGACGCCGGCAACAAAATCCGCCACGGTGAGATCGCCAACCTCTACAACCCCTATGCTCTGATCAACGGGCGCCCCGCACAGAGCACCATGGATTTCGTCGCCGTCCCCATCTCCGCCTACTTCTACGTTCCTCTGGCCATGCTCGCCCCGCCCACCGCGCTCCTCGTGTTCAAATGGCAGAACACTGCTGCTTACCTCGCCGGCCTGTTGATCCTCTTCTTCCATTGCCGGAAATTCGCTGGCGCCGGCCCACCGGACCAGCGCCGCTTCGCCACTCTCTTCACCATCCTCGCGCTCATCTTCCAGCCCTTCTGGTTCACCTATCGCGTCGGCGGCCAGGTCACACCCACCGTCTTCCTCTGCTTCATCGCCGCTCTCCTCTGCCACCTCTCCGGGCGCTATTTCCTCTCGGCCCTGCTGATGATCTTCATCATTCTCATCAAGCCCGGCTTCGCCATCGGCATCGCGCTGCTCGCGCTGCTATCCGGCCTGCGCTTCCTGCTCTACATCAGCGCCTCCGGCCTCGCCGCCGCCGCCCTCTCCGTCGCCACCCTGGGCTGGGCGCCCCACGTCGGCTTCCTCACGCGCGCCAAAAACCACTCCTCCGCGCCCGAGCTCTTCTGGGGCAACGACGCCTTCACCGTCGCTCTCGAAAACCTGCGCTACTGCGCGGTGCGAGAGCAGATGACCACCGCCGTACTGGCCCTCGATTGGACCCGTATCGCCATTTCCCTCGGCCTCGCCGCCGGCTTCTTCTGGCTCATCCGCCTGAGCCGCCAAACCATCCCCAACGGCGCCGCCCGCCTGCATCTCCTCTTCCTCGCTTCGCTCTGCTTCGGCCAACTGCTGCTCCCCGTCGTCTGGGAACACTACCTCGCCGTCCTCTTCATTCCTCTCGCCTACTTCGTCGCCTGCCGCCGCTACTTCAACCGCGAAGCGCTCGCCCTCATCGCCGCCATCTTCATCCTCCCCGCTGTGCGCAATTTCGCTTTCGTCCTTTGGATGCGCGGAGCGCCCGTCCACCAGGATCCGTTCCCGCTGTGGCTGCTCATGCTGCTCGCTCTCTCCAAGAGCGCCCCGCTCCTCCTGCTGGCCGTCTTCCTCCAGCGACACTATCGAAGCTGGTTTAAAACTTACGCCCCGCCCAATTGGATAAACTGAATCTGCCGCCACCCAGGTGCGGACTTCATGACCACCTCTCAACGCTGCGCCGCCGGCCTGTTGCTTCTAATTCCCTGCCTCGCCTTCGCCCAGGCGCCCTCCGAGCCCCCGGTCTACCTCCGCTTCCTCCGCACCCTCGGCCGCCCGGACCTCCCCCTCTTCCAGAGCTACGCCACCGCCGACACCAGCGTCATCGTCCTCGGCGCTACCTCCATCTCCGGCACCCGCGAATCCTGGCTCATCGAGCTCCACGACTCCTACGGCGCGATCGAAGATCTCGATCAGAAACTCAACCTAGACACTGACGCCCTCATCCAGGTCGGCCTTTACCTCCCCAACCTCAGCTACCGCCCAGATCAGGCCGTCCGCAATCTCACCCGCGCCCGCTACCTCAGCCTCACCATCTATCGCGTCCTCCCCGGCACCGATTCACTCTTCGCGGATCTCATCCGCGCCCGCCGCGCCGCCTTCGACGCCGCCAATCTCGATCGCCCCGAAATGACCTACCGCCTCGTCTCCGGCGCCCCCTCCGGCACCTACGTCATCGTCGCCCCCCTCACCTCCCTCCGCATGATGGACAACGGCCAGGCCCGCAACCCCGCCTATGCCGAATCCCTCACCGAAGGCGCCGGCGCCGCCAACCGCAAGCTCGCCACCGATACCGTCGTCAGCCGCGAAAATACTATCCTCCGCGTCCAGCCCACCCTCAGCCGCGTCCCAGCCGATTTCTGGGCGCCGCCGCCCCAGTAATGGATATCATCCGCGTTACCGATTACCTCAACCCCGCCATGCTGGAGGACGCCTATCGCGACGCCGCCTTCCCCATGGCCGATCCCGATGAGCCCGGCATCTTCACCTGGCACCGCCCCCGCCGCCGCGCCGTCCTGCCGCTCCACGCCTTTCACCTCAGCCACTCCCTCGCCCGCACCATCCGCCAGGGCCGCTTCACCGTCACCTACAATCAACACTTCCAGGGCGTCATGCGCGCCTGCGCCGCCCGCCCCGATGTCTGGATCACCGAACCACTCATCGAGGCCTACACTACCCTCCACCGCGCCGGAAAGGCCCATTCCGTCGAGGTGTGGATCGACGGTCAGCTCGCCGGCGGCGTCTACGGCGTCCACCTCGGAGGCGCTTTCTTCGCCGAGTCCAAATTCCACGCCGTCCGCGATATGTCCAAGGTCGCCCTCGCCCACCTCATCTTCCGCCTTCGCGAACGCGGCTTCGCCCTCCTCGAAGTGCAGTACCTCACCGCCCACCTCGCCCAGTTCGGAGTCACCCTCATCCCCGGCAATGACTACCGCGACCGCCTCGCCAAGGCCCTCAAGCTCCACTGCCGCTTCGATTGATCGCGCCGTAAGTCAACCTGCGCCACAACCACTCCACCGGCCCAAATGGAAAACGCCGCAGCCACGCCCGGCTCAACACCAGTTGCGCCACGTAGAAGATCACCCCGCCCAAGGCAGTAGGCCACACATCCAGCCGCCCGAATAGCCCCAGTCCATACCCGTAGAACACGAAACTGAAAACCACGGACTGCGTCAGATAATTCGTCAGCGCCATCCGCCCGCCAGCCGCCAGCAGCGGCGCACTGGGAGCCCACAGCAACACCACCGCCGCGTACGCAAAGGCCAGCGGGATCTGAGAAGCGAGATCGCTGTGCACCACCGTTCCGGCCGACCCAATCACCCCGCCCGCAAACAGGATCATCCACACAAATAGGCGGCGCCGGGTGAAAATCTCCCACCGCCACGCCGCCACGCCCAGCATCATTACACCCAGCGTCTTTGGCAGCGTCAAAATCAGTAGCGGCAGGATGTACCGCAGAGTCTCCTCCCAGCGGAACAGGAGGATGTCGCCCCAGCCGCCGCCCCCGTACACCCGCACCGCCGCCGCGGCCTGCGCCCGCATCGCGTCCACGCCGGGTAGATGCACCGGCAGCGCCCCAAAGTACGATCCAATCGCCAACGCCGCGCCACCCACCGCCAGCGCCATCGCCGGCAGCCGCAGCATCGGAATCAACAGCAACCCGCACACCGCGTACAGCGTGAGGATGTCGCCGTTCCAGATCAGCACCAGGTGCGCCAGCCCAATCACAAGCAAAACGAGAAATCGCCGCGTCAACAACAGCGCCGCACCACCGCGCGCCGAGGCCCGCTCCGCCTGCACCCCCACCCCCAGGCCAAACAGCAGCGTGAACAGAGTGAACGCCTTGAACTCGATCAGTACAGCCACCAACGTGGATACGACATCCGTGTCCGGATGCGTGATGTGGGCCAGCAGCGACACCCGGAACAGTGTCAGCAGATTGACAATCAACACACCGAAGAGCGCCGCGCCCCGCAG
Organism: Bryobacterales bacterium; assembly: GCA_016721425.1. Classification (GTDB taxonomy): domain Bacteria; phylum Acidobacteriota; class Terriglobia; order Bryobacterales; family Bryobacteraceae; genus Paludibaculum. The sequence continues at coordinate 221,661 of JADKID010000038.1, read as the reverse complement.
CACGTCCAACGGCGCATATCGTTCCGGCGTGGAAAGCGGCTGCATCGCCCGATGATACCCGGAATTTCACCCGCGCTCATCCGCGTTCCATCAATCGCCACTTGGCGCCAAACCCGTTCACAAGGGTTGAAAATATCGCTAACTGGCTATAATTTCAAACATTTACGAGCCGAGCGAACTCCCGGAATTTGGTGCCCGTCCGCTATAATGAATTCAGGAGTAAATCGCCGGCCGGCTTGAGACTCCGTCGCCAATCAGTAGAGCGGCAGCCCCATGGCGTGGGCTGTTTCCTACGCGGGCCACCGTTCAGGACGGTGCGCGCAAAACCGGTTTTTGTCCCGATCAGCTCGAAAAATACGGGGGGCTCCCAAGCCCCTCGGGCGAACTTTTCGATGATCCTAGCCCCGGTGATCCACCGGAAAGCCCCGGCGCTCCCCCTCGTGGGCGAAGCTCCGCACGGTCGCATCGGCGGCGAGGTGAGGCCGTAGTGTGTCCACACGCCAACCGCTTACCCATTCATCCCCCGGATACCAGTCCAGGAACGGCTCCAGCTCGCCCGTGGGCTCAAACACCCACACCGGCTTCCGCCCCGTGGCCCGCACGCTCGCAATCCAGCGCCGCTTATACTCCGCCGGCGTCAACCCGCTCCGGCTGAACGCCGCCAAATCACCAGCCGGCGATCCCGCTTGCGCGAGCCCAGCCACCATTACACTGCCCAGAAATGTGCGCCTCTGCATGTTCTCCATTCTCACTCACTGCAGGCCAAAACAATAAAGCGCCCGCTGTGTCCTTACATACAGATGCGCGGAGTCGATCGCAGGAGTCGCCCAAGTTTCCTCATCCAGATCATTCACCCCCGCCACAGTCCACTCCGCCCCGGCATTCACCACCGCTACTTTCCCGCTCTGCGCCGCCAGAAACAGCTTGCCATCGGCCGCTACCGGCGAGGCGAAGTACCCGTCCAACGCCCCCTCTACGCGCCCCTGCTTCAGCACTTTCCCCGTCGCCGGCTCGTACGCCGTCAGGATCCCGCCCTCTTTCAGAATGTAAAGCACGCCCCGGTACAGCAGCGGTGAAGGGATGTTCGGCAACTGCTTTTCCGCCTTCCACACCACGGCCTTCGCCGTCACGTTGCCTTTGCCGCCCATCCGGATCGCAAACAGCCCGTTCTTCGCCGTCTGCCGAGCCTGGATGATCTCGTAGTCCTTCTGCTCGATGAACCCTGTTCCGTCCAGATCGAACAGAAACCACAGCCGCGCCATCTCTTTCTCCGGCGCCTCATCCTTGCCGATCCGCCCGTCCGTGTTCTTGTCCAGCTCGCCCAGAAACTGCGCCCAGCTCTTGCCCTCCGGCATTTTCACCAGCTCATTCAAGCCCGCCATCCAAGAGTGAACAAACAGCAGCCCGCCATCAATCACCGGCGTCGACTTCGCCTGCCACGCCATCCCCTCCACCCACCACACCTTCGCCCCCGTCTTCACCGAATACGCCGCCACCTCGTAGGACCCCGACACGATAATCTGGTCCTGCCACACCACCGGCGTCGAATACCCGTGATTCGCCTCCGGCCGCATCGTCTTCCACCGCACCGTGCCGTCCTTCGCCGATACCGCAAGCAGATACGACCCCACGTCCTGATCCGCCTGCAAAATCAGCAGATCCCCCACCAGCACCGGCGAGTTCGCCATGCCGTAAGGATTGGTGAACGGCCCCAGTTCCCGCCGCCATCGCTCCTTGCCCTCGGCGTCATACGAGATCAGCCCTGCCGCCTCAAAAAACACATACACGTTCCGCCCATCGGTCACCGGAGTCGGCGACACCGGCGTGTTCACGGACCTGTATTTTTCTTTGAGAGCGAACCCGTCGGCCCGCCAGATCTCCTTGCCCGTCACCTTATCCACGCAGAGGGTCCAACCCTTCGGACCCTCATACGCAGTCAGATAGACGCAGCGCTCACCCACTACGGGCGACGAAAAGCCGGCCGGCAGCGCCGTGCGCCATACCAGGTTTTTCTCTTTGCCGAACTCCGCCGGCAAAGCCCCGGTCTCCGCCACGCCGCCGCCATTGGGGCCGCGAAACCGCGACCACGCCGCCACCACCGCCAGCCCGATTGTCAGGACACGCATGTCCCGATTATTTCAGTGTTTCGAGAACATCTCCAGTGGCTTTCTCGATTTCGGCATGTAACGAATTGCCGTGCGCATCCATCGTCACAATCGCCATGAAGTCTTCCACCTGCAGGTGCCACATCGCCTCGGGGATGCCAAACTCCATCAAATGCACGGCCTTCACCTTCTTCACAGTGCGCGCATAAAACTGCGCCGCGCCGCCCACGCCGTGCAAATACACGGCGCCGCTCTCCTGCAGGCCGGCCAGAGTCTTCTTGCCCATGCCGCCCTTGCCGATCACCGCCTTCACGCCATAGCGCTTCAGCACCTCGGCCTGGTAGGGCTCCTCGCGGCTCGATGTCGTCGGCCCGGCCGCCTTCACAAACCACTCCTCGCCTTCCTTCAGCATCACCGGCCCGCAGTGGTAGATGATCTGGCCATTCAGATCCACCGGCGGCTGGTTGTTCATCAGGTAGGCGTGCAGCGCATCCCGCCCCGTGAACATATCGCCGCGGATCAACACCACGTCGCCCACCTTCAATGACCGCATCATCTCGGAGGTCAGCGGCGGCGTCAATATGATCTCGCGCCCCGTCAGCGGGAATCCCGTCTCTTTCGCCATCCGCTCCACGGCCCGCTCCGGATCGCGATACAGCCAGCTGTTGATCGCCCCGCTCTGCGCATCCAGCTTCACACCCAGCCGCCGGAACGCCCAGCAGTCATACGCCACCGAAACATAGAACGACGCGGGCAGCCGGTTCGCCGCCGTCACCTTGCACCCGATCAGCGCCACGCCCCCGCCCAGGCCCATCGCGCCGATGCCGAGCTTGTTCGCCTCGGCCATGATGTCCGCCTCCAGCGCCGCCAGCTCCGGAATCGGATTCGTGTCGTCCAGCGTGCGGAACAACTGCCCCTTGGCCAGCGCGTAGCCGTGCGCCCGGTCGCTGCCGATGCAGACACCCAGCGCCCCCGGCGCGCACCCCTGACCCTGCGCCTGCCAAACCGCGTGCAGCAGGCATTTCCGTACGCCCGCCAGATCGCGCCCCGCCTTGCCCAGATGATCCAGCTCGCAAGGCAGCGAGTACTGAATGTTCTTGTTCTCGCAGCCGCCGCCCTTCAGCATCAGCTTCACTTCGATCTCATCGGATTCATGCTGCTCAAAGTGGATCACCGGCGTCTCCACGCCCAGGTTGTTCCCCGAGTTGGCGCCGGTCAGCGAATCCACCGAGTTCGGCCGCAGTTTCCCGCGCTTGGTCGCCTCCGCCACCGCCGCGCGAATCGCCGTGGCAATCTGCAACTGCGAGACGCCCACCGGCGTGTGCACGATGAACGTGGGCATGCCCGTGTCCTGGCAGATCGGCCCCGTATCCTCGTGCGCCATGTCGATGTTGGTGGCCATGATGGACAGCGCCTGATGCGATTGCGTCCCCGGCTTCTCCTCCCGCAGCGCGAGCCCCATGGCCTTGCGCACGTCGGGCGGGAGATTGGTGGAGGTCTGTGTGATGAGTTCGAGAAGACTGTTGAATAGGAATTCCATGACACCAATATCGTATCGCGCCGCCGCCCCGCCTGATATCCTGAGAGATTCCCCGCATGGCCACCACTATCCCCGACATCCTGGCCCGCATCGTTGCCACCAAACGTCTTGAGGTCGCAGAGAAGTCCAAGCTCCGCAAGGGCTTGGAACAGAACGCCGCGTTCCAGATCAAGCAGCGGCGCGGCTTTCGCGCCGGGCTGCTGAAGAAATCGCCAGCCATCATCGCCGAGATCAAGAAGGCGTCCCCCAGCAAAGGGCTGCTCTCGGCGGACTTCAACCCCGGCGCGCAGGCCCGCCAGTACTTCGCCGGCGGCGCCGCTGCGCTCTCCGTCCTGACCGACAAAGAGTACTTCCAGGGCTCGCTCAGCGATCTGCGCTCGGCCCGTTCGATCGCCACCCTGCCGGTCCTGCGCAAGGACTTCACCATCGACGAGATCGACGTCATCGAGTCCGCCGCCTCCGGCGCCGACGCCATCCTGCTGATCGCCGCCATCCTCTCCCGCGAGGAATTGGAACGGCTGCGCAAGCTCGCCGCGCGCTACGACATGGACGCGCTGGTGGAAGTGCATGACGAGGCGGAGCTCGACCTCGCGCTGGAATCCGGCGCTCAGATCCTGGGCGTCAACAACCGCAATCTGCGGACCTTCGAGATCAGCCTCGATACGTCCGAACGCCTGGCCGCGAAGATGCCCGCCGGTCTCCTGCGCGTGGCCGAAAGCGGCATCCACTCGCGGGCCGATCTCGAACGGCTCCAATCTTGCGGCTTCCAGGCCTTTCTCGTCGGCGAGCACCTGATGAAATCCGGCGATCCGGCCGCGGCGCTAAAGGCGCTCACCGGCGCATGACCCTCGTGAAGATCTGCGGGATCACATCCCTCGATGACGCGCGCCAGGCCATCGACGCGGGCGCCGACGCGCTGGGCTTCAACTTCTTTCCCGGCAGCCCGCGCTTCCTCACAGACGCGGCCGCATTATCGATCATCGATCATCTGCCGGCGAGTGTCCTTAAGGTCGGCGTGTACGTCGATGAGTTTCACCCCGCCGGCATGGACATCGCCCAGATGCACGGCGCCGCGGATCCATCCGGCACACGCTTCTGGCGCGCCCTCTCCGCCACAACGCCCGGCTTGCGAGAGACAATAGAGGCTAGCCGCGCGGAAGCGATTCTGATTGACACGCCAGCCGGCCCGCAGCGCGGGGGCACCGGCAAAACGTTTGATTGGTCCCTGGCCGCAACGCTCCCTCGCCGCATCGTGCTGGCTGGCGGGCTGGGCCCCGGCAACGTGGCCGAGGCCATTCGCACCGTCCGCCCGTGGGGCGTGGATGCGTGCTCGCGCCTGGAACGCGAGCCGGGGAAAAAGGATTACGCGAAGGTCGAGGAGTTTATCCGGCAAGTTCGCAACACACAGTTATGAGCCAAGCAACGCAGATGCCCGACGCCGGAGGCCACTTCGGCCCCTACGGCGGCCGCTATGTGCCCGAGACCCTGATGGCGCCGCTGGAGGCCCTGGAACAGGCCTACTACGCCGCACGCCAGGATCCGGCATTTCAATCCGAGCTGGCCGACCTGCTCGCCAACTTCGCCGGCCGCCCCACGCCGCTCTACGAGGCCAAGCGGCTCAGCCAGAACCTCGGCGGAGCCCGCATCTTCATCAAGCGCGAAGACCTGCTCCACACCGGCGCCCACAAGATCAACAACTGCCTCGGCCAGATCCTGCTCGCCCGCCGCATGGGCAAGAAGCGCATCATCGCCGAGACCGGCGCGGGCCAGCACGGCGTCGCCTCCGCCACGGTCTGCGCGCTCTTCGGCCTGGAGTGCATCGTCTACATGGGCGAGGAGGACATGCGGCGGCAGAAGCTGAATGTCTTCCGCATGCGCCTGCTGGGCGCGAAAGTCGTGGCCGTCACCTCCGGCAGCCGGACTCTGAAAGACGCCGTCAGTGAGGCGATGCGCGATTGGGTCACCAACATCGAGACCACGCACTACCTGCTCGGCTCCGCGCTGGGCGCGCATCCCTACCCGATGATGGTGCGCGACTTCCACCGCTGCACGGGCGACGAAGCGCGGCAACAGATCCTGGCTCGCGTGGGCCGTCTGCCGGACCGCATCTTTGCCTGTGTGGGCGGCGGCTCCAACGCCATCGGCATCTTCACCGCGTTCCTCGGTGACGAGAATGTGAAGCTCACCGGCGTCGAGGCTGGCGGGCGCAGCCTCTCGGCCGGCGAGCATGCCGCGCGCTTTGAAGGCGGCGCGCCGGGCGTGTTGCAGGGCGCCTACAGCTACCTGTTGCAGGACGGCGACGGGCAGGTCTCGCTGACTCATTCCGTTTCGGCCGGGCTCGATTATGCGCTGGTGGGTCCGGAGCACGCCTGGCTCCACGATCAGGGCCGGGCGAACTATGTCTCGGCCTCCGACCGGGACGCGTTGAACGCCGCCAGAACGCTGGCGCGCACCGAGGGCATCATTCCGGCGCTGGAATCGGCGCATGCCGTGGCGGAGGCCATTCGCTGCGCGCCGGCGGATCAGGGCTTGATCTACATCGTGAACCTCTCCGGCCGCGGTGACAAGGACACCGATATCTATCGCGAGAACTTCCCGGAACTGGACGCGGAAAATGCATAGGCATTGCCGTGTTCCGCTCCCTGACGGTCGCGGCTCGGAAACACGCGGCGTGAATGCGCCGCCCCCCCGTGAATACGCTGTCCCGCCCCCCGCGAACGCGCCCATGATGAATACCCTCCTCGTACTGAGCCGCGACCGTCAGGGAGCGGTCCCGCCCTAACACGTCGCACGAATCTCTCTGAACTGGACTCTGACAATGGATAGCAGTCAACGCATCGCGGATCGCTTCGCGCAGGCCCGCACCGCGGCCCGCCCAGCCCTCATCGCCTACATCACCGCCGGCGACCCCACGCCCGAGCGCACCGTCGAACTCGCCCTCGCGCTCGAACGCGGCGGCGCCGATATCCTCGAGCTCGGCGTGCCCTTCTCCGATCCCATCGCCGACGGCCCCGTCATCCAACGCGCCTCGGACCGCGCCCTGCGCGCCGGCACAAATGTCGCCCGCGTGCTCGATATCGCCGCCCAAATCCGCAAGCAGAGCGATATGCCCATCATCCTGTTCAGCTACCTGAACCCGCTGCTGCGCTACGGTTTCGACAAGCTCTGCCAGGACGCGCGCGAGGCCGGCATCGATGGCTGCCTGTTCACGGACCTCAGCGTGGAAGAGGCTGGCGACACGGTGGAGACCATGCGCAAGCACGGCCTCGACACCGTGTTCCTGGCCGCACCCACCAGCACGGAACGGCGGCTGAAGCTGGTCGCCGAGTTCTCCACCGGCTTCGTCTATGTGGTGTCGCGCACCGGCGTCACAGGCGAACAATCCACCGTCGCCGGTGGCGTGGACACGCTGGTCACCGAACTGCGCCGGCTCACGCAACTTCCACTCGCAGTCGGCTTCGGCATCTCGAAGCGCGAGCATGTGGAGGCCGTCGGTAGCTACGCCGATGGAGTGGTCGTGGGCAGCGCGCTGATGCGCGTCATCGAGCAATACGGCGCGGCGCCGGACCTCGCCGCGCAGCTCGAATCATTCACCAGGGAGCTCACCGCGCGGCCATGACGAACGAAGAGGCACAACTGGCGCTGGATGAACTCCGCGCCGCCATTGACGCCGTGGACATCCGCATCCTCGCGCTCTTCAACGAGCGCGCGGGCGTGGTCTCCGGCATCGGCGACATCAAGAAGCAGATGACCATGCCCATCTACGAGCCGAAGCGCGAGGAAGAGGTCTTCCGCAACGTCATCAGCAACAATCACGGCCCGCTCTCGGAGGGCGCTGTGCGGCGGCTCTTTGAGCGCATCATCGACGAAATGCGTACGCTGCAACGGGAACGCATGGCTCGCGAAACAGGCAAGGAGAACTCCAAATGATCGTGGTGATGGAACGCGGCGCGACGGAAGAGAACATCCAGAACGTCATCGACAAGTTCATTGTGCTGGAGTTCTCGGTGCATCGCTCCACCGGCGTGGTGCACACGGTGCTGGGCGGAGTAGGCCCGGCGGAGCTGGTGGATCCGGCAGAGTTCAAAGTGATGCCGGGCGTTCGCGAATGCTACCGCATCATGTCGCCCTACAAGCTGGCCAGCCGGGCGTTCAAGCCCGAGGGCACGGTGGTGCGCTTTGAATCCGCGGCGGCGGGCAAAGTGGAGCTCGGCGGCGGGCAGGTGGTGGTGATGGCCGGGCCATCGTGCGTGGAAAGCGAAGAGCAGATCAAGCAGTGCGCGGGCATCGCGGCCGCAAATGGCGCCCGCTTCCTGCGCGCCGGCGCGTTCAAGCCGCAGAGCTCGCCCTACGGCTTTCAGGGCCTGGGCGAGAAGGGCCTGCAACTGCTGCGCCAGGCGGCCGATCAGCACGGCCTCTTCGTCGTCAGCGAGGTGGTGGACCACACGCAGATCGCGATGATGGAGCAGTATGTGGATCTCCTCCAGGTGGGCGCGCAGAACATGCAGAACTTCACGCTGCTGCGCGAACTGGGCGCCACCCAGCGGCCGGTGCTGTTGAAGCGCGGCATCAGCGCCACCATTGAAGAGCTGCTGCTCTCGGCTGAGTACATCCTGACGGGCGGCAACTACAACGTTGTTCTGTGCGAGCGCGGCATCCGCACGTTTGAGACCTATACGGCCAGCACCATGGACATCGCTGCCATCCCGGTGGTCCACAAGCTCTCGCACCTGCCAATCATCGCCGACCCTTCGCACGGCACCGGCCGCCGCGACAAGGTCACGCCAATGGCAAGAGCCGCCGTGGCCGCCGGCGCCGACGGGTTGCTGGTGGAGATCCACCCCGATCCGGACCGCGCGCTCAGCGACGGCGCCCACTCGCAGCGACCGGAGCAGTTTGCCGAGCTGATGGCGCAATTGAAAGTGATCGCCGCGGCAGTGGGCCGTAGCGTCTAGGACCCTCATCATGCAGACCGTTGCCATTGTCGGAGCCGGCCTCATCGGCGGCTCATTCGCACTCGCGCTGCGTCGCGCGGGATTCAGCGGCGGCATCGTCGGCGTCAGTAGCCCGCCCGCCATTGAAACGGCGTTGCGGCTGGGCGTGATCGATCGCGGCGTGACTCTCGCCGAGGCCTGCGCCGCCGCCGAGCTCATCTACCTGGCCGGCCCGATCCACAAGATCATCAATGTCATTCCGCAGCTCGATTCTCTGGTAAAACCGGGCGCCCTGGTCACCGACGCGGGCAGCACCAAGAGCCGCATCTGCGCGGCCGGAGCGCTGCTGAAAAACGCGCAGTTTCTCGGTGGGCACCCAATGGCTGGTAAGGAGTCCCGCGGCGCCGCCTCGGCCGAGGCTACGCTTTTCCAGGGGCGGCCCTATCTGCTGACGCCAAATACGCTGGCGGAGTTGGAGACGCCGGCCGCGCGCGAGTTTGTCGAGTGGGTGACGGCCATCGGCGCGGAGCCGCGCGTGCTCTCGCCGGAACTGCATGACCGCGTGGTGGCCCACTCCTCGCACCTGCCGCAACTGCTCTCCACAACACTGGCCGCCACGCTGGGCGCACATCCCGATTCCTACGCCATCGCCGCCGCGGCCGGGCCGGGCCTGCTGGATTCCACGCGGCTGGCCATGAGCTCGTGGGAGATCTGGAACGACATCGTCGATACCAACCGTGCCGAGATCGCGGGCGCACTGGCGGACTATGAAGAGCGGCTGCGCACGCTACGCCTGACGCTGGAAACCGGCAGCGTGGAAGAGACTTTCCGCGCCGGCGACGAGTTTGCGCGGCGGCTGCGGGACGGGGAGTAGCGCGCGCCTCAGACGTGCTGATCGAACAGGATCTGGTTGCCGTCCGGGTCCATCACCACAAAGCTGGCCGGCCCTTTCGTGCTCTCGTCGGCTTCCGTCGCCAACTTCACGCCCTGCGCTTTGAGCCGGCGCTGCAGTTCACGGATGTCCGTGAAAGAGGCCAGTTTCTGCGCCTTCTGATCCCAGCCCGGATTGAACGTCAGGATGTTCTTCTCGAACATGCCCTGAAAGAGGCCGATGAGGTGCGAGCCATTGACCAGCACCACCCACGTCTTCCCGTTGCCGTGGCGCATCTGGAAACCGAGCTTCTCGTAGAACCGCTTGGAAACCTGGAGGTCCTTCACCGCCAGGCTGACGGAAAACGAGCCGACCTCCATGCTGGCGGGGGCGGCGGCGGGGGCTTGCCCCCCGGCTGTGGCGGAGGTGGCGGCTGTGGCAGCGGCGGCCAGGACCTGACGGCGAGTGCGCATTGGTATCTCCTCTGGGCTACTCTACCATCGAGTAGTGTTTCGCTCAAGGTTGCCCACGACTTCCGGCGGCGGGAGTTTTTCACGGAACACGGCGCCGCGTGCGCTAGGCTTTTATAGAGGATGCCTTCACCCACAAACAAGACCGCGCAATTCCGCGTGCACGGCATGGACTGCGCCGAAGAGGTGTCTCTGCTGCGCGCGCGCCTGAGCCGCGTGCCGGGCGTGCGCGATCTGCGGTTCGATGTGATCCAGGCTCGGATGGACGTGGAGTATTCGCCCACGGCTGTGCAGCCGGAGACGATCATCCAGGCGGTGGCATCGGTGGGCATGCGCTGCGAACCGTGGCAGGCGGTGAGCACGGAGGGTAGCTTCTGGCAGCGGCGCGGCCGCACGGTACTGGCGTGGGTGAGCGGCTTGGCGCTGGCCGGCGGGATGGCGGTGCAGGCGATCCAGTCCGGGGATCTGGTGCGGAGCCTGTTGGCGCACGAGCACGGCGGGCATAACGAATCGCTGGGCGGCCTGGCGCTGTTCTGGATCGCCATGGCCGCCGGATCAGCGGCGTTGCTGCCGAAGGCATGGGCGTCTCTGCGGGCGCTGCGGCCGGATCTGAACCTGCTGATCGTGTTGTCGCTGATCGGCTCCGGGCTGCTGGGCGAATGGACCGAGGCGGCCACGCTCTCCTTTCTGTTCGCGCTGGCGGGGCAACTGGAGGCGTGGAGCATGGGGCGGGCGCGGGAGGCGATCACGCGCCTGTTTGCCGTCACTCCGGCCGAGGCCACCGTCGTGCACGGCGATCACGAGCACCGCACACTGCTGGAGCGCGTGCCGGCCGGCTCGCTGGTTCGCGTGCGGGCGGGGGAACGAATCCCATTTGACGGCGTGGTGGAGCGCGGCCTGTCGCAGGTGAACCAGGCGCTCATCACCGGCGAATCCGTGGCGGTGGAGAAGACCGCGGGCGGGCGCGTCTACGCGGGTACGATGAACGAGACGGGCGAACTCGACATCCGCACGTCGGGGCCGGCTTCCGATTCCACGTTGGCGCGAATCATCCGCATGGTGGGCGATTCGCAGGCCCGCCGCGCGCCCAGCGAGCAGTTTGTGGAGAGATTCGCACGCTACTATACGCCGGCGGTTTTTCTGCTGGCGTTCAGCGTGGCGGTGATACCCCCTCTGCTGCGCGGCGGCGATTGGAGCCACTGGTTCTACCAGGGCATGGTGATCCTGCTGATTTCCTGCCCGTGCGCGCTGGTGATCTCCACGCCGGTGAGCATCGTCTCCGCCCTCGCCAGCGCGGCCAGGAATGGCGTACTGATCAAGGGTGGCGCGTTTCTGGAAGAGGCGGCGCAGATCCGCGCGGTGGCGGTGGATGCCGAATGTGTGGAGGCCCATCCCAACGCCGGCCGCGTGGTGGCGGCATTGCGGCGGCGCGGCGTGGAGCGGACATGCTCTTCACCGGCGGCACGGCGCGGGCGGCCCGCGAATTTGCAGCGGAGGCGGGCTTTGACGAGGCTCTGGCGGGCGTTTCCATCGAGGAGCGGGACAGCCACGTGCGCGAGTTGATGAAGTGGCCGGGACACGTTGCGCTGGTGGGTGACGCGGGGCGGGAAGTCCAGACAGGCGCCGGCTCGCTGGGCATCAGCCTGGGGCGGCGGGGCGCGGACCTGGCGCGCGAATCGGCCGATGTAGTGCTGATGACCAGCGACCTGGAACGGGTGGTGTTTCTGCTGGATCATGCACGGCGCACACTGCGCGTCATCAAACAAAATGTGGGCTTCGCGTTGGGGATGAAGGCGCTCTTCCTGGCGGCGGCGATGGCCGGCGTGGCTACACTCTGGATGGCCGTGGCGGCGGACATGGGCGCCACTCTGATGGTGACACTGAACGGATTGCGACTGTTGCGGGCGCGCGCGCATCCAACGGAGTGATGATTCGCCGGCGAGAGTTGTGGGTTCTACCCTGGCTGCCAGCAGCGGTTTTGCGCGCGCAGGGCGCCGAGGCCGTGCGCGGGCGCGTGGCCGGCGACATGAAACTGCGGCTGGCCGACGGGCGCGTGGTGGCGCTGAGCGGCGACACGGATTCCACCGGCGTGCTGCGGGATGAGCGCCTGGCGCGCGAGGAGTTTGAATTGCGCGGACGCTTCACGGCGCCGGACTCATTCTCCATCGACCCCATCCATCTACGCGCGATCTTCGTGTGGCGCGGCGGCAAGAAGTTCGTCGTAACGTACTGGTGCGACGTCTGCGCCATCCGCGCCTGGACCCCCGGCAAGTGCCAGTGCTGCCAGGACGAGATGGCCCTGGACCTGCGCGACCCCGCCCTCAAAGAAACGTAAACTGTAAGGGCATGACACGCGCCCTGGTTCTCCTCGCATTCACCCCGCTCATGACACAAGCAGCCAACTACACCATTCAAAAGACAACCCTCGATTCGGTCGAGGTTTTTATACTGCGCGACGAGGCTCGCGCCACCGAGGTCCGCATCGCGCCTTCGGTGGGCAACAACTCGTATGAGATGACCGTGAAGGGCAAGCGGGTGTTCTGGACCCCCTACCAGAGCGTCGGCGAGTTTGCCGCCAAGCCGGTGCATCTGGGCAATCCGCTGCTGTGGCCGTGGGCCAACCGAATTGACGGTACGGCTTACTACGCCAACGGGAAGAAGTATCTGTTGAACACGGAACTGGGCAACGTGCGGCCGGGGCCGAACAACACGCCCATCCACGGCCTGCTCACATTCACCAAGCTGTGGAGCGTAGTGAAGGCCGAGGCGGGCGACGGCGCCGCCGTGCTGACGGCGCGCATCGAATACTGGCGGCGGCCGGAGTTGATGGCGCAGTTCCCCTTCGCCCACAACATCGAGATGACCTACCGGCTGAAGAACGGCGCGTTGGAAGTGGAGACCGTGATCGAGAATTTGAGCAGCGACACGATGCCGGTGTCGCTCGGCTATCATCCCTATTTCCAGGTGAACGACGCGCCCAGGAATGAGTGGCGCGTGCATCTGCCGGCGAAGGACAAGCTGACGCTTTCGAACCGGCTGATCCCCACCGGAGAGCGGCAGCCGAATCCCTATGCCGATCCGCAATCGCTGAACGGAGTGGTGCTGGATGACGTGATGGATGGCCTGACGCGGGACGCCGACGGCTTCGCGCGGTTCTGGGTGGAGGGCAAAAAAGAGCGGATCACTGTGGAGTATGGGCCGAAGTACACGGTGGCCGTGGTGTACGCGCCGGCGGGCCGGGGCTTTGTGTGCTTTGAGCCGATGACGGGCATCACGAATGCGTTCAACGCGGCGCAGGCGGGCTGGTATCAGGGGCTGCAATCGGTGGCGCCGGGCTCGACGTGGCGGGAGACGTTCCGGGTGGTGCCGAGCGGGTACTGAGAAGAGGCGAGACCAGGGGGTCTCGTAGCGGGCGGGGGCGCCCGCCCCACGAAGGCGTGACACTGCTGGAATGCAGGACCGTTCACGCAAAAGAGCCCGGCTTGCGCCGGGCTCTTTTGCTGACTGTGGAGGGTAGAACTACTTGACGCCGGCCGGCTTTTTGGGAGCGGCGGCGGGCGGAGCGGCGGGCTTGGCGGCCGGGGCGGCAGGTGCTGCACCGGGCGCGGCAGCGGCGCCGGAGCCAAACTTCTTGTCGTAGCCGTCGACGATCTGCTGGGTGATGTCGATGCCATTGGCGGCCCAGAGCACCGGGCTCTGCTGGGTGCTGACATCGAGAACCACGGCAAAGGCCTGGCCCTTGGCGTACTCGTCGATGACCTGGATCATGCGCTGGCCGATCTCGTTGACGAGCTTACCTTCTTCGGCCTGGAGTTCCTGCTGCATATCTTCGCTATCCCACTGCAGCTTCTTCTGGATGTCGTCGATTTCGCGCGTCAGCTTCTCACGCGCTTCGGCGGACATGGTGTTGGCGCCCTTGCTGAGAGCCTCACGCTTCTTCTGCAACTCGCCATTGCGGCCTTCCAGATCCTTGGCCTTGGGCTCAAACTTGACGCGGATGGCGTTGCGGGCCTTCTCGCCATCTTTGGTGGCCAGAATCGCGCCCTGAATGTTGATGATGGCCACCTTCGTGGGAGGGGCCTGCGCCGGCACGGCCGGAGCGGTAAGAATCAGGGCCAGCACACCGAGGCCCATATGCTTCGCGTCAAATCTCACTGTGTTCAAACTCCTAAGACAATATCGATCGTAACATGGCTCCAGCACTGGCTGGCGCCCGGGCGCTAGAACGTGCGGCTGATGGTAAAGCGGAACATGGTCCGCTTCTCCCGGTAGGGCGAGGGCCGCGCAAAGGTGGCGGCCGCATTAGCGTAGGTCGCAAAATTCGGGAATGCCGCCACGTCTGCCGCGATGGGCGGAACGAACATCTGGTCCACAATCGATGGATTGTAGGCGTAGTAGAGCCGGAAGGGCGCGTTGACCACCGGCATCATGATTTGGAACTCAATGCCGGTGGACATGCGAATCTTCTGAGACTCAGGCACGATGATGGCCTCATTACTAAAGCCGGCCTGCGGATAAGTGCCGTTGAGAGAGTCCAGACGGCTGGGATTGAGGCGCAACTGGCTGGGGCGGGTGATGCGGTTGACGCCGGCATCGAAGAACGCGGCCAACACCAGGGGTCCGAAGATCGGGATGCGGTACTCGATGTTACCGACGCCCTGCGTATCACCGCCGGGGAATACCAACTGGTAGATCGGGATGCTCTGGGTGACGGCCACGTTGGTGGGCACGCCATTGACGATCTGCTTCTGGGTGCGTGCCGAACCGTCGCTGTTGAGAACCGGGATGGACGCCTCGCTGGGGATGTAGGCGAACGGCCCGATGCCCCAGATTTCGAAGCCGCGGACGTCCTGTTCGCCGCCCATGAAGACGCGGTTGAAGGGCGGTGCGACGCGGTCGCCGTAGCCGGAGATGAAACGGCCGAGGCCGCGCATGCCGATCACGTGCTTGGGCATGAAGCCCTTGCGGAAGTAAGTGGCCGAGACGGTGGGCTCGATGAGGTTGACGTTGCCGCCCAGCGGCCCGCCGGCATAGGAGATGGAGGCGAAGAAGCTGCGGCCTCGCGATGGCGTGACCGGGTGATCCACCGTGTTGTAGGTGTAGGACGGAATCACTCGGCTGGTGATAATGCCCTGCAGCGAGTTAGGACCGTCGAAGTTGAGGAAGTTCGAATACTGGAAGTAGCTGGTGGAGCCGGTGTTGCGCGGCTGGATATTCGACTTGTCGATGCCGTAGGTCATGCTGAGCCGCGCGAAGCTACGCTTCAGCGGATAGCTGACAAACGTGGTGGCGCCGAACCCGTTGGAGGTGTAGTTCAGCAGGTTATCCGTGCCGAGCGCGTCATAGAGAGGGATCAGGTTGCGGCCGGAGAAGAGCGAAACCTCGCGGGCCTGATCGTAATTGAAGCGCTGGGTGTAGACGGTGAAGCCGGCCTGCATCGGCCTGTCGAACAGATACGGCTCGGTGAAGCCGAAGGTGGCGCTGCGCATGCGATCGCCGAGTTCGGCGTTGAGGCTGAGCGTTTCGCCGGGGCCGAGGAAGTTGTTCGTGGAGTAGCCAAAGCCGATGAAGCTGCCGGCGATGCCGGAGACGCCACCGTTGAGGCTGATGGAGTTCTTACCGCGCTCCTTCACCTTCACCGTGATGTCGACGGTGTTGTTCTTGGTGTCGCGGGTGATGTTGGCGGCTTCCTCTTCCTTGAGCGCTTCAAAGTAGCCAAGCTGGTTCAGACGCAGCACGCTCAACTCCCAGAGACGGGTGTTGTACATGTCGCCTTCATCGATCAGCATCTCGCGGCGGATGACCTTGTCGCGCGTCGTGGTGTTGCCCTGGAAATCGATACGGCGCACGAAGAACTGCTTGCCTTCGTCGACGTTGATGGTGAGATCGATCTTGCCCTCGGCGGGCTTGGGATCGAAATCAGGCTCCGGCACGGCATCGATGTAGCCGAATTCGCCATAGAGCTTCTGCAGGGCCTTGAAGCCCTTGGAGAGGTTCTCGGTAGAGAAGATGTCGCCGGACCCCATCTTGAAGAGGGGGCGCATCAGGGTTTCCGGAGTGCGGAAGAGCTTCACGCCGACGAAATTGATGTTGTTCAGGCGGAACAGCGGGCCCTCCTCCATGGTGAGGTGCAGGTCTGCCGCTTTGCCGGGCTTGGTCTTGAAGAACGGCATCCAGGGGACCCGGCCGCCGCCGCTGTTGACCATCTCCACCTTGGAATCGCTGACGCGCGCCAGGAAGTAGCCTTTGGAGGTGTACCCCATGCGGATCCGGTCCTTATCCTCTTCCAGCTTGGTGGAATCGAAGGTCCGGGCGAACAGGCTCTCCAGGAAGATCGAGCGGGGGATGCCGATGGGCTTGAGGTTTTTCATCGCGCGGATCACCGCACGATCGCCCAGCGCCTTGTTGTTGACGATGTCGATCTTGCCGACCTTGACCTTGGCGCCTTCCTGAATGCGGAAGGTCACTTCGATGGACGAAGGCGGAATCTGGCGAATTTCCGGGGTGACGGTGGCGAACTGCCGTCCGCGCTCGGAGAGGAACTCCTTCAGCACGTTGGCGGCGCGCTGCACCTTGCCCTGTTCATACTGCTGTTCGACGGAGAGGCCAACACGGCGCTCTTTGAAGCGGTCGAGGATTTCGGAGACGGTGATGGACTTGTTGCCCTCGTACTTGATGGAACGCACAACGCGGCGCTCGGTGACGAGGAAGCGCACAATCCAGCCAGTCTTGCCGGCTTCGCGTTCGAGAACGATGTCGTCGAAGCGGCCGGTATTCCAGAGAGCCATGAAATCGCGGTGCAGGGCATCGTTATCATAACGATCGCCTTTGCGGGTGAGGATGAGCGCGCGCAGGGTGTCCTGCGGCACACGGCGGGCGCCGCGGAACTCGATGATCTCCACCACATCGGGCACAACAACGGGTCCGGCGGGCGCATCGGCAGCCGGAGCGGCTGGCGTAGCGGGCTGGGCGGCATCGGCCGCGGGTTTGGCCGGATCCGCCTTCGCCGGAGCGACGGGTTCAAACGGGCCTGGTTTCTTGGGCTCTGCCGGTGGGGGCGGAGCGGGCATCGCGGATGGGACGGTTTCGAAGGGATTCGCCTTTTTCGCTTCCGCCGGTTTGGGCGCCTGCGCCGGTGAGGGCGAGGCTTGGGGAGCCGCCTGGAGATTACCTGTCGGGCTCACCAATGCAACAGCTAGTGCTACAAGACAGAGCAGGACACTATCCAGGCCTCTTCGCCTGTGGGTCATCGTGAAGAGTCGAGATCCTTTCTTAACTGCGCCTTCGCCTGAGACGTGTCCTAGCTGGCAAGCGTTTCACGGAAACGTCTCTACACGCAGGCCCAAAGACTCCATTCTAGCGGAATCCGGAGGCCTCAACAATCAGTCTCTTGGCTTCTCTTTGCGTCTTCGGCTCCAAAGAGCCCGGAAACGGCATTTTCTTGTGCATCTGGCGGAGAATCTTCGGGCATCGGCCCGGTGAAGGGCTCCTCGGCATCCGCTGGCCCGGCCTCGCCGCTTGCCGCGGCGGGCACATACTCCGGGATCTGAACCCAGGCCGGCGCCCAGGAGGGATCGCCCCAATCGGCGGCCAGCGACTGGAAGCGACCGCTGAATCGGGCCAGGCCCAGCGCGAACATGAGTTGCGCGGGCAGGGTGGAGAGCGGCGGGAAGTAGGCAGGCGCGAAGGCACTCACCAGCCGCAGCAGATACTGCTGGCAGGCCAGTTGCCAGGCGATGGCGAACAGCAGGCCGAGGATCAGGTTCCGTCCGATGCCGCGGGGCCGGGCGATGAGGCCGAAGACCACGCCTAGCAACCCGTAGCCCACCACCAGGAGCGCTCCGCCGGCCAGGGAGGCACGGCTGAGCCCCATGGTGTAGACCGATTCGCCGAAAAAGATAGAGCCGGCGACGTTGAGCTTGGCCCACCACAGCTCGCCGCGCAGCCAGGAGTGGAGCAGCAGCCACGCCAAGGCGGGCAGGCCCGCTACAATGCCGGTATCGAGCCCTGCCAGCATACGAACCGCGATGGGGGACAGCCCAGTTCCGGACGTCTCGTCTTCCGCCGTTGGCTGCATTTTCAGTGCGTTGTTTCCACCGTACCGGGACCCTATTCGGGCTTGTTGTAGTAGTACGAGTGATAGTAGGTGTACTTGCTGTAAAGCTCACCCTTGTGGGCGCCGTTCACGAGGATACCCAGGATGTTGTTCTGGCAGAGCGAGCCCATGGCGCGCGTCACCGAATCAATGGTGGTAGTTCCGATGCGAACTACGAGCAGCAGGCCGTGGCACAGCGTGGAGAGCAGGTTGGCGTCGGCGGCGAACAGCAATGGCGGAGTGTCGAGCAGGACCCAGTTGAATACGGACGGCAGCCTGTCGAGGAGGTTCTTCACCTCGGGCAAATTGAGCAGTTCCAGGGGATTGAGGACGGCCTCGCCGGCCGTCATGATGCAGAGGTTGGTGCCCTCCACCCGTTTGATGATCTCATCCAGGGACGCCTTGCCCTGCAGAAAATCGGTGATGCCGGGCCCGCGAGGCACCTGGAAGAGTGTATGAATCACCGGGCGGCGAAAGTCGAAATCGGCCAGCAGGGTCAGATTCCCTTCCAGTTGGGACTGAGCCAGCGCCAGGTTGGCCGCAGAGAAGGACTTCCCTTCGGCGGGGGATGCCGACGTCACGACGATGGTGTGGATGGGCTGCAGGCTTTGCAGGTGGTTCAGCCGCGTTCGAATACTGCGAAACTCCTCGGCGGGCGATTCGCTGGGACGGCTGGCATCCAGCAGCGACGCATCGGGAGAAGGCGTGAAGGGGATGGTCTCAATCCTGGCCAGCAGTCCCTGGAGATCGTGCCCCGGGCCGGCTTGTGGCGCCGCGGGAACAGGCGCGCTGGCGCCCGGCGGTAATCCGCCAATCGTCGGCGACTCTACTCTCCGCAGCGCATCATGAACTCGACTCATTCCGTCCTCCGGTTCTGCATTTCAACCAACAGCCACTCCAATACCGAATCAAGCCCGTTGCGTGAAATAGTAAGCGATCGAGCCGCCCATCAGCAGGAGGCCGATCAGGAAAGTCGCAGCCCATGCCGCCAGCCCCATGCGCCGCCGGCGGCGCACCACAAAGTCGTTCTCCAGCAGCGGGATACTGCCCAGAATGGTGAGCTTGGTATAGGCGCGGACGTCTTTCAAATTCTTGAGCGAGGTATCCTTCACTTCCCGGCCCGCGGCCAGCATCGCGCCAAGGAGTGCGCCCAAAGCAAGACCCGCCCCGATGATGACCGGCCGCTTCGGCGCGTAGGGCTCTTCCGGAATCACGGGCGATTCCAGAATCTCCAGCATCTCGCCCTGTTTCTTGCTCTCCAGTTCTGAGGCCATCGAGGACATCTGCATCTTCTTGCTCAGGTCGTTGTAGCGTGAAGTCGCCAGATCCTTGTCGCGGAGAAGTTGGATGTAGTCCTGGTTGGCGGCGGGCGTGGATTCGAGCCTGGCTTGGGTATTCCTGAGGCGGGCCTGCACGTCGCGCAATTGCTTGTTCAGGTCCTCAATCTCGATATCTTTCCCCTGCAACGCGGCCTGGATCCGGGCGATGCTCGAATTGGCTTCCCTGAGCCTGTCGGCATTGGGATTTCTGCCGGCAACGCGAGGTTTCGCCGCGGATGGGTCGGGCTTGGCGCTGGCCGCATCCTTGACGATCTGCTCCCGCTGAGACTTCTTACCCTGCAGGTAAGACATCAGACGCTGCACATCGGGATGGCTGTCCTTGTACGACTCGCGACTGATCGCCAGCCGTGCCTCGAGTTGCTCGATCTCCCGATCCACCTGAATCAGGCGTTCATTGCGGGCGACGGCCATCGCCTCAATCTGCTGTTCGGGCGGCGGCGCCGAGGAAAGCACCTGAGCCGTCTCGCGCAGTTCCCGCAGTTGCGAATCGAGCAGAAGCTTGTCCTGCATGGAGCGGTTGATCTGGGAGTTGATCGACTGGATGTTGGCTTCCATCGCCGTGACGCGGCTGATGATCATCTGCTCCTGCTCCGGCAACTGGCCCATGTTCTTGGAGCGGAAAGCCGCGATCTTCGAATCCAGCTCGTCGAGATCGGACTTGGCCGATTCGTACTGCTCCTTGAAAAACGTGGAGGTGCTCTCAGACTGTGCCGTTCGCGTCTTGAGGTTCTCGTCGACGAACTTGGCCATCAGATCGACGCAGACTTTCTGAGCCAGATGGCGATCGGAATACGAGAAGGCTACGGGGAAAGAGGTCGAGGCGCGGTCGGCGCGCCCGCCAGTAGCCTGCAACCGGCCCATGGCGATATCTTTCCTCATCTGGTCGACGATGTCGTCGGTGGGCAGACGCTTGCGGTCGTCCGGATACAGGTTGTAGGTCTGGATCAGGTTGATCAGATTCTGGCGGCTGAGGATGTTCTGATAGGTGGTGCTGACGCGCTGCGAAATCTGCTCGCTGATGTTGGTTTCCACCATGCGGGAAGAGACCTGCGGCGGCACCACCCGGATGGTGCCCTCGGCGCGGTAGGAGTTGGGCCAGAAGAAGGCAACAACCACGCCAATGACAAGTCCGGCAAACAACGGGCCGAGAATCCACGAACGGTGGCGGCGCAGGATATCGATGTAGTCTTCCACGTCCAGCTCGCGGCGGGCGATGGAGATGGGCTGCTCCGGCAGCGGCGGATTAGTAAAAGAAGTAGCCATGCTGATTTGCCTTAACGCGTTGCCTGAAGGGACGTTGCCTTACGGGACGAAGATGTGATCGCCATCCTGGAGAAAGATGTTCTGCTCCAGTTTCTTGCCTTTGATCACGTCGTCGTAGTTGAACTTGATCCGCTCTGTGCCGCGCATGATGATGATCTTGCTTTTTTTCGCCCATTGGCCGAGTCCGGCCGAACTGAGGGCCTGGAGAATGGTGGTGGGCGTGACCAGAGGCACGGCGCCCGACTGGCCGACATTGCCGGAGAGGAAATAGCGCTTGCTCTGGACCGAAGTAACGGACACGTTGACTTCGGGCTTGGTGAGGATCTTCGAATAGGCTTCGGCGACGCGGACTGCCAGCGCTTCCGGGGTCAGACCGGCAGCTTCCACTTCGCCCGCGAGCAGGAGCGTAATCTTGCCATCGGGGCGAACCACGACGTTGCTGCTCATCTCCGGCTCACGCCAAATCCGAATGGCCAGCCCATCGCGAGCGCCAATGACGTAGGTCTTTGGATCAACAGGAGCGGCGACGGGGACGGTGGCCAGATCGTCCTTCTTGGCATCGGCGGGCGGATTGGCCGCCTGTCCCCGGTTGGCCTGCGCCGACTGGGACGCGGGAGCCTGGCCGGGAGTCGGCTCCGCGGCAGCTACTGTTGAGAGCAGGTTGGCCACGGCCAGTAGCGCTCCAAACCGGGATAATCGACCCAACCTCATACTCCATCCTCCACTGCACACGAACTCCGGGCAACAACCAGCCACGGGGTCCCGGGGATTGTCAGTGACAACACCCGCACTCCGCCCAGAACTAGCTTCCTCCCATTGTACAACAGCACCTTGCGCCGCTCCGTCCCGCGGGCAGGCGATCTTGCCGCAAGTGGTACCCTATCCGTCGTACTCTGGGAGTCATAGCCCATGCCGTATTTTCTTGCCAAAACCGATCCAGAAACCTACTCCGTAGCCCAGTTCCAGGCTGACAAGCAGACCACTTGGGATGGCGTCACCAATGCCCAGGCGGTGATGGTGATCAAGACCATGAAGGCCGGCGACAAGGTGTTTATTTACCACAGCATGGGCCAATCGGCCGTGATGGGTCTGGCGAAGGTGGCCTCGGCGCCGCGGCCGGATGCGAAGAACCCGAAATCGTGGGTGGTGGACCTGACGTTTGTGCGCCTATTGAACCCGCCCACCACGTTGGCCGACGTCAAGAGCAGCGGCCTGTTTGAAGACTGGGCGCTGGTGCGGCAGAGCCGCCTTTCGACGATGGCCGCTCCTGAATCCTTCGTGGAGTGGATGCGCGCGCGCTATCCCAAGGCCAAGCTGTAGTAGCCAGCCTCTTTTAACATCGCGTAGACGCGGGCGACGGGCAGTCCCACAATGTTGAAGTAGCAGCCCTCGATGGCGGTGACGAATTTGGAGGCCTGGCCCTGGATGGCGTAGGCGCCGGCCTTGTCCATGGGCTCGCCGGTGGCGGCGTAGGCGAGGATCTCGGCTTCGGTCAGCGGGGCAAAACGGACGCGCGTGCGTTCCACGCCAAACCACTCGCGCCCGGCGTGGCGCAGGCAGACGCCGGTGAGCACAAAATGCTGGCGTCCGCCCAGCGCGCGGAGCATGCGGGCCGCGTCATCAGCCGATGCCGGCTTTTCGAGCACCACACCATCCACCACCACCGTGGTATCGGCGGCAAGCACGAATTCGTCGGAAAGCGACGGCACGGCGGCGGCCTTTTCCCGGGCGAGGCGCTGGACGTAGTCCTCGGGTGGCTCACCGGCGCCGCGGATCTCCGGAATGCCGGCCACGCGGACGACAAACGGCACGCCGGCCTGGATCAGGAGCTCCTGGCGGCGGGGCGATTGCGAGGCTAAAACGATCATCGGAATCTCAGGCTATCACGCGGCCAGGCCCGGGCCGTGCATGCTAAAATCGGAGGTTTCCCACTGCCGCCAGTGAAGAGGCACCCCATGGAACGCGCCGGCCGTATCATCTCCAAACTTAAGTCGGCGCGAAAGCACTTCACGCTGGAGGACCTGTCGTGCGCGGCCTGGCCCGCGGCGGTAGGCAAGCGGCTGGCTTCGCGAACGCGGGCCGTCACACTGAAGGGCAACCGGCTGATCGTTGAAGTGGAAGACGATCTATGGCGGCGCAATCTCGAAGTGTTGCAGCCGCAGATTCTGAGGAACTTCGCGGATCTGCTGGAGGGCGCCGCGCCCACGCACATTGAGTTTCGTATCGGCATTCCGCGCCGGCCCCCGCAGCGGGAAGAGGCGCCGGGCGCATTCACGCTCACCTCGCCCGTGGCGCGGATCAAAGACGATGCCGATGGCATTGCCGACCCGGTATTGCGGCGCATCTACATCAACTCCCGCAGAAAGGCGCTGGCGTCTTGAAGATCACCGAACAAGAGGTCCGTTACGTGGCCGGCCTGGGCAATCTCCAGTTGAGCGAAGCGGAGATCGTGCGCATGGCGCACGACCTGGACGGCATTCTGACGCACATTGAGAAGTTGAACGAGCTGGACACGACGGGCGTGGAGCCGATGGCGCAGGTTCTCTACGAGGCCAGCGACACGGCCACGCTGCGCGCCGACGTGATCGGCGAGACCTTCGACAACGCGACGGCGCTCGCCAACGCGCCGCTGTCCGGCTCCGGGCAGTTCAAAGTCCCCAAGATTATCGAGCGGTAACTGATGAACGTCCCCCAACTGACCATCTCCGGCATCCAGACCGGCCTGCGCGAGAAAAAGTTCAGCGCCACGGAATTGGCGAGCGAGGCGCTGGCCTTTGCGCGCGCGGAGAATCCGGCCACCAATGCGTATCTGATTCTGAGCGAGGAGCGGGCCATGCGAACGGCGGCCGAGGTGGACGCCAAGCTGGCACGGGGCGAAGATCCGGGGCCGCTGGCCGGCGTGCCGGTGGCGGTGAAGGACGTGATTGTCACCCAGGGCCTGCGGACGACGTGCGGCTCGAAGCTGCTGGAGCACTTCATCCCGCCCTATGACGCCACGGCCGTGACGCGACTGGAAGCGGCGGGCGGCGTGCTGCTGGGCAAGACGAACTGCGACGAGTTTGCGATGGGCTCGTCGAACGAAAACTCGGCGTACGGGCCGGTGCGCAATCCGGTGGCGCTGGACCGCGTGCCGGGCGGATCGTCGGGTGGCTCGGCGGCTGTGGTGGCGCAGGGCACGGCGGTGGTTTCGCTGGGTTCCGATACGGGCGGCTCGATTCGCCAGCCGGCGAGCTTCTGCGGCGTGGTGGGCGTAACGCCGACCTACGGCCGAGTGTCGCGCTACGGCCTGGCGGCGTTTGCGAGCTCGCTCGATCATATCGGGCCATTTGCGCGGAACGTGCACGACGCGGCGCTGCTGCTGAACACCGTGGCGGGCAAGGATCCGATGGACGCCACCAGCGCGCTGGCGCCGGTGCCGGATTACCGCGCCGTGCTCAACCAGGACGTGCGGGGCCTGCGCGTGGGGCTGCCGAAGGAGTACTTCGACGGGCTGCTGAGCGACACGGGCAACCAGATCCAGAAGGGCATCGATCTGCTGAAACAGCAGGGTTGCGAGATTGTGGAAGTGAGTCTGCCGCACACGCAGTATGCCATCGCGTGCTACTACATCATCTGCACGGCCGAGGCGAGCTCGAATCTGGCGCGGTATGACGGCGTGCGCTACACCAACCGCTCGGCCGGCGCGAAGACGATGAGCGAGATGTACCGCATGACGCGCGGCGAGGGCTTTGGCGCGGAGTGCAAGCGGCGCATCATGCTGGGCACCTACGTTTTGAGCGCGGGCTACTATGACGCGTTTTATCTGAAGGCGCAAAAGGTGCGGTCCCTGATCGCGCGCGACTTCCAGCAGGTGTTTGAGCAGGTGGACGCGTTGGTGACCCCGGTCTCGCCCTTCCCGGCGTTCCGGCTGGGCGAGAAGCTGGATGATCCCATTCAGATGTATCTTTCCGACATCTACACGATCACGGGCGACCTGGCGGGCATTCCGTGCATGAGCGTGCCGTGCGGCCTGACGGGCGAAGGGTTGCCGGTGGGGATGCAGATCCTGACCAAGCACTTCGACGAGCCTGGGATGTTCCGGCTGGCATCGGCCTTTGAGCGGGCCGGCGGGTTTACGGTCTAGCTTCAGTAAGTCTTGGGGAACGAGACCACGCCCGCGGCGGCGAGCCGGGCTGCCGTTTCCGGGAGCGCCGTCCCGCTGAGCGGACCGATGAGAATGCGTACGGAGTCGGCCGTAGGCCCCTCGGCGACGCGCGGCGAGAATCCCTTGGCGGCGAGTTCCTGAACGAATCCGGGTATGGCGGCGCGCTCGATGGCGCCCACCTGGAGAAAGGTCTTCCCGCTGGCCTCGGCGGCCGTAATCGTCAGAGATTGAGCCTGGGGCTGGGGCTGCGGCGGCTGGATCACGGCCGGCGCCGGGGCGACTGCCTGGACGGGGACCGCAGCGACTGACGGTGCGGCGGCAAGGGCCGAGGCCGGTTGGATCGGCGCCGCCGGCGCCACCGGGGCGGCAGCGGCGGCCGCTGCTGCTGCTGGTTCCACAGCACGCCGCGTGACAATGTAGGCGCCGCTGACCACGACACCAAACAAGATTGTCCCCATCAACAGACAGGCGAGCATCTGAGGGCTGAGTCCGACAAGCGGGTCCTCGGAGGTACTCATCTCGGGCGTGGAGTTGGCAGTTTGGGTTGTCATCTGGACCATACCTTATGGGGATCATCGGCAGGGTGGGGGAATAACCTTAGGAGCAATTGTTGGGCGGATGCAATGAACCCGCATCCTTTCCCCGCCCTCGATCATCTGGGATAGCTGAAGGAGATCGATTCAAGAATGGCTTTTACTCTTCCCCCGCTTCCGTACGCGCATGACGCCCTGGAGCCCTATGTCGACAAGCTCACGATGGAGATCCACCACGGCAAGCACCACCAGGCTTACGTGACCAACCTCAACAAGGCGCTGGAATCGGCTCCGGACCTTGCCGGAAAGAGCCTGGAGGCGCTGCTGGCCGGGAATCTGGCGGCGGTGCCGGATGCCATCAAGACCGCAGTCCGGAACAACGGCGGCGGCCACTGGAATCACTCGCTCTTCTGGGAACTGATGGGACCGAAAAAGGGCGGCGCGCCGGTGGGCAACCTCGGCAAGGCGATCAACGCGAAGTTTGGGACGTACGACACGTTCAAAGAGAAGTTCGCGGCGGCGGCCGTGGGCCGGTTTGGCTCCGGCTGGGCGTGGGTGATCAAGACGGCGGACGGCGTGGACATCATGTCGACCCCGAACCAGGACAACCCTCTCATGGAAGGCAAGCAGGCCGTGCTGGCTCTCGATGTGTGGGAGCACGCCTACTACCTGAAGTATCAGAACCGCCGGCCGGAGTACATCACGAACTGGTGGAGCGTCGTGAACTGGGACAAGGCCGAAGCGCTGTTCAACGCTGCCAAGTAAGACCGAATTCAGTTGGATCGACGACCGCCGTGCCTTCGGGTGCGGCGGTTTTTCGTTTGGGGTGGAGGACAGACGCCGGCGCCGCGGCCTGATATGGTATGTGGCGATAGCCATGAATCGACGAACGTTTTTCTCCACCGGACTGGCGGCGAGCGCGGCGGGCACGGCCGGCGCGGCCGCACAAACGCCCGATCTGGGCAAGAGCAAAATGAAGATCACCTCCGTGCGGCTGGTGAATACCAAGCCCAAACGGCCGGCGCCGCGCTACGCGCCCTCGCCGGGCTCGTGGGGCACGCAGTCGGTAGAAGTGGCCAACCCGATGTCGATCTATGAGAAGTACAAGGCGACGCGTTCCTTGTTCTTTCCAGATGCGGGCAAGGTGCCGGGGTTCACGGTGGAGATCGCCACCGACAAGGGCGTCAAGGGGTATGGAAGCGGCGGGGCGGCGGGCGGGGTGGTGGTGGAAGGGCATCTAACGAAGCTGCTGCTGGGCGAGGATCCGTTCGACATCGAGAAACTGTGGGACATCCTGTGGCGCTCCACGATGCACTACGGGCGGATGGGCGTGACGATGAACGCGATCAGCGGCGTGGATCTGGCGCTGTGGGATCTGATCGGCAACGCCGTGGGGATGCCGGTGTACAAGCTGCTGGGCGGCAGGACGAAGGATCGCATTCCGGCCTATTGCACGGGCAACGACATCGAGCAGCATGTGGAGTTTGGTTTTAAGCGGCTGAAGCTGGCGATGCCGCACGGGCCGGCGGACGGGCGCGAGGGGATGCGGAAAAATGTGGAGGTGGTGCAGCGGGCGCGGGCGGCGCTGGGGCGGGACGGCGACATCATGCTGGATTGCTGGATGGCGTGGACGGAGCGCTACACGATGGAGATGGCGGAGATGCTGGAGCCGCTGCGGGTGTACTGGATGGAAGAGGTTTTGCAGCCGCACGATTACGCAGGCTTCGGGCGGTTGCGGAAGGCGGTCCGCTCCACGCGGATTGTCACCGGGGAGCACGAGTACGGCCGGTATGGGTTCCGCTCGCTGCTGGAGCACGAGTCGGCCGAGATCTGGCAGCCGGACCTGCACTGGTGCGGCGGGTTGACGGAGATGCGGAAGATCGCGGCGATGGCGGCGGCCTACGATATTCCGGTGATCCCGCATGGCGGCGGGACGGCGCAGGACGGGCTGCATTTCATCATGGCGACGACGAACAGTCCGTGGGCCGAGATGTTCCTGCCGCCGCCGGGCGGGCCGCCGGAAGTGTACCGGCGATTTGAGGAAGAGTATGGCGTCACGCGCGGCGCGGAGGGGATCTATGCGGCGCCGGCGGAGCGGCCTGGCTTTGGCTGGGAGTTTGAGGCGGCATAGCGGCCCGTTTTTCGGTACTGTAATTCTGACGGGTCCGTGGGGACCTGATGAACTCCAAAGAGGATGGAACGACCACGAAAATGAGCAACGCTCTGAAAGTCAAACTCTACCGCTCCGATCTGGCGATTGTCGAAGAGGGGGCGGCCTCCACGGTGCAGGCCGCGGCCGAAGCAGGCGGCGGCGTACTGCGCTGTTTCCCGAGCTTTGTGGGACGCAAGTTCTGCCTGCCGGGTAAGAACCTGGAACTGGTGGATGCGGACTACTTCCCCGAAGGGCCGAGCGGCTGGGCGATTGACGAGCGCTGGAACGGCAGCGCCATCCTGGCCGATACGGGCAACGGGATTCACGGTGAAGGCTTGTGCCATTTCCATCATCCGGACGGATATCTGATCCCGATGGATGCGGCGGTGCACGGCGCGCCGGAGTTCATGGTGGGCCCGATGTACCGGACACTGAACGGCACCGGTTTCTACAACAAGGAATTCGATAACCTCTATCCGCTGGGCCACCACATGCACCCGTGGAAGCCGGAGGCGTACAACTTCAACGCGTGGCGCAACAAGCGCTACAAGAACGATTGCCACACCTCTGTGGGGTTGATGGATTACTACGACGAAGAGATGCTGGCCGACGCGATCCGCGACTTCATCGCCGGCAAGGACAATCACATCCGCAGCCACGCGCGGAATTTCCTGGTGCGCATGGGCACCGGCTATTTCACGCCGACGCGCATCCTGCACGGACCGGCGGCCGTGAATACGGAAGAGCCGCAGCGGGACCGGGACGACTTCCGCTTCTACCAGAGCCACGTGCTGTGCCCGGACGGCGAAGTGTATCTGGGCCAGGAGCTGTTGTTCCGCCATCTGCCGGAAGGGCTGGAAGGCGAGGACCGCGTGGAGCGGCTGGTCTCCGACATCGACATGCCGCGCAACCAGGATCCGTTCATCGTGGAGAAGCACCTGCTGATGCCGGTGGTGGATCAGTCCGTGAGCGTCGGCGGATTCCACGACGAGTGGCGCGTGTACGGCAAGCCGAATGGCGACGAGCTGTTCAGCCTGCGGCAGTTCGAGCTGGCGCCGGGCGCCGAGACCGTGCTGACCGGGCCGGCGGCGCTGTGCGTCATCCATTTCAGCAATGGGACGGGGACCATCGGCAATCATAAGGTGGAAGTGAAATCCGGGATTCGCCTGGGCGAGCCGCTGGACGACGAGTTCGTGATCCCGTATGCCGCGGCCAAGACTGGCAACGGGGTGCGGCTGGTGAACACCAGCGCGACCGAGCCTCTGGTGGGTACGCGCTGCTGGGGTCCGGAGGCGTGGGGCCACAAGATGCCCAAGGCGCCGTTTGAGACGTGGTTGGATTACTAAGCTAGGCCGTGACTACCGCCCCGCGGCGGTAAGCCAGATTGCCCATATGCGCCGACCGTGCGGAGGCCACTGCGCTCCGCACGTCGGCGTTTGGTTTTTTACGGGTGCGCACGCAATCGAGGAAGTTCCTCATGTGATCCAGCGTGCCGTCGCCGGTGGCGCGGGCGGTGACGATGGGCTCGGGGTAGTTGGTCTTCTCTGCCCCAAGGACGCCCTCGGGATAGAGGGCCAGGGCTTCGCGCGTGATCTTGAGCATGCCGTCGGTGCCGCGGAAGACCAGCGTACCGCCCTCCAGATGGCCCACCAGCGTGCCGTTGTAGGTGGCGTTATAGCTGGGGTACTGCCAGGCTGCGGAGATGGTATCGGGGCAATCCCAGTGGGTGTGGTAGCGCTTGGCGCCCAGGGCGGTGGCGGCGAGCGGCTGATCCTCCCGCATGTACCAATGGATGACGTCGCCCCAGTGGGAGTGGAGATCGGTGAGCGCGCCGCCGCCGAAATCCCAGTACCAGCGCCATTGCTGGAAGTGGCGCTGCTCATAGGGCTGATCCTTGGCGTTGCCGAGGAAGCGCTTCCAATCGAGCTTGGCGGTATCGACCTCGGTGAGGCGGCCGAAGTTGCGGATGTAGTCCTGATACCAGTGAGACTCCACCATGGTGACCTTGCCGAGGCGGCCGCCGTGGACGAGATCGGCGCCGAGCCGGAAGAGATCCCAACTGCGTTGTTGATAGCCGGCCTGGAGGACGCGGCCGGTCTGCTCGACGGCCTGGATGAGGGCGACGCCTTCCTCGATGGTGTGGCTGACGGGCTTTTCCACGTAGACGTCCTTGCCGGCGCGGAGGGCGTCGATGGCCATGGGAACGTGCCAGTGATCGGGCGAGCCGATGACGACGGCGTCGATGTCCTTGCGCTCCAGCACCTCCTTGTATTCGAGGTACTCGCGGGATTGCGGGGCGAGCTTCTCGCGGGCCTGGGCGCGGCGCGGCTCATAGGCATCGCAGACGGCGACGATCTCGCAGCCGCCGGCCTTGTTCGCGAGGCTGAGCAGATACTGGCAGCGCCCTCCGGTGCCGAGGCCGGCGAGGCGGATGCGATCGTTGGCGCCGCGGACATTGGCCTGCGAGAGGGCGGTGGCGGCCAGAGTGGAGCCGAGGAAATCGCGTCTGCT
This sequence comes from Bryobacterales bacterium, assembly GCA_016721425.1. Classification (GTDB taxonomy): domain Bacteria; phylum Acidobacteriota; class Terriglobia; order Bryobacterales; family Bryobacteraceae; genus Paludibaculum. The sequence goes on along the minus strand of JADKID010000038.1, from coordinate 191,703 downwards.
GGCGGTCATGAAGTTCTCCTTGCTTTGGAAAGTCTACACCCTGACCCGGCGCTGCGCCGCGGCGTTTGATATTGTGCGTCCATGTCACGAGGACGACTGGCGTTGACGATCGCGCTGACGGCCGCGGCATCGGCCGGGATCGGCGCGCTGGCGGTTTCGAGGTGGCTTGGGCAACCGGAGCGGGTGGTGGCGAACTATCACAAGTGGTACCACCGCAACGGCGCCACCACGTATAACAACACGCGCTGGCTGGGCACGGCGACGCAAAAAAGCCCGTTGGACGCGTGGGTCTTCCAGGAAATCATCTTCGAAGCGAAGCCCGACGTGCTGGTGGAGACGGGCACTTACAAAGGGGGCAGCTCCTTTTACTACGCGTCCGTGATGGATCTGCAGAATCGCGGCAGGATCCTGACGGTGGACATCGAGAACTACGCGGGCAAGCCGCAGCATCCGCGCGTTCAGTTCTTCCTGGGCTCTTCCACTTCGCCTGAAATCCTGGACCGGCTGCGCGCCGCCATCGAGCCCGGCGAGAAGGTGATGGTCACCCTGGATTCGGACCATCATGCGGAGCACGTGGCCGATGAGCTGAGGCTGTACCATGACCTGGTGACTCCCGGCAGTTACCTGGTGGTGGAGGACACGCACTTCAACGGGCGCCCCATCCTGCCGGGCTTTGGTCCAGGGCCGTATGAAGCGGTGGAGGCGTTTCTGCGCACGCATCCCAATTTCCAGCGGGACCGGACGCGCGAGAAATTCGGCATGACGTTCAACCCCGGGGGCTGGCTGAAGCGCTTGAATTGAGCCGGCGCGGAGACATGAAAAAAGGCCGGCTCCACCCGGTTGGGGCGGAGCCGGCCTTGGATCCAAACGCGTTGCGGACTAGAAGTAGAACTTCAGGGCGAGGACCATGCGGCGGCCGAGCGCGGTGTTGGTGAACCGGCCCAGGTTGGCATTGATCTGCGTGTTGGAGGCATCGAAACGCGCGGTGGTATCGACTGCCGTGTACTGCGTGTGGTTGAAGGTGTTGTAGGTCTCCCAGCGGAACTGCAGGCGGCGGGCGTCGTTGGAGCCCAGGCGGAAGTTCTTAAAGAGGGAGAGATCCCAGTTGTTCAGGCCGGGGAGGTTGAACAACGTCTTGGCGGCGGTGCCGATTCCGTTGACGGAGTAGGCGGCGGTGGGCGGCTTGATGGCGTCCACGTTGAACCACTGGCCGGCCGGCGCGGCGTCGGACACCTTGGCGACAGTCACCACACGGCTATCGAGGCCGTTGCCGGTGCCGCCGGTGAGATCGGCCGTGTAGGAAAGGCTATAGCCGATGCCGGACGGCGCGCCCATCTGGTAGGTGTTCACGCCGGAGATCTGCCAGCCATCCAGCGCGATCCGGCTGAACGTGTTGTCCCACTTCTTGCTGGCTTCGGGCAGGTTGTAGACGTAGTCGATGGTGGCCACATGGCGGCGGTCAAACGAGGAGGGGCCGTAGTTCCGCATGCGGTAGTTGAGCACTGGATTCACGGCGTCGCCGTTGGCGTTGTTCAGGCTGAGCGCCTTGGACCAGTTGTAGGAGAGGTGGAAGGTGAGGTCCTTGGAGAACCGCTTGCTGACCTGCACCTGGAGCGCGTTGTAGTTGCCGATGCCGGCGAACTCCAGATAGCTGACGTTGGCGTAACCAGGCATGGGGCGCAGCAGGCGCGAGTCATACGGCTTGTTGCCGCTGACAGTGGGATCGATGCTGGAGGGCAGGAAGTTGGTTCCGTATGGCACAGCATTGAGATCGCGGTTGTTCAGCAGGTGCTTCTGCGTATTGCCGGCGTAGGCGATGTCCAGCATCATGCCGTACTTGATGTTCTGCTGGATGCCGAAGCTCCAGTTGTACACCGTGGGCGGCATGTAATCGCGCTGGAAGCCGGAGACGTTAGTGGGGCTGAGGCTGAGCGGCGTGGCCAGCAGATTGGTGATGGTGGTGTAGTTGGCCGTGTTCGAGTAGACCAGCGGCGGCGACTGGACCAACTGGAGGATCTGGTCGTCGTTGAAGCGATCGTAGAAGACGCCGAAGCCGGTGCGGACGGCGGTCTTGCCGTTGCCGAACACGTCCCAGGCGAGGCCGATGCGCGGAGCGAGCTTGACGGAGGGCGTGTTGGCGATCTTCTCGTTGTAGATGGTCATGCCCTGGTAAGGCGTGCCGGACGTCGTGGAGAAAGTGCCGATCTTCACGGCCGGGACGATGGCGCCGCTGGAGGGATCGATGCCGACCCTCTGCCCGTTGGCCGGGTTGATGTAGGGGCGGATCAGCGCCGGCTGCCTGGCTGCGTCGTAGGCGGCCATGTCGAATGCGGCCAGCTGATCGTTGGCGCTATAGGAGGGCTGCACGTAGTAGAAGCGCAGGCCGGCGTCGATGGTCAACCGCTTGGCGGCCTTCCAGGTGTCCTGCACGTACCATTCGAAGTTGGTGAAGCGCCCGTGGGCCGCAGGATGCTGGTTGGACTCTGTGTAGGCGTTCACCACGCCGAGAATGGCGTTGGCATAGGAGTAGTTGGAATTGTAAGGGTTGGTGGCGTCGCGGTCGAAATTGTAGGTGCCATTGAAGACCGTGGAGCGGGCCGCGTTGCGCGTGGTGTGCTCCAGGTAGCCGCCCATCTTGAGGCTGTGCCGGCCGATGATTTTGGACAGGTTGTCGGAGTAGTTCCAGATGTTGTTGGTGCCGAAGAACGGGAAGCGCCCTTCCACCAGCAACTGCCCGGCATTGGTGACGCCGCCGAACGTGGCGTTGGGAATGAGGCCCAACGGGTTGGCGCCGGGATAGAACTGCGGGAGCGTGAGACCGACCTTGCTGCGCACGTTGGCATCGAGGCGATCCTGCGTGAGCGGGTCCACAGTCTGCTTGGCGCGGTTCACGCCGAAGGTGAGCTCATTCACCATCGTCGAGTTGAAGGTATGGATCAGTGTGGCCACGGCGCCGGCGCTGTGGATCTGATAGGAGATGGGCAACTGCGGCCACTGGTTGTTGCCGCCGCCGAGGCCCACGGTGAGGCCATATTCACCTTCTACGGCCTGATAGTCCTGAATTAGGCGCGTATAAAACGTGGTTTTCGGACCGAGATTCCAATCGATGCGCAGGATGGAATCGCGTCGCGGCTGATTGTTGATGCTCTGCCCGATCCAGTTGTAGGTGTTGCTGGGGCCCTGTGTGTTGGGCGTGGGGAAGAGGTTCATGAGCTTCTGGCCGTTGGAATCGATGCGGTTGGAGGGCACGACATTGCCGGGGAACGGAGTCCGGTTGTTGAAGGGGTCCACGACAGCGATCAGTGCGCCGCTGGCTTCGCGGGACTGCGAGAAATCGCCCTGGCGTTCCAGAGTGGTGGGGAAGTTCAGCGTGTAGGTGGACGACGGCAGTTTCAGAGGCAGGAACTCCTGCGACCAGAAGAAGAAGAGCTTGTCTCTGTCCTTGTTGTAGTTCCAGCCCGGGATGTAGACCGGCCCGCCGAGCGTGTAGCCGGGATAGCTGAAGCGGTATTTGGGCCGCTTGACGCCGTTTCTATTGTTGAGCCATTCGTTGGCATTGAGCGCCTCATTGCGCAGGAAGTAGTAGGCGCTGCCGTGCAGATCGCGCTGGCCGCTCTTGATGACTGTGTTGATGGTGGCGCCGGAGCTGCGTCCGTACTCGGCCTGGTAGTTGCTCATCAGGACTTTCACTTCGGCCACGGCGTCGATGCTGGGCGAGAGATAGGGTCCGGTGAGAGATCCGGTGTCGAGGCTGCTGACGCCATCGAGGGTGAGGTTGATGGAGCCGGCGCGCGTGCCGTTGATGTTGATGCCAACGATATCGTTCCAGCCGGGAGACTCGCGGTTGGCGGTATCGATGACGCCGGGCAGCAGGCGCGCGGTCCCGATGTAGGACCGGCCCTTGCTGGGCAGTTCCATCATCTGGCGGGAGCTGATGAGGCCGGAGCGTTCGGCGCTCTCGGTCTGCACGCGGACTGCGTCGGCGGCGACCGAAACGGTCTCCGTCAATTCGCCCACTTGCAGTGTAATGGCCTGCAACGTGACACGCTCTGTAGCGGTGACCACGATGCTGGTCTGTTCGTACTTCTTAAAGCCCTTGGCGTTGACGGCCAGGCGATATTCGGCGGGTAGCAGTTCGCCGAACTGGAAGTATCCATCGTCATTGGTTTGGCCCGTGCGGACCTGCCCCGTGGCGCCGTTTGTGAGCTGGATTTCAGCCTTCACAATCGACGCGCCGGAGGAGTCTACAACGGTGCCGGTGATTCGACCGGTCAGACCCTGGCCCCAAAGAGAACCCGCTCCGAAAACGAGCGCGAGACACAGGGAAAATGAGAGCTTCTGCAACATAGCAAAGACCCCTTTCACACAAAGATGGCCCGAGTATATCGGACCGTTTGGCCCGGGGGACACCGTTTGGAGCACATCCTTGCAAGCTTGACCTTTCTGGCAAAGTTGACCTTGGCGTTAACATCCCCCTTGCGTTCTTTGCGTGGTTTTCATACGATACGCACAACCGCCAAGATTCGCGGTGGGTCTGAGAGGAGTTGGGGAGCAATCTCCACCTTCGATCAAGTTCGATCAAGAAGGAAGGGGTAAAACCTTATGAAGTTTAACCGAGCAGTGTTCGCTCTACCGCTCCTGCTCTTTGCTGCTATGCCTGCGGCATACGCACAGATGATGTCCGGCCAGATCACGGGAAGGCTGGCAGATCCAGCTGGAGCAGTGGTGGTGGCTGCGAAAGTTCAGATCACGAACGATCTGACGAAGCAGGTGCGCGAGTTCAATACCGACTCGAACGGCAATTTCACTTTCGCCAATGTGTCTCCCGGCACGTACACCTTGAAGGTGGCCCAGACGGGTTTCAAGGCGTACGAGCAGAAAGCCATCAACGTGGGCGCGGTGGAGAGGGTTTCTCTGCCGGAGATCATCTTACAGGTTGGCGATGTCAGCACTTCGGTGGAAGTGACGGCGTCCGCCGTTCGCGTGAACACGGACAGCTCCGACAGAGGCCAATCGATCACCACCACGCAGATTGAGGACACGGTGACCAAGGGCCGCAACTTCATGTTGCTGATGGCCACGCTCCCCGGTGTCCAGGATCTCAATCAGACCAGTGACCGCGGGTGGGGTTCGGGCAGCCCGACCATCATGGGCGGTCAGTCCGGCCAGAAGATGCTGGTGCTCGACGGCGCCGCTTCCCAGGATTCCGGCAACCGCGACTTCGGCTACATCGCGCCCAGCGTCGATGCCATCGCTGAAGTCAAAGTGCTGGTGGCCAACTTCAATGCGGAATATGGCGCGCGCTCCGGCGGCCAGATGAACATCATGATCAAGGGCGGCACCAGCCAGTGGCATGGCAGCGCCTACTACTACCTCCGCAACGAGGCCTTGAACGGCAACGAGTGGTTCAACAACAAGACGAACGTCATCCGGCCGGCCTACAAGTTCCACAACATGGGCGGCACCTTCGGCGGGCCGGTGATTATCCCCGGCACGAATTTCAACAAGGATCGCAACAAGCTGTTCTTCTTCTTCTCGTACGACTACCTGAAGACGAAGGGCGTGACGGGTGCGAACCGTTACACCATGCCGACCGCGGCGGAGCGGCAGGGCGACTACTCCTCCACTGTCACCACCGCTGGCGTGCTGGTTCCCATCATTGACCCGACCACCGGCCTCCAGTTCCCGGGCAACAAGATCCCGCAGGCGCGGATCGACCGCACGGGTCTCGCCATGATGAACCTGTTCCCGCTGCCTAACGCGACTGACCCGACCGGCCAGCGCCAGTACAACTCCGAGTTCGTCAACCCCTTCGAGCGTCCGCGGCACGATCGCATTCTGCGCATCGACTATCCCATCAGCTCCAAGGACAACTTCTACATTCGCCTGTTGCAGGACGTCGCCGAGAACAGGGGCTACGGCCAGATCCTGGGCGCGCTCGGCAACGGCTGGCGCCAGTTCCCGCACAACTACCACATCCCGTCAGCGGGCGTAGCCTCATCGTGGATTCACACCTTCAGCCCGACCGTGATCCTCGAGACGATGTACGGCATCACTCGCGGCCACCAGATGAACACGCCCACGGACGAGACATCGTACAACAACAGCCTGCTGCCCCTGAAAGACGCATCGGGCGGCACGATTAGCCTGCCGCGCCTGTTCCCGACTTCGAACCACCTCAACCTGCGGCCGCAGATCAACTTCGGCCTCCCGTCGGGCTACACCGCGCAGTCGGCGGGCCAGGGCATCACGAACGCTCCCGGCTTCGGCTTTGACAGCCGGTGGCCGTTCGACGGAACGGACCAGGTGCAGACCATCAGTTCCAACCTCACCTGGATCAAGGGCTCGCACAACCTGAAGGCGGGCGCCTACTTCGAGAGGATGGCGCGCAACGTCAGCGTGTACTCCACCTACAACATCGCCGGCTCCTACTACTTCGGTTCCGACAGAGCCAGCGCGGTGGATACGGGCTATCCCTACTCCAACCTGCTGACCGGCGGCTTCTTCGCCTACGGCGAGGACAACATCAAGCAGGTCAACCACTCCCGCTACAACCAGTTCGACTGGTACGTCCAGGACACCTGGAAAGTGATGCCCCGGCTCACGCTGGACCTCGGTATGCGCTTCCAGTACATGGGCTCGCTCCACACCACCGATCAGCGTCTGGGCCTCTTCTCCGCATCCGTCTATGACCGGAACAAGGCTGGCCAGCCTCTGTACCCGATCCTGGACAACGGCGTGAAGCGCTCGCAGAACCCGGTCACCGGCGCGACGTACGCCTACGTCCGCCAGGGCACGTATGATCCTGCCAGCTACACCGGCATGCCCTTCAGCGGCATCAAGGACTACATGGGCAACTTCTGGAAGGCGCCGCCCATCACCCTGGGACCGCGCGTCGGCTTCGCCTATGACCTCACTGGAAACGGCAAGACCGCCATCCGCGGCGGCTTCGGCATCTTCTATGACCGCGCCGCCACTGTCGATTACATCGGCGCTCTCGGCGTCGGCCGCGGTCCCCTCGCCGCTCCGCCCAACTTCCTGGCCCCCATCGTGCTGAACTCCTCGTTCACCGCTCTGGCGGGCGCAACGGCCGTTCTCGCCCCCCAGGACATCCAGGGCGGGTCAGAGGAACATCTGGCTCCCACCACCTACAACTACAGCTTCGGCGTCCAGCGCGAAATCGGCTGGAGCATGATCGTCGACGTGGCATTCGTCGGCAACCAGTTCAAGCACGGCTACAACGGCGCGGTGGAAGACCTCAACGCAGTGAAGCCGTTCACCACCTGGACACCGCAGGGCGGCACCAACCCGCTCTACCGGGATCCGACCAGCAGCGGGCTCTACTCCACCAACCTCATCCGGTCCCTGGTGGGCTTCAAGGGCGTGGGCGCGGTCCCGATGTTCACCAATAACGGCACGTCGAGCTACAACTCGCTGCAGATCCAGTTGAACCGCCGCGCAGGCAGGAACATCACCTGGAGCGCCAACTACACCTGGTCCAAGACCTTGCTGTATGAGCGCCAGCAGTGGACCGACGACGCGTTGACGCGTTACGAGACGGGCAACCGTCCGCACGCCTTCAACGCCAACTTCGGCTACGAGTTCCCCACGTACACGAAGGGCAACAGCTTCGCGAAGAACCTGACCTCGGGCTGGCGCTTCATGGGCACCGCCCAGATCTTCTCCGGCGCCTCGATTGGACCGGCCTGCGGCTTCCAGTCCAACCCCGTGGGCTATCCCAACGGAACCCCCACCGGGAGCGTTCTGTATCGCTGCCAGATGACCAACACCCAACCGGGTGGCTTCTGGCTGAAGGATGGCGCGAAGCCGTCCGACGTCGGTTCCACGTCCGATCCGAAACTGTGGTACCCCGTCGATCCGAACAACTTCCAGTTGCCGAAGGACTATGCGCCCTTCCAACGCGGAATGATCGGCAACATGCCCAGGACCCTCTTCTATGGACCTGGACTGCAACTGTTCAACTTGTCGCTCCAGAAGACGATCAAGTTCCACGAGTCGCACCGGATAGAACTCAAGGCTGAGGCGACCAACGCGCTCAACCACTTCAACCCGGCCAACCCGAACATGACCATCACCCGCAACTACAACACCGGCGCCAACACCAACGCGGCGTTCGGAACCATCCAGGGCACGCAGTTCGAGAGCCGCCGCATCATCCTTTCGCTGCGGTACGCGTTCTAGGCACTGCCCGTCTCGATTGACAACGCCCGCCGGCTCCCATCGGAGTTGGCGGGCGTTTTTTTGTGCGCGCAAGCCTTTGTTGACGGGGTAGGCAACCGCTGAGCGGTCCGATGCGGGCCGAGTAGCGGCTACCGCGCGGCCGGCATGGCGTGCAACTGCGGGCCGACGATGTTGGAGTAGTTGTAGTTGGCCCGGCGATCTGCGTCGATGGTCCAGAACATGGCTCCGATCAGCCCGGGATAGCCCTTGGGCTGGCGCAGCTTGTATTTTGCCCCGGCCGGCGCCTTGCCTGTGATGAGGTAGTCCATGGTCTGGCTGACGATGGCGGGCGTGGTGTCTCCATTGAGAAACCCCACGGCGATCTTGTTGGCGGGCATGGGCGGGAACATCTGCGCGGGATCGCCGCCCACGGGGAAGCCGTGCAGGAGAAGCTCGGTCATGGCAGCGTGATAATCCACGGTGCCGGGCTGATAGATCTCGCCATCGAGACCTTGCAGCGGCGGCGTGTTGTAGGACTGGGTGTCCATGAACGTGAGGATGTCGCGCAGAGCGTGGGCGATGGGCACGTAGGAACCGAACTGGCCGCCGTAGCTGGGGTATCCGGCAGGGATCTGCGTACCTTCCGGCACCAGGCTCAGCAGGAATTGAGGGCCGAAGTGCTGGCGCAACTGGCGCAGGGCGGAGATGAGATTCACGATGGAGGGCGTGGTGGGATTGCGGAAATCCGTATCGCCCGGAGCGATGGAGAGTGAGGGGCTTTCGAAATCGACATCGACGCCATCGAAGCCGTATTCGGTGACGATGCGGGTGACGGTGGAGACGAAGTTGGGCACGCGTTTGGGATCTGCCAGTGTGAAGTGCTGGCCGCCGCCGCCGAGGGAGATCATCACCTTGCGGCCCTGGCTCTTGAGGTAGGCGATATCGGCCTTGAACTGCGCGGTGTCGAGGCCGGCGGGCGTGCGGAATTGCATGGAGCCCTCGGGCGCATTCTTATCGGGCGTGGAGAAGGCGACGATGACGATGTCCCATTGCGGAGAGACCTCGCGGAGGGGGATGGTGGAACCGGCGCCGCCGTAGCCGGCCCAGTAGCCGATGAGCTGATGGCCGTTGGGCGGAGTGGTGCGCGCGAGGGCCTCGGCGGAGGGCTTTGCAGAGCCCGTAGGCCGCCCTGCGCGCGCCGGACAGGGCTGGGCGGGGTTGGGCAAAGCCCGCGCATCCGGGAAGCTGTACGTGGCTCCCAAGCCCGCGATTGAGCCGGTGTACCAGGGCAGCAGAGCGGTGTTTTGGAGATGGTAGGTGGCTCCGTTGAGGCGCGCGGCAAAGGCGGGCGAGGCGGGGATGTTGTTCTTGGGATTGGTATTGGTGGGCTCGAGCAAAAAGTAGGTGGAGACGGCTCCCGTGCCGCCACAGCCGTCGTGCGGTTTCATCCAGGCAGGGAATGCATTCCCGGGGGCTTTGGCGTTGCGGCCGCCGGCGAAGAGGGGGTCGTGGAGCGGGTCTTTGACGAACTGCGCGAGCTGCTGTGTAAGGGGCTGGACGTCCTGGTCTTCGACAACGGCGGGGGCGTCGTGGAGGTAGGAGGCGAGCACGAAGGAGTTGCCGGTGGCGGTGTCCACGCCATGGGTCCCCCAGGAGCAGCAGACCGTGGCGTCGCCCAGGGCGTAGAAGGTGGTGTTGTGCGTGAGGGCAATGACGAGCTTGCCTGGATGCCGCGGGAGTTGCTGGAAGATCTGCTTCTGGACGAATTCGAGATCGGCGACGGCGAAGGAGCGGCCGGATTGGCGGGAGGTGAGGATGTAGCCAAAGCCCGCCGGCACCGTGATCTGAAGGGGCCTCACCGCGGGCTGGCCGAGGAGCGTGTGCCACGCAGTAGCAGCGGGGAAAGTGGTACGCAGCAGGGCGTCGACGTATTGGGTGGCGCCTCCGGTGGGAAAGGCAAAACTGGAGAAGACGGGGGAGCGGAGGATTCGCGGCACGTCGGGCGCGGCGTCCATCACGAAGGGTTTGCCGGCGGTGCGCTTCGATTCGAAGGAGAGGGCGATGGGGACGAGGACGGTGGGGATGGTGGTGGTGGCGCCGTGGGCGGGATCGGCGCCGAAGAGGGTGTAGGAGTTCGAGCCGGCGGTATGAGTGAAAGTGGGGACGGCGGCCGGCGCGAGGACAGCGCACAGCGCCAGAGCAAGGAGAAGCGGGGGGAGACGGTGAGAATGGGGGGCCATGGGTCCACTTCAGTTTACGGTGCGGAATCTACAGGGTGGGGTGTGAACCGGCGCGCGCCCGCCGCGTATGTAGTGGGCAGAGGTCCAGAAGCAATCGTGCAGACATCGTATAGACGAGCGTGGATGACAGGGATGATGGCGGCCGGCCTGGCCATGGCGCAGCTATCGGCGTGGGGGCAGAAGCCGGCGCAGCCCATTGTGCTGGCGGAGCAACCGGACGCGAACCGCACGAGGGAAGAGCTGTCGCAGATCCTGCAACGCTGCCCGCCGACGCTGCGCAGTGTTTTGCAGCTGGATCCGACGCTTCTGACGAATCAGGCGTATCTGGCGCCGTACCCGAGCCTGGCGGCCTTTCTGAGCACGCATCCGGAGATTGCCCACAATTCGGTCTTTTATGTGGGCGAGCCTCCCCGGCACGAGCGATACGACGACGCCAGTCCGGCAGTTCAAATGTGGAGCCGCGCGTTTGACGCCGTCGGCATATTCCTTGGATTTGGCATGGCGGTCTCGGTGATCATCTGGCTGATCCGTACTCTGGTGGACTACCGGCGGTGGAGCCGGCTGGCGAAGGTGCAGACGGACGTACACACGAAACTGCTGGATCGCTTTACGTCGAACGAGGATTTGATCGCCTATATCCAAACGCCGGCGGGCGCGAAGTTTCTGGAATCGACTCCGATCAAGCTCGATGCCGCGCCGAGGGCGATGGGCGCGCCGTTGGGGCGGATCCTGTGGGCACTGCAGGGCGGGCTGGTGATGATGGCGGGCGGGATCGGGCTGCAGATCGTCAGCAGCCAGGCGGGCAACGAGGCGGCGCAACCGTTGAGCGCGCTGGGTGTGCTGGCTCTGGCGCTCGGCGTGGGGTTCGTCATTTCGGCGATCATCTCTTATGTGATCTCCTGGCGGCTGGGATTGATTGAGCGAGCAGCGTCCGAGTCCCGGGATGCCTAGCCGGCGATGGCCAAGCGACGTTCCATGTTTCGAGATACAACATTTTCCGATCTGAACCGAAGCGATGCCGCCGACGAAGCCCGCACGGAGTTCGTAGTGGACGAGGACGCATTCCGGGGCTTCTACGAGCGGACCTCGCGCGGGCTATGGGCGTACCTGGTGCGCATCACGGGCGACCGCGAACTGGCCGACGACCTGTTGCAGGAGACGTACTACCGGTTTCTGCGAGCTGCGGCAACGCACGAGAGCGAGGCGCACCGGCGCAACTCGGTGTATCTGATTGCCGGCAACCTGGCGCGCGATGCGCGGCGGCGCAGCCTGGCGCGGATTCCGGCGATCCCGGCCGGCGAGGAGATCGAGCAGGTGTCGTCAGCGAGTCCGGCGGGCAGTCCGGAGGGCAGAGCGGATCTGAACCGCGCGATGTCGGCCTTGCAGCCGCGCGAGCGGGCGATGCTGTGGCTGGCCTATGCCGAAGGCGCCTCGCACGAGGAGATCGCGGGAGCGCTGGGGATCCGTCGCGGCAGCCTGAAGACACTGCTGTATCGGACGCGCCGCAAAATGGCGGCACTGCTGGGCGGGAGGCGGCCATGAAGCGCGTGGAGTGCGAGTTTGAAGCCGAGGTGCTGGACGCCGTGTTTCAAGGGCGCTGGCCGGAGCAGGCCGGCGAGCCACTGCGGGCGCACGCGGCGCAGTGCGAGATCTGCCGCGACGTGGCGGCGGTGGCCGGTGCGATCAGCGAGTCTCGTGAGGCGCTGGTGGCCGAGGCTGCCCTTCCGGACGCCAGCCGTGTGTGGCGGCGCTCTCAGTTGCGTGCGAGGCAGGAGGCGGTGCAGGCGGCGGGCCGGCCCATCACGGCGGCGCAGGTAATCGCGTTCGCGTGTGCGATGGGGCTACTGGGCGCTGTGTTCGGCGCCACCTCCACGTGGTTTCAAGGCGCGCTGGGCCGGATGGCCAGCTTTGAGGCCGGCGCAATGCTCGCCTCGGCGTCGAAGTTACTGATGGAGCACGGCGCGTTTGTGCTCAGCCTGGTGGCGGCGGTCTTTCTGGTGCCGGCGGTGTTTTACGTGGCGCTGGGGCGGGAATAGGCGGGCCGGATTGTTCTATGCTGGCTGCTGAATGGCCACGGCTGTACTCTGCGCAATCACCCTTCTCACGCTGCTGAGCCAGGCGGCCAGCGGGCAGGAGAGCCCGGAGCGCATTTTGAAAAGCGCGGCGGCTTTGCACCAGGCAGGCGACGTGGAGCGGGCGATTCCGCAGTACCGCGCGTATCTGAAGCTGCGGCCGGATTCGGTAGAGGCACGCTCCAATCTCGGCGTCGCGCTGGTGCGCAGCGGACGCTACAGCGAGGCCATCACCGAGTATCGCCAGGCACTCCAGCGAAGACCAGCTGACCGGCGGATCCGCCTGAACATCGCGCTGGCCGAGTACAAGCTGGGGCGCTTGCGGGACGCGGCGGCCGGACTCGCAGTGCTGCACAAGGAGCAACCCGGAGACCGGCAGACACTGCTACTGCTGGCCGATTGCCGCCTGCGCCTGGGCGAGGTCCGGCAGGTGATCGAATTGCTGGCGCCGGTGGAGAGGCTGGATCAGAGCGACCTGGCCATCGCCTATCTGCTGGGCACGGCGCTGCTGCGCGACAAGCAGATCGAGCGGGCACAGCCGGTGATCGACCGCATTCTCAAGAATGGGGAATCGGCGGAAACGTGGCTCTTGCTGGGCATGGAGAAGCTGGGCGCGCTGGAGTTTGAAGCGGCCATCGCCGATTTCGAGAAGGCTGCCGCCTTGAATCCGCAGCTGCCCGACGTTCATGCCTCGCTGGGCGACGCGCATATCCAGACCGGCGACGCAGCGGCTGCGCGGCTGGCTTTCCAAAAAGAATTGGCGCTCAATGCGAATGATTTTGAATCGAATTTGCAGTTGGGGGCGCTGCTCCGGCAGGATCAGGATTACGATGGCGCGCGCAAGCTGCTGGACCGGGCGCTGCTGGTACGGCCCGGCGATATCCGGGCGAGGTTTCAACTGGCATCGCTGAGCCTGGCGGCCGGCAAACTGGAAGAGGCGCGGGTGGCGCTGGTGGGCATTCTGCGGCAGGCTCCGGCGTTTATTGAGGCGCACGTCACGCTGGCGACGGTTTACTACCGGTTGAAGCGCAAGGCGGAGGGGGACAGGGAAAGGGCCGAGGCGGAGCGTTTAACCAGAGAGGCGCAGGCGCGGCGGACGCAGGGCGGGAACAAGTAAGACAAGGAGGCGAGAGCTGGGCAGGCCCGAAGACCTGCCCAGCTCCGGTTGTCAGAACAGGAACTTAACGGCCAGTTGGATGGTGCGGCGGCCTTGTTTTTGCGTCGCCCAGCCGAACAAGGGTGAGTTGATCGCTCCGGTGGTACCGTTGAATCCCAGCGTCAGGTTGGTGGCGCTATCGAATGACCAGAGCGGATGATTCAGGAAGTTATAGGCGTTGGCGCGGAACTGGAGCTTCATCCCTTCTTTGATATTGAAGTTCTTGAAGAGCGCGAGGTCCGCGTTGAAGAAGGCCGGGCCGTACTGCACGGGCAGAGTGGTTGGGCCGTTCTGTCCAACCCGCGTCGGCATGGCGAAACAGGCCTGGTTGACGTACTGCTGCGGTTGGAGATTCGCACCCGGATCGCAGATGACCAAGGGGCGGAGCGGAATGGCGGGCGTGCCCAGCAACGACGCGCTGCTGACGTTGTGCGTGGTTCCGGGGATCTTGTAGCCGTTGGTGTTCATGCCCCAGTTGTTGCCCCGATTGCTGGTGAGGTTGGCGCCGCTTTGCACCTGCACCAGGCCGGAGACCTGCCATCCGTTGGCGAGGCCGCCGGCGATCCTGTTCTTGACGGGGTTCCCCATTTCCACGGAGTAGGCCAGGTTGAAAAGGTGAGTGCGGTCGCTGGCCTGTACGCCGTAGTTGTTGCGTATGTTGTACGGGTCGTATGAGCCGTTGTTGATGATGCCCAGAGCTTTGGCAAACGTGTAGTTCAGGCTCATCATATAGCGGCCCCGGGTGCGGGCCCACGTGGTCTGCAGGGAATTGTAGTTGGCATATGGGCCATGGGTCGCCAGGTTAATATCCGAGAACCCTTTGAGGGGGCGGAAGTTGTTTGCGACCAGCGAGTTGGGGTCAGCGCCGCCGTTGGCGGACGAGAGCATCGCACCCACCGGAACCAGGTTGATGCTGCTATAGGTGCTGGCCGCCGTGACGAGAAGGTCCGTGCTCTCGTTGCCGACGTAGGCGATTTCCAGCAGGCTGGACCAGGGCAGTTGCTGCGCGATGGTGAAGCTGTAGCTCTTCGTGAGGGGAGACCTGTCGTCCTTGCCGTCCACGGCTCCGGGCGAGAGGGCGGCACTCGAGAAGTTCATGGTGCCGAGGTCTCTGACCATCAGTGGCTTGGCGTTAGCGGTGGGGCTCACGACCCACGGTGAAGCGCCAATGCCCTGGTTGTTGTTGAGGGTGATGGTTTCGACTCCGGCGGCGACGTCCAGGCCGGTGGTGAACTGCCCCGAGTGGAAGTAGTACATACCCCAACCGCCGCGAATGACTGTGCGGCCGTTTCCGAAAACATCGTAGGCAACGCCAAAGCGCGGCTGTGGGTTGACGCCCCTGGTCGGGAAGCCACCCATGGGAACGCTGGCATCCCGTTTGTTCCAGAGGAAGCCGCAGTACTGAGTGGGCGTGCAACTGGAGTTGTACTTGGAGTAGTCAAAGACGGAGAACCCGTAGTTGAGCCTGTCCAGCCAGGGAGTGAAATGGGTCAGGCGCACACCCAGTTCCAGAGTCAGGCGTTTGTTAATCTTCCAGGAGTCCTGGACAAAACCCTCCCACGTTGAGTATCCGATGTCGTTTACGCGGTTGAACGAGAATTGGTTGAAGGAATTCAGGTTTCCGATCAACATGTCGGCGTAGTCGTTACCCAGCGAGTTCGAGTTGTTGTTGTTAAAGGTAAACGTGCCGTTCGCGGCGCTGCTGGCGGGCTGGGCATTCCGGATGTACTCCCAGAAGACGCCGCCCTTGATGGTATGCCTGCCCCAGACCTTGGTGACAATGTCGCTGAGGCTGGGCATGTATTTGTTCGCGTATAGGCCTGCGGTTGGACCGCCCACCTCGAATCCGCCATAGTTTCGGATTGCCGCGGCTTCCACACCAGCAGCAAGGTTCGGAAATTGAGGGACGTTGTTCTTGTAGAGGAGCTTGGAGTTGAAACCGATCTTGGCGGGATCGACCTTGTCGGGATCCTCGAAGACGTTCGGGAAGCCGATATAGGTGTAGCCGAAGACGAATTCATTGGTCATGCTCGGACTGAAGACATGGGTCAGCGAAGCGGTGACGGAGTCTGATTTGTTCTTGCCGAGTACCGACGACGGATAGGGCAGTTGTTGAGTGGTGGCCGTGGACCACACCTGCATCGGGAACCTCTGCAACTCGCGCTGCATGTTGTAGCGAACGAACATCTTGGTGTTGTCGCTGATGTTGTAGTCCACGCGCGTCATCCACTGATGGTTGTTCTGGTTGAACAAGAGCTGGTCAGTCCAGTTGTACCCGCCGGTGGCGTTGGGATCAGCGTTCGGCTTCGGGTAGAGCTTCATCAGCGCCAGCATGTTGGGATCGATGGCGGAGGCGGGGATGATTCCTCCCGGGTAGAGGGCGAGGTTGCGTGCGTTGATTTGTCCCGGGGCCGAACCGGAGGCCGTGATCTTGCCCATCTTGGCAAGTTCGGTGGGCGAGAAATCGCCGGCTCGCATTCCATCGGTAGGAACCGCGGAGCGCTGCAAGCCGGTGTCGAGCACCTGGTAGAAATACTGATAACCCGTGAAAAAGAACAGCTTGTTCCTGTCTTTGTTGAAGTTGGTGCCCGGAATGACGACGGGTCCACCCAGCGTGGCGCCCGGATAGTAGTACTTGTTCTGCGGTCTCGGCCGGCTGCTGGCGTTGTTGATCCAGTCGTTGGCGTTCAACGTGTAATGCCGGGCGTAGAGGAATCCGGAGCCATGAAACGTGTTACCGCCGGACTTGGCAACCGAGCTGATGACCGCCGGACCCTTCTGGTTTTCGGCGCTGAAGTTGGACATGGTGATCTTGAACTCGGCGACCATGTCTGAGTTGGGGTTAACCGGCGTATCGCAATTGCAGCCTGGATCAGAGACGTGCGCACCGTCGGCCGTAATATCCAGGGTATTGCTGGGTAGTCCGTTGTAGGCGTAGGCGTTGTTCAACGGGCTTTGGCTGCCGGCGTTGCCGTTGGCGTTGATGCCCATGGTCTGGCCGCTGTAGTTCGCGGCATTCTGCGTGCCGTTCTGGACGCCGAAGCCGGGCATAATCTTGATGAATTCCGCGGCGTTGCTGCTGACCTGGACGAAGTTCTCCAACTGCTTGATGTTCAGAGTGGTGGACTTCTCGCCGGAATCGGTCGGGACCAGCATTTCCGTGGTGCCCGTGACAACCACCGTATCGGCGGTGCTGCCCACCTTCAGCGTGACGTTGATGTTGCGCCGCTCACCGCCGCCCAGCGCGATGCCGGTCTCCTGGTAGGTGGCAAAGCCCGACAACTCCACCGTCAGTTCATAGGTACCAACAGCCACCGAGGCGAATGTGTAGTAGCCCTGGCTGTTGGTGACCGTTTCGCGGAGCGAGTTGGACTGAACGTCTCTCAGCTTCAC
The DNA here is from genome assembly GCA_016721425.1 of Bryobacterales bacterium. Lineage (GTDB taxonomy): Bacteria > Acidobacteriota > Terriglobia > Bryobacterales > Bryobacteraceae > Paludibaculum. Next base: position 174,661 of record JADKID010000038.1, on the reverse strand, counting down.
GGTTGCCTGGACAACCAGGCCCTCCGAGGGATCGGAAACAACTCCGGTCAATGTCGAGTAAATAGATTGCGCCGGTAAGCTGGAAGCAAAGGCGCCAAGGAATGCCAACGCCGCGAGAAACTTCGTGGCACGAGACATAGGAACTCCCTTCTCAATGAACCAAAGACCGGATTGTGCGCGAGCGGCGCAATTCGGCTTAGCGCGATTCTCCTCCTCTTTGCCCACGGGGTCAAGGGTTTTTCCAGCTTCAGGCCCCAGACTCCTGTTGACGCTCGGGCGGGCGCACTCCCGCCGTCAAGCAGGCTTCGGATAAACGGCGCGAGCCACGCGCAGGACGTTCCCGCCGAGGATCTTCTGAATGTCGGCATCTGAGAATCCGCGCTGCACCATCCCCACCGTGAACATGGGCCAGTTGGTCCAGGCCAGCGACGGGTGGGAACGGTTATCCAGCGCGCCGGGCGGCCAGAGCGCCTCGTAGCCGGGGCGCTCCTTCGGGCGTGGGCCCACTTTGCCCCATTCCGCATCGGCGCTTTTCGGCATGTAGGCGAGATCGGTGCCGATGGCAACGTGATCTGCGCCGAAGCGCTTCACGAGATACTCGATGTGATCGAGCATGGCGTTCAGGTCGCCGTTGCGACCCAGGAACGAGACCACGCTGAAGACGCCCACATAGCCGCCGGTGTCGGCGATGGCGCGGATCACCTCATCGGGCTTGGACCGGATGTGGCTGTGAATGGCAACCGCGCCGGTGTGGCTGGCCACCATCGGCTGCCTCGATGCTTTGGCGGCTTCGAGGCTGGTGCGCCAGCCGGAGTGGGCCACATCGACGATGACGCCCACGCGATTCATCTCGGCGATGGCGGCGCGGCCCAGCTCGCTGAGTCCCGCGTTGGCAGGCTCCGCGCAGCCGTCGCCCAGCGCATTGCGGCGGTTGTAGGTGAGATGCATCATGCGAATGCCGAGTTGGAAGAACAGCCGGATGTGCGCCAGTTCCTCCGGCGCCGAGTTCCACTCCTGGGCGAGCGGGATCCCGTTGCCGGTGAGGTAGACGCAGTGGCGGCCCTGCTTCTTGGCGGCCACGATGTCATCGGGCGCCGCGGCGCGTGAAACCAGGCCGGGCAGCCGGTCTGTCAGATACGTGAAGTAGGCGAGCCGCTTGAGCAGACGCAGGGGTGAGCTGCCCTCTTCACCCGCGTTTTGCAGCACGCAGGTGACGCCCGAGGCATCCCACGCCTCGCGGTATTCCTGCTGCTGCGTGGGATCATCGGCGACGCGCGTGAGCAGCATATCGGTCTGCAGGTCTTCCAGCTCCAGATTGGTGGCGCCGGCCTCGATGGCCCTGCGCACGGCGCTGCCATCGATCGCTGAGCGCGGGGAGAAGCCGTAGGATTCCACCACCAGCGATTGGGCATGGAGCTCCAGTGCGTGTTGCAGATCCTTTTCACTGGGCTTCAGAAGCGCCAACGCGGCCTCCCGCGCGGCGCGGACCTTCGGATTGGTTTGTTCCGGCTGGATCAGCGCGGCGAACGAAGAGCTCATGAAGTGGCGGCGGCTGGGGAAGAAGCTCATACCAAGAGGGTACGCCCGCGAGCGGAGGGCGTGGTTGCCCGGTGTGCTAGCGCGCCAGCCAGACCGCAAATCCGGCGGTGAACATGACGCCGAATCCGGTGGCCACCTGCCGGCCAAAACCGGCTCCGCCTTTGCGGTAGGCCACCACGGATTTCAGGATTGCATTGGCAGCCAGCGCGATGAGCAGCGACGCCACGGCGGCGCTTTGCACGGCTTTGCCATCGCGCATCATGCCGCTCAGCGTGACGGCGATGGCGTCCACATCCACCGAGCCACCGATGGCGCTGGAGACGAAGAGGCCTGCCTGGCCGAACTGATCCGCGCCGCCGCGCGCCACCAGACGCACCAGAGCAAACAGCAATCCGAACTGGATGGCGGGCCGGAGGCGAAACGTGTTGCGGATCACCATCACACTGGGCTGCGCGTCGCCCGGTGCGGCAGTCCGGGCGAGCAGGAAAGTGAGTGCGAGGCCGGCCGCGGTCATGGCAGCCAGTTCCGGCCAGCAGGCCACGCCGAGCGGGCCACCCATGATCCAGAGCAGCGCCAGAACGCGGGGGAACTGCACGGTATTTGCCAGCACGGTGGCCAGCGCGAACTCCCTGGTGCGGTGCGGCTCCTCGGCTGCCTGTTCGGCAAAGGCCGTGGTGGCGGCAGTGGTGGAGCCGATGCCGCCCAGGATGGCGGTGAGCTTCAGTCCCTGCGAATCGCCGAGGAATTTCTGGAGAAAGTAGCCGACGTAGGAGATGGAGCAAACCAGGATGACGAAGATCCAGACGCGCCGCGGGTTGAAGAATTCGTAGGGACCGTATCCGCCGTCCGGCAGCACGGGCAGGATCACGAACACGACGGCCAGGAATCGCAGCGTATCGAAGTACTCACGCTCGGTGAGGGTCTCGCGGAAGAACTTCTGGAGCGGCTCGCGGGCCTCCAAGAAGAGAGCGAGAATGACGGTGAGCGCGATGGCCAGCGGAGTGCCCCACGCCAGGCCGGGCGTGGCCGTGAGGACGCAGAGCAGAAAGGTGACCACGCCGACGATCTCGGTGGTGATGCCCGTGCGGCCCGGAGTCTGGGCGCGAAAGAGAAAGAGGAGCGAGGTGATGCTGAGAAGCGCGGCCACCGTGATCAGCGGCTGAGCCAGCAGCCCGCAGAGGCCGCCGGCCAGCCCGATGCTGATGAAGTCCCGCAAGCCGGCGTGGCGTTCGGCATGGTCGGATTCGCGCTCGATGCCGACCAGCAGGCCGATCAGCAGCGACTCGCCCATGGCGATCCAGGCTTGCGGGAGCAGTTCCACGGCGCCTCCTAGTTTGGCAGTTCGCGCACGGCGATATTGCGGTAGCGGTGCTTGCCGCCTTCTTTCCAGATCTGCGTGCCGCCATGAACCTGCACGGCGATCATGCCATCCAGCGCGCCATCGGCGGCGTGGTTGGAGGTATCGGACCATTCGGTGACGCGCACGCCGTTCATCCACACCTGGATGCGCGGGATGTCGCCCTCGATGCGGGCGCGGATGGAGTTCCACTCGCCGCGCTTGTAGTTCTTTTCCCAATCGAGAATGCTGTAGGTGGGCACGCCCTTGAGCCGCTCGCCGTAGACACCACCGAGAGTTCCTTTGTCGCGGTAATCGAGCAGCACCTGGTAGGCCTCGCCCTTTTCGCTGGAACGCAAAAAGAGGCCGCCATCGCAGCCCCAATCGGGGTTCAGCTCGACATAGACTTCGAAGTTCTTGTACTTCTTATCGGTGAGGAGAATGCCGCCCTTGCCGATGGGATTCTGCAGCCCGGTGAGGACGCCGTTTTCCACGCGCCAAGTGGGCGTTGTGCCGTGGTGATTAGTGGTGGAGATGTGCCAGCCGGCGGTGTCTTTGCCGTTGAAGATGGGCGTGAAGCCGGCGGGCACGGAGGCCGCCTCGGCAGGCACGGGAATCAGCTCATACTTGCGCGGCACGGGTGCGGCGGCGGCGCGCTGGCGGGCGTCGAGCTCTGTATCGAGCGCGTCCAGCGCGTCCATGGCGGCCTGCGCCTTGGTGAGCGAGTCGTTGGCCATCGGCACCTCAATGGTGCGCCAGCGGGTGTTGTGGATGCCGGTGCGCTTCATGGTGAGGGCGTGCACTTCGCTCGCCTGCTTCATCATGGGCGTGGGCAGGGTGGTGAGGTCCAGGCCGGCGGCGAGCTCGGCCGCGGTGAACACCTTCACCTGCAAGCCATCGATGCGCAGCGCGTAGTAGCCCGGCTTGAGCCCGCTGACCTTGAGCGTCTCCTGGTTGAACGCCTCGGTGAAGCCGCCGGCCTTGACGGCCAGTGCCATAGAGGGGTCCGCCAGATCGACGGGCATCGGCAGCGAGTTGTCCACCTGGCTCCAGACAAGACCATCGCCCACGCCGGTGAGATTGGCGACAACGGTATTGGCCAGCTTCGAAGGTTTCTTCGACTTCGCGTCGAGCTCCACAATGCTGACGATGTTGCCCGCGCCCCAGCTCTTGAGCAGCGCGCCGGCCATGATGAGGTGGCCGGAGGCGCCGGGATGAACCTTATCCGGAATGATGCGCTGTGCCACTTCGGGGTTGGCGGCGTTGGCATTGCGAAGCATCTCGACCACCGGGGCATTGAGATCGGCGACGGTCATGCCCTCGCGCCGGGCGAGCTCCTGAATGAAATCGCCAAACTGAACCAGCACGGTGTTGTAGCCGCCGGTGACGGTGGCCGGGCGCGTCACTTCATCGTAGGGCGAGGGACGGATGCCAACCAGCTTCACGCCAGGCATCAACGTTTTCATCTGCTTCACCATGGCCTCGTATCCGGCGGCGTACCAGTCAAAGATGACCTTGTCGGAGGCGCGGTAACGGCCGTCGTTCATGCCGAGCATGATGGTGACCACCGTGGGCTTGTAGGCCTGGACGTCGCGCTTGAGACGCAGGTCGATGGCGCCGCCGCCGCCGCCGGTCACACGATCGCCGCCCCAGCCGGAGTGGACGAAGCTGACGTCCAGCTTGGGGTAGCGCGTGCGGACGTAGGTCTCGACAAACGTGGTGTAGAGGCGCTGATCCGTGATGCTGTCGCCATAGAAGACAACGCGGTCGCCGGCCTTGAGGAAAAAGGCGTCCTGCGCAAACGCGCTCATCGCCAGAAGGAAGATCAAAAGAAGACGCATGGATCGTGAACCTTTCAGGAGCGGGCTTTGTAGTGGGTCTCGCTGAGATCGCGCAGGCGCAGGGCCGCGGCCTCGGCGGTGATGTCACGTTGCGGCATGGCCAGCAGTTCATAGCCGACCAGGAACTTGCGTACGGTGGCGGAGCGCAGCAGCGGCGGCGCGAAGTGCGCGTGCAGATGCCACGCCGGATTCGGCGGCCCGGCGGGGCGCTGGTGAAAGCCGAAGGAATACGGGAAGGACGTCTCGAAGAGATTGTCGTAGCGCGTGGTGGTGCGCTTGAGGATGTCGGCGAGGCCGTCGCGCTCGTCCAACGTCAGCTCGTCGAGCCCGCTCATCGGGCGGCGGCTGATGAGCATCACTTCGAAGGGCCACACGGCCCACCACGGGACCAGCGCGGCGAAGTGATCGTTGGCGCACACCACGCGCGCGCCGTCCTGCAACTCGTGCTCCAGATAGTCCGCCAGCAGAGTGCGGCCGTAGGTGCGGTAATACTCCTCCTGCGCGGCGCTCTCTTTCTCCACTTCATTGGGCACGATGGAGGTGGACCAGATCTGGCAGTGCGGATGCGGGTTGGAGCAGCCCATCATGTCGCCGCGATTTTCGAAGATCTCCACGTAGGCGATGCCGGGCGTGGCGTTCAATTCGGCGTAGTGCTCGACCCAGGTATCGACGACGCCGCGCAGATCGGCGGGCGCCATCTCAGCCACCGTGAGGTCGTGCCGCGGTGAGAAGCAGATCACACGGCAGATGCCGGCTACGGCTTCGGCGCGCAGCAGCGGATGGGGCTGGGCCGTGCCGGCGGGCGTATCGGGCAGCAAGGCGGCAAAATCATTTTGGAACGCGAATGTTTTTGTGTACGCCGGGTTGTGATGGCCGCCGGCGCGCTCGTTCGTCGGGCAGAGATAGCACTTGGGGTCGTACGCGGGCCGCGTATCAGGCGGGAGTTTCTCCACCTGCCCCTGCCACGGGCGCTTGGTGCGGTGCGGCGAGACGAGCACCCATTCACGGGTCAGCGGATTGTAGCGGCGGTGCGGGTGTTCGGTGAGGTCAAACATTCGGGGCGGAGGTCTCCCCGATATCGTATCGCGATGGGAGGACGGCGGAGTGCGGGCAGGCTCGTGATCGGGCCGGCCCGCTCCCATCACATACTGTAGAAGAACTCTTCGTAGACGATCTTGCCGTTCGCCACTTTGTAGACGGCGATCTCTTCCATCGTGTGCCGCCTGGCCTGCGGTTTGAATGTGACGTCTATATGGAAAGCCACGGAGAAGTGCGCCCCCGCAACCAGCGGACCCTCCACCTGGACTGAGTGGATTTCGTGGTTGGCGCCCCACCATTCCGCCTTGCCCTTCACGGCCTCAATCCCCTTCGCTTCGCGGGAGCCACCGGGCGGCGCGCCCGCTTCCATGCTGACAATGTCGTCCGCGTACAGGGTTTCGATGGCTTCGAAGAACTTGCCCTCGGAGCAGAGCTGGACGAGTGTGTTTGCTACTTCCTGAGTGGTCATAGTTGTACTCCTCGGTACAGTTTCGCAGATTCTAGGGCCGACGCGTCGCCCCGATTGCTACACTCCCACTATGCTCAGCCGCCTCATGGTACTCGGCGCGGCGCTGCTTTTCTCTACCGGCGGCGCGGCGATCAAGGCCACAACGCTCAACGGATGGCAGACCGCCGGGCTGCGCAGCCTGGTGGCCGCCATCGCGCTCGCCGCACTGGTCCCGCAGGCGCGGCGCGGCTGGTCGTGGCGCGTCTGGCCGCTGGGGCTCGTCTACGCGCTCACGCTCGTCAGCTTCGTCCACGCGACAAAACTCACCACTTCCGCCAACGCCATTTTTCTGCAATCCACGGCGCCGGCGTACCTGCTGCTGATCGGGCCGGTGTTTCTCAAGGAGAAGGTGAAGCAGCGCGATCTGATCTTCACGGCGGCGCTAGTTGGCGGCATGATCCTGCTCTTCACCGGCGCGGCCAATCCGCTGGCCACGGCGCCGGACCCCACGCGCGGCAACCTCTACGCGCTATTTTCCGGCGCGGCCTACGCAGTGACGCTGGCCGGTCTGCGCCACCGGGCGGAGAGCTCCGCGCTAGCCACGGTGGTGTGTGGCAACATCTTAGCCTTCGCCATCTCCATGCCGGCCGCGCTGCCCATTGTGAGCTTCGCACCGGTGGACGGCGCGGTGCTGCTCTATCTCGGCTTCCTTCAGATCGGCCTCGCCTACTGGCTGCTCACGCACGGCATGAAGCAGATCACTGCCTTTGAAGCCTCCACGCTCCTGCTACTGGAGCCGGTGGGCAACCCAATCTTCACGTGGCTCATTCATGGGGAGAATCCTGGCCAGCGCACCCTGGCGGGCGGCGCGGTGATCCTGGTCAGCACCTTCGTCAAACTGTGGTTTGATCGCAGGCAGTCACTCCAGGCCCATCTGCGAGAGCCGGTAGCGTAGGGCGTTTCTCGACAGGCCCAGCAGCCGCGCGGCCTGGCTCTTGTTGCCGGCGGCCCGCTTCAACGCCTCGCGGATCAACTGGCGCTCGTGCTCATCCAGCGAGACCCCTTCCGGCAGGAAGTCGCCGTGGCCATTGCCGGACGCTGGCGTGCCGTTGGTGGCGCGGCGCGGCGCGTGATCCAGCCGCACATCGTCGGGCTGCAGCACCGTGCCGGCGGCGTAGAGCAAGCTGCGCTCAATCACATTTTCCAGCTCGCGCACGTTGCCGGGCCAGTGATAGGAGACCAGCTTACGCTGAGCCTCCTCCGACATCCCGCCCACCGCCGACCCCGTTTCGCGCGCAAACTTGCGCAAAAAATAATCAGCCAGCACCGGAATATCCTCGCTCCGCTCGCGCAGCGGCGGGATGGTGATGGGAAAGACGTTCAGACGGTAGTAGAGATCCTCGCGGAAGTTACCCTCTTCCAGCGCGCGGCGCAGATCCACGTTGGTGGCGGCGATCACACGTACGTCGATCTGTTTCGTCTTGTTGCTGCCCAGCCGCTCAAACTCGCGCTCCTGCAAGATCCGTAGCAGCTTCACCTGCACACCCGTGGGTACGTCGCCGATCTCGTCCAGAAACACAGTGCCGCCGTCGGCCTGCTCAAACTTGCCGGGCTTGGCCGTCACCGCGCCCGTGAACGCGCCCTTCTCGTAGCCGAACAGCTCGCTCTCCATCAGGTTTTCGGGAATGGCCGTGCAGTTGATCTTGACGAAGGGCTGGGCGGCGCGCGGCGAATGATGGTGGATGGCGCGGGCGATCAGATCCTTGCCCACTCCGCTTTCACCGCAGAGCAGCACCGTAGTCCGGCTGGGCGCCACGCGGGAAACGGCGCCCAGGATCTCTTGCATCCGCGCGCCATAGCCAACGATGTTTTCAAACTGGTAGCGCCGGCCGAGCTCTTCCTTGAGAAGGACGTTCTCTTCGCGCAGCGATTGCACTTCCAGTGCCTTGCGCACCACCGCCATCAGGTGATCCAGCGAGAACGGCTTCGGCAGGAAATCGGCGGCGCCCTTCTTCATCGCCTCCACGGCGATTTCCACCGTGCCGAACGCCGTCATCACGATTACTGGGATGCGCGCGTTCTGCCGCTGCATCGCCTCCAGCAGCGCCATGCCGTCCATGGCGGGCAGCCGCAGATCAGTGAGGATCAGGTTGGAGCGTTCCGCCAGTTTCAGCCCGTCCTCGGCCGAACCGGCGAGCACTACTTCATAGCCGGCGGATTCGAGTTGCAGACTCAACACCCGCCGTAGCTTTTCTTCGTCCTCGACAATGAGGATGCGCGCCTTCATACCGCTTTGATCATCTCCTAAAACTGCTCACTAAATCAGGAGACGTGGCGGAGTGGGCGCGCGGTTGCGGGAGATTCTGAAGTGTCTACCAGGCGGGCGTGGCAGATCCGATGGAGTCGGGGTCGGGGAACCAGCAGTAGCCGAGACGAACGATCGTCTTGATTGCCGAGGCCTTGGCACCCAGTTTGCGGCGCAACCGTTGGACATGGACGTCGACAGTTCGCGTCCGCGCTCCATCGGAGTATTTCCAGACCGTCTTCAACAGTGTCTCGCGGCTGATGCAACGTCCGGGGTTCTGCATCAGGAGACTCAGCAACTCCCGCTCCTTCCGGGTCAACCGCTCAGCTTCGTCGTTGGCGGGAACAGGCGGCAGATTCAAAACTGCGCTGTTGATCAGACCTTGTGCGGTAGCGTACGAACTCATCGGTGATAGTCTCCTCCTGGAGTCGTTAGCAGGAACCCTGCAACACCCTGCGTAATGAGTAGACGGTTGCCGTCGTGATTTGTTCGGCGGAAGTTTCGGTTTGTGGCGAAAAATTTCGCGGCTTGCAGGAGAGTTTACACAGATGAATGCGCAGGTGGCGCCAGCGGCAGACTCACCACAAAGGTGGAACCGCGGCCCGGCTCGCTATCCAGGCTGATGCGTCCGCCGTGTTCATCCACGATCTTGGCCGTGATGGCCAGGCCCAGACCCACACCGCTCGGCTTGGTTGTGAAGAACGGGTTGAAGATCTGCTCGCGATGCTCGGGTTTGACCCCCGAGCCCCGATCAATGACTGCCAGTTCCACATTCCCCTGTGCCGCCAAGGTCTTCACGGTCACCGTGGCGCCTTCCGGCGAGGCCTGCAATGCGTTGTTAATCAGGTTAAAGATGACCCGTTCCAGCAACTCGCCGTCCGCCTCCAGGAGTGGTAGGCCCGGATCAAAGTTTCGGTGAATCCTCGTCGCCGCGGCCGGCGTCTGGTGAACCAGTTGTTCGATGGCGCTATCGGTAAGCGCGTTCAGATCCGTCGGCGCCAGGCGCAAGCGCACCGGCCGGGCAAACTCCAGAAACCGCGTGATGAGCGAATTGGTACGGTCCACTTCGGTCGAGATATATCCTGCCAATTCCAGTGCGATGTCATTTTCCGCGCCCAGCCGCTCCAGCAGCATTTCGGCTGATGCCTTCATGGTGCCCAGTGGATTGCGAATCTCGTGGGCCAGCCCGGCTGTGAGCTGGCCCAGGGCCGCCAGACGCTCGCTACGCCGCACACTGGCCTCGGCTTCCCGCAGACGGCGGTTGGCCTCGGCCAACTCGGCGGCCGCGCCCTGCGCCCGCTTGGCCTCCTTGCGGTTCGATTCGGCTAGCCCGTACGTCAGGTAGGCTACCAGCGGCAGGAAGATCACGCGCAGGCTCAGATCACGCAGGAACAGCCCCTCCAACATGTAGCCCAGGCTGTAGGCCAGCGGGATGAAGGCCATGTAGGCGACGCAGGCCAGCAGCGTCGTCAACGCCGTGCCAGCGGCGCCCAGTGTCGTGGCGGCCGAAAGCACCGGCAACAACAGAATCAGGTAGTAGCTGGAAGCGATTCCGCCGGTCACGCCAATCAGCAGAAAGCCCACCACCAGCTTGAGAATGATGATGGCGAGGTTGCCGTGGGGCGTGTCCAGCGCCCTGATGCGCGGCGCCGCCACCTGCACAATCGCCAACGCCGCCAGCATTTGGATCTCGGCCACGCCGTGCGTGGGACTCACCCAAGCCAGGGCTGAGAACAGCAGGAGCCAGGCTAAGTCCTGCGGGTAGAGGGCTCGGGTCCACCACGGTTTGAGTGTCGAAGTGGCCAAGCGTCATCTTATCCTATGGACAAGGAGAGGGGGGCGCGCCACCCCCCACACCACCGCCGGGTGCGGTATGGCACAATGGAGGCGTCTCGCGAGTAGTGCATGAACCCCCTCGAATCAACCCCCAACCCCGACGCAGCCATTCCGGCCGACAACACCGCAGCGGTTTCTGAAGAAACGTCCTTTGGTGATGTCCTTAGACAGTTTGAAGCAGAGCACCACAGTGCGGAAGGCGCCGAATCGGCGCTGGAAGGCACCGTCGTCTCGGTATCCGAGGACGCCATTGTCGTCGATATCGGCCGCAAAATGGAAGGGATCCTCAAGCCCGATAACCCGGGCCTGCCCGCGGGCATCATCCCTGGCATGACGCTGCTGGTGAACATCAAGGGCGCCGACGACGGCTACTACCTGCTCTCCACCATTCGCGTGGAACAGCCCCGTGACTTCACCGGCCTGCAGGCCGCCTTTGAGGCCAAGAGCGTGATCAGCGGCGTGGTACTGGAGATGGTGAAGGGCGGCATGCGGGTGCAGGTCGCCGATGGCGTCCATGCTTTCCTGCCGGCGTCGCGCAGCGGTATTCGCGAAATGAGCGACATGCCGAAGATCGTGGGCCAGCAGATCGAGTGCCGCATCACGAAGCTCGATGTCACCAACCCGGAACGTCCCGACGTCGTCGTGGACCGCCGCGGCGTCATCGAAGAGCAGTCCGCTGTCCTCAAGATGGCCGCCATGGAAGGCCTGAGCGAGGGCATGGTGGTGCAGGGCCGCGTACGCAGCCTCACCGAATTTGGCGCCTTTGTCGAGATCGCCTCCGGCATTGACGGCCTGCTGCATGTCACCGACATGAGTTGGCAGCGCGTGGATAAGCCGGCGTCGCTGCTCGCCGTGGGCCAGAGCATCGAAACCAAGATTCTCAAGATCAACCGCGAATCGAAGAAGATCTCGCTCGGGTTGAAGCAGTTGCAGCCGGACCCGTGGACCCAGGCCATCTCCACTCTGGAGAAGGGCCAGCGCGTCACCGGCAAGGTGGTCCGCCTGGCGGACTTCGGCGCCTTCATCGAGATCGCCCCGGGTGTCGATGGCCTCATTCATCTCTCGGAGATGTCCTGGACCAAGCGAGTGCGGAAGCCGAGCGACATTCTGAAAGTGGATGAACTGGTGGAAGCCGTGGTGCTCGAGATCAAGCCGGCCGACAAGCGTATTTCGCTGGGCCTGAAACAGGCGCTCGGCAATCCGTGGGATAGCGTCGACACCAAGTTCGCGCCGGGCACCCAGGTGGAAGCGCCCATCACGAATCTGGCGCAGTTTGGCGCCTTCGTCGATCTCGGCGACGGCATCGAGGGCATGATCCACGTCGGCGACATCACGCGCGAGAAGCGCATTCAGCATCCGAAAGAGATGTTGAACGCCGGCCAGGTGGTCAAGGCTGTGGTGTTGGAAGTGGACAAGGAAAAGCGGCGCATCCGCCTCGGCATGAAGCAGCTCGAGCCGACCTCGGCCGACATTTTCATCGGCGAGCACGCGGTGGGCGAACTACTCTCCGGCCGCGTCGTGGAAGTGCACGGCGGCCACGCCAAGATCGAGATTGCGGAGGGCGTCCATGCCCGCTGCAAGACCAAAGAGGAAGCCGCGGCGGCCACCAGCACGGGCGCTCCGGCAGCCGACGTGGACGACTTGGCAGCCATGCTCGCCTCGCGTTGGAAGAGCGGACCTTCCACCGCGTCGGGCGCTCCCAAGGATAGCCTGCGAGTGGGCCAGATCCGGCGCTTCAAGATCACGGCTATGGATCTCGGCAGCCGGCGCATCGAGATCGAGTTCGCCGACTAGTCAGCCCCTCTCAATACGAAAAGCTGGTTTGCAGATACGCAGTCCGGATCGCCGTCAGGTATCCGGACTGCCGTAGAAATGCGCCCGGGAAAATGTACCCATAGCCGGCGTACAGACGCCAATGCGAGGAGTGCGTGTAGGCGGCCGAGACCAGAACGTGCGAGCCCACGTTCGAGCTGGTGGCCGCAGGGTTCCGCACCAGATACTGATCGCCCCCGGGGTACAGGCCATCCTCCCTGGTCACCAGCCGGAAGTAGCGGTAGCCGGCATAGGCGGCCCAGCGTTTCGTCACCGGCACCTCGAGGCCGGCCGCCGGGTACCCGATGTTGCGCCACGCGATGGGATCCGACATGCCGTACTTGTTGAACCCGGCCGGGTACAGGTCGTCAAAGGTGCCATGTCTCGAATCCGAAGGATTGCGATCGCCCGAGGCGAAGTTATACTCGACGGCGATTCTGGGTCCCACGTCCGCTCCAAAAGGCCGCCATCCCAGCTCCCAATGCCCCGCCCCGGCCGAGACGCTGTCGTGCACCACGTGGCCGCGCTGGAAGGCCATCTCGACGTTGTAGTCCAAGTTCCGTGGCAGGGCGCCCTGCGCCCGCAGGCCCGGCGTGAGCACATCCCGGTGGCCCGCATGGCTCCGCAGGTCCAGCGTGTCACCACCGCGCTTCCACAACAGGTAAGGTTCCACCACGCCGCCACCCCGGGTCTGCACCTGCATCGAGACGCCCGAGAGGCGGCTGGATGTATCGAAGGGGTCCGGCCTGCGCCGCGCCGGCTGCACCCGGAAACCGGTGAAGCTGTCGAAGCGAAAGCGTGTGCCGGCGAAACCCACGCGGACTGCATCAAACGCCAGGCCAAAACAATCCCAGTAGCTGTCGGCGCCCACCAGCCGCTCGTCGCCCAACTGGAGCTCCTGCCGTCCCACCCTCACCTGCCACCCCGCCTCGGAGCGGCCGAAATCGGCATAGGCCTGCCGCACGTCCACCGGATTGCGCAGATGCCCGTGATCCAGTGCATTGCCCGGACTGAACACCCGGGCGTCCTGGCCCTGGAGGAAAAAACGCATCCACGGCCGCGGCTGCACGGTGATGTTCAGACGCAGGCGGTTCAGATAGAACCCGTCATCGGCGCCTGGATCAAACGCGTTGCCTGATTCGGCCCGCCCTCGCAGTTCCGCGCCGAGCTTGAGCCACGAGGGGAGCGTAGGCAACGCGGCTCGGCCGCCCGCGGCCGGCTGATCCGTGGAGGGCAATGTAGAATTGGCGCTCTGGGCTGGGGCCGCAAACGAAACCGCGAGCCCGAGGCACAGCGCGGCCGCAATCGAAGGTCGAAGATTCATGCTGGGGTGCTTCCGCGTTCCTCATCGGATCAGCCTGTCGGGAATGAGAGCTTTTCTCGCATTTGTCCGCCACGGGCCGATATGCCAGACAGCCTGCTCCTTGCGGGCCCGACATTCGACGCGAACGTGACGGATCGCAGGGATATGACAGTAGGCAAACGGATCGGCGCCACCCGCTCGGTGCTCGTGGCATTCACGGTGGCGCCGGCTACGGCGTCGCTGGTGAGCGTGTCCACCCAAGCCAATATCCTCGCCCTCAACGCCGCCGTCGAGGCGGCCCGCGCCGGAGAGGCCGGCCTCGGCTTCGCGGTGGTCGCCGACGAGGTGCGCAACCGTTCCCATCGCTGTGCGCAGGCGGCTAAGGACACCTCCACTTTGATTGCGGAATCCGTCGCCAAGTCCAATGACGGCAAGCTGAAAGTGGATCAGCTGAGCGCGTCCATCCTCACCGCCACCGGTGCGCCGGCCGAGATCCAGTCACTGGTCAACGGAGTGAACCAGGGCAGCCGCAAACAGACCAAGGGCATGGAACAGGTCGCCCGGTCGATCGTTCAGATGGAACAGGGGACACCGTCGTCCGCTGCCAGCTCCGAAGAGAGCAGCGCGGCCGCCGAAGAGCTCCAGGCTCAGTCGGAATCCGTCCGGCAAACCGTGGCCCGCCTGGCCGCCATGATCGGGGGCTAGCCGGCCCCACTCTCGATTCACGGAACAAGACGGCACCTTTTTCCGTCTTCCACGTCTGACCTCTCTGAGGGGGGCCGCGCCCCGAAAGAGGATATGGTGAAAAGTGGAGCTTCTCTGGCGATGCATACGGGTTCCTCGCGAATCGCCGGGTCGACATTGGGAATGGATGAGGCCGAGCTGATCCGGGCCGCCCAGGCTGGCGACCACGACGCCTTCGAGCGCCTCGTGCGCCAGTACGATCAGAACGTCCTGCGGCTGGCCATGAACCTGCTTCGATCCCCCGAAGACGCCTACGACATCTACCAGGAAGCGTTCCTGCGCGTCTTCCGCAACATCAACAGCTTTCGATTCGATTGCAGCTTTCACACCTGGCTGTACCGCATCGTCACCAATCTCTGCCTCGATCACCTCCGCAAGAAGAAGGTTCGCAGGACAGAGTCCGCGGTGGTGGAAACCCCCGACGGTCCTATGGACCGGCTGGACTCCGTTCCCGAAATGCGCGCCGACGGCGATCCGCAGCGTACGCTGCTGAGCCGTGAGTTGCGCGGCAGAATCAGCGAGGCCCTCTCCGGCATGACGGCCCGCGAGCGTATGGTGTTTGAAATGCGGCACTATCAGGGGATGCGCCTCCGCGCCATCGGCGACGTGCTCGGCACCACGGAGGAGGCTGCCAAAAACTGCCTGTTCCGCGCCACACAGAAAATGCGCAGCGCCTTGGGAGATTTTGTATGAACTGCGAAACCGCCAAACAGCAACTGGTCCTGTTCGTCTACGGGGAGCTCTCCTTCGACGAGGAAGAGCTGATGGAACAGCACCTGGACGGGTGCGCCGGTTGCAGCGCGGAGCGGGCCCGGCTGGAATCTCTCCAGGAGGTGCTCAGCCAGGGTGAATCGGAAGTGCCGGCCGGCTTGCTGGCGCGCTGCCGGCGGGACTTGGCGGTGCAAGTGGCCGCAGCCCATGCCGCGCCGCGCCGCAGCCTGAGCCTGGCCGCGCTGTGGCGCGATTGGGTGGTGAATCCGCCGCTGTGGCTGCGCCCGGTGGGCGCTGTGGCCATGCTGGCCCTCGGTTTTTTTGCCGCCCGCATCGTGCCCGGCGATTCGCCGGCCCTGGCGCGCATGGGCGTGGCGCAGGATCCGGCGCCGGTGTTCAGCCGCGTGCGGCTCGTCAATCCGAACGATTCCGGCGGAGTCCGCGTGCAGTATGAGGAAGTGCGCCAGAGGGAGATGTCCGGCGCCCTCCAGGACGATCACATCCGCCGCCTCCTGCTGGCGGCTGCGGTCGATCAGACAGACCCCGGGCTGCGCGTCGAATCCATTGATCTACTCAAACAGCACTGCTCCGACGACGAGGTACGGCGCGCGCTGATGAACGCCCTCCGCACGGACTCCAACTCCGGCGTCCGGTTGAAGGCGCTGGAGGGACTGAAGCCCTACGCCCGTGATCCGGAAACTCGCAAGGTTCTGGCGCAGGTGCTGCTGGTGGATGATAACCCCGGTGTGCGGACGCAGGCCATCGACATGCTGGTTCAGAACAAAGAACCGGAGATGGCTGGTGTGCTGCAGGAACTGCTGCCTAACGAGCAGAACGGTTATGTGCGCTCCCGCATTCAGAAGGCGCTGAATGAGATGAAGGCATCCGCAGGGACGTTCTAATCATGATGCTGAGGCCGGTGATCGCCCTGTTCCTCGTTTTTGCCATGGCGGGCGAGGCGCAGCAGAAAGGATCGGGCTGCCCTTCGGCAAGCCGCGTCAGAGTCAACGCCACGGGCAAGGTGAAGGTGGTTTCCGAAAACAGGAAAGACATCGCCTACGCACTTTCCGGCGCGGGCAAAGGCAAGGTCACAACCACTCTGCGCAATGGATGGTGCATCGTCGTGGTCTCCACGGGCGACGGCTCGTTCTCTCAGGAGTTGATGCTCACTCTGCCCCGCACCATTCGCAGCACCAAGATCGATAACCGCTCCGGCAGCATCAGCGCCCGCTTCCTGCAGGGCGACGTGATCGCCGCCACCAATGCGGGCAGCATTGAAATGGACGAGATCGGCGGCGACGTCAATGCCCGCACCGGCGGCGGCCAGATGACGTTCGGCACGGTGGGCGGCAGCCTGCGCTGCCTCTCCGGCGGCGGCACAATCCGGGCGAAGAAGATCGGCAAGGAAGGCGTGCTCGAGAGCGCCGGCGGCGAGATCCTGGTGGACGAAGGCGGCAGTTGGCTGCGGCTCTCCACCTCCGGCAACATCCACGTGGGCCGCGTGGCCCAGTGGCTATTCGCCTCCACATCCGCCGGACTGATCGACGTCGAGCGGGCCGGCGGCATGGTCACCGCCGAGACGGGCAGCGGCAGCATCCAGATCGGCGGCGCACGCGGCGTACGTTGCGAATCCGCGGCAGGCGGCATCCGGCTGAAGAACGTCTCCGGCGGCGTGCGGGCGGCCACCGCTTCCGGCGCCGTCACCGTGACTCTGGCCGCCGGGCAGACGCTCGAGAATTCCTATTTGGCCAGCGGCCGTGGTGACGTTACCGTGTTTGTTCCGTCCAATCTGGCAGTGACGATCAAGGCGATGAACGAATCGCCCGGTTCGGCAGGCAGCGTATCTACCGATTTTCCCCAAATCCAGCGGATGCTCGCCACTGTGGGCCGTCAGAACGGACCCGCCGTGGCGCAGGGCAATCTGAACGGCGGGGGACCGGTACTGATGCTCTCCGCCGCCGGCGGGGCGATCTCAATCAAACGCCAGAAGTGACTACGATCGGCGGTTGCCGGCGCGCCTCCGTATCCCTGTCCTTCCGGGCACTGACACCTGAACGAGAAGAGGTATTTATGACGACTTTGATGCAATCGATCCAGACCGCAGCCCGGCATTCGGTTCTGCTTCTAGGCCCGGCCCTGCTGGCCATGCAGCCCGCCCCGCCTGCCCCGCCCCCGCCACCGGAACCCAATATGACCGGCGTCATGAAGGTGATGGCCATGGGCGGCAGTTTCCTGGGCGTCGGCGTCCGTGAAGTGGATTCCGAACGGGCCAGGTCGCTCGGCCTCAAGGACGAATATGGCGTGGAGATCACACGCGTGGAAGAAGACAGCCCGGCTTCCAAAGCCAGCCTGAAGGTGGGCGATGTGGTGCTGGAATTCAACGGTCAGCGGGTGGAAGGCACCGAGCAGTTTGTCCGCGTCGTGCGCGAGACGCCCGCCGGACGCACAGTGAAGCTGCTGGTCCACCGCGGCGGCGCGTCCATGACGCTGCCGGCCACCATCGCGGCCCGCAAGATGAAGGGCATGACCACGTCCATGGCGCCGCTGGAAGGGATGCATATCGAAATGCCCCGCATGGAGACCTACACCATGCCGGACATCCCCAAGGCCATGATGTCTTGGCGCAACGCCGTGTTGGGCGTGGAGGCAGAGTCTCTGGGCGAATCTCAGTTGGCCAGCTACTTCGGAGTCAAAGAAGGCGTCCTGGTGCGCTCCGTCATGAAGGGTACCGCCGCCGAGAAGGCCGGCATCCGTGCCGGTGATGTTCTCGTCAAGGTGGACGATACCAAGGTGGCCACGCCGCGCGACGTCACCAGCGCCGTCCGCTCCGCCAAAACCAGTGCGAAGAAGAGCTTCCCCATTGTCGTTGTCCGCGAGAAGAAAGAGCTCTCCCTCTCTGTCACCGTCGACGAGGACCGCAGCGAGCGGTCCGTCAATCCCAGGGTTCAGAGGGTCACGGTCCGCGAGCGGCTTTAGCACCGCCGGGGACGGGCCCCGCGGCCTGTCCCTAATCTGCCCGCAGTGTAATGGCCGGATCCACCTGGGACGCGCGCCGCGCCGGGTGGATGCTCGCCGCCAGCGCTGCTATCAGAATCACTACCGCCGAGGCGCCGAAGGTCAGCGGGTCCAGAGGCTCCACGCCGTATAGCATCTGCTTCATGGCGTAGCTGGCGAGAGGGGCGGTAGCGAGCCCCGCGAGCAACCCCGCCACAGTCAAACCCATGCCCTGTGTCAGCACCATCCGCACAATGTCGCCGCCCTCGGCGCCCAGCGCCATCCGAATGCCGATCTCCCGGGAGCGCTGCGCCACGGCCACGGCCAGAACCCCATATAGCCCGATGGCCGCGAGCACTACCGCCAGCCCGGAGAAGATCAGCAGTAGAACCATGGAGAGACGCCGCTGCGCCAGTACCCGGTCCAGCAGATCACCCATCGGCTGAATCCGCTCCACCGGAAGGTTCGGATCCACTTCAAAAAGACTCGCCGCATCGCCTCCGTCATCGAGGCCGGTTCCACGGCCGTGCGCACGGCAAAGGCCAGAAATGGCCACGGACATTGCGCATGCGGCTGGTAGATGGTGACGCGGGGCGCCTCTTCCGGACGGAGTTGGGCGATGTCGCGAACCACGCCAACAATCCTGGCGCGGTAGGTAAACGCCCCCACCTGCATCTTCAGGGATTGACCAATGGGATCCTGGTTGGCGAAATAGCGCCGTTCCAGCGCCTGCGAAATCAGGATCACAGGATCGGAGGCCTCTCCGTCCGTCTCGGCAAAGCCCCGGCCCTTGACCAGCGTTGCGCCAATCGACGCCAGGTAGTGCGGCGTGATGGCATTGTATGTTGACGATTCGCGCGGGCCCGGCTGGCCCTCCACCGTGAAATGCGCGCGCCAGTTCACCTGCATCATCGGCAGCGCCGTGGTGCTGCCGGCCGAAAGCACCCCGGGCGTGGATTCCAACTGGCGGATCGCCTTCCGCACATAGGCGCCGCGCGCCTCCGGCGTGGGATAGCGGGTATCCGGCAGAGTAGTCCGCAACGTCAGAACGTGCGAGGAATTGAAGCCTGTGTCGATCTGGCTGATGGCCACGAACGTCCGCAATAGCAGCCCCGCCGAGATCAGCAGAATGACGGAAATGGCCACTTCCGAGACGACGAAGATCGAACGGAACAGGCTCCGCCGCACACCGCCTGAGCTGCCCCGCGATTCGTCGCGCAACGTGCTCGCCAGGTTCAGCCGCAGCGCATGCCAGGCCGGCGCCACGCCAAACAGCAACCCCGCCAGCAGCGATACGCCAAAGGTGAAGGCCAGCACGGTGTAATCCACCGTGGCGTCCTGAAGGCGCGGCATGTTAGCTGGACCGAATTTGGCGATCGCCCGCAGGCTCCACCCCGCCACAATCAGTCCTGCCGCGCCGCCCAACAGCGCCAGCATCAGGTTCTCCGTGATCATCTGCACGAACACGCGCGCCTGTGACGCCCCCATCGCGCTCCGGATGGCAACCTCGCGGTGCCGGGCCGCCGAACGGATCAGCAACAGGTTGGCCAGGTTCGAACAGGTCACCAGCAGCACCAGTCCCACCGCCGCCGAAAGCAAAATCAGAGGCTCCCTCGATTCGCCCTGCGCATCACGGACTGACTGCACCAGGTAGGCGTCCAGACCGGCATTCGAATCAGGATGCTCCCGGGCCAACCGCCCGGCGATCGCTGTCAGCTCAGCGCCTGCCTGCTCCACCGCTACTCCGTCCTGTAGCCGCGCAATTACGTAGAGGAATCGCGAGTCCCAGGCAGCCAGCAGCTCCGGGCTAAATGCCAGAGGAACGTAAAGATCCAGGCTCCGGCTCCCGCCCTTGATGGCCGGCAGCACACCCACCACGACATGCAGCTCATCGTCGAGCCGGATCGTCTTACCGAGAATCGTGGGATCCGCGCCAAACTGGCTCTTCCAGTAGTTCTCCGTGAGGATGGCCACCTGGCTGCGCCCCAACTGGAACTCCTCGGCGGCGAAGCCGCGGCCCAAAGCAGGCGTGATGCCCAGCATCTCCATATACCCGCGGCTCACCAGCGTGCTGGAAACGCGCGTCGGCTGGCCCCGGCCCGTCAGCGTGGCCGTTACGTTCATGAATGCGGCGCAGTAGGAAAACGACTTGACGTGTGTGGCGTATTCCAGAAACTCCGGAGGAGAGACGGCCGATTGCGGAATCTTGCGCGGCAGGTTGCGGGTCCAGAGATTGTACAGAGCTTCGGGATTCCGGTAAGGCAGCGGCCGCAGGAGGACGCTGTCCACCACGCTGAAGATCGCGCTGTTCACGCCAATGCCAAGAGCGAGCAGTAAAATCGCGGCGGCCGTAAATGCCGGCTGCCGCGCCAACAACCGGAGTGAGTAGCGGATGTCTTCGAACAGCGAAGTCACAACGGTAACGCTCCTGCGAAAGCATTATGTTATCGCATTTGGAACGAAAGATGCGGCAATTAGCGGTACGGTTATAACGGAAGCATGAGGCTCGCCTGGCAGCCGCGGGCGTCCGCGCGGTTGGCCAGCGTCAAAGAGCCTCCATGCGCCTCCGCAATCTGCCGGCAAAGCACCAGCCCGATGCCCGATCCGCCTGGCTTGGTCGTAAAGAACGGCACAAACAGATTGGCGGTATTGGAGAGCCCCAACCCTTCGTCCAACACGCCGACGGTCACCATGTGGCCATCGCACTCCCACCCCAGCAAAACCTCGCCGCCCGTCTCCAGGGATGCATCCACCGCGTTGCGCACCAGATTGATCAGCACCTGCTCCAGTTGGTCGCCGTCAGCCTGCACCGTCACGGCCGGCCCCTCGACAATCCGCGGCGCGAGCCGCGTTTCCAGCGTGCACACACGGTGAATCAGCGGCACCAGCTCCACCGCGCCAAGCCGCGGCTGCGGCAACTTGGCCAGGCGCGAATAGGAGCCGATGAAGCGGCTCAGTGCCTCTGAACGTGAGCCAATCACGTGCAACCCGTCGCGCATGTCCTCTTCCCAATCGTCCGGCCTGGGTTGCCGGTTGACAATCTGAGTCAATGAGCCCGCGATGGATTTGATCGGCGTCAGCGAGTTGTTCAGCTCATGAGCCAGCACCCGCACCAGCCGCTGCCAGGCCTGGAGCTCCTCTTCCCGCAGAGCCCGCGTCAAATCAGTTACCACCAGCAGCGTGTGCGGCAGTCCGCTCTCGCGGAATGACGTACGCCGCACGCCCCATCGGCCCGCGCCGCTGGGAAACACACGCGCCATGGTTTGCGCGTCGTCCTGGTGCAGGAATTCGGAGAGCGAGAGCTCCTCGGCACTGCGCTGCAACAAGTGCGCCGCCGGCTGAGCCAGCAGCCGCTCTCCTGCACGGTTCACTAACTTCAAACGCTCCTCGCCATCGAACGTAAACACCGCCACATTGATCTCTTCCATCACCTTGGTGAGCAGCGCCGTGGCCTCCACCGCGCCCAACCGCTGAGCCCGCAGCGTTGCGCCAATCGCGTTGAGCTGCGTCATCACCTCGCCCAGCGCGTCGTCGTGGCTCGCCCCGCGCCCGCGGATCGAATAGTCGCCCTCCCTCATCGCCTCCAGCAAATTGGCCAGAGTCCGCAGCGGATTCACCACGCGCTCGCGCGCCGAGAACCCAAACCCCAGCCAGAAGCCGAGGATCAGCACCGTCATCGTCCATCGGACCTTTGTCGAGTTGGGCTCCAGCCACAGCACGCCCAGCGAGAACAGCACCGCCACGGACCCCGCCATCAGCGACGCAAACAGCACCCGGTTCTCGTGGGCGGCAAACCAGCGGGCGGCGCGGCGCATCGGGCTCATATGCCGTAACGCTGGATCCGGCGGTACAGCGCGCTGCGGCTCAGCCCCAACGCACCCGCCGCCTGGCTGACATTGCCGTTGTAGCGGGAAAGCGTCTTCTTGATGAGGAAACCCTCCACGTCTTCCAGGCTCATCTCTTCCAGCTTGCCGGCTGCCGCATCGCGCGGCGGACGCAGCGCCAGATCCGTGACGCGGATCACTGTGCCGGGCGCCATCAGCACCGCGCGCTCAATCACATGGTTCAGCTCGCGCACGTTGCCCGGCCACAGATGATCCCGCATCGCCTGCACCGCCGTCGCATCAAACCCCGTCACGGCCTTGCGGTATCGCCGCGCCATTTGTGTCAGATGATGCGCCGCCAGCAGCGGAATGTCCTCTTTGCGTTCCCGCAGCGGCGGGATGTGGATCTCGATGGTATTCAGCCGGAACAGCAGATCCTGTCGAAACCGGTTCTCCGCCGCCTCCTGATGCAGGTTGGCATTGGTGGCCGAGATCACCCGCACATCCACGTGCTTGGTCTTCGATGAGCCCACTCGCTCCATCTCGCCGGTCTCCAGCACGCGCAGCAGCTTGGCCTGCAGGTTGAAAGGCAGGTTCGCGATCTCATCCAGAAAGATCGTACCCTGGTCCGCCAGCTCAAATCGTCCCACCCGGTCCGCCTTGGCATCAGTGAACGCGCCCTTCACGTGCCCGAAGAGCTCGCTCTCAAAAATGCCCTCCGCCAGCCCGCCCATGTTTACAGTGACCATCGGCTGCCCCGCCCTGTCACTGATGGCGTAGAGCGTGCGGGCCACCACCTCTTTGCCCGTGCCGGGCTCGCCCGTGATCAGCACGTTCGCATCCGATGGCCCCACCCGTGCGATCAGTTGCAGCACGGATTCCATCGCCGGCGCCTCGGCAATCATCGGCGGTCGCCCGTCCGCCTGCAGCAACCGGTTCTCGGCCTCCAGCCTCGCGCCCCGGCGCAGCGCGGCAGAGAGCTCGAGCTGCGTCTTGACGATCGCAATCAACCGCGCATTGTCCCACGGCTTCTGGATGAAATCCTTCGCGCCCCGGCGCATCGCCTCCACCGCGATCTCCACACTGCCCCACGCCGTCATCACAACCACCGGCAGCATCGAATCCACCTGCTGCACCTTGGAGAGCAGCTCGAATCCTTCCTGCCCCGACGTAGTGTCCCGCGTGTAGTTCAGATCCATCAGCAGGAGGTCATACTCCTTCTGATCCAGCGCCGAGAGCACCGCTTGCGGAGAAGTCACGCAATCTGTGGCCCAGCCCTCCGGCTTCAATAGCAGGCGCAGCGCGGCCAGGACGTCTTCCTGATCGTCTGCAATGAGAACTCGCGGTTTGTTGGCGGCGGCCATGTATGACTACTGTTCGATCCAGCCATCCACTATACGAATAATCCGGTTGGCATAGGTGGCGTTGGTCTCCGAATGGGTGACCATCACGATGGTAGCGCCTTGCTCGTTCAGCTTCTTGAACATCTCCATGATCTCCGTGCCCTGCGAGGAGTGGAGGTTGCCGGTAGGCTCGTCCGCCAGGATCACCTTGGGGTTCGCAATCACGGCGCGCGCCACACCCACCAACTGCTGCTGCCCGCCGGAGAGCTGGCTCGGAAACAGGTCCTTCTTGCCCACCATCTGAAATCGATCCAGCGTATCGGCGACAATCGCCTGCCGCTCGGATTTCTTGATGTCGCGATAGGAGAGCGGCACATCGAGATTCTCCGCCACCGTCAGATCGTCCAGCAGATGATAGCTCTGGAACACGAAGCCAAAGTACTTTTTGTAGATCTCCATGCGGTGCTTGCGGTCCAGCTTGTCGATCCGGTGATCCAGAAACTGGTACTCGCCCGTCCACGCCGTGTCGTGCATGCCGAGGACGTGCAGCAGCGTGGACTTCCCCGCCCCCGACGGCCCCATCACGGCGACGAAATCGCCCTCTTGGATGTCGAGGTTCACGCGCCGCAGGACAAAGAAGCGGTCCGGCCCCTGCTGGTAGGATTTTTCGATATTGCGTAGTGAAATCATGGGTTGGCTATTCGTGACGAAGTGCTGTCAGCGGGTCTGTGCGCGTGGCGCGCCGAGCCGGCAGGATCGCGGCGATGGCGAGCGCCGCCGCCAGCACCAAAGGCATGCCGGCAAATGCGAAGAGATCGAACGTGGACACGCCAAACAGTACCTGCGCGATGGCGCGAGCCGTGGCGTAGCCGCCGGCCAGGCCCAGCGCCAGACCGGTGACTGCGATGACTGCGGCGCTGCGTAACACCATCCACAGGATAGCGGGACGCGTGGCGCCCAGCGCCAGACGCACTCCGAATTCGCGGGTGCGCTGGCCGACACTGTACGCCATCAGACTGTAGACGCCCAGGACGGCGAGAAACAGCGCCACCGCGCCCAGCAGGGCCAACGTCGTGGCAACGTAGCCGAGGCCGAGGATCCCGTCGTCGATGAGCTTGCGGAAGGAACGCAACAGCGAGACGGGTTGGAGCGGATCGATGGCCGCCACGGCGGCGCGCACAGCCGGGATGAAGGCACTCGCGTCTCCGGCCGTGCGGACAGCCAAATCGAAAGCGCTCGAAGTCGATTGCTGATAGGGCAGATAGACCACCGGGCCGGGTACTCGCTCCACGTAATCGTAGGGGATATCGGCGGCGATTCCAATGACAGTCCAATAGCGGCCGTCACCCAGGTGGAACCGGCGGCCAATGGGGTCCTCGGCCGCGTAGTAGCGGCGTGCGAAGTTCTCGCTGACGATGGCGACGGGCTGAGTCTCCGCGCCCTCCGATCCCGTAAACGAACGGCCACTCACAAACGGGATGCCGCTCGTGCGGAAGAAATCCCGGGAGATGTTCTGGACTAACGTGATGTTTTTGAGGCCTGGTTCGGGGGCGCGGCCCTCGAAGGTAATGAGCGAGCGGTTGGAGTAATCGGAGCGGGGCAGGTTGCTCGTGACAGCCGCGCTGGTGACGCCCGGCAATGCCTGCAGACTCGCCAGAACCTTGGACTGTAGGGCGGCTATCGCAGTGCGGTCCGGGTAGCGGCTCGCCGGCAGGTTCAACCGGAACGTGAGCACCTGGGCGGGATCAACCTGAAGAGGCAGCGTGCCGATGGAGCGAAAGCCCTTCACCATGAGAGTCGCGCTGATCAGCAGGACCAGGGCGAGCGCCGTCTGGGACACCACCAGCAACGTGCGCGTACGCTGCCGGGCCACGCTGCTGGTGGATGAGCGGTTCGATTCGTGCAGGCCCTCTACGGCCGGCGCGCGGCTCAGCCACCACGCGGGACCAAGTCCGGACAGAAGTCCCGCCGTCACACTGGTAACCGCCGTCCAGAAGAGAATCCACGGGTTCAGTTCCAGTCGCTGCCAACTCGGAAGCCAACGCGCTACCTCCGGCGGCATGTACAACTTGAGAACATCCAGCCACCAGGAGGCCACCAACAGACCGGCAATCGCGCCGGCAAAGGAGAGCACCAGGCTCTCAGTCAGCACCTGCCGGACCAGGCGGCCGCGAGGCGCGCCCAGCGCAGTGCGGATGGCCATCTCGCGGCTCCGTCCGAGCACGCGGACAAATTGGAGATTGGCAACATTCAAACAGGCGATGAGGAGCAGGGCCAGGACAGACGCCAACATCAGGTGCGTGTAAACAGGCGCCAGGTCTCCGAAGATCCGCTCGCTGATCAACTCGACCCGAAGCGCCATGTTCTTATGGCTACTCGGACGCTGTGCGGCGATGCGCTGCGCAAGAGCAGAGAATTCGGCGCGCGCCTCTTGCAGCGAGACACCGTCGCGCAGGCGCGCCACCGGTCGCAGATAGAAGTTGCCGGGCGTGGCCCAGGTCTCCGGCGTCATCGCCAGGGGCACCCAGAAATCGACGGGCTGCGGATAGTTGAAACCCTTGGGCATGATGCCGACCACCGTGTAGGCCTGGCCGCTCAAATCGATCACTCGGCCCAGAACGGAGGGATCCGAGGCAAACTGCCGCTCCCAGAGGTTGAAACCAAGAACAACGGAGCGGTCCTTACCGGGGGTCTCCTCTTCCGGCAGGAGAAATCGGCCCAGCACGGGCTGCAACCGCATGACGTCAAAAAACGATGCCGTCACCGCGGCGCCGGAGATCTGGATGGGGTCGCCCGCTCCGGTGAGGTTGAAGTTGCGGCCATGCGAGACGGCAATGGATTCAATCGTGCTAGGCTTGGCGGCCTGCCAGTCTCGATAGTCCGTGGCTGCCAGCGAGCGGAATCCGCGGGGATTGCCTTGCTCCTGCCCGCCAATTAATACAACGCGGTTCAACTCCGGGATGGGCAGCGGGCGGTAGAGCAATATGTCCGCCACTGAGTACACGGCAGTGCTGAAACCAATGCCAAGCGCCAGCGCCGCGATAGCTGCCGCCGATGCACCCGGACTTTGGGCTAGGCGCCGTACGGCGCCGCGGACATCGTCAATTACCCCGCGCATGGGAGTTACTCCGATTCAAGATCCGGTACGGCCACAGACCGTACCCGCGGCGGCGCCACTTTGTCAAAGCGTTGCTCAAACAGGCGCATCTTGTTTTCCAGCCGCTGCCACACCCGCTCCGCCGTGGGTCTGGACGCCAGCATCAGCCGGGCGCCCCTCGGCGTCGCGCCCAGTTGCGGGACCAGCAGTGTGATCAGCAGCGCCAGCGCGGCGATATCGGGATTGTCACGCAGTTGGCGGGCCAGGTCGCGGTTCATGACATCGCTCCTATGGTCTCTTCGACAATGCGGCCATCGAAAAGCCGGATGGTGCGCTGCGCGAGCTGGGCGTAGCGCGGATCGTGGGTCACCATACAGATCGTGGCGCCCCCGCGGTGGAGCTCGGTCATCAACTCCATCACGGATTCGCCATTGGCGGAGTCCAGGTTTCCGGTCGGCTCGTCGGCCAGCAGGATCGAAGGCGAGCCTACCAGCGCGCGGGCCACGGCCACCCTCTGCTGCTGGCCGCCCGAAAGCTGCGAAGGATAGTGCTTCACGCGGTGCCCCATGCCCACGCGTTCCAGCGCGTCATGCACGCGCTGCTTGCGCTCCGCCGAGCCCATCCCGCGATAGGTCAGCGGCAGTTCCACATTCTCATACACCGTCAGATCGCCAATCAGATTGAACGCCTGGAAGATGAAGCCGATCTCCCGGTTGCGGATCCGCGCCCGGTCGCCCAGTTTCAATCCCTGTACCGGCTGATCGTTCAGCGTATAAGTCCCGCCGGACGGTGAATCCAGCAGACCCAGAATCGCCAACAAAGTCGACTTCCCGCAGCCCGAGGGCCCGGCAATCGTCACGTACTCCCCCTTGCGGATCTGCAGGTGGATGCCGGAAAGGGCGTGGGTCTCGACATCTTCCGTGGTGAAGACCTTGGTGACGCCTTCGAGATGGATCAGGGATTTTTCGCTCATGGCGGGAACTCCTTGCGCTTAATTCAGTCGAAGACGGTCCTGGCCGTCCCACGCGGACATGTCGGACAGAATCACCTTGTCGCCGATCTTCAGACCCTCGACAACTTCAACCGTCTGCACCGAGACGCGCCCGATGCGAACCTGGGTCCGGCTGGCTTCCTTACCATCCGGGCTGACTTTGAAAATGCTGATCAGGCTGTTCGGCTGCCCGAACACAGGCCGCTGCACGTACAGCACATCCGGCAGCCGCTCCAACTCCACCGTTCCGTCCACGCTCAGGTCCGGCCGCGCGCCGGGCGGCAACGCGCCCTCCAGATGGATGTCCACCGTGACGTTGCCGTTCACCGCCGCCGGATCAATCCGCACCACCCGGCCGGGAATGATCCCGTTGTGCGTGTCCACCTGCGCCACCTGCCCAATCACCACATCTTTCGCCTGCGTCTCCGGAATCTTGATCTCGGCCTTCAGCAGGTCCTGCTGCGCCACCTTGCCCAACTGCGCGCCCGGCAGCACCTTCTGGCCCACTTCCACCACCATCTGCTGCAAAACACCCTTCGCCCCAGCGCGCACCTTCAGCCCCTCCACCTGCTTCAGCTTCAACTGATAGCCGGCCCGCAGTTTCTCAATCTGCACCTGCTGCGAGGCGATCTGCGCCGCCGCTGACGAACCCGATATCTCCAGCCGCTTCTGATCAATCACGAAACGCTTGCCGGATTCATCCGCAGCCGCCTGCGAGAGCTTCACCGTCAAGTCCGGCGTCAGCCCCTCTTTGCCCAGCGCCGCGTCGCGCTCAGCCTTCATCTTCGCCTGCACATACTCGGATTCCACACGCGCCACGGCCGAGCGCAAGTCGAGATTCGCCGTCTCCATCTTCACTCGCAGATCGGCCATGTTGGCCTCCGCCGCTTTCACCTGCCACCGCAGATCCTCGGCCGCCAGTTCCAACTCCGGATTGGCCAAAATCAGAATTACCGTCTCCGGCTGCACCTTGGCGCCCGGCCTCAGCAGGATCTTCTCCACACGCCCCTCGTTGATCGCCGGGATGTAGAGGATCTCTTCGGGCACCAGCGTCCCCAATCCGCGCACCTGCCTCAGCATCGGGCCGCGCTCCACCTTGCCCATCCACAGCGTGGATCCCTCCACAGATGGTGCGGCGGGCTTCAGGCGCGAGAGGCTGTACGTGATGGCAGGGACGGCGATGACAATCACGCTGATCAGGATCGCGCGGCGGATGATTTTCTGTTTTCTGGCGCCTTCGCGGGGTACGTCCATGGGAACCTCTCAGGGATTGAATCGCACGATTGGGGCCAACTGCCGCCAAATGCGGAATACCGAATGTTATCAGATATTTGCGGGCGGCCAAGCCTCGCCCTCCGCCGCGCCGGTGTCCGTTATTGGGACGCTGGGTGTTCGATTGTCGATGAGCCGCGCCGCGCCACGAAGAGCTCGGCCATCGCCGTGGCATCCAGCCTCTGCCACTCTGGTCGCCGCCGCAGCCAGAGCGCCAGCGGCTTACCCGCCGGCACCAGCGCGGTGTCAAACTGCCAGCGGCTGAACAGTTCGGCCGTTCGCGGACCGCCTTCGAGCATTTCCAGATAGTCCCGGCCAATTGCTGGCCCAAAGAAATCGTTCATGCCGTCGACGAAGACGCGCGTACGAGGAAAACCCGTGTAGGCCACGTAATCCGCCCAGGCATCGGTGGTGAAGAGCCGCTGGCTCTGCAGAGCTGGCGCGTTGCGCTTCACCAGATCCGTGGGGAAGTGCTTGGCTGGAAACTCCCCGGGCGCGCCCAGCAGAGCCGGATGCCACAGCGCCACCACCAGCAAAGCCGGCGCCAGCAAACTATATCGCGAAAACTGCGCCAGACCGTCCGCCTCAATCCCCCCAATCACCGCCGCGATTCCCCTTTCGCCGCCTCGCTGCCGCCACACTGCGAACCACCGCGCAATCTCACCCGCAATCAACGGCAGCGCCACCGTGACAAAGATCGGAATGTGCCGTGCGGACTGCATCGCGGACCATCCGAAAAAGCCCAGCAGCAAGGCCCCCGCCACCTCCCGCCGCATCACAGTGCTCACCGCCGCGGCCGCCGCCAGCGCCGCCAGCCCCAGAAACCAGTAGTACGGCTCGCCAATAGCGGGCGATGGCGCGTGATACTCCTCCACCAACTCCACCAACCACGGCGAGCGGATGTACTGGAAAATATGCAGGTGCAACCCGATGCCGAATGGGTTCACCAGCGACGCAGCCAGCGCCACCGCACCGGCCGCGGCGAATCGGATCGCCGGTCTCCATGCGCCCTTGTGCCACAGCGCTTCCGCGCCCAATCCGCCGGCCAGCAAAAACAGGTAAACCACCAGAGTCGGAAATCCGCCGTGCAGATTGGCCCACACCACCGTCAGCGGCGCCACAAGCCACAGCCGGTAACTCGGCCGGACCCGCTCGCGTTCCATTAACCCGATGGCCCCCGCCAGCAGAACCCACGTGATCAGGTGTGGCCTGGCTAGCAGATGGATGCTGGCCGCCTCAAAACCCGCCATCGTCAGCGCCAGCGCGGGCATCCACTGCCGGCTCGACAGAACGCAGTTCCTTAAATTGATGGCGGTCCAGGCCGTAATCAGTGCCACCGCCACAATGCCCACCGCCCCCAGACCGCCAAAGCTGTGGATCCACGAAAGCCCAGTGGCCGTCACCCACTCCCATGCAAACCACGGCTGGCCGGGCAGGCTGAAAGAAAATGGCTCGCTGGCGGGAGCATGGCCGGTGGCCCGGATGATGTCGCCCGTGCGGATGTGCAGCCCCACGTTGGCATCGCTGAAGAGCGCCACCCAGGCGTTGCCCGCAAAAAACGGCCGCATCGCCAGGAATACCAGCAGCACGTCTCCCAATGTAGGGACACACGCGCTGCGAATCCACCCCGGCGTCGCCATATCGCAACAAGGCTAGCACGGTACTATCGGTTTCTTCTTCCCTAATCCGTATTCCTGTGTTAGGATTCCTACGCTTTCGACACGGCACTGGGTATGCCGTGTCCGTGTTCTGCACAGGCAAAGCAGTGTCTGCTCTGTGTCTGCCCCATCCCAGGCGAGGCGTTGAACCAAAACTTGGAGTCCAAACAATGCAGTTGAGGATGAAGCCCGTAGTGTGCGCGCACGGCATCGCCGCCGCGCTGATGTTGGCAGCAGTCGCGGTACCGGCCCTCGCCCAGGCGCCGCCGGCCATCCGGTCCATCGTTCATTACCGGATCAAGCCCGACAAGTTGGGAGATTGGAGGGCCGCCGAAAAGGACTATGCCGCCCTCATGGCCAAAGGCGGATCGGAGCGCAGCTACACAGTCTGGCAGTCCCTCACTGGGCCGCGCGAGTTCCTCTGGGTACGCTACTACTCCAAGTGGGCCGAAATGGACGTCCTCGCGGAGCCCAAAATGAGCGCGCACGCCGCCGCCCTGGCCGGCATCACCGCGCGCTTGAATGCCGCCACAGAAAGCGCCTGGCGCGAGATCCACGCCATGCAGCCGGATCTCACCCTGCCCCGCCCGGCAGAGATGCCCAAAATGATCAGGGTGGCGCGCATCAACGCAGCCGCCGGCAAAATGGACGAACTCCTCGCCACCATGAAGGCCATCACCGTTCCGGCCATGAAGGCCGCCGGCGTCACCTCCTACGGCGTGGGCCGCGCCCGCTTCGGCGGCGGCACCAATCAGGTGCTAACCCACACGGGCATGAACACTTGGGCAGATCTCGACGGCCCCACCCCCATCGAAAAGACCGCCGGCCGCGACGCCTACCTGAAGTACGTGGAAAAAGTCAGCACCCTCACCACACGCATCGAATGGACCGTCTACCGCTTCCAGCCGGAGCTGAGCTACGCGGCGGTCGCCAGGTAGCCGAGCATTGACAAGGAGATTCAACCATGAAATCCAAACTCACCTGGAACACCTGCCTCGCCGCGCTCAGCCTGGCCGCCATGGCCGCGCCCGCCTTCGCGCAGGGCGACATCCGCGTCGTCAATCGTGTCCGCGTCAAGCCCGGAAGCACCGCGGACTGGATTGCCGCCAACAAGGACCGTGTTGCGTTGCTCGCCAAGGGCGGCTCCGACCGCGGATTCACCGTCTGGCAGTCCACCACCGGCCCGCGCGAGTACGCCGTAGTCTCCTACCGCTCGAAATGGACCGAACTCGATCAGACCGTCGATCCTCAGATGAAGGCCCACGAAGGCCCGATGGCCGCCATCTGGGCGCGCATCAACGCCGCTACCGAAAGCGTCGAAACTGAGATGCACACCAAGGTGCCGGATTCCACTTCGCCACGCTCCACCGAGCTGCCGGCGTTTGTCCGAACCGGACGCGCCACCGTAGCCCCAGGCAAAATGAACGAGGCTCTGGCGCTGTTCAGCAGCGAACTGGTGCCTGCCTGGAAGAAAGCCGGCACTTCCGCATACGGCATCTTTCGGGTCCGCTACGGTGCGCCCACCAACCAGATCCTCACCTTTGCGGCAATGAAATCGTGGGCCGATCTTGACGGGCCATCACCTGCCGAAAAGGCGATGGGCGCGGAAGGCTTTCAACGCTTCCAGTCCAAGATCGGCGCGCTGACATTGCGCACCGAATGGACCGTTTACCGGTACCGGCCGGAACTAAGCTATGTGCCGGCGGCTAAGTAGACACCCCGGCCAATAGAGAGCGGGCGGCCCGCGCTGAGTTGCGCGTGCCGCCCCCCGCCTAAAACACCCCCAAGAACCCAAGAAACAACTGCCCCTGCCCCAGAATGTGCGGCCGCGCCTGCCCGCTGCGGCTCGTGAAATCCAGCTCCAGCTTGCCGTCGCCCCACGCGCTGAATACCACGTTCGGCAGCCCGCCCAGCCCCTCCGAGATCCGCACGCTAAACCGCGCGTTGCCCTTCACCCCAAATCCCTTGGGATCAAGGGGATCAAACAGCGGCGAGAGCCCCCACTGGAAGCCCGTCCCGGGCGGCGAGATGCGCTGCACAGGATCCGGCACCTGCGAAACCAGCAGCGCCTTGAACTTCGAGTTGGTCGGCAGATTCTCAATCAGCTCCAGAATCGTCGTCCGGCTCGCCACCGCCGGGTCTTGCGTATCCTTGCGGGTGGGCACCGTGAATCGCAAACCCAGCACATCGGCCGGCGCCGAGAAACTCGGCAGCGTCATCGCGCTCGCCGGACCAAACGAGAACCCGCCCCCAAACTGGAACGGAGGCGGCGCCGGAAACGGCGGCCCCGGCCATTGCAGCGGCGGCACCAACCGCGGCGGCTGGATGCCCTGCCCCGAAGTTTGGCCAATCGCCGGCAGCGTCAGTTGCAGCCGCGGCATGAAGATCAACGGCACCGTCACGTCCGTCACCTCAAACAACTGCGCATTCGTCAGCGGACCCACAATCCCGTCCACCTGGAGCTTCGCAGCCGCTTGAAACTCGCGCACGCGGGCTTCGGTCTTCGCGCCAAAAACGCCGTCCACCTGCAGCGGCGCGCCGCGGCGCACCTGGAAATTGAGTACATCCTGCAAAGCGCGCACGGCTTGGCCGCTCGCACCCTTCGCCAGTGTCGGAGTCATTGCATCCCCTCCTTACGTTGTATCGAGTATGCACGAACTCGCGCCCAATTGCAGCCCGTGCGATGCTCGTATCGTGATAGTTTTCACAAACGAATCCGCGTCACCCGAAGGTCGCGCGTGGTGCGCAGGAGTCATGGCAGCCACGGACCCGTGGCTCACCCTCGGTCGCGGCTATGACGAGTGCCTCGCCAAGTGCGCTCATCCCGAATACACCCTCCTCGTCGCCGGCGACGAGACCGGGCGCCTCGGCTTTGTCCTCCTCCATCCGCGCGGCGTCGCCGGCTCCCCCTACATCGCGTCCATCGCCGTCAGCGCCCACGCCCGCGGCCGCGGCATCGGCTCCCAACTCCTGACCCACGCCGAAACGCTTTTCCCCGGCGCCCGCCACATCTTCCTCTGCGTGTCATCGTTCAACAGCGCCGCCCGCCGCCTCTACGAGCGCCACGGCTACAGCCAGGTCGGCGAGTTCGCCGATTACGTCATCGAAGGCGCCTCCGAGACGCTCATGCACAAGCGACTGGCGCCCTGATGAGCAAAGCCTGGCGCCTGGTCGCCCTGCTCTCCGTCACCGCCACGGCCAGCTACCTCTGCCGCGTCAACGTCTCCGTCACCAGCGTCATGATGATGCGCGAACTCGGCCTCTCCCAGGAGGCCATGGGCCGCATCTTCAGCGCCTTCCTCCTCGGCTACGCCCTCTGCCAGATCCCCGGCGGCATGCTGGCGGATCGCTTCGGCGCAGCCCGCGTCCTCGGCTGGGCCGCCCTCGCCTGGGTCGCCGCCACTCTCTGGATCGCCGGAGCCGGCGCCGTCCTCCCCATGATCCTTGCCGGACGCCTCCTCCTCGGCATCGCCGAATCGCCCACCTTCCCCGCCGCCGCGCGCGCCATCGCCGCCTGGATCCCCGCCGCCCAACGCGGCCGCGCCAATGGCTTCGTCATCGCCGCCATCGGCCTCGGTTCCGCCATCGCGCCTCCCCTGCTCTCCTTCGTCATGGTCCGCTGGGGCTGGCGCACCGCCTTGCTCGTCTCCGCCGTCCCCGCCCTCGCCGTTGCCGCCGCCTGGATGATCGTCCGCCCCCCGGCCACCAACGAGCCAGCCACCGCAGTCTCCGCCGCTAAAGGCCTGCCGCGCTCCCGTAGCTTCATCCTGCTCACCATCAGCTACACGCTCCAGGGCTACGTCGGCTACATCTTCGTCTACTGGTTCTTCCTCTACCTCGTCGACGTCCGCCACTTCGACCTCATGAAGAGCGCCCTGCTCGGCGCCATGCCCTGGCTGCTCTCCATCGTCTCCATCCCCCTCGGCGGCTGGCTGCACGACCGATTCCCCCACCACCGCCGGCTCATCCCCATGATCGGCCTCGCCGGCTCGGGCATCCTCATCGCCGCCGGCGCGCACACCGCCAACGCCGTCTTCGCCGTTGTGTGCCTCGCACTGGCAACCGCCCTGGTGTTGAGCGTGGAGGGCCCTTTCTGGGCTACGATGACCACCATCGCCGGTCCCCGCAGCGGCGCCGCCGGCGGCCTCATGAATATGGGCAGCAACCTCGGCGGCTTCATCTCCCCCGCCCTCACGCCCATCCTCGCCACCTGGCTCGGCTGGGAATCCGCTCTGCTCGTCTCCGCCGTCCTCGCCATCATCGCCGGAGCCCTCTGGTTCTGGATCGCCCCCGCTACAGACCCCGAAACGCCCGCCACGTCCGTTCAAACTCAACCCGCAGCTTGAGGTTCGGCTCCGGCAGCGCCGCCACCACCTCCCGCGCCCACTCCACATATTCCAGCTTGCGCGCCTCGTCCCAGCCCGCCGGCGGACTGTTCAGCATACTCCGCAGATTCGAGATCTTGTCCGCCAGCTTGATCGCCTGCGCCCGCTTGGACCGCGTGTGCGCGTGCTCAATCTGGAGCCGTTTGCGCTCGGCCTTCGAGAGGCTCGTGTCATCGGTGACCTCCGCCACCAGCGACGCAACATCCTCGCTGAACTTCTCCACCAACTCCGCGTAGGTGGTCTCCGTATCCTCCAGCGTGTCGTGCAGCAGCGCCGCCATCACTAGTGGCTCATCCGGCTCATCCAGCGCATCGGCCACCAGCCGCGCCACTTCCAAAACGTGATTCACGTACGGCTCAGCCGCGCCGCCCTTGCGCCGCTGAGCCGCATGCTTATCGGCTGCGAAACACGCTGCCCGCAACAGGTCCCGCATCGCCGCTAGTCCGTCAGCGGCCCGGCTGCCGCAATGTCTGCGCCCACACTTCCAAACTTCGCCCGGAAGTTCTTCTGGAAGCGCGACGCCAGGTCCTTGGCCGCCACGTCATAGGCCGCCTGGTCCGCCCACATGCCCCGCGCGTTCAGAAATTCGTTCGGCACGCCCGGACAAAACTGCGGCACACCCACCTGGAACACCGGATCCGGCGTCACCGGCACTGCGTTCAACTCGCCCTCCACCGCCGCATTCACCATCGCCCGCGTGTACACCAGCTTCATGCGGCTGCCCACGCCCGCCGGCCCGCCGGTCCACCCCGTGTTCACCAGCCAAACATGGGAGCCCTGCTTCTTCAGCTTTTCGCCCAGCATCCGCGCATACTCCAGCGGGCTGCGCGGCAAAAACGGCTCGCCAAAACACGAGCTGAATGTCGCCTGCGGCTCCTTGCCCATGCCCCGCTCCGTCCCCGCCAACCGCGCCGTGTAGCCGCTCAAAAAGTGGTACATCGCCTGCTCCGGCGTCAGCCGCGAGATCGGAGGCAGCACGCCAAAGGCGTCCGCCGTCAGGAAAACCACGTCGCTCGGCTGCCCGCCCACCCCAGGGATCACCGCGTTCTCGATATACTGCGCCCGGTACGCTGCCCGCGTGTTCTCCGTATACAGCTCGGAATCGTAATCCAGCGCCCGCGTCTCCGGATCGATCACCACGTTCTCCAGCACGCATCCAAACCGGATCGCGTTGAAGATCTGCGGCTCCAATTCCTGCGTCAGGCGAATGCACTTCGCATAGCACCCACCTTCAAAATTGAACACCCCCGCGTCGCTCCAGCCGTGCTCGTCGTCGCCGATCAGCCGCCGGTGCGGATCCGCCGAAAGCGTCGTCTTCCCCGTACCCGACAATCCAAAGAACAGCGCCACCCGCTTGTGCGAGCCCACGTTAGCCGAACAATGCATCGGCAGCACGTCCCGCTCCGGCAGCAGATGGTTCAGAATCGTGAACACGCTCTTCTTCAACTCGCCCGCGTAGAACGTGCCCAGGATCAGCACCAATTTGCGAGAAAAATCGATCACAACGCACGTTTCGGTGCCCGTTCCGTCCGTTTTCGGATCACACCGGAACTCCGGCGCAAACACCAGCGTAAACTCCGGCTTGTGCGTCGCCAGCGCCTCCAGCGACGGCTTCAAAAACATCTGCCGCCCAAACATCGAATGCCACGCCTTCTGCGTTACCACCCGGATCGGCATCTGATACGCATCAGCCGCCCCGGCCCGCAAATCCGCAACGAAGACCTCTTTATCCGTGAGGAAGGCACGCACCCGCGTCCAGATCCCGTCAAACTGCTCCGGCGTCAGTGCCTGGTTCACGCTACCCCACGCCACCGTGGATTCCGTGTATGCATCCCGGACGATGTACTTGTCTTTCGGTGAGCGCCCCGTAAACTCGCCCGTCCGCACCACCAGTGCCCCGTTGCCCGCCAGGACACCCTCCTTCCGCTGCAGCGCCATCTCCGTCAATCGGCCAGTCCCCAGATTCCACCATGCGGTGGCGGCCTCGATGCCTTGCTCCTGAAGACCGTGAGAACTTGGGCTTACACCTGTATTGACCATTGCAATGAGTCCTTTTGAATAAAAGATGGGCTGACGCGTGCGCGGCGCAGCGAGCGGATACAAAATGCCAGTCTATCATGGAGGTATGAGTATTTTCCCCATCACCGGCGCACTCGCGCTGCTCGTGCTATGGGGCTTCACCCCGCTTCGCGGCCAGGCCATCGAGTTTGAATCCAACGGCCTGCGCTACCAGACCCTCACGCGCGACGGCGTCACCATCATGTTCGCCCCGCTGCCCGCGCAGGTCCGCGATTACGTCGTACTCCAACTCGCCGTCTCCAACGGCTCCCCCTCCAGCCGCACCATCAAGGCGGAGGATTTCCGCTTCATCCGCGCCGACGGCACCGTCATCACCGCCACTCCAGCCGGCAGCGTCGTCCAGCAGTTCCTCAACAAGGGCGGCCGCAGCGATGTCATCAAGCTCGTCGGCACCTACGAGATGAGCCTCTACGGGCTCAGCCGCTTCCAATCCACCAACGGCTACGAGCAGCGCCGCCAGAACGCGCTCGCCGAGGTCTCCTCCTCCAAACTCAAAGCCGCCGCCGCCGCATCCGCCATCGTCTTCGTCACCACCAAGCTCATCCCCGGCGAATCCACCGACGGCGCCGTCTTCTTCCCCACCCAGGGACGCCCTCTCGGAGAGGGGAAACTCGTCGCCCGCGTCGGCGCCTCTCAGTTCGAGTTTGCCGTCGGCGGCCTGAAACATCCCGGCGAGCTGATCAAGCGGCCTTGATTTGCGGTTATCCTGATAGATTACTCATGCTCAGGCGCGTACTCGCTCTCTCCCTACTCATACTTCCTGCCCTGCCGGCGCAGCAGCCGGACCCCATCGTCCGCCCCCACGAAATCACCCTGCGCGGCAAGCCTCTCAAATACACCACCACCACCGGCCTCATGCCCCTGCGCAACGCCGCCGGCGAGATTGAGGCCAACGTCTTCTACATCGCCTATACCCTCGATGGCGTCACAGACCCCGCACGCCGCCGCCTGACCTTCTCCTTCAATGGCGGCCCCGGCTCCGCCTCCGTCTGGCTCCACCTCGGCGCCCTCGGCCCCAAGCGCGTCCGCATGATGGATAGCGGCGCCCTCCCCGCCCCGCCCTACACCCTCGAAACCAACTCTGCCACCTGGCTCGACGAAACCGACCTCGTCTTCATTGACCCCGTCGGCACCGGCTACTCCCGCGCCGCCAAGCCCGACCTCGCCAAGAAATTCCACTCCGTCTCCGGCGATATCGAAAGCGTCGGCGAGTTCATCCGCCTCTACCTCGGCAAGCATCAGCGCTGGCTCTCCCCCCTCTTCCTCGCCGGCGAGAGCTACGGCACCACGCGCGCCGCCGGCCTCTCCGGCTACCTCGCCGACAAAGGCATCGCCCTCAACGGTGTACTCCTCATCTCCACCGTGCTCAACTTCGAAACCATCCGCTTCAACGACGGCAACGATCTCCCCTACGCCCTCTACCTCCCCAGCTACACCGCCACCGCCTGGTATCACAAGAAGCTCCCCGCCGACCTGCAGAAAGACCTCCCCGCCGCTCTCCGCGAATCCGAGCAGTTTGCCCTCACCGGCTATCCCCAAGCCCTCATGAAGGGCGCCTCGCTCACCCCCGCGGAACGCGCCGCCGCCGTCGCCAGACTCGCCCGCCTCACCGGCCTCGCCCCCACTTACATCGATCACAGCGACCTGCGCGTCGAGATCATGCCCTTCATTCGCGAACTGCGCCGCGACGAGAACATCGTCGTCGGCCGCCTCGATAGCCGCCTCACCGGACCCGGCAAGCCCGCCGTCTCCACCGAGCCCGAGTTCGACCCCAGCATGAGCGCCATTCGCCCACCCTACACCGCCGCTTTCAATCAATACGTGCGCGCCGAGTTGGGCTACGTCGCCGACACCGAATACTTCATCCTCGGCGGCGGCACCGGCAAATGGGACTGGCAGACCGAGAACCGCTACGCCAACGTCTCCGAGACGCTCCGCCTCGCCTTTGCCAAGAATCCGCATATGAAGCTCTACGTCGGCTCCGGCTACTACGACCTGGCCACGCCCTACTTCGCCGCCACCTACACCCTCAATCATCTCGGCCTTCCGCCCGCCGCCCGCGCCAACGTCCGGACCCACCATTACGAAAGCGGCCACATGTATTACATCCACGTCGATTCCCTGCAAGCCATGAAGCGCGACGTCGCCTCTTTCCTCCAGTGGGCTGCCCAGTGATCGATCTCCACACCCACACCACCGCCTCGGACGGCACCGACACCCCGGCCCAGATCATCGAAAACGCGCTGGCTGCCGGCCTCGAGGCGCTCGCCATTACCGATCACGATACGCTGCTCGGCTCCGACGAGGCCCTGCCACTCGCCGCCGCCCGCGGTCTCCGCCTCGTCCGCGGCCTGGAGTTGAGCACCCGCCGTAGCGCCGACCCCGCACCCGAGTGCCGCAGCGTCCATATCCTCGGCTATTTCTTTGAAGAACCCGCGCCCGCCTTCCGAGGGTGGCTCGAAACCCTGCGCTCCGAGCGCCGCACCCGCAACGCCGGAATCTCCGCCAAGCTCGCCGCCCTCGGCATGCCCGTCGAACTGGAGGAGGCCGAGGCCCTCGGCCGCAACATCACCAGCCGCCCCCACTTCGCCCGCCTGATGCGCGACAAGGGCTACGTGCCCACCATGCAGCACGCCTTCGATGTCTATCTCGGCGAAACCGGTCTGGCCTACGTCGAACGCGCCGACCCGGAACCCGAAGAGGGCATCCGCCGCATCCGTGAGGCCGGCGGCATCGCCTCGCTCGCCCACGCCTTCCGGCTCAACAAAAGGGACCCCGCCGAAGAAGAAAGCATCCTCGCCGGCTTCGTCCAGGCGGGCCTCGGCGCCATCGAGGTCTGGCACTCCGATCACGATCTCTCCAGCCGCTCGCGCTACACCAACCTCGCCAAGAAATTCAACCTCGCCATGACCGGTGGCTCGGACTATCACGGCGCCCACAAGCCCGATGTCCGCCTCGGCCGCGGCCGCCACTCCGATTGGCGCGTGCCTCTATCGGTGCTCGATGACCTCCACGCCCGCGCCGTTCACGCTGAGCGGCGCAGACAGTAAAGCCATACGCAGCAGCGCCAGCGCCCGCACACGGCCCTCCGCCGGCGACCACACCGCGGAGCGAATCTCGCCCGCCTCTTTCTCCCCGCTCATCACCGCCGTCCCCGCCGCCGGCACGTCCGTCCCCGCAATCGCCAGCGCCGCCAGCCCCTTGGTCACCTGCCCGCGGGATCGCACTCGCTCCACAATCTCCTGCCCCAGATAGCAGCCCTTGCTGAAATGCAGCGCCTCGTTGCGCCCCGTCTCCTGCACCAGGTTGGTCTCCAGCATGTCCTCGCCATAGCGCGGCACTCCATTCTCGATCCTCACCGCCCGCGCCTCTTCCGGCGAGCACGCCACGGCGTCCCCCACGACGCTCTCCCCCCGCGGCACAATCACGCGATAACCCGGCTGGCCCGTCAATCCGCCCTCCATCACCAGCCCCGCCGGCCGCACGGCTGCCGGCCCCTCAATGGCAAACTCCGACGTCGTTTCCGTGATGTCTTCCAAAGTGACATCGTCGGCAATGATGTAGCGGTCCAGATGCTGGAAGATCTTCTCCCGCACCTCCGGCTCCACGTCCAGGATCAGCGCGTCGTCCGTGCACAGAATCCACACGTCGGCCAGAATCCGCCCCTGCGCATTCAGGAAAAACGCATACTTCGTCTGCCCCGGCGTCATCTCCTGCACGTGATTGGTGGTCATGGCATGCAGCAGCCGTTGCCGGTCCTCGCCTGTCGCGCGGATCCGCCCTCGCCCGCTCACGTCGTAGACGGCGGCAGACTGCCTCAGAGCTTCGTATCCCGTCATGGCGTTATCTCGCGAAATTGCTGAAGTACAACCCGATGACCACCACAAGCGCACAAGAGCCCAGCGCGCCCTTGCGCCACCGCGCTTCCTTCTCTGCGCCGCCCGTCCCGCGGGCGATCATCACGCACATCGCAATCACATGCAGCGCCAGCAGCAGCTTGATCCCGATAAAGGCGTGCCACCCCGCCGGCGCGCCCGTCATCCGGGTCATGAAATTGAAGGCCCCGGTGATCACCAGCGCCAGCGACGCGCCCAGCACGCCCAGCCGCCACGCCTTCACTTTGTCAATCGCCAATGCCAGCAAGAGAAAGGCGCCCAGCGCCAGATGCAGATGGAGCAATACATTTGTCATAGAGTTCTACCTCTATACTGATGGTTCAGATGATCCACGAGATTCTCCCCGTTGGCATGCTGCAGTGCAACTGCTCGATTTTCGGCGACGAAGCCACGCGCCACGCCATAGTCATCGATCCCGGCGACGGTGACGACCTCACCGCCATCCAGGCCATTCTCGCCAAACACAGCCTCACCGTCCAGGCCATCGTCATCACCCACGCCCACATCGATCACATCGGCGGCGCCGCCAAGCTCAAGGCTCTCACCGGCGCGCCCGTCTACATGAACGAGAACGATCAGCCTCTCTACGATCACCTCGACACCCAGGCCGGCTGGCTCGGCATGGCCCCGCCCGAACGCACCACCATCGATACCCCAGCCCGAGACGGCGACACGCTCCAATTAGGCGAGACCGAGATCCAGATCCTCCACACGCCCGGCCACACCCAGGGCAGCCTCTGCCTCTTCGTCCCCACTGAGGAAGTCCTGATCGCCGGCGACACCCTCTTCCGCGATTCCATCGGCCGCACCGATCTCCCCGGCGGCGACGGACGCCAGATCATCCGCTCCATCCACAACCAGCTCCTGACGCTCCCCGAAGACACCCAAGTCATCTGCGGCCACGGCCCCAGCACCACCATCGGCCGCGAAAAGGAACGCAACCCGTTCCTGCGCTAGACCGCCCCCTACTCCACCCCCGGCGTGTCCATCGCCACGTCCACGTAAAACAACTCCTTGTTCGTCAACCCCTCCCGGATCCCCGTCACGTAGATCTTCGCGTTCTTCCGGTATCGCGCCTGAAAGTAGAAAAACCCCGTCGCGCTCTCGCCCTTCAACAGCGTCTTAGCGCTCCACGCCCGCGTCTGCAACTCCACCCCGCCCATCGGATTCTTCTTCTTCGGCAGCGGGATCGGCAGCGGCACCGTCGGCCCCGTCCTCGGCCGCTTCACCCCAATCAGGTACGGCAAATCCCCCGGAGGCGTCGGCGCGATCTCCCCGCCCTGGAACTGAAACGCCACCTTCATCCGGTCCAGCAGCAGCGTCTGCTCGCTCGTGTTCTCCAAAATCAGATACACCGGCAGCACCCCATATTCATTCGGGTTCACCTTGCCAAACGCCGGCCGCGTCTCCTCGTCGCTCTCGAACTTCACCGCCGCTACCCTGAGCTTCCCCAAGTCCTGATGCGACGGATATTCCTTCGCCGTCTTGGGCCGGAACGTGCTCTGCGCCCACATCAGCGCTAACGCCGCCAGGCCACACAGCGATAACATCAATAATTTGCGGGCCACTCTCATCGATTACCTCTACTGGACCTTACAGGCCCTCGCCTTCCCGTTTCTTCTACTCTATCTTGCACTGCGCATCGTCAGGAACCGCGCATACGCCAGCCGCGTCACGGAGCGCTTCGGCTTCCTGCCCCGCTCCCTCCACCGGACGCTCCCCGGCGCCATCTGGTTGCACGCCGTCTCCGTCGGCGAGGCCATCACCGCCGCCGGGTTGCTCCAGCGCCTGCGCGCACAGATGCCCCACACGCCCATCTACGTCTCCTGCACCACGCTGGCCGGCCTCGCCATGGCCGAACAGAAACTCGCCCACCTCGCCGCCGGCATCTTCTACGCGCCCATCGATTACCGCTTCGCCGTGCGCCGCGTCCTACGCTCTCTCAAACCCGCGCTCGTCATCGTCATGGAGACCGAGATCTGGCCCAACCTCTACCGCGAAACCCGCCGCAGCGGAGCCGGTCTGCTCGTCATCAACGGCCGCA
This sequence comes from Bryobacterales bacterium, assembly GCA_016721425.1. Classification (GTDB taxonomy): domain Bacteria; phylum Acidobacteriota; class Terriglobia; order Bryobacterales; family Bryobacteraceae; genus Paludibaculum. Next base: position 132,165 of record JADKID010000038.1, on the reverse strand, counting down.
TCTCCGATAAGGCCCTGCCTAGCTACCGCCGCTGGGCCTGGTTCTTCCGCCACGCCCTCTCATTCCCCAACGCCATCCTCGCCCAGGATTCCACCGCCGCCGCCCGCTACCGCGAGCTCGGAGCCGTCAACCCAATCCCCGCCGGCAACCTCAAATACGACTTCGACCCCGCTACCACCTCCATCACCGCGCCCGTCACCGCACTGCTCCGCCGCCTCGCCCCCGGCCACGTCTGGATCGCCGCCTCCACCATGCCCCCAGCCGATCCCGGCGACCCCGACGAAGACGACATCGTCCTCGACGCCTTCCAATCCATCCCCGGACGCCACCTCCTCATCCTCGTCCCCCGCCGCCCCGAGCGCTTCGATTCCGCCGCCGCCAAGCTCGCCGCCCGTGGCATCGCCCATCTCCGCCGCTCCCAGCTCACAGACTCCTCCACCCTCACCCTCCCCGCCGTCCTCCTCCTCGATACCATCGGCGAGCTCAGCGGCCTCTTCCGCATCGCCCACGCCGTCTTCATGGGCGGTACATTCCCCCACCGCGGCGGCCACAACATCCTCGAGCCCGCCGCCTTCGGAGTCCCCATCGTCACCGGACCCCACATGGAGAACTTCGCCGAAATCGCCGCCGCCTTTCGCACCGCCGGAGCCGTCCTCACCATCGAAGATCCTGCCGCCCTCGCCCCCGCCATCCAGCAACTCTTCGCCGATCCCTCCATCGGCGAGAAAGGCCGCGTGCTCTCCGATCAACAGCGCGGCGCCACCGCCCGCGCCCTCGCCCACATCCACGAGACCTACGACCAGGCCCTCGTCCGCCCGCCCTCGTTCAATCCGCTCTCGCATCTCTGGCTCGCCGGCATGGCCGTGGACCGCTGGCGCAAACGCCGCCATCCCGACATCCCCGCCCAACCCGTCATCAGCGTCGGCAACCTCAGCATGGGCGGCACCGGCAAAACCCCGTTCGTCCTCTGGCTCGCTCAGCAACTGGCCCGCGAAGGCCACAAGCCCGGTGTGCTGATGCGCGGTTACCGCGCCGCGCCGGGCCAGGATGGCGAAGAGGCCGCGCTCATCCGCCGCGCCGGGCACGCCGTAGTCGGAGTCGGCGCCGATCGCCGCGCCGCGCGTCTCGCACTCGAGCGCTCCGCCCACCCCGATGTCCTCCTCCTCGACGACGGCTTCCAGCACTGGCAAACCCGCCGCGATCTCGATATCGTCCTCATCGACGCCATCGACCCCTTCCGCGGCGGCGTCTTTCCGCGCGGCCTCCTCCGCGAGCCCTTCCCAGCCCTCGCCCGCGCCCATGTCGTCATCATCACCCGCACGGACGAAGGCCGCGCCTATCAGGGGCTCTTCCAGGAAATCCGCCGCCACAACCCCACAGCCCCCGTCTTCCTCGCACGCGTCGTGGCAGACCCGCCACCCGTCACCGCGGCCGGCGCCTTCTGCGGCCTAGGCCAGCCCGAAAGCTTCCGCCGCACCCTCCGCGACCTCGCCATCGAGCCTATGTTCTTTGAGGAATTCCCCGATCACCACCACTACCAGGCAGCGGAACTGCGCGCCCTCGCCGCCCGCGCACCCGCGTTGCTCACCACCGAAAAGGACCTGCTCAATATCGAGCCCGCCCTCGCCGCCGAATGTCGCGTCCATGCCATCCCCATGCGCATGGTCATCAAAGGCGAAGACCGCCTGCTGGCCCTTATAAGAGAATCCCTTCGCAAGCCAGCAGAACCCGCTTGACCTCCACCCCGCCGAGTACCCCGCCAGCGATCCATCCGAGCCGATCACCCGGTGACACGGGATAAACACCGGCAGCGGATTCCGCCCGTTCGCCGAGCCCACCGCCCGCGTCGCCTTCGGCTTTTCCAGCGCCTTGGCGATATCGGCGTAGCTCCGCACTTCGCCAAATGGAATCTCGCACAGCGCCTGCCAGACCCGGCACTGGAACTCCGTGCCATCCACCTCGAACGTCACCGAGAACACACGCCGCTGCCCGGTCATGTACTCCTTCAACTCTTGCGCCGCCTGCTGCAGCACCGGCAGCTTGTCCTTGCGGTCGGCGGCGGCCCAGCCCTCCGGCGGGTTGCCGGCGGATGTGCCAAACTGCGCCCGGCGCAGTGCATCGCCCTCCGCCTCCACAAACAACACGATGTCTTTGGCCAGTTTCACGGCAGTCCAATTCGGCATGCGTCCAGTATAATCGCACCATGCGCCGGGCAATCCTGCGAATCGTCGTCGTTTTCATAGCCCTCCTCGGCGCAGCGCTCCTCGTCCTGCCCTCATCCAGCAGGACCGCGAGCTCCGCACGGAAATCACCATCAACGCCCCGCCGGAAACCGTATGGCGCGTCCTTACCACCACCGCCGCCTACCCCGAATGGAACCCGTTCCTCGTCCGCTTGCAGGGCCGCCTGGCCCCCGGCGAGAAACTGGCAATCACGGTCCGCCCGCCCGGCGAGAGCGAGATGAGTTTCACCCCCATCGTCCTGACCGTCCTCCCCAATCGCGAGTTCGCCTGGCGCGGTGACCTGCCCATCCCCGGCCTCCTCACCGGCGAGCACCGCTTCCGCCTCGATCCCGCCGCCGGCGGACGTACCACGCTCGTGCAATCGGAGAAGTTCACGGGCCTCCTCATCGGCCCCCTCACCCGGACCATGCTCGATCACACCGAGGCGGGCTTCGCCGAAATGAACCTCGCCGTGAAAATACAATCCGAATCGCGCCGGTAAGCTATCCTATTTGGGTAGCCATCTGGGAGGCCGCATGCAACGACGCTCATTCTTGACCACCGGCGCAGGCGTAGTCAGCCTGAACGCTTTCCCCTACCACCTCTTCGCAGGCACGGAAAAGAAGCAGGCCAGCGACATCGTCACTCTGGGTCCGCGCAAGATCAAGCTCAGCCGCCTGGCCATGGGCACCGGCACCAACGGTGGCGGCGGCAGCTCCAACCAGACCAAGAAACTCGGCCTCGAAGGCGTCAGCAACATGATGCGCACCGCCTTCGACAACGGCATCAACTTCTGGGACTCCGCCGATCAGTACGGCACCCATCCGCACATCAAGGAATCACTCAAGAAGACGCCCCGCGAAAAGGTCGTCATTCTCTCCAAGACACACGCCTCCACGGCCGCCGAGATGAAGGCCGATATCGATCGTTTCCGCCGCGAGATCGGCACCGATTACATCGACATTCTGCTGCTCCACTGCATGATGGATGGCAACTGGCCCGATCGCAAAAAGGGCGCCATGGAGTACATCAGCGAGCTCCAGGAAAAGGGCATCGTCAGGACGAAGGGCGTCAGTTGCCACACGATGGCCGCCCTCAAGACAGCAGCCATCACGCCTTGGGTGGAAGTCGACCTGGCCCGCCTCAACCCCGCCGGCGTAGCCATGGATGCCGCGCCCGGTGAGGTCATCCCCGTGCTCAAGCAGATGAAGGCCGCCGGCAAGGGCATCATCGGCATGAAGATCTTCGGCGCCGGCAAGCTGCGCGGCAAGCCCGACGAGTGCCTCCAATACGCCCTCTCTCAGGACGTGCTCGATTGCTTCACCATCGGCAGTGAAAGCTCCGCCGAGATGCTCGATATCGCCAAAAAGATGCCAGCGGCCAGCGTCCGCGGTTAGTCCGGCCAGCCAGGACGCGCCGCCTCGCGCCTGAGCAGATCCATGGCCAGTAACAAGGCCAGTAAAGCCATGGGCGACCGCAACTCGCCCGTGCCCGGCGTCTCTCCACCCGTCGCAGGGTCGGGTCCGCCCGCCAGGCGCGCCGCTAGTTCAAGTGTCTCTTTGGGCTTCATACCGTCTCGTACGTTTAGTGCGCGCAGCGGGTGATTCCTCTCAGGGGTTTCCAGCAGCGGCCGCCCCCAAACAATCCACGAGCAAAGTGCGCCCGATCTCAGCGATAATGGCACTATGAGGATTTGTGCCCTTCTTCTGTCTCTCGGCTTGGCCGGCGTCCTGCCTGTTCCGGCCGCAGACAACGTGATGGTGGAGCAGATCGTTGCCAAGGTGAACGCCGACATCGTCACTCGCACCGATCTCAATCGGGCGCGCCGTGAAATGGAAGCGAACCTGAAGCAACGCGGAGCAACCCCGCAGCAGATCGCCGAAGCCATCCGGCAGGGCGAGAAGGATATCCTGCGCGACCGCATCGACAATCTCCTGTTGGTCCAACGCGGCAAGGACCTCAACGTGAACGTCGATAGCGAGGTCACCAAGTACCTGGGCGACCTGCAGCGCGACAACAAGATCGCCGATCCCGACAAGTTCCAGGCCTGGATCCGCGAGGCCACGGGCATGTCGTTTGAAGACTTTAAGCAGGAAGTCAGAAACGGCATCCTCACCCAGCGCGTCATCGGCCAGGAAGTCTATAGCAAGGTCAGCATCCCGAAGGCCGATATCGAAGCCTACTACGAGAAGAACAAGGCCCAGTTCCAGCGCAAGGAGCGCGTGTTCCTGCGCGAGATCCTGATCTCCACGCAGGGCAAGGACGCCGCCGGCCTGGTGGCTGCCGAGAAGAAGGCCAAGGACCTCGTCGTCCGCGCCCGCAAGGGCGAGAAGTTCGCCGATCTCATCCGCGACAACTCCGACGCCGTCACTGCCAAACAGGGTGGTGCCCTGGAGCCCTTTGAGAAGGGTTTGCTCAACCCGGCGCTGGAAACCATGATCTGGGATAAGCCCAAAGGCACCATCACCGAGCCCTACAAGGTCGACGCCGGCTGGCTGATCCTCCGCGTGGACGATCACCAGAAAGAGGGCCAGGCCGAATTGGCCGACGTGGAGGCTGAGATCCGGGACCGCATCGGCGCCACGATGATGCAGCCCAAGGTGCGCGGCTATCTCTCTGAGCTTCGCGCCAATTCCTTCCTCGAGATCCGCGAAGGCTTCACCGATACCGGCGCCGCCGCGGGCAAGGACACCCGCTGGACCGATCCTGCTCTCCTCAAGCCGGATACCATCTCCCGCGAGGAAGTCATGCAGGCCCGCACCAAGCGCCTCCTCTTCGCCATCCCGATTCCCGGCACCACCGTGAACGACACGCGCAAGTCCTCCAGCAAGTAGCACTCCATGAAGAGTCCGATGGTGAGCGATCTGGCCTCCGGCCAGAACATCCAGGGCACCTTCCTGGTTCAGTTGAAAGACGTCCGCCAGAAGAAGACCGGCGACCCCTATCTCTCTCTCGTGCTGATGGATCGCAGCGGCACCATCGACGCCAAGATGTGGGACAACGTCAGCGGCGTGATGGATTCGTTCGAGACCGACGATTTCCTCCGCGTCAAAGGCGAGACACAGCTCTACCAGGGCCGCCTGCAGATCACCGTTTACAGCTTGCAGCGTGTGCCGGACACCGAGGTGGCGCTGGCCGATTTCCTGCCGGCCTCCAAGCGCGATCCGGACGAGATGATGGCCGAGGTGCTCGCCCTGGTCTCCGCCATGAAAGACCCGCATCTGCGGGCGCTGCTGGAAGCGATCTTTGCCGATCCCGAGATCGCCTCGCGCTACAAGCTCGCTCCAGCGGCCAAGGGCATCCATCACGCTTGGCTCGGCGGCCTCATCGAGCACGTTCTCTCACTCTCCGCCCTCGCCCGCTTCATGGCCGTCCACTATCCCAGCCTCGACGAGGACCTTCTGCTGACGGGTGTCCTGCTGCACGACATTGGCAAGATCACGGAACTCAACTACACCCGCAGTTTCTCCTACTCCACGGAGGGCGGCCTGCTCGGCCACATGCAGATCGGGCTGCGCATCATCGCCGAGAAGCTGCCGGCCGGCTTCCCGCCGAAGCTGCGCAACCTGGTGGAGCACCTCATACTCAGCCATCACGGCCAATTGGAATTCGGCAGCCCCAAGCTCCCGGTGTTCCCAGAGGCGTTGATGCTCCATCACCTCGACAACCTGGATTCCAAGATGGCCACCATGGCCGCCTGGCTCGAAAAAGACCGCCCGGCAGCCAACGAATGGACCGGATACAATGCAGCCTTGGAGCGTAGTTTCCTCGACAAGCAGAAGTACCTGAGCGACAAGCCGAAGGTGGAGGTCAAGGCAGCATCCCCTGCCGCCGCCAAGGCTGTCAAGCAGGCCTCGGGCTTTGGCCAGGCGATGCTCGCCGCCTTCGACGGAACCAAGGAGTAGTCGTGCGCAAGGGACGGACCGCCCGCGAAATCCCGCCGCCACTGGAACTGCAGTGCCTCACCGCGCTGTGGTTGCTCGGCGAGGCCAACGTGCAGGCCGTCCGCGAATTGCTGGCGCCCTCCAAGCCCCTGGCCTATACCACCGTGATGACCATGCTGGACCGCCTTACCCGCAAGGAAGTGCTCAGCCGCCGCAAGGTGGGCCGGTCGTTCGTCTACACGCCCGCGGTCACGCGCGATGAGGTCCGGCGCCTGGCTGTCCAGGAACTTGTCGAATCTCTCTTCGAAGGTTCCGTCGCCAATCTCAAGGGCTACCTGAGCGGCGCCGCCACCGCCGCTCCGCCAGCGCCCGCCGAGACGGCATCGCCCACCACGCTGGACGCCTCGCTCCTCTAACTCCGCCTACCAGTCCACGCCGCGCGCCCGCAACTCCGCCTCAATCTGCTCCGCACTTTGGAACTGCACCGCGTCGATGCCCGCCAGCTTGGCGCCCTCCACATAGGCGGGTATGTCGTCGGTGAAAAAGCACTCGGCGGGCGCGCAACGCGCCTCTTCAATCGCCTTCGCGTAGATCAAAGGCGAGGGCTTCATCGCCTTCACCTCGTGGCTCAGCACATACGCATCGAAGTGGCGGAGGATTGTGCGCGTCGTGCGCAGTCCCTCAAAGTGAATCCCGTTCGTGTTGGAGAGCAGCACCATCCGGTACTTCGCATGCAACGCCGCAATCAACGGCTCCGGGATCAGCGTATCGGGCAGGAAGATCGAGGACCACACTTCGCAGAACTGCTCATACGCGATCGGCGTCTCCAGCAGCGCCTGCACGCGGCGGTGAAACTCGTGATTGCCAATCTGCCCGGATTCATACTCTGTCACCAGCGAGCCACTGAACAGGCGCTCGCGGACCGTGGCGCTGGGCAGTCCGCAAAGCTCGCCCATGAGCGTATAGCCCCGCTGAAAGTCGAATGAGATCAGAACCCGGCCCAAATCGAAGATGAGAGTACGTAGCACCCTACCATCTTAGCGGCAGCGCCCCCGGCAGCGACGCCCCAGAGCATGCGTGCCACCAGCCGCGCCCCGGCGGCACCGCCTCAGCGCGAGCACCCGAGCGCCAACGCCCCACCACCCCCCCCGCCCCCCCCCACCCCCCCCCCCCCCCCCCCCCCCCCCCCCCCCCCCCCCCCCAGCGCCAGCGCCTCACCAACTCCGCCCCAGCAACACCTCGTCATCGCGAGCACCCGACCGCTCGCGTGCCGCCACCCGCGCCCGGCGGCACCGTCTCAGCGCGAGCACCCGAGCGCCAGCGCCTCACCACCTCCGCCCCAGCGGCACCGCGTCATTGCGAGCGCCCCGGGACGAGGCAACATCTACCTCGCCCCAGGGGCGGCGCGCTATCGCACTCGCCCGTTGTGCTTCAGCCGCGCGATGTCGCGAGAGGACTGATTCAGCCGCCGCTGCGCCTGTGCGCGCTCGGCCGCGGTGAAAGCTCCGCCGTCGCGGCGATCGATGGTGGTCTGGCGACGGTTGTAGCGCTGCTCGCGCTCCAGCCTGGCGGTTTCCGAGCGGGTCAACTGGCCGCTAAAGACACCTTGCCGGATGCGGTCCTGCTGATTTTGGTTGCGATCGTGAATGGTTGCCGCACTGCCGATGCCGGCGGCGAGCGTTGTGAGAAGGACCAGAGTCTTCATGCCTGGAATGACGGGGAAAATCTCCGCCGGTTGACACGAATTATGGCTGAGGTGGCGTTGAAGTTCCGTCGGCGGCGGGCTTCGGCGGCAAAATGACCGTATAGCCATCGGTGCGGAAATCCACGGTGCGCACCTGGCCGCGCGGGCCCGTGGCGGGAATGGTCTGGCCGTTCCAGTTCACCTCCACGCCGCCGGCGTTGCCGAAGCGGACGCGCAACCGGTCCGGCGCGCCAAAGCCACGGCTCTCGCCGGCCGGGATCACATCGCCGAACAGGAGGCGTTCGCCCTGCCAAACGCCGATCCAACTCAGCTCAGTGGCCCGGACGATCAATTGCACTCCGCCCACCGGCGGCGCGGTGACGGGCGATGGTACGACGGGCGCCGGGACCGCCGCCTGCTCCACTTTGGGCGGCGCGGGAGCGGGCACAACCGGAGCCGGAGCCGGCGCCGGCCTCTGCGGCGCGGACTTGGCGGCCTCTTCCCTCTGCATCTGGTATCGCTGCCAGAACGTATAGATGCCAGAGCAAACGACGATGACAACCGCCAACGCGCCCAACCGGATGATCCAGCGGCGCGTCTCCACGATAACGTCGGCCCTGCCGGTAGGGATAGGCGGAACGTTGATCTGGCGGTCCGGCAGCACGGTCTCCTGGGTGGCGGAGATGGAGGCGTCCGATTCCAAACTGCGATCTACTTCTGCCTGGTAAGCTGCGGCTGGCAGATCGAGCAAGCGGGCGTACTGGCGAACGAAACTGCGATAGAAAAATCCTCCCGGCAGACCGGAGACATCATCCTTCTCGATCGCCAGAAAGTACTGTGAATTGATTCGGGTCTGGGCGGCGAGATCGTCAATCGACAAACCCCGTTTCTCCCGCTCTTCCCTGAGTCGTTGACCCAGCGTTGCCATTGTGGTTTGGAGCCTGATGGTATGATACAACACGTTGTCACCACAAGGCTTTCAGCAGAGTCCGGGCAGCCTGATTTCGGTCGTCATCGTGAACTGGAACCGGCGTGCGCTCCTGGATTGTTGCCTGCGCAGCCTGGCCCGGGAGCAGGGCGTGGAGTTTGAGATCATCGTCGTGGACAACGGCTCCAGCGATGGCTCCTGCGAACTGGTGAAAGCGTTCATGGGCGGGCGCAGGGCCGTCCGCCTGATCGAGAATCCGGACAACCGGGGATTCTGTGAGGCAAACAACCAGGGCATCGCCGCGGCGCGGGGCGAGTTCATCGCGTTGCTGAACAACGACGCAGAGGTTGAGCCATTGTGGCTGGCGCATCTTCTGGATGCGTTCACGGATCCCGCTATCGGCATGGCTGCCTCCAAGATTCTGGTGTGGCGCGAGTCCGGCGCCGACGGTCCGCCGATGATCGACAAGGTGGGCCACCTCATCTATCCCGACGGGCAGAATCGTGGGCGGGGCTCTGGCGAACTCGATCGCGGCCAGTACGATGCGATCGAAGAGACTTTGTGGCCGGATGGTTGCGCGTGCATGTACCGCAAGGCGATGCTTGACGAAATCGGGGTTTTCGACGAAGATCTTTTCGCTTACGGCGATGACGCAGACCTTGGATTACGCGCGCGAATCGCGGGCTGGGGCAGCCTCTACATGCCCAAAGCGGTGGTTTGGCATCATCGCGGATCGTCGTTGGGGAAGCAGAATCCGAGGCGGCTCACGCTAATTGAGCGCAACCGGGTGCTTCTGGCGGTTAAACTGTTTCCTGGAAGCCTTCTTTGTCTAAACGGCGCATACTACATCGCAAGAATCGTCGCGGGAGCGATAGCGGCAGTGCGGAACCGGGGGGAGATCAGCCAATTCTCAGGCCCCTGGATGAAGCTGCAAGTGGCGTGGGCGGTGATTCTGGGGGACATGCAGGCTCTGACGATGCTACCGAAGACGCTGCGCAAGCGGCGGCAGATTCTGGCGCGGCGCAAGCTGAGCACGAGCGAGACGCGGCGCCTGCTGCGGCGGTTCCGCATCCCGCTGCGCCAGTTGACGGAGCAATCAGCCAGCCTCCCCCGGTAACTCCGGCGGATGCGTGTCCGGCTTGCGGAACGGCGGCGATGCGCACGTTGTGCCACGGATCGGACAAGCTCTATGGAACGACGGACCGCACGTTTCTCGTTGTGGAGTGCCGCGAGTGCCGGCTGATCCGGCTGTATCCGCGGCCGGAGCCGGAGGAGATCCACGGCTACTATCCGGCCAACTACTGGTACGATCCGACGGCGGACACGGCCGACAAGTTCGCGGAGATATGGCGGCGGTTTGTGCTGGGCGATCATGTGCGCTTCGTGCGGCGGGCGATTGAGGACTCCGGGCTGAAGGGGCCGGTGCTGGATGTCGGTTGTGGCGGCGGGCTATTCCTGCGGGAGTTGAATCTGCCGCAGGACAGAGTGGCTGGCCTGGACTTCTCGGCGGGCGCGGCAGCGGTAGCGTGGTCGACCAATGGAGTACCGGTAGCGGTAGGCGCGCTGCCGAGGGCGCCGTTCCGGCCGGGGACCTTCTCAACGATCACGATGTTCCATGTGCTGGAGCATTTGTACGATCCGTCGGCGTATCTGGAGGCGGCGCACAAGCTGCTGCAACCGGGCGGGCGACTGGTGGTTCAAGTGCCGAATGCGGCGTGCTGGCAGTTCCTGCTTTTCGGCGAGAAGTGGAACGGGCTGGACATCCCGCGGCACCTGATCAATTTCAAGGAAGACGACCTGGCGAAGCTGCTGGACTACTGCGGATTTGAGGTGGTGCGGCGCAAGCACTTCTCGTTGCGGGACAATCCGGCGGGCCTGGCGACGACGCTGGCGTTGGGGCTGGATCCGATGGCGCGGCGCATCCGCCGGCTGCCGGAGACGCCATGGACGAAACTGCTGAAGGATGTCGCGTATTTCGGGCTGGTGTTGGCGGCGATCCCGTTCACACTGCTGGAGGCGGCCTGCCGCGCCGGCGCCACGATCATGCTGGAGGCGAAGCCCAAGCCGTGACCTACGCCACTTCCAAGCGGCTATTGCCGGCCTGGCTGCGGCGCTACATCTACAGTTTCGAGACGATGATTGAGGACGCGGTGGCTGGGATGGCGGCGTCTCTGCCGGCGGGCGCGCGGCTGCTGGACGCCGGCGCGGGCGAGGGCCAGTATGCGCACTACTTTCCGAAGCAGCGGTATACGGGCGTGGATCTTGGGGTGGGCGACACGGACTGGAACTACGCGGGGCTGGACACGGTGGCGGATCTGTGTGCCCTGCCCTTTGCGGATGACACCTTTGACGCGGCGCTGAACATTGTCACGCTGGAGCACCTGCGCGAGCCGGGGCGGGCGCTGTGCGAGATGGCGCGGGTGTTGAAACCGGGCGGAGCGCTGCTGCTAATTGCGCCGCACGAGTGGGAGGTGCATCAGGCGCCGCACGACTACTTCCGGTATACGTGCCACGGGCTGCGGTTTCTGTTGGAGCAGGCGGGCCTGGAGGTGCGGGCGCTGGCGCCGGCGGGCGGCTATTTCCAGTTGCTGTCGCGACGGCTGCTGGGCGGATTGCAGTTCTTTCCGGGGCCGCTGAAGTTGGTGGCGGCGGTTTTTCTGGCTCCGCCGGCGCTGGTGTTGCCGCTACTGGACGGGCTGGACCGGGAGAAGAACTTCACTCTGGGCTACTGCTGCAGGGCGTCCAAGACCAGCAGGCGGGACGGGGCATCCTCGGGCAGCAGGTAGAGCTTGCCGTCGCGGGCGTCCATGCCCTCTTGCGTGAGCGGGACGCCGCGGTCTGTGAGGCCGAGTTGTTGTTCCTGCAGGGGCAGCAGCGTTTCCGGGTCGAGCCACTGGACCACGCCGCCCTGCTTTGGTTTGGGGTATAGGCCGGAGGCGACCAGCGCGCCGTAGCGGTATTTCAGCTCCTGGTAGCGGGCGGCGTTGGGATTGGCGCGGACACGGATCGGCTTGCCGTCGAGGGCCCACTCGTAGATCTTGCGGGCGTCCCAGTTGCCACCGATGAGGCCGCCGGAGTAGACGGTGAGGCAGCCGATGTGGTCTTCGACTTCGAAGGAGGAGATGAGGGCGAGGGTGACTTTGGAGCGGCGCTGGATGATGGTGCGGCCGTTGGGCGCGTATTCGGCGACGGGGATCCAGAGGGAGGTGTCGTCGATGTCGAAGCCGCCGGGGTGGTAGGCGGCACCGTTCTGGATTTCCAGTTCGCGGAGGCGCTGGCCGGTCTTGCGGTCGTATTCGTAGAGGAAGCCTTTGCGGGCGGCGCGGTCGACGCTGGTGACCCAGACGCGGGCGTCGTCGACTGCTACGCCTTGGACGTGGTGGGTGTCGCCTTGGAGAAGGAGGGCGACGGTGTAGGCGAGGACGGTGGGGAGCACAGCTCTATGGTGGCAGGTTGGGCGGGTCCGGGGGGACCCGCGCGGGCGAGGGCGCCCGCCCCACCACGGAATTACAGCAAGCGGGAGAGGGCGGTGGTTAGGGCGGTGATATCGGACTCGTCGTTGTAGAAGTGGGTGGAGACTCGGAGGAGGCCGTGGCGGGCGGAGACCAGGACGCGCTGCTGTTTGAGGGCTTTGGCCAGGGCGCTGGCGTCGTGGTGGGGGAAGCGGGCGGCGACGATGGGGGAGTCGTCGTAGGGGAGGGGCTCGGCGCCCAAGGCGCGGAGGGATTCACGGGTGTGGGCGGCGAGGCTGAGGACGCGCTGGGCGATGAGGGCTGGTGTGAGTTCCAGCATGAGATCGACGCTGGCCTCAAGGCCGTAGATGAGGGAGGAGGGGAGCATGCCGCCCTCGTACTTTTCGGCGGTGGCGGTGAGCTCGGGGGCGCCGTGGTGGAGGTTATCGACGTTGCGCCAGCCGTGGTGGCTGCGCCAGCCGATGGTGAGGGGGTCGAGCTTTGGGCGGAGGTCCGGGTGGACGGCGATGAAGGCGATGCCGTTGGGGGCGAGCATCCACTTGTAGCAATTGACGGCCAGCATATCGGGCTGGAGCGCGGAGAAATCGAAGGGCAGAGCGCCGAGCATCTGGGTGGCATCGACGTAGAAGAGGACGCCTTTGGCCCTGAGGGCGGGCGCCAACGCTTCGAGCGGAGCACGCAGCCCTGTGCTGTAGTTGATGGCGCTGAGGGCCACCAGACGCGTGCTGGGGGTCACGGAGGCGAGCAGGCGTTCGGCGGGCACCTCGCGGAGGACGACGCCGCGGGCGGCGAGCCAGGCGGGGGCGTAGATGTTGTTGGGGAACTCGTTTTCGAGGGTGAGGACTTCGTCGCCGGCCTGCCAATCGATGCCTCGCATGAGAATGCCGAGGCCGGTGGAGGCGTTGGGGGTGAAGGCGATGTCGGCGGGCGCGGCGTTGACGAGGCGGGCGAGCTTGGCGCGGACGAGATCGGCGTCGTCGAACCAGCCCAGAAAATCGGAACACGCCAGCTCGTCCCGATGGGCGAAGTGGCGTGCGATGGCGTCCACGGTGGGCGTGGAGAGCTGTCCGAAGGTGGCGGAGTTCAGGTAGGTCCAGTTCCGCAGCGCGGGGTAGAGTGCGCGGACGGCCGCCCAATCGGTCATGACTGTTTCGCGGCGGCGATCTTCTCGGCCAGCCACGCTACGACTTCAGTGACGGGCACTTCGGTCATGGTCTTGGTGCGGCGTTCGGAGACCTCGACCTTGCCCTCGACGAGCTTTTTGCCGACGGTAACGCGGTAGGGGATGCCGATGAGATCCGCATCTTTGAACTTGACGCCGGGGCTCATGTCGCGGTCATCGAGGATGGCGTCGATGCCAGCCTTTTTGAGGGCGTTGTAGATGTCCTCACCGGCCTGGCGGAGGGTGGCGTCGGCAGCCTTGACGGGGGTGACGACGACCTCGAAGGGGGCGATGGAGACGGGGAGGGACATGCCGTTTGCATCGGAGTAGAGCTCGACGGCGGCGCAGAGGACGCGCTCGATGCCGATGCCGTAGGAGCCCATGATGACGGGCTGCTCGACGCCGTTCTGATCGAGGACGTTGAGGCCCATGGACTTGGAGTATTTGTAGCCGAGCTTGAAGATGTGGCCGATTTCGACGGTCTTTTTGGTTTCGAGGGGGAGGCCGGATTCGAGCTCGGTATCGCCCTCGGCGACCTGGCGAAGGTCGTGGTATTCGGCGGCGAAATCCTCGCCGGGGGTGACGTTGAGGAGGTGGTAATCGTCCTTGTTGGCGCCGGAGATCATGTTGCGGCGGCCTTCGAGGGCGGCATCGACGAGCACCTTCATATTGGTGATGCCGATGGGGCCGAGGGAGCCGGCATCTGCGCCGAGCCACTGGCGCATCTCCTCGGGGAGGGCGGGACGGAACTCGGTGCAACCGGCGGCGGTCTGGAACTTGGTTTCGGAGAGCTGATGATCGCCGCGGAGGACGGCGAGGAACGGCTTACCATCGGCCACGAGGACGAGCGATTTGATGAGCGAGGTCTGGGGGACCTTGAGGAAGGCGGCCACCTCGTCGATGGACTTCTGGCCGGGGGTGTGGACTTCCTTGGGGCTGAGATCGCCGGCGGGATCGGGCGCGGCGGGGGGCACGGGGCGGGAGACGGCCTTTTCGAGATTGGCGGCGTAGCCGGTGGCCTTGCAGGTGACGACGTAATCCTCACCGGCGTTGGTGGCGACCATGAACTCCTGAGACTGGGAGCCGCCCATGGCGCCGGAGTGGGCTTCGACGGCGACGTATTCGAGGCCGCAGCGATCGAAGATTTTGCAGTAGGCGAGGCGGTGTTTCTCGTAGGCGGCGTCGAGCCCTTCCTGGGCGAGATCGAAGGAGTAGCTGTCCTTCATGATGAACTGGCGGACGCGGAGGAGGCCGGATTTGGGGCGGGGCTCGTCGCGGAACTTGGTCTGGATCTGATACCAGATCTGGGGCAGTTGCTTGTAGCTGCGGAGCTCACCGCGGGCGATGGAGGTCATGACCTCTTCATGGGTCATGCCGAGGCAGAGGGGGCGGCCGAAGCGGTCCTTGAGCCGGAACATGTTGTCGCCCATGATGTCCCAGCGGCCGGACTCCTGCCAGACCTCGGCGGGGTTGAGTGCGGGGAGGAGGAACTCCTGTGCGCCGATGGCGTCCATTTCCTCGCGGACGATGCCCTGAATCTTGAGGATGGACCGCTGCGCGAGGTAGAGGTAGTTGTAGATGCCGGCGCCCAACTGGCGGATGTAGCCGGCGCGCAGGAGGAGTTGATGGCTAACGACTTCGGCCTCCGCGGGGTTTTCGCGCAGGGTGGGGATGAACAGACGGCTCCAAAGCATGGTGAACTCCCGATTTTATCATGTGGACCCAGGGAGGGCCCGGTTTTGATGGGAAATGGCGGGGATGGGCGGGTGGCGGCGGGATTGGTGATTTCGAAGTGGTCTTTTATGTGAGATACGGGTTGGTTCGACGCTGGCGAAAAGTTGGCGCCGGCGGCGGCGGCGAAGGTCCGGGGGCGGGGGCGCAGGGGGGGGCGAGGCGCTGGTAGTTGGTAATGTCGCGGTCGGCGCGGAAGCAGTGGCGGGCGATGTGCATGCGTCGTTGATGGAAAGCGCGGGCGAGGGGAGTTTGGGTGTACCAGTTGTGGGCGCCGCGGCGGAAGTCGCCGTTGCATTGGTCGATGGAGTGTTGGAGATATTGTTCGTCGAGTGCATCGAGCTCGATGGCCCAAAGGGAGAAGTAGAGGAAGCGGGCGTGGAGGTCGCGCTGGCGCTGATCGGCGGAGAATTCGGCGGTGGCTTCGACGACGCGGGGGATGATGCGATCCTGCCAGGCGGGCGGGATGGTGTGGGTGCGGGCGTAGAGGTAGTGTTTGGCGGCGTTGTGGCAGGTGCGGGCCTTGCCGGCGGGCGTGCGGGGGCCGGTGGACTTTTTGGCATTGGCACGGTTGGCGGCGAGGCGCTTTTCGGTCATGCGGACGAGCGGCATAGGAGAATCTCCGGGACGAGTGTAGTACGGGGGGACAAGGGTTTGGGGGGTGATTTGCGGTAAGTGATTGAGGGGAGGGGAGATATTTTTTGAAATCAGCGGTGAACGGGGTTGGAGGAGGGGGCGGAAAACAGGACGAGATGGAACACGGATGAACGATGGACGCGGGCCGGAAAGACCTGTCAGGGTTGTGGATCGCCCTTAGTTGAGACCGCGCGCTCGGACTTGAAACTAGATGCCGCGGAGAAGCCTAAGCAAATCGGACAAGTCGACCAGCGTCTCGCTCAGAGACTCCTGGTCGCTTGCTACTACAGGCACACGCGGGAGTCGAAGGAGGCTCTCCCGATCCAATGGCCTCGCATAATAGTCGGGGGCAAACTCGGTCATGGACCGCCATGCAGCCGAAGGATCGTCACTGGAGCGTGAAGATTGTCGGTGAGAAGGGCTTTGAAGAAGACAAGCTCCACCGCTTCGAAGTTAACCCCGAGTGGGACGTTCCAGTCTCCCGGGGAGATGACGAGAAACAGAACGACGCAATCCAGAAGAAACAGGTGGCAGAGACCTTCAAGACCTTCACACTGGACGGGTTACCCGTGACCAGCCCCAAGTGGAGAGCCAAGGTGAAGATGCAGGCCTTGGACATTCCAGATGATGAAATCCGCATGGCCTTTGACCTCCAGGATGAAAGCGGCCGAGTGACGCCCGCACCGGACTCCAGTCGAGGCATAGTACTGAACGTCTACGTAAGTCAACAGAAACCCTAAAGTTACCTTGCATAACGATCGATGATGCATTAGTAGCATCTCCACCTGCCCGTGCTAGCACGCACAGAGCCAGAAGTCATAGAGGTCCGAATGTCATCGTTATCTTTCCGCCTTCTCCTTACCGGAATAGGCGCGGTCGTTGCGCTGAACCTGAGTGTCGCCGCGGAGGCGCCAACGACAGGCCCGACTGATCCCCAGGTCCTTTCGCTGGACGATTGCCTGCGGATCGCGATGGAGAAGAACCACCGCCGGCCCGCGTCGCGCTTCGCAGTCGCTATGGCGGAGGCCCAGCATCGGCAAGCGCTGGCCGGCTACTGGCCTCAGGTGAACGCCAAGGCCGGGTGGTTTCGCCTCGACGAGCCAGCCAACTTTGTGTTCCCAGCCAGCATGATGTATGTTCCGTCTCAGACCGTCAACGTGCCCGGCGGCACCGCCGCGGTCACCATTCCGGCCAACGCGTTCGGACCCGGGTTTCCGCCCGTCGCTGTCCAGATGCCGGTCAGCTTCCCTGGGCAGAGCATCTCCACCACCGCGCAGGTGTTCCCCATTCCGGAACAGAACGTCAAGCTCCTCAATCCGCAGAACTTCACCGCGAGCGGGAATCTCACCTGGCTCATGTATGACGGCGGAATGCGGAAAGGATACCGCGAGCAGGCTCTCGGCGGCGTGCAGGCGGCGCAGGCCGAGGTGCGGCGGACCGATCTGGAGCTCACCGACAGCGTCGTCAGGCTCTATTACGGTGCGGTGCTGGCGCGGCAGTTGCGGCAGGTAGGCGACGATACGCTGGCGCGGATGGAGGTGACCCTCGAACTGACTGAATCGCTCTACAAGAATGGCGCCGGCAAGGTGAACAAATCGGACTACCTCGACAATCTGGTGATGGTTGAGACCATCCGGTCCACCGTCGTCGAACTGGCAAAGAACGAGGCAACCGCCGAGGCGGCCCTCGCCTACACCATCGGTCTGCCCTGGAATGCCACCGTCCGTCCTTCGGCGGAGGAACTGCCGCATCGGCCTTTCGCAGGGAACCTCGCCGAGCTCGTCAGCACGGCGTACGAGTTCAATCCGGACTGGGCGAAGCTCGAAGCCGGCCTGCGGGCATACGACGGCGCGGTGAAGACCGCACGAAGCGGGTACTACCCCAAGGTGGCGTTGACGGGCGAATTGCACCGCTGGTGGAACAGCTATACGGCTGGGACTTCGACGGAGGTGAACAAGGTCGGGTGGACCATCGGCGCGGGTGCCGAAATCCCGATCTTCGACGGCTTTCTCACCCGGAACAGGGTGGCCGAGGCACTGGCCAAGGTGGCGAAGCTCAAGGAAGAGAAGTTCCTGCTGCGGGAAGGCATCGGGCTCCAATTGCGCGGGCAGTTCATCAGTCTCGACGCGGCCTCGAAGACCTATCAGGCGGCAAACCGGGCCATGGTGGCGGCGCGTGAAAACCGCGATCTCACCGCGCGGGCCTATCAGAACGAGTTGGTTGAAACGGAGAAAGTGATCCGGGCCCAGCTTTTTGAAGCATTGATGACCGCCCAGTACCTGAAGGCGCGCTATGACCACGTCGCCATCGAGTCACAGATTTCGGTGCTGATCGGAAAGGAAATCTCGGGAAAGGTGAATTCGAAGCCCTAGCCCAGGACACAAGACGGCCATGGAGAGCGGTAAACCAGCAGTAGTCGGCGCGCCCCTCAGCCGCGAGTTGATCCCGCGGCGCTGCGCTCTCGCCTTGTTGCTGGGAGCCGGCTGCCGGCCGCTGGCTAAAGCGGAAGCCATAGCGCCGCTTCCGCCTGGCTTTCTCAGAGAGCTTGCTGATGGACGTGAGCGCCAACGACGCCAGATCGGCCATGGTGAACCGGGTCAATCATCGCTCCCGGAACTGGAACATCACAGTCGAATGTACCCCGAGAGGCTGCGACACAACCCAGGAAATCCTGAACCGCCTCAGGAATGGACAGTTGGACGCCGTTGCGTTGAATGTGGTCGAGTACCGGCAGATGGCCCACCAGTTGGATGCCGGCGAGGTGGTAGTCTCCGGCGGCGCGGCGGGACCGGAGCAGTATGTGGTTCTGGTCCAGGACAAGAGCGGAATTCAGAAACTGGGCGCCCTGCCCGGGCACCGGCTCATCGTGCTGGCGGCCCGCAGGATGTGTGTGGCTGCTGCCTGGCTCTCCACTCTTCTGGAGGAGGGCCGCCACGTGGAGCTAGAGCGGTACTTCAGCTCCGTCACTACGGACACCAGAGTCTCCCGCACTGTGCTGCCGGTGTTTTTCGGCAAGGCGGACGCCTGCCCCACCAGGCAGGAGTTCGACACGATGAGCGAGTTGAATCCCCAAGTTGCACGGGACCTCAAGGCAGTGGCCCAGTCGTCTCCGATGGTGGTCGCGTTCTACGTCTTCCGTAAGGGCTACCAAAGTGTGCACCGCGAGAGCTTGTTGAAGGCCCTCTCAGGTCTAAACAACACCGCGTCGGGCCGGCAACTCGCCACTCTCTTCCAGTTCGAGGATGCCGTAGTCAAGGACGGCGCGTGCCTGACGTCTGCCCTGGCAGTCCTGGAGACATCCGAACGCGCCCGTGGCAGACAGGCAGCCGGGAGCCGAAAGGGATGAGAGTGCCCTGGTGTAAAACGGTGGACAATGGCATGGCGGCGCCGCTCCACCAGACTCGCGGCCCCCGGAGCTCGCGCCGCCAAGCCATGGGTTTGCTGCTCACGGCCTGCCATTCGCTCCCGAAGGCACTGGCCGCTGCGAACATGGGGGCCCCAATCCGCCTGGCCATCTCAGAGAGCCTAGTCTCGGACGTCAGCATCAACGACGCACGAGCCGCCATGTCGATCTGGCTCAAACGCATGAGCCAGGAGCTGAATATCGTGGTGGAAATCAGCGCGAAGATATTCGACCCTACTCCTGAGATCCTGCGCCGAGCCCGTCTCGCCCTGTTGGACTCCGTTGCGCTGAATGTCATCGAGTATCGGCAGATCGCCGATGTGTTGGATTCCAGCCAGATTGTCGCGGAATCCAATGCAGCGGGACTCGAACAGTATGTCCTTCTGGCAAGGAGAAGCGGCGGGCCTCAGCAGTTGGCCGACCTACGCGGGCGCAGACTGTCCATGTTGAGGGGCGCCCGGATGTGCGTTGCCGATGCCTGGCTCTCAGTACTCCTGGATGAGGGGCATCTGGGCCACATCGATGAGTTCTTCGGTTCTGTGATCACCGATGGCAAGGCATCGCGAGTCGTGCTGCCCGTCTTCTTCGGCCAATCCGATGCCTGCCTCACCTCGAAGCGGGGCTTCGACACGATGTCCGAGTTGAATCCGCAGGTGGCGAGGGACCTGAAAGCCCTCGCGGTCTCTCCCCAGTTGGTGACGACTTTCTACGCATTCCGCAAAAACTACCGCGGCCCCGATCGTGACCGGTTTGCAAGGGTCTATTCGAGCATGGGCAACAGTGCCGCCGGCCGGCAACTCGCGGCGCTCTTTCAATTTGATGAGCTAGTGCCCCGCGATGCCACTTGCCTGGCCAGCGCCCTCAAAATCCTCGAAACGGCGGATCGTATCCGCTCCCGGCGAAGCCCAGGAGGCTCCAAGGCATGACGGCACCCTGTGAGACCATCCGGAGGCAGAACGCCAAGTCGGGGTTGGCCCCGGAAGCCCTCAGCGCACTCAGTTCCCGCCGCCGGGCCCTCGCACTCGCGCTCGGATTAGGGCACTGGCTGCCCGGAGCACTGGCTGCCACCGAGGCGGCTGCGCCTCTGCGCCTGGCGATCTCAGAGAGCCTCGTGACGGACGTGAACATGAACGACGCCCGGGCGGCCATGCGCATCTGGATCCAGCTGATCTCCAAGAACTTGAACCTCGTCGTCGAATTCAACCCGAAGGTCTTCGAGACAACCGAAGAAGTTATGAACCGCGTACGGCGGGGCCTTTGTGACTCGGCGGCGATCAACGTTGTTGAGTATCGTCAGCTCTCCGACGTATTGGATCCCAGCCTCTTGATAGCCTCGGCCGGAACCGCTGGACAGGAGCAGTACATCCTGCTGGCGAAACGCAATGGCGGAGTC
The DNA here is from genome assembly GCA_016721425.1 of Bryobacterales bacterium. Taxonomy (GTDB): domain Bacteria; phylum Acidobacteriota; class Terriglobia; order Bryobacterales; family Bryobacteraceae; genus Paludibaculum. The sequence goes on along the minus strand of JADKID010000038.1, from coordinate 111,649 downwards.
GGGCAGTTGGGCGACCTGCGGGGACGCCGCTTGATCTCACTGACGACCCCCAGGATGTGCGTGGCCTCGGCCTGGCTTTCCACGATTCTGGCCGCAGGGCATTTCGGACCAGGTGAGAAGTTCTTTGGCCCCATGATTATCGATTCCAAAGTCTCACGGGTTGTTCTGCCGGTGTTCTTTGGCCAGGCCGATGCCTGCCTTACCACCAAGCGGAGCTTTGACACGATGTGCGAACTGAATCCGCAGGTGGCCAAGGACCTGGTCGTGATCGCCGCCTCACCCACCATGGTGGTGAGCGGCTACATGTTCCGCAGGGGCTACAAGGATCCGAACCGGGAGAAGCTGATCAAGGCCCTGTCGAGCTTGCGCGGAACTCCTTCTGGCCGGCAACTGGCGACGCTGTTTCAGTTCGAGGAGGTAGCTCCTCGTGATGCCGGTTGCCTGGCGGGAGCCCTAGCCATCCTTGCTGCCGCCGAGCGCACCCAGGGCCACCAGGGCGCGGGGGGGCGAAACGGGTGATTGCTCGGAGACTCAGCGTGGTAGGGGAGTTCAAAAGCTCGCGTCGCGGCGCCCTGGCGCTGATGACGGGGACGTCGAGTTGGCTGGCCACAGCGCTGAGGGCTGGCGATGAAGGCGCGCCGATCCGCATGGCTATCTCAGAGAGCGTAATGGGGGACGTGAATCTGAACGACGCCCGGGCGGCCATGCAGATCTGGATGAAGCGGATGCGGCAACAGCTGAACGTCGTGTTGGACCCGAAACTGTTTAGCACATCGCAGGAGATCGCGGAACGGACGCGGAAGGGCGAGTTGGATGTGGTGGCGCTGAACATCGTGGAGTACCGACCGCTCGCCGATCTGTTCGATCCCAGCCAGATCGTCTCCACCGCTGGCGCGGCTGGGCTGGAGCAGTACATCATCCTGGTCAAACAGAGTGGCGGCATCCGGCAACTGGGGGACTTGAAGGGACGCAGGCTGCGTGTCTTGAAGACGTCGAAGATGTGCGTTGCGCCTGCCTGGCTCGCCACGATCCTGGAGCAAGGGCAGCATGGCGCGGCGGAGCAGTTCTTTGGATCGGTGGCGGCCGAAACCAAGTTCGCCCGAGTGGTTCTGCCTGTGTTCTTTGGCCAGGCAGAGGCATGCCTCACCACCAAACGGGGCTTCGACCTGATGTGCGAGCTGAATCCGCAAGTGGGCCGGGATCTCAAGGTGCTCGTCAGTTCTCCGCCGATGGTCGTTGATTTTTACATTTTCAGCAGGAACTACAAAAGCGGCAATCGAGCGAGATTACTGAAGGCCTTCTCGGATTTGCGCGCAAGTCAGTCTGGCCAGCAGTTGGCGTCGCTTTTTCAGCTCGAAGAGTTGGTCAGCCGCGACGCCAGTTGTCTGGCCAGCGGTCTCAGAATCCTCACGGCGGCAGAGCGTTTCCGTGGCCGGCAAGGAACCGGGGGCCAACTGGGATAGGGTATGAAGCCATCACGCGCAATACCACTCCTGGTCGTCGGGTTCCTCCTCGCTGGAAACGGCACGATCACGGCTGCCGATCCGCCGTCTCCGGGCTTGAAGCGCGCGCGCCTTCACGTCCTGGCCAGCGATTCGATGCTTGGAACTGTCAATCCGAACGACGCAATGGCCTCAATGCGAATCTGGATCGACCAGATTGGACGAACCCGCGGCTTTCAGCTCGACTCCAAGGTGGCAATCGCCGGGTCTCTGGAGCAGTTCCGGCACCGCCTCAAGGAGCACCTCGTGGACCTGATGGTGTTGGATACGCCTGAGTACCTCTCCCTTTCCGACGCCGGCCTGGTGCGGGCGGTGGCGGCGGGTACAACGCGGGGCCAGGTGGGGGCCTTCGCCTATTTGCTGCTGACGGGCAGTGAATTAGGGGGCGGACAGATAGCCGGGTTGCGTGGGAAGCGGATCGCGGTAGCCTCCCGCACCAAAGCGAACACAGGCGCGATCTGGCTGGAAACGCTGCTTGCGGAGAATCGGTTAGGCCGCGCCCGCGACTTCTTTGGATCGTTCGATGCCGGCTTCCGGGCCTCGACGTGCGTTTTGCCCCTGTTTTTTGGCAAGATCGACGCCTGCGTGGTGGATGCCGGGAGCTTTGACGCGCTCAAGGAACTGAATCCTCAACTCGGCCGATTGAAAGTCGCCGCACGTTCTGAGGTCGTGCTGGAGGGCGTAATCGCCATGCCGGCTCTGGAGCATCCTTACCAGCGCGAACTGATCGACTCTATCTTGAACTTGCACAGAACGCCCGCTGGTGAGCAGTTCTGCCTTGTCTTCAAGGCCGGCCCGATGATGCGAGTCGGCAGGGAGCAGTATGAATCGGCGCGACTCCTCCGCGCCAGGTATCGCCGCCTGGTGGACCCGTCGCCCGACAGTCCGGGGTTCAGTGGTGGGCGACCGGACGAATCGGCCGGAAGGGGCTTGTCCAAATGACCAAACGCCGGATCTCATTGGGGTTGTGGAAGCTGGGCGCGGCCCGATGGCATTGGTTCTGCCGGCTCGCCGCCGTTGTTTGTCTCGCTATCGGAGCCGCCCCGGCTCAGCAGGAGGGGCCGGGCAAAAACACCGCCGGCAACTCCCGCGCTTCCCGCGCTGGCCAGTTCCGTGCGATCACCAGCCGTTCGTCGTTCAACGATATCAACCGAAGTGATGCCCGGGCGGCGCTACGGGCGTGGTTCAACGTCATGGGACGCGAGAAAGGCATCACGGTCGATTCAAGTCGACATCATCGACAGTGTTGATGAGATCGGGGAGCGCCTTCGGAGCCAGTCCGTGGATTTGGTCACTCTGACAGCCGCCGACTATCTGGAACTGGAGAGCAGCGCCATGCTGACGCCGGTTCTCACTGACGCGCGAGACGGGCAGGGCGCCGCACTCTACTCTTATGTCCTGCTGGTCGGGCCTGCCTTCAAAACCGGGACCATCGCTGGCCTGCGCGGAAAGAACGTTCTGATTTCGTCACGGACTGGAGCCAATGCCGGTTCTGCCTGGATGGAGGTAGTGCTCGCCAAGGAAAAGCTGGGGCGTGCCGATTCGTTCTTCGCGTCGGTTCGGGCTGTGGCCAAGCCCCAGGCCTGCATTCTGCCGTTGTTCTTCGGCGCAGTGGATGCCTGCGTGGTGGACGAAGTTAACCTGAACATGGCGAAGGAAATGAACCCTCAGCTGGGCCAGCTCCAAGTTCTGGCCCGCTCGCGGCCAATGATTGAGAGCGTGATCTCCACGCCGCTCGAGGCGCATCCGATGCAGAAAGATTTCATCGACGCGATGCTCTCGTTGCACCAGAACCCGCGCGGCAGGCAATTGCTGCTGGTATTCAAGACCGAGCGCCTGGTGCGTCTCCGGCCGGGCGATTTGGATTCGGCGCGCGAGCTCTGGCGGGACTACCACCGGCTGACTGGTTCGCCTTCTCCTCGTCCCGTCACTTCCAGGCCCGCGCGCCCGGCCGTGGCTGCCCCGGCGGCGGAGAGCCGTCAGGCAAACGCAAGCCAAGTTAAGGAAGAGGACTGACACAATGCGTATCCCGACGGGCATTGCCCTGCGCATCACTCTGGTTGGTTGGATGGTGACCCTGGTCACCCTCGCCGTCTTTGTCATGGCCATCGTCCCCGAACAGAAACGCGAATTCGAACTGAGCCTGGAATCCAAGGCGCGAGGCGTCGCCGCCTCCATCAAGGGCATTGCCGCGGGAGCCGCGATATCGGAGGACTACTCCGCCGTGGTGGACCAGGCCATGCAGGTCCTCACCGGCGATACGGCGATCGACTACGTGGTCATGACGAAGAACGACGGATTCTCGGTGGTTGTCGACCGGTCCACTTGGAAGATCGAGAAACTCGGCGGGACCTGGCGCCCCGCCACACGCGCTCCAGCCAGTTCCATCGGCACATCGCCGCTGTTTGGACGCCGTGTCTTCCAGTACGCCCTGCCGTTCGACTACAGCGGCATCCAGTGGGGTTGGATTCACATCGGCCTGTCGCTGGACGCCTACGACCAGAGCGTCCGGCGCACCTACCAACGCACAGCCGTGCTGACGATTCTCTGTGGGGTTCTCAGCCTGCTGATTTCCCTCTTCTATGCCGCCCGGTTGGTCCGGCCCATCCAAGTCCTCCAGACGGCCGTTCAGCAGGTGGCCCAGGGAGATCTTCACGCTCGCGCAGACGTGCGCAGCCGGGACGAGGTCCAGCGACTGGCGGAGGCATTCAACGACATGGCCGGGACCATCCTCGCCAGGAATCAGATCCTGGAAAGCGTGAGCTTCGCGGCGAAGCGATTTCTGATGGATGGTGACCCGGATTCCACTTTTGGAGCAGTGCTGGCCAGCGTTGGACAGGCGGCCGGCGCCAGTCGCGGCTGCGTGCTGAGGATCAGCAGGAGGGACGGACAGATTGAGCCCATTCAGCATTGGGAGTGGCTGCCGGATGGCTCCAGCGCCAGCCAGGAAGGCTGGAACGGTTTTAGGTGGCAAGAGGAAGGGGCCCAACGATGGGTCGCCCTCCTGGAGCAGGAGCAGATTGTCACTCTAGCGCCTGCCACTCTGGAGCCGCAGCTCCGCGGCCTCATCGACCCACGGATCAAGTCCGCCATCTTCGTGCCCGTAGTGGTTGCCGGGGAGTGGTGGGGCCTGATCGGTTTCGACGACTTCGTTCAACCTCGCCATTGGGGCGAAGCCGAGAAGGACAGCCTGCGGGCCATCGCCGATATGCTGGGCGCATCCATTGCCAGGCACCGCGTACGCACCGCCCTGGTGGATGCCAAGGAGACGCTCGAGCAGCGCGTGATCGAGCGAACCTTCGAGCTTCGGGAACAGATCGAGGCCAAGGACCGGGCCCACTCCGAGCTCGCCGCCGCGCAACAGCGGCTCATCGAGCTATCGCGCGAAGCGGGCATGGCCGAGATCGCCACCGGCGTCCTCCACAACGTCGGCAATGTGCTCAACAGCGTCAACGTCTCAGCCTCACTGGTTGCCGGCAAGGTCCGGGACTCGCGCGTGGACAATCTCGTCGCTCTCATCGGTATGCTGGAGCAGCATTCCGGAGACCTCCAGGTGTTCCTTGCCACCGACCCGAAGGGTCAGCGAGTGGTGCCCTATCTCGCCAAGCTCGGAGGCCATTTCCAATCGGAACGCGAAGTTCTGCTGCAGGAACTGGAGTCGCTCTGTTCTCACGTCGGACACATCAAACAGATCGTGGCCACTCAACAGAGCTATGCCAAGGTTTCCGGCCTGGTTGAGGATCTCCAACTGTCCGAACTGGTGGAAGACGCCCTCCGGTTCGTTGACGCGGGATTTGCCCGTCATGGGATCACGCTGCAGCGGGACCTGGAGCCGCTGCCGGCCATTGCGGCGGAGAAACACAAGATCCTCCAGATCCTCCTCAATCTCTTCCGCAATGCGAAGCAGGCGATCAGCGAACGGGGCGGCGAGGGGCAGAAACTGGTACGCATCTCTGTCCGCCGGATCGCGAAGAACCGTGTCGCCCTGGCGGTGCAGGACACCGGCGTGGGGCTGCCTGCCGAAAACCTCACCCGCATCTTCGGACACGGCTTCACCACCAAGGCTAATGGACATGGCTTTGGTCTGCACTCCTGCGCCCTCGCCGCCAGCGACATGGGCGGTTCTCTGCGGGCCGAAAGCGGGGGAGTCGGCCATGGCGCGACGTTCACTCTGGAACTCCCACTGAATGCCTCCGCCCACGGGAAGGACTCTGCGACATGAAGTCACCGGATCTAGCCAAGCCCAACCACCGAATTCTCATCATCGACGACAATCGGGCGATTCATGAGGATCTGCGAAAGATCCTGCTCGGCGAAGTTGAGACTCAGACGAATCTCCAGGACGATGAGGCCTTCCTCTTTGGCCAGGAGGCAGCTCCGATCACTATGTTTGAGATCGACTCCGCCTACCAGGGGCAGGAGGGTCTGGCGAAACTCGAGCAGTCGCTGGCCGAATGCCGCCCCTACGCGCTGGCGTTTGTGGACATCAGGATGCCACCGGGCTGGGATGGCGTGGAAACCATCGCTCATCTTTGGAAGGCATACCCAGATTTGCAGGTCGTCGTCTGCACCGCCTATTCGGACTACTCCTGGAACGACATCCAACGCAAGTTGGGAGTCTCGGAAAACCTCCTAATTCTGAAGAAGCCCTTCGACAACATTGAAGTGATCCAGTTGGCCCATGCTCTAACGCGCAAGTGGCTGGTCACCAGCCAGGCGCAGACCCGTCTCGGAGATCTCGACATGATGGTGGCCAAACGTACCGGGGAGCTGCGTGCCGCCAATGAACGGATCAGGAAACAGTTCGAAGAGAAGGCCGCGGCGGAGGCTGCCTTCCGGACGGTTTTCGAATCCAGCCCGATCGGCATCACGCTGGGAGACCTGGATGGCCGCTACGTCGATTTGAATGGGGCGATGGAGGAGTTGATCGGCTTGCCGAAGGCGCAAGTCATCGGCCGGAATCCTGAGGAACTGGGTTGGATCGTCGGACAGGAGATTTCTGGAGCCATCCGTCAGGCACTTGACGATGGCCTCGGCATTGACGCAAAAGAGCTGACCTACCGCAACGCGGTGGCGGGTCAGCGCACAGGTTTGCTTTGGGCGAGGAAAGTGGTCATCAACGGGATCGAGTATTCGCTGTGCTTCGTTCTCGACATCACCGAGCGGAAGCAGATGGAGGTGGAACTGGTGGCGGCCCGCCTCGGCGCGGATGCCGCGGCCAAGGCCAAGAGCGAGTTTCTCGCCAACATGAGTCATGAAATCCGCACGCCGCTGAACGGCATCCTGGGGCTCAGTCTCATACTGGACGGAGAGTCCATCCCGGACAGTCTCCGCCCGATGATGGGATTAATTCGCAGCTCGGGCGAAGTACTGCGTAGAGTGCTCGACGACGTTCTGGATTTCAGCAAAATCGACTCCGGCCGGCTCGACCTGGAGGAGGAAGCGTTCGACCTCAGGGCCTGCCTGCAATGGAGTTTCGATCTGTTCCGCGCAGCCGCCGAGGAGAAGTCCATCGCATGCAGCCTCCACGTGGACCACAGGCTCCCGGCTCGGGTTTCAGGAGATGCCACGCGGTTGCGCCAGGTCGCGGCTAACCTCATGAGTAACGCGGTGAAGTTTACACATCAAGGAATAATTCGGATGGAGGCGCACCTCGTCGAAAGAGCGCCCGATGACGGCAAACACCTCATCCGGGTCCTGGTTCGGGATACCGGTATCGGCATCCCTGAGGCCAGGCTCGACCGCCTCTTCCATTCGTTCAGCCAGGTGGACGCTTCGACGAATCGATGCTACGGAGGCACGGGTCTGGGACTGGCGATATCCAAGCGTTTGGCGGAGCTGATGGGCGGAGATATCCGCGTTGAAAGCCGAGAGGGCGAAGGAACGACATTCGAGCTCATTCTCCCCATCCGGATTGCAGCCGACAGGGAGCCAGCCGCCGAGGCCGCGATGAGTGAAGACCTCATTGGGCTGAAGATCCTGGTGGCCGAGGACAACAAGGTGAACCAGCTGGTGGCCCAGCGGATGGTGGAGAAGTTGGGCTGCGAGGCTGACGTCGTGTGTGACGGCGCGCTGGCGATCGACCACGTTGGGGCAAATGCATACGATGTCGTGCTAATGGACGTCCACATGCCCGTCGTGGACGGACTGGAGGCCACTCGGCAGATCAGAACCATGCATTCGCCGGGATGCGACGTTCCGATCGTCGCCCTGACGGCCTCTGCGAGCCGCGAGGATCGGTCCGCCTGCATGGAGGCCGGAATGAACGACTACTTGGTCAAGCCAATCGAAATCCAAGCCCTGCAACGGGCTTTGAACCGATGGGGCCATCACCGTTCACCTGCACCGGCACTCGAAGCGCTAGGCCATGATGCAGGTGTTCCTTCGATGTCCTTTTCCAACATCAATCAACCAACATCCAGCGTCCAGCCGGCGACTGTGTCTCCTCGGCTGACTCCCGAACCTGACAGCGGCGTTCTCGCGCCGGCGGAGCCCGCACCTGCAACTTCATCCTAAGCGCCGACCGAAGCGGCCGTGGCCCTCAGTGAGATGGACAACCGCGGTCCCTCCTTGGCATGTCCGGTAGCCTGACGCCGTCATGTTCCGGTTCCGCCCTGGAACACCAGTGCCATCTGGGACCCTGGCACAGCCCAGAACGCCAGGTCTGACGAATTCCCGGTGGCCGGCGAGTAGCGAGGCAGCGTCCCTGCGCGCGGCCAAATCTCAAACGGTTCCGCCGAACGACGGCATGCATCTGTGAAGTCCTTTGCAAAGCCTCTCAGATGATTCAGAACGTACTGGAAGGCAAGCCAAACCGGCCTTACGGGGGAGCGACTACCACCTTCTGTCAGAAGATTGTCGACTTCGCCACCGAGAACGATATGCCTCTTCAGCAGTACCACGCCTTGAGGATCTAGGTATTGTACCGGCGGACCGCCCCCTTCGGGCATCGTGATCCGACCGCCGGAAGGCGAGAAGACTCGCCTATCCCTCGTTCGCCGAACCACGACTACATTCAGGTGAGGCGCACAGTCTTCGCCGAAGTGGTTGACCTGCTAGCCGAATCGTTCCTCCTGGCCGGTAACCGAATCGATCCCGATACAATGAAGAAGCGACGGCGGAGGCGTTTGCCTGCCGACGGGAGGTATTGCGATGACATTAGCCTCTGGTATACAAGTTTCGCCGGAGCGCGTGGCGGAGATCTGCCAGCGGTATCGGATTGTTGAGCTCGCCGTGTTCGGATCGGCGGCGCGTGGCGACATGCGTCCAGGATCGGACATTGACATCTACCTGGAGTTTGAGGCCGGCACTCATCCAGGCATGGGGTACTTTGATTTGGAAGACGAACTATCGGCTCTGTTCGGCAAGCCGGTGGATTTGGGACGGAAATCATTACTCAAGCCGCTGGTCCGGCGAAACGCTGTCCGCGATGCCGTGGTGCTGTATGCAGCGTGACGCTGTCTATCTCGCAGACATCCTGTCGGCGGCTGGAGACGTACGCGAATTTGCACGGACCGCCACCTACGAGGAGTTCTGTTCCAACAAGACACTGCGCTATGCGATGCTCCACGCTCTCACTGTGATTGGCGAGGCCAGTTCGAAGATGAGCGAATCTCTGATGGAGCGGCATTGCGGAGTGCCCTGGCGGCGCATCGCGGCGGTGCGGCACCGCATCGTGCACGACTACTCTGGCCTGGATTTCGAGCTTTTGTGGCAAGTGGTTACGGTCTTCGTGCCGGAACTCGAACAGAATGTCTCCGCCGTTTTCGAAGTTGAGTTTCCCGGGCTATCTGGAGCTTCCACAGGGGACGAATAGGTAGTGGCAGCGACACGGTAGAGCCGGTTCGGAGCAACGTGGATGGAAGGAAATCCGGCTACGATCTGCTGATGGTGAGGGGAGAGATCGTTGCCGTGGGCGGGGGCGGGGGGCGCTCTTTTGCGGGCTCAGCGATTGCGGCGCAATGCCGCCAAACCATTAGGAGGATCCTCAGGGCAACTGGAGAAGTGGCGAGCCGGGGACTCGATCGAGACCAGCGGTGGCAGACGGAGCGGCCCGGACGGACCGGTTGAGGTACGGCCTGGGGGCTCTGGTGGGCGCCGGGCTAAAGGTTCAACGCAGCCAGGCGTTTGGTGATTTCGGCACGAGCGGTGTCCTGGGATTCGCCCAGCCACGATGTTTTGGCGAAGGGGAGCATGGCGATGAGTTCGTCATAGTCCCAGAGCTTGTCCGGGGAAAATGCAGCGAAGCCGAGAGTATCGGCGAGCCGCCAACTGACCCGGACGCGGTTGTAGAGCGCGGGTTGGGTGGAGTCCATCTCATCGTGGTGGGTGGCGATGGCGGCGGTGAGCTCGTCGGGGAAATCCCATTCCTGGGCGAGGTAGGCGCCAGCGGCGCAGTCGTCGATATCGAAGAGGTCGCGTTCGGTGGCCAGGAGGTCGAAGCCGTAATCGTCCGAGACCTGGAGCATGCGGGCATACTCGTCGGGGTAGGCCGACATCAGGCCGAGCGTGCCGAGGTTGTGGAGCAGACCGGCGGTGTAGGCGGTGTCCCGAGCCACGCGCGCGACCGTGGCAGCCTCTTCGGCGATGAATGCGGTGACGAGGCTGTGGAGCCAAACCTTTCGCAGAGACGGAACATGCAGCGTGCTTTTGACCAGGCGGTTCATTACTACGAATGTCGCGATGGCGCTGACGCGGTCCAGGCCGAGCAGAAGAATGGCGTGGGACAGGCTGCTGATTTCACGGCGTACGCTGAAGAGGGCGGAGTTGGCGAAGCGCAGAAGTTCCGCTGAAAAAGACGGGTCCATTCTGACCAGGGCGCTGACCTCGTCGATGCGAACATCGTCGCGGCCGACTAACGCGAGGATGCGCTGCGCCACGGAAGGAAAAGGCGGAACCAGGCGGAGCGCCCAAGGCGCTTGAGGGCGGACGTGTTCTTCAATCATTCTTCGCTTTCCAGTTGACTATCGGCCGAAACAGTCATTCTCTGCATAGGAAGTTGTGGAGCGTGGCAGCAACTGGAGGGTGGTGGTTGAGTGGTTGAGCATCCTCGATTTTGTGGAGCTCGGCAGCTGGGCTCACGATTTGGCTGTGCCGGAATGGCGGGTAGCGGTGTGCGGAACGATTCGCTCCCGGGACTGCCCCCAACCCGACATCCCGGTGACCGGCGGACTGAAGTTTGACGCCAGCACCATTCTGATAGTGAATCGTAGCTACCAAGGCGAACATTCCTGCACGCCCGAGGTCCAGTCGCACAAGACATTGAGACAGGTAAGTACCATCGCGATCTGTGGCTTTGTTTGGAAGACGATCTCCTCGGGCACGCGTGCCTTCCGACGTCGCTCCCTGTCACTTGCCTACGACTCCGGCAGGTACAACTGGAAGGTGATCGGCAGGCTGGCATGCCAGGTTGCCACTGACAAACTCACGGCCTCACGGCAGTTCCCCTGCTTGCCCAGTTGCCCGCAATACTGGCGCGTCACATCGACCGAACGAGAGCCCTTCGTCGGGTAGCCAGTATCATCGATGATCCAGGCCACCACCGGACTTTGGCGCCGCATGGAAGGAAGGACACGCGAACACACTTCAGCCTGCAGCGCTTCGTCACTCCAAGGCGCATCGGCAAGGATGTGATGGAGAGATCAGCGAGAGATCAACCCGGACCCCGGCCGCCGGCGCTCCCGTACTAAAGTGCCACCATGAGTCTGACGATGGACGGTTGATGACATTTCGCGTCGTCGTCCACCATCTGTGTCTGCTGCTATTTACCCTGCTCATATGCGGTCTGCTTGGCGCAACATTGGTGCGGTACGCCCCTGGCTTCGGTGCGGAAGAACGCGATCTGGACGCCCGCTACAGCGCCGAAAGCCGCACCGCCTTCCGGCTGGAGCGCGAGCGGGAGGAACGAATTGTGCCCTTCTATGTGCAGCACTTGTTCGGCCTTCTCCATGGCGAATTCGGGCGATCTCGCATCTTCGACCAGCCAGTCAGGGAGCTTCTTGCCGATCGGCTACCGGTGACCATGCGCGCTGTCTCCCTGGGATTGCTTACTGCCTGGTCGGCATCATTATTACTGGCATTGCCAGGCGTTAGCCGCAGACGCGCGTGGTGCGATATGGCGCCATCTGTCCTGGCAGGGACACTGCTTTCGGTGCCTGCCGCCCTGTTGGGATTGGCCTTCTTCCTCATGGAATGGCCCGCCTGGGCTGCTCTCACGCTCGTCGTCTTCCCGCGAATCTTCCGCTATGTCAGAAACCTGCTCGAACAGAGCGCCGCAGCGCCGGCAGTATTGCAGGCGAGGGCGGCCGGTCTGCGCGAGGGCCGGATCCTCTTGCTCTACGTCATTCTGCCAGTTCTGCCCGAATTGCTGGCCGTTGCGGGTGTTTCAGCCGGACAGGCCTTCAGTGCCGCCATCCCGCTGGAGGCGCTGTGCGGTGTCGCCGGCGTCGGTTCACTGGCCTGGCAGGCCGCGCTTGGCCGGGATCTGCCGTTGCTGATCAACGTCACGATGATGGTGGCGCTCATCGTACTGGCGGCCAATGCGATCGCGGAGATCGCCGTTACGGCTGTCCACAGGAGGGCTGCGTGAAGATTGTGAGGACCCTGGCGTGGGTTCTATTGGCGTCGATTTTCGGGGCCTCGGCGGGGGCTGAGCTCCTGGCGCTAGCGGACTACAGCCAGCAATTCCGTGAATCTCCTAATCGAGCACCGTCGGCTCAGTTTCCGCTTGGCACCGACGACCTGGGCCGCGACCGCTTCTCCCGCCTGCTCTATGGCAGCCGGGTCTCACTATTCCTGGCCGCCGCCGCCGCCGCGCTAGCCACGCTCATCGCGGCCGCCGTCGGCGCGACCGGCGGATATCTGGGCGGGGTCTGGGAAAAGACGGCCATGAGTGGCACGGATCTCGTCCTTTCCCTACCGTGGCTCTTCCTGTTGTTGGCGGCCCGCGCCGCGCTACCTCTCAATGCGCCGCCGCTAGCCTCGATGTCCATCACATTCTTCCTGCTCGGATTGCTGGGCTGGGCCGCAGGCGCCCGCGTGGTTCGGGCTGCAACACGCGCCGTGAAGGAGTCCGAGTACGTGCTACAGGCGCGTGCCTCCGGGTGCGGGCCTTTTCGCATCATCGTCGCGCATGTGCTTCCGAATCTCAAACCAGTGCTCATCGCCCAGTTCTGGCTCAGCATTCCGACATTCATCCTGAGCGAGGCCAATCTCGGTCTGCTGGGACTTGGTGTCTCTGAACCGATGCCCTCTCTGGGCACGATGCTGAGGGAGATGGAAAGCGTCTCGCGCATCGCCTCCTACCCCTGGATCGTCGCCCCGGCGCTCCTGCTTTTGTTAGTCGTCAGCTGTTTTCAAGTCGTCCTGCGAGGAGAGCAAAGGCCGTTATGAAGTTTCGTGGAGTTCTCGTTAACGGGCTGACCGCACTGCTAGTCACGTGCTCGGCCCTACTGGGCCAAGGTGAGCTTCGCTTCTGCTTACGCTCCGAGCCTCGCACGCTCAACCCCCTGCTGACCGCGGACGAGAGTTCGGAGGCGGTGCGCTACCTTACTGCTGGCGTCCTGATCCGAATGAACCGGTTGACTCAGGTCCTGGAGCCGGAGTTGGTCAAGTTCTGGAAGGTTTCGGAAGCCGGCCGCACGGTCCAGTTCGAACTCCGCGAAGGCTTGCGATTCTCGGATGGCACACCGTTTTCAGCCGAGGATGTAGCCTTCACGATGCGAGCACTGATGGACCCTCAGCTTCGCTCACCGGTAGGCGACTCATTCCGATCTGCGCAGGGCGTACCCGAGGTGACAGTCACCGGCCCACGCAGTCTATCGGTGCGGTTCCCATCCGCGGTCGCCGGGGTGGAGCGCCTGTTCGACCAGGTAGCAATGCTCTCTTCGCGTTCTCCCCTGAAGGAGAAGGCGGTACTGGGGCCGTTCCTCATCGGCGAACACAAGCCGGGCGTGCACATCCGGCTTGACCGCAACCCGCATTACTGGAAACACGACGAACAGGGCAGGCGCCTGCCCTACCTCGATTCCATTTACCTGGAGATTCAGCAGAATCGCGAGATCGAATTCACGAAGTTCCAGCGGGGACAGGTCCACCTGATCAATGCGCTCGACGCGGAGCAGTTCCAGAGGCTTTCGCGGGAGAGCCCTGGAATCACGCACGACAGCGGCCCTTCCCTCGATTCAGAGATGATCTGGTTCAATCAGGCGCCGTCTGCGCCAATCCCGCAATTCAGGAAGGACTGGTTCCGTTCCAGGAATTTTCGTCGTGCCGTGTCGGCAGCGATTCGGCGCGAGGACCTGTGCCGGATGGTCTATCTGGGCTTTGCGCAGCCGGCGGCGGCGCCATTCTCAGCCGCGAACCGCCTTTGGCACAACCCGGCCCTCCGGCCGCATGAGTTTGAGACGAAAGCGGCTCTCCGCCTGCTGGCGCTGGATGGCTTCCGGTTGGAAAACGGGGTTTTGAAGGACAGTGCGGGCAATCGCGTGGAGTTCTCACTGGTCACCAACGCGGGGAATAAGGCAAGAGAGAAGATCGCTGCCATGGTCCAGGCGGACTTGGCGCAGATCGGCATACGCCTGAATGTCGTCGCGCTGGACTTCCCCTCGCTAATCGAGAGAATCAGCCGGTCATTCAGCTACGACGCTTGCCTACTTGGCCTTACTAACGTCGATCTCGACCCGAACGGGCAGATGAATGTCTGGTTGAGTTCGGCGGCGAATCACCAATGGAACCCGGGCCAGAAGACGCCGGCCACTTCCTGGGAAACCGAAATCGACCGGTTGATGTATGCCCAATCATCCGAGCTGAACCAGAAGAAGCGGAAAGCGTCTTTCGACCAAGTGCAGAGGATCATCTGGGAAGAGGCCCCAATGATCTACCTCGTCCATAAGAACGCGTTGTCGGCCGTAGCCCGAACGGTTATCAACGCCCGGACTACGGCGCTTCGCCCGCAGACGTACTGGAATGCGGAACGGCTGCGCGTTTCCGTCGCGGCCCAGGGAGGCGCACGGTGAGCGCAGATGGGAGCCTTCTCTCCATCTCGATTTCCGTCGACTATCCGGCCCTACCGGGCGCCTTACGAGACGTCCGCCTGGCCATCCAGCCCGGCGAGATGTTCGGACTGGTCGGTCAAAGCGGCTCAGGGAAGAGCACGCTGGCTCTCGCCGTGCTCGGACTGCTTTCCGGACGCGGCGGCCGGGTCCGCGGCAGTATCCGATTTCAAGGCCAGGAGCTCGCCAGCGAGCGGGACTCATTCTGGCGGAAGCTGCGTGGCAGGCAAATCGCCTTCGTGCCGCAGAGTTCCATTTCCGCGTTGAATCCGGCGCTGACACTTCACGCGCACTTCCGGGAGGCTTGGCGGGCCCACCAATTCGGCAAACCCGATCCGGCTCTGCTGCGCGAACTGATGGAAAGCGTCAGTCTGCCGGGGCAGACGGCGTTTCTCGAGCGCCATCCCGCCGAACTCAGCGTGGGTCAGGGTCAGCGGGTTTTGATTGCCCTGGCGTTGCTGCATCGCCCAGCGCTAATCGTCGCGGACGAACCCACCAGCGCCCTGGACGTGATCACACAGTCTGAGATACTGGCTCTGTTCCGCAGTCTCAATCGCCGGTTTGGCACGGCCATGCTTTTCATCTCGCACGACCTCATGTCCGTGGGCGCACTCTGTAACCGGATAGGCATCCTCTCGGAAGGCGAGCTGGTGGAGTGCGGGGAGGCGGCGCAGATTCTCCTGAGCCCGCAGCATGAGTACTCCCGGAAATTGCTGTCGGCGCTACCCCGCGCGCTCCATCCAGCCGATCTGGAATCGGCTGGCTAGTCACCCGCCGCCAACTGCGATGCCTGTTCGTGGTGGGCCCGCTTGGCGGTGTACATACGGTCGTCGGCGGCAGCCAGTAATTCAGCTGCGTCCTCGCCATCCTCTCCGAGGACAGCGAATCCAACGCTCACCGAAAGGGTCTCGCTACCGCAAACGCTTCGACCAACCTCGGCAACAATTGACTCGAATGCTTCGGCTCGGGCGTAAGCCATTGATCTGTCCATGTCGGGGCAGACCGCGACAAACTCGTCTCCACCCATTCGCGAGAGGAGATCGGATTTTCTGCACATTCTTCTGAGCTGCTTTGACAGTTCCACCAGAACGTCGTTCCCTGCCAGGTGGCCATGCCGATCGTTTATCTGCTTGAAACCGTCAAGGTCCAGTACCAACACTGCCAATGACGCGGACCGCTCCTGGCAGTGCTGGATCTCCGCATCCAGCCCCAGAAACATTGCCTTCGCGTTGAGAAGGCCTGTGAGTGGGTCGGTCTCGGCGTTCTTCTTTGCCGCGCCATACTCCAGAGCATTCTCAATTGTGAGAGCCGCCTTCGAGCCGATCGCCAGCAGGATACGTAAATGGTCCTTGGTGAAGGCGTCCTGATCCTGATGGTAGAGTGCCAACACCCCGACCACGTCAGTTGGGCTTTGCAGCGGAATCGCCAGTCCGGATTGCAGCAGGCTGAACTTCCTTTCGTCCCGCGTGTATCCCGCTTCAACCGCCGGATTCCCGTTCAAAACCGGCTTCCGTTTCTCAGCTACCCATCCAGACAGACCCTCTCCCAAGGGAATCGCCAATCCCTGAAAGAGGTTCGCATTGGTACCGCTGACGAACTGCGGGATGAGCTTCTCATCCTTGAGGCAGTAAATTGCGATGGCGTGATATGGAACCAGGGGTTTCAGGCGCAGGGCCAGCAGCGAGAGTGTTTCTTCGACGCTTAGCGAGTTCCCCAGGTCGCGGGTGACCTCGTGCAACAACTGAAACTCCTGGCGCGCTGCTGCAATCAGCGAGATGAAGTCCGTGGTCCGGCATGGCTGGCACTCAACTTCCGCACCGTTGGCTGGTTCCGCGAATCCGGCCGCAGGCACGCCCCGCGTAAACGTCGTGCGCTCGACAGCCTTGCCGGCCGCCACCTCCCGGAGGACGATCGATTCGTACTTGAGGTAGTTCTGGCTCAACCGCTCCACCACTACCGGGTCGAATGACGTACCGGACAACGCGCACACTTCTTTCACCGCCTGTTCCAGTGGCAGGGCTCGCCGGTATTGCCGGTCCGACGCCAAAGCGTCCAGAACATCGACAGCCGACAGGATTCGCGCGGCCAATGGAATCGCCTCGCCGGCCAGGCCGTCCGGATATCCCGTCCCGTCCCATTTTTCGTGGTGAGCTAGAACCACCGCCGCCACCGGGTAAGGGAAGTTCACCTGTGCCAGGATGTTGGCGCCGGCCACGGGGTGGATCTTGATCTTCTCGAACTCCTCCGGCGTCAGCCGGCCTGGCTTCGAGAGTATGTACTCCGGCACAGCCAGTTTGCCGATATCGTGCAGCAGCGCTGCGGCCTCCAGCGCCTGCATCTCGATCTTCGACAGGGCCAGATCATTGCCGATCCCCATGGCGTAAATCTGAACACGCCGCAAATGCGCATGCGTGGTCTCGTCCTTCGCCTCGATGGCAAGCGCCAGCGACTCAATCGTTCGCAGGTGCAGATCCGCCACTTCCTGCACATGCTTCTTCTCTTCTTCCAGGCGGCTCAGATAAAGCTGATAGGAACGGTAGAGCAGGTAAACCGCCGGCAATACCAGGACTGCGTACTGCCAGCCGAATTGGCGGTTCGCCATGTGCATCGCGCCGGCCAGCGCTCCACCGAAGAGGTACTGAGGTCCCGTCCAGAAGAAGCCATCCTTCCAGACTGACAGCACGGATCTTCTCTCCGTACTGGCGATGACGCCAGACACAGTGAACGTGTTTACCAGGTAATAGGTGACCGATCCCCAGAACAGCATCATGGTCTCGCTGCTCTCCAGGGACTTCAGCGCAGTGGAGTGTAACGCAAAAAAGGTGACCCAAGCGCACGTCGAGACACAAAACAGGTTGAAGGAAATCTGAACGAAGCGCGGTCTGGTCCGGGTTCCGAGCGCGCATTGCGTCACGGTGCCCGCGGCCGCCACTGCCATTGTCTGCGGCAGGGAGAGGTCCAGGGCCGCCAGCAGTATGAACACGAAGTTAACCGACAGCGAGCCCTTGATGCCGGGCAAGGCGGCCTTCAGGGAAGACGACGCAGCGGAGAAGCAAAGATACAAAACGAACTGCGCCATCCGCGTGTCTTCCCAATGCCCGATGGCGTGGTACCAGACTGCGATTCCCGCCAAGTGGGCCAGGAGGATGTACGTCCTGGTCGTCCAGCTCCATTTGTGCATGCATTCGCCTCGCGAACGGACCGTTGTAGAATCTCCTCCAGATCAAAAACGCCCTTTGGCACAGGCGGAATGATGGGCCTGAGAGGTAGCCTGCAATTCATCGGCGGTTTGAGGTGATCGCATTAGGGAATCGCGGGATGACACCCTGCTTTGCGATTCGAAATTCCGGAAGCGGTCAGTACTAGCCCTCCCAAACTGCGGACGTCAGGTAACGAGTGTCGGACCGCGGCCGTTCCTTCCACGGCATAGCGTGGTCCAGGAACGTGGCGGGAAGCTCGAAGCCGGGAGGCCTTGCTGGCTGGCACATGGCTGTATTCGTCCCCGACGAGACTCCCCACCACGCTGCCGTGCCGGCCAAGCCAGCAGCAGACCACGCAGAGAGCGCAGGGCGAACCGAAACTGGGTTGTTGAAGTCGGTAATCATGTTCATCTCCAGTTCATCGACAATGGTGAGGCGCGGTTCCTCGCCTACTTCTCTCCACTCAGCGACAGTTTCAGGGAGTCAGCCCAGACCACATTGTCCGCCCAAACAACGTTGTCCGACCAGACCACATTGAAAGCTGTGCTGCGGCTATCAGCCCAAACCACGTTCTGGCCCCAGAGCACGCCATCGGCCCAGACAACGTTGTCGGACCACACCACGTTGGAGCCGTAGATGATCTTGCCGCCCCACCGCGTTGCATCCGCCCAAACCACGTTGGAATCGTAAACGATCATCGTGCTGTTTTTGGTCCTGTCCCAGACTGCCGACGGGGACATGGCCAGACCGGTGGATGTTTCGCTGTTGTTCAGCGCGGCAAACACGTCCAGGTAACCCGCTCCGATAGTAAACAGGTCGTGGTAGGCGGTGTAGAGTGCCCCTGTTGACCGGTCCGTGGCCGTTGTCATGTAGGGAAAGGCCTTCGTCGCTGTCTTCATCATGCGGGCCTTTACGATGTCAGGTGTCAGGCTTGGCTCTTTCTGCAGCATCAGAGCCGCCGCACCACTCACCACGGCGGTGGCCATGCTGGTGCCGCTGAGGCGCATGTAGTAAGTGGATTGCCCGAAGTATCCCGGCAGATAATATGACCGCTGTATCTGCGTTTCGGTGAACCCCGATAGCGCCGATAGGGGCGCCATCAGCGAGACCACGCGGTTGCCGGGCGCCACCAAGTCCGGCTTGACCACATGGTCAACGGCAGTCGGGCCCTTCGAACTGTAGGTGGCGATCACATCGTCGCTGCGCCCGGCGGACTCCATCGTCCTGACGGCACCCACCGTGATCACGTACGGCGAATTGCCGGGCGAACTGATGGTCCCGTACCCATCCTGCCCGTTGGCGTCGTATCTGCCCTCATTGCCCGCTGCGGCCACGACGACGATTCCACTCTGCCAGGCCTTCTTGACGGCCAGCGTTAGTGGATCGGTCTTGTGGCTTTCGTACACTGGACGGCCCAGGGAGAGATTAATGACCCGGATGTTGAATACCGATTTCAGGAGGATCGCCCGATTGATCGCCGCGATAACCGCCGCATCGGTTCCCTGGCCTTGCGAGTCGAGGGCGCGCAGACTGATGATCTTCGCGTCGGGCGCAATTCCCTTGAATGACCTGGTGGCGGTCGCCGCGCTCGCGCACTTGCCGTTGCCTCCAAGTATCCCGGCTACGTGCGTGCCGTGGCCGTAGCCGTCGTTGGTGCTTCTTTCAGTGCTTACGAAGTTCTCCTCGTATACGATTCGATTTCCAATGCAAAAGGAGTCTAGCAGGTCCGGATGGTCGCTGACTCCGCTGTCGATCACCGCGACGCCGACGTACTTGCCGGTCCAGCCGTAGTTCCACGCGATCGGGGCATTCACCGCCGGTGACGAGTATTCGATCACACCTTTCAATTTGCGATTGGGAGAGACGAAAGCTACTTCCGGGTCATCCGTCAGTTGCTCGAGTTGTTTCGCCGCCACTCTGTACAGGCCGGACCGTACAACCGAGAACCGGCCGCGCTCCGTCCCGCCCAAGGTCTTCACCTTGTCGGCATGTCTGTCGGTCACATCGGCATTGAATTGGACGATTACATCGACCTCGGCATTCGAATTGTGATCTTTGAGGTCCTTCGAGATTTTTCTAGAATCGGCCGAGGCGGTCGTTGGCGTGAACAGAACAACTGCGTATGTGAGCGGGAGTAGTCTTGAGAGGATATTCAGTGACGAACGCATATGTAATCCTTCCGGGCGGTGATCGGGAACGACGATTCCCATGCACGGCCCGTTCCAGGATCGCCGGGTTAGCCCACATGGGTGCAGGGATGCACCGCTTCTGGTACCTTCGTACCGCACTTTTTCCCGCGGAGCGACTACTCACCCCTAGGAGAACTCAGGTAGGAAGGCTTCGTCACACGGTGTTTCGACTGAGACCGCCGACAGGCGCCAAGGCGATTCCGTCCTCCACGAATGGGACATTATGTCCCATCCACCCTTTCGTCGCGTCTTGTGCCTCCGCGGCCCAGTCGTCGTTGCCGAGGCGCCTTGAAGTGACGAAGCGCTGCAGGCTGAAGTCCGTTCGCGTGTCCTTCCCTCCATGCTGCGCCACAGTCCCGTGGTGGCCTGGATCGTCGATGATACTGGCTTCCCGAAGAAGGGCTCTCATTCGGTCGGTGTGAACGCGGATGAACTTAGCCGACCTTTGTTGGCACAATCGCTCATGCTGTTGGATATCCCGGAATTCACCGATCGTGCTCCAGTCGCCAGGAGGGGCCTTGAGTACCGCTCGTTCGCCAATCCGCAACCATAGGATGGCTGGACTCCTGCTGGCCGGCAACCGAATTGATCCCGGCGCAATGCCCGACACAGGGAAGGAGCGATCGCGGAGGCGTTTGCCTTCCGCCGGGAGACGTTGTCGATGACACTACCGTCAAGTATTGAAGGATCGCCGGATCGCGTGGCGGAGATCCGCCAGCGGTACCGGATCGTTGAATTCGCCGTGTTCGGATCGACGGCGCGTGTCGACTTGTGTCCCGGATCGGACATCGACATCTACTTGAAGTTTGAGGCCGGCACTCATCCAGGGATGGGGTACTTTGGTTTGGAGGACGAACTTCGCCTCATTTCGGCAGGCCGGTGGATTTGGCGAGGAAATCACTGCTCAAGCCCTAGTCCGGCGAAACGCTGTCCGGGCTTAGCGTTTGCGGCGCAGGCTCGCCCACCGGACCGGACCCGCGGTTTGGAAGGCGGCGCCCGCTTGATCTAGCCGGCTACGAACGTATTGAGCGGATTGCCACCCCTGGCGCTTGGCAGTGCATAGAGCTACTGTAGGGTGTGTTCACACAAAGTTGTCCTCACTGCAAGTCGATTGAATTCAGGGGGGTCGGCGTCCGCAACATGATGGAGAGCTTCATCCATTGGTTGCTGCTTCCATATCGTTGTGATTTCTGCGGTCATCACTTCTTCCTGTTTCGCTGGGTGGCTCCTGAGGGGGGCACGGCGTAGGCGGATGTGGCCAACTCCGGGCAGTGCCCGGCCGCGGCCTAGCGCCCGAGGACCATTCGCACCTTGGCGGCAAGTTGCTGGGGGTTGAACGGCTTCTGAATGAACTCCGAGCCCTCGCCCAAAACGCCGAGGTGGGCGATGGCGTCATCGGTGTAGCCGGACATGAATAGCACCCTGATACCGGGTTGGCGCTTCTCCAATTCGTCGGCGAGTTCCCTTCCGCTGCCTTTTGGCATGATCACGTCAGTCAGGACCAGGTCGATGCAGCCCGACTCCTGCTGGAAGACGTGCAATGCTTCACTGCGGTTTTCGGCCTTCAGCACCCTGTAGCCATAGGAGCTCAGCGCGGCGACAGTGTATTGGAGGACACCGCGCTGATCCTCCACCACCAGCACTGTCTCGTGTCCCGTGAGCGCGGGCACGTCCGCCAACTGGCCGGAATCGGATGCCGCTTCGGCCAGCGCCGGCAAGTAGATTCTGAACGTCGTCCCGTAGCCGGGTTCACTGTAGACACCGATGGATCCGCCGCTTTGCGCAATGATGCCCTGGACTGTGGACAGACCGAGACCGGTGCCTTTGCCCATGCCTTTGGTGGTAAAGAACGGCTCGAAGATGTTCTGCTGGGTTTCCCTGTCCATGCCGGCGCCGGTGTCGCTCACCGCCAACATGACGTGGCGGCCTACCTGAGAACCGGGGTGCGACTGGGCATAGGTCCCGTCCAATTCCACGTTGGCCGACTCAATCAGCAGTTTACCGCCGCGCGGCATGGCGTCTTTGGCGTTGACCACAAGATTCATGATGACCTGTTCCAACTGGTGCGGATCGGCCTGGACGAACCCCGAACCTGCCCTCAGCGCGACGCGCACCTCGATCTCTTCGCCGACCAAGCGCTGCAGCATGGAGTGCATCTCCTGCACCGTGTTGTTGAGGTCTAACGGGCGCATTTGGAGCACCTGTCTGCGGCTGTAGGCCAGGAGCTGCGCGGTCAAACCAGCGGCCCGTTCCCCGGCCTTCAGGATTTCGGTGAGGCTGCGCTGGCCCTGCGCGTCCAAGGCTTTGTCTTGCAGCAGCAACTGGCTA
Source organism: Bryobacterales bacterium (assembly GCA_016721425.1). Classification (GTDB taxonomy): domain Bacteria; phylum Acidobacteriota; class Terriglobia; order Bryobacterales; family Bryobacteraceae; genus Paludibaculum. Next base: position 89,378 of record JADKID010000038.1, on the reverse strand, counting down.
TAGCCGTTGATCACCGTCAGGAGGTTGTTAAAGTCGTGCGCCACACCGCCGGCAAGGCGCCCGATGGACTCCAGCTTCTGGGCTTGATGGAACTTGGCTTCGAGCAACTTGCGCTCGGTGATATCGGCGAAGATACATGCGAGCTGATTGGGCGCGTGGCGGAAAGCCGTCACCTCGAAGTTCTTGTTCAGACCGGCGTGGAAGCTCTCAAAGAACGCCGGTTCGCCGGTTAGGGATACAATGCCGAAGGTCTCCATCCAGTGCCGCTCGATATCCGGCAGGACTTCCAATACCGACTTGCCCACTACGTGGTTCGCCTCCAGTCCGGTCATTCGCTCAAAGGCCGGGTTGACGGCGAGATACCGATAGTCAATCGGGCGACCCTCTTCGTCACGGAGGATCTCGTGCAGTGCGAAGCCTTCCAGCATTTCCCGAAACAGCGTCCGATAGTCCTCCTCCGCCTTGGCTTGCAGGCTCTTGCTCAGCTCCTGAAGCCTCGTTGCATCCGTCATGATCCTTCCAAGCGCGCTACTCGTCAACGGCAGAATGAGCAGCGCGATGCCCAAGTCAGCCAGTGACAGAAAGTGGATGGTCCTGTTCGCGACCAGTACTTCCTCGATTGCGCAACAGAAGAACAACACGAACGAGCCGATCAGCCCACCCAGCGCCCTTTCACCCCGGCGAAACCGCATCACCATACGGATGAATGCAGCCAGCAACAGGCCTTGCACCAGGAGACCGTAGGCCTTCCCGATCCAAGTCGTCTCCGGGTAGTGGTAAGTGACTCCGACCCAGGCGATGTGGATTTCCTGGATTACCGGCTGGAGGCCCGCGCCCAGGGTAAACACTGCTAATCCAGCACTCGCCGCCGTAGCGGCCACGCAGCGGACCACGACAGGAATCTGACTCAGAGAGCCGCTGTTCCCGGAAGTGGCGTAGAGGAGCCAGGCAACACAGTGGAACGTCCCAGCGAGATAGGCCACTCGCGCAGCGAACATATACGCTGAGTCTGAAAACCCGTTCGCTGCCAGGACAATGCCGGTGATGTTGTACGCTGCCCCAGTTCCAGCGATGACAGCGAACAGGCGTACCGCTCGCCATCCGGGGGCACGAGAGAGAACGCAGAACACGACTGTGGCACAGAGGTTGGTCGACGCGGCTAACAACGAACATACAATGGCAAGGTTCATCGCTGGAGGAGAGATCCTTGGACTGCAAATGGGACGCAGGCGAACCGATTCAGGTGAGCGAGCGAACTGACACTCATCATATGACGGAATGACATTTCGGCAACGGCGAGGTTGGACTGCGGAGGAAGTCGTCGATGCCCTGGCAACATATTCAGGCTGAGTTTCTGACGCCTGGGCGATGAAGTGGCCATCACCTATCGCCCTGGTGGATTCGGCCCGTGGAGGCGGAAGCTCGTTCCGAGACTGGCCGCGACGCGGATCGCCAGGGACTCGGAGACGTGGGCGATACGGAGAAGTACCTGCTGCGGGTGGAGGAGGACGAGATCGCCGGGATGCTGCTGTCCATCCGCGGCGATGGTGGGCGGTGAGGATGTGACGCCAGTGACGCTGGTTTCGAATGCCTTTTGTGGGCGCCGAGCGCCATTCTCCCGTCAACAGCGACATCTGAGCGACTATTGGAAAACCGGGTCACATCCGTCGTTTGCGTCACCCGAACCATGCTAAGTTCCGATCCGGCCCGGGCCGGGGTGGTGCGGGGGACGCCGGTGGAAGGGTGTGCGGCGTCGCTGCGCATGTTGGAGCGGGCAACGCGGGACAGATCCATTGGATGGCGCCCGTTTCGCCGGCTGAGCCAGCTTGCGAGTGTGCCGTCAGGGTTGATTGCCAGCAAAGGCAATTGCAGCAAACTTCGGGCATAGCCCCGCAGCCGACGGGAACTTCTCGCGGTTGGCAACCTGGCACGCCCTCCTGATGGCTTTCGCGCTATTCGGGTTGGCTTCCTGCGGTGACTTTGTGGCAGCCGCCCACTGCACTTTGATTGCGTCCCGGCAGGCCTGTTGATCGTGCCGGTTCTGTTGCCCAGTCCTGGCCATGCGGATCATAGCGCCGCCGCTGCCATTTACGTCCCCAGCACGCTCCGCACCTTGGCGGCCAGCTGCTGGGGGCTGAACGGCTTCTGAATGAACTCCGCGCCGGACTCCAAGACACCGTGGTGGGCGATGGCGTCATCGGTGTAGCCGGACATGAATAGGATCTTGACGCCGGGTTGGCGTCTCTGCAGTTCATCGGCGAGCACTCTGCCACTGCCGTTGGGCATTACGACGTCGGTGAGGATTAGGTGGATGCGGCCGCCCTCGTGCTCGAAGGCCTGCAATGCCTCCCCTATATTTTCAGCCTTCAGCACCCTGTAGCCATAGGCGCTGAGTGCGGCGACGGCGTATTGGAGAACACCGTGCTGGTCCTCCACCACCAGCACGGTTTCCTGTCCCCGGAGGACGGGCATGGCCGCGAGCGGCCCGGCATCGGATGCGACGGCGGCCAGCGCGGGCAAGTAGATTTTGAACGTGGTTCCGTGGCCGGGCTCACTGTAGACATCAATGTAGCCGCCGCTTTGCGCGACAATGCCCTGGACGGTGGACAGGCCGAGCCCGGTGCCTTTGCCCAAACCCTTGGTGGTAAAGAAGGGTTCAAAGATGTTCCGCTGGATTTGCTTATCCATGCCGACGCCGGTATCGCTCACCGCGAGCATGACGTAGCGGCCCGCCTGAACTCCGGGATGAGTCCGGACATAGTTCTCGTCCAATTCCACGTTGGCCGTTTCGATGAGTACTCTGCCTCCTGCCGGCATAGCGTCCTTGGCGTTGACGAGGAGGTTCATGACGACCTGTTCCAACTGATGCGGATCGGCCTGGACAGTGCCTGCACTGGCCTTCAACGCAATGCGCACCTCGACGTCTTCGCCCACCAATCGCTGGAGCATGGAGCGCAACTCCTGCACGGTGTTGTTGAGGTCCAGCGGACGCATTTGGAGAACCTGTTTGCGGCTGTAGGCCAGGAGCTGCGCGGTCAAGCCGGCGGCGCGTTCCCCGGCTTTGAGAATTTCGGTGACGGTGCGCTGGTTTGCCTCGTCCAATCGCCTGTCTTCCAACAGCAGCTGGCTATATCCGTTGATCACGGTCAGCAGGTTGTTGAAGTCGTGGGCCACGCCGCCAGCGAGCCGCCCGATGGACTCCATCTTCTGGGCCTGTTGGAGTTGGGCTTGGAGTTTCGCCTTCTCCTCTTCTGCTACCTTGCGCTCGGTGATATCGGAGATGATGCCGTGCCAGAGGGTGCCACCGTCGGCCATGCGCTGCGGGTGGGCCTGCGACCACCGCCAGCGGAGACCCTGGCGGGGCAGTATGACTCTGAACTCGCAGTAGAACGTGGTCAAGGATTTGGCGGAGTCCTGGATGGAGCCAGCCACAAGATTGTAGTCCTCCGGATGGAGCCGCCCGAAAACCGGGGTGGCATCCTGCTGAACCTCCTCTGGGGTGACCTCATAGATGTCATTCATGCCCGGACTCGCATAGGGAAACGCCGAACGCCCGTCCGGATGCAGCCGGTACTGGTAGATGACACCAGGTACCAGGCTGGCCAGGTTGGAGAGCAAATCGTGGCTTTGCTTCAGCGCTTGCTCGGCCTGTTTCCGTTCGGTGATGTCCTGCAGAAAGAAGACGAATAGCCCACCGTCGACTGGCCGATATTCAGTCCTAATCTCGACGTCCAGAAGGCTTCCATCCTTGCGACGGTGCTGGGAGTGGAAACGATCCTCTCCCTGAGCAACGATCCTTTGGAGGTGAACGGCAGTCTCGGTTGCCGTTTCCTGAGTCTCCAGATCAGAAACGCGCATGGACAGCAGTTCCTCCACGCTGTAGCCGCTCATGCGGCAGTAGGCTTCATTCACCTCCAGCAGACGCCCGCCGCTATCCACCAGCCAGTAGCCGTCCATGGCGGTGAGGAGGATGGTCCGGTGGAGTTCCTCGTCCTTGTGCAGCATTGCCTCCTGTTTCAGCTGCACACGGTAGTGTTCCTTTGCGTTTCGCTGCCAGAGCATCACGAAAACAGAGACGACGATTGCCAGTGTGGACAGCAGCAACGCGAGGATGAGGATAGAGCGGAATCGCCAGACTTCCAGTGCTTCGTGCCTGTCCAGTTTTGTTACTACAAACCACGGCGAACCGGGGACGGGGACCAAGGCTGAGAGCACCTCCGCGCCTCGATAGTCGTTCCCTTCCACCACGCCTTGTCTGCCCAAAACAGCCATAACGGCAGGAACGTCGATGCGCGTCAAGGGAATTCGAAGTTTGAGAGCGGAGTTCGCCCTGTGGCGCAATTCGTTCAAGTAGAGAACCGAGTCCCCATCGCGGCGGACCAGGATGGTCTCCCCGCTGAGACTGGGCGTTGGCCAGGATCGAATGAGCGGGAAGAGAAAGGTCCGGGCCTTCATTTCCAGGAGGATCGCACCCACTGCCACCTGCGTTTTGCCTTGGTGGTCCAACAGCGGCGCGCTTGCGGTCATCACCGGCTCCGAGCCTCCAGCATCGATGTGCAGATCGGAGAGCGCGGCACGCCCGGAGCGGAGTACTGCAAGGCGATCACGCATAGCCGCGCTGTCCTCGCCGTAGATTCTGCCGGACAGACTCAATCGGACCCGCCCAACGGCATCAATGAGCAGGATGTCGTCGTAAGAGTAGTTCCGTTGAAGAGAGCGGAACACGGCGAGGATGGCGGCTGTGCCCTCCTGAGTTGGAGCAGCCAACCAACGCGTCACGGCGCTGGTGAAGATGTAGTTATCGGTGAGTACGGAGGCATCGCCCAGACGCTCGCGCCGCCACTGACCGATCTCCCTCGACTTTAGTTCAGCGATGAACTGCAGGTGTTCATGGGCCTTGGCGGCGAGGTCGCTCTCCTGGCGATTGTAGATCCACGCTCCCGCTGCGACGAGGCATAGCAGGACCCAGGCGATGGCCACACCCGACCAGCGGGAAATCAGTTGCATCTCCGGCCTCCTGACACCAGCGAGCACAGATCTACCTGTTATGATCCTGCCGGCAAGCTGACGACAGATTGGCAAGCAGCGGCGTGATCCGCTTCCAGTCAAGCACAAAAGGGGAACCGAAGGCGAGGCAGACGTCGCGGCTCCAGAATCCGGTTGCCCGGGACATCCTGACGAAACAGATTGAGCGCGCTGCGCACCGTGAACCTGATGACGCCGGTACCGGGCTCGCGGCCGCGTGTTGACTCCCGCCACCGCGCGGCGAAACAATCGTAGCGGTCCCATGAGCACTCCTACCCCATCCCGTCGCGACTTTCTGCTGGCAGCCGGGCTTAGCGCGGCGGCGCAGACGCCATCGAGCCGGTTCGTCAGCCAGCGGCCGGCGGCAGGGCAGCGCAACTTTACGAGTGCGGCCGTGGAGGCGCGCATTGCGGAAGTGCAGCGCGGCATGGCGGATGCGGAGTTGGCGTGGATGTTTGGCAACTGCCTGCCGAACACTCTGGACACGACGGTGCGGACGGGTACGCTGGACGGCAAGCCGGATACGTTTGTGATCACGGGGGACATTCCGGCGATGTGGCTGCGCGACTCGACGGCGCAAGTATGGCCGTACCTGCCGCTGGCGCGGGAGGACCGGGCGCTGCGCCAACTGCTGGCGGGCGTGATCCACCGGCAGACGCGGTGCATCCGGATTGACCCTTACGCCAACGCCTTCAACTTCGGGCCGACCGGAAGCCAATGGGCGAAGGACCTGACGGCGATGAAGCCGGAGCTGCACGAGCGGAAATGGGAGATTGATTCGCTGTGCTTCCCGGTGCGTCTGGCGCATGGGTATTGGAAGGCCACGGGGAGCGGCGAGTGCTTCGACGCGGCTTGGCGGGAGGCGGCGGCGATCATCCGGCGGACGTTCCGCGAACAGCAGCGGTTGAAAGACCGCGGACCGTATCGATTTCAACGGGTGACGGCGGTGGCCTCTGACACCCTGGCCAATGACGGGTACGGCCCGCCGTCGCGGCCCTGCGGGCTGATCCATTCTTCCTTCCGGCCTTCGGACGACGCCTGCCAGTTTCCGTTTCTGATTCCGGCCAACATCTTCGCCATGCAGGCGCTGGAGCAGATGGCGGAGATCTACGGGACAGAGTTGCGGGCTCCGGATGTGGCGCGGGAGTGCCTCGACTTTAGCGGCGAGCTACGGGCGGCGCTGGCGGCGCATGCAACGGTGAAGCATCCGCGGCACGGCGAGATGTACGCCTATGAGGTGGACGGATTCGGCAATGCATTGATGATGGACGATGCGAACGTGCCGAGCCTGATTGCTCTGCCTTATATTGGCGCGTGCGCGGCCGGGGACGCGGTGTACCGGAACACGCGGGCCTTCATTCTGAGCGAGGACGATATGTATTTCTTCCGGGGGCGCGCGGGCGCGGGGCTGGGCGGGCCGCATTCGGGGATGGACATGATCTGGCCGCTGGGCGTGATCCTGCAGGCGATCACCAGCACGGACGCGGCGGAGATTGTGCGTTGCCTGGCGTTGCTGAAGGCGACGCACGCCGGGACGGGCTTCATGCACGAATCGTTCCACAAGGACGACCCCAAGAACTACACGAGGAAGTGGTTTGCGTGGGCGAACACGATGTTCGGCGAGCTGATTTTGAAGCTCCATGCGGAGCGGCCCGAAGTGTTGAGGGAGGCGGTGTGAGGCGGCGGCGGCAGCAAATTGCCTGGAACGGGGCGCCGGGCGGCAGCTTGGGGGCGGCTGGATCCGCAGTGGTAGATAGTGTAGCTGCATGAACGCGCCAGGTGTAAGGATCCTGAACTCGATTGAGGAAGTGGAGCGGGCGGAATGGGACGGCCTGGCGGGGCACCATGTGGTGACGATGCACGGGTGGCTGGCGATCACGGAAAAGAGCTCGCTACTGCCGAGGCGGCAGTTTTATTTAGTCGTGGAGGACGAACGCGGGTTGGCGGGCGGCATTTCCTGCCTCGTGGAGGAGACTGCGCACTGGATGAGCCTGGACCGTGTGCTTTTCGGGGGGCTGGATGTTGGAATGAGGGCGCTGGGGGCGAGCACGATGCCGGCGCTGGTATGCGGACCGGATATCGGCAACGGCGAGGCAGTGCTGGTGCGCGCGGATGCGGACCGGGAGGAACAGAGGCGGATTGCGGTGCACCTGATCCGGGCGGCGGAGGAACTGGCGCGGGAGCGCGGCTGGAGCCTGTGTTTCCGGAACGTCCCCGCGAGTGGTTCGCTGGCGGCGGAGATCCTGCGGGAGTTGCGATTTCCGCGGACACCGGAGCTACCCACGACGCATTTGGACCTACCAGAGGGCGGTTTTCGAGAATATCGTCTTGCGTTGCGGAGGACGCATCCAGCGACCGAGAAGAACATTGCCGCAGAGAGGAGCAAAGCCAGGCGCACGGGTCTGGAGATCAGGCAGGTGGAGCACCCAGGCGAACATCGCGTGGAACTGCATCAAGTGATGGAGCAGCACTATCAGCGACTGAACCAGCGGCCGTTTCCGTATGGACCGGAGTTTTATGAGGAGATGGAAAACCGCCTGCAGGGCTCGGCGTGGGTCTTCGGGGCGCACCTGGAGGGAGAGCTGGTTGGTACGACCTTGATCCTGGCGCATAGGGGCACGGCGCACCTGCCAATGATCGGATTTGACCCGGTCAAGGGCCGAGCAGCGAGCCTGTATTTCAACCTTTGCTACAACGCACCAATCGAGTGGTGTGCAGCGGCCGGATACCGGCATCTCGCTCTCGGCCGGACGACCTACGGCGCGAAGGTACGAAGGGGGTGCCGGCTGGTGGGCATGGATACATATGTACGACCCCACTCGTGGATGGGCAGGCGAGTGTGTTCGTTGTTCTTTCCGGCCCGCGCGAGGTTGCTGGAGCGGCGGGTGGCGGAGAGCATGGGGCATGGGCAGCAGAGGGAAGGTTAGCGGCGTGACGGCGGAGGCTAGTTCACAAACACGGTGACCCCGCGGCGGCTGGTAGAGCGGCCGGAGGTGAGGAGGAGTTCCGCGGCGCCTGGGGCGAGCGCGGGCGGAATGCGGATCTGGATCTCGTGGACGCCGGGCTCCACTGGGCCCACGAAAACCATATCGGAGGTGGGGACCCACTCGCCGCCGACGCGGACGCTGGTGACCATCTGTCCGCCCATGCCAGTGGCCCAGAAGGTGACGATGGAGCCTCGCGCGGCCGGACGATCCTCGGCGTTACGCGAGCCATCCTGATTCCAGGCGTTGACAGGACCGCGGCCGGAGTGGGCAGCGGTGTAGATGCCGGGAGCGGATTCGAGCACAGGCAGGGTAAGTGCACGGCGGACGCCGGCGACCTCGACGACCATGTCCGTGCGGAAGCGCCCCTTGAGATCAGGGGGCGCGAGAACCTGGAGACGCGATGGGGAAAAGGCGGCGACGCTGGCCTCATGGTTATCAAAGAAAACCCTGGCGGGCGGGCGGCCCGCGGGGCTGCTGATGGTGACACCGCCGACGGCCAGCCACTCACCGGGCGCGACGCCGCCGCCGAGACCGCTGGCGAAGTTGACCACATCGCGCGCGCTCAGCGGCGGCATGGAGCTTCTCTGCCCCTGGCAGTATTCGGCGGGATCGGAGACGGATTCGATCTCCACCACCGAGCCTTGTCTGGCGAGAAACTCGCTCAGCCCGAGGATGCTGTTGGGATTGCCCCAATCGTAGGTGTAGCCGAGGCGGGTCCACGGCATGCCGGAGGGGCCATAGCTGATGGCCTTCAGATCGTTGATCCACTGAATGTGAGCGTCGCTAATCTGCAGGGAGGAGCCGGCCTGGGGGAAGTCGAGTCCGGCTTCGCGATCGGTGATTTCGGGGTCGGGCGCGGGACGGAAGAGATCGGCGGGGCGGATCCACATCTCGACGAGGCGATCGCGGCCAGCCGGATTGAGGCCAATGAGCTGTTCCAGGCGGAGGACCATGCGCTCGCGGGGCGAGGTATCGGCGGCGCAAAACTCGCGCAGTTCGGAGCCCATGGTGACCCAGACCTCGCGGCCGAGTTCGGTGCGGGTGTGGACGAGAGGATCGTAACCGTGATAGCTGGTCAGGGTGGTGGCGAGCACGCGGCGATCGGCGCCATCGCCCTTCCAGATGAGGCCGTCGTTATCGGGGCGCAGCGGCACGAGGGCATGGCTGACGCGGGCGGGATCGCTCTTTTCCGCGTCCTTGATGGCGCGAGTGAACTTCTCGAGGATGACGGGATCGACCTCGCCGGCGCTGCGTCCGCCGAGATCCGCCTCAAACCGTCCGATGGCGGAATAGCCCTTGCCGGCGGGGATCTGGGACCAAGCCCAGGACATGGAAGCGATGGCGGCCACGGCCGAAAGAGAGAAACGCACGGTGTTACCTCCGAACAGCCTGCCTGGGGAAAGCAGGACGGTTTCATTCTATGCCGGCGGGAGGAGGGGTGGCGGGCGCGCGGAGGGGGTGACGGCCAGGGCGAGAGCGACTCTTTTCGGCGCGGCTGAAACGGCGGGCATCCGGTGGTCATTTTTGATCGTCAGAACGGTGATGGCCAGTCCCATTTCACAGACGATCGCGTTACACTCCGCGGGCATCGGCGAACCGGGCTCGGCTGGAGCGGCGGTGATATATAGTCGAGTGGCATGAACACGCTTTCCGCGAGAGTTGTGAGCACGATTGACGAGGTGGGGCAGGCGGAGTGGGACGGCCTGGCGGGGCACCATGTCGTAACGATGCACGGGTGGCTGGCGACAACGGAAAAGAGCTCTCGACTGCCGAGGCAGCACATTTACCTCGTTGGGGAGGACGAGCACGGGTTGGCGGGGGGCATTGCGGGCTACGTGGACGATGCGGCGCACTGGATGAACCTGGACCGTGTCATTTTCGGACGGCTGGGCGTCGCGATCAGGGCGATGGGGGCGAGCACAACGCCGGCGTTAGTCTGCGGACCGGACTCAGGCGCCGGCGAGGCCGTGCTGGTGCGCGCGGATGTGGACCGGGCGGAACAGCGACACATTGCGAAGAGCCTGATCCGGGCCGCGGAAGCGCTCGCCCGGGAGCGAGGTTGGAGCCTGTGCTTCCGCAACGTTCCCGGCGGTGATTCACTGGCGGCGGAGATTCTGAGAGAGCTGCGGTACCTGCGGACGCCGGAGTTACCCACAACGCATCTGGATCTGCCTGCGGGCGGCTTTGAAGAGTACCGGAGGGCGTTGCGGAAGACGCATCCAGCGACCGAAAAAACATCGCCCACGAGAGGAACAAGGGCAGGCGCCTGGGTCTCGAGATCAGCTTGGTGGAGCACCCGGGCGAGCAGCGCATGGAGTTGCACCAAATGATGGAGCGGCACTATCAGCGACTCAACCGGAAGCCGTTTCCTTATGGGCCGGAGTTTTTCCAGGAGATGGAAAACCGCTTGCCAGATTCGGCGTGGGTTTACGCGGCGCGCCTGGAGGGAGAACTGGTTGGCATGCAGGTGATGCTGGCCCATGGAGGGACGGCGCACCTGCCAATGATCGGATTTGATGAGGTAAAAGGGCGAGCAGCGAGCGTGTATTTCAACCTTGGTTACAACGAACCAATCGCTTTGTGCGCGGCGGCGGGGTACCGGCGTATCTGCTTCGGCCGGACCCACTACGGCTTGAAGGCGCGAAGAGGGTGCCGACTGGAGGAATTGGATACGTATCTGCGACCCCACTCCCGGATGGGAAGGCTGGTGTGTGGGCTGTTCTTTCCGGCGCGTGCGAGGTTGCTGGAGTGGCGGGTGGCGGAGGGCCTGGGGCATGTCAGGCAGTAAGAAGGGCGCACGAGTACTGGTGACCGACGGGACCAGCGGGGCTGGACTCGCGGCGCTGAGGGCATTGGAGGGAGCGGGCTATGTTGCGGCCTGTGCCGACACCCGGCGATTCCCGCTGGGGCTGCGGTCGCGGTTTGCGGCACGGCAATTTGAAGTGAAGGCCGAATCATTCGACGATCACGCGCTCGGATTGTTGAAGCTCGTGGAAACGACGAGGCCCGATGTACTATTCCCGCTCTCCACGTGCTCCGTCGCCGCGGTGGCGCGAAATCGGGATCGAATGAGCGCATTGACGGCGATCAACGTGCCCACTTGGAAGGCGTTTTGCGAGGTGTACGACAAGTCAGCGTGCGCGCGGCGGTGCGCGGCGCTGGGCATAGCGACCCCGCAAGTCTATACGGAGGAGGAGGCGGTGGAAGTGCTGGCGCGGGGCGGACGGGCCGGCCGCGTCGTGGTCAAACCGGCTGTGGATGTGGGCGGGGCACAGGGGGTGTATTATCCGCGGCGGGCCGGGGAACTGAGAAAGCGGGTGCGGCAAGCGCAGGGCTCGTCAGACGAGGTGATGCTGCAGGAGTACATTCCGGGCGGGCCCGAGACGATGCGGACGGTGGTTGCGCTGTTTTCGCGGAAGGGCGCTCTGGAGGCTGCATTCAGTCTCCAGAAGCTCCGCCAGCATCCGCAAACCGGGGGGGTCACAGTATCCGGGATCAGCATCGCGGCGCCGGAACTGGTGGAGATGGTGCTGCCGTTCTTTCTCGACGTGGGCTGGTGCGGACCGGCAGAAGTAGAGCTGAAGTGGGATGCCGCGGAAGGCCGGCACAAGGTTATCGAGATCAATCCTCGTTTTCCCGGCTATGTGGACTTTGCGCGCCGGTGCGGACTGGATTTCGTATCGCTGGCGGTGCAATCGGCCCTGGATGAGCCCTTGCTGCGGCGCGCGGATTCCGGTTACCGGATTGGTGAGCGGCATGTGATACCGCAGTTGTTTCTGCAATCCGTCGTCGGGGAGTTGCTGAAACAGGGGCAGCGGCGAGCCGCGCTACGGCGGGCGTGGGCAGAGTGGAGGGGCGCCTCCTCCGATACCTGGGCGCTGGGACGGGATCCTGGGGCGATGCTGGGCCGCGGACTGCTGGAACTGGAACGCCACTTGCCTTGGCAGAGCGCCGCGAGTGGGCTTAAGTTGATGCCGCGGCAAGAGGATTGGCGCTCGGAAAAGGAACCGGAGTAGAAGAGGCTGCGCCAGCGGCAGCGAATCTCTTGGGCGCGGCTGTAACGGCGGGGCTGCGGTGGTCACTATTGATCGTCAGGACGGTTATGGCCAGCACCATTGCAGAGACGATCACCGTACATTCCGCAGGCATTGGGTTGCCCGCATCGAGGGCCGGTCTATATACTCGTAGCACTACTCGTAAAGCGCCTGTGGAGCCCTCGGAATTCAATCAAGCGTATGTGACGTCTCTGGCCGCCGGCGATCCGGAGACGCAGCGCCATTTCATCCAGTATTTCGGCGATCTGCTGAGCATCAAGCTGCGGTGCCGGGTGCGGGCGACGCAGGCTGTGGAGGATTTGCGCCAGGAGGTGTTCCTGCGTGTGTTCCGGGCGCTGCGGGCGGATGGCGGCATTGAGCATCCGGAGCGGCTGGGCGGGTATGTAAACTCGGTGTGCAACAACGTCATTTTCGAGTTTTACCGAAGCGGCGCGAAGAACCCGGCGGCGCCGGAGAACGTGCCGGAGCAGGCTGACGGGCGGATGGACATTGAGGCGCGACTGGTGAGCGGGGAGAGGGAAGAGGCGGTGCGGCGGGTGCTGGGCGAACTACCGGAGAAGGACAGGTCAATTCTGCGGCAGGTGTTCCTGGAGGAGCAGGACAGGCAGGCGGTGTGCGAACGATTTGGCGTGAATGCGGGCTATTTGCGGGTGTTGGTGCACAGGGCGAAGGGCCGGTTCCGGGCTGTGCTGGCAAAGAGAGCGGCAGCGGGCGGAGTGGCGTGAAATGAAACGCCAATAGAGTGAAACGTTTGAACGACAGAGATCACAACCAAGACGAGACGCACGAGATGGACCACGAAGAGTCGATTCAGTTGGATGCCGCCAGCAGTTACCTGCTGGGCGAGTTGTCCGGCCATGACCGGGAACGGTTCGAAGCGCACTTCTTCGAGTGCCCTGTCTGTTCGGAGGAAGTCCGGGCCGGCGCCATCTTCGCGGAAAACCTCAAGTCGGTTCTCGCGAGGGAATCGCTCCGCAGTCTCCGAAGCCATGACCGCCCGGGTGTATCGGAGGAGCCCCGGGCGGCATGGTGGAAGCGCTGGTTTTCCGGGATGCGGCTGCCGATGCTGGCACCGTATGCGGCATGCGTGGCGGTGGGATTCTTCGCGTGGCAGCAGCAGCGTGAGTTGACACTATTGCGGCAGCCGCAGGCAGTCTCCTCGTATGAACTGAGGCTGGCGCGGGGCGTGGATACGATTGTGGTGCGCCCGGATGCGCTGCGGTTCATGCTGTCATTTGACTTACCGGAAGGGTATACTGCTGCCTATTACGTCTGTGAAATCCGGTCTGGCAGCGGAGAGCGCAAAGACATGGTCCGGCACCCAAAACCGAAGGCGGGAGCGCCTCTGCTGGTAGAGCTGCCGGCGCATCGCTACGCGGCCGGCAAATACACCATGATGGTGCAGGCGGAAGGATCTCCATCCCCCGGTTTGCGCTATCCCTTCACACTTGAATACAGGCAGGAATGAATCCGATGACGAGCGAGTTTCTTTATCACGCCCACGCAGTTGGACTAAGCGGGCGGCTGACGAGTCCATTCGCGGAGATTCTGGAGGCGCAGGCGGCGTCCGCGATTGGCGAGGCGGGGGGAGTTTCGCGGAGCCGGGTAGAGAACTACCGGTTCCGGGAGATCATCTCCTGCAAGGCCGCATGGTCGCAGGTGACGGGAGTGGAGAGCGGGAAGAAACCGGGGACATACAGCACACTGGCGACGTCGGTCATTGAGGGCCTGAACGTGCTGGACATGGTAACGGCGGATCGCATGGTGATGCGCATCACGTCGAAGCATCCGGGCTCCGGCGGGGGAGAGCCTTCCATCCAGTTCATTGGCAGCGGTTTTGAGAATCTGCGCATCGCGGGCCAGCCAGTGGCTGTGGAACTGGACACGGCGACGTTCGACGATTTGGACACATTTTCGAAGGTGCGGGAGCGCTATCTGAAGGACGATGGCTTCCGCGCGGATCTGGACCGGCGCCTGCTGCGCGGCGGACTCGACACCATCCCGGCGGAGAAGCACCGGACGCGGCGCTATTTTGAGAAGTACTCGGGCGACGCGGTGGTGCGGGCGATGGAGGCGGGCGGCGAGTTGAGAGCGTCGCTGGTGAAGGGTGTGCGCAGCGGCGGAGCGGAGTGCAAGGCATGGGGGAACGTGATTGAGATACCGGAGTTTGGGCTGATCCGCCTGGCGGAGATCACGGTGGGGGCAGATCACCGCAGCCTGAGCATGCTGCGGATCGAGATGGGGTGCGCGTACGAGGGGTTCATCGAGGGTGGCAGCGGCGCCGGCAACGGTCGTCCCTGGCCGGCGTGACACGCAGCCCGGCGTTTCTGTTGCTTCTCGTGCTGGCCGGATGCGCTCCGCGCGGGGTGGAGACGGCTGATTCGTTACTGGTCCGCGCGGAGGAGCTACTGCGGAAGGACCGCCGGAAGGAAGCTCAGGCGGTGGCGGAGCAGGCGGCGGCGCTGGTGGGCGACCGGCAGATCGAAACCGCCTATCAACTTCGCCTGCTGCGGGCGGAGTTGCTGTTGCTCACGGGCTCGGGTGAGGACACCTCCAAACAAGTGCGCGCGCTGTTGCCGGAGACGCTGCCGGCGGGATTGCGCGGCGGCGAACTGGAAGCGCGGTTGAAGATGCTGTGGGCGGCGCCGCAACTGGCGCGCGATTCGGCGGAATCGTCGCGGCTGCTGGACGAAGCATACTCGTTGGCCGGGGACAGCGTGGATGGACGAATCGTGGCGCAAATCGATATCCGGCGGAGTGTACTGCGCATTGAGGAGGGCAAGGCGGACGAGGCGAAGGAGCTGCTGGCGCGGGCGGGCCGGCGGGCGCGGATCCTGGGCGACGCAATGCTCCAGGCGGCATGCGAAGGCAATCTGGCGTACCTTTATCTGCGAGGCGCCCGGTATGAAGAGGCCCTGCCGCACCTGCAGGAGGCGCTGGCGTTGTCGGAAAAAGCGGGAGCAGAGAATTCGGCCGTGAATGCGCGCGGGAACTTGGGCTATCTGTATTTGCGATTGGGCGAATGGGAGAGGTCCGAGGAGAGCCTGACGCAGACTGTGGCGGATTGCCGGCGGCTGGGGAGTCAGGCGATGGAGCAGCATTGGCTGGGCATCCTGGGCAATCTGTATCAGGAACAGGCGAGGCGCGCCGAGGCGCGCCGGGCGTACGAGCAGGCGCTGGTGCTGGCGCAGAAATCGGGTGACCGGGCGGGCATGGGGCTGTGGCATAACAACCTGAGCCTGCTGGCAATTGAGCGCGGCGAGTGGGACGACGCGGCGCGGCATGTGGCCGAGGCGCAAAGGCTGTTGAGCCATACGGGCGCGGCCGACGATGAGATGTTTTCACTGGTGAGCGCAGCGCGCGTGGCTGTGGGTCGGGGTGAGAACGAGGCGGCGCGGGCGCTGTTGGAGCGGGTGCTCCGGGCACCGTTCCAGGACCCTACGCCGGTGCTGGACGCGCGTGTGATAGCGGCGGAGCTGGCGGCGAGGACTGGCGATGCGCGGGGGGCGGAAGGGCATTTCCGCGCGGCGCTCCGCTTGGTGGAACAGCGGCGCGCCGGCTTGCGCGCCGATAGCAACAAGCTGTCGTACATGGCGGGCGGCATCCGCTTCTACCGGAGCTACGTGAGTTTTCTGATGCGCGAGGGGCAACCGGAGCGAGCGCTAGCTGTGGCGGAGGCAAGCCGCGCGCTGCTGCTGGCGGAGAAGTTGAATCAGGGCAAGGCGCGGCCGTCCGGCGGGTCGGACGCGTCACACCTGAGGGCCGTGGCGCGGGCTGAGGGCGCTACGCTTGTGTCGTTCTGGCTGGCGCCTGAGCGTTCTTTCGCGTGGGTGGTGAACGCGGCGGGAGTCCAATCGTTCGAGCTATTGGGCGAAGAGGTGATCCGGCCGATTGCACGGGAGTACCTGGCATTTGTCGAGCGGGGCCGTGATCCCCTGGATACGGAGAATCCCTCCGGGCGGCGGCTGTATGATGCGCTGCTGGCGCCGCTTCGCGAGGCGATCCCTGCGAACGCGCGGGTGATCCTGGAACCGGACGGCATTCTGCATTCGCTGAACTTCGAATCGATCCCGGTGCCCGAGCCGCGGCGGCACTACTGGATTGAAGACGTCACGCTATCGGTGACGCCGGCGCTGAGTTTGCTGGAGCCGGAACGGGCTCGCGCACCGTGGCGCGGGGCGCCGCTGCTGCTGATGGGCGCGCCTGCGGCGGTGGATGAGGGGTTCCCCGCCCTGCCGTTTGCGGCGGAGGAGATGCGCCTGGTACGGGGCCACTTTGGCGGCGCCGGCGCCGTGGAGTACCAGGCCGCAGGGGTGACGCCGGCGTCGTATCTCGAAGCGTCACCAGAGCGATTCCGCCTGATCCACTTTGCCGCCCATGCGACGGCGAATCCGGAGAGTCCGATGGATTCGGCCATCGTGCTGGCCGGCACGCCGCCCCATCACAAACTGCGCGCGCGGGATATCATGCAGCGTCCCATTGCGGCGGAGGTTGTGACCATTTCGGCGTGCCGCAGCGCGGGCGTGCGGGCCTATGCGGGCGAGGGTCTGGTGGGGCTCACCTGGGCTTTTCTACAAGCCGGCGCACGGCATGTGATCGCCGGGTTGTGGGAGGTGAACGACCAGACGACGCCACGTCTGATGGATCATCTCTACGGTGGATTGGCCGCGGGGCGGACACCGGCAGACGCGCTGCGGGCCGCCAAGCTGCAGATGATCCGCAGCGGCGGGCGCAATGCGGCGCCGTACTACTGGGCTCCCTTTCAACTATATTCATTGCGCTGAATCCTGGCGTGAAACGCTTCGACGTTCCACTTCACTCTTCTGACAGTGGATGGACGGAACCGATCCGGCCCATCTGTCTGGAGGAACCATGGCTGATGAATCTCGTAATGCGAAAGAGGAGTTTGATCTGCAGGACAAGGAACTGCAGAGCGTACTCGCTCAACTGCTGGCCGTGTATCAACCGGTTCTGGAAAGGGACCTCAAGCGCAGCCAGTCTGCGAAGGACCTGACCAAAGAGACGCTGGAGGCGACTCAGCCGTGTGACGACGAGATCGAACTCGCCAACCAGTTGTTCGGCCGGTTTGTGAACGTTGAGATGGCGATGGCGGTGCTTGGTGCGGAGGGCAGGCAGGCGGCGGGACCGGCAGAGCGGTGGAAGTGGTGCGTGGAGCACATCCGGTGCTGCATCATCTTTGGCTGGCTTCTGTGCCGGGGACCGCGCAATTTTCGCGCTTATGTTTATTATCTGCGGCGCTACTGGATCTGCGTGCGACAGACGCTGGGGACGCCGGTATCTAACCCCTGGACCGATGACGAACGGCAGGACTTCCAGACGCTGGTGAAGTCTCTGGCCGACGCTTACCGGCCGTATCTGAGCAAGGAATTGGCGAGTGTGGATTTCCCGCTGGGCATCCCGGGCGAGATTGAAGCCGGCCAGATTGATTGCTACGAGGGCAGCGAAAGCGCCGCGGCGATCTTTGAGCGGATGCTGACGACCGAGACGGCGCCCGCGCTGCTGGGCCGCGCGGCATTTGCCGAACACGCCAAGGACCCGTTCTTCCGCTTCTGCCGCTGCTGGTGCCTGTGCTCCATCCGCTTTGGCTGCTGCCTGGCGCGGGCGCGGAATCTGGTGGATGTGGCGCGGTGCCTGCGGACCTACTTCCGCTGCGTGCGGAACTGCTTCCGGCCACTGCTGGCCGATATCGACACACCGGCTACAGGCGTTTGCGCCACATCCGGCGTGGTGGCGGCGTGCGCCAGCTTCAACGGCATCACGATCACCGGCACGGCGGCCGGCGGAGCGTTTACGCACTACACGCTCAGCTATCGGTGGGGGCTGGGGCCATGGGTCAACGATGCGGTGGTATACCCGAACTGCGGGCGTCCGCCGGCGCAGAGCAGCTCGAATGTGGCGGTGGCGGGCGGAGTGCTCGGCTATCTCGACCGCTTCCTGCTGCCCCCTGGTGAGACCACGTTTGACGTCCTCCTGGATGTCTTTGGAACGGGCGGCCTGCACCTGACGGACACCACCAGCTTCAAGCTGAAGACGCTGGCCGTGCAGGTCAAGGAGGCCGCGCAGGTGAACGCTCTGGTGGCGCCGGACCCATTCCATCCGGCGTCGTCCACCAAGCTGATCAAGGCTGTCAACGACATCAATCCGGCGGTACCGGAGCTCTCCATCGGCGGCGCCTTCACCATCACCGGCAGCGCCTACGTGGTGGGCTGCGACCGGCTGATGACGCAATACGTGCTGGCGCATTATGCCGTATCTCCGGCCGCGCCGGTGCCGCTGTTCCCGGACGCCTCGGGCGGAGTGCCGCTGATTGCACCGGTGGTGTATGGTGACAATCTCAGCCATCCGTGGTCCTCGGGCTGCCCGCCGTTCCCGCCGACGCCGAACACGATTCTGAATGGCAATCTGGTGGCGGCGTGGTCCACGGAGACGTGCTTCATCGGGCCGCCCTCGGTGCCGAAGGTGGACGGATACGCGTGGGGCAGCGGGCCGTTGAATGGCCGCTATGTGCTGCTGGTGGAGGCGCGGGACCGGGCACTGCCGGGCGGCCTCTATCCCGGCACAGTGGCTGCGGTAGATCAGGTGGTGGTGTGGATCGACAACCGCAATCCCGACGCCGCCATCCTCTCCATCGGCGGCATCACCGGATGCGGCGATCTGCACTTGAAGGCGTACGCGGGCACGACGGCCGCCATCACGGGCATCGCCTATGATCCGCCCATCGACGCGGCGGCGCCGCAGCAGGAGCCGAACGACAACTTCGGCGGCTACGCCATGTCGTTCCAGAAGAACGGCGGCGCGGGCGGCTCAATCCCGGCGCTGACTCCGAATCTGCGCGTACCCAACGTCTGGCCTGGACCGCCGCCGGCGGCGCCTGGTGGTGTGCTGGCCAACTGGGACATTGTGGCGGCGCTCGATGGCGGCCCTGGTCCGGCGCCCACGAATCCGTGGCAAATCGTCCGCGGGTCCCGCTGTGCCTACGTCATTGCGTTGACGGTGTGGGATAAGACCCACGTCGGCGACAGCGGCGTCCATCACACCATCACGAAGCTCTACGCCATCAACGTGATCAACGATCTGTAACCGGAGGAGGACGAAGGCCCCGGCGCTGGAGGAGAGCCGGGGCCTTTCAAACGAGACGCTATGTTGACTGACAATCCGATTCTCACTTTCGTCATCGCGGCGCTGGCCGTATGGCGCGTCTCCCATCTGATCGCCCAGGAAGAGGGGCCGTTCCACCTTTTCGGCAGGTGGCGCGCGCTGGTGGGCGGTCACGCTGTGGGCGAACTGTTCACATGCTTCCAATGCCTGAGCCTGTGGATCGGCGCGGGCCTCGCGCTGCTGGCGGGCTCAACGTGGAAGGAGATTACTTTGCTGACGCTGGCGCTCTCGGGCGCGGCCTGCCTTTTGAACCGTATGGGCTCCGAGCCGCTGGTGCTCCAGCCTCTGCCACTTGCGAAATCTGAACCACTGGGAGACCCCGAATATGAGTTGCTGCGGCAATCGCACTCCGGCGGATACGGAGACTATGACCAGGGCTATGAACCAGCCTTACGCCGGCGGCGTTCGAGTTGAGTATCTGGCGCACGCGCCTGTTTTTCTGCACGGCGCCAGCACCGGAAAGCGGTATGAATTTCCGGCGCTTTACAGTGTACAGTGGGTGGATTCGGCGGACGTGGGGCAGCTGTTACGGACGCCCTATTTTCGCGTAGTGAGCGGGGTTTAGTCGTCGGCAGGAGGGCAGAGACTCCGTGCTAGCATAGGGGGACTTGCAGATCCTGAGTGTCTCTCCCCGCGTGATTACCCCGTTGACCAGCGGTTCGCGGATTCGCATCTTCAACCTGCTATCGCGGCTCAGCGAGCGGCATGAGATTCGCCAGTTTTCTCAAACGCGGACTCGTGATCTGCGCCAGCCGGATTTCCGCGCTGATGTCTCCCACACGCCAGGATACAGGGAGCACCGATACCGGAGCGTCATCGGCAGCGCACTCTGTGAATCGATGGAGCGGAAGGGATTTGGCGCGCCTATTCTCTGCGGCTACCCACTGAGCGTATCGAGACCCGGCAGATTGCGGAAATGGATGGAGTGGGCCGATCTGGCAATGGTTGAGTTTCCCTGGCAATATGCCCACTGCCGGTCCATCGCCGGCGGCAAGCCGGTGATCCTGGCCAGCCACAACGTGCAGGCGGCGAAGGTCCGCTCGGGTGGCGATGGCGGCATCACGGCACGAATCTGGGCGCAATGGACTGAGGCGCTGGAGCGGCGCGCAGTGCTCGATGCCGATCTGGTGCTGGCGGTGAGCGAAGAGGACCGGGCCGAGTTCGTGAGGCGATACGGCGCCAACGCGAGCAAGATCGTGGTGGCGCCGAACGGCGCCGACACCACGCTCTACCGCCCGGTAGATGGCCCGGCGCGGGCCGCTTTGAGACAGAGCCTGAACCTACCGCCGGGACCGATGGCGATCTTCCCGGCACCACACAATCAAACGCCCATCGTCGAAGGGCTCAAGTGGGTGCGGCGTGTGGCGGCGCTGCTGCCGGAAGTCACTTTTCTGGTCACCGGCGCGGTGGAGGGTGGACCAAAAGTGGAAGGCAATCTCCACTTCACCGGCTTCGTCAGCAAGTACGAGTCGTACCTGGGCAGCGCCGATTGCTTTCTCTGTCCCATCGCGCTTGGCGGCGGAACGAAGCTAAAACTGATCGAGGCGGCAGCGGCAGGGCTGCCGATTGCGGCCTTCGCTGAATCCATTCGGGGCACGACATTCCAGGCGGACGAGCATCTGCTGGTGGTGGAGCACGATGCAGGCGCATTGGCGGCCGCGGTGCGCCGCCTGCTGAATGAACCCGGCATGGCAGAGCAACTCGGCCAGGCTGCTCATGTCCACGCAGCCCGGCACTACGATTGGGCCGTCATCGCGCGTACGCTGGGGAATGCACTTGCCGCACTTCCGCGCCAGAAGTAGTGCAGCTCCGCGCCGCCGCCAGCGCAGCCTCAATACTCGCTCTGGGCACCCATCACTCCGCGGGCCAAAGCGGATATTATAAAGCCGTGCAGATACCGAGCCGCAATGAGGCCGATCGCGCCGGAATTGGAACCGGCAGCCACATCGGCTTTTCCGTCTATGGATACCGTTTCGTCCTGTTAGGGGACTGTAATTTCGCCCTGGAAGGGCTCGCCGAGGACTTTGCATTCTTTGCAGATAAGGGCACGCCGGAGAACCTGGGACGCGGCGAGATCCGGCTGGAGTTGGTGCAGGGGGTGCCGGACTACGACGGCCTGCCTGCGTGTGACGCCAGCATCTACACGCCGCGGAATGTCGTTTACCGCCATCAGGGCGTACGAATACTCGATTTCGGCGGCCGCGGGTTGGGCACCTACGACAGCGCCAACCGGGTATTCCGGATCACCAGTGAGGATCCTCATCTGGTGTATGAGGCTGCCTATCTGTTCCTGCTCTCGCAGATCGGACAGGAGTGCGATCTGCGAGGGATGCACCGGCTTCACGCTCTGGCGATGAGCTACAAGGGACACGCGATTCTCGCGCTGCTCCCGATGGGCGGGGGCAAGAGCACGCTGGGCTCGGCGCTGCTGCGCGGCAGCGGGATGTCGATCCTGTCCGATGACTCACCGTTTATCGATCGGGAAGGCAACGCACACGCCTTTCCACTGCGGCTTGGCCTGTTGAAAGGGCGCGAAGAAGAGGTACCGAAAGAGCACCGGCGCCTGGTCCAGCGAATGGAATTCGGCCCCAAGTATCTGGTGAACTACTCCTATTTTGCCGGGCGGGTTGTGGACCGTGCGAAGCCGGGCATTGTGCTGCTGGGCCGCCGGACTCTGGCCCGGCAGGGGCGCCTGGCAGAGGCATCTTACGGGACGGCGATGAAGGCGATGACGCCGAACATGATTGTCGGGCTGGGCCTGTTTCAGGGTTTGGAATACCTGTTGGAGCGGAGCACGGGTGAGATCGCCGGGAAGGCGGGACTCGGCTTGTCGCGGCTGAGAAATGCCCACACCCTGGTGCGAGCGTCCCGAAACTTCGTCTTCCATATGGGGCGGGACCCGGATGCCAACGCGCAGTGCGTTGTGGCACTGGCAGAGCGCCTGTTTGGGAAGGAAGAAGGCCAGCCCTGACGCCCGGCACGCGACTGTATCGCGCGGCGGCGAGTGCTGTTGCACCGGTGCTGCACGCGCCCGGCGTTTGCTCCATATTCATTCGCCGTAGTGTGGCTGCTGGGGAGGCGGTCTTTCCATGGAGCGACCTGGACTTGGGTCTGGTGTCTGAAGATCTGACCGGGACGGCGCTGGCATCGCTCTGGCGCCGGTTTCAAATGGCGCGCCTTCTGTTCCCGCGCCTGGGCGAGTGCCAGGTGTCGTCTCCATCGGAGTTGAGTGAACTGGCGACATACGATCCATACCGGGGCTGCCTGGACCGGCGCCAGGCCATCACTATCGCCGGGACGCCGCCATCGATCCCTTTGGTACAGGTGAGCCTTAGGAATACAACCCGCCGTCTGGTTTTCTGGTTTGAGAGCTACCTGCCTGTGGCCGTACGGCAACGCAATGCCCGGAATCAGAGAAAGCTGTTACTCGAGATAAGGAACGCCCTGGGCGTGCTGGAGGGCGCCTGGGCAGAACCCCTCGCTACGCGCGCCGAGACGAAGGCGCGACTGCTGGCGCTGGAACCAGCAACAGAAGGCCAGCCCGGACTGAGCCCATTCGCGATGTGCTGCCAGGTGGCGGAGCGGGCGCGGCAACGGGCCTTTCCCGCGGCGCCGCCGGCCCCCGTGATCGGGGCGCCCGTTCTTCTGAACGGAGGACACCCCATCGTCCTGCTGCCCAAGCCGGAAACTCCATGGCCAGAAGCGGCACTGCATGGCAAAGCGGTGGTGGCGACGCCGGCCGTATTTCAACTGATCCTGGAAACGCACAACCCGTTCCTCTGGCTGGGGCATGGCGGCACACTCGCCAACCTCGGATTCACCCCCCCATCGCGGCGGGCCTGGATTGAGACGTGCATCCGGCACACCAGCGGGGAGAACGCGCGATTGCCGGGCTTCGTCGCGAAGAGCGTAAGGTCCATTCAGCAGAACCTGCAACTAGTGGCGCAGGTACTGGACCGTTTGGAGTCCGGCGCGCCGATGGAGAGGCCAGTGGACGCTGCCTCCATCCAGGACTACACGTCCGTTTCCGCCTACTACCGGGATGGTTACGAGGCACACTTTGCGTCCGCGATGCAGCTACGCAAACGGGCCATGCGGCTGCTCTCCGATTGTTGAGCCAAAGGGCCGCTACTGTGCCGCGGGCACGGTCCAGAGGAAGATCCAGTGGCCGTCCACCTGAATCTTCTTCTCCGGGGGCCAATCGCCCATGTCGTGGTAGTGGGAGACGATGCGCGAGCCGGGCTTGAGCTCCTTCAGCAGCTTGGGCCGGAGCTTCAGGTTGATCCACGGCCACAGATAGAGCATGACGACAGTGGCCTGCCGAACATCGGCTTCAAACAGATCATCGGTGCGGAATTTCACGAGAGCGGTGACACCTGCCGCCTTGGCGTTGGCCTCGGCCTCTTCAGTCCTCTGCGGATCGATATCGATACCCACGCCGCGCGCGCCATATTCCTTGGCGGCGGCGATGACGATACGGCCGTCGCCGCTACCGAGGTCATAGACGATGTCGCTCTTCTTCACTCCGGCCAGACGCAGCATCTCCTGCACCTGCTCCGGCGTCGAGGGTTCATACCGCACGTCGGGGCGGCGGATGGGCTCTTTCTGCGCGCGCAGCGGCGCAAGCGCCATCAGAAGCAGGAACTGCCTTCTCGGGGTCATTGGAACAACATATCCTAACGGAGCATCGCCCGCAGCGCCTGCGTCTCCACTGCCTCATTACCATCCACGGGCAGCAGACGCGCCGCGATGCCCAGACGCGCCGCACCACGGCCCAACACCATGGCCGCCGTCGCGTAGGCATCGGCGGCCATGCACGAGCCATGCAGCACGCTCACCGCCAGCCACGCCGGGTTGGCGATGGGGCGGCAGGTGCGCGGATCGATGGTGTGGCCGTAGATGCGGCCTGCGTGCAGGAAGTTCCGGCGGTACTCGCCCGAGGTCGCCACCGCCAGTTCATGCAGCGCGACCACTGCCGGGGGATCGCCGCCTTCGAGTTCCACCCACCACGGCTGGCCGTCCGGCTTGACGCCGCGCCCCTTGAGTTCTCCGCCGATCTCCATCAGGTACGAGCGAACTCCGCAACTATCCAGATGACCCGCCGCCAGGTCTACGGCGAATCCTTTGGCGATGGACGAGAGATCGAGGGCGACGCCACCGGGCTGGTAAACCCGGCGGCGATCCGCGTCAAACCGGAGGCGTCTCCAGCCCACCCGGCGGCGAACCCGAGCGATGGCAGACTTCGCCGGCAGTTCCGGGCCAGGCCCGCCCGCAGGCCCGAAGCCCCACAGATCTACCGCCGGACCCACCGTTGGATCGTAGGTGCCGCCGCTCTCCTCCGCAACGCGCATTGCGCACGAGAGAACCTGAAAGAACTCCGGGGCGAGCTGGTGCCAAGTGCCACCGGGGGCACGATTGAAGCGGCTGACGTCGGACTCCGGTTCCCAGTTGCTCATCTGGGCAATGACCAACTGGAACTGCCGTTCGAGACCGGCCCGCAAGCCGCCGTCAACCCGTGATTCAGTATCCGCCATGAACTTGCACGTCCAGCCAGTGCCCATGGTGGTCCCGGAAAGGGATTGGATCACTCCAGGACCCTTCTCCACACCGAGGGGGCTGCGAATTTCCGGTATGTAGACCTGACGCATCGGCCCTACTGCGGCAGCACTTCCAGCGTCGCGATATAGCTGGAACGGCTGCCCTCTGAAGCCACAGTCGCATTCAACCAGTACATACCCGGCTCCGCAAACGGGATGCTGAACTTCCCGGTGGCGTCCGTCTTCACATGGACTTCCTTCAGGTTGTCGCGATACCGATTGCCGCCCGGCACAACGGTCACAGCCACGCCGGCGGCCGGCTTGCCATCCAGCAGCAACGCGAACTTCGCCGTCTCGCCGGCGGCCAAGTCATTGGGGTGCGTCTCGGGCCACAGTTCCAAGCCCTTGTTGGACGGCGTGAGCACCGTGCGCGTGGGCTTGCCGGCTGTCACAAACGACTCGATGCGCTGGGTCATGCGATTCACCTGGAGCTTCTGCGCGTTGGCCGGTACCTCCGTCTTGAGATTGGCCTCGGCCCCGCGCCAACGTTGCGTCGCCGTTCAGTTCGTAAGTGGCAAAGACAGATTGTGTCGCGATCGCCATCTTGTAGGTGCCCTGCTGCGTCAGTTGGACGTCGAACGTGCTGCGGTACTTGCCCGTGTTCGGACTCTCCGGTTTCACGGTGGAGCCGTCCGGTGCGTAGACGATCAGGCCCTCCAGGCGCATCGGATGGTGCTCGAAATAGAACAGGTCATTCGAGATCGCGGCATCCACCGTCACCCATTTGTCGGCGCCCGACAGAACGGTGGCGGATGGCAGAATCCAGGCACGATGGGCGTACATGGAATTGGAGAACAGCAGCATCATTGAGGCGGCCATTGCAGTGAGCTTGGAGTTGTTCATCGGGAGTTTTCCTTTCGCGGGCAGCAGCTACGGTTTGACAGTGAGCGTGATGGCGCCGAGCTCGGTCTTGCCATTCGTGGAGACGGTGCTCTTGGCGGGCCACTCGAATGGAATCCGGATCAGCTCCCGGCCTCCGACTTCGCGCACCGCTTCAACGACGAGCAGATAGGAGCCGGGCTGTATCCCTTTGCCATTCGCAAAGACAACGTTGTGGATGCCCGGCGGACGAGTGGCCCCACTGACTCCATCTGCCGGCATCGTCAGTTCGCGGCCGCTCTTGCGCCACCACTGGCGCAGGTCCTTCAGCCAGGTGGTTCCGTTGTCCGTGGTCTTGGGCCGGGTGTCGTACCACACCGCCAGATTGGCGGCAAACGTTTGGTCCGGCTTCTCGATCCACATGGCTACATAGGGCCGGTGGTACTCAGCCACGGTCACCTTGGGGATCTCGATGGTCAGGGCGAGGTTCGCGGCCAGAGAGGTGGCCGGAACGGCGGCGAGGAGAGCGGCAATTCGTTTGCGCATACGTTTGCAGTGAAGTCCTTTCTACGTCAGCGATGAATGAAGAACACGATCAGGAGGAACGGGAGGACGAAGCCGACCGACACCGCCGGCCACGTGAACGGGCGCCCGCGCGAGTGGAGTTGCAGCAGCAGCAAACCGGTGAGGCAGAACACAACCGACGCCACGGCGAAGACGTCGAGGAACCACATCCAGGCTTTCCCCGTATTGCGGCCCTTGTGCAGATCGTTGAAGTACGCGATCCAGCCGCGGCTGGTCGATTCCAGATGCACGGCGCCGGTGTCTACCTGGATCGTCAGCCAGGCATCTGCCCCGGGTCCTGGCATCCCGATGTAGATTTCATCCTCGCTCTGCCATTCAACGTTTGCGGGGACAACCAGCAGCGTTGTCTTCAACCACTCCTCGACTGCCGGCGGCAGGCCAGGCTTGGCGCTGGATAGCTTCTGCCGCAGCGGGTCCGGCAGTTTCGCATCCCGGACCTCCACCACCGGCGTGCCGGAGATCGCCGCTGCGTGATTCAGCGTGATGCCCGTGACGGCAAAGAGAATCATGCCGACCAGCGAGATCGCCGAACTGACCCAATGCCAGAGCCGGACCTGCTTCCACCACATCGCTCGCATCAGTGCGTTTCTCGCCTAGAACCGGTAGCTCATGCGAATGGTGGCGGTGCGGGGCGGCGCGATCTCGATGGAAGATCCGGTGGTCGCATTGATGAATATTCGGCGGTCGGTGAGGTTCTCCACATTGAGCGCCCAATCGAGATGGCGGTTGAGCCGGTAGGAGAGGGACGCATCGACGCGAGCGTAGGCGGGCAGCATGAGCGGATCGGGCGCGGCCAAGGTGCGGGCGCCGTTGCTGCCGAGGCGCTGATCCTGCCAGAGCAGGGCCACGCCGGCGCCCAAGCCCGCCAACCGGCCCTCTGAGCGCTGATAGTCCGTACGCGCGGTCCACGCCCATCTTGGCGTCTTCTCCGCCCTGGAACCGGGTATCGCCAAGGTGGTAGCAGCACTGGCAGGGCCGGTGCCTGTGTAGACGGAATCCGTATAGCTCACCGTTCCGTGGAAGAGCACCTCGCGGGTCAGGTGGAGGTCGGAGGCCCATTCCACACCCTTGCCGCGGCGGCTGCCTGCCTCCACGTAGTAGCGCAGTCCATTGGGGTTGAGATCGTTGATTCCGGTTTGCACGAGAGCGTTGCTGATGCTGTTCCGGAAGTAGCTCACGGTGGCCGAGGCGCGGCGATTGGGCAGGTCGAACTTCGCGCCGCCTTCGTAGTTTTTCCCTGTGGTGGGATCAAATGCGCCGCGGAGACCAGCCAGGTTCTCGAGTGTGGGATCCACCGGATTGAAGCTCGTAGAGTACGAACCGAACAACGCCAGCGCCCGCGTGACGTTAAAGAGTGCCGAGTAGTTGGGCATCACCCGGCCCTTGCGGACCGCGGCGCCGCCGGGATGGCTCTGGCCATAGCCGAGCCCCAGGGCAAGGATCAGACGATCGTTCAGCAGGAGAGTGCGGTTCTGAAAGTAGCCGTTCCAGTTCGTGGTGAGAGCACGGTTGCCGAAAGCAAGCGCCGGATAGTAATCCTGGACGGACTGAGGTCCGGCGCCGGTGTAGATATTGATCGGGAACGCGGCGGCGGGCGCGGGGCCCAAGAGAACCGTGGACCGCACCCCGGTGACGCGCGTGTAGGCGCCCACCTGCATCGTACTCCTCCAACTTGTGCCGCGGAACTCATAGGAGGTGTTGGCGTCCAGGTTCTGGTAACGATTCTGCGCGTCGCTCTTGCTCTGCGCGCGCATCACTTCACTGCGGGCAATGAGCAGGGCGATCTGCGCCGCAGTACTGACCTGCGGGGTCCACTGATTGATGTGGCGGTCGTTGCGGAAGTACCGGTAAGCCAGATTGAAGTTCCAGCGTGAGGTCGGGACGGCGCGGAAATCGAAGCCTGCCTGATTGGAGTAGTAGTTCTGCCGGCCTGCTGAGAGATTCACGTCCAGAGGGGAAAGATCGCTGAGGTGGATGGGGCCGGAGATGCCATCGTTGGTGGAGAGCGATGTGGAGGGCGAGATCACGACACCCCCACCGCTGGGGCGCACCATCTTGCCGTATTGGAACATCGGAGTGATGGTGTAGAGTCCGAGCCGGTCCAGGCGGAACGTCAGCGCTCCATTTGCAAATCGATTGCGATCCCGGACGTTGGCGGTGAAGTAATTGTTGTTCTCGGTGGTGAAGAGCGCGCGGTACAGGATCCGCTCGTTGCGCAACAGCGCGCCGGTGGAATCGAAGTCGAAGCTGACCGACGGCCGTTGGGACAGGGCAACGCCATTGCCCTGGTAACCGCCCGCGCGCAGATCGAGCCGCGTGGCCCGCACCGGTTGCGGTCGCTTGGTCACAAGGTTGATCAGACCGCCTGGCGAGCCGTTGGCCCCGTAGAGCAGACCGGCCGGCCCCCGCAGCATCACCGCCTCCTCGATGCCAAACAGCGATGCACCGTAGCCGCCGCCCAGATTAATGCCGGGGAATCCGTCCACGCGCGTGTCCTCGGGCAGCATGCGGAAGCCGCGGGCGTAGAAATGATAGCCACCGGTCCGGTAGCTGTTGGGCGACATGCCGGGAACCGTGGCGAGCAATTCGGGGATGTTACGGACGTTGCGTTCGCGGAGTTCACCGGCGCTGAGCGCCGTGACAGACCGCGGCGTTTCGTGCAAAGAACCAGGTAATTTGAGGATTGACTCGGCGGCGATGTCCGCCGTGTCCACCACTTCGATCGTTTGGCGCATTGGCGCCGGACGCAACGCTATGTCCTGTGTCACCGGGGAGTTGGTGATTGTCACGTTGGTTTGCGCCAGTTCGAATCCGGCCTTTTCAACGATTAGAAGATACTGCCCGGCCCGGACGCCCGGGATGGAATAGACGCCCTCGCCATCGCTGGCGGTCTCCCTGTCGATGGGTCCGCGCAACAGCAGGCGAGCCTGCGGCACAACCGAGCCGGAGGTATCGCGCACGATGCCGGCGACACCGGCGGACGGGCGCGAGCCGGCGGGTTCCGCCGGCTCGTGAACGAGTGCGGCCAGAAGTGAAAAAATGAAAAAGCTAGGCATGGCGAGGCTCCTCTTTCGCGGCGATGGAAGCCCAGCTGGAACCCCGCTACAATGGGACCAGCAGGCTGCCTTCACGGCAGTTTGTGACAGTGGGGCGCCAGGATCGTTCTGCCAGGAATAGCTCCCGGCGCCTCATGTGCTATGCGGGGTCTCTTTGCAACTCACTTGCAAATCGACTTCCCTAGCCAATATACATGGCTGCCGCCGATGGTGCAATAGGGCCGCGCGGATACCGGCCATTTTTTCTCTGAATGCCATCCACTTGCGGATCCGATCTGCAATGAGCAGAGAGCGGCGTCACGGATAGCCCGCCTCCGCCAACGAAACAGCTCAGGCCATTGCTCCGATTCGCGATTCTCATATAATCGTGGTGCCGTCTGCGCACTGCGGCGCGGCCAGCACATATCGGGAGGCCCCTTGTCATTCCATTCAGTTTCGAGACGCCGCTTCTTCTTTGGCTCATTGCTCGCCGGCGCAGTCCCAACCGGGGGCTTCGGCAGCGTACCGTCGTTGCGCGCACTTGGCTATAAGCCCTACTACGACAAGTTGAACGTGGCCGCCATCGGATGTGGCGGACAGGGCGGCGTGGACCTGAACGACGCCGCGCGCACGGAGAACATCGTTGCGCTGTGCGATGTGGATATCGATCGCGCGTCCGCCAGTCTCAAGCGCTACGAGAAGCTTCCGCTATATAAGGACTTCCGCGTAATGCTGGACAAAGAGGGCAAGAACATCGACGCTTGCACGATTGGCGTACCCGATTTCATGCATGCCACGGTGGCGCTGGCCTGCATGCAGCGCGGCAAGCACGTCTATGTGGAGAAGCCTCTGACGCGCACGCCGTGGGAAGCCCGTTTGCTCCAGGAAGCTGCTATCAAGTACAAAGTGGCTACGCAGATGGGCAACCAGGGCTACTCGCACGAGTGCCACCGAGTAGCTGCTGAGATTATCTGGTCCGGCGCCATCGGCGATGTCACGGAAGTGCACGTCTGCACCACGCCGGGCACCCACCCAGTTGCTTTGCAGGAGTTGCCGCCGGAGGCCTCGGTGCCGGCCACGCTCGATTGGGACCACTGGCTGGGCGCGGCGCCGATGCGGCCCTACAGCCCCTACTACGTGCCTTACAACTGGCGCGGCTTCTATGATTTCGGCACCGGGCAAATTGGCAACTGGGCCACCCACTCAGCCGGCCCGGTGCACCACGCACTGCAACTGGGCGCGCCCACCAGTGTCGAGTGTGTGAGCCAGGACGGACGCAGCAGCATCACGTTTCCCAACCGCGCGACGATCCGGCTGGACTTCCCCGCCCGAGGCGGAATGGTTCCGGTGAAGGTGTTCTATCACGACTCGGCCCGGCCCGACGATCCGGATGTCTATCACGTGCCTGGCATGGAGAACGAGACCATCCTACCGCCGGCCAACAACCTGGCGGAGAAGGGACGCCCCACGGGCGGCAACCGCGGCCAAGGGGGCGGCGGCGGCCCGCAGGCTCGCCCGGCAGGACCTCGGCCCGCATCGCCCGGCGGCCAACCGATGGGCGCCGGCGGACCCGGTGTGCGCGTCTTCGGCACGCGCGGCGGAGGCCCGCGACCGGGCATCCTCACTGGCAACGGCGCGGTTTTCATCGGCACCAAAGGCATACTCGCCACGCGGGAACGCGGCGAGGGCGTATGGCTGCTGCCATCGGCGCGCTGGCAGGAATACGTGTTGCCGCCGCAGTTGCTCACCCGCTCGCCGGGCCACATGCTGGATTGGGTTCGCGCCTGCAAGGGCGGCGACGCCGCTTGCTCCAATTTCAGCATCAGCGGGCCTTACGCGGAGTGGCTGGCCCTGGCGGCCATTGCATTCCGGGTCTCGGGCAAGCTCGATTGGAGCAGCCAGACGCTGAGCTTCACGAACAGCCCGGAGGCCAACAAGTATGTGAAGCCTGTATTCCGCAAGGGATGGGAGATGAAGCTGTAATGATGAACTACACCAGACGCGATCTCGCGAAGTTGGCGCTGTCGGCACTGCCGGCGACGCGCCTCCTGGCAAAGCCCAATTCGAAGTTCGGCGGAGTGCAGATCGGCATCAACGCACCCTACAGCTTCCGTGGCCGGCCAGCGGATGCCGATAGCGTGTTAAAGGATCTGATTTCCCTCGGTTTGAGCGACGTGGAACTGCGCTCGCAACCTGTGGAACAGTTCTTCGGAGCGCCCAAGGCGGTGCGCGCCGGGCGCAACGCCACGCCGGAGCAACTGGCATCGGCCGAGGCTTTGCAGAAGTGGCGCCTGGCCGCGCCGATGTCGAAATTCAAGGAGTTCCGCAAAACCTGGGAGAACGCCGGAGTGAAGATCGGCGTGATCAAATTCGACGGCGTGGACACCATGTCGAACGACGTGGCCGACTACGCGTTCCAGTTCGCCAAGGCGCTGGGTGCGCGCGCCATCTCGTGCGAGATTCCAGTGAGCAAGACGAAGTGGTTTGGCGAGTTTGCGGCCAAACACAAGTTCATGGTGGGCTACCACGGCCACGCCAACATTACGGATCCGGAGGCGTTCGGCCGGCCCGAGAGCTGGGAAACGGCGATGTCGTTTTCGAAGTACAACGGCATCAATCTCGACATCGGGCACTTCATCGCGGGCAACAACAAGTCGCCGATCGAGTTCATGAAGAAGTACGCCGATCGCGTCACCCACGTCCATCTCAAGGACCGAAAACTCAACAACGGGCCCAACACGGTGTGGGGCCAGGGCGAGACGCCCATCAAGGAAACCCTTCAGACGATGAAGAAGGAAAAGTACCCGTTCCAGGGCACGATTGAATTCGAGTACAAGGTGCCGGAGGGGTCGGAACTGATGAAGGAACTCGGGCGGTGCGTGGAGTTCTGCCGGGAGGCGCTCGCCTGACGCTACTCGTCTGGCCAGACAGGAGGACCTCATGCTGCATCGCTCGCTGGCCGGAAAGGCAGGGCTCTGTGCCATCGCCCTGTCGCTGCCCCTGCTGCCGGCGCCGCCGGCGAATCCGCATACCACTAAGGCGCAGGCGCTGCTCCAGCGCATGACACTGGAGGAGAAGATCGGCCAGCTCTCGCAGATCGGCGGCATCAACTTCATCCCGGACGCGCTGACGCCTGAGCAGAGGGTGCGGCTCGGCCAGGCGGGCTCCATCCTGTGGCTCTCCGATCCCGCCGCCATCAACAAGCTGCAGCGCGTCGCCGTGGAGGAGACCCGCCTGCACATCCCGCTGATCTTTGGCCTGGATGTGATCCACGGCTTCAAGACGATCTTCCCCATCCCTTTGGCGATGGCCGCATCGTGGGATCCGGCTTTGATTGAGAAAGTGCAGTCGACGGCGGCCAGAGAAGCACGCGCCTCAGGCATCCACTGGACCTTTGCGCCGATGGTGGACATCACCCGCGATCCGCGCTGGGGCCGAATGATCGAAGGCGCAGGCGAAGACCCGTTCCTGGGCTCGGCCATCGCCCGGGCGCAAGTTCGAGGGTTTCAGGGTAGCGATCTGAGCAGCCCGGATCGGGTCCTCGCCTGCGCCAAGCACTTCGCCGGCTACGGCGCCGCCGACGGCGGGCGCGACTACGACTCCTCCTATATCCCTGAAGATCAGATGTGGAACGTCTATCTGCCGCCGTTCCACGCCGCCCTCCAGGCCGGCGCAGGCACGTTCATGAGCGCCTACATGGATCTGAACGACGTGCCCGGCACGGCCAACCGATTTCTGCTGCAAACCGTCCTGCGGAAGACCTGGGGCTTCCAGGGCTTCGTGGTCAGCGACGCCAACTCGGTGGGGGACCTGACCACCCACGGCTTCGCCCGGGACAAGCGGGACGCCGCCTACCGGGCACTGACGGCCGGCGTCAACATGGACATGGCCAGCCGCACGTATCTCGATCATCTCGGCGAGCTCGTGAAGCAGCGGCGATTGCCGGTCTCGGTGATCGACAATGCCGTACTGCCGATACTGGCGGCCAAATACCAGCTCGGCCTCTTCGAGCATCCCTACGCCGATGAAGCCCTCGCCCGCCAGATCGTTGGCGCGGCGGATCATGCAAAGGTCGCGCGCGAGGCCGCAGTGCGTTCCGCGGTACTGCTGCGCAATGAGAGACAGTTGCTGCCGCTCGACAAGCGGGCTGGCCGCTCCATCGCCGTCATCGGCCCGCTGGCGGATTCGCAGCGGGATCTTTACAGCATGTGGGCCAGCTTCTCCGGCGATTTCACCAAAGTCACCACAGTGGCGCAGGCGATCCGGGCGAAGCTCGGCGCAGGCGCCCGTGTGGAGAGCGCGCCCGGCGTGGAACTCCGCAAGATCTACCCTTCCATGTTCGACCGCATGTTCGGCGGGCCGCCCAAGTCCGCGTGGACGCCGGAGCAGGCAGACACTGAGTTCAAGAAGGCTGTGGATCTGGCCAGCCGGTCCGATGTTGTCGTGCTCGTGATGGGCGAGCTTTCGGCCATGAACGGCGAGAGCGCTTCCCAAACCACGCTCGATCTGCCCGGCCGGCAACTGGAACTGATGCAGGCCGTGGCGGCCACGGGCAAGTTTGTCGTGCTGGTGCTCATCAACGGGCGCCCACTGGACATCTCCTGGGCCGCCGGCCACATCCCCGCCATTCTCGAAGCCTGGCATCCCGGACAGGAGGGCGGCAACGCAGTGGCCGATCTGCTTTTCGGCGACGCCGCGCCCGGCGGAAAGCTACCCTTCACGTGGCCGCGCTCGGCCGGGCAGATTCCTCTCTATTACGCACATAACCTCACACATCAGCCGGATAGCGCCAAGGACTTCGGGTCCCGCTACTGGGATTCGCCCAGTTCTCCGCTGTATCCATTCGGCTATGGGCTCGGCTACACCAGATTCGCGATTTCGAATCTCCGGGTGCGGGCCGCGCAGGTGCCGGTGGGAGGCAAAGTGGAGGTGACAGTGGACGTGGAGAACACAGGCAGCCGCGCCGGTGAGGAAGTAGTGCAGCTCTACATCCACCAGCAGGCCGGCGCCGCCTCACGTCCGGTGCGGCAACTGAAGGGCTTTGCCCGGGTTTCGCTGCAACCGGGAGAGAAGAAGACTCTGCCGTTCTCACTCGGCAACGACGAGCTCACCTACTGGAGCGCTGAACAGAAGAAGTGGATTGTGGAGGCAGAGAACTTCGACGTGTGGGCGGGCGCGGACTCCAACGCGACGCTGCACTCTACGTTCCGGCTGATTCCGCCGGCTGCGAGGTAGGCGCCGGACAGGATTCAGCGTCTGATTCCGGAGGAAAGTGGCGCGCGCGGGCGCCCGCCGCCGGGCGAGTTCCGGAGGGCGTGATAAACTTGGGTTTCTCCCATGAAAATCGCAATTGGCGCCGACCACGCAGGGTTTGCCCTCAAGGAAGAGTTGCTCACTTCTCTCCAGGCCAAGGGTCTGGAGGTAGTGGACTATGGAACCCATTCCAGCGAATCCACTGACTATCCGGACTACGCTTCCGCCGTCGCTCACGCGGTGGCCAGGGGCGAAGCGGACCGCGGCCTGCTCGTCTGTTCTACAGGCGTTGGCATGTCCATGGCCGCCAACAAGGTGGAGGGCGTGCGGGCGGCGCTGGCATTTAGTGCCGACGAGGTGGAGCTGACCCGGCGCCACAACGATGCGAATGTTCTGACCATGGGGGCGCGGTACAACAATCTGCAGCAGGCTGAAGAGCTCGTGGACGTCTTCCTGAAGACGCCATTCGAGGGCGGCCGGCATCAGAGACGTGTGGACAAGATTGCCAGCCTGGAGAAATCGAACTAAATGAACGCACAGCAGCGCATGAGGCGGCCCCTGGCCGAAGTGGATCCGCAGATCGCAGCGGCCATCCAGCACGAAGTGGAGCGGCAGCACTCGCGGCTCGAGCTGATCGCCAGCGAGAACTTCACGTCGGAAGCGATTCTGGAAGCCGCAGGCAGCGTCTTCACGAACAAGTACGCCGAGGGCTACCCCGGGCGCCGCTACTACGGCGGCTGCGAATGGACGGACGTGGTGGAGAACCTCGCGCGCGATCGCGCCAAAGAGCTTTTCAAAGCCGAGTACGCCAACGTCCAGCCGCACTCCGGCTCGTCGGCCAACCAGGCGGCCTACGCGGCCGTGCTGAACCCCGGCGACACAATTCTCGGGATGAACCTCTCGCACGGCGGCCATCTTACGCACGGCCATCCGCTGAACTTCTCCGGCAAGACCTACAACATCGTGCCTTACGGTGTGAAGCAGAGCGACGAGACCATCGACTATGAAGAGCTCGCCCGCCTGGCCGAAGAGCACAAGCCGAAACTGATTGTTGGTGGCGCCAGCGCCTACTCGCGCATCATCGACTTCAAGAAGTTCCGCGAAATCGCCGATGCCGTTGGCGCACTGTTCCTGGTCGACATGGCGCACTTTTCGGGGCTTGTCGCCGCCGGCATCTATCCCAACCCCTGCGAGTATGCAGACATTGTCACCTCCACCACGCACAAGACGCTGCGGGGGCCGCGCTCCGGCATCATTCTGGCACGCGCGCAGTTTGGCCCTTCGATCGACAAGGTGGTGTTCCCTGGCTTCCAGGGCGGCCCGCTGGTCCATGTGATGGCCGCCAAGGCGATCTGCTTTCTGGAGGCGATGACGCCCGAGTTCGTGGAGTACCAGAAGCAAGTGGTGAAGAACGCCCAGGCGCTCTCGGCCGGCATGCAGGCGGCCGGCTTCCGGGTGGTTTCCGGCGGTACCGATTCCCATGTCCTATTGGTGGACATTTTCGCCAAGGGACTGCGCGGCAAGGAAGCCGAAAAGGCGCTGGATGAGGCGTTTATCACGGTGAACAAGAACGGCATTCCGTTCGACCCGAACCCGCCGCTGAACCCGAGCGGCATCCGCCTGGGCAGCCCGGCGGTGACCACGCGAGGCTTTGGCGAGGCCGAGATGAGCCAAGTGGCGGCGCTGATCGCGCAGGTGCTGGAAGCTCCCGCCTCGGAAGACAACCTGGCCGCGGTGCGGAAGGGCGTGCAGGCTCTGACGGACCGTTTCCCCCTCTACGCCTGGAAGATGGCGCCAGTCGGGGCCTGAGCGCGGATCTTGCACTATGCCTCTCCGCATCGTACTCGACGCCAGACACGTCAGGGATTTCGGATTTGGCACCTACATTCGTAACCTGCTGCGGGGCTTTGCCACGCTCAACGCCCCGCATCATTTCCTGCTCGTCGCCCACCAGAACGAAGCCCATGAATTCGACGGCCTGCCGGCCAACTTCGAGCGCATCTTCTATGAGCGCAATGATAACGAGCCGTTTGATCAGATCGCATTCCCGTTCTTCGCCCGCTCGTTGAAGCCGGACCTCACGCACATCCCCCTCAACGCCGTACCCGTCATGCTGCCGAAGCCTTTCGTGGTGACGGTCCACGATCTGTCCACCATCGTGTTTGACTCGCCCACCGGATGGCAGCACGAAGTGCGCCGCTTCCAGGCCCGCCGCGGCATGATGCGCGCCGAAACCGTGATCGCCGTCAGCGAGGCCACGCGGCACGATGTCATCCATCTCCTGGGCATCCCGCCCGAACGTGTGCAGCGGATTTATGGCGCGGCAGACCCGCGCTATACCCATCACGTTCCCGGCGCCACCACCCGCGCCGCCGGACCGGAGGCGTGGGCGCATGAGCGCCGCCGCATCCTGGAGCGGTATCAGGTCCACTATCCTTTCCTGCTCTATGCCGGCACCATTCGCCCCCAGAAGAACATCCCGCGCCTGGTAGAGGCATTCTCGCTCCTGAAGGGGGAGTTGCAGGACGACCCGCTGTGGAAGGAACTTCGGCTCATCATCATCGGCGATGAAATCTCCCGCTTCCCCGCCGTGCGCCAGGCCGTCATCCAGTCCCGCATCGAACAGCACGTCCGTTTCCTGGGCTTCGTGCCGCTCGACACGCTGCGCGTCTTCTACGAGGCGGCCGAGTCCTTCGTCTTCCCCTCCCTCTACGAGGGATTCGGCCTGCCGCCGCTGGAAGCAATGGCATCCGGAACACCCGTGATCTGCTCCAGTTCCACGTCCCTGCCCGAGGTTGTCGGCGACGCAGCCATGATCGTCAGCCCCGATAACGTCTTCGATATCGCACGCGGGATGAAGGAAGTACTGCTGGACCGCGGGTTGAGGGCCGAGTTGGTGCGCCGCGGCGCCGAGCGATGCCGCCACTTCCGCTGGGAAGACACGGCCCGCGAGGTCCTCGATGTTTACGAGCGGGCCGCCCGCGGCAGCCAAAGGCCTGCCTGAGGCAGCCACCCCGCCGGCATCGGGTCCCGTCCCACCCAAACCAATCGCGCCCGCACCGTCTGCAGAAGCGAGACCTCGCCCACCTCCAGGAACTCCAGTTCCCCGCTCCCCTCCAGGGTCTTCTGCCCCAGCACCTCCAGCCTCTGCCCTTGGAGGCGAACCTGGCGCACGTAGCCTGCGCCGCGCCACCGCAGCGCATACCAGGCCGGCAGGCCGGGTTCGGCCCTGCTGGCTTCGTCAAAATCGAGCAGGCCAAAGCCATAGTTCGCCCAAACCGGAGAGATCGCAGCGTCCGCCCCCAACCGGACAAACGCCGGACGGCGCAGCGTGCGGATTTCCGGGTCCCGTGCCACCACCCACTCGGCAACCGTCCGCCAGGCTGGAAACGGATCTTCCGGGCCAATCCGACCCGGCAGCACGGGTACCGCCTGCGCGCCCTGCCGGCGCGCCTGCTTGGATAGCAGAGCGTCCGCCAGTTCCTCCGCGCCCAACAACTCCACCAGCGAGAGATCCAATCCGGTGATGAGCATGTCGCTCAAGTCCGGACTGAGTACTCTGACTCCTTTCAACACGTTGTGGATGTGCGGCTGAGAGATCCCTACAACGCGTCCCAGGCCCCGCTCCGTGAAATCGCCATTGCGCAAACGATACCGGAGCAATTCCAACAGTCGTTTCTGGATGAGAGCGAACGTGACTCTACGAGATTCCAGGAGCATATTTCTCCTAGAAATAGGATAGTACTAGGACTGGTCCTGGTACTCACTCTTTATTCTAGTTTAGCGACTTTAATATTTCCACGGAATGCACCTCATCTTATTGATTCTAAACGGTCAGACACTCCCCACAATGAGGGGGCGGCCGATACCCGCGTTTGAGGGGGTGCCGGATTTGGCGGATTGACGGATTTCGAGGCTGTGGTGAAATCGAGCTAGTTAATAACGGGGGTCCGGTGTGAGGCCGGGTTCCCGCCAAATGAAGAGGAAAACAGAATCATGGAGTGGACCCAATCCGATACTCTCGCCCTGGCTTCAGTCAATTGCGCACACTGCAATGGCTCCGGCCTGCTCTTTAGAAATACGGGTCGCGAATGTCCCTGCAAATGCGTGTTCCGCGCAATCTTCCGTGCCTGCTACGCACGATTCGTCGAGTGTGCCACCAAGGAGAAACACCTCTGCCACGTCCGCCTGGATCGCTCACCCAGCGGCGGCAAGTGCACTTGGGGCCGCAAGGACGAAGAATACGCCGCCGATTTTTACCTGGTGACGAAACGAACTTTGACGCCGGAGGAGTGGCGTATCTTCTCGTGGCACTATTTGTTGGGCGCGGACTACATACTTTGCTGCCGCCGGCTGAAGATGGATCGTGGCCTCTACTTCCACTCGATGTACCGGATTCAGCAGAAGCTGGGCCGGGTTTACCGGGAGTTGAAGCCTTACGCGCTGTTTCCCCTGGATGAATACTTCAGCGGCCAGCAGGAGACCGAAAGCGCATGGCAAGTGCGCAAGGTGGTGGAGATTCGCAGAACTTCTCTCCACGAGGTACTCAGAGTGCCGGTCCGCCAGGCCGCATGATTCGCTAGTCGGTTGTGAAAGGAAGGCCGGGCAGGACCGCCCGGCCTTTTCTTCTTACTCCGGCGCTTTCACCGCCTCCCCCGAAAGAACTTCTCCAGCAACTCCACGCAATCAGCCGCCAGCACTCCCTCCACTACCTCAATCCGGTGATTGAGAATATCGCTGTCGGCCAGCCGGAACTTGCTGCGCACTCCGCCGAACCGCAGATCTCGCGCGCCAAATACGAGTCGTCCCACCCGCGCATGCACCAGCGCCCCGGCGCACATCACGCACGGCTCCAGCGTGCAGTACAGAGTGGCGCCCTCCAACCGGTAGTTGCCCACCGCCGCGGCCGCCGCCCGCACGGCCTCCATCTCGGCGTGAGCGGTGGGGTCGCATGCTGCTATGGGCTGGTTGTACCCTCGCCCCAGTACGACGCCTTCGCGAACGATCACCGCCCCCACCGGCACCTCGCCTCTAGCCTCGGCCTCGCAAGCCAGGGAAAGCGCCTCCCGCATCCACCGTTCATCGGCTGATTCCGCCGCTCCATCCGCGATACATTGAGTTCTATCCATTCGGTACACGCGCCGCTGTCAGCCGCCTTTAGAATATGAGGAAGCCATGAGATTCCTGACCTTGATTGTAAAGAACTGCCTGCGCAACCGCCGGCGCAGTTTTCTGACGATCTTCAGCCTGTCGATCTCGCTCTGCCTGCTCGGCGTGATGGCGGCGCTCTACTATGCCCTATTCTTCGGCGCCCCGCCCACGGCCCAGGCGCGACGCGCTGTTACGCGCCACAAGGTTTCTATCGTCTTTCCGATGCCCATCTACTACCGCGAGCAGATCCGCAAAGTCCGCGGCGTCGAGGAAGTGGCCATCTGGCAGTGGTATGGAGGAGCGTATAGGGACTCGCGCGACCAGCGCAATTTCTTCCCCAGGCTCGCCGTCGAAGCTGACCGCCTCTTCAAAATCTATCTCGACTATCAGATCCCGGACGAGCAGAAACAGGCATTCATCCGCGACCCCGCCGGCTGCATCCTCGGCAGAAGCCTTGCGGACCGCTTCAACTTCAAAGTCGGCGACAAGATTCTCATCAAAGGCGATATCTTCCCCTTCGATCTCGACCTCACCGTGCGCGGCATCTACTCCTCCGAGGAGAGCAACGAGGATACGCTCTGGTTCAACTTCAAGTACCTGGAGAATGCCTTGCGCAACTCCTCCCGCCTCGCCGCCGGCACCTTCACCATACTCGCCACGGACGCAGCCGACATCCCGCGCATCTCGAAAGAGGTGGACGAGCTCTTCGCCAACGCACCCGCCCCGACGCGCACTGAGAGCGAGTATTCGTTCGGCCTTTCCTTCCTCTCGTTCCTGGGCAACATCAAGGTCATCCTGATGAGCATCTGCGGAGCCGTCACCTTCACCATCCTGCTCATCAGCGCCAACACCATGGCCATGAGCGTCCGCGAGCGTGTGCGGGAGGTGGGCGTATTGAAGACGCTCGGATTCCAGAGCAGCACGATCATGGGGATGATCCTCGCCGAGTCGGCGATCATCGCCCTCATCGGCGGCGTTGTCGGCCTCTCCATCGCGCAGGTCCTGTGCATCGGCATCCGCCAGGGACCAGCCATCGTCGATCAGACCAAGACGCTTACCATCCAGCCGCCGGTGCTGCTGGCGCTGCTGGGACTCTCGATGATCATCGGCATCTCCAGCGCCATCGTGCCGGCCTGGAACGCCTCACGCACGAACATCATCGACGCACTGCGGTTTACGGACTGACTTCCGAGGAACTCCCATGGCTATACCGCTCTCCTACAACATCCGGAACCTGGCGGTTCGCAAGACCACCACTGTGATGACCGCGCTCGGCATCGCCCTCACCGTAGCCGTGCTGCTGGCCGCCTTCGCGTTGGTAGACGGTCTGCGCGTCGCATTCGAATCCTCCGGCCATCCCCTGCAAATCCTGCTCACGCGCAAAGGCTCGGATTCGGAGTTGAGCTCGAACTTCGCGCGCACGGTTTTCAACGAGCTCAAGTACAAGCAGGGCATCGCCCGAAGCGCCAAGGGCGAGCCTCTCGCTTCGCTGGAGATGGTGACGGTGATCAACCTCGTCAGCCAGGAGTTCCCGGAAGGCTCCAACATCAACGTGCGCGGCCTCACGCCCATCGGACTGGAGATGCGTGAGGACATGACTCTCAAGCAGGGACGCTGGTTCACGCCCGGCCGCCGCGAGGTCACCATCGGCAACTCCGTGGCCAAGCGTTTTCCGGATGCTCAGATCGGCAAAAAGCTCAAATTCGGGCGCGGCGAATGGGACGTGGTGGGCGTGTTCGAGAGCCCGCAACTGGCCCGCAACTCCGAGATTCTCTCTGATCTCAATCAGGCCGCCAGCGACTTTGAAAGAACGGACGTGCTCAGCTCGGCACTGATCCGGGCCACCGATGCCGTGGCGCACCAGGCGTTGATCAACGACCTCGGCTACGACACGCGGCTCAACGTGCTGGCGCGCTCGGAGAAGGACTACTTCGAGATGCAGACCTCGTCCGGCGATCTTGTGCGTTACCTCGGCACCTTCGTGGCTCTGATCATGGCAATCGGATCCTGCTTCGCCGCGATGAACACGATGTACGCGGCCGTGGCCCGGCGCTCGAAAGAGATTGGCACGCTCAGAATTCTCGGCTTCTCGCGGCGCGCCATCCTGGCGAGCTTTCTGCTGGAGTCCATCCTCCTCTCGCTGCTCGGCGGCCTGTTCGGGATCCTGCTGGTGCTCCCGCTCAGCGGAATCACCACCGGCATCGGCAGCAGCGTGACGTTTGCGGAGGTGGCCTTCCAGCTTCACGTCTCGCCGCAGATCATGCTAAAAGGGATGGTTTTTGCGCTCTTCATGGGCGCTTTTGGTGGTTTTTTGCCCGCTTTCAGCGCAGCCCGGAAACAGATCCTGGTGGCGCTCCGCCAGGTTTAAACAACGCACTTTTATGGATCAGGAACTCAAAGGACTACGGATCGAAAGGGGCGCCCCAGTTATGGCCGGCAGCGGCTCCAGATGGGCCACACGCTGGATCATTGGCGGCATCCTCTTTTTCGTGCTGGCCGGTGTGGGCTGGCAGACGTATCAGAAGCTGACGCAATTGCCGGAGGTCACCACGGTGCGAGCGCAGGCGCAGCAGACCGGCGGCGCGGCCGGAGAAGCAGTGGTGCTCAACGCCACGGGCTACATCATCGCGGCGCACAAGATTCAGGTGGCCTCCAAGGTGGTGGGCAAGGTGGAATGGATCGGCGTCGAGAAGGGCGACAAAGTGAAAGAGGGCCAGGTCATCGTTCGTCTGGAAAACGACGAATACCGGGCACAAGTGCAGCAGGCGCAAGGCCAGTTGCTCAACCTGCAGGCGCGCCTGGCGGAATTGGAGAACGGATCGAGGCCGGAGGAGATAGCGGCCGCCAAGGCCAACGTGGAGCAGGCGCAGGCCGATCTCATCAACGCCAGGATCGCGCTGGAGCGCACGCGGCAACTGGCACAGGAGAAGATCTTTTCGAAGTCCTCGCTCGATGACGCGCAAGCGCGCTACGACGCGGCGCAGGCGCGCGTGAATTCGCTGCAGAAAACCTCTGATCTGGTGCGCATCGGCCCGCGCAAGGAAGTGATCGACGCGCTGAAGGGCCAGATCGAGCAAATCAAAGGCATCGTGGCGTTCACTCAGA
Organism: Bryobacterales bacterium; assembly: GCA_016721425.1. Lineage (GTDB taxonomy): Bacteria > Acidobacteriota > Terriglobia > Bryobacterales > Bryobacteraceae > Paludibaculum. The sequence continues at coordinate 46,587 of JADKID010000038.1, read as the reverse complement.
CGCAGTTGAACAACACGGTGATCAAGGCGCCCGTCAGCGGCACCATCCTGGAGCGCGGCGTGGAGCGCGGCGAGTTCGTCACCACGAGCTTCGTGGGCGAGCGCGGCGCCAAGGGCTATGTGGTCTCGCTGGCCGATCTCAACGATCTGCGCGTGGAGCTCGACATCTCGCAGAACGACTTCAACAAGCTGGGCCCCAAGCAGAAGGGCATCATCACGGTGGACGCCTACCCGGACCGCAAGTGGCAGGGCGTCATCGACGAGATCTCGCCCGAGGCCAACCGGCAAAAGGCGACCGTGCAGGTGAAGGTGAAAGTGCTGAACCCCGACGAGTTTCTACGGCCGGAGATGAATGCCTCCGTGGCGTTTCTCTCAGACGATAAGCAGACCACCGGCGGAGCTGCCACGGGGGGCAAGCCCGTGGTATTCATCCCCACCTCGACGGTGCGCAACGACAAGGTGCTGATTCTGGTCGGCGGCAAACTAGTGGAGCGCGCCATCCAGACCAGCGGCAACACACAGCAGGGGTTGCGCGTGGAGAGCGGCTTGATCGGCGGTGAGGATCTGGTGATCAACCCTGCGCCGGAGCTGAAGGACGGCATGAAGGTGGCGTTGAAAAAGTGAGGGAGGCAGGCATGGACGACGTTGTAATCCGCACCCGGAATCTCAGCAAGGAATACGTCCGCGACGAGTTTCGGGTGGTGGCATTGAAGAACGCCAACATCGAGATTCATCGCGGCGAGTTCATCGCGCTGATGGGCCCCTCGGGTTCCGGGAAATCGACGCTGCTGCATCTGGCGGCGGCGATGGACCGGCCCTCCGGTGGGGACCTGGAGGTGATGGGGTCGCAGCTCAACAGCCTCTCTGACAGCGAGATCGCGCGCTGGCGCAATCGCCACGTGGGCTTCGTCTTCCAGAGCTTCAACCTGATCCCCGTGCTTACCGCGCTGGAGAACGTGGAACTGCCTCTCAAGCTCACCCACCTCAAGAAGGGCGAGCGCATGCAGCACGCGGCCACCGCTTTGAAACTGGTGGGTCTGGACGACCGCATGGGCCACTTCCCGCGCCAACTCTCCGGCGGGCAGGAGCAGCGCGTGGCTATTGCGCGCGCCATCGTGACGGACCCCGACATCCTGCTCTGCGACGAGCCCACCGGCAACCTCGATGCCCGGTCGGCGTCGGAGGTTCTCACGCTGCTCTCGCGCCTGAACAAGGAGTTCGGCAAGACCATTGTCATGGTCACGCACGACCCACATGCGGCGCACTTTGCCACCAAGGTCCGCTACATTGATAAGGGAGAGCTTCTACCCGAAGGCCAAGCGCCGGAGGATTGGAAAGCCCTGCCGAATTGATGACTGCACGCCTCGCCATCCTCTACGAGCATCCAGAGTGGTTCCGCCCGCTATTTGCGGAGCTGCGCCGCCGCGGGATTGCGTTCGCCGAATGGCCGGCCGCCGCCATCAGTTACGATCTCGACGAGAGCGAGTTCCCCAGCCTGGTGCTGAACCGCATGAGCCCTTCGGCGGCATCGCGCCACCACGGGCACGGCCAGTTCGCGGTGCGGGATTTCCTGGCATTTCTCGAATCGCGCAAGGTTGCGGTGATCAACGGCGCCGCGGCGTATGAGTACGAGATTTCCAAGGTACGGCAGCATGAGCTATTTCGCCGAGTGGGCGCGCGCACGCCGCGCACCAGAGTGGTGAATCACGCTTCTCTGATAGCCAGCGCGGCAGAGGGTCTTGCGTTCCCTGTGCTTGTGAAGCCCAATTGCGGCGGCGCGGGCATGGGGATCCGGCGTTTTGAGAACGCTGCCGATCTGGCGGCGGCGGCGGATTCGGTCAACTTCGGCTGTGATCATACGGCCCACGTCCAGGAAGTGATCCCGACGCGCGACGGCAGTTGCTACCGCATTGAGGTGCTGGACGGCGAGATCCTCTACTGCGTGCGCATCCAACGCGCCGGCCAAGGCTTCAACCTCTGCCCGGCGGACATTTGCAGTTCGGCCGCCAAGCCTGTCTTCACCCGTTGCGAGCCGCTGCCGCCGGCCGCGGCCATTGCGCTGGCCGTGGCGCGCCTGGGCAAGCTCGATGTTTGCGGCGTGGAGTACATGGTGGATCACCGCACGGGTGAGCCGGTGTTCTACGACCTGAACGCACTTTCAAACTTCGTGGCCAACGCGGCGGAGATCCTGCCGTTCGATCCCACGGCGCGGTTTGTCGACTATATCGAGCGCCGCCTGGTAGCCCTGTCCCGGCTCTACTAGCCACTTGACCCCAAACCAGCAAAACACTACTCTGGGGTCAGAGGCCCATTTCCATGGCTGACGTCAAGATACGAAATCTGCCCGATCGGGTAGTGGACTGGCACAAGCAGCGCGCCGAGGCGGCAGGCATCAGCCTGGAAGAGCGGCTCCGCCAACTGCTGGAGCGCGAGTATGAGGACACCATCCACAAGCTGGCGGCGATGTTGCGCGAACACCGCGCCCGCATCGAGAAAGAGACGGGCGTACTGAAGGACAGCACGCCGCTAATTCGCGAATCGCGGCTGGAACTGGAGGCCAAGTTTGATTCTCGTCCTGGACGCCAGCGTGGTGGTCAAGTGGTTCGTCCCCGAAGAAAGACAGCTTGAGGCTGACGCGCTAGTAGACTCGCTCGCAACGCTGGCCGCGCCTCGCCTCGTAGTCTCGGAAGTGGCAACGGCTTTGTCGAAGAAGGTCCGCATTGAGGGACTGTCAGCCGCCCGGGCGCAGTCGTCGCTAGCGCTCTGGCTTGATCACCTCATTCCGCAGGGTCGACCTGTACTCCACGCCGACGAAGAACTGCTGCCGGCGGCGCTTGATCTGTCAATTCAGCTGAACCATCAGCTCACTGACTGCATCTACCTCGCATTGGCTCGAAAACTCGATGCACGTCTCGTAACGGCCGACGAGAAATTCGTCAGCAAGGCCAGGCAACTGGGCGACAGAAGAGTCATCGCCCTCGGTGACGATCCTAGTGCCGGAAGTGCCGCACGCCGGTAAACACCATCGCCACGCCCAGGCGGTTGGCCGCCGCAATCACGTCCGCATCCTTCACCGATCCGCCGGGCTGCACAATCGCCGTCGCGCCATTGGCGACAGCCGCTTCCAAGCCGTCCGGGAACGGGAAGAACGCATCGGACGCCACAGCGCAGCCCTCCAGCGGCAGCACTGACTTCTTCGCCCCGATCTCCACGGAAAACACGCGGCTCATCTGACCCGCCCCGGAGCTCAGCAACTGCCCGGCACGCGCGTAGACAATCGCGTTGGACTTCACGTGCTTGACCACTTTCCAGCCAAACTCCAGCGCGGCCCACTCCTCGGGCGTGGGCTGGCGTTCCGTGACGACACGCGCCGCCGCCTGGCTCAGCGTCTCGAGATCGGCCGTCTGCGCCAGAAATCCACCGGTGATCGACTTCACTACCGGCTCGGTGGACAATTTCCCTTCCACCGTAACCAAACGCAGATTCTTCTTTGCGGTGAGGATGGAGAGCGACTTCTCTGTAAAACCGGGCGCTGCGATGGCCTCGACGAAAAGCTTCGAGACCTCCAGCGCGGTTTCTTCGTCCACGTCGCGGTTGAACGCCAGCACACCGCCAAACGCGGAAACGGTATCTGCCTCGAATGCCTTGCGATACGCCTCCACCAGCGTGGGTTGCTCGGCGCAGCCGCATGGATTGGTGTGCTTGATGATGGCGGCGGCCGGCCCGGAGAACTCGCAGATCAACTGCCAGGCGGCGTCGAGATCCACCAGATTGTTGTAGGAAAGTTCCTTGCCGTGCAACTGCGTGCAGCCCGCAATGCCCTGCGTGCCTGCCGCATACAGGGCCGCGCCCTGATGCGGATTCTCGCCGTAGCGCAGTTCCTGCCGGCGCGGTACGTGGAGATTCAGAACCAGTGGCAGAGCCGCCGGCACATCCGTGAACGCATCATCGGATACCTCAATGGAGGCGAGCCGCGCAGTGATGGCGGCATCGTATTTCGCGGTGGTTGCAAAGGCCTTACGCGCCAGATCCCAGTGGGTCTTCTTCGAGAGCGCGCCGCCGTTGGTGTTGAGCTCCGCCAGCAGCGCTGGGTAGTCCGCCGCAGCGGTCACCACCGCCACGTCGCCATAGTTTTTGGCGGCCGCGCGGATCATCGTCGGCCCGCCAATGTCGATATTTTCGATCAACTCATCAATGGACGCGTTTTTCTTCGCCGCCACCTTCTCGAACTCATAGAGATTCACCACCACCATGTCGATGGTGGGAATATTGTGCTCGGCCAGCGCCGCCATGTGATCCGGCAGCGTCCGCCGGGCCAGAACTCCGGCCGCGATACGCGGATGGATGGTCTTCACCCGGCCGTCGAGCATCTCGGGGAAGCCCGTCAACTCGCTGACGTCCATGACGTCCAGGCCGCCATCGCGCAATGCGCGCGCGGTGCCGCCGGTGGAGATCAGCTCTACGCCCAGCGCGGCCAGGCCGCGGGCGAAATCCAGAAGGCCGGTCTTGTCGGTGACGCTAAGGAGGGCTCGTTTGACTGCTGGCATAAACACTCATTCTCCCACCATCCGCGCGGTTGTTACCATAGTGACGTGGCTCATAAAATCACGCTCATTCCCGGAGACGGCATCGGTCCTGAAGTTGCCGATGCTACGGTTCGCGCGCTGGAGGCGACTGGAGTTGCCATCGAGTGGGAGCTCGCCGAGCTCTCCGCCAGCATCATCGAGAAGGCAGGCACCAGCCTGCCGCCGCACGTTCTGGAGTCGCTTGAAAAGACCGGTGTCGGCCTGAAGGGGCCGGTCACTACGCCCATCGCCGGCGGATTTAAGAGCGTCAACGTGGCCATTCGCAAGCAGCTCGATCTCTTTGCCAACGTGCGGCCCGTCTTCACTCTGCCCGGCCTGAAGACGCGTTTCCAGGACGTCAACATCAACATGGTGATCTTCCGCGAGAACACCGAGGATCTCTATTCCGGCCTGGAACACGAAGTGGTGAAGGACGTGGTGGAGAGCCTCAAGATCATCACCCGCTACGCATCCACGCGCATCGCCAAGTACGCGTTCGCCTATTCGCAGAAGAACGGGCGCCGCAAGGTCACGGCCATCCACAAGGCCAATATCATGAAGCTCTCCGACGGGCTCTTCATCCGCTGCTGCCGGGAGGTTGCCGCCGAATATCCCGATATCGACTACAACGAGATGATCGTGGACAACGCCTCCATGCAGTTGGTGATGCGGCCCGAGACATTTGACGTACTGCTGCTGCCCAACCTTTACGGCGACATTGTGTCGGATCTGGCGGCCGGCCTGGTAGGCGGCCTCGGCGTGGTGCCGGGCGCCAACATGGGGGAGAAACAGGCCGTGTTTGAAGCGGTGCACGGCTCCGCGCCGGACATCGCCGGCAAGGGTGTGGCCAATCCCACGGCCCTGATGTCGTCGGCGATACTGATGCTGCGCCACCTTGGCGAGAGCGCCGCAGCAGACCGCCTGCAGGCCGCGCTGGCCAAGACGTTCCGCGACGGCGCCCATCTGACCCGCGACCTAGGCGGCAAGGCCAGCACACGCGAGTTCACGGACGCGGTGATCGGCAACCTGGCATGACGGCTGGCCCGCGAAAACTGATCGAGTTTGAAAACGTCACCGTGCACCGCGAGGGTCATCCGGCCCTGCAGGAAGTCACTTTCTCTATTGAAGAAGGGCAGCACACGGCGTTGCTGGGGCCCAACGGCAGCGGCAAGTCCACGCTGATCCACGCCATCACGCGCGAGTGCTACCCGCGCTATGCCTCGCCGCGCTGCAAGCTGCGCATCTGGGGCCAGGAACGTTGGAAGCTCTTTGACCTGCGCGCGCTGTTCGGCATCGTCACGAACGACCTGGTGGAGAAGTGCGTGAAGCCCTACCCCGCCCTGGAGACGGCGCTCAGCGGTTTCTTCGGCAGCATCGGCATCTGGCCCAACCACATTGTCACGCCGCAGATGGAAGCGCGCGCGCGGCAGGCGCTGGAGTTCTTTGACATCGGCCATCTGGCCGGGCGCCCGCTCACGGAGATGTCCAGCGGCGAAGTGCGCCGCGCCGTCTTTGCACGGGCACTGGTGCATGACCCCAAGGCTCTGATTCTGGATGAGCCCACCAACAGCCTGGATGTGCGTGCCCAGCGCGAGGTGCGGGACGCCATGCGCAAGCTCGCGTCCAACGGAGTGACCGTCATCCTGGTCACCCATCATTTGCCGGACATCATTCCGGAGATCGGCCGGATTATCACTCTGCGCGAAGGCCGCCTCTTTCACGACGGGCCGAAGGAGCAGGCGCTGCAACCTGAGGCGCTGAGCGAGCTGTTCGGCGTGGATGTGCGGGTGGCGGAGGCGGACGGCTACTATCACATGTGGTAAGCGCCAGCGGCGCGCTCTACATCCCGCTCGCTTCCAACAGAATATCCTGTACCAGCAGGTCTTCCTCCGGCGTCACGTTCAGCGCCTGCCCGGCCGTGATGCAGCGGTACAACTCGGAGAAATCCCCCTCATACCGGCGGAATGGCGCCAGTTCCACCTTCGCCCGATTGATCTCCAGCACCGGCGGCTCAATCGGCCGCAACACCGCGGTACCCTTCGTCCCGAAAATCTCCAAAGCCCGATACGCATTGGCGTTCGGCTGCAGCACGGATGAGGTCACCACGGCCATCGCCCGCGGATACTCCAGCACGGCCAGCGTATTGTCCTTGAGCGTGTCATTGAATTGCCCATGGGTGCGCAGCGTGGATTGAATCCGCAGAGGCTTGCCCATCAGCCGCACGATGGGATCCAGCAGATGGCAGCCCTGCTCGAACATCTGCCCGCCGGGAAATAGATTCCACTGCTTGCGGCCCACGGCATCGATCAGCGTATTCATGGTGCCGCGCACCAGATAGACATCGCCGAGCGCCCCGCTGCGCGCCACCTCCAGCAACCGTTGAATCCCCGGATGGTGGCGCCACATATATCCGAGCTGCATGAGCCGTCCGCCGCGCCGCGCCGCCGCCACCAGCGCCTGCATTCCGTCGCGGTTGTCCGAGGGCGGCTTCTCCAGATGCACATGCTTGCCCGCGTTCAGCGCATCGAGCCCGTCCTTTTCGTGGCGCGGGACCTCGGACTCGATCACGACAAGTTCGACATCGGCGCGGGCCAGCAATTCCGCCCGCCCCAGCAACGGCACGCCAAGCGGCCCATAAACGGAGCGAAGCTGGGGATTGTCCTCCGCCACGCCCAGCAGGCGGAAACGCGGATCGGCCCGCACCATGTCAAACTTGGCCCGGGCGTGCGAATGTGCGACACCAAGAAAGGCCACGCCCACGGTGCGGGCGGGGGGCTGGAGGAGAACGGCGAGGACGGAACGGCGAGTGAGTTCAGGCACGATGTAATTGTAGACTGAGTGGCTATGGACGCCAAGATCGCCGCAGTCACCCGCCTCGGAGAGGCCAGGATCAGTTCACCCATCCATTCGCGGGACGCGGACCCGCAGCACCCGAGCGTATTCGTCCGCGAGAGCGAATACGTCCCGCTGCACATCACGGTGGATATGGAGCGGGAGCGCCCCGGCAACGTCCTCTTTGAAAAGGCCGGTCCTCGCGAGAAGCTGTACTTCAATCCCTCGACGACGCGCGCCGCCGTGGTCACCTGCGGGGGGCTGTGCCCGGGCCTGAACAACGTGATCCGTTCGCTGGTGCAGAGCCTGCACTACGCCTACGGCATTCAGGGTGTGCTGGGCATCCGCTACGGCTATCGAGGCATGAACGCCGCGCATGGGCTGGCGCCCATGGAACTCGATCCTGAGATGGTGAGCGACATTCACGAGATCGGCGGCACCATCCTGGGCACATCGCGGGGCCCGGAAGACCCCAAGGTGATGTTGGAATTCCTGAAGTCCCACGGGGTAGGGATCCTGTTCCCGGTGGGCGGTGACGGCACCCAGCGCGGCGCGCTGGCCATCCAAGACGAGGCCCAGAGGCAGGGCTACCCGCTGGCCGTGGTGGGTGTACCAAAAACCATCGACAACGATATCCAGTACGTCGCGCGCACGTTCGGCTACACCACCTCGGTGGATTCGGCGCGGGGCATCATCGACGTGGCGCACACGGAAGCCCGCGCCGTCATCAATGGTGTGGGCCTGGTGAAGCTGATGGGCCGCGATTCCGGTTTCATCGCCGCCGGCGCCGCGCTCGCCAGCGGCGAAGTGAACTACTGCCTGATCCCTGAGCAGGACTTCGAGCTGGATGGGGACCTCGGCCTGCTAGCCGTATTGCAGCGGCGGTTGCAGCGCAAGCAGCACGCCGTCATCGTGGTAGCCGAAGGCGCGGGCCAGCATCTGATGCCGAAGAATGACTCCGATATCGACGCGTCCGGCAATATCCGCAAGGCCGACATTGGGACCTTTCTCAAGGAGCGCATTGGGGCACACTTCAAGCAGGCAGGACTACCGATCAACGTACGCTACATCGATCCGAGCTACGCCATCCGCGGCCTACCCGCCAACACGGAAGATGCTGTGCTTTGCGACATGCTGGCGCGGAACGCGGCCCATGCCGGGATGGCCGGCTGCACGGGGCTCATCATTGGCCTGCTCCACAACCGCATGATCCATGTCCCCACGGCCATGGCGACGGACGGGCGGAAGAAGGTGGAGTTGAATGGCGTGCTGTGGAAGGCCGTCCTCGCCGGCACCGGCCAGCCGGCCCTTTGGAAGTAAGGGGCGGCGCGGAGACGAAAGACGCCGTCTCAATGAGAAACGGCGTCCTTCGATGGTGTCAAGTTGTGAAACGTAAGGCGAGCCAACCCGGCATCAGCCGTTGGCGGCGGACTTGGCGCGGGCCTTCCAGACAAACACAACCAGAGCCAATGCCCCGACGCCGAAGAGCGTATCGCCCGGGGCGCGGAGCCAGCGCAGGTTTTGCATGAGCGGGGTCTGGAGGAACTCCGTGGAGCGGGCGTACCAGTAGCCGTGCTCCACGCTGGCGTAGGTCTGGAGGAGACCAACGGGCAGCAGGCTGCCGACGCACATCGCGAACAGGCCGATGTTCATCGACCAGAACGCGAACTTCATCCACTTGTCGCTCCACTCGCCGTCTGTCATGGCGCGCAGGCACACCAGCATCAGGCCGATGCCGAGCATGCCGTAGACCCCGAAGAGAGCGGCGTGGCCGTGGAGGGGCGTGGTGTTGAGGCCCTGCATGTAGTAGAGAGCGATGGGCGGATTGATCATGAAGCCAAACAACCCGGCGCCCACCATGTTCCAGAAGGCGACGGCGACGAAGTAGTACACCGGCCACTTGTAGCGGCGAGCCCACTCCGTGGCGCGACCCCGGCGGAGGTCGTCGAGAGCAGCATAGGCCACCAGCACCAGCGGCACCACTTCCAGCGCGCTGAACACCGAGCCCCAGGCCAGGGCGACCGTGGGCGTGCCGGAGAAGTACAGATGGTGGCAGGTGCCGATAATGCCGCCGGCCAGATAGATGGTGGCCGAGAGCAGCGCGGCCTTGGCGGCGAGACCTGGCCGGATGAGGCCCAGGCGTGTGAAGAAGAACGCGATCACCGTAGTGGCAAAGACCTCAAAGAAGCCTTCCACCCAGAGGTGCACCACCCACCAGCGCCAGTATTCGACGATGGAGAGATGCGTGTGTTGGCCCCACGTCAGACCGGCTCCGTAAAAGAGTCCGATGGCGGCGCTGGAGATCAGAAACAGCCACAGCAACTGGCGCTGATCGCCGGCGGTCTTCAACGCGGGCCAGACGCTGCGAACCACCAGGCCCAGCCAGATGAGCAGCCCGGCAAAGAGGAAGATCTGCCAGGCGCGGCCCAACTCGACATATTCGTAGCCCTGATGGCCGAAGTAGAAGGACTGCGCATCGGTGAGCCGGTTCTGCACACTGAGCCATTCGCCGGTGAGCGAGCCGGCGACGATCACCAGCAGCGCGCCGAACAGCACGTTCACGCCCAGGCGCTGGAACTTTGGTTCCTTGCCGCTGACCAGCGGACCGATGTAGAGCCCGGCGGCGAGCCACGCAGTGGCGATCCAGAAGATTCCAATCTGCACGTGCCAGGTGCGCGTGACGGCGTAAGGGAGCCACTTGGAGAGCGGGATGCCATAGAATCCATCGCCTTCGACACCGTAGTGGGCTGTCACGATGCCCAGGATCATCTGCACCAGGATCAGCGTGGCCACAATCCAGAAGTATTTCAGTGTGGCGATCTGCGATGCCGTGGAGCGCCAGCCCGCCAGGGGATCGATCTTCGGCAGTTCACCGAGCGGCTCTTCCTTTTGCGAGGCGTACCACCAGACGAGAGCCGAGATGCCGGCCAGCAGCATGATGATGCTGACACCTGTCCACATGACGCTCTCGCCGCTGGGCTTGTTGCCTACCAGAGGCTCGTGGGGCCAGTTGTGGGTGTAGCTGATGGTGTCGCCCACGCGATTGGTGGAGGCGGCCCATGAGGTCCACCAGTAAAACGCGGCGAGTTGGCGGGCGCGCTCCGGATCGGGCACTGCGCCGGCGGGAATCGCATAGGCCGGGTTACCCTTGGCAAACAACTCCGTGTAGTAAACAGTGTTAGCCGCCATGGCCTCGGCGCGGACGGGATGAATCGTGATTGTGCCGGTGGAGGCGTCGTAGGTATTTGGACGGAAGATGCCCTCCAGGCGGCCGCGGAGCTGGCCCTGCTGTTCGGTATTGAGTTGGGTATAGAGGCGCCCGTGGTCGGCCTGCGCCCACTTGTCAAGTACAAAGACAAGCTCCTTGTGGAGCGATTCCGCGGTCCAATCCGGCGCAACGTAGCTGCCATGGCCCCAGACGGAGCCCACCTGCATGCCGCCCATGGACTGCCAGACATTCTGGCCGGCGGCGATGTCGCCAGGGCCGATCACGGTCTTGCCATCGGTAGTGACCACACGATCGGGAATCGGCGGCGCCTCCTGATAGATCCTGGTGCCGATCCAACCGAGAACCGAGAAGGATATGACGAGGACGGCAGCGAAAGCGATCCAGAGCTTCTTCATGCACACTCTCCTTGCCCCGAACTGGGGGGTACGAGTTCCACGATCGCGCGAGAAGGGGCCAAGCCGATATGACTCCAGTCACAAAGTTGACAGTTTAATTCATCCACCTCTCCGCGCCGGGCTGAAGTTGGTTTACGATAGGCGACATGCTCAAACTCGTATCCCTGCTCCTCTTCACCTCGATTGTGCTGATGGCCGTCGAGTTGCCGTCCAGGAAATATCTCAACCTCAACGCCATCAAGACGATGGTTGCGGCCGCGGAGGCCGAGGCGCAGAAGCGCAACGTGCAGGTGACCATCTGTATCGTGGACGAGAGCGGCAACCTGCTGTTCCTGCAGAAGGGCGATGGCGCGTCGCTCAACACGATTCTGTTCGCACAGAAAAAGGCCCGCCACTCGGCCGCGTTTCGCAGCCCCTCCAAAAACGCCGCCGACAACCTGAAAAAGGGCGAGCTTGGGGTGCTTGCCTATCCGGACGGCTTCCCGAACCAGGGCGGACTGCCGATCAAAGTAGACGGCCTGACCATCGGCGGCATTGCCATCAGCGGCGCGGCATCAGACGTGGATGAGGCCATCGCGCAGGTTGCGATTGACGTGCTGGCAGCCAAGTAGCCAGGCTGCGTCTCTGGGCGGCACTGCTAGGCAACAACGCGCGCAAACCTGGGCCGGGCCACCACTTCGATCACCTGCGCCCCGGCGCGCTTCAGCAGTTGGGCATCGCCACCTCCGCCGAGAAACCCATCGGCAAAGCCGGTTACCAGAAAGAACACGGGGATGACGTTTTCCCCCATGTAGACCGTGGCGATGGAGAACATGAAGCCCAGATAGCAGCCCAGCAGGCAGAACGAGAGCGAACTGCCGGCGGGCTTCATGGGTGCGTAGCGCATTCCATTGCGATACAGGCGCACCATCATCACCACGATGATGGTGACCAGCAGCAGGGTAGCGTAGACGCCATGCATCAGCGCCAGCAGCAGATAGTAGTTGTCGATGGACGGCATGCCCGGAATCTTGGGCCAGCCGCTGCGGCCCCAGCCCAGCGGCGCGTGCTGCATGGCGATATCCACGTACTTGTCGATCAGTTCCTTGCGGTAGGCGGCCGTCTCCTGGTTGGAATCCACGGCATTTGCCCGGCCCACGCTGGCGTATTGCCAGGCCTGGATAGCCAGCGGCACTCCAATCACGAGTACGCCCAAGAGGAGCAACTTGGCGCGCAGGCGGGGGTTCTTGCCCTGCCCGACCAACCCCAGGATGCCACCCAGCACGGCGCCCAGTTGCGGTCCGCGCACAAGCGTGATGCCCAGCCCGCCCAGCATCGTAAGATTCAGCAACATCGACTTGCTGAATGGGCCAATATGGAACCTTTTGAGCCTCGGCTCCCAGGCGCCCATCGCGTGGAGCCAAAGCTGAAAGCGTAAGCCGAACATGAGCACGACGCCGGCCAGGATAGCGTGGGCAAAAGGCCCGGCCACGCGCGCCAGGCCGTAGCGAAACGTCGTCACCCAGCCATCGGCCTGGCCCGGAAAGAACGGCCCCAGAATCTTGATGTAGAGGTTAAAGCCGAAGCGGAACTCGTAGAGTGTGGTGCAGATCGTGATCGCCAGGCACCACACGAAACTTCGAACAAAAGCGATGCGCAGTCCGTTGGGCTCCACGATGCCCTTGGCCAGGACGTACGGCAGGAAACCCATGGCGATCATGTCGAAGAGCAGATTCTGCGCTTCACTCCAGCCGGCGTTGGTGTATTCCGAATAGCCAACCGTGAAGAGGAAGAGGCCGACGAGCACATCGACGATGCTGAATTTCCAGCCCCGGCGGCCCGAAATCAGGAAAGCTGCGGTGACAGGGAGAACAGTGGCGGTGCAGAAGTTGGGATCCGGCAGACCCGGTATCATCCAGTGTGCCCAGGTGGGCAGGCACAGCACGGTCGGCATGTAGACGTAGAGGAATGCCTCGCGGTGGGATTTCGTGACGAGGAAGTAGATCGCCGCGAACACCGGGATCATCACGATGGCGCTAAGCAAAGGCTAGCCGTCCTCTCCCTGCCGGAGGCCACGCGCGACAGTACCGACCATATCTACTAGATCGGAGGCTTTTCCGGCAACTGTAGCGCGTGGCGCAAGATCGCGGGGGCGCCGTCTCTAAATGAGAGCGCTGGGCCGCCTGGTCCAGGCTTTACCCTGAGCCGTGGCGATGGTCTCCATGTCCTTCACATAGGCGCCGGCCTGCGTGAGCACGTGATGAAGGTCGTTGCCGATACTGATGAAGGTGAAGCCCTTTTCCAGGAACTCACCGACGCGCGAGGTGCCGAAAAGGAAGAGGCCGAGGATCACGTTGTTCCTGCGCGCCTCGTCGATCAGCTTCTGGGTGGCGGCGCCGAGCTCCGGCGAGGTGTACATGTGCGGAAACGTGTACTTCTCGTAGAGCCCCATGGACATGCAGAGGTCGTTCTGACCCAGAAAGAGCATATCGACGCCGGGCACGGCTGCGATTTCCGTCATGTTGTCGATACAGGCGGCGGTCTCCACCTGGAGGGCGATGATGACGTTGTCGTTAGCGGCGCCGGCATAGCCGAGCAAGCCGGCCTGATTCATGCTGCGTTGCGGGAAGTAGACAGAGCGTGTACCGGCCGTGGGATACCTGGCGCAGCTGACAGCCTGGCGCGCCTCTTCGGCCGTGTTGATATAGGGCACCAGGATGCCGTCTGCGCCGAGGTCGAGGGCCTGCTGGATGCCGCCGCGATCGTGATAGCCGGCGACGCGAACCATGGACTTGGCTCCGCCGCTGGCGACGGCGCAGAGCATGGTGGAGAGGGTCTCGCTGGACATCGGCCCATGCTGAGTGTCGATGAGGAGCCAGTCGTAGCCGCTGTGCGCGAGCTGCTCGGCGATCGTAGTGCTGTGGGAATTGACGAAGAGGCCCATCTTGGGCTGTCCGTCGCGCAGTTGTTGCTTGAATTCCGCCCCAGTGGGAATGGCGTTGGTCATCTGCGCACTATAGCCGAGTGGACCGGCAGATTACAATTGAAGCGTCGATGCGACTTCCACTACTCATCTCGATTGCCGCGGTTCTGCCCGTATTGGCGCAGGCTCCGCCCGACACGGTGATCCGGACCACGGCACAGGAAGTGCTCCTGGATCTGGTGGTGCGGGACAAGCGCTCCAACCTGATCCGCGACCTCAAGCCTGAAGAGGTGGAGGTCTACGAAGACGGCGTCAAGCAGACCATCCGCGTGTTCCACAGCTTCACGGACAAGGCGCAACTGAACGAAGAGGTGACGGCAGGCCAGGTGACGGCCGCCGGGCGGACGGCCAGAGCCCGGGCCTTGAATCCAATGCGCCAGGTGAACCTGGTATCGCTGGTATTCAACTCGATGGGGCCGCGGAGCCGGGACTTCGCCCGAAACGCGGCGGTGGAGTTGCTGCAAAAAGAAATTGGGCCGAACACGTACATGGCAGTATTCAGCCTGGATACGCGGCTGAACGTCCTGCAGCAGTTCACGTCGGATAAGGACCTGATCCGCAAGGCGGTGGATCGCGTCGCCACCGGAACTTACTCGCAATTCGCGCAGGAGTCCTCGAAGATCCTGAACCAGATCCAATCGGCCCTGATCCTCACTGAGGGCGGCATCGCCACGACGGTGGACCCGGTGGCCGTGATGCTGGCCGGTCCGTCCGCGGCGATCGCGGGCGCGGAGACCGGGGTGACCGAGGCGAACCAGATGATCGCGCGCATGCTGTACGGCCAATCGCTGATGGGCGTGGCGGATGTGGAAGGAATGCGTGTGGTGGAGGCGCTGAAGCTGATGGTGACGCGCCACGAGCCGCTGCCGGGACGCAAGACAGTGCTCTTCTTCTCGGAAGGACTGGTGCTGCCGGCGACGAATCTGCAGATGTTCCAGAACACGATCGCGGCGGCCAACCGGGCCAACGTGAGCATCTACGGCATGGACGTGCGGGGCCTGACGACGCAGCTATCCAGCGCGGCCAGTTCCAGCCAGTTGCAGAACGCGGCGCGCCTGTCGCAACGGCGGCAACTGGAGAGCAACGGCGACAACTTCCGGCCGGAGGACTTCAAGCAGGAGGAGATGATCGCGGCCGGTTTTAAGTCGAACTACCAGCAGAACCTGGCCGAACTGGCCGAGGGAACGGGCGGATTTCTGATCGCCAATACGAACGATCTGCGCAAACCGTTGGCGCAGTTGATGGAAGACGTGCGGACGCACTATGAGCTGAGCTATGCGCCGGTGTCCTCCAACTACGACGGCAAGTTCCGCAAGATCGAAGTGAAGCTGACACGGCCGGGGCTCAAGGTGCAGACGCGCAGCGGCTACTATGCGCTGCCGAAGCTGGCAGGGGCTACGATTGAGCCATTCGAGATGGCGGCGCTCTCGGCGCTCAACGCCCGGCCTCGGCCGGTGGGACGGCCCTTCCGAGCGGCAGCTCTACGGCTGCGGGGTGATGCGCAGTTCAGCCGCTACGCCATCAACTTCGAGGTGCCGATGGCGGATCTGATGGTGACCAACAGCGTGGACGGCAAGTTGGCGCGGATTCACGTCTCGATGCTGGCGCTGATCAAGGATGAGACCGGGCAGGTGGTCCGCAAGGTGAGCCGCGATGTCTACGTGGACGTGCCGCAGGACCGGCTGGCGGGCTACCGCAAAGGCAACGTGACGTACGGGCAGCAGATCTACCTGGCGGGCGGAAGGTACACGATGGAGGCGGCCGTGGTGGATCACGAAGGGAACGCCGCCGCGGCGCGGCAATCGGCCTTGTTGGTCCCGCAATCCGTGCAGTTGCTCAGCCACCTGACGCTGGTGCGGCGCGTGGAACCGCCGACGGCCGAGCGCGATGCGGCAGACCCGCTGCAATACTCGGCGGGCAAGGTGATCCCGGCGCTCTCCGATCACCTCAAGGCGGGCACGCCGGTATCGCTGTACATGCTTCTCAATCCGGAAAAGGAGGGGGGGGCCGCGGTGCTGCAGATCCAGATGATGAAGGACGGCGTCGAGGTGGCCAATGAGACGCCGGCGCTGGACAAGCCGGACGCCAACGGCATTATCCCGTTTATGATGTCGGCCAATCTGAATCCGGGTACGTATGACGTGCGGGCGGTGGTGCGGCAGGGCAACAAGATCGCCGAGGAGCGCACGGCGTTTACTGTCGAGCCTTAGCCTCGTAGGCGGCAATGCGGGCGCGCAGGCCCTCGGCCGTGCGGGTGTCGTTCTCCTTGACCGCGATATCCAGGGCGCGGCGGGCCACCTGGGCGGCATCGGCGAAGCGGCCCAGTTCGCCGTACATGGCGGAGAGCATGCCCAGGCTCTGCGGCTCTGCGCCATTTGAGAGCTTGACGGCTTCCTCGAAGTGGGGCATGGCGTCGGCAAAGCGCCGTTTGGCAGCCAGGACGCGGCCCAGGTTGTAACGGTACTCCAGCGAATCGGGAACGGCGGCGACGGCGGTCTCGAGGTGCGGAATGGCCTCATCCACCTTGCCGCGCATGGCGAGGCCGATGCCGAGGCTATTGTGGGCGTCGGGGTGCGCCGGATCAATGACGAGCGCTTTGCGGCAGTGCTCGATGGCGTCGTCCACGCGGCCCTTCTGAATGAGGGCGGCGCCGAGGTTGCTCTCGGCCTTGGCGTTATCGGGCTCTAGGGCGAGGGACTTGGCGAAGCGGTCTATGGCGTCGTCCAGCCGGCCTTTGCGGAGCAGGGCCACGGCGAGATTGGTGAAGGCAGCGGCGTTGTCGGGCTCCACCTCGACGGCCTTTTGATGGTGGGGGATGGCCTCGTCCATCTGTCCGCGCTGATCGAGAGAGAGGGCGAGGTTGAAGCGGGCTTTGCCGTCCTCGGGATTGAGGGAGACTGCCTTGCGCCACTCTGCCTCGGCGGCCTCGGTCTCGTTCTTTTTGGTGAGATCGAGGGCGCGGTCAAAGACACGGAAGAAGTCGGTGGCAGGGGCCTCGATCTTCTGGAGGCCGTCGGGCGGGATGTTGACGAACTCCGGGATGTTGACGGCGCGGTTGGCGGCGGTGGCGTTCTCAATCAGGATGGGCGGGCTATCGGTGCCGTCTTCATTGATGTGCGTCAGGAACATCTGGGTGTAAGGGGAGCGGCTCTTGGAAGAGAAGACCAGCCAGCGGCCGTTGGGCGAGAAGCTGTGCCAGGAGTTCATCAGCGAGGTGTTGCACGTCATCCGGCGCGCGTCTCCGCCGGCGAAGGGCACGATGAAGAGCTGGCTATCGGGGCGCATCAACTGGCCGTTGCGGCAGCGGACAAAGACGATCCACTTTCCGTCGGGCGAGACCTTGGGAAAATTGTTGCTCATTCCGTTTTGCGAGGCGCCCTCGATGCGTTCGGGCGTGCCGCCCTTGCCGTTGTTGAAGGGGACGCGGTAGAGCTCGTAACGGATCTCGGTTTCGAGGGGGTCGTTGGCGTATTGGGCGAGCTTGCCGGAGGGCGGATAGGGCGATTTGGCCTCGGCGCGGGCGAAAACCACCCACTTGCCATCGGGGCTCCAGACGCCGTCCGTCTGGACGAAGCGCGGATCGTCGGCGCCGGGCAGAGGCTGAAGCATGCCGGTCTCGCGGCTGTACCAGGCGAGGATGCCGCGCGTGGGATAAAAGACCTGGAGGAAGCGGTAGTCCTTGAAATTGGTGCCGTAGAACTTGTCGTCGAGCGGATCGCGGCCCTTGATGGACTGATTGGCGGGGTCGTCGATGGTGGTGACTACGAAGCGGCCGTCGGGTGATACCTGGGACATAGACGCGGCGCGAATTTTGGCGCCAAGCTTGCCCTTGAAAGAGCTCCACTGGATGACGTTTTCGTTGCGGATGGAGGTCTGCTGGCGGAGGGGGACCAGGGCGTAGAGGCCCTTGTCGTTAGAGGGGCCATCGACGTCCATGCCCATCGTTTTGCCGTCCAGCGAGAAAGAGTGGCAGTTGACGCAGGTGGGCAGGCCTTCGATGAGGGTACGGCTCTGGGTATCGGCGATGTGGCGCAGGCGGAGCTTGATCAGGCCGATGGCGTCGGGCGGGAGAGGCCGGATGACGCCTTTATCGGACTCGTTGGGCATGAGGGGCACGTCGCGGAAGAAGATGGGAGCGCCGGCGGGATCAGCGGAGGTGTGGATGGTGACCTGGCCTCTGGAGATCTGCTTCTTGCGGGCCAAATCACTGTAACCAATGATGTTGACGATGGCCGGACGCGTGACCGAGTGCTGCTTGATGGCGGTCCAGATGGCTGCGTCGGGGATCCAGGTGCGGGCGGCGGCCTGCTCCGCGGTGAGCTTGGGCAACTCGTTGGTGGGGGCGATGGCGCGGGGGTCAATCTCGCCGATCTTGAGGGGCTCGGCGGGGGTGGTCACGCGGATGGCTGGGGATTTGTCAGAGAAGTTGACTTCGATGGACCAGGCGACTGCTTTGGGCTCCGCGTCGCGAAAGAGAAACGTGGGCGGTGCGATTTCGGGGGGAAAGATGGAGTTTTCCATCGGGTAGTCAATGACGATGGGAGCCGGGCGGGCGGCGGCCAGTGCCGTGGCCACGGCTAGGGCGGCGAGAGTGGTGAGCTTCAGCAATGGTAGACCCGTTTCCCCGTGGTTTCCCGATTATATCGCTCTGGTGGCGGGCCGCGGTTTACCATGGAAGTTACTCTCTCATGGCTGAACTCAAGTCCCTTTCCCCGGAGATCCTGCTCCACGTTGCCAAGACCCTGAACGTTCCGATGCGCGGCATGATGGCCACCATCGAACTGCTCGACGAGGGTGGCACGGTCCCATTCATTGCGCGCTACAGAAAAGAAGTGACCGGCAACCTGGACGAGGTCCAGATCCGCGACATCGAAGAGAAGCTTGGCTACTTCCGCGAACTGGAAGACCGGCGGAAGACGATTCTGGCGTCCATCGAAGATCAAGGCAAGCTGACGCCCGAGTTGAAGGCGCGCATCGAGGCCACGCTCGACAAGAGCGAACTGGAAGACCTGTATCTGCCCTACCGCCCCAAGCGGCGCACCAAGGCCACCATCGCGCGCGAGAAGGGTCTGGAGCCCATCGCCACCTATCTGTGGGCGCAGTCGCCGGCGGAGACGACGCTGCTGGAACTGGCGGCGAGCCTGGTGAATGCGGAAAAGGGCGTCAACAGTATCGCCGAGGCGCTGGAGGGCGGCCGCCACATCGTGGCCGAGATGGTGAGCGAGGACGCCGATCTGCGCAAGGCACTGCGCCAGATGATGTACGACGAGGGCGTGGTGGTGAGCCGCAAGGCGATGGACGCGGTGGATGAGCAGGACAAGTTCAAGATGTACTACGACTACCGCGAGCCGGTGTCGAAGATCCCGTCGCACCGTATGCTGGCCATCCGGCGGGGCGAAACGGAGAACGTCCTGTACTTCCTGATTGAGCTGGAAGAACTGCGGGCGCTCAGCC
Source organism: Bryobacterales bacterium (assembly GCA_016721425.1). Classification (GTDB taxonomy): domain Bacteria; phylum Acidobacteriota; class Terriglobia; order Bryobacterales; family Bryobacteraceae; genus Paludibaculum. Next base: position 27,151 of record JADKID010000038.1, on the reverse strand, counting down.
TGCTGAAAGGCCGCGTGCTGCGGGAGAAGGGCGACTGGACGGCGGACCTGGAGAAGGCGATTGAGGACAGCTATTCGCGGCTGCTGAATTCGTCGATCCAGACGGAGATCCGGCTGGAGTTAAAGAAGCGCTCCGATACCGAGGCCATCAGCGTGTTCCGCGAAAACCTGCAGAACGTGCTGTTGGCGCCGCCGGCGGGGCAGTTGGCCGTGCTGGGGCTGGACCCCGGGATTCGCACGGGCTGCAAGATCGCGGTGGTGGATGAGACGGGCAAATTCCTGGAGCACAGCGTCATCTATCCTCACCAGCCGAAGAACGATCACATCGGCTCGGCGAAGATCCTGAAGGGGCTGATGGAGAAGTTTCAGGTGAAGGCCATCGCCATTGGAAACGGCACGGCATCGCGCGAAACGGATGCATTTGTGCGCGATTTTCTGCGCGAATCGGGCTTTGAAGGCGTGTTTAGCGTCACTGTGAACGAATCCGGCGCTTCCATCTATAGCGCGTCTGATATTGCGCGGCAGGAGTTCCCGGACCTGGATTTGACGGTGCGGGGCGCCATCTCGATTGCGCGGCGATTGCAGGATCCGCTGGCGGAGTTGGTGAAGATCGATCCGAAGTCGATTGGCGTGGGGCAGTACCAGCACGACGTGGATCAGCGGCAGTTGCAGCAATCACTGGAGACGACGATTGAGAGCTGTGTGAACCGCGTGGGCGTGGAGTTGAATACGGCGTCGTGGGCGCTGCTGCGGTATGTGGCGGGGATCAGCGAGCGGACTGCGTTGAAGATCGTCGAATTCCGCAATGAACACGGACGTTTCCGCTCGCGAGTGCAGTTGAATGCGGTGCCGGGCATCGGGCCGAAAACGTTCGAGCAGGCGGCGGGATTCCTACGGATTCGCGGCGGGGACAATCCGCTGGACATGACGGGCGTGCATCCGGAATCGTATGCGGTGGTGGAGCAGATGGCGAAGACGCTGGGCGTGGAGACGGCCGCGCTGATCCAGGATCCGAAGCTGCTGGAGCAGGTGAAGAAGAGCGAGCTGTCGGCGGGCGTCTACACGCTGAACGACATCCTCGAAGAGTTGAAGAAGCCGGGGCGCGATCCGCGGGACAAGTTCGTGGCGCCGAGCTTCAAGGACGATGTCAAAGAGATCGCCGACGTGCAGCCGGGCATGGTGCTGGAGGGCGTGGTGACGAACGTGACGAAGTTTGGCGCGTTTGTGGATGTGGGGGTTCACCAGGATGGGCTGGTGCACGTGAGCGAACTCTCGAACAAGTTCGTGACGGAGCCGGCCGAGGTGGTGAAGGCCGGGCAGATCGTGAAGGTGAAAGTGCTGAGCGTGGATACGAAGACGAAGCGGATCGCGCTCTCCATGAAGGCTCTGATGGGGCCGGCGCCGCAGCGCGGGCCACGGCCGCAGGCGGTGGCGCCGAAGGCAGCGCCCTCGATGGACGACAAGATCGCGATGCTTGCGAATAAATGGAAGATCCGTTAGCGGGCGGAGGTTCCGGCGAGGTCGTCCCAGAACGAGCGGGAGTCCTGAAACTCGCGGTGCCAGCGGGTCTCGGTGAGTGTGCCGTGACCCTGGAGGCAGACCGATTCCACTTCCGGCGGATTGATCAATAGGCTATCGAGGTGGCCGCGCTCCATGGGCATACGGAGCGACTCCAGGCAGCAGGGGCAGCGCGCGTCCACATCCAGCCGCCAGCGGCGGTAGATGAAGGCTACGGCCAGCGTGTGGGCCAGAGTGTAGGTGAGATAGGCGGCGGTGCGCAGGCCCCAATGCGAATAGGCAACCAGCGAATGGTACTGCATGGCGGTGACGAAGAGCGTGGTGGCGATGCAGGCCAGCAGCAGCAAAGTGGAAATCCCGTAGAGCATGAGACGCCATGTTGCGCGGTTGCTCCACCAGAAGCGCAAGAGCGGCCAGCCGCCGACGAGCACGATGATCCAGGATGCAGCCTTGCCGAAGGCGGCCGGGATGGTGGCGGGCTGGACCCAAGGGGCGCGTTCGACGCAGGGATCGGCGGTGTGCCAGACGAGCGCGATGTCGGCGGGCGGGGTGCGCGGTGTGCAGCCGTGGCTGCGGGCGGTGGCGACCTCGGCGACGAAATTGGAGCCGGCGACGGTTTGCCAGACATCCTGGCGGCCGGGGTTGACGGCATAGAGCAGGCCGAGCACGGCGGCCAGAGTGAGAGGCAGGATCCAGGCGGCGTGGAGGCTGCGGTGAGGCAGCAGGAGTTGCAGCAGGCCGGCGAGGTCACCGCCCGTCTCGTGCAGAGCGTCGCGGCGATAGCGCGAGCGGCGGCCCATGCGCACGGCGGCCATGGCCTCGGCTTCCTGACGGTTGAGACCCAGTGATTCGAGCTCGACTGCAGCCCGCTCGCGGTGGAATGCCCACTCCTCTGCGAAGCGGCGGCGACGTTCGAGCCATTCCCGAAATGCGGTAGTGATTTGAGCTCGATGCACGCCTTCTTTCCTCTGCAACTACGCGCCGGCCAACACACGAGTCCCCCCAGTTGTTTCAGCCCAGCCAGGAGATATTGGCGGGGCCTCCCCCTCCGCGGCGGGAGAGACATGCCCGGCCCGCCCGAAAGGCAGGGGGGGGGGGGGCGGGGGGGGGGGCCCCGGGGGGGGGGGGGGGGGGGCCCTTTTTTTTTTGCCAGCCCACGGGGGGGGGGGGGGGGAAGGGGGGGGGGGCCGGGGGGGGGTTTTGGGGCCGGGGGGGCAGGGGGGGGGCGCGATGAACAGACTGATTTGGCGTTGGCGTTGACGGTTGCGCTAACAGAGGCGTGGGCGGGGATTGCCGACCTGCGGTTTGTCTGCGGCGCATGGCGCGGGACCCAAGGCGGGACGATCTTTGATGAGCAGTGGATGGAGCCGGAGGGGAACGCCATTGTGGGCATGGCGCGGGTGGTGAGTGGCGGCAAGCTGAGAATGACGGAGATCGGCGTAATGGAGCAGCGGGACGAGGGAGTGGTGCTGCTATTGAGGCACTTTGGCCGGGGCTCGGTGGCGCAGGAGGAAAAGGACGCTCCGCTGCTGTTTGTGCTGAAGAACCTGGCGGGGCGGCGGGCGGAATTTGTGGAGGAGCGGACGGGGACGCGGCTGGTATACGAACGCGTGGAGGAGGACCGGTTGACGGTTACTCTGACTAAGACGGTGAATGGGAAAGAGGTGCGGTCGGCGTTTGAGTACCGGCGGCGGTGATCACTTCAGAGAGTACGTCAGACCGATGGAGAAGTGGTGGTCGGGCTGCGGAGTGTTGAGGGCGTAGTGCTGGCCGCCGAAATCGAAGGAAAAGCGGGGGTTGAGTTGCCACTCTACGCCCTCGAAGATCGAATACTGGGTGGCTACTCCGCTGGCGCGTTCAAGTTGGACATTGGCGTAGGGTGTCAGGCGGCCGAACTTGCGGGCGTAGCCGCTGGTGAGATCGAAGATGCCGGCGGGGTTAGTGGGTGAGTTGACGGTGGCGCCGGACCATGAGGCGGCGCCGCTGAACGTATTATTGCCGTGATCGTAACGGGCCAGGAGCGCACCGCCCAGGCGGAGCCCCTCGTCGCCGCGCAGAAAGATGGCTAAGGTGGGCGCGACGGCCCAACTGAAGTTTTCGGTCACACGGAATTCAGTGGTGGCGGCGAAATTGACGTGATCGCTGAAATGGGTAGCGCGGTTGCCGTTGTCGTCAAAGATGCTCGCGACACTATCGACACCGGCGCTGATCTCAGTCTGCCAGCGGGCGGGGGTGTACTTCAGAGTCGTCGGTAGCGTGTAGCCGCCGTGTGGATCGAAGACCGAGCTGAGTTCCAGGTCGATTCCGCCTGGCGTGGTGATCAACGGACTAGTGAAGAGACGGCGGCGGCTGGTCTGTCCGGAACTGCGGCGATGAGACTGGCGGCTGAACGAACTCGCCTGGGCGAGGGCTGCACACAACAGGACAAGCGCGAGTGCGCGGCGCATGGGCTCAATAGGCCAAGAGGCGCTCAGCTTCGCGTTGGATATCTTCCGTTTGCGGCAGGATCTCGTCCTCGAGATCGGGGTGGTAGCCGACCCAGGTGTCCAGGGCGGCGACGCGGCCGATGGGGGCGTCGAGATAATCGAACAGCTCCCCACTGATGCGGGCGGCGATTTCGGCGCCGTAGCCAAAGCTGAGCGTGTCCTCGTGAACAATGAGGACGCGGCTGGTCTTTTGAACGGAGTGGCTGATGGCCTCCCAATCGTAGGGGGCGAGGGAGCGGAGATCGATCACCTCGATGGACTTGCCGGGGTGCGATTGCTCCAGGAACGTGGAGGCGAGCAGCGATTTCTGCACGGTCATGCCGTAGGTGAGGATCGTCAGGTGGTGGCCGGGTTTGACGATGCGCGCCTTGCCGAAGGGGATGGTGAAATCAGGGCCGGGGTGGGGGGAGCGATTGTAAGGCTCGCGATAGAGGCGCTTGTGTTCGAGGAAGAGGACAGGGTCGTCACAGCGGATGGCGGTACGCAGCAGGCCGCAGGCGTCGATGGCGCTGGAGGGCATGACGACACGCAGGCCGGGGATGTGAGTGAAGGCGACCTCGCCGCACTGGCTATGGTAGACGGCTCCGCCGTTGAGATAACCGCCGATGGCAGCGCGGATCACCACAGGGCAGGACCAACCGTTGTTGGAGCGCCAGCGGATATTGGCCATCTCATCGCGGATCTGCATCATGGCGGGCCAGATGTAATCGAAAAACTGGATCTCGCAAACTGGTTTCATGCCGCGGGAGGCCATGCCGATGGCGCGTCCGACAATGGCTGCCTCGGCGATGGGGGTATTGAAGACGCGGCGGGAGCCGAACTGGCTTTGCAGGCCGTGGGTGGCTTTGAAGACGCCGCCCTTGCCCTTTACTTCGCTAAGATTCTCCTCGCGGCTGCAATCGGCCACATCCTCACCGAAAACGACGATGTTGGGATTGGCCTGCATCTCCTCGGCGAGGGTGCGATTGATCTCGTCGATCATCGTTCGCGGCTCGCCTGTGAAGTGGGGCTCGATGTCGAATTGGGGCGAGCAGGGGTCGATTACGGGCGAGTACAGGAAATCGGTAGCGGTGGACTTGGCGGGCGGGGCGGCCTTGAGGACGCGATCGGTGATCTCGGCCAGCTCGACGTCCACTTCGTGGCAGATGCGCTTGTAGGTCTGCTCTTCGAGCAGGCCCTCGCGGATGAGAAAGCGGGGGAAGACGATGATGGGATCGCGCTCGGATTCGGCGTCGCGCTCGGCCTGGGTTTTGTAGAGGCGCTCGTCGTCCGAGAGCGAGTGGGAGTAGGGACGCGTGCAGTGGGCGTGGACGAAGGCGGGGCCCTGGCGGAGCGGACGTATTCGGCGGCCTGGGTGATGGCGCGGTAGGAATCGAGGAAGTCGTTGCCGTCGCACTCCAGGATCAGCAGACCGGGGAAACCGGTGAGCAGGCCGGAGATGCTGCCGCCGGGCGTCTGGCGCTCCACCGGCGTGGAGATGGCGTAGCCGTTATCTTCGACGAGATAGATGACCGGCAGGCGGTTAAGGCAGGCGGCGTTGAGCGATTCCCAGAATTCGCCTTCGCTGGTCGCGCCCTCGCCGGTGGTGACAAGCGTGAGCTCGTCGGAGCCGGGGTTGAGGTAGCGGCCGGCCTCGGCGCAGCCGATGGAGTGAACGAACTGGGTGCCGGTGGGCGACGATCCGGTGAAGATGTGAAGATCGGGCGAGCTCCAGTGGGAGGGCATCTGGCGGCCGCCGGAGGCGGGATCGGCGGCGGCGCCGACGCTCTGGAGGAGCATCATTTCCGGGGTGACGCCGAGCGTGAGGGCGAGCGCGCGATCGCGGTAGTAGAGATGGAACCAATCGTGGCCGGGGCGGAGGGCGAGCCCGGCGGCGCACTGGATGGCCTCGTGGCCGGCGCCGGAGATCTGAAAGTAGATCCGGTTTTGCCGCTTGAGCATCACCTCGCGGTCATCGAGACGGCGGGCAGTGTGCATCAGGCGGAAGGCGCGCTGCATGGTTTCGCGGTCGAGACCGCAATAGCGGGCATTGAGTTCCGGCGAAGATACGGCGGGACTGTTCGCGGTTGCCATCCAACTTGCCTCCTCTGACAAGTTTAACCGATGAAGGGAGGGGTACAATTGGAGTTTGTATGCATGACTTAGGTACCTTTCGAGCCAATCTGGAGAGCGTCGCGGAGCGATTGGCGCAGCGCGGGTACGCGCTGGACGTAGAGCAGTTCCGGGAGATCGACACGCGGCGGCGGTCCGCGCTGACGGAAGCGGAGCAGTTGAAGGCGCAGCGCAACGCCGAGAGCATGGAGATCGGCAAGCTGAAAAAGGCGGGCCAGGACACGGCGGAGTTGCAGGCCAAGGTGCGGGCGATGGGCGACCGCGTGGCCGAACTCGACGAAGTGGTGAAGGGGATCGACGAGGAGTTCCGCCTTCAATTGGCGAGCATCCCCAACCTGCCGGGCGAGGGCGTACCGGTGGGCAAGAGCGGCGACGACAACGTGGAAGTGAGCCAGTGGGGTACGCCGCGGGCGTTCGATTTCCCGGTGAAAGCGCATTGGGACCTGGGCGTGGATCTGGGGATTCTGGATTTCGAACGGGCGGCCAAGATCACGGGCGCGCGCTTTGCCATCTACTTTGGCGCGGGCGCGAAGCTGGAGCGGGCGCTGATCAACTTCATGCTGGATCTGCACACGCGCGAGCACGGCTACACCGAGGTGTTGCCGCCCTTCATGGTGAACTCGGCGAGCCTGTTTGGAACCGGGCAACTGCCGAAGTTTGCCGACGATCTTTTCAAGCTGGAGCGGTCTGACTTCTGGCTGATCCCGACGGCGGAAGTGCCGGTCACCAATATCTACCGGGACGAGACGCTGGATGGCGATTCGCTGCCGATCCGGTACTGCGCGTTCACGCCGTGTTTCCGCAGCGAGGCGGGCAGCCATGGGCGGGACGTGCGCGGCATCATCCGGCAGCATCAGTTCCAGAAGGTGGAACTGGTGAATTTTGCCAGGCCGGACCAGAGCTACGCGGAGCTGGAGAATCTAACACGGAGCGCGGAGCAGGTGCTGGAAAAGCTCGGCCTACCGTACCGGCGCATGGCGCTGTGCACCGGGGACATGGGGTTTTCATCGGCCAAGACGTATGACCTGGAAGTGTGGATGCCGGGCCAGGATGCGTACCGCGAGATCTCATCGTGTTCGAACTTTGAAAGCTTCCAGGCGCGGCGGGCGGGGATCCGCTGCAAGATGGCGAAGGGCAAGAGCGAGTTCGCACACACGCTGAACGGAAGCGGGTTGGCTGTGGGCCGGACGTGGGTGGCGATTGTCGAAAACTACCAGCAGGCCGACGGGAGCGTGGTGCTGCCGGAGGCGCTGCGGCCGTACCTGAATGCGGAGCGGATCGAGAAAAGCGGGCGGCTCGTTTAGGCCGTTCACAACAATTTTCGGAAATTTCCCGGGGTGCAAGCAGCCTGGAATCATCTACTTGTGCAAATCAAGCGGCCGGCGCGACACCGGTTTCTGAAATCTCCGTGCCTATTGTACTGGCGGGAGGTTTTCAGGAACCAAATGTACCAGCTTCGCCAGATTTTCTATCTTTTGATGATTTCCGCGGCATGGCTTGCCAGGCCTGCCTTGGCCACGCCGCCGCTGACGCAGATTCAGGATGTTCTCTACCGCGCGGACGGAGTGCCCTTCACAGGCGCAGTGACAATCACGTGGCGCTCGTTTGTAGCGTCGGATACGACGAGCATCCCCGCCAACGTGCTGACCGTGCAGGTGACGGACGGCGTGCTGCGCTTGCAGTTGGTGCCGACGACCAACGCTTCGGCGGGCGCCTATTACGCGGTGCGGTTCACGGTGGATGGGCGGACTCAGTTTAGCGAGACGTGGGCCGTGCCGCCCTCGGCCGCGCCTGTGGGGTTGAAGGACATCCGGATTGCGACAGCGCCGGGCGGGGGCACGACAGGGGGCGGCTCGACGGGCACCGTGCTGCTGGGCGACGTGGTGGGCCTGGCGGAGGCGCTGAACGACCGGCCGCAGAAAGGTCCGTCATTCGCCATCAACCGCATTGCGCTGATCAACAATCTGGGCCGGCTGGTGGGCGTGGGCGGCGTGGCGACGGATTGCGTGCGGGTGGACGGGAGCACCGGGGCTTGCGGGAGCGGCGGGGGCAGCGCAATCGGGTTTATCGACATGGAGACGCCGGCCGGGGTGATGAACGGCGTGAACAGCGTATTTACGCTGGGGCAGGCGCCGTCGCCGGCGGGGAGTTTGCACCTGTACCGCAACGGGATCCTGCAGAAGGCGGGGACGGACTATTCGTTGAGCGGCAATGGGGTGACGTTCCTGGCCGTGTCGATTCCGCAGGCGGGGGACACGCTGACGGCGAGTTACCGGACGGGCGGGCTGTGACGGATTGAGGGGAGTCGGTATAATGGAGAGGATCGAGTGAGCCAGCGTAGCTCAGATGGTAGAGCATCTGATTTGTAATCAGAGGGTCGTGGGTTCGATCCCCTCCGCTGGCTCCATAGGAATCTTCAGTTTACGGGCTGCCTCCATGCGGCCCTTTTGCCTTGTGTGGTGGAATTGCCGGGCCTCACTTGGCCCGATGGCGCTCGCACTGACGATCAGGCGCTCCCAATGGCCGGCGACCATAGTTGGTCGCGTGACCACGCAGCGTCGGAACAGGCGCTGGCGCGGTATAGACCCGGGCGCCGTGCCTGCGGGGATCTCGCCTTGCTTGCCTCGCAGCACGATCACCAGTGTCGCTCGACGGAAGTTGGCAGGGTATCTGCAATAGAAGGGGCAGGCCCGCCGGAACGCCGCGCGGTCCAAGGAGCGAATACAATGATCGAAACTGCCTCTCATCTTGGCGATAAACTGCGAACACAGTGGAACAGGTTGGCGCCTTAGGCCGAACGGCAGGGAAGAAGTTCGCCGAAGCGCGCGGAGAGACAGCGAGCGCCCTCAACGCCTCGGCCTGCTCCATCCGGGATGCTGGAGAAGCAGTAGGCGAAATGGCAGACAATGCCGCGGCCAAACTCGACCACAGCGCCGAATTCGTGCGCGACTACGAAATAAGCGGTGTGCTCACGAGCCTGCGGAAGATGATCCGCCACAACCCGGCCGGCTTCGTCGCCGGAGCCCTTGCCGCCGGCTTCCTGGTTGGCCGAGCCGCCCGCAAAGCGTAACAGCGCCGGGAACCATCGCGGACCCCGGACAGAACTACAGGCAGAGAGGGCACATGGCACAACCGGACAGACCCAATTACTCACCAATTGCGCGAATCGCATTTGGCCTCGTCGGACTCATCGTGATCGTGACGTTCCTCAGGTATCTGGGGTACATCAGGATATAGCAGCCAACCCCATCCGTTTGATGGCACCGTCAGGTCCCGTCAAAGGGTCCACGCTGAACAGCCACAGCGGTCACTGCGCCAGGACGGTCAACTGGAGGAGGCCGATCGAATCAAGGCAACCCCAACCGAGGTGCTAGCGAACATCGACAAGGACAGCCAGATTGCGGTTCACGGCGCCGCGGTTGAGCAACGACGTGTCCGTGTTCGAGCAGACGGGAAAATCGAACGAGGCGGAGGCGAAGTGCAGAGAGGCTCTGACCCAGGCCCCAACCACCCGGCGATCAGTATGACCTTCGCCGTGTTGAGAGATTCCGGACTTGCTCGTCCGCCTTCGCCACTCAATCATCGCTCCCAGCAAGCCGGCCAGCGCGACGGTAGAGCGTGGCGATGGCTCCGCACATCGGCGGTGAGTTGGCTGTCGCTCAGGCTGTAATGAGCTATAGCGGTTAGGCCGCTGGGAGTGACTGCGGACCGCCCCAAAACCGATGAGGTTGAGTTCGTTCAGGCTCAGCGAAAGCATAGGGCTGCCGTCCGCAACGCTGCCGTGAACCAGGATCGCAAACAACCCGCCGTTGTTATAGTTCGCGACGCCTTCAACACTTTCGGACAACACAAAACCCGGGAACCCTAATAGTGACGCTCCTGTACCACGCGGCAAAGAATAGGTCACATACCGAATCACGAGAGGGCCTTCAGATCCGCGAATAGCACTTCGCCGGTTGCAGTATCGATCAGCAGCGTTCCGCTCAGCGAGCCGCCATCGGGAAAGGCGCCAGATGCAGTGAACGTGATGGGTGATGCCGAGGCTCGGGACGCGCAGCCGAGGCCCAACAGAAGCGCTGCGATCGCCACGAGCGGTTGGGAGGGGCGCGATTTATCCATGAACCTGAGAATCTGCATGAGATGATCCCTTGTTCACAACCCAGAGAATGCCAGAAAGCATAACATAAGCACGTCCGGCCACCTCCAGTGAGGTTGTTTTTTTTACAAACGTCACACCGAGGCAGCACAGACGCGAGGTTTCCGACACTATCTTCCCATCGCGCGCCTGCGGTGCTGGCGCATGTCCGCTCGACAGCCAACTCGTGCTCCATTTCGCTGAATAGTGCAAGCGAGTTCAGCATTCCAGCTTGGAAGGTGGGGCCTCTAGATCCGTGACTGGCACCGGATGAGGCACTCGATCATCCGGACCACCATCAACGTCGATGGCTCGGCGATAGGCCCGACCGAGAGCGCCGCGAATGACGGAGCTTTCCGGATGTGGTGGAAGGCTGGCAAGACTTCGGACCTAGCTCGGATACTGAGCTGGCGGTGAGCCGTCCTATTGGGAGTTGGTGGAGTTTGAAGCCGCGTTCGGTATGACCGCAACTGATTGATTTGTTGGTAGCGGGGGTAGGATTTGAACCTACGACCTTTGGGTTATGAGCCCAACGCCACCTTCATCCTGGTTCACGCTCTTCTTGTTCTTCAAGGACTTACCTCATCTTGCTTGGGCCTGTTCTGGCCTGTTTTGGGGTGTTTTTTGTGGCAACTGGTAGCAGGTTTGGTAGCGGTGCCGGCCGTCTCGATCTGCGATAACGAGGCCGGTGCTGGCCGGGGAGCGTTTTTCCCATTGGGGATTTCAGACCCCGTCCCTCCGGCCAGAGAGAGCATTTGGGAATCAGAGACTCGAACCCGATTCGCGGCCCGATGAAGCGGAACATCGCCTCAGCGCAGAAGCGACATAGCCGAAATGTTGGATTGCCGGAGGCTGATTTCCCCATTGGGGAAATCAGACCCCTGCTGTGCCAGCGGTTCCAGAGCCCGTTCATCAAGCCAGGCTGCGATTGCGCCATCTGAAATCGCACCATCCTCTCAGAGCCCGGCTGCAGCCAGTGACTGCAGTGTGACTTGCTCCCGAATCGTCGCGTAAACGGGGCGCTCAATCTTCGACAGCCACTCGCAAACGTCAGGAGACAGCGCGTCGATAGCAATCAGGTCGGGATGTTGGCGGAACAGCTTGGCCACCGATTCCTCCGGGATGCGGTTCTGCTTGATCTGCAGCCACGCAAGGCTGATCCACCGGCGGACAGTCTTCGGACTGACGTGCAGCATCGATGCTAGTTCGCCGACTCGGAGGCCCTGTCCTGCGGGATACCCATAGCCGTCGAGCCACAACTGCATCTCTCTGCTCAACTGCCGATACGGAATCTTCTCAGGATGGTTGCGGCAGAACTTCTCGAAGGACTCCTCGGTGATCCTCCCGGCAACACAATCGAGGTATCCCTGCGCTCGCCATCGACGAACCTGGCGCACACTCACCCTGAAGGTCGCGGGCGAGATCCTTCGTTTTGAAGCCGGTCAGAAGTTCCTGTGTCCGCCCCAACTGCTCAAGCTTGCGGCGGACCGACTTCTCCGTGCGGCCGAGTTTGCGGGCGATCGTCCGGATGGTCTGAGTGGAGGAAAGGTTCAGCAGTTCCTCGATCTCGGCTGGAGTCCAACCGCGGCCGTTGTGCCAACTGGAGGCGCGGCCACCGTTCGCCTCGGCTCCAATTCTGGCTGCTCCGTTGACGGAATTCGCTGCCTGCATGCCCGCCTCCTTTCCGGAGTACTCCATTGCTAGGTGAAACCACCGATACGGTGGGTAAGCCCCTTCCTTGACAGATAAGAGGGCTGTGGAAAAGTGAATCTCACCAGTTTTGTTTTGACTCTGTGAAGGTGAAACGAATTGCGGGCGGCCTGCATAGAAACATTGGGTGAGGTTTGACCCGCTGGAAACCTCCTATTTCTTTGGGGGTCTTCCGGTTCGCGACTCCTGGTGATCGCCATGAGTGATTGTGACGAGCCACGCGCGGAACTATGGATCCGAAACCCCGACGACCGCGGGAATGTAGTTGACCAGCGGCTCATCGAGGTAGCGCATCAGGTGTGGCCGCGCGCCCGAAAGATCGTGGTCGGCATTCTGGGCAGCGCCGAAGACGCCCCGCGGATCGTTGAAATCGCCGTCCACCAGGCTTCAAGGGCGCTTGAACGGAACGGTCCTGTCGCGACTCCTGAGAGGTATCTCATCACGGCGGTCAAACGAGAATCGCTACGAGAACGCAGGGAGCGGCAGCGCTTCGTCCCGTTGGACCAGGCGCTCCTGGAGAGGCTCCACCCACCGCGATGGAAGGACTCGGAAGACCGAGCCACGTTTCGAGTGCTGGTGGAGCAACTCAAGGCCCGCATGGACAACAAGACCCGGAGGATGTTCGAACTTCGCTGCCTCGATTACAGGTGGGAGCGTATTGCCAGAGCGCTGGAGTACAGTGATGCTCACAGCGCAGAGGTTCAATTTCGGAAGGGAGTCAATGCCGCGCTGAAGCGACTGAAGGGGAAAAAGTTGTGGCCAACCATGCTCCCGAGAAAGGATTCGGACGCCGATGACCGATCCTGAGAGGCCATTGACTGAGTTTGAGGTTGACGAGCTTGTGCGCAGGTGCAAGGACGTCTGCCTGAACGAGTACCCAAACCCGGACCGCGTGGGCTGTCCGAGTGACGAAGCCATCGAGAGGCTTGCCCATGAGGACCAGGACCTGCTTCGCACTGACGAACTGATCTCACATATCGTCACTTGCTCTCCGTGCTTTCGAAAGCACGCGGCCTGTCGAGAACAGTTGAGAAGCCGGAATCGATTGAAGATGGCCGCACTCTCGACGGCGGCCGTCCTGCTGCTTGTGTTCGCCGTTCTCACGGTCCGCAACCTCTCCATGGCTCCCGGCCAGACCGGCATTTCCAAAGGCGGTGTCCCGCCTCGGGTGCCCGAATCGAAGGCACAAACTGAAAGTCAACCCGGGCACAGCCGGATCGCGTAACGCCTGCTTCAAAGCCCGATCAATGGGTGGTCGCCACCCTGGATCTGCGAGATCTTTCGGGCTCACGTGGTGAAGGCGAGACACAACCACGAATGCGGGATCTGGCTCGCGAGCGGCTCGACCTCCGAGTTCTGCTACCTGTCGGGAGCCCGTCAGGGCCATACGAGATCACTGTGCGGGATTTGGACGGGGGCTTCTCGCGGACCGTCACCGCAAAGGCCCGCGTCAGCGCCGGTGAGACATCCTTACAGGCCAAGCTGGACCTGACGGAGGCGCCAAGGGGCCCGCTGCGTTTCGGAGTGCGACGACCTGGAACTGACTGGGCCTGGATCGACGTCAGAGTCCTCTGACGACTTCAATCGCGGCCTCCAACTGGTTGTCGCTTCCCTGCCGGAAGGACTCGGACGACCAGGCAACTTCAATGTCCGGCGCGATCCCGCGTCCCTCATACGATTGGCCATCCCACGTCACATACGCAGCCTTGGGGAAAATGACCATGTACCCGTGGCCGACCTTGAAGCCGGAGCCCGGGATCAATCGCCCAGCCGTCGTGGTGCCTACGAGTTTGGCGAGCCCGCGCTCACGGGCGAACGCGCAGACCATCTCCCCAGCGCTTATCGTTCCCTCGTTGATAAGAATCACGATTCGGCCATGGCACTTCTTCGGCCCCAGCCCTTCGGTGACCAAGGCCATGGAAGAATCCCGCCCTCCGTATCGAATCGCCATTGAGAGAAGTCCCCAGAACTTGTGTTTCGGCAACCGGTCCAGTCGCGGCAGTTGGTCCTTTTGCTTCTTCTCCTCGGCGCCCCGGCGGGTCAGAGTGTATCCAGCGGGAATCCGCTCTGCGGTGAGATGGCTCATCAGATGGAGGACCGCCAAGCCTCCACCCAGGTGACCACGAAGGTCCAGCACCAACCGATCGCAGTCACGAAGTTCATCGAAGGCCCGGTCCATCTGACGAGAGACATCGATTCCAAACAGACCTGGCAGAACCGCCACTTTGATGTAGCCGACATTACTTGTCATTCGCGAGGAAACCACGGCCTCGGGTTCGGCATATGGTTGCTTCTTGGATCGAGGAACGGGGACTGCGGCGGTCAATTCGATCTCAGTTCCATCTCTGCGGACAAGGATCGATGCGGTAGTGCCCATCGGGAACATTGGCTGCGCCGGAGGAGAGCAACTGGCGCCGTTGAGGCGGAGCAAGACGTCACACGGGCGAAGCCCTGCCTTTGCCGCCGGTCCGCCTTGATGGACGTCTCGGACGACCCAATGGTCGGGATCAGATGGATCGCGCACGCAGGTGGCTCCGATCGCCAACCTCGCCGGAACCCGGCGCACGGACTCGTGAAAGAACCGGTGTGGCTCGTGCCAAGCTGTCGAACCACGTCGTGCACTGCTGTCTCAAAGCGCTCGGGCTCCGCCTCGCTGATGACTGCCTCGCGATTTTCAGCGACGAGGCGGAGCCAGTCCACTCCTCGGAAATCCGGGTCGAAGTAAAGCTTGCTGATCTTGCCGCAAGCCTTATCGTAAACGCTGGCTCGCTGCTCTCTTGTCAGTCTTGGTGGCGCCGAAGTCGATTTGTCGTGTGCCATCACCCATCACCAGGAAACCGGCCCAGTAGTACGGAGAGAAGTTCTCACCAAACTCTTGAATCATCTCTCTTTGCGCATCGGAAAGCGCCACGGCGACGCTCTTTCCCTTTGTTGCATGACTGTAGAACTTGCTCATCAGCGTCGCCGTGGATCGGTCGTCAACCATCCAGAGGCTGGCCACAACGCTCTTTGCGCCTGCCAGGATGAACGTCCTTGCCAGGTTCGCAACCCCTTCCTGCCCCTCCAACCGCCCAACCGCAGTTTCGCAGGCGGACAGCGTGACCAGGTCGGCCCGCAATTCCTGACGTCGAATCTCGCGCGGCTGCCAGAGTCCGTCTTCCGACGCGCTTCCAGGGCGCATCACGATGCCGGCGCGTTCTGGATAGATGTCGCTGCCGACCCCGTGCGCTGCGAAGTGCAGGACGCGAAACTTCGACAGCGGAATGGACTTCAGCCTGGCTTCCGAGGCATCCTCGCCTGTCAGCGTCACGCTCCCGCTTCCTCCGGCGGACGCGGCGGACAGGACCTCTTCCTTGGCGAAGGGCAATGGCTGGAGAGCCGCGTTGCTGAGGTCGAAAGCGCCTCGGCTCAAACTTCCGGTGGAAGGTCCATCTGGACGGGAGGTGTAACCCAAGGCGAAGATCGGGTTCGGACCGGACGCCTGCGGGCGCTTAGAATCGCGCAGGACGTGAAGAACTGTCGCCGAGGGCGACGTGAACACCCGGGTCGTCTGGACGAGGTACTTCCCATCGGTCCCCACCAGCGCTCCGAATGGTAACAAGTGCAGTTTGCCATCAGGAATCACGACGAGAGACTCCGCTCCCTCGCCCCTGCACTTCGCAATCAACTCTGCATACAGGTAACTCGAAGACTTCCGATCTTCCTTCTTCGATCGAATCGACCGCAACATCTGGTCCACTGCACCCTCGATCTTGCGCCGAGAATCGAGAGAGTGGACGGCGACTCCGGTGTTGCGAACCGCCAAGCAATAGGAAGACGGCTCGTCCAGCACAAACTCCAGGACGAGTTCGCCGGGCCGCAAGCCGGACTGGAATGCCGTTAACTCCACGGCACTCTTGCCGAGAAGCGCCATTTCCCGAATACTCTGACGATTGCGGCGCGACTCGACTCCCGACAACTCGGTCTCGGCATCTTCGAGTTGGAGGAGCAGTTGCTTGATCTTGGAGGGCGAGCGCGTCTGCCGCATTTCCCTCTGGATCGCGGCAATGCGAAGCTCCGCCGGCACCGGCGGCTCCTCAGCCCGGCGCTTTCCATAGCGCAGGGAATCCGCAAGGCCTCTCCCCCGCGCACGCTCAACGATTCGGAAGGCATCGGGGTAGCTCTTGGACTGTTCGATCGCAAGCCGGAAATGGCCAGCGTAAACGCGACTCATGGCGGCGATCATCGAGGACTTCGCCATCGAACTCGGCATGTTCACGAGCATTCCCTCGATCAATGAGGTCGCCTCGGCGTAGAGCCGTCCGGCTTCCCCCACTTGCCCGCTGGCGGCGCGGACTTCGGCTTTCTTAGCCAGATGCTGGGGCAGGCTGTAGATCTCCTCAGGCCGATGCACTGCATCCACAGCCGCATCGGCAGCTTTCGCCGCTGCCGCCAGGTCCCCCTTTGCTTGGCACAAGTCGACAAGCCCCGATTGAGCCTGTGCAACCATCCGTGGCAGTGAGGCTTTGCTGGCAACCTGCACGGCCTCCGTGAGGGCAGCCTCCGCGGCGGCGTAGTCCCTCACGTTTACCCAGGAGAGCCCGGATTGAACGAGCAGTTCGGCCTGGGCGCCGAGGATCTGTTGCGCTCGGGCGAAGGTGAGGGCCTCAGCGATCATCTTTTGCGCTTCTCCGTCGCGCTTCAAGGCACGAAGCGCCCGGACCTTACCGATCACGGGAAGCACCTGGAAACCGGTATCGGGGGATCGCCTCCCTGCGTCAATCGCGGAATCGAAGACGCTGATCGCCTGGTCGGCACGGTTGTTGGCCGTGAGGCCATTGCCGAGGAATGTCTTGAAGTAGATTTCTGCCGCAATATCCTTCTGCTCGGCGGCTTTCTTAATCGCCCCCAGAAGAGCGGTCAGGGCGGTCGCGTAGTCCTCTTCGAGTCCGGCGAGGATGCCCAATTGTCCTGCGGCTCTGTTGGCCCAGCGAACCTCGCCGAGTTGGTCAGCGATGGCGCCGATCTGCTGCCAGTCGCGTTTGGCATCGCTGGTGCTGAGGTTCATGTTGATGGAGGCGCGAACTGAGAGTCCACGAAGTTTCAGTGCTGGATCAGCGCTCACCTCGGGCGTGGCCAGATCCGCGTCGATCTCCCGCAAGTACGCATCGTAGGAACCGGATTCGACGTCTCTTCGGAGCCGACCGAACTTCGCGTAGAGCGCTTGCTTACGATCACCCAATTGGGTGAAAGCCTGTTCAGCTCTGGCGTACAACGGCCGGGCGGCAGCCAAGTTTCCGGCATCGGCCAACTGGTTCGCCTGACGGAGAAGATCTTCTGGCTGATCCTGCCCCAGCAAGGTACCGACGAACCCCACAAGGCCTGCAACTGCAATGACATAGCGGAGCGTCAGCTGCAGCGGAGGATGGACAAGGGCCCCCCGAGTCCTCCGAGAAAGCGCTATGCGACCGGATCGAAACGGTCCCATAGATCCTAAGAGCGTTGGGCGCAGGAGATCCTCACCGGCTTTCTTTTCATTCGAGATTTCATTCGGGATTCCCGCGAGGTAGTGCAGGTACTCGCTGCCTTTGTCCAGCTCAGCCAACCGCCTACACTGGGCCACGGCATGCTACTGCGGAATCACGCCAGCGTAACTTTAGTTTGACGTGGTCCAGTTTTCGGGTTTTGAGTCATAGGCCTGTTCTCCAAAGACATCTGGAACC
Source organism: Bryobacterales bacterium (assembly GCA_016721425.1). GTDB lineage: Bacteria > Acidobacteriota > Terriglobia > Bryobacterales > Bryobacteraceae > Paludibaculum. Next base: position 9,489 of record JADKID010000038.1, on the reverse strand, counting down.
GCCGGGATCGAACCGGCGACCTGCTGATTACGAAGTACAGGTACCGGCTCCAAACCCTCCAATGGCTCTATACTGATTGCTCTGTTTTCAACAACTTGGGGAATCTGCTCTCGCTCGGTCAGTAACCTCAAGGCACCCAATCAGATGGGGTTTTGGCACAGTTTTGGGACAGGACTTGGACTTCAGCCTGGAGGAGCAGCGGCAGAACACTGCTTCCGCCTCTTCTGGTCTGCGCCTCTGTTGGTCCATTCGGGCCATCTCCTTCTCAAAGGCATTTTAGCTTTGGCCTTTGTGCTCAAAGTCACTTGCCGATGTCCAGCACACGTGCACCTCCTCGAGCGCAGATCAAACTCCGGTCAGCCCGGATCCATATCCTGACGACGCGGTGAAATATGAGCACGTGCGTCGGACGGTTTCGACCTTAGGACTAAGACGGGCATCGTGAAGGTGAAGTACTCCAGCAAGACGAAGTTCGAACGGAACGAGAAGCCGGCTGAAAAGAGCCAGATGCGTCAGGGTGAGAAAGTGGGTGTCATCGGATCGAAGCTGCCTACTGGCGAGATCATGGCGAACGAGATCCTGCTCGGGGTGCCAGCGCCGAAGCCGAAGGCTCAGTAGGCTGGATCGGGGGAGGCGGCTCCGGCCCACAAGCATTGATGATGGAGCCGGATTGAGCAGTCCATCGGCTCTACGAACCTCGCGGGCTAAAGAGGATCACGGCGGCGCCTGCCAGACAAATGGAGGCGCCGAGCGTATCCCAGCGATCGGGCACGGCCCCTTCCACGGCCCAGAGCCAAAGGAGCGAGGCGAGAATGTAGACGCCGCCATATGCCGCGTAAGCCCTGCCCGCGTGTTCCGTCTCTATTCTCGTTAGAGCCAAAGCGAAAACGATCAACGAAACCAGCCCCGGAATGAGCCAGAGCGGGCTCATGTGCATGCGCAGCCAAGCCCAAAACGCGAAGCATCCACCAATTTCCGCGAGGGCGGCAATGCCGTACCAGAGCAGCGATCTCACGGCCGGCGCCTTACGTGTGTGGATTGGAGATCGCAATGCCGGGAAGATCGAAACACAATGCTATAGTAGAAGTTGAATGGCTCGTTCGTCCATATTCCGGTTTGTGGCGGTGTTTCTACTGCTGCTCACGAGTGCGGAATTGTACGCGTGCGAAGTGCTTGCGCCGGAGCAGTGCGAGAGCTTCGGCTACCCGCAGGACGGCAACCCACAGCAAAGCGATGACAACTGCATCTGCTGCTGCGCTCACGTGATTGTCGTCCAACCAGTGCTGCTCGATGCCAGCGTCTTGGTCATCACAAGCCTCGACCCCATTGAACCTCGCCAGGTCGAGCGGCAGCCCTCCTCGATCTACCACCCACCCAAAGCCTGACCTTCCGCCGAATCCGAAATCGATTCCCTGGAGGTTCGTGTGTCTACCATCCGACTCACCGTCGGCCTGGCAGCCGCATGGTTGGCCGTCCCCGGTTTGGCTCAAACCAAGCCGGATTCGTCCCCAAGCGCGTTGCTGGCAAAAGCGATAGAGAGCAACCGGGATCTGCTGGCTGTCAGTCAGCGGATCGACGAGGCGCGAGGCTTGCTGCGCCAGGCGGGCGTCGGCCCGCGCCTACGTTGGAAGCGAGCGGGACCACCGGCCGGCCGCTCGGCACTGTCGGCGAGGAGCAGTTCGGCGCAGGCATCTCGCAGACTTTGGAGACCGCTGGAAAGCGGCCCCTGCGGATTCGGGTCGCCGAGAAACAGCTTGCCCTCGCCGAGGCGGAGTACGACGAACGGGTTCGCCAGCTTCGATTCGAGGTCCGGGCCCGATACGCGGAGTATGCCGCCGAGGACGAGCGACTGCAGATCGTCGAGCGACTGCAACAGGCCTACCGCCGTTCGCTGGAATTGACGAAGGCCCGCGTCGAACAGGGCGATGCGGCGGCGCTCGAACGCGACCTCCTCCTCGTTGAGTTGAGCCGGACCGAGGCGCAACGCGCGGCGATCGCCGGAAGGATGCAGGCGGCGCGCGCCGAACTGGCCAAGCTCGCGGGACTGCAGGATTCGCGGGCTGTTGAACCGCCAGTCACCGGGCCGCTCGCGGAAGTCCGGCTGGATCTTGGGGAACTCCAGAAGAAGTCGCTGGCGCAACGCCCCGACCTGAGAGCCGCCGAACTCGTCCGGCAACAGGGCGAGGCTCAAGGGTCGCTAGCGCAGGCCGAAGGCAAAGCGGACGTCACGCTCTCGGCCGGATACAACCGCGTCTATTCGCGATTCGACGAGCAACTGGGGCTGACGCCGGGAGGCATCCCAACTGTCCTGCGCGACCGCGACGACGTGCTAACCGTCGGAGTCTCGATTCCACTGTTCGGGCGCAGCCGCAACCTCGGCAACATCGAAGCCGCGGTGGCGAGAACGCGAGGCGCGCAGTACCGGCGCGAGTTTCTCGAACGTTCCATTCCGCTGGAGGTCGAGTCGGCCTGGGTGCGGTACACGAGCGCGCGCCAAGCCTACCAAATGTTGGATCAGACCGTATTGCGACAAGCCGGCAAGAACCTGGAAGTGATCCAGAGCGCCTACCGGCTCGGTCAACTCCGTTTGCTAGACGTACTCAACGAGCAGCGCCGGCTGCTCGATACGCAACTGGCGGCGGTGGACGCAAAGCTCGAAGTGCAACGCGGAATGGCGGACCTCGAAAGGGCCAGCGGAGGAGAACTGCAATGAGATACGGAATACTGTTTGTCCTGTGCCTTGCCCTGGCATCCTGCGCGAGGAAGGAGGCGGCGGAAGCCGTCAGGCCCGAAAGAACGGGCGACGAAGCGCACGCCGAAAAACACATCGAAGAAGCGAACGTCGTCGAGTTGAGCGCCGAAGCCCAGCGCCGCGCCGGGCTCGTCATCGAGGAGGTGAAGCCCGGCAAGGTCGAGGTCCAGATCAAGGCGACCGGAACGGTGCAACCCATCGACAGCCGCATTGTTCACCTCCGCCCTCTGGCGCGCGGACGCGTTATGCGGGTGCTGGCCAGGATCGGCGACCGCGTGGAAAAGGACCAGGTGTTGGCCCACTTCGACAACATCGAGGCTGGCGAGCTATCGAGTCAGATCGATGCCGCACGCGCCGAACTTCAGCGCATCCGAATCCAATTGGCGAATTCCCGGCGTCAGGCCGACAGAGCCCGAAACCTCCTGGAGGTCGGCGCCGTTCCGGCCAAGGAATACGAAGCCGCCGAGTCCGAAGCCAGGGCGCTGGAAGAGGCCGTACGCGCGCAGCAGAGCACCCTGGCGGGGATCGAGACCCGGCTCAAACGCTTCGGGGCCTCTTTCAACGGTGACGCATCCCTGACGACGATTCGTGCGCCCTTTGCCGGCGTCGTCATCAAGACCGAAGCCGCGCCGGGCGATGTAATCGATTCGAGCAGCATCCTCTTTTCGGTCGCCGACCTCAGCCGCGTGTATGTCGAGGCTCAGGTGTATGAGAAGGACCTTGGCCGGATTCGGATCAATCAGCCCGTGTTCATCACCGTGGATTCCTACGCCGGCGAGGTCTTCGAGGCCAGGGTGGCGGCGATCAAGGACATCCTCAATCCGCAGACGCGCACGGCCGCCGTCCGCTGCGAACTTGCCAACCCTGGAGGCAAATTGAAACTCGAGATGTTCGCGAATCTGCGATCCCGACCACGGACACGCACATGGCGCTGACCGTACTCCTCCGAAGCGGTCCAGACCATCAACCGCAGGCAGGTCGTTTTTGTCAGAAAGGCAGATCTGCACTTCGAGGCGCGCGAAGTGCAGGTGTTGGGCGATGGCACCCGGCTTGAGATCGGCGGGGGTCTAAAAGAGGGAGAACCCGTCGTCGTGAAGGGCGCGTTCCAACTCAAGTCGGCGTTCCTGGCCAAGGAACTGGAATCGGAGCACGGCCATGATTGATCGCGCATTGGCCTGGAGCATTCGTTACCGCTACGCCGTGGTGGCGCTGGCGGGATTGTTGGTGATCGCCGGCGTCTACGCCGCGCTCGACCTTCCCGTGGACGCGGTTCCCGATGTGACCACCAATCAGGTGCAGATCAATACGAAAGCGCCCTCGTTCACGCCACTTGAGATGGAGCAGTACGTCACCTTCCCGATCGAGGTCGCAATGAGCAATCTTCCGCAGAAAGAGGAAGTGCGTTCGATCTCGCAGTTCGGGCTGTCGCAGGTGACCGTGGTCTTCAATGACGGCGTCGATATCTACCGTGCCAGGCAACTCGTGCTCGAGAGGCTACTGGAGGCGCAACAGCAGTTGCCCGATGGGGTCATTCCGGAACTGGCGCCGGTGAGCACCGGTCTGGGGGAGATCGTGCAATTCACCCTGGAAGTTCAGCCCGGCTCGCCCAAGAGGTACAGCCTGATGGAACTCCGGACGGTGCTCGACTGGTTCATCAAGCCTCAGCTTCGGACCGTACCGGGCGTGATTGAGGTCAACAGCTATGGGGCGAGGAGCAGCAGTACGAAGTTCTGGTGGACCCAGCGAAGCTGGTCGGCTTCCGGCTCACGGTGCCGCAGGTGATCGAGGCGCTCAAGCGCAACAACCTGAATGTCGGCGGCGCGTATCTGGAGCGCGGCGGCGAGCAGCAACTGATCCGGGGCGTCGGCATGATTGAGTCGCTGCGCGACATCGAGAATGTGGTGTTGGCCGCAGGCGGAGGAACACCAGTGTATGTGCGCTCGGTGGCTACGGTACGATACGGATCGCAGATCCGGCAGGGTGCAGCGACGCGAAACGGCAAGGGCGAGACCGTCATGGGCGTGGCGATGATGCTCAAGGGCGAGAACAGCCGGCAGGTCGCTGGGCGCGTCGTAGAAAGACTCAAGCAGGTAGAGAAGGCGATGCCACCGGGAGTCGGAATAAACATCTTCTATGACCGGAGGGATCTGGTGGACCGCACCGTACGTACGGCGGTGAAAAAACCTCGCGGAGGGCGGCTTGATCGTCGTCGCGGTGCTGTTCCTCTTCCTGCTGCAGATCCGGGCGGGCCTGATCGTGTCGGCCGCGATTCCACTATCGATGCTGGTAGCCATCATTGGCATGAGGCAATTCAACATCTCGGCAAACCTGATGAGCCTCGGCGCGATCGACTTCGGGCTGATTGTCGATGCGGCGGTGATCATCGTCGAGAACTGCGTGCGGCGATTGTCGCAGGAGCGCCATCGGCTCGGCCGGGCGTTGAGCGGCCAGGAACGCCGCGCGGCGATTCTGGCCGCCAGCGTCGAGGTACGCAAGGCGAGCCAGTTCGGCGAAATCCTGATCATTGCAGCCTACCTGCCTATCGTGTCCCTCGTTGGGATAGAGGGCAAGATGTTCCGCCCCATGGGACTCACCGTGATCCTCGCGCTTTCGGGAGCGCTCGTTCTGAGCCTGACGCTGATTCCGGCGCTGTGCGCCATCTTCCTCAAGGAGGGAAAGTCGCCGCAAACGGCACGGACGGAGGGCGAGATGGAGGAAGAGAACCCGGTCGTGAGGCGCCTGCAGCGCCTCTATGTGCCGGTTCTCGAATTCACGCTTCGCCATCGAGGGCTGACGATTTCGATCGCGCTGGCGATCGTCATCGCCTGTGGCGCTCTGGCCACGCGGCTTGGGTCGGAGTTTCTGCCAAAGCTCGAGGAGGATGCTCTCGCGATCAATGCCGCCAGACTTCCTGGCGTCTCCTTGCCCGAGTCGGTGAACATGACCAACTCCATGGAGCAGGCGCTGCAGGAGGTCCCGGAAGTCACTGAGACCGTGACGCGCATCGGCCGGCCGCAGATCGCCACCGATCCGATGGGCATCAACCTCAGCGACACCTACGTCCTGCTGAAGCCGCGGGAAGAGTGGACCTCTGCGGCATCGCGCGAAGAACTGGTGGAAAAGATGGAGGCCAAGCTGAAGGAGCTTCCGACGATGGCCTACACCTTCTCTCAACCGATTGAGTTCCGAATGATGGAATTGATCGAAGGCGTGGGCTTGCTCCGATATCGTCATCAAGATCTTCGGGGAGGACCTTGATGGATGCGCGAGCAGAGCCGGCCGCGTCGCCAAAGTCGTAGCTGGCGTGAGAGGCGTCGCCGACCTGAAGGTCCAGCAGTTGAGCGGCCAGCCGGTGCTCAGCATCAAGGCCAACCGCGAGGCCATCGCGCGCCACGGGATCAACGTTTCGACGTTCAGGAGTTGATCCAGACGGCGATTGCAGGCTCGGAGGCGGGCCGTGTCCTGAAGGATTCAAGCGCTTCGGTCTCGTCGTGCGGCTCGACCCTTCAGTACGCTCCAGCGCGAGCGACTTCGCCAATCTGTTGGTGGCAACGCCCACGGGGCAGAACATTCCGCTGGCTCAGCTCGCGAGTCTAAAATGCGAGGAGGGTCCACTCGAGGTCAGCCGGGAGAACGGCCAACGACGAATCTCGATCGAGGCGAACGTGCGGGGACGCGACGTCGGCAGCTTCGTGGCGGAAGCGCAGTCCAGGGTCCTGCAATCGGTGAAACTTAAGCCCGGATACCTCATGGTCTGGGGTGGCTTGTTCGAGCACCTCGATTCCGGCAGGGCTCGCCTGATGGTGGTGGTTCCGCTCACCTTCCTGCTCATTTTCGTTCTGCTGTTCATCACCTTCCGCTCCGTCGGGCAAGCTGCGCTGGTGTTCACCGGAATACCCTTCGCCATCACGGGCGGGATCCTATCGCTGCTTGCACGCGACCTGACGTTCTCGATGAGCGCTGGCGTCGGATTCATCGCCGTCTCGGGGGTGGCAGTATTGAACGGAGTCGTGATGATGGCGTTCATCAACCAACACAAGCAATCCGGCGTGAGTTGGGCCGAAGCGGTTCGAAGCGGAGCCTCGTCGAGGCTCCGGCCCGTGCTGATGACGGCGGCTGTCGCGAGTTTCGGCTTCCTGCCGATGGCGCTGTCGTCCAGCGCAGGTGCGGAGGTGCAGCGGCCATTGGCCACCGTCGTGATCGGCGGACTGGCGACCTCCACGCTCCTCACCCTGCTCGTGCTGCCGACAATGGTGTTGAGTTGGGAATCAAGAGAGGGGGATTGACGCAATGGCACGTCCCATTCAACCGGTTCTCAGGTACAAGATCGAAGGCATGGATTGCGCCGAAGAGGTTGGCATCCTCAGGCGGGAAATCGGCCCGATAGTCGGGGGGTGACGACCGGCTCGCATTCGATGTCCTGAACGGCGTGATGAGCGTAGCTGGTCTGGCCCCCGAAGATCAAGGACGGCTGATCGAAGCCATCGGGCGAACGGGTATGCGCGCTCGGCCTATCGAGCCGGCGCAGGTTCCGCACGAGTCCACATGGTGGGCACGGCGAGGCCGATTGGCGCTCACAGCCACCAGCGGCATCTTGACGTCCGCAGCCTTTGCGGTTCATGTGCTGATTGCAGGTGGTCTCACTTCGGCGATCGGATCGGAGGGTCTGGGCCACGCTGAGGCGGCGCCGCTAGCGGCGCGGTTCCTCTACCTCCTGGCAATCGCGGCGGGAATCTACTTCGTCCTGCCGAAGGCGCTCTTCGCCGTCCGTCGCGTGCGGCCGGACATGAATCTCTTGATGGTAATCGCGGTCCTTGGAGCGGTCACGATCGACGAGTGGTTCGAGGCCGCGACGGTCTCCTTCCTGTTCTCTCTCTCGCTCACGCTCGAGTCGTGGAGTATTGGCCGCGCCCGGCGCGCGATCGAGAAGCTTCTGGATCTTGCACCTGCGGTCGTCAGGGTGGTCGGGAGCGACGGTGCGATCCAGGAGTTGCGGCCTGAGACCGTTCCGGTTGATTCGCGGTTCATCGTTCGACCCGGTGAGCGAATGCCGCTCGATGGCGAAGTGTTGGCGGGGACGAGCGACGTCAATCAGGCGCCCATCACGGGTGAAAGCCTTCCAGTTTTGAAAGGTCCAGGATCTTTAGTCTTTGCGGGGTCGATGAATGGCCAGGGCGTACTGGAAATCCGCTCCACCAAACTGAGCGGCGACACGACCCTGGCCCGAATCATCCGCCTCGTTTCCGAGGCGCAGCAGAAGAAATCCCCCTCCGAACAGTGGGTGGATCGATTTGCCCGTCATTACACCCCCGCGGTCATGGCACTCGCCTTGCTCGTTATCGTCGTTCCAGTTCTGATGTGGGGCCAGCCCCTCGATCGATGGCTTTATCAGGCGCTCGTTCTGTTGGTCATCGCCTGCCCTTGCGCATTGGTCATCTCGACGCCAGTCAGTGTCGTCGCCGCGATTGCCGCCGCCGCCCGGCACGGCGTCCTGATCAAGGGCGGGGCCTATGGAAATCCCCGGGAGACTCAAGGCGATGGCCTTCGACAAAACCGGCACGCTGACGGAGGGCAAGCCCGCGGTGGCGCAAGTGAGTGCTCTGAACGGGCATACCGAGACTGAGTTGCTGGGGAGAGCTGCAGCCATGGAGATGCACAGCGATCATCCTTTGGCCGTCGCCATTCTGAGTATTCTCTTAGCCAGGGAGTCGCCGTTCAAGCCGCTTCGGATGTTCGCGCTGTCCCTGGCAAGGGAATTCGAGGCCGATGGGATGGCCGGGAGTTCTGGCTAGGCTCGCATCGCCTGCTGGAAGAACTCGCTCAGGAGACTCCGAGGTGCACGAGCAACTCGAATCGCTCTCCGCAACCGGCCACACGGTCGTCGTTGTTGGAAACGACGAGCATGTGTGTGGGTTCCTCGCCCTGGCAGACCGTATCCGGCCACAGGCCGCGACGGCGATCAGACAGCTTCGCTCGCTGGGCGTCGATCATCTTGTGATGCTGACTGGCGACAACCGAGGTACGGCAGAGGCCATTGCGAGAGAGGCCGGCGTGATTGAAATCGAGGCGGAGTTGCTGCCTGAAGAAAAAAGTGACTGCGGTGGAGAGCCTTGTGGGCAGACACCAGACTGTGGCGATGGTCGGTGACGGCATCAACGACGCACCGGCGCTGGCGCGCGCCTCGCTCGGCATCGCTATGGGAGCCGGTGGAAGCGACACCGCCATCGAAACTGCCGATATCGCCCTAATGTCGGACGACCTCACCAGGCTGCCCTGGTTAGTTCAGCACTCCAGGCGGATGCTGGCCATCATCCGCACGAACATTTTTCTATCCCTGGCGGTGAAGGCGCTGTTTGTCGGACTCACACTTGCGGGTCACGTCACTTTGGGCGGCCATCGCGGCGGACATGGGCGTATCGCTGCTCGTTATGGCGAATGCGCTAAGGCTACTTCGCGATAGCGGTCGGGCAGCCTGACTTGTTCCAGTCGGCACGAGGAGTGCACTAACGCTCGCCACTTCCCCTACGTCGGTTCTCCCGGAAACCGCTTCTGAGTCGGGCTCTTCTCGCTGCTTCAAAATGTACCGCACCGGCAACCCTCTGGGCGCCGGTGCGGGACAGGTGATTCAAATGCTTGCCCGCGAGTAGCTCGGACGACTCCTGCTTGTGTCGACAAGGACCGGCGGGGCCGCTACTTTCCGACCTCTTTCGCCATCGCCTCGTGGGCCGCGGCCATGG
>JADKID010000037.1 GCA_016721425.1 Bryobacterales bacterium | reverse complement strand
CGCGGACAGGTAGCTAAGTCCTCCCGGCGCAGTTAATTGTTTAAGGATGAAAACGGCTAATCCTGTAAACTAGAAAGGGTAGGTCTTATTCTCATGGAAAGGAGACCACCCTTCTGAAGACTGCAGAGATTGTCCGTGCCTGGGGAAGAATTTATGAGGCCAAGCCCCTTCGCTCCATTGAAGTCACCCGAGAATGCCCACTGCGGTGTCGGCTGTTACGCCTACGATGACAATCATCTAGGCGGTGAAACGACACTCCGAGAACTCCGGGACCGCAAGGGGCAGGAGTTGATTGATGGAGTGCTTGAGATCGTCGATAAGCACCGGCCTCTCCATCTTTCCATCGTCGGCGGCGATCCGCTCGTTCGCTACCGGGAAATAGACGCTCATCCCCCTGATTCTGGATAAAGGTGTCCACATTCAACTGGTCACCAGCGCTTTCCGTCCGCTTCCGGAAGCGTGGGCGGAGGTCCCCGGCTTGAACGTCGTCGTGTCGATTGACGGGTTACAACCGGAGCACGACGAGCGGCGAAAACCAGCCACTTATGAACGAATCTTAACCAATATACGGGGCCAAAACGTCACAATTCACTGCACAATTACGTCACAAATGATGCGTTCTGACGGTTATTTGGAGCGTTTTTTGCAGTTTGGACCTCGAAATGAGATAAAGCGGGTCTGGTTCTCCATCTTTACCCCCAGAGGGGATCACGATGGAGGAAGATTCTCTCGCCGGATGAGCGAAGAAAGCGGTGCGGACATGCTCAGTTTGCAGGGAACGGTATCCCAAACTGGACATGCATCCCAAAATGATCGCCGAGTACCTCACGCCTCCGGAGTCACCGGAAAGCTGTGTGTTTTCAATGACTACGAAGACCATCTCGGCCGATCTGACGACGCTGATCACGCCGTGCCAGTTCGGAGGAGACCCGGATTGTGCCTCGTGCGGCTGTATCGCCTCCGCGGGCCTCAAGGCGATCGCCGATCACAAACTGGGGGGATTGGTCCCAATAAACGCCATTTTCAGGGCCTCTATCGCCATCGGTCGCCTGGTTTCGGGCGAAGAGCGGACACCAGCGCCGCAAAAAGCCGATTTCCGATCCTTCGCTTAAACCCACTGACAACAAAGGCCGGAATTGCCCGGGAGACTCGAGCCCAGGACTCCGGGCTCCGTTCTGGTTGAATTGCCGGCAGACTCCATCCGTGCGGTCCGATAACAGCGACTGGTAAGGTGTTCGCACTCGGCAGGTGCCCCGCCCCTGGCCAGAGTCCAAATCAATGGGAGATCCGCCGGCTTTGCCGGTGGCATTAGCAGTTTGACTATATCCGGCAATAGGTTCCGATCAGTCGGACTTTGCTCTGGTCCGATTGTAGAAAGCGCCCCATTGAGGGGCAAACCGCCGGAGGCTCTCGTAGCAACTATCATGGGTCTCCGAATGGAGGGCGGATCTGCCGAAGCCGTGGGCGGGGCCCGCAGACCGGTTGTGCGCCGACTCCGTTATCCATCGGGGAGATGCCATCGGGGGTTCGCATGCAGCACTCGCCGAGGGCCACCGCTGAGCCCGATGGCATCGCGCCGGCTGGGGCAGCCGGTTCGCGGTGGATGAAGTCTTCGGGAACCATGGGCAGGTCGAAGTTCACGACGTGCGAGATGCCGTCGACGTGGATGCCGCGAGCGGCGACGTCGGTGGCGACCAACACGCGGTAGTCACCCTGCTGGAAACCGGCGAGAGCGCGGTTCCGCTGCCCCTGGGTACGGTCCCCATGGATGCTGGTGGCCTTCACGCCGACACGCGCGAGGCGCTTAGCGAGCTTCTCCACCCGTGGCGGGTGCGGGCGAAGACCAGGAAGGAGCCGGTTTCGCGGCCCAGCATGTGGTGCAGGAGGTCGACCTTGCGATCGTGTTCGATTTCGTAGAAGTGCAGGTCGACGTTTTCGGTGGGCTTGGTCGTGGGGCCAAGGGCGATACGGACCGGGTTGGAGAGATGCTGGGCGATGAGCTTGGAGGCGCTGGGCTCGATGGTGGCCGAGAAGAACAGCGTCTGGCGCTTTTTCGGGATCTGTCCCGGATCTGGTGCAGAGCGGGGAGGAAACCCATGTCGAGCATGCGGTCGCCTTCGTCAGGATGACGTGGGTGACCTGGCTCAGGTCGCCAGGCGGCGATCGAGGAAGTCGCAGAGGCGGCCGGGGGTGGCGATGATGACCTGCGCACCGCGACGGAGCGCGTTGAGCTGGGCACCTTCGGCCATACCACCGACGACGGTGGCGGCGCGGAAGCCGGTCCCCTTGGGCGATCTCGTCGAACTCATGGGCGATCTGGATGGCCAGTTCGCGGGTGGGGCTCAGAATGAGAGCGCGGGGGCCGACGGCTTTACCGGCGGGGGCGGGCTGCTGCAACATCGCTTCGATGATGGGCAGGCAAAGGCAAGAGTCTTGCCGGTACCGGTCTGGGCGGTGGCAACGATATCGTTACCAGCCAGAGCGGCGGGGATGGCTTTGGATTGGACGGGCGTGGGTACAGCGTAGCCTCTTCTTATTCAAGTTGCCCAGAAGAATCGGGGACAACGACAAGTCAGTGAAGAGATTCATTTAGTTTTTGAAAGGCGAAGCCAGATCAACGATCCAACTGTCGTCCTTGCAAAAATAGGCAAGGTAAAAAAGTACAGGAACAGGGTTGACTTAATCCTCACAATCATAGCACACCCCGACACCACGCGGATGTGGGCGGGGAACGTTTGATCTTTGCGGAGGGCTATTGCGAGAATGATAATGTCGGACGAATCTGTGAGGAGGTTCTATGCAGCCGTTGTTTTCGACAGTGATCATTTTGGCCGGGCTCGCAGGCGGATTGCTGGCGGAGGCCAGCAGAAGAAGCGCCCGTCAAGAAGCAGGTACATACGAGGCCGGAACTCAGGCGATGAAGTCCTGGTCAATTCCAGGAAACCGAAGACCGCGCCGAAGAAGGGTGTGAAGTGGGAGGGGGCCAGATTTGGACGCCGCGAAAGTCAGCGGCAGCGAAGGAAAAACAAGTAGGCGTGCTGGGAGAACTATTGCTCGTTGCGATGGCGTTGACTCCGGTGGAGCGTGCGGTGGCGTATCTGTCGAGGGAAGTTCCGCGGTGGCGGGCGAGAATGGCTGTTTTTCCTGCCACAACAACGAGGACGGGGCGCCGGGCGTTGTAGCGGCGGGAGTTGTTCCGGACGGTTCGGCGCTGCGGGAGACGACGGCATGGGTCACCAATCCTGCGATTTGGGACAGCAACCGGGGGACCCGGCGGTGAGCGACAAGCTGGCGCGGATTCAGTTTGGGGCAGCGCTGTTGGCGTCCGGGCGGCGGGAGGCGGTGTGTGGCGGCGGGGGTGATTGGGAAAGATATGGGCGCGGATGGCTCCTGGACGGTGGATGCGGGTTCTCCGGCGACGTATGGGACGGTACTGGCGACCTATTTCGCGCGGGAGGTTTTGCGGGCTTGCGGGCGGGAAACGGCGTTGACCGACCGATGGCTGGCGGGCAGGCGGCAGGCGGCGAGTGTTGTGGAGGCGGCGGCTTTGTTGATGGCGGCTCCGGGGCGGGCCGATGCGCGGGAGTTCTTGCTGCGGGCGCGGACATCGGACGGGGCTGGGGGGAGTATCCGGGGACGCCGGCGCAGGTCTTTGATACGGCTGTGGCGGTGATTGCGCTGCGGGGGGATGCGCGGGGACGGGCGTGGTTACTGGCTCGCCAGCAGCCCGAGGGCGGGTGGGCGGAGACGACGCGGCCGCCGGGTTCGCAAAGCTACGCGCAACATATCTCGACGACGGCTTGGGCGTTGATGGCGCTTTGCGGGAGTGATGGGTGGAGTCTGGCGATTATTTGGCGGGTGGGGTGTTGGCTGGGTCGTGATCGAGGGCGGTGGGCCGTCGTCGCGGCTGAGGGGTGCTATCGGGCTTGCGGGTTGTGTTGGTGGGTGAGGGTTTGGTGAATCGTTATCGGAGGGCGGGTGGGACGTTGTCGCGGCTGAGGGGTGCGATCAGGCTAGGGTTGTGATTGGTGGGTGAGGCGTTTCGCTGAATCGCGATCAGAGGACGGGTGGGCCGTTGTCGCGGCTGAGGGGTGCGATCGGGCTTGCGGGTTGTGATTGGTGGGTGAGGTTTGGTTGAATCGTTATCGGAGGGCAGGTGGGACGTTGTCGCGGCTGAGGAGTGCTCTCCGGCTTGCGGGTTGTGATTGGTGGTGAGGCGTTTCGCTGAATCGTGATCGGAGGACAGGTGGGCCGTTGTCGCGGCTGAGGAGTGCCATCGGGCTTGCGGGTTTGTGATTAGTTGGTGAGGGTTTTGGGCTGGGTCGTGATCGGAGGACGGGTGGGCCGTCGTCGCGGCTGAGGGAGGCTATCGGGCTTGCAGGTTGTGATTGGTGAGTGAGGGTTTGGCTGGGTCGTGATCGGAGGACGGGTGGGCCGTCGTCGCGGCTGAGGGAGTGCGATCGCTTCAGGGTTTGGTGATTAGTTGATGAGGGTTTTGGGCTGGGTCGTGGTCGGAGGGCCAGCGTTGTCGCGGCTGAGGGAGTGCCATCGGGCTTGCGGGTTTGTGATTAGTTGGTGAGGTTTTGGGCTGGGTCGTGATCGGAGGACGGTGGGCCGTCGTCGCGGCTGAGGGGTGCGATCGGGCTTGCAGGTTTGTGATTAGTTGGTGAGGGTTTTGGGCTGGGTCGATCGGTAGGTGGGACGTTGTCGCGGCTGAGGGAGTGCCATCGGCTTGCGGGTTGTATTGGTGGTGAGGCGTTTCGCTGAATCGTGATCGGAGGGCGGTGACGTGTCGCGGCTGAGGGGTGCGATCGGGCTTGCGGGTGTGATTGGTGGGTGAGGGTTGTGAATCGTTACCGGAGGGCGGGGGACGTTGTCGCGGCTGAGGGGTGCGATCGGGCTGGGTTGTGGTGGTGGGTGAGGGTTTGGTTGAATCGTTATCGGAGGACGGGTGGGCCGTCGTCGCGGCTGAGGAGTGCTATCGGGCTTGCGGGTTGTGATTGGTGGGTGAGGGTTTGGGGTGAATCGTTATCGGAGGGCGGTGGACGTTGTCGCGGCTGAGGGACGGGCTGCGGGTTGTGATTGGTGGGTGAGGTGTTGCCTGGGTCGCGGTTGGCTGAGAACGATCTGGACCATCGCGATGTTGCGGATGCCGAATGGGTGGGTGGGAGACGACGCGGCTGATGGCGCTCTGCCGGACCCGGTGCGGTTGCCGCCGCCACCCCGCTTCGTGAGAGGTGGCGGCGGTTGGGTAGATTCGTTACTCGTAGCGCAAGCCGCGGGCTTCCATGATGCCCTTCATGTATCCGAAGGCGAGTACCTTGCCACCGATCGTGTAGCCGCTGGATTTGCCGTTCTCGGCTTCGCCGGCCAGGGCGGGGGCATGGTCCGGGCGGATGGGGCCGTCGAATCCGGACTTGCTATAGATGTCGAGCATACGCACCATGTCCGTCGGGCCGTTGTCGTGGAAGGTCTCGCGGAAATGGGTTTTGTCGCCCTGGACGTCGCGGTAGTGGACGAAGAACACCTTCTTCTTCCAAGCACCACTCGCGGGCGAGCGAATAGATGTCCTCCTTCATCAGCAGGAAATTGGCCTGGCAGAACGTCACGCCGTTGTAGGGGCTGGGGACCATGGCCATGATGCGCTCGTAGTTGCGCTTGCTGTTGATGATGCGGGCGATGCCGCGGAGCGGCTGAGCGGCAGGTCGTCCGGGTGGAGCGCCATTTTCACTTTGAACTTGTCGGCTACGGGCATCACGGCTTGATGAAGTACTCGCAGTTGGCCCACATCTTCTCTTCACTGACTTCGCCGTATTCGGTGAGGCCTTTTTCGTTGGCGGCGGCGAGGTCGAATTCACTGGTGAGCGCGCCGCCGCGTTCCAGCACGCCTTGGTTCGAGTCCAGCCGAGGCCGGCCATGGTGTAGCAGATCATGTTGATGCCGTTTTCGCCAACGCCTCGATGGCCCGCGGTGTTTTCGATCTGCTCGTCGCGGCCGGGGAGGCCGAGCGTTTTTCGAACGGACGGGTGGCCTTCGACCCCGGCGATCTGCATGCTGGCCCGCGGCGAAGGCTTCTTTCTGGCGACGAACCGCTTCGATGTAATCCTCTTTTCGGGTTCGGGCCATCCCGCCATTGGCGATGACCCACTTGATGCCGACCTGGCGGGCGATCGTGACGTCGCGGCTTTCGGGGTTGCCGAGCACTTCGGCGAGTAGAAGCGGCCGGGGCTGGTGGCGGTGGGGCCTTGGCGGCGGCTTCGGCGCCGCGGATGATGGCGCGGCTCCTTTGAGACAGTTGCGGCGCGATAGATCCATGGCGTTCCTGGACCTCCTGGCCATGAACATACACCCACGCGAGATCGGCGTCTAGCGGGGCCTCCTCGCCTGTTCCGGATGGCGTTCGATGTATCGTAGAGGGACGTGGCCAAGAAAGCGAAACAGATTCCGGAGGCGCAGCTACGGGCGCGCCTGGCGAAAGAGGTCGTGGACCCGCTGTTCGGCAAATCGTGGAGTGCTCCGGCGACGGCAGGTATTCCGCCGATTGTGTTGGAAAACCGCAGGAAACGCGAGGCGCATTCGCGGATTCTGGAGGCGCTTGTTTCACGCGGGTCGGTGGTGATTCCGCGGCGACATTTGCAGGAGACGCGGGAGCCTGGTGGGGCTGTGGGAGAGCGTGCTTTTTGACGATGGCTTTCGGGGCGTGGAGAAGTACGGAAATTGACCGTGCCAGGAGCGCGACTATGCGCTGGCGCTGGAGTCCGCGATGCGGTGCGGGTGCGGACGGTGATTGAGAACGAGTACCGGCGCAAGGTGGTGGAGCAGTATGGCCGGATTGAGTTGCGCGGGTTGGGGACGAGCCATCGGATTCTGCTGGAGATGGACCGGGTGTTTGTGCCGTTGCACCTGGAGGCGCAGCCGAAGGAAGACAACGATTGAAGACCTGATGCGGATGCGGATGACGGTGGAAACGCGCTGGCCGAGACGCCGCGGGCGTTGATCACCGGGGCGGCGGGGAGTGGGAAATCGACGCTGGTTGGGTGGCTGGCGACGCAGCGGCGGCGCGGAATGAGCTGCCAGTGGTTTTGCCGGCGCGGATTCTTTCTTCTCCGGGGCTGACTTACAAGACGATTGGCGGGTTGGTGGGGTTGGCTGAGGCACATGTTCGAGAAGCCTGTCTGGATGGGCGGGCGTTGTTGCTGGTGGATGGACTGGATGAGGCCGCGCCGGCGGTGGCCGGGGGGCTTCGGGCGGCACTGGGGAAGCTGGCGGCGGAGGCGCCGGCGTTGCGCTTGTGGTGACGGCGCGGCCGGCGGAGGGCTCGCCATTGCTGGGTTTACTGGGTATTCGCTCGGGAATTTGACCGGGGCGGAGGTGGACGAGTTTGTGGATAAGTGGTGTTTGGCGGAGGAGTCCGCACCTCGGAAAGTTCGGCGCAGGGCGGCGAGGGCCGCGGCGGAGATTTGAAGAAGCGGATTCAGCGGACGCCTGCGGTGCAGCGGTTGGCTTCAAATCCGTTGATGACCACGATACTTTGTGTTGTGCATCGGTTTCTGGGAAAATCGATTCCGGAGCATCGAGTTACTCTCTATGATAAATGCACGGATGTTTGCTGTATAGGAGTGGGATCGGGCTAAGTTTCCCGGGGGATCTACTGTTGGTAAATTAGATGCTCTGGCGAAGCGGAACCACTTTACCTGGCTGGCTCCGGAGATGCGTGATGTGGGCCTGGTGGAGATGGGTGAGGGTGAGGTTGTTACTTGTTTTCAGGCCGTTTTGCCGCGGTTTGGGGCGGCGGAGTTGGATGCCAAGGCGCTACTGGCGGAGATTCGGGACCGGAGTGGGTTATTGGTGGAAGAAACGGCCGGGTTACTTTGGGTTTTCGCATTTGACGTTTCAGAGTATTTGACGGCGCTTGGCTATGTCCGAGATTGGCAAAATTTACCGGGCGTTATCAGGAAGAGTGGTGGCGGAGCATTTGGCTGGCTGGCGGGCGGTGGGGTGGATGCAAGTTGATTCAGGAGTTGTTGCGGCGGAAGGGCAATTGGCGGTGGTGATGGCGGCGCGGTGTCTGGAGACGGCAACGGTTCCTGGCAAAAAGGTGCGGGAAAGGGGTGGAGCCGGAGTTACGTCGGTTGATTCCGCCAGCGGACGCTGACACCGCTCTAAAGCTAGACCGTCTCGGTGCGGTTGTTGCGCCATTGCTTTTGCAGAGTTTCTGAGCTCAGCGGCACTGGGAAGTGAAAACAGCTCGTGATTGTGGCGCTTGGCGGGACAAAATATGCGCCCGCAGTGCCCACCATTGTTGCAGAACTTGGCTCTCCAGATGGCAAAGCGGTACACGGCCTACAGTGTACTGGATTTTCTTTGGGAAAACGAAATGGCAGGGGCGGCGGTCGCTAAGTTCGGCGGAACACCGGAAGTCTTGCCGATATGGAACTGCAACGAACCGACTGAGCGCGGTGGAATAGGGCGTTTTCCTTGGATCGTTGACGCGATGTCAGCAACTCCTGCGCCAGTACTTCTCCGCGGGCGGGGTTTAGGCATGGATCTCGGCTATTATGATGAGCTGTTGCTCAACGGTGCTGATCACCAACCTCCGATCGTCATTGAGTAACTTCCGCTTTAACTCGAAATCGGTGATCGTCTGGCTGGCGTCTGTCCTGATACCGACTACGTCGCCGTTGGCATCAAAGGAGTTATCCCAATCGTAGGCGGATAGAGGGAAGAGCGATTTCGGTTTGAAATGCTCGACTTGGCAGACCCGCTCGGAGTTCATCGTGCACTCGCAATAGGCGCACTGCCAGTGAGAAATCTCGGCGATGGGCTTCTTGTACTTGCCCCACCGATTTGAAGAATAAGCTCCCTTGCTCTTTAAGCACTGCGGCGCGTAGGCGATGAAGCCCGCACGGCGGACAGGGTCGGTCAACGGCAACGCTTCAAACGCCTGCGCGTCTTGCTGGAAGGCAGCAGCGTCTGGCACGGCGCTCTGGGCGACTCGGGCCCAGTTGGCGGGGCGGATGGCGGGAGCGCGGTTAAGCTTTCTCATTGGGTTCCGCTCCCTTCAAACTGCGCAACTCGCGCAACAGACTTTGGGCGAACTCCTCCTGGCGCCCTGAGATCTTCGACACGTGCGACGTATCGGCTCGGCGGCATCTTCTTCCGCTACGAGCTTCTGAAAGCCTTTCAAGTGCTTTGAGAGTTCGGCGAGGTCGCTCGGTCGCCTCGCCGGCAGCCACTTTTGCCTGCAGCGCATCGACGGTCGATTCGACATCTCCCATTTCTTCCGAATAACGGGATTTTACGTGGAACAATTTCTCCTCCAGCAGCGAACCGATCTCGGCGCCGCGCAGGCTACGGGTTAGCTTGGGGCTCAGCTTGCGGGCGACGACCTCGTTCGCGGCGGCGTTTTCGTCAGCACGACGACCGACGCATCGTCCATATCGATGGCGCCTTGAAGTACGGCGGGCGAGTGGGTGGTGAGCACGAACTGCGTGTTGGGAACAACTCCATCAACTGGCGAATGGCGGTGCGCTGCCAGCGAGGATGGAGGTGCAGATCGACTTCGTCCACTACGACGAGAGCGTTGCCAGAGAGCGGGTCTGAGTTGCGAGAAAAGGTAGGGGTAACGAAGAGAAGGTCGAAGACAATGACGAGAAACGCCTGGTAGCCATCGAGAGTTCCGCAACTCCAACTCCAGGCCATTGCGCACGACAACGGGCACCATGTTGTATTTGGCGCTGACGACACGGATTTCGGTGATGCCGGTGCCGAGGTTTTGCAGGCTGACGTTCAACCGCTCCCAGACAGTGGCTAGGCGCGGATCGCTCTTGATGGCGCCGTGGAGTGTCGTCAGGTAGCGGCTGAGATCAGCGAAGAGATTATTGTCGGGTAGGCGGAGCGTGGGTGGCGCGGTCGCGCGGGGCGTGGGCCACGAGCGTCTCCAGATCATCGCGGCTGGGAGAACTGTTCGGCGTCCGGATTGAAGACGCGCGGTAGCGACCGTAAGGCGAACAAATACCGGTCTTGCGGCAGGCGGCTGCGGGAACGGTTGGTCCAGCGGGCGATGGGGTTTTGGCGCCCTTCTCAACAACGCCACCTCCCCCCGTGGTCTTGCGAGCGGAACTCAGGCGCTTCTGTCATCGCCGTAAGAGTGAGCGAGGCGAGCGATTCAACGATCGTCGTCTTGCCAGAGCCGTTGCCGCCGATGATGACGGTCATGCGGGGGTGAAGCGGCACCTCTGTCTCCTTGAAGCAACGGGTGTTGCGGAGTAGCAATGAGGTGAAAAGAGGAGGACGGGAGGCTGCATACCGATGCAAGGGATTTTAGCGCGGTTGGGCGGGCAAGAGTGACCTGGCCACGGTTGGTGCGGACGGTGACGCGGTCGAAGGTGTCTACGTCGAACGGGCGGCCGACTTTGTTGCCTGCGAGATCTTCCAGAGCTGTATCGATCTGGATGGTCTGGCGGGTGGCGGGCCAGGCGGTCTGCGGCGTGTAGCGCCATTGGCGTTCGGCATTCGACAGCTCGGCGCTGCCGGGGTTTGTTGGCACGGTGATGAGACGCAGGGCGAGGGCGGCGTCGAGGGGTTCGCCGAAGTCGATGACGCGGGGTTCGCGGGTGCCTGCGGCGGGGCTCTGTATTCGCCACTTGGCGGGGTCGATCCAGGGTTCTGTCCTCGGGCACTACTTTGAATGAGTGGCGGAAATCGGCGCGGAGGGGGACGCGACGGGCGTCGCGCCAGTTGGACTGGGCGACTAGCGTGTACATTGCGCCGGGCTCGAGCGCCGCGCCGATTTCTTCGCGGGGGAGGACGCCGCGTTTGATGCGGCCGGGGTCGAAGAGGACGGTGAGGCGTCGGGTTTCGGGGTCCCACAACTCCTGATCGATTTCGATGAAGGCGAGTTCCACGACTTTGCCTTTGTGGTCCAGGGCTTTCAGGTTTTCCCAGGCTTCGCCGGTGCATAGAGCCGGAAAAGTGGACGTAGAACTTGAGTTGATTCGCGGGATTTCGGGGCCGGAGGGGTAGAGACCCTTTCGACGACCGTCGTTCGCGAGAAGGGCCTCCATTTCGGCGGGGAAGCGGAATTCCTGCCCTGGACGACGACG
>JADKID010000036.1 GCA_016721425.1 Bryobacterales bacterium | reverse complement strand
CCCGCAAACCCCTGTTCCTAGACCTCCACCACCAAATCTACAGCCTAATGAAGTTGCGCTACCAATTCGTCAAGAATTCACCCAATCCATCGACCCAGCAGAAATGTACGAGCCCCCTGCCCCCCCGACCTGCAGTCCACCCTCGAATCCCTGGAGCGCGCTGCCGACATCGTCCGCAACACCAGCACCGATGTCGAGTCACACCGCCGCGGCATGCAGGAAATCGAAGCCCAACGCGACGCAGTCTTCGCCAGGGCCGACACACTCGGCATCGGCGCTTGGCAAGCGACAATGAAGGACCTCGACTCGCCGCACACGTGTCGAGCACGACTGCGCTACTGCGAGCACTGCCTTGCGCAAGTACGCAAGCAGATCGAAGAGCTGCGAGCCAACACGTCCCTTCTCGACCCGTTCGCGATGCTCGAGGAGAAGTACAACCTGAACGACGAGGAGGTGGAACTTCTGACCCACCTCTACTTCCGGCAGTTCGAGCGCCCGAAGCCGATCGAGGGGGCAGTACTGCTCACCGAGGTGCTGGGCCGCCAGTCAGGCGCCTTCCGCGGACAGGCGATGCTGTTCGAGGCGTCGCCGCTTATCGCCAGCGGCCTGGCGGAAGTGGTGGAGCGGGGCAGCGGGACGATGGATTCGACGTACGCGGTGTCCAGGTGGGCAAACCTGGTGATCTCGGGGCTGCATCCGGACCATCCACATCTGGAGATCACGTGGCGGGTGTCAGCAGGGCGGTGCGCGACCACGGAGCCGCGGGGCCTCTGCCGGGACGAAACCGTGGTCTATGCCGGGGACAACGCCGATCGAGTCGCCGGCCTGGCCAAGTGGTGTCTCGCGCGCGGGGTGCAGCTGCATGTGGCGCGGACGGGGACGCCCGACCTGATCGCCGTCCCCTGCTTCGCGATGGTCGTCGAGGCGGACTTCACCGGGAGCGTGGAATGGGCCGACTACCTGGCCTACCGGAACGAGGTCGCCACGGACGGCACCAGCGACGACAGCGGTGATGCCGCGATCGTTTCGGCCGGCGACCAGGCACTGGACGGCATCTGCACGGAGCTGACCGACATCATGGCGCGTGAAACCAGCCGCCGTGGGGAGCGCAACACTTGAAGATCACGATGCACAGGGGTGCCCGGCAGATTGGCGGCAATTGCGTCGAGCTGGCTGTGCCGGGGGCGCGGCTCATCCTGGATCTTGGGCTTCCCCTTGATGCCCAGCTGCCGCGTTCGCGGCCGGACGGCACCTGGGACGCCGCCGCCGTCAAGGACCTGATGGCCGCCGGCGTCCTACCTGCCGTGGACGGACTGTACGCGCAGGGCTCGGGTGACCCCATCCTGGCCCTGCTCGTCAGTCACGCGTATGCGGACCACTATGGGCTGGCGAGCTTCGCCAGGCCGGACATCCCCATCGTTGCCGGCAAGTACGCCAGGCGATTGATGGACCTGACTGCTCGCATCATGGGTGCGCCGGCGCTGGGACCGGCCGGCCCCGAAGTGCGCCACGAGCAGGTGCTGGAAATCGGACCGTTTCGGATTACTCCCTACCTGGTCGATCACAGTGCCTTCGATGCTTACGCATTTCTGGTCGAATCAGGAGGGCGACGTGTCCTATACTCGGGCGACCTGCGGGCGCACGGACGCAAGGAATCGATGTTCGAGCATCTCGTGGCCCACGGGCCGCGCGGGGTGGACGCCCTTCTTCTGGAGGGCACCACGCTGGCGCGGGACAAGGGCGAGCCGCAACCTAGCGAGCGCGATATCGAGATCGCGATGATTGATGCCATGCGCGCGGCCACCGGTCTGGTGCTGGCGTGGTCTTCAGGGCAGAACATCGACAGGCTGGTCACGATCTACAGGGCGGCGCTGCAGAGCGGACGCAAGCTGCTGATCGACCCCTACATCGCACTGGTGCTCGACTCCCTCAGCGAGGTGGGCAGCCTGCCTAAGATGGAATGGGGGCCGGTGCGCGTACTGTTCCCGAAGCGCGTCTCGAGCCTCATGGAGTTGCGCGGTTACGGGGACTTCATGAAGCGGGCCGGGGCCCAGGGCGTGCGCTGGCAAACGGTGTGCGACCGCCCGTCCGAATTCGTGGCGATGTTCCGGAACTCGATGCTCGATGACCACCTGCGGCACGGGACGCTCAAGGGCGCGCAGATGATCTACTCGATGTGGAGCGGGTATCTGGCTGATGACCGCAACAAGCGGGTGGTGGAGGCCATTGATCAGGCGGGTGGCAGCTTGACGAGTCTGCATTCCGTTGGGCGCGCATCCGGAGGATCTGGCTCGGTGGTGGAGGCGCTGGTGCCTCGGAGGGTGGTGCCGATGCATACGTTGGTGCCGGAATTGTACGCGACTCTTGGGCCTACTATCTCAGTGGTCGATGACGGCGCGATCCTCGCACTTGAGGCCTGAAGATTAGCACCGTGAGTGGTACCGCGCATCGGCATCATTGCCGCAACGCGCACCAACCAAGACCGCTATGAGCTCGTGGAGGTTTATATGTCGAGTCAGGTGAAGCCGATCGACGAGCACACTGGGGGCTGTTGGCGCACAACGCCGCTACGCCAAAATGACGCGGCGCGAGTCGCCCGTGTAGCCGCAGCGGTACTCCAAAATGAAGTCAAGCGTGCTGAGTGGCGGGGCGTCATAGTTCAAAAGGGTAGTCTTACCCTGCGGCACAAGAGCGATCCCCACAAAGTGATAAAGATCTTCATCGATCACGGCGCAAAGCTCTGGTCTAAGATCGGATTCGCGGATGCACCGCCAAGGGAAGATCCTTTGGTCGTGGGCATGGAGCTGACAACGCTCGATGCCGACGAAAGAGCAGTTCTACGAGATCAGCTTCATAGAAGATTCAAGTACTACGCAGACCCACGATCGGTACCGTACTCGAAATGGTTGCTCAAACCGATCCTGGATCATGCGTACGACATTGTGGTACTCACGCCAGGAAAGCCATGCTTTGATGTCAACGAAGAAGATGTGTGGCTCCTGGAGGAGCGCATCAAGAAGCAGATTCAAGTGATCGACTAGACGGTCTGTCAGAAGCCGGGACGCGAACTCAATTGGCGCAGGGAAGAAGGAGCACGCACGGTGAACATCTTCAAGGTATTCGCGTCCGCGAAAAAGGGATTCCAGGAGGAGTATGCGTCCGCCATACTGGCCTGGTTGTTGAATCCCGCGATGGAACATGGGTTGGGGTACGCATTCCTTGCGGAGTTCATGTCGGAGGCAGGGAAGGCGAATGGTGCGCCGGACGAGATTGGTGCTCTGGCGGCGAATCTTCGCACGCATCTGCGCCACAACAGTGAGGGCATTGCTGCCTGCGAGACTTTCCTGGAACTGAACGTTAAGCAGGCATTCATCGATGTGGTTGTGAACCTCGAGGTTGGCGACCACCGCTGGACGATCCTGATCGAGAACAAGATCTTCAGCACCTCCGCGTCGGATCCCAGCCAATTGAGGCGCGAGTACATCGGGATACGCGAGAGCACGGAGGCACGATTCAGGACAGACGAATCCTCATGGTCTTCCTGGTGCCGACTGAGCATGGCAATGCATCGATCCGTTCAGGAGGAATGGGCCGGCCTTCAGCCGAATCCGGCGATGGCAAGGTTCTGATGACTTGGGACAATGGCGGCTCGTGGCCATCTGTGTCCCGCGCCCTCGGTAATCTTCTGGCTAAAGAGGCGGCCGGCGACATCGAGCCCCTCCATGAAGGCACGCGCCACACACTCAAAGCTCTGCGGCGGTTCATTGAGGACGGCTTCGAGGGGTACCCCTACGAGCGCGAGTCGGCGTCAGGCGGTCTGAACGCGAGTACCGAGGCGACACTCCTTTATGACGAGCTGAAGTTGCGAGTCGGTGGATGGGTGGGTGTGCGACACGGTGTAGGTGGCCTATTGCGCATCCTGGATGAGCCAGGCGGTTTGGCCGCTTACACTCGACGGTTCCAGTACACAACAAAGGACATGACGACGGCGCGGTACTGGATGCCGCTCACGACGTTTATGGCAGTTGCCCGTCTGGACCGGCCGATAAGTTCCGTTGATCTAGGGTGGATGGATGGAGACCTGGATGGCCCACTCCCAGCCAGCCTCATACACTTCGTCGCTGTGCGTGCGGGCGCACCTTTCTTCGTTGGCATTGACGGAGGGGCGGCCAGCCTGCAGGCCATGGACGCGGACCTGATTGTGGGAAAAGCTGGGGTGTAAGCACACAACAGAAGTCGTCGCAATGGATCCCTTCCGCCACATTTGAAGCAATCTGCACTACGAAGGCCGTGGAGTGGCCGAATCAGGTGACGGCATGTCCGGCGCCAACCCAATGAATCCGATTCAGCCGCAACTTGACCTAGGGCGGCCAGGACCACGACAACCGGAAATGGGTGAGAGTCTAGAGGAAGCGGCAAATGAAAGGTCGGTACGCGCGTGAGCAGCCAATCATTGAATGAAAAGGCCCATATTGATCCTCTCAGGACAGCATCGCATGTGGTGGTGGTAGTAGCCCATTGCCTTTTCGTTTGTGGGGTGTGCAACTACCACCACGACATCGTATCGTGATCCCGCATCCGCCGACCTTGCCGTTAGCCGTATTGCGGTAATAGTTGGATCACCAAATCTCGTCGAGCGCAGTAAGTTGGAAGCAAGGATGTCTGCTGAATTGATAAAGCAAGGCGTATTTGCGCAATCCAGTATCCAGTTGCTTCCGCCAACGCGATCGATGTCCGACTCACTGGCTCTAGCCACGCTGCGCCGAGAGTCTATGGACAGCTATTTGTTGATGGCGCCTGGGGAGTACGGTGTGGATGCGTTTCATCTTCCGAAGCTTGTGCCGTCTGGTTCAATAGTAGATTCACCATCCTCCATGTTTGAGTACCGCGGGCGTCCGGATGAGAACGGGCCAGTCGCCCTTTTTGTGAGGGCCATGCTCGTAAGCGTGGAAACAAATGCTGTCTTATGGATTGCTGATTCCCAAACCGGCAGGACGAAAGCCGCCACGGTTTCTGATATGCACGCATCCTACTGCAAGTCAGTCGCCTCGCGATTGAGCCGATCCGGACTCATAGGGAGTGCATGCAGTGCAGGCCGAGTGACGGAGCGCCAGCACAGGGGAGCGACCAATCACTATTCTTCGGCGTACGCACGAAGAAGATCCCGCCGGAGCTAGCAAGAAACATTGGCCTAAACGATGCGAAGGAATTCTCATCACGTTGGTACAAACAGACGGGTTGGCACATGAAATGGGCATTCGCGCAGGCGATGTTGTCCTCAGGCTCGGAGACGAAGACGTGAATAGTACAGACGATTTCGATCAGGCACGGATGAATTATCCGCCTGGGTTGCCGGTTACCATCGTCTTGTGGCGGGATGCACGCACTCTGGAGCTGCGACTTGACCGCAAGTAGAGGTCGCCGTTTACCGAGTATTCAATCTCAAAAGCGCTAGCTTGATTCGCCAGCAGAAAGGTACAATAGCCGACAGGGCCTTTTCTGGTTTGCCTCATTTTCAACGAAGTACCGGAGGTTCACGATGTCGGTCAACGCATTCAGGCCGCGCAAATACGAGGATTTCGAGATTATCGACTCTGGCGGCAAGGTGGTGGGACACATCAGAGTGAAACCCAGCGGTGTGCTTTGGGCTCCCAAGAGCGGCCGCCAATGGTTCGGAGTTTCCTTGCCCCAATTTGCCAAGTTCATGGAGAACGAAGGCAAGAAGCAGTCGAAATAGCTGATGCTGCGCGGAGCCGCCACAAAGATACCCTGGTCGGGTGAATCTGGCGCCCACCAGGCAGGAATGTGGCGGCTCGCCGCGCGCACGCCCTTGGAACTGAAGTTGAAGCTATGCAGGTTGAGCTTCTGGGTGACGGCCAGGCAGCCGTTGGTCGGCTGCGACATGCGACAGTCCAGGATGGCCTTTTCGATCTCTGGGG
>JADKID010000035.1 GCA_016721425.1 Bryobacterales bacterium | reverse complement strand
CTGATGGTTGGAAGGACGCCCCGAAGTGGAATCAGCCGGTGCTTCGTGCCACGTCCACCGTGATGCACCCATTGCTTCCGGTGCTGCCGGACTCACGGCGGTTTATAACCGACTCCACGATCCCGACGATTGCGGGGCGGATATTGCAATGCTTCGAAGTCTGCACGATGCCATGGACGCGGCCATCCTTGGTTGTTATGGCTGGTCGGACGTGCAGCCCCACTGCGAATTTATCCCTGAGTCTGAGGAAGAGCGGGACGAGAGTGGCCGCGCCCGACGCGAGAAACACCGCTACCGTTGGCCGGATGAAATCCGAGACGTAGTTCTCGCCCGATTGCTTCAATTAAACCGCCAACAGGGTGAAGAGGAGAGCTTAGCTGGTGCTAAGACCGCGTTTGTCCGCCCGACGAAGCGGGTGCCGAAAGTCAGTCGGTAAACTGACGGACATTGCGCCAACGCTCTTCTCTTCGGAGGATCGATCGAAATGAAGCCTGTTCTAGCTCGAGACACTCTGGTCGATGTTCTGCAGCTTGATCTAGTCGGACCGGAGCCGGGCGGCGAGCGCGAGAATGAGGTTCTAGCAACGCCGCCCTCCCGCTGGTACCTGACGGGATTCCTAATTCCGTTCGAGGCACCGGATAGCCAGCGACGCGACGAGACAGCAGAGGACCAACTGGATGTCATTCCACCGCAAAACCGCGGAGGCGATGATGAGATCGCGCCGGAAGTGGCCTCGCGCGGCGCGCACCTTTGCATCCTCCATGGGGTTGAGCATCCTCGTGTCGGGCGAAGCTGGGCAGATCATGGCCAGAGCCACGTGGGGTGACGCTACAAGGCCGTCAAAGAAGGACTTCGTGACAGCTTGGAGCGTGCACCGCGGGACGAGGAACTCGCACTTCCACTCGGTTCTAGGGACGGAACCCAGCCATCGATTCCAGTCCCGAACAGTGATGGCCTAAGATTGTCGTCTCGATTCGAGAGTCAGAACTGAAGGCAACAACGGGCCGGCCTTGGTTCCGACAGGAACAAGAGCCATCTCCGTGTTTCTAGTGAATCGACGGGCACCGAGCCCGGATGAGCGTCGGGACGAGAGTATGGCGTTTCAGGTGAAGCTATCTCTCCACGCTGACTCGTCATTGGTGCCGCGGCCCAACCTGCAGGGATTCGAGTCGGACGATTGGGATGAACGAGTCGGCGATCTGCAATATCGGGACGCCGGCGAACTGCGTCGTTGGGCACGGTATCTCGGCTCATGCGCTCTGCCGGGAGGACGCGACCTGCGCTGAAGTTGAGACCGCCTGGATACCATCCGCGCACGTCGAAAAAGTGGAGCCTTCCCCCGCGCCCGGCGTCGAGCTTCTGATGGACGCCCTCGCCGGAATTCAGTCGGCGCGGGAGGCCCAGGAGAAACTAGGTGGCCTGAAGAATCTCTACCTGGAATGGATCGGTAAACAGGAGATTCCGTCGGAGCCGAATAGAGCCGAAGTCGCGCGCGAGCTGATGCAGAAGGCTCCGGTTCGCAGCCAACCGAATCGGTGACGGCCTGGAGGCCCTGCAAGACCCCATGGTGCTGGATGCCTTCCGAACCAGCAATAAGGTGATGGCTGCCGCCTCCCGGAAGCGGTACCCGCAGTTTGAGCCGAAGTGGCGGCCGTTCCAGCTGGCCTTTCTGCTCCTGAACATCCGGGGGATGGTCGAGCCAACTCATTCAGATCGCTCCCTGGTCGACCTCCTGTTCTTCCCCACCGGCGGCGGAAAGACCGAGGCATATCTCGGCTTGGCGGCTTTCACGATTCTGCTTCGCCGGCTTCGCAATCCGGGCGTCGAATCCTCCGGCCTCAGCGTGCTCATGCGCTACACGCTTCGCCTGCTCACGCTGGATCAGTTGAGCCGCGCCGCAACCTTGATCTGCGCGATGGAGTTGGAGCGCCAGGACGACGTGGAACGTCTTGGCAAATGGCCCTTCGAGATTGGGTTGTGGGTGGGGCAGGCCGCTACCCCGAACAAGATGGGATACAAAGGCGACCGCGACCCCAATTCGGCTCGGTCCCGAACCATTGCATTTCAAAACGACGATCGCAAGCCGTCACCGATTCCACTGGAGAACTGTCCTTGGTGCGGCACGAAATTCACGAGGAATTCGTTCAGTCTCACGCCGACCCAGGATCAACCGAACGACCTCCGCATCGTCTGCGCCAATCGGCGCTGCGAGTTTGTACGCGACAATCCACTGCCCATTTTGTCGGTCGATGAGCCGATCTATCGCAGGCTGCCTTGCTTCCTGATCGCCACCGTGGACAAGTTCGCCAGCTTGCCGTGGGTGGGGCCGGTGGCGCGTTCTTCGGGAATGTGGATCGGAGCGACAGGAACGGCTTCTACGGTCCTTGTCACCCGGCCCTCGGATCGAAGCTACCAGCACCGTTGCCGCCGCCCGACCTCGTCATCCAGGACGAGTTGCACCTCATCTCCGGACCGCTCGGCACGATGGTGGGTTTTACGAGACCGCCATTGACGAGCTGTGCGCCCGCAAGGTCGGAGATCACGTGATCCGGGCCTAAAGTGGTGGCGTCGACCGCAACGGTGCGCCGGGCCGATGCTCAAATCCGCGCCATCTTTGCGCGCAGTGGCGTGGAGGTATTCCCGTGCCCGGGGCCAGACCGGCGAGATTCGTTCTTCGCGAAGACGAATCCAGACAAAGAGGGCCCGCCGCTATATCGGCATTGGTGGGCAAGGTCGCAGCCCCAAGGTGATCCTGCTGCGGACCTACCTGGCACTGCTCGCCGCGGCGCAGAAGCATTATCAGGAGAATGGTGGCGACGGCAATCCTGACAATCCGGCCGATCCGTACATGACTCTCGTTGGCTACTTCAACAGCCTTCGGGAGCTAGGCGGCTGCCGGCGTATTGTCGAGGACGAAGTCACGTCGCGGCTGCTGGCTTACGGCAACCGTATGCGGATTGGCGAGAAGCAAAGGCTCATTCGTCAATCGCAAGATCAACTTCGAGGTTGTGGAGTTGACTTCTCGTGAATCTACGAACAAGGTGTCCGAGTCGAAGCGCCGCCTCGCCCTGCCGTTCGCGGAGAAGGGTCGTGTCGACGTGGCCATCGCCACCAACATGATCTCCGTGGGTTTGGACATAATCCGCCTGGGCCTGATCGTCGTGTTCGGCCAGCCCAAGACTACGGCCGAATACATTCAGGCGACCAGCCGTGTCGGACGCGATGATCAGAGCCCCGGCTTGTGGTCACCCTGGTTAACGTCCATAAGCCTCGAGACCGTTCCCACTATGAGCGCTTGGAGTCCTACCACGCCACCTTCTACCGCTCAGTCGAGGCAACGAGCGTAACCCGTTCTCGCCCCGTGCCATCGATCGGGGCTTGGCCGCAGTGGCCGTTGGTTTGCCTCGCCACGGCCATTCGCCGATGACCCCATCCCCAGTGCGATCTCAATCCCACAGAATCAGCCGAAACTGGGATTCGTCGCAGATTCGATCGCCCGACGAGGTGAGCGCCATGCGATTCTGCCACAACCTGAGCTCGATGCGCTGCGCCAGAAACTGCGCCAGCGGACAGACGATCTTCTGGATGAATGGAGCAGCATCGCAACCAAGAAGTTCAACGTGGGATCGGGTCTGAAGTATCAGGAGTACGAGGACGGCGGAGATCCCATTTGCTGTATGACCCACTGGACCCTGAATTGGCGAAACAACCACCTGCGGCGCGGAAGTTCCGGGCTCAGCGATCATTGCGGGACGTAGAGCCCAGCGTGAACCTGTGGGTCCGCCGGCTCGATGGCGTCGAAGTGCCCGAGGAGGATGCGGAATGAACCCGGCCAACGCTGCAAAAAGGCCACACGGCCAGATCCGCCAGAGCCAGGTCATTACCACTTTTGGGCCGGGCGCCTTGGTGGACCTTCCGAACTTCGCGGCAATCGTCGGCGGCCTGGAGACTTGGCAAGGTAGTGGCCGGCAGATCTTCGAAGAACGGCTCGTCGGCAAGCTTCAGGGATTCTCGACGTGCCGGGGCTCAAGCTCTTCGCGCCGCCGGTCGATTCCGGTGAACCTAATGCCCGGCGACCGGGATTGCCGTCTGGATGTTCCCGAGTGGTTTGTCGCCCAGTACGAGATCAATGGTCCAGGAGGAGTCCGTTCCCGCCGTTGATTCACCGGGAGACGTTGGTCAGAAACAAGTATTCGGGGCCGGATCGGAGGACGTATCCGGTGGTTCCGATCCGCTTCGTACAAGCTTGCCTCAACGGTCACATTAGCGATCTGGACTGGTACGGCTTCGTCCACGAATACAAGGAAGAAGCCTGCCGGCGACCGCTTTATGTGGATGAGCGAGGCACTGGAGGTGACCTGTCGGACATAACAATCCGTTGTGAGTGCGGAAAGTCCCGGCCGCTGATTGTCGCCACCCAAAACCCCAAATCCGCTCTCGGATACTGCAAAGGCTGGCGCCCGTGGCTTGGGAACAACAGCCGTGAGAAGTGCGGTGGCGAGGATGGCAACGGTCAGATCAACCGGCTGCTGATCCGCTCCGCCAGCAACGCCTACTTCCCGCAAGTTCTGAGTGTGATCTCCATACCAGAGGCGAGCGTAAAGTTGCGGAAAGCTGTGGATGAGGTTTGGGAGGACTACCTCCAATATGTCGAGTCGCTGCAGGACCTGAGTAATGAACGCAAGAAAGCGAAGGTCAATGCCTCGCTGGAGGGTCTGTCCGACGCCACGGTGTATGCAGAGATCCAGAGGCGCCTAGGCGGCGGAGGGGAACAGACTAAAACCATTAAAGACGCCGAAATCGAGACACTGCTTTCGAGCCCCGACGAGATCGGCGAAGATCTCCTAGACGGCGACTTCTTTGCGCGTGTGCTGCCGAAGCCCAGCGGCGATCCCAAGATTCGGGACAAGGTGGACCGGATCGTCCTCGTCCACAGACTCCGCGAAGTCGTCGCCCAGGTGGGCTTCACGCGGTTTGAAGCCGCCATGAACGATGTCGACGGCGAACTGAGTCTCGGCGTGCGGCGCGCTTCCCTGGCACGGGAGATTTCGTGGTTGCCTGCAATTGAGAACCGCGGTGAGGGAGTCCTGATCGCGTTTAAGAGAGATGCCATTCAAGGCTGGATGAATCGTCCGGCCGTGCAGAATCGAGGCCTGCAACTCCTCCAAGGATTCAAAGCGTGGCAGCAGGGCCATCCCGGGGCGAAATCCACGTTCCCGGGGCTTCCGTACATCATGCTCCACTCGCTGTCGCACCTGCTCATCACGGCGATGTCCTTGCAGGTGCGGCTATTCCGCCAGCGCGATTCGAGAGCGAATCTATGCCAGCGATGCGGGTTATGGAATTCTACTCCACACGGGAACACCCGATTCTGAGGGAACCCTCGGCGGTCTGGTCCAGGTTGGGCGCAAGATCGATCGGCACCTCCGCAACGCCCTGGAGTTGGGCCGGCTCTGCTCGAATGACCCTGTCTGCGCGCAGCACAACCCTCAGGACACGCACGAGGAGCGGTACTTGATGGGAGCGGCCTGTCATGGCTGCGTGCTGATTGCTGAGACCTCCTGTGAGCGCTTCAACCAGTATCTGGACCGCTCGCTAGTGGTGCCCAATGTGGCAACGTCCGGCACTGAGTTCTTCGAAGATGCCGTTATATGAAGTCGTTCCTGCATAACCTGTCGCGTGTCGCCATGCTTGATCTATCGGCGGCGCTCGCGTCGGGTCGCCTGAAGCCGCCATATTCGGCGCTGCGGACAGGGGAATACGTGCCTCTCCCGATTGCCGGCGACATCGGGCTCGATCTGGCGCGGATGGACGCCGGCGGCATGAAGCCCGCACATTGCCGAGTGCCTTCAGCTTCTGGCAGCCGAACGGGCGGCCAATCAGCAAACAGCAGATCGGTTCCAGTTGGTCTGGACAGGACCTGACGTCCCCGGCAGTGTCAGCCGCGACACCGGAGTCGTCGTGAGGGAGTTGTTTACTGGCGCCCGTCGAAGCGTCCTGCTGTCCTCGTTCACTGTCCGGCACGGAAACGAGATCTTCGAATCGCTGGCCGCGGCGGTTGATCGGAACCCGGCCTTGCAGGTCCGGCTGGCTGTGAACGTCGGCAGAGACGGCGACTACCACAAGTCTCCAAACCAGATCCTGAAGGAATTCGCCGAAGGGTTCTGGCAGAACCACTGGCCGTGGCCGAAGCGGCCGTCCGTCTACTACGATCCCCGATCGCTTTCCACCGATTCGTCGATCTGCGCGAGTCTCCACGCCAAGTGCATCGTGATCGACGACGAGATCGCCTTCGTGACTTCTGCCAACTTCACCGAATGGGCCCAAGAGCGCAACCTGGAGGCCGGCGTCCTCATCCGGGACGAGGCTTTGCCCGATCCCTGCGCAATCAGTTCGAAACGCTCATAGCCGCCTCGATGCTCCGTTTGCTGCCGGGGGCAGCCATAGTGTGAACCCTGCCCGTCCTTCAACCGTGCAGCGGCTACCATCGGGCTTATCGCCTGCGTTCGGAACTACCGGATGCCCGAGGAGATTGCTGACGCTACCAAGCCGCATCCAATTTCGAACTTCGGAAGCATCGATCGCTATGCTCCTTGAGCGCCGAGCTTACTCGGGGGAGCGGCTTGACCAAGCGGGTCCGAAATGCCGGCCGGCGATCTGGTGGCAATCAAGACGAGCCTATCGTCGAGTTTCTCCTGAGGCTGGCTTGCGCCGACGATTGGCCGCTCAGCACAGGCGAGTCGCGCATAGAAATGAGGCAGGCCGACCTGGAAAGCGCAATTGGTAAAGCACGGAGGTAGTCGTTCACCGATCCTGAACAGGGATTGGCGCACTTTGTCACATTCACCTGCATCCAGCTGACCTGTCTGATGCGCGAAGACGACAAGATCCCAAAAGCGAATGATCGGCCGCGGAACTATCTCGCCACCTCGGAGTAATCGTGAAACCGCGGTGGAGTCGTTCGTGGAGGAAGGAACATTCAGAACCATTGACGCGGCGTGCGTCCAGGCCTCACCTCGGTCAACAATCGAGTATAGGCGCGTTCCCTCCGAGTCGATCTGGCGAACCCACGCGTCGGCAGAATTTCCCAAAATGGGTCCGAGCAAGTCGCGGTCCACAATTGGCAAAGTCCTGTTGCCGATCGCCTTCTTCAACTGGTCTTGCCGTCCGCGAAACTTCGGGACGTTCTGGAGGATGCAGGCGACCTCTGACTCGACAGCCTGACAATTGCAGGTTGAACGCCAAAGTCAGATCGCGGTAGTCGAAGGACGCCAAATTGCTCGGTGGCGATCAACTGAAGCAGAACCGAGCTGTCGATGATGATCAGCTTTGGATTGTTCTCCCGACGTGGCCGGTGAACTCACGCCAGCGCGGGTTCGGTGACGAGATCGCCGAACCTTTCCGCGAAGGAGTACCGATCCATCATCAGCAGTTCCGCTGCTTTTGCCGTGCTGATCTCGCCGGCGTTCAACGTCTCGATGACCTGCTGGACGTAACCCGCAGGAAGCCGCAATGAACGGGCGCCGACCGTTGTATTGCGATTCTCCGCGATCCACTTTGGCGATTCGTCAGCTTGCTCGCGCAAATAGTCGCGAGTTGACCAGGCGTGAAAGCTAATCTCTCAACATGCTCCCGCAGTTGTAGTCCATGTACTTAGAGAACAGATCTTCCGCGAGGAAGTTCCGTTCAACTGCAGCGCGAAGCAAAGTCTCCTGCTCGACATGCACAGAAGCCATGAGTTGCGTAAGTTGGCGCGGGTTCAGGCAGTGCCAATTCAATCCAAGTTGATTGGTGTAATGGGTGAGGACTGATCCTGGAACAAGAGCCTCTTGTGCAAAGGCACGGGCGCGCACCTCGGATAGAGCTGTGGCCTCCACCGATTGATCTCGGAAGTCCAAGGCCACAGGGTCATTTTCGAGGTCGAAGATAGCGTGACAGA
>JADKID010000034.1 GCA_016721425.1 Bryobacterales bacterium | reverse complement strand
AATGCCGCGTCTCCGGATTATGCCGACTGGGAGATTTGAGAGCATCGACCTGATCGTGCGGTTCGGGACGCGGTATAATCTGTTACTTGTTTTCTCCGGATCAGCTCGCCAGCATACAGGAGAAGGATGAAGACTACCCAACAGAAGAAGCCCGAAGAGGAACATCCTCTTCTCGGTCGGTAACTACCTGCGCAAGGACCGCGGCTTGGCTGACACCCGGTCCTCGTCTACAAGTCATACGTTCGCCAGTTGCTGGCTGACGAAGGAAAGAAAACCGGCGTGGTTTCCGCTCAGGCGTTCGATGCAACGACGCGACAGAACTTCCTCCTCCTCGATCGGAGTCGCGGCCGTTCTGGAGAATACGTCTGGTTAGTACGCAGCGCTGCGCCTGTTCTCTTCGTTTTCTCTTCTGCGGGAACCGCCCACAGATCTTCAGCAGCGGTTCCTGCCGTCCGCAAGCCGCAGCGATCGGCGGCACCTGCGTTCCTCTCGTCAGATGAGATGGAACGGATGATCTCGGTTGGCGGACGGATCAACCAGCACCAGTCGCCGCGACCGGGCCGTGCTGTTGCTGCTCGCCAGACTGGGCCTGAGCCGGGGGAGGTCGTTCGCCTGAACTCGACGACCTTCATTGGCGGATCGGGAAATCACCATCCACGGGCAAGCGGCGCGGCTGACCGAGCGCCTGCCTTTGCCGTCTGATGTTGGCGAGGCACTGGCCAGATAATTTCGCCACGACCGCCCCCGCAGTGACTCCCGGCGTCTTCCGGCGCGCGAGTATGCACCTTACGAGGGCTTCGCCGGCCCCGCTGTGGGACACATCGTTCGCGCCGCGCTGGTGCGACAGTATCCAGCGCCTCCGGAAGGCGCCGCACATTTGTTTCAAGGTCAGTGGCCTGGCGACCAAGATGATCCGGAGTGGCACGCTGCCGGAGATCCTCCGAGGTCCTCAGGCACCGATCTCTGAACACAACGGCCGTCTATGCCCAGGTGTCGTTTGAGGCTCTGCAGCGCGTCGCTGCTCCATGGCCTGTCTTTGGGGTGCTTCCAGTGATCGACGTGAAGCACGCACCAACGGAATACATCGCCCTTCGACGAGCGCTCGAGCGAACTCCGGTACTCCCCGGACGCTGGGGCACTTTGTCGAGTTCCCTTGGGCAACAGGGGGGCCGAGTTCATCACCACGGAGTTGGCGATGCGTTGGGCCAAGTGAACCTGCAAGGCGCCCAACGTGCCACTTTGGGCGCGGCGGCTGAGCATGGTGAGGCGATTCGCCGTGTGGCTGAATGCCTTTGATCCCCGCACACGGGTCCCACCAGAGCGGCTCTTGTGAGTCAGCGAGCGCCATCCGCCGCGTCTACAGCCTCGGCAAGTGCGGCGACTCACGACGGCGGCGCTCGCAGTTGCCTTCCCGCCGGGACTCCGCGCATCTGCGTACACAACTCTCATCGAATCTGGCGACCACCGGGCTCGCCCGGCGAAGTGCTGGCTTTGAACCGAACGGATACGATCTCGAGAGCGGAATCCTGCATATCCGCGAGTCAAAGCATGGGAAATCGAGGTTCGTGCCGGTGCACGACTCGACTCGCCTGGCTCTCGTGGAGTATGCCGGACGCCGGGATGAGATCCACGCGAAGATTCAAACTGGCGCGTTCTTCATCGCGGATAACGGCCGGGCCCTGCGCCGTGCGGCGCACATTCGCGAAACTGTCAGTGACCATCGGCCTCCGTACTCCAGCGGCGGAGCGACGGATCGGCCACGGCCCGCGCCTTCAGGACATGCGGCATTCTTCGCCACCCAGGTGCTCTCAACTGGCATCGGACCGGCGAATGTCGAGCGCGAATGCCGACGCTGTCCACCTCCATTGGGACACTCCGACGTGACGCATACCTACTGGTATTTCTCGGCGGTCCCGGAGTTGCTCCAATTGGCGACCCGGCTCCTGGCGGGAAGACGCCCGGGAGGTGAACGGTGATGCTCACGACTGGCTTCACTCATTCAGCGGTACTTCACCGACCGCCTGCTGACCCGAGTCGGCGCGAGTCCCCATACGGTCGCGGCCTATCGCGATGCGTTCCGCATGCTGCTCAAGTTTGCCGCCACGGCCTTGGGGCGTCAGCCTTCGAGCTCCGTCTCGAGGATCTCGATGCGTCATTCTTGGAGGCGATTTCTCGATCACTTGGAGTCTGGCCGGACGAACTCCGTTCGGACTCGGAATCACCGGCTAGCTGCTCTGCGTGCCTTCTTTCGGTATGTGGCACTTGCGGAACCGGCCTTCATGCTACAAGCCCAGAGAATCCTAGCCATCCCCTCGAAGCGCTATGAGAAGCGGCCGGTGGAGTTTCTCACCGAGGAAGAGAGTGCCGCCCTGATCGCCGCGCCTGACCCGAACACCTGGATTGGGCGGAGGGATCGTGCGCTCCTGCTGCTTGCCGTGCAAACCGGCCTCCGAAACAGCGAGATCACCGCCCTGAAGAGGAAGGATGTACACACGGGGACCGGTGCTCATGTCCGATGCCTGGGGAAAGGGTCGGAAACAGCGAGGGCAGCAGTTCTTCGAGCGCGTTGACCGGATGCTCGGCGATGCGCGTCAGCACGTCGCACAAGTACGCCCATGGCTCGACCTTGCTCTGCTGGCACGAGGCGATGAAGCTCTTCAGTACGGCCGCGGTCTTGCCGCCGTTGTCACTGCCGAAAAACATCCAATTGCGCCGGCCCACCGCGATTCCGCGCAGGCTTCTCTCGGCGCCGTTGTTATCAATGGCCAGCTCACCGTCAGCTGCGTAACGGCGCAGCGCTTTCCAGTTCGACAGCGTGTAAGCGATGGCCATGCCCTCCGGACTCTTCGGCAGCACGTTCAGCCGCGCCCGCTCCAGATAGGCGTGCAACTCCGCCAGCACGGGCACGGCGCAGCGCTGTCGCAACGCCAGGCGCTCGGCCGGACTCCAGCCGCGAGCGGTCCGCTCAATGCGGTACAGCAACCCGATATAGCCCAGCGCTGGCGCTACGCACGGCAGGTTGCTCGTGCGCGCCTCGAAATACTTGCGCCTGGCGTGCGCCATGCACCCCACCTCTATCAAGCCGCGTTCCGGCTTCTCATACAAGTGGTCATAGCCGGCATAGGCGTCGGCCTGGAGATATCCGCGATATTGCTTCAGAAATCGCTCGGGCCCTTCGCGCTTCCGCGTCGGCGTGTAGTCGTACACCGTGGCCCCTTCCCCCACGTAGGTCCAGATCCGTCCCGTACGTGTTTTCGGCAGTTCCGGATCCAGCACCTTCACCGGCGTATCGTCAGTCTGCACCACCTTCGAATCCAGGGCCCGCGTTTTCAACCGTTCGTATAGCGGCG
Organism: Bryobacterales bacterium; assembly: GCA_016721425.1. GTDB lineage: Bacteria > Acidobacteriota > Terriglobia > Bryobacterales > Bryobacteraceae > Paludibaculum. Next base: position 1,551 of record JADKID010000034.1, on the reverse strand, counting down.
CCAACAGATCGGCGGTTTGCCGCATCCAGCCGCACATCGTTTTACGCGAAAGTTCCACTCCGTGCCGCCGGAAGATGCCCTCCTGGCGGTGCAACGGGCAATGATCGGCATACTTGGCCACGACGACCTGGGCCAGCAGCGAAGCTCCGGCCACACCCTTCTCGATCGGCTGCGCCGGCTTCGGAGCGGTCTTCAGCGCGCCACCGCAGCGGCACGCATACTTGGCCCGCGCCTCTTCGATCACTTTCAGCGATGCCGGCACATACTCCAGCCGCTCGCTGACTTCCTCGCCGATGCGCTCCATCGTGCGCGCACAATTCGGGCAGGCGCGCTCGGCCTCGGAAAGCTCGTGCTCGATCCGTTCACGCGTCAGCGTGCGCGGCAGCGGCTTGCGCCCGTGGCCCCGGCGTTTGGTCTGCTTCTTGTCGGCTTTCTCCGGTTCCGGCGCCAGCGGATCGTTTTCGTCCAGCCCCAACTCCGCCGCCAGTTGTTGCGGGGTGCGGCCTTCGGCTTCCCACTGCACCGCGAACAGAAACATCTGCCGCTCGTCGAGCTTCTCGCTCTTGCGGCCGAAGCGCCACCGCAGCAGTTGCTCCAGGATGTTCTGCACGCGCTGGTAGCGGCGCTCGTGCGCCTCCAGTTGCGTGGCCAGATCGAGTACCATCTGCCGTAGCACTTCGGGGTTATCCGGCAGGTGGCGTGGGTCGATCGTCACAACAAGAAGTATACGTTTTGTTTGATGGAAAACCAAGCGAAAAATGCGTTCCAGCCCAATGTTTATAGGGGTTTCAGGCATTCCGCTGCAACGGGGGCACATAGCGTTTTCGCCGCTTTGCGTTCCCTAAATCCAGCCCCTCCAGCAGCGCGCCCAACTCGCCCGCGCTGATCTGTTTCCGCCCCTGCCCGGCGAACGGAAACGCATACGTGCCAGACTCCAAGCGCTTCGACCACAATGCCCAGCCGTCCCGGTCCCAGTACAGGATCTTCACCCGGTCGCCGCGCCGGCCACAGAAGACAAACAAATCCCCGCCCAGAGGATCGACGCCCACCCCGTGCTCCGCCAGAGCCTTCAATCCGTCGAAACCCCGGCGCATGTCGCACGGCGCGGTGTAGAGGTAGACCCGCACTGCGGCCGGCAGCCCGATCATGCCTGTTGCCGCGCCAACTCAGCCAGCACGACGCGCAACGCAGCTGGCTCGACGCCAGGCGGAATCCGCAACCGCCAGCCCCGCTCCACGATCAACTCCAGCACCGGCGCTTCTGCCTCGGGGTGTGCCTGCTGCACCAACACAAATCCAGGCTCGGCTGATGCTGGCAGCTGACGCTCGGCTGCTTCCAACTCCAGCCGTTTCCGCCAGTAATAGAACTGCCCCTCTTCCACATCGTGCCTGGCGCAGAACTGCCGGATCGACAACCCGCTGGCCTCCGCCCGCTCCAAGATCCGGGTCCACCCTTCTCGCCTCGCCGCCATCTCTGCCTTCTGTCGCGCCGATCTCATGCACTCAGTTTGAGCGCGGCTAGCACGCCCGGGAAGATGGGTTCACAGGACGG
>JADKID010000033.1 GCA_016721425.1 Bryobacterales bacterium | reverse complement strand
CCGGTGGCTTCGGCCTCCTTTTTGCTAGAGAATTGATAGATGAAGTGATCCACAACGAGCGGGGCAACGAGGTGGTCCTAATCAAGTACTTGGCCAATTGACCGCGAAGACGCGGGGCCGCTAGGGATGGCTCGCGTGCATCGCCCGTGCAGGGGACATTCCTACCTCAGGTTCTCCTTCTGTATTTCGACTAACCGAGAGACTGGACGTAGTGAAGCAACCGAACGCAGTCAAATCCTGGTTTACCACAAGCTGGCTCGATCACTTGGAGGACCGGCAGAACCAGGTCTCCATCGTTCTCAGTTTTGTGATTGGCGCGACTGTTGGATTCGTCGTCGTGGCGTTCATGCTGCTGACGGGCCGCCTTGCCGCTCGAATGTACCCACCGGGAGGCAGCCAGTGGCTGCGAGTGTTCATCCCTACGGCCGGTGCACTGATCACCGGCTATCTCCTGGTGAAACATTTTCCGGAGGCGCGAGGAAGCGGAATTCCCCAAACCAAGTTCGCGCTGGTCATCAATAACGGCATCATCTCTCTTCGGACAGTTGTGGGGAAGTTCCTGTGCTGTTCTATCTCGCTGGCCAGTGGTATCGCATTGGGCCGCGAGGGCCCTTCCGTTCACATTGGCGCCGGGATTGCTTCGGTGCTAGGGCGGCGCTTCGGTCTCCGGCCTGCCAACGTCAAGGCGTTGCTACCCGTGGGGTGCTCGGCCGCTCTGGCCGCCGCATTCAACACGCCCATTGCCGCAGTGCTGTTCTCGTTGGAGGAAATCCTCGGAGACCTTCACGCGAAAGTACTGGGTTCGGTGGTCATCAGCGCCGCAACATCCTGGATGGTGCTCCACCTTATTCTTGGCGACGAGCCGCTGTTCCACGTCCCCGCATATCGCCTGGTGAATCCGGCGGAGCTCGGGATCTATGCCGTTTTGGGAGTCCTTGGCGGACTCGGGTCTGTGTGTTTCGTGAAGCTCCTTTTGCAGATACGGATCTGGTTCAAACGCCTGCCGGCATCCACCGTCTGGCTTCAGCCCGCGGCAGGTGGACTGGCGGTGGGTTTGATGGCCCTTATGCTGCCAGAGGTCATGGGAGTCGGTTACGACTACGTGGAGCGGGTCCTCGGAGGCGACCTGGCAGTGACAACGGTGGTCCTTCTTATCTTGCTGAAAATCGTTGCGACCGCGATTTGCTACTCCTCCGGCAACGCCGGCGGCATATTCGGTCCCAGCCTCTTCATCGGTGCGATGATTGGGGGAGCCGTCGGCTATGTCGCCCATGCACTATTCCCGGCTTCTACCGCCGGCCCTGGAGCCTATGCGCTCGTGGGAATGGGCACAGCCTTTGCCGGCATCATTCGAACACCGCTTACCTCGGTGATCATGATTTTCGAGCTCACTCGCGACTACTCCATTATCGTGCCGCTGATGGTCTCCAACCTGATCAGCTTCTTCATCTCATCCAAATTGCAGCGGAACCGATTTATGAGGCGCTTGCCAAGCAGGAGGGCGTGTATCTGCCGACAAAGGCAGGCATAGAGGAACCTGAGCACCGACAGATAGGCAGCATAATTCGTGCCGATGCCGCGCCTTTCCCGCCGGAGTTGGGGGCCGAAATCGCAACACAGCGAATGCAGGAATTGCAATGCAATGCGTGGCCCGTGGCCGGAGACCGCGTATTGTTGGGGATGGTGACCCTGGAGGCGCTGGGAGGATGCGACGCTGGCTCAACAGCGAGAGTCGGAGACCTTGTCGACGCCGAGCCTATGTCAATGTTCGTACACGCGGATCATTCCCTGGACGTTGCTCTCGATCAAATGGGGACGGCCAAACTGGATGTGCTGCCGGTGGTCAGTCGCGCCGACATTCGGAAGATCGTAGGCGTCGTCACGCTCCCTGATGTGCTCAAGGCCTACGGTGTCGCAGACCGTTGGGAGGGCCGTAGCTGAGATGACGAGGAGCGACGCCGACCGGGCTACTCCGACACCTGCCCTCCTGGGGATAGTCCCGCTACTGATGGTCTTGCTTTATGGCGTGGACGTCTTTCTCGCGAGGCTTGAGAAGAAAGAGGTCCGGCTGGAGGCACACCAGCACTTCACCGAAGGCACTGCCACATTGGGCAAAGGTGAAACCCGTGCGGCCATAGATGCGCTGCGGCAGGCTTACTCATTGGAGCGCGGCAACCGCACCTACGCACTTGCTTTGGCATCCGCGCAGATATTGGATGGGCAGGTCGATGCCGCCCGTTTCATTCTGGATGACGTGTTGCACCAGGATCCCAACAATTCGCGAGGCAACCTGCTAATGGCGCGGCTCTCGGTACGCCGTGGCAACATCACGCTGGCTGATTCGTTCTATCACCGGGCTATCTATGGGGCGTGGGATGCCGAACCGGAAAACAGAGTCTGGATGCGCGGCTGGAACTGGCGGAACTTCTTGCGGAGCGTGGATCCGAGGAGCAGTTGCTGGCGGAGATTCTTACTCTGCAGAACTCCGCTCCCGGCTCGGTGGACATCACCAAGAAGATCGCCGCCCTCTATCTCAAGGCGAAATCGGCCTCTCGCGCCGTCGCTGCGTACCGCACGCTGATCCGGGACGATCCGGCGGACGCCGAAGGATACGCAGGTCTGGCGGAGGCAGAGATACTCCGGGGCAACTATCGCCTGGCGCAGTCGGCGTATGGAAGTGCGCTGCGGCGCCGGCCGATTGAGCCCTCATGGGAAAAGAGGGCACGACTTGCCGACCGACTCGCTGGGCTCGATCCGACTCTCAGGCGACTGGCATCCTCCGAGAGATTCAAGCGTAGCGTGGAGGTCCTCAGTCTGGTGGAAACCGCCGTTGCCGCCTGCCACCCCGACGGTGCAATCCCGGGACCTGCAGTCGCTATTGGACAGGTCGCGGCAATTGGGAGGCGAAAGGTCTCGCGCTTCGACAATGAATGAGCAGGCCGAAGCTCTGGTGGAGGCTGCGGAGGAGTTGTGGGCGGCGGGAACTCGGCGCTGTGCCGCGGCGCCGGGGAAGAACGACCCCTTACCGGTGCTCATGACTAAGATCAGTGCAGGGTCCTGACCGGGGTTTGGCGTCTTGTGCTTTCCACTGCCCGGGCCGTCTTGTCGCGCGACCTGCCGAAGGTGGAGGCTGCGGAGCGGCACAGAGACTCTCCCTGTACAATGGCGAGAGCAGGTTATGTATGTGCGCAGACACAGCGTCGTCGCGACGCCTGAGAGTGTGGGCCACGACCGCCCGGTCGGTGAACGGACTGGGCTGCCGCGCATTTCTGTTTCTCGCTGTCGCCCACACGTTGTGTCCCTTGCTCACCGCACAAGCGCTACCGCTGCGACTCCGAGAGACCCTGACGACGCACCTGAAGGCGAGTGAACGGCAACTGAAGACCGTTGAAGGTGGAGGCATCGTGGCCTACAGCGTTGACACAGGCGCCGCCGACGAGGTCATGCTGGTCGGAATTTCACGCATTTGGGCGACGCCGGAGGCCTTCGTTCGTGGATATACGAACATCACCAAGTTCGAATCGGCTCCCGGAGTAATCGCGGGAAGCAAGTTCAGTGTCCCTCCCAGAGAGTCCGATCTCACCGGACTGAGTTTCTCCAAGAAGGAGGTCGACGAGCTCAAGAGCTGCAAGCCAGGTGATTGCAGTTTCAAGATCGGTGATGCAGGCCTGCGCTTCCTGAAGAATACCGTGAACTGGAACTCGCCGGATTATGTCGAACAAGCAACCAAAGCACTCCGCCTCCTTTGGTTCCAGTATTTGACCCGCTACCAGCTTACCGGCAACGAGGGGCTTGCGACCTATCACGACTCCGCGGAACAGTTCAGCGTCGAGCAAGGTCTCATCGAACTCCTGGCGAAGACCTCGGCACTACAGGAGTACGCGCCCCAACTGTCGGAGTACCTTCGCCAGTATCCGAAATCGGAGGACAAGGCGACGGAGGAGTTCTTCTACTGGCAAGTCGGAGAATTCGGCCTCAAACCGGTTCACCGCATCACGCACGTTGTGATTCAGCGCACTCCGGCGTCCTGGGGAGAAGCGTATGTCATCGCATCTAAAATGCTGTTCGCCAGCCACTATTTTCGGAGCGCACTCGAGATCCGGTGCCTGATCCCTGGGCAGGACCAACACATCGGAGGAATGCACTACCTCATCACCGTGCAACGGTCCCAAGTGGATGGGATGACCGGGCTGCGGGGCCGATTCCTGCGCGGAGTCGCCGTGCGGCGCGCTCGTCAGGCGATGGAGCGGTACATTGCCAGCGCCAAAGAAAACGTCGAGCGAGATTTCAACCTGACTCGCCAACCTGGCCCGCAGGTGGCGCCGCTGCGCTGACGCCGGAGGGGGCTTCAGGCCCGCACGCCCCGCAACGCATGGGCCGCTTCTTCGGGCGACACCACGTTAATACGCATTCCGCTGCCGAGTTCGAAACCCGCGATTCTGGTCAGGCGGGGAATGATCTGGATGTGCCAGAGAAAATACTCTTCGTCCTCTCCATCGACGGGCGCGGAAAGGAGCAGCAGATTGTAGTCTGGATCGTCAAGCAGGATAGCCAGACGGGCGAGGATCTCATGCAATAGGCCGGCCAGTTCCCGCAGCTCTTCGAGGCTGGTTTGCCCGAAGGCCGGACGGAAATTGGTAGGCAGAATCCAGGTCTCGAACGGCGACTGTGCCGCGAACGGCTCCAGGGCGACAAAGCCGGGCACTTCGAGAACCAGCCTCGCTTCTGCCCTCTGTTCCGCCTCCAGCATATCTACGTAAGGCAGCGTCCCGTCGCATCATAGTAGCGAATCGCTTCCCTCATACTTCCGGCGGATATTGGCCGGCACAACGGGCATGGCGACGATTTGAGAGTGAGGATGAGACAAAGATGTGCCCGCCGACACGCCATGGTTTTTGAAGATCAGGATCAGCTTGGTTTGGCGTTCCTGGCGCAAAGCGACGTGACGCGCCGGTAGGCCAATGGGACCGACTCGACCTCCTCCACGGTCATCTGGTGAAGAAACCGGTTGTGATTGGTGTTTCGATAACCACTTCGTGGTAACCAGTACCCTGCATCTGCAGGAAGAAACCGTCCTGCATCTGACGCCGTGAGTCTCCCGATGGAGTTAGCGCCGCGAATTTGTTGGGATCACTCTGACTCCGCCAGGCCGATTCCAAATCCTCCGCTTCTAATCGGACGGCGTATGGCGCCCGGGGCGTAAGCTTCTCATTCCCAGCGCAGAAGGGACAACCACCCACGTGTTCCGGCTCACGATTCTGAGGGATGAATGAGCGGAAATCATCCGGCCGCTTCAGCCTCTCCGTGGCAAGTATTACCCACTCCTTGGTCGTGGGATCCTGTCTCAGTTGTGACATTTCGATCCTCCATCGGGTCTCTCGAAACTGGGCCGGTATTGGTACCGAGGACGATCTCTGATGAGATGAAGCCCGGCACGAATTGGCGGCGGACGTCCTGGAAGCCCGCCTCCTTCATCCTCTGGGCCAGGAACACGGGACGGCAAGCGCCGAGGATCCATGCCTGACCTTTCGACGGCAGAACTCGGTAGAACCTCTCCAGCCAGATCCAGCGATCCTGGTCTGGCTTGCTCATTGACTGCCACAATACGACCACCTGGTTTTAGCAGGCGCCGCATCTCGCTCAGGGCGGCAAGGATGTCCCGATGACTCAGAAGGTCCAACACGTACGCACTGTAAATTGCATCAAAACTCCCATCTCGCAACGGAATCCGTCGAATATCGGCCACTGCAAGCAGCGCCCTTGACGATCGGTGGCGAATCTGCCAGAGTGCCTTCCGAATCATGCCGGCCGAAAAATCGATGCCAACAGCACACCCCGCGGGACCTGCCCTTTCGCTGAGTCTCCAAAGCATGAAGCCCGTTCCCGTACCAGCATCAAGGACCAGTTCTCCAGGCCGCACTGCCAACTCATTCCAGGCGAGTAGTCGTGGGCCGCGGTCCAGAGGAGTGGCGACCAGATCGTAGATCCAACTCCATGCGTCGTAGGCACGTTGTATCTGCGGCGGAGATGGAACAGCATCTTTGATCGTCATTCTGGCCGCCCCGTTATGAAATCAATCAAGCGATCTGTCGAGCAGGCCCGGCTAGGTGCGCGCCGCCAGTCTCGGGACAAGCTCTGGACCGCCCTCGGTTTCATCAGCTGCCAAAGAACCGGAGACCACGACGACCCCCGATTCTGTCACCGCGTGGCCAGCATCGCGATCTGCCTGGAGGTCGAAACCGATCATCGAATTCTCAGGAATGACTACGTCCTGATCGATAATCGCGCGCCGAATCCGGGTCGAAGCGCCAATCCTGACGTTCGACAGAAGGATGGAGGACTCGATCTCACAGTGGCTGCCGATTCGGACGCCTGGCGACAATACACTATCCTCTACCCTGCCTCCGGAAACGATGCACCCGTGGGAAACGAGTGAATTGATCGCCACGCCCATCCGGCGGTCGTACTCCGCGAGGACGAACCTTTGCCGGCGGCAACTTCGGGGCGGCCATGCGGATAGGCCACCGCTCGTCGTAGAGATTGAACTCCGGATTGACTGCCACCAGGTCCATGTTGGCCTCATAGTAGGAATCCAGCGTGCCGACATCTCGCCAGTAACGAACGTCTCTCTTGTTCTCGTCGATGAAGTCGTATGCCGTGACTCGTCGCTTGCCGATCAGCGAGGGCAGCACGTTCCTGCCAAAGTCGTGGGCGGATTCGGGATTGGCCGCGTCTGCACGCAGGGCTTCGAGCAGCACTTGCGTTGAGAACACGTAAATGCCCATGGACGCGCTGCATGCGTCCGGGTTGAAACACGACCGGTGCGGCGAATCGTGCTGGGGCTTCTCTTCGAACGCTGTGATCTGGTAATCGCGGTCGGTGCACACGACGCCAAACCTCCCCGCTTCGGCAGGCGCGATTTGCGTTGTCGCCAGAGTGACGTCTGCCTCGTGAGCGACGTGCCATTGGAGCATGTGCTGGTAGTTCATCTTGTAGACATGGTCCGCAGACAGAATCAATACGTAGGGAACGCCCTCTTCCTCGATACTCTGAATGTTTTGGTACACCGCGTCGGCAGTCCCCAGGTACCATGTCTCGCGCAGCCGCTTGGTTGGCGAGAGAATCTCGATGAACTCGTTCAGCTCCGGAGATAGGATGTTCCAGGTGAGCGAAGATGAAGGTTCAGACTCAACGCTTTGTGCTGAGTGAGAATGTAGATCTTGCGCAGCCCGGAGTTGATGCAGTTCGACAGTGGGATGTCGATGAGCCGGTATATCCCGCCAAATGGAACCATCGGCTTGGCGTGCTCGCGGGTCAGCGGATCGAGCCGCCTCCCGGCGCCGCCCGCGAGGAGTACGGTGAGGACGTTCCTCGCCGCATCTGGCACTTGGAAGAGCGCGCGGAGGGGCGGGCTAACCGGCGTGAGCATACGCACCTTCGCGGGCAGCAATCGCGCCATCGGTCTCCATTGCCTCCGCCGACTCCTGGCATGAGACGCAATACGGAGAGCAGGGAACCGCCTCCAACCGCTGGCCCGGAATCAGGCGGTCACAGTCGGCGCATATGCCAACCGTCCGATCCCGAATCTCTGAATGGCGCCTTCAACCCGGCGCAGCAGTTCGGACTCCAGATCGATGCCTTGGAGCACGATTGCGCGGTCCGCCGCCCTGCGGCTCCGATCCATGGCATCACCGTGCCTGTCGGCCACGAGGCGCCCCCGCAATTCGTGAAGGGAACGGAGCAGTTCAGCGCGCTTGGCCCCCAGCAAATGATCGAATCGAATGAGTTGTGTTCTGGTCATGACGGCACCTCCATGTGAAGCCCTCAAGTTCCATGCTAGGGTTTTAGCCGCCGCGAACCCATCCCGTCGGGGGACTAGATCGACGCGGAAATGAGAGTACAACCGCACTTGTCCGGTCTCAATACTGAATCCGATAAATCGTCGGGGTTCCTATGTCGAGGGCTCGACGAAGCCGGCGGTGACACGCGACATGTGCGCATCAGCGGGCCGCTTTGAGAAAGCGCATCTGGGCGGCCGGTCGCCCGCGCAGGACAGCAGCGTGTTCCAGGACCCTTCTAGCATGCTCAGCGACCCTGCGAGCTCCAGCCTCGTAGCGTGGGTTGGGGTTCCCCGGCCCGCCATTGTAGGCCCCCACTGCAGTCGCAACATCTCCCTTGAAGCGGTCGAGGAGATCGCGGAAAAAGAGACCTGCGTAAGTGGTCAGAACTTCCGGAGGCACTTCGTTGATATTGAGTTCCTTCGGTGGTCTCAAATGCTCAGGCAATGTCGAGTAATCACGTGTGTCCCTCACGTACAGACGATTCGCGTATCGCAACGTCTCCCGGGTGATTTGCCAGATGCCTGACGACTCATTGAGCACCAGCACGCCCTTCGGACCCCGCTTCAGGATCACATCACCTTTGTGGGCCCGTCTCTTCCATAGCGCATTGCCGATATCGCCTTTAACATTCATGTAGTTGTTCTCCATGGCACCGATTCCAAGGAAGAAGTCGATCGGCAGCGAGAAGAAGTCCGCAACCGTGATGATGTCGCGCGCCAGTTGTTGGGCCTGGGTCAGGCTCGGAGGAACCGGGATTGGCTCAATCCCTCTTTGTATGCGCCCGTCAGTAGCCGCTTTGAATCGGATGAACCTTCGGACGTAGGCCACCAGTTCTGGGCGAGGCAAGAGTTCGATCTTCCTGCGCGCGGGCAGATTGTATGCCCGATCAAATGTCTGCGACTGAGACTCATAGTGCGAAGAGACCTGTGGAGTGACCCAGAAGTAGGTGACCTGGCTCACGACGCTCGTTGCCTGCAACCTGAAAAGATAGGGAAGAGCAGACAGGATATCGATCGGCAGGCCCATTCGGATTACATACCTCAGATCGACGCCCTGTCTGTCATAGGTCAGCCACGCGCGACGTCCGTCGCGCGATACGAGATCGCGGAGATGGTCGAAAATCAGGTAGGCGAATAATTCGTCGTCGAACGTGGCCAGGTTGGCGACCAGAACCAGCCCCGGCACGTGTGCGGAAGTTCCATTGGCGCCGAATTCGATCACAGGAGTGAACGGCATTGGAGTTGGAATCGAGAGTTCTCGTGGCGATGATCGATATGCCATCCAGCCGGTCAGGAGAACGCCGAGTGCACATACCGCGGAGAGAATTCTACGCATGGCGAGCCGGATGCTCCGTATCATTGCCACCGCCCCAACCGAATCTGGCTGAAAGCCCAACTGAACGTCGACGCATGTCTAAGAATATGTGAAAAGCGGATCACGCAGGAAGAAGCTTGACGGAGGAAATGAGCGGCGCGTACGAGATGATGGCATTCGGACCAGGACAGTGAAATCCGCACCCGCCCGCAGCCCAACAATGGCCGATGCTCCCAGCCAATACGAGTTCTCTCCGCCTGACTGGTCAACCTAACGTCCCCCCGCTCAGGTCCGCGCCCGCCCTGGATTCCGGGTCGTCTCTACGGCCTCTGTGGGATGCCGAAGCAGGACCATCACAGCGCACAATGGAGTTGGTCACCAGGATTCCAGGAGAAAACCATGCTTCGCAATTTGAACTCACTATTCGGCTCCGTCATTTACGCCACAGACGGCGAGCTCGGCCACGTCCACGATTTTCTGTTTGACGACCGAGGCTGGACCATCCGCTACATCGTCGTGGAGACGGGTGGTTGGCTGTCGAGCCGCCAGGTGCTGATTTCGCCTGCTGCGGCTGGAAAGCCAGACTGGGAGCGGCGCGTAGTGCCGGTCAGCCTGTCGATGGAGCAAGTCCGCAACAGCCCAGACGTCGATACGGCGACGCCCGTGTCCCTCCAGGAGGAAATCGCGATGAGCCAGTACTATGGGTGGCCCGCGTATTGGTCCATGGACCCTCCTCTTGTCCCCGTTATTGTCCCTGGCCAGCCAGTGGCCGCGGAAGGAGATCCCCACCTGCGCAGCGTGAGAGAGGTCGTCACTTATCAGGTGGATGCCGCTGACGGACAACTGGGAGAGATCGACGATCTGATCATAGAGGATTCCAATTGGTTCCTCCGCTACCTTGTGGTCAAGACGGGTAGTTGGTTGAACGAGAAACAGCTCCTTATCACGACTCGATCGGTCGGTTCCATCCAGTGGTCGCGTCGTCAGGTCGTCCTCGCGCAGGCGTTCGATGATATGTAGGGCCATGGAGAGACTCGGTGTGAGGCCAGCTAACTCACGGCAACTCTCGCGGCGTCACTCTGTATTCGCCGTGGCTGGCATTCTGTCCTGTCCGTTCCTGGTGAGGTCGCAGCCCCGCAAGCGCTCAGTTCGCGGCAAAGTGACCGATCGATCGGGCCTACTTCTGAAGGGTGCTGCCGTGAGGTTGAAGGACACAGGGTCGTTGCGGATCCGTTCCTACATCGTGCAGGGAGATGGGCTCTACCATATCGCGAATCTGCGGACCGACGTCGATTACGAGCTGAAAGCCACGTTCCTCGACGCGACGAGCGACTCAAAGAGACTCGATCGATTCGATTCGCGTGAGGAAGCGGTAATCGACTTCGTGGTCGACATCTCGAATCGTTGATCCGCGGGGAAGGGCGTCAGACGGGGTTGACCTTGTCAGGGACGAGAGGATGGACCAGGCCAGATTATGATAGATCGAATTCGAGTCGCCACGCTCCAGTACTTTATCCGCCCGGTACAGACGTTTGAGCAGTTCCGGGATCAGGTGGAAGCGCTCGTCGAAACGGCGGCGGACTACAAGTGCCAACTGGTCGCATTCCCCGAGTACTTCACCGTCCAACTCCTCACACTCGGCAACCTCAAGCGGCCCATCCGCGAACAGATTTGCGATCTGGCTCGGCAATCACCTCGAGTCCAGGAGTTGATGAGCGATCTGGCCCGGCGGTTCCGCGTCCACATTGTCGCAGGGACCGTACCCACGCAGGAAGAGGGCTCGGATTTGATCTTCAACGAAAGTTTTATCTGCAGCCCAACGGGATCGTGGGGTGTGCAGGGCAAGCTGCACATGACGCGATTTGAGAATGAGGACTGGATGATCTCCCCGCGCGACCGCTTGCGTGTATTTGAGACTGAGTTTGGTCGGGTGGCCATCGCTATCTGCTACGACGTCGAATTCCCCGAGATTGTGAGAGCGGCGGCGCGGCAAGGGGCGCATATCCTGATTGTCCCGAGTTGTACAGACGACCGCCAGGGCTTCCTCCGCGTTCGCTACTGCGCTCAGGCCCGAGCGATCGAGAACCAGATGTACGTGGTCCATGCCTGCACTGTCGGCTCTCTGCCAATGGTGCCGGCGGTATCTCTCAACTACGGCCAGGCTTCGATCCTCACTCCTAGCGACTTTGCCTTTTCGAGAGACGGAATCCTAGCCGAGGGCAATCCGAATCAGGAGATGATGATTGTCGGCGAGCTGAATCTGAAGACCATTCTCGATACGCGCTCGTCAGGAACCGTGCTGCCACTATTGGATAGCCGCAACTCGGGTGCTATCGCATCCCAAGTGGAGGTCGTGTCACTATGAATTCTCTGACGCACAACATCGAAGTCCGGAACACGAGGCTGGAGGACATCGGCCCGATCATCGAGCTGTCCATCGGTGTTTACCCAGGTGCCCCGCCGTGGACGGCGGCCCAACTGGAGTGCCATCTCAGTGTCTTTCCGGAAGGGCAATTCGTCGCCATCGAACTGACTTCAGGCCACGTAGTTGGCGCGGCCGCCAGCCTGATCGTGCTCTGGGACGACTACAACATGCAGGCCAGTTGGCGCGAATTCACGGACCAGGGTACTTTCCGCAATCACAATCCAATGCGCGGCAGAACGCTCTATGGAGCCGAGGTGATGGTAAGACCCAGTTTGCACGGATTCGGAATTGGCAAAGCGCTTTACCGGGCAAGGCGCGAGTTGGCCGAGCGATTGGGCTTGCTTCGCATCCGCGCCGGAGCTCGCCTCCGCGGCTACCACAAGTTTGCCGGGACGTTAACTCCTGAAGAATATGTCATGAAGGTAGTTCGAGGGCAGATCGGGGACCCGACGCTCTCATTCCAACTGCGCCAAGGCTTCCAGGTTCTGGCTGTCGTGAGGGACTATCTACGGCATGATCCCGAGAGCCTGGGCCATGCGGCAGTGATCGAATGGATCAACGCCCAGGTGGCGAGTCCAGAGGATTACGGATGGCGGGATCCGCGCTTCGAGGCTGACGCGAAAACGGTAGTGTCGGGCTCGGACGTTACAATGGCCTAGGCCTATGACATCTTCAACGCATCCCCTTCGTGCCCGATTTGAGCACTTGCTCGGGGTGGATCAGGCCTCGAAGCCCGCCGTTTACCTTCGAATGTTCGAAGCCTCGGAGGTCATCAGCCTCAACTACGCACTCGAACTACTGCTGTCGGCCGGCATCGCCACACTGGGACTGGTGCTGGACAGTCCAGCGGTGGTCATCGGAGCGATGTTGATTTCACCTTTGATGGGCCCAATTCTGGCGGCGGGACTCGCCCTTGCGTCGGCCGACTTATACCTCGGCATCAAGTCGTTGCTCAGTATCGTCGTGGGTGTCACGCTTTCGGTCTTGTTTGCGGCCTGGCTGGTGTGGATACTCCCATTTCAGGCGACGACGCACGAGATCCTGGCTCGCACCAACCCGAACCTCCTGGACCTTGGCGTTGCCCTGTTTTCCGGACTCGCAGGCGCAATTGTTGTCAGCCGTGGCGGCAGCGGCGGGGGGGTCACCGCTCTTCCAGGTGTCGCAATCGCCGTCGCCTTGATGCCACCGCTTTGTACAGTCGGCTTCGGAGTTGGTAGCGGGTTTTCCCTGGCGATCATCAGTGGCGCAGGCTTGCTGTTCCTCACTAACCTGGGCGCGATCATCGCAAGTGCCTTTCTCGTCTTTTATCTGGTGCGCATGGACTCGCCGGTGATCAGAGAGATCATTGATGCGGCCATTATCGAGCGCGCGGAGGGCGACCTGCTTTACAGGCTACTGCAGAGAACCGGGATCGCCCGCTCCTTCGGCCACATCGGCAAATTGCGATGGCGCATCGTCATGCTGTTGGTCGTTCTAGGCATTCTCTTTGTTCCCCTGCGCCAGTCACTCATGCAGGTCCGAGATGAAACTCGGGCTCGAGCTGCTATCGGCGAAGCGTTGCGGACGTTGGCGCCAGCCGGCACAATCGTGACACAGCAGGTTGATCCCAAATCGACTCCGATCCTGATTCGGCTTATCGTGGCGGGAGACGTGGATCCCGGAAAGATTCGCGCGGCCGAGACGATCATCCTCCGCCGGACAGGGCGTGAAGTGAACCTTCAGATCCGTCATGTGGCCGGAGAGGAGGAACTGGCACGATTGCGCGCCAGCCTTCAATCTTCAGTGCCACCTCCGGCCCTGGCTGATGTGGAGTCGGTACGCGCTGATCTGATCGGCAGATTGGAGCAACCGTTGAAGACGGCTTGGCCGGCGGAAGCGGGAACGCTCCAGTCCTACGAACTTGGCCTGACTCGGGAGCAGGTACTCGTTCGAATACAGTATGAAGCGCCGAAGCCCTTCGACATTGCGTTTGAGCAGACGATGTTGAACGTCTTGAGTTCGGCCCTTCACGTGGAGAAGCTCCAACTCATCCTGGAGTACAGAGCGCCTCCTCGGCAACCGCGGAACGGCAGGCAGGCGAAGAAATAGAAAGGACCGACACATATTGATGAGTTTTCCATTCGCAATGCTGCTCGCGGAAGGCGGTGAGTCACTTCATCTCGCCGTCTCGATGTTGATCATCTTCGGGAGTGCCAAGCTGCTGGCTGAGCTGTTTGAGCGACTGGGACAGCCAGGGCTCATCGGAGAGATTCTGGCGGGCATCCTGATTGGCCCGGCAGTGCTGAACTGGGTTCAGCCAAGTGACTTCACCGCCACAATGGCAGGCTTGGGGGTCATGTTCCTGCTGTTTCGCGTCGGGCTGGACGTGGAGGCGCCTGAGCTCATAAAAGTTGGTGGAACCGCCTTGCTGGTAGGCGTGAGTGGCGTCGTTGTACCCTTCCTGTGCGGCTGGATCTTCTACGTGAGCCAAGGTAAGTCCCAATTGGAGTCGTTCTTTCTTGGGACCGCACTCACAGCGACTAGCGTCGGGATTACGGCTCAAGTTCTGGCGGCCAAAGGCCTGCTGCACCGGACGGCCAGCCGGATCATTCTTGCAGCCGCGATCATTGATGACATTTTGGCATTGCTGCTACTAGGCGTCGTGGCGAGCTTGGCCAAGGGACGGCTCGACGTACTGCAATTGTCGCTGACAACGGCGATGGCTCTAATCTTCGTCATCCTGGTCGTCCGCTGGGGCCAGAAGACCCTCAACCAGGTCGTAGAAAAGTTGGAGGGAAACCTGCGAGTGGGAGAGGCGCAGTTCGCCCTCGCCATGATTCTGATGTTTGCCCTCGCCGCTCTCGCCGTCAAGGTTGGCGTGGCCGCCATCATCGGCGCGTTCCTCGCCGGCCTGGCTCTCGCCGATGCCGTACCGAAACGAGTGCACGATCTGACTCACGGCGTGACGGAACTGCTCGTCCCATTCTTCCTGGTCGATATCGGTTTGCATTTCCAACTGGGAGTCTTCCAGGATTGGACGTCATGGAAGCTTGCGCTGCTGATTATCCCTATCGCTGTACTCTCCAAAATGATCGGCTGCGGACTTGGAGCGTTCAGCCACGGTCGCGCCATCGCGATTCGAGTCGGAATTGGAATGATTCCGCGCGGAGAGTTCTGCATGGTTGTGGCGCAGATTGGCTTGAGCTTGGGTGCAATCTCAGGCCAGACGTTCGCCGTAATCGTGTTCATGGCGATCTTTGCCGCAATGCTCACTCCCCCGTTGTTAAAGATCGCGTTTCGCGGCGTGCTGGCAGTCCCGCCGCCTGAGCAGGAGGTGTTTCACCTTGGGTGACGAGCGCTACCCAATCAACGCGGCTCACAGATGTTTGAACTGAGGCATGTCATGGATTCTCCACTATTCGCATTGATGCTGGCCACCACTGGCGACGCCACGAAGCTTCTGCTTGAAATGTTTCTTGTGTTCGCGTCCGCCAAACTCCTCGCCGAGGTGGCGGAGCGACTTAGGCAGCCGCCAGTAGTGGGTGAG
Source organism: Bryobacterales bacterium (assembly GCA_016721425.1). GTDB lineage: Bacteria > Acidobacteriota > Terriglobia > Bryobacterales > Bryobacteraceae > Paludibaculum. Next base: position 11,124 of record JADKID010000033.1, on the reverse strand, counting down.
CTTGCGGCCGGCGTCCTCCTCGGGCCGGCGGTGCTGGGTTGGGTGAGACCCAACGACCTACTCTCGGTGCTTGCGGATCTCGGAGTGATGTTCCTGCTCTTTCGAGTGGGCTTGGAACTGAGAGACTTCCGGCTCACGAAAGTGGGGGCGAATGCGCTGGCTGTCGCGGTTGTGGGTGTGGTCGTTCCCTTCCTCGCCGGATGGGGCCTGATGGTGGCTCTCGGCCACCCGCGAATCGAGGCGGTGTTCGTTGGAGCAGCGCTGGTGGCAACCAGCGTCGGCATAACAGCTCGCGTCCTGGCGGCGAAGGGCCTCCTCGATCACCAGGCGAGCAAGATCATTCTGGCCGCCGCGATCATTGATGACGTCCTCGGCCTTTTGGTCCTGGCGGTGGTTAGCAGCTCAGCCAGTGGAACGCTAAACCTGGTGGAACTGTGTACGACTGCTGCACTGGCGGTCGCTTTTACCTTCCTAGTGGCGCAATGGGGTACGAGGACAATGGAGAAGATCGTCCCGAAGCTGGAAAGCCGAATGCGATCTGGCGAGGGTCAGTTTACGCTGGCCATGCTCGCGGTCTTCGGGCTCTCGCTTCTCGCGGTGTACGCGGGTGTCGCTGCAATCATCGGAGCGTTCCTGGCGGGCATGGCACTCGCTAAATCCGTCGATCACCGTGTGCACGAGATGACCACCGGTGTGACCGAGCTTCTCGTGCCCTTCTTCCTGGTAGGAATCGGACTCCACCTTGACGTAACGGCACTGAAGGATCCTGGGATGCTTGTGTTGGCGGTAGCAGTCACAGCACTGGCGTGTGCGACCAAGTTCATCGGATGCGGTTTGGGCGCGCTTCGGATGGGCTGGCGCGACGCCACCCGCATTGGCATAGGAATGATGCCACGAGGCGAGGTCGGCATGGTCGTGGCTCAGATTGGTCTCGGCCTGGGCGTGATTGCACCGGGCATCTATGGCGTGGTCGTCTTAATGTCAATTGCCACAACCGTCATCGCTCCGCCGCTACTCCAACTCGCATACCGTGACCTGATACGAGTTGAGGCCGAAGGTCAGGCGCTGCCACGGGTCGGCTAGGGCTAAAGGCAGCTACGCAGATTCGGACTGACGACTCCTGCCTCCAAGGGATACCCCATTGGGCTGACCACCTCCAAACTGGTACTAGGAGGCACTACTCAATGGCTGACTTTTACCAGACAGGCGTCGTCGCTACTCTTCATCGGCTTAGTCCCGGGGGCCTGGAGCGACTGGAGAGAGAACTAGAGACGTTTTCGGACGCTGTGCCGATCGGACTAGTGCTGCCTGCGTTGTATTCAGAATTCGAGACCCCTACGATGAAGGGCATCATCGACGAACTGGCGAAGGTTCGCTACTTGAAGAAGGTCGTGGTTGCCCTTGGCAGAGCCAGTTTCGTCGAATACCAGCACGCTCGCAGTTTCTTTCGGGATTTCCCGATTCCGGTCACGTTTCTCTGGATTGACAGTGATCGCACCCAAGAGCTCTTCCGGCTGCTCGGCGAGCACGGACTTTCGGCCGGCGGCGATGGGAAGGGCCGTTCATGCTGGCTGGCGTATGGCTATCTGCTGGCTTCGAAGGGATGCAAGGTCATAGCCCTCCACGACTGCGACATAGTCAACTACAGCCGCGAGTTACTGGCACGCCTCTGCTACCCCGTCGCTAATCCAAACCTCGGCTACGAGTTCTGCAAGGGCTACTATGCGCGGGTCTCCAAGTCCATGCACGGTCGAGTAACCCGGCTATTCATGACACCGCTGATCCGGGCGATGGACAGCCTGGCGAGCGGGGTTCCTTTCCTCAAGTTCCTGGACAGTTTCCGCTATCCCCTAGCCGGCGAGTTTGCCATGCAGATCAATCTCGCCCGTGTCAATCGCATTCCTGGCGACTGGGGCCTGGAGGTTGGCGTCCTAGCCGAGGTCCACCGCAACTGCGCGCCTGCAAGGACCTGCCAAGTGGACCTTGCCGATAACTACGAGCACAAGCACCAGTCACTATCGGCGGACGATCCATCGAAGGGCCTTCGTCGAATGGCCTGCGACATTTCGAAATCGCTCTTTCGAACACTGGCCGGAGAGGGTGTATCCTTCACCGCGGATGATTTTCGCACTCTTCAGGTGCGCTACGTCCGAATGGCTGAAGACACCATCAACCGGTATTACGGTGACGCCATGCTGAACGGCCTTGAGTATGACCGGCACGGTGAGGAGGTTGCGGTGGGCGCATTCGCCAAGAGCCTCAAACGGGCCGCTGACGAATACCTGGAGGATCCACTGGGCCTGCCTCTGATTCCGAATTGGAACCGTGTCCTGGCTGCCGTGCCTGATTTCTTTGAGCGACTCGAGACAGCGGTAGAGGCGGACAATCGCGTTCCCAGGACAGAGGAAGTGTGAACCAGGCATGGAAGAAAACCTCCTGCCTGCAGAGGCGCGACAAGCCGTCGATCAACTGCGTCATGCGGACATCGTGATCGGCATCCCGAGTTACAACAACGCTCGAACCATCGGTCACGTCGTGCGAGCTGCGTTGGCCGGCCTGACGAAGTATTTTCCGCAATTTACCGGCGTCATTATCAATTCTGATGGCGGTTCGACGGACGGAACCCAGGATGTCGTTCTGTCTTCCCAGTTGGGGACTCCAATCTCCTTCTGCTCTCGACACCACTCAAGGCGGCCCAGCGCCTGTCCTTTCCCTATCACGGCATCCCCGGGAAAGGCAGCGCCTTCCGCCTCGTATTCCAAATGGCCAACGAACTTGGCGCGAAGGCCTGTGCCGTAGTTGATTCCGATCTGCGTTCCATCACGCCAGAGTGGATCGACCTGCTGATTCGGCCGGTTCTGCATGCCGGATACGATTTCGTGGCGCCCTATTATCACCGCCACAAATATGACGGCACGATCACCAACAGCATCGTCTATCCCATGACGCGAGCGCTTTACGGAAGAAACGTTCGTCAGCCAATCGGTGGTGACTTCGGCATCTCCAGCGCGCTCGTGACTCGCTACCTTTCGCGCGACGACTGGGAGACCGACGTGGCCCGATACGGGATTGACATCTGGATGACGACGATAGCATTGGCTGAGAACTTCCGAGTCTGCCAGAGCTTCCTTGGGGCCAAATTGCACGACGCCAAGGACCCCGGGGCCGACCTGAGCGCCATGTTACATCAGGTTGTAGGCAGCGTGTTCACACTCATGCGGGAATATGACCAACTCTGGCCGCACGTTCGGGAGAGCGAGAGTGCCGACGTTTTCGGGTTTAGATACGATGTAGGTCTCGATCCCATTGACGTGAAGCTGGATCGGATGCTCCGCACGTTTCGCCAGGGCGCCGACGACCTGAGAGAGATCTGGGCCCTTGCTCTGCGGCCAGAAACCCTACAAGAGGTGATGGTACTCGCTCGCCAGCCGATGGATGAGGGTTCATTCCATCTCAAGGATGATCTGTGGGTCCGGCTCCTCTATGAGTTTGCCGCTGCTCATCGGTTCAAGCCATTGGAACGCGGCCATCTTCTCAGGTCGCTAACCCCTCTCTATATTGCGAGGGTCGCATCATTTGTTATCGAGACCCGAGACTTGGGCGCTGCCGCGGTCGAGGATCGCATTGAGCAGTTGTGCAGGTGCTTCGAGGAGATGAAGCCCTACCTGATCGCACTGTGGGCTGGGGATGGTGCGGTCGCGCCTCCTGGCCCTCCGCGTCAAACTGCTGAGGTGGCTGGCCAAGGTCAGCGAAGTCAAATGGAGGCATAGATCATGATTCAAACACTACGGGAAGTTCTCGAGAAGGCACTGGAGCGTCTCTCATCACAGATCGTCACCTACATCCCACCACTGCTGGTGGGCATGGCGATACTCGCGGCGGCCGTTTTGCTGGCGCGGATCGTCCGGTTGCTCTTTTCAAAAGCCTTCAAGGGCGCTGGCGCGGACAAATTCCTGCGGGAGAGCGGATTCGCTGCGTTCCTGCCAGGCTCAGTCCGCAGCGGTGTGGCGCCAGTGGTAGTTGGCGCAGTCTACTGGCTCATCCCCCTGCTAGGGGCCCTCACTGCGGTCAACGTGTTCGATACAAGACTGACGTCCCAAATCGTGGAAGGGACGATTTTGCTCTTTCCGAAGTTGATTGCGGCCGGCGCGATCCTTCTGGTGGGATTCTGGCTGGCTCAATTCCTGGGGAGGAGCATTCTGGTCTGGGCCTGCAATGAGGAGATCCCACGCCCTCGTCGACTAGCGGCCGCAGTCCGCGTCGCCGTCGTGTTCGTCGCCGTCGTGGTGGCCGCGGATATGCTTGATTTCGCAGAGCGGGGCTTCTTTTCGGCCTTCATCATTTTCGCCGGCGGAGCGGTTCTGACTTGCGGCCTCGCGCTCGGGCTGGGCGCAAGAGACTCGGTTCACCGATGGCTAGGCAGGAATAGCGTTACGCGCGAAGAGGAGAAACAACTCCTCAACCACGTTTAGGAGGGAGAGTCGTCTATGCCGGAAATCGTAGGTTCGCCAACCAAGATCGAGACGGTAGGTAACATGCCGAAAATCGTCGAGGAGTACTTCGGTTTCATCAATAGCGATGAGTCCAAGGTCTCGATCGCACATATCTGCTCTCCGCCAAACTGGCTGGGGGCGGTCAGTGCGCCGACTTCGACGAGTTCACGGTGGTATTGAAGGGAACTCTGAGAATAGAGCACAAGGCCGGAGTGGTCGACCTCGAAGCCGGACAGGCGGTACATGTGCTGCGCCATGAATGGGTGCGCTACTCAACTCCAGGGGAGAGCGGTGCGGATCACTTTGCGGTGTGCGCTCCTGCATATACACGCGCTACGGTGCATCGCGACTACTAACCACCAACTAGCCAGGGAACGCGAGTTCCAGATCGCAGGAGGCAAGATGAAACGTCTAGTGTTGTTCTGTCTGACGGGGCTAGTGGTCTCGATTGGCGCCGACGCGCAACCGCGACCGAACTTCAGTGGGAGTTGGAAGCTGGACCCGATGCGGAGTCGTTTGGAGAAAGTCCAGCCGCCAAAAGGCGCGACTCTCCGTATCGAGCACATGGACCCAAAGATCCTCATGGAGTCGACCCCCGACCCGTCAGGCGGTCCGTTCAGCTATCGACTGGAGGCCAAGACGGATGGGGTCGAGGCCAGGCAGATCATCGGCGAACGCCCCTGTGCGGTCGTCACTAAGTGGGGTACTCGAACGGGCGAGCGTCTGACAGTCGAGATGACGTGTGAGGGCCAGGACGGCCCGGTGGTCACGACACGTGTGCTCAAGTTGGGCAGCAAAGGAAAGACGCTGACGACCATCCTGACAATCCGAGCCAAAGGTGGCCAGAAGCAAGCAAATGAGTTCTACATGCTGCAGCCATCCTCCTGACCACCAGTAGGCATAGCGTTGACCCGTCGAAACCCGCGGCCGCCGACCTGATTTGTTAACGCCACATCAGCGCGGGAGTTTCGCCCGAGTGCAAGAGCTCACCGCGGAGCCTCGTAACGGGCCTGCGCAAGGTAATTCAGAATCGCGGCATTCCACCCTACTGGGCCGCCGAAAGGCGCGGGGCGACCGCCAGTCACGGCGAGTTGCAGCTCGGTCAGGGCCGGAGACGGTATCAAGATGGGGACATCAACGATGTTCAGGAGAGGTGCGTCATTCAGACCGTCGCCAAGCCCCAACGACTCCACTTGGCCTGCGGCGATGCGATAAAGGTCCAGAAGCGTCCGCGCAGCAAAGCCTTTGTCGTTGTTCCCAAGTATGTGGAAGAATCGCCCGCCCTTCGTCCAACTCAAGCCCTGTTCGGAAATCGCTGCCAGCAATTGTTCGGTTCGATGAACATCCAGAACCAGAAACGGTTCGTCGTACTCGCGCATCTGTGCGAGGGCTGCCTGCTCGACGCTCATCCCGCACGCAGAGGCGACCTCTTCTGGCCGCATCGACGCGAATCCTCGCACCCGGCATCGGGACTGTTTAGACGCTGTCGCCAGCACCTCGGTCAACTCGGAGTAGCCGGTGCCCAGTTTCAGGATGTCAAACTCTTCGGCTCTGACGGCAGTTGGAATGGAATCCGCGAAGTAGCCTACAGGGACACAGATAGCGCCGCCGTTCTCAACGATAAAGGGATGCCTGTTCCCGATGAGTTGCTTCCACATCGCAGTCTCTGCCCTCGTTTTGCTGGTGCAGAACACAACGGGGATGCCCGCCCGCTCAAGTTCCCCCAATGCGGGTAGTGCGGCCTGGTAGGCGTAGGTGCCGTGATCCAGCAATGTTCCATCGAGATCTGTGATGACCACTCTCATACAACCCGATGTTAGAACTTCCGGCAGCAGGTGGGCATGCAGTAACATCGGGAGGAGGTATGGCTCGCCTGAAGAAGTGATGAAACATCGAAGCTGGCCTCTGATCGCCATCGCCTTCACGGCGTTGCTCACCGTCGTAGGAATCTCAGCCTACGATGTTGCTCGTCAGACGCGCCATCTCCGTGACAGCATCCTGACGACCGAGGCGCAGGCACAGCAGCGAGACAAGATTCTCAGGGACGTACGCGATAACTCGGCGGCCTTGGCAATTGCAGTTCGAGATTCGCTTCTCGATCCCTCCGGGATAGGCGCACCGGCCCGAGTACAACTCAACGAGCTCCATCAGTCACTCTTGGCGGGAATAGGTCGACTGCAGAATCCACAGGATGCGAGTCAGTCAGAGCTGGCGCGCCAATTGAGTGCGCTGCATGAGCAATATTGGCAGATGGCGATGGTTTCACTGGGGTGGTCTGCCCAGGAGCGGCGGTCGAAAGGCGTTCTATTTTTGCGCCAGAAACTGGCACCACTCCGGAACTCGGCAATGGCATCAGCGACAAGCATTGAACATATCGAGGAACGCCTACTGCGCGAGCACCATGCCCGCTTGGAGGAATCCCTTGTGCGACTCGATGACGCGCTCACCGGGACTCTGGCGACCACGCTGTTGATTGGTCTCCTCATTACCGCGCTCACTGTTTGGCGAGTTTCACATCTTGAGGCGCGGGCCGCGCATCTTCAGCGACAGACCGATCTGGACCGGGACCAACTTCGCGATCTCTCTCAGCGTCTTGTTCACGCCCACGAGGACGAACGAAAGTCCCTCGCGCGAGAATTGCACGACCAAATTGGGCAGATGTTGACGGCAATTCAGATGGTGTTCACTAATATTGAGCTCGGCCGCGGAGATCCGATGCAGCAGGTGGAGGACGGCAAATCTCTCACCCAGCTCACAGTAGCCGCAGCCCGCAGTATATCTATGGGGCTGCGCCCGTCCATCCTGGACGATCTTGGACTCGGTCCGGCAATCGAATGGCAGACCCGCGAATTCACGAAGCGATGTGGCATACTGGTCCATCTGCAAATGGATGGACACCTGGAGAGCCTGTCAGAAGCAGAGACGATTTGCTTCTATCGTGTCGTCCAGGAGGCGCTGACCAACTGCGCTAGACACGCAAAGGCCAGTGGCGTCCGGATTAACCTCCACGTCGGTAGAGAGACAATCTCGCTTACGGTCGAAGATGACGGGCAAGGCTTCGACCTGGGGGACTTGCCGAGGCGTGGCTTGGGTCTGTTTGGCATTCAGGAGCGAGTGCGAGAATTGGGTGGGACCGCGTCGATCTTCGCCCAACCTGGCAAGGGCACCCTGGTGAGAATTGAGGTGCCATCACGCACCGAGGGACAAGCATGAGCAAAACTCGCATCCTAATCGCTGACGACCACGGCATTGTCCGGCAAGGGCTCAAGTTCGTACTCCAGCAGGAACCCGACATGGAAGTGGTCGGTGAGGCTGAGGATGGTAGAGAAGCCGTGCTGAAAGCAGAAGCCCTGGTGCCGGATGTCGTGGTGATGGACATTGGAATGCCCCTCTTGAATGGCATCGAGGCGACGGCTCAAATACTCAGGCGGAGTCCCGGGCGCAAAGTTGTGATTCTGAGCATGCATGAGGATGAAGTCTATCTAGTTCGCGCCCTGAGTGCCGGGGCGAGAGGCTATTTGGTCAAAGGATCGGCATTTGCGGATTTGCCCGGCGCCGTCCGTGCCGTGATGGCCGGCAAGTGCTTCTTCAGCCCTTCAATCGCGAAGATCCTTGCAGAGGAATACACACGTCAAGTTCAGCAGAAGCAACTCGAAGATTCCTACGAGCTCTTGACCGAGCGAGAGAAAGAGATACTGCAACTCTTGGCTGAGGGTAAGTCCAACAAGGAAGTGGCGACGATTCTCGACGTGAGCCCGTACACCGTCGAGACCCACCGCAATCACTTCATGCAGAAACTGAGCCTACACAACACAGCGGAGATCGTACTTTACGCGGTCCGCAAGAAACTGATCTGTTAGAATTGCAGCTATCGACGGAGCCGGCGTGACGACGGCGGAATTGGAAAGCGGACTCCGGCAGCTTCAGGAGGCTGACGAGGGTTGGAGAACCGTCAACTCCCCGCGCGACAGGCAGTCTCGAGGCCGTGCGCTCCTGCCGGGCTTCTTTTGAGGGGCGGGATGCCCCAGCACGAAATGTGGCAAGACCTCTATTGAGCAAGTCCCAAATCCGGCCACGGCTTACCGGGCGGATCGCTGATGTAGCTTCACAGCACCTCCGCCCAAGTCGGAGACGCGGCAAAAGCCGCATGAATCAATCCAACGTGCGAATACGCCTGCGGAAAGTTGCCCCACATGCGCCCCGCCTTCGCATCGTAGTCCTCTGAGAGTAGGCCCAACGGGGAAACCGCGCTGTGAATGCGATCGAATACCTCACGGGCTTCGGCGCGGCGCCCCGCGGCGGCAAGCGCCTCGACTAGCCAGAATGTGCAGATGATGAACGCTACGGTCGGGGTGCCGAAGCCATCATTGAGTTGGTAGCGCAGCAACCACTTGTCACGAGTCAAATCGTGGTTGATCGCGTCGATGGTGCTATGCAGTCGGGGGGCGTCTTCGGGAAGAAATCGTAGGCGGGCCAGTTGAAGCAGGGAGGCATCCAGATCCTCACCCCCATAGTGGCCGACAAAACTACCTTTCGCGGCGTTCCATCCCTGTTCACTGATCTGTGTATGGATCACCTCCGCGGCGGAGCGGAACTCCGCCGAAATCGCAGGCGCATGGAGATCCGCAATTCCGGCCATCCGGTCGGCTGCTGCCCAACACATCAGGCTGGAAAATGTTTGCGGCTTCCACTCAGTTCGATACTCCCCAGATGCCTGCGTCCGGAACGCCTGCAAGCGACACCGCCTTGCGTGCCTCCGTACCGGTCGCTCGCCCTCATATCCCGGCCAGTCGTCGAGTATTGACTCTTCGAGGTTTTGCGAGCCATCAATCCGGTAGAGAGGATCCAGATTGAGCCCAGGCGCACCACCGGCGACGTTCAACAGATATCGGACAAACTGCTCACGCTCTTCAAAGTGCCCCAGTAGGCCAAAGGCATTTAGAGCATAGTAGGAATCCCGCAACCAGCAGTAGCGATAGTCCCACGTCCGCCCGCTGCCCGGCGACTCGGGTATGGATGTTGTCATTGCGGCGACGACAGCGCCGGTATCCTCGAAGCAATTGAGTTTCAGGGCCAACGCCGATCGAATTACCTCACGTTGGAACAGCGGAGGAATGTCGCACTGCTTCACCCAGTTCTGCCAATACCTGGCCGTCTCAGTTGAGAAGCGCTCGCACAAAGGGGCCAACGGCTCTTCCACCGGCGTTCCCCAGCTCAGAACGAAGTGCTGCCGTTCCGTTAGCGTGAACCCTTGACCGCCTAAGTAGGAAAGCGGAATGTCTGTGGTGAGCCGCAACTGGCTGGCGAATCCCTCATAGCGCACATGGTGCGAGCCCACAACAGCTACGGGTCGAACGCTTGACCATCCGAGCCTCGGCTCGCAGACTACGCTGATCCGAGGCGTTCCGTCGATCGGCTCGACGATCCGCATCAGTTGAGTTGGCCGGAATGCGCGGTCGAACTGCAGGAATCGCGGCGCGAAATCGATCACTCGGAAGGAACCCGACGAGGTCTGAAAGACAGTTTCCAGAATGTTGGTGTTCAGTACATACCGTTGAGTGCCGAGCTCGCCGTTCGTAGGGCCGATGCGGAAACGCCCCCCAGCCTGCTCATCCAAAAGCGTGGAACAGATCGGATCGGCGTCAAATCTGGGCATGCAGCACCAGACGATCTCTCCGCTGCTATGTACTAGCGCCGAGAACTGACAGTTCCCGATCACTCCTAGTTCCTCGAGTCTCATGTCTGGAAACTTAGCACGAATCGCTGAAGTGGTCTAATAACGTTAGATACATGCCACGCATGGCCCAGTTCGTGTTGGCGCTCCTCGTCGGCTTGGCACTCCTGACCTGGGCTGCCTCTGGCGTCGTGCAGACCACGGCTCGTGAATGGTTTGAGCGCGACGTCAGCTCGCGCGCGCAGCTGGTACTGGTTGGTGCAAGTCAGTCTCTGGCTAACGCCTGGTACGGCGATCCCAAGGATCTGCAGAAACAGTTGACGGATCTCGCGCGGGACGAACGAGTTCTGGGTGTCTTGATCTGCAATGCCGATTTGACACCGCGCGCCAGCACTCCTGGATTTCTTCCGGAGTTCGGTTGTCCGGTGGTAGGAAGTCGAGCGCGGGTTGAGGCGACCTCGAACAAATTGCAGGAGTGGAGCGCGGTGGCGACCCCTACCTACTGGGCGTGTCCATGCGAGCGTCATGCCGATATCGAACCAGGGACAACAGTTGGGATTCGTAGTGATGCTGCATGATCTCGGCTATATTGATCGCCGGGAAGCTCAAGCCCGGACATTTCTGCTATTTGTATTTGGTGTGTTGGCTGTTATGGCGTTTGGTGTGCCGATGTTCGTGGCCAAATGGGCGCGGTATGGCTGGAGCGCCGAACTGCGGAGCATACTGCGCGGCGATAGGGTGCAGAACCGCGAGTTCCAGCCGATTCTCAGCGACGTGCGCGAGTTGGTTGGCCGGATGGCGAACGATCGGGAAGACGCGCCCGGACAATGGACTGCGGAGCGGCTGAAGCAAACCCTGAACCGCCACCTGCATGGCGAGAAAATCGTGATCCTGGCGAACCGTGAGCCTTACATACACGAGCACGGAGTGGACAGGCAGATCGAAGTCCAGCATCCA
>JADKID010000032.1 GCA_016721425.1 Bryobacterales bacterium | reverse complement strand
GACGCATTGGAAGATGGCTTTATCCGGGCGAATGGGGTGTGGTGGTAATCGATGAACTTTCGAAGCTGACGCACAACCCAATCCTCATGTTGCAGCAGTTCAGGGGCCAGGCGGTACCCGGCCTAAATGTACTCCCGGATATCCAGATGTATGGCTGCCATTGTCTATTATTGAGATGAGTGGGTTGACACACAGTACTCTATCCATCTCGATGTACGCCAACAGCGTTAACATCGCAGGAGTTCCCGATGTTGGAGATTGCAAGTAATGAGTCGGGAATGTTGCCATATGCTCCTTGTCGCTGTACTTTGCGCGACCTGCATGGCTGGATGTGGTCCGAGCGCATCTCAACCCGCCTTCCCTCACCCATACCGGCGACTGATTCAGACAATTTCAGCATGCTAGTGACAACATCCCCAGTGATCGTTCTTGGGGAGGCACTAGGGTCGGAAAGGACCGGACCACTTCTCAGATTGGTAGTTCCGGGAGCGATCGGGCCGCAGCCAGCTATCCAGCCTCTTCGGACCCGTCTTGCGAAGGTGCAAATTCTAAAAGGCAGCCTTCGTGATTTCGCAGGAGAACTGGAGATCAATCGTTTGGCCCTCACTTGGAACGATCGTCTCTTCCGGAACGGGCTGCCTCTCGAGCGGGACAGTCCGCCGAAAGCAGGTTGTATTTCTCTCTGCCGACAATTCCGGTCGCCAGTCCGCGCAGGACATCGTAAGGAGCTTCTATCCTGTTGCATGTCTGGCACAGACAGGGGCTGGGCAGCCCCTCTGAATTACTGGCAGACGCGTTGTTGGCAACCAACCCAGGATGCACTGAGAACCGGATCAGATTTGGGGTACCTTACCCTTGCGACTCTCTTAGCAAAGCGGGTCGTAGGGTACGATGGCACTGCAAGGCGCATGCGAATTCTGGTTGCGCGCTATGGAGGACGACCAGAAGCAGTCGAGTTCTGCCTTGTAAGCCATGGAGAACTCCTTCAAACGGATGCCTGCATAGACGATAGGGCTCTATATAGCCACGCCTCCCAGAACCAGCGTCGACGCCTGGAATTGGCTCGGTCGGGAAGACGCGCGGCGGCCGAGCATATCCTATGGTGGCTCACGAACCGACCGGATGAATGGTTAAAAGGCATGTGCGCGAGTTCGGAGAAAGCTGAGCGGAATGAACTGCTGCAGTTCCTGACCCATCATTGGGATGTACGAGTTAGAGCGTGGCCTTGGACCTCCTCAAGAGGTCGAAATAGTTAGATGTTTTGATCGGCAGGACTTCAGGATGCCCCTGGTATTTCGACACGGCCGCGGGGTCGGTGACGGTCGGGTTGGTGACCGTGTATCAGGACCGGAATATCGACTGGTCCGTGGTGTCGCAGACAGACTACGGGTGGGGCCTGAACGGGGGCAATCCGTATGTGGGTTGGACTCAGACCACGCGGAACGGGGTAGCGTCGAAGGTGGCGCAGACGCTGGATGGCTATGGCAACGTGACCTCGAAGACGGTGTACAACACGGACCTGGTGCTGGCGAACGCGCGGGTCTACAACTACACGTATCTGACGGGCGGCTATTACACGGACCGCTACATCCGGAACCGGGTGACGAGCGCGACGTTCACGGCGGGCGGGCAGACTGTCACGCTGGGGACCAATGTTTACGACAACAACAGCTATGCGGGGACGTGGCTGACGGACACGTGGGTTCCGGACCCGTACGGAGTGCGGCTGCACGATGCGACCTATGATGCCAACTTCACGTTCCGGGGGAACGTGACGCAGAGCACGACGTTGAGTAATCCGGTGGCGAAGAACCTGTTTTACGATCTGGGCGGCAACGTGGTAAAGACGACGGGCGGCGGCGGGCCGCAGGTGGATGCGACGCTGACGGCGGCGACGAACTACATGGTGCCTTCGACGGTGACGCCGAATAGTGAGGCGAATCTGGCGAGCTCGGCGCAGTGGGATTCCTTGTTGCGGCTGACATCGGCGACCGGGCCGAACGGCGCGACGATGACGGTGGCGGGCTATGATGCGGCATCGCGGCCGGGGACGACCACCTCGGCGACCGGGGTGGTGACGAGTTTCACGTATTCGAACTCGGCGCCGCAGGTGCGGGCGACGGTGAACGGGCGGTGGACGCGGACGTCGTATGACGGCTTGGGGCGGACCGTGAAGGTGGAGTCGGGGACCGGGGACACTGTGGTTTCGATTGTGGAGACTGTGTACGGGCCGTGCGCATGCACGCCGCTGGGGAAGGTGCAGAAAGTGTCGCGGCCTTATGCGCCGGGCGGCACGGTCTACTGGACCGAGTACACCTATGACGCCCTGGGGCGGACGTTGAGCGTGATTCAGCCGGGCAACTCCGGCACGACGACCTATGCCTACACGGGCAACACGGTGACGGTGACCGATCCGGGGGGCAAGTGGAAGACGATGACGGTGGATGGATTTGGCAATCTGGTGACGGTGGTGGAGCCGAATCCGGCGGGCGGGACGAACTTCACGACGAGCTACGTTTACAATTCGTTCAATCAGTTGACGACGGTGACCATGCCGCGGCCGACCGGAACGCAAACCAGGACTTTTGTTTACAACGCGGCGGGGCAGATGACCTCGGTGACGCAGCCGGAGACCGGTACCACAACGTTTGGCTACGATGCCAGCGGGCGGCCCGCGTGGAAGCGCGATGCGAAGCAGCAACTGACCGAGTTTTCGTATGACGCCTACAACCGGACCACGCAGATCCTGCGGTACAAGCGGGTGGCGGGGGCGGATGTGCTGGACCCGGCGCAGAAGACGGTGTACTCCTACGATTCGGCGGTGAACGGCTGGGGCCGGCTGGGGTCGATTTCGACGTATCAGCATTTCGGCGATTTGACGGGAGCCACGCCGATTGTGGAAAGTTTCGAGTACACTGTGGCTGGGTTGGTGTCTAAGAAGACGTTGAACGTGACGGGCGTGTTTGGCCCGGTGGACGTGACGTATGGTTGGGACAATGAGGGGCGGCCGGTGGCAGAAGTACCAGGAGGCCGGGCCGCGGTTTACGTGGGGCTATGATGCGATGGGCCGGCTTTCGACAATGACGGAGACGACTGTGAACGGCAACTGGGTGGCGGATCTGGTGACGGGAACGACGTACAACGCGGCGGGTCAGATGACGTATTTGGCGGCGCCGGGTGATTCGGAAACGCGTACCTATAACGTCTTGGAGCAGTTGGCGCATCAGTTGGGCTTGGGCAAGAACATCGAGTACCGGTACAGCACGACGGCCAATGACGGACGGATCACGCATTGGAAAGACTGGGTGTCGGGCGAGGAGGTGGCTTATCAATATGACGCGCTGGGACGTTTGAGCTCGGCTGAGACTCCGGGCGACCAAGCTGCGGACTGGGGGCTGGACTTCACTTACGACGGCTTTGGCAACAAGACCCATCAGCAGGCGAGAAGGGGACGGTGCCGACGCACGAGTACGTGGTGGACGCGGCGACCAACCGGCTGACGGAGTTTGGCTACGATGCTAACGGCAACGTGACATCGGGGCTGGTCAATTTGCCCGGGACGTACTCGTATGACGGCGAGAACAGGATGGTGGACAACGGAAAGAAGTACGGGTATGGGGCTGGGAACCGGCGGCTGTGGAAGAAGCGAGCCGATGGCGTGCACGAGGTGTACTTGTACGGGCTGGGCGGGGAGTTGCTGGAGGTGTTTGAGGCGACGGCTGGGAATCCGTGGAATGTGACGCGGCAGGCGGGCTCGCAGCGGGCGTGGTTTGGCGGGCGGTTGATGCGGGTGGGGACGGCGAGGGTGAATTCGGATCGGCTGGGGTCGTATGAGAAGGCTTTTCCGTATGGGGAGTTGGCGACGGCATCGCCGACGTCGGGGGAGAAGTTCGCGACGTACTGGCGGGATGCGGGGACGGGGTTGGATTATGCGGTGAACCGGTATTACAGCCCGCAGATGGGGCGGTTTTTGTCACCTGATCCGTCGATGGAAAACGTTGACTATTCCAATCCCGTCAGTTGGAACATGAACACTTATGCTAACGGCGACTCCATCAATTTTTACGATCCGGACGGGCTTGCGTGCGAAGACGTCCTGCTTGAAGGCTGGGCTGGCATACCGTCACATACTACCGTAGGCGGCTTTCTTTCTCAGAACTCTGATCTGTCGATATTCGCTAAAACGATTTTTACCGAATCTCGGATTGGCTGGGACGATTCCGCCGCTTATGAAAAGGCGGCTATCTCTGCAACGGTAATGAACCGATGGCAAATTGTAAATGGATACTATGATCTTTATAACCACCCGGTTGGCGGCCCCCTCAGACCATCTCAGGTCAGAACCGTCCCTGATTGGGGAAGGCCCGACGGAACTATCGGGTCCATTGTCTATGCTAGAAACCAATTTGCCGTATGGTCATCGCCGGGGCATCTCGGTGTTGCTGCACAGGGACGATTGAACAACGCTCTAAGTTCGAGCGAGACATCCGACCAGTGCATATCTCTTCTACAATCGATCGGCACCGTCGCTGGATTCTGGTCGGCCCGAAACGATCACGCAATGTACGCCAGCGGAGAGGGCATTGTCTTCACCAGCTTTGGTTCGGGTTCTGGCGAAGCCAATAAGAGTAAGTATGAAACCACCATTGGCTCCTTCGGAAGCAGTAACGTCTTCTACGGTGTGAGTCAATCGCAGATTTGGCCTCACGGAGTGCCCTTACCAGGTCCACCGTACCCAGACCCAGACCACCCAAGCGCCCGAAGTCCGCAGACAGGTAGGGAATTGGGCGGAGGAGTTGGTTCCATTCATATGCGTATGACATTCGGTTGTACTTGCTGTTGTGTTCGCTCCACTTTGGGCTGGCAACTTTGAGGTGGGGCAACTACGCCAGTCGCTGATGCCCTCAATTGGTACTCGGTTTGGTGGAGTTCAAAGCCCTTGGAATCGAATACGCAGAGCTGCCGGGGAGAGTTGCGAGGCGGTCTGTATCGCCTTCGCTGTGATCCTCTTGCAGTAGTAGTGGATCTCGCAGTTGACGATGCAGGCTATTGTTCAATTATCTCCATTAGGCCAAGCATGGCTCCACGGACGGTTTACGAGTCCAAACGTTGGAACATCTCGTCCAACCGCGCCACCGAAATTCGGCACAATCGCACGACTGCGGTGAGTTGCCACTGAAGGATGGGCGTTTTGAAATCCTGGTGACGCCTCGCTCTCGACAGGTGGACAAAGGTCTGACAAGTGATGCGCGAGATGCGGTACTTCGGTACAGCAAGCATGGCGGAGAAGATGGCTGTCTACTCCGGCTCCCAAATGTTCAATCTGGGGATCCGTTTTTCCACGTGTACGAGGAATGCCAAGGCGCTCTTGCTTCGGTTTGGGAATTTACGAATAGAAGCGGGAAAGTCGCGGACTTCCCCCATTGGACATACACACGGAGGCGAGGCGGCCTTCCGGTTGGCGCAGAAACGCGAAGAAGCCGGAAGGATCTTTGGTCGGGGGTATCCCGACCTGGGGATCGACGATAGGCTGGACCTAACCGCCGTCTCTCAAACAAACGTAGTCCGTCAGACTAACACTATCTTTAGTTCAGTTCAGGGTCCATCGCGGCTCCCAAAGGAGTCGTATCGTGAGTCATATTGTCAGTTTCTATAACGTGTAGCCGGCGGGCTTGAGCTCGCAACGGTGAATGTTAGGTCCGCGGATGCATGAAGCACTGAGCGCCAGAAAGCAGAGATCGAATAGCACAAACAAAGAGCCCCGGGTGGCGGGACACCCGGGGGCTCTTCCACGGGCCTGCGAAAGGCTTAGAGGCCCTTCTCGGCCATGAGGAGGGCGAGGTCGATCACGCGGCAGGAATAACCCCACTCGTTGTCGTACCAGGAAACCTCCTTCGCGAAGGTGCCGTCGATGACCTTGGTCAGAGCGAGGTCCACGATGGAGGAGTGGGGGTTCTTCAGCATGTCGCTGGAGACCACCGGATCATTGGTGTAGCCGAGGATGCCCTTGAGCGGTCCATCGGCGGCGGCAACCAACGCGGCGTTGATCTCTTCGGCGGTGGCGTTGGTCTTCAGGAGACCACCAGGTCCACCACGGAGACGTTCGGCGTGGGGACGCGCATGGAGTAACCGTCGAGCCGGCCCTTGAGCTCAGGCATGACCAGGCCGATAGCCTTGGCCGCGCCCGTGGACGTCGGGATCATGTTGATTGCGGCGGCGCGGGCGCGGCGCAGGTCGGCGTGCGGGAAGTCGAGGACCTTCTGGTCGTTGGTGTAGCTGTGGATGGTGGTCATCGAGCCCTTGTCAACGCCCCACTTGTCGTGGATGACCTTGACGAACGGGGCGAGACAGTTGGTGGTGCAGCTGGCGTTGGAGACGATGTGGTGCGTGGCGGCGTCGTACTTGCTGCAGTTCACACCGAGGACGAGCGTGATGTCTTCATTCTTCGCGGGCGCGGAGATGATGACCTTCTTGACGGTGCCCTGCAGGTGGGCCTTGGCCTTGGTGGCGTCGGTGAAGTGGCCGGTGGACTCGACAACGATCTGGGCGCCGAGGCTGGACCAGTCGATGGTAGCGGGGTCCTTGCTGGAGAAGACCTTGATGGTCTTGCCGTTGACGGTGATGAAATCAGCGCCACACTCGACCTTGGCGTCCAGCGGGCCGAGCACGGAGTCGTACTTGAGCAAGTGCGCCAGTGTCTTGGTATCGGTCAGATCGTTGGTGGCCACGAATTCGATGCCAGGATTGTTGAGACCAGCGCGCAGGACGTTGCGTCCGATGCGGCCGAAGCCATTGATAGCTACTTTGACTGCCATTGGGTAGGAGTATCCTCTCTCTTAGGTAAGAATGAAACGCTCAACTCCAGCATACCAGACACTCGGGTCCGCTAGCCTGCGCCGCAGGACGTTTCTTGGCGCCGCAGGTTGCGGTTTGATGACAGCGAAGGCCGCGGAAACACTCCCTCCCCGCACCAATGTGCTGTGGTACCGGCAGCCGGCGCGCGCCTGGGTGGAAGCGCTTCCATTGGGCAACGGGCGTCTGGGCGCCATGGTCTTTGGTGGCGTCGAGAAGGAACGCATCCAGCTCAATGAGGAGACCATCTGGGTTGGCTTTGAGCGCGACGTCAACAATCCCATCGCGCTGAGGAACCTGCCCGACGTGCGCCGCTTGCTCTTCGAAGGGAAAGAGCTGGAAGCCACCGCGCTGGGATCGAAGACCCTGATGGGCGTCCCCGATAAGGTGCAGAGCTATCAGCCGCTGGGCGATCTGATCCTGGAAATGCCCGCCGCCGCCAGCGCGGCCGAGTACCGGCGGGAGTTGGATCTCGACGCCGCGGTAGCCACCACCACCTTCGTCGCGGGCGGCGTGCAATTCACGCGGGAAGCCTTTGTCTCCGCGCCGGACCAGGTGATCGTCGTGCGCGTCGCCGCCAGCAAGCCGGGCGCCGTCCATGTGCGCATCCGCCTGGAGCGCTCCCAGGAAGGGATCACCAACGCCGATCCCTCCAACCCCGGCACGTTGATCCTGCGGGGCCAGTTGACGGCCATCGATCCCAAGTCGCAGCAGAACAAAGGGCTGCGCTTTGAGGGCAAGCTCACCACACAGGCCAAGGGCGGCGCGCTGAAAGCGGACGGCAACTCCGTGGTGGTGGAAGGCGCCGACGAGGTGGTGATCCGAGTCGCCGCCGGCACCAACTACCGCGCGCAATCGGTGGAGGGTATCGTCTCGAAGACCCTGGTTGCCGCGCAGAAGCCGTTTGCCGAGCTCAAGCGCGCACACATCGCCGATCACCAGGTCTACTTCCGGCGCGTGGCTCTGGAACTGCCCGCGAACGCAGCACTGGCCGCCCTGCCTACGGACGAGCGCCTGGCGCGCGTCAAGGCGGGCGAAGCGGATGAATCGCTGGCCGCGCTCTACTTCCAATACGGGCGCTATCTGCTGCTGGGCAGCTCGCGGCCCGGCACGCTGCCGGCCAACCTGCAAGGCGTCTGGAACGAGCAGATGAAGGCGCCGTGGAACGCCGATTACCACACCAACATCAACCTCCAGATGAACTACTGGCTGGCCGAGGTCTCCAACCTCAGCGAGTGCCACACGCCGCTGTTTGACTACATGGATTCGCTGGTCAAGCCCGGCTCGCGCACCGCTAAAATCCACTACGGCGCGGGCGGTTGGGTGGTCCATCATCTCTCCGATATCTTCGGCTACACCGCGCCGGCCGATGGCATCTGGGGCGTGTGGCCCATGGGCGCGGCGTGGCTGGCGCAGCACCCGTGGGAGCGCTACCGCTTCACGGCCGATCGCGGATTCCTCGAAAAGCGCGGCTATCCGCTGATGAAGGGCGCGGCCGAGTTCGTCCTTGATTTTCTCGTCGAGGCGCCGCCCGGCACGCCCGTCGCCGGCATGCTGGTCACCGCGCCGTCCCACTCGCCCGAGAACAGTTTCCGCAAGAAAGACGGCACGGTAGCCATGTTCACCTACGCGGCGACGATGGACATCGCCATCTGCCGCGACCTGCTACAGAACTGCGTCTCGGCCTCGAAGGTGCTGGCAACCGATGCCGAGTTCCGCGCGCGCTGCGAGGCCGCGCTGGCCAAGCTGCCGCCGCTCCGCATCAGCCCGCGCACCGGCAAGCTGATGGAGTGGGTGGAGGACTACGACGAGCCGGAGCCGCAGCACCGCCACGTCTCGCCGCTCTTCACGCTGCATCCCAGCGAGCAGATCTCCCTCACGCGCACGCCGGAGCTGGCCGCCGCCGCCCGTAAGACGCTGGAGGCGCGAGGAGACAAATCCACCGGCTGGTCCACTGCCTGGAAGATGAACTTCTGGGCGCGTCTGCGCGATGGCGAGCGCGCCTACAAGCTCTGGGGCATGCTGATCCGCACCTGCACGCTGCCGAACCTCTTCGATACGCATCCGCCGTTCCAGATCGACGGCAACTTCGGCGGCACCGCCGGCATCGCGGAGATGCTGCTGCAAAGCCACGCCGGCGAGATGTTCCTGCTGCCGGCGCTGCCGAAGGCGTGGGGCGAGGGACGCGTCAAGGGATTGCGCGCGCGCGGCGCATTTGAAGTGGATCTGGAATGGAGCGGCGGGCGGCTCAAAGAGGCGCGTGTGCGCTCTTTACGCGGCAATCCGCTGCAACTCCGGGCGGACGGGCCGCTGGCCGTCACGCTGAATGGCAAGGCAGTAAAGACGGTGCCGGCCGATGGCGCCCTCACGTTTAACACCAGCACGGGTCGCGTCTACGTGGTCAGGCCGGCGCTCGCGTAAACGGACAGCCTGTCCCGGATTCGGACACCGGACTCCGCGATGGATGGGCGGAATCGCCCTGTTTTTCGTGTTTCGGGGCTGGCAGGTGGCGTGCATCTCTGACGAGTGGGAAGAAGTACCATGTCTCAACTCACCGCTGATCTGCGATACGCACTTCGCTCGCTCCGCCGGACGCCGGGGTTCAGTGCCGTGGCCATCCTCACGCTGGCGCTGGGCGTGGGCGCCAACACGGCAGTATTCAGCCTGCTGAGCGCGGTGCTCCTGCGGCCGCTGCCGTATGAGCAGCCGGAGCGTTTGGCGCTGGTGTGGGAGAGTGCGCCGTTCTTCAACCTCCACGACAGTCCGGTGGCGCCCGCCAACTATGAGGATTGGCGGACGCGGAGCCGGTCGTTCGAGGAGATGGGCGCGCTGGAGGATCGAAGGTACCGGTTGGCGCACTCCCGAAGTCGTGCAGGGGAGTCTCGCGACGGCTAGTTTCTTCCGCGCGCTGCGGACCCGGCCCGCGCTGGGGCGGATCTTTCAGGAGGAAGAAGATCAGCCGGGGCGGCAAAGGTTCTTCTGATCAGCGACGGGTTCTGGCGCCGGCGGTTCAACGCCGATCCGAACGTCATTGGCAGGACGCTGAGGCTCGATGACGAGCGGCACACGATAGTGGGCGTGCTGGCGCCGGGACCGAGCCGCCGTCGGAGTACAGCGGCGAAATCGGCGAACTGTGGTCGCCGCTGCGCAGCGCCTATACCGCCAAGGAGTTGGCCAATCGGGGGCGGCACAACTGGATGGTGGCGGCGCGCCTGCGCGCCGGTGTACCGCTGGCCCGCGCCAATGCGGAGATGCAGGCGATTGGCGAGAGCCTCTCGCGCGAGTATCCGGACACCAATGAAAAGGTCGGCGCGTTCGTGGCCCCCATGCGGGAGCACTTTGTGCGGTCCAGCCGCGCGACGCTGCTCGTGTTGTTCGGCACTGTAGTCTGCATTCTGCTGATTGCCTGCGCGAACCTGGCGAACCTGCTGCTGACGCGGGCAGCGAACCGGTCCAAGGAGGTCGCGGTGCGCGCGGCGCTGGGTGCAGGCGTGTGGCAACTGGCGCGGCAGTTCCTACTGGAGAGCCTGGTACTGTGCTCGCTGGGGAGCGCGGTTGGCCTCCTGCTGGGGACGACGACATTCCGGCTCCTGGCTCACCTGGCGCCGGGCGACGTGGCCGGATTCAAGTCACTGGATGTGGATTGGCGCGTGATGGCGTTCACGCTGGGGCTCACGATGCTGACTGCGGTGATTTTCGGTCTGGCGCCGATGGTTCAGGCCCGGCGGCTGGACGTGGGGCACTCGCTGAAACAGAGCGCGCGGACTCTGGCGGCGGCAGCGGGCGGGAGTAAACTGCGGGCGGCCATGATCTGCTCGCAGGTCGCGCTGGCGGCGGTGCTGCTGATCGGGGCGGGGCTCCTGATTCGGAACGCTCGCCAGCCTGCGAGGTGTGGACGTGGGGTTCCGCACGACCAATGTGCTCACCATGAACCTGCCCGCCGTCCGGGGGCAAATGGACGCGGCCAGGAGCATCGCCTTCCAGCGTGAGGTGGTACGGCGCGTGAGAGAGTTGCCGGGCGTGCGCTCGGCCGGGTTTATCAATCACATCCCGCTGGTGGTGAAGGCTGACATCACGGGCCTGGGCGCCGAAGGACACGATGCCAGCGAGAGGTTCCTGTCGAATTCGCGCGTGATCGGGCCCGGGTACTTGCAGACGATGGGCATCCCGTTGCGGCGCGGCAGAGACATCAACGAGCGCGATGTGGATGGGGCGCCGCTGGTTGTCCTGATCAACGAGACGCTGGCCCGCACTCTGTGGCCGGGCGCGGACCCCATCGGACGGCGCCTGGTTTTCGGCACTGGCAACTCGGTGCCGGTGGTCGGTGTCGTCGCTGATATTCACCAGTCTGGTCTCGACGTGGCGCCCAAGCCGGAGTTCTACGTCTCCGCGTTGCAGGTGCCGTTCCGTCCCGGTTCCTTGGCGGTGCATACCAGTGTGGACGCGGCCAGCATGGCCGCAGCCGTACGGCAGGCGATCTGGTCGATCGATCCTGACCAGCCGGTGACCGCGATGGCGACGATGGAAGAGATCCTCGATCGGGAGGTGCTGCAGCGGCGTGTGCAGACGACTCTGCTGACCGGGTTTGCAGTGCTGGCGCTGCTCCTGGCGGGTATCGGATTGTACGGCGTGCTGGCCTATCTGGTGTCGCTGCGTACTCCGGAGATCGGACTGCGGATGGCTCTGGGCGCTGCGCCTGTCAACATATTGCGAACCGTGGTGGGCCAGGCTTTGGGCCTGACTGTGATCGGCGTGGTCGTGGGTGTCGTGGCAGCGGTGGCGATGTCGAGCGTGCTGCGCAGCCTCCTGTTCGGCGTTACCACCACGGACCCGCTGACTTACGCCGGCGTTGCAGCCTTGCTCATGTGCGCGGCCGCGGCGGCGAGTTATCTGCCGGCGCGGCGGGCCATGCGCGTGGATCCGATTGTGGCGCTGCGGGAAGAGTAGCGGTCAATCGGCGCGCTCCGGCGCTTCTTCGGCATCGCCGAACACCTCTTCGCGGATAATGCGCTCCGTGGCGTCGTTCAGGTATTCGTTCAGCGCAGCCCGTAATTCCAGATACTCGGGCCACAGTGTGCGGTCAGGAATGAGCGCGGCACTCGTAGCATCACCGTCGTATAGCGCTGGCGCTTGTAGCGGTATGGCTTCAACCCATAGCGCCGGCAGAGTGCGGAAAAGAGCCGCCGCTGCCAGCGGTCCGGCATTGAAAACTGAACTTCGGTGAGCGGCTCCTCCTGTTCGGTGGTGGCCAGCGATCTCTTGACGCGCTCAATGGCCGCGGCAGCCGCGCTGCGCTCTCCGGGTGTGGTGGCGCCTTCGAAAAGCGCGTAGATCTTGCGCAGCTTCTCGCGCAGTTGTTGTTCGGCTGTCATGGTGAACGATAGACTGTTGGGCGAATTATGAGATTACCAATACTGCTGCTGATGCTGGGCGCGCTGGCCGCGTCCGCGCAAACCCGCTGGACCGAGGACGCTGCCAACCAGTGGTATGCGAAACAGCCCTGGCTGGTAGGCGCCAACTACACGCCTGCGAGCGCCATCAATCAATTGGAGATGTGGCAGGCGGACACGTTCGACATCGCGCAGATCGATCGCGAACTCGGTTGGGCGCGGGCCATCGGCATGAACACCATGCGCGTGTTCCTGCACGACCTGTTGTGGCAGCAGGACGCCGCAGGGGCTGCAAAAACGCGTCGAAACGTTCCTGAAAGTGGCAAATCAGCACCAGATCAGACCCATTTTCGTGCTGTTTGACTCCTGTTGGGACCCGTTTCCGCGCCTTGGCAAGCAGCGCGCGCCCACGCCCGGTGTCCACAACTCCGGCTGGGTGCAGAGCCCCGGCGCGAACGCTTTGAAGGACCCGTCGCAGTACCCGCGGCTGGAGGCGTACGTCACGGGCATCGTAAAGGCGTTCGCGCACGATGAACGCATTCTGGCGTGGGACCTCTGGAACGAGCCGGACAATCCAACGACGTCGAGCTATGGCAAGGTCGAGTTGCCGAACAAGATCGCACTGGTGGAGAAGCTATTGCCCAAGGTATTTCAGTGGGCCAGGGCAGGGAAGCCCACCCAGCCGTTGACGAGTGGTGTGTGGCAGGGCAATTGGTCCAGTCCCGCCAAGATGAGCGCCATCGACAGGATCCAACTGGAGATGTCGGATGTGATTTCGTTCCACAACTACGACGATGGGGCTGAGTTTGAAAAGCGGGTAAAGTGGCTGCAGGCGTACAAGCGGCCGCTGCTGTGCACGGAGTATATGGCGCGCGGCAACAAGAGCACGTTCGCGAGCACGCTGCCGGTGGCTAAGCGGTACAAGGTGGCGGCCATCAACTGGGGTCTGGTGGTGGGCAAGACGCAGACCAATCTGCCGTGGGATTCGTGGGAGCGGCCGTATACGAACCGCGCCCGCGATCTGGTTCCACGAGGTTTTTCAGGCGGACGGCAAGCCGTACCGGCAGGAAGAAGTGGACCTGATCAAGAAGCTGACGGCTCGGTAGGGCCGCTCAGAATTTGTAGGTAAGTTCGAGATAGCCGAACTTGCCGTCGGCGCCCTTCGGGTAGATGGTGTGCATGGCGGCTTTGCCCTGGGCGTAGCCGATGAAGCCGGTAAAGGCCAGATGGGCGTTGATATTGTAGTCGACGCTCGTGTCGTACTGATTGGCGAGGCTGCGTGCGCCGGAGGTGTTGCGACCGATGTAGCCGAAGGTCCAGGGTTGGAAGGCGCCGCCGCCGACGTACCAGAGGTCGTTTCTGTTCGAGAGGCGCAGAGCGTGAAACTCACCGCGGACGGTGACGGCCTTGTGGGGGCGGATGGTGAGCATGGCGAAGCGGTCTTCGCTGTTGACCATGTCGTAGAACGGGAAGCGGGCGTAGGGCCGCGGCGTGGGCAGCAGTTGGAAGAACGAGCCGTGCTTATTGTCCCCGGTGTTGCCGTCGCCGGAGGTATGGGAGAACCCCGCGGAGAGCCAGGGTTTGAGCCTGGGCAGGATCCTGGGTTGCCAGCCGGCTTCCAGATCGTATGCGCCGGCGGCATGGTCCTGGCGGCCCCACTTGCCGTTTTGGAGGACGCCCCAAAGCATGATGTTGACGTCGCCGGCCTTGGTATCCCACTTGTGAAGGTAGTGGCCGCCGTAGGTGGCGATGCGGACGTTGTTGAAATCGCGCTGGCGGACGGCGGCGGGCCGGTTGTCAGTCTTGAGCACGTGGCGCCAGTCCTGATAGTAGATGGCGAGCGCGCGCCATTCGCCAACGCTCTTGCCCTGGCCGGTCTGGCCCGTGACGGAGCCGTAGAGGGAAACCGACTTTCAGATTGCCCCAGCCGTCCACCTGAAACGCGCCGCGGTGGGCAGTGCGCCGACGAGGGTGTAGTTGACCGGCTCTTGCGGGTGTTGGCGGAGTAGTGGAAGCCATCGAAGCTGCGGCCCACGTGGGACCAGCCGAAGGGGCCGATGAGGCGCTGATTGACGCGGTCGCGCTTGAGGGCGGCGAGGGTGGCGTCCTTTGGCGTGGCCTCGGCGCCGTCCATCCATTCAAAGCGGCCCAGGCGGACGCTCTGATTGGCGTCGCCGAAGAGGCCCTTGAAGCGGACGTAGGCCTGCTTGGGGAAGATCATCGCGGCGTTGGAGTGGTTCTTGTTGGCGGCGTAGTAGTTGCCGCCGAGGCCAAGCTGGGATTGAGGCGCGGGCGCGATGGCGGTGGAGGGCATGCCGAGCAGGATGGGGGCGGCGAGCTCGATCTGCCAGTCGATCCTCTTCAACGTTTGGGCGAAGCTGAGCTTGAAGATATTGCCGGAGTAGGCGTAGCTGCCGTCGGCGTTGCCCTGGAAGTTATCCCACATCTCCAGGCGCGTTCGGAAGCTGCCGGAGACGGTGACGGAGCCGAGCTTGAGCAGCGCCGGGGCGGAGGCCGGCGCTGAAGCGGGGCTTGGCCGGGGAGGGGCGCCGGGGCGGTGGCTGGCGCGGGCGTGGACTGGCCGGCGGCCCAGAGCGCGGCGGCCAACGAAAGGACAAGCAATCGATCGAGTCGCATGAATGATTCCAGGCTTCAGGCTAGCAGGCAACAATCCTCGCGCCAGTGACTTCAGTCACAGTTCGTTGGAGCGTTTCCGGGCTACACTCGACGTAATGAAAGAGAAGGGAATCATCGCGCCCGTTTTGCTCGGCATCCCCCTGGGGCTGCTGATCGGATTGGGCGTCTACACCTTCGGCTACGCCGAGGGCGGGTCCCTACGACGGACGACCCGAAGGCGTGTGCCAACTGCCACGTCATGCAGGACCAGTATGCCGGCTGGTTGAAATCCAGCCATCGCCAGGTAGCCGTGTGCAACGACTGCCACGCCGCATGGCATTATTCCGAAGTATTTCACGAAGGCCCTGAACGGATTTCATCACTCGCTGGCATTTACCAGCGGGCGATTTCAGACGACATCCTCATCACCCCAGAAACCACAAAGTAGCGGAAGGCGTGCATGAAGTGTCACGAGGAGATCACTGCCGGCATCCGGTCAACTCGCCACCAGGACAACCGGGTATCGTGCACAACGTGCCACCGCAATGTGGGGCATGCACACAGGGGATCGACATCACTATGGCTGAGCAATCATCAAATAAGAAACTCGTGATCGCGGTTGCGCCAACCGCGTTGCTGACGGTGAGCATCGCCGCGATGCTCGTCGTATTTTCGAGCATAAACAGGAAGCGGGAGGGGTACGTTCTTCCGTGTGGTGGAGATCACCGACCAGACCGATGACCCCGGCTGGTAATGGGGCGCAACTATGCAGTATGACGCCTACAAGCGCACCGTGAACCAACCTGACCAGGACGCGTTACGGCGGCAGCGAGGCGTTGAAAGCGGAACCCGACGCAGGCCGATCGCGCGATGTGGTCTCACAGGAGAAGATCGAGGAAGACACGCGGTTGAAGCGGATGTGGGGCAGTTACGCAAAATCGGTCGATTTCGGGAAAAACGCGGGCACGGTTACATGCTGGACGACCAGCGGTACACCAAGCGGGTGACCCAGATTTAAGCAGCCGGGCGTGTCTGAACTGCCACGCGTCGACGTATGTGTTCGTAAAGCTCGGCAGCAGCGACCTGACCGCCGGCTTCGAGAAGATAGAAACAGATGACGTATCAGGAGGCCACCAAACGGGTGAAGCGCCCGGTGGCATGCATTGGCTATCACGACCCCAAGACGATGACGCCTCGCATCGCAAGCCGGGATTTCTGGAGGGATCAGAAACTCAAGACGAGCCAAGGCATAGCGAGCTGTGATCGAACACGATGGCGTCGGCGCAGGGAGATGCGTAGTTTCGTGCCCGGGCAGTGCCCCGTGGAGTATTACTGCCTTCAAAGGGCCGGAGAAGCGGCTGGCGTTCCCACAACTGGCAGAGGGCCTGAAGGCCGAGAACATGTTCGACTACGAGGAAGTGAAGCACACGTCGATTTCAAGCACAAGGAGACGGGCGCGCCGGTATTGAAGGCGCAGCGTCGGAGTTTGAGTTCTACAGCCAGGAGATTCATGCGCGTTCAGGCGTGGCCTGCAACTGATTGCCACACATGCCCTAGGAGCGCGAGGGCGGTATGAAGATCTCCGACCACCGGGTGCAGGCCCGATGCTCTCAACATCAACCGGGCGTGCCAGGGCTGCCACCACTTCTCCGAGACGGAGATGAAGGACCGCGATAGACAGATCCAGACGCGTTTCATGAAGCGCGCAACACGGCCCATGGATGCGTTGATAGATTTGATCGACAGAGTGAAGGGAGAAGGCCAAGAGGCAGGCGCCACGGACGATCAGTTGAAGGCGTGGTGCCGGACAGCGCAAGGGCAGTTCTTCATCGATCTGGTGGAGGCCGAGAACTCGGTGGGTTTCCATGCGCCGGGTGAGGAGTTGCGAGTGTTGACGCGGGCGTTGGACGCGATCCGCAAGGGACGAATGTCGCTGCGCAGTCGGGTGTACAAAGTAGCGGCGAAGGCAGGAAAGCAGGCAGACTAGGGCTCATGACAGGCCTGACTCGACGAGATTTCGGGGCCAGCCTGGGCGCTGTCTCCGGCGCCACTGCCGCAGGGCGATGCGGCGCTCAGGATTGGCTCCGCCGCGAACTGCTGGTGGACGATGCGCTGATCGCCTCGATGCGCGGCGTGGAACCCACATAGCCGCACCGGTGGAAGGCGGAGCACGGCGCTGCCGGTTTGACAGTCCGTGGGAGGGGCGTTCTGCGCGTACACAACCTTGTTGCGGGCGGAACCGTTGCCGGGCGTACTATCGCCGAGACGCCGGTGGCAGGACAGGACGGCAACGCGGGCGAGATAACCTGCTGCGCCGAATCCGTTGGTATCCACTGGACAAAGCGGAGGCTCGGCATGGTTGAAGTGATGGGGACGCGGAAGAACAACGTCATCCTGGCGAACGAGCAGGCCGCCGTATTCGCACCAACTTCAGCCCGTTTATCGACGCGTGCCCCGACGCGCAGCCCGCGCAGCCTCTACAAAACTTCGGCGGGCGTGCACAAGAAGCAGTTTGATGGCGTATGTTTCGGCCGACGGCGTTGCGCTGGTCGCGGCTGCGGAACCGAGCCAGTGCTGCTGCCTCCGCCCAAGGCGTTCGCGCTGGACTCTCAGAACATCGCCTTCTGGTCCGCGAGCGAGGGCCAGTACGTGCTTTCAATACTTCCCGCACTTGGAAGATCGGCGCGGTGAACTATCGCTGGGTTTTGCGCTTTACCGGTGCAGATTTTCTCCATTGGAGCGAGCCGGTGGAGATGGAGTATGAAGATGCTCGCCCGAGCATTTGTATACGAATGAGACGTCGGCGTACTTTCGTGCGCCCAACGGGTACCATCGGGATACGCGCGCTTTCTGCC
>JADKID010000031.1 GCA_016721425.1 Bryobacterales bacterium | reverse complement strand
GGCGCATGTCCGTTCTCTTTGTAGTATGCGTGGTTAGTTGCGGCGGGTCCAGGGGACCCGCGTGGCGAGGGCGGCTCCGCCCCACGATGGGGAGTGGTGGTGGAGGAGGCGGTTACAGGGGCTAGGTTTCAACATGCCGGGTCGTTTTGCCTCCCCACGTTTTTTGTTTTGGAAGCGGAGCCAGGCGGCGCGGGTGCTTTGGGCGCGGACGTGGAGCAGGTGGCGCTGGCTTCGACGGCGAGGAAGAGAGGGTTGTGGAAGGCGAATTCGTGGAGGCCGCGATCGTAGTTGCCGGGGCGGGCGAGCGACCTTCCAACAGGCGGGTTTCGAAGGCGGCGATCCCGAGGAGCCATTCATTGAAGACGATGTAGGGCATTAGGCGGCTGAAGGGGTCCTCGACGCCGGAGAGGCAGGGCGCGAGGGCGTGGATACGGTCTTGCCAGGCGGGCGGGAGCTGCGTCTTGGCGTAGAGATGGTGTTTGCAGGCGTTGGAAGGCGAATGGCGAGATTTCGCCTGAAAAAGGGGCCTAAGATTTCTGAAAATCGTTGTGAACGGGGGGGAGCTGCGCAGCGAGGCGACGGTGGCAAATCCGTTCTTTTTGTACTAGCGATAGCGGCTTGAGAGAGGCTCCAGATGGCCTCTTTTCGCCGCGCACCCTCTTACTGACCAGACTGCTGGTCACTTTCAGATGGTTGGCGAAAACGGTTTTGCTTACGTGTTCGGTATCGCGGATTGCTTTGATCTCTTCG
This sequence comes from Bryobacterales bacterium, assembly GCA_016721425.1. GTDB lineage: Bacteria > Acidobacteriota > Terriglobia > Bryobacterales > Bryobacteraceae > Paludibaculum. The sequence goes on along the minus strand of JADKID010000031.1, from coordinate 35,646 downwards.
GGCTGCAATGGAAGGACCGGCATCAGGTAGGCATCATCGAAATGCCGCATGGTTTGCTTGCCGATGGCGCAAACGTCCTGGAGGGCATTCGTGGTTTCGTGGATGGCGTCCATGGCATCGCTTTTGTACTTCTTTCTCATGCGCTTCTCACCGCCTGAGAATCACTTCGCTTCGGCAGGTCCGCGAGTTGGCCTTCGGTCAATGGCAAGCCAACTTCGCCGCCGCAGGCACTGGCAAAGTGCAGATCGGGGTGATCAAGCCGCCTGATGGCTTGGCTCGTGACGAAGCTGAAGCAACTGATCTGCCCGCAGAGACAAACCAGCGTAAGTCCGGCCGTCGTCATCGCTGAATTCGACTTCATACACACCTGGGGCTAGCCGTTCGACAATCGTGCCGACCTGGCCGCGCCGCAGATCGTGGCCGTCGACGTCTTCGAGCAACGCAACCACCGAGAGTAGTTCGAGTTCGCGCATGGCGTTACCTCAATCCAATAGTACAAAACAACTCGTCAGCCGCGAAGCTGATTCGCCACGGAGAATGATCCAGGTGCTCCGGACCGTGGCCTCGCGACTCCCATGGATGATCCGGCAATCGACTGTATAGCGAACACCATACTCGTCGGCTTCACCTGGAACGGCATCCGCTTCTCGCACGGCCATCAGCAAAGCGAGGCGCAGGCTTTCGGCGTCAGCTTGGCCCAAACCCAGTGTCGAGAGGAAGACCCGGGCCTTGTGCCGTCCTCGTGGATGGTGCGGGTTCAGGCAGTAGTCGCGCAGTTTCGAAATGTCGACAATCGCGTCGGCACCGCCGGGGAGTTTCATGCTTGTTGGAGCGTAACAGATCGAAGTAGAAGGCCGTTGTGGTAATCGGCCGCAGACCCGGCCGCCAGGGCCAAGGCGACGGCGGTCCGGTGAGCGGCGGCCCGTTTGCCTCATCCCTCTCGTCGTAGTCTCACGGCGCAGGCTTGACGTCTAGTTGTCAGATACGACAACATTAGGCTGCAGGGATCGCAGGTGATAGCCAATGGCAGAAGTCCGTAAGACCCGGCCCGTTTCCTGGCTGAAGCCAGCACTCAAGGCATTCGAGGAGTTTCCGGAAGGGGCACAATCCATCTGACTGACTGCGCCCACGATTGCGGCCGAGGGTGGCAAGGCCGATATTGCGAAGCCGTTGCATGGGCTTGGTTCCGGGGTGCTGGAGATCGCACTACCTTTCGACGGTGATGCTTTCCGCGTTGTGTACGCGGTCCAGCTCGGCAGCGATATTTGGGTGCTGCATGCGTTCCAGAAAAGATCGAGGCAAGGTATCAAGACGCCGCAACGTGAGATCGACCTGGTAGGGAACCGTTTGAAGCAACTGAAGGAGATATTGCGATGAACGCCGAGAAGCTCGAAATTGTCCGAGGCAGCGGAAACGTGTTCCGCGACCTTGGGCGGGGAAGCGGGGACGCCGAGCAGTTCAAGGCGATCCTTGCAGCAGAGATCATTAAGGCGCTCGACAAGGACCATCTCACGGTCCGGGCGGCACATGACCGCACGGGCATCGCCGCCGCCGACTTCGCGGATCCGAAACGCAGATCTCGGGCGGTTCACGGTTGACCGCCTGATGTCTGTCCTGAACCGCCTTGATTTGCGGATCGAGGTGAAGATCCAGGTGCGGCGGGCGGAGCGGCCGAAGGTGCAGCCTGTGTTTGCGGAATCGCAAATTCGCTAAACGGGCGTACTATCCAGAGTAGTGGCAGGCTTGGGCGGAATCCCGATCAACATGGCAGCTTCGTCTAGCGGGTCCATCGATTCCCCTTCTGGTCGGAGGCCTCTGGCGGGTGAGCGGGCTGGCTGGCGAGCATTGTGGGTGTTGCATCGGCGGCAGCCAGAAAGCGATCAGGGGTCTCGACGCCGGCTTTCTCCGCATACCAACCCCATTGAGCGATCAGATCTCGTTTGGCGGCTTCCCTGGTGAGGACGCGAGCCATCAGGCCGTTTCCCTGGCCTTGCGCGCTTCGAACTGTTTGAAGGCTTCACGTCGAATGTCGTCCCAGTCCTGCCGCGTCATCTCCGTGGGCTGGCCACTCTGGATGCCTTCGATCAAAAGCGCTTCCAGTCTGTCGTGCGCCCTGCGCTTCTCATCGTCGCGGATGAGATCGCGAACGTACTCGCTCACGCTACTGTAGCGGCCGGAGCCCACTTGATTGTCGACGAAGTCCTTGAGCTGATCCGGGAGAGAGATGCTTGTGGCTTCACCGTAGGATGCGTGGCAGTTTCCTCAGAGACTTCTGCGGGATGGAATTAGCGTCGAAGGTCGCGGCGAGACTCCGGCATTGGCTTGGCGTGAAACGGCCCCGCTACTGCGCGGCGATCTCCCGCGTCACTTGCCGGGAGGCGTAATCCACCACCAGTTCCACGGAGACGCCGGAGCCGGGTGCGGAGGGCCGCTGGTCTTCCGGGATGGATCGCGGCGACAATCTCGCCACGGCCATCCGCGGCCGGTCCGCGGCTTTCCAGGTGGTAGCGGCCGGGCCCACTTGCGCGTGCGGGCCAGGTAGGCGCGGGCGGCGGCGAGTAGCTCTGGCGGTTCCGTGATCGTCGTCTGGACCAGCCCGGCCGAGCCAGATTCGATGCGCTGGGGCCTCCAGCCCTCGGCGCCGAAATAGCCCTGGCGGAGGCGCCACAGCATCTCCAATTGGGCGCCGCTGCGCTTGGTCCAAGTCAGGCGGCTGTAGAGGTGGCGGCGCCAGGAGGGCGCATGCCCGGTCATGAAGTTCATCTCGAGCGGGGTCGGCCAGCTCAAATGGCTCTGCTCTTGCGTGAAGGTGACGGTGTCGCCGGGGTCAGGCTGAAAGGTGAAGTCGGGTAGCCCGCCTGGCGCCGGGACGGCGTGGCCGGGCCCGCAAGGAAATCGCCGGCCGGCCTGCCCGAGGCTCACGTGTCCGCCTGGGCCTAGCGTGATGCTGACGCCGGAAGGAAGGGTCTCGGCCGTCAGCAGGCCCAATCGCACACCGGCCAGGGCGAGCGTGCCGTTGTCGTAGCGGAGTTGGTCCACAGGGCCGCCGCCCAGGCGCAGGGTTTGCCAGCGGTCCACGAGCAGGCTGAGCGAGCGGGCGCCGAGGACCCAGGCAACGGCGAGGGCCGCGGCGGCCAGGGTCCAGAGAACGGTTGTGCGCACCACTCACTGTAGCGCGGCGGGTGGGGGGGCACCGTACCACATGAGAGCGCGGAGCACACCACTGGGAGGAGATCGGTTCACCGCGGGTGGCCCAGGCGACTGGCTCGGGGTATCGGGCGGCATTTGGAGTTCCCGTGAGTGCGGTCTTCGCTGCTCTGAATCAGCCGGCCGCCGAATCGAACTCATCGCGAAGGATGGATTCAACTTGAACACGCAAAACGGGAACCTGCTTGCTTGCTGCCAGCCAGACTACTTTCCAGTCGAGTCCAAAATAGGCATGCACGAGGATGTTGCGAAAGGCCGAGATCTCAGCCCAAGGTACTCCAGGATGGCGCGAACGCAACTCAGCGGTAACCCTTGCAGTAGCCTCACCGATGGCGGCCAGTTTCTGAAGGACGGCACTACTGACCAGTTCGGAGTCACGAAAGGTGGATTCGTCAAATCCGGCTAAAAAGCGCTGAATCGCTTCAGCGGCCGCCCGGATGTCGAGGAGCTACAACTCTTCACGCCGCATAGAGCAGTTGAGCTTCGTGCAGGATTGCCTCGCGGAGCACCGGCCGCAGGGCGGGCTTGGAAACCAAATCCACCTTGCGGCCCAGTAGATTGGACAGGGCCAACATCAGGCCGGCATACTCGATGAGTCCAATCTCCGCGGCCGGCAGAAACTCCACGAGCAGATCCACATCGCTACCCGCTCGCATCTGGCCCCGCGCCACAGAGCCGAACACCGACAGTTTGTCTACCTGGAAACGCCGGCATATCTCTGTCAGGCTCTGAGGATCAACGTGGATTGGAAATTCAGACTCCATGAGTGCGTCTCCAACAATCATTATGCCCTAGGGGGGCGGCGGGTCCAGGGGGACCCGCGCGGGCGAGGGCGCCCGCCCCACGATGGGTTGGAGGGGCTGGGTTGGGTGGGTGGTGGTGGGTTGGTGGGGTTGGGTTGGGTGGGTGAGCCCAGTTTGGGTAAATAGAGGGGCGGCTCGCCGGGGGGGCGGGTTTTCCAGCGGCGGTGGATCCAGAGCCATTGAGCGGGATGGCGGCGGATGGCGGATTCGAGGCGGGCGTGGATGGCTTGGGTGTCGGCCTGGACGTCACCGGTGATGGGGACGGGCGGATCGAAGTGGAGGATGTAGCGGGATTCTTCGTCGGACCAGAGGGCGTAGCCGGGGATGACGGCGGCTCCGGTGCGGGCGGCGAGGCGGGCGAAGGCGGAATCGACGCAGGCGGGGCGGCCGAAGAAGTCGATGAAGATGCCGCGGTCGGGGGTGACGGTCTGATCGATCAGGATGCCGACGGCTTCGTTGCGGTGGAGGGCGGCGATGAGGGGCGGAGGAAGTCCTTGCCCCGGCCGATGAGGTTGTTGCCGGAGAGGGTGCGGTAGCGGCTGGCGAGGTCGTCGAGCATGGGGTTGTCCAAGGGACGGACGACGAAGCTCATGGGCTCGGCCATGAGGGCGTGGGCGAAGGCGGAGAACTCCCAGTTGCCGAGGTGGGCGGTGGCGAAGAGGACGCCTTTGCCGGTGCGTTTGGCGGCCTCGAAATGCTCGAAGCCTTCATAGCGGATCAGGCTGTGGATATTGGACTTGTCGATATCCGGAAAGCTCGCCAGCATGGCGACGACGCGGGCTAGCGACTCGAAGCAGCCGTCTATGATTTCGGCGTGGGGGGTGCCGGGGAGGGCGAGGTCCAGATTGCGATCGGCGACGCGGCGGAGGCGGGGAGGAGGCGGTCTACCAGGCGGAAGGCTGTGAGGGGCGGCGCGGGGGCGCGGCGGAAGAGGGCGAGCAGCGCCCGGACGAGGGCGGCCTCGGCGTGGTTGCGGAGATGGGATCGACGGGCCAAACCGCTATTCTATCCAGCCGCCGGCCAGACGAGATCGGAATCGTACATAACGGCAGCCTGGCCGGGGGTGACGGCACGTTGGGGCTGGTGGAAGCGGACTTCGACGCGGGCCGGATCGGCGGTGGGGTACAGGGTGGCGGGGGCGGGCTGGTGGCGGTTGCGGATCTTGACCTGGGCGGGGCGTGGCTCGGTGATGGGGGCGATGGAGACCCAGTTGACGTCCCTGGCGATGAGAGTGGCGCGCAGGAGCTCGTCGTTGTGACCGACAACTACCTGCTGCGTCAGCGGGTTGGTGGCGATCACATAAAGTGGCTCATGATCCGTTGTTTTCGGCGCAACGTGCAGGCCCTTGCGCTGGCCAACGGTGAAGTGGTGGACGCCGTCGTGGGCGGCGAGGACGTTGCCGGCGGTATCGACGACTTCGCCTTGGACTGACGCGCGACTAATGCCCTGCTCGGCGAAGTAGGCGTCGATGAAGGCGGCGTAGTCGCCGTTGGGGACGAAGCAGATCTCCTGGGAGTCGTGCTTGGCGGCGGTGGCGATGCCGAGCGAGGCGGCGAGGACGCGCACCTCGGGCTTGGTCATGTGGCCGAGGGGGAAGAGCGTGCGGGCGAGTTGGGCCTGCTGGAGGCCGAAGAGGAAATAGGTCTGGTCCTTGCCGAGGTCGCGGCCCTGGCGCATTTCGTAGCGGCCGGAGGCCTCGTTGTAGTCCACGCGGGCGTAGTGGCCGGTGGCGATATGGCTGGCGCCGACGCCATCCGCCATCTCAAGAAATTGATCAAATTTGACGTGGTTGTTGCACAAAGTACAGGGGATGGGCGTGCGGCCGTGCAGGTATTCCTCGACGAAGGGGCGGACCACGGTCTGCTCGAAGCGGTCTTCGAAATTCACGACGTAGTAGGGGATGCCGAGCTGGGCGGCGACGGCGCGGGCGTCGTAAACGTCATCGAGCGAGCAGCAGCGGCCGGTGGCCGGGCCCTCGGATTGCAGTTGCGGCAGGCGGCGCTGATTCCAGAGCTGCATGGTCATGCCGACCAGGTTGCGGCCCTCGCGCTGGAGGAGCGCGGCGACGGTGGAGGAATCCACTCCGCCGGACATGGCAACGGCGATGAGGTCGTCAGGCATGGGTGTAGACCGGGGAAAGCTTCCGAAGGCGGGCGACGGCTTTTTCGAGCGTATCGAGGAGCGTATCGACCTGCTGTTCGGTGTTGAAGCGACCTACGGAGAAGCGCATGGAGCACTTGGCCTGGGCCGGGGTGAGCCCCATGGCGGTGAGGACGTGGGAGGGATGGACGGCGCCGGAGGAGCAGGCGGCGCCGGTGGAGACGGCGATGCCGGCGAGATCGAGCGCGATGACAAGTGATTCTCCTTCAATGCCTTCGAAGCGAATGTTCGAGGTATTGTTCATGCGGGGCGCGCCGGCGGAATTGACGATGGCGTGGGGGATGCGGGCCAGGACGCCCTGCTCCAGACGGTCGCGGAGCGCCTTCACGTTGGGCAGCGGGAGGGCAGCCGCGGCGCCTAGGGCGGCGATGCCGGCGACGTTCTCCGTGCCGGCGCGGCGCTCGCGCTCGTGGCGTCCGCCGTGGAGTATGGGGGCAAGCTTGACGCCGTCGCGGACATAGAGGGCGCCGACGCCTTTGGGGCCGTTGAACTTGTGGGCGGTGATGGAGTAGAGATCGACGCCGAGCTCGCGGACGTTCACGGGCATGCGGCCGGCGGCCTGGACTCCGTCGGAGTGGAGGAGGATCCCCTCGTGGCGGGTGAGAGTCTGGATGGCGCCGGTCTCGTTGTTGGCGTGCATGACGGAGACGAGGCGGGTATCGGGGCGCAGCGCGCGGCGGATGTCGTCGGGATCGACGAGGCCGTCGGAGGAGACGGGGACGACGGTGCAGTCACCGTGGGCGTGGGCGGCGGCGAGGACGGCAGGGTGCTCGATGGCGGTGGTGACGACATGGCCGGGGCCGGCGCCGAAGATAGCGAGGTTATCGGCCTCGGTACCGCCGGAGGTGAAGACGATCTCTTTGGGGTCACAGCCGAGGAGTTGAGCGACCTGGGCACGGGCCGTCTCCACGCAGCGGCGGGCCTCCTGGCCGGCGCGGTGGATGGAGGACGGGTTGCCGTAAACCTCCGCCTGGACCTGCTGGAGGACGGCGAGTACTTCCGGCGCGATGGGTGTTGTGGCGTTGTTGTCGAAATAAAGCACGTGAGCCCCGCTATTCTTAGTTTAACAGCCATGGCTACCACTACCCGTTCGGGGCTCATCACTTTACTGACGGACTTTGGCACCGAGGACCACTTCGTGGGGGTCATGAAGGGCGTGATTGCGGGCATCGCTCCGGCGGCGCGCGTGGTGGACATCACGCACGAGGTGGGGGCGCATCAGGTGGGGCAGGGGCGGTTTCTGCTGGGGCAGAGCTGGCCGTATTTCCCGAAGGGGACGGTGCATTTGTGCGTGGTGGATCCGGGGGTGGGGACGGCGCGGCGGCCGATTGTGGGGGAGGCGGGGGGGCACCTGTTTGTTGGGCCGGACAACGGGATCCTGACCGATCTGCTGGCCATGAAGGGCGCCAAGACGCGGGCGCTGACCCAGGCAAGGTGGCATGAAGAATGTCTCGCAAACCTTTCATGGTAGGGATGTTTTTGCCCTGGCGGCGGCTCATTTGGCGAAGGGGGCGAAGGTCTCCGAGGCGGGGCGGTTGATCGAGGACGCGCTGCGGCTATCGTCTGGGGCGCCGCAGCGAATCGGGCGGCGATTTTGGAGTGGCGAGGTGGCGCATGTGGACCGTTTTGGCAATCTGATTACGAACCTCGAGGCGGCGGAGTTTCTGCCGCTGGCGGTGAAGGGGCTGGCGTTAAAGGTGGGATTGACGGAGGTGGGCAAGCTGGTGGGGAGCTATGCGGAGGCGGCGGAGGGAGAAGTGGTGCTCATCACGGGCAGCAGCGGCAACCTGGAGGTGGCGCTGAATCAGGGCTCGGCTGCGCGGAAGCTGGGGGTGGGGTTGGGGTCGCCGGTGGAACTGGAGGTCTGGTAGATGCCGGAGTTGCCTGAGGTAGAGGCGGTGGTGCGCAAGCTGAGGATGGCCGCGCCTTGGGGGCGTGGTGGCCTCCTGCGGGCAGTACCGGCCGACGACGATGACCAATGCGGAGCGGGCCATCGGACGCCGTATCGAGGCCGTGAAGCGCCGGGGGAAGAACATTCTGGTGGGGCTCTCAGGCGGGGCGTTTCTGCGGGTGCATCTGAAAATGACGGGCAACTGCCTGGTGGTGCCGGATGTGCGGCTGCGGGCGGCGACGGTGCGGGCGTGGTTCGGGCTGGAGGACGGGCGGGGGCTGGTGCTGGACGACCCGCGGGCCCTGGGGCGGATCTCGTTCCATGAAGAGAGCGAGCGGGAGGCGCTGTTTGCCGGGTTGGGCCCGGAGCCGGACGATGCGGCGTTCACCGTGGCGCATCTGGCGGCGTGTGCGCGGAAGACGGTGAAGCCGGTGAAGCTGCTGCTGATGGAGCAGAAGGCGGTGGTAGGGTTGGGCAACATTTACGCGGCCGAGGCGCTGTTCCAGGCGGGCATTGATCCGAAGAAACCGTCGTCGCGAATCAGCGGGCCGAAGCTGCGCGCGCTGCACGGGGCGATTGTCGGGGTTTTGCGCATTGCGTTAGACTCGGCAGTAGCCGCTTACGAACAGCCGGGCGGCTTTGCGGAGGGCGAGAATTTCCCGGTTGCGGTCTATGGGCGCGAAGGGGAACAGTGTTTCCGTTGTCAGAGTGTGATCCGCCGCATTCCCCAGGGCGGGCGCTCGACGTACTATTGCCCGGGCTGCCAGAAGTGACTTTCACCTATGAGCGAGACGACAAAAACAAACTCCCGAGCCGCCGAATTCCGGCAGATGTTGACGCACCGCGCGATTGTGGCCGATGGCGCGATGGGGACGATGCTGTATGCGCGCGGGATCTTCATCAACCGCTGCTTCGATGAACTGAACCTGACCACACCGCAGATGGTGAAGGAGATTCACCAGGAGTATGTGCGTGCCGGGTCGGAGATCATCGAGAGCAACACCTACGGCGCGAGCCGGGTGCGGCTGGCGACGTTCAACATCGGCGACAAGGTGGTGGAGATCAATCGGGCAGGCGTGCGGCTGGCGCGCGAGGCGGCATCGGAGCGCACGGACGTTTTCGTGGCCGGGGCGATGGGGCCGCTGGGCGTGCATCTGGAGCCGCTGGGGCCGACCTCGTTTGCCGAGGCGCGCGGGATGTTCCGCGAGCAGGTGCAGGCGCTGGTGGATGAGGGCGTGGATCTGCTCGTGTTTGAGACCTTCTCCAGCCTGCACGAACTGCGGGAGGCGCTCTCGGCGGCGCGCGAAGTGGCAGGCCCGGAGATGGTGATTGTGGCGCACGTCACCATCGACGACGAGGGCAATCTGCACGACGGCACGTCGACGGAGACGTTCACGAAGTTTCTGGACGAATCGCCGGCCGACGTCATCGGGCTGAACTGCTCGGTGGGGCCGAAGGCGATGCTGGAGACGCTGGAACGGATGATGACGTTCACGTCGAAGCCGACCTCGGCCATGCCCAACGCGGGCCACCCGACGAAGGTGGAGGGGCGCAACATCTACCTGAGCTCGCCGGAATACATGGCGCAGTACGCGCGGCGCATGCTGTGGGCGGGCGTAAAGATTGTGGGCGGGTGCTGCGGCACGACGCCGGAGCACATCAAGAGCATCAAGAGCGAGGCGCGATCCTTGCAGCCGGGCCTGCAGAAGCTGCAGGTGACGGTGGAGGAGCAGAAGGACAAGCCGCATGTGATGGAGATGGTGCCGGTGGCGGCGAAGTCGTCACTGGGCGCCAAGCTGGCGGCCGGCAAGTTTGTGGCGTTTGTGGAGATCCTGCCGCCGCGCGGCGTGGATGCGGCGAAGGAGATTGCGGGATCGAGGCTCTGCAAGGACGCGGGCATCGACGTGATCAACGTGCCGGACGGGCCGCGGGCCAGTGCGCGGATGAGTGCGCAGGTGACGTGCCAGCTGATTGAGCGGGATGCGGGGATTGAAACGGTGCTGCACTTCTGTTGCCGCGATCGGAATATTCTGGGGATTCAATCCGAGTTGCTGGGCGCGCATGCGGCGGGGATCCGAAATCTGATCTGCATCACAGGCGATCCGCCGCGCATGGGCGCGTATCCGGATGCGACGGCGGTGTTCGACGTGGACGCGATCGGGCTGACGAACATCGTCAACAATCTGAATCACGGGCTGGATATCGGCGGCAATCCGATGGGCTCGCAGACCGCGCTGCTGTTGGGCGTGGGGGCGAATCCGGGGGCACTGAATATCGAGGAGGAGATCCGGCGTACGGAGTGGAAGGTGCAGGCCGGGCGGAGTATATCGTGACGCAGCCGGTCTTTGACTTGCGGCAGATCGAGACGTTCCTCAAGCGCATCGAGAGCTTCCGGATTCCGGTGATCGCCGGCATCTGGCCGCTGACCTCGTACCGCAATGCGGAGTTCATGGTGAACGAGCTGCGCGTGCCGGTGCCGGAGGAGTTCATGGAGCGGATGCGCGTGGCCGACAACCCCGAGAAATCGCGGGCCGAGGGGGTGCGGATCGCGCAGAAGATGGTGCAGGACGTGCGTCCGATGGTGGACGGGGTGCAGTTGAGCGCTCCGTTTGGACGGTACACGATGGCGATTGAGGTTGCCGAGGCCATCGGGTCGCGCTAGACTCGTCTATTCTCCGCGGGAGTTAGCGTGGCGACCGACCTTATTGAAATCGACCAGGAACAGCCGAGTGTAGAGGCAATTGAGCGCGCTGCGGTAGCACTGCGGCGCGGGGAGGTGGTGGCGATCCCCACCGACGCCCTGTACACGCTGGTAGCCGATCCCTTCAACCTTCATTCCGTGGGGCGTGTCTTCGCCGCCAAGGGGCGTGAGGCGCAGCGCTCGCTGCCGCTGCTGGTGAGCGACTTCCTGATGGCCGAGGATCTGGTGAAGGAGCTGCCGGACCGCTTCTACATGCTGGCGCGGCGCTTCTGGCCGGGTCCGCTGACCATCATCGTGCCGGCATCGGCGAAGGTGCCGCTGAAGGTGACGGGGAATACGGGGCGACTGGCGCTGCGGCAATCCAAATCGCGCACGGCGCAGGCGCTGATCGAGTTTCTGGGGCAGCCGCTGATTGCCACCAGCGCCAACGTGAGCGGCCAGCCGACGTGCCAGACGGGGATTGAGGTTTTCGGGACGATGGACGGGCGTGTGGACCTCGTGCTGGATGGCGGAAGCTGCATTGGGGCCGGCTCGACGACGGTGGATATCACGGAGCCGTACTGGCGAATGATCAAAGAGGGCGGCGTGCCGGAGAAGAGATCGCGGAGTGCCTGCGGCGGACTTGATTTCGGGAACCGCGTGTTATCCTGACTGCGAGGGGCGTTCCTGCGGGGCAGGCGCTGGTTTCTATAATTGATCCGTAGCTCGTGAATCCGGAGTTCTACTCGAACAATGGCGCTGGTGAGCATGCTCCGCAAGGAGAAGCCTAAAGGCGTCCGGAGGACTCCCCCCATATGAAAATAGGGGGTCGATTCCGAGGCCGGTGCGGCTACTGTGGTGCGCTCCTTCTTCCTGCTCTCATGAAAATTCTGTTCATCGGCGACATTTTCGCCTCACCCGGCGGCGCATCGTCGCCGAGAATCTCCAGCGCATCATCAGCGAAGAGAAGATTGACTTGGCCATCGCCAACGCGGAGACCTCCGCCGGCGGCTTCGGCATCACGCCGAACGTGGCGCAGGAGCTTTTCTCGTTGGGCCTGGATGTGTTGACCACGGGCAACCACATCTGGGACAAGCGCGAGATCTACGACTATCTGCCGAGGGAGCCGCGCCTGCTGCGGCCGGGCAACTACGTCTCTTCCCTGCCCGGCACCGGGCTGTACCTGGGCAAGGCGCGCAACGGCGTGCAGTATGCGGTGATGAATCTGCAGGGCCGCGTGCACCTGCCGCCGATCGAGTGCCCGTTTCTGAAGGTGGACGAGTATCTGGCGGCGGTGCCGGATAGCGTGGTGGTGCGATTCCTGGATTTCCATGCCGAGGTGACCAGCGAGAAGATCGCGATGGGCTGGCATGTGGACGGACGCATGACGGGCGTAGTGGGCACACACACGCATATCCCGACGGCCGACGCGCGGGTGCTGCCCAAGGGCACCGCTTATCAGACCGATTGCGGGATGACGGGGCCGTACGACAGCGTGATTGGCGTCGAGAAGAAGACGGTGATCCAGAAGTTCCTGACGCAGTTGCCGATGCGGTTTGAGGCGGCGAAGGGGATGGTGGAGTTGCACGCCGTGATCATCACGCTGGACGAGACGACGGGGCGGGCGACGGGGATCCGGCCTTACGCCATCATCGAGGGCTGAGATCTTCAGGCGAGCACAGCGCCGGTTTGGGCCGTGTCGTAACCGGCGAGCACCTCCAGGCGGCGGCGCAGGCTGGCGCGCTGTAAGGCATCGAGAAAGCTCTGTACGGCGGGAGTCTCCATCGTCGAGCGCCGCATGACGAAATCGTACCTTTCACTTTGCAGCGGGACGAAGTGGAGCCCGAAGGCTTGCGCGGCGGAACGCGTGGCCAGGCAGCAATCGGCTTCGCCGGCGAGCACTGCGTAGGCGGCGGCGAGATGGCCGTAGGCGAGGCGGTCGTACCCCGATACTCGCTTAGCAGGAATGCCGGCCGCTGCGAGCAGGCGGTCCGCCAGGGCGCGGCTGCCCGAACCAAGCTCGCGATTCACGAAACGGACCGACTTTCCGGCGAGATCGGCGGCGAGTTTGATGCCCTTGGGATTGCCGGCGGCGGTGACGAAGCCCTCCTCCCAACGGGCGAAGGTGACCACGGCGAAATCCTCCTCGGGAAACTCGCTGTGGAGATAGGGCAGGTTGAATTCGCCGGATTCGGGGTCCCTGAGATGGGAGCCGGCGATGTGGACCTTGCCTTCCTTCAGCCACTGCAGGGCGAGTTTGCTGGACGCGGCGGCGGAGACGGGCTCGACACCGCTCAACTTCTCCACAATGCGCGATAGCAGCCCGATGGCGGGGTCGCAGCCGGCGAGGACCAGATGTTTCTGAGAACGCGGCTCCCCGGAAAAGACGACCAACTCGGCAGTGCCGCGAGTGCGGCCGGATTTCGAGATGACGCCGTCGGCTTCCGGCAGGTAGGCAGGCGAGGCATAGACGGGAATGGCGACCAGGCGTTCGCCGATCTGGCAAACGCGGACGGGCTGGCCCTTGCTGACGGCTCTGGCGCTCAGCAGTTCCGCCGGCAGCGATCCGGCGGCTTCCGGCTTCGCGGCGCTGAGCGAGAACAACTCCTCGACGGACACTTCGAGTTCGCGCGCGAGTTTGAGGGCAACCTCGGTATTGGGAATGAAGGAGCCGGCTTCGATGGCGTAGATCGTCTGGCGGCTGACGCCGGCGCGGAGTGCGAGTTGGGCGGCGCCCAGGCCGCGGCTTCGCCTGATAGCGCTCAATTGGTTGTGAACTTCCGGCTGCATGACGACTTCAGAATTGTAGCTTGAGGACGAGCTCAAAGACGCGCGGGTCCAGCGCGGTGGTGATGGTACCGAACGCAGCGTTGCCAAAACTGCCATTCGGGTTGCCCAGCGGCGGCGTGTTGGCGGCGTTGAAGGCCTCCGCGCGGAAGTCCGCGCGAAGGCGCTCGGTGAGAGGGAAGGTCTTGCCGAGCATCACGTCCAGTGTCCGGTAGGGCGGGCCGGTGACCGGGTTGCGGGAACTGTTGCCGATGGTGAATTGCGGCGCCTGGGCGAAGGCGGCCGTATTGAACCAGCGGGCGGTACTCTGCTGATCCGCGGGCAGGGTGGGATCAGTGAGGCGGTTGGGGCGCTGGATGCCGAATCCGGCGAAGGCGTTCAGATTGGTCGCCTGCGTGACGGCGAGGGGGCTGCCGGATTGGGCGCGGACGATTGCGGCGAACTGCCAGTGTCCGAGGAAGCGGGCGCGGCCGCGAACGGGCGGCAGTTCATAGACGAAACCCACGGCGAGGATCTGAGGCACGTTGCCGGTGGAGACGTCTTTTTCCAGCCGCTTGTTGAAGCTGTCGGCGGCCTGGAAGTTGGTGACTGGGCCGGTGAGGACGGCGGAATCGAAGACGGCGCCGGCATCGTCGATCAGGCGGGAGAGAGTGTAGGCGGCAGTGAAGGTGAGGCCATGGGCGAATCGCTTCTCCACGCGCGCCTGCAGCGAGTGGTAGGTGGAGTGGCCGATGTTATTGCGGTAAAGAGTGACGGTAGTGAAGCGCGGATAGGGATGCAGGAGCTGGCCTCTGGCGATGGTGGGCCTGCCGAGCGAGGTATTGGCGGGGATCTGGCCGAAAAAGGGGTTGGCCACCTGCTGGGTGAGTTGGGAGCCCAGCGCCAGTTGCTCAACGGTCAACTGGTTCAGATTCGCATCCGGCACGCCGAGCCGCGTCAGCTTGGAGCCGAGATAGCCGGTCTCCACGCTCCAGTTCTGGCCGAATGTCTTCTGGAGGGTGAGATTCCACTGCTGGGCGTAGCCGCTGCCGTTGCTGCGCTGTACACCGAAGACGCCCTGGCCGAGACCGGCGTCGGGGTTGGCGGTCTGCGGTTGCACGGTGGGTCCGCGGGAGAGGACGAAGGCCGGATTCAGATTGTCGAGCGTCTGCTGTCCCAGAGTTTGAATGAAGGGGAACAAGGGTGTGGTGAAGGGTGTGGTGATGCCGGCCTGCTCGATCCAGGTGACTCCGTAGCCGGAGCGCAGGACGAGCGAATCGGTCAGAAGGAGGGCCAGGCCGGCGCGCGGCGCAAAGTTCGCCTTTTCCAGGTCGCGCGCGGACCGAGAGAAACCGCCGGCGCCGAGGTAGTCGAGTTTCTGTGTCGCCAGATTGAAGACGGCGCCGCGATCATTGACGACGGTGGAGGGGAAGTTCAGCGTGTAGCGTACGCCCAAGTTCAGCGTGAGACGGCGGTTCAGGCGCCAATCGTCCTGGAGGAAGAACTCGGCGATCTTCGCGCGCGGCTTGAGAACCTCGGGCTGAGCATCGATGCTGAAGCGGCCCACCTGACCGACCAGGAAGGACGCGAAGCTGCTACCAGTGTTGGCGGTGACGGAGCCAGAGGGCGTGAGTCCTCCGGTGAAGATGTTGGTGAACTGGAAGTTCCCGGTGGGGCTGGGCGGCTGCACGATATCGAGCGATTCGAGGCGGACATCGGCTCCTAATTTGAGGCTGTGCCGGCGCCAGACGCGGGAGTAGTTGTCGATGAACTGGGTGACCGACGTTTGGAAGTTGGAGTTGGCGCTGGACGGCGGACCGAGCTGCTGGAGACCCACGATGTCGTAGGTCGGGAGAGCATCGGCAAAGGAAGAGGTGGGGATGTTGGGAATCAGCGTAGTCTGACTGACAGGCTGGCCGGTCTGGAGGGCAGAGCGCTCAAACTTGCGGCGCGTGTAGCCGAAGCGGAGTTGATTGACGGAGGAGGGCGTGAGGTTCCAACTGTGTTCAGCCACGACGCTATCGGCGCGGGTGAGCGTATCGCCAATGACGCCGGAGGTGAGGTTGCCGCTGCCATCGGGGAGCGGGGTGGTGGGGCGGCTGTCGTCACGGAGGAACGAGTAGCGGCCGAAAAAGCGGTGCCTGGCGGTAAAGTAGCGATCGATGCGGGCATCGAACTGATCGGCCACGGTGTCGTCGTTGCCGAGCCGGCGGTAGTTGTTGGCGAGGGCCTCGGCGCCCAAAGCGGTGAAGACGTTGGGCGCGGAGTAGCGGCCGACGACGGCCTGGGCGGCGGGATCGAAGCGGACGGCGGGCAGAGTATTGGCCGGAAACGGGTCGCGGACGTAGCCGGTGTCGGTGCGGCGCGTGGTGGCGGGATCGAACAGGGCGGTGGTGAAAACCCCGCGGCGCTGCGCCGAGGTAGGAACGGTGCTGGTTCGGATCACGCCGGTATTGAGGCGCGTGCCCTGCCAATCGGCGAAGAAGAATGTCTTGTTCTTCTGGATGGGGCCGCCGAGGGCAAAGCCGTATTGGTTGCGCCGGAAACGGGGCTTGGGGCCGCCGGAGGCGAAGACGTTCCTGGCGTTGAGCTTCTCGTTGCGAAAGAACTCGAAGAGGCTGCCGTGGAGGTCGTTTGAGCCGGACTTCAGGTTCACCATGATCACGCCGCCGTTGGAGCGGCCGTACTCGGCGGAGTAGCTGTTGGTCTCCACGCGGAACTCGTCGATGGCGTCGATGACGGGGTAGAAGGCGACCTGTCCGGGCTCCGGTTGCAGGACGCTGATGCCGTCGTAGATGTACTCGCTGACGCGCGGGCGGCTGCCATTGATGCGGGGGAGCAGGTTGCCGGGCGGCAGGCTGACGCCGGGCGAGAGGGCGATGAGCGGGACGAAGTTCCGGCCATCGAGCGGGAGCGCGACCACTTTCTTCTGATCCACCACAAAACTGACCGTGCCGCGGTTGGACTGGAGGAGCGGCGCGGCGGCTGTCACCTCCACTGTCTCGGATGCCGCGCCCAGCTTCAAATCGACGTCCAAAGCGACGCGATCGCCCACGCGGAGCGTGATGCCGGTACGTTGGAGCGGGGCAAATCCCGCCTTGATAGCGGTCAACTGGTATTGGCCGGCGGGCAGTGCGAGGAATTGAAAGAGGCCCTCCGGGCCTGTGGCCGCCGCAACACGGATGCCCGTTCCGGCGTTTGTCAGCTCGACGATCGCTGACAGAACGGGCAGGCCGGATGGGTCTCGAACGACGCCCAGAAGCTCGGCTTTGGTGGACTGCGCGTGGGCCGAGATGACGAGGAGAAGGAGGGCAAATGGTGCGCGGAAGGATGGGGGGCACTGTCCTGTTAACATGACGATGCCATGTTAACACGACATCATGGTACGCTTACCGCTATGTTACCGAAGGCTGGGCGCGGAGGCGCCGCAGACGGCGGAACATATAGCCGGCACCGAGGCCGGGGATCAAGGCTGCGAGCGAGGCGATGAGGCCTCCGCCGAAGTCGTTAGCCAGGGAGCCGGGCGGATTGAAGCCGGGGATGACGTGCAACAGCAGGCCCGCTGCGGGAGGGCCGGCGGCGATGATGATGAGCCACAACCAGGCCGGGCGGGGTTGCTTGACGCCGACGGCGAAGGCGAAGCCGAAGAGCATGCCGGTACAGGCGACGTTCCAGCCCCAATGGTGGAGGGCACCCATCATCAGGCTGGAGAGAGCCAGTGGGACAAACGGACCACGCAATAGAGGAACAAGCACAATCAGTGATCGGCCGATCGGCGGGTTTCCGGTAGGGGGTGCCGGAGGGCAGCGACAGAGGCAGCGCGATGGTCGGGAGAACTGGACTTTTTGCGATAGGCCGGGTTTTCGAGGGAGGAGCACTCTACGTGTGGCCTCCTCCCGCGCCGCCTGAAACGGCGGATTCCTACCGTCTCTCGCTCGACGGAGGGACCAGGCCCTTCATGCGCAGGTACGTCACGATGTTGCCGTAGTGCTCGTTGTTGTGGGCGGTGTTGAACGATAGCACGGTCACCTTCGCCTGTTCGGCGCCGAAGAACTTCACTGTCGCGGCAGCCTGGGCATCGGTCATGCCATCGTAGGCCTTGTCGCAGTAGGCAAACCCGTCCTTCAGCGCCTGCACCAGGTCCGCTTTTGACGTTTTGGACTTCTCAACGCCGGGAGCGGGGTTGGGCGTGCCCAGCACAGCCGAGCAGAAGAGGTACTGGGCATCGGCGACATGGCCGATCAACTGGCCGAAACTGCGCACGTCCGGTGATGGCTTGAACGCGTAGCTCTCTTCGGGCATCCGCTCGGCGGACCGGATGAGGTTGTTTTTGACCATGTTGTGGAGGAACTTCTGCCCACCAGATACCGGGTTCTGCGCGTTCAGCGCAAAGGCGGAGAGCGCCAGGGCCGCGATCATCCAGGCTGTCTTTTTCATTTCAGATGTTTCCTTTTCGTATGCAAACGACGGCTCCGCGTCGTCTGGTTTTGATCCCGGGCGACGGGAGTCACTGGGACACCCGCAAATTCGTGAAGTGCGCTTCGGTTCCGACGCCGATCCAGAGAGCCACGGCGCCTTGGCTATCCCCCAGTTTCAGGTCATTGACCACCAGGACGGGCTGGGCAGCGCCATGGACGTAGAGGCGCGCCTTGTTGCCGCTGACCTCGATCTTGACCTTGGTCCACTCCCCGGGCACCAGGTCTACATACGATTCGTACTTGCCTGGGGTCTCCTTGCGCAGACGGTTCCATTCAAAATCCGGGAAGGAGATGTATTGCGCCGAGTGATTCCGCCGCAGTTGATCGTCCGCGCGGCCGTTGGTGGGGCGGAGATAGAAGCACTCGTACGGGGAAGCGCCGGGGGCCACTCGGAAGGCCACGCCCACGAAGCCGCGGGCATCGGCGAATTGACCGCCGGCGCGCGGCTGGCCGCTGAGCTCCAGCTCAATCGTGCCGTTGTGAAAGACGGTGTCCGGCAGGACGATGAGGCCGCCGCCCGCGGCTGATTTGCCAGCGGAGAACGCCGCATCCGCAGCCGCAGACGGTGTCGCGCGGACGGCCTTGCGGCCCTGATAAGTGGTCGCCTCCATGGTTACGTCCCGTGGCTGCAGTCCTTTGAGCGCGTCCAGGGCGAAGGTCTGGGCGGCACAGAGGCAGGGAAGAAGCAGCGCCGCGGGCAGGCCGGCAGCCATCAGAAAGAGTGGACTTCTGAGAATCATGTTCTTTTGACGACACTCGGGGCTGATTTGTGACGGTTGCCTGGCACTTTTTCGTGGAGGATGAGCGGCCTGCCGGTGTTGTTGTAGACTCACTGCATTATGGTGCAGCCTATACGGCCGCCAGAGCAGCGGCAGGCCACGCTCGAATCCTGGAAGGAAATTGCCGGCTATTTTGGGGTCACGGTGCGGACCGTGCAGATGTGGGAGGAGTCGCGCGGGTTGCCGGTCAAGCGGCTATTCGGGCCGCGCGGGCGGGTTCGAGCGGAGGTGGAAGAGCTCGAGGGATGGAAACGGCAGTTCGAGGCGGACGGGCGGCCGCCGGAAATTCCCGCCAAGGCCGGCACGATGCGCGGCTGGATCATCGGTCTGATCGCCCTGGTGGTGCTGGGCATAGCGGGCTGGACACTGCTGCCAAGCGCCGGCGAGCCTGCCCGATATGAGTTGAAAGGCGCCGTGCTGGTTGTCTATGACTGGCGCGACCGGTAGGCGCGGCGGGATTCATTTCCTTTTCTCCAGAGCCGGAGGAGTCACGGAGCAAAGCCGGCATTTCGCATCCGATGTTTGTCGATGCAGACAGCGATGGCCAGAAGGAGCTTCTGTTCCCTGCCGGAGTTGATCAAGGGACTTCGGCGAGCGACACGCTCTACTGCTTTGACCGCCGCGGCAATACCAAGTGGACGTTCCAGCCGGGGCGGATCGTCAAGAGCCGCAAATCCGCCTTCCGGAACGTCTATGTCAACGACTGGTTCATTCCACTCCCAGCATCCGGTGGCTCCGAGGCGGTGCTGCTGATTGGCTCACACCAGACTCCGGACTACCCGAGCCAGGTGGCCGCGTTGGACCGGAACGGGAAGGTATTGCGCGAGTACTGGCACTCGGGCCACCTGCGAAGCGCGGCGCTAGGCGATCTGGAGAAGGACGGCCGGACCAAGCTCTATCTGGCCGGAGTTGGCAACGGCGAACTCAAGGCTGAAGTTGTCGTCCTGGATGCCAGGGCCTTTGGGGGGGCATCGAAGGAGCGAGACGACAATAGCCAGTTGCTCGATTTCGGGCCGCCCCAGGAAGTCGCACGAGTGGCGCTGCCGAATTCGATGTTGAGCTCAGTGGCGCTCGCCTACAGACTGCCCGGCACCATGTACCTTTTCGCCGAGGCGCTTTCGGTCCGCACCGTGGAAACGCCCGAAAGCCCGGGGGCGCTGGTGGAGTACCGCTTTGGTCCACGCCTGACTTTTCTTTCCGCCGAGCCGGGAGACACGGCTCGGCCCGCCTACCGGCGTTTGATCGCCGAGGGCAGGCTTCCGAGCGACGCGTGGGAGCGCGACCGCCGTACCGACCCACAGATCGAATTTCTGACGCCCTGGCGCGACTAATCCTCGTCGTGCTGCGTGGCCAGCTTGGCGACGACGCCGAGGTCTTCCAGCGTCGTGACGTCGCCCGACACCGTGTGGGACGTCACAATCTCGCGCAGCAACCGCCGCATGATCTTGCCGCTGCGCGTCTTGGGCAGCGCCTCGGCAAAGCGAATCTCGTCGGGCCTCGCGAATGCGCGACGTAGCAGCGGATGGCCTGGCCGGTGATCTCGTGGGCCTGGCCCACCTCAGCGGCTTCGGCCACACGGCCGAGGATCCACAGCTTGCAGGGATTTCGCGATAGTTCGAAGCGTGGGCCCGAAGTGGGGCCGTGAAAAACGGTGGAGACATCGACGGTAGACCGCATTACTTCATGCGCCAGTTGTGGACCCACGATGGCTTCTTTCAGGCGAGGCGGGTCTCTACCAGTTCTTTCGCGATCCTACCGATTTCCATGAATGCAGCCAGATTGCTTGGTTTCTGGAAGTAGTGGTTGGCGCCCAGACTCAGGCAGCGCTCGCGATCCTGCTGTGAATTTGAAGAGGTCAGTATGACGGCGGGAACTGCCGCAAGAAATGGCTGGCGCCTGAGTGTCGCCAGGACTTCGCTTCCGTCATAGCGGGGAAGGTTCAGGTCCAGCAGAATCAGATCAATCACTCGCGTCCCCGCCGCCGCCTCCTGAACGTACCTCATTGCCTCCTCCCCGTCTTTGGCGACAAGCAACTCATACGAAAAGCCCTCGAGATCAAAGGCACGTCGAATCAGAAATACGTCGCCAGGGTTGTCCTCTGCCAGGACGAACTTTAGTTTTCTCGGTGTCATCCAAGTCCCTCGACCAAGCTGCCAGCATGCTGAGACAGAGTTGACCAGCGCCACCCGTGAGCGGCCGCGATTCGAAAAGCCGCTACAGACATGCGGGCGCACCTGGGAGCGGCCCGCCGGCGACTCCCGGCAGTTCTCAACGGGCTGCTACTGCTGAGAAGAAGAATGTCGCACCCTCGCCCTCCGCCGATTCCACCCATATAGATCCTCCATTTCGCTCTACCAGCTTCTTACACAGAGCCAGCCCGAGGCCCGTGCCGGCAACCTCCTGGCCCTGGAGTCTTCCGAAAATCCTAAAGATCTGACCTTGGTGCTGGGGAGCAATTCCCAGGCCGTTGTCACTCACCGAATACACCCAGGTGCTGTCCTGTAGACTTGCCTCCACATGAATTCTGGGCGGAACATTCGGCTTCCGATACTTGATTGAATTACTGATGAGATTCTGGAAGATCTGAACCAGATGCACTTCGGGCATCCGAACGTGCGGCAGGAGGCCTCGTGAAACCTCCGATCCGGACTCCTGAATCAACACGGTTAGATTGTCCAATGCCTTGGTGAGGGCCTCCTGGCTGTCAACGTCCTGGACTGGTTGGTCTTCAGGAGTCGCAGCCCTTGAGTATGCCAGCAGATCTCTCAATAGCGCCTCCATGCGGAGCGCTCCATTGGCGGCGAAGCCCAGATACGCGTTGGCTTGGTCGTCCAAGCGGGCGCCGTATTCTTCCTTGAGCAATTGTGAGTAGATCGCTACCATGCGAAGGGGTTCCTGTAAGTCGTGGCTGGCGGCGTAAGCGAATTGTTCAAGGTCGGTGTTGGACCGCTTCAGCGCTTCGTTCGCCAGCTGCAATTCCTCCTTGCTGCTTCGGAGGACCTCCGCAGCGATCTTCTGATCGTGGATATCGCTGCACGATCCGAACCATCGAACTATGCGACCGCTGCTGTCGCGCACGGGTATGGCCCGGCAGTGGTACCAGCGTTTGGAACCGTCTCTGGTTTTAAACAGGGATTCGGTTTGAAACGACTCGCCCGTCCGAAGCGCATTGTTCCAGCTTTCGATACTTCGCTCGCGGTCCTCCGGGGACAGGAGACTGATCCACCCCTGCTCGCCGATCTGATCCAACGTTACTCCCATTTCCTCGTGCCATCGATTATTCAGATACTCGGTGGCTCCATCGGGTTTGCTTGTCCAGATCAGTTGCGGAAGGGAGTCGGCGGTTACCCGGTAGCGCTGCTCGCTGTTCAGCAGTTCCTCCTCAGCTCGTTTGCGCTCTGAAACGTCAGAGCAGTATTCCAAGTAATACTCGATCTGGCAATCCGTTCCCCGGACTATTGTGAAGTCCGCCCTTACGGGAAGCCTGCTCCCATCCTTGTGGACGTGAATGGACTCCGTAACCAGATGGTCGGTCGGCGAAGAACCTTGGAGCAGTTTCATCTTCGCCGGCCAGACTTCCGGGTCGACTATCTCAGAGTAGGGCCGGCCGATCAGTTCCTCCTGTGTCTTTCCATGCATGCTCGCAAATGCGGGATTGACTTGTTTGAGAGTTAGCTCGACTCCAGGCGTTAGCACCGCCATACCAAACCCGGCATGCTCGAAAATGTGATGCCACTGCCGCAGTTCCCGCTCGACGGCACGGCGGGGCGTCACGTCCCGGAAGACCATGACGATCCCCTTCAGCTCCTCTTTGGCGTCAAATATCGGGGCGACGCTGTCGTCAACCGGTATCCAGCTTCCATCGCGTCGCTTCAGATTCGTATGGTTCGCCATGGCGATAGTACGCCGCTCGCGAATCGCCTGGCGGGCTGGATTCTCGATCACTTCTCCCGTACTTTCATTGATGAGAGGGAGAACCGATTCCAGCGGATGACCGTCAGCTTCTTGAGGACTCCAGCCCGTCAGGGTGGCGGCAATGGGGTTCAGAAATGTTACCAAGCCCGCACCGTCCGCTGTGATCACGCCGTCTCCGATGCTCGACAGCGTTACCTGGAATCGCCGACTCGACTCGTCCAGCTTCTGCATCAGATCTTCGCGCCTGGCCGTTGTCCGCTGGATTAGCGCCAACGAGGCGCCTAGCAGCACGACGAGTAGGCCGCACCCCACCAGGAAACCAACACGGGAGCGCAAGTAGCGCGCCTCCATTTCCGTGGAATTCGTCAGCAAGACCTCATTCGCCACCTGTGATATCGCCGAGCATACCTGCCGGACCGTATCCATGATGCGCTTTTCCCCAAGGGTGCGGAGAACAACCATCGCTTGGTCCGGACCGACCTGATCGCGAACCAGGATGGTGGCATCGACTGCCGCAAGCTCCTCTTGAACCAGTGAGCGCAGCCGGTCAACACGCTCCACCTGATCTGGGAAACTCACGGCGTCCGCCAGCCGCGCCACCAGGTCCGGCAACTCCGCCTTGGCCTTTCTATAAGGTCCGAGGTAGTCCTGGTTTCCGGTCAGGAGATATCCCAGCTGTGCGGACTCCGCGTCTTTCAGAGCCGAAACCAAGGCTTCATTGGTCTCCAGAACCCGCTGTAACCGCTGAATTTCCAGCTGCCGGGAACGCCGGAGAGACCAATCCCAATAGAACGTAGTTGCCATTCCCAACAAAACTACAATCGTTAGCGGGAGCGCGATTCTCTCTACTCTCAGGACGCGAACCGCGACCGGCAGCGATGTCTTCATGGAGATCCAGTTTGGTTTCATGGTAGCCTTACTGCCATATGGCTCCTGGGAAAGCCGCTGCCGCTTCCAATCCGGAGGCCCTTGGTGATATTCGTTTTCGGAGGTTCACCTCGACGACGGTTCATCACCTTCAGGAACCGATCCGGATGATCAGCGTTTATACGGAGATACTCCGATCGTCCGCAACGGACCGGCTGGGCGGTGAAGCACTGGACGCGATAGATTTCCTGCAACGAGCCGCCCTCCAGATGCAAAACTTGTTAGACGGTCTGGCGGAACTTGCATCGGCAACATCCAAGCCGCTGCATCGATCTTCCCTACTTCGACTGGACTTACCACTGCGGCAAGCCTTACTGCTTCTGGAACCGGAATTGAAAGCTTCGGGCGCCCGGGTTTCTTATTCTGACCTGCCGTTAGTCCCGGGGGAGTTCGACCAACTTCAACTTGTCTTTCAGCACCTCATCCGAAATGCCGTCCGCTATCGCGACGGACTGCCATTGGAAATCGCGGTCTCAGCACGCCGCACCGGGCAAGAGTGGGTAGTGGAAGTCCGGGATACAGGTCCAGGCGTCCCCGCTGAGTTCCATGAGCGGATCTTTGAATTGTATACACGCCTCCATGGAAAGAACATACCGGGCAACGGCTTGGGATTGTCGATCTGCAAAGCCATCTTGGAGCACCACGGAGGAAGAATCTGGTTGGAATCTGCGGCTGGCGACGGTGCCCGTTTCTGTTTCTCCCTTCCTGCGACATAGCATCCTCCCGGGATACGCAAGGGTCAAAGGTCCATCCGAGAGATTCCCTGCTTTTTCATCATGGCGTTGAGTGTGGTCCGCGGGACACCCAGGCGTTCGGCGGCGGCGGTGACGACGCCATGGGTTTCCCGCAATATTCGCAGGATGTGGTTCCGTTCCAACTGATCCAGGGTGGATTCGTCACTGGCTTCGAGTTCATCATCGGTCCCGCCTTCCTGCCTGGCCTGGTCGCGAAGTTCTCCCAACCGCGTCTGCAAGGTACGGAGACTGATGCCTAGCGCCGCGGCGGTGTCACGGCGGTTGTACTTGAGGTGCTTGAGTGTCAATTGGATATAGGCCTCCTCCGCCTTTGCGAGCGGGAGCCCCGGCTCCAAAGTCATCATGTCTCCCACCTGGCGCGGCAACGGTAACGAAATTGAAGTCGATGGGTCCATCTGAAGGTGATCAGTGCGTATCGGGCCCTCGTGCGCCAAGATCACCGCCCGCTCGATCACGTTGCGCAACTCCCTGACGTTGCCGGGCCAATCGTGTTCTTCCAGGCGTTGGAGCACCGGAGGCATCAGGTCCGTTACGCGGGTCTCGTGCCGCTTGTTCAAGTTGTGGATCATAATCTGGGCAATTGGCGCAATGTCCTCTCGACGATCCCGCAGGGGAGGCAGTTCGAGGCGAAATACATTGAGCCGATAGTATAGGTCTTCGCGGAGAAGCTGCATCCTGACCGATTCCTCGGGAGGGCGGTTCGTGGCTGCAATCACACGCGAATCGATCTGGATCTCGGTCTTTGCGCCTAACCTCCTCACCCGCATGTCCTCCAACACGCGGAGGAGCTTCGCCTGAGTTTGTATCGGCATATCGCCGATCTCATCGAGCAGCAACGTACCGTCATGAGATTGTTCGAAACAACCGGCCCGGCGCTCCGCGGCCCCGGTGAACGCACCTCTCTCGTGCCCAAATAGCTCGCTTTCAATCAGGGTCTCGGGAAGTGCGGTGCAGTTGATAGCAACAAACGGTCCTGTTGCGCGGCGGCTGAGCCGGTGAATCTCACGCGCCACCATTTCTTTGCCGGTGCCGCTCTCGCCAGTTATCAAAACCGAAGCGGAACTGGGCGCCACCTGACGGATCAGCGAAAACACCCTCTGCATGGCTGGCGATTTCCCCACGAGACAGCCAAGCAACCCTTGCATGGACAATTCCAAATTCAGACGGTCTGTCTCGCGCAGAAGATGCTGCTGGGAGAGCGCACGCTGCAGAAGCGGCACCAGTACTCCGAGCTTGAGCGGCTTTTCCAGGAACCAGAAGGCCTTTAAATCGTGTACGATTTCCACGGCCTGTTCCACACTTCCAAACGCCGTCAGCGCAATCACGGGGGTCGTCATCTCGCGTCTCTTGATTTCCGCCATCAACTCCAAACCGTCCATGCGAGGCATGTTCAGGTCCGTGATAATGGCGTCGGGCCGGAAAGCGTCAATCTGTTGGAGCGCGTAAATCCCGTCAGCGGCCGTGCAAGTAACATAGCCTTGCCCAGCCAGCGCCTCCGCCAGTAAACGGCACTGATCTTCATCGTCATCGACAACCAGGACTTTGTTCATAGACTGAGAAGACATGGAGCTCATTATCGTACCCGCCGCACGCCAACTGAAACCTAAATCACCTGAGCAGCAGCAAGCTTGAACAGTACGCCGGCCTGGAAGCGGAGTCACCCGGCCCGCCGCCAGATCGATAGGTGGAAAACACATCAGCCCCCACAGGATGGCACCTGCCAGATTCATCGGAGTTGATCAGCGCATTCAAGATCCTTTCTCACCGAGCCAAATCCACAATCACCGTCCCTCCATACTGAGAGTTAGCAATTCTCAGGCCAACTAGGGCGCGCCATCCCCTGTGGCGGCACAAAGCCAATGCGCCCACGATTGCGCAATTCGCGCTGAACTCCGATCTGACGCACCAGTCAGCGGTAAAGTTAACTACGAACCGCCGTGAGCAGTTCATCGTCACGCACTGGGCCCACCGCTTTCAGGGAACCCGATGCGCGGCAGTGAGGCCTTGGCACCTCACGGCAAAAATTGCACAATGGTGCAAATTTTGCATCGCATAACCATCCGCTCCAAAGGGATTTCCTCTTGGCCGAGTACGTGCCCGGGCCCCCAGGAATCGAGCGGTTTTGTGTTCGGAGCGACTAATCCTCGTCGTGCTGCGTGGCCAGCTTGTTGACGACGCCGAGGTCTTCCAGCGTCGTGACGTCGCCGGAGACCGTATGCGACGTGACAATCTCACGCAGCAACCGCCGCATGATCTTGCCGCTGCGCGTCTTGGGCAGCGCCTCGGTGAAGCGGATCTCGTCCGGCCGAGCGAACGCGCCGATCTCGTGGGCGACCCACTTGCGAAGGTCCTGGCCGAGTTGGTGGTGGTCCCAGTTGCCCTGCTTCAGCGTGACGAAGCAGCAGATGGCCTGGCCGGTGATCTCGTGGGGCTTGCCGACAACCGCTGCTTCGGCGACGGCGGGGTGGCTGACCAAGGCGGACTCCACCTCCATGGTGGAGAGCCGGTGGCCGCTGACGTTCATCACGTCGTCCACACGGCCGAGGATCCACAGATAGCCGTCCTCGTCACAGCGCGCCGCGTCGCCCGTGAAGTAGACTCCCGGCATTCGGCTGAAGTACTGCTGCTGGAAGCGCTCGGGATCGCCCCAGATGTTACGAATCATGCCCGGCCACGGCCGCTTGATGATGAGGAAACCCTCGGCGTTGGTGGCCACGGGTTTGCCTTCAAAATCCACCACCTCGGTGAGGATGCCGGGCATGGGGAGAGTCCCTGAACCGGGCTTGAGCGGGATGGCGCCGGGCATGGGGGCGATCATGATGCCGCCGGTCTCGGTCTGCCACCAGGTATCGACGATGGGGCAGCGCTCCTGCCGATGACGCGGTGATACCACTCCCATGCGGCGGGATTGATGGGCTCGCCCACGGAGCCGAGCAGGCGGAGCGACGACAGATCGTGGCTGTTGGGCAGCTCCTCGCCCTGTTTGATGAGCGCGCGGATGGCGGTGGGCGACGTGTAGAGAATGCTCACCTTGTGACGGGCGATCACATCCCACCAGCGGTCCCAGGCGGGGTAATCGGGCGAGCCCTCATAGATCATGCACGTCGCGCCGGCGGAGAGCGGGCCGTAGACCAGGTAGCTGTGGCCGGTGACCCAGCCGATGTCGGCGGTGCACCAGTAGACGTCGTCTTCCTTGAGATCGAAGACCCATTTCATGGTGCTGGTGACGTAGGTGAGGTAGCCGCCAGTGGTGTGGAGAATGCCCTTGGGCTTGCCGGTGGTGCCGGAGGTGTAGAGGACAAAGAGCGGGTGCTCGGAATCGAGCTGCTCGGCGGGGCACTCGTCGGAGACGCCTAAATCGAGATCGTGCCACCAATGGTCGCGGCCTTCGGTCATGACACAAGGTTGGGCGGTCCGCTGATAGACGATGACGTCCTTGACCCCGGGGCAATCCTTGACGGCTTCATCGACGGCGTCTTTGAGGCGGACCTCTTTGCCGCGGCGCCAGCCGCCATCGGCGGTGAGCACGATGCGAGCGTCGAGATCATGGATGCGGGCCTTGAGGGCCTCGGCCGAGAAGCCGCCGAAGACGACGGAGTGCGTGACGCCCAGGCGTGCGCAGGCCAGCATGGCCACCACGGCCTCGGGCACCATCGGCATATAGATCATGGCACGGTCGCCGGGCTGGCAACCGCGAGCCTTCAGCACGTTGGTGAAACGGCAGACCAGCCTGTGCAGTTCGCGATAGGTGATGACCCGCTGATCGCCTGGCTCTCCCTCGAAAATGATGGCTGCCTTATCGCCACGCGTGGCCAGGTGGCGATCCAGGCAGTTGTAGGCGGCGTTCGTTTTGCCGCCGACGAACCACTTCACGAACGGCGGGTTCCATTCGAAGGGATGGTTCCATTTCTCGAACCAGTGGATCTCGTTCGTGGCCTGCTCGGACCAGAAGGCCTCGGGGTTTTCTTCGGCGCGGCGGTACAGCTCGCGGTAGGCCTCCATCGACGGCACATGGGCACGGGAGGAGAACTCTTGGATGGGTTTGAAAACTTCGTTCCCAGACATGGTTTTGAAGATGAGTTTAGCAAAGCGGGTAGAATCACGACTATGGGAAAAATTGACTGGAACCGTCCGGCGACCTACGAAGACGCCAACCTGATCCTGCGGCTCTATGAAGAGCGGCGCGAAGAGAAGCTGCGCGCGGCCCGCGCGTGGTTCGTCGGTGAGTGCAAACCGCAGTCGCTGGCCGACTGGCAGGCGAAGTGCCCGCCCGGCTCCGGCATGAACGCCAACTACCGGATGGTGACTTCGTATTGGGAGATGGCGGCGAGCTTTGTGACCAGCGGCGTGCTGCATCCCGGAGCTCTTCATCCAGAACTCGCTGGAGCATCTGATCGTCTGGGAGCGCATCCAGGGGCATCGTGCCGGAGCTGCGCCAGCTCAACAACTCGCCGCAGTTGCTGCGCAATCTGAGACAGTGGCGGGCTGGGCGAAGGAGTGGCTCAACCGGCAGGGCGAGGGCGTGACGAGAGCTTTGCGGCGCGCTTCAAGGCTTGAGCAGTTGACGGAGCACCCTGGCGCCGAGGAATAGCGCGGCGGCGCCGGGCGGCGTGATGGGCGTGTCGTGGAGCTGCAGCGCCCGCACCAGATGCGCGTCGGAGCCAGAAGCAACGACGCGCGCACCGGGCTGAAACTCGGCGCCGAGCCGCAGGGTGGGCGGACGATCGACAATCACCATCGTGCAGATCTCGGGGCGCAGATTCATCAGATTGATGGCGATGCCGGTGAAGTAGATCGGCGCGTCCGATGGCAGGCGGAGACCGTGCAGCTCTTCTCTCAGTTCGGTCCGCACGGTCTGTGCCACCGAGTAGGGCGGCTGAAACATTCCTGACGGCACGACGTGGAGTTGGCCGGCGCGGTGCGGCATGCCCCGGCCGCGATGGGGGGCGAGCACGAGTGAATGGCCGGACCGGTCGCGCAGGACGAGAAGAGTGGCCACGCCGATCGCCGCGCAGCGCTTCGTGCCGTCCATCAGAGGCTGGCCGGTGCGCAGCGGCAGGCCCGGCACATCTTCTAACAACTCCAGTTCCATCGCCTCGCAGGTGTTCAGCGAATCGAAATAGCCGCCGCGCCTGGTATCGAGCCGAAGCCGGCCAGAGCAGCGCAGGCACCGCATGGCGTAGACCTCGCCATCGAACATCTTGCCTTTGGCAAAGCGGGGGTTGAGTTCCACCGCGCGCGGCGCGTCCGGGTCCAACTCGCCCAGTGCGCTGTCCGGATCGGTCCATTGCGCCCTCGGTGCAGGCCAGCAGGCGACAGGGAACCGGATGCGGGCGCGCACGAGCAATCGGGAGGAGCTGTATTCGCGGATCAGGTAATCCTCAAATTGCTTCATTCTAGAAATGCTTGCCGTTAGGTGTTGTGCGGGAGGCGCCTCAGGTAGAATCCTCCCTATTAGATCGCACATGGGACGCCGATAGGAGACCTGAGGACAATGGAAGTGCTCTCAACAGGCAAGACATGGGGCTGGGCGGTAGGGCTGCTCCTCCTCCAATGCCAGGCCGGCCCGGCCCCATCTGCTTGGATCCGTGTGAACGCGCCCGAATTTGAGCTACTGACCAGCGGCGACGTGCAAACGGCGGTTGAGGCGGCAGCGGAACTGGAGGCACTGCGTACAGACTGGCGAGCCGTGGCGCCGGTGCGCCAGACGGCCGAGCCCGGCAAGCCGCCGCTGCGGATTGTCGCTTTCGCGTCTGAGCCGGAATACCGGCCATTTCGAATCAACTCTTTCTCGCCCGCGTACTTTGTCGGCGGCTCAGGGCAGGACATCATTGTCCTGGGCCGCCTGGCAAAGGAGAACTTCCCCGCCCTGCGCCATGAATACATCCACCATCTGCTGCGAAGCCGCTGGCAGCGCCTGCCGCTGTGGCTGGAAGAGGGTCTGGCTGATCTACGGGGCGGCGTGGAACCCGGCGTGGTGCAACTGCGGGTGGAGCGCCTGCGCCGCAGCGGCCTGCTGCCTCTGCGGGAACTGGCGTCTGTGGTCAAGAGCTCGGTGGAGTATCAGGATCGTCAGCCGGCGCTCCAGTTTTACGCGCAAAGCTGGGCGCTGGCCCATCTGTTGATGACGGATCCGGCGTACCGGGCCGAGGCGTGGACGCTGGTAAACCGGCTGAACCAGGGCGAGTCTGGAGAGCGCCGTGGCGTGGGTGTACGGGCGCGGCTTGCCGGCATTGGAAGCGGACCTAGCCACGCATTTGGGCCGCTTGAAGGCGGTGGACCGTCTCAGCCGTCCGGCATTGCAGGCAGCCGTGGCGTTCCGCGCCGGCGCGGATGAGGTGGGCCTGGCCTTGGCCGGGTTGTTGCTGCGCAACGGCGATACGGGCGGCGCCCAGAGCTATCTGGATCGCATGGCGGATTCCAGCAGGGACAATCCGGAGTTGTGGTCGCTGATCGGGGACCTGGCCTTGCATCAGGGCCGGGCGCTCGACGCGCGGTTTGCTCTGAAGGAGGCGCTGCGGCTGGGCAGCCGCGATCCCCAAGCTCTGCGGCAACTGGCCGTGCTGGAACAAAATGCGGCGGAAGCCCGCCGCTGACGCCCTCGTTGCGCGTTGACCGCCTGCGGGAGCGCTGAGAATCATCAATGGTATTGTGAAGTTAGAGGCAGATACCCGCACGATGGCCTTTTCCGTTCGCGACCGTGGATACGGTCCACCGCCCATGAATCGCATGACGACAGCCGTCAAATGGCTGGTGATCGTCAACTGCGCCATCTTTCTGCTGAGCTTCCTGCTGGAACGCACGCCGGTGGGCCAGATCTTCCTGCCATTTGCCCTGGTGCCGCGCTCGGTGATCTTCTCCTTTGCCATCTGGCAGCCTTCACCTACCTCTTCCTGCCCAGCACCGCCGGATTTGGCCACATCCTGATGAACATGCTCACGCTGTGGATGTTCGGCACGGCGCTGGAAAGTGTCTGGGGCACGCGGCGGTTCCTGCAATTCTACTTCTTCTGCGGCGTGGGCGCCGGCGTGTGCGTAATCGTTCTGAACGCGCTGTTTGGCTCCATGAACACGCGCACCATCGGCGCCTCGGGCGCCATCTAGCAACCTGCTGCTGGCATTTGGCATTCTGTTTCCGCGCTCCATCATCTACTTTTTCGGGCTCTTCCCCATCGAGGCGCGCTGGTACGTTCTGATCATGGGCGCGATCGTCTTCCGAGGCGCGCTGGGTGACAGCGGCGGCTCGGTGAGCCACTTCGCCCATCTGGGCGGGATGGCATTCGGCTATGCTTTTCTTAAGCTGGGGTTGGGCGCCGCAAAGGGCAGGGGGCCGGTGATTCGCTTCAGTCTTAGAGAAGGTTCAACAGCCGCTATCAGAATTGGAAGCTCCAGCGGGCAAAGAAGAAGTTCAGGTGTATCCGAAGAAGCACGGCACCAAGCGCAATGATTGGATCAACTAGTCTTTCGCAAGCCGTCCGCAACCTGCCGGGGCCGTTCTGACGTCTATTGTTCTGGGGAAGGCATATCCATGAGATTGTGTCGACTGCCTCTCGTTCTAGCCGGCGTGCTGGTCACCGCTGGTTACCTGGGCGCTCAAGCGGGCCCGAAGAAGGAGAGCGGCGACACCGTCGCGCGGCCCAAAAGAAGGGCGACGCCAAAGACACCGAGAAACCGCCGGAAACCGAAGGCGCCAAGATCCTCCCGCATTCAGAAAAGGCGCCCGGGAGCTGGCAAGGCCGATGGCCCCACGTTCCGCAGCGACAACCTGACGGTCACCGTGGATGTCGGCGTGCTCGATAACCGGGGCCGATTCATCCCGAACATTCCGGCCCGGCAACTTCAGCATCTGGAAAGACGGCGGTACCGCGAGACCAACAGCTTCAGCATGGCGAGGCGCCCATCACGATTGCGATGGTGGTTGAAACGGCAAACCAGTTCCAGTCGTACTGGTCCTACGGCTGGCAAGGAGAACACCTCAGGCCTGCTAGGATTCCTCTCCACGCTCAAGCCCAGCGATATTGTTGCTGGTATTTTGGATCTGCGGTCCGAGCTCAGTGACTTCTCCACCAACCGGCAGGACACGCAGGAGTGAGGCCGGCGCGGCTGTGCATCCCGCTTTCTGAATCGAATATGTACGATGCCTGCAATCACGTGCAGATCGCATGAGCGAGATCGATGTAATGCAAGGCGATCCTCTATCGCAACAGGCAAGCAGGCGTCTTCCAAGATCACATTCGATCGCATACGCCGCAAGCTCCAAAACTCCAGCGTGCTGCGGGCGCCCTCGATCCTCCGTGCAAGATCCATGAAATGGCCACGCTCCGAGGTGATGCCTACCATCCAGAGGCTCGACTTTTTGCAGCGTCAACCAGTTCGCACACCTTCACAGAAGGAGACCGGCGGCCAGGCGCGTGGTTCTCCGTTTCTTCGGCGAGGCCAGCAATATCTTCCGCCAGGTCAATGAAGCGTTGCGCAACACCCACTGCTGGCCCACCAGCCCAACAACGTAGCCTTCCTGCGATTGGTAAGTTCAGAAAACCCCGGGCGAACCTTATTAACCCCAAACGGGTGAACCTTGCGGATTATCGACGAGTAATAAAGCCCATGACACACCAGTGCGGTATCGGGCCGGGCAGAATTGCCGAGGAAGTGGAGCAGTCCTCTCTGCACCACAGGAGGGGCAGTTTTCAAGGAAGCTTATCTCGCCTCTGGATGAGCGTGATACATGCTTACCGTTGGACACGCCTGTTTCAGCTCTGTTAACTTCGGCAAGGTTCATGGTCACCGCGCCAAATCGTCAACATCAGTTGGTAACTCCCACGCGTCCTTTTGGTGGACGACAAACAGATCTGGAATGATGCGGCTCCGCAGAGCGGTGCCGCTGGAGGAGCCTGTTGCAAGACGGACGGCACCACCGACCCGCAGAAGGCCCTCGAGATGTTTCGCAAAGAGTACTCGCCGATCTGGTGGTGATCAGATTTCAAGATGCCTGAGTGTGGATGGCGTCGAGTTGATTGGAAAGCTGCGCGGGGAAAAAGCGATGATTCCAGTGATCCGATTCTTGTGTTTTGTCGATGCGCTGGGCCTGACCGAGAAGCAACGTTCAGCGCCAACGCAGGATCATGAAGAGCTCCAACGAAGTACAGCACCCGGCAGCGCTCTGAAGCGGACGGCAGGTTGTTGAAGTCGCCTCGCAAGCCCGTGCGGTTCGAGGCTAAGGCGCGCCTGCGGCCCGCAAGAAAACCACGCCACCTAAGCAACGCGAGTGATAGCTTCCGGCTGCGGCGATGGTGGTTCGATCGTCGCCTTTGCTCGCCCCAGCGCTCGGTACCTGCCGGCCGCCGCCCTGAAAAGAAAAAGCACGCACCCAAGCACCCGTGATCGTCCTCTATCGCGCAAAAGTGGCTGAAGTCCATGACGCCGCGCGAGCGCGCCGCGCAGCTGCTGATGGTGTGCCACGGCGAGTTCCAATCGCTCCAAGGCCTATCGCGACTACGACGCTGGTGCGCGATCTGAAGGTAGGCGGTTCGATTGCGTCAACAGAGTGCAAAAATGGCATCGTTAAGCGGGCGAACCATCAGATGGTCGCATTCTGAAACCGCATGCAGAAGTTGGCTAAAGTGCCTCTGATCGTGGGCGGAGACTTAACTGGGGCGCGTCCCCAGCCCGAACTCCACCATGACTCTCATCCTCCGCACCTGATGGCCCATGGAGCGGCGAAACGATCGGAGCCACGCGGCGCTGGGTTGCGCCACGGCGCGAATCCGCGCAATGGTGCAGCGGGTGCCTGCGCCGGTCGCCGACGCCAATGCAACAACCCGGCAACCTGATCATCAACATCCGCGGGTTCAGCGAGAATCTGGAAGCGGTCTCGGCGCACGTCGCCGCATTCATCGAAGGGCGCGCACAGCGACGCGCAGTACCCGGTGCCCACCACGGTGAAGCACTTCCCCGGCCACGCGACACGGGCCACGGACAGCCATATCGGCCCGGCCACGATTTCGGCGTGACGCGCGAGCGAATGGAGAAGGTGGAACTGGCGCTGTTCCGGCCGCCACCGCTGCCGGCGGATTCAGTGATGACGGCGCATCTCAACGCCGGCGCTGGATGGTGGAGACGCTGGCCACGGTTCCGGCGTAGATCCCGATGGGTATCCCAGTGCGAAGCAGATGGTTTCAAAGGCTTGATCACCACCGACTACATGGATATGAAATTAGTTCTTTCCTCCGGGTGAAGCGGCGGTGCGCGCGATTGAGGCCGGCGGTTCACGCGATCCCAACGAACGCCCGCGTTTCGGTGGACGCCATCCCGGCTGCTGTTGCGCGCCGCTTGACGCAGAAGCGGATTTGACGAGCGCGTTAGGTGGTAAAGATCCCCTTCGCAAAGGTAACATGCCAAAAGTGCGTGGGACTCAACAAGAAGAAGCTGGTGGATTCCTGGAAGCAGTCGGTGATTCTGATCCATTCTGTGGTATTCGAGCAGACGGCGCAATCGGTGGCTTTATATGCTGGCTCTGGTGAAGAACGAGGGCGTGGTTTCGCCGTTGCCACGCGACGGCGCCAACGCGTGCTTCACCTGGGCGCGGGCCGGTTTAACAGCAGGGCGCGACATGATGGAGTTGCTTCGGGGCGAGCGCCGCCGGCCAGCGCAGTTGCTGGACCCGCAACCGCCGCCGGAGGGCATACGCGTCTGGCCCGGGAGCATGGCGGCGTGCAGCGCGGTGGTGATCTGCGGCGTACGTGACCCGGGGCGCCCATCGCGGCAACGTAGCGCCGGGCTGGGAACCATCCCGCGTTTGTGGATCAGCTCCTGGCCACCGGCAAGCCTGCTGCGTTTGTGGCGCCAATCAATCCCTACCTTGCTGCGGGCGTACCCGGGGTGCCGGCCTGTTTGGCGACGTTCAGCAGGTTGCCTTCGGAGACGGGCCGCGGTGCGTGGCGCTGTTCGCGAAATCCCCGTCAACGGAAGCTGCCGGTCACAATTCCGGGTTTTGCGTGAATACGGTTTGGTCCAGAATAGAAGCGCACAGTGAACTGACGCTTGGCGGTCCCATGTCGTTCTGAGTTTCCGCCCTCTTCCTTCAATGAAGGGAAGCCATCCCCGTCCGGTATACGGGTGATGGAGACAACCTCTCTCTGCCTGGCCTGGGAGGACCGCGCTGTCCGGCACACGCAGTTTTGCGTTGCGGATGATCCGGACGTGCGCCCAACGGCACGTTTACCCATTGGCTGTTGTGGATATTCCGGCAGCTCATGAACTGCCCGAGGGCGTCGTTTCAGGCACGCT
>JADKID010000030.1 GCA_016721425.1 Bryobacterales bacterium | reverse complement strand
GCCTGATCCGTCCTCCGTCCCGCCCAACCAACTCGTTCGTGCCCTGCTCGCACGTGATCGGCCGCTCCGTGTTCTCCCGCAGCGTCAGGCACGGCACCCCCAGTACCGTCGTCTCTTCCTGGATGCCCCCGCTATCAGTCAACACCAACTGTGCCCGCGCCATCAGCCCCAGAAACGGCAGATAGCTCATTGGCTCCATCACTCGCAGTCGGCCGAGCCTGTCACCGAACCCGAACTCCTCCAGCCGCGCCCGCGTCCGCGGATGCGCCGGAAACACCACCGGCACGCGCTCGGCGATCGCTCCCATCGCCTCCAACAACTCGCTCATCACACGCCGGTCGTCCACGTTCGCCGGCCGGTGCAACGTCAGCACTGCATATTGTCCCTCCACCAACCCTGCTGGCAACTCCAACCCGCGCGCCTTCGCCACATGCCGGAGCAGAGTGTCGATCATGGTGTTCCCCACGAAGCGCACGCGCTCCGCGGCCACGCCCTCCAGCGCCAGGTTCTCCCCCGCCCCGGCCTCGGTGGTAAACAAAAAGATCACTGATCGCGTCCGTGCAAAGGCGGTTTCAACTCCTCCGGCATCGTCATATCCCGTGACCGCAACCCCGCCTCCACATGCGCCACCCGGATCCCCATCTTCTTCGCCGTCAACGCGCAGGCAATCGTCGAGTTCACATCCCCAACTACCACAACCCAATCCGGCTTCTCCCGCCCGCATACCTCCTCGAACGCCATCATTACCCGTGCCGTCTGCACCGCATGGCTACCCGATCCCACGCCCAGATTCACCGCCGGTTCCGGCAATCCAAGGTCCCGGAAGAACTCGTCCGACATTCTGGAGTCGTAGTGCTGCCCGGTATGCACCAGCAGCGCCTCCACCCCCGCGCGCCGCCCCAGGGCCTCCATCAATGGCGCCACTTTCATGAAGTTTGGCCGCGCTCCAGCCACCACAATCACTTTCATCATTGAGTCCTTAGCTAGCCCAGAAAGTACTTCGGGCAAGCGCCCGTACCAATCCTCTTAAAAGGGGCCGCGGCCGTCCGGAGGGACGAGCCACCTCATATGCTACCATCGGCTCGGTCCCAGCCACACTTGCAGTTAGTCCCGCACGGACAGTCTCGTTAGCTCTCTCTCCAAGGCAACCAACGGCATACCGAACACTACTCGCCAAACCCGCCTCAGTCGCGTAGCCGATCCTCGGACTCTGTGGGCCGGTGACTTCGTGGTGGCTCTGGTAATTGGCCTTGCCGTCACCGCGTCCGGCTCGCCGTGGCTTAGGGCTCGCCACTACTACAGCCGGATGCCCACGCCGCAAGATAATCCAAGCGGTCAGTCCCAGACGCCAATGTCGAAGGGGGCACGGGTATGCCTGGCGTTCGGTTACGGCCGCGGCGGGGAGAACAGCCAACACAGAGGCCCAATGGGAGTCACCGAAACGCCAAGAGGGCCGGATCTCTCCGGCCCTCTTGGCGTCCAACCTAAGGAAGGGAAGTGTCTACGCGCGGAACTTCCGGCGCAGAGTCTCGAAACCAACCAGTGCACCGCCCAGCAGCATGAGAGTCATGCCGCCGTCGGGTACCGCCCGAACATCGGCAAACTCGAAAGCGTATTGGTCACTTTTGAAGGTGACATCATGGAAAGGCTGATCAGTCGCGATTAAGACATATGCGCTACCGGTAGGACCCTGGTTCCCGTCAGCGCCGGTCGGGGGAATAACATCAGCACCGGTCCACGACGTGTTCCCGATGGTGAGGGTATTGTAGAGATCGACAGAACCCCACAGGAACGTAAGGCTCGTTTGCGGGTTTACGAAATGGATAGTAATCGTTTCAGTAGACACCCCGCCAGTGGAAAAATACTGTCCACTCCACGGGATTGGAATTGCGTGGTTTGGGGGGGGGCCTTGGACGACGCCTCTAGTGTTGCTGTTGTCCGGTGTAGCCGGAGAGAACGAAACATCATAGGCACCGGCGACACTGATTGGGCTTGTTCCCAGTGGGACAGCACTCACGTCGACGTATATCCCCCCCGTGGAATAGGCCGGCCCGAATCTGGCCACCAAGCTGTCAGCAAAAACTGACGATCCCGCCATCACCAGCAAGAGACCGATTCCGACTGCACGCATCTTCCGAACCTCCACTCAAGGTGGTAGCACGCCATGGGCCACTTGCCGTAACCCTATCAAAGTAAATATGTCAAGCGTTCCAGCCCGCCCCGGTCCGCCGGTCCTCACCGTAAAGGATTTCGACACTGCCAAATCCCGGCACTTCGGTTTCACGGCAGCAAACCACTGTGTGGCAGTGTGTTACGGGCAATGATGCCGTCGGTGCGTCGCCGTAAATCGTTCCGACACAAATCGCGAGTTCGGAATGGCTCTCACCCACGACATCTTAACCCTCGCGCGATCCCCAGCTTTTCCATCAACTCGTACAGCATCGGCTGGCTGATCCCCAGTTCGACGGCCGCCGGAGTGATCTTCCCTCGATGCCGCCGCAGCGCCTCCTGCACCATATCCCGCTCGACGGCCTCCCGCGCTTCCTTCAGCGTCTGGGGCGGTAATTCGCTCAAGGCATCCATCAACTCCAGATACCGAGCGCCGACTCTCTT
The DNA here is from genome assembly GCA_016721425.1 of Bryobacterales bacterium. GTDB lineage: Bacteria > Acidobacteriota > Terriglobia > Bryobacterales > Bryobacteraceae > Paludibaculum. Next base: position 61,167 of record JADKID010000030.1, on the reverse strand, counting down.
CCCGTCAGCCATGATGACCGCCCGCCGCATCCGGTTCTGCAACTCCCGAACATTCCTCGGCCAGCGGTATACACTCAACGCCCGCAGCGCGTCCGGCGCGAACGTCAACCCGGGCTTGCCATGCTCGGCCCCATAGCCTTGCAGAAACGCCTTTGCCACCAGGAGGACATCGTCCCCCCGCTCCCGCAGGGCGGGCACCTTGACCACCAGCACGGCCAGGCGGAAGTACAGATCCTCCAGAAACTTCCCGTTGGCGGTGTACTCCTGCAGATTCTTGTTCGTCGCCGTGATGACGCGGGCATCGCTGGAAATGTCCTGGCGGCCGCCGACACGCTGCAAGCACTTCTACTGCAGGAAGCGCAGCAGCTTCACCTGGACCCGCGCAGGCAGGTCCCCGATCTCGTCGAGGAAGAACGTACACCCGGCGGCGGTCTCAATATGCCCCTTGCGCTTCGTCTGCGCCCCCGTGAACGCGCCCTTCTCATAGCCGAATAGCTCAATCTCCAGCAGATTCCCCGGAATCGCGTTGCCGTTGATGGCGACGAACAGGCCGCCACTCCGCCCGGTCCGTCGATGGATCGCCGCGTCGAATGCCACATTCAACCTGTCGAACTGCTCAGGGGGTAAACCAAACCGGAAAGCAGTTGCGGGCTCCGTGGGCTCCGGACCGAGCGGACAGACGCCAAGAGGGCCGGATTACTCCGGCCCTCTTGGCGTTCCAAGAATGGAGAGAATGCTTACATGCGGAACTTCCGGCGCAGGGTCTCGAGACCAACGAGCGCACCGCCAAGCAGCATCAAAGTCATACCGCCGTCGGGAACGCTGACGTTCGTGAAGACGAACTGGTGATCATTGTAGTCTCGGTCACCGCCGCCAGGCAGGTCCTCGAAGCCGACGTACGTTCCCGGCGGGATCACACTGTCGCCACTCCAAGGGGTGGCGTAGGCGTGATTGAGCAAATCGCTGTTCAAACTGGGAGCTGAGTACCAGGAATACCCAAGGTCGTCAACCTTAAGTTCAAACACCAGAGAATCTCCGGCGTTTACGCTTCCCAAGTTGAACGTTAGGCCATACGCGGAACTATGGTTTGGCAGACCAAATGCCGTCGCGGGGGCTCCGTTGACCCTCATGCCGATGGTGCTGTTGTATCCTGCGTCCTGCGCATAAAAATAGGCCAGAAACACAGGCCCAGTCTGCGTCGCAGTGAACGTCGTCGACGGTGCCAAAGTGCCAACGTTGGGATAGGGAATGAAGTCTGCTGATGCGGTAGCGGCCAGCATAGCGATGGCCGCGATCAAGTTGAGAATCTGAATCTTCCTCATTGTGGGCCTCACCTTCCGGGTCAGGCGGAAACCGGACCCGCTTAACCGAAACTGCAAGTGCCGTGCCATCTGTACTCCGAACCTGATGGAGTCTGGGTGGGTCTCACTTAAACCAAATCGTTCCAAGTCGTTACGCTGACCCGAGTGCGTCTGCTACTCCGCTGGACTTCTATCCCAAGGACAACCTAGTTTGTTAAGTGTTCCGACAGCCCAATTCAAGCGTCTTTAGTACGGTTGAAGTCAAACCTCAATTCCACTTTTACTTAAGGGCAGCGGCCGCAATTTCACCTGAACGTAAGAGAATCCGGCACCTCTGCCGGCTGGGGAGGTACCTCGATCGCTCATTTCGTCAGATACCGAGCTTCTCCGGGGACGGGCCGATGGGCATCCACTCACCCCTCCCGCCCGATCCCCAGCTTCTCCATCAGCTCATACAGCGTCGGCCGGCTGATCCCCAACTCCACCGCCGCCGATGTGATCTTCCCCCGATGCCGCCGTAGCGCCTCCTGCACCATCTCCCGCTCCACCGCCTCCCGCGCTTCCTTCAGCGTCTGGGTCGGCAACTCGCCGACCGCATCCGCCAATTCCAGATCCCGGGCCGAAACCCGCTTCCCGTCCGCCATGATGACCGCCCGCCGCACCCGGTTCTGCAACTCCCGAACATTCCCCGGCCAGCGGTATACACTCAACGCCCGCATCGCGTCCGGCGCGAATGTCAGTCCCGGCTTGCCATGCTCGGCCCCATAGCCTTGCAGAAACGCCTTCGCCACCAGGAGGACATCGTCCCCCCGCTCCCGCAGGGCGGGCACCTTGACCACCATCACGGCCAGGCGGAAGTACAGATCCTCCCGGAATTTCCCGCTGGCCGTGTACTCCTGCAAGTTCTTGTTCGTCGCCGTGATGACGCGGGCATCGCTGGCGATCTCCTGCCGGCCGCCGACGCGCTGGAAGCACTTCTCCTGCAGGAAGCGCAGCAGCTTCACCTGGACCTGCGCAGGCAGCTCCCCGATCTCATCGAGGAACAGGGTCCCCCCCGCGGCGGACTCAATGTGCCCTTTGCGCTGCGTTTGCGCCCCCGTGAACGCGCCCTTCTCATGGCCGAAGAGCTCACACTCTAGGAGATTCTCCGGGATGGCGTTGCAGTTGATGGCGACGAACGGGCCACCACTCTGCGTGCTGCGGCGATGGATCGCCTGGGCCACCATCTCCTTGCCGGTGCCACTCTCGCCTAGGATCAGGGCCGGGGCGTTGGTGGGCGCCACTTTGCGAATGAAATCGAAGACGGCCTGCATCTGTGGGCTGGCGCCGAGCATATCTTCAAACACGCCGGCCTGCGCGCCGGCCTGCATGGCTCGGTATTCCTGCTCGAGCTCCGCCAGGTAGACGCAACGGTGCAGCACGAGCGTTAGCTCGTCCATGTCCACCGGCTTGCAGAGAAAATCGTAAGCGCCGGCCCCGACAGCCCGCAGGGCGTTCTGCTTTTCGCCCTGGCCGGAGACCACGATCACCTTAGCCAGCGGGTCCAGTGAGAGAATCGCCGAGAGCACCGCCAGGCCCTCATCCGGCTCGTTGGGACGGGGGGGCAAGCCCAGATCCAGCAGAGTCACTGAGGGACGATCGGCGGTGAATGCGGTCAGGGCGCCAGCACGGTCCCCGGCCGTCAGCACTTCATAGTCGGCGCCCAGCGCCCACTTCATCTGAGTGCGGATGTCCTCGTCGTCCTCGACGATCAGCAGCCTGGTCTTTGTCATTTGATTTCCTTGCCTGATTGAGGGCTTGGCTGAGAGACGGGAAGGCTCACACGAAAGGTGCTGCCTTTCCCTGGCTCACTCTCCACGCGGATACTGCCCCCGTGCGCCTCAACGATCATCCGGGACTGAAACATGCCGATGCCGAGCCCGTTCTTCTTCGTGCTTTGAAAGGGGCGGAACAGCGAGTCTTTCAGAAACGCCGCGCTCATCCCACAGCCATTGTCCACGACAGTGAGCACGACGCTGCCGCCGGACGGCTCCGTGCGGATGCGAATGCGGCCTCCCTGCCCCAGCGCGTCGCGAGCGTTGAGCACCAGGTTGGTCACCACGCTCTGGATCTGTTCACGGTCGGCCAGTATTCCAGGCAGCGGCGCCAACTCCCTAGTCAGCTCCACGCGCGGCATCTCTCCGAGCCGGTCCAGAGCCTCGTTGACGAGCTGACTCAAGTCGGCCTCTACTGGCTTGAACTGGGGCCGCTGCCTCAGCGCGGTCAACCTGCCGATCATCTCATCAATTCGCCGCGCAGTATTGCCAATGGCGCGCAGGGCGTCCTGCCGAAACTCCGGGTCGTCAAAATGAACCGGAAGGTTCTTCAGCATCAGGTTCAGCGATGCGGCAGCGTTCTTCAAATCGTGGACGAAGAACGCCGACATGGTCCGAAACGCCTCCAGTTCCCTGGAGCGGGCCACCTCGTTGGCCAGCCGCAGGTTCAAGAGTACCGACGTCACCTGATCCGCAATGCACTGCAGCAACTGCAACTGCTCCACCGTGTAAACCGCACCATTGACGCGGTCTGCCAGAACGAGGGCGCCCAAGCTCTGTTCGCCTGCCCGCAACGGAACACACCAACGATTGCCGCCATTCGGGAATGTCGTTCGATTGAGTTGCCGCAGCTCCTCGGCCCACGGCTCGTCCACCTCTTCCAGGTCAAACGGGGAGGATCGAACCCGCAAGCCGGCCCCGACGGCGCTGGACGCTGCCGAGGGGGGACTGCCGGCAGCGTCCTCGCCTGGCAGAGGCGCGGTGGACGCGCCCGCCACGAAGCGCTCCGTCTGCTCATCCAGCAGCCAGATGGTCACCGACAGCACCTCAAACGTCTCTGAGATCAGTTTCACGGACACGGTGCTGAGGCCGGCCTGACTCTTGACGTTGGCAAGGCGTCGCGAAAACTCGGTCCAGATTCGAACGGAGTCGTATTGCGCCCTGGCGAAGTGGCGGTCGACGAAGCCGTGAATGCGCTGCCGGAGCCGATCGGAGAGCAGGAGAGCGGCCAGTCCGGCCATGCCCAGTAGCACGACAAAAGCCTGGGTCTGGAAACTCTCTGCGCCGCCAAAGCGCCGGATCACGTTGGCCAGGACCCCAACGACGAAGAGGTATCCGCCGGTCATGAGAACCGTCACAGAAGACCCCAGGACGGACCGGGAGGGGTACACGTCGATCTCGGCCAGGCCGGTGCGCACGTAGGCCACCACCAGGAAGACACACCCGATCACAAGCCCACTCGACTCGACGCCGGACCAATTCACGTCGTACACGGAATAGAGAACCGCCTGGCTCCGAACGTAAAGCCGGGCGCCGAAGATCACCGCCAGGCCGAGGATCACGAACTTGATTCGCCAGCGCATTGTTCCGACCGCCGATCGGAACGTCTGCTCCAGGTTCATCAGAATCCAGACATTCGCAACCAGAAGGGTGGCGTTCAGAACCTTGGCGATCACCCCGAAGCGAGGCAGCAACTCTTCGCCGGCCGGTGCCCACTCGAAGAGCGCGTCATGGAAGCCGAGTGCCAAACCGATCGGCAGGAGTGCGGCAATCGCCAGTGGGATTCTCCAGCGCACCAGGGACTCGCGATAGTCTCCCCGCGAGTAGGTCAGGCTGAAGCCAAGCCAGGCTGCGGGTGCGAAGGACTTGGCAATCAACCCTAGCGTCAGCCAGCGAACCACTTCGAACAAGTCCGTGGCGGCCAGGCTCAAGCCCGTGAATACGCTGTCTATGCCGAGCACCGCCATACCGGCGAAGAAGCACCAGGTGGCGACGGAGCGCTTGGGGGACAACAGACTGGCCGCGGCCAGGAGCAGGCCGAAAATTGCTGCTGCATAGGGTAGGAAATGGAACAGATTCACGTATCCTCAGTCCGCCAGGTTCCGCCGCTGCTCCTGGCGCCGCAGCCACCACAATAATAATGCCAGGGGAACCAGCGACAACGCGAAGAACACGGGACCGCCCCTATGGTGGATGGGGCTATCGATCATGTGGGGACCGACATGCACGCAAAGCAACCCGATTACCAGGATCCGAAACCCGTTCCGCAGGATGCCGAGCGGAATCACGAAGGCTACCAGCAGAAGCCTTCGCCACCGGGTTTTCAGAAAGACATGAGACGCGAGCAGGCTGGTGATGAACAGCACCCAACTGGAGCGAATCCCGCTGCACTCCTGGGCCACCTGGAGCACGATTCCGGGCAAATGGAACACCTGGCCCTGACGGAACACGATTGTTCCCGTCAGCCGAAAATACAGGGCGGCAGCGTCCGCGGACGCGAGCATGGAAGCCTTTTCCAGCCAATCGACCGCGGCATCGGGCAGGGGAACCAGGAAGATCAGAAACGCCAGGGGAAAGGCCGATGCGGCCATCCACTTCGAACCGAGGAACAGAAAACCGCCGGCCGCGACGAAACTGACAAACGACAATGCCATCACCGCCAGTCCGTCGTTGAGGCTGAGACTGCCGCGCCAGCTGATTCCCGCGGCCAGCATCCCAATTCCGATCGCGCCCAGAACGATGGTTCCGGCAATTGAGGTACGATAGGCAGCCGAGGTCTGCCCCCGCTGGAGGTAGAGCAGGTAGCCGGTGATGAATGGTACCAGGATGATGTGCGAGTGCAAATCGCTCTGGGCGGCATGCCACATCAGCTTGGCGAGTGGCTGGATGAACAGCAGGGTCAGGAGAACCAGGAAGCCGGCGTATCCGACCAGTCGGGACCGCTGCGGTCCAGGCAGATCCCGCCACGACGCCCACGCGCCGCCGCTCTGGCCCACGGTTGACGCTGGTACGGCTGGCTCTTCCTTCAATGTCATTGAGTGCGCCGGATTTTGCACGGTTGTTTGTAGTGCCGCCTGGGCGGATGCCCTGCACCGATCGCCCGAGCCACAATCGTTTCAACGTTATCACAGGGGACCTGCGCTGAAAAGGATCAGTACTCACATTCGAAACTCCCTTCGCAGGACTAACCCTTATGGATGAATATTGGCTCCGAAGAGCACATTTGCTCTCCACCCGGGCGTGGGAACTACATGCCCGTCCCGCTCAATTTCGCCTCCAGCACCAGGTCCACATCCACCGCCTCGCCGTTGCGGATGGCTGGTGTGAAGACCCATTTGTCCATTTCGTTCGCCAGTTCCTGCGCCTGCTTTGCGGCGAGGCCGCCGGTGATGCTCACAGCCGTGAGTCTGCCGTTCTTGCCCAGGCGTGCCACGATCCAGAAGCGGGTTTCGGCCGGGCCTGCGGTCTTCCCAACCGGCAGGGCAGTCTTCCCAGCGACGGGCGGACGCATGACGATTCTGGAGCCCGGAGGCAGTGCCTCTGTCTCTCCGAACCACACGACCCAGTCAGATGCGCCTGAGGGCCCGGGCATGGCGGTGCAGTACACGACACGGTTCTGGAAAACGCCTTCCACCTGCTGGGGCACGCGGCGGGCATTCGGTCGTTGCGGGACAGACACTGTGGCCGTGGTCAACCGCGGCCGGATGGTGGGCAAGGGTGTTGGTGTGACGGCCGACGCAGCCAGAGGGGCCGGAGGGAGTTTGTTGGCAGCCAATTCGCTGCCGGAGTTGACGCCATTTCCACCTCGCACCGTCACACCGGGAACGATGAAGCCATCACCTCCAGCGGACCCCGGAGATCCTCCATTTCCGCCCGGCATCGAACCGGATCGAATCTTCGATGCCCTGTTACCTTCGGGCGGAATGATACTCGCATTGGCGGAAGGGTTCGCCGAAATGATAACAGCGGAGATCGCCCCAGGCACTCCAGCCTGCAGAGGAGCCGAGGCGATATCCGGCACCGTGACGGCCTCGCCGGCCGACGCCCCGCCGCGCGCACCGCCGAGTCCGCTGCCGCCAGCCAGCGCGGCAGGAGGGACAAACTTCCTGCCTGGAGGCCTGGGAGCGTCCGGTTGGCCCACTGGAATCGCCAGCTTGATGGCGTCCGCGCTACCAGCCTGAAGGGGCAGCCCTTCGGGAAGGTCAATGATCCGGGACGGTACTTTGCGCTGTGGATCGGGAGGAGGGACAAACTTCTTGCCTGCCGGCTTTGGAGCGTCCACCTTCGACAGTCCGGCGGGCGCCTTCATATCGAGCCCTGCACCCAAATTCTTGGCAATGGCCGGTTCCTGCAGTTCTATCTCTCGGGGTTTCACCACTTTGGGCAGGTCGGGCGGTGGCACGAACTTGCGTGGCTCTGGCTTGGGCGGTACCGGGCTGGCAAGTGTTGTCACGAGAAGGTTGGGTGAAGGAATGACCTTCTGCTCCTCTACCTTCGGAACCGGCACGTAAATGAACTGGTCCCAATGTCTGGCATTAGGAGGATTGGCCGCAACTGCGAGTTTGTCCGGATCTTTGCGCTTCGGCCCGGCATCGGCTCGCTGGACGGTGGGCGAAATGTCGGGCAGCCGTTCATTCTTCCTGAGCCAGATGACTTTGTGCTCTTTGGGGGCGATCTCCAGACGTACTGCCGTCCTGACTCGCTTCTCCCCCCAGGCTCCGTCTGGAAACGGCGGCAGAAGTAGGAGGCTTCCAATCACGACAGCATGCACGCAGACAGACGCCACAAATGGTAGCGTTCTTCGCAATTGCCTGGGGCTGTCGGGCCCTGCTCTGACGATCAGCATCATCTTGCTAGCAGTCAGTTGTCCTTTAATTGTGACCTGTGCCCTTAAATAATACGCCACTTCGCCAAACATGCTGAAGTGCCCGCTCTCCGGTACGGTGCACGTTGATCGCGGCTCGCCGCTTCCCGCTGGTGGTGTCCCGACAGTGGAGTTGCTGGGAAAGTGGATGATGCGATCCCGTCCTTGCGTCCGCCACAACCTGGGCTCCAGAAGCTGCAACCGCTACTTTGTCGCAACCAGGTATCCGCTTGCCGTACCTGCGGTCCTCGCCCGGCTCCGAAAGTGCATGGCCTTCGTTTCGAATGGGTGTCAGAGTACTGGGCCTCTTCGTGTTGCCCGAGACGAATCACGCTGTCTTCTGACCATTGCTGGACTCCGATGTTCGGGGGACAGTGAGGTAGGCGCAATGGTCCGTTCATACCAACTGACTCTATGTGTCGCAGCGCAGCTACTAATCTCCCCATCAGTAAGTCCACTTTGGAAGCCTCACTGCCACCGTGATCACCTAAAGAGAGTGCCCAAATTGGACGGCCGGAGACTTGATCACAAGACGCTGGAAGAAATCCGACTCCGTTTCATCCATCCGGTTCAAGGCAGCCAGCAACCCGAAGACGTGGTTCGGGCGCTGGGCTTGGGGAAGTGCTGCATCTACAACTGGCTGGCGGCTTATCGGAGCGGAGGGTTGGGAGCGCTGAAGGCGAAGAAGTTGCTGGGCCAGCCGATGAAATTGCGCCGACTGCCTTTGAAGGGCCTTTACGACCTAGTAACAACCCAGACGCCATTGCATCACCGGTTTGAGTTTGCTCTCTGGACCCTGGAGGCGGCGTACTGGCTGATCGCGGAACGGTTCCGGGCGAAACTGAGCCGATGCAGCATACCTCATGCGCCAACTGGGAGTGAGTTGCCAGCGTCCGCTGCACCGTGGCTATGAACAGGACGCCGCGCGGGTTGAGCGTTGGAAGCGATAGGAGTTCCCTCTGATCCGTCAAATGGCCTCGAAAACCGGGGCTGAGATCTGGTTCAGCGACGAGTGTGGCGTACGATTACCATACTGGCACGACTTGGGGGCCATCGGGCAGGACGCCGATTGTGAAAAGCACGGGAGCGCGGTTTCGCTCTAGCCTGATTTCGGCGATTAACAATCTGGGGCAGATGCGGTTCATGTTGACCGAAGGCAACCTCAACAACGGGGTGTACGTGGAGTTCTTCAAGAGACTTCTCGGAGGTGCCAGACATCCGGTTTCCCTGGTGGTGATGGCAATTCCGTCCACCGGTCCCGTGCGGTGAAGGGTTCCGCAGCCTCGACAGAGAGACGGCTGCAGTTTTTGTTTCGCCCCCGTACTCGCCACAAGTGGACCCGGAAGAACTGGTGTGGAACGCAGTCAGGAACCAGCGGGCTGGCCAACCACACCAAGCAAGATTTGAAGCGTGTGCTGGTAGCGGCGATGCGCGCTCTCAGAAGTTGCCCGCAAAAACCAAAGGCTCCATTCACTACTTCAATACCAACTGCATCCTGGCCGGGGCGGAATCTCACTTACTTACGTAATCCCTCGTGAGACGCTTGGGCGCGGTAGTCTGGAACTACAGCCCCGCCCACTACCCGTCCGCTAGCAACTCACGCAAATCAGACAACGTAACCATCAGTGTCAACGGGTCCAGCGGCGACGAATCAAACCCGAGCGCCCTCTGCCTGGCCTCTTCGGAGATGGCGTGCACAAGGAGTCCGCGAATGCCGATAGCATCAGCCGCTGCAAGAACCCGCAGTGCCGCGTCGCGGACCAGAGCCAGCCGAGGACCTTGCCCTGAAGACGCTGATCAACGGCCGGCCGGCCGAGTAAGACGACAGGTATCGGGCCAGGCATGTTGCATCAAAATGGGCCAGTGGTTGTAGTAGCAACTGCACCTGATGCAAGAACATAGTTGCCGCCGACTGTTGGCCTCATCCTCCGTCAGGTGGGAACTCTTCGATCGGCACTATGGGGATTTTTGCACCGGCGGTAACAGCTGCGCCAAAGAAAACGGACATGGCTCTACTGGTTTCGCTTCAATCGACTCACCCGTAAGTACGTCCCATCATGCCAGGTTCTACATCCCTATCCGGAAGAGCCCTTCTTTGCGTCAAGACCTTACGCCGAAGCCGCATATGGTAACTCTGCATTTACGGATCTGTGCGAGGGGCGCTCAGCATTGGATGCCCCTACCACGACCAGAAGAAGCTGGTGTGAGGAGGCGGGCGGGCGGGGGTAGACGCAAAAAAGCCCCGGGTATGATACCGGGGCTTTTTGTGTTAATCGGGCGACGTCCTACTCTCCCACGCACTTGCGCACGCAGTACCATCGGGGCTGAGAGGCTTAACTACCGTGTTCGGGATGGGAACGGGTGGGACCCTCTCGCTAGGATCACCCAAAGCTTGTGAGAGCTAAGGAATTGATATTGACGGGTAATCCACTATTGCTGCCTTGCAGCTTGTCAGAGGAAAGCTCTATGCTTGGAGTAAATTTTATGGTCAAGCCGAACGGGCTATTAGTAACGGTAAGCTCAACGTATTACTACGCTTCCACATCCGTCCTATCAACGTGATCGTCTTTCACGGCCCTTCTTATCTTTCGATTGGGAGATCTCATCTTGAGGAAGGTTTCGCGCTTATATGCTTTCAGCGCTTATCCAGACCAAAGTTCGCTACCCAGCGGTGCCACTGGCGTGACAACTGGATCACAAGAGCTTTGTCCACCCCGGTCCTCTCGTACTAAGGGCAGGCCCTCTCAAATCTCCTTCGCCCACCACAGATAGAGACCGAACTGTCTCGCGACGTTCTGAACCCAGCTCACGTACCGCTTTAATAGGCGAACAGCCTAACCCTTGGGAGCTTCTACACCCCCAGGATGCGATGAGCCGACATCGAGGTGCCAAACCGGAGCGTCGATGTGAACTCTTGACTCCGATCAGCCTGTTATCCCCGGCGTACCTTTTATCCGTTGAGCGATGACCCTTCCATACAGAATCACCGGATCACTAAGTCCTGGTTTCCCACCTGCTTGACTTGTAGGTCTCGCAGTTAACCTGGTTTATGCCTTTGCACTCGAAGGAGGATTTCCAAACCTCCTGAACCAAGCTTCGAGCGCCTCCGTTACAATTTAGGAGGCGACCGCCCCAGTCAAACTACCCGTCTACCAATGTCCCTGCTCCAGATAATGGAGCTAGGTTAGAATCACAGAACGATCAGGGTGGTATCTCAATGTTGGCTCCATCGAACCCAAGAGTCCGATCTCAAAGCCTCCCACCTATGCTGCGCAGACCGACCCATAATTCATTGATAGAGTGCAGTAAAGGTGCACGGGGTCTTTTCGTCTAGTGGCGGGTATCCGGCGTCTTCACCGGAACCACAAATTCGCCGGGCATGTTGTTACGACAGTCGCAGGATCGTTACGCCATTCGTGCAGGTCGGAACTTACCCGACAAGGAATTTCGCTACCTTAGGACCGTTATAGTTACGGCCGCCGTTCACCGGGGCTTCAATTCAGAGCTTCGACTTGCGTCTAACCCCTCCTTTTAACCTTCCGGCACCGGGCAGGCGTCAGCCCCTATACGTCGTTTTTATGACTTTGCAGAGACCTGTGTTTTTGTTAAACAGTCGCCCTGCGCTATTCTCTGCGGCCCACGTCTTAGGTGGGCACCCCTTCTCCCGAAGTTACGGGGTCAATGTGCCTAGTTCCTTAACAACATATCACCCGAGCGCCTTAGAATACTCATCTCGACCACCTGTGTCGGTTTATGGTACGGACTCCCTTGGCTCTTAGCGGCTTTTCCTGGCAGACGAACCGGCGGATTTGCCTATCCGGTCCTCATCTCCCCCAGCACTGGAAACCATTACCAGTACCGAGCTCGACGCTGCGTCCCCGCATCGATATCTCCTTAGGAGGTCACGGAATATTAACCGTGTGTCCATCGGCTACGCCTTTCGGCCTCACCTTAGGCTCCGACTAACCCTGAGCGGATTAACCTTTCTCAGGAATCCTTAGTCTTACGGCGACAAGGGTTCTCACCTTGTTTATCGCTACTTATGCTGGCAGAGTCACTTCCTTCCGCTCCAGTAGTCCTCACGGTCTACCTTCACTGCTGAAAGGAACGCTCTCCTACCGCCAGTCTTTCGACTGACCCGCAACTTCGGTAGTATGCTTGAGCCCCGTTGGATTGTCGGTACCGGGCGGCTCGACCAGTGAGCTATTACGCTTTCTTTAAAGGATGGCTGCTTCTAAGCCAACCTCCTGGCTGTCATAGCCTCCCGACTTCCTTTCCCACTTAGCATACATTTGGGGACCTTAGTTGGCGGTCTGGGCTCTTCCCCTTTTGACAACGAAGCTTAGCCCCCGCTGTCTGACTCCTGCGCATTCGTTCTCGGCATTCGAAGTTTGGTTGGATTCGGTAACCTGGGAAGGCCCCTAGTCCATTCAGATCTCTACCACCGAGACGGTCCACGCAAGGCTAGCCCTAAAGCTATTTCGGAGAGAACGAGCTATCACGGAATTTGATTAGCCTTTCACCCCTACCCTCAGCTCATCCGAGCTGTTTTCAACCAACACCGGTTCAGGCCTCCATCAGCTGTTACACTGACTTCACCTTGGCCAAGGGTAGATCATCCCGCTTCGCGTCTTTTCCCAGCGACTAAACGCCCAGTTAGGACTCGCTTTCGCTTCGGCTCGCTTTCGCTTAACCTTGCCACTGAAAAAAACTAGCCAGCTCATTATTCAATAGGCACGAGGTCAGGCATCCCCTTGCGGGTATAGCCCTCCCACTGCTTGTAGGCATGCGGTTTCAGTTACTATTTCACTCCCCTCGCAGGGGTGCTTTTCACCTTTCCCTCACGGTACTAGTTCACTATCGGTCACAATCGAGTATTTAGCCTTACCGGATGGTCCCGGTGGATTCCAGCAGGGTTTCTCGTGTCCCGCTGTACTCAGGAGCCACTTTAAGGAGGATTGCATTTTCGCCTACGGGGTTATCACCCTCTATGACTGGCCTTTCCAGACCATTCGACTAACGCTTTCCTATCCCTATTTGCTACTCTCTCGTTTTCCCCTTGCGGAGCTCCCGAGAGAGTAATTGTGGTCCTACAACCCCGAGCTCTCCTTTCGAATCGCTCGGTTTGGGCTGTTCCGAATTCGCTCGCCACTACTATCGGAATCTCTGTTGATTTATTTTCCTCCGGGTACTGAGATGGTTCACTTCCCCGGTTCGCTCTGTACACCTATGTATTCAGCGCACAGTACCTGGTGTTAACACCAGGTGGGTTGCCCCATTCGGAAATTTCCGGATCACAGGCTGCTTGCGCCTCCCCGAAACATATCGCTGCTAGCTACGTCCTTCATCGCCTGATTGTGCCAAGGCATCCACACGCATGCCCTTAGTAGCTTGACCATAAAATTAACACCATTCACAGAACTTTCAAGACTGAACCTAGACTAGGCTCAGATTCTCAGCGCTCTGACAGTCACTCCCACACCCTGGGGTCTCCCCATGGCTTCAGAGCAACTTGCATCACCATGGGCTATGACGTCCCATGATGACGCGGCAATTTGCGGATTACCCGTCAATATTCAATTGTCAAAGAACCTGTTGGTCCTGATTAGCTCAGGAGGCAATCTTCTCTTCCGAGAATCTTGGCTTCTGCTCTATTCAAGTGATCTGACTGACACGCGAGGTTGGGTGGTAGGTGGTGGGCCTGGGTGGATTCGAACTACCGACCTCACCCTTATCAGGGGTGCGCTCTAACCAACTGAGCTACAGGCCCGGGTGGATGCTGGTGGAGCTGAACGGGATCGAACCGATGACCTCCTGAATGCAAATCAGGCGCTCTCCCAGCTGAGCTACAGCCCCTCTTGTGTCAGGATTGGGGCCAGACCTCAGGCTTGCACCGAGATCCGGCCCCAACCTATTACAGGTTATCGAGGCCAGTTGAACGCGAGGCAGGGAGGCAAGCTCACCTGCACTAGTTAAATCACAATTTCATACTCAAGAAGAGATCCGGGACAGGATAGACCAGCCGAAGCCGATCGTACCCTTGGGACCGATTTTGTTAACCCTGTACAAATGGGGTTTCGATCCGTTTTCTCTTAGAAAGGAGGTGATCCAGCCGCAGGTTCTCCTACGGCTACCTTGTTACGACTTCACCCCAATCATGAGTCATACCTTGGGCCGCTGCCTCCCTTGCGGGTTAGCATACAGACTTCTAGTACAACCCACTTTCGTGATGTGACGGGCGGTGTGTACAAGGCCCGGGAACGTATTCACGCCGGCATGCTGATCCGGCATTACTAGCGATTCCAGCTTCACGCAGGCGAGTTGCAGCCTGCGATCCGAACTGAGACCGGTTTTTTCCGATTTGCTCCCCCTCGCGGGTTAGCGTCGTATTGTACCGGCCATTGTAGCACGTGTGTAGCCCTGGACATAAAGGCCATGATGACTTGACGTCGTCCCCACCTTCCTCCAACTTATCGCTGGCGGTCCCCTGAGAGTTCCCAACTGAATGATGGCAACACAGGGCAAGGGTTGCGCTCGTTGCGGGACTTAACCCAACATCTCACGACACGAGCTGACGACAGCCATGCAGCACCTCGACTGAACCCCCTTGCGGAGTAACGATATTTCTACCGTCGTTGACCAGCCGTTCGAGCCCAGGTAAGGTTCTTCGCGTTGCGTCGAATTAAACCACATGCTCCACCGCTTGTGCGGGCCCCCGTCAATTCCTTTGAGTTTCAGCCTTGCGACCGTACTCCCCAGGCGGCAAACTTAACGCGTTAGCTACGGCACGCACCCAATGAAGGGCGCACACCAAGTTTGCATCGTTTAGGGCGTGGACTACCAGGGTATCTAATCCTGTTTGCTACCCACGCTTTCGTGCCTCAGCGTCAGTCATGGTCCAGATAGCCGTCTACACCGCAGGTGTTCCTCCTGATATCTACGCATTTCACCGCTACACCAGGAATTCCACTATCCTCTCCCACACTCTAGCTAGCCAGTTTTCGGCGCACCCTCCCAGTTAAGCCGGGAGATTTCACACCAAACTTAGTTAACCGCCTACGCACTCTTTACGCCCAGTAATTCCGAACAACGCTTGCTGCCTACGTATTACCGCGGCTGCTGGCACGTAGTTAGCCGCAGCTTCTTCTCCGGGTACCGTCATTATCGTCCCCGTCGAAAGAACTTTACACCCCGAAGGGCTTCATCGTTCACGCGGCGTCGCTGCATCAGGGTTTCCCCCATTGTGCAAGATTCCCCACTGCTGCCTCCCGTAGGAGTCTGGCCCGTGTTTCAGTGCCAGTGTGGCCGTGTGCCCTCTCAGGCCGGCTATCGATCGTCGCCTTGGTAGGCCATTACCCTGCCAACTAGCTAATCGACCGCGGACTCCTCTCCCTGCGCCTTTCGGCTTTCTCCTCTCGGACGTATGCGGTATTAGCCCCGGTTTCCCAGGGTTATTCCCCACAAGGAGGTAGATCATCCACGTGTTACTCACCCGTGCGCCACTATACTCAGGATTGCTCCCTTTCTCGTGCGACTTGCATGTGTTAAGCGCGCCGCCAGCGTTGATTCTGAGCCGGGATCAAACTCTCATATAAATATTGAGTTTGACTTCGCCCCGGTTATTACTCAAGTCTGAAACGGAATTAACTTCGCGTTCAACCAGATTGTCAAAGATCTGAACATCAGCAACCGATCCCTAAGGAAGAGCTGACTGATGCCGGCCTCGAATGGCGTCTTGGCACGCACTTGCTTGCGTCCCGTCTCCAGGAAGCGCACAAGTTTCGTTTGCCAAAAGTCGGGAAACTTGAAAACTGCTTCGGACTGCTCCAACCGGGCTGTGCGTTCTGCCTGCTTCCGCTGTCTCCAGCTACTGCGTGGCTTTCCGCTTTCTGCCCATCCGTCGGCGCACATCAACCAGACTAACAGACTCTCTCGAGTTGCGCAAGCTTTTTTACTCGCTTGCCGTTTGGCTGCCGTTCATCCGTCGCGGCTACAAAACAAGAGTAACACTCGAAACACGAAGTTGCAACATGCATGCAAGAAGAAATGTGGTTGACGTTGTCCTCTGGTGGTGGAGATGGGCGGGTGAGTGAAGTGGGGGCGTGATATTCTGATGGGCGAACCGTGTTCAGCAGGCAACATCGCAAGGCGAGGCCGTTTTTGGCGCTGGCCGATATCTTATTGATATGGCTGGCTTTTGAGGCCGCGTATGCGATCCGGTCGAGGATGCCGCTGGAGCGGGCGTTTTACATCCTGGATCCGGTGAAAGGGATCCTGATCCTAGGAGCGGTGGGTGCCTGGGTTCTGAGTGGATACTGGCTGGCGGTCTATGACGAAGTTTTGCGGGGCCGGCGGCGGATGGTGATCTGGCGGGCGGCGCAGCAGAGCTTGGCAGCGTCGGCGGGGGTCATCCTCTTTGAATACTTCCAGCGAATTGACCTGAGCCGGCCTTTTTTAGGGCTTTTCCTTCTCTTTGCCGTCGGCGGGCTGATCGTATTCCGGTTGGCGGTTCGGGGGCTGGCTCCGCGGTTTCTGGGCGGGGACGCATCGCGGCGCTACGTATATGTGGTTGGGACGGGTAGTACAGCGTTGCGGATTGGGGCGCTGATTGAGGGCAGCGAGGCATATGGGCTCCGATTGCTCGGTTTTTTGGGTGACGGGGCGGGAATTGTGCAGTTGGCGCGCGAGTACGCGGTGACCGAACTGGCGGGGCTGCCGGAGATTCTGGGCCGGCAGGTGGTAGACGAGATCGTTTTCGCGGTGGACAGCGAGAAGCTGGGGGAGTTGGAGGACATCTTCCTGCTCTGTGAAGAGGAAGGGGTGCGAACTCGGCTGCACGTGGATTTTTTCCCGCATATGCATAGCCGGGTAGGGCTGGAGCGGCTGGAGGGGGAGGCGATGTTGACCTTCTCCGGGGCGCCGCATGATGAATTCCGGCTGTTGATGAAGCGGTTGACGGACCTGGCGGTGGCGGGCGTGGCTTTGGTGGCGCTAACACCGGTTCTGGCGGCGATCTGGGTGGTGATCCGGCTGACATCGCAGGGGCCGGCGCTATTCCGGCAGGAGCGGTGCGGGTTGAACGGCCGGCGTTTCACGTTGTTTAAGTTTCGGACGATGGTGGAAGACGCGGAGGCCCGGAAGGCGGAGTTGGCGCACCTGAACGTGAAGCAGACGGCATTTAAGATCCCGAATGATCCGCGACTAACCGGGGTGGGGCGGTGGCTGCGCAAGTTCTCGCTGGACGAACTGCCACAGTTATGGAATGTGGTGCGCGGGGAGATGGCGATCGTGGGTCCGCGACCTCCGGTACCCGACGAGGTGGCGCATTACGAGCGGTGGCAGAGGCGGCGGCTGCGGATGCGGCCGGGTTTGACGTGCCTGTGGGCGCTGGCGGGGCGGGACCGCCTGGATTTTGACGAGTGGATGCGGTTGGATCTCGACTACATCGACCGGTGGAGCCTGGGTTTGGACTGGTGGATTATGCTGAAGACCGTTCCGGCCGTGATTCTGGGCCGGGGGGCGAACTAGATGGCGTTAGTTTTGTTGACGATGTGGCTTTGGTCGGCATAATTCATCTGAGCAATCGATGGGCTCGAAGATGTTGGCGCGGGCAAAGGCGGGCTGTGCGGACGGGCCGCGACGCGGGCAAGCGATGGGGCTTGCGGTGGAGCTCGAGTTCGTGGGCGAGCTGAATGACTTTGCGCTCGCCGCGGTGGAGGTTGTGTTGGAAGGCGTGGGATGCGCCGGTCGGCGCGACTTCCACGCGACTCTGGGCTGCGCTCGTGTTTTCAAAACGCCGGAATAGACGCCATTGGCAGATGACACGGTGGGTGGGCACGATATGGGCCCCATATCTTCACACTCCGGCCGCCTTCGAGACGCCTTGGTAGCCGGCGTGAGGGGTCGACCGAGAGTGGCCAATGCCGTCAGTCGGCCGTTACTTCTTGTCACCCAGATCCGGCAGGAATCGAACGATCACAGATACGCGGCGATTAGAGGAGGCCAAAGGATCGGAAGGCTTCCTCAACCTTCGGTCGGCGAAGCCCCTCACCTGTGCTATGCGTTCGAGCGCCAGTCCTTTGTCAACCATGAGGCGACGTGCCGCGTTAGCGCGGTCAGACGACAGTTCCCAGTTTCCGAAACCGCCTGGCGCAACGTAGGGGTGGCCATCGGTGTGGCCCTCCAGCACAACATCGTTCGGCAGCTGGCTGAGTTGGGCACCAAGTTCGGAAAGCACCTGAGACCCCATGCCGGTTGGATCCGGCCTTCCCTTCTCAAAGAACGTGGCGTTTTCGGCCTCCATCAATTCCACCCGGAGCCCCTCTTCCGTCACGGTGATCTCAACGAACTCCCTTAGCTTCTCGAAGTCCTTGATCTCCTTCTTCATCGCCGCCTCGATCTTCTTCTTCAGCTTGTCCATATCCTTCATCTGCAAGGTCATGGCTTCGCCCGAGCCACCTTTTGTACTGCCCACCATCTTCCCAGCGCCCTTGGGATCCCTGAAGTACCCGCCCACCGCGACCTGCACCTTTTGGCTGGAGTTGAGGAGCCACAGCACGATGAAGAGAGCCATCATGGCGGTAACGAAGTCCGCGTAGGCCACTTTCCATGCGCCGCCATGGTGGCCGCCGTGGCCTTTGACCTTTTTGATAATGATGATCGGTTCTTGCGTTTGTGTAGCCATGACGACCCGTTCTACTACTCGGACTTACGAAGCGCCTTACCCATCTCCGAGTAAGCAGGCCGGAGATGATTTGGAATGTTGCGGCGGGCCGATTCCACTGCGATCAGCGGGGCGACGCCCTTGGTGAACGCGGCCACTCCGCGGCGCAGCACCTGATAGTAGTGAGACTCGTCGTCATTCAGCTTAGTCAGATTTGAGGCCAATGGCCCCACAAGACCGTAGCAGAGGAGAATCCCGAGGAATGTACCGACCAAGGCGGCTGCGACCTTGTGCCCAACTTCCTCCGGCGGTCCGCCCAGCGAACCCATCGTGATGACCACTCCGAGCACTGCGGCGACGATGCCCAGGCCGGGCAGGCTGTCCGCCACGGTAGAGAGAGCGTCCACAGGCACCTGCCGTTCGTGCTGCCCGACCTCCATGTCGCTTTCCATGATCTGATCGAGGTCGTGATGGCCGACGGTGCCGCTCGAGAAGGTGCGAATGGAATCGCAGATGAAATGCAGCGCAGCTCGATCGGCCAGCAACTTCGGATACTGCGAGAACACCTGACTGCTCTTGGGGTCTTCCACGTCGGCTTCGGCAGCAGCCGGGCCGACCTTCCGAATGTGCACGAATAGGTCGTAAAGGAGCTTGAGCGTTTCCAGGAAGTACGCTTTTGTGTACTTGCTGCCCGTCACGGTGCGGGGAATGGACTTCATAATCGCAACCACAATGTGTTTCGGGTTCGCAACCAGGAGCGTTCCCAGGGCAGCGCCACCGATGATCAGGAGTTCCGCCGGTTGCAGCAGCACGAGAAAGTGGCCCTTCTCAAGCAGGTATCCGGCGGCGATCGATCCGAACACTACAACGATTCCTACGATGACGAGCATTGGTTCCGACTCCTAAAGATCTACTTGGTCACAGCCTGGGAGACCCTACCGGGCCAGTCATCCGCCGTTTTCATCGGTCGGCTCTCCCCGGGGCCGGACTTACGATGTGGCGCAATTCGTTCTGCAGGACGGATGGCTCGAATGGCTTGATCACAACGGAGTCGAGGCCCCCCGCGAGCAGGCGCTCCACGCGCGGTCCGAGGGATTCCCGGGACAAGCCCACAACCGGGATGTGAGAGTGCCGCGAATCTTCCCGAATGTTGCGCAGGACCTCAGTCCCTCCATCCGCATCGAGATCCACCACCGCGACGTCGAAGCTGGACTCCTGCAACCGCTGACAGGCCTCTGCGACACCGGCAACCTCGCTTACGCGCTGAAAAAAAGGGCGGCCGCTGAAGGCGCTCCGGGTAGGACCGCGATCGGTGACCGCCTCGCCGAAGATGAAAAGTGAAAGTGCCATGTTGCCTGATCTGGACACACCATGTATCGAAGATGAGGCGGTCTGATTTGAGGGAAATCGCGGCTATCTTCCGCGGCGAGGCTCGGGATTTGTCAGGCGGTAGACGTAGGCCAGCACTTCGGCAACGGCTCTGTAGAATTCGTGCGGTATCTCCTGCCGGAGTTCGACGGCCTTATAGAGCGCGCGGGCCAACGGCGGGTTTTCGATGATGGGAACCTGGTGACGAGCGGCAATCTCCTTGATGCGCAGCGCGATCAGGCCCCTGCCCTTGGCCACAACGCGCGGCGCCGGGCTACTGCCGTGATCGTACCGCATGGCCACCGCATAGTGAGTCGGGTTCACGACGACGGCGGTGGCTGTTTCCACATCCTTGAACATCCGCAGGCGGCGCATCTCTCGTTGCAGCCGCCGGAGCCGCATCTTGATCAGGGGGTTGCCGTCGGAGTCTTTCATCTCATCGCGAACTTCCTGTTTGGACATCTTCAGCCCCTGGAAATGGCGACGGAACTGCCGAGCATAGTCCACAAGTCCCATGAGGAGCAGCACACTGGCACCCTTCCAGAGGAGGTCCATTACCATTTCCCGTGCCGCGCCCAGACCGGAGGAGACATCGGTCAGGGATAGCAGGACAACCGGGCGCAGCCGGTTCACCACCAGCCAGTACATCATGGCACCGAACAACACCAGCAGCAGCAAGGCGCTCAGGGTGGACGGGATTCCCTGTTTGGCCACATTGCTCAACCGGCTTACCGGATTGAACTTAGTCATATCTGGCGCCAGACGGTTCAGGCTGAAGCCCATGCCGGTGGAGATGAGTTGTGCTGCGATCGTCCCCAAAACCAGCAGGAAGCCGGCGATGAGCAGGGGCGCCAGATAGCGCGCCGACATCGTGATGAAGATATTGTGGACCGAAGAAACGGTGACAGTCTGCTCGGCGGCCTCCGCTAGCTGTAAGGCCATCGCCTCCATCACGCCCCGCAGCCACGTCCCCCCCCAAGCAGAGAGAATCCACAGGAACGTGATGAACTGGGCGCTGGTGATCAGTTCGCGAGAGGTGACGAACTGCCCCTTTTCGCGCGCCTTCAGCGAGCGTTTTTGAGTTGGTTGCTCGGTTTTGTCGGTGTTGGCGCCCATGCGGTAGTCAGTCTTAGAATGGAGCCGGTAGCTGAGCGTTCACGAGTGACAGGCAGAGCTTCGCCAGCCGTTCGAAGATGCGTGGGAACAATGTCAGCAGTTCGGAGCAGATGAAGAGCGTCAGGATGATCTTGAGCGGGAAAGCGAGGGTGAAGAGCCCGAGCCCAGGACTCAGGCGCCCCATGAGGGCCAACCCCAGATCGAGCATGAGCAAGAAGGCCATTACCGGCATTGCCAGGCGGAGTCCGGTGCCGAAGATGGTTCCCGCGAAGTGGAAGATCTGGATTGCAGTTTGCGACTGCACCATATAGGCGCCGGGGGGCAGCAATTCCAGACTGTGTGCGATAGCGAGAATGATCTGGCGATGCAGGCCGGTGGAGAAGACCAGCAAGCCCGCGGCGAGGTTGGCGACCAGGGTCAGTGCGCCTGAATCGGCGGTTGAGGTCGGATCGACTGCCGAGGCATAACTCAAGCCAGACTGCAGGCTGAGCAGTTGAGCGGTAAGCAGGAATACTTCCGTGACGACGGCGAGGCTGAGACCAATGGCAATGCCGAAGGCCGCCTCGGACAGCAACCATCCCGTGAACTGGCCCAGCGAGGGTGAGGCATTCGGCAGTACGGGCCATAACGGCATCAAGGCAATGGTGAAACTTAGGGCGAAGAACGCGCGGATCGGCTCGGGACCCTGCCGCATTCCTGGGAAAGAGATGAAGGCGAAGATCCCGGAGACACGGGCCAGCACGACCAGGAAGCTGAGCAGTGTCCCGGTATTGATGGCGGCATCACCGGGCATAGCGGCCCAGGTCTCCTAGAATGCCGATGCAATAGGCCATCAGACGGCTGAGCATCCAGGGTAAGAGCAGCAGGAATGCGCCGAGCAATGCAGCCAAGCGCGGGACCGTACCCACGGAGCTATCCTGGATGGACGTGGCGACTTGGAACAGGCTCACCAGCGCTCCGACGACAAACCCCACCAGCAGCAAAGGCGCACCCAGCCACAGCGCCAGAAGTAACGATTGCCTTATCAGACTGACAGCAAATTCGGGATTCATGTCTTGCCTTACTGGACCTGAAAGCTCTTCAACAGCGACCCAATGACCAGGTTCCACCCGTCCACTAGGACAAAAAGGAGGAGCTTGAAGGGTGCGGAGATCATGACCGGCGGCAACTGGACCATTCCGAGAGAGAGTGTGACGGAGGAGACCAGGAGATCGATCACCATGAACGGCAGAAAGAGAACGGCGCCGATCTGGAATGCCGCCTTGAGTTCGGAGAGGATATAGGCGGGGATCAGGATGCGCAGTTCGAGTTCCTGCGGGTTGTTTGGAACGGGCGACTTGGTTGCCTCCAGAAACAGCCTGACGTCCTGCTCCCGAACGTACTTCACGAGAAACTGCTTCAAGGGGCGTGCGCCAGCTTCGGCTGCCTGAGCCGCGCTGAGCTTGCCCTGTTCCATCGGCTGCCAGCCGTCCTGGTACATCTGAATCGCGACCGGCTGCATGATGAGGATGGCCAGAAAAAGCGACAGACCGATGAGAATTTGGTTGGATGGGGTGGACTGAGTACCGAGAGCCTGCCGGAGGAAGTGGAGCACGATGACCACGCGAAGGAAGGGTGTCACCGACATGAGCAGCGCCGGCAGCAGGGTCATCAGGGTGAGCATGATGACGATCTGCATGGGCGCGCTGAGGGTGGCGCCGCCAGCAGGGCCGGTGAGAGTGAAGGGGTCGAGTGGTTTGGTGGGAGCGGCTAGCGTCGGTATGGCAAAGAGGGCCAAGACCGGCAACCGCTGGAGGGTGTTCTTCATTAGTAGTCTCTTCCGATCCGCTCCACGCCCGGCAGCAGAGAGGTTGAGCCAGGACCAATGGTGAGGATATAGGGCCGGCCATCGATCTTCAGCAGACAGACGCCCTGGTGGGCGGAAACCATCAGCCGCTCTTCGAGTTCGATGCGTCTTGCCTTTGGGGCGCCTATCGAGACGCCGGGCAGGCTCAGAACGCCGCGGCTCTTCAGCAGGCGCAACGTCAGCCAGAGAGAGGCGATGACGAGCAGGGCGACGAAGAGCCGAATCGATAGTTCCATGAATCAGTTCCCTTGTGAGCCGCCGTCAGGCACGATACGGACGGCGCAGTTACCGCGGATCTGCATCAGCTCGGCGGCAGCCAGGCGGCGGTTGGAGATTCGGAGGTCGACAGGCGTTCCAGGCGACGCCTGCAGGCGCAGTACGTCACCCGGTTTGAACGAGAGGACCTCCCGGATCGTCATCTGGCGATGAAAGAGGGTGGCCTCGATGTCGAGTTGCAGCTTTCCAAACGCGGCGACTCCTCTCCTCGACTTCTCAATGGCGGTGGTGCTCATGGGTTATCGCTTCATGCTCAGGACTTCCTGGCTGAGTTCATCGCCAGCACTCACTACGCGGGCGTTGGCCTGATAGGCGCGCTGGTAGATGATGATGTTCGTCAATTCGCGCGCCATGTCCACATTGGAGCCTTCGAGCGCTTGCGCCGCGATGGCGCCACGCTTTCCGGTGCCGGACTGGCCGAACGTCATCCCCCCGGTGATCGAGTTGGCGGCGTAGTTGTTGTCCCCAACGGAGGAGAGGGCTTCCGGGTTTCCTACCGTCGCCAGGGCGAGCGCCGCCAGAACCTGCTTGGACCCGTTGGAGAACAGTGCCGTGACATTGCCACCGTCCGACATCTCGATTCGCACCAACTGGGAAGGAGTGGATCCATCGGCGGAGATACTGGATAGAGCGCTGGCGTCGTTGATCTGGGTGAGCATGCCTTTGCCGGTTGGGTCGTACAGATTCCAGTTGACACTCATTGCCGCGCCGCCGTTCGTCAGGGCGGGAATGCTCACGGCGACGGGACTCGCGTTGGGGGCAGGCGCAGTCAGCTTTCCTGCGGAGTCGAAGACAGCCTGACCTTTTAGGAGTGAACTCGGTGTGCCGGCGGTGCCACCGGAGACCTCAGCGCCGGGAATGAACACTTCGTAGTTCCAGGTATTGGTTGCCGACTTGGTGAATGTCGTGGTGAGTGTGTGTTTGGCGCCCAACGAATCCACCACCTGGACAGGCGCGGAGAATGTGTCGCCCACTGCGCCCATAGCGTTCAGATTCATGCTCAAACCGAACAAAGTAGTCTGGGCGGGGGGATTGGTGCTGATCGCGGGCACCATGATGTCACCGGGCGTTCCACCGACGGGAATGGCGCCGTTGACCGCGGTCCAGCCTTGAACCCGCTGCCCCGTCATGGTGGTCAGGAAGCCCTGCGAGTCCAGTCTGAAGTTGCCCGACCGTGTGAGAAGATTGGCGCCCGTGGCGTCCTTCACGACGAAAAAGCCGTCCCCGGAGATGGCGGCGTCCATCGCACCACCCGTCACCTGGATGGCGCCCTGATTCATCTGCTTGGATGTCAGCACCGGACCAACGCCGGCGCCGTTCGGCGCAGCCTCGGTAGCCGAGCCCATTGTCTGGGACACCATCTCTTCGAAAGAGATTGTGCCGGTCTTGAACCCGGTGGTGTTCAGGTTGGCCAGGTTGTGGCCGGTGACGTCAATTGCAGTACCGCTGGCGCGGAGAGCAGTGAGCGCAGTGGAAAATACGTTTAACATTCTGGTCCTCAATTCCCGACAACGGTTGTATCCGCGGCCGGAGCCGCTGCCAACTGGTTCAGATCCGTCAGTTCCTGGCGAATCGCGACCAACTGTTCCAGCTGGCTGAATTGTGCCAGCTGGCCCATGAACTGCGCGCTGTCTGTAGGCGACAGCGGGTCCTGGTTCTTGAGCTGCGCCACCATCAGCTGCAGAAACACGTCTTTGTTGGCCATATCCGAATTCGTCGACTTGGCCGACTGTCCGGTGGATGTATCAGCGACGGCCGAATAGGCCTGAGTTTGGCTTACCTGCATAGATCAGTCCCTCTTCCTGAACTTCATTCGTCTTCTTCGTGTACCGGTTCGCGCCAGTCGTTGCGGTCCTGGCGGCGCTCGCGCTGGTGCCAGTTCGATGTGCCGTTGCGCGCTGCTTCCCGATCGTCCCCGCCCCGGTCGTTCCATCCGGAATGCATGGAGGACGAGGCACTCGCGGACTCGCCCGAAGCGACCGCGCGGGTTCCAAAGTCGGACTGGATACCGCCCTGTTGCAAGCTACGGACCAATTGCGGCAATTCGGTGCGAAGAGCTTCCGAGATGGCTGGCGCGTGGCTGCGCACCGCTACCTGCAGTCCCGCCGTCTGCTGTTCCAGGTGGACCACGGCCACCGGCCGACCGCCCTGCTCGACTTGGATGTTCAGTGATCGCAGCGGACCCGGAGTGGCCGTGGCTGGTTGAAGCAAGTCCTCAACACGGGTCATGGAACGCAAAGCGGCAGTCTCAGCCGGCGCGGCCAACTGAGGTGTTCTCGAAACAAGGTGCGCTGTCTGTTCGGGCTGGGCGGGCGAGGGAGTAATCACAGAAGTGGGCAGTTCGGAGAACCGCACCGGCGCCGAATCGGCAGTCTCCGGTCGAACCATAGCGTGGATTTCGCCGATTGTTCGCCGGACCGACTGAGGCTGGGCCTTGCTGTCGGCCCCGCCGCCGCCGGTCTCCGGGGCCACATCATTAGGTGCCTGGAGGTGGAAGTCGAGGCGGGACGGCTTCAATATACCTTGGATTGCTGGGGCGGCTTCGTTACCGTTGCCGGGCTGTACGGCGCCACTCTCCGGTTGGCGAACAGCCGGTTGCGGCGGCGGCTCCAGCGCCCGCAGGCCCACTCGTTCAGAGGGCTGGCAAACCACCTCAGCGGCGAGTGCCGCTCTGAGAGGTTCAACCTGCGCAGCGAAGGCGGGAGGTTCTGGTGGAGCCACTTGAGCCGGCTCAGCAGGGCGGGCTTCGGGCGTCTCAGGCACCTGCTCATTCGTGTTCGGGAGGCTGGTCCACATCCCAACGGTTGTCCCCGAGGGGGGAGCCGGTTCAGCCGGAGCCGGGCCAGAGCCCGTTGTCTCAAGGACCTCATCACCGGGATCAGATCCGGCGAACTTGCTCCACTCCACCGGCAATTCGGCTGACTGGGCAGGAGTTCCGGCGCACGGCGCCCACTCCGCTTCATCCTTCTCGCTCGTCTTCCAGGGAGCCTCACTCTCGGGCGGGCTGACCTGCGCCGCTTCCGGTGTCCGCGGTTCGCTCTCCGTCTCCAAACTACGCCTGTTGTCGAGGATTTTCCCGAAAGACTCCGGCTCAACCGCATCTTGAGGTTGAGCGGAGCGCGTTGGGCGCGAAGCGGCGCCGGTCCTGGGACGCTGGGAGAGGCCAATGTCGAGTCCGGCTGGAAGTGCGCAGGTCATCCACGATGGAGATGAGCAAGTTTGTCGCCAATCGGAAAACCTACACAGAACTCGCTTTTTGACTGAGAATGCGTCAAAGAGTTGACGCAACCGTCGGTGCTTCGACGGTGCGCTCACTATATTCACCCATTCATCGCGGAAAGAAGATGCGGTTTTAGCGTTTTTTCGGGACCGCTGGGGATTGGAAGGTGTCGTGCATGTCTGGAGCGGGTATGGACAAGATGTCTCTCCTCGCGGCGAGCGGACTGAGGACCCGAATGGAGGCCCTGGATCTGCTGGCCAACAACCTGGCGAACTCTTCGACGAGCGGATTCAAAGCGGATCAGGAGATGTACGGCGCCTACTTCGGTGACGCGCAGAGGGCTGCCGACGGGACTGCGTCCTCACTGCCTGATGTCAAAGGCCGCTGGACTAATTTCTCTCAGGGGATTCTGAACGTCACCTCGAATCCGACGGATCTGGCCTTGAGCGGCAAGGGGTTCTTTTCCATGCAATCCCCGAGCGGGCCGGTCTATACGCGCGACGGCCAACTGAGGATCAGTAAAGACCGCACACTCACGAACGCCGACGGTTATGCCGTCCTAGACCAGGCGGGAAAGCCCATCCGCCTCCAGTCCACTGACCCGTTTGACGTAGATCGCGCCGGCATCGTTCGTCAGGCGAAACAAGTTGTGGGACAAATTGGTGTCGTTGATTTTCCGACCCCAGCGGCACTCGAGAAGCTCGGCAACTCGTACTTCAAGACAACCCCGGCGAGTGGCGCGGCGGCCCTAACGAAGGAACCGGAGGTTCACCAAGGCAAGGTGGAGGCGTCAAATTCCGCGCCGGCCGAGTCTGCCGTTCGCCTCGTTAGTTTAATGAGACAAGCTGAATTCCTGCAGCGGGCAATTAGCCTCTCGGGAGATATGGGCCGAAAGGCCATTGACGAAGTTGGCAAGGTCGGCAGCTAAGAAGGAGCCCATCCAAATGATCAGAGCACTATCCAGCGCGGCCAGCGGCATGAACGCCCAGCAGTTGAACGTCGACAACATCGCTCACAATCTGGCCAACGCCAATACGGCGGGGTACAAGACCCGGCGAGCGCAGTTTCAGGACTTGCTCTACCAGAACATCATCCAGCCCGGCGCGTCGGCCGGCCAACAGACTTTCGTGCCGACGGGGCTCCAGCTTGGACTTGGCACACGCGCGTCATCGAATGAGATTATCTTCACCCAGGGCAGCTTCACTGCGACTGAGAACCCGCTCGACCTGGTGATCCAGGGCCGTGGTTTCTTCCAGGTCAGGCAGCCGAACGGCGAGTTGGCGTATACGAGGGCTGGCTCGTTCCATCTGGACCGCGACAGCAACCTGGTGACCTCGGATGGCGACCCGATCGAACCCCAGATCACGCTCCCCCCCGACGCCCAGACCGTCACCATCGCTCCCGACGGCACCGTGAGCTACAAGCAGCCAGGACAGACTTCGGCGCAGGTGGCTGGCCAAATCCAGTTGGCCATGTTCGCGAACCCAGCGGGCCTCGACAGTATTGGGAAAAACCTCTATCGTCCAACGGATTCGTCCGGCGATCCACAAATCGGCACTCCCGGGGGGCAGGAGGGCATAGGGAGTCTGCTCCAAGGCTATACCGAACAGTCGAATGTGAGCGTTGTGGAGGAGTTCATCAATCTCATCGTCAGCCAAAGGGCCTACGAGGCCAATTCAAAGGTCGTCAAAGCCGCCGACGAGATGTACCAGCAAGTCAACAATCTCTCCCGATGAAACTAGCCCTTCTCAATCTCGCGGTCGCCGCTGTGACGAGCGCCGCTCAGTGCCTTCCGGTTGAGACTGACATCATACTGGGGCGGCAACTGAATGCGGCGGTCCGGGGCGGCACCAGCCTGCCAGCGGACGTGGTCTTTTCCTCGTCCCCATTGCCAGGGGTGACGCGAACGGTGTCCGCGGCGGAGATCGTCCGCTGGGCGGAACGTCACGGCATCTCCGGTGTGTCCGCCATAGACACTTGCTTCGAATGGCCTCTGCGTGCACTGGAGGCCGAGGAGGCAACCACGGCAATGCGTGCCAGCCTTCCGCCAGGAACCGACATTAAGATCGTCGAGTTGAGCCGGCAGGGGGTTCCATCTGGAAAGCCGGTCTTCCCGCGCAACGGCTTGCGCGAACCGGCGGATGCCGCCAACGTCACCACTCCGGTACTCTGGCACGGTTTCGTTGAGTACGGCAACCACAAGCGCTACGCCACATGGGCCCGCGTCACTTTGCGGCTCCAATCAAAGCGTTTGAGCGCCACCGCGGACATTCGCACTGGCGAGGTCATCCGTGCCGATCAAATCAGGGAGGAGACCGTCGGTCTGTTTCCGGTCACTCAGCTGCAGCGTGGGGATGCCACTCTTATAGTTGGCCGCGTGTCCCGTGTACCCATCAAAGCGGGGAGCCCGGTCCGCCCGACGCTGTTGGACGCACCACCGGACGTGAAGAAAGGCGATATCGTCGAATTGGAACTACGCTCCGCCGGGACGGTAGTCCGGGCGCCGGCTGAAGCGCAGTCGGGCGGCCGTATCGGCGACAAGCTCGCCTTTCGCAACAGCTCCAGCGGCAAACTCATCCACGCCCGGCTGGTTTCCAGCGCGAGGGCCGAAGTGATTTCCACAATTCCACAGCTCCCAAGACAAGAAGGCCGGCCATGAATCATTGCTTCTTCGCCACCGTTCTCCTCCTGTCCATCGGCACGGCATCAGCCGCTGACAAACAGAAGCAGAAGCGGGCAGCGCAGGCCCAGTCCGGAATCGAGCAATACCTGGAAGAGCTCAAGCAGACCGAGCAGGCGTCCATTCCTAGTGCTGGGTCGCTGTGGACGCCTACCGCCCGGCTGCTCGACGTCGGCTCCGACCTTCGAGCGTCCCGAGCCGGAGATCTCGTCACGATCCTGGTGGAAGAAAGTTCCAGCGCCATTGCCAAGGGAACCACGAACACGAAGCGGAACTCCGCCGCAAAGGCCTCGGTTGCATCAATCGCGGGAATGACGCCGCCTGCATTGGCCGGGCTGGTCACAGCGAGCGGCGACAGAACGCTGACTAGTGATGGGGAAACCAGTCGTGAAAACTCACTGCGGACGTCGCTAACCGCGCGAGTAAGCCAGGTTCTACCGAACGGATTCCTGCTCGTAGACGGGGCCAAGGTCACGACCGTGAACTCCGAAACACAAGTGGTGACGATTCGGGGCATTGTCAGGCCGTTCGACATCTCCACCGGCAACGTCATCCGCTCCGATCGGATCGCGTTGATGGAAATCAGGGTGAACGGAAAGGGAGTTGTGGACGATGCGGTGAAGCGGCCGAACTTCATCTACCGGCTGCTGTTGGGACTGATCCCATTCTGAGGGCAAATTCGATGTGCGGCCTTGCACGTAGACCGTCGGGTAACCGGAAAGGCCGCCGATTACAGCGGGACCGCGCCGCAGCTGCTCACTGGCGCCTCAGACGAACGCCATTAGAATGGCTGCAACTTCGGGCTTTCGATCCGCTGCGGCAATGCCAACCAATCGAGATCCAAGGACCGTCAAGCATTGCGCCGGCACCGCAGTGAACAAATCTATACGCTTTCGTACATTAGCCACAATTAATCTCAAAAAGATTCACACTTCCCCCATCTGTTCTCTACAGCGGATGACTCAGACGCCGATGGTACTTATGATACCCGTGGGAGTACTACCGAACTAGGTAAGACGTACCGCGGAGTTTGAGTCGCACTGGAGGAAACATGCATAGACTGGCGGTTGGCCTAGCCACCGTTCTTCTGATCTCGGCGGCATACTGCATGTCCGCGGCTTCCCGTGTGAAGGACATCGCCTCCATCGAGGGTGTGCGCGACAACCAGTTGATTGGATACGGGATCGTCGTGGGTCTAAACCAGACTGGAGACAAGCGCCAGACCGTGTTTTCGGCACAAACTCTGACCAACCTGCTACAGAAGATGGGTGTGCAGGTTTCGCCCACGTCGTTGCGGGTCAACAACACGGCCGCTGTGATGGTGACGAGTACGCTCCCGGCCTTCGCCCAACCTGGGACAAAACTCGACGTAACGGTATCGGCAATTGGGGACGCATCCAATCTCCAGGGCGGAATGCTGCTGCTCACCAACCTACGGGCCGCGGACGGTACTCCATACGCCGCTGCCCAGGGTGGAGTGGTTACTGGCGGATTTGTCGCGGGTGCGGGGGGGAACAAGCAGACAACCAATCATCCAACTGTCGGCAGGGTTCCCACGGGCGCCACGGTGGAGCGAGTCCCTCCGTCGGTGACACCAAAGAGCGAGGTTCGACTCCAGTTGCACCGCGCCGACTACACAAGTGCGGACCGGATGGTGGAGGCCATCAACAAGAAGTTCGCCTCACCCGGCCAAGCTCCAGCCGTCTCCGAGAACGCCGCTCTGGTTCGAGTGCGAATACCGGAGGAGTACATCGCAAATCCGGTACGCTTCATAGCCCAGTTGGAGGCAATTCAGATCGACACTGACGCCGTAGCGAGGGTTGTCATCAACGAGCGGAGCGGCACCATTGTCATGGGTAAGCAGGTGAAGGTGAGTCCCGTGGCCATCATGCACGGCAATCTGTCAGTGCAGGTGGAGACGAGTTACGACGTGAGCCAGCCAGCGCCGCTCTCCGATGGAACCACCACGGTTGTTCCGCGAGTCGGGGTCAGTGTGAATGAGGAGAAGGCGCGCAACATTGTATTGAAAAACGGCGCAACCGTGGAGGATCTGGTTCAGTCTCTGGGTGCCATTGGGGCGACCTCGCGAGACATCATCGCTATCCTGCAGAATCTGCGGGCCGCTGGCGCGCTGGACGCGGAAATCGAGGTGATCTGACATGCAGGTAAGCGGAACGACAGCCGTACCGCCGGCGATCTCAGAGCCGAGAGTTCAAGACGATCCAGCGAAGGTCAAGGACGCCGCCCAGCAGTTCGAGGCGCTCCTCCTTGGTCAGATTCTAAAGGACATATCGGCTTCATCCGGCAACGGCAGCCTGGGTGAACCCGATGCGGCCTCCAGTTCGATGCTCGAGATGGCCAACGAGAGCTTTGCGCGCGCCATCGCCGCACGGGGCGGGCTCGGCCTGGCTGGCATGGTGGTCCGCGATCTTGCGGCGCGGCCGACTACAGTGTCCACGAACGCAAGCGAGGGGCAGTTGAATGCGGATCGTTAAGGAAGACGGAAGGGGGACCGGCGGGCGTTCTGCCTGCGTTTTGAGCGTCGATCGCTCCACGCCACCCCTGCAGCAACTGTGCGAGGATCGCCTGAACCTCGGCCAGCAGTCCATCGTCTCCAAAACGATGGGCCGCCACGAGCTGCCGCTGACAGTATTCGTAAAGGCGTTCGAGATTGGCGGGAATCGTGGCATCCCCAGGATCGCGCAGCGAACCCTGCAATTCGGTGAGGATGGCGGAAACGCGGCTGATGGTCTGGCCTCGCTGGACCACCTCGCCACTCTTGAGGAGGGTCCTGGCGAAAACGGTCCCTTCGAGGGCACTCTCATACAGGATTTCGATGAGTCCGGCCGCAGTGGCGGACAGAACCCGCGCTTCCAGGTATTCGTTGTGGTTGTTGGTCGTTGTCATCACAGCGATAGATTCATCGCAACTTTGTCAGAAGATTTGAATCATTTTGGGGTCGCCCGCGGTCCCGAGCAGGAGCAAGCATGAGTAAGACGATATGCGTCACTGGTCCTTTCGCAGATTGTCTGAGTCAGATCAGTGGGGCTAGCCCTCTGGATCCCAAGGTGGAGTTCTGCGTTGATCTGGACGAGGCCATTCTGAGAGCTGTCAGTCGAGAATTCGACCGCCTCCTCATCGAGTGGCCTTATCTGGATTGGACTGAATCCCAACTGCACGCAAAAGTCCGCAATTTGCCGCGAGTACTGCCGGTGGTGGTCCTCGACCCGAAGGGGTTAATCCGGGAGCATAGCGAGTGGAACCAGGCGGCGATTGAGATTCAACCGGCAAACCTGCCGCAGGTAGCGTCTGCGGGCACCGGGGTTGATCGCGCAGAGCCTTGGAAACGCTGGCTGGTCGGCGATAGCGACAAGATGCAGAAGATCATGGAAATGATCCGCATCGTTGCGCGTCGGCGCAGCACTGTGTTGCTGTTGGGTGAAACTGGAACCGGCAAAGAGGCAGTCGCGCGGGCTATTCACGAAGCCAGTGGCAGGAACGGCCGCGAACTGATCTCTGTGAATTGTGCGGCCATCCCCGAGACGCTCATTGAGGCTGAGCTTTTCGGTCACACCAAAGGCGCCTATACGGGGGCCGTGGCCAGCCGCCTGGGCTACTTCGAGCGAGCCAGCGGCAGCACACTGCTTCTGGATGAGATCGGAGAGATGCCGCTCAGTGTGCAAACCAAGCTACTAAGAGTTCTCCAGGAGCGCGAAGTGCAGAGGGTGGGCGGCTCTGAACCGATCAAAGTGGATTGCAGAGTCATCGCAGCCTCGAACGCGGATCTGACCAGTGATGTGCATACCAAGCGGTTCCGGGCCGACCTCTTCTATCGCCTCAGTGTCGTCGTGCTGAACCTGCCTCCCCTGCGCGAACGAATTGAGGACATTCCGGCGCTGGTGGACCACTTCGTGGAGCGTGTTTGCCGCGCTGAAGGGCTGCCGGCCTGCCATGTGGCTGCGGATGCGCTCATGAAACTCGCAGAGCACGATTGGCCGGGCAATGTCAGAGAGTTGGAGCATCGGGTGGAATCGGCCGTTGTCATGGGAGAAGGGCGGCGCGTTCTCACAGCCGACGACTTCCCCGTTCTCAAGGCCCGCGCGGCCTGCGCTTCAGCACCCTGCGCCTCAGCGGCATACCCATTCCTGCCCGAGGCGGGGTTGGATATGGAAGAGACGATGCGCCGCCTGGAAGCGCAACTGCTGTCCGAGGCTTTGGATCGAACCAAAGGCAACAAGGCGAGAGCCGCGGACCTATTAGGCATCAAGCGCACGACACTACTCTACAAAGCTCGCAATCTCGGATTCGCGGCTTCCTGAGGCTGAGGCAGAATGGCGCCGAACACCAACGCGGGAACTACGATGGGCGATACTCCGTTCAGTCTGCGCAGCATCGACTGGGCCGACCTGAGCGTGCCAATCGCCGTGCTCGGGATTGTATTTGCGCTTGTCACACCACTGCCGTCCTTCGTACTGGACTTTCTGCTGGTCATGGGAATCATGACCTCGGTCATCGTCCTGATGGTTGCCATGTTCATCCGCAAGGCGGTTGAATTCAGCGTGTTTCCCACCGCACTGCTTCTGCTCACCCTCTCCCGGTTGGCGCTGAATATCTCCGCCTCGCGCCTGATCTTGCTCAACGGCAACTCCGGCACCAGCGCAGCCGGGCATGTCATCGAGGCCTTCGGCACTTTCGTCGTGGGCGGCAACTACGTGATTGGCGTAGTGATCTTCCTTGCTCTGATAGCGATCCAGTACGTCGTCATCAACCACGGAGCGGTACGAATCTCGGAAGTCACAGCGCGTTTCACCCTCGATGCCCTGCCTGGAAAGCAGATGTCCATTGATGCTGACATGAACGCCGGCCTCATCACCGAGTTAGAAGCGCGCTCGAGACGAAAACAGTTGGCGGCGGAGGCCGAGTTTTACGGCGCCATGGACGGCGCCTCCCGTTTCACCCAGCGCGATGCCGTGGCCAGCATTCTGATTACGTCCATCAACATCGTCGCCGGATTTCTCATTGGCGTCATTC
Source organism: Bryobacterales bacterium (assembly GCA_016721425.1). GTDB lineage: Bacteria > Acidobacteriota > Terriglobia > Bryobacterales > Bryobacteraceae > Paludibaculum. The sequence continues at coordinate 26,988 of JADKID010000030.1, read as the reverse complement.
AGCACGGCATGGAACTGAGGCGAGCCCTGGAGACGTACACGGTTCTGACCATCGGAGAGGGCCTGGTTTCGGTCATCCCGGCGCTCATGATCTCGATTTCAGGCGGCTTGATTGTCACACGCTCCAGTTCCGATGAACGTCTGGGGACGGACGTTCGGCACCAATTGCTGTCCAACGCCCAGCCGCTCCTGCTGACCAGCGGAGTGATGGCGGTCTTTGGGCTGTTTCCCGGGCTCCCCACCGTGCCATTCCTGGCGTTGAGCGCCGGCATCGGATATCTGGGTTGGCGGCGGTATCAGGCGGCGCGTCGTTTGCCGGCAAACCAGCCAACCGAAAACGCACAAGCCGCCCAGTCGCCGATTGAGTCGCTACTGCGGGTGGAGCCACTTTCCTTGGAAGTCGGCCTTGGACTCGTCCATCTCGTCGAGGGCGGCAACGAATCACCGCTACTCCTTCGGATTACGGCGCTTCGACGTCAGCTCGCGGGACAGAGCGGATTTCTTCTGCCACCGCTGAAGGTAAGCGACAACATGTCGTTGACGTCGAAGGAATACCGGGTGCTCCTGCGTGGCGCCGAGATCTCGCGATTTGAGCTGCTTGCCGGTCAGGTCCTGGCTGTTCCCGGCATGCACGCACAGCCGCTCAAGAGCGGAAGGCCCACCCGCGATCCGGCATTTGGACAACCAGCGCTGTGGATCCCCGCTGCTCTCGCAGACGAGGGCCGGGCCGCGGGCTATACCGTCGTGGATTCGGTGAGCATCGTTGGCGCCCACCTCGCCGAGCTCATTCGCACCCACGCCTTTGAGCTCCTCAGCCGGCAGGACACCAAGAGCTTCTGTGACCGGGTCGCTCAGGAGAACCCTAAAGTCGTGGAGGATTTGGTCCCTAAATTGCTCTCAATCTCGACGATACAAAAAGTTCTCCAGAATCTCCTACGGGAGCGGGTGCCGATTCGCGATGCGGTGCTGATCCTGGAGGCCTTGGGTGAAGCTGCCGTGTCCACACGCAATCCCGTACTTCTGACCGAATTCGTGCGCCAGGCGTTGCGGCGCATCATAGTGGAGCCGCACCTGAATAGCCAACGCGAACTGATGGTGAGTGTGCTTCCGGCCGAGATGGAGAATACGATTGAACGGGCGGTGGAACACGTGGAACTCAACAGCAATCTCGCACTTTCTCCCTCAAAAATCCGGGAAGTGATGGAAGAAGTCCGGAGGCTGGTCGGCAGTGGTGAAGCTGCCAACGTGCTGCTCACGTCAACCGGAATCAGGTATTTCGTCCGTCAGATGCTGGAGCCGTTTCTTCCCGGCGTGACAGTCCTGTCGCACGGTGAGATTCCGGCCGAAGTGAAGGTGGTTGTCAGTGGTACTGCGGCCGGACCGCAGACTTCCGTAGCTATGGTAAGGAGTTAGCAGAAGTGAAAACGAAGTCGTTTTTCGCCGATCGAATTCACGACGCATTGGCGGCAGCCCACAGCCAACTTGGACCCGATGCGGTGCTGCTGGCGAGCCATCGCACGCCAGCGGAATCGCTCCACCTTGGCGCGTTTGAGGTGGTGTGTGGGTGCAGGGAGACGACGGATCCGGCCCCGGAAGGAAGGGTCCAGGCACCACGCAACCAGGCCGCGAGCGCACCGGCGCGCGATAGCGGCGGTCATGCGAGCTTTCTGGAGGAACTCCTCTCCGTCTCTTCCATTTCTCTCGGAAAGTCGGGTGCCCCGGACTTGAAACCTCTCGTCGAAGCCCCGGGGTCCGGCGCCAACGCTAGGCTGATCTCCTGGCAGCAGGTCGAGCTCGTCCTGATGGAAGAAGGTTTCCCTGCGGCGCTTGCCGGTGAAATCGTTCGGTGCCTGAGGGCTGAGATGCGCGGCCGCACCTGCAGCGGAAGCAATCACTCCACTCTCAATGGCGGACACTGGCGCGGCAATGCGGGCACCCCGATTGCGCAACTCCGCCTGCAACTGAGATCGTTGCTCCCCCTTCTCGACGAGAGTGCTGACCCAGATCCATTTGCCTCTACATCGACGTTCCAGTCTCGGGTTTCCGCCGTTCCAAGCGCCGCACCGCAACTGGTCAGGAGCGATGAGTTGGAGCGCGCCGTCCGGGCCCACCTGCACAGCCGATTGCTGGAACCTCCAGCCCGCCTCGGCACCGCAAACGGCATCAGAGCACTGGCATTGGTTGGACCTTGCGGCTCCGGCAAAACGCTGCTTGGAATCAAGATCGCAGTGGGCGTTTCGATCCGTGGAGGCCGCCCGGTCCGATTCGTGGCTCTCGCCTCAAGCACTCCGGCGTCGACCAGACGAATGGAATCGATCTCCGCGCTGGTTGGTTGCCCATTCACCCTGGTTGAGAGGCCGCAGGAACTATCTGAAGCCTGCCAAAGCAAGTCAGAGCAAGAACTACTGATCATCGACACGCCGGGCTTTTCGGCCTCGCAGGAGATAGAGCGTAGAGCGTGGGCCACGGCGCTGGCGCGTGCGCGACCGTGTGAAGTGGCGATGGTCATGCCGGCCACGATGAAGGCAGCGGACCTCGTTTCGGCCGCCCGGCAATACGAATCGTTCAGGCCTACTCTTCTGGCATTCGCCCACGTCGATCAGACGGAGAGTCTCGGCGCCTGCCTGGCCCTCGCGATCTCGACCGGACTGCCGGTCGGGTACCTCAGCAGCGGCCAGGAGATTCCCGAAGATCTGGAAGCACCCTCGGCATCCGAGTTTCTTGGGCGATCCGCGCCCGTGTTCCAACGGGAACTGGCTCAGGTAGGTTGAGGTTTTAGGGGACACCATGGCCACCAGTCGCGCAGTCGTCTATCAGGAGGAAGTGAGTAGCGGGGAATCCAGCAGGGATGAGTTGATCCTCAGCAATCTTCCCCTCGTGCGTTGGATCGCAAACCGCATTCACGAACGGCTCCCCAAGGAGTTCACCATTGAAGACCTGGTGTCTGTCGGCGTACTGGGCTTGATCGCAGCTATTGACAGCTACGATTCGACCCAGAACGTCAAACTTTCGACATACGCCAGTTACCGAATCCGCGGCGCCATCATGGACAGCATCCGCGGGCTGGATGGCATTGCACCACACCACCGCAAGCTTGTGAAACAACTTCAGACTGCCATCAGTTCACTGGAGCAGCGTCTGCAACGCCAACCGGACGAGGAAGAGATCGCCGCCGAAATGGGACTGGACCGGGAAGAGTACCAGCAGGTTTTGGTGCAGACTCGGGGCGTTACCGTGGGCAGTCTGGATTCTTCGCCCGAGAACAGCGAAAGATCCCCGCTTCTGAACTTCCTCCCCGCCTCCAAAGACATCGACCCGGCTCGCCTGTTCGAACGCTCGGAGTTGAAGCGGACTATCGCGGACGGAATATCGAAACTGCCCAAGGTGGAACGGCAAGTGCTGGGCCTTTACTATCAGGAAAACCTGGGCCTGAAGGAGATCGCCGAGATCATGAACCTGCACTACAGCCGGATCTCGCAACTGAAGACGCAGGCAGTCCTGCGTTTGCGGGTCGTGATCGAGAAGAAGTGGCCGTCGCAGCGAGGAGATTTTGAAGTATGAACAATTTGGAGAGTACTCGTATGCAGCCCCAGATCTTTGCTGGTGCGTCCGCGGGAGATTGGCAGTGCGATCTACTGATGGACCTCGAACTGCCGGTCAGCATCCGATTCGGCCGCGCGACGGTTTCCTTGGCTGAGGCACTGGAGCTGAGCGCCGGTTCAGTTCTGGAATTGGATTCCAGGGTAGATGATCCGGTGGAGGTGGTAGTCAATAACAAGGTAGTCGCACGGGGCAATCTAATGGTAGTGGACGGGTACTACGGCATCGAGATCGTCTCGGTGCCTGGAGCGCGCGGCGCGTCTGATGCAGGCCGACGGTCGCGCGATACGCAGGAGCCCATGGCTGGCAACGGCAGCCAAGCATCGGCATCGCTCCTCTTCGCGGATGAGGCGGCCGGAACGGAGGGCCCATGATCAGCATCTTCCCTGACGGCTACCGTCCGGAATCGCAGGCCCCTAACGACCACCGAGATGCCAGTTTGAACCGGATCGAAGCGCCGGAGGCTGGCTCGCCTTGTGAAGAGACGCTAGGCCAGAGCCTTCTCAGGGCCGGGCTCCGTGCGAGCGTCCTGCGGCAGTTGGGGATGGACGAAGCCGGAGTAGCCGCTGAAATCGGCCTTCCGCAAGCTGAAGTTCGCTTCCTGTTCAAGCTCGACAGAATCCGGAACGCGGCCAACCCCGAGCCGGCGCAAAAGACGGCGGTCAACTTTCCTCAAGCGGAACAAGGAATTTGCGACAGTAGTACCGTGCATCTTGCAGTGCGAGGGTATCGACCGTGAAGATTGACAAGAGTCCGATCAACGAAAACCGCTCAGAACAGGTCAATGGGGCAACTCAGAACCCACCCGCTACTGGAACGGGTGCGCGAATCGCAACTGGAGTCGCAGGCAAGCCGGCCGACAAGGTGGAACTGGCCGGTGGTCAGTCTCTGCTGGCAAAAGCCAAAGAGGCGAGCCCGATTGTAGAGGCGGAACGGATGTCCAGACTCTCCGCCCTCATGGCCGACGGTAGCTACGAGCCGGACCCGCAGCTTGTTAGTGAGGCACTTGTTCAGGAATCGGAGGATCGTGGATGAGCTCAGCGGCTCAGTCTTCCCCGGTCCCTCGCCGCGTTCAGTGGATGGACACCGTCAACGGCGTCCGTGAACTGCTGCTGCAGGCCACACCGGAATCGCTGGAACAGGCGGTCCGGCGACTGGAAGAGGTGCGCGAGCAACTCTCAACGGCCGGGACGGACCGGGACAAGTTGGCTCTGACCAGCGTTGAGGCCAGGGAGGCACTGGGGAGCTTGGCCAGGCTGAGGGAATGCGCCCTGCGCGGGGATCAGATGGTGTCCGGGCGGCTCCAGTTGCTCCATGGCGCTGACCTACTGTACGACCGCCAAGCGAAGCCGTCGGCGGACCAGTTCCCATCCACAGTGCGGTTGGAAGGTTAAGGGAGGGACGAGAAGCCATGTCCGGATTGATGTCCACCCTGCAGGCAACAGCTCAATCGATCCATATCCTGGACCGCGCCATCGGCGTCACCCAGAACAACGTCAACAATGCGCAGACCCCCGGCTACGTCAAGCAGCGTCTCGACATGGCGTCGGTGACTTTCGATGCCGAGAAGGGCCAGCCAGGTGGAGTAAAGGTCAGCGGTATCAACAACAACCGCCAGGACTACACCGAGCAGAACGTACGAGGCGCGGTCTCCGATGAGGGGTACGGCAAGGCCCAACAGACGCTCCTCACGTTACTGGAATCCGCCTTTCCGCCCGATGCTTCGAAGGGCGTCGCTGGAGCGCTGGGCGGACTCTGGGACAAGTTCTCCGCGTGGAGCGCGGCACCAAACTCGACAGTTGCGCGGCAACAGGTGCTCTCTGCGGCGCGCTCGGTAGGCGACGCATTCCAATCCGCAGCCAGCCAGGTGCGGGATTCGCGGCAGTACGCCGATCAGCAGATTGGCGCATCGGTTCAGCGTATCAACCAACTGGCGACAGTGATCGCCGGCCTGAATCATCAGATCGCGAACGGCGGCACGAATGCGGGCCTGGACGCCAACCTGCACGCCTCGCTGGAAGAACTGTCCGGCGAGGTCAATATTTCAGTTCTGAACAAGGCCGACGGTACTGTCACAGTGCTCGTCGGAGGACAGCACCCGCTCGTCGACGGCGACGTGGTGTCGGGTTTGCAGTCCGTGGTCACGCCGCAAGGTACGCAGTCTCCGCCCACGATCAGGATCCAAGCTCAGTCGGGCGAGGACGTGACCTCACTGACCGTGGGTGGCAAACTCGGGGGACTGCTGGACTTCCGCCTGGGCACCCTGGCCGACGTGGAAGGCGACAGCACGCAACCCGGCTCCCTCAATACGATGGCTGCCAGCATCGCCGATCGGATCAACCAGCTCCTCAGCGGCGGTCTCTCCAGCGTGGACCCAGCGCCGGTGGCCGGCAAGCCACTGTTTCAGTACTCCTCCGTCAGTTCCGCCGCCGCTTCACTCTCGGTCGTATCGGGGATGGCTGGCTCGGACTTGGCAGCCATTGCAGGTGGCACCCCGCCCGACGCCAACGGAGTAGCGCGCCAACTGGCCGCTCTTTCCAACTCCTCGAACTCGCTCGATCAGATCTCAGGACAGACCTACGCCGATTTCTACTCCAGCATCAGCACCAACTTGGGCACGCTCGCCGCGAACGCAACCGAGCAGACTCAGTTTGCGGAGGACGCGGTGGCGATGGCTCGCAGTCTGCGACAAGAGCTTTCCGGCGTCTCGCTGGATGAGGAAGCCGCCAAATTGCTGGAATACCAGCGCAGCTACCAGGCGAATGCCAAGGTGATTCAGGTGGTCAGCGACCTGACCTCCGCATTGATTGACATGGTGCGATAGGGAGTCGCGAATGACGTTCAGAATCAACTCTCGGGCCGATCAGTTTCTGTTGGCCGCCGATCGCCTCCAAGCGCACGCGCAGAAGACGCAATCGGAGATCTCCAGCGGCATCCGGGTATCGGCCGCTTCCGATGCACCCGCCGACGTCGGCACCATTCTAGGTCTTCAGAATAGGCTGGCACGCAGCGTTCAATCACGCAGCAACATCACTCGCTATCAAGCCGAAGTGGATGCATCCGAGCTAGCCCTGACCAAAGCAGTTGAACTGCTCGACAAGGCAAAGGTGCTCGCCACCACCGCCGGGAGCGACCTCCCCACCGTGAAGCGGTCTACCCTGGCCGGCCAGGTCGAAGAACTGCTCCAGCAGATGGTGGCGTTGGCCGGCACGAACTCCGACGGCAGGTTCGTTTTCAGCGGCGCCAATGATCAGCGGGCACCCTACACGACTGACTTGCAGCAGCCGAATGGCACGCTCCGGCAGGCGGTCATTTTCCCTGCCAGGCAAGTAGAGACGGTCGACGGCATCACATTACCGCAACCCCTCACCGCGGACGCAGTCTTTGATGCCACTGATGCACAGGGCGCAACAGCCCCGTCCAACGTATTTGCTGCTCTCAACCGCCTGAGGCTCGCGCTGGTTCACGATAACGTTGGAGAGGTTCGGGCGGCCTCCGACAATCTGACTGCCGGCGCCGCTCACCTCAATGAGAAGCTTGCCTACTACGGCAACCTGCAGAACCGCTTGGAGGATGCGAGCAACCTCGCCGCGAAGTTCGAGCTGAACTGGCAGCAGACTCTATCCGAGCTCAGAGACACCGACATCGCCGCCGCAGCGGTGGACCTGACGCAGACACGCACCCACTTGGATGCCACATACGGCGCGCAGGCTCAGCGGCCGGCCGTGAGCCTCTTCGACTATTTAAAGTAGTCGAGAAAAAACCCTCGAATCTTGCACTATTCTTACGATGATCCTGTTGTCAGCCAAGGGGCCACACCCTATGAACATCAGCATTCGCGAATTTGCGCAGAACCTGCTCACCGCCCTCGACTCGCCGCGAAGGTCGGGACTGGACTCCGCACTGGACTCCTTGCCCACCGTCGGCGCCACCGGAGCACAGGACACTCACCGGGAGGAGCAGTTCGACATCCTCCTCGCCATAGCAGAAGATCTCAGATTCAGCGCCCGGGCCCCGGCCGGAACCAATACTTCGTCCGGACGTCAGGCGGCCATCACCGATATCCTTCGCCAACTCAGCGTGGACTCGCGCGTTTAGGCCGGTGTCTCGGTCAATTTGAACACGCGCCGGTTCCCGTCGCGCAGAACTTGCCCAACCAGTCTGACTGACCCTCTCATCGCGGCTTCCGCGGGCGTATCGGCTTTGACATCGAGTACCAGAATCCGACCCGGCGTGAGGCTGTTCAGGTCGGACAGAACTACCTTCGATTCAGCCAGGCGCACCTCGATGTCGATCTCGGCGTTCAGCAGGTTCTCCCGAATCTTTGCGCGGAGCGGGTCGCCACTCTCCGCCTTTGACACGATTGCACCACCGGACACCTCCAATAGCGGCCGCAGAGCAGAGAACGGAACCAGGATCTGCAGACTCGAAGCGGACGTGCTCGTTTCCACCCGGAACTGCAGCAGAAGCAACTCCTGCGTTTCGTCGAATACACGCATCAGACCAGGCCGTGGGTGCAGTGTTTCCAGTTCTGGATCGAGTTCTCTGATCCCGTCCCAGCAGGCCCGGAAGTCGGGGAGAGTTCCCGTGATAAGAGTCTGAATGAGCCTCAGCTCCAGTGCCGTCATTGGGCGGGATGGCGCGACTCCGGCGTTGGTCGAGCCAAGGACCCGCTCCACCATCTCCATTGCGAGCGAATCCGAAATTACGATTGCGGCGCGACACTCCGAATTCAGCCGAAGTACCGCCCAGCAGCAAGACTCCTTGGCGGAGGCAGGAAGCCTGGAGGCGCTCATCAGCCCGGTCTTCTCCAGCGCGACCGTGACCGGGCAGCGGAGGCTGGAACTCAGCCGGCGCGTAAGGGCCGCGGCGAGCACCTCGTGCAGTTGCTCCGCCAAGCGGTGCCGATCGCCAGTCAACTCGTTCATTTCCGGAATCGCAAAGGCCGTTTGCCCGTTCTTCGCCGGACGTTCAGAGATCGGTGTTTCTTCCAAGGTGGACCTACCAATACGGGTCTATCGGCACTTTCGCGCCAGAGGAATAGGACTGAAGAAATGCTAAAGAGAGCTCCGCAATCTGCGACACCGTATCTGGAGCTCCAGCCGGACTGATGATCAGAGTGACTCGTTTGAACGCGGAATCCATCTTCCTCAACTCGGACCTGATCGAGTTTGTGGAGTCGACGCCCGACACCGTGTTGAGGCTCACTAGCGGTCAGCGACTGATGGTCCGCGAATCACCGGAAGAGATCGTCTCTCGTATCATCCAGTTCCGCCGGGCCGTCACTTCTCCGGATACTCCCGCAACGCTCGCTCCAGGCGAGAGGAACGGAATCAAGCATGCGTGACGTGCCGCCCAACGACACCAGCAAGACAGCGATGCGGCTCGACTATTCCAGCCTGGCCGGCGTCACCATCGCCTTCGCCAGCATTATCGGCGGACTCCTGCTTCACGGCGGCAACTTCGCGGACATTCGGCAGGGCTCAGCCATTCTCGTCGTGCTGGGCGGAACTCTCGGCGCGGTACTCCTGACGACCCCACCGGACGTACTGCTCCTTACCCTAAAAAAGCTGCCGGAGATCTTCTGGTACCGGCCCGAGGACCCTCAGCATCTCATCGACGAGATCGCCCGTCTGGCTCAGAAGGCTCGTCGTGAAGGAATTACCAAGCTGGAAGACGACATCCCAAACCTGGCGGATCCGTTTCTTCGCCGGGCAATCGAACTGGCCGTGGATGGCGTCCCACTACAAGAATACCGGGAGACTTTGAATCTGGATCTGGCTCAATTGGAATCGCGTCTCGAAACCGAGCCTCATGTGCTGGAATCGGCGGGCGGGTACGCGCCGACCATGGGCATCCTGGGCGCCGTCCTTGGCCTCATTCAGGTCATGAAGCATATCGAAAACGTCGACGATGTCGGCAAGGGCATTGCAGTCGCATTCGTCGCCACGCTCTACGGAGTTGGCTCGGCGAACCTGGTTTTCCTGCCAGCCGCCGCCAAGCTTCGCCTGCGCGCCAAAACGAGGTTGCGAAATCAGGAGTTGATCATGGAGGGCGTCGCGGCGGTGCTGGATGGGCTCAATCCAACTATGATTCGCAAGCGCCTGGCGACGTTTCTCAGCACCACCCCTCCTTCGGATCGGCATCAGGCGGCCGTAGCGGCGCCCCCACTCCGGGTTCCTTCGTCGCAGGTGTAACCCATGGCGCGCACCCGCAACTCTCCTCCCCCCATGAAGTCGAATCCCGACCGCTGGCTGCTGTCCTATGCGGACTTCATCACCTTGCTATTCGCGCTGTTCGTCGTACTCTTCGCAGCCTCGCAGTCCGACAAGTCCAGGATTGCAGCCATCGGAACCTCTTACATGCAGGCGATTCGAAAGGGCGCGTCTTACACAGCGCCACCAGTGGTCAGCAAGGTACTGGGCGGAACCTTGGATGACGTGGGCGTCGGCAATGCAATGATGAAGGGCCCTGGTGGTGTGGTGAGGGCTCCACGGGAGACTGAGCGGCCCGTGCCGGCTGAACTGCTCCCGGCCTTTCAGCCACTGACGCGCGATCTGGCGCGAGAAATCGCCGATGGGCGTTTGCAGCTGCACATGGATGCTCGTGGTCTGGTGATCAGCTTCGCACAAACAGCGCTCTTTGGTTCCGGCGATGACCAGGTTCAGAGCGAAAGTGTGCCAATTTTCGGCCGAATCGCGAAGGTACTGGCCTCGATCCCCAATGATGTCCTGGTGGAGGGTCACACCGACCCGGTGCCCATCAACAATTCGAAGTTCCACAGCAACTGGGAGCTCTCCGCCGCGCGCAGCATCGCGGTCATGAATCTGTTGATTCATAGATTTGGCATTCCTGCGCGCAGGGTCGCCATCACGGGTTATGCCGACAACAAAGCGGTGGAAGGCAACGATTCGGAAGCGGGCCGGTCCAGGAATCGTCGCGTGGATCTGGTGATCCAGAACGTCTCTCTCGATGTCAGTGAGCGCCTGGCGGCCGAGGCCACAGGCGGACCGACAGTGCGCTGAGATCGCTGTATCGCGGCACCGAGTGTATTTTCTCTCAAATTGGTTAGCCTTCCGGCGACAACACAAGCATCATGCGAACGCGGCTCATTCTCGCGAGTCTCACATTGCTCTACCTTTCCGGTAGACAACGTACCAGCGATCTGAGCGTCTCGGTTGGGCCTGAGTGTGCCATCGCAATCCTCGGCAGTTCGGTGCAACGGTTCGATAGCGGCGCGGGTACGGAGTTCAGAGGACTCACTCGCTTCCGAATCAAAGCGCGTACCAGCAGAACCGGCCGAGGGGAGATCCTACTTCGCTTCCAAACCAGCGACATCCTCGGGCCCAGCACTTTCTCGTTCGCGACCAGGCCCGGGAGTGTGGGTGCTCCGGCTACCGGCTTGGCGAAAGACCCGGCCACTCTCACCACAGTGGCGGCAATCGGACAGAACAGACACACGGATAGGGCGGGAGAGGTCGGATCAGTCGAGTGGAATTACATGACCGAAGGGGCCGCGCCGTCTGCCGTACCGCCTGCGCCGCAGATGTTCGTTACTTGCCATTAGCCGCATCCGCCAACCGCGCCCCACGAGCGTTGTTCGCGTAGGGGCTCCATTTGGCAGGCTGATTGCTACTAGGTCGGTGAAGGGCGGCAACCAGGCCATGACGATACAAGGATCCTCTTCCACCAACACACATCTGTCCATTCTGGACGTCGTCCACAAAGCATCTTCCGGGCGAAGCACAGCATCGGCGGGCGGATCATTCACTGAGCAGGCCGAACTGCAAGGCGCTTTCAGCGCCTTGGAGCAGTCCTCCTCCCTAACCGAGGGGAGCCAATCCGTAGTGACGGGCAAGGCCGCCGATTCGTCCCAGTCAACCGCCTTTCTTACTCCGTTTTCCGCGCCCGCGCTGGCAGCCAGGGCGGCGGCCATGGTCAAGACGACGCTGCCCTCCAACACCGGCCGGCTCACCAGCAGTGGGGCTCCCGAGATTCGCCTTTCCGACAATCCGCTGGCTACCTCGCTGGGATACACTGGCCCGGCAGCATTCAATCCCTACTTCACATCCCCGGAGAATCCGCTGCGGGCTGGCTTCGTAACGGGCTTCGACCAGTGGTTCACGCAGCCCACCGTGCACTCTGCCATCGACAGCTCTGCCAGCTATGCCATGAACCCGCTGCACAATGCCACCGCCGAGGGCGCGGCAGAGGCGTTGCGGTTGATCCGGGGGCTTGATCCCGGAGCCCAGGCCACCGAGTACAGGTTTGGCGAGGAGGGCGGTCCCTATGCCGCCGATGGCGTTACCCGGGAAGTCACCCTCTCTGACGGAACCAGGCTCAATGCCGGCCTCATCCTGACCTACTACTACAACGGCAGCGCCGGAGTCTCGGCGGGATCTGACCAGATGCTGGAGAGACTGGTTACCCGGGCAGGCTAAGAGCCGGTTGCACTATCGATGGTCCGTCGGAAATCCGTCTCATCCCTGCCTTTGATCGTCAGAATTCTGACGGCCGCCCCGAACCAGTCTCCCAACACGGCACACACCCCTCCGCGCTCTCCGTCGTTGAAGCCAATCCTCTCTTCTCCAGCCCCACTTCATGTTGACGCCGTTCGGCCACCCTCACCGGAGCCATCGGCTCTGTCCACGGAGACGGATAAAAAAAGATTGCAAAAAGGCTAAAGAAATGACGTGCTGCAGCGACAACATCACTGTCCTCGGAGAGCTTGACAGGCTGAACCGAGATGAACGAGTAGAAATAAAAAGGGAGCGAGAAAATGTCGATTTCAGTTCAAACCAATGTCGGCTCGCTGATGGCTCTCGACCATCTCCGGACGAACACTGACTTCCAGTCTCAGACGATTCAGCGGTTGACCTCAGGCTTCCGCATCAATCAGTCCGGCGATGACGCCTCGGGTCTGGCCATCGCCAACGGCTACCGCACCAACGTCGCGGAACTCAACCAGGGCGTCCGCAACGCCAACGACGGCCTCAGCCAGTTGCAGATCACCGATGGCGGCCTCAACAACATCGCGAAGATGGTGGACCGGTTGCGGACCCTCGCCACGCAGGGCGCCTCTGACACATTCACTGGCGACCGCCTCACTCTGGACGCTGAATTCCAGGCCATCAAGCTGGAAATCGACCGCCAGGCTCAGAACATCGGATTGGATGCGGGCGGCGCGGGCATGGCGCAGCCTCTGGATGTGTGGGTCGGCGGCGGCACCGCTGGCGCGGCCGGAACTTCCATCGTCAAGCTCGACCTGACGGCTACCAGCCTCGTAGACTCGACTGGTCTCACCATCAACGCCTCCGCCCTCACTGACAAGGCCGCTTCGATTGCCGCTCTGACGAGCCTCAGCGCCGCCACCGGACAACTCGGCACCGTTCAGGGCCAGGTCGGTAGCAGCCAGAACAAACTGCAGTATGCAGTGAACCTGGCCTCCTCGCAGTCCGTCAACTTCTCGGCCGCCGAATCGCGCATCCGTGATGCCGACATCGCCGCTGAAGCGTCCAACCTGACCAAAGCACAGGTCCTGCAGCAGTCCTCCATGGCTGCCCTGGCACAGGCCAACTCCACTCCGCAGGGCGTTCTGTCCCTCCTCCGGTAATCGATCGGAGTTCGCTGGTGAATCTTGGGGCCGGTCTTCGGATCGGCCCCATAAGTGCATTCATGCAATGTCTGCAACTTGCGGCCGATAGCCGGCGCAACTGGTGATTAGGGAGATAAGAGATGTCCAGCAGCGCGATCTTTAGTGGGAACAGCCGTTTTGCCAGTGACCTATCGCAGGTCATTGATCGATCTGTCGCCATCGCTTCGCTGCCATTGAGGCAACTGCAACAGCAGCGCGCAGTCACAGCCAGCCAGCAGACCGCCATCACCAGCCTCTCATCCAAATTCTCTTCGTTGCGCAGTTCGCTCGATGCGGTCGACCTTGGCGTACGTGCAGCCCCGGTAGTCAGCCTGGATGCCCCCCAGGTTGCCCGTGTCACCGCCTCCGACGGAGTGATGGCTACTGAGATGTCGCTGGAGGTGATCTCCCGCGGATCCAGTTCCAGCGCCATCAGCGCGGACAACCTCCCCAAGGTGACCGACCCGTTCACCCAGTCGATCTCGTCCGACAGTACGCTCACGCTTCTCGTCAACGGCGTGCCACTGACAATCACACCTCCCGTGGGCAGTCTGAACGCTCTCGCTCAGGCAATCAACGATGCAGGCGGGGGCGTCCGTGCGTCCGTGGTCAATATCGGCCCGCCCGAGAGTCCGGACTACCGCCTAACTTTACGCAGTGACTCGCTCGGCGATGTGGGCCTCGATCTCAGCGGCACATCCGGCAGTCTGTCGACGCAACTGACGCATGGAACCCTGGCGCAGTACCGTGTGAATGGCTTTCCGACGTCTCCGATTGCGAGTTCTTCGCGGAATGTGACCCTCGCGCCGGGTCTCTCCGCCGAATTGCAGAACGTGGGCACCACCAACATTACGTTGTCGCCGGACACCGCTGGCATTGAAGAGTCGATCTCGAATCTGGTCGCGTCGTTCAACGCCGCGGTGGACGAAATCGATACGCATCGCGGCAGTGGCACCGGTGCGTTGCGCGGCAATAGTCTGCCCTCCGATTTGGCCTCGGTCATCAAGCAGCTGACTCAGTATCAGTCCGGCGGTGCCTCCGTCAGCACACTCGCCGATGTGGGTCTAGAGGTTGACAAGAGCGGCCATCTGCAATTCAATTCTGCGACCTTTGCCACGGCAATGAACCAGCACTCCAATGAGGTCCGAAGCTTTCTCGGTTCATCCCTCGACGGCGGCTTCCTGAAGGCGGCGTCCGACGTTCTGAGCCGCGTCGATAGCCTGTCCGGCGGCATTCTCACGGACGCTACCAGCAATATCGCCCGCGCCCTTTCCGCCGAGGATAGTCACATTGCCGACCAGCAGGAGCGCATTGCAGTGATGGAGGAGAATCTTCGCCAGCGTATGGGTGCGGCAGACGCGTTGATTGCACTCCTTGAGCAACGGGCGACCATGATCACCGGCCTATTCGAGGCTGCAAAGGCCAATAACAACAATGCCTAGTCCACTGGAAGACACCCACCCATCCTGTGAAGCGTCGCTCGCTTCCTTCACTGAAGCTGTGAACAGTGAGGACTTCGCCGCCGCCGCCGCTTTGGCCGTGCGGGTCAGCGAACTGGCTCCAGCCTTTGCCGCTGCAGGCGCCACCAGGGTGGAACGCGACGAGCGGTGGAGGCGGGTATTGGAGTCGCTCGAATCCGCACGCAGATCCGCTCTCGCAGCCAGGCAGCACTTGCGCCTCCAGGTAGGCGCCCTACGGCAGTCATCCGCTTACAGCCGGGACACACTGGAAAGAGAGCCTCGCTGGACAACTGCTCTCTGACACGAGTGTCGAGTTCTTGACACTTGGTGAATTCCTTGACGCTCCGCCCGGGAGAATTCGGTCTGAAACCGAGTAGTTCCCGCAGGGGTGTTCCGATTTGCGATCCGAATCGATCTCGCGCGAGCCGCAAGCCCTGCGCCAGTTGCCCATTTCCTGAATGCTTCCTCGCGTTCCGGGCCTGTGCCCTAGTCCCTCCTTCGTGTTGGTACTCCAATTGCTCTGACTTGCTCATCATGCTCGACAAAGTTGGAGCGGGTCTCGAAAGGTATATGGATGTCGTTGCCCTCCGTCAGCGGACGGTGGCCTCCAACATCGCCAACGCGGAAACACCCAGTTACCACACCCGCGACGTCGATTTCGCTTCGGAAATGAGAAGTGCCATCGATGGCCGCCCTCCGGAAACCGTCGAGCCTGCTGGCTTGCCTGAGAAGACTGACGGTAATAACGTGAGCCTCGATCGTGAGATGCGGCTCCTTTCCGAAAACGCGATCCGTTTCCAGATTGCATCGAGTCTTCTGAAGACCCAGATTCGTGAAGTCAAACTCGCCATCCAGGAGGGCAAGAACGCATGAGCCTGTTCAGCGCGATCTCCGTCAGTGCCTCGGGGATGTCCGCACAGCGCCAACGAGCTGAGCTTCTGGTGGAAAACCTCGCCAACGCCGAGACCACCCGCACAGCCGAGGGCGGCCCCTATCGCCGCAAAGACGCCGTATTCACCAGCGCCCCGGTCGATTCACCGTTCCAGTCCACATACGCATCTCTGCTTGGTGGCGCGTCCCAGGGCGTTCAGGTCAGCGAGATAGCCGTCGACACACGTCCGCCCGAGCGCCGTTATCTACCCGGGCATCCTGACGCAGACAAAGACGGCTATGTTGGCATGCCGCGCATCAACCCAGCCGAAGACATGGTGGATCTGATGGGTGCATCCAGAAACTACCAGGCAAACGTCACAGCGATGACGGCGGTCAAAGATATGATTCACCGCTCGATCGATCTACTCAAGTAGCCCCGCGCGAGGACACCCACCATGATTCCCCCCATCAGCGGCGCCTCCGGTATTCGACAGATCGATTCACTGGTCAGTCAGCCCACAACCAAGCCCCCGGCCGCGAGCTTCGGGAACGTCCTGGAGGCTGTCATCGACAAAGTGGAACTGTCCCGCTCCAATGCGCAAGAGTCAGTGCAGCGTTTCGTCGGGGGAGAGGAGGATGAGTTGCACTCCACGATCCTCTCCGTGCAACGCGCCGAAATCGAGTTTGAACTCGCCCTTCAGGTAAAGAACAAGGTTGTTCAGGCCTATCAGGAAATCATGCGGATGCAGATCTGACCGGACTAACCGAAAATGAATCAGTTACGCAAAATCTACACTACCCTCACGGGCCGCCAAAAGCTCTACATTGCGGCTGCCTGCATCATTCTGGGCGTTGGTATGGCGGCGTTGATGCGCTGGCAGCGCGAAAGCGGTTTCGAACCCCTGTACAAGAGTCTCAGCAGTGAGGACGCCTCCGCGGTAGTTGCGAAACTGAAAGAGCGCGGAGTGGACTTCCGCATCGCCGATGGCGGCACCAGCATTCTTGTCCAGGCAGATCGCGCTCCTGAGATGCGCCTGGAAGTCGCGGGCGCGGGACTCGTCCGCAGCGGCCGCCCAGGCTTCGAGTTGTTCGACAAAGTGAACTTCGGCGTCACTGACTTCGCCGAACAAGTGAACTTTCGCCGTGCCCTGGAAGGCGAGCTCGAACGCTCGGTCGCCTCTCTCGCCGAGGTGGAAAAGGCTCGCGTCCATCTTACTTTCAAACGAGATTCGGTCTATCTCGAATCCCGCCAACCAGCAAAGGCCAGCGTCCTCGTCCGCCTCAAGCCGCAAACCGTGCTCTCGCCGCAGAATGTCCAGGCAATCACCCACCTGGTGGCCAGCGCCGTCGAGGGACTCGCTCCCGAGTCCATCTCCGTGCTGGACATGAACGGCAATCTTTTGGGCAAGCCCAGGCGCTCGCGTGGTACGGCAGGCGACAGCCTGGACGATGCGTCCCTGGAGTACCAACAGTCTATCGAGCGGCAGTTTCTGGCCAAGATCAATTCCACACTGGAGCCGCTCCTCGGGGCCGAACGCTACCGGTCAGCCGTGTCGGTCGATTGTGATCTGGCCACTGTCGAAGAGAGCGAAGAACTTTTTGATCCGAATCGTTCGGTAATGTCGACCAGTCAGAAGAGCGAGGATGTCAGCGCGACGGCGACCGCGTCCGGCGTGCCCGGCACGGCTTCCTCTCTGCCCAGGCCCACCTCTGCCGGCGTACGCGGATCAGGTGGCAATTCCAGGGTCACCGAGAGCGTCTCATACCAGACCAGCCGCACCGTCCGCCACCGTCGAGTCCCCCAGGGAGTCGTCCAGCGAGTCTCCGTGTCAGTCCTGCTCGACAACGACATAGAGTGGCAAGGCCAGGGAGCACAGCGCAAACGCGTCATCGTTCAACCGCAACCGGAGCGGCTGAAGTCCATCCATGACATCGTTGCCGGCGTCATCGGCTTCAACAAGGACCGTGGCGATCAGATCGTTGTAGAAGTACTGCCTTTTGAGATGACGCTCAAGAGCGAACCACCACCTGAACATGTGACTGCCGGTGGCGCACCGGGCAGAACAAATACCGATCTCTTTGCTGGCCTCTTGAAGCGCAATCAACTAATCCCAGCTAGTGCCGTGATGCTTCTATTCTTCGTGTTGGGCGTCGGCGCCTGGCAGTTCAGGAAGTATCGCGCCAAGCGCCGCCAGACAACGCAGGCGTCTGTCTCCGCTCAGCCAGCGCTTGCTGGCCAGTCTCCGGCTCCGCAACTCACCCCAGCCCAGGAGCATTACCAATCCGACGCTCTGACCTCACCCGACGTTCTATCGGTGAACATGATCAGCGAGATGGTGGCGCAGAGGCCGGTTGAGTGCGCGATGGTCCTCAAACAGTGGTTAACGGAGCATCAAGCGTGAAGCCAACCCAGAACGACACACAGATTGCCAACACCAGTCCCGGAATTCGCAAGGCCGCGGTCTTGATGGTGTCTCTCGGAGTGGAGACCAGTGCGAGCCTCCTGCGGCAATTGGAGCCTCGCGAAATTGAACTGCTCAGTATCGGGCTCTCCAACCTCGGAACAGTATCCTCCATCGAGGCCGCGACGACACTTCAGGAGTTCGAAGAAAAGCTCTCGCGTCGCGAGATTCTGGGGTACGGCGGAGCCGGTTACGCCCGGAGGGTCCTCACTGGTGCGTTCGGCGAAGACTTCGCCCGCCAAATGGAGCAGCGGCTCCAAGACAACTCCGATGTGCCGTCCGCGCCTCTTGCGCGCCTATCGACGGTGGATCCGGAATTGCTCGCGCGCATTCTCGAATCGGAACATCCACAAGCCACGGCCGTGCTTGCTGCCTATCTCCCCCCACTCTTCACATCCCGCGTATTCGCGTCATTTGAGGCCGAGTACCGGCACGAGGTCCTGACGCGCATGGCGGCTCTGGAGAATACCGATCCGGACGTGGCCGGCTTGATTGCCGCTTCCGTGCTGGAGCGGGCTGAATCCAGCACCAGTTCCAGCCGTGAGCCGGCAAGGGGAGTTCATCTGGCGGCGGAACTCATCAACCACCTCCCCGTTGAGATCGGCGCGCAGTTGCTCGATAGCGTCGGAGACCAGTCCCCCGAGTTGGCAAACTCGATCCGCCGGCTACTCTTCATCTTCGACGACATTCTGAAGCTCGACTCCAAGGCGATGCGGGAGCTGGTCTCTCGCCTGGATCGCAAGCTTCTCGTCATTGGACTGAAGGGAACTAGCGACGAGGTCCGGCAGCACTTCCTCGGCACCATGTCGAAGAGTAGCGCATCGATGCTGCTCGAGGACATGGAGGCCGCCGGCCCGGTGCGAATCCGCGAGGTCGAAAGCGCACAACAGCAGATCATCTCGTTCGTCAGGCAGATGGAAGACGACGGCGTCATCGACCTCCGCTCTGCCGGATCTGAGCAATATGTCGTCTAGACTGCTCTCCAGTTCGCATGGACACAATGTCCGCCCTTGGCAGATCCGAAGCCGGGAGTCCCACAGTCCCACTGGATTGGAGATGCCGGACCGCCCTCCCGAAGTTGTGGAGGAGCGCCGCAACGCCGTTCAGTCGGAGATAGATCGGCTCCAGCAAGAGCTGGATGATGCCCGGCTGGAGGGATATCGGAGCGGGTTTGCGGACGGAAAGAGCGCGACCGAGAACGCCCTCCGCCAGGAACTCGAGGTCGTCGCCGGACGTCTGGCCCAATCTATCTCTTTGCTTGCCGAAATGAAGCCTCGCATCCGGCGCGAGGCCGAGAAGGAACTCCTGGAGCTCTGCTTCGCTGTCGCCCGTCGGGTCGTACACCGCGAACTGACGCTCGATCCCGATTGCGTGATGGGTCTGCTTCAGGCGGGCCTGGCCAAGGTCTCCAGGACTGATCTCCAAGCCGTCCATCTCCACCCGCAGTTCGTTGGACGGGTTACAGCTGAGCTCGAGAGTCTTGGCGTCACCAATGTCGAGGTCGTGCCGGACAACACACTGGCCTTGGGAGACATGCTGTATCAGACCAGCCGTGGCACCCTCGACGCAAAGCTGGAAACGCACTTCTCCGAGATCGTCTACGGCCTCGCCGACCACATTTAGATGGATTCTATGCACATCGAGTCAAATCTCCCGGAGTCCTTTCAAGCGGCCAGATACCTTCGGCACTTGGATCAGATCGATCCATTCTGCTGGAGCGGCACCGTCAAGAGGATGTCTGGCCTGTTGGTGGAATCCTGCGGTCCCGCCAGCGCAGTCGGCGACTTCTGCGAGATTCGCACATCCACCGGCCGGACGTTTCTATCGCAGGTTATCGGCTTTTGTGATGAGACCGTTCTTTCGATGCCACTGGAAGAGCCCAGTGGTCTCCAACCCGGCGACCGTATCGTCGCCCGCCACGGGCAATCCCTGCTTCGCGTCGGGCCGGGCCTGCTGGGACGCGTGCTCGACGGTCTCGGACGTCCACTGGACGGCGGCCGGCCAATCGACGCCGCAGATCACTACAACCTCTACGCCACTCCACCCAATCCTCTCAGCCGAAACGCTATCACCCAGCCGATTACCACCGGGGTGCGCGCCATCGACGGGCTTCTGCCCTGTGGCAAAGGCCAGCGCATGGGAATATTTGGCGGTAGCGGAGTGGGCAAGAGCACCCTCCTGGGCGTGATGTCCCGGGACAACTCGGCCGACGTCACGGTGATCGCCATGATCGGCGAACGCAATCGCGAAGTCAAGGCATTCATCGAGAACGAGCTCAACGCCAACTCCAGGAAGCGCTCCGTGACCATTGCCGCCACTGGCGATCAGCCCGCGCCGGTCCGGATCCGTGCCGCGTTCGTCGCGCTGACGGTGGCCGAGTATTTTCGTGATCAGGGGGCCAACGTGCTGCTGATCATGGACTCCGTTACCCGCCTCGCCATGGCCCAGCGCGAGATCGGTCTGGCTGCCGGTGAACCGCCCAGCCAACGCGGCTACACTCCGTCGGTATTTGCCCTGCTCCCTCGCGTGCTAGAGAGGGTCGGCAACTTCCAGAACGGGTCCATCACCGGCTTCTTCACCGTGCTGGTTGAGGGCGACGACTTCAACGAGCCGATCTGCGATGCCGTCCGCGGCATCCTGGACGGGCACCTCATCCTCTCACGGGACCTCGCCGCTGCCGGACACTATCCCGCCATCGACGTACTGCAATCGGTAAGCCGTTTAGCGCCTCATGTCTCCACCGAGAATCAGCTCACTGCGGGCCGCAAAATCCGAGAGGCAATGGCGATATACAGACATTCGGAAGACCTGATCCTGCTTGGCGCTCACGTCGCCGGAGTCAATCCGAAGCTGGATCGGGCAATCGCCCATCGCGAATCCATCCAGTCATTCCTGAAGCAAAACGCCAAGGTGACCTCAACTGCCGAAGAGACTTCAAAGCACCTGGTGGAACTCGCCTCGCTGCTGGAATAAGGGGACCGCCGCATGCGTAGCTTTCGTTTCCGACTCGACTCCGCGTTGCGCTGGCGGCAATCCCGCACACTCCAGCGCGAGCTGGAGCTTCGGGCTCTCCTCCAAGTGCGAATGCAGTTAATTCGTGATCGCGACCTCGTCCGGCAGGAGCGGCACGCCGCTGTTGCCGAACTTCGACTTGCCCCCATGCTGACGGGGGCGGACCTACTCAAACTCCGCCACTTCGTCGATGTGTCCATGACCCAGGAGAATCGCCTGGACGTCAGAATTCGAGATGCCGACGAGCGCTGTCAGGAGGCAAAGCGTCTCTTTCAGGAGGCCAGCCGCGAAGAAAAAATGCTGAATGTCCTTCGACAAAAAGCCCTCGAAGACTGGCGCAAGGACTACTTGAAGGATGTGGAACTCGTCGCCGGTGAGACGTTTCTCGCCAATTGGGCTCGCCGGCAACCAGGCACCTAGTCGGCCCGGAACCGCCATGCCGTTACCGGCCGCCGTCCCTGCGGTTCCCCTTCAGGTGATACATTCGCTCGTCCGCCCTCTGCATCAGGGCTTCCGGTGTTTCTCCGGCGTGATGCTCTGCCGCTCCGACACACGCCTTGACTTCCGTCCGGACCGTGCGCCCCTCCAGGTTCAGCTCCATCGGGATTCCAAAGGAGTCACTGATTCGCCCGGCCCGATCCACTGCCTGCCGCAGGGTGCAGTCGGGTAGGAGCACGACGAACTCATCTCCGCCCCACCGGCACACTGTGTCTGTCGCACGAACATCGTTTCGCAACCGTTTGGAGAAGTTCTTGAGAACGAGATCTCCCGCCAGGTGGCCCCAGCGATCGTTGATCTGCTTGAACTTGTCCAGGTCCAGCAGCAGGATGCAGAAGCCTCGTCCAGATTCGATGAACCCGCGCATCGCCTTCTCTCCGGCCCTCCGGTTCGGCAAACCCGTGAGTTCGTCCGTCATCGCTTCGGTCCGGGACTCTTCCCAGCGCGTTTTGAAAGTTGTCAGTTCCAGCTTCAGCTTCGCCAGGTACCCGTCATGGCTGCTGCGGAGCTTTGTGGTTGCCACTTTGAGATCGGCAAGATCTTTTTCGAGACGCTGCCTCAGTTCCGTCAGGTTGTCAACGTTTCTCAACGCCTCCAGCCTGCTGGTCACCGCCGTGAGACCGGTGCCACTGTCTTCGGCCTCAGCCGCGAGGTTCGCGGCCGCCTCGGATAGGCTCTGTAGGATGCGCCGAATATCTTCATCCCGAGTGGCAAGGGCTCGGGTCGCACTTTCCTTATAGGCGGCTTGGAGCTTGGAAACCTCAGCGCGCAGTTGTGCCAATGCGGGAGGTGTCCATGTTTCCGGCTCGGAAAGCCGGTCCAGCAGCGCGCTGAATTGGCTACTGACCTGAGAGATGCTCTCATCAAGCGGCAGCATGCTGCTGGCGTTCCCCCGCAGGCAGTTCGCGTAGTTCTCTTTCAACTCATCCAGCACTGGCTGAAGCATCTCAAATTCGTCGAGGTAGTGTTTCAAGGAAATCAAACCACGATCCTCCCTGTTCCTTTTCATCATCGAAACATGCGTCGGGAGTTTTAGCCCAAACTTGCGCATCCACGTGTTCCAGGGAGCACTGCAAGATCGCCGAGCTACCCGATTGCAGTCGCGAGGGCATCAGCGGACCTACTGCCGGTCTCGATGCACCTACCGGCAACGCGTGCAGGTGCTATGTTCTTAGGAAGGTCTGGGATTGGGGTCTGCCCCCGTTGTTGGCGTAGAGCCTAGCGTAGAGCCCGCGTAGAGCCTGATTTTATGGAGCGGGAGACCGGACTCGAACCGGCGACGTTCAGCTTGGGAAGTTGAACGTCGATTGAAAATAAAGAACATTGTGTCCATGGCGTGAATTGGGACCATAGAGATGCATGGAGTTTCAGCACCTTAGCGAAAACCGGCCTTAACGCATTAATCGGAGTAAAATCGGCAGGCCCTGCTGAAGCCCTCAAAACTAACGCCTCGAGAGTCGCTCAATGAGGCCGTCCGGACAGTTCCGGCGAGGGCGCGTGGTGGTCTAGTGACGCCGATCGCTGATTTGTGCCAGAACGGGCGGGCACATCCTGGCCGGGATCTCGAGGACGACTCCTGAGCTCCAATCGAAGTCACTTCGGCAGGTGGAGGGATCCACCTGGTCCGGAGAGAACGGGACCAGGCAGTCAATCCCTGGGCTTCAGTTCGCGCCCGTTTGTCCTTTGCGGGCTACCGATTCGCCGTCCACCGGTGGGACAACTCCTCTACGAACGTCGAAACGGGCACTTCACTCTTCAAGTCACGGGCCACCCCGACTTCGGATTGCCGTTTGGCCAAGACCGCCTCGTGCCGATCTTCCTCGCCACACTCGCTGTCCGGCAGCAATCGCAGGTCATCCGTTTCAGGTCGGCAGCAGAGATGCTGGACAGCTTCGGAATGGCGAAGGGTGGGAAGGAGTATCGGCGACTGGTGGCCGCCTTTGAACGCATCTTCGGCGCGACGATTTTCTTCGGTACTGAGTCGATGAAGGCCTGTGCGCGAGTCGTTCATCGGAGTCGATTCAGTTTCATGCGGGAGGCCCGGATCTGGTACAACCGAGACCCGGATCGGCAAGCGCTTGGCGAACAGTTTGAGAATGTGATCGTGCTCAGCGACGAGTTCTACAGCGAGATGACCGCGCATCCCATTCCGGCGGACATGGAGGCGGTGAAGGTGCTCGCCGCGGCGCCAGCCGTCCTCGATCTGTTCATGTGGCTCACCTATCGGTGCTTTACGGCAAAAGGAACCGAGTCGATTCCGATCTTCGGCGAGTTTGGCTTGGTGACCCAACTTGGCTCAGTCGAATACTCCCGGCCCCGTCGATTCCGTGCCGAGTTAGAAAGGTGGTTGGCTGCGATTCGGGTGATCTGGCCGGAGTGCCCGGCCAGAATCTCCCCAAGAGGATTGCACCTTGAAATTGCACCTTGCTCATCCATCCGCGCCGTGCCCAACCCGACCGCCCCATGACATTCGAACTGGCGGCACATTGGGTTCTGTTGGCTCCCGGGTGGTGTGGCGCGGGCTCGTGCTCAATTGAGCAACCAATCACTGCGTAGCCCTTGAGCCTGCGCTAGTACGTCGTCGCCAGCATTGGAACGTAACTACCCACGTAATCGTGAACCTGGTCGAATCGTCTGTTGTCGTGTAGCCGGTGCAGCCGGCCCAGATACTGTCGTAGTGTACCCTTCCAGGAGATCGCCATGGCCAGGAACAGCATATCCAGAGGCTCGTCAGCGACCCCCTCGCCAATGTAGCCGCCCGTCGCCAGAATCACCCGCGACTCGCTTTCCGGCACCGACGCCAAGGCCTCCGCGATTTCTCGGCGCTGCTTTTTCCCCATGCCTCTCCTCAGAATTAAGATGTGCCTGGCAGCACCTGCCGGTTTGGCTTCGAAATAGTGGAGATTCTCGACCCTGCTGGCTAGTAGCAGCGGGCAACGGCTCGATTCTAAAGCGCGCACCATGTCGGCTGCGACAATCTCGTTTCGCGATGCATCAGTGACGAGCGCCGAGTAGACGTCCTGGATCGTACCTCGTGAGTTCGGGCGCCATCCGGAGCTCCGTCTACCGGGTAGCGACCTTGTGCTCGAATGGCGTCGAGTCGGTCATCGTGCGTGCGCTCATGCTGAACCGGACGGGCCCGCACTGCATGTAGATGATCGGGTGGTGCCCGTCCTTTCGTGTCGGCGTGGCCGTCAGGCCAACAACATACTTGGGTTTCACCTCCCTCAACACCTGTTCGAACGTGAAGGCGGCCCCAAGGGCACCCGACGTTCCGATATGCGACTGCCCTATAATGAGCCCAGACTCTCTTCTCAACGCCTTAGGTAATTGACTGACGTGAATCCCGAGTACTCCAAAATCGGCAAATACGATATCCTGTCGATCATTGGAACGGGCGGGTTCGGTCGGGTCTTCAAGGCGCGCGACCCGCACGTAAATCGAGATGTCGCGATCAAAGTCCTGAACTCCGAGAACGATCCAGAGATCCAGGCTCGATTCCGCACCGAGGCCAAGATCGCTGGTGGACTAAACCACCCGAACATCGTGACTGTCTACGACTTCGGTGAACACGAAGGCCGTCCCTACCTAGTCATGGAATTCCTGGGACGGTAG
The DNA here is from genome assembly GCA_016721425.1 of Bryobacterales bacterium. Lineage (GTDB taxonomy): Bacteria > Acidobacteriota > Terriglobia > Bryobacterales > Bryobacteraceae > Paludibaculum. The sequence goes on along the minus strand of JADKID010000030.1, from coordinate 1,835 downwards.
CGACCTCGCGCACATCATTACCAAAGGCCGGTTCTGCCGATTCTGGACAAACTCCATCTTGTTCGAGTCCTGCCTCGGACTGCAGCACGCGCACGAAAAGGCATCATCCACCGCGACGTTAAGCCCGCCAACATCATGCGGCTCGGAAGACGGCTCTGTCAAGGTCACGGATTTCGGTGTTGCACGAATCACACAGGAGCAGACCCAACGCCACACCATCGCAGGCTTTGTTATCGGCAGCGTGCCTTGGATGGCGCCCGAGCAAATCGATGGGAAGGAAGCCGATGTCCAGTCAGATATCTGGGGCTTCGGAGTCACGGCCTTTGAGTTCATTACTGGAGTACACCCATTTCGTGCTCAGGATCGCGGCTACACAGGGCAGATGATCTCTCTGATCAGCCAGCGCGACATTCCCAAGGCGAGCCGCTATTCGCCAGACGCGCCCTCAGAACTCGTAGAGATTATCGACCACTGTCTCCAGCGGGATCGCAGCCTGCGCTACGAGACCATGGACGATGTAGCTCAAGATCTGCGTCCCCTGCTTGAAAAGGAACGGCGATCCCGCGCAGCGATCCTGCTTCGACAGGTTGAGCGCGAATACTCGCTTGACCACCCAGATCTGGCACTGAAGCTTGTCCGGGAAGCAATTGAGTACGATCCGCAATCCGTCAAGGCCCGCGAGTGGCGAGCACGTATTCAGCTGGAGAACTCACTCCGGATTCAGAGGAAACGTGTTCAGGACTTTTTAGAGCGGGCCGAGTCTGCGTCCAGTTCAAAGCACTTTGGCGAAGCCGCCGAGCACATTCGGGCCGCCCTTCAAATCCAACCGGATAGCGTCACCCTAAGATGCGGTTGAAAGAGGTGCAGGCGAACATCGAGCGCCAGCAAATCCTGCGCTTCGTCGAGCGTGCCCGTGAACAGTTTAACCGTTGCGATTTGGACGGTGCGCGCTTGTCGTTGGCGCGGGCATCGGCCATCAATGCGGATGATCCAGATGTGGCCGCCTGCTGGGAGAGCTTGAGACGGAAAATCGCGGCTGGCCCAATCCCGCGCGATCCAAGCTTCAGTCCTTGAAGCCGAGGTCTTTGCTGGAAGCCGGCAAGTTTCCAGAAGCAGAGGCCTGCGCGAAGTTGGCGCTAGCCGGCCTGGCAGATACCCAGCAGTTTGCTCGAAATCGTGCCGAGCTTAGCCCGAGTTCTCGCGAGGCGCGCCGGCATCTCGAAGCATTGGCCACGATCAATCACGTGCGCAGCCTCATCGAACAACAGAAGCTCGATGAGGCAATGTCGGCGCTAAACTCTCTCGGGGAGTCCTTGTCGGCGTGGCCCGGAAGCGGTCGTCCTCAAAGAACACGTCCGCACGTTGCATCGTGCTCGCGACCGAAAGTCGTCGATCGAAGGTTCGTTGGAATCCGCGAACATAGCCGCCGCACGGGGTGACTTTTCGGAGGCAACTCGCGTGCTGGAAGCCGCTTTGGAAGCCCATGGGCCCGACCCAGCGCTCGATGGGCCTCTGGTCACATTCCGCGAGCAGTACCGACGCATGACCAGTGAGGCCCTTCGAGCCAAGGCTCTCCAAGCCGCGCTTGCCAGTTCCACTGAGTTTGAGGCTGCGGGCAAGTTTGCGGAGGCGGCCACTTCACGGAAAAGGCGCTCTCAACTTGGGGCCCTGATGCCGGGCTCTCGGCCCGGTTGGAACGTCTCCAATTGGCCGCCGATAGGGTGCGTGTCCGCTCGAGACGAGAGGCACGCATCGCCCAGGGCTGTGCCGAGGCTGAGCTGAGGTCGACCGGCGACCTTGACGGTGCGATCTCTGCCGTCCTCACGTTGATGGCG
>JADKID010000029.1 GCA_016721425.1 Bryobacterales bacterium | reverse complement strand
GGACGATCTTTGATTTTCAGGACGCGGCGAATGGTTGATGTGCAGGCCAGGCTGCTGCGTGCCTGTGACGGTGCATCGCCCAGGAGTGATGGTCGTAAGTAAAAGCTGAACTGGTTCAGGAAGAGATACCAGAAAATACTGCGAAAACCTCTCTTCCGAAACGCCCGCAGTCCGCTGTTTCAGATCCAGGATCTTTGATGACGAGATGTAGTTCGCAAGCCAGTTCAGCAGCCACTTGGCGGGCCTGCGAGCCAGGGTATGTTGACGTTAGCGCCGGTACGCGCACCTACCGCCATATCTGCCCGATCAGCAGCTTCACCAACTCCGGAATATTGCAGGCCGGGTAGGTACCATCGGCATCGATAGTCACGTTGATGGGATGAGCCGCCGCGACGCTTCCGGTCTTTAGCGAGGCGCTAAGTAACACAGATTGCTCAGTACGACGTGCGCCGGCAAGTAGCGCCTCTCCTGCCGACGCATCGGTGGAGCCGTCATCCACGACTAATATCATAATGCCTCAGGCCCCCGCCGCCGTCAGCACGGACCGGATCTCGCCCGGATTACCGAGCGATTCCGCGATTCGCTGTTGAAGCACGGGATGATAACGGAAACTGGCGTTTGCATGACTTCCGGTCCGGGAACGAACTGCAGGAACAGCCAAAACTGGCTAGCCAGCGGACGGAGTTCACCTTCTTGATTCGCTGCCCGCACATAACTGGACATAAATACGTATTCCCGAAAAACATTGCGTCATAGGATTCAGTTCAGGCAGACTGAACCGACCTCAATAAGCCTCAGGGAACAACGTCCCCGTCGCTGAAGCAAACATCAGGTCGTTCTTCACATGCTCATGAAACTAGGTGCTTGGATAGGGAGCCGTTGCATTGAAACAGCGCGTGCGTCCGGATTCAGCCGTTTGGCCAGCTGCACGATGTTCCGCATCTCTTGTCGCGGCCGGATTCCGGAAAGCCCATGGTGATAAAGAAACATGCCGTCTCAATCCCGGATTGATGGATCAGCTTCATGCCCTTCTCCAATCTGCTTGGGCGTGATGCCCTTGTCCTGAGGTTGCAGGATCTCCTCGCTGCCCGCCTCCCGCTCCGGTGTGTGGATCGGGCGGCAACCGAAACTCACTCATCAGCGCAAGCAGCTCCTCATCCACCAGATCGGGGGACGCGTCTTAGCGCCTGGGTAAAGAAGTCCCATCGCTTCTCAATCGAGATCTAAGACTGCTGGTTCCACCACCTGCTTGCGCGGCACAAGCGAACTCCCAGTCCGCCCGAAATAGGCATGGCGCACCCGAAATTCCAGATGGCGTGCTCCACCTCGCCGCTAACTTCCTGCACGAGACTTCTTGCGCACTCCAACTTACCAAAGCCCGTCTTCAACAGGGCAAACGGGTACGGGTTGGAGGCTTTACATCCACTTTTTGACTCATCTCAAAACAGCGTGAACCAGTCCCTTAGCCAATCATATATGTGCTGCTGCATCGGCAGCAGATGGAACGCCGGCATCATGGAAGCTCTCCATGTTGACAACCCCTTCTGGTCCGGTTGTTCACAGCCCTTTCTCCGTCGAGTGCCACGTGATGCCGCGGATCTGGGGAAACGGCGACGCTGCGCAACTCCGCGCACCGTAGTCTCCGGCTCGCCGCGGACAAGCAGCTCTTGCGCCAGTCTCCTGGAGCATCTCTACTCCGATCTTCCCCGTGCCGTGGCTACCCACCACGTAGACCTCCGGCGCCACGGCATTCACCGCATGCACCGTCTTCAGAAACGGCTGTATGTCCAGGTGCGGGCACTGCCATCTGTCCCGGGCTGGTGGAGGTAATGAACACCTTATCGTAGCCCCGTGCGCATAAGGCCACCTCCGCCGTTGATTGCTCCGCGTTCGCGTCCAGGATCGCCACCTCAAGGAGGTCCCGCCAACCGGCCCAGCGGCGCTGTAAGCCGGGTCGGGGCGTCCGTTTTCGGGTGAAGATGCCGCCCGCTGCCGTGCGAGGTCCACCTGAAACGGATTGACGAGCAGGACCTTCAGGTGCACCTATCGGTGCTGACCAGCGCAAGGGCCAGGCTGCGCGGCCTGTGCAGTGCGCCGCACCCGCCAGATCGCCGCGCGATGTCGTCCCACGCGGTTAAAAAAAGCGCAGGATGAACCCGAAGCTAAGGTAATATAGATCACGGGCGACAGCGATATCAGCGATGCGGAATCACCTGCTTCTCCGCGCGCGTTAACGACTCCATTAATCAAAACCCCGACTCGTCCTTCACCTGCGGCACCAGATGCTGCCCCGCCGTCCGGCTCACGGCTGAAGCCGCACTGCGCGTCGCTCCCTGGCCGTTCGCAAGGCATTTCACTACCAGCCAATTGTACGTTCGGCTGGGCATCTCTCGCGGAAGAGGCGACGCTATCTGATAAGCGCGGCCGCGGTAATCGCCGCATCGTAGCCATGCTCTGAATCGCGCTCGGCAACCGGGCCGCCCAGAAACCGAAAGCTCAGTCGATAGGGTCGTCCATAACACACTGCGTCCATGGGGCTCTCCATCACGCATGGCGCAACGCCCCGGCCCCGGCCGCGCTCCGCCAGCGTTCGCGGTGCCACGTCCGGTGACGCTCGCACGGGCGTCGTGCCGCCAGCCGTGCCATCAGCCAGAAACCGTTGTCGACAATCCACGATCGCCGGGTGTACGGTAAGCTCTATCTCCAAATGGCGCGCAGAGTGGCGATGCTCGCTCGGCATTGCGCCTCGTTGGGCACGGGAATGACCACCTCGACAGAGCGCCCGCTCATGCCCAGCGCCTCCACAACCCAAGCAGCACTGCGCCCGTCAGTGCGAACAAAGGCAACGGCGACACACCGCTTGCTGTCGGCCAGGCCCCCGCCCGAGGCGCGCAAGCGTTAAAGCACCGGCAGTTGAAATCCCCCAGTGAAGACGCGCAACGGCGCACGCCCAACCCAGGCCACGTTCCCCATCGATACATCGCCATCACCAAGCCTGCGTCACCGCGCCCACTGCCAACCCGTAAACCCATCCTCGCTTCCATCCGCAAGAAACGCATCAGTTTCGCCGGCACGAACAGCATCAGGTCATCAGACCATGTAGCGCACCCCGGTGTTGTACTGGACTACTCGTATCGATGACCGTCGAGAAGAACGCCAGAACCCTGCGAAAGTCGCCGGCAGCGTCGCTCGCTCAAATCGCGGGATCGCCGCCACGCAGACGGACGGCCGCGAAAGCCAGCAACGGCAACGGGCGGGATAAAACGGTCAAACCTGTGGTCGAAAACCAGGTTGCCGAAGCTAGGTCCATCTGCGGGCCGCCCCACCTGTTAGTCCAACTCGCTCCACTCCACCGGCGGCATCAATGCTGGCCAGGGTAGAACGGATGCCCGGCTCTGCCACTGATAGAACCATAGCAACAGCACCGGAGGAATCGGGCCGTACAAGGCAACCAACCGTACGCGCTGTCGCAGCGGACGCAATAGACCAGCAACCCGGCAGCAATCACGCCGCCGGAATAGTCCGGCAACGCGCATTGCCGGGCGGCCAAACCCGCCACCACGGCCAGTTCCGCGTGCCTCAGCAAGAGCGCCGCAAATCCAGCCAAAGCGAAATGCCCAACCAGCATGTTCTGGTTCCAGAAACCCGGTGCGGAAGAATACCGGTGTTCCAAACGCATAAAGCAGAGCCAGCCACGCGCCCTGCCGATCCGTCGCTCCCAAGCGGCGCAACACCGAAAACATCTTCCCCAGACGCTACCGAAAACGGCGCCATGCAAAAACCATCACGAGGACGGCCAATCCGAACTTCACATCGTAGCCGCGCCGCCGGGAATCGGCAAAACTGGCGTCGCCTTCGGCCGCGGTTGCGAACTGTACACGGGCGGTTGCGCCCCGGAGGCGGCGCTGCGGTTCGCGTGCGACGACACGATCCACCAGCAGCCGGGCTACTGCATGGGGCGCCGCCCCCAGCATCGACGCGCCCGGATTATTCCCAATAGCCAACCCGCCAGGCGTCTCAAACAGGTCGTCGTGCATTCCGCCGTATTCGTCCATGGAAGCTGAGGTGGTCGCCAATGGCAAGCCCAAGAAAATCTCGCGCACGATGTTGTTGTGGCAAAATGCAGACCGTAGATCATCCAGCACGTTAGGAAAAGCCGGATAGCGATCCCCGCGCCGGGAATCTCCACTCGTGCTCCAGGGCGGGCTGCCGGCTCATTCTTCAACGCGTTGCGCGCCACGCATGGATCCGCCGCAGTGACTCGTCCGGTGGCACCGTCTTGCGAATAGCCCGTCAACGCCACTTCTTTCGCAATGTCGGCAATCGCCGCGCGATATCCTCAAACCCGTCCTCGTAGGCTTCCGTGTCAGGAAATGAAACACTCAAGGCACTGCCGGCCATCTCGATGATCCGATCCGCCAATCCCTGATGGTGGTCTCTTTCGGGTTACCGAGGTTTAACACCAGCCGCAAGGCCGCGTCACGATCACGAGCCGCACCAGACACTCCAACCACGTCTTTCACGTCGGTGAGCGATCGCGTCTGCTCCCGCCGCCAAATACCGTAATGTCCACGTCCAGCAACGGATGCCGGATGAACCGAGTGCCCCCATCCCGTACTCGCCCGTATCGCGGCCCAATCGTGTTGACGGGGCGCGCACCACCGTGGTACCGCAACTCCCGCCAATAGGCCATGGCGCCAGAAACTCGTCGACGAGTCTTGCTGGCGGCGTAGCTCACCGGCCCTTGCTGGTCGGGCCCAGCACCAGATCATCGTCCTCTGTAAGCAGAGCCTTATCGCTCTTTCCGTAGCCCTCCGAGGTGGAGTTCAGCAGCACCTTGGTCATCCGCGAACTCGCCGCCCGCAACACGACCTCGATGCCTTCATTGTCGTTGCCCGATGGTCTCCACCGACTGTGGATGATGATGATTGCGCCTGCCGTCGCAGCCAGATGTTGCGGCGTTGGCGGTCGCAACCTAACTTCGCTGACAACTCCACCTCCTATCGTCGATTGCAGAAATGTGAAGTCTGAGTAGACCCATCAAATGGATAATGTTGTCCAATGCTCCCGCTGAAGGTTATCGGGGCGGTCGCATGATGTCCGTCGGCCGGTAGCCGTTCAGCTAGATGCGAGCCGATGAAGCCCGCACCGTCGGTATTGAGGTATTTGCCATTCGTCAGTTGATCGAACTTCCGCCCGCGAGCGGAATTAATAAAGCCAAAATACTGTTCAAGTGAGCTTCCGTGGTCCACGGGCGGAGAAACGCCCAGTACTCCAACTCACCCAGTTCGCCGTGAAGCTTCGGTGTGTGCCGCTAGTAACCCCATCGGATCCCAACAACTCCTCGTTGTCGGTAGATCCGCCCACCGCCTGGATCTTCCATACTACCGACATCGCGCCCAAGTCCCTCACGATCACCGGTGTCTTTCCGGGCGAAGGACTCAATCAGCACCGCGTCGAACGTTTCGCTAAGTCACGGTTGACAATGTTCACCGCTGCGGTATCAAAGCGCTCCGGTTGCTGCTGCGACTGTGCTGCGAAAAAACGGATTCGCGGATTGGCGCTTGCCTGTTTCCATAGTCCATTTCCGCGTGCCTGTCCCGCTACCAGAAGGTCCCACTCTGTCCGCTTGGCCCACGCCTCGATCGGCGTGTCCGTAAACCAGCTTCTCCAGCCGTCCCACAGACAGGAAATAGGGACGTTCCCTGGGAGCGCAACCGGATTGCGCGGGTCCTGGTCCTGGCGAGCCATGAAGTGAGCGGCACGTCCACGGGCTCCGAAACACACCGCTCAGTGTGCATCCGGGCCGTGAATCGGCTCGGGCTGACGAACGATCCCGTGATCCGCTGCCTCGCAGCAGATAGCCGGTGCGGCGCCAAAGCTGCGGCGGACGCTACCCCGGCAACGTGCACCGCAGGCGGTCGGTCGATTCTCATACCCTGGAATCAGGCATCCACGGCACGCGCATGGGGCATATCAGCCAATGTTCGGTGCGTCGTGCGTAACCCTACGATCGTCGCCCGCCAGCGTCGGTTTCTTTACGCCCGGCCCCAGCAGGCGATGTTGTGGAGTGAACGGCGTCAAACAACTTGACGGGTTCGCAATCTGGCGCAGTCTCCGCACGGTCAGTGGCGGCCGTCCAGTCTGGTGCGCAACCAGCGGACTCAACCCTCCAAGCGGACTCCGCAATTCGTGCCGTGTAACACATTCGGATCGCTCGCGCTTGCTCTCCGGTTCACCAGGATGCCCCATCTGGCAGGAATCGACGCAATGCACCACGTCCACCGTGTGGCCTGCATCGCCGAGGGCGTGCGCCACGCGATGGAGGTACACGGCATCTCCGCCAAAACTGTATGGCGGGTAAAATGTCGTGAGATAGAGGAATTTTAGCGACCGACACACGCTCTCCCCCTCTCTAACCTGCTCCGGCAGTCTTTGCTCCGGTAGCACGGCAAGAAGAACTCCAACCGTGACGAGTACGAAACCCCGATAGTTGACGGAACTCAACATTTTACCATATCGGCGGGCACTCCTTATGGTTTGCAGTGCACGACGCAGCCGCCGGCAGACGTTACCTGTGGACTGAATGCCGGATCGTCCCCTCCCCCGATGCTATCTCGATTCCGGGCGAAGCCTTTTCACCTACTCCCGGCCATCGCCCGCCCGCCGATGTTACGCCAGAACGGACTTTGGAAATCGGCCACTCTCTCAGGAGCTGGGCCCATCTATGCTCGCGACGCCGGTCCCGGCATCGTCGATCAGCCCGCGCCGTGATCGGATCGGCCCGTCGGGGTGGTCGATGGTCCTAGCCTCACCGGCGCCGGCTACCGCATCGTTCAGAGACCCCAGCGGTAAGCGGCCTCCCCCAGGCCCGATGCTATCCTCTCCAATTCATGGGGCAACTGCTGGCTAGGATCGTTCGTCACGCCCGCCTGACTCGGCTGGCCGCCAGCCCCTGAGCGTCCCCCTCGCCACCGTTCCTCATTCTCTTCATCAACTCCATCTGCAACCAAACCTGTGAGCACTGCTTCTACTGGAAGAACCTCAACCGCCGCGACGATCTGACCTTTGCCGAGTTGGACGCCCTCCCCGCCGACCTCGGCCCCATGGAGATCCTCTACCTCTCTCCGGCGGCGGGCCCTTCCTCCGCCCCGAGTTCGGGCAGATCTGCCGCACCTTCATCAGCCGCAACGGCGTCAAGCAGATCTACGTCCCCAGCAATGGTTCCTTCTCCGGTCGCACAGTCAAAGCCGTCCAGGAATCGCTCCAGGAGCCCGGCCTGCAGCTCTTCAGCGTGGAGTTGTCCTCGACGGCATGGCGGAGTACCGCAACAAATTCCGCGGCATGGCCGATGCCTTCCAGCGCGCCATGGAAACCTACGACGCTCTGGCCGAGCTCCAACGCCAGGACCAGCGCCTGCGCATCCACGCCATCTCCACCGCCACTTCCCTCAACCTCGACGAGATCCGCCAGCTCACCTCATACCTCTACCAGCGTTGCCCCTCCATGGATCACCACAACCTGGCCATGATCCGCGGCGATCGCAAAAACCCCGCTCTCGAAGGGCCCGCCCTCGCCCAGTACCAGCACTGAGCGATCACGTGAAGAGTGTCTGCGGCCCCGCGAAGAGAAACGTTTCGGCTCCATCGTGGAGCCCATGCTGCGTCATGAAGCTGCGCACAGCCGTCGAAAAACGGCAGGTCGTTCCCTGTACGGCGGGTAAGATGACAGGCGTCGTCTACCCAACGGCGATGTCAGCCTCTGCGAGTCACACGCCCCCATCGGCAACCTGCGCTCCCGCCCGTTTAGCGAAATCTGGCGCTCGCCGGAGGCCATCGCCTTGCGCAAGTCCATTGCCGCCCGCGAATGCTGGTGCACCAACGAGGTGTTCCTCGGCCCAGCATCGTATTTCGGCCTGTTACGCTGGCCAAAGCGTATCTCGGTGCGTTCGTTCGCAAAAAGAGCCAGCCCCGCCGCCCGCCGAGCGTTCCCCCATCATCCGCTAGACGCGGGCCGCCAGCCTATCGCAGGATTCGCAGCGCCCGCAGTGCCTCTTTGGCCACTGCCGCGTCATCATCCTTGGCCAGTTGCTGCAACGCGGGAATCGCGTCCTGCACGCGCACGACGCCAGTGCCTGCGCCACACCGGTCTTCTCGTCGCTCGTCTCCGCTTGTCCCAATGCCGTCAGGATCGCCGTCCGCGGCGCCTGCTTCGCGGCCAGCTCCGCCAGATACGGCTGCGCCACGCCGCGCCACGCCTTCAGGTTCAGGCTGTTCACCAGATGCCCGATGCTGCCATAGCTGCCCGTGTCCAGGCTGCCCATCTGCGCCAGCGCAAATGCCGCCGCCAGCCGCGGACCTGCCTTCTTCTCTTCCGCCCACGCCTTGTCCACAGCCGCGCGATCTTCCGCGCTCGCAATCCGGCCCAGGCCCTCGAACGCCGCGGCACGCGCCTCGTCATCCTTGTCGCCCAGCACGCCCAGGAACAGTGGCCGGTTCGCCGGATCCGCGATCTGCCCCAACGCTACCAGCGCCGCCCGCCGGATCTTCTTGTTCGAGGGGTTCTCCAGCACACGCTTCAGATCTGTGCTTGCTTCTTTCGTGCGCAGCAGGCCCACCGTCTCAATCGCCGCCTGTTGGACCTTCTCGTCCAAATCACGCACCAGGAACACCACCCGTTCCCCGGTAGAGACATCCCGCACCTTTGCAGCGCCACCAGCGCCTCGTACATCAGGTGGCTGTCCTTGGATTTCAGCGAGCTCAGTAGCGCCGGTACGCCATCCTGGCGCGCAATATGCCCAACGCCCGCGCCGCGTTGGCCCGCGATTCCATCGCGCTGCCGCCCGTGGCAATGCCGCTCAGCGCCTGCACAATCTCAGGGCGCACCGGCGTGTCTGGCTCCACAACGTCTGTGTTTTCGCCGTCGCTCCAACGGCTGGTCACCACGCCGCCGGCCCGCTTCAGCGATGCCGACATCCCCGTGGCCACATAGCCCGGCAGGTAGAAGTTCACCAGGCCATCGACGGCGAAGATCTGCACCTCCGCGTCGTTGTCTTTACACGCCCCTACCAGAGCATCCAGGCTGCGCTGCGTGCCCGCCGCCACCAGCGCGCGCACCGCCTCCCCGCCTCACATCTACAGACGCATCTTCCAGATACGGAGTGATCTTCGGGATGGCTGCGGAGCCCTGTTTGCCGTACTCCTTCAGCCCTTGATCTTGAGCTTGTCGGATTCCTTGTCCTGCCAGCCGAATCCCGGCAGGGCGAGCAGCATAGCGAGCGTCACACCGATGAGCTTCATAGCTTTGAGCTTGGCCTCAAGCAAAGGTTAGCGGACGAATTCCACCTGGATCTGATGCGGAATCAGACCCGCTTCCCAGCCCAGATCCAGCAACTTCTGCGCGGCCCGCGGAATCACTTCGCCCGCGTCCACCGTGTAGTGGTTCACATACATCCCGACAAACTTCTCGGCCAGCGCCGGCTCCATGTCGCGCGCGAACTGCATGGCGTAGTTCAGCGCCTCTTCGCGATTCTCCAGAGCGTAGACGATGCTCTCTTTCATCAGCCGGCTGCACTCCGTCCGCACGTCTTCCGGCAACTTGCGCAGCAGCGCGTTGGCGCCTAGCGGCAGAGGCAGATCATACGCCGCCTTGAACCAGCGCCCCAGATCCGTAATTAGGTGGTAGCCGCCCTTGGAGTACGTGAGCTGCGCCTCGTGAATCACCAGCGCCGCATCCACTGCCTTTTCGTGCAGCAGGTCCAGCACCTTGTCGAACGGCGTCACCACGGCTTCAAAATCCGGCTCCATGATGCGCAGCGCCAGATACGCCGTCGTCATCTTGCCAGGCACCGCAATGCGCTTGCCCTTCAGATCTTCGGCGTTCATCGGCACGTTGGAAACCAGCATCGGGCCGTAGCCGTCGCCAATTGACGAGCCCGCCGCCATCAGCATGTACTTGTCCGCCACATAGGGGTAAGCGTGATAGGAGATGGCCGTCAGGTCATAGTGACCCACCATCGCTTTCCGGTTCAAAGACTCGATGTCTTCCAGCACGTGGCGAAACTGCACCAGCTTGGAGCGGATTTTGCGCGTCGCCAGCGCGTAGAACATATACGCGTCGTCGGAGTCGGGACTGTGCGCGCAAACGATTTCCAGCGGAGAAGTGGGCTGCATAGAGGGGAACCTTCAATATAGCAAGCAGCGCCTTACTGCTGCTTGGCGAGGAATCCTTCCAGCTCTTCCACCTCAGAGGTCGAGAGCCGCAGGTCGCCCGCGCCAATCACGCCTGTCAACTGCGCCGGCGAACGCAATCCCAATCGCCGCCGTCACCTCCGGCCTGTGCAGCGCCCACGCAATCGCCACCTCGCCCGGCGCCTTGCCGTGCCGCGCGCCAATCGCCCGCAGCAGCTCCACCAGCGCCAGATTGCGCGAAAGCAGCGGCTCCTGAAACTGCGGACGGTTCCGCCGGTGGTCGTCCGGCGCCATCGCCGCAATCCGCTCCGCCGTCATCCCGCCGCTCAGCAAACCCGAATGCATCGGCGAGTAGCAGAGAATCCCGATGTTGTGCTCCGCGCAGAACGGTATCGTCTCGGCCTCGATATCGCGCACCAGCAGGCTGTACGGCGGTTGCAGCGACGTAATCGCCCCAATCGGCAGCGCCCGCTTCATCTGCGCCACGCTGAAGTTCGAGACGCCCGCCCAGCGGATCTTGCCCTCCTCCTTCAGCCGCATCATCGCGCCCCAGCCCTCCTCAATATCCTCATCCGGCTCCGGCCAGTGGATCTGATAGAGGTCGATCACGTCTACCTGCAATCGCCGCAGCGAAGCCTCGCACTCTTCGCGAATCGAGTCCGCTTTCAGAGACTTGTAGATCTTCCGGTCGCTCCCCCACCGCCGCTCGCACTTCGTAAACACATACGGCTTCTGCCCAACGCCTGCCAGCGCCGCCGCCATGGAAATCTCCTCGGAGTGCCCCAGTCCGTAAACGGCCGCCGTATCAATCCAGTTCATCCCCGCATCGATCCCGCGCGGATGGCGCTACCGATTCCGCGTCGTCCTGCGGACCCCACGCAAGGCCCACCCGCCGCCGCCCATCGCCCACGACCCGATACCAAGCGGAGTCAGGAAAAGATCACTGTTGCCAAGTTGTCTGGTTTGCATAGCTTGCCCTCTTATAGTGTGCCCCGAACCAGAGCCTGAATGGCAGGCTTCACCACCAGCAGCAGCCCCGCCACCGGATGCTGCTTCGTACACGCTTCTCAATCGCCTCCGCTGCATCGCCGTCCTGCTTCAGAATCGCCCGGCAATCCGCCTCGTTCTTCGCCGATAACCGCGCCAGCCCGGCCCCGTCGATCACTGCCAGCTCAGCCCGCCGCTCCGCCCGCAGCCGCCCGGTTGTCCATCGCCTCCAGCCCGGCCCGCGCCACCGTCGCTAGAGCGTCCGACAACGGAACGAGCTCCGCCAGAATTCCCGATCCCTCCAGCATCGGCCTCACTCGAGCGTCGTTGTCCCGCCACGCCACCAGCATCACCCGCACTCGCCGCCGTGCCGCCTCGTCGCCGCCCAGCGCCGCCCGCACGTCTTTGCCAAACTCCCGCGCCACCACGCTCTCCGGAGGCACTGCGTCGATTAGCCGGTTCAGCGGCAGCGTCACCTCGTGATGGCTGAGGATCCCCCGCGTATACTCCTTCACCGGCTCCACCGCGCCGGCCAGCGTCACCAGCGGCCCCACTTCCTTCGTCCCCGCCATGCGCCGCAGCATCAATTCTGTGCCCGATCTCGGCCGGAATCCCTGCATCTCCATCTGCAGCGTCAGCGCCTCCAGCCGCCCGTACAGCGCCTCCACGTCCCGCACCTCCGCCGGCGACCACAGCCGCTCCGCCACCGCCGCCAGCCGCGGCCACAACCGGTTGTCCAGATTCTCCGGCGTCACAAACTCCGTCCACATGCACGCCTCGCCGCCCAGCACCCGCGCCTTCGCTTCCGCCGGCAGCGCCGCCGCCTCGCCCCCCAGAGGGTCCGGCTCATAGTGCTGCGCCACAGATTGCATCAAATCCAGATAGAACCCAGTCGAGAGGATCACCGGGTAGCCCGCCCGCGCCGCCGCCGCCAGTTCCTTCGGCCCCCGCCACGATTGAATCAGAGCCTCGCGGCACATCCGGATGCCGGATCCGTCCCACCCATCATCACCTTGCCGTGCTTCTTCACAATCGCCACCAGTCGCTTGTTGAAGTACGCGTGCAGCGCCGTGTTGTCCGGCAATCCCTGCGCCTTCATGAAGGCCTGGATCGTCGCGTCTTCGTCCACTGCCGCCCGTTGTTCTCATCCTGCCGATATGCAGATAAGGGTCCGGGAACAGCCGCGCCATCTCCCCAAAGAACCGGTCCAGAAACTGATACGTGCTCTCCTTCGAAGGGTCCATCACCGGGTCGAAAATCCCGTGGCCCCGTTCCACCTGATAAGTGCCCGGCACGGTCCCCAGCGCCGGATAGTGTACCAGCCAAGCCGTAGCGTGCCCAGGCACATCAAACTCCGGCACCACCCGGATCCCCCGCGCCCCGGCGTACGCGATCACCTCGCGCACCTGGTCCTGCGTATAGAACTCGCCCTCCAGTCCCACGCGGTGCAGCAGAGGGAAGCTCTTGCTCTCCACCCGGAATCCCTGGTCGTCGCTCAGGTGCCAGTGCAGGACATTCAGCTTCACCGCCGCCATTCCGTCCAGAGTATGCTTCACCGTCTCCACCGGCATGAAGTGCCGCGCCACGTCCAGCATCAGGCCCCGCCACGGAAATCGCGGAGCATCCGTGATCAGGCAAGCCGGCGCCGCAAAGCCGCCCGGAGTCACGGTGACCAGTTGCAGAAACGTCTCCACCCCGCGCAACAGCCCCGCCGAGCGCGCCGCCGTCAGCCGCGCGCCCCGCGTGTCGATTTCGAGCGAGTAAGCCTCATCCTCGCCCAGCTTCACCGGCACGGCCGAGGCCAGCTGGCAGTTCACCGTCAACGCCGGCCCGCTCGCCGCGGGAGCATCGGGAATCCCCGTAATCCGCGAAAGCCGCCGCAGCGAGTCGCGCCACGTGCGGCCCATCGCCGCCGCGCAAGGCCCCTCGGCCACAATGCGAAATCCAGCGGCAATCGTCAGGGACCCACTCCGTGCTTCAAACTTAGCCGGCTGCGGGACAACATTCGGGCCGGCCGCAAGGGCGCCGGCGGTCATCAGAAAGGTAATGAAACTCCGCACGCGCCCACTGTAGCGCGCCGCGAACCCCACGTGGGTGCTATATTGAAAACGTCCCAGCCCCATCCCATGCCGGAGTGGCGAAATCGGTAGACGCAGCAGACTCAAAATCTGCCGAGGTACACCTTGTGTGGGTTCAAGTCCCACCTCCGGCACCACCCCCTCTGATCTCCCCCCTCCAGCGCACGCGGCTCGTAGCGCGCCAAAACGCCGCCGCTCCGAGTTGCACCTTCATCGCGGCCCAAGTTGTTTCCGACAATGCTGCTTTTCAAGCATTCTCGTGAGTGCTCCTCCGGATCGTGCTGTAATGGAGCGGCTAGGAAGGATGGAGGAAGTGTCAAGATCGAATCAGGAGGAAAGGTAGCTATGCGATTTTTCTCCTGTTCCCTCGTGGTGGGACTGCTGCTTGGTACGTTGTCATGCTCGCGAGACAATCGGATGGAGTATCTCTTAAAGCCTGGCCTTGGGGTCGGCAGTCTGCGACTCGGCGATCGCAAGAGCCAAAGCGAGCGTGATACAGAATCCAGCCGCGAGGGCTACGCAAAGAGAGGCTTGTGGTACGCCTTCGACAATGCGGGAGCAATCTCTGAAATTATCGTAACCAGTCGCGAGTATGCGACCGACCGACAGATACGTATCGGATCCAGCGTTAAAGACGTGAGCCGCATATGGGACCGGCACGGAGGGCAAAATGAACTTATTGAAGGGAGATCTACCCATTGGTACAGTTGGGAGTTGACCTCGAGTATTCGGGGATCGTCTTTCTAATTAACCTGGATCGAGTTGTAGCGATTCGGCTGATCGGCGCTAGCGTCAGATAACACCGGCAAGGACCGGGATAGTCAAACCGGGTTTGGCTACTAGGCTACTACCGCCTACTTCTCGCGGGCACCTCCGATAACATCCTACTGATGAGGGCCGAAAACCATCGATATCGGTAACTGTCGAAAAGTCGACGTCGCTCCGACAGGCATTGGAAGCACGTACCAAGTTCTCTCCAGGAATGCTTGAACGCCATATCAGTGCTACCCGGCCAAATCGCCACAGCCAAGGACTAGATCCTTGAGTTGACGGCGCGTCACACGCTCTGGAACACCTGGGCGACATAGCAGTCCCACCGATTCCTGGTCGTGCGGCGTTCTGACGGAACGCAGACAGTGCTCAGAGGCTCATAGGCTCTTCTCACCGCCGGAGGCGCTCGTCACGAGAGGCGCAACGTGGTTCGAACTCATATTCGGAGCTGGATATCGTCTACCGGCCGCATAGCCATAGAATAGCTGTCGTGTCACTCTCCCTGATGCATGAGCTTTTTCGAGCACCAGGCCTGGGCCGACGCCGAACTTCTCGCCGTCGGGGGTCCGTCCGTTTGTGAACCCCAGGGCTGCGAGGTGAGTGTTTACGTCACCCCTACCTTGACATTCTACCTACCTCGAATAATATGGTAGGTAGGCATTCAAGGTATGGCTGCAAAAAAGACGGATCTCGTTCAGGGCACACTTGACCTTCTGGTCCTTAAGACCGTTGCGCAAGGCCCGATTCACGGTTATGGCATCGCACAGCGGATTCTCGTCACGTCGAAGGAAACACTGCAGGTGCAGCAGGGATCGCTTTATCCGGCGCTGCATCGACTGGAGCGTAAGGGCCTGGTGAAGGCCGAGTGGCGCGAGTCCGGCAACGGACCGATGGCGAAGTACTACTCGCTCACCGCCGCCGGACTCAAGCAGTTCGAGGCGGAGGTGGAGCAGTGGCGCAGGTACTCGGGTGCAATCGCGATGGTGCTGGAGTCGTAGGGGAGGTACTATGCGGTTTCCCTGGGCACGAGCCGAATCTGAATTGGAGCGGGAGATCGCCCACCACTTGCACCTACTCGCCGCCGAGTACGAACGGCAAGGATACTCGCGTTTGGAGGCGAAGCGCATGGCGAAGCGTGAGTTCGGCGGAAGCGATCAGGTGAAAGAAAGTGCCGCGACGAAAGCCGCTGGGCGTGGTTGATCGGGCTCCGGCAGGATCTCTCGTTCGGCCTGCGAATCATGCGCAAGGCGCCGATGGTGACAGTTGCGGCGATTCTGTCACTCGCGCTCGGCATCGGCGCCAATACCGCCATCGTGTCGCTGATGGACGCCGTTGTGGCGGGAGTTGCCGGTGCCGGAGCCGAAGCAACTGGTGCTCATCAACTGGTGGGCGCCGGAGTACCCGCGCGAAGTGGTGGGCAGCGGACGCGGCAGTGCCCGCGGCGTAGATGGTGGTCTACTGGCGGACTTCTTTTCTTATCCGGCTTTGAAGCCTTGCGGACTGGCATGGACGGGCGCGGGTCCGTCACGGCGTTTGCACTTCCTCAATCGGCCAGCATCAGATATGATGGCCATCCAGACGTAGCGCAAGTCCGGACGGTGGCCGGCAACTTCTTCACGACGTTGCGGACGCGGTCACGATACGGCCGGCTGCTGTACGACAGCGACGATGCAGTGGGTGGGGTTGTCCCGGCGGTTGTGTCGCATCTGTTTTGGGAGAAGACGCTTGGTGGGCGCCAGACGGCTATCGGCCGCTCGATCGCGATCAACGGTCAGTCCTGTGTGATCGCGGGCGTGCTGGAGCCAGGATTCTTCGGGCTGCTGCCTAGCGACAACACGGAGATCTATGTGCCGCTGAAGTCTGGCGCCCGGATACTCGATCCCGGCAATCCACTCATCGACGGCCGATCGTGGCGAGTGTCTCTGCTGGCCCGTCTGCTCCCGGGCGCTGAGGCGGCGCAAATGCAGCCTGTGATGCAATCCCTCTTCATGTCGTCCTGGTCCGGAAGGATGAGAGACCCGGCAATGGAACCCCGTATCCGTCTGGAAGACGGCAGCAGCGGACTGGGTTCGCTGCGCCGCGAGTTCCGCAATCCCCTGTTTGTCCTGGGCGGACTGGTGGGGCTACTGCTTGTCATCGCCTGCATGAACATTGCAGGCCTGCTGCTGGCTCGCGCGCTGGCGAGACAAAAGGAAGTGGCAATGCGCATCTCGCTCGGTTGCAGCCGAATGCGCCTGATGCGGCAGTTTCTGACGGAGAGCGCTCTGCTGGCTCTGGCCGGTGGCGCGGCGAGCATCGTAGTGGCCTACATCACGGCGAACGTGTTGGGCGAACTCGTGGCAGAGCGAGGAGCGCGGCCCGTGGCCGTCGCGCTCGACATCCGCTTGCTGGCCGTGGTTGGGGCCATGACGGCTGCCGCGCTGCTGTTGTTCGGGCTCTTCCCGGCGTGGCGTGGTTCTCGGCTCACCGACGCATCGTGGCTCAAGGAAGGCGCCGGCAGCATGGGCCAGGCGTCCCGTCACAAGTGGAACGCCGCACGGGTTCTGCCATTGGTGCAGGTCGCGATGTCGGTTGTCCTGGTGATGACTGGGATTGTGTTCACGCGCAACCTGGTCTCCATCGAATCGACTGATCCGGGCTTTGACCGCCGCAATCTTGATGTTCGATGTGCGTCCCGGCAAGTCCGGGCTACAGCGAAGAGAAGCTGCCGGTCTTCTACTTGAACCTGGAGCGCGTGCTGGCCGAGGCGCCGGGGTTTCGCAGGTCGGGCTGGTGAATTTCAAGCCGATGAATATCGGCGGCTGGTGGATGCATGCGGGGCTCGCTGGAAAGCAGGAGCTCTATCCATCCTCTGTCAACGGTGTCACCCCCGCCTACCTGTCGCTCTCTCACCGCGCATCATCGCCGGACGTAATATCTCAAGGCTCGACATCGCCAACCCAGCAAGGTCGCCGTGATCAGTGAGGATCTTGCCCACAAGCTGGGTGGCCCGGGAGTGGTGGGAGGAAAGCTCGTGTTCCAGGACGCCCGGCCCGGAAGTTCTTCGACGAGCGGGAGATTGTCGGCATCGCTCCCACCATCGCCGTGACATCGATGAAAGAACAGCCGTACGCCGTCTGGGTGCCCTTCGACGCGACGTCAAACGCGACAATCATGCTGCGCACGTCGCGACCGCCAAGACTGGTACTGCCCGCCATTCGCGAGGCCATGGCCGCGATCGACAGCGACCTCCCGCTCATCGACGTCATCACCATGGAGGAACAAATCTCCAAAATCCTGCAACGCGAGCGCATGTTCGCGACGCTTTGCAGCGCCGTCGGCATTCTGGCGCTAGTACTCACCGTCATCGGGCTCTACGGAGTGATGTCGTACGGCGCGTCGCGGCGGCGCAGCGAGATCGGCGTCCGCCTCGCGCTCGGCGCGGTCCCGCTCGACGTGCTCACGATGGTGCTGCGAGAGGGACTTCCTGATCGCTGTTATTGGCATGGCAATTGGCGTTCTCTTGCGTGGTGAGGGCGCCAAGTATGTGGAGAAAGAACTGTACCAGATGAAGGCGCTGGAGCCGCTCTCGTTCGCACTGACGCTGGGGCTCTTCTCGTCGCGGCGCTCGTCGCCGTCGGCATTCCCGCTTTTCGCGCGTCACGCCTTCAACCGGTTCAGACATTGCGCCAGGAATAAGGCGGCTCCACGAAACCGGTGTCATGCCCTCGTGAAACTCCCAGGCCGAATCTTTGGATTCGCAGCTTCAGAGGGAGAGGCACATCCTGGCGGAGGAGTGTAATGCGCTCCAGCAAAGATAGGGAAACGTCTGGTGGCAGTAATTCAACGTGCGCGGGACGTCTGCTGCTGGTATGGTCGCTAACAACCGTTAGTGCTGTATCGAGACGAGCCGGCGGTACACAGCCGGTGAGAAGACGAGGGCCCGTGCCGGATCGTTTTCGATACAGCAGGTTGAAACCTCCCTTATGGTAGACGGTCGAGATACCACCGCCACTCCAAAGCACAATCGAGGCGCGGACCAAGTTGTTTGCGGGAATGCTGCTTTTGAAGCATTTCGGTGAGTACTCCTCCGGTTCGTGATGTGATGGGGCTTCCTCTCGACCCCATGATCACCTTCAAAACAGAAGCTCCACGGCCTCATGGACAGGGCCGCCTGTAACATGCCAAGGTCGCACTTCTGAACGATCGGCTCATCCCGGGGGGTGTGAGATACCCTTGTTTTGGCCCTCGCCGCACTCAGTGCGCGCAACCAGTTTCCAGCCGTTCTCCGATTTTCGAAACCCATAGAAGACGGTCCGTTTATGTTTTTCATCCAGGGTCGCTCGTGACCAAACCGAATGAACCGCCGCCTGCAAGTGTCGCGCCGTCCGAGAGGGAATGGCGAGACGTACGGAACTGAATCGCTTCGTGGGAGCCTGAATAGGGCAGTCCCAGCGTGGCTGATCAGGATTGAATTGGAGCCTCACACTCCAGTCAAGATTTGGAAGTCCACCTAGAAATCCTTCGCCGTCACCGTATCCTTGCGGTAGGGCAAAACCGCCCGCCGCTGTCCACCGGCTCTGGTGGGGTCTCGCCCAGTGAGAACAACAGCCCACGATCGCGTACAACCTCGACCCAATCGGTTTGCAGAGAACTGCGGCATCGTCTGCAGCAGCACGGAGTATCTCGACCCAAAGATTCGGATCATCATCCAGCCCACTCTCGTCGATCAATGCTGAAGGCCTACGGCGGTGTCGGAACAACGCATACGACCTATAGTAGCTGGTCCGCGCGGTTCTTCTAGGCGGAACGCACGCTCGTCTATAGCGTTTTGACTGGGGCTCTGCGTGCAGACGTTGCCAGACGGTGGACACACCGCAGCCGCTCCGGCAGTCATTGGGAGGCGCGGCCCAAGTTATTTCCAGAACGCTGCTTTTCAAGCCATCTCGGTAAGTGCTTCTCCGGATCGTGATGTAATGGTGCTTCCGCTAGCCGTATGGTCGCCCTCATGATGACGTCCAGGAGCCTCCTCACCAACGAACGCCACGCGTATGGCACGTATTCTACGACCCGCAGATTACGGCGACGGCTGCGCTGAAACCATCGTCGGTATGGGTTCACCGCGCACTCGCCTGGAAGGTACGGAGCAAATTGCCATGAGTGAACCGTTTGACCAATTTGATTCCGATCAATTGAGTATTCTCCAGGGCGTCAGGATGCTCTCACACCCGGACCTTCCGAATGCAGTCGGAGTAATCGAGCTTCGTTTCATGACCTGAAGGTCTTCGTGTGTATCCAGGTTGAATTTGATACTTTGGTTTGCACGCGGCTACTACCAATTTCGCATCTCGACTACAACCAGACAATGTCTCCGTCCTTCGGGAACCCATGCTCGGCAAGACCCTCACTGACGCGTGGCAAATGACAAGTGATCGCGGCTATCCTGACGCGGTTCAGTTGAGATTTCGTGACCTTGCCAATGAAGGCCCGTACACGATCGTGCAACTTTACGGCGAGGCCTCTCAGATCACAATTGCCGAACTTAAGGTGGTTCGGTAGTCTGCAAGCTCCCTACCTAGTTCTGCTATTGTTGCGGCGCGACCTTCTTGAGACTGTCGACACAACGCCGCCCGTCCGAAAGGCGCTGGCGGCGAGAGCGCAGGTTGTTTCCGGGAATGCTGCTTTCGACCAGAATCTCACAGGCCGAGGGACAGATCTGCGAAGCGTGCCAAGTCCCCGATCGCCAGTGATCCGGGGATAGTCGATATCGCTGTTTCCTGGCGTTACGGGAAAGAAGGTAGTTGTCGTCCACGCGCAACTCCTGCCAGGGCTATAATTGACACGTGCGGCCTGGCTGACCATAGCGGCCTTCACGCTCATAGCGGCTTACTTGATTGCGGATCTCGTGTACGAACGCATGGGTCCCTTATCGAGCGGACTCGTATTGCCTGGCTTTCTTGTGGTCGGAGCGTGCTCCCGCTTACCTCACATATCGTAGACGGGCGACCAACCGACGCCGCACCGTCAGGGATCGGAGGCGCG
>JADKID010000028.1 GCA_016721425.1 Bryobacterales bacterium | reverse complement strand
CGGTGCCGTATCAGGAGCTGCGGGCGCGGGAGGGCGGAGTGTCGTCGGCGGAGATGCGCGGGCGGGTGCTGGCGGCGCGGCGGCGCAGCATGGGCGGGGGTATGTGAATGCGGGGGATCCGCCGGGGCGGATCCGGGAGATTTGCCCATTGATGCGGCGGGGGAGCGGACGCTGGAGATGGCGGTGCGGCGGATGGGGTTGTCCGCGCGGGCGCATGACCGGATATTGAAGGTAGCGCGGACGATTGCGGATCTGGGGGGGAGCGGGGAGATCCAGGGGAAGCACGTGGCG
Organism: Bryobacterales bacterium; assembly: GCA_016721425.1. Classification (GTDB taxonomy): domain Bacteria; phylum Acidobacteriota; class Terriglobia; order Bryobacterales; family Bryobacteraceae; genus Paludibaculum. The sequence continues at coordinate 120,589 of JADKID010000028.1, read as the reverse complement.
GAGGCGGTGCAGTACCGGAGTTTGGACCGGAACTACTGGACGTAGGGGACGCCAACGCGATCGGCGACGGGCGGAATCCAAGTCGCCGGCGCTTGGCCTTCAAGAACCGGTCCTCTACAGCCAGAAAGCCAGCGCGGCACCATTGAACTACGTGTCGGATGATTGGCCAGCTCTTCTGAATGCCAAAGAATATCGTCAGAAGGCTCGCCCCCCCGGCGATCGAAGCCAGCGTGTTCTGCTGAGCGAACTGAATTGCCCACGACCAACCTTCCCTCGCAAAAGTCGCCCCGTAACCGTATCCAATCGTGACCATGACCGCGATAAAGATTGCTGATCTGACATGATTTGCAGGTCGGACGAAGCCGTAGTCTCGACTAAGGTCTAGAAGGCGAGAAACGGTCTCTTGACATCGACCGGTTCTCCTTTTCCGACCGCCAGTGGTAAATGATCAGTCGGCTTCGGTCGCGCGGATTCGGACTCTGGCCCAGGTACTTTTCCCAAGCGCGACTTTCCAGCAAACGCATGTACCGAAGCGCCGGACTAACCGCTCGCATCTGTAGAAAATCAGGTGCGATGACGAGCAAGTTCAGTTTCACGATGGGAACGATACGGTCTTTGAACGCCCGCCAGGATTCGACGGCAACTGCTTCACGCACGTCCGACACCCGCAGGTCGACTAGGGCTCCGTTCTTTCGCCCGAGGGAGCGCTTCCATACCCACGTACTCCCATGGCAATCTCCCAGAAGGAGTAGTCGGATCCGCACTTGTCGTCGATCCGCCTGCTGGTGTCGACTCGGCCAAGTACGACTGGATGCTCATCGTAGTCTATTTTGTCTCCGTCAATTCTGACTGGGCTGCCAAACACCAGTTCTGCCGGTCTGCTGATCGGTTAGCGGTCATGCAGATCCTCGACTCCGCTTCCGTCTGCGCCGAACGGAAACGCAATATAGAGCTTAGTTACCTTCTTATCAACCACCCCTTTCAGTCTCAAGCCGACATCCCACACGAAGTTACTATGGCCGAAAATGCCTCCCAAACACCAGATGTTGACATGACATTGGAGGACTTCGAACGAATCGTCGTGGTCTCTAATGATCGCGAAGAAGGCCATCGTTCTCCTTTATGAACACGTACGACTGGGGCGCTCTGATCGCTGGCCTGAGGCGTGCCAGAGACATCGGCGCAGCCCAACGCCGCGGGCAATGATCTCAATCGCGGTACACGACACCGCGCCGCGCAACAGGGAAACCGTGTATGCGGAGGGTGTCAGGGCCCGTTTCAGCGCACACCTCTTCTGGCGTTCCCGTTAATATACGACCGACGCGGAACTCACCAACAAGCAGTAGAGTGGGGCAGTCGCACAGACGACCATCCGGTCGCCTGTCTGAAATTTAGCGACCACACGTCGAAATTCGAAGCGCTTCTCTCGCCGGAAGATCGCGTCCACGAAGAACGGCTGGATCGAGATGATTACAGTACGGGCCATCTTGATTCCATCGAAAGATCACCTCGTTGCGTCCGGGGCCATAGCGGTCGTACTCAACCCCAGAACAATCAAACCCTGAGGAAGTGAGTAGCGGTCTCAATGAGGTAGAAAGTCGCTGATCCACGGTCACGTGAACGTGCTTCAAATTCACGGCAAGCCAACGACTCACGCACCGTCCCAGAAGCAGGGAACCAACGCCGAGCCGCCTAGAACGGGCGGCCACGAATATCGTCGAGAGCTTTAGAGCGCTTGCACCCTTCGGAGTCTCTATTGTGACCCCAATCGGCCCGAACGCGCTTACGGCGAGGGTGCAGAAAGCCCTCCCGGAAATGCACGTCGTCTAATCGCTTCTCGAGCCAAGCCCCTGGATATAGGGCAGGAAGGTCAGTTAGCAGAGCAAAGACCGCGTCTCTGTCCTGGATTGCATAAGGACGCAACCATATTGGCGAACGGCGGACACATGTCTGCATCCGACTCACCTCAGAACCTCGTTGGGTCCAAGATTGTGGCATAGAGGAGAAACTCCTGCCGATCGTAGATACTCCGTCTATCATACGTGTTCCACTCTTAGCCATGATCCAATGCGCATCATGATTATATCGGCAATCTCCAAACCGTTCAACACGACGATCCGAAAATGTTTTGGCCAAGTTCACCGTCCGTGGGACTGCCGGGTACTTCCGATGCCGGTGAGCCACTCTCCGTGAGCTGACCATGGGCCAGAAGCACCGGCAATTGCGTTCTCGGTAGCGACCGGTAAGACCGTGGTGAATGTGATGAGGTTTCGACTCGTCATCTGTTACAGCCGAAACTGCCATCGTCCGCAAGTCGTTGCACGGGTTTGGAATTCGGATCACACTGAAAGCGCAGTTGTTACCTGCACGTGTGCCGATGCGGCTATCACGGCGATCCGACGCGGGAGTGCCGGTGTACGGGCGCGCAGATCCAGCAGTATCTGGGGAAGATCAGCGGTCCGTTGCTGGACCGGATTGATCTGCACATTGAGGTGCCGGCGGTGCCGTATCAGGAGCTGCGGGCGCGGGAGGGCGGAGTGTCGTCGGCGGAGATGCGCGGGCGGGTGCTGGCGGCGCGGGCGGCGCAGCATGGGCGGGGGTATGTGAATGCGGGGATCCCGCCGGGGCGGATCCGGGATATTTGCCCATTGGATGCGGCGGGGGAGCGGACGCTGGAGATGGCGGTGCGGCGGATGGGGCTGTCGGCGCGGGCGCATGACCGGATATTGAAGGTAGCGCGGACGATTGCGGATCTGGGGGGGAGCGGGGAGATCCAGGGGAAGCATGTGGCGGAGGCGGTGCAGTATAGAAGTCTGGACCGGAACTACTGGACGTAGGGGAGAACTCAGGTAAAACGGAAATCATCCCGACGAAGTAGACTGGACTCCTCATGGCAAGTAGCAAGCTCATCGATGCGGTCAGGACCTACTCCAAAGAACTTGTCGCGGAATTGGAGAAGTCGGGACTGTTCACGAATTCCTCAGACATCGGAGACCTGCGAGAGGAGGCGGTTGAACGATTTCTCCGACCACTGCTGCCTAGTCGATTTGGCTTGGCAAAGGAGAGGTCTTCTCCGCTGATGGCAGCCAATCCGCTCAGCTTGACGTGATCATCTACGACGCACTCTACTCCAGCGCCTTTTTCACGTCTCGTCGACGGTCGCTCCTTCCGGCCGAATCGATCTATGGGTCTATTGAAGTCAAGTCCTACTTGCCCGGTCCCAAACTTCGAGGAATGCTGCAGGAACGTTGCCTCAGTCAAGTCGCTAGAGCGGGCCGCTTCGGATATGCTCGACCTCACTCCCACCGTTAGGCTCAATGTCGGTCAACATCTGACTTGGAACAAGAGTCAACTTAACTCGTATCTGTGTCCAGTCCTCGCTTTTCGCGGCTCTTCACCAGATGTGTTGCTACCAATACTTAATCTCGAAGTGGTCAAAAATCCAGAGCGGAAGCAGCTACTCCCCGATTTTGTTGCGGTGATCCAAGAAGGATTTATGCTGACGCGGATGAAGCACGACCCGGAGAAGCAAAAGCTGGTCGTCACTACTCCAGGGGCCGATTTTGATTTCTATGCCGGAATCCGCACCGCCGACGATACCCTCGCGTTCTTCCTCCTCACCCTGGATTGCTGCCTGAACGTGGCGAGGCTGCGGAATGTCGAGCTCCAGGATCATTGGAGCATTCTTGCGACGGCCTTCCAGGACGACCTGATTTTCAGATAGTCGGCACACGCGCCGTTGAATTCAACTTGCAACCGCCGATGCCACCGATTCCCGGGGAAATTGATGGACCGGCGCCTCACGTGATCCCGATGAGTAGAGCTGTCTCAATTTCGCGGTCGGCTCGCGGTGAGCAACAGAACCATCGACTTGCAAATGCGGTGATAGCGCCGAGCGGATCCGGGAGATTTGCCCATCGGATGCGGCGGGGAGCGGACGCTGGAGATGGCGGTGCGGCGGATGGGGCTGTCGGCGCGGGCGCATGACCGGATATTGAAGGTAGCGCGGACGATTGCGGATCTGGGGGGGAGCGGGGAGATCCAGGGGAAGCATGTGGCGGAGGCGGTGCAGTACCGGAGTCTGGGCCGGAACCACTGGACGTAGAGGGTGTGCGCGGGCACATAATACTCTGTCGCTGGGAGGCGACTCTGGGATGTATCTACGAAACCTACGTTTGGTGGCGGCGTGTCTGGCTGCTGCCGCACTGCCTGCTCTGGTGCACGGGCAGGACAATACCGGCTATACGTCGGTGGGGCTCTTCAAGGTCAAGCCGGAGGGGACGGCGGCCTTTGTGGAAAACATGAAGAAGGTTCTCGCGCCGGTGGGGGCGAAACTGATGAGCGAGGGGACGGTTACCGGATATGGGGTGGATCTGGATATGTTCCATTCGCCGGGCAGCACGAATGCGGCGATCTGGGTGGAGGTGCCGAGCTTTGCTGCGTGGGGCAAGGCGGAAGAGGCGATTGGCGCAGCACTGAAGGCATCGCCGGGCGTGTCGGCGGCTATCTTTGGGGCGACTGATCCCTCCAAGCATACCGACCTCATGATGCGGCACCTGTTCGCGAGCACGAAGCCCGTGCCGGCCGGGGTGCTGCCGTACACGAACTTCTATGCGGTGAAGGTGAAGCCGGGCAAGATGAACGAGTTTTCGCAGCTATTTGAGAAGTACCAGAAGCCGGTTTACGACAAGATGGTGGCGGACGGGGTGATCCTGGGGTATTCGGTGGACGCGGAGATCATCCACACCGACGCGGGCGACACGGTGTGGATCGTGACCCTGATGAAGGACCTGGGGGCGAAGGACAAGATGCTGGCGATCACAAGTGCGCTGCCGGACCGGCGGGCGATGCAGGTGAACCTGGCTGGGATCACGGTGGAGGGGACGCACCGGGACAGCATCACGCAGGCTGTGATGTTTGTAACAAAATAGGCGCGGGTGGAAAGTGGGGCGGCGTAGCGGCGTATTCTGCTTCAGATGTTGAGCCGTTCTTTGTTGACCCTGGCGGTCTGCGTCGCCTGCTGGGCGCAGACCCCGACCTTTCAATCCGGTGTGTCGCAGGTTCGTGTCGACGTGGAGGTGCTGAGCGGCGGGCGGGCGGTGACGCGGCTGGCGCCGCAGCATTTCCTGGTGCGGGACAACGGCGTGGCGCTGCCGGCGGTGCACGTTTCGCAGAACGAAGAGCCGCTGGACGTGATTTTGCTGTTTGACGTGAGCGGCAGCATGAAACCGGCGGCGGAACGGGTGGCGGCGTCGACGAAGCAGGCGTTCCGGCATTTGCGGGAGGGCGACCGGGTGGCGGTGATGACATTTGCTTCGCAGCCGCGGCTGATTGCGGGCTTGACGGAGGATTTGGAGGCGGCGCAGCGGACGGTGGAGCAGGACGTGCTGGGGAGCGAGTTTGCGGGGTGGACGCGGATCTGGGACGGGCTCAACGAGGCGGGGCTGGTGCATTTCCGGCAGGGGCGGACGAAGCGGCGGCGGGCGGTGGTGATCATCACGGACAACTACGGGCAGAAGGGGAAGGTGGAGGAATCGCGCGCGCTGGAGAATCTGCTGGAAGCGGATGTGATTGTGAGCGCGGTGATCATTCCGAATCCGGGAGAGTCGCGGCGGACGAAGCGGCCGGTCACGACGGATTGGCTGGCGGCGGAGACGGGCGGGGATACGCTGCAGGCGGACGATCCGGGTGAGGCGTTTCAGCAGATGATGGAGCGGCTGCGGAGCCGGTATTCGGTGTATTACGACATGCCAAAGGGCGAGAGCGGGGAGTTCAGAACGGTCCGGCTGGAGTTGCAGGGGGAGGCTAAGAAGCTTTATCCAGAGGCGCGTGTGTATGCGCGGAAGGGGTACAAGCTGCCGTAGGGGCCGGCTGGTAGGAACAGCGCGGATCCGACGCCAGATAGTCGCCGGTGAGGGCGAAGGCGCGCGAGCGCGAGCCGCCGCACAGGTTGCGGTAGTCGCAGAGGCCGCATTTTCCGCGCAGCGCATCGCTATCGCGCAGGACGCGGAAGACTCCGGAATTGCGGTACGCCTCCTGCACGGTGGTGCGCTTTACATTTCCTGCCGACACCTCCAGGAAGCCGGAAGGGAAGATCTCGCCGGTGTGCGAGACGAAGAGGAATCCGCGGCCGTCGTTCACGTTGGAGAGGCCGCGGGCGCTACGCCGCTGCTGGGCGACATAGCGCCGGTAATGTTGCGCCTCAGTGGTCTTGATCATGTAGGGCGCAGTGATAGACGTCTGATAGAGGAATTCGAAGACGCGCTCGTACTCCTCGGCGCTGAGGTCATCGGCCAGCGCGGCGCGGCCGGTGACCACGAGGAAGAAGACGCTCCAGAGGCGCGCGCCCTCCTCCCCCACCAGTTTGGCGATGCGCTCTAGCGAATCGCGGTTGTAGCGGGTGACGGTGGTGTTGATCTGCGTTTCCAGGCCGACCCGTGCGGCTTGGCGCAGGGCTGACATGGTGCGCTCAAAGGATCCGGCCACCTGCCGGAAGCTATCGTGTGTCTCCGCGTCGGCGCCGTCCAGGCTTACCGCCATGCGAGATACGCCGCAATTGCGGATGCGCGTCACGGCGTCATCGGTGAGTAGCGGGGTGGCGCTGGGCGTCACCGTGGTGCGCAGTCCGAGCTTGACGCTCTCCTCCAGCAGCGCGAAGAGGTCCGGCCGCTTCAGAGGGTCGCCGCCGGTAAACACCATCAGGGGGTCGCCGAAATCGCGGATCTGGCGCAAGAGCCGGCGCGATTCTTCATGCGTCAGCTCGTCCGGATCCCGCTCCGGGCGCGCCGAGGCTCGACAGTGTTTGCAGGCGAGATCGCAGGCCTGGGTGGTTTCCCAGATGACGAGGAATGGGGCTTGAGAGAAATCCAGCACGTCCTCACTGTAAATTGGACAGAAGTGTCCAGTCTGTGACGGCGGTCACTGATGCGGCGTGGGAATGGCCGCAAGATGGGATCACGATGCAGCGCGAATCAGAACTCGGTTTCGGCCTCGGCGCGCAGCGCCGCGGGATCGACAATCTCGATCTGCCGCTTCACGATGCGCACCATGCCTTCGGCCTGAAAACGGGCGAGGTTGCGCGAAACCACTTCGCGGACGGTACCCAGGCGCAGGGCCAGTTCTTCGTGGGTGAGCGGGATCTGTGTGCCGCCCTCGCCGGCTTCTTCGGTCGCTTGCAGCAGAGTGCCAGCCAGGCGCTGCCGCACGCTGCCGAAGGTGACGGCCTCGATCAACCCGATCAACTGCCGCAGCCGGCGGCCCACTACGGCGAGCACCTTCAGTACCACCTCGGGATGCTGGCGGCAAAAACGCTGGAAATCGCCGATGTGGACGAGAAAGGCTACGGTATCGCGCAGCGCAGTGACGGTGGCAGGGTTGGTCCCGTTGTCGAACAACGGTACTTCGGCCACGCTGGAGGGCGCCGATTCCACGGCCAGCATGATCTCGCGTCCGGACGACGATGTTTTCGAGATCTTGACCGTGCCGGAGCCGATCAGGTAAAGGCCGTCACAGGGCGTCCCCTCGTGGAAGAGGACCTCGCCGGCCTGAAACTGTTTCTCAACGGCGAGGGCTGCGATCTGCTGGCGCTCCTCCGGCGTGAGCGTGGCAAACAGCGCCGTTGTAGCAAAGGTCTCGCGGCGGACCTGGGAGAGAGGTAAATCGGATGGCGTACGCAATCGGGTTTCAATGTACCGCATGCGGGCTGTGCTCCTCAACCTGCCCGAACGGCGCCATCCGCGGATTTCACCGGCAGTACTACATCGAGCCTCTGTTTTGTACCGAATGCGCGCTCTACGCGGCCTCGCCCGCTTGTGTGGACGTGTGCCCCAACAACGCAATCGTGGAAGACCAACTCCGGCCCGGCCAGCGTTGGACAGACCATGTGCCGCTCCGGGCTACACACCCGGCGCTGAGAAAGATCAGACTAAATCCATGAACGACAAATACACTTTTATTGACGACCTCCGCGCGCATGCGCCCCTGCCCGACAACGGCATTCTGAGCCGCACGATCCAGAACGATGAACGGGCCAAGGTGATCCAGTTCTGCTTTGCCCCCGGGCAGGAGCTCTCGGCCCACACGGCGCCCATGCCGGCGATGCTCTATTTCATTCGCGGCGAGGGTACGTTGAAGTTGGGTGACGACGTGATGGAGGTGAAAGAGGGTGGTTTTGCCTACATGACGCCGCTGCTGGAGCATGGCATCCACGCGCGCACCGAAGTGGTGATGCTGCTGGTGATGTTGAAGAATCCCGCCAAGTAGCGCGCAGGAGAGTTCCGGACTTTGATATCGTGTTGGCGCGAGCCATGACGAACCCGAAGCACGAACTCTACGCTCAGCGGTTGAACCGCTACGTGACGGCCATGAGAAACGGGAAGCCGGACCGTGTGCCCCTGCGCCCGTTTGCCGCCGAATTCACGGCGACGTACGCAGGGTATACGGATCAGCAGGTGACGCACGATTACGGCCAGGCCTTTGACGCCGTGATCAAGACGTGCGCCGGTCTGGATTGGGACGCCGCGGTGCCCAATATGGTGTACGTCTGGACCGGCCTGACGCAGGCCTCGGATTTGCGCTACTACGCCATTCCGGGCATCGACGTGGATCCCAATGTCGGCTTCCAATATCGCGAGCCTCCGCAGGATCAGGCGTGGATGCTGCGCGAAGAGTACGACGAGCTGATTGAGGATCCGGTCGGGTTCCTGTATCGCAAGTGGCTCCCGCGCGTTTCGGGCGAGCAGGCCCGCGGCGCCTACCGCCGGGACGTGTCGCTGGTGAAGAGCACGTGGGCGATGGCCAACTACTTCAATGCGTTTGGCCCGCAGATCCAGCGGATGAAGGACGAGACCGGCACGGTGTCCGCGATCTGCGGCATGTTGAAGGCGCCGATGGATGTGCTGGCGGATAAGCTGCGCGGCTACCTGGGCCTCGCTTTTGATCTGATGGAGATCCCCGACAAAGTGGAGGCGGCTTGCCGCGCGCTGATGCCGCATCTGGGCCACGTGGCGCTCACCTCGCTGGACCCATCCCAACAGATCCCCATCCCCATCTGGATGCACCGCGGCTGCGTCCCTTTCATTTCGCACGAGCACTTCAACACGATCTACTGGCCCACACTCAAGCCGATTGTCGAGGCCATCTGGGCGAAGGGCAACCAGACCCTCTTCTACGCCGAGGGCAAGTGGGACGCGCACCTGGATGCCTTTGCGGAGTTGCCGGACGGCGCCATCATCTATCACATCGATCGCGGCGACTACCGTTACGTGCACGAGAAGCTGGGTGCTAAATTCTGCCTGAGCGGCGGCGTGCCGAATACTCTGCTCGCCTTTGGAACTCCGGAGAAAGTCCGCGCGCACTGCAAGGAGCTCATTGATACCTGCGGCGGCGCCGGCGGCTTCATCATGGATGCCAGCGCCATTATGCAGAACGACGCGACGGTGGAAAACGTCCGTGCGATGACGGATTTCACGCGGGAGTACGGCGTCTATTCGGGTGTGCCGTCGGTAGCAGCTCCGCCGGCTGTCGCCGCGGTGCGGCCCCCGGCGCCCGTGTGGCCGATGGGCAAGGTGCCGCCCGGCGCGTGTATCGCGTGGGAAGAGAAGCGCAGCGAGCTGGCGGGGATCCCCGGTGACGCCGCGCTCTGCAAACGGATCTGGGAAGACGTGGACTCGCTGGCCTACTATTACATCTGGCACATGGTGCTGAGCTTTTAGCTGCTGCTCCAGAATGCAAACGGGGCGGGTATCACGAGCGGTAGTGCCGCCGTGACCCGCCCCGGTTTGCCTGCGTCTCTGAGCCTTAGAAGGTGAGGCGCGCCGTCAACTGAATCTGCCGCGGAGTCCAATAGGAAGTCTGCAGAGACTGGATGCCCGTGGTGGCATCCGGGTTCACGTAGCCCTGGATGTTGAAGGCGTTGAAGGCGTCGACATTGAACCGGAACTTGACGTTTTCGGTAATGGAAAACACCTTGTAGACCGACAGATCGGTGGAGAAGTTGATGGGTCCTTCCAGTACCGACATGGAGAAGGGGTTTGCGCCGGCCGGGCCGGGCGAGTAGCCGGTGAGGACTGTGGTGCCGTTTTTCAGCGTCACCGGCACGTTGTTGTTGCCGAAATTGGTGGTGCCGGGCGTGTTGTTGATGGGGGTCAGGTAGGGAGTGTAGTCGCTGGGTACGCCCGTGACGCCGCGGGTGGCCGCGTTCACCACGTTGGGTGCGATATAGCCGTTGAACCAGAGATAGGCGGGACGGCAGACGCCGCTGCGGCAATCGGTGATGGGAGCCGAGTCTTTGTACCGTTTGAGCTGGCTGGTGCTGCCCCAGTTGGCGGCCGCAACGGAGAAGGCCTGAGTGACCACGGTGCCAGTGAAGGCGAACTGGTAGCCGCCGAAGAGCGCATCCACCCAACGGTTTGAATTGCGCAAATACCGCTTGCCTTTGCCCACTGGCAGATCGACGATTCCGTTGTAAGTGATGCGGTGGGTGGGAATGGCGGTGTCGATCCGGTAGTTCTGATAGCGGTTGAGCTCACGGCTGGGCTCCAGAATGGTGCCGGTAGCTATGCCGGAGGGGAGCACGTTTGGCGCGTAGAGCTCGCTGGGATACAGAATATTGTCACGGAACGTGTTGCCGCCGACGCGGAAGGCCCGCGAATACACCCAGAAGATCTGGTGGGCGAAACCATTCTTGAACGGCCGCTGATAGTTGACCTGGAGCGAGCTATTGGTGGACCAGCCCGTCTTCATCGACATGGTGCCGCCGCCCCACGTGACCTTGTCGTAAGGCCGGGTGGCCGTTGCAGCAAACCGTCCGGTGGGCAGGGCAGTCCCAGTGGTGGTCTGCCACACGTAGGTGGAAGGAGCGTCGTTGAACTGATAGTTCTGGTCGAGGTTCATGCCGTATGTATAGACGTAGCTGACGCGGAGAGCCGAACCATCGCGGAAGGGCTGTTCCACCGTCATGTTGGCTGTCCGCACCTTCGCCGGCGGGTACTTCGGGTTGAGCTTGGTGCCCGTGCCGATGCCCGGCAGCAGCGCAGTGATCGAGTTGGAGTCGACGACATTGCTGGTGTTCACGCCCGTGATCACCGTCAGCGGGTTCCTGAGCAGGTAGTTCGGCAAGCCGTCGGGCGACTGTGTGGCGGAGGTGTAGCTCTGCGAGTAGCCGGCCGTGAAAGGATAGCCGGCTGTCAGGTAACGGATGGAGTTGCGCACCGGCACCGGATACACATACTCGCCGTACCCGCCACGGATCACCATGCCGTTGCGGCCGAAAGACGGCGTGTAGGCGAAGCCCAGGCGCGGGAGGACGTTTCCGTAACTGGAGTAGAAGCCCTTGGAGGGCAGGCCGGCCTGGTCCAGGGTCTCGAACTTGACGCCCAGGTTTTGCAGGTTGGTGACAATCGCCTGAGTGGTCAGGCCCTCTTTCAGGTAGTAGTCAATCGGCCGGGGAAAGGCCAGCGCGTTGTTCTTCATGTCGAACATCACGAGGTAATCCTTGGCGGCGGTGGGAGCGGGGTGTGCCTCCCAGCGGAGACCCATGTTGATGGTGAGCCGCTGGTTGACGCGGAAATTGTCCTGGATGTAGAGGTCCGTCTCGGCGAGCGTGCTGTTGTTGAACGGGGCGTTGAGGTTCTGGCTGAACGAACTGGCCGCGCCGAGGAAGAAATCGGCATCAGCGTACCCGGTGTTGGCTCGCGCCCCATAGTTAGCGCCGGTGGCGGGATCATAGATGGCCGTTGCCTGGTTGGTATAGGCGATCTGATCGGGCGAGTGGTCCGACATGTAGCCGAACTTTTCATGCCGGTAGCGCGCACCGAAAGCGAGCTGGTGCTTGCCGAGGATCCAGTTCAGGTTTTCATCGAGGGTGGTGAGGCGCTGGCTCATGCCATAGTCCCACTGGGAGCCGCCGTAAGGCATGATCAGATTGGCGCCGATGGCGGGAAAGCCGATCTGGCCGAAGTTGTTGGGCAGGCCCAACTGCTTCTCGTAGTTCTTCTGCGAGGCCTCATTGCCTTCCACGTACATCCGCTGCCACTGCATGCTGAGCACCGTCTCCGAGAAGAAGGTGGGGGAGAAGACCTTGGAATAGCCGAGCGCGCCGCTGATGGTCTGGATGGGAATGCGTTGGTAGCCGGTGGCGCCGGCCGGCAGCCCGCCGCCGTCGATATTGGCGGGAGAAGCCGAAGGATAGTTGCGCAGGGCCTGCTGCTGCTGATCGATCTCCGTGAACCGGAAATAGGCGCGGTTCTTTTCATTGAACACGTGATCGAGCCGGACGGTGTAGTTTGGCACCGTCTGCTGGGTGTTGTTGATGTCGGTGATATTGGAGTTGACCAGAGGATTGTCGGCGGTCTGCGGGAGCGGCGTCGCCGCGTAGAGTGTCTTGGCGAGCGGGCTGATCCGGTTGATGGGGATCTGGTTGTTTGAGAACGGGATGCGCGAGTAGTTGTTGGCGGCGCCTTGGGTCGAGTTGGGGTCGTAGAGTTGCTGGAGAACCCCGGCCCCGTTCACCAGACCGCTGAAATCACCGTTTCGCATGGCGGTGGTGGGCACGCGCACCAACTGATTGGCCTTCTGGCGCAGCGAGAAACGCTCGTAGGCGGCGAAGAAGAAGGATTGATTTCTGCCGTCGTAGGCTTTGGGTATCCGGATGGGGCCGCCGATGGAACCGCCAAACTCGTTGCGGTTCAGCGGCGGCGCCGCGAAGTCGGCCGGATTCTGCCGCGCTTTCGCGATGCCGAAATAGTTGTTGCGGATTGTCTCGAAGACCGAACCGCGGTATGCGTTGGTGCCCGATTTTGTGGTCAGGATCACGGTGGCGGGTGTGGCGAATTGAGCGCTGGAGTTCATCGTCTCGAATTTCGCCTCCTGCACGGAGTCGGGATCGGGCAGCGTCGCCTGAGCCGAATTCGCCTCGCCTCCGAAGTTGCGATTGGTCATCGGCGCGCCGTCCTGGGAGTACTCCATGCCCTCCTGCATCAGGCCGTTGGCGCGCGTGCCGTTGCCTTCCAACCCCGGTACGGTTTTGGCGGCGAGGTTGAGCACGTTGCGGCCGTTCTGCGGCAACTGGTCGATGCGGCTGGAATCGAGCTGGGTGCTGACCGTGCCACTGTCGTAGGTGACCAACTGCAGCGCCTCACCGGTGACCGTCACTCGTTCGGCCACGTCACCCACGGTCAACTGAGGATTGAGCACCAGTACCTGGGAGTTTTGCAGGGTTACGGTGGTTTCATAGGTCTTCATGCCGGATGAGCTGAAGGTGAGCTTGTAGGTGCCCGCGAACAGTCCGGGTACGGCGTAGAATCCGCTGCCGTTGGCCACGGTTTCGATACTCACGCCGGTTGCCTGGTTCACCGCGCGCACCGCGCAGGCAGGAATCGCGGCCGTAGTCACATCCTGGACGGTGCCCTGAACGGTGCCCGCGCCGCTCTGTCCATAGATGCCCGTAGTCAGGGCCAGCGCCGCCAACACGGCGCACCGAATAGCCGATGTCCCTTTCAGGACTCTGCCGAAATTGCTCATCGTTACCTCTGCGTAGTCAGTCTTGTGCTGCGCTCGATCTGTGGGTAAAACAGCGGAAAAGGGAGCCCGGCCCCTTCGTAGTCCCCTGCGGTGATTGGCAGAAACTAACACATTCGTGGCGCCGAAGTCAAACGCTGGCTCTGTTAGAATGAGTTCACTTATGGTGGCGCGGCGGCACTGGCGAATTTCGGTGGTTTTTCTTAGCTTTCTGGCTGCTGGGCTGGCTCCGCAGTGTGCCGGCGCGCCCGTCAACAAATCTGAGCTCTGCGCCGGGTGCCACTCCGGCAAGTGGGAATCCTACCGCCGCACCGGGATGGGCCGGTCCTTTTACCGACCTACGCCGGAGAATATGGTAGGGGATTTTACGACCGGTTTCACCTATTTCCACGCGGCGTCGGAGAGCTATTTCACGATGCTCCGGCGCGATGGGCAGTACTTCCAGCGGCGTCATCAGGTGGATGCCGCCGGCAAACCGGTCAACGTGGTGGAGAAGCGGATCGATTACGTTATGGGCTCAGGCAATCACGCGCGGACCTACCTGCACCGCACGCCGGCCGGCACGCTGCTGGAGTTGCCGCTGGGGTGGTATGCCGAAAAGGGCGGCTACTTCGCGATGAACCCCGGGTATGACCGAGCGGATCACGAAGGATTCCGGCGCGCCATCTCCTATGACTGCATGTTCTGCCACAACGCCTATCCGGCCATTCCGGCCGGGCACGAACAGCCTCAGGCGCGGCCTGTCTACGAGGGTGCGCTGCCGGAGGGGATTGACTGCGAGCGGTGCCATGGCTCCGGAGATCGCCATATGAAGCTGGCCGGCTCGCGCGCCAAGGCCCAGGAGGTGCGCGCTGCCATCGTCAACCCGGCGCGGCTCAGCGCGGAACGCCAGATGGAGACCTGCATGGTGTGCCATCTGGAAACCACCAGCTTTCCGCTGCCCAACGCCATTCTCCGCTACGATCGCGGCCCTTTCTCGTTCCGCCCCGGCGAGCCGATGGGCGATTTTCTTCTCACGTTTGACCATGCCCCCGGCGCCGGCCGAGAGGACAAGTTCGAAATCGTCAATGCCGCCTACCGCCTGCGCCGCTCGGCCTGCTTCGTGAAGAGCAAAGGCAAGATGCTATGCACCACCTGCCACGATCCGCACGACGTGCCACGCGGGGAGGCCGCCGCGCGCCACTACACCGCGGTGTGCCGTCAGTGCCACGGCTCCGCCCTGGACCGGCAGACCGCCGCGGGGAAGCACCCGGGCGGCGGGGACTGTGCCGGTTGCCACATGCCCAAGCGCCGTACCGAGGACGTTGTGCACAGCGCCGCCACGGATCATTTCATCCAGCGGCGATTGCCCGCGGGCGACCTGCTGGCGGAGCGGCCGGAACGGCACGAGAGTGGCGCGCTGGCGTATCGCGGCCCGGTGGCGCTTTACTATCCGGAGTCACTGCCGGCGACGCGGGAAAATGACCTGTACCTCGCCGTGGCCCAGGTGAAGCAGAACAGCAACCCGGTAGCCGGACTGTCGCAACTGGCAGCCGCCATGAAGAAGGATCCGCCGCGGCGCGCCGAGTTTTTCCTGGACCTCGCCGAGGCTCTGGAGCGATCCGGGCGTCTGCCGGACGCCGTGCCCGTGTATCGTCAGGCCGTGGAGCGGGATCCGAATCTGGCCCCAGCGGTGCAAAAACTGGGAACCGCGCTGCGCCGCTCCGGGCAGCCGGCTGAGTCTCTGAAACACCTGGAGCGAGCAGCGTCCCTGGCGCCCTCGGACGCTCTCACCTGGCACGAATTAGGCCTCACGCTGAGCGCCGTGGGCCGGCCGCAGGAGGCCGCCGCAGCCATCGGCAAGGCCATCGAGCGTGATCCGGATCTACCGGAGGCGCACAACAATCTGGGCCTCATCCGGCTGGCGCAAGGCGCCGTGGCACCGGCCGAGGCCGCACTGCGGGAGGCGATCCGGATCAAACCGGACTACGCCGACGCGCGCGGCAACCTGGCCAGTCTGCTGGCCGGCGCAGACCGCTTTGCCGAGGCGCGGGAACAATATGAAGCCGCGCTGCGCCGCCGTCCTGGCGACGCCGCCACGCGCTACAACTACGCCATGCTGCTGGGCCGCGACGGCCGCTACGACGAGGCTCAGCGCGAGCTGGAAGCCGCGCTGCTGGCCAACGCCGGCTTCGCCGATGCCCATCAGTTGTTGGCCGATCTGCTCGCGGCTCGGGCCCAATGGGGCGAGGCCATCCCGCACTACCGCCAGGCTCTGGCACTCCAGCCCGGCTCGGCGGCGGCCCGGCTCGGACTCGGCACCGCGCTAGCAGCGTCCGGCGCGCCGCGCGAGGCTATCCCGCATTTGCAGGCCGCCGCTGCCGCCGCCGACCCCGGCATTCGCCAGCGGGCCGCGGCTCTGCTACAAAGCCTCCAGCGGGCGCCCTGAACGGAAGGAATGGTTCACTCTCCGCGCCGATCCCCCGCGATACAATAAGAGGCAAACCCCATGAACAGCACGAACTCTTTCGGCACGGCGTCCGTTCTTTGCGTGAACGGCCGCGAGTATAAGATCCACAATCTGGGCGCGCTTGCCTCGGCGGGCTACGATCTTTCCCGCATCCCCTACTCGATCAAGGTCCTTCTGGAGAACCTTCTTCGCCAGGAAGACGGCGTCGTCGTGCGCAAGTCCGATATCGAGTACGTCGCCAAGTGGGATCCGGCCGGCGCCGCCGAAGAGATCCAGTTCATGCCCGCCCGCGTGATCCTCCAGGACTTCACCGGCGTCCCGTGCGTTGTCGATCTCGCCGCCATGCGCGACGCCCTCTCCAAGATGGGCGCCGACGCTAGCAAGGCCAACCCGCTGATCCCCGTCGATCTCGTGATCGATCACTCCGTGCAGGTGGATGAGTTCGGGAATGCCAAGGCCTTCGAGAACAACGTCCTGTTGGAATACCAGCGCAACTCCGAGCGCTATTCTCTGCTGCGCTGGGCGCAGAAAGCCTTTGCCAACTTCCGCGCCGTGCCGCCCGGCACCGGCATCGTCCATCAGGTCAATCTCGAATACCTGGCGCCTGTGGTCTTCACCAAGACCGAAGGCGATGCGACCTTTGCTTACCCCGATACGGTGGTGGGGACGGACTCGCACACCACGATGATCAACGGCCTGGGCGTGGTCGGCTGGGGCGTGGGCGGGATTGAAGCCGAGGCCTGCATGCTGGGCCAGCCGGTCTCCATGCTGCTGCCCCAGGTGGTGGGCTTCAAGCTCACTGGCAGGATGGCCGAAGGGGTCACGGCCACCGATCTGGTGCTCACCGTGGTGCAGATGCTCCGCAAGAAGGGCGTGGTGGGCAAGTTCGTCGAGTTTTACGGTCCAGGCGTACTCGCGCTGCCGTTGGCCGATCGCGCCACCATCGCCAACATGGGTCCCGAATACGGCGCCACCATCGGAGTCTTCCCGGTGGACGAGCAGACCCTCACCTACCTGCGCATGTCCAACCGGCCCGCCGAGCTGATCGAGCTGGTGGAGGCCTACTACAAGGCGCAGGGCATGTTCCTGACGGCCGATTCTCCCGATCCGGTGTTCACCGATACACTGGAGCTCGATCTTGGTTCCGTGGTCCCCTCCATGGCCGGCCCCAAACGCCCGCAGGACCGCCTGACGCTGCCTGAGGTGAAGGGCAATTTCCTGGGCACGCTCACCGAAGCCAGGCGCGAAACCGAAGTGGTGAGCGATGGCGCGGTTGTTATCGCCGCCATTACCTCCTGCACCAATACGTCCAATCCCTCGGTGATGCTGGGTGCTGGACTGGTGGCGAAGAAGGCCGTTGAAAAGGGCCTCACGGTGAAGCCGTGGGTGAAGACATCGCTGGCTCCCGGCTCCAAAGTGGTCACTGATTACCTGAACCACGCCGGCCTGACGCCCTATCTGGATGCCCTGAAGTTCAATCTGGTGGGCTATGGCTGCACCACCTGCATCGGCAACTCCGGCCCGCTGCCCGAACCCGTAGCCAAGGCCGTGGCGGAGAACAAGCTTGTGGTGGCCAGCGTGCTCTCCGGCAACCGCAACTTTGAGGGCCGCGTGAATCCGCAGGTGCGGGCCAACTACCTGGCCTCGCCGCCGCTGGTGGTGGCCTATGCTCTGGCCGGGCGTGTCGATATCGATCTCACCACCGAGCCGCTCGGCACAGGCAAGGACGGCGCTCCTGTCTTTCTGAAAGACATCTGGCCCACCACGGAGGAGGTCCGGTCGGCTGTCGAATCGAGCGTCCGGCCGGAGATGTTCGAGCAGGAGTACGGCAAGGTGTTTGAGGGCGATCTGATGTGGCAATCGGTCAAGACGCCCACCGGCGCCACCTTTGCCTGGGACCCCAATTCCACCTACGTCAAGCACCCGCCGTATTTCGAGAATATGCGCGACCCCGCCGCGCCGCTGGAAGACTTCGGCGGCCTGCGCGTGCTGGCCATGCTGGGCGACTCCATCACCACCGATCACATCTCCCCCGCCGGCAACATCGCTAAGGATTCGCCGGCCGCCCGCTTCTTAATGGAGCGCGGCGTGAAGCCTGCCGATTTCAACAGCTACGGCTCGCGCCGCGGCAACGACGACGTGATGGTGCGCGGCACGCTCGCCAATATCCGCCTTCGCAACGAGCTCGTGCCCGGAGTGGAGGGCGGCTACACCACCATGACGGCCGGCGGCGAGAAGACATCCATCTTCGACGCCTCTGCGCAGTATCTGGCTGCCGGCACGCCTCTGCTGATCGTCGCGGGCAAGGAATACGGCTCCGGCTCTTCGCGCGACTGGGCTGCCAAGGGCGTGGCGCTGCTGGGCGTCAAGGTGGTGATCGCCGAAAGCTACGAGCGCATCCACCGCTCGAACCTTGTTGGAATGGGGGTGCTGCCTCTCGAATTCGTCGACGGGGCAACGCGCCAGTCCCTCGGATTGACGGGCTTTGAGACCTTCACGGTGGAAGGCGTCTCCGTCGCTATCGAAAGCGGCTCGAAGAGTGTCACGGTGAAGGCCGGCGCGCTCACATTTCAGGCGAAGGTGCGCATCGATACGCCGCGCGAGGTGGAATACTACCGCAGCGGCGGCATCATGCCCTATGTGCTACGCCAGTTGGCCAAGTAGATGATACCCAGGGCGGTGGCCGCGACGGCGCTGATCGTCGCGGCAGCTTCGGGCCTGGTGTTGAGCGGTCCGTCTGGCCCGGCCGAGGCTACGGCGGCTCCAATTGCGGGCGCCTTCTCTGTGCGTCTCGCCCTGCACATTGGCGGCGAACTTCGCGGCTACCACTACTGGGCGCGCAACGCCGAGGGCTGGATCGCGCACGCTCAGGCCAACCCTGGCCGCCGGCCCGCCAGCCGGGAACTGCGCGACGGCAAGGGCACTTTCATTCTGGTCAATGATATAGTCCGCGCGCGCTCCACCTTTGATGGTGTCGAGCGCGGGCTGGATCCCTTCGGCACACCCGACTCCGGCTGCACTCTCACCGCTGATGGACGAGCGATGTCCGGCCGCCGCATTGGCGAGACCCGCATCGAGGGCCTCCGCGCCATCGTCTTCCAGAAGACGAACGGTACGCAGGAGCGCTGGACGGATTGGGCCACGCCCGATCTTGGCTGTGTGGTGCTGCGCTCAGTGACCGAGTACCGCAACAAACCGGACGAGCCGTGGCGGGTGGTGAGCCACCAGGCGCCGGAAGGTTTGGAGGTGGGCGCCCACCCTGCGTGGCTCTTCACGCTGACGCCGGATTATCGCGAGATGAGCCCGAAAGCCGTTCTGATCGAACTGCTCCAGGACGCGTCAGGGGTGCGCATCGATGCCGTGGAGAACTCCTACCAGACTAACGCTGCCCGCCGGAGAGATCCCGCTTATGCGGGCTCGACTTCTCCAGCGCCAGGCGCCATGAACTAGGCAGCCGGGCGGAAAATGCCGCCGCCAGCCGGTACTTCCAGTTGGGAATCACAAACAACTTCCCGCTTTCCAGGGCGTCCAGCGATTGGTCCACGACGTATTCCGCCGGCATCCACAGCCACTGGGGGATCTGCGCGCGATTGATACCCATCGTGTCGTGAAATTCGGTGTACGTGAATCCGGGGCAAAGGGCCTGCACCACCACAGGCGAACGCAGGGCGTCCAGTTCGATCCGCAGCCCTTCCGTGAAATCGTTCATCCAGCCCTTGGTGGCGCAATAGCTCACGTTGCCCGCGCTGCGGAAATAGGCCGCCACCGAGCTCACGTTGATGATGGCGCCGGCGCCCGCCTGGATCATCGCCGGGAGCACCGCGCGGGTCAACCGCATGGTGGCCAGGACGTGTACGTGCACCATATCCACCTGCCGGCCGTAGTCGGTCTCGTGGAATTTGCCCTGGGTGCCAAAGCCGGCATTGTTCACGAGCAGTGCCACATCGCTGCGCTGCCGCAGAAAGAGCGCCAATTGCTCCGTCCCCGCGGGGTCCGCCAGATCGCAGGGATAGATCTCCGCCGGCGCGCCCAGCGTCTGTCGAAGCGCCTCCAATCGATCCGCCCGGCGCGCCACCAGCAGCACTCTGTAACCCCGCGCGGACAACCGCTGGGCAAACACAGTGCCCAACCCGCTCGATGCCCCAGTAATAACGGCCAGCTTCTTCGTCAGTTGCATAGTTCCGCCTGCTATCATCGCACTGATGGAAGCTCAGGCCCTCCACCTCCATTCTTACCTTCTGTTTCCGTTTTCCGTGGATAAGGAAGCGGTCACTCAGGACCACCAGCGCGTCTGGGGAGACAAGGATCACTGGATCGACGGCCTGGATGAGTGGATTGCCGATCACGGCCATGCGGCCGGTTCTCCCGTCGCCGGCAAGCTCGGCAAATGGCAGCGCGATGCCTTTCGCCGCTTTGACATGGACTCGTTCGCCTACCAGGACATGGTCTTTTTCCATCCCTTCGTGCGGCGTGTGTTCTTCGATACGGCCGATAGTTTCGTGCTGGAATCGGGTGAGGCCGAGAACAATCTGAAGGTTTACCAGATCCCTCTGATGCACCTCGGCGAGACCGGCCGCCAGCTCATTTTCGAGGCCGAGGATGCGCGCGGCCGCATGGCGCGAGTCCGCGTAACGGATCTGCGCCTGTACCTGTTTGCCAACGGCATCGGCATCCTCTCGCTCGGAGTGGAAGCTGAGCACATTCCCCTGGCCCACGCCCTGTGGATCAACGAGATGATGCGCAAGGTGTATCCCTCCAGCGGACGTCAACTCCGCGAGGGCCGCACGCCTAGCCGCCTGGCTCTGAGACTGGAAGGCGGAGGCGAGCCGCAGACCATCGTGGACGAGACGTTCGGCAAGTGCACCATGCGTGGCTACCTGCCCCCGCTCGCCCGCACCATCACGGATCTGCTCTACTTCCTGAACTACACCACGCAGGAGTTTGAGCCCATCCTCGACGAGCGCATGATCGTCTACTCCTACCTCTCGGTGGATCCCTCCACGGTTCCTCCGGATTTCGATCAGAGCGAGGAGTACGAGACTCTGATGTCGCGCTTTCTGTACGTGGACCGCATCGGCGATGGCTACCGATACGAGAGCGATTTCACGCGCGACGCCATGCGCCAGCAGGTGTACCGCCGCTGGGCCCACCAGGGCACGCTATACGGCTTCACCAGTTACTCCAATGTCACGCTGGTCATGGGGCGATTCAACTGCGATGAGCACCAACTCAAAGAGGGCTTTCTCGTTCACCGCATGTTTATGTCCCGCTACTATCTCACGGTGATTGTGGCGCTTTTCTACCGTGCGACCCTGCTGGACTTCAGCGAGCGCACAGCCCTGGTCTCCCGCACGCTCTACAAAAGGTTCGGCGTGGCCAAGGTGACGGAGACTGATACCCGCCTGGTGGCCCGCCTGATGGCCGAGGTGCAGCTTTTCTCCAACTACTGGTTCTTCAGCGAGCTCGCCAACAAGGACGAGGAACAGGAACATTTCGTGATGCAGTGCGCAGCCTACCGCCTGCACTCGATGAAGACCGAGATGGAGCAGGAGATCGAGAAGCTGAATACAACGCTGGAGCGCATCTACCAGTTGCGCAGCACGGAATCCATCAACCGCCTGGCCATGTTGAGTATGATCCTCGGCGGCGGCGCCATGATCACCGGCTTCTTCGGCATGAACTTCGAGAAGGGCTTCAAGAACGTCTTTTTCGATCCACCTCCCGGCTGGGAGTGGATGCACTTCATCTCGATTGGCGTCGTCTCCACGCTGACAGTGGGCAGCATGCTCTTCGCCATCTTCCTGGTAACTCGCAACTGGCCCGATTATCGCGGCATTCTCATGCCCCAGCCCCCGAAGACAAAGGAAGAGAGCCTGCGCCGGACCATTGGACAAAAAGAGGACGAGGACTGATCCGCTACTCCTTGAGTGCGCTCTCGTCGTACCAGGGGCTCTGTAGGTCTGCCATTTCGTGTTCCAGATGGAAGCCGGCGTGCTCCTTGAGGTCGAGGAAGAACTTCACGCGGTGCTGCTCGCTGTCGCGGTAGATGCGCCCTTCCAGTTCCTTTCCGATCAGGCCTTCCAGGCTTTTGAAAAACTGCGTGGGGAACACGAAGGTGGGGCGTTTCTGCATCTCGGCATCGGCCGCGGTGAGCACGTCGTGCGAGCGGCAATAGCACTTCACCACCCACACCATGCGGTCTTCCTCGCCCAGCACGCGCGCCTCGGCATGGCGCAGTTTGTGGAGGCGTCCAGTGCGCAATTCGACGGTGTCGTAGTCAGGGGCGGGCATAGCTTCCGTAGTCATGGTGATCCGTGGAGATTATACCGGACGCGGATGGGTGGGAAATCATGCCGCTCCCGCAATCGCCCGGCAGACCACATCGTCGCCCCGGTGTCCGCTAAACTAAGAAAACACCCATGAAAGCCCACGTCTACGTCACGCCTAAAAGAACAGTCCTCGATCCGCAAGGTCAGACCATCGCCCGTGCTCTCAACGGAATGGGCCATCCGGAGATTGTGGGAGTGCGTCAGGGCA
Source organism: Bryobacterales bacterium (assembly GCA_016721425.1). Taxonomy (GTDB): domain Bacteria; phylum Acidobacteriota; class Terriglobia; order Bryobacterales; family Bryobacteraceae; genus Paludibaculum. Next base: position 98,085 of record JADKID010000028.1, on the reverse strand, counting down.
AGTTTTTCGAGATCGAAATCGCGCCTGGATCGGAGCGCGAGGCAGTGCTGGCCAACCTCGACAAGATTGCGGCGGAAGTCCTGTCCAATCCCGTGATTGAGGAGTATCGCATCGAAGTCCTGGATTAGCTCGGGCGCCACGCCAGCCGGTCCGTGGTACCTTAAGCTACTCGGAGGATCGTGCAATGTGCGGAATTATCGGCTATATCGGCGGCAGAAAGCCAGTGCCAATTCTGTTAGACGGTTTGCGCCGCCTGGAGTACCGGGGCTACGATTCGGCCGGGCTCGCCGTCATCGATGATGACAACCATCTGGAGTTGCGCCGAGTATCCGGCAAGCTGCACAACCTGGAGGAGGCGGTCCGCCTGTCGCCCATTGATGGCGCATACGGCATTGGCCATACCCGCTGGGCCACTCACGGCCGGCCCACCGAAGAGAACGCCCACCCGCACCGCGACTCCAAGGGCGACATCGTCGTAGTCCATAACGGCATCGTCGAAAACTACCTGGCGTTGAAGGCCGATCTCGAATCGAAGGGGCACACCTTCCAGACCGAGACTGACACCGAGATCATCCCCCATCTGATCGAGGAGCTTTACAGCGGCAATCTCGAGGAGGCCGTGCGGCAGGCGGTGAACCAGTTGCGCGGCGTCTTTGCTATCGCCGCCATCTCCCGCAAGGATCCCGGCAAAATCGTGGTTGCCCGTAACGGCCCCCCCGTGGTCGTCGGCCTCGGCGAGAACGAGTATTTCGTCGCCTCCGACGTGCCGGCCATCCTCAGCCATACGCGCGACGTCTTCTTTCTGCACGATGGCGATCTGGCCGTTCTCACGCGGGACGGCGTGCAACTGATGGATATGCAGGGCCGCCCCATCAAGCGCCAGGTTTCCCACATTCTCTGGGATCCCATCATGGCCGAAAAGGGCGGCTACAAGCACTTCATGCTCAAGGAGATCTTTGAGCAGCCACGCGCCGTACGCGACACCATCCTCGGCCGGGTGGGCCAGGAGAGCGGGCGCGTCTTCCTGGATGAAATGCAGATCCAGCCGAAGGAGTTCGCCGCCTTCCAGAACGTGCGCATCGTCGCCTGCGGCACTTCGTGGCACGCCGCGCTGGCTGGCAAGTTCATGATCGAGCGTCTCGCCCGCCTGCCCGTTGAGGTGGACTACGGCAGCGAGTTCCGCTACCGCGATCCGATTCTCGGTCCCGAGACGCTCACCGTTCTCATCTCCCAATCCGGCGAGACTGCCGATACGCTGGCCGCTCAGCGCGAGGCAAAAGCCAAGGGCTCGCGCACGCTCTCCATCTGCAACGTTATGGGCTCCATGATCTCCCGCGAGGCCGCCGGCACGCTGCTGACACACGCGGGCCCGGAGATCGGCGTCGCCTCCACCAAGGCCTTCACCGGCCAATTGACCGCGCTGTTTATCCTGGCCATGTATCTGGGCCAGGTGCGTGGCCGCCTGACGCCGGCTGAGTCGCAGGATCTCGCACAGGAACTGCTGCGCATCCCCGCCAAGCTGGAGCACGTCCTCTCTGCCGACGCCCAGTACGACGAGCTGGTGAAGACTCTCTTCAAGTCGACGGATTTCCTCTACCTGGGCCGCGGCATTCACTATCCCATCGCTCTCGAAGGCGCGTTGAAGCTCAAGGAGATTTCTTACATCCACGCCGAGGGCTACCCCGCCGGGGAAATGAAGCATGGTCCCAATGCGCTGATCGACGAGACTTTGCCCACGGTGGTACTTGTCACGGCTGATCCTGAGGACGAGGGCAGCGTGCTGCGTTACGAAAAGACCCTGTCCAATATTCAGGAAGTGAAAGCCCGCGGGGGCCGAGTGCTGGCCATCGCCACCGAAGGCATGATGGATGTGGCCCGCTCGGCCGATCACGTCATCTGGGTGCCGCCCACGCGCGAACTGCTGCTGCCGATCCTGGAGGTTGTGCCGCTTCAGTTGCTGGCCTATCACATCGCGGTGCGCCGCGGCTGCGATGTCGATCAACCCCGCAACCTTGCCAAGAGCGTTACCGTGGAGTAGCGATGAAGCAGGCCGTCTGCGATTTCGCCGTCCCTACGCAGGGTAAGGGCCTGTATGAGTTCACCGGCGACGTCGTGAGCTGGGTGCGCCAACAGAGGCTCGCCACCGGCCTGCTGACTCTCTTCTGCCGTCACACTTCGGCGTCCCTGGTGATCCAGGAGAATGCCGATCCCGATGTGCAGGCCGATCTTGCCAGTGCCCTGGATCGCCTGGCGCCCGAAGATCGCCGGCTCTACATTCATACGATGGAGGGCCCGGACGACATGCCGGCCCATATCCGCAGCGTGCTATGCGGGGTGCAACTTTCCATTCCGCTCATCGCCGGCCGCCTGGCGCTGGGCACCTGGCAGGGCATCTACCTGTTTGAGCACAGGGCCTCTCCGCATCGCCGTTCCGTCGCGGCGCACCTCCTCGGCGAGTGATGCTGCCCAAGCTGATAGAATCCAAGGAAAGCCCAATCCGCAGGAGTTCGCCAATGTCATTGACCCGACGCAGTTTTCTTGCCACCGCCGCCCTCGCGGCCACCACGGAGATCGACGCCCAGACCGGCATGCCTATGCGCACACTGGGCAAGACAGGCCAGAAGGTGTCCTTGCTGGGCTTCGGAGCCGGCAGCCGCTGGCTCGCCTATAAGGACCCGGAAAAGGCGCTGCCCGCGCTCGACCGCGCTCTGAAGGCGGGCGTGAACTACGTTGATTCGGCGTCCAGCTACGGCGACGGCCAGAGTGAATCATGGGTGGGCCAGTATCTCAAGACCAACAAGAAGAACTTCTTCCTCGTCACAAAACTGGGTGGAAACCGCACCTACGACGACACCATGCGCCTCTTCGAGCGCTCTCTGAAGAACTTCGGCTTGAGTCAAGTCGATCTCGTGCACATGCACGCGCTCGGCAACCAGGACGACGTCGACAAGATCTTCGCCAAGGGCGGACAGCTCGAAGCCATGTACAAGCTCCGCGATCAGAAGATGGCGCGCTTCATCGGCGTCACCTGCCACCAGAACCCGCAGGCGCTGGCCACCGTGCTGGAGCGTGCCGACCTGGATTCCACCCAGATGGCGCTGAACATCGCGCAGATCGGCAACTCCGCGCCTTCTGACAAGGCGGGGAAGGGCATGACCGGAGCGTCGGGTTTTGAGGCCATCTGCATGCCCATCGCGCTGCGCAAGAAGATGGGCCTCACTGCGATGAAGGTCTTTGCTCAGGAGAAGCTCCTCGGCAAGGCCGCGCCGGAAATGCTGCTCCGCTACTCGATGACACTGCCCGTCAGCGCTGCCATTGTTGGCATGCCGGAGTTGGCGCACGTTGATTTCAACATCAAAACCGCCAAGGCCTTCAAGCCGCTGACCCCGGAAGAGATGAAGTCTCTGCCCGGCGGCGTTACGGCTCAGATGCGCGCATCCATCGACCACTTCTTCTCCGATCATGTGGATTGCTGAAGAGACGGTCCAGCGACTGGACCGCCCCGAGACCAGGCAGGAGTTGGCGCGCGTAGCAACCAAAGCCGCGCGCGCCGCCAGCGGCGAGGCCATCGAGATCCTCTGGGATGGCATGTGGATGCGCAAGGCCGAAGGCGTCTACTTCCCCGACCCCGATATCTTTCGCACGGCCAACCCACCGTGGGATCGATGGTGCCACATGGCCGCCAAATATCTGCGCGACGCGGAGGACTATTGGTTTCACATCTACCAGCCGAAGCACGGTGACGTGATTGTGGATATCGGCGCCGGCCGCGGCGAGGATGTCTATGCTTTCTCGCAGGTAGTAGGTCCCACCGGCCACGTCTGGGCCATCGAAGCTCATCCCACCAGCTACACCATCCTGAGCCGCTTTTGTGAGTTGAACGCGCTCAGCAACGTCACGGCTCTCAACATGGCATGCGTGGATACGCCAACCACTCTCCACATCGAGACGCTGCCGGTATGGGAGTCGAACTTCGTGCGGGGCGGCGGGGCCACGGCGACGAGTCACGAAATCGACGGCCTGCAGTTTGACGCGCTGGCGAGCGAGCAGGGCATTGATCACATCGATTTTCTCAAGATGAACATTGAGGGGGCCGAGCGCTCCGCGCTGCCCGGGTGTGTGGAGGCGCTCAAGCGGACGAGCCACGTCTGCGTGGCTGCTCACGATTTCCGCGCTGCCCGCGGCGAGGGCGAGGATTTCCGTACGCTGACCTTTGTCCGCGAGTTCCTCTCAGAGCTCGGCTTCCGGCTTGAGACCCGCGATGACGACCCGCGCTACTACGTCCCCTATCTTGTGCACGGCTACCGCGCAGCAAAGGACTAGTCGAGGATCTCGGCGCCCAGTGCCCGCAGTTTCGGCACGAGGTTTTCATACCCGCGCTCGATCAACGCCGTGTTGTGCAGCGTCGATACGCCCTCCGCAACCAGCGCCGCGATGACGTAGGAGAACCCTGCCCGCAGGTCCGGGATGTGGATCTCGGCGCCGCGCAGCGGTGTCGGTCCGACGATCACCGCGCTGTGCTTGTAGTTGCGCTGCCCGAACCGGCACTTCAAGCCGCCCAGGCATTCACGGTAGAGCTGGATCTGCGCGCCCATGCTGTTGAGCGCCTCCACGTATCCGAAGCGCTGTTCGTACACTGTCTCATGCACGATGGAGACGCCCTGCGCCTGCGTGAGCGCGATGACAAATGGCTGCTGGTAGTCCGTTGTGAAGCCGGGATGCACGTCCGTTTCCAGCGCCGTGGATTTCAGCTTCTCGCCCGCGCGCCAAAACTCGATTCCATCGTCGGACACGCGGAAGTCCCCGCCGATCTGGCGGTACCGGTTGAGGAACGTCATCATATGTTCCTGCCGCGCATGGCGCACGAAGATCCGGCCGTTGGTGGCGATGGCCGCGCTGGCCCACGATGCCGCCTCCAGACGGTCCGGGATGGTGGTGTGATCGTAGCCGCGCATGCGCTTGACGCCGACGATGGTGATGACGCGGTCCACGTCCACGCTGATGATGGCGCCCATCTTCTGGAGCACCATGATGAGGTCCATGATCTCCGGCTCCATGGCAGCGTTGGAGAGCTCCGTGACGCCTTCAGCGCGCACTGCCGCCAGGATCACCTGCTCGGTGGCGCCCACACTGGGGTAGTCCAGCTTGATCTTGTTGCCGTGCAGCCGCTCGCAGGTGAGGTGGGCGTTGCCGGTGGCGTCGTGCAACTCCGCGCCCATATCCTGCAATGCACGGAGGTGGAAATCCACCGGACGGGTGCCGATCTGGCAGCCGCCCAGCGAGGGTACGGGCGATTCGCCGAAGCGCGCCAGCATCGGGCCGCAGGTGAGGATGGGGATGCGGCTCTTGCCGGAAAACTCCTTCAGCACGCTACGCTGCATGGGATGGAGGTTGGCGGTGGTAATCTCAAGCACGCCGGGCTCGGGCGACGACACCTCGCCGCCGAGCGCGGCAATGAGATCGCTGACGATGGTGACGTCCACGATGCCGGCGACGTTGCGCAGGATGCAGCGCTCCTCGGTGAGCAGTGCCGCCACCATGATCTTGGGGAGGGCATTCTTGGCGCCCTTCAGCGCTACCTCGCCCATCAGCGGCCTGCCGCCTCGCAGTATCATCTGGTCTGTCTCCGCCGCACGCGCCGGTGCGGTCATTGCTGGAACAGTTTCCGCTCGCGCCGCAGGATGGCCGGCGTATCGAGGTCGTCCAAGGAGAATGCGTCCTCTTCTACGGGATCGGCTGAAGAGATGGGGGGCGGAGCTGGCGCCGAATCCGGGTGTCCGTCGTAGGGCTCGGATTCAAAATCGAGATCCAGCGTGACCTCTTCCTCGTTCCCGGCTTCCATCTGTTCCGAACTCGCCGGACGCCAGGCGAACTCGGGCTCGGCGAAACCGAATGCCGGCTCCGCTTCCACCGCCGGCGTGGCCGCCAGCACAGTAGCGGGCACCGGTGTTGCCTCGAGAACATGAGGGGCGCTCTGCCGTGTACCCCGGACCTGAACGGTCTCGACGACAGGCATGTCGTCCCGTTGGAAGCCCGTAGCGATGACCGTGATTTTCACCTCGTCATCCAGATTCTCATCCGGCACCAGGCCGAAATTGATCTGCACGTCTTCGTTCCCGGTGGCCTGGCGGATCAGATTGCAGGCGTCGAACATCTGGCTCAGAGGCAACTTGGAGGAGGATGTGATGTTGAGCAGGATGGCCTTGGCGCCTCGGAGTCCGCCCTCTTCCAGCAGCGGGCACTCGATGGCGGCGCGGGCCGCATCCACGGCCGCATTGGGGCCCTTCGCCGTGGCGGTGCCCATCATCGCGAAGCCCATGCCGAGCATGATGGCCCGGACATCGGCAAAGTCGCGGTTGATCAGGCCGGGCGTGGTGATGATGTCGCTGATGCCCTGCACGCCCTGCCGCAGTACATCGTCGGCCATGCGGAAGGCCTCAAAGAAACTGGTGCCCGGCGGGACGAGGTCCACCAGCCTGTCATTGGGGATGGAGATGACGCAGTCCACGGTGCTGTGCAGTTCGGCCAGGCCGCGCTCGGCCTGCTTCATGCGGCGTGGTCCTTCAAAGCTGAAGGGCTTTGTGACTACCGCCACCGTCAGCGCGTTCAGTTCCTTGGCCAGCGCCGCGATCACCGGCGCCGCGCCCGTGCCGGTGCCTCCACCCAGGCCCGCGGCCACGAAGACCATGTCGGCGCCTTCGAGGACTTCAATAATGCGGTCTGTGTCTTCGAGTGCGGATTGCCGCCCGATCTCTGGATCAGAGCCTGCGCCCAAGCCATGCGTGATGCGCGTGCCTAGCGCCACCTTGTTGGGGACCTTGGCAATGCGGAGAGCCTGCGCGTCCGTATTCATCACATAGAACTCGACGCCTGTGAGGCCCGCCGAGATCATGCGATTCACCGCGTTGGAGCCGCCGCCGCCCACGCCGACTACTTTGATGCGGGTGCCGCCCAGAGTCTCGTCCTGGATTTCGAACTTTAGATGATCGAGCTCAGCCATATGGTCCTTTCGAACAACCCGGCGCGCGCCGGGCCAATCCCTATTTTCGCGTAAACAGGCTCCAGAAGTTCGGGCCTCCGGGCTTATCTTTGCGTGTTTGCAGACGGGCGGAGTACATGGCCAGCCCCGCGGATGTGGTCCAGAGTGAATTCAGAAGTTCGTCCGGCCAGTCAATGATGCCGCGCGGGACGGCCAGGCGCGCGGGGCAGCCCAGCGACTTTTCCGCCATTTCCACCATGCCAGTCAATTGCGCGCCGCCGCCGCAGAGCACGATACCCTCATGCAACTGCAGTTCACGGGCGTACATAACGCGACCGCGTTCCACCAACTCGAACAGTTGTGCCGCGCGCGCCTCCAGGATCTCGATCAGGTCCCGCCTGTTGATTTCTCGGCTAGGGCGCCCGGCCTCGGCGGGACGCTCGATCAGGATGTTGTCGGCGGTCAGGCCCAGAAGCGCACACCCGTACTGGATCTTCAACAACTCCGCTTCGTCATAGGAGAGCGACTTGAGCTCGCCGAGATCCCGCGTGAAATGGTCGCCGCTGATGGGCATCCCGATGGCGGAGAGCGTGGTGTCACCGTCGTAGTGGATCAGGTTTGTGGAGTGTGCGCCGATGTCGAGCAGGGCTACTCCGCCGGCGCGCTCTTCCGGCAGGATACTGGCGAACGACGACGCCATCGCTTCGAAAACGGTTTCCTCCACGCGCAGGTGAGCCTGATGGACAGCGCTGATCAGCGCCTGATGCTCCTGCAAAGACGTGGTGATGAGCAGCGCGTGGGCCTCCAGGCGCTCGCATTCGATGTTGAGCGGATGCGGAATGGGCGTGCGGCCGTCCACGGTGAAGTCCTGCGGCAGAACCTGAAGCAGAAACCGGTCCTCATCCAGACGCGCCCGCGCCGCGAGCTCAACGGCATAGCTCAGGTCGCCGCGCTCGATGGGACGTCTGTGGCCAAACTCGTAGAGGCCGCGCCCCTGCTGGGAACGCACCTTGGGTCCACCCACGCCTACCACCGCCGAGCCGATCTGCAGCCCGGACGCCTTTTCGGCCTGTCCGATGGCTTCCCGTACCGTGTCGGCGACAGCAGACTGATCCGCGATCTGGCCGCGATGCCAGCCGCGCGACTGCACCTCGGAGGCCCCTTTGAAGCGCAGGCATCCGTCCTCCAGCAGCAGTACCGTCACTCGCGTGAAGGCGCTGCCGATGTCCATACCGACGGCTAGTTTGGGTTTGCTGGCCACTTCTACTTCCTGGGTTCCAGTAGCGGGGTGATTGCGTTGATGCGGTTCTTCATGCTGACATCCAGAACGGCGCGGGGTGCGAGCTTGTCCCGGATGCCCTCAAAGTAGCGCAGGAATGTGGCTACCCGCTGCTGGAAGCTCTCGTTGCCTAAGATCAGGATAACCTGCTGATCGTGGATCTGATACGTGATGCGCAGATTTTCGGGGTCGCTGACGTCCACCTCCTGGATGTGTTCGCGGGAGTCCTTCAGTTCCTCCAGGACTTGCTGCATGCGAAGGACGCGCCGGCGGCGGTGCTCCACGTCTTCCCTTTCGCGGACTCCGATCAGCAGCGGCATGTTGTGGGGGATGGGCCCGTTCACCTGCAAGAGGAAGCCCTCTGCATCGATCAGCATCGGCTTGTAGTTGACAGGATTGTCGAAGTCGCCGGAAAGCGAAGCGGCCACCTGCACGATGGCTACCGGCTGGCGTTCCTCTATCTCCACGTCCAGGCGGTTGGGCCAGATGCGACGTACGCTGGCGTCGCGCACCCACTCCACGCGCCGCAGGGCGATGCGCCGCTGTTCGGGATCGACGTCGGCGAGGCTACGCCCGCGATCCGCCTGGAAAACCCGCAGGACGGCCGGCTTGGATGCGTTCTTCACGCCGCGCACGGCGATGCTGTCATCATTGTTGCGGTAGCCTTCCTCGGGAATGCGGAAGCGCGCGTCGGTAGAGAGAAACTGCTCGCCCTGCAGCATCGCGAATGCTACACCGAAGACAACCATCACCAGACCGAAGGTCCACCCGGTGAACGACAGTGCGCGGCGCACAGTCTCTTTCGAGACCGGGGAGCGTTCATCCTGGTTGGTGTCCAGGTCCTCGCTCAACTCCAGCTTTTTCTTTCTCGCCATCGCTTTACTCTCTCCTCAACTCATCCAGTAGTCGCGGCCCCATTTGCGTGACGCTGCCTGCGCCGAGTGTCAATACCAGATCGCCCGCCCGCAATTGCTGTCTCAGCTCCTCCGCTGTCCCGGCCAGTGCGCAATCGGCGTGGCCGTTCGCGCGGATGCGCTCCACCAGTGCCAAGGCGGTGACGCCCTCCAGGGGCGGTTCGCTGGCGGCATAAATCTCCATGACGCGCACGGCGTCCGCATCGCCGAAGGCCGTGGCGAACTCATCCATGAGGAGTTGTGTGCGCGTGTAACGATGCGGCTGGAACAGCACCACCAGGCGCTTGGGCCGCATCAGACGCAGGGCTGCCAAAGTGGCGCGCACTTCTGTGGGGTGATGCCCGTAGTCGTCGATCACCGTGACGCCCGCGGCAGTGCCCTTGAGCTCCATGCGGCGGCCCGTGCCCCGGTACTTCGCCAAGCCGGTGCGGATCTTCTCCAGAGGGACTTCGAGCTCCAGCATGGCGGCGACGACTGCGGTGGCGTTGAGTACGTTGTGCGTACCCAGGACGCGCAGGTGGAACTCGCCCAGTTCCTCGGCCCCGCGGGTCAGATGGAACGTGCTGCCGGTGTCGCCGCTGCGGGCGTCGTGAATTCGCAGGTCGGCGCCGGCGCTTTGACCGTAGCGAATCAGGCGGCGCCTCATCCGCGGGATGAGCGAGCGCACCTCCGGGTCGTCGATACACACGATGGCGGCCCCATGCCAGGCCAGCTTGTTGGCGAAGCGGACGAAGGCGTTCTGGACGTTCTCAAAGGTCTTGTAGTAGTCGAGATGCTCGCGGTCTATGTTGGTGATCACGCTCAGGATGGGCGCCAGTTCCAGGAAGGAGCCGTCGCTCTCGTCGCACTCGGTAATCAATAGATCGCCGCCCAGACGGGCATTGGAGCCGCCCAGGAAGGGCACCAGCGTGCCGATGAAGACGGTGGGGTCCATGCCCGCATCCAGCGCGACGCATGCCGCCATGGAGCTGCTGGTGGTCTTGCCGTGGCTGCCGCCAAAGGCGACCCCGCGGCGGGTGCGCATCAGCTCCGCCAGCAGTTCACCGCGCAGAACCACGGGCAGGCCGCGGCGGCGCGCTTCGATGAGCTCCGGGTTGTCGTCTTTCACCGCAGAGGTGACGATGACGGCGGCGGCTCCGGCGGGGACGTTCGACGCGTCGTGGCCCTCGGTGACCCGGATGCCCAGGGTCTCCAGCCGTTGGGTGACCACGGAGAGCCTCACGTCCGATCCGGTGACAGGGCAGCCGAGGGCGTGGTAGATCTCGGCCAGGCCGCTCATGCCGATGCCGCCAATTCCGGTGAAGTGCAATGGCTGCTGCTGTAAAAACATTAGCTCCTGTTATTGTTTCACGCCTTGCGGCGAATTCCATAGCCAATCAGCAACTCGGCGGCTCTGTGTGCCGCGCCGGGCCTGGCCGCTGTGCGCGCGGCGGCGCTCATGCGGATCAGCCGATCCGGATTGGCTGCCAGTTCCCGCACGGTCTCGAAGAACCGCGCGCCGTTCCAATCCTTTTCCAGAACCATGCGAGCCGCGCCGGTCCGTTCCATGGCTTGCGCGTTGAAGCGCTGGTGGTCGTCGGCGGCGAAAGGGAAGGGCACCAGGATGGATGGCTTACCCGCCGCGGCCAGCTCACTCACCGCGCCGGCGCCGGAGCGGCTGACCACCAGATCGGCCGCGGCGTAGGCAGCGGGCATGTCCTGGATGAAAGGAACCACGTCGCCATCCAGCCCGGTTTCATTGAACTCGCGCAGCAGCGCATGATGCTCCGCGGCTCCACACTGGAGCACGAGCCGCACCGGCAGGCTGGAATCCCGAAAGGCGGGCCAACTCTCCCGAGCTGCGAGGTTGAGAGAGCGCGCGCCGCGGCTGCCGCCGGTGACCAGCACGGAGAAGCGGGCGCCGGCCGGGCGGTCCGGTATGTCAAAGAACTCCTGCCGCACGGGCAGTCCCGTCAGCTCCGTGCGGCCCGGAGGGAAGTAGTGCCGGGATTCGTCAAAGCTGATCAGCGCCTTTTCGACACGCCCCGCCATCCGCCGGGTCACCATGCCCGGCAGGGCGTTGGGCTCCATCGAGACGATGGGGATGCGCGAAAGAGACGCGGCCATCATCACCGGCGCGGCCACGTAGCCGCCCATGGAGAAGACCGCCGCCGCACGGCTGCGGCGGAGGATGCCCAGGCACTTCCAGACGCTGCCTGGCAACTGGACAAACGTGCGCAAGGTCTGCTGCCAGCCGACACGCTGGAGGCCGCCGATTTCGATCCACTCGATGGCGAAGCCGGCGCGGGGGACGAGCGTGGCTTCCATGCCGCGGCGCGTGCCGATGAAGAGAGCGTCGTGGCCGATGCGGCGCAGTTCGGACGCCACAGCCAGTGATGGAATCACGTGGCCGCCGGTGCCTCCTCCTGCCATCACAAACAGCGTTGGATTATCCTCCTCCGAATGAGCTCAGGACGCGCGGTCGCTGACGCTCATCAGCAGGCCCAGCGTGGACAGTGTGCAGATCAGCGCGCTGCCGCCGAAGCTGATCAGCGGTAGCGGGATGCCCTTGGTGGGCGCCATGTCGAGCACCACGCTCATGTTGAATAGCGCCTGCGTTGTGATCACCGCCACGCAGCCGAGCGCGATGTAACGCCCGAAGGCATCCTGGGTGGTCCAGTAGAGGCGGATGCCGCGCCAGAAGATGAACATATAGCCCGAGAGCAGCAGAACACAGCCGACAAGGCCGGTTTCTTCACCGACGATGCCAAAGATGAAATCGGTGTGCGCCTCCGGGAGGAATCCCAGCTTCTGATCGGAGAGCCCCAACCCGACCCCGGTCCAGCCTCCGCTGCCAACCGCGATCTTCCCCTGGGTGGCCTGGTGGCCGGCGTCGCGCGCGGCGCGGCTGGAGGCCATCTGCTCGGCAACCCAGTGGAGCTTCGGGTGTTCGTTGACGGTCTTTTCGGTGATCCCCACGAAGGCAAGAACGCGGAAGAGGCGGTACGGCTTCTGGAGGATGAAGCCGATTCCGAGCAGCGCCGCCAGGCCCAGGGCCAGGTAGAAGTACTTCCTTTCGATGCCGGCGACATAGAAGATCACCACGGCCGGCGCCAGGAGCACCGCCGCGGTGCCCAAATCACCGAACCCCACCAGCAGCGTCAGCACGCCGACGACCAAGGCAGTGGGCCGCAGCGTGTACTTATCGTTGAGGTTGGCTTCGCGCCGGGCGACAAACCAGGCGAGGAAGAGGATCAGTACGGGCTTGGCCAATTCACTGGGCTGGAACTGGCCGACGCTGGGGATTCGATACCAGCGGTGGGCGCGCGGATCGGCGGCGATGACACCAATCAGCAGCATGATGGTAACGCCCATCGGTGCCAGAATCCAGATCGGATGCTGCAGCTTCTTGTAGTCCAGCCGCTTGAGCAGGATCATGGACGCGATGCCGAAGAGCGCGAAGCCCAACTGCTTGGCGGCGAACTCCCAATGCTCCTTGTGGTAGTGAACCTCGGCCACCACGGAGGAAGAACTATAGACCATCACCAGCCCGAACAGCAGGATGAGCATGGCCGCGGTATACAGTTGCCAATCGGTGCGAATCTTAGTGGAAGTCATACCTGCTCCTCGCCCAGACTGTTGACGATTTCCTTGAAGACCCGGCCGCGCTGCTCGTAGCCGGTGAACTGATCGAAACTGGCGCAGGCGGGCGCCAGCAGTACGGTGTCGCCGGGTTGCGCCCCGGCGCGCGCCAGCAGAATTGCCGTGCGCAGATCGCCGCAACGCTCCATGCGCACGCAGCCGCGCAGATGGCTTTCGATTTTGTCCGCAGCTGCGCCGATCAGCAGTGCGGCTTTGGCGCGGCTGTGGAGCAGCGCGCGCAGCGTGGTGTAGTCGCTGTTCTTATCCTTGCCGCCGAGGATTACCCAGAGCCCGCTCTCGAACGATTCCAGCGCCTTGATTGTGGCGTCGACATTGGTGGCTTTGGAATCGTTGTAGTAGCTGACGCCGTTCAGCGTGCGCACGAATTCAATCCGGTGCTCCACACCCGGAAACGAGCGAACGCCGGCGGCGATCGCCGTCAACGATGCCCCGGCCAGTTGAGCGGCGCACGCGGCGGCCAGGATGTTCTCCACGTTGTGGCGGCCGCGCAGGCTGATGTCGCTGACGTTGAGGAACGGTTCGCCATAAGCCAGGAGCTTGCCGGATTCGCACCACACACCCGGGTGGACGGGCGCTCCGGCGTGGAACCAGCGGACCTGCGCGGGGGTGAGCGCGGCGTATGCCACGGTCGTTTCGTTCTCAGCGTTCAGCACGGCGTAGTCTTCCGCTGTCTGGTTGCGGAAGATCCGCGCCTTGGCGGCGGCGTAGCGCTCCATGTCGCCGTGGCGATCGAGGTGATCCGGAGTGAGGTTGAGCGCGACGGCGATCCGGACATGTAGCGTTTCCGTGGTTTCGAGCTGAAAACTGGAGAGCTCCAGGACGTTCCACTGATCGTCGCGCGAGGCGGCGACCATTTCGGCCAGAGGCGTGCCGATATTGCCGCCCACCTGGTTGGGGATGCCGGCCGTTTCGAGCAGGTGCCCGGTGAGCGCCGTGGTGGTGGTCTTGCCATTGGCGCCGGTGATGCCGAGGATGGGGCCGCGAAGGAACCAACTGGCGGCCTCCACGTCACCGGCGACAGGGACGCCGCGGAAGATCGCCTGATCCGGCGGCACGCCTGGCGAGAGAACTGCCAGTTCGCAACCGGCGAGAGCCTCCGCCGATTGCGGCACGTAATCGAAATCCAGGGCGCCCAGTTCACTCAGCGGCTTCTGATCGGACACTCGCACGATGGCGCCATGCTCGCGGAGCAGCGCAGCCACGGCCCGGCCGGACTTGGCCATGCCAAACACCGTGATGTGCTTGCCGTTGACGTCCATGGTGCTCTACCGCAACTTCAAAGTGGTCAGCGCAAACAGCGCCATCACCAGCCCTGCAATCCAGAAACGCACCACCACCTGCGTCTCATTCCAGCCCTTCTTTTCGAAATGGTGGTGGAGCGGCGCCATCAGAAACACGCGCTTACCCGTCGACTTGAAGCTGGCCACCTGGATGACGACGCTCAGCAGTTCGATGACATAGACGCCGCCGATGAACAGCAGCAGGATCTCCTGCTTGAGCAGCACGGCCACTACGCCCATGCTGCCGCCGAGGGCGAGCGCGCCCACATCGCCCATGAACATTTCGGCGGGGTGCGCATTGAACCAGAGAAAGCCGATGGAGGCGCCGGTGAGCGCAGCGCAAAAGATCGTGAGCTCCGCCGATCCGGCCAGGCGCGTGAGGCCGAGATAGTTGGCGAACTGGGCGTGGCCGCTGACGTAACTGAGCACCGTCATCGCACCAGAGGCGATGACCATCAGGCCGATGGCGAGCCCGTCCAGGCCGTCAGTGAGATTGACAGCGTTTGACGCCCCGACAATCACCAGCCACAGGAACAGGAAAAAGAGCACGAAGGCCAGCGGGTAGGTCCAGGGTGTGGCGAGCAGTGAACTGATCAACAGGCTGGGGCGATAGTTCTTGAAGAAGGGCACGTTGATTGCCATGTCGTACATGCCCTTGCTGTGCAGCACCAGGAGCCAGATACCGATCAGAACCATCACGACGATTTGGAGCAGCATCTTCTGCCGGGCAGTGAGGCCCAGGCTGCGCGACTTCTTCACTTTGGAGTAGTCGTCGACAAAGCCGATCAAGCCGAAGCCCACGAGGCTGAAGAGCGCCACCCAGACGTAGGGATTCTGCAGGTTGGTGAACAGCAGAGTAGGGATGATCACGCTACCGAGAATCAGCAGGCCGCCCATGGTGGGCGTACCCTTCTTGCTCTGGTGGGACTCCGGCCCGTCGCTGCGGATCTGTTGGCCGATCTGCATCTGCTGCATTTTGCGGATGAACCACGGGCCGGCCAGCACGGCAATCAGGAAAGCGGTGATGCTGGCCGCGAGCGTGCGGAATGTCACGAATCCGAAGATGCGGAACGGCGAGAAGTGCGGAAAGAGTGTCTCGAAGAAGAGCCAGTAAAGCATGGCTAGTTGAGAAACGCCTCCAACGCCTGCTCCACGCGGGTGCCGCGCGAGCCTTTGAATAGCAGAGCATCGCCTGCACAGGCGATCGACTTCGCAAAGCGCCCGGCGTCCGCCGGTTGCTGGAAGAAATGCGCGTCGCCGGCGGCCAGTCCTTCCTGGCGGGCGGCTTCGGTGATCAGCTCAGCCGCGCCGTGGATGCCTATCACCACGGACATTCCGCATCGGGCGGCGTAGCGGCCCACCTCGCGGTGCAGGTCAGCGGACCACGTTCCCAGTTCCAGCATCTCGCCCAACACGGCGATGCGGCGCCGGGCCGGCGTTGCGGCCAGCAGGTCCAGCATCATCATGGCCGCCTCGGGGTTCGAGTTGTAGCAGTCGTCCCAGATCACCATGCCGTCGCGCTCGATGCGGCTCAGCCGGTTCTTCGGCGGCACGAGCGAAGCGATGGTATCGCGCAGCTCCTTCAAATCCATGCCGAGTGTCTTTGCCACCGCCAGCGCGGCCAATGCGGCCATCACGCCGCCTTTTGCCGGCAGGGGGCAAAAAAAAGAGCCCACGTCCGCGACTTCAAAACTGGAACCTGCCGAATCGTATTGAACCCGTTCGGCGCGGACGTGGGCTGCCTCGGAAAAACCGTAAAAAATCGTTGGGCCGGGATGGACCGCGGCGAACTCGCGCACTCGCGCGTCGTCCGCGTTGAGGATCGCCGTGCCATCGGGCGGCAGCGATTCGATGAGCTCCCGCTTTGCCAGCGCAATGGCGTCCATGGAGCCGAGATGCTCGATGTGCGCTGAGCCAACATTGGTGACGATGCCGATATCGGGCCGCGCAATTCGCGCCAGATCCCGGATCTCTCCGGCGTGGTTCATGCCCAACTCCACCACCCCCACCTCCGCGTCGTCGGCGATGTTGAGCAGAGTGAGCGGGACGCCGTAGTGGTTGTTGTAGTTGCCTGCTGTCTTGCCTGTGCGGAAGGAATGGGCGAGCACGGCCGCGCAGGCATCCTTGGTCGTTGTCTTGCCGGCGCTGCCAGTGATGCCGACAATGCAGCCGCCCCAGCGCTCGCGTTGCGCGCGGGCCGTTTGCTGGAGCCACTCCAGGACATCGAGCGTGACTAGCTGCGGGCCGGCGCCGGGCGTTTCGCGCTCCACCACAGCGGCGGCCGCGCCTTTGGCAAAGGCTTCCGCGAGATGATCATGCGCGTCGTGGTTGGGGCCGCGCAGCGCGGCGAACAGCGCGCCGGGCACCAGGGTGCGCGTGTCGATGCTGACCGAAGTGCAAAGCGCGCCGGCCACCTGGAGTGTCATGGCCGCACCTCCGGGCCAGGGTAGCCGTAGGCGCGCAGCATACGCCGGGCCACCTCGCGGTCGTCGAAGGCGATGGTGCGGTCTTTGAGCACCTGATACGTTTCGTGACCTTTGCCGGCGATCAACACGACGTCGCCCGGGCCGGCTTCGTTGAGGATGATCTGGATGGCCTTTTCGCGGTCCCGTTCCACGGCGTGGCGCGTATCGCTGCGGCGCACGCCGACGAGCGCGTCGTTGATGATCATCAGCGGATCTTCACTGCGCGGGTTGTCGCTGGTGACAACGACGAAATCGCTGGCCTCTGCCGCGGCCTGGCCCATCATGGGGCGCTTGGCGCGGTCGCGGTCGCCGCCGCAGCCAAAGAGGGTGAGGACGCGTTTCGGCTTGAGAGCGCGAGCCACGGCGATGGTGTTGCGGAGGGCATCGTCGGTGTGCGCGTAATCAACAACAACCAGAAACGGCTGGCCCTCGTCAATTCGTTCGAAGCGGCCCGGGACAGCATCGCATGACGCCAGGCCCGCGGCGGCTTCTTCCGCGCTGAGTCCCACGCTCAGGCCCGCGCCGAAGGCGCCCAGCAGGTTGTACACGTTGATCAGACCGCACAGCTTGGATTCGATGTGCTGGCGGCCACCCGGATAGATCACGTCAAAGCGCAGGCCGTGGAAGCCCGCGTCGATGTTCTCCGCCTTCAGATCGGCGCCGTTCTTCAGGCCGTAGCGCAGCAGTGTCGTGCTCTTGGAGGTGCGGAGCTTGCGGCCCCAATCGTCGTCGCTGTTAATGATGGCGTACTTCGGCGGCGGGCCTCCCGCGCCGTCAAACAAGGACTGCTTGGCCGCGAAGTACTCTTCCATGGAGCCGTGAAAATCGAGATGATCGCGGGTGAGATTCGTGAAGATGGCCGTGTGAAAAGTGAGCCCCCACACGCGGCCGAGCGCCAGAGCGTGGGATGACACTTCGAACGTGAAGTTCTGCCCGCCTGCGTCGCGCACCTCGCCCATCAGACGCATGAGGTCCAGCGAATCCGGCGTCGTGTTGACCGCCGCCTGCTCGCGTCCGGCGATGCGATAAACGATGGTGCCCACCATGCCGGTGACGCGGCCGGCGTGGCGGAGCATGGCGTCTGTGCAGAACGCGGTTGTCGTCTTGCCGTTGGTTCCGGTGATGCCAATGAGATCCAGCGCCGAATCCGGGGCGCCGTACAGACGGCGGCACATCAGAGACATCGCCCGGCGGCCGTGCTCCACCTGGAGCCACGGACCGGTGAATCCATCCGGTGCGGGCGATTCGGAGACGACGGCCACCGCGCCCTGCTCCATGGCCTGCGTGGCGAACGCATTGCCATCCGCCTTGGCTCCAGCGAATGCGCAGAAGACGACACCGGCCTGGGCGCGGCGTGAATCGTACTCAACCCCGGACACACTGAGGGCCGCCCATGCCGCCGGCAGCGGTGCATGGAGCGGGATGTCCTCAATGAGTTCGGCGAGTGTCATTGTGGTGTGGCAAACTCCACCTGAATGGACGCGCCGGCGGGCAGCACCGTGCCAGCCGCGGGCGCTTGGGCCTTGGCGACGCCGCGCCCCTTCGTCTGCACCTGCAGACCGAGCGCGGCAGACTCGCGCAACACGGCCAGCATCGCCTTGCCGCGGAAGTCAGGCACCGTGGGACCGATCAACAGGCCGGCCGACATCTCAGGCTGCGGCTTTTCCTTCGGCTCCGGAATCGCTTTGGCAATCCGGTTTTCGGGCAGCTCATTCACTTCCAGAATCTTCGGCTGCGGCGGAGCGATGTCCTTTTCCGGCTCATCCTTGGGGACCTGGAGCACGCGCAAGGCCGTGGCGGCCACCTTGCTGAAGACGGGCGCGGAAGCGATGCCGCCCTGCTTGGGAGTACGGTTGAGCGTGACGACGACGACGATCCGCGGATCGGTAACCGGGGCGAAACCGATGAACGAGGAGTTGTGCTTGTTCTGCCACGCCCCATTTTCGAAGATCTCCGCTGAGCCGGTTTTGCCGCCGCTCGAATAACCAGGCACGGCGGCCCGTCTGCCCGTGCCTTCCTGGACAACCTGCTGCATAATGCGGCGGATGCGGAAGGCTGTCTCGGCTCGCAGTACGCGCTCGGGCTTTCTGATATCCAGCGCAACCTCTTCCAGCTTGCCATCGGTGCGGGGGCGGGTCTTCTTGATGATGAGGTGCGGCTGCACGATCATGCCGCCGTTGGCGATGACGGCTACGGCGCGGGCGAGTTGGACAGAGGTGGCGCCCACTTCATGCCCGAAGGCGATGTACTCGTGCGACGTGGGGGACCAGCAGTAGTTGTCCTTCGGCCCCCGGCATTCCAGATGGCGCAGCATACCGCGCGATTCGGCCGGCAACTCGATGCCCGTCTTGTCCCCGATGCCGAACTTCTTCAGATACTCGTACAGTACCTTGGGGCCCATGCGGATGGAGATTTTGGCGACACCGATGTTGGAGGATTTGATCAACACTCCGGCCGTATCCATCGCGCCCATACGGTGAACGTCGTGGATGGCCCGGCGGCCAGGGCGCGCAAATGCGCCATTCTCGCAGAATATCGGGGTGGTCTCGGTGAACTCGCCCGAATCGAGGCCCATCGTGACGGTGATCATCTTCATCACGCTGCCGGGCTCAGATGGAATCTGCACGGCGGTGTTGGAGCGGCGAGCTTTGGCCTCTTCCGGTGTGGGGCGCTCGTTGCGCGGGTCGAAGTTGGGATAGTTGGCCAGCGCCAGTACCTCGCCGTTGCGGGGGTCGAGCACCACGACACTGCCGGATTCCGCCCCGGCCTCTTTGACGCCTTCGGCGAGGAACTGCTCCACATCGTTCTGGATGACGCGGTGCATGGCCAGAGTGAAGTTCTCGCCCTGTGTGCTGTCCTCGCTTACCCAGCGGATGTAGTGATCCATCTGGGCGCCGGTCAGCACCAGCATCTTGCCGGGCTTGCCCTTGAGCGTTTCGTTCAGCTTCTGCTCCAGGCCCGAGTTGCCGTTTCCTTCCGAATCCAGGCTGCCGACGATGTGCGCTCCCACGGATCCGGCCGGGTACTCGCGGCGGGAATCGCGGATGATCTCCAGCGGGAATGTGGCGGTCAGGTATCTCAGCCGGTCCCTTTCCTCCGGGGTGAGGTGCCGCTTGAGGCTCAGATAGCCGCGGCCGCGCGCCTTGGCGGCGCCACGTTCCTGGTACTCCTTCAACTTGGCCTTAAGCTCTTCCGGGTTCAGGCCCAGAGCCGGCGCGACCACGCGTGCGAAGAACTCGACGTCCTTGATTCGTTGCGGATTGACGACGGCGGATTCGGTGCGGATGCTGATGGCGAGCGGCGTCTCGGTGCGGTCCAGTATCTCACCGCGGTCGGCCGGCAACGGGAACTGGTGCTGGTGTTGCGATTTGGCCGTCTTCTGGAAATCCTCATGTTTGTACACCTGAAGGTAAACCAGACGGCCGGCAATGCAGAGTGCCCAAAGTAGAGCGAGGCGGCCCACAATCAGCACACGCCTCACCGCCTGCGCGTTCACGGGTCGTTCCATGGAACTTGTTCTCCCGGTTGGCGGATTACGGCTTGCGCAGCGACGCCACGGCGCCCTGCGCCGGCGCTGCATAAATCACAGCGGCCGCGGTCGGGTTGTGGAAGTTCGGCCCCGCCCAGACTTCCAACTGCTTCGGATTCAGCAGCTCCGCCTCGCGCGAACGCACCTGGCGAAGTTCATTGATCAGCTGCTCGCGTTCGGCATTGAGCTGGCCCATCTGGCGGCTGGCGAGGAGGCTGAATCCGCCAGGCATCAGGAGCGCGATGAGCATGACGCTGGCCAGCATGACGCCACCGGCCATGCCGGCGCTGCGCAGCCAGTCTTTGTTGTCCACAAGCCGGATTACCGTGGAGTTGTCGATGGATTTCACGAAGACATGAATGTCTTCCTTCGGCAGCGTGCGCAGCCGGAAATCCGTCCCGTTGCCATTCCTCGACGCCGTGCGCCCCTCCGGACTGCCCGCCGCCAGCCAATCGAACAATGCCGCCAAACTCGTCATGACTCGATGCCTCGCTCTCCGTACCTATTCAGCCGTTATTCGCTCCAGCGCCCGCAGCACAGCGCTGCGTGATGCCGAATTCCGTCTCGTCTCTTCTTCCGTCGGCTTGACCACATGCTTGGTCAAGATCCGGGCCTCGCCTCTTTGGCCGAGTGCCCGAAATGCCGTCTTCACTTTGCGGTCATCCAGCGATTGAAACGCGATAACCACAAAGCGCCCGCCGGGATTCAGATGCCGCGGAGCCTGTTCCAGCAGCGCATCCAACTCCCCGATCTCGTCGTTCACTGCCATGCGAAGAGCCTGAAAAACCCGCGTCGCCGGATGGATCTTTCCGGTTCGGGGCACGCAGGACGCCACAACCTGCGCCAGTTGCGCAGTGTCTGTCATCGGACGTGCCCTGACCAGTGCCCGGGCTATTTTTTCCGCTAGGTTTCTCCTTTCTTCTGCGAGTGACATAAACAAATCCGCCAGTTCCCGTTCCGTGGCACGGTTGACCAGATCCCACGCCGTCAGCTCCTGGCTGCGATCCATGCGCATGTCGATCGGGCCGTTCTGCTGCAGCGAAAATCCGCGCTCGCCCGTGGTGAGCTGCATCCTCGAAACACCCAGGTCGGCCAGAATCCCGTCTACCCCATCCACGCCCAAGTCCTTCAACGTGGCTGCCAGCGACGAAAAGGCGCTGTGCCGGAACGTGATCCGCTCCGCACACTCCGCCACATTCGCCTCGGCCAGCGTCAGGGATTCCTTGTCGCGGTCGAACGAGTAAACCCGCCCCGAGGTCAGCTTCCTGGCAATGGCCAGCGTATGATTGCCAAGTCCGGCCGTTGCGTCGATGTAGACGCCGTCCGGCCGTATCGCCAGATACTCCAGCGATTCGTTGAGCATCACGGGATAGTGCGCCATGGGTCATCTCAGCTTTGTGCCGCGGCGCAACAGTTCTTCTTCCACTCCGCTCTTGGCCGGAGCGTTCCTGGCCTGCATCGCTTCGTAGTCCGCGATGGTCCAGAATGTGATAACGTCTTCGTGAAAGCGGAGTTGCACCGCCTGGTCTTCCAGCTTCAGCTCCGCCCGCAGCTTTTGCGGGATCGTAATGCGTCCCTGCGGGTCGATCTCGATGTCTCCACCAATCGACTCGGCCAGGGCCGTGAACACATCCTGCTGGTCCGGGGCATCGTCCAGTAGCGCTACCAGCTTGCGCCAGGAGCCGTTGGTGAAAATTCGCGCCTTGCCGCGGTACTCAGTCATGAACAGATCCATGTTTTCCATCTTCGCCAGGTACTTCGTGAACGGAGCAGGCAGCTTGATGCGACCCGTCGCGTCCACTTTCCCGGCGTGGAAACCACGCGGGGCCAGGAGAGGAAGCGAGATGGTCTGAACTGGATCCATTTGGACTGACCGAATCGGACTTATAAGGTCCGATCCCGTCCGAATCGAACCTTATGGATCGATAGTACCTTATCTGTGGCGCGGTGCAAGAGCTTTTCACAGCTTTTCGTGCGCGCAAGTCTCTTTTTTTGCTTTCTCTTTCGCCGTGAACCCTCATGTGGATCACCCTTCGCTTTTGTTTCGCCTCCGTATCGCCAGACGAGCGGATCTGCTAGTCTGACCTCTGTGTTTCCCAAACTGTACGACCTGGATCCTGGACCCGAGGCGCCTGAGCTGGTCCGGATGATTGTCGAGATCCCGAAGAACTCCTCGAACAAGGTGGAGTACGACGGGGAGCTTGGCCTGTTCCGGCTGGATCGCGCTCTCTACTCGCCCATGCACTATCCCGGAGACTATGGGTTTATCCCCGGAACGTTGGCGGAAGACCGGGACCCGCTCGATGTGCTGACGCTGGTGAATGAGCCGAGCTTCACGGGTTGCCTGATCGAGGTGCGGCCCGTGGGCGTGATCAATATGGTGGATCGCGAGGAGGAGGATCAGAAGATCATCGCCGTCCCCACTCGCAACCCGCGCTACGACCAGATCCATACGATGGATCAGGTATTCCCGCACGTGCGGCGCGAGCTGGAACACTTCTTCAGCATCTACAAGGAGCTGGAAGGGCGCGTGGCGATCACACAAGGCTGGGGTGGGCCGAGGGAGGCTCGAAAGTGCATTCTGGACGCGCGCCAGCGTTATCTCGACAAGAAGCGCAAGGCGGCCGAGCCGGCTCCGGAATAGGCTAAAGTTCCAGGGCTGCCGCCGATAGGGACACTATGCGCGGCGAACGCCCTTCACTCTTGTCGGAGACACAGCTGGTATCGCTGCTGGATCATATTGGCGACGGCGTCTACTTTGTGGACGCCGAGCGCCGGATCCTCCATTGGAACCAGGCGGCGGAGAAGATCAGCGGTTTTACCGCGCATGAGGTGGTGGGCAAGCGGTGCGGGGATCTGTTGATGCATGTGGACGACGATGGCGAATCGTTGTGCGGTACGGCCTGTCCACTCAAGAGCGTGTTGAGCACGGGAGGAGTGCGAAAGATCCAAGCTTGGCTGCAGCACCGCCAGGGCCACCGGGTTCCTGTGACCATTGAGGCTGCCCCGTTTGTCGATCCGGCCACGGGGCTGGCCGGTGCGGTGGAAGTGTTTCGCGACAATACGGCCGGCCTGGCGTTGATCGAGCGGGCGCAGGAGCTGGAGCGGCTGGCCTACATCGATCCGCTGACGCAGATCGGCAACCGGCGTTTCGCCCAGCAGGTGTTGCAGCAATCGTGGAACGCCTGGGAGCGGAACCGATCCAGTTTCGGCATTGCGATGCTGGATATCGATCACTTCAAGGCGGTGAATGACCGTTACGGGCATGATGCCGGCGACGAGGTATTGCGCGTGGTGTGCCGCACGCTGGCCTCTTCGCTACGCAGTTTTGATTTCATCGGGCGCTGGGGTGGCGAAGAGATCCTGGTAATTCTGCAATGTGTCCGGCAGGCGGAGCTAACCAAGGTGACGCGCCGTTTCTTAGGACTGGTGCGGGCCACCAGTTGCCACTGGTGCAATCAGCGGATCCAAGTGACAACGTCTGTGGGCATCGCGATTGCGGAAGAGTGCGACTCCGTGGCGGAAATGCTGCTGCTGGCGGACCAGCGGCTCTATGCGGCCAAGTGCGCGGGTCGCGACCGGATCATTGGCCCCGAAACGCGGCCCCCAACCGGCGCCACGTCTCCGGAAGATCTTCCGGCATCACTCGAGTCTCGCCGATTGTTGTCATGAAGTTGGCATCCCCGGTCCAGCGGGGCAGCACGTGCATGTGCAGGTGCCCGGCGATGCCCGCGCCGGCACACTCGCCCAAATTGAGACCGGCGTTGAGCCCCTGGGGCCGGTAGATGGCGCGGATGTGGCGGACCGCGGTTTGTGTCAGCCGCATCAACTCGATGGCAGTCTCGTCCGGGAGATCCTCCAGACTGGCAATATGGGCGTAGGGCGCCACCATCAAGTGGCCCGTGGTGTACGGATAGAGATTCAGTAAAACGAAGCTATGCTCGCCGCGGTGGAGGATCAGGTTCTCCTCGTCCCGGCGCTCCGCTTCCTTGGCGCAAAAGATGCAATCGTCCGCCGGCGACGCCTTGCTGACATACCGGTATCGCCACGGACTCCACAGCCGGTCCATATCCAGACCCTAGATCTGCGGCGTTGGCGTTACGTCGGCCGGGCGTTCGTCCTGATTCACCAGGTCCTTCAATTCCTTGCTCGGCTTGAAGTAGGGGATTCGCTTGGCTGGTACGTCCACACGGGCGCCGGTCTTCGGATTTCGTCCGATTCTCGATTGCCGCTGGCGCGTCCGGAAGCTGCCGAAGCCGCGAATCTCGATCTTGTCACCGTCGCGCAGGGATTTCACCACGCTGTCGAAGATCGCTTCGACAATTACTTCCGATTCCTTGCGTGTGAATTCCACCACACGGGAAACTTCTTCGATCAGATCCGCTTTCGTCATTGTTCCGTCGTCCTGTCCTGTTCCGGTGCCGCTTCGGTTTCCGATTCCTGATCCGCCGCCGCCTGTTCCGGTTGTAGCACTTCTTCCATGCGCTGCGTAGTCTCGTTGGCCTGCCGCTGGTAGTCTTCGAGCCTCTGTCGTTCCTCGGCGGCATCACTGCTCACCAGGCTGAGGCCGATCCGCTTCTCCGCTTCCGTCATCTTCAGCACTTTGAAGGAGAGCTCTTCGCCCAACGGCAAAGGCGGAACCTTGTCCCGCAGCTCAGCCGGGAGCTCGGAGTTATGGCAGAGACCTTCCACGCCTGGCGCCAGCTCCACAAAGATGCCGAAGTTCACGGCGCGCGAGGGCTTGCCCTTCACAATGGAGCCCACCTGATGGGCCTGGAAGAATGTCTCCCAGGCGTCCGGTTGGAGTTGCTTCACGCCCAGAGAGAGGCGCCTGTTGCCCGAATCAATGTTCAGGATCACCGCCTGCACCACTTGGCCCTTCTTGAGCAGTTCCGAGGGATGCTGGATGCGCTTGGTCCAGGACAGATCCGAAATGTGCACCAGCCCGTCGATGCCTTCTTCAATCTCGATGAACGCACCAAATTCAGAGAGCTTGCGGACGCGGCCCTCCACAACGCTGCCGATGGCATAGCGCTCGTCCACGGTGGTCCAAGGGTCGGCCTCGAGTTGCTTGATGCCGAGCGAGATGCGCCGGTCTTTGGGCTTCACCTCCAGCACCACGCTCTCCACGTCGTCGCCCACCCGCACAACCTTGGAGGGATGCTTCATGCGGCGGGACCACGTCATCTCCGAGATGTGAATCAGGCCCTCGACTCCAGCTTCCAACTCCACGAAAGCGCCATAGTCCGTCACGCTGACCACTCGGCCCACCACCTTCATGCCATCGGCATAACGGTCGTGAATGGTCTCCCACGGGTCCGGTTGGACCTGTTTCAAGCCAAGAGAGATGCGCTCCTTGTCGTGATCGAACTTCAATACCTTAACCGTGATCTCCTGGCCCACCTGCAGGACGCTGGAGGGATGGGCAACTCGGCCGTGCGACATATCGGAGACGTGCAACAGGCCGTCAATGCCGCCGAGATCGACAAACGCGCCGTAATCGGTGAGATTCTTGACCACGCCGGTCACCAGATCGCCCTCGCTGAGATGGCCGAGGAGGGATGACTTGCGGACGGTGATCTCGTCTTCCATCGCCGATTTGCGCGAAACCACCACGTTGTTCCGCTTGCGGTTCAACTTCACGACTTTGACTGCGATGTCCTGGCCCAGAAAGGAGTCCAGATTGTGCATCGGGCGCACGTCCACCTGCGTGCTCGGCATGAAGGCAATGACGCCCACGTCCACGCTCAATCCGCCCTTGACGCGGCCCAGGACACGACCGGAGATCATGAGGTTCTCGCGGTGTGCCTTCTCAAGCGTGTCCCAGGCGCGGATGCGGCTGGCACGCTCGTGCGAAAGCGTGATGTAGCCTTCCATCTCGCGGCGGCGGTCAATGGTGACCTCAATGGTATCGCCGGGTTGGACCAGCAGTTGGCCATCGGGAGCGGAGACCTGTTCGAGAGGGACAAAGCCCTCCTGCTTGAGGCCGACATCCACAATGACGCCCTTGGCAGTGATCTGCAAGACATGACCCATCATGACTTCGCCCTCGGCGGGCGGAGCCAGATGGCTATAGTCATCTAGCAGTTGTTCGTAACTTTCCTCGCCGCCGGCAGGGCTCTCCGCCGGACGGTCATCCTGGTTGCTGGTCATGCCCCAGACTCCCAAAGCGCCTCGATTCTGCGACTCTCGTTGGGGGTCCCCCCTCGGGCCGCAGTTGCGTACGCCCTTCCATAGTTCCACACAAACCATTGAAAGTGCGACACTTCAGAACTATAGCCGAGCCTAGATTGCTTGTCAACCGCGCATGGCGCGCAAACCGGCAAGTCAAACTGCTTGTTATAGAGTATGAGGTGATGTCCCTACTCCTGCGACGCATCCACCTCTACCTTGCGCTCTTTCTCGCGCCATGGGTGCTGATGTACACGGTTTCGACGTTTGTGATGAATCATAGAGAGCTATTCCACGGACCTCCACCCGTGGCGCCGCCCCGGTTTGCGGTGGAGCGCGAACTTGTCTATCCGGGCGAGATGCCGGAGGGCGCAACGCCGCAACAAGTGGCGCTGCAGTTGCTCGCGACGCTGGATCTGGACGGTGCTCATGCGGTAGCAAGGGGATCCACGGCAGAGAAAGTCGTCATCAACCGGCAGCATGCCATAGCGCCCCGCCGGATTACCTACACTGCGTCAGACAAGCGCGTGGTGATCGAGAAGATGGTGTTTGCCGGCCCAGGGTTCCTGGAGCGAATGCACCGGCGGAGGGGCTTCCAGCATGACTACTGGCTGGATGATCTTTGGGCGGCCTCAGTGGATCTCACCATCGCTGCGCTGATCGTGCTCGCATTCAGCGGAATCTGGATGTGGTGGACCTTGCGGACCACGCGGCGCCTCGGTGCCCTGGCGCTCGGCGCGGGCGTGGCGCTGTTCAGCCTGTTCCTGGCGGTGATGTAATGACACTGCCCCATCTCAATCGCCGCACCCATCTCTATCTCGGCCTCTTTCTGACGCCGTGGGTGCTGATGTATGCGCTCTCTTCGGTCGCCTTCTCACATGGCGACTACTTCGAACAGAAGGACAAAGAGCGCGGAGTGCCCTTGTGGACCAAAACATTTGAGGGGCCCTATGATTTGGGCACGATACCAGAGACCGGGCCGTTGAAACCGCTGGGCGCGCGCATCGTGCGGGACTTTCACATGGAGGACTCCAGCTACGGCGTCTACCGGCAGGGTGAGAAGCAGTTGAACATCTACGTACACACGTTCTGGAAATCGACCCAGTTCAAGTACTTCATCGACGAGCGGCGCCTGGTGGCTGAGGACCGGCGGTTCCGGTGGGACCACTTCCTGACCGGGATGCATGGGCGCGGCGGGTTTGAAGATCCGCGCCTGTTCCCGCTGGCGTGGGCGGTGGTCATCGATCTGGTTTGCCTGTCGTTTCTGATCTGGGTGGTCTCCGGCCTGTATATGTGGTGGACTCTGCCGGGCCTGCGGAAATGGGGCTGGGTAGCCGTGCTGGGCGGCCTGGCATCGTTCGCCTGGTTCCTGGCGCGGTTGTGATTGGCGCTGGCAACGGAGGATGCGGCAAACCGGGCGCCCCCCCGCGGCTTCAGGCGATTTACGATCTAGTGGGAATACTAAAGCCGGAGTGAGCGGTCAGGTTTTCCGCGTGGAAGGGGTGCCCAAAACGCAGAGGTGTTTCGGTTCCGCTCCGGCGACGACGTGGACGGCGATGTTCTGATCGAAGGTAACCAATCGTCCGCG
The DNA here is from genome assembly GCA_016721425.1 of Bryobacterales bacterium. GTDB lineage: Bacteria > Acidobacteriota > Terriglobia > Bryobacterales > Bryobacteraceae > Paludibaculum. Next base: position 70,238 of record JADKID010000028.1, on the reverse strand, counting down.
GTGCTTCACCGCCAGTCCCAGGAGGTAGGCATCGGTGATCTGCCGTGGTCCTACAAGGAAATCCAAGTCAAACCGTTGATCGTCGAGCAATGAAATGTCGTCCGGCCAGAAGTGATGATGGGGCGATTGGCAGAACTCCCTGAGGTTGGCGGCCACTGCCGCCGGCGTGTGTTCCGCGGCGCGAAATGCTTCGCCACATACAATCCGCACACAGCCGTTGATTGTTAGCGGGCACGTTGCCCAGCCCTCAGACTGGTTTTCGGTCAGCCAACGGTGAGCTACCTCACTACTGGCATGCGGCCGGAACATCAATGCCACCAGAACATTGACGTCCAGCAGGGAAACACTCACGGGGCTTCATCCAGCCACCGGTTCACCATCTCCGTTGTAATGATCGGGCAATCAGGCAATGGTGTGAGCTGTGGCACGCCGTTGCGGTATTTCCGCTTTTTCACCGGCTGCCTGAGGCTCTTGCGGGCCAGGTTGCTGAGTACGCGTCCGGCGGTTGTACCCTGCATTCTGGCCATCTCCTTAGCTGCCAGGAGTATGTCGTCGTCGATATCCAGCGTGGTTCGCATGCCCACATCCTATCGCATCTGATGCGTGATGCGTGATGCGTGATGCGGTCTAGACGCCCACTGCTTCCAACTCGGCGCTGCGCGGCCGCGCGAAAACGTAGGGCCCCTCGGGGATCACCGCAATCTCGCCCCCGGCGACCTCAGCCGCCAGGGCCTCCACTGCCTCCGCGGCGCTAGCGAAGAGGCGGCCCCATACCGAAGAGTGATACTCCGCGGGCAACCCCGGGGTGTAGAACCAGAGCCGGTGAGTCTGTGCTACCAGGGCCAACTTCTCCAACTGCCACTGGTCTATAGTCACGGGAATACGTGAAATTGTTTCGAGAAATTGGCCCGCGTCGGGAGACTCTTTCAATAGACGGGAGAACTCGCTTGCTCCGGCGCCCTCGCTACAGGCGGCCATCAGCAGGATGACTCCACCCGGTTTGACAATATGCGAAGCTGCCGTCACTCCCTTTACGGCCTGGTAGAAGGTCAGGTCCAGCGGATACCCGGCCGACGTGGTGATCACCGCGTCGGCCGCCGCCGGAATCCACTCCGTGGTCTTCTCGCGCACGAACGCGATGCCCTGGCTGTGCGCCAACCGCGGCTCCCCGGCAAAGACTCCGGCAATGCGCCGGCCTTCGGCGAGTACGACATCGAGCGCGAAATCGTGGCCGGCCATGCCCGCGATTTCGAGCAGTTCCTGGTGCAGGGGGTTCTCCTCAATGGACCCCTCGACGGCCCGCTTGTCGCGCATGAAACGCGGGCTGTGGAGCGTCTTGATGGTGTCCTGATAGGCGACGCCGGGGGCGATCAGCTTGCGGCCGCCACTGAAGCCGGCCATCAAATGCTGCTCGATGAAGCCCAGCGTGATGTGCAGTTGGGCGTCCACGTACCGCTTGTCGATGAAAACTGGCGTGCCGCTCTTCGTCAGGCCCAGGTCGCGGTGATCCACGAGTTCTCTCGCGTTGTGATTGACGATTGGATACGTGCGGGCGATCTCTTCGCCGAGGATCTCGACGATCTCTGACTCCGTGGCGGCGCGATGCAGGCCGGTGGCGATCAGTATGGTGGTGCGTTCCGGCGGGATGCCGCCCTCGGCCAGGCGTTTGAGCACCAGTGGCAGCGTAACGCGGTTAGGCGCGGGCCGCGTAATGTCGCAGACGGAAATCGCGGCGCTCTCCTTGCCACGAGCCATCTCGCGCAGCGGGGGGCAGCCGATGGGCGCATCCAGGGCAGCCTCCAGGGCTGCGACCTGGTCGCTGAGCGCTGCCGCCCAGCGTGCCTCCAAAAGCCGGTAGGCCGGACCCTCCGGCAAATCCACTGTCAGTCCTGTCTTACCAAACGCAAATTCCACTCGCATACTTTGCAAGCTATCATGCAACCGCCCTCCCGTGTGGCGCGTCGATTGCATGTAGAACAGCAAATGATCGGGGGAACGCCAATGTTAATCGGAGCTGTCATCACGGGACTCGTGGTTTTGGGCCTGTTTTTTTCCATGCTCGGTTCTTCGCCGCGCCAGGATAGTTAGCCAATCGGACACACCTGTCCCGGCGATGGGACTCACATCCCAGCTACAATAGCCTGCATGCGCGGGCTTCTCGCCCTGGTATTTTTCACCCAGGCAGTTTCAGCACAAATCACCTACGACCTTGTCATCCGCAACGCCCGAATTCTGGACGGGGCCGGCAATGCCTGGTTTGCGGGCGATGTGGCCGTGCGCGGGGACACCATCGCGGCCGTCGGAAAAGTGTCTCAGGTGTCCGCAACCTGGACACTGGATGCCAAGGGCTTGACGCTGTCGCCGGGTTTCATTGATACCCACAGTCACGGCATTCAGGGCATTCAACAGACCCCGGCGGCCGAGAATCTCATCCGCCAGGGCGTCACCACGATCGTCGAAGGTCCGGACGGACGCTCGCCCCTGCCGCTTGCGCCGTTTCTGGCAAAGCTCGCCCAGCGGCCCATCGGCGTCAACTTCGGGCTGCTGGTGGGACACAATTCGATCCGCCAACAGGTGATGGGCACCCAGAACCGCAGGGCCACCGCGGCGGAGCTCGACGCCATGCGGGGGCTCGCCCGGCAGGCGATGCTCGACGGGGCGTTCGGACTCTCCACGGGCCTCTTCTACGTTCCGGGCAACTACGCTCCCACCGAGGAAGTCATCGAGATTGCGAAGGTGATCGGCTCGCTGGGTGGCATTCACACGTCTCACATGCGGAGCGAGGCCGATCAGGTCGTGGAGAGCGTCAAGGAGACCATCCGGATTGGGGAAGAGGGCCACCTGCCCACCCAGGTCACCCACCACAAGATTATCGGCGTCTCCAACTGGGGTAAGAGCGTGGAGACGCTCCAGTTGGTACACGCTGCCCGCGCGCGTGGCGTGGACGCCACTCTGGACGCTTATCCCTACACCGCCTCCAGCACGGGATTGGGCGCCGCCTTGGTTCCGCAGTGGGCCCGCGCCGGCGGCAACAAGGCATTGCGGGAGCGGGCCGCCTCCCCGGACACCGGCCGCAAGCTCCGCGCCGAAATGCGAACCACCATGAACGAAACGCGCGGCGGACCGGCCAAGCTGACGCTGGCCTCCTGCGGGTTCGATCGTTCCCTGGCCGGCAAGACCCTGGCCGAGGCGGCAGGGGCGCGCGATCCTGTCGAGGTGGCGCTGGATTTCGTGCTGCGCGGTGATTGCTCCGTGGTGTCACATTCCATCAGCGAAGAGGATATTGAGCGGATCCTGCGTGACCCGCTGACGATGATCGCCTCCGATGGCGGCATCCCGTCGTTTGGCAGCGACGTGCCTCACCCGCGCAACTATGCCACGTTCGCCCGCGTGCTGGCCCGCTATGTCCGGGAGCGCCACACCCTGACGCTGGAGGATGCCGTGCGAAAGATGTCCGGCCTGCCGGCCCAGCGCTTTGGTCTGCGGGATCGAGGTCTGATCCGGCCAGGGATGAAGGCGGACCTCGTGCTGTTTGACCCCGCCGCCATTGCCGAGAACTCCACCTTCGAGAAACCGCACCAGTATGCCACTGGCGTGATCTACGTCTGGGTAAACGGGGTGTGCGCCCTGAAGGAGGGCAGGATGACAGGTACCTTGGGCGGCCGCCCGCTGTATGGTCCGGCCCGCGCCGCCAGAACGATGCCATGATCACAGCTGCCCAGGAACGCGATTTCTACGACGCCCAGTACCGGCAGTTTCTGGCGCTGCCCGATCATGCGCTGCGGCTCGATCGGGCCGTCCTGGAAGGCAATCTCGCCGACCCGGCCAATCCATTCTTCGAGCGGCGCCTGCTGTACCGGGCGTCCATGCGCGCGCTGGAGGCGGAGCCTCTGCCCGGCAAGCGCGTGCTGGATTACGGCTGCGGTCCGGCCGATTTCGGCCTGTGGATGGCCACCGAGGGCGCAGAGGTGACGCTGCTGGACCTCTCTCCTCTCGCCATCGAACTCGGACTGAAGCGGGCGAAAGCGTCGGGCGTGACCCGCCGCGTGAAGGGCATTGCCGCCGATGCCTCCAAGCTGGATATGTTCGCCGACGGCGCCTTTGATCTTGTCTTCGCGTGCGCCTCCTTGCATCACACGCTGAAGTATCCGGGGGCGCGGGAAGAATTGGCGCGCGTGATGCGCCCCGGCGCGCGCCTGGTATTGTGCGAAACCTGGGGCGGCAGTCCGCTGTTGAATCTCGCCCGGAAATGGCGCGCCAGCGCGGAGGGTGAGCAGGAAGAGCAGGGTGAGGACATCATTCTCTCGCGAGAAGAGCTCAAGCTACTGGCGCCGCACTTTGACGAGATCGAGGTGGAGCACCTGAATCTGCTCGCCATGGGCAAACGCTTGCTGCGCGGACGTCTCACCAGGCCCGCGGGACGCAGGTTGCTGGGCGCGCTCGAGGCGGCCGATCGGTTCATCCTCGCCGCCATCCCCGCCCTCCGCAACTGGTGCGGCGAGGCCGTCATCACGGCCCGCCGTCGGTCCCAATAGAAAAGGGCCGGGCAGCTTGCGCCTCCCGGCCCCTTCACAAACATTCCGCGCCGTCTACTTCACTTCCATGATGTCTTTTTCTTTGGTCTTGGAAAGCTGGTCGATCTTGGCGATGTGGGCGTCGGTCAACTTCTGAGTCTCCTCATGCGCCCGGCGATCGTCGTCCTCGCTGATCAACTTGTCCTTGAGCAGCTTCTTGATGGACTCATTGCAGTCGCGCCGGATGTTGCGGACCGCCACCCTGTGCTCCTCGGCCAGGTGATGCAGTTGCTTGACGAACTCCTTGCGCCGCTCTTCCGTCAGCGCCGGCACAGGCACCCGGATCAGCTTGCCGTCGTTGGACGGATTGAGACCCAGATCCGAGGCGCGGATCGCTTTCTCAATGGCGCCGATCTGAGACGAGTCGTACGGCTGGAGCGTGATCAGGCTCGCCTCCGGCACGTGCAGTGTCGCCACATGATTCAGCGGCATCGGCGAGCCGTAGGCCAGCACCGTGATGCCGTCCAGCAGGTTCACCGTGGCCCGGCCGGTGCGGATGTTGGCGATGTCATGCTGCATCGTCGCGATCACTTTTTCCATCCGCGTCTTCGCGGAATTCTCGACTTCTTTCACGTTCTGGAATTGCCCAGACGGTGCTGCGTTTGCTTGTTCTGGTTTCATAGTGCGATTCCGATCCGAGTGCCGACGGTTTCACCCATCGACATTCGCATTATATTGCCCCTTGTTGTGAGGTTGAACACCACGATTGGCATCTTGTTGTCACGACACATCGCTACGGCGGACGCGTCCATCACGGCGAGGTTCTTCGCCAGCACCTCGTCATAGCTGACGTGATCGTAGCGCACCGCGTCAGCATGTTTGCGAGGGTCCTTGTCATACACGCCATCCACACTCGTCGCCTTGGCCAGGATTTCAGCGCCGATCTCCAGGGCCCGCAACGAGCCGGCCGAATCCGTCGAAAAGAACGGATTCGACGTTCCTCCGCCGAACAGGACCACCCGCCCCTTCTCCAGATGGCGGATCGCCCGCCTCCGGATGTAGGGCTCGGCTACCTGCGGCATCTGGATCGCCGTCATCACACGGGTTGGGATGCCCGCCTTCTCCAGGGCGTCCTGCATGGCCAGGCAGTTGATGATGGTGGCCAGCATGCCCATGGAATCGGCCGCCACGCGGTCCATGGACCGGGCGGCGGCGGCAACGCCGCGAAAGAAATTACCGCCGCCGATCACCAGCCCGAGTTGCACGCCGCTGCACGCCACCTCGGCGATCTCGGCGGCCATGGCGTTCACCTTGGCGGGATCCACTCCGAATTTCGCCTCTCCCGCCAGCACCTCGCCACTCAACTTCAGCAGGATCCGTTTGAACTTGGGCTCCATCCGCCTTTTTTCCTTCCTGACTCAGCTTACTGCGAAAAGAGCCGGCGTGGTCCAGTGAAGGATCACGCCGGCTCCCGGGAATTCAATCGGTCAGCAGACTACTCGGCCGCCGGCTCTTCCGCCGCCGCCGTCTCGCCTACCTTGAACCGCACGAACGACGCCACGCCGAGCTCGTCACCAACCTGCTTGCTCTTATCGGCCAGCAGTTGGGTGATGGTCAGCGAGTTCTCTTTGATGAACGGCTGGTCCAGCAGGCAGACCTCTTCGTAGAACTTCGACATGCGGCCTTCCACAACCTTGTCGACGATCTTCTCGGGCTTGCCTTCGGCCAAAGCGCGGGCGCGCTGAATTTCTTTTTCCTTGGCGATGTACTCTTCGGTGACAAACGCCTTGGTGAGGAACTTGGGATCGGCCGCGGCCACCTGCATCGCCAGGTCCTGGACCAGTTCCTTAAACGCCGGGGCCTCTTTCGTGGCTGCGTTCTTGCACGTCACATCCACCAGCACCACCAGCTTGGAGCCGGGGTGCGTGTAGCTGCCCAGCACGCCAGCGGCCTGCACCAGCGCAAAACGCGGGACGCCCATATTCTCGCCGACCTTGGCGATCTTGTTCGTGAGCAGGTCCGCCACGGAAACGGCCGGCTCAGACTTGGAAGGCAGCGCGAGCAAGGCCGCAACGTCGGCCGGCTTACCTGCCAGGATGATCTGCTTGACCTCTTCCACCAGCGCCACGAAGTCGGGCGTCTTGGCGACAAAATCGGTCTCGCAGTTCACTTCCACCAACAGGCCTTCGCCGCAGGAGGGGCTGACATACAAGCCGATAAGGCCTTCCTTGGCTGAGCGGCTGGCCTTCTTGGCCGCCGTCGCCAGACCGCGCTTGCGCAGGATGACCTGCGCTTCGTTCAAATCGCCGTTGGCCTCCACAAGGGCCTTTTTGCACTCCATCATGCCCGCCGCGGTAGCGTCACGGAGTTGCTTGACTAGCTGCGCACTGATTTCTGCCATGGGATTCTCTCTTGGATAAAAACGGACTATGAGGGGTTTGGGCGCGGCGGATCAGATGCCGCGCCCGGGATGAGGTGACTAGTTTGCTTCGGCCGGATCGGCGGCGGGCGCCGCTTCCGCAACTACTGCCGCGGGCTCGACAACCACGGTCTTCTTCGGCAGCGACATGCTGGGCAGGTCGATGTCGGAGATTCCTTCCGTCAGCACGTCTTCGTTCAAACGGGGATCCACGTAGTGGGCGAATTGCGACATGTCTTCCACGGGACCGTCCTCGGTGACGATCTCCTTGTTGGGGAAGTCCTGCTCGCTGGCGAGCGAACGGCCCTCGATCATGGCGTCGGCGATCTTGTTGGCGAACAGGCGGATGGCGCGCAGCGCGTCATCGTTGCCCGGAATGGGGTGATCCACCATGTCCGGATCGCAGTTGGTGTCGACTACTGCGACAACCGGGATGCCCAGCTTGCGGGCTTCCTTCACGGCGATGTCTTCCTTGTTGGAATCGATCACGAAGATGAGGTCCGGCAGGCCGTCCATGTCCTTGATGCCGGCCAGGTTGGACATGAGATTCTTGCGCTCGCGCTCCATCTGGATGAGCTCTTTCTTGGTGCGGCGCGCCGTGTCGTCGCCATCCAGAATGCTCTCCAGTTCCTTGAGCCGCTTGATGGACTGCTTCACTGTGACGAAGTTCGTCATCAGGCCGCCCAGCCAGCGATTGTTCACGTAGTACATGCCGCAGCGCGTGGCCTCTTCCATGATGGCCTCTTGCGCCTGGCGCTTGGTGCCGACAAACAGGATGGTCTTGCCCATCGCCGCCTGCTCACCGACGAACCGCATGGCGTCCTTGAACAGCTTCAGCGTCTTCTGCAGGTCGATGATGTAAATGCCGTTACGTTCGCCAAAGATGTATTCCTTCATCTTTGGATTCCAGCGCTTGGTCTGGTGCCCGAAGTGAACGCCCGCTTCGAGCAATTCTTTCATGCTAATGGAAGGCAAAGTAGCTCCTGTGTCCCCATCAGGCTGGGAACCGGTCTATCCGGCCGGGGTTGCCGGGAGGGCCAACGCAAGTCCAGCCGCCTCTGGTCTACCGGCGCCCAAAGCGAGATTTGCCGGTAGAGAGGCGGCTGGCCCAAAACAAACAGAATCGAATCGGATCCCAGCCGCGCGCAATTAGCGCTTGGAGAACTGGAACCGGGCGCGCGCGCCCTTTTGGCCGTACTTCGTCCGCTCGTGCTCACGCGCGTCACGCGTCATGAACCCTTCAGACTTCAGCTTGCCGCGCAATTCGATATTGAACTCGCACAACGCTCTCGCGATGCCCAGGCGCACTGCGCCCGCCTGCCCGTTGACTCCACCGCCGTCGGTGTTCACCAGGACGTCAAACTTGTCTGCCGTCTCCGTCGCAGCCATCGGCTGGCGGACCAGTGCCCGGGCCGTGTAGGTGGTGAAGTACTCGTCCATGGTCTTACCATTGACGGTCATCTTCCCAGTGCCGGGACGCAGAAACACACGAGCAACCGCGCGCTTGCGGCGGCCCGTTCCGAGGTACTGAAGCAGTGCCATTTAGAAATCTTTCTCCGTCGTGCGTTTACTTGGCTGCCAGCGCCGTGGGTTGCTGAGCCTCATGCGGATGCTTATCGCCCGCATACACCTTCAGCTTCCGGTACATCTGCTTGCCCATTTTGGTCTTCGGCAGCATACCCTTGATGGCTTCTTCCACCATCTTGATGGGGCGCGTCGCCCGCATCTTGTCGGCGCGGATTTCAGTAAGGCCGCCGGGATAGCCCGAGTGGCGGCGATACATCTTCTGTTGCTCTTTGTTGCCGGTCAGGATGGCCTTGTCGGCGTTAATCACGATCACGTGGTCACCAGAATCCAAGAAGGAGACATAAGTCGGCTTATGCTTCCCCATCAGAATCTTGGCGGCCTTGCTGGCGAGCCGTCCCAGAGCGGCTTCACTGGCGTCGAGCACGAACCAGCTCCGCGTGATCTCGCTCTTGGACGGAAATGCGGTCTTCATAGACAGACGATCTCCGTATCCAGACTCAAACCTTTTATTCTACGGATCCCAGGCAAAGCAGTCAAACGCGTGGCAAACTTCGGCAGTCACGACACACGACGCACCCGGGTAGGCGCAGTCAAACAATTGTAGTGTAGCAGAGACTCCACTCCCAATCCACTCGGAATCCTGCTAGTTCCACTCTTCTTCCGTACTCCAGCGCGTCAAAGTTGCCCGTCACGAACTGCGCTCCGGCGTTGTCCAGCGTATAGCCGCCCGGTACCACGGAGCAGTTGAACGTGAACAGGCAACCGCCGCCCGCGGCCAACTGGAGGCACATTTCGAAGTCTTCCCGCGTGCTGACAAAGGGCCGGACCTCCGGAAACCGCGCCTTATGCAGCGCCACCAGCGCCCGGAATGCGTCGTCGTTCGGCGCGAAGCCAAACTCCTGGAACACCGCTCCCGGCGCCGCTTTCAGCCGGGGTACGCCCAGGATCGACGCCCCGCGGCCGTAGCGCTGCCGCAGCCAATCCTCATGCCGCATCAGCATGGACCAGTCCTTGCGCCAATCGGCCAAGCCGCTCAGCACCCCGATCCCCACGTCTTCCAGGCCCGCCTCCAGCATCCGGCCGAAGCTGTCCAGGCGGTAGGCGTAGTCGGATTTCACCTGCCGGCCCGGATGAAGCTCCGCATAGCGGACCGGGTCATACGTCTCCTGCCACACCACGCTGAAAGCCAGGCCGGCGGCCTTCAACCGCGCGTAGTCCTCCACTTCCATCGGCTCCGCACTCAAGCCCACTCGGCCACCGCCGTGCTCGTTCAGGATGCCCTTGGTGAGTGCGATGTGCGCTTCCATCTGCTCCACGCCGATCAGCGGATCACTGGCGTAGACCAACTCCACGGCGCGTAGGCCGCGCTCGGCCACCAGAAACCGCACTTCGCGTTCCAGGTCCTCCAGCGAGAGCCGCACCCGCTTCAACCCCGGATCCTCGCTGCCCGCGCGGTAGTTGCAGTAGGTGCACTTCTCCTTGCAGATCGAGGAGACGTAGAGCGGCGAAACCGGTTGGACCGCGTTGCCGTAGATCACATGCTTGGCGTCGCGGCCGCGGCGCAGCCACGCGGCGTCCAACGCGCCTCCAAGGCCGAATTCGGGATCGTCGAGCGGCGCGTCCGGCCGGGCGGACACCTCTCGCCACATCTGCTCGCAATGCTGGGAGAACTTGGAATCCAGGGGTGTGTACCTGATTTCAGCCTACCAGACCGCCGATTTCCGGCAAACGACGGGGCACTCGCGCGCCAGGTCCCCTCAGTTCACTTTCGTCACGAGGGCGTCGACTTCCAACTTCCGCTGCGTGACGGGATCATCCACCGCCGCCACCTGCGTGAGCTTTCCCAGGAGAACAGTAGTGTTCACCATGATGCGCATCTGCGAGATCACCGGCTGCTGCATCGCTTCGGGCTTACCCGCCGAGCTCACCTCGATCTCGGCGCGAAGCGGGAAGATCCCATTCTGCTCCCGCACGGTGGCGTCGATGTTCACGCCGACATCGACGTAGGTCGTGCTTCCGTTCGCCGCGGTGATCGGCAAACGGTTGCCGGAGCGGAGCGTGCCTTTCTCGCCGTTGTTCATCAGCAGCGTGTAGCGCCGGCCCGTCTTCGCCGCCCCCTCCGTCCCGTCCTTGATCGTCAGTTCGACCTTGAATACTGGCGGTTCACGGCGCTCCTGCCCCGCCAGACCCGCGATTAATCCAAACCCTATCGCCGCCAGCAACGCAACCTTCATGTTCGTAACCACCTCCTGCCAGCGTAGACGCACCCCTCGCCCCCAGCGTGCACTCCCGCTACAATAAGCCCCATGTCCATCGCACAATCACTACTCCCGGAGTTCATCCACGAACTGGGCAATACGCGCAAAACGCTGGCGCGCGTCCCGTTTGAAAAGGCGTCATTCCAGCCCCATCCTAAGTCCATGACCATGCTTGCCCTGGCTGGCCATCTCGCCAACGTGCCGTCCTGGGCCAACTTCACCCTGCGCACACCCAGTCTCGATCTGGCCACCGTCAGTCCCAACGAAGCTCCGGTCTCACTCGAATCGATGCTCGCCGATTTTGATGCCGCCGCCGCCGGTGCTTTGGAGGCCTTGGCCGCCGCCACCGACGAGGATCTCCACGCGCCCTGGACCCTCTCCATGGGCGAGCAAGTGTTCTTCACCATGCCGCGCATCGCCGTGCTGCGTTCGATGGTGTTCAACCACCTCATCCACCATCGCGGCCAGCTCACGGTGTACTTGCGGATGAACGATGTGCCGGTGCCGGCGCTCTACGGGCCTTCCGCCGACGAGGCCTGACCGCTAAACTGGTTCTAGATGCGCCTTCTGCTCCTGTTCTCCTTTCTGCCTCTCGCCGCCGCCGATTTCTCCGGGCAGAAGGCGCTGGAATATACCCAGGCCCTTGTCAACTTCGGCCCGCGACCCTCTGGCACGCCGGCGATTGTCAAGACGCAGGCATACATCGTCGAGCAGCTCAAAGCCAATGGCTGGCAGGTTTCGGACGATGCCTTTTCCGCCAAAACCCCTGCCGGGACTCTCCAGATGAAGAACATCATCGCCCGCAAGCCCGGCCTTTCCGGCAGGGCCGTTGCCATCACCGGCCACTACGACACCAAGCGGTTTCCATTCCCCTTCGTCGGTGCCAACGATGGCGGATCGTCGGCCGGATTGCTGTTGGAGTTGTCACGCAGTCTCAAGGACCGCTCGTTCAAGAACGATGTCTACCTGGTCTTCTTCGACGGCGAGGAAGCGGTGAAGGACTGGACCGTCACAGATAGCCTGTACGGTTCCCGCCATCTCGCAGACAAGTGGCAGGCCGCCGGCATCACGGACCGCCTCACCGCACTCATCAACGTGGACATGATCGGCGACCGCGATCTCAAGATCGTCAACGAGCTCTACTCGTCGGAGCCCCTGCGCCGCGTCATCACCCAGGCCGCTGCCTCGCTCGGATACGCCAGGCACTTCAATGCCTCCGACCTGCCCATCGAAGACGACCACGTGCCGTTCCTGCGAAAGGGCGTCCGCTCCGCCGATCTCATCGACTTTGAATACGGTCCCAACCACGCTTGGTGGCACACCCCGCAGGACACGATGGACAAACTCAGCCCGGCGTCGTTCGAGGTGGTGGGCCGGACGCTCGCCGAAGTTCTCAAACGCCTCGATCCCTGATCTACTCTAGAAATATGCCCAACCGTCGAGACCTTCTCAAAGTCGCTCCATTCTTCGCAGCCGTCGCCGCGGCGCAAGGCGCCAAGCTGCCCAACGCGACGATGTCCGCCGCCCAGGCCAAGCTGATCAAGGAGCCGTTCGGCGATCACCACGTCTATTTCGAAGGCCCCACCGATCAGCTCAAGTCGATGACGGCCGGCAGCCTGCGGCTCAATGCCGGGGCCACTCCGCATCCGCCGCATGATCACACCGAGGAAGAGTTCATGGTGATTACCGAAGGCACCGGCGAGATCGTGTTGGACGGCAAGACCACCAAGGTCGCGCCCGGCGCCATCATGTACTCCGCCGCCGGCAAAACGCACGGCATTCTAAACACCGGAAAGACGCCCCTGACGTTCTACTATTTCAAGTGGACGAAGTAGGCGGCGCAAGATATACCCTCGACCAGCCTCTCTCAGATTTGGCGTTCACAGGCCTCGTTTCTATATTTTTCAACAACATAGGTCGCCAAACGCTTGACACCCCATGCTAACGTTGTCGTAGGGGATGACCCGCTGGCCAGCTTCGATCCCTTCGCCTTCAGTAGAGCGGCAGCCCCATGGCGTGGGCTGTTTCCTATGCGGGCCGCCGTTTAGGACGGCGCGTGCAAAACCGGTGTTTGACCCGATCAGCTCGAAAAATTCGGGGCCTTTTCGAAGGCCCCGGGCGATTAGAAAGTTCAGTTTGCTTCGCAGCAAAGCAAAGACCCGGTCCGCTCCCGAAAATGGGAGCCAACCGGGCCTTTTCGCGAGGCCCAAGTGTGCCCGCTCAGCCCCCAATCCCTTTGACCACCCCTCCGATATTCTCGCGCCCCAACTGAGGCTCCCCTAGCTACACTGGGGACATGACCCGCAAAGCAAGCGTAGTAGTCGAAAAGGACGAACATGGGTACTACGCTTGGTGCCCCGAGCTCAAAGGTTGCCAATCGCAGGGGGCGGACCTTGAGGAGGCGATTGCCAACATCCGTGAGGCCATCGAACTCTATTTTGAGACTCTCACCGAAGTGGAACGATCTACGCTAAGTCCGCGCGCCGCGTCGTGATTCCGTTCCACGGAAGCACCCAACTCCATCCCAAGATCATCAAACAAGTACAAGAAGCGATCGAAGAGGCCTGAGTGCCGCCACAGCGCCGGAAACGGCTCGCCAGGCGTCCCTCCTTGCCCCGCTTGATATACTGAAGCTTAAAGAGAGGCAAAACCCACCTTGAACTGGAAGAGCTTCGTTCGTCTGGCCGCTCACACCCAGATGTTGCCGGTGCTCGAAAGCGGCGAAGAGACCCTCGTTGGCGGCCAGGCCGTCATGGAAGGCGTCATGATGCGCGCCCCTCACAGCTACTGCGTCGCCGTCCGCCGCCCCGATGGCGTCATGGTCACCACGGAAGAACCGCTGGCCCGCGTCAGCGAAAAATACCCCATCTTCAAATATCCGGTCTTCCGCGGCGTCGGCACGCTCGGCCAGGCCATGGGCCTTGGAGTCAAGGCGCTGCGCTTCTCCGCCGACGTGGCCATGCAGGCCGAAGCCGAGAAGGAAGGGAAGTCGCCCGCGGACGTCAAGAAGTCCGGCGAAATCCCGGCCTGGGCGATGACCCTGAATCTCGTCCTGTCCTTCGTGTTCTTTATCGCGCTGTACAAATTCGTTCCGCTGATGCTCACCGAGCAGTTGAAGCGCTTCATCCCCGGGCTGGACAACCTGATCGCCTTCAACCTGGTGGATGGCGTCATCCGCATGGTGATCTTCGTGCTCTTCATGTGGTTGATCTCCCTCTGGTCAGATATTCGCCGCGTCTTTGAATACCACGGCGCGGAGCACCGCGTCGTCTTCAACTTCGAATCCGGCCAGCCGATCACGGTGGAAAATGCCCAGCGGTTTGTCACCTGGCATCCGCGCTGCGGCACCAGTTTTCTGATGGTGGTGATGCTCGTCTCCATCGTGGTGTACTCGCTGATCCCCGTGACCGCGCTGTGGGCCAAGATGCTGGTTCGCGTGCTGGCGCTCCCCCTGATCGCCGGTCTCAGCTATGAGATGATCCGCTTCGCGGCAAAGCACCGCAGCGGCCTGCTGGCTACCCTCACGGCCCCGGGCCTCTGGCTGCAACGCATCACCACGCAACCGCCGGCAAATGATCAGACCGCCGTGGCCATCTGCGCCCTCGATGGAGCCATGGAGCTGGAAAAGAAACAGGGCGGCCAGTTGGTAATCGCCTGATGGAATTTACAGAGCAGTTGATTGAATTAGAAAAGCGTTACGAGTTTCTTACCTCGCAGATGGCGGATCATGACGTCATCGGCGATCCGGATCTCTACCGCAAGACCGCCAAGTCTCAGCGTGATCTCGAAGAGACCGTCGCCGCCTTCCGCGAGTACAAGAAACTGGCGGCGGATCTGGAGCAGGCCCGCTCCATGAAAGACGAAAAGGACCCCGAGCTCCAGGCCATGGCGGCCGAAGAGATCGCCGCGCTGGAGCCGGCCGAGTCCAAGCTCGTCGACCGGCTGCGGTTCCTGCTATTGCCCAAGGATCCCAACGACGAGAAGAACGTCCTGCTGGAGATCCGGGCCGGCGCGGGCGGCGACGAGGCCAGCCTGTTTGCCGCCGAGATTTTCCGGGTCTACTCGCGCTACGCCGAGGGCCTGCGCTGGAAGGTGGAAGTCACCAGCGTGAGTGAGTCTGGCGCGGGCGGAGTGAAGGAAGTGATCGCCCTCATCAACGGCGACAAGGTCTACTCCAAGCTCAAGTACGAGAGCGGCGTCCACCGCGTCCAGCGCGTTCCGGTGACGGAGCAGCAGGGCCGCATTCACACCTCCACCATCACCGTCGCTGTTCTGCCCGAGGCGGATGAGGTAGAGGTCAAGATCGAGCCCAAGGATATTCGCGTCGACACGTTCTGCTCTTCCGGCCCCGGCGGACAGTCCGTCAACACCACCTATTCGGCGATCCGCATCACGCACTTGCCGACGGGCCTCGTAGTAAGCTGCCAGGACGAGAAATCACAGATCAAGAATCGCGCCAAGGCCGAGCGCGAGCTCCGCTCCCGCCTCTACGCGCTGGAGATGGAAAAACAGCACCAGGCCATGGGCGCCGATCGCCGCAGCCAGGTGGGCACCGGCGACCGTTCCGAGAAGATCCGCACCTACAACTTCAAGGAAAACCGCGTTACCGATCATCGCATCGGCGTCACGCTCCACCAGTTGGACCGTGTCATGGAGGGCGAGATCGAAGAGCTGATGGCGGCTTGCAGCAACTTCTTCAATACCCAACTCCTCCGCGAACAGGCTGCCGGCGGTGACAACAAGAACGGCACTAAATCAGGGAATTGAGCTGCTGGCGGATGCGGCGGTGCCAGACCCGCGCCTGACGGCGGAAGTGTTGCTGTGCCACGCTCTGCGTCGCGAACGGATCTTCCTCTTCTCGCATCCCGAACACGAATTGAACACCGTGGAGTGGATCCACTACGGCCGCTATCTCCACGAGCGGCTTCAGGGCAAGCCTACCCAATACATCACGCGTACCCAGGAATGGTACGGCCGCCCGTTCCGCGTGAGCCCCGCCGTTTTGATCCCCAGGCCGGAGACGGAGCACGTGGTGGAGCACGCCCTCGAGGTGGCCCGTGACGCGCGCACCGTGCTCGACATCGGCACCGGCTCGGGAGCGTTGGCCGTCACACTAGCGCTGGAGTTGGGCGCGCGGGCCGTGGCAACGGATCTGAGCCATGCGGCGCTCGCGGTCGCCCGCCAGAACGCAACGCGGCTGGGCGCTAGAGTGGACTTCGTGCAGGCCGATCTCGCCGCCGGCCTGGCCACGCGTTTCGACCTGATCGTCTCCAATCCGCCCTACATTCCCGCCGCCGAGATCCCCACGCTCCAACGCGAAGTGCGGGAGCATGAGCCGCGCCTCGCCCTGCTGGGTGGTGACGAAGGGACTGAGCCGTACCGGCGCATCATCCCGCAAGCCGAGCAGTTACTGCGGCCCGGCGGGTGGCTGATCTTCGAGATCGGCTACCGCGGGGAGGCGGCAGTTCGCGCGGCGTTTGAGGCCGGCCTCTGGAGTGAAATCACCACCGGCCGGGATCTCGCCGGCTGGCCCAGAGTGCTCCGCGGGCGCCTTACGCCGTAGGCCACACCACGACGTCGTAGATCTCATTGGCGTACTCGCCGAGAGGGATGAAGGAGCGCTCCTGATAGGGCCAACCCGCCTCGTCGCGATCCAGCACCACAATCCCGCATTCGCCGCGCACTTTGCCCTGCTCACCGGCGCTGCTCACAACCTCGCCTGTCGATTTGGAGCGCTGGCGGCCCACTGAGCTGCCCACAAACATCCGGTTGCGCTCCACTGCCAGGCCGCGCAGGTATCCGCGCGGGGCCACGACTGTTTCGATCGCCGTTCCACGGATTGCCATTCGCGCCGACTCGCAAACCAGAAACCCTTCATTGTTCGCTATCAGGGAGTGAGGATGATGCAAGCCTTCCACGATGGTCTCGCCCGTTTGAACATTTAGGATCTGTCCCTGCATGGCCGAACTCCAGTGCCCTCCATCCTTCGGGCCGAACAGTGTGACCCAGCATCCTCCTTCGTGCCAGAGGACCGAGTTCACGTGGTGCGTATCCCGGCCGCTGCGGCTTGCCGACCAGACCACCCTGGCTTTTTCATGGCCGGAGACTTCCAGCAGGCAGTCCGTCCCCGTGGAGACGACATAGTACTTTCCATCGTGGAACGCGACACTGTGGCCGTCGCGCATTTCCTTCACCTGGATCAGTTCCCGCGCTTCCAGACGGTCGGACAGGAAAAGCAACCCCGAGGGCTGCAGCACTGCCACATAACCGCCCGGACAAGGGGCGATTCCCGTCATGCCCGCGGAATCCTTCAGAATCTCCTTGGGAAGGCCGACTGGAGTGATGGTCCCATCCGTCGGATTGACGACCAGCAGGTAGACATCGCGCCAGGCAGAATCCCAGAGCACATCTCGGTTACACAATGTTACTAAGAGATTCACGGTCTCCTCCAGATCGGACAGAGAGATGATCCTGCATGGGTGCAACACCCAGGTATGCCGGCTGTTCCGGCAGATCAAGGGCGGCGGAACGGGCCATCACGAGCGCGACGCGCCCCTCCCCAGTGCGGCCGGTGAAAGTTTCCGTTCTTTCGCAGCGGGCGAGTGGGTCGGCCGTGCCTGGAGGAGCACGGCGCCGGCGCCCAATCCGAAAGCAAGCCCGCAGCAGCAGAAGTAGAGCAGGTGCATCGGGATCGAAGCACCGGCAAAGGCGAAGCCACGGTGCCGGGCAAGAAAAACGTAGAATTCGCGGTTTACGACGACGATGGCGGCCAGGACCAGCGATGCCATCGCCCACGATGCCGTCAGAAGGAGACCTAACAGTAGCGCTGTCAACAGGACCGAGAGCCGCTGGTCCCATCGCAAGTTCAGGTCGTTCGGGGCATGGCGGGCCCGGAGTATGAGCTTGGTCCAGGGTATTCCGCGAAGAAACACATCGGCATACAGCAGATTCCAGAGCCCCCAGTTCTTCATGTGCTGGCACTGGATGGCGGGGTTCAACGCAAGTTCGCAGCCGGCCTGGTGCATCCGCATGCCGAACTCGATATCTTCAATCGCCGGCTCTAGATAGCTTTCGTCCAGTCCGCCGTGGGCCAGAAACACACTGCGGCGGACGGCGCCGCAACCGGTCCAGAATGTGGAGGCGCTGGTTCTGCCCTGGCGATGCACGAAGCAGTGCATCAGATTTCGATATTGGGAGATAAACCCGGGGTCGGCCGGAGTGTCATCGTAGGCGCCGATAACAGCGTCGAGTCCGGGTTGATCATGGAATGCCTGAACAACGAGAGTGAGCGCATCCGGGTGCAGCGCCACATCAGCGTCAAGAAAAACCAACGTGTCGCCTATCGCCGCATCAGCGCCCAGATTGCGGGCACATGCCGGCCCCCGGCGCCCGCCGGTGCTCAGCGCTCTCACCCCAAACCTTTCGGCAATTTCCAGGGTGCTGTCGGTAGATCCGTCGTCTACGACAATACACTCCCATTGTTTGTGCTGAGAGGCACTCAATGCTTGGAGACAGCGTGTCAACGTCGCCGCCCCGTTGTAAACCGGTATGACAACCGATAGGTACATCAGAACCCCTAAGAGCTAAGCCAACCTCACATCTTACGCCCCATGGCAGGACGAGGCAAGTCAAGCCATCATCCGTTTTGGTGACTTTAGTACCAAGGTTGTGCTTCCCATTGCTGCAACGTGCTCTCGGCCGCCAGACAAGCGCTGCCGGGTGGAGGGACCACCCACGCCGCGCCGTGGAAGCGGTGCAATTCGCGGCTTCGCCACACGCCACTGCCCCGTGCGCCGGCAAGAACTCAGACGCCGTCCTCAGCGGGCTTCGCCCACGACGCGCCACCTGGCCTCAGCCAGGATGACGACACTCGCCCCTTCCGGTCGCGGGCCATCAGGAGTCAGCACCCTGAGAGATCCACCTAGCGAACGAACCGCCGCCGGAGCAGTTTCGGCGTACAATCAAAAACGTTCCTGAGAGGAGCTGTCTGCGCCCGTGCACACCTCCCTTTGTTCCGTCGATGCAATTCGTGCCGAATACCTGGGCTTGCTGAAGAAGTGCCTCACGCGGACTCTGTTTCCGGAGTCGCAGATTCCAGCCAGCCGCGTGCCACTATTGCGTCACAATCCCCTGGGCAAGGCCTTGCGCGCGCTCAGTCGCCCCCTACTGCATCCGATTGGACTGCAACTCAGCGGGGCCTATCAGCAGGAGACGCGGGCGCACGGTCTGGATTGGCCCGTCGAGGCCGAGACCATGATTGGGACGGTCCGTTTGGATCATCTCCACACTTGCGTCGTCAGCGTTCTCGAGGAGAGAATCTCCGGCGACTTCGTCGAAGCCGGAGTGTGGCGTGGAGGCGCGTGCATCCTGATGCGCGCCATTCTCAAGGTCTATGGAGAGACCGGTCGCCGAGTCTGGGCGGCGGATTCCTTTGAGGGACTGCCGAAGCCGGACGGGCGGCATCGGCAGGATGATGGCGACCGTCACTGGACCTATTCCGACGTGCTGGCTGTCTCTTTGGAAGACGTCCAGGCTGCTTTCGCCCGGTATGGTTTGCTGGACGATCAGGTGGTTTTCCTGAAGGGTTGGTTCAAGGACACACTGCCCACAGCGCCGATCGGTGCGATCGCTATCCTGCGATTGGACGGCGACATGTACGGTTCCACCATGGATGCGCTCGATGCGCTGTATCCTAAGGTCTCGCCAGGCGGCTACGTCGTTGTGGACGATTACCATTCGGTCGCGGCATGCCGGCAAGCCGTGCAGGATTACCGCTCGAGGTACGGAATTGTCCACCCGATTCAGCAGATCGATGGGTCGGGTACCTTCTGGAGGATACAATGACCGGAACTACGGCGCTGCCCGCCGGGATGGAATATGCCCACTGCCCCGTGTGCGGCGCTGAGGGTGAATTCGTGCGTTGGCAGCGTGATCTGCAACTCGGTGCGCCGGGGGAGTTCGGTCAGCGCTGCTGCAACTCCTGTGAGCTGTTCTTTCTTTCGCCGCGGCCGGAAGTGACGGACATGTGGCGACACTATCCCAAAGACTACGAGCCCTATCAGAATGAGTTGAGCCAGCCCCTTCCTTTTGGCCTCTCTGCCATTCGAGCGCATGCGCGGAGGCGGCGGAAAGTCCTGCGTTTTGTGAAGGGTGGGCGCATCCTGGATGTGGGCTGCGGCAACGGCGCCTTTCTGGAATCATTGGGCGGCCGGGATTGGCAGCGCTATGCCATGGATCTGGAGCAACACTGCCAGTTCACAGAGCCGGTTCCCTTCTTCGCGGGTCGCTTCGATTGCGACAGGCCCCCGCTCGAAAACCTGGACGCCGTCACGCTTTGGCACGTCTTCGAGCACCTCTACGATCCGCGCCAGGCGCTTCGCCACGCGAATGCCATTCTGCGGCCGGGCGGGCTTCTCTTTCTCGCTATCCCAGCCACCCGCAGCCTGGACCGCCACGTGTTTGGGCCCGGCTGGGTTGGCTGGGACGTACCGAGGCATCTGGCAACCTACTCCGACAAGGCGATGACCACTCTGTTCCGGGAGGCGGATCTGAAGTTGGAGGCGGTAATGCCGGATGCGTGCAACGGCGCGATGATCGCCTTAAGCCTGGAATTTGCGCTGCGTTCGCGGCAGTTCGAGACAGCGGTTGGCCGGTCTCTGATTGCCCACGCGCTGCTGACACCTTGGGCCGAACTGTTGAGCCTGGTGGGTTGGGCGTCGGCTAGAATCTATGTCGCTCGGAAATAACGTGCGCCTGGTTGTCGTCGTGCCGGTGTATGGGAACTGGACCGACACCGCGGATTGCATCCGCGCGCTGCTGGCGCAGACGACGTCCGAGTTTCGCGTCTTGATAGCCGACGATGGTTCGCCCACGCTGCCACCCGCCGAACTGACGAGTCTCGATCGCGTCCAATATCTGGTGGGCGAGAACTTGGGATTTGCCGGCAACTGCAACCGGGCAGCCGAAGCCGCCATTTCTGATGGCGCCACCCATCTGCTCTTTTTGAACAACGATACCGAGTTCTCCTCTGACTTCGTTGAGGGCTGGATGCGGGCTCTGGCTGAGTATCCCGGCGCCGTGTTGAGCCCGGTCATCTATTGGGTTGCGGATCGTGATCGGGTTTGGTACTCGGGCGGTCTCATGTCGGTTTGGATCCCCTTCCTGCGCCAGCGGCGCAAGTACTCCCGGGTGACCCGCGTGGATGTGATCTGCGGCTGCGCGTTCCTGGTGCCAGCAGTCGAATGGCGCGCTTTGGGTGGGTTTGACCGGCGCTACCCGATGTACTTTGAGGACTTCGATCTGGCAATCCGCGCCAGCCAGTTGTCCATCCCGGTGTTGGTCATGCCGGACCCCCAGTTGGCCGTATGGCACAGGGTCTCAGGCTCATTTCGCGAGTCCGGCGCCTGGGCGCGTGAGTACCGGCTGACCCACGCGCAACTCCTCTTTATCCGGGTCCACTATCAAGGGCTGCGCCGTCAGATCTGCTATGCCCTGGCCGCGGCTCGGCTCGCAGCGATATTCGTTCTGAACTTACCGAACTTGCCCCAACCGCGCGCCTTGTGGCGTGCACTCGTGCCCGGCCGGGCCCAGTAACGCTCGCGCGCTTGCCTACCGGAACTTCCACCTCAGGAACTCATAGGCTTCCCGCCGGACCGCGGGCGGAAAATCGTGCCCGCTCTCGGGGTGCCTCACCACCAGGTGTCCGGCCGGAAAACGCCTGCCCACCGCGGAAGCTACGTCATCCACCCCGCTTGCGTCGAAGTTGGAGTCGCGCGTGGGGGCATTGACGAAGACAGCTCGCGGAGCAATCGCCGCCATCACGTCCGTGAAGTCAAATGGCACACGCTGCGGATTGTTGCCGTACAGGCCGGCGATGCGCGGCATATAGCGGGGCGAGGTCCACCCTTTCAAATCGCCGCCATAGTATTTGGCGAACGAGGTGAAGCCGCAACTGGTGACCACAGCGCGGATCCGCGTGTCGAAGGCCGCCACGAACAGCGCATTGTGCCCGCCCAACGAATGGCCGATCACCGCAATGCGCCGCGGGTCTACGCGTGGATGCGCCGCCAGCAGGTCCACGCCGCGTGTGTGGTTCACGATCCCGTACATCGTGCCGCTCTGGTAGCCCCGGCCGTAAACGTCCTTCTCAAAATCAGTCCGGTCCTCGCCGAACGATGGATAGTCCGGTGCCAGCACCACCCAACCCTGCTCCGCCAATTCCTTGCCGTAGTGGAGATTCCCTTTCGGCCCTGCGCCCACCGGTTCGTCCTTGCCGATGCTCGTCGTCTGATGGAGGCAGAGCACGGCCGGACGGCGCCCGCCGGTCTTTGGCACCAGGAGCCACGCGTGCACTCTTCGTCCTGCCTCTGGTTCGTACGTCAGCCTGGTCCGCAGGTAGGAGCCTGCGTCTTCGGTCAGCAGTGTTTCCACCGCCAGGCTCCGCGCCCGGTCCAGTGCTGGCATTGGCCCCATGACCTCCTCCATCTTGCGCAAGGCAGCGGCCCGCGTTTGCGCCAGGCAAGGAGCGGCTAGCGTCAACAACAGACACAGCGTGAGTCGCATGATTCTCTCCCGATTCTCCCTCACCCGCCGTTTTATGGCATAAAGGTCAACAGTGCCATTCCTCTTTGCGTTGCTTCTCACCCTCTTGCCGCTCGCCGCGCAGACTCCGCCCAACCGCTATGAATGCCGCCGCGCGCCCTCGCCCGTTCGCATCGATGGCCGCATCGACGGACAGTGGAAGATCGCGCCATGGACCACCGATTTCGGCGACATCGAAGGCAGCGCCAAGCCTCTCCCCCGTTTCCGGACCCGCGCCCGCATGTTGTGGGACGACGACTACTTCTACATCGCCGCTGAGCTCGACGAGCCCCACGTTTGGGGTACGCTGACGCAGCACGATTCTGTGATCTTACACGACAACGATTTCGAGGTCTTTGTGGACCCCAATGGCGACCGCCGCGAATACTTCGAGTTCGAAATGAACGCTCTCAACACGGGCTGGGATCTGTTCCTGCCGAAAACGTACATCGATGGCGGGAAGGCCGACAATTCCTGGGAGATTCCGGGTCTGCGCACCGCCGTGCGCGTGATGGGCACGCTGAACAATCCGCGGGATCGGGACAAGGGCTGGACTCTGGAGATCGCAATCCCCTGGAAGGCGTTCGGCGAGGCCGCCCGCATGCCGCTGCCGCCGCGCGCCGGCGATACGTGGCGCGTCAATTTCTCCCGCGTGGAATGGCAGCACGAATTGTTCGAGGGCAAGTACAGGCGCGTCCCAGGGACCAAGGAGGACAACTGGGTGTGGTCTCCGCAAGGCAAAGTGAACATGCATCTGCCCGAGCACTGGGGCTTCGTCGAATTCTCAGGCCGCTAGCGGCGGCCTACTTCGCCTCGCGCGTCGCGGTGGCGCCTCACCCCTCCTGCAAGCCCGCCGCGCGAATGTTGCCGCGCAGATGCTGCAACGCCTCCCGGTAGTCCTTGGATCCCACATACTCGACAATCAGCGGCATGCCGGGTGTGTGTTTCGCTGCCAGCGTGACAAACTTCCCGTAATCCAGATCGCCCTTGCCCGCGGCCACCCCGGCCGTGACGTGGTACTTGCGATCCTTGGCGTGAATGCCGCCGATCCACGGCTGGAGCTGCGCAAACATCTCCTCCAGATCATTGACCTCCAGCAGGTTCGCCGGGTCCAGTTGGGCGCGCACACGCTTCGAGCCCACCTCCTCCAGGAACAGCCGCGTGCGCTTGGCGCTGGCCAGCACGCTGCGATAGATCGGCTCCAGCAGTACGGTGGCGTCGTTGGCGTCCGCCACCACGGCCAGTTCTTTCACAGTGCTCACAGCCATCTTCCACACGCCATCGTCCCAGTCATACGGAGTGGCCGCCGCCGGCCCCGGCGGATGCCAGTGGCCCATTTCGCTCAAAAACGTGCGAATCCCCATCTGGCGGCCCAGTTTCATGACGGCATCGAAGTGCGCCAGGTTGGCCTTTCGCTCGTCTGCGTCGCCGTGGATCAGCGTCAGGTACACGCCCAGCGAATGGATGGTGATGCCCGCGGCACGGTACGTTTCCGCAATCTCCTTGGCCCGTTCCACCGATAACGCCGAAAGATCGCTCCGCCGCCCGTAGCGCCAGTAGTTGCTGTCTTTCTGCGTGAAGAAGAGCTGGATCAGCTTCACGCGCTGACTCTTCAGCTCCTCGGCCAGGCTGCGGTTGGTGTGGTCGCGGAAGTCGTTGGTGGAGAGGCCAATCGTGATCCGTCCCGCTGGCGCCGCCGCTGTCGCCAGAGGCGCCGCTGCCAGCGTCTGCAGCGCGGCCCGTCTGCTCGTGGTGATGCTCATGCTATGCCTCCAGCTTCCATGGCGCGCGGTATGGCCTGGTCACCAGCGCCTGGGCTGCCGCGTCCCCGACTACGCGATTCTGCTGCCCGTCCCATTTCACGCTGCGTCCTGACTCCCACGAAACATTCATCAAATGACCCACAGTGCTGGAGTAATGCAGCGTTTCCGGATTCGCCACAGCCTGCTTCCGCTGCCGCAGATTATTCAGGAACACCTCGAAGTGGTAGAGGTGGTCATCCTTGGCCGCCACATTCTCTTCCACCCCCACCAAAACGCTGCCGGCCGCAGGGCGTGTGCCCTTTGGCGGCTCGCGCACTATCGTGTAACCGGCGCGGTCCAGCACCATCGAAGCCTCCGTGCCCACAAAGCACTTGCTGTGCGAGCGCATCTCCCTTCTCCCGCCCGTGCGCATGGTGTAGTCCAGCGTGAACCCGCGTTTCGCCACCGGGCCGGCGCCAAACTGCATGCTGGCGTGGAACGTATTCGGATAATCGTGGTTGGTCTGATAGGCGTAGTTGCCCCCCGTTGCAAAGACAGCCTGTGGCGAGGTCACGCCCATCGCCCACAGCACGATGTCGAAGTGATGCACGCCCCACGCCACCTGGTGGCCGGCCCCGGCGATCTTGAACCAGTCGTAGCCGTAGTTGTAATACATGTTCGGGTTGTACGGCCGGTATGGCGAGGGCCCCACATACTGATTCCAATCCAGTTCGGGCGGCGGCGCGGTGTCGGCTGGCGACCCAGGCCCCGGCCAATAGTTCTCGTAGTCCCAAACCCGCACTTCGGAGATCTCCCCGAGTTTGCCCGCGCGGATCAGCTCCGCCGCCTGCTGGTAATGCTCCTGGCTCCGCTGCTGCGTGCCCACCTGCACAATGCGCCCGGATTTGCGCCACGCCTCGATCACATACGGACCTTCCCCAATCGAGTTGCCCAGAGGCTTCTCCAGGTACACGTCCTTGCCGGCGCGGCACGCGTCTATCGTCTGCAACGCATGCCAGTGCTGGTTGGTGGCAATCACCACTGCGTCCACGTCTTTGGATTCCAGCAACTTGCGGTAATCGCTATAGGCCGCAACGCGCGCCCCGCCCGCCAGCGCGCGGCCCTGCTCCAGGTACTTCGAATTCACGTCGCACACCGCCGTGAAGCGGACCCCGGGGTACTTCAGAAATCCGGGAATGTGCACGCCGCGCCCGCGCGCGCCGCACCCAATCAGCCCCAGATTGATGGTGTCACCGGGCGCCGCCACAGCCGCGCCGGAAGCATAGAGAAAGTGACGTCTCGTCATCGCCGGTACCTCAGTAGTCTGCAAGTTTCCAATCCAACCTACATCAGTTCCATCGCCAATGCATCCCCCTCCGGCTATCTGGGCATCGCTCTTGACGCCCCCCGCGTCCATTGTGTAATCATCTGTTAGGAAAGATACCTAACTTTGAGCCAGCCACTTTACGGGAATGGGCATGCCTCCGAGAGCGGGCGCATCCATGCCTCAAAAATGAGGCGCCTGAACAGCACGCTTCTGCTGGAGCTCATCCGCCGGGATGGCCCGGTTTCGCGAGCGGAACTGGCCCGGCTGAGCGGTTTGGCCAAACCGACAGTCTCCAGCCAGATGGCGTCGCTTTTGCGCAGCGGTGTAGTGCGGGAGCAGGGTCCGGGCGATTCGAATTCGCGTGGCGGAAAGCGGCCCACACTGGTCAGTTTCAATCCGGATTGCGGCCGTCTGGTGGGGGTTGAGATCAGCGCGGCCCGCATCCTTGTTGCGCTGGCCGACATGAACGGCGAGATTCAGGAGCGTTTGAGCGTCGATCTCCCGTCCCGGCACGAGGCGGAAACGGTGCTGAACCTGGTGATCCGGGGCGTCAGGAGAATCACGCAGGGCGCCTGGAGCGACAAGCCGACTGTTGTGGCCGTCGCCGCGCCCGGCCGTGTGGATGCCCGGTTGGGCGTTGTCCTGGAGGCGGGCAACGTATTCAATTGGCGGGATGTCCCTGTTCGTGAGTATCTCGAAAGAGCGCTGGAGTTCCCGGTGCTCGTCGAAAACGATGTGAACCTCGCGGCCCTGGGTGAAATGCACGCCGGGGCGGCGCGCGGTGTGGAAAACTTTGTGCTCATCCGTCTCACCACCGGCATCGGGGCTGGCGTGGTGCACAACGGAAGGCTTTGGCAGGGCAGCCACTGGGCAGCCGGCGAGATTGGCCACATGGTGCTCGATCGCGCCGAAAACTCCGCCGCATGGGGCGCTCGCGGCTACCTGGAATCCGTCGTGGGCAGCGACCGTGTGGTGGAAAAAGCGCAGAGTACATCCAGCGCGATGGCCGCGCTGCTCAGCGGGCAAGGGCTGCCCGGCGCGTTGCAGGAGGCGCTGCGGTGCCAGGATCCGGCGGCGGTTGCGATCCTGGATGGCCTGGCGACTCATCTGGGCCTGGCCACCGCCGACGTGGCGGTGATGTTCGATCCCGAGATGATCGTGCTGCAGGGGGAGCTGTTTCACCTGGTGGTGGACCGGATTCGACAACTGGTGGAGGGTGCAATCTCATGGCCGGTGCGGGTGGAAATCTCGGTTCTAGGCGACGACGTAGTGCTTCAGGGGGCCATCCGTGTGGCTCGAGATGCGGCGAACGAATTGCTGGCCGGTCTGTGAGGGGCCGGCAAGAGGGAGAAGGGAAGATGATTATGACCGGCAGAGTGTCCGTCGCCATTGTGCTTGCCCTGTTCGGCACGGCGGCGAGCGCCGCCCCGCCCACGGGCCTGCTGCTTCGCGGCTATTCGGTGATCCCATCGCCGCGGGAGGTCCGCCTCACTGACGGCGACATTCGCTTCGATGCAGGCTGGGCGCTGGATCCCGGCGCGCTGCCGGCCGGCGACATGGCCGTGCGCGCCTTGCGGGCCGGGCACGAGTTCGCCGCCGTGGCTGTCTCCGGCCGCCGCGTGCGGCTGCGCATCGCTGCCGGCGCGGTCGCCACCAAGGCCGCCCCCGGAATCGAGCGGCAGGCTTACCGTCTCACGATTGCCGCTGATGGCATCGAGATCGCTGCCAACGCAGCCCAGGGCCTGTTCTACGGCGCGCAAACGCTCCTCCAGTTGCGCCGCAGCGATGGCGCTGGCCGGACGTGGCTTCCTGCCGGCATCATCGAAGACTGGCCAGACCGTGAATTGCGCTTTCTCCACTGGGATACCAAGCACCATCAGGACCGCATGGCGACGCTCAAGCGCTACCTCGATTGGTCCGCCCGCCTCAAGGTCAACATGATCGGCTTTGAGCTGGAAGACAAGTTCGCCTTCCCCTCCCATCCCGCCATCGGCGCCCCCGGCGCCTTCACGCCAGCCGAGTTGCAGGAGATCGTCAACTACGGCCTGGAACGCTTCATTCAGGTGGTCCCCATCGTTCAGTCTCCAGCCCACCTCGCCTACGTGCTCAAACATCCCCAATACGCGCACCTCAAGGCGGATGGCAATAACTATCAGAGCGACCTCTGCGATGAGCGCACCTACGCCCTGATCTTCTCGATGTACGACGACCTCATTCGCGCCACAAAGGGCGTGGACTACTTCTTCGTCTCCACCGACGAGATCTACTACGCCGGCATCGGCAGCCGCTGCCAAGCCCCCTACAACCCCGAAAACCGCAGCCTGGCATGGGCCACCTTTGCCAAACGCGCTCACGATCACCTGGCCCGGCAGAATCGCCGCATGCTCGCGTGGCTCGAATACCCGCTCCTCGCCAAACATCTCGAAATGATTCCGCCAGGCGTCATTGATGGCGTGGTGGGGGATGACGAGTTCCTCCCCATTGAGAAACGCAAGGGCATGCGCCAGCTTTCCTACGTCTCCATGCAGGGCGCCGAGTTGCTCTTCCCCAACCACCTCTCGCTGGACGGCGTGAGTTCCGGCAACCTGGAAACCGCGCGCGCCTCCATCGCCTCCGGACGCGCCAGCCAACTGGATCCCATTGGTGTTTTTGGCGCGGCGTGGGGCGATTCCGGCCTGCATAGCGAGACGTTCTGGCTGGGCTGGACCGCGGTCGCGCAATGGGGCTGGAACATTACCGGCGCCTCTGTCGAGCAGCACGCCGCCGAGTTCATGCGCTTCTATTACGGCAGCGGCGCGCCCGATTTGACAGACGCCTACCGGATCTTGCAGCGTCAGGCGCGCGCCTGGGAGGGTAGTTGGGATCGCGTGGTTTCCAAGGCCCGCGGGCCGGGCTACGGCAATTCCCATGGGAAAGGCGTTGGTACGGAGCGCCAGGATCTCACGCTGGCATCGCTGCCGCGCCTGCCCGGCGAGAAAGTCAGTTCCACGTTCCGGGAATCGCACGCACGCGCCATCGCCGAGGCGCGCCGGCGCGGCGATGAGAACTCGGCGCTGGTTCAAACGCTGACGGGCGCACTTCTGCGGGTGGAGCAGAATCGCTACAACATCGAGGTACTTCAGGTGCTGGCCCGCTTCATCGGCCACCACTGGCGCCTGCTGGCCGGCCTGGCCGGCGCGGAGGAGTTGCTGGACGCCGCCCAGGCCGACGCTCTCAGCAACAAGCCAGCCCAATCGGTGGGACGCATGCTGGCCGCCTATGATCGTGTGCAGGCCCTGGAGCGCGAAGGCCGCGAGATCTTTCGCGAACTCACCGCCGTCTTTGAGAAGGACCGCTTCCCCAAGAACCGCACCGTTGACGGCCGCGCGTTTCTCCATGTTCTCGACGACACCAAGGACCACTGGGCGGATCGCCGCGCCGATCTCAGCTACATGAGCGCGCCCGAGGAGAGCATCGGCCTGGCCCAATGGCGCAAACGCCTGTTGGATCACATCGAGGCGTACGCCAGACAGAACAACGTGCCGGTGAAGGCGCTGGCAGAGAGAAGGTTGGAAGAGTGAGCGCCGACACTGCCGATAGCGCCCTGCGGTCCCTGGGGTACGAGCCGAGTTTTCGCCGCATCCTGACACGCCGCAGTCTGATCCTTTACGGCCTGGTCATCCTCACGCCCACGGCGCCCTATCCGGTCTATGGCATCGTGCAGCAGATGTCCAAGGGGCACGCCGCGCTCTGCTATCTGGCCGCCATGCTGGCCATGCTGTTTACCGCAGTGAGTTATGGCCGGATGGCCGGCGCGTTCCCCGCCGCCGGCTCCACCTACACATTTGTGCAGCGCGGCCTCAACGCCCACGTCGGGTTCATCGCCGGCTGGGGCATGATCCTCGATTACATCTTCATCCCCATGCTCAGCGTCATCTACGCGGCGCTCACGGCCGAGCGGCTCCTCCCCCAGGTGCCCTACCTCGTCTGGGCAGTGCTCTTTGCCGTCAGCATCACGTGGATTAATCTACGCGGCATGCAGCAGACGGCCCGCGCCGGGACAGTATTGCTTTGGCTGATGTCCCTGTGTGCCGTAGCCTTCCTGGTGCTGGCGGCACTACGCGTGGCTGGCCACGGCGGTAGCGGCGCGCTGTTTTCCATGCAGCCCATCTTCCAGCCGCACGAGTTTTCCCTGCGCGCGGTGATGGCCGGCACCGGCGTCGCCGCCCTATCCTACATCGGCTTCGATGCCATCTCCACGCTGGCCGAAGATGTTCGCGAGCCGCAGCGCGACATCGCCGTCGCCACCGTTGCGGTTTGCGTGATCCAGGCGCTCATCTGCGTCGCCACCGTGTATCTGGCCGCGCTGGTGATTCCAGACTTTCGCTCGTTTGCCAACCCTGAAACCGTGATCCTCGATATCGGCCAGATGGTGGGCGGCGCCTGGATGTTCGGCGCACTCACTCTGGTTCTGCTGGTCGCGGGACTCGCCAGCGCGCTGGCCGGACAGGCCGCCGCTTCGCGCCTGCTGTTCGGCATGGGCCGCGATGGCGTGCTCCCCCGCCGCATCTTTGCCCACGTCAGCCCGGGCACCAACACGCCCACGCGCGGCATCTGGATGATGGGCGTGGCGGCGCTGGCCGGAGCCTCGCTCGTCAGCTTTCAACTGGCTGTCGAGCTGCTCAACTTCGGCGCCTTCCTTGGCTTTATCCTCGTGAATCTCAGCGTCATCCAGCACTACTACATCCGCGGACGCCAACGCTCCGGATGGGGCTGGCTCACCAACCTGGTCGCGCCCGCTTGTGGCGCCGCGGCCTGCCTCTACATTTGGCTGAGCCTCTCGTCGAAGGCGCAGATGGCCGGCTTCATCTGGGTATTCATCGGTATCATCTACCTCGGATTCCTCACGCGGGGATTTCGCAAACCGCCGGCAACCTTGGAGTTTTGAGTGTCAACATCCGTTTCGACCGAAAGCCGCATTGCCGAATATGTTCAGGAACGCCGGCAGCAGCTCATTGCCTTAACGCAGGATCTGGTCCGCATCCCCTCTGAGAACACACCGCCCACCGGGGCTGAGTTGGCCTGCCAGCAGTATGCCGCCTCGGTGCTGCAGGAGGCTGGCTGGGAGTGCAATCTCTACGATCTGCTTTCCGTTCCCGGCCTTCTGCGCCACCCCGCCTTCTGGCCTGGACGCAATTATAGGAACCGTCCCAATCTCATTGCCAGACGGCAGGGGCGCGGCGGCGGCAGGTCCCTGATCCTGTCCGGCCACATGGATACTGTCCCGGCCGGGACTCTGCCGTGGACCCGCGACCCCTTTGGCGGCGAAATCGAAAACGGCCGCCTCTATGGCCGCGGCTCCAACGACATGAAGGCCGGCATAGCCACCAACCTTTTTGTCGCCCAGGCCCTTACCGCCTTGGGCATCGAACTCGATGGCGACCTCCTCATCGAGTCCGTCGTCGACGAAGAATTCGGCGGCTCCAACGGCACCCTCGCCGGACGGCTCATGAACCACAATGCCGATGCCGCCATACTCTCCGAGCCTTCCCACCTTCGGGTGTGCACCGGCCACCTCGGCGGCCGCACTGCCCATCTCACCCTGCGAGCGCCCGGTGACATCCTGGCCGACTCCGGCTACCTCGCCGGCGTCGTGGATCAACTCCGCGCCGTTCTCAACTGGGTGCCCGAATTCGCTGCCCGCCGAACCGAAAAGTTTGCCGCCCATCCGATATTCGCCGGGCGCACTGCTCCCTCTTCCGTGAGCGTCCTGAAGGTCAACACCGGCCCGTTCGCCACCACCGAGCCGATGGGCGTGCCCGAGGTGGGGCGTATCGAGATCTTCTGGCTCACCCTGCCCGACGAGACCCAGGCCGCTGTCGAGGCCGAGTTTTTGGACGCCCTGGGCGAGCGGTTCTCCCAGAATGAGGCGCTCTTTTCGCCCAGGCCGGAAGTCGAATTTCCGCTTCGCTGGCTGCCGGCCTCCATCGTGCCTCCGGACGCCTCCCTCATCAGCGAGTTCCAACACTGCGCCGAAACCGTCCTGGGCCGTGCGCCGAGACTCGAGCCCATCGAAGGCCCCTGCGACGCCTTTCTCTTTCACCAATTCGGCGTCCCCGCCATCCTGTGGGGGCCGTCCGGCGGTAATACCCACGGCGCCGATGAGTACGTGGATATCGAGTCTCTGGTCCAATCCGCCCAGGCGTTGCTGCTCTTCGTCTGCCGTTGGTGCGGAGTGCGCTGATGCTGGCATTTCTGTTGTTGTTGGCCGCCCTGCCTCAGGCGCGAGTGCTCACGCCGCAGCCCCGCCAGTACGAGATGGTGGAGCTCGAATTCACGCCGGCCGAGCGGCCCGCCAACCCCTTCGATCCTAACGAGGTCACGCTCGACGCCACTGTCACGCTGCCCTCCAACCGTACCCTGCGCATCCCCGGCTTCTGGTTCCAGCCGTATCAGCGCTCGCTCAAGGACCCTGCGGCTACCCTCAACGCGCGGGAAGAACTTCTTGCCCTCGCCGGTCCGCCCGCCTGGCGCGTCCGCTTCGCCAGCCCGGAGGCCGGCCTCCATTCGGTCGTTCTCGAAGTGAAAGACCAGCGAGGCATCACCCGCGCTCAGCCTGTCACCGTGCAGGTGCTACAAGGTCCGCGCCCCGGCTACGTGCGTGTCAGTCCTCGCAATCCTCATTACCTCGAGCACGAAACCGGCCAGCCCTTCTTCCCCATCGGCGAGAACGTCTGTATGTACCAGCGGCGCGAGGGGACCTACTATTTCGAGCGCCTGCTGGAGCGGCTCTCGGCCAACGGCGGCAACTACGCCCGCATCTGGCAGGAATACTATCCGCCCAAAGACATCTCCATCGTGGCCGCGCCGGGCGACGCCGAGTTCTCCGGCTTCCCGCTGGAAACCCAAGCCACCGGGCTCGGCCGCTACGACCTTGCCTCGGCCTGGCGCCTGGATCACGTGGCCTCCACTTGCGAGCGCCTCGGCGTTTACTGGCAACTCACGTTTGAAATGACCGTCTGGTGGAACCCCAGATTCGCCCACCGCTGGCCGCGCAATCCCTATAACGACGCCAACGGCGGTCCGTGCGTCAAACCCGCTGATTACTTCACCAACCCGAAGGCCCGCGAGCTGGTGCGCCGCCGCCTGCGCTATAGCGTGGCCCGCTGGGGCTGGTCCACCCATCTGGCCGCCTGGGAGCTCTGGAACGAGGTGGACAACAACGGCGGCTTCGATTCCGTCGCCAACGCCGATTGGCACCGCGAGATGGGCGCCTACCTCAAGAGCATCGATCCCTGGCGCCACCCCATCACCACCAGTTGGCGCGATTCGCGCATGTTCGCTCTGCCGGAGATCGACATCGTGCAGGCCCACTCCTATTGGGATGCCTCCTACGACGCCGCCCAGTACGCTCTCCAGGATACGGATCACCTCATGCGCCCCTACGGCAAGCCGTTCTTCTTCGGCGAGCAGGGCGTCGAGGATCCGGCGCTGGCCATCCAGATCGATCCCGAGGGCCGCCACTTCCACGATGCGCTCTGGGCGTCCGCGCTCAGCGGGGCCTCCGGTACCGGCCTTTATTGGTGGTGGCACAATTACGTGGAATCGAAGAATCTCTATCGCCACTACCAGCCGCTGGCCAAGTTCATTCAAGGTACGGACTGGCCCGCCCATCAGTGGAAACAGACTGGGCTCTCCCGCCCGAGTCTGCCCGTCTCCCTCCAGGTCTACGGGCTGGCCGCGCAGGACCGCGCTCTCCTCTGGATCCACGATCCACTCGCCTTTCGCGTCGTCGATAGAAAGCCGGTCACCGGCCCGGATCAATCCACCGCCAGCCTCAACGTCACCGGCCTCGCCGATGGCGACTACGTCATCGAGTGGTGGGACACGTCACAAGGCCGCGTGGTCCGCACAGATCAAGCTCGTGTCAAACTCACCAACCACTTCGGCTACGGTTTGGAATTGAGGCCGCCGCCCTTCCGCGGCGACATCGCGGCGCGCGTTACGGCTTACCGGCCCTGATCACATCCCCGCGCCATTCCAGCCGAGCCGGCAGCAGATCCGGTCTCGCCGCCAGAGCCTCGCCGAGCAGCGCGCGCGCCTCGTCGGCCTTGCCCTCGTGACTGCGCACCAATGCTAGCAGGTAGCGCGCCTCGGCCCGGTACGCTACGTCTTTCGAGTCGCGCTCCGACGTCGCGAATCCATCGAACCGCTTCGCCAACTTCTCCGCCTCTCCGGCGCGGCCCAATTTCTCCAGCGCCGGCACGATGAAGAAGTTCTCGCTGTTCCAACTGTCGCGATCGCCCGAAAGCTGCGCCACGCCGGAGACTGCCCGCTCGTACGCCTGCCGCGCCTCGTCCGTCCGGCCCAGCTTCTCCAGCGTGCGTGCGGCGTAATACTCCAGGCGCGGCGATGCCTGCCCCACAAAGTCATCCACGCCCAACGAAGGCGGCGGCGTCTTGGCGATCTGGAACAGCCGTAGCGCCTCTGCGTATTCGCCCCGCGAGTATGCCTTCGCGCCCGCACCGTACCGCATCACGCGATACTTGTCGCGCAGCCCGTAGCTCCGGTGCCGCACCGCAAACTGGTGCTCCGCGATCATCTTCTCCGCCGCCGCGTAGTCCCCGTCGCTCAGATGCGCGGCCAGCACACCCTCCGCCAGATCGTCATCGGAGGGCGCGCGCGCCAGCGCCTTGCGCAGCAGAGTCAACTGCTCCGCGAAGCGCCCTGCCCGCGCATACAGCGCCGATAGATCCGTCAGCGCCCGCACATTGCCGGGCTGCAACTCCACGGCGCGCTCGAGTTGCGCCGCGGCCTTCTCCATCGGCAAGCCCTGCTCGGCGTACGCCAGGCCCAACGCGCGCCGCAGCGAGAAGTCCGCCGGCCGGGCCGCCACGCCAGCCTCCCACTCCGTGATCGCTTCCGCCCGCCTGTCGCGGAAATACAGCAGGCACCCCAAGAGATACCGCGCCACGCCGTCGTTGCCATCGGCCGCCACGGCGTCCCGCAATACTGCCTCCGCTCCGTCTCGATACGGGAAACGATCCACACGGCCGGCCGCAGCCCGCGCCTTGCCAAGCGCCGCCGTTGCCCCCGCCGGATCGCCGGCGCGCTTCAGGCAGTATGCCAGTGTGTAGAAGTACTCCGGCGAGGTGGCCCACGGATCACGATTGTCCGTCTCTACCAGGCGCAGCACTCGCGACGCCTCTTTCCACCGCGCCAGATCGCGATAAAACACCGACACCGTGATCGCCTCCTGGCTTTGCCCGCCCATCAAATCCAACAGTTCCTTCCGGCTCGCCGCATCGCCCGCCGCCAGCCACCGCTCGGCGCGCGCGGTGCGGTTCGTCGGCTCGATCCGCTCTACCTCCGCCAACTGCACACGGGCCTCCGCCGCGCGTCCGCTCTCGCGCAGCACCAGCGCCAGCGCCAGCCGCGCCCGCAGATCGTTGCCGCTGGCCGTGACGGCGCTGCGCAGCCGCGCGAGTGCGCCATCCCGATCGCCAGCCAGCAGCCGCAGCCGGCCCAGATGAAACTCACGCGCGCCATAGTACGCGCTCTGCGGCCAGATGTGGAAGAGGCTTCGCTCCGCCTCCGTCTCGCGCCCCAGAGCCAACTGCGCCATAGCCATGTAGTAATGCGCCTCGTCGGCGTACGGGTCGCGCTCGATCGCCTTCTGCAGGCTCGTAACGGCCTCCGCGTGATGACCCGTCGTGAATGCCTGGATCCCACGCAGAAGGTGCGCCCGCGAATACCCGCTATCGCGCGACAGGGCCTGGTCCAGCAGCGCCGCCGCGCCCGCCGGATCCAGTTCCTTCAAACGGTACTCCGCCGCCAGCACCAGTTCCTCGGCGCCCATCTCCGACGCAGCCTTCTTCGGCGCCTCGAGAGGCTTCGTGAACGGCGTATACTCCGTCCGCCCCGGCTTCGTATCCGGCCTGCGGTAATCGAGCACCGCCTGGCCCGCTGCATCCGTCACCACCACGCGCAGCCCCGCCAGCTCACGCCCCGCGGACGTCAATGAAGCCCGCGCCACCTTTGCCGGATCGAGCTCCACGTCAGCACGGCCGATCTCCCCGCCGCCCGCCGTCACCACCACCCGCGCCTTGCCGATCCGCCGCATCGCCGCCAGCGTCAGCTTCACAGGCGCGCCCGGCTCCGCCTCCAGATTCAGCGCCACGTCGCGGTTCATGCTCGTCACGCCATTGGTGCCCGCCACCGGAATCCACCACTCGCTCCAGCTCTCCGCCTTGTGCGGCGCCACCCATTCGTAGTGCCCATCCCAGACGTGCCGGCCGCTCTGCAACTCCACATACGGCCCGGCGTTGTCCGTGTACCCGCGCTCGTGGCTCTTCGCCCCAGGGCCGTTGCCAAACGTCCACAGCTTCATGCCCTGCACCAGGCGCCGGTCCGCGTAACGGAACACGCCGTAGTCGTTCTCGAACTGATAGGCGCCGTTGAAATCGTCGTACGCGTCAATGCCGAATACGCCCAGCATATTCTTGTTGTTCCGGTCCCAGCTGTAGTCGACGCCATTGTGCACGGGCCAATCGGCAATGTCCGCCGTGGTGTGCCCCACCGTGCGCGACATCTGGTACAGAAAGCGCGTCTGCGCGGTCGCCGGTACCGCTGTGTTGATCCAGAACATCTGCGGCATCCGCGCCTCGCGCGGGTTGTAGCAAAACACGCTGATCTCCATCGCCGCCAGGCCCGGATAGAGCGTCGCCGTCAGCGTCACGTTCATCTGATAGACCGGATCGTTCTCCCCCAATACCAGCGACACGCCGCCATCGGCCAGCCGCACGATCCGGTTGGACCAGAAGGGCTCGCCGTGCAGCGTCAGCATGTGCACATCGTGCGGCCCGGTCAACTCCAGCCCGGATTGCGGCCAGCTCATCCGCGGGTTGTATGGCGCCGGCTTGATCACGTCATTGCGGTAGAAGACCTCGCGCTTGCGGATCTTGTCGTACAGCGAGAAGATCCGTCCGCCCATCTCCGGCAGATACGTGATCTTCAGATACTCGTTCTCCACGAAGATCGCCCGGTACTGCCTGGGCGCCGGCGACCCCGCCCGCCAGGGCAGCACGT
This sequence comes from Bryobacterales bacterium, assembly GCA_016721425.1. Classification (GTDB taxonomy): domain Bacteria; phylum Acidobacteriota; class Terriglobia; order Bryobacterales; family Bryobacteraceae; genus Paludibaculum. The sequence goes on along the minus strand of JADKID010000028.1, from coordinate 33,804 downwards.
AGCTGGGGAACGGATACATCCCGCCCACGGTCGAGTTGGCAAATAGCGAGGGTTCCAGCTCCCGCGCGCCCGGCTCGTAGGTGGGCATCGAGATGGTCCCCTCGTAACTGCGCACTGCCGGCTCGGCCGCCATCGCCGCGGCCATCGCCGCCGATGCCATCACCACCCACGCCAGCCCCGCCACCCTCATTTCACGTTCTCACGCGGATCCGGTGTCAACCGGCTCACCACTTCCACCAGCCCGGCGATGTCCCCCAGGCTGTCGTACACCGGCGCCAGCACCGACACCATGCCCGGCCGCTGCTTCACCGTGACGCGCACGCCGGTCTCCAGCACCTGTTTCATCTCCGCCGGCATCGCCATCATCAACTCACCGAACTTCCAGAACTGGCTCATCTCGTTCACATTCCGGATCACCACCTGGACCCGCGGCGTTTCGCCCGGCGCCGGCATCCACAGATTCACATCGCACGCCGTCGGGCACAGCCGCGCCAGCCGCATCAGCGTCTTCTTGGTTTGCAGAAACGCCGCATCGTCCACGTCGTAATCGTCGCTCGCTTTCCACGGGTCGCGCGGGTCTTTCTTCACCATCGCCGCAGCCGAGCGCGGAGTCTGGATCCGGCGGCACACATCGCCGTCCATCATCACCGTAGCCACCTGCGCCACGCGCTCCAGTTCCTGCGCCCACACGCCGCTCGCCATCGCTGCCAAGAGGATGATCCGGAACATCACCGCGCCTCCTTCGCCAACTGCATCACATACTGCCGCACCCGCTGCCACGCCGCCGCATCCAGACCCTTGTCGAACTTCGGATTCTTGGGCATCGCGTCGTCGATATCCGCATTGCTCCACGTATCCGGCCTGGAATCGGCCAGCTTCGGCCGCGGGGTCCGCCACTCCTCCACGCGCGTCGCGTTGAAGCGCTGCGCCGCCTCGGCCCGCAGCGTATCAACACCTCGCGCCTTCGCAAACGAATCCAGCAGGGTCAAGTCCTGCACCACGTTCCGCTCCAGCTTCAATCGCACCGAGCTCAGCGGAGCCGCGATGCCAAACCGGTCCCCCGGGTAGATCAACGTCTCGCCGCCGCCGTCCGAGGCAAACCACGGGTCTCTGCCCGCCTGCGTCGTCTGCCAGCGGACAAATCCGCCTACACCCCACAACCAGGTCCGCAACACCTCCACCGCGATGTCCGCCGAGGGCCGCGTCACCGGCGGCGTGCCGCCATAGATCCACACGATGTCGCCCCGCGCCTTCAATGCCGGCAGGGCGTCCATATACCAGCCGAACATCCCGCCGCCGCAGACCCAGAAATTGAATACGCCCCCCATCTCTCGGAACTGCCGCTCCATCGTCCAACTGGCGTCTGTCCGGAAGACAAACTGCACAGGCGTGCTCGCCGGCACTGCCGCCTTCATCATCCGCGCAAACTCACGCGGATAGGCGTCGTCCCGGTCGAAGCGTGTCTCGTCGCCGTCCCACGGAAACCCCTTGTAGCGCTTCTTGTGATTGAAGAAGAGTTCGAACTTCGTGCCCGTCCAGCCCTTCTCCCGGAAGTGCTTTTCCATCTCCGAGACCACGTTCACGAATTCCCGCTCGTACCCCGGCTCGCCCCAACTCATCATCGTGGCCGGCCATTCTGGATTGATGGGCAGATAGACATAGGGGATCGGCCGCGCCCCGCGCCGCGTCGAGGCGAAGGCTGTGCCGTCCAGCAGCGGTCCATAGTGCCGGTCGTACAACGTCCAGTCCGCCACGTGCTTCGTCCGGCCCACGCCCGCCAGCTTCGGCGCGTACTCCGGCGCCACCTTGCCGCCGTGCCCATATCCGAGGTTGTGAAACACGCCGCGATGCTCGTAGAAGACTCGGTGGTAGGCCTGCAACAGCCCGTAAAACGAATTGCTCGAATAGAAACCCGGTCCCGCCTTCGCCACCAGTGCCGGATAGTCCGAGCCCAGCCACGACGAGCCATACGAGTTGTGATCCATCGCCACCACGTCGTCCGCCGGCACCGTCGCCGCTAAGACAGTCAACTTCACCGGCAGCGATACCGTGCGCCCGCCGGCCTCCAGCGTGGCCGCCGTTTCGTATGTGCCTGCCGCCGCCGTTGCCGGCACCCAAATAAATCCAGCCAGAACGCCTGCACGGTCTGCTTCGCGATGCGGTTATCCGGCTCCGGCATCCGCGACGCGTGAGCGCCGGTCACCGGGATCAAGGCGTCCGGCCAGTAGAGCCCAGTCGCCGGAATCAGGTGGAACCACTCGCGGTACAGGTCCGCCTCGATCCTGCTGCCGGCGGGAAAGGGCTTCACGGCTAGTTTGTACGTGCCGCCTTCGGGCAGGGAAACGGCCAGATGATACGAGACGTAGGCGCCGCGCGCCGTCTCTGCCTCGATCGCCCGCACTGCCGCGCCGCCGGCGCTCCGGTCCGCCTGCACCACGGCTCCAAACGGATCAGGCCGCAAATGCTCCGGCCAGGCCGTCAGGTCCGCCCCCCGCAACCCCGCGCACACGCAACCCATCACCGCCATCCAACGAGCGAGTTTCATCGGCGTCACTCCCGGTATGTTAGTTAGTCTAATTTCCTAACTACGGATTACACCACACAACTCCAACCCGTGCAATCGAAAACCATACCAGCGCCTGCGCCCATGAGAATCCCTCATACCTCTCGACCCGCTTCTCCGATTCGCATAGAATAGTCCCAGCCAAACCGCCGCCGCGCGGTCGCTTCTTTTTGTAACGGAGGTTGATTGCAATGGGAGATCGCTTCTCACGACGCAGGATGATGCAGGGCGCCGGCGCTGCCGCGCTGGCCCAGGCCATGCCGCCCCTCGAGGCCGCGCCAATTCGGCGCACCTGGCCCATTGAGGAGGGTCCGGACACTCCCAAGATCTGTCTCGCCCCCGGCGATGGCGGCGGACCGCTGCCTGCCAGCGTCCAACTCCCCACCGCCTCCACTGCCCCCGTCCGCGGCAACTACGGCGGCTACCTCGCGCCAAAGCAGCCCGTCTCGCCCGCTCCCGCTCCGGACCCCAATGGCGCCCGGCCCCGCGGCCCCAACCTTGCCGCCAGCTATCAGCGCATCCGCCAGCTCGGCGTGAATCATCTGCTCGGCGTCTCCATCGGCGGCGGCATGCCCTGGACCGAAGAAAACGTCCGCCGCGCCGTCCAGTCTGCCAGCGACGCCGGTCTCGTCGCCTACAACTCGATGATCGGCCTCCCCAATAGTGTGCTCTACGGCAAGCCGGCCCGCGACAAGGAGATCGAGCCCGTGCTCGCCTCCATCGCTGCTGCCGGCAAGGGCGGCCTCTCGGTTGTTGAATACAACTTCTACGCCCACCGTGCAGTCGAGGGCTACTACGAGACCGTCGGCCGTGCCAAGGCCGGCTACACGGCGTTCCACCACGATCTCGAGCTTCTCATCAATGAAGAAGGCGTCGTGGTCCAGCCCATCTACCGCGACGATTCCGGCGCCATCACGCCCGAAACCCTCGCCGCTTTCCCCCACGCAAAAAGGGTCAAATTCAAGGACCTCCCGCCGCTCGCCAACGAAGGCACTCATACGCTCAAGGAGATGTGGGCCAACATCACCTGGTTCCTCAAGCTTGCCGTGCCCGCCGCCGAAAAAGCAGGGGTCCGTCTCGCCCTCCACCCCAACGATCCACCCTCCCCCATCAGCCGCGGCTCGGAGCAGATCATGGGCACCCTCGCCGGCTGGAAACACCTCATCGGGATTGTCAACAGTCCTGCCAACGGCATCACCTACGATTGCGGAGTCACCCGCGAACTGGGAGAGGATCCCGTCGCCGTGGCCGAATACTTCGCCAGCCGCAAACGCATCAATCACGTCCACTACCGCAACGTGCTCGTTGAGAAACCCTACGAGCGCTACCAGGAAGTCTTCGTGGACGTCGGCCAGAACGATATGTTCGGCGTCATGAAGGCGCTGGTCCGCAACAAATACAACGGCATCATCTACCCCGAGCACCCCCGCGCCCTCGATGCCGATCGCGATCGCTTCGGCACCGGTGGCCGCATCCCCGGCTACCCCGGCGGCGGTGGCTACACCGGCATCGCCTACTCCGTCGCCTACACGCGAGCCATGCTGCAGGCCGCTCTTTCCACGCTCTAGCGGCTATCGCGCCGCTGATGCCAAAAGAAAGACCCGGCCGCGCGGGCGGCCGGGTCTGGTGCTCCTGCGGGAGTCAGCGGCGGTAGTCTCTGCCCCGGTAATCGCGCCGGTAGTCCCGGCCCCGATCCCAGTTTCGGTCATGCCCGCGATACGAATTGTAGTAGCGCGGCGGCGGCACGTAGCGCGGAGCCCGGTAGTAGCCCCGCACCGGCGGCCGCCAGAATCCGGTGATCCACACGTTCCGGCCATACTGCGGCGCCCAATAGCCATCCACCCATGTGTAGCCCGGGCCAGGGCACTGCGGCATGTACTGGTTGTAGACCGGAGGCGGGTAATAACCGGGACCGTAGCCTCCCGTGCCGATTCCCACGGAGAATCGCACCTGCGCGAACATCGTGCCGCCGGCGATCAGCGCCAGGACGAGCAGTCTGGATGGGGTCTTCATTTTCTTTGCCTCCCGCTTTACAGAGAAGCAATCGCCGGACCAATTCGGAAAACCCCGTATTTGCTGCGATTTCCGCACGGTGCGCCTCTCCGGTTGGTGGTGGAGCAGCACCACGGCGGTGGTTTTCGGCCAGCCCGGCCCGCTAATCCAGCCGCCCCAGCCGCCCGCTCACCGTAATCGGCTCCAGCGTCAACGATTCAAAGTACATCAGGTTCTCCGGTCCCGCCGCCGCCGGCCTAATCACCACAGGCATCGCGCCCTTCGCCGCCAGCGTCACCACGCCCAGATCAAACGCCTTGTATTGATACCAGTCGCCCGTCGCCTCCACCGTCTTCTCCAGACGCTGCCCGCCCAGCTCCACCACAAACTTCCGGCCCGCCCACTCCGGCCGCGCCGCATACCGCACGCGCAGATGATACTTGCCCGGCTGGCTCACCACCAGATTCCACCGCACCTGATCCTCCGGCTTCGTCCACCGCCCGATATGAAAACTGCCGTCGCGGTTGAATCTCTTCATCGCCTGCCCACTGGTCTCGCCGCGGATCCCCGTCAGATGGAACGGCGAATCGCTCCCCTGCGTCATTAGCTCCGGCTCCGCCTCCGGCTTGCCCTTCACCACCAGCACCACCACGGTGGACGCCGCATCCCAGCCCTGCGCCGGCACGCGCACGCCCGTCACGCCGTCCTGCCGCACCACTTCCAGCTTTTGCCCCGGAGCCTGCAACAGATGCGCCGAGGCCGCCTCGTTCTTCAACCCGCCCACCCACAGCACGCCATCAGCCGGCTTCTGGAACGCGTGCAGATACATGTTCCCGCCCTTCACCGTGCAACGCCCCCATGGGAATTGCCCCACCGGGCACGCGCTGGTCCCGTAGATGCTCTCGCCGTTCTTCTGCATCCACGCGCCCACCTGCTCCATCACCGCCACGCTCGGCGCCGGTATCGTTCCGTCCGCCTTCGGCCCGATGTTCAGCAGATAGTTCCCGCCCTTGCTGACGATCTCCACCATGCGCTGGATCACGTTCGCCGGCGTCTTCCACTGCTCGTCAAACTTGCTGTAGCCCCACGTCCCGTTCAGCGTCTGCGGAGTCTCCCAGTATTCGTCCAGCCCGCCCGTCGGCATGCCGTTGTCGTTCATGTTCTGGTAGTCGCCCAGCAGTTCGTGGGCGTAATTGCCCACGCGCCCGTTGATCAGGCACTTCGGCTGCAACTCGTGCACCAGGTTGATGAACTGCTTCGCCTGCGCCGTCGTGTCGATGCCCCGGTCAAACCAGATCAGCCCCAGCGGCCCGTAGTTCGTCAACAACTCGCGCAATTGCGGCAGCGATTTCTCCCTGAGATACTTGTCGAAATCCTTCTTCGCCGGATCGTAGTCCCAGTGATTGCCGTACCCGTTCGGATCGTCCCAATCCTCGCGGTGCGAATAGTAGACGCAGAACCGGATGCCCTCGCGTTTGCACGCCTCCGACAGCTCCTTCACGATGTCGCGCCGGAACGGAGTCCACTTCACGATGTTGTAGTCGCTCACCTTCGAGTCGTACATCGCAAAGCCATCGTGGTGCTTGGCCGTCAGCACCAGGTACTTCATCCCCGCCGCCCTCGCCAGCTTGGCGTACGCATTGGCGTCGAACTTCACCGGGTTCAGCGTGTGCGCCATCTCCCGGTAATCCTTCACCGGAATGTTGAAGCGCTGCATGATCCACTCGGCCTCGTCCCCCGCCGGAGTCCGCTGCCCCTTCCACTCCCCGGCCAGCACCGAGTACGGCCCCCAATGCACAAACATCCCGAACTTGTCGTGGGTGAACCACTCCATCTTGTCTTGCGCGCAGACGCAGTTCGCCGCCGCCAGTAATGCAAACACCGCGAAGGATTTCATAATCGTTTAACTAACCTACGCCCGGCGGCTGATAAACGCCAGTCGGCACCCATTGCAGCCGTGCGCGGGCCGCAGCCCCGCCGAGTCTGCGCCGGCGTGCAGCTCCATTCCCGCCTGTCGATCGCGGCGTTGTACTTCACGAAAGTGTATGAAAAAGAACATGAAGTGCGCGAAAAAGTTAGAAAACACGTGACCTGTTTTCCAGCAACGCGCAACGCGCGAAGCTATAATGTGAATGTGGTTGGGGATGAAGTCGAGTCCCGACGAGTTGTGGGCACTGGCGAAGATCGGTACTGCCAGTTCGCTCGCAGTGCCAACCCGGTAGTAACGGGAGGAGGTCGGTGATGTTGCATCGCTTCGGATTGTGGGCGGCAGTAACGACGGGCCTGGCGCTCCTCGCCCCCACCGCGTTGCGGGCCCAGACCCCAGCGGGGCCGGCCCTGGAGCCGCACCCACGCATCTTCACAATCACGGCGACAGCCGACACGGCTTTCGTCGCAATTGGCCAATCCGTCGGCTTCGCCTCCTGGAACAAAGTGCCCTATAAGTTGGTCGGCTTTGGGGAATTGACTCCTGGGACGCCCGCCGCGGATATGCTCATCGTGTCGCCCTCTAGCAGCATCTCACCGTCCCAATTGGTCATTGGTCTGAATCCAAATGTGGTGCCGTACCTATTTCCTGGTCGATACGACCGAACCGTCCTGTTCGCCCCAGTTGACAGTCCTGCGGAGGTGGCCGCAGTTTTGGTGAGCGTGTTTCTGAAGAACTCGGGCCGGCCGGAAATCGCGTCTGTCGTAGGTTCCACGACAAAACAGCCTGTCCTTTCGCCCGGAGCTTGGGTGAGTGTGTCCGGCAAGCATCTCAGTACGCCGCCGATTACCGCGCAAGCCAATACGGCTGGCTTGTATCCCACAACGCTGGGGAATTCGCAGGTTACCTTCAACGGGATCCCCGCACCCTTGCTCTATGTCAGCAACGACCGGATCGATTGCATCGTCCCGTTTGGTGTCTCCAGCGGTGAGACGATCGAAGTAGTCGTGATAAGGCTGCAGGCTGGTCAGGCCTCTCCATTCCCGTCTGAGCCCGTCACGCTGCCCCTCCAACCCACTTCGCCCGGTATGTTCACAGTGGACCAAAGCGGTAGCGGAGCGGCCATCATTGAGAACGTCGATTCAGTAAACCAATTCTTGACGACACCCAACAGCGAGAGCAATCCGGCGTCAGTGGGATCTACGATCCGTTTGCGTGCCACAGGCGTCGGAATGTGGAACTTTCCGTTGGCAGACGGGGCCGCAGTTCTGTCAATCGCGGGTTCATTGGCGGGCAAGAGCTACAACCCAGTTGCTCCAGTTGGAACGATATCGCTGTTCATCGGCGGACAATCCGCGACGCTCCTTCACGTCTCGCCCGCCGTCGGTTATGCGGCCGGAATGTTGCAGATCGACGCAGCGGTACCCGAAGGCATCGGACCCGGCGCTCAGCCGATCGTTCTGAAGATCGGCGACTACGACAACTCACAGCAGAACACCACAGTCTGGGTTCAGTAAGGCCCGGACCTTCGCAATCGCGCGCTGCCCGCCACCCTACCCCGGCCCCTGAATCAGCGCCAGTCCGCACCCGTCGCACCCCTGCGCCGCCCGCAACGCCAGCGCCCCCGACGGGCACGCCTCCGCGCACCGCACCGCGGATCTTCGCAGCCCCTCCGCGATCGTCTTGCCGAACGGCGCCGCCACCGCCACGTCAAACCCCCGCCCCAGGATCGCCACCCCGAACTCCTCGCCCTCTTCCGCCGCGATCCGCACACACGCCTCGCACAGGATGCACTTGCCCGGCTCGTACACAATCTCCGCATGCGTCAAATCCTGCGCAAACCGCCGCCGCGCGCCCGGATAGCGGAACGAGTCGGCCTGGTACTCCGTCGCCAGTCCGCGCACGTGGCAGCAATCGGCCTTGCTGCACCCGCAGTTCATGCACCGCCGCGCCTCGCGCTCCGCATCCTCTTCCGGCAGCCCCAACTCCACCTCGTCAAAGCTCGTCTGCCGCCGCGCCATCTCGATCTCCGGCATCCGCACGCGCGCCGCCTTCTCGATCTCCCGGTACAGCGCCGCCCGCTCGGCGTCGTCCATCGGCTTCATCGCCACCGCGGCCAGCGCCAGTTCGCCTGTCACCGTCTCGCCCCGCAGGTGCTGATCCATCGAGACGGCCGCCATGCGCCCCGCTGCCACGGCCCGCACTGCCAGGTCGGCGCCCAATACCGCGTCGCCGCCCGCGAACACGCCCTCCACGCTGGTCGCCATCGTCCGCGCATCCGCCGCAATGCCCCAGGCCGTCACCCGCAGGCCGTCGCGCTCCGCGACCTCCCGCTCGACCGATTGCCCGATCGCCGCAATCACCGCCGAGCAGCGCACTACAAACTCGGAGCCCGCCACGGCCACCGGCCGCCGCCGCCCGCTGGCGTCTGGCTCGCCCAGCTCCATCCGCCCGCACGTCAGCGACAACCCGCCGTCGCGCGCCAGCCGCACCGGAGCCACCAGAAACTCGAACTCCACGCCCTCCGCCAGCGCCTCTTCCGCCTCGGATAACAGGCAGGGCATCTCCGTCCGCGTCCGCCGGTAGAATACGCGCACGCGCTTCGCCCCCAGCCGTACCGCCGCCCGCGCGCAATCGATCGCCGTATTGCCGCCGCCGATCACCACTACGTCGTCGCCGGCGCTCTCCAGCCGCTCCAGAAACGCCAACCCAGAGACTGCCAGTTCTTCACCGTCGCACTGCAACCCCTGCGCCCGCTGCGCGCCCGTCGCCAGAAACACCGCGCCGAAATTCGCCTGCAAATCCGCCAGCGAAAAATCGCGCCCCCAGCGCTGCCCCATGCGGAACTCCGCGCCCAGTTTCTCAATAATGCCGATCTCCGCATCGAGGGCGTCCTTGGGCAGCCGGTGCGCCGGAATCGCGTAGCGGAGCATACCGCCCGCCCGCTCCCGCGCATCGAACACCGTCACCCGGTGCCCCATCTGCCGCAGATAGAACGCCGCCGCCAGCCCCGCCGGGCCTGCCCCCACAATCGCCGCCGCCAGCCCCGTCTCCGCCGCCCGCGCCGGCACGGCCGCGCGGGCGTCAGCCACATACCGGTGCAGCGCCCCAATCGCCAGCCCCTGGTCGTAATCCAACCGCCGGCACTGCTGCTCGCACAGCCGGGGACAGATCCGCCCCAGCGAGCCCGGCAGCGCCAGCCGCCGCGAGATTACCGCCATCGCGCCGTCCAGATCCCGCCGCGCAATCTCGCCCACAAAGCCCGCCACATCCAGCCCCGCCGGACACGTCGCCGAGCACGGCGCCACGCAGTCCCCCGCGTGATCGGAGAGCAGTAGCTCCAGCGCCATCTTCCGCGCCCGCCGCACGTCCGCGCTGTTGGTCGTCACCACCATGCCTTCGGCCGCCGGCATCCCGCACGAGGGCGAGAGTCCGCGCCGCCCCGCAATCTGCACCGCGCATACAAAGCACGACGACACCGGCTCCAGCCCCGGCACATGGCACAGCGTGGGGATGCGGATCCCCAGCCATCGCGCCGCCTCCAGCACTGTGGTGCCCGGCGCCACGGTCACGGTCCGCCCGTCGATGGTCAGTGTCAGCACGGGCTCACCACCTCCACCGCGTCGTCCTGGCACACCTTCCGGCACTCGTCACAGCGCGTGCACAGCGCGTCGTCGATCTCATGCTTCTTGTAGGGCTGATACGCGATCGCGCCCACGGGGCAGGCCTGCGCGCACAGCGTGCATCCAATGCACCCATCCGTCACCCGGTACCGCACCAGCGCCGTGCACCGTCCCGCCGGGCAGCGCTTCTCGTGGATGTGCGCCTCGTACTCATCGCGGAAATACTTCAGCGTCGTCGCCACCGGGTTCGGCGCCGTCTGCCCCAGCCCGCACAGGCTCCCGCGGCTCACAAAATCAACCAGCTCTTCCAGCGTCGCCAGATCGTCCCGCCGCCCCTTGCCCGCGCACATCCGCTCCAGGATCTCCAGCATCCGCTTCGTCCCGATCCGGCAGAACGTGCACTTCCCGCACGATTCCGCCTGCGTGAACCGCAGGAAAAACCGCGCCATGTCCACCATGCAATCGCGCTCGTCCAGCACCACCATCCCGCCCGAGCCCATGATCGCGCCCGTCTTCGGGATCTCGTCGTAATCCACCGGCGTGTCCGCCAGCCATTCGGGAATGCACCCACCCGATGGCCCGCCCATCTGCACCGCCTTGAACTTCCGCCCGCCCTGGATCCCGCCGCCGATCTCTTCCACAATCTCGCGGATCGTGATCCCCATCGGCACCTCGATCAAGCCGCCGCGCCGGATCTTGCCCGCCAGCGCAAACACCTTCGTGCCCTTGCTGCCCGCCGTCCCCAGCGACGCAAACGCCGCCGCGCCGTTCCGCATGATCCACGGCACACACGCCAGCGTCTCCACGTTGTTGATCAATGTCGGCGCCCCGTGCAACCCGCGCTCCACCGGAAACGGCGGACGCAACCGCGGCATGCCCCGGCCGCCCTCCAGCGAATGGATCAGCGCCGTCTCCTCGCCGCACACAAACGCCCCCGCGCCCTCCCGCACCTCCAGCTTCAGCCCGCTTCCGAAGAGCCCCCGCTCCTCCGCCTGCCGGATCGCCTCGCGCACATTCCTTACCGCCAGCGGATACTCCGCGCGGATATACAAGATGCCCGTCGCCGCCCCGATCGCATAGGCAGCAATCGCCAGCCCCTCCAGCACCCTGTGCGGATCGGCCTCCAGCACCAGGCGGTCCATGAACGCCCCAGGGTCGCCCTCGTCGCCGTTGCAGATCACGTACTTCACGGCTGCTGTCTGCGCCCGCCCCGCCGCCCACTTGCGCCCCGTCGGGAAGCCCGCCCCGCCGCGCCCGCGCAGCCCGGATTCCAGAATCACCGCCACTACCGCCTCGGGCGTCATCCCCGCGCACTTCCGCAGCGCTTCGTAGCCGCCCCGTGCCAGGTACTCGTCAATTTTTCCCGGATCGATCTCCCCGCAATTCTCCAGCACGATCCGCTTCTGCTTGCCCAGGTAAGGCTCTGAATCCACGGCCGGCAAATCCGTGCGCCGCCGCTCCCACCATCGCGTGTGCCGCCCCACGATCGCCCGCGCTGATTCCGCCGTCACCTTGCCGTACAGCGCCACCGGCCGCCCCGCCTCCAGCACCTGTACGATCGGCTCGCAGTGGCACATTCCGTTGCAGCCAACCGCCTTCACCAGCGCCCGACCGCCGGCTGCTTTCACCAGCGCATCCCGCACCGCCTCGCCCCCGCTCGCCACGCCGCACGAGCTCAGCCCCACGCGGATCTCCACGCCGCTCATGCGTGTTCTCCCAACGCGTCGCACGCCGTCGCCGGAGTCAGATTCCCGGCCGTGTGCTCATCCACCATCACCACCGGAGCCAGGCTGCAGCACCCCAGGCAGGCAACTTCCTCGATGGTGAATGTGCGCGAGGGGTCCGTATCCTCGCCCTCCGCGATCTTCAATTCGCGCCGCAGCTCATCGGTGATCTGCCGCGCGCCCGCCACGTGGCACGCCGTCCCGTGACACACGCGCACGATGTGCTCACCCACCGGCGAGCGCCGGAACCGCGAGTAGAATGACGACGTTCCCGCAATCTGTGCCGGTGTGATTTCCGTCAACTCGCACACCCGCCGCAGCGCCTCATCCGGCAGGTACCGGTAGTGCGCCTGGATGGCTTGCAGGATCGGGATCGCCGCCTCCGTCCCTCGCCCTTCCCGCGCCACCACTTCATCCACAAACGCCAGATCAATCTCCGGCGCAGCCGCGCCCGTCACCACTGGCTTGCCGCCGCGCCGCACGCCCGCGGCCTTCTGCGGCTTCTCCGGAATGCGCCGCGGCGCCTTTGGCTGCTCCACCAGAAACGCCGCCGCCGCCACAATCAACACCAGCGACAGCCAGTTGATCCGCGTGCGCCGCGCCTGGTTGAAATCCGCGATCTTCTTCTGCTCCGCCGCCAACGCCGCAGCCAGCCCCGCGTCCGCTCGCACCTTCTCCTGCAACGCGGCAACCCGCACATCGCTGGCCGCCGTCCACGCGATCTTCACCGCATAGTCCGCCGTCAGCGCCGCCACGCACACCAGCACCACCACGCCTGCCGCGCGCCCCTTCATGCCTGCCCCCGCAACTGCACCAGCGGACCCTCGCGCGGGCACGCCTCATAGCACCGCGCGCAGTACAGGCAGTTCGCCCGCACCGCGCGCATCTTCTCAATCGCGCCGTACGGGCACGCGTCCGTGCACAGCCCGCAATCCAGTTCCTTGTTCGGCGTGATGCTCACACCGCGCGAAGAAAGGCGCGAAAACCATGCCAAAAGCCCGCCGTAAGGGCACAAGTAGCGGCAATAAGGACGCCCTACGAACATCCCCAGCACCAAAAACGCAGCCCCCAGCGCCAGCATGTGCGCGAACCCGGAACGCCGGAATAGACTCACAAACGGATCAAACCGGCAGATCACAAAGTCGCGCTGCGCCAGCGGCAGCACTGCAAAGCCGATCGCCGCCAGCAGGTAAACATACTTCAGCCAGCCCAGCGCGCGGTCCAGCTTTTTCGGCACCTGCACCGGCCGGATCAACACCAGCTCCTGCAAGCTCCCCAGCGCGCACACGCCGCCGCAGAACGCCCGCCCGTAGAACACCGCCACCAGCAAAGGCAGAAAGAAGGTCGCCGTCACCACCATGGGGATGTGATAGTGCCCGTCCGTCAGCGCCACCGTCACGTTCTGGATGGAACCGATGGGGCACACGCAGCCCTCGCGGTAAAACCCGAAATACGCTACGCTCGTCGCGCTCAGCGCCATCAGCCAGCGCCGGTTGCGCCGCTTCACCACGATCCACACCGAGACGCCCATCGCCGCCGCCAGCAGCACGACGTCCGTGATCTCCAGCCAGCCTTTGCGCGGCAGAGGCTTCTGCACGTCCGGCGTCTTGTACCCGCCGCCGATGCTCTTCTCCTGTGGCGCGCGGTCCACCGGCCGCTCGTACGGCAGCGCCTGCGCCCAGACACTTCCGGTGAGCGCGCACAGCAGCGCCACTACTGCCCACAGCCTGCTCATGCCGTCTCGCTCAGTCCCAGCACCGCCTTCAGCGCGGGCCATTGGGTGATCGCGTCCTTCGGGCAAGCCTGCGAGATCGCGCAGTTGTTGCAGTTTACGCACAGGTCGTGCCGCACCCGCAACACAATCGAGCCCAGCCCCGCCGGCTCCTTGCACGCCATCACGCACTTGCCGCAGCCGTCGCACTTCGCCTCGTCAATGACGTACTCGTAGAAATTGTTCGCCGGATCATTGGGATCCACCTCGCCGATCGGCTTGCGCAGGATCGCATCGCGCGGGCACAGCTTCTCGCTCGGCAGCCCGTCCTTGCCCACCGCGCTCTTCACGTTGAAATACGCCGGGCACACGCAGCAGCGGCCGCACTTCGAAAACTCATTCACGGCCCGCACGGCGGATTGCGTCACCACGCACTCCTTCACGCACAGGTCGCACACCTTCACGCCAACCTCGCCCAGCTTGCTGTTCACGCACGACTTCGAATCGATCTGCCACACCACCTGGCCCTCGGCCTTCTTCACCAGGAAGCCTGCCGTCAATCCGAGGCCGGTCACCGCCACCACTTGCCGTCTGGAGAAACCCTTGCTCATACCGCCTCCGCCCGTGCCGGTTCAAACACGAAGATCCGCAGCTTCACCGTCTCCGCCACATACACGCGCCCACGGAAGTCCGACGCCACCGCCATGTTCTTGCAGCCTGCGTCAAAGATCCTGGTGCCCAGCACCGCGACGAGCTTGCCGCCGGAGTCCAGCACCTTGGCCCGCGACTCCGCCTTCTCCGTCACCACCAACCGCCCGCCTGTGCCAAGCGCCACGTTCGTCGGATTGCAGCACCCCGGAAAGCCCTCCGGATTCAACCCGTCAAACCGGCCCACGTGGCCCAACAGCTTACCGTCCGCCTGATACCGCTCCACGCGGTGCTTGCCCGGATTGGCTGCGTGGATCACTCCCGCCGCGTCCACCTCGAAATCCAGCACGCCGTTCGGAATCAGAAATCCATTCGTCCGGTTGTCCAGCCCGATGTCGTTCAGCTTCTTCAGCCCGCTGTCATAGCGCCGGATGCAGCGTGCCGCCGCGTCCGCCACCAGCGTCTCCGCACCATGGAACCCGATGGCCGTGATCTCGCCCAGCCAGCCCCCGCGCCACGCCTGCAACAGTTGACCCGCGCCCGAAAAGATCTCCACCTGCCCGGCCTCGCCCACCAGCACCCGCCCGTCGGCGGCCACCGCGAGGCAGCACCCCGGCTTGGCCGTCGCCCACGTTCGCAATACCTTGCCCGCCGGATCGAACACCATTACGCGTGAATCGCCCGCCGCATACAGACGGCCGTCCCGCCCCGCCGCCAGCCCGCGGATCGCATGGCGGAACCAATCCGGCCCGCTCTCCGGGCCGCCCATCACTCGCGTATGCCGGTATTCCATGGCCGCAACTCCTACCTGCCGCGCACGTCGATGCACACCATCTTCGACAGATCCCGCAGCACCAGCTTGCCGTCCGAGAGTGCCATCGGGCCCCATACGTCTTCGCCGGAGAGCACCTGCGCGGCGCCCAGTTCCTTGTACCCGGTGGTGTTCGCCTCCAGCAGCCGCAGCATGCCGGTCTTGCCCTCCAGGACGTAGAACATCCCGTCGGCCAGCAGGAAGCTGCCCAGCTCAAATGCCGCCTTCCCGTCGCTGTCCCATACCTTCTTGCCCGTGAAGTCCAGGCACGTGAACAGGCCCCGCTTCTTCTTGCCGACAGCGAAGAAATGTCCCTTGTAAACGATCGGCGTGTGGACCTCGGAGTTCCACTCGTTGTTCTTCATGTCGAACGCGGTATCGGTCTTGAAAGCGCCGCCCGCGTTGCTGACCTTGATGAGTGTGCTGCCCGCGTCATAGGGCCCGGTGACGAACACCTGCGACGCATCCACGGCCAGAGGCGATGGCGCCGCCGCCACGTTAAACTTGCGCGGATAGTTCCACAGCATCTTCCCGTCCTTGGCCGAAACGCCCATGACGGATTCCAGAGTGGCGTACAGATACTGCTTCACGCCGCCCAGCGTGGCCGGCATCACCGAGACGTGCGACAGGATCGCGTTGATCGTGTTGGGGGTCTTCCAAAGCTCCTTGCCCGTCGCCTTATCCAGGGCCACCAGCACGGCGTCGCCGCCCGTTGCCACCACAATCCGGTCCGCCTCGATCAGCGGGTTCTGGCCGTTGTACCACGGCGGAATCCGCGCCTTGTAGACGGCCACCAAGTCCTTCTGCCACACCTTCTTGCCCGTCTTGACATCCAGCGCATAGAGGTTGCACTTCGGATCCATCGAGAAGACAAAACGCGCGTCCACCGCCGGCACCGTGCGCGTGATGGCGTGGTTGGGCCGGATCTTGCGCGGCTCCGTATACCGCCAGATCTCCTTGCCTGTCGTCAGATTGCGGCAGAAGACACCCCACTCGCCCTTCGCCTCGTCGTAATCGTTGTGATAGACACGCCCGCCCACAATCGCCGCACCGGCATAGCCCTGCCCCACAGGGATCGTCCACAGAACCTTAGGCCCGCCCGCCGGCCACTTCCGCAGGAGCCCGATCTCCTTGGAGACGTTATCCCGCGAGGCCCCCCGGAACTGGGGCCAATCTTCCGCCTGCAAAGCAGGCAGCAACGCCATACAGGCGGAGACCGCCACAAGACGCCAGCAAGTTACTGAGCCGCGATCGTCAGGGCGCCGGCGTGGATCCCCCGCACCGGGCACACCGCTCCCTGACGGTCGCGGCTCGGTAACGGAATGGCCGGCAACGGAATGGCCGGTAACGGTGGGCGCACCTGGTACGCGCACATTTCGCCATTTGGACAGGACCTTCTCAAGTCCACCACTTCTCTGTCGCGCATTCAGCCGGCCGGTCATGGAATCCATACCATTCCATTATGGAGTAAAATACCGGGAACTCAGCTTCAAGAATGCAAAAGTTAATGGTCCGGGCGGTGGATTCCGGCGCTCAGCTACCGGCGGCCGGTTCCTTGAGAACGTGGATCCGGTTGGTCTTCAGCCCGCGCACTGCCTGCTTCCGGCCGCTCGGCCACTGGATCTCTACCTGATCGATCTTCGTAGCCTGGCCGACGCCGAAATACAGCCGCAGGTCGTTCTGCGAGAGGTAGCCGGAGCCGCTGCGGACCTCGTCCGTCTGCGTCTCCCCGCCGGCCGAGAGCTGCACGCGCGCGCCGATCGCACTCCGGTTGGAAGTTGTGCCTTCCAGCTTCAGCAGCATCCAACGCCTGGCCCTGATTTTCGCCGATGGCCACCCCGCGCGACGAGTGCGTCTCCTGGACCGCCGGACCGCTCTTCAGCGAGATGTCGTCGAACTTGCGGTTGCGCAGATTCCGGTAGACGATGCGCCGCGCCTGTAGCGGATCTCGCTCTGCTTGCGATCGATCTCCGGGAAGACGAGGCCATTCGCCAGCAGCAGGTCCTTCCAGCCATCGTTGTCGAAATCGACGAAGCCGCAGCCCCAGCCCACATAGCGCGTATTGTGGGCCATCCCGCTGGAGACCGTGATGTCCTCGAACTCGCCCGCGCCGCGGTTCCGGTAGAGCGTCTCGCGCTCATCGGAGAAGTTCGTGCGGAAGACGCTCAGCCAGCCGCTGAGGTCCCAATCCGCCGCAGTGGCGCCCATGCCGGACATCGCCCTCTCCACCCTCGCCCTCGCTTGGTTGCAGCGAAGCTCCGCCCCCTGATGCCCCCTGCCCTTGCCTCCAGTCACCCCTCCTCCGTTTGAACCGCCTCAATTTGAACCATCTCAAAAGGTGGCGAGCGTTCTCCCCTCGCTCCGGTCTAGGTGGAATCCGCCGCCCGGAGATGAAAAGTTAACGGAGGGATCCGCCGATACTGAGTATAGGAGGATTGTTAGCGTTCCGATGCTCGCGCCGGACATGATCGCCATGACCGTGGCTGCGCTCGTTACTGGAGCCGCGGCCATCCGGGTCTGGCGCGTGCGGTTCGATGCCTCCGTGCGCCCGTTCGCCTACGGCATGGCCTTCGCCTCACTCTGGGCCGCCTCCGTCGTCATTGAGATCCACTCCACGGATTTCGGAGTAAAACAGGCCCTCGCCATGGCAAAGCCGTTTGCCATCCTCGGCCTGATCTCCGCCATGGTGATACACGCCGTCCTTCACACCAGCGGTCTGGCGTTCTTGCGGCGCCGCCAGGCCGCCGCGCTCCTCCTGGTCCCGTGCGCTACCCTGCTTCTCACGTTCGCTCCCGAAAAACTCCAACTCTACCGCTACAACTTCCGCCTCCGTCCACACGGCACGCTCCAGGCGATCACCTGGGATGGCGGACCCTGGCAAAAGGTGCTCACCTGGTATTTCTACGGCCTGGCCCTCATCGCCTTCGCGCTCATCTGTCGCGCCGCCTGGCGCGCCCAGAAGGGCTACAAACGGCTGATCCTCGTCGCTGCGGCCAGTTGGGTCCTCCCATTCATCGCCGATATCCCCGGCCGCCTCGGCCTCGTCAAGCTGGAACTGAATCTCAATGCCTACGGCCTCTGCGCCGCCGCCCTCGTCACCGGCTGGGCCATCATGGTCGAAAACCTCTTCGGCGCCAGCCCCATCGCCCGCGGTCTCGTTGTGGAGCGCATGGCGGATCTGCTCTTCGTCCTCGATAACCAGGGCTCCCTGGTCGATCGCAATGCCGCCGCGGCCGCGGCCCTCGCTGGCTCTTCGCCGATAGCGCACGGCGTCCAGCCAGCCTCCGTGCCCGAAGAGTGGGCATCCCTGCTCGCCCCTCGCGATGCCGGCCCCACTCAGGTGCAGGTCACCTCCGGTGGCATCGCCCGCACCTATGAACGGACCGAAATGTCCTTGTTGGATCGCCGGCGCCGCGCCATCGGGCGCTCTGTGCTCTTCCACGACATCACACACTTAGAAGAGATGCGCCGCAAGCTCACCGCCGAGGTGGAGCAGCGCATTTGCACCGAGCGCGAGCTCCTCCGGCACGCCCAGAGTCTGGAAGAGGCCCGTCAGGCCCAGGAACGCAACGCCTCTCAGTTGGAACGGATGGTGCAGGAACTCTCCGCCGCCAAACAGATCGCCGAGGATGCTACCCGCGCCAAAAGTGAGTTTCTGGCCTCAATGAGCCATGAGATCCGCACGCCGATGAACGGCATCATCGGCATGGGCGAGCTCCTCCTTGATACCCCCCTCGACGAACAGCAGCAGGGCTACGCCCAGGCGGTCCAACACTCCGCCCAGGCCTTGCTCAAGTTGATCAACGATATTCTGGATTTTTCCAAGGTGGAGTCCGGCAATCTCGTACTGGAAGAGATTCCGCTTGATCTCGAGGCTACCCTCGAGGGCGTGCTGGACATGGTGGCGCCAATGGCCGCCGGAAAAGGACTGGAACTGCTGCTCCGCGTAGACCCCGCCCTCCCCGCCAGAATCATCGGCGATGCCGGCAGGCTCAGGCAGATCGCCCTCAATCTCGTCGGCAATGCCGTCAAGTTCTCAGAACGCGGCCACGTTTTTGTCGAGGCCGTCCTCGCCGGCCCCGGCACGGCGCACCCCGGAAATCAGCCAGCCGTTCGCATCTCCGTGCACGACACCGGCCCCGGTATTCCGCCGTCCAGGCTGCCCGATATGTTCGAGCGCTTCACCCAGCTCGATTCCTCCGGAGCGCGCAAACACGGAGGTACCGGGCTCGGCCTCGCCATCTGCCGCCAGTTGGTGGAACTCATGGGAGGACACATCGAGGCATCCAGCCAGCTCGGCAAGGGCTCCTCCTTCCAGTTCAACCTGCCGCTCACCGCCTGTCCGGATTCACAGGATTGTGCCCCCCAGATCCCCCTGCTGCCCGCGGCCAAAGTGTTGGTGGCCGGAGGCAGTGAGCTGGGCGCCTCCCTGACCTCCGAGCTGTGCCGCCGCCTGGGGCTGCGCGTCACGGCCATCTCGCTCACTGATCACGCGCCCGGCCTTATCCGCAACGCCAGACAGCTCGGAGCTCCGTTTGATGCGGTCCTCCTGGACCCCTCCGGCCCGGACCACCACAATGCCGGGCTCATCCGCGCCATTCGCGCCGCCGCCGGCGGTCAAAGGATTCCCGTCGTCGGCTTGGAATCGTCGCCCCACCTCAAATTTATCCCTTCGGGGCAACCCGAATCTCCCGACGGGTTGCTCACCAAGCCCGTTACACGGAGGGCGCTCTCGCAATTGCTGGGCACGCTCCTGGGAGACAAACCGCGGCCCGCCGCCCCGGTCGTGGAGTCCCCTCCGCAGCGGCTCAGCGCCCCTTCCCTCGTCTGTCGCCGCGTGCTCGTTGCCGAAGATAACGCCATCAATCAGCGCCTGATCCTCAGTCTGCTCTCCAAGCTCGGTTGTGAGGCCGATCTCGCTGCCAGCGGCGCCGAGGCCGTGGAGAAGTTCTCCCGCCAATCCTACGATCTGGTTCTAATGGATTGCCAGATGCCCGAAATGGATGGTTTCCAGGCAACCGCCCGCATCCGCGCCAACGAAAATGGCCACAGCCACACGCCCATCGTCGCCCTCACCGCCTCCGCCATGGCCGGCGATCGCCAGCGCTGCCTGGATGCCGGCATGGACGACTACCTGAGCAAACCGTTCCACGCAAACGAACTGGTCGCCCTGATGAACCAGCACTGCGGCTGAGGCACGCCTACTTCACCATGCCAATCGTCCGCAGCCACGTCTCCACGCTCTGCGGCCAGCTTGTCACCGGAAACTCGCTCCGCCGCAGCCCATACCCATGCCCGCCGCCCGCATACACATGCAGCTCCGCCGGCACCTTCGCATTCTTCAACGCCATAAAATACACCACCGCGTTTTCCACATGCACCGGGTCGTCCTCCGTCTGCACAATAAAGCTCGGCGGAGTCTGGCTGGTGACTGGAACATCCGCGTTGGCCGCATAAGCCTTGTCTGCCAGCGCCAGATAGCCCGGATAGACAATCACGGCGAAGTCCGGCCGGCAACCCACATTGTCAGCGCCGTCCACCGGAGCATACAGGCGCTTCTCATAGTGCGTGCTCAGCGCCGCCGCCAGATGCGCGCCCGCCGAAAATCCCAGCACGCCAATCCGCTGCGGATCAATCTGCCACTCCTTCGCATGAGACCGCACCAGCCCCATCGCCCGCTGCGCATCCTGCAACGCCGCGGCCGATTTCGGATAAGGCCCCGAATCCGGCACCCGGTACTTTACCAGCGCGCAAGTGATACCCGCCGTGTTCAGCCACTCGCAAACCTCCGTCCCCTCCAGGTCCAGCGCCAGGATCCGGTACCCCCCGCCCGGAAACACAATCACCGCCGCCCCGCTGTTCCGCCCCCGCGGCGTGTACAGCGTCAGCGTCGGCGTCGACACGTTCCCCAGACGGATGATCGGCTTGCCCGCGATCAGATTGTCCTTCGCCGTCGTCGTGTCCCGCTCCGCCGGCGGATTCGCCGCGGCCCCCGGAGCCCCGTTCGGCCACAGCGGCATCGTCAAGCGCCCGGCGGCAGGCTGGGCCACCAGCGCGGTCATGCCGCAGACGCAAATCACGGCGCCAATCAACACGCGTTTGTTCATCACAGAGACCCTCAGCCTCGCTTTCACAGCAATCCTCTCAGGCCAGGGGGCCCGTCCGCAATGCCCCCGCCGCCCAACCCATCCGAAGTGCCTCACAGCCCGCTCCAGCTCAAAGAACTGGAGGCGTTGCACCCCACCGATTCAACCGAGCCTCTTCATTGACTCCTCCACAACCGCGGCCTATACTACCTCCGGCTCGTCTTATCCTGTTGGAGCGAATGGAGCGGGGCATCCGGAAGTCTCGGGGTCTGGTTTCCAGCGCAAAACTGCCGCCTCCCCGCGGTCCCGGATCGTGCCCGGCACATCCTGCAAGGGGAGGTTTCTCCGTGTCATCCGCAACCCGCGTTGCCGCTTCCTTGGGGCGCCCGTCCCGCCTCTTCCTCTGTCTCGCAGGGCTGATAGCCGGGCCGCTGCTCGCGCAGACCTACTACACAGGAACTCTGGATCACATCGTGGTCAAGAAGTCGCCCATATCCTGCTCCGAAGTCGGTCTAGTCAATCGCACATATCCGCCGGTCAGCGACTTCAGCGTCTCTCTCACCAGCGAGTGCAAAAAGTCCAGCATCGTGCTCGATTTGAGCCTCACTGTTCCCCAGATCACAAGCCGGGCCGTCGACATTGGCAAGGGCAAAGTCCGTTTCGAAACTGCGATCCCTGGGGGCCTCTCCGCCAAGGCGACTTACAGCATTCCCGCTGGATGGAGCACCCGGCTGAGCCTCTACTACCCACCCGACGACCTCGCTCCTTCCTCCGGCGGGACCTGCGTCAACGCAGAATCCAGGGCCGGCAAGAACTCGGGCACCTGGACCGAAACACTGATCGCCCCGGAGTGCCAGCGCAACAAAGAGCAGTACCTGAACAACGCCGAGGTCGGCGGGAAGTTCTTCGTCGTCAACACGCAGGTCTCCGCGTATCTTCTCAACGATCCGGAGAAAAGCGATGCGGAAGGCGTCAGCATGCAGGCCCACATCGAACTTTGGTATCGAGCGGACCCGCCCAGCAAAGTGACCATAACCTCCACAACGCCAGCCGCCGGTGAACGCCAGGACCCGTTTGGCAGTTTCTCCTTCACCGCACAGGTCGCCGTCGAACTCCTCACTGACGATCCCGGTCAGGTCGCCCTGCGTCTCTACGAGGCCGATGGGACCCTGGTGGCCGAGTCGCCCACCCGCCCCGTCGAGCGCGGCTCCAGTTCCGTCTCGCTCCGCACAAGCCTCTCGGACATGCCGGAGCTTCCCGAACGCGGCCCCCGCAACCCGGTCGAGTACCGGCTCATCGCCGTCCTGCTCGATCGCAACGGCCGGACCCTGGCGCAATCAGATCCCGTCGTCTTCCCGGTCTGGTGCGATCTCAGCATCGCTCACCTCGAGGGGGTTCAGGTCACGCAACGCCCGGATCACAGCATCCCGCTGGTCGCCCACAAACCCACCGTCGTCAGAGTCTACGCCAAGCTGGGCGACTACAAGGGCGACAGCCTGCCGGATATCGAGGTCACCATGCGCGGCTATCGCGACGGAGTCGAGTTGCCCGGCTCGCCGGTTCGCTCGGTCGGGGATACCGATTCGGCGTTTCCCGCGCCAAATCGCGATTCCGCCAGTATTCCCTGGTTCCTCCTGCCCGCCGAGTGGACCACCGCCGGAGCCATCACCGTGCAGGCGGAAATAAACCCGCCCGGTGAGCGCCATTTTGAAGAGCAGGACGCAGCCAACAATCAAGCCTCGCTCACTCTTCATTTCGAGGACAGACCGGCTTTCTCGATTCGTTCCGTGCGCGTCTGCCACCCAGGCGAGGACGGGTCTCAGGAGTGCGCCAGCGGCATGGGCGGCGAGGCGTTTCTCACCCTCGCCAACATGTTCCCTGTGGCCTGGGATGGCCCCAATGCGTTCGACTTCGATGTGCTCGATACCCCGCCGGTGGTCTGGTCCACCCCGCTCACCACGGTGGCGGAGTGGGACCGCCTGCTCGGTTTCCTGGAACTCCTCTACGGCAGCGTCATCGGGGACTCCGGTATGCCGTTCAACCAGCTCATGGCCTGGCTGCCCGTCAGTGCCCGGGCGCCCGCCTCCGGCGGGGGTGCTATGCAGGGCCTCTCCGCGCCCATCTGGGCTGGCTACAGCGGGCGCGCCTTTGTGGTGAAGGATCTGGAGCCCCAACTGGAAGAGGTGGGCGCCCAGGTGGCCATCGCTCACGAAGCCGGCCACAATTTCGGCCTCACCCACTCCGATCCGCCACCCGCTTGCGATACCGCCGTGGCAGAGCTCGGCGAGATCGGCATCCGGGCGTTCCCCTACGGGTTCTTTGAGTCCTACCGCTACAACCTGATGGTCAATTGTAGCCGCGATCAGATGTGGATCTCGCCGGACCAGTACATGAGCCTCTGGGAGTCCGGCTTCGAGCCGCCCGTCACCGCCGGCCCCGTGCAAGCCAAAAACTACAGGGCCTCGGCGGAGGCCGAATCCGGCGAGTGTGTTCTCCTCCAGGGGACCGCACAGCGCGAGACCGGCAGCGTCGCCCTGGGCAGCCTCCAGCGTGTCCCCTGCGCCAAACCGCCCGCCGGCGGGGCCTCCGGCAACCACTGCCTCCGCTTCCTCGATGCCAACGACACTCTGCTCAGCGCATGGTGCTTCCAGGTTTCGTTCCTCATCCCCGGTGTTCCGGACCCGCTGAATGAACGCACCTTCGTCGTCAAGGCGCCCCTCCCGGCCGGCGTCCAGCGCCTCGCGCTCATGCGCGGCGATCAGGAACTGGCAAGCCGCTCGGCGTCGGCCAATCCGCCCAGCGTGTCCTTCAACGCCCCGCTTTCCGGTGACCGCTGGACCGGCGGCCCACACACTCTCTCCTGGAGCGGCGCCGATGCCGATGGCGACTCCCTCACCTACACCCTGCAGTACAGCGCCGATAACCGGGCCACATGGCTCCCGCTCCAGATCGGCATGAGCGAGTCGTCGCTCACTCTCGATCCCGCCAGCATCCGCGGCGGTAAGAGCGTGCTCTTCCGCGTTCTGGCTGGCGACGGCTTCTTCACCACGGTTGCCGAAGCCGGGCCCATCGAAGTGCTGCAGACGCCGGTGGCCGAGGTGAGTCAATTCACCATGGACTTCCTGAACGTCCTTCCCGGCGCCTACTCCGTCCAGCGCGTGGCCATCGCCAACCGCGGCGATGGCCCCCTCACCGTGCAATCCGCGACGGCCGGCGGAATGTTCCAGGTTCTTACCATCCTGCCCCTGCGCGTTCCGGCCGGCGATAGCCGCTGGATCAGTGTCCAGTTCCGCCCCACGGCGAAAGGCGCCGCCGCCGAAACGCTCGTCATCGCAACCGGCGATGCCGCGCACCCCGAGTTTCGGGTCGACCTGACAGGCGTAGGCGCGGCGGCCAACACGCCGGAGCTCGAAGTCATCCCGCAGACGCTCGATTTCGGTTCCGTCGTCAAGGACCAGTCCGCGAGCTTGACCCTCCGCCTCCGCAATCGCGGCCCGGCGCCGCTGACGCTCTCGTCCATCTCCGTGGGAGGTTCCGCGTTTACCGCCGCTCCCTGGGAGATCGCAATCCCGTTGCCGGCCGGTGCGGTGCAGGACTTCAGCGTGACGTTCACCCCGGCCGCATTGGGTGCAATATCCGGCAATCTCACCATCATCAGCGACGATCCGAAAAGCCCGGAAACCAAGGTTCCGCTGAAGGGAACCGGCATCGCGAAATAGAACGGCCGCTCCCCCACGGCCGTCTGCTGCCCGTCCCCTCTAACACTCCCGCACGGTCTTAAACCCCATCAGCCGCCCCATCCGCTCAATCGCCTGCGAGTGATCGCCGTAAAACAGAACCCGGTGCAATCCGCCCGTGAACCCCTCGGCCATCTTCCGCGCATCGGCCACCTTCGTAATGATCTTCGTCCGGCAACCCCGGCGGTCGTCGAGGTTGGCTGTCACCTCCCCGGTCGAAACCAGGAACGTCTTAGGATCGGCGAACTTCCCGCAGGTAATCGTCTCCCGGATGGGCATCTCCACCTGCAGCGAGACTCCCTTTTCGTCCTCCATGTGAGTCCGCAGCGTATACGGCGACGCCTCCGCCCCCAAGCCGCGCAACTTCGTCGCGCTCACGCAATGCGCGTGGATCACCTCGTTGCGGCTCGTGTCGAACGTCGGGTCGGAGACAAAGCCCGGCTTCCCGGAATACGCGGTCACCAGCAGTTGCGTCATCGTGGAGGGGAAGTCGGCCTCGCACACCCCATACAGCCCGGCGTCATTCAGTTTCGAGAACGCGACACACGGATAGGCCGGCAGGTCGCCGCGCCGGAAGCCCCCAGGCAGTCGATCGTCAATGCATTCGCCTTGCGCCGGCGCAGAACCTCCAGTGTCGCCAGATAGAATCGCGTGGAATCCAGGATGTCCTTTGCCTTGGGCTCGATAATCCGCAGCGCATTCTTCTTGAATTCCTCAGCCGCCTCCCCCGCCAGGCGCATACTCACCTGCTCGTAAGCGTCCTTGAACTCCTGGTAGGCCGGCAGTTCCACCCGCGTCCCAAACCGGTCGGTCCAAGGCTGATACGCTGCGGCGTTCCCGCTGCCCGGGCGCACCACCAGGATCTTGCTGTTGGCCACGTGGTGCATGGCCCGCAGCATGTAAAGGTGCGGCACCAGATCGCTATAGTCGCTGCTATTGATCATGTCCGCCCGCTTGCCCTGCCGGATGAACTCGGAGAAGTTCATAAACGCCCAGCTCGTCAAAGGGCGCTGGAACAGCAGCAGCGGTTTGTCCAGCTTGCTCAGCGCCTCAAACTGCGGCCCCGTACTCGTAGTCAGGTCCATCACCAGGATCGCGTCGGCGCCGGCCGTGCTCGCCATCCACGCCGCCACGTCGCCGTCGCTCATCAGCAGGCTGCCGCCCTTGAAGCGCACAACGCCCGGATGCTTGGCCTCCAGATCGGCCAGCCGCCTGTCGATGCCCGCGATCTCCTGCTGGAAATCCAGGTCGGGTCGCGGCCAAGTCGGCTTCGGGTTGGCCAGATACACTTTATGCACTTGGGCCGGCCCGTTCCAGGCAGCCGGCTCGCTGGCCGCTGGCAGTGGCAGCGCTGTCGCTCCCAGGCACAGGGCAAAATCACGGCGGGAAAATATGGAGTTCGGCATGGCCGGAGAGTATCAGGTCGTTAACTCCGATTCAAGCGGCAACCCGCGCCGGTTCCGCCCGCTTGGAACGGCGAGCCCTCCTCCAACGCCGGGTGCCATCTCCAGAAACTGAACGCTCTCCGTAATCGCAGTTCCGCGGCCGAATACTCTCAAACCAACTCGATCCGAAGATCACGCCCGATCGCCCGGGCCGCCCGTGACAGCGTCAGCAGAGTCACCGAAGCACTGCCACGCGCCAGCAATCGATCCAACGCCGCCCGGCTCGTGTTCATCCGCCGTGCCATCTCCACCTTGGTGATGTGCTCTTTCTCCATCGCCAGTTGGATCTGCCAGGCCAGCGACTCCTTCAACGCCACGGTCCGGGCTTCTTCCAGAATCCCCTCTTCTTTCAGAAAATCATCCAGCGACGAGCCAATATGCTTGTTGGTCTTTCTCATGTCGTGACCTCCCTCATTCTTCGAGTCGCCAAAGCCAGATCGTCCGCCGGCGTCTTCTGCGTCTTCTTGATGAACCCGTGCAGCACCACCAGAGTCCGGTCGTGAAAGCAAACAATCAGCCGGGCGATGCGCTGGCTCGGGAGCGTTCAGCGGACCTCCCAAAGCCCGTCCTTCAGGCCTCGCACCAGCGGCATTCCGATCGGCCAACCGAATTGCACTCGCATCAGATCGAGTCCAATCGCCTGCCGGTCCTCCTTGTCGAGGTCGCGCAACCACTCCAGCACGGGCTCCCGGCCGGACGCCGAACGATAAAACCGGACCGGCACCTCAGGGGCGCTGTCTTTGGCCATCTCACCTCACCCCTCCATCGTGTACCAAAATCGGTACAATGTCAAAACAACCGGTTCGGCGCAAACCCAAACTCCCCCAACGGCGCCAACCCCCAGCACCCCAGCGCCAGCGCAAACACCATGTCGTCCCGCTCCCGCGACCCCTTCCGCCCCAGCCCCAGCAACTCCCGCCGCAAATCCTCGACATTCGCCACCCCCACCGGCAGCCGCAGCGCCCGCGTCTCCATCAAAATCCGCAGATTCTCCAGCAGCGCCCGCCGCGGCACCGTCGCCGCGTGCGGCAGCTTCCCCACCGCCTCCCCGCCCGTGATCACCACCGGCTTCAACTGCGCCCCCAGATCCGCCTTCTTCAGCAACTCCACCACCGGTGCCCCCACCCCCGTTGCGTCCACCGTCAACGTCCGCGTCACCCCCGCCGTCAGCCCCTGCATCACCCGCCGCACCGCCACCGGAATCTCCACATACGGCGTCTCCAACGGAAACCGCCGTACCTCCCGCAAGACATACACCCGCTCCATCATCTGGCACATCCGCACCGGGTCATACTTCTTCAGATCGCGCGCCACCCGCTCCACCACCGCCACCGCCGAGGGGTCCCGCCGCAGCCCCAAATCCAACCCCACGAAAAACTCCCGCCGCAACTCCGCCTGCATCACAAATTCTCCTCCATGCACCCATCAATCACCTCCGCCGAGAACATCTGCTCCGGCCCCGCCAGAAACTCACAAAGATACTCCTGTTTGAACAGATCCTCCCCCTTCGATACCCGCTCCCGCTCCAGAAACTCCGCCCCAATCCGCGCGCACTCCGTCGCCGGCACCGCCACCCGAGTCCAGTGCGCCCCGCCCATCATCCACTCCTCATAGAAGAACCCCGCCTGCCCGCTCGGAGTCCCAATCACCCACAACATCCCGTCCGTCGTCGCCAGCATCGGAGTCAGCGCCGCATACAGCTCATCCTCCGTCTTCCCGGCCTCGTCAATCACCAGAAACGTCACCGCCGAGAAACCCCGGATAAACGCCTCCCGCCCCGGCACCGCCACAATCCGCGACCCGTTCCGCAGCACCATCGAGTGCTCATTCACCCCGTCCCGCTTCCACGTCAACTTCAGCCGCCGCAGAAATCCCGCCACCTTCTCCATCAGCTCCGCCGATTGCCGCTCCACCGGCCCCGCCAGCACAATCATCGCCCCCGGCCGGAACACCGCATGATGCACCACCCGGATCGCCGTCACCGTGGACTTCCCCCACTGCCGCGAGCAGCACAGCAACAACCACCGCACCCCCGAATCCAGCAACTCCGCCTGCCGCTCATCCGCCGCAAACCCCAGAGCCACCCGAGCCCACGCCGATACCCGGGCATCGGTAGCCCCCGCCGCCCGCTTAAACAACCCTCTGTAGTACTCGCCCATAAATTCACCCGACACTAACCAAAGCACACGATTTCCCTTCCACCCACCCCACCCCCGCGCCCAAGTAACTGATTCCAGGCCAAATAAAGTCTTCATTGTCTTGAACTGGCTTTCCGCGGCCCCGTTCATCCGTGTTTATTCCATTCCATCCGCGTCCCGCGAAAACGCGGCTTGGCCACAGCCATAAACAAACGCCATAGAAAGCTCTTCTGGCCTCATCCGCAATTTGGATTGGCCAGTCCACTTTAGCCGGGTGAATCGGTCTGCTGCCTGGAATACCGACGAGAATGTCTGCCTGCTGGCCCTCTTTCTCTGATTGTCCCTGTTGCACAGATGTCCAGGACGATGCCGTTCCTCAGCCCAGATCCAGATTTGAGCAAGAAGTCTCGATACTCGATTAATTGTTGGGTGATCCTTTCAAGTTGGTTTTGGTTTGCACCTCCACCTCAACAAGGGCGGCCCGCCCATGCCAATCCAGTCCTATCTGCCCGGCCTGTACACCGCGCATCGGTGCTCTGAGATCGTCTTGCATAGCAGTGGATTGACGGCCAGATCCGTCCAACCGTACTTCGGCATCCTTCACCATTTCTGTCGTTTTGTTTATGGAGCCTCGCGCTGTTTTCGATTGGCGTCTCTCATCTAAGCGAGTGTATCCGCCTCTCGATTTCTCATCTGGACGGGAATCGCAGTCGTTTCGCCCACAGAATGTTCTACGGAGTATTCTTGACAGGGGTATTCGTATGCGGATATCCTATTTTGGAGAGCAATGTCGCATCCATGTTCGCACTTTGAACTGCGACTGCCCTCAGAAAGGCTCGTGTATCTAAACCTATCAAGAAATCCGTCAGAAATGCCATTGCCAGACTACTCCTGGCCGGGGCGCTGTTTACCGCGCTGGCCTTGGCCAGCGTGCCGATCACCTGCATAAATGGCCACTGGTATGTGTGGACCTCGTACGGCTGGGTATACTCCGGAGGAACCTGCGTCGACTAGACCTGACTTGGCGCTTTGGTCGCTGATATGCGCCAACTGTGCGCGGCACGCCTCACGCCTGTCGCGCACGTTGTCTTCGAGGTGCAATATGGTGGAATGGCTCAATCGAAATGGCCGGGTGATTGTTCTCCTCTGTAACCTGTCCGTAGTTGTACTTGCGGTGTTGGCCGTGCTGGTTTATCTGCACCCTTGGTCTAATCATCAGCCCTGCTGCACCCGCGATTGGGTCGAGGTTTGCCTTCTCCCGCGGCAGGGTCATCGGATCGGCGTGCCGTCCTGTATTTGGCGATCTCCACCCGCTGCGGTGCTTGCGAGCGTGAAGCCGATTCCTACCGCAGCCTGGAACAGGCCCGGACGTGGGCAAGGCGCCCGGGTCGTGTATCTGATGTCGAAGGCCAAGCCGTCGGGGAACTTCTTGAATAGGCACGGGTTGCGTAGCGAGGTCGGATTGGAACTCAGATTTAAGGGCAGCGGCATTCGCGAGTTTCCGTAGTGCTCGTGGATCGCCAAAACATCGTACGGTTTTGGCACGTAGGCGCACCTAAGCGATAAGGACAGGCAGCGGTTGAGGCGGCACGCCTGCGGTGCTCTGCCTGTTCGGTGGGCGACGGAAGGTATCATCAGGAAGATGACGCGGAATTGGTTCTATTGTTGGCTGAGGCTGCGGCCCTTTCGGTGGCCGCCGCGGCGTGGGGCGGTCGATCGACCGAGATTCGACGCGGTGTCTCTCCGCCTGCAACCGGCCAAAGTGTCATGACGTCGAACAGGTGAGTGCGCTCGGAACGCATGTTGCTCCGGGTAGCGTTAGTTTTGTGCGGGTCTCGATGAAGTCGATGATCCGTCGCGCTTACGGTGTGGAGGAGTTTCAGATTCCTCCGCCGGTTGGAGAACCGGTACACCGGGCGTGCGACGTTTTCCAGGGAGACACCTGGATCAAGTTCCGCAGATGGTGCGCACGATGCTGGAAGAGCGCTTTGGGCTGCGCGCCCACCTTGAATCCAAAGTCGTGAAGGTTTGGCTGCTCGAGCAGGCGCCGGGCGGCGCGAGACTCTCGAAGCCAGCCGGCAAGCCGCTGGGCGTTCCTGGGCTCCCCCTATTTCTCTCCCAGGTCACTCCGGGAAACGCCAAGCGGTTGGGCAACTCGGACCCGGACAAAGAATGGTTGCTGATGAGCAAGGGCAACTTGCGGACCTTCTGCGCGCTTCTTTCGAAAGAGGCGAAACGTCCAGGTGCTCGACCGCACGGGTCTCGATGGCGAATATGATGTGAACGTGGAGGTGGCCAACGCGTTTCGGCGAAATATCCCCCCCCCCTCGATGACCCCACCGATGGTCGACATACCCGACCCACCGCTGGTGCTGGGGCCGGCGCTCAAGAAACTCGGTTTGAAGTTCCGGGAATCCCGCGAACCGGTCGAGCTCCTGACGATTGACAACCCACCATCACTAAGAGACGAGCCTTGATGTGGGGATCGGGACGACGTGCCCGCACTGGTGGCATTGGCCTCGCTGGCCGCGGGCGCAGATTGCCGGGGCGAGGTTTGGTTCGTCGTCCCTAGGCGATGGAAGGCTTCATTAGGAAAATGACACGGAACTGGCTTCTATTATCGGCTGAAGCTGCAGCGGCCCTATCGTTGGCCACCGCGGCGTCGGCGGCAGACCGGCCAAGGTTCGACGCGGTGTCTCTCCGCCTGCAATCACCGAGTGCTGTGCTGGACATGGAGCAGGTGATGGCGGCCGGAACGCATCTCGCTCCGGGGCACTATCAGTTTTCGCGGGTCCGGATCAAGTACATAATCATGCGCGCTTACGGTGTAGAGGAATTTCAGATTCCTCCCGCCCCATGGTGAACGACCTATACTCTGGGCGTGCGACGTTTCCTAAGGAAACCCCTCGGAACACCTTCCGCGGATGATGCGCACGATGCTCGAAGAGCGCTTTGGACTGCGCGCCCACATCGAATCGAAGGTCGTGAAGGTGTGGCTGCTCGAGCAGGCGCCGAGCGGCGCGAAACTCTCGAAGCCCTCCGGCAAGCCTTTGAGCGTTCAGGGGATGCCTTCATTCCTTGCCGAAGTCAAACTCGGAGAAGCCAAGCGGAAGGGCAACGCCGACCCGGACAAAGAATGGCTGGTGATGAGCAAGGGCACTTTGCGGACCTTCTGCGCCCTTCTTTCGAAAGAAGCGCAACGCCCGGTGCTCGACCGCACCGGTCTCGACGGCGAATACGATGTGTACGTGGAGGTGGCCAACGCCTATCGACGCTATATCCCGCCGCCGATGATGACTCTGCGCTCGGTTGGCGGGAGACTTAGACCCTCCGCTGGTGCTGGGGCCGGCTCTCAGAAACTCGGCTGAAATTCCGGGAATCCCGCGAACCGGTCGAGCTCCTGACGATTGACACGCCACCATCACTGAGAGCTGGAGCCTTAAAGTGAGAATCGGGCAAGACGGTGCCCGCGCTGGTGGCCTTGGCCTCGCTTGGCCGCCGGCGCCGATTACCAGGGCGAGGTTCGGTTCGGCGGCCAGGCTGTGCCGGGAGCGACGGTGACGCTCTCGCCAACTCCGCCACGAAACTGACGGTTTCCACCGACGCGGCGTGGACGTTTCGAGTTCAAGGGCGTCGAGGACGGCCCGTGGACGCTGACGGCGGAGATGCAGTGCTTTGCCACGGCAAGCCGCGAGGCGAGCGATCAATGATCCTGCTGAACCTCGATCTGCTGCCGGAAACCACGCCGTGCAGCGAGCCCGTGGCCCTCGCGACGCCCCCTCGCCACAACCCGGCGGCGGCCGAACCCCAACCACCGGTCGAAACGCGCGAGCGGGCCGCTGGCGGGCTACCTCATCAACGGAAGTGTCGACAACGCGGCCGACTCCGACTTCGCTCAGCCGCCAGCCTTCGGCAACTTCCGCCGCGGTTCGGCCACCTACTTCGCCTCGCTCTTGGCGACGCTGGATACCTCCGCGCTGGACGCGGCGCCCTACAACCTGGTGGGCGCCACCGCGCGGCCGCCCTCGCGCATGCTGGCCAGCGTCTCGGCAACTCTGGCCGGACCGCTCACCTGGTGGCCGCGGGGGAACCGGGCCAGGTTCCGTATTTCATCCTGTCCCATGAACGGACGCGGAACCGCATCGCTGCGGTGGCCAACGGGCGTGTGCCCACCGCGGCCGAACGCGCCGCAGATTTCTCCTCGGCAGGGGTTCAGGCCACCGACCCGCTGAGCGGCGCGCCCTTCCCGGGCGGAGCCATCCCGATAAGCCGGATCAGCCCGCAGGCGGCGGCGTTGCTTCGTCTGTACCCCCGCGCCGGCACCTCCTCGCGAGCGGGCTACAACCTGGAAACGCCGATCATCCGCGGTTGGCACCGCGATGCGTGGAAGGTGCTGACGATGAAGTCCGTAGGACGGGGCAGTCTGACCGAGAGTTCTCCACCGAAAGCGTCCGCGCGGACGAGTC
The DNA here is from genome assembly GCA_016721425.1 of Bryobacterales bacterium. GTDB lineage: Bacteria > Acidobacteriota > Terriglobia > Bryobacterales > Bryobacteraceae > Paludibaculum. The sequence continues at coordinate 933 of JADKID010000028.1, read as the reverse complement.
GACGCTGTTCGGGTTTCTCGACCGCAGGCAATCGGGTGGAACCAAGGCCTCGCTGGCGTGGGTGCCCGTCCCCGGAGGCTTGGCAAGGGCGCTTCGCCGTGACGTCGATCGGCGGTACAGACGATCGCTTCCCTTCTTCGCCGGCGTGCGCGACATCGCGGGCGAGGCTGCGAATCGCGGGCTCCAGCCAGCGCGCCGCCGATTGGGGACCGCCCTCGCTTTCCTTTTCCAGCGGCGTGAGCGGCCTGAACGATGTCGTCGCCTCGCGCCTGCAGACGCAAAACATCGGCGTCTCCGCGGCCGAAAGCGGAAGTTTCGGGCCGTGGCAGGTGCGCGCCGGGTTCAGTTTCACGCGCCGTCAACGCAATCAGCTCGGTCTCATCAATCCGCGCGGAAGCTTCGGATTCACCGGGGCGGCGACGGGCATCGATGTGTTGCCTGTGTTTGGCTCGTCGATGGTGGTGCGCGCCAGCTACGGCATCTACGCCGACACGGGCGCCTACGAACCCATCGCTTCCTCGCTGGCGGCCCAGCCTCCGTGTGGACGAAATTTCGCCATCCGCGGCACAGCCGCCGCCGCGCTCACCATGGCGACCGCGCTCACCGCACCGGGCGACGCGCTGGGCACTTTCGCCGTGGATCAGGTTTCGGCCCGGATATGCGCAGAATTGGCAACTCTCTGTCGAGCGTGACCTGGCTTGGGGCTAGTGGCAAAGGTCGGGTACCTGGGCATTAAGGGGACGCACGCGCGACAGGCGGTCTATCCGAACACGTACCCGGCGGGAGGCGCCGTAAGCTGTCCGTCCTGCCCATCGGGCTTCGAGTACATACTATCCGGCAACTCCAGCCGCCACGCGGGCGAGTTCGAGGTGCGGCGGCGGATGCGCGGTGGATGGTCGGTGAAATCGCAAACCACCTGGGCCAGCATCGACA
>JADKID010000027.1 GCA_016721425.1 Bryobacterales bacterium | reverse complement strand
TCGTCCACCGCCAGAAAGACGGTGGTGGTTTCCGCCGATGATCGATACTCGTACAGGCGCGAAAGCGGCAAGTGAATCGCCGACCTGACAGCCCCAGGCGTCTGGATCCGTCGGACGTGATCACCAGGCGGGAGACGATCGATTCCTAGTTTGATTCTGAGCTGAATGCCCAGATTGCGAGCGCTGGAGATGAGCAGAATCGAGGAGAGCGGCCGCGCGGCAGGCACCGTGGTGGCGGCCTGACGGAAGGCGCTGTAGAGGTGGTGCCGTCGGGCGAATAGACCGCACCGATGCCCTGAAGAGAGCGAAGGCGCCGAAAGCGGCAGGGAAAGGAAACGGGGAATTGACAGGACTGCTGTGGCTGTAACGGCAGGTGCGGGTGTCGATTCGCGTAAAGTCCCTATTACGAACTTCGCGCCATCCGGTGACATGGCCAGTGTGGTGGATTGCCCGGTCACGTTCCGCCATTGAGGATCACTCCGCTGGCTACCTCAGACGAACGCGATTGTGCTGGCGCCGGCGCTCGTGACATTGAGGCCGATGATGAACTGGCCGTCCGGCGTGCGCGCCATTTAGTTGAAGAATTGCGTGCCGGCCTGGCCGTTTACCGCCGTGGCAGGCAGCGTTGGCGGCGTCACAGGTGGCGGCGGACGGGCAGAGAGAGCACCTGCTGGGCAGTCTGACTTCGGTCGGGGCAGGAGCAGCGTGTTCAGCGCATTGTTGGTTCCTGTGCCGAGCGTGATCAGAACCTGCCCATCGCCACCCACTTCGCGCCCTGCGGCCGCGCCGGTAGGGGTACCGTTGCCGTCACCTGATTGCCGCCGAGATCGATGACGCTCAACGAGGAATCCGGTGCGATCTGAGTGCCCGCGTTGGTGACATAAAGATACTGCCTGTCCGGAGACATGGCCGCAGAGAGCGGACCCGTCCCACCTGGATGTTCATCACGCGAGAGTTCGTGCCGTAGTCCCAGATCTCCACCCGGCGTTCTGGTTCACCAGGTAGAGACGTCCCTGATTCAACCAGAACGATATCAGCAGAAAATCACCCCGCCGAATCAATTCACCAAACGTGGCCCCGGTGGTCTGCGCATCGAGGCGGGCAGGGGCTGGCAGAAGTAGGAATCCGGTCAGGGCCGCGACGATCCGCGGCGCTGTTTCGCAGGTGCGTTGCACAGACATGGTTAATCAGTTAGGTCTAAACCCTACTGTCCTGCTGAAGTTGCTTGCCAGACTGAAACCTTGCTCGATCGGAAGGGTTTAGGTTCTCTGGTCAGGAAGCCCGCCAGACCTGTGTCATACATGAATATCTGAGTCTACAACCGAACCTCAAGAATCCCTCGTGGCCGAACGTGCCGATGTCGCCAACACGAGCGAGACCGTCGCGAGGGATTCTTTGAAGGCACGGCCTGGCGCCGGGCGAAGGGGGGTTGATTTCGCCTGTGAGGCGGTGCACTGCTTCTTCATGAAGTTCACGCGATAGACGCCACTCCATCTGAACAAGAAGAAGGAAGCGGTCAAGGTCCGGCCGTCGCTGCGGCCTTGGCGCATCTCAGGTTGCCTGCGGGCGCACTCTGTGCTGGAGCTGCCGGAATGGCCGGGATTGCAGCGACGGCCACTGCGCCCGGCGACCAGTTGGAATTTGAGAAAGTAGACGGTTGATGCGGCTTTATTGGTCCTGTTCTTCATTGCAACTTGATGGGCTGTGCGAAGCGCTCGGCTCTGGCGCTGCGGTTGCCTGGCCGCAACCGGTCGTGCGTGCTGCGATGTAAAGGCAGACCTGCAACGCCCGTGATCGCGGGAGAGGGCGATGAGCAGGTGAAGATCCTGCGGCAACGGTTATCGCGCCGGAGGCCAATGAGATTCGAGTGCAATTGGCGGAGCGCCATGATGCTGCCGGTTTTTCCGATGCGGCGTTGAGCACATTCGGCCTGCGCGAGATCCGCGAGGCCGGCGCTTGCTGATAGAGGTGGGGCTGCTGCCGGAAGTTGGAGTTGCCCGGGGCAGGCCGCCGGGCTGATCAGCAGCGTTCCTGGCCGGCCAAGACGCCCGGAATAGCGAGTTATTGGCCTGGTTGGGCATCACGTCGGATGAGGAAGGCGGGTATCTGCCGGGCGGCGAACGCGTCCACCGAGCCGCGCTCACGCTGTCGCCGGCCGAGGATTCCCTGCACAACAATCTGGGCTACACCTGATGCTGCAACGCCGCTATGTCGAGGCTGCGGTTGAGTTCGAAACGGCCTTGCGTCAGAGACCAGCGATCCGAGGACGGCGCGGAGCAATCTGGCGCGAGCGATGGCGGCCCGGTCGGAGAATCCAGATCCGACTGGCGCCGTGGCACACTGGTCGCTGGCGGTGGAACCGGCGGCGGCGCACAGCATCTGGCGGCGGCCTTGATCGACCAGGGGCCAGCACCAGAAGGCGCGACGAAATTGCGGTGCGCTACGCTATCGCCGGGACTATTGGCCCGCGTTGAGAATCTGGAGTTGGGGCCGAGCTGGACGGGCGTCCGGCCGAGTGCCGGCCAATTTGCGTGAATCGCCTTGGCGTCGATTTACGGCATCGTGCAAACGAGTTTTTGCCCAGACAGGAGGAGGATCCGGGGCGGCCTACGTCTGGCGGGCTGAACACCCGGCCCTCCGCGATGTCAGGGAGCATATCAACGATGGACTATGTATGCAGCAGATTTTGATTCGCCTCGCCAGAGACGAGAAGGCCAAGACCTGGTGGAGTACGCCTCATCGCAGGCGGTGGGGTTGGCGCTGATTACCACGGTCAATCAGCTCTCCCACGGCAATTGTGAGCCTGTATTCCAGCATTACGCAGGGCCTCGCTAAGCATTGGCGCCTCAGGACAGTAGCCCGAGGAGGGCAGCGCGCATCCGGTTACCGGCGCTGGCTGGCGCCAGATCTGGCGATGGCTCTGGCCACTCTGACGCTCTTCACCTGCCTGTTTCTGTTTGGCGGCTCGCGCGGTTGTTTCAGGATTCCGATACGGGCTGGCATGTGCCACGGGCGAGACCATCCTCGCCGAGGCAGCCGTGCCGCGGTCCGATCCCTGGTCCGCTCACGCGGTCAGGCCAGCCCTGGATGGCGTGGGGATGGGCATCGACGTGGCGATGGGCCAAGCGCCGCATCGGGCTGTTGGAATGCGGGGTGTGGCGTGGCTCTGCGGGTCATCATCGCGGCGTCTGGTGGCTGTGGGTCCGGCTCAGCTGGACGACCGGCGGCGATTTCCTGCTGACCTGCGCCTGGATGCCGTGGGTCTGGACCACCGCGGGGCCTGCACTGGCTGGCGCGGCCGCATCTGATTGGATGGGTGTGGCTGATGCTGGCGGTGATGGCTGCAGACCGGATCTCGGTCCGGTTCGTGCCGCGGCATGGATGGATGGCGTTTGTGCTGGCGGCAGCGTGGGGCAAACACCACGCGAGCTTGTTCTTGGATTGTTGTACTGGCGCTGTATGCGCTGGGAGCTCACGGCGTGGCTTCTGAAAAGACGGCGATCTGCGGCGGGCGCGTTGGTATGCGCTGGTGCTGCTGTGCGCCGCGCCTGGCACTTCTGCTCAACCCCTACGGATGGGCGCTGCACGTCCACGTCTTTCGCTACCTCCGCGACACGGAACTGCTGAGCCGCGTGGCCGAATTTCAGAGTTTCAACTTCCACTCCGATGGCGCCGGGCGGTGCTGGCTGTGCTGCTGGTGACGCTGGCCGGCGCGGCGTGCGCCGCCGCTCATCGCGCCACGGGGCGGAGCTTCGTGCTGCTGTTCTTTGCGGACTGGCCATTCGCTCGGCGCGCGCGGGCTTGCCGCTGCTGGCCATGTGCGCGTTGCCGCTGGCCAACGGATCCATCACGCTGGCGCTGCTGGGTGCGCGAGCCCGGCCCATTCCGCAATGGGCGTTGGACGGCTTTCTGCGCTACTCCGGCAATCTGCGGAGTTGGACGCCGGGCTGCGCGGGTGGGCCGTTGCTCCTCTTGGCAGCCGTCGCGGCGTGGTTGATTCTCTCGATCCCCACGGTGGCCGCCGCTCCAGTTTCCCGCGGGACGAGTTTCCTGTGGACGCATCGGCACGAGTGGCCGGGTTGCCGCGCGACGCGCGCGTTCGGCGCCCGACAAATACGGCGGCTATCTTATCTATCGTTTTGCGGGAGGCGGAAGGTCTACTTCCACGGCTGCAGCGATTTTCTATGGCGCGGAGTACGCGAAAGCCCTATCTCCGCTGATGGAGTGCGGCCCGGGTGGCGTCAGCAAATCCGGCAGTTCGCCTTCACCCACGCGCTGTTGCCGGTGGACGCGCCATTGCGGGCAGGGCTGGAATCAGGCGGCTGGCAGATTGTGTATCAAGACAAAGTGGCGGTGCTGCTGGCAGCTCCGCCGGAATAACATTGAGGTCAGTATGGACCGGCAGAGAATACTGATCATCTTCGGAGCGGCATGGATCTCCGCCGCGCTGCTGACCTGGTTTTCTGGTCGCGCACCAGCGCGCCAAGCGGGGAAAGACCGTCAAGTGGTGGCCGCCATCCGCGACATGGCCGCGGGGCAAAAACTGAAGCCAGGGGATCTCAAGACCATCGCCATGCCGGCCGGGACCTGCCCAAACTCGCACTGCTGGATCCGCAGCTCGCCTCGGGCCGCGCCTGCTCTACCCGGTGATGGCCAACGAGCCGCTCTCTTCCAATAAGCTCAGCTCCGCCACCAGCGCGATGGTCTGCCCGCCACCATTGAGATGGGGATGCGCGCCGTATCTATCCCCATTGCCGACGTCAGCGGCGTGGCCGGATTGATCCAGCCGCGTTCCCTCGTCGATGTCCTGTTTACGCGGCCTGGCTCCATGGCCGGCTGCAATGACCACAGTCGTATTGAGGATGCTGTCGTCCTTCTCCATCGGCCGCAACACCGAAGTGGCCCCCGCCGCCGCTCCACAGGCCGACCGGCGCGCCGGCCGCCACTCCCAACATCAGTGTCACCCAGACCCGCGCTGTCACCCTTCTGGTTACGCCGGAGGATGCCCGCAAGGTGGAACTCGCCAAGAATCAGGGACGTCTCGGCCTGGCGTTGCGCAATCCGCTCGACAAGTCGCGCATCGAGAACAATCAGGCCGTCACGCCGAGGTGTTGGATCCGCAGCTCTTCACTCGCGTACGCCGGCCTCTGGCTGTGGGCGGCGCGCCGGAACCGCGGTTCGTGATCCGCAAGCCTGGGCCGCGCTCACCGGGCGCTGAACCCGCGAAGAAGACGGAGAAGAAAGAGCCACCCAAGCCGCGAGTCGTGGTCGATGTCTTCCGCGGGATAAGCATCTGCAGGAGACTTTTCAATAATGCGACGCTTTCTTCTTCTGCTGCCACTGCTTGCCGCCAGTGTCTCGCTCAGACGTCGCCCGTCAAGATCTCGATCTCCTCCTCGGACGCGGCGAATTACTCCAGTTCAATAACGATGTGGTGCGCGGTGCCGTGGCCGAGCCAAGGTGGCCGACGCCGTTGTCGTCAGCCCGCGCGAGGTGATGATCAGCGAAGGAGCCGGCTACACCACCGTGGTGGTTTGGAAACCGGGATCGCCGCGCGCTCCCAACGTCCGCGTTGTGGAGGATTACGTCCACCACCTCAGGCCTCCTGCAAGCGCGTCCGCGAGGCCCTCAAAGAGAAAAACATAGATCTGAACGTCAACGGTGATACCGTGATCCTGACCGGAGAGGTGAAGACCGCCGATGACGTAAAGCGCTACGGTGAGATCGCCGCGCCGCTGGGCCGCAGTGTCGTGAACATGCTGCGAGTCTCCAAACCGCCTGCCCCACGCCAGATTATGCTGCAGGTGAAGTTTGCCAGTATCGATCGAATGCACCTCAGCGAAGTGGGGAAGGTTTCGCCCTCCGTCAGCGCGTTGGACTTCTCCAATGCCGTCACCCTCCAGGGGTTTCTCATCCCGGCCTTGAGTACACGCACCGCCTCCACGGAGGTGGAACTGAAAGACGGAGAGAGCTTCGCCATCGCGGGCCTGCTTGATAGCCGAGTTACCAACGTGCTGAACAAGATCCCTGGCTGGGTGACGTGCCAATCCTCTGGCCAGCTCTTCCGCAGCCGCTCCACCAAGAAGTCGCAGGATGAGCTGCTGGTTGTCATCACGCCGCGCTTCGTCAAGCCGCTTACCGCGGACGAGCGGGCGCAGTTGCCCGCCTCCATCGAGCCGTTTCTGGAGTCGGCCGAAGAGGCGCTGGCCGCCATCAACGCCAAGAAGAAAAAGAAGGGCCGTAAGGCGCCGGAGTATGTCGGGCCGTCCGGCTATCAGACGCCCAGTCCGCGAACCGGCAGCAGCAGGATCAATGGTGCGAGCCCGTCACCCCGCAGCCGGCGGACTCGCAACCCGTAACCGCGACGAAGAAGAAATAGATGCAGGCGCGGATCACAAGGCAGAGTTGCCAGCAGGGTGCTACTTCGATGCAACTGCTGGTGATCCTCGTGCCCGTGATCTTCGCGTTCATGGGATTTGCTATCGATCTGGCGCGGCTCTACCTGATCCGTGGCGAGTTGCAGGCTGCCGCCAACGCGGCGGCGCTGGCCGGGGCATCGCGCCTCATGGGTAACGATGCCGCTCTCAGCCAGGCGGCCGATCAGGCGAAGTTCAGTTTTGACGCTGGCAACGGTTTTGCCAACAAGTACGACTTTGGCGCCATCACGATCGGGCAGGGCACTGGCTTTCTGGCGAGCGAGGCGCCCGCGCTGACGTTTTTTCGACACGATGGCCGCCGCCACTGCCGACGAGCCGGGCGGAGAGGCCGCCGGGGCCACCGCAAAGTATGCCAGGGTCAGCATAACCGCCGACGCGCCCCTGCTGTTCTTCAGCTTTCTGCCAATAGCCTCCGAACGCAAGACGCCCATCCGCGTTGCCGCCGTTGCCGGCGTCAGCGCGCCGCTCTGCACCGCCTGCGGCATCGAGCCCATCGCGCTGGCGGCGCTCGACCCGGCTGAACCCATCGACTTCGGCTTTGTGAAGAACACCCGCTACACGTTCGGGTACGTCTGCAACGGCACGCCCTCACCTTCCGGCGTCGCCGGCGCGCAGCGCATCGAATATCTGCTGCTCAACCGCTTCAACGATCTGGCAGTGCTCTACCCCGATGAGGCGTCCCAGGCTTTTCGTATCGGCGCGCAGGGCATGCTGCCCTCTGCCGTCACCGATAGCACCGCCGATCCCACCGCCTACTCGCGCCGCGCCTGCATGACCGTTACTACCGACGAGGCGTCTGGGCCAATGCTGCGCCCTTGAACTGCAGCGCCAACCGCGTGCCCGATCCGGCGTTCGCCTTCACCTGCGGATTGTCCATGCGCTTCGACACCACGGTGCAGCCCAACTGCGCCAACATCACGGATCTGGACGCCATGGCTGCGCTCTATCCGGTGGACACAGACATCACCGATCTGGAAGACTACGCCGCCTACACCGGCAACGGCCGCCGCATCATCACCGTGGCCATCGTGGAGACGCTCAGCACGGGCCCGGTGCAGGCGCTCGGGTTTCGCCAGTTCCTGATTCAGCCGGATGCCGGTTCCATCACAGTGAACGCCGGTGATCCCAATGGCCGCTTCGTCGCCAGCTACATCGGCTCCGCTATGCCGCTGAGGCAGGGCCGTTTCGATGGCTGCCAGCTCAGCGCAGGGCCGGGGAAGGTGGTATTGCACCGATGACACGGCGAGGGCAGGGCGGCGGTGTTCTATTGGAGACGGCGCTGTGGATGCCGTTTCTGATTCTGCTCCTCATGGGCACTGTGGAGTTGAGCCGTGTCACCTACACGTACTACACGCTCAAGAAGATCCTCTACACCGTGGCCCGCACGGCCGGCACGCAGGGGGCATCAATTTCTGCGATTCCGCCGATGCGCAAGTGGCCGCCATCAAGGCGCTGGCCATCACCGGCAATGCGGATGGCGCCGGAGAGCCGCTGTTGCCGCGTTTGAGCGCCGAGCTGATCTCTGTGCGCATCGAGCGCTACACGGCAGAGTCCGGAGCGCTGGTCGAGTGCGTCTGCGAGGCGACGGCCAGTGGTTGCGATTCCGCGCAGGGCGCGCGCGGCCCGGACTACGTGGTGGCCACACTGCCGGACGGCTACCCGTGACTCTCCGCATTCCCGGCCTGGCTAACGATCCCATTCCCCTGCGGCCGCACGTCCGGCTGCCGTTTGGAGGGACGTGATGCGCCGCAGTCCATTTTCTCTCGCGCCACCGCACCCTCACCGTCGCGGCTCAGGTTCGGGCCGCGGTCAGGCGCTTCTTGAATACGTCATCCTGCTGGTGGGCGTCGTCACCCCCATGACCTTCGGGCTCATCGCCATCGCGCAGATGATGTGGATCTGGCACAGCGTCGTGGATTACACCCGCCTGGCGCCCGCTACGCAGCCACCCACTGCTGGCAGGCTGGCGGCGAGAACGTACTGCAATGGATGCGCGCCAACGTCCCGCCCATGCCGGATCAGGCGTCCTTCCGTGATGGACCGGCGGAACTGGTGGTCGAATACTACAAAAAGAACGCCGATACCGGCATTCTCGAAAACGTTCCAGTGCGATGGCGATTGCTCCACGCTCTGCGTCCCCGATACCGTCACGGTGCGCGTCCGCAACTACGAATTCCGTTTCTTCATGGGCTATCTGGGGCTGCCTTCCGTGCAGATCCCGGATTTCTCAACGTCCATGCCGATTGAAGGCGCCGGATGCGATCCGGAGCTGGGAACCTGCAATCCTTGATGAGGTAGCGAGATCAATGTCTTTCATCACACTCCTGATCGCCTCCACCGACGAGCACTTCCGCGAAATGGTCCGCGAGAGCCTGCTCAACATGCCCAACGCGAAGCTCGTCGGCGAGTATCCGGAGATCACCATGAACCTCTATGTCCGGGTCTTGCAGGATCTGGAGCGCTATCCCGAGGCGGCGCTGTTCGTTGATCTGGCCGGCGATCCGGAGGTGAGCCTGAAGGCGCTTGAGAAGGTCAAGCAAGCCGCGCCGGATCTCTACGTTGGGCCGCCAACTACGCCGGCGACGCCGAATCCGTCATCAATGCCGTACGCCACGGCGCCAGCGATTTCCTGCAATTGCCCCTGCGACGCTCTGATTTCCGCGACGCCATGGTGCGCCTGGAACGTACGCCGCGCCGCGCCGCCACCGGCGCCAGCCGCTTGGGACGGGTCTACACATTCTTGGGCGCCAAAGGCGGTGTCGGTACAACCACCATGGCCGTCAACTTCGCCTCAGTACTCGGCCAGCGCAAGCAAAACGCCGTTCTGCTCGATGTGGACTGGTCCAACAACGACGTGGCCATGCAGATCGGCGCCGGCTCTCCACAGCACTCGCTCTTTGACCTCTCCGATTCCATGGGCCGCATGGACCAGGCGCTCTTTGAAGGGCTCGCCATCCGCGATTCGCTCGGCTTCCTCTACATGGGGCCGCCCGATGCGCTGCTGCCGCAGGGCTTCTACCTGGGCCCCGTTTTCCGTGAGCTCTCCACGTTCCTGGTGGAGAAATACGAGAGCATCGTCGTGGACGCGGGCCGCGACATCAATAGCGAGCTCGTCAAACGGCGTTGCAGGTTTCTACCACCGTCTTCCTCGTTACCACGCAGGACTATCCTTCCATCCGCAATGCGCAGCGCTACCTCTCGTTCCTCGTGCAACTCGGCTTCACCATTGATCAGGTGAAGATCCTGGTCAACTTCTACACCAAGAAGCCAAGCCCCAACCTCGCCTCGCTCGATCAGATCCAGCAGACTCTGAACCAGCCGGTCTTTTACGGCATCCCGCAATCGAATGCCGTGCTCACCGCCATCAACAAGGGGCGGCCGTTTGTCTCCGACCGGGAAGCTGCCGGAGATCTCGATCGCGCCTTCCGCCTATTCGTCGATAAGGCCACAGGCCGCAAGAAGGAGGAGATGGCGAAGAGCGCGTAAGCTCGCCACACTCTCATGGGCGCCCGTCCTCCAATTCGTCCCACCGCCGGATCCGATCGCTGGTTCCAGCTCAAGTCGCAGATCCACGCCCGCCTGCTGAACTCGCTCGATCCCGAACAGTTGCGCACGCTCAACAAGGACGGCATGCGGGATCAGGTGGGTCTCGTTGTCGAGAAGCTCGTCATCGACGACGGCGTGCCCATGACCGTGGGTGAGCGCGAGCGCCTGATTGAAGAGATACTCGATGAGGTCTTCGGCCTCGGCCCCCTGGAGGTCCTGCTGAAGGATCCCACCATCAGCGACATTCTCGTCAACGGTCCGGACAGCGTCTACGTGGAGCGCGCCGGGCGCCTGGTGGAGACCAACGTGCGGTTTAAGGATGCCAGCCACGTGCGCGTCATCATCGATCGCATTGTCTCTAATATCGGCCGCCGCATTGACGATTCCTCGCCTATCGTGGACGCCCGCCTGCCGGATGGTTCCCGCGTATGCGCCGTCATTCCGCCGCTCTCGCTCATCGGTCCCGTGATGTCGATTCGCCGCTTCGGCAAGAAGCTGCTCACCACCGATGAACTCCTCAAGAACGAGACGCTTACCAGCGGCATGCTGGACTTTCTCAGCGCCGCCGTGGAAGCGCGTATCAACATCGTAGTCTCCGGAGGATCGGGCGCGGGCAAGACCACGATGATGAATACGATGACGCGCTTCATCCCCGAAGAAGAGCGCATCGTTTCCATCGAAGATACCGCCGAGCTCCAGATCCAGCAGCCCGACGTCGTCCGCCTGGAAACGCGGCCTATCAACATCGAAGGCGCCGGCGCCATCACGCAGCGCGATCTGGTCATCAATGCCCTTCGTATGCGCCCGGATCGCATTCTCATCGGCGAGTGCCGCGGTGCAGAGGCGCTGGATATGCTCCAGGCCATGAATACCGGCCACGATGGCTCCATGACCACGGTGCACGCCAACTCTGGCCGCGATGCCTTCTCGCGCATCGAAACCATGGTCATGATGGCCTCGCAGTTTATCCCTGATTACGTCATCCGCCAGATGATGTCGTCGGCCATTCAACTCGTCGTGCACATGTCGCGGTTCAACGACGGCACGCGCAAAGTGGTGGAGATCTCGGAGGTCACCGGAGCCGAGCAGGACCAGGTGGACACCGCCATGATCTTCGAGCTCGAGCGCTCCGGGCTCAATTCGCGCGGCAAAGTGCTGGGTCAGTTCCACGCCACCGGCTACAAGCCGCTCTGCCTGGACCGCCTGCGCGCCTACGGCATCCATCTGCCGGATTCCATCTTCCGCGAAGTGCAGGCGCTCAAGGAAAACTGACGTGCTCCCCTTAGTCGCATTCCTGATCTTCTCCGGCGCCCTCTTCGGCGCCGCCTGGTACGTCTACAGCGTGCCGCGCCAGGACGACGCCCGTATGCTGAGCGCCCGTCTGCGCGAAATCCGGGTTCGCAGCGGCGGAGCAGCCCGCGCCCGCGGCGTCAGCGATCTCATGATCCAGGAGCAGCGCGGCACCTTCGCCGCCGTCGGCGACTTTCTGGTGTGGCTCGGACCCGCGCGCCGCCTGCAGGAGTACATTGAGCAGGCCAACCTCAAGTACAAAAGCTCCAGACGTACTTACGCTATGCATCGCCATCGCCGCCGGCGCATTCCTGCTGCTCAGCCTGCTCGGCATGAACCTCATGGCGCTACGCATGCTCGTGTCATTGGCCCTCGGCTCGTTGCCCATCTTCTACATCCGCCGCGTCCGCGACAGGCGTCTGACCAGGTTCGAAGAGAATCTCCCGGACGCCATCGATCTCTTCAATCGCTCCATGAAGGCCGGCCACAACATCCATTCCGGCCTGGAGACGCTCTCCTCGAAACTACCGATCCGGTTCGCATGGAGTTCAAGAAAGTGGTGGAGGAACTCGCGCTTGGTTCCCAACTGGAGGCGGCCCTCCACGGCCTCGGCCGTCGTGTCCCCATCATTGATCTCAAGTTCTTCGTCACCGGTCTCATCCTCCAGCGTCAAACCGGCGCCAACATGGTGACCGTGCTGGAGAACCTCTCCATACTGATCCGCGAGCGCCTGAACCTCGCCGCCAAAATGAAGGCCGCCACGACGCAGCAGCGCTTCTCCGCCGGCCTGCTCTGCATCCTGCCGCTCGTCGTGGGGCTCGGCTTCTGGGTGGTCAAGCCCGAATACATTCGTCTGCTCTACACCGATGAAACGGGCAGCAAGTTCCTGACCTACGCGATCGTTTCTGAACTGGTGGGCATCCTGGTGATCCGCCAGATTTCCCGTCCAAGACTCTAAAGGAAGCACGGCCATGCTAGCTAGCGCACTCTTCTTCATCCTGGCATTCGCCACCGTGGTGGCGCTGTTGTGGGCCGGCTTTCAGCTTTTCACGGTGCAGGAAGACCCGCTCGCCGACCGGCTCGAAGAGCTCCAGGCCCAGGCGGTGGTCACCGGTAACTCCATCCGGCGGCGCAAGGGCGGCGGCGGCTTCCTGAATAGCTTCCTCTACGTCATCAGCTTGATCCCAGGCGCGGACGAGTACCTCAACGATACGGAAAAGAACTCGCCCAGGCCGGTATCCGCAGGAAGGCGGCGCTGGCCTCGTTCGTACTCGGCCACCTGATCTTTTTCGTCGTCCTGGTCGGCGGTATGTTCTACCTGCAGCGCGAGAATCCCTGGTCGCAGAAGTTCGGCGGTCTCTTCGCGGCCGGCCTGCTGGGCTGGCTGCTGCCCAACCAAGTCCTCCACCGGCTGGTGAAGCGCTACCGCCGGAAGTTGCAGGACGCCTTGCCGGATACCGTCGATCTGCTCGGTATCGTGCTCGGCACCGGCCTCGCTCTCGATCAGGCGATGACCCGCGTTAGCGAGGAGATGCAGTTCATCTACCCTGAACTTGCCAATGAGTTCTTCACCGTCGTCATGCAGGTGAAGGCCGGCCAGGAGCGCGCCAAGGCTTTTCAGCAGATGGTGCGCCGCACCGGGTTGGAGGACGTGAAGAGCCTATCTGCAATGATCATCCAGAGTGAGCGTTTCGGTACGTCGCTCTCCAATGCACTCAAAGTCTATGCCGATGCTCTCCGCACACGGCGCAAGCTGCGCGCCGAGGCCGCCGTCGCCAAGGCCGGTATCAAGATGCTGTTTCCCATCGTCCTGTTCATCCTGCCGGCGCTGTTTGTCATTACGCTAGTGCCCGGCCTGCTCAGTGTCCTGCGCGATCTCAAGGGCGGTATCGGCGCCCGCTAACCCTCCGCTCTCACTGCACTTTGTTACATCGCGCCTGATCTCTACCGTCGCCCCTCTACGCGTTCTCAAATGGAGGGATTCTATGAGAACTACTATCTGCGCCGGCACTGCCTTTCTTCTGGCGTTTGCGGCATTTGGCCAGCCGGTGATCGGTAAGCGGAGCATCCGCAGCGTCGCACCCACCTCGGTCGGGAGCGGCTTGGCCCGAGGTTCGGCGTTCCGCATCACCGGCAATGGCCTCGGACCTTTTGACGTCGTGCAGGCCGGAACGCCCTACCCCACCGAACTGGCCGGAACTCAGGTCATGCTGACCTCGCAGGACGGCAGCGCCCAGGTTGAAGCCATTCTCACCGAGGTAGGCGCATTTGAGATCCACGCCATCCTGCCGTCGTCCACCGGGCCCGGTGACTATCTCCTCGAAGTACGGACTGAAGCCGGTAAGAGCAAATCGATCGCGATCCGTGTCTCGCAACAAAACCCCGGTATCGTCACAACCACCAACATCAACGGCGGACTGGCCTCTGCCGAGGTCCTCGGCGAAGTACCCGCACGGCTGCGAATGACCGCACCTGCCCATCCAGGCGCCACTCTCAGCATCCTGGCCGCCGGCTTCGGTCCTATCGCCGCATCTGATCATGAAGCGCCAGAGGAGCAAGCTCTGCTGGAAAATGCCGAACTGGTGATCGCCGGCCGTGCTCTGCCCGTCCGCTACGCGGGACGCTATCCCGGTAAGGCGGGGTTTGACCGTCTGCTGGTCGATCTGCCCGACGATGAGCAACTCGCCCTCGGCTGCTACGTGCCCGTCTCTTTGCGCACCGGAGACCTCGTCAGCAACGCCGCCTTCATCGCCATCGCCGGGCGCGGCGCCGATATCTGCGACCCCGGCGGCGCCCTCAGCCTTGAGGCGCTGCGCGCACTCGATAGCGGCCAGCCCGTTGTCATCCCCGGCTTCGATATTTCGGACTCAGCCACCGAGTTCTCCTTCGAAGGCGAGACCTATGAAATGCACAGTCGCTCGGCCGCCGGCGCTTTCTACGCCTATGACCGCTTCGCGCTGGAGTCCGGTGCGGCGTGGCCGGCCGGCATGATGCCGAATCGGCAGGGCTGCTCCGTCGTGACGCTTGAGAATACCGGCGACGATGTGGATACCGTGGAAGTCTCCGGTCTGGACGCGGGCCGCGTTCTGACACTGGTGGGTCCTGCCATCACGGAGTACTCGCTCGACCGCACACCAACCATCGCCTATACGGGCGGCTTGGGGGGCGCCATCCCGGTCCTGCCCGGCCTGGGCTCCTGGGAGGCTGCGGCGCGTGCCATGAGAGGGCAGGCCCGCAGGCAGCCCACCCGGCCCGTCATCGCCCCAGAGCTGCCTCCAGGCCCTTATACGCTGACTGGCGCCGGCGGTGAAGTCATCGCGGCCTTCACCGCCGCCATCGAACTCAGCACGCCCATCCAATGGACCAACAAAGCGTCGGTCCAGGAAATCGACCGTCAGAATCCCCTCAGCATCCTCTGGACTCCCGGGCCCGCGCAGGATCTGGTGACGGTCACAGGCCTCGCAATTGGTCCCGTCCCCGGCGCCTCCAAGGCGATCGGCCGTCTATTCGTCTGCCAGGCGCCGGCAGACCACGGCGGCTTGACAGTGCCGGCCGAAATCCTCGCTCTGATGCCTCCCACCGGCGGCGTCGACGACAGCATGGCATTCCTCTCCATCCTCCACACCAACACTCCTCCGAACGGCCTCTTCCGGGCGCCCCTCGTCGCGGGAGGCGAATCGGAACAGGGCCGGCTCGATTTCAGCTTCAGCACACAAAAGAGCGTGACGTTCCACTAATCCGAGGAACCACCTACCCGCCGGTTGTCAATTCAAGGAGGCGTTGCCGCAGCAACGACGGCTTGGCGCCAGCCTGAAGGGGTGGCAGTTGTTCCAACCCGCGCCGGGCCAGTTCCGCCGCCTCCTTCTTTCGTCCATTGTTCCAGTACGCCTTGCCCACAATCGCCAGCGAGTCCGGCGCCTCTGCCGGCCCATCCGGATGCGGCGCCGTGATCAGCCGCAACGCGCGTGGGAAGTCCCGTAGATCCTCCGGCCGCACGATCATCAGCGCCTCCGCCGCCTGCTCCACCGCCGAACGCGGCGTGTCCGGCGCTCCCAGGTTCTCCAGCATCGTGCGCAGCCCGCGCGCCGCATTGGCCCGCCCCTCCGCCCGCTGTCCCAGGTCCCATTGCTGCGATCCCATCCGCAGGTAGCTCTCGCTCAACGCTCGCCTCATCGGCGCTGACGCCCCGGAGGCAACCAGCTTCTCCACAATCGGGATCACTTTCGCGAAATACTCCACCGACTCCCGCCTCCACCCCCGCCACTCGTAGATCTCAGCCAGCGCTTTGTAGATCGTCGCCAGGTCCCACTGCGCGCGCTGGTTGGCGGGCTCCATCTCAGCCACAAAGACGTTCACTTCCACAGCTCGCAGGGTGGCTGCGATTGCTTCGTCCCAGCGGCCCAGATTTGCCAGCGCCCAGCCCTCGCGCCGCCCCAGCGAACCCATCAACCGCCGCGTCGGGCGCTCTGCCCGCACCTTCTCCGGCAGAGCTGCAAACTGCCGCCTGGCTTCCTCAAAGTAGGGCAGCCCCAGCGATGGATCCGTCCCGGCCCACTGGTCGCCCTCTTTCATGTTGAGTACCGCCAGCGCGCGCCTCGGCCTCACCTGCGTTCCATCCGCCTCAATCGCCCGCTGCGCATAGCCTCGCGCAATTCGCAACTCCGCCCGTGCTGCCTCCGGCTCCCGTGCATCCTCCAGCATGCCGGCTACCGCGTCCGAATACAGCTCATGCTGGGAGCAGGCCTCCATTTGGATCGTCCACTCGCCCGGGTAGCGTGCCGCCATCGAGTCGATCATCGCCAGGCCTCTGAGAATCTCCGCCCTCGCCGCCGGCACCTTGCCGGCGGAAAACAGGATCACACTGCGCGACGACAGCAGCTTCGCTTCGGTCAACTCCAAGTCACGGTCCGCCGGAAACCGGGTTCTGGCCGCTCGCACGATGGCCAAGCCCTTTTCGCCCGTCGCCAATGCCTCGGCATGCCGCCCCAGATTGTTCTCGTACGGATTAGCCTGCAGGTCCGCCAATTTGAGATAGCCTTCCGCCAGATCCATCTGCAAGGAAGGATCTTCGCCGCCCTGCCGGGCCAACTGGTCCAGGCTTTTCAGAGACCAGCCCACCAGCGTCTCCTGCGCCGGCATCGCCCCCGGCAGTTTCTGTACCGAGTCATAGAAATCCAGCATCAGCACGCGCGTCATCTTGCGCAGATCGCGAAACCGGCCGTCCGCCTTCGCCCGGGATTGCGTCGCCCGGTAGTACTGCCACACCGTGCCGCCCGCCCCGCCCGCCAGTACCATCGCCAGCATCGTGCCCGCCGCCACGCCCGCTCTGTGCCGCTGCACGAATTTGCCCATACGGTAGCGGCGCGATCCGGCGTGCGCCTGCACCGGCCGGTGCTCCAGCCAGCAGCGCAGATCGGCCGCGAACTGCGACGCGGTGGCGTAGCGGCCCTCCGGCTCTTTCCGCAGGGCCTTCATCAGGATGGCGTCCAGGTCGCCTCGCAGGGCGTCCGCTCCGGCCCGTACGCTCGGCAATTCCGGCGTCACCGTGCAGGTCGCTCGCAATAGCGCCACCGGTTGTTGCCGCAGGCTCTCAAACGGGTGTGTCCCCGTCGCCAGGCTGTACAGCACCACGCCCATTGAGTAGATGTCCGTGGATGTCGTCAAGGCGCCGCCCCCCAGTTGCTCCGGGCTGGCGAACTCCGGCGTGAAAGGCCGCATCGCGGCTTGCGTCGCCTGCCCTTCAATCCCGTACACGCTCGGATCCAGCAGCTTGGAAACGCCGAAATCGAGCAATCGCGGTTCGCCCTCCTCGGTCACCAGGATGTTGCTGAACTTCAGATCGCAGTGTGCCAGCAGCCGCCGGTGCGCATACTCCACCGCGTCCAGAATCTGGATGACAAGCTCCACGCGCGCCGGCAGAGGCAGGCGCCGCGCCTCGCAATATTCGTCCAAAGGCATGCCGTCCACATAGTCCATCACCAGGAACGGAACGCCGTCGTCGGAGATGCCGCCGTCGATCAGTTGCACGATGCCCGGGTGGTTGAGCGCCGCCAACACCTGCCGCTCGGCACGGAACCGGGACAGGATGCCCTCGTGCTGGCGCCCGTCCAGCAACAGCTTCACCGCTGCCGTTTGCGCGAACTCCCCTGCCCGCGTAGCCAGGTAGACGCTGCCCATCCCACCCTCGCCTAGCTTTCGGCTAAGGACAAACCGGCCGAACTGCCGGCCCACCAGCCGGTCGTCCTGTTCTGGAGTCTGCATCCTGAATGGTCCTTTCAGGCAGGGTACCGCAATATCGCGTCAATCCGGCGCGCTCGGACAAGTTTCCCTAGAAATGCCGGGTACCCAGCCGATGAGCAATTCCATGAACGAAACTCAACGTCAAGTCAGGCAGCTCGCTCTCGGGTTCAAATTGATCGCCAGTGTGAGTGCGTTGCTCGCTCTGATGCTGGTCAGCAGCGTGGTTACTGTTCTGAGCATAGACCAGCTTGGCGGGCAGTTGACCGAAGCTGCCGGCGTCACAGCGCGAAAGGTGCAGATCATCGCCGATATCCACCTGGCCGCGCAATCGATGCGGACCGCCCAACGCGGCGTGATCCTCTACTCGATGATGAAACAGCCGGAGCGGGTTGCCAAGGCCAACGGCCAGTTCCGCGCGGCGGCAGGGCAGATCACCGAACGTGTAGCCGAACTGAAACCGCTGTTGCGGACCGCTGCCGGACACCAGGGCGCCCAGGAGACTCTCGGTGCCGTGAATGGCTGGCTGCCGCTGTATGAAGTGGTGTGGGCCGGCTGCCATCAGGAGGATTACCAGGGTTCCGTCAAGACGGCGGTTGACAAGACCTTCACCATGGCCGACGCCATTGACCGGCAGCCGAGGGGCTCCGCCAGACCCAAACGGAACTGCTGAGCCAGGCCAGCGGGAACGCGGCGGTGGCGATTACCCGCAGCCGCTGGCTGGCCCTCGGTCTGCTGCTCGTGTCGCTGGTTCTGGGCGCAGGCGTGCTGCTCGTCGTGCGGCAGGCCGTGCGGCGGATGCGCAACATCGCGGAGAAGTTGGCCGAGGGCGCCGGACAGGTGCTGAACGCGGCTTCCATGATCGCCAATGCCAGCCAGTCGCTGGCCCAGGGTGCCTCCCAGCAGGCTGCCTCCATTGAGGAAACTTCGGCGTCGGGCGAGGAGATCACCGCCATGGCGCATCAGAACTCCGGCAACGCCGGCAAGGGCAGCCAGCACGTGGAACAAGTCGTCCAGGCCATCAGCCGGGCCGATGAGGCGCTGGGCAAGATGATGGTCTCCATCAATGAAATCAATGGGTCCAGCGACAAGATCGCCAGGATCATCCGCGTCATCGACGATATCGCGTTTCAGACCAACATCCTGGCGCTGAATGCTGCCGTCGAGGCGGCGCGGGCCGGTGAATCGGGGTTGGGTTTTGCCGTAGTCGCCGACGAGGTTCGCAACCTGGCGCAGCGTTGTGCGCAAGCGGCGCGGGATACCACCGAACTGATCGGCGAGTCCGTCGCGAAGTCGCGCGAAGGCCTCACCCGTCCAGGAGGTGACCGCCGCCACCCAGGCCATCCAGTCCAGCGCCGCCTCTGTGAAAGTGCTGGTGGACGAGGTCAGCGCCGGCAGCCAGGAGCAGTCTCGCGGCTTGGCTCAGATTAGCCGCGCCATCTCACAGATGCAAACTGTCACCCAGCGCACTGCCGCCGATGCGGAAGAAGGCGCCGCCGCCAGCGAGGAACTGTCCGCGCAAGCCCAGTCCCTGCGGTCCCTGTCCGCCGATTTGGAATTGATCGTCAACGGTTCGCAGTCCGGCCAATCCCGGAGGCCGCAGACTGCCGCCCTGATCATCCCCCTGCTCCTGAGTCTCTGCGCGCTGCCCCTCGCCGCGCAAACCGATGGGGCGGCCAAACTCCCCGTGCGCTGGGCCACCTCCCTTCAGTCTGGCTTGGCCGAGACCTTCCAGTTGACGCTGGGCGGTACCTTTGGCGCCGGGCCGGCCTGGCAAAACCGCGTGCAGACGGGCCTTTCGAATCTCGCTGTCAACGGAGATTCCCTTTTCGTGTTCGGCACCGACACCACGGATCTGCGCACTGCCGCCAACGATTGGCAGGTCGGCATCGGCTACAAGCGCCCCCTCTTCACCACCCGGCGCCTCTCCCTTCTGGGCGGCGCCGGCTTCCAGCACTGGCGCCTGCCCAGCGTGAAGACCGGCGCTAACGACTGGCTCACCCACGAGAGTCTGACCCTTCTCTCACGTCTCGGAAGCTTGCCCATCACCGTTACCAGTGACAGTTGGTCTCTGCTCAAGAGCCCCCTGCCCACCGGCACCGTCCTCCATACGCAGGTCTGGCTCCAACACCGCCTTCTGAAGCGCGAAGCCTTCGAAATCTCATTCCGCCACGGGCCTGCCCATACCTACTCCTGGGGATTCTACGGTGCCCAGGGCAATCGCGTCATCCGCTACCAGACCATGCTCGGCTTGGCCTGGAAAGGCGCCACCCTCGAGGGCGGCTACCGCCAACAGTTCGGCCTCCAGCCCGGCATCCCCGATAACAGCTACTGGCAGTTCGCCGTCT
>JADKID010000026.1 GCA_016721425.1 Bryobacterales bacterium | reverse complement strand
AGAGTCGAACGGAGGGACAGGTCAAAGTCTTGCCTAAGGGCTCAGCGCTTTCCGCGATTGGTTGGTACGTTTCGATGCTGAGGTGTGGGATCTGCAGATCGAGGTAATTATGCCGCCAATGGCAAGCTCCAGCTCTTGCGGAGCGTGCGTTGAAGGATCACGATTCGAGCAGTTCAACCATCCTGTGATCCATCACGCAGCTGCTGGTTTCTTGGGCCTGAGTATCGAGCACTCCCGCCGGAGATCCAGATTCTGCCGGATCGGGCGTTTGCTCTGCTGAAGGCAGAATCGCATCACCCATGCTGTTTTGAAGAGGGCTGGCCGTTTCGGTCCGGTGAGTGGACTTACCATCACCAACCAAAACGTGGGCGCTGGTGAATGCCGGTTGATTAAATTCTCTGGTTGGATTGGAAACCACGCAGACTACGATCGCCTCATTCAGGTAGTGCGGAACCCGTCCGGGCCTGAGACGCGATTCTAGATGCCACCCGCGGCCCTGATCCAAGCGGGCAACAGGCACGCTAGTCCGTCTTCCCCGCGAGCCGCGCCACCACCAGATCCGAGCCGTACGGCGCCCGTTGCCTTCGCGCCAGCATCCCATTGGCCGCGTCGCTTTGGCAAAACCGCCCGTCTGCGGATCCCACTTCAACGTCCCGCCCAATCGCATCGCGGTATGCGCCACCAGGCACGTGCATTGCCCGGTGCGAGACCTCGGCATCGGTCACCGGTGGCCGGCGCGTGCGGATGGATGTCAACCAATCCAGGTGGTGATCGTTGTTCGAACTGGCGTGCAGGCGCGGCTCGCCCTCTTCAACCCTGCCCGCAGCATCCGCGGATCACTGGCGTCGAACGCCTTGTTGCGCTGCCCTCGGCCGGCTTCGCCCGCTGCCAGCGGCCGCGCGTCACCCAGATCCAGCCGTCCTCGCCGACGAAGCGCAAGCCGTTCGGATAGAGGTCGCTGATGTACATCTCGGCGCCATTGGCGGCGGGCGCGCGCATGATACGAGCCATGCACATCCCACAGTCCCTTCTTGGGAAACTCCGCCAGCGCGGTGACTTCAACGGGTCCGCTGCGATCCAGGTTCATCGCCCACTGCGCGATGTCGATGTGGTGCGCGCCCCAACCGGTGATCATGCCGGCGCCAAACTGCTCGCAACGCAGCCAGCCGGGCCGGTCGTAACGTGCGCGCGGATCGTTCGATTGCGGATGTACCCTCTTCTCCGTGTAGTACACGTCCGGCGTTGAACCCAGCCAGGCAGCATAATTCAGGTTCGTGGGCACGGGCATCGGCGGCTCAATATCCCGGCGGGGTCATCCGGCAGGCCGATGAAGATCTCCTTGATCCTGCCGATCCGGCCGTTGCGGATCAGCTCGCAGGCCGTGCGGAACTGGGCGTCGGAACGCTGCTGGCTGCCCACCTGAAAGATGCGGCCGGATTTTGTCACCACGTCGGCCATCTGCCGGCCTTCCTGAATGGTGAGAGACGCCGGCTTTTGCAGGTAGATGTCCTTGCCGGCCAGCGCGGCCTCCATCGCCGGCTGAGCGTGCCAGTGGTCGGGAGTGCTAATGCAAACCGCGTCGATGCTCTTATCGGCGAGGATTTCGCGATAATCAGCGCAGGTTTTCACCTGGCATAGCTATCGCTGCCGAACTTGGCGTAGGTCTGCTCGACGAGCTGCTTGGCATCAGCCAGGCGCACTGTCGAGATCACACACGGTGACGAAGCGCGCCTTGTCGGCGTGCCGGAAGACACCGGAAACTCGGAGCCTCTGGCGATGCGTCCACAGCCGATCTGCGCCACCTGGATCAGATTGCTGGGCGCGGCGGCGCCGAAGACCGACGACGGCACGATGGCGGAAAGCCGGCGGCCGCGCCGGCCAACAGGGACGACTTCAGAACTTGCGACGGTCGGTCACTGGCTTCACCAGAGACTCCTTTCGGGGCTGCCAGACAGAATATCAGGATTGCGGCGGGCCTCCGGCGCGGCCCAATGAAATCCGGCGCCCGCGCCGGTTTGTTAGGCTAGGGGATAGAGGTAACAGTCATCTCGTTTCGCATCCTGGTGGCGGCCTTGTGCCTGCCCAATCTAGTTGTGTCCGCATCCTGGCAGTCCTCCGGACCTTGGGGCGGCAGCGCCACTTCCATCGCGGTGGACTCCGCACAGCCGCGGACCCTGCTGGCCGGCGCCCGCAATTCGCTGCTCTTCCGGTCCACCAACGGTGGCACATCCTGGAGCCGCGTGGCCTTCCCGCGCCATTTCCTCGGCACAGTGGCGACGGTGGCGATTGATCCGTCCAACTCCAGCTTCTATCTGGCCGGCCTGTCCGTAGACCGCTCACCCTACGCCGGAGTCTGGTACAGCGAGGACGCCGGAGCCAACTGGAAGCAGGCCGAGGGCGTGGCCGGCATCTCGGTGGAGGCCATCGCTTTGGCACGAAAGCGCAGGCCAAAGTAGTGGCCGCCACGCGCGACGGCGTCTGGAGCAGCTTGGACGCCGGCCGCACCTGGCAGCGCATCTCCGCGCCCTGGAACCACGAGCTGCGCGGTGTCACCGCCGTGGCGATGGACCCCGTGGATGCCAACGTCATCTATGCCGGCACCACGCACCTGCCCTGGAAGACCACCGACGGCGGGAAGAACTGGAACTCCATCCACACCGGCATGATCGACGATTCAGACGTCTTTTCGATCTTTATCGACCCGGCCCGGCCGCGGACCGTGCTCGCCAGCGCGTGCAGCGGCATCTACCGCAGCGAGAGCGCCGGCGAGGGTTGGACCAAGTTCCAGGGCATTCCCTCCACCCACCGCCGCACTCATGTGGTCCGTCAGCACCCCGGCAAGCCGGATGTCATCTATGCCGGCACCACGCTGGGGCTTCTGAAATCCGTCAACGGTGGAGCTTCGTTCCGGCAGATCAATCATCTTCACATCCTGTCCATGGCGTTTGACCCGCAAAACGCCAGCCGCCTGTATCTGGCAACCGAAGGGGCCGGCCTGTGGCGGAGCGAGGACGGCGGCGAGAGTGTCAAACAGATCAATGAGGGCTTCGTCAGCCGCCGCGCCGTCAGCCTGACCAGTTCCGAATCGGAGCTGTATCTCAACGTGATCCAGGATGGCGCCGCCGGCGGCGTGTTTCTGAGCTCCGATGGCGGGAAAGACTGGAAGCTGGCGGCCAGCGCGGCCACGCTCAAGGACAATCACATCACGCAACTGGCGGGCTGCCCGGGCGCGCCCCAGGTGATCTTCGCCGGCAACGAATCCAGGCTGCTGCGCTCCAGGGACACGGGGGCCAAGTGGGCGGAACTGGGCAGCACGGGGACGGCCGGCGCCAGCCTGCGCAGCCTGGCGTGCATGCCCACCGGCGCCAAGGGCAATCCGGCGCTGTTTGCAGGCACGGATAAGGGGCTGTTCCGCAGCATCGATCTCGGCGCCGCCTGGCAGCCGGTGAAGCTCACTACGGCGGCCATCCGGCATAGCGTGGATGCCATTTACACCTCGCCGGCGGCGCCCCGCCGCATGGCTGTCCGCACCACCCAGGCGGTTTTGTCTCGGAGGATGCTGGCGCTACATGGCGCGTTCTGAATATACTATTCCTGTAAGTCTCATTTACGATCTCGCGCTTTCGGAGAGCGCGGCGGGCACGTTCTTGCTAGCCACCGCTCAGGGATTGTACATCTCAGTCGATGGTGGCAAGACTTGGCAGCGTACTGAGAGCGGTTTGGCCCCGGGCACGGTTAGCACCTTGGCCGTCCGGCCGGGCCGCAATGGTGAGGTCTACGCAGCGCAGTTTGGCAAGGTGTATCGCTCGGTGAATGGGGGACGCGATTGGGCGGTCCTGCCCCGGGCGGACATCCAGGAAGCGACATTGAGAAAACTCGCCTTTCATGCGGGCGAGTCTCGGCGGTTGCTAGCTCTAACTCCCGACATGGGCGTATTTTATCTAGACCTTTCCGCCGAGGAGTAGCATAATAATGGGAGGCAGGTAAAGTCCTGATGATGAAACTTTTTACAACCAGATCTCGCACTCGCACTTGGTCACGGACATTGGCAGCCACCGGTTTGGCGCTGGCCCTTTGTACTGTGGCAGGCGCTCAGACTACAGCCGCGCCCACTGCGGCGGCCGAAGGGGACGAGCGGCCCGATAAGGTCGAGCTCGGCGTCTTTGGTGGTGGCAGCTTCTTCCAGCAGGTGGACAAGGGACTCGGCACCAAGCACGTCAGCGGTGGCGCCGCCGGTTTCCGTGTCACCGAGAACATCTGGAAGTACGTTGGTTTGGAGCAGGCGTTCACCTACAGCGTAAATAACGTCAAGTTCCTGCGCCCAGTCACGCCGGGAGACACCTCTTTCAACTATGGAAGCCGCATCTACCAGTTCTCTTTGAACCCCGTCGTCTATTGGACTCCCCGCGGCTCCAAGTTCCGGCCGTTCCTGACTGCCGGCCCGTCGGCGCTGAACTTCAATCCCACCGATACGGCCACCGCGGAAGCCCGCTTTCTGACCAATGCAAAGTACGGCGCCCAGAACCTGGACGATAGCCTCCAGGTTGGCCTGAACTACGGCGGCGGTGTGAAGTGGCACATCACGGACCGGCTCGGCATGCGCTTGGACGCACGCGGCATCTGGACCAAGAACCCGACTTTCCGCCTGCCTGACCAGTCCGCGGTGGGTGTCTATATTCCGCGCGCCGATAAGCTGAACGGCATCCAGACCACCGTGGGCTTGACCTACTACATCGGCAAGAAGTATGAGCCGCCGGTTGTTGTGGCGGCGCCTCCGCCTCCCCAGCCGTTGGGCGCCCTGGCCGCTGGTGCGTTGTCCGCCGGTTCCGGCACGCTGTGCCAGGGCCGCGCGATCACCATCCGCTCCGCTGGCGCTTCGGATCCCGCCGGCCGCGGCCTCACCTACAAGTGGAAGGTCAACGGCCAGCCCATGGGCGGCAACAGCCCCGAGCTGACCTTCACCCCCGAGCGCGCCGGCAACTATATGATCGAGCTCGAAGTGGAGTCTCCGAACACCACCGGCATGCCCGTTCGCGTGGCGAAGTCCAACTCGCTGGCGCTGAACGTTCAGGAGTACAAGGCGCCGACTGCAGCCTCCTGCACGGCCACTCCGGCCGCTCTGCAGTATGGCCAGACCGCATCGCTCAACGCTCAGGGCACCGGCTCGGCCTGCTCCACCATCGCCTTCCAGTGGACCGCCACCGAAGGCACCATCAGCAACGGCACCTCCGCCAACGCGACCCTCGACACCAAGTCGGTCCGCTTTGAGCAGGGTGGCAAGATCCAGTCCAAGACCGTCACAGCCACGGCGAAGGTCACTGACGATCGCGGCCAGTCTGCCTCCTGCAGCACCGCCATCAAGGTCGATTACATCCCGCAGGCCATCCGCTTCTCCGACGTGGTCTTTGGCAAGAATGGCAGCCGCGTGAACAACTGCGGCAAGCGCATCCTGCTCGAAGAGCTCGCTCCCAAGGCGGCTGATCCGGACTACGACATCGTTCTCATCGGCCACATCGATCAGGACGAAGTCTCCAAGACCAAGAAGCCCAGCACGCTCGACATGCAGCGCGTGTTGAACGCTGTCGCCGTCCTCACCGGCGGTACCGGCACCTGCGCCAAGGTAGACGCCGCTCGCGTGAAGGTCGATTGGACCGGCACCGAGCAGATCTCCGACATGCAGCCCGGCCTCTGCGGCACCTCCACCCGGACGGCTGCCGACGAGCGCAGCTCCAGCAAGGTCTCCACGGCCGACCAGAACCGTCGCGTGGAAGTCTGGCTTGTGCCCAAGGCATTAAGCTGCCGGCCGCGTTCAAGAACGCCAAGCCGCTGCCCGCAAAGGAACTGAAGAAGCTCGGCTGCCCCAAATAAGCCTGGCTCTCCAGCCCAAATGTAAAAAGGCCGGTCCCTACGGGGGGCCGGCCTTTGCTTTGCGAGTATCCTGTACTTACTGTGTCCAGATTTTTCTCTCCGCCCCGCCTGCCCGTCCTGGCCGTGATGGCAATCGTCATTGGCTATCAGGTGTGGCACTCGGCGGACGCTCTGCACTTCTACCTGCGCGGCGTCGAGAGACCGTTCCAATTGGAATCCGCCGCGCCGGCCGTTTCCACGCTGGGAAAGGAAGCAGCCAGCGCGGGTCTCAAGAAGGGCGATACGCTCCTCAGCATCAACAGCCAGCCCATCCACAGCCGGGCGGACGTGGCGGCGCTCGAGCGGAGAGCGTTGGCGGGCGTCCAATGGGCCGTCGCCTTTCAACGCGACGGCAAGCCCGGGCTGGCGGTCTTTCGTCTTCTTCGATTCAACAACGATGCGGGCTGGCTCGATTGGACCACGGCCGTCTTCACGGACTTCATCATCCGCTGGTTCGGCATCATTCTTGCCGCCTTTGTGCTCTGGATGCGGCCGCGCGACCCGCTGGCCTGGCTGCTGCTCGCGCTCCTGGTCAGCTTCGGCTTCCTGGCCAACAGCGTTGGTGATCTCGACGAGGGCTGGCCGCTCCCCTGGCGCGCCTTCGCCATGTTCTACAAAGGCGCCATCGGCGCTAGTTGGCCCCTGGATGATGCTGTTCGGCCTGGATTTCCCGGACCCGCAATCCAAAGTCCGCCTCCTCGGCTGGACTCGATGGGTACTGGGCGTTCCGCAGGCACTCCTGGCCCTGACCGTGGCCATCCTGGGAACTCTGCAAACCACCATCGGAATGCCGGCGCGGAGCTCGCTGCCCTGGCTGGCCAACCTCACAACTGTCGGCCTGACGCTGAGTTGCTCCTGCATCGCCGTGCTCTTCATCAATATCTCCTACAAAATGGCAAAGGAGCGGGCGCCCGACGCCAAGCGCCGGCTCAAGTGGCTCTACTGGGGCATGACCGCCAGCCTGGGGCCTATCTTTCTCTTCATCCTGTATTCCTGGATCTTCCAGAAGAACATCGATAGCGTGCCGAAACCCCTCGTCATCGGCATGATCCTCCTGCTCTTCATCTTCCCCGCCACGCTGGCCTACGTCATTGTCGTGCAGCGCGCTCTGGATGTCCGCGTAGCCTTGCGCCAGGGCTTGCAGTACGCGCTGGCCCAGCGCGCCATGGGCATCGTGACGGCGCTGGCCGCGCTGGCGATTATCGGGATCACCTACCAGGCTGTGACCCGCGAAGGTACGCGTTCGGCTGGCCAGCTTCGAGCCATCGCGTTCTCTGTGATTGCCGTCGTCGTCCTCCAGAGGATCAAGGCCAAGGCCAGTATCTGGGTGGACCGCCTGTTTTTCCGCGAGCAGGTGGAAACAGAGAGTGCTCGCCGAGCTCGGCGACGAGGTTCGCCACATGCCGGATGCGGAGGCGTTGAAGGAGCGCGTCTGCCGCCGCATCTCCGAGGCGCTCCACGTGCCCCGCGTGGAGATCCTCGCCGATGCCGCCGGCGCCGGCTTCGAGCTCACCCTGCCCATCTCGGTTGGCCGCAGCCAGTTGGGCATCCTGGGTCTGGGACCCAAACTGAGCGAGAGCCATTCTCCCGCGCCGATCGCAATCTGCTCCAGACCGTGGCCGCGCAGGCCGGCCTGGCCCTGGAAAACGCCCGCCTCACGCAAGTGGTGGCCGAAGAAGCGGCCCACCGCGAGCGGCTCCACCACGAGCTCGAGATCGCCCGCGAAGTCCAGGAGCGGCTCCTGCCGCAGCGTCCGCCCATCGTGCAGGGTCTCGAATATGCCGGCCGCTGCCGTCCCGCGCAATCCATCGGCGGCGATGCCTACGATTTCTTCCTCACCCGCGAAGGGCACCTGATGGCCACCGTCGCCGACATCTGCGGCAAGGGTGTGCCGGCCGCGCTCTTGATGGCCGGCCTGCAGGCCTCCCTCCGCGGCCTCTGCGCCGGTGGAGTCTCCAACGTGGGCGAGCTGATGAACCGCCTGAATGGCCTCATGTGGGAGTCCACGCCCCGCAACCGCTTTGCCACTCTCTGGTGCGGCCAGTACGACCGCGCCGCGGGCCTGCTCCGCCACGTCAGCGCCGGCCATGGCGATCCGGTAGTGGTGCGCGCCTCCGGCCTGCTGGAGCGCCCGGCGTGCCGCGGCCTCGCGCTCGGGCTGACGCGCGCCGCGCACTACGCCAGCGGCGAGGTGCGTCTGGAAGCGGGAGATCTTATCGCCGTCTGCACCGACGGAGTCACCGAGGCCCGCAACCCCGCCGGCGAGGAGTTCGGAGAGGAACGCTGGGCCGTGGCAGTGGCGGAAGCCGCGGGCCTCAGTCCCGAGCGCATCGTGTCCCATGTCCTGCACGCCGTCGACACCTTTGCCGCCGGCGCCGAACAGCACGACGACCTCACCATCATCCTCCTGAAGGTGCCAGCGTGAGCGGGTTCATGGTAAAGTACAAAAGACCCGTCCAAACCTCTGCGGAGAGGTGGCTGAGTGGTCGAAAGCAGCGCTTTGCTAAACCGTCGTAGGGTGTAAAGCTCTACCGAGAGTTCGAATCTCTCCCTCTCCGCCATCCACATATTACTGATTGCGCTAGACTTAGAGATCAGGCATAATCTCGTGTACGATCTGTGTACGACAGATCGGCCGACACGAGGCCATTATGTTCACTCTCTACCGACGCCACGTCCGCTCCTGCCAGCATCACTCTGATCGCTTCTACCGGCGCTGCCGTTGCGCCATGTGGATTGAAGGCACCGGACCGGGCGGCTACATCCGCCGGTCCCTGAAGACGTCGTCGTGGGAACGGGCCGAGGTGTTGCGGCGCGAACTGGAGGCGCCGTCGCCTGGCACTACTCTCCCGCCGGCCCATGAGCCGACCGTTCGGGAAGCCGCTGGGAAGTTCTACCTCGAGAGCGTGGCCCGCAATCTCGCCCCCGCCAGCCTGAAGAAGTATCGGGCATTCTGCGAACTCCTCCAGCGCTTCGGCGATCGGCGCTGCCCGCTGCTGACGAACTTCACGCCCGAATCGGCGCGGGAGTTCCGCGATGGTTGGGGCGTCGGACCGTCGACGAGTTCGAAGAAGCCGACAATGCCTTTCGATACAGAAGAGATGGACCGCATCCTCCAGCATGCCGGAGAGAACCTGACCTTCGCGCTCGTGCTGCGCCACACAGGCCTGCGCATCAGCGATGCCGCGATGTTGAAGACCTCCGAGTTCGATGGCCAACGGATCTTGTTGCATATGCAGAAGACCGGCACGCCGGTCTCCGTGCCGGTACCACCGATGCTGTGCAAGTTGTTGGGCGAGACCGAGCCCAAAGGTGGATACTACTTCCTCCGCGGCCAGTCGACCGCGTTGGACAACTGGACAGACCTCTGGCGGCGGCAACTTGCCAAGGTCTTCGCCAAAGCCGGCATCGTGAACGGCCATCCGCACCGATTCCGGGATACCTTCGCCGTGGACCTGCTGCAGAAGGGCGTCTCGCTCGAAGAGGTCAGCAAACTGCTTGGCCATGCTTCGATCCGGATTACCGAGCGGCATTACGCGCCGTGGGTGCAGGCGCGTCAGTCGAAGCTGGAAGAAGCGGTGAAGCGCACGTGGGAAGAACCCAAGTTGCGCCTGGTCAAGGGCTGACATCTCAACCACGCGTAGTCAGGCGGAGGTGGACGCGCCGCATGACCGATTCCGGGATGTAGAGCGAGAAGTAGTCCTTCTTGCGCCGGCGTCCCTCTGCTCCGAGACGAATGACGCCCGGTTCCTCGCGGAACAACTTGCGGACGGTGGCCGGATGCATGCCCCAAAGCTCGGCGATCTGGTTCGGGGTCAGATGGCGCTCCTGATGCGGCCCGGGCATGGCCGGCGGCTGGAGCACTCGAAATGGGTCTGTCCCGAACATTCGCCTTGGTCTCAGTTCCCAGGATAGGATCGAGGCTGGCCTGACCAACAGCAGCAAACCCGTCGAGAGTATGTCGCGAATTGTGTCGCAATCAGGGCTCAGGAGGCGTGTTTCGCAGGTGCCGGCGGCGCCGTTCGGCCGCTTTCATGCACCCGTCCGAGCAGTACTTGCGGTCAAGGTCGGGCGACAGCGCGCCGCAATGCTGGCAAACAACGGCAATGCCGTGATCGCGGAACTGCGTGCCAAGTTCCAAGCAGGCGCACCGCGTCATCCCCCACACAAGGTCCGCCACGCGCAATTCCAAGTCGCTGAGGTCCAGCAATTGGCGATCGGACACCCGCGGATGATCGAGTTGCCGGCTCTTGCCGTGCAACGAAGCGAGCGCCACGACAACGAACGGGTATTCCTCCAACGCGAGTAGATGGAGGTACTCCGAAAAGCGCCGGCGCGGTTCCACAAGACAGCTCAGCATATGGTGAGCGGCAAAGAAGCGAGGCGTGGCTACCAGTGCGCCCTTGGTCGGAAGGTTCAGTTCCAGTACAACGTCCGGCAGCAGGGATAGAGGCCAGAACCACGGCAGACGATCCCCTCGGCGCTTTCGGGGCCTGGCTCTGTTCAGACGCCACGAGAAATCTTTGCTGGTGATGATTCGGGCAAGATCCAGTTGCTTGGGAACCAGCTCGCAAGTAGGAATCGCCAGTTCCACGCTGGAAAGTCTCTGCCGGATCAGGTCGAGAGTGTCCGGGCCGGATTGCCTGCTGCCGCGGGTGGCCATCGCTGTTATCGTACTGCCTGCCCGGCCCTCATGGCATCACGACCATCGGTTTTCGAAAGCGGGAGTTGAGTCACCACAGGACATTCAGCACAATCGGCTGCCGCTCCCGGGTGATCGGCACCGGAGCGGTCAGGCTGCGCCCTAGCTAGGGCCGGAGTTGTGATACAGAATCCGGATACTTTCTACTCTCAGATTATTGAAAACAGACAAGATGAGGCTCTATCCAGCCTGAAGTGCGCATACATGATACAAAACCCCAGTGATTTCGCGTTTTGTGGTGACTCGTGTTTGGCAGCCTGGCGACCCCTCAGGTGAGTCGTTCGACGCTGGAGGCCCTTTGCCGTGTCGGCGCCGCCTGCGGCCTCGCTCCGGCCCGTCCAGTTGCCGCTTCCGCCACTCTGACACTTCGCCCGCCTGGATTCGCCTGGCAGAGGAACTCCCCAGGTGTCGGTTGGCTGACGACTTGGGGCCAAGGCGGAGGCACCCTGCGACTCGGATTCTTGTGGGAAGGGAATTTCCGGGTACGCCCAATATAACATGTATATCTATATACAACTATGCGGTAAATCGCTTGACGGGTAGAAACTTCCCGGTAAAATCAATTCTCGGTGCTAACTCCAGCCCCTCCACCAGCCAGAACTCGTTCGCCACCAACGCTTTGAAGAAACTGAG
This sequence comes from Bryobacterales bacterium, assembly GCA_016721425.1. GTDB lineage: Bacteria > Acidobacteriota > Terriglobia > Bryobacterales > Bryobacteraceae > Paludibaculum. The sequence continues at coordinate 8,371 of JADKID010000026.1, read as the reverse complement.
GGTGTCGTGATAGGAGTTTTTGCGACAGGAAGATCAGGACGGGGCATCTGAACCGTTTTTCCACGTGCCCGGAAAATATGTGTTCCAGCGAGGGGAATCAATAATCCCTGACCGGTTGGTCCGTTCGCCATAGCCCCCGTCCAGCCCTGGGATTTCACGGCTGAACGGAGCGGACCAATGGGCGCGAAAGAACGCCGGAGCCGACAGGTAGGTGCTGGTGCCGAGTAGCATCGGCAGCCCATTGATGTCGGCGGCAGTGCAGACTCTCCCGGTGCCGGGCAGAGGCAGATGAACACATGTGACGATCGGGTGGCTGGAATCCACAACTGCACCCTCCGCACGGCATACCTCAGATATTCAGTCCACCCCGCCGATGCAGACCCTCGCTCGGATCTCCCCGCCTCCTGCACTGGCCGAGCTTACCGCTTAATCCCCGCCGTTGCAGTCAGATGAGCGGGAGCAATGTGTCGTCCGGGGGAGTGTTGGGCGGCATTTCCTGGCAGGGTTAGCACCGCTGCCAGGATTTAAACATACTGACATACATATGTACAGATCATATTGGCGACAAAAGGCAACTATGCAATAAACCGCTCGTGCCGTCGCTACGCCCTGCGCTGCGGTGCCGCGCCTTCATCCAACGGGCGGGCGCCATCCGCGTCAGCTTTGCCCTTCTCCCTGTGCCGGTCCACTGCACGGCTGTGAGGATTCCGAGGCGGAGCGAGAACTGACGTGCGAGGCAAACCGCGCTCTCCAGGCGGCGGGCAACCGACCGTCGCCTGACCGGCGATGGGTTGCTTCCGCGGGATTCAGAGTAACGACGGCGATAGAAGGGCCGACGCCGAGGCTGTGCGAACCGCGGCGAGGTCGGAGGCCTCGCACGTAGGTTGGATGCCATCCGAGCCTGCCAAAGCGCCTGTGGGGCAGCCTGCGGCTTGGCAATCCGGGCTACTCGACAGCGAAATTCCCTGACTTCGCTACTTTGGGTTGGACCCTTCTGATGTTCTGGTTTGGCCCCACCTGTAATCCCTGGGCCGGTTACCTTGTTTTGGGCTAGCGTGTCCGGAAGGAGATGCGGTTTTGGAGAACAGGAACCTCAAAGTGGAGCTATACGAGCAGATCCGGCGGGAGTTCGAACACGGCGCAGGAACGATCAGAGCGGTGGCGCGGCAGTTGGATGTGCACCTCCGGGGGACTGCGTGAGTCGCTGGCCAGCGCGATGCCGGCGGATCGGAAGACTCCGGAACGCGAGCGGCCGAAACTGGCGGCGGCGATCATATTTGTTGATGCTGCACTGGACGCCGACCGCAAGGCGCCCAGAAAGCAGCGGCACACGACACACTGCATCTGGATGCGACTGCGGCGCGAGATTCCGGAGGTGGCTGTGGCGGAATCGATTGACGGTGCGGCAGCATGTTTGCGGGAGAAAAGCGGCCATGCCTGATGCATTCTGGGCGCGCAATCATTGTCTTCGGATTGGACGCGAGACGGAAAACCGCTTCCCCGCCGGCATTTTGGTGGGTCCATCGCGTCGACTCGGTCGTAGCGCATTTCGATACCGTAACGGCCACCAGGCAGGACGACGGACGTATACCGAGGATAGAAGATCCCCCGAATGCGACGTACTCCGAATAGAGGATTCGCGTTGAGGCATCCAACCCGCCGGATTCTACGCGAAGTTCGACGGGCCTAGAGTCTGAGTCAAGACTGACTACAAACGACTGCGCGTCGCTGTCGGCACGGAACCTACTCAAGTCAAATTCTCCCGAGGTCGCTGTAGTTCCGAATACTGTAAATCTCGGGTTCTCGAGTTGCCCGATTAACTTCATCAATTGGTAGTTGATTGCGGTCAAGAGGCCGTCTTCAAGTGCCTGTGCCTCTTTGTCCTTCGGTGGACGCTTCCAGGTTAGTTTTCCGCTCTGCACTGTAATCTCGTATTCTCGTCCGGCCCTCGAGACTGCGAACACGGCGGTATCTGGACCGAGCATCTTGGCGACTGTTGACCAAGCGCTCGGCTGCTCTCGGTTTGCGTAGTGGTAGATAGTGCCAACGGCTCGCAGTTTCGGCGGCGGTTTGGTTGGCTCGCTCCCACGGCCCCAGGCAGCTAGCATTGCCTGAAAGCGCTGCTTGCCGAACGCTTCGAGGCCGCGCGGCTCGCCGAGAACCGAAACCTCACGCGGGTCATCTGGTCGGCTACGATCACGGCCGCCTGCTCAGGCCGATCAGGCTCATAGTCCGCCCTCCCGGCGCGAACCGTGACACTCCCAACTCGGGCTTTATTTGCGTAAGCACTCCACCCACAGATATTCCGGACTGTTTTCCGTCGATTTCGACGCCCAGTCAACCGGTTCGCACGAAACGGCAAGAAGCCCCTCCTTCGGGGACTCTACCGGACTCAAATTGTACGCGCGGTCTTAATCGCCTGCAGCAGGTCGTTGGAGGCTCCGCCGTGCCAAACCGAACCTGTTCATCGGGCGTAAGGTGGAAAGAGAGTCCATGCAAGCGAATCAATCCAATCAGCAGGCCCTCGGCCTCACGATCATGATGAAACTCGGACAGAAACCGCAGAATTGCATCGACAGAAACAGTTGACTGATCCGCAGTTGCTACCGCAGCGACGCGATCTCCATCCTGCCGGACAGTAGTCGCGTCCGCAGTCACCAATAGAAACAAGGCTGTGGCAAAGCGCAACACCAAGGGTCCAGGATTTATGGTCACGCCCACATTTCTCTTAGTTTCGAGCTAGATCAGATAGGACTGTACTACTCAACGGCCGACTAGCCGGTTGCTCTTCTTGATACTAAAATCCACTGCCGGCGGGTTGATAGCAATGGTCGTGAATTGGATAACAACCCCATGACGGGGTGTCCCTGGTAGAATCACTTGGGTTTGGTGAGGTACCACCGCATTGCCTAGCTTTTCATATTCAGACAATAATATTGTCAAGCCGGAATTCAGCCCCCCCGATTCGAGTCTGATCTCCTTCGGCCTTGAGTCCGCACCCAGAATTACGACATATGTATCGGGCCCCTGTTCGATGCGGACCATTGCTTCTTCTCCCGGCGCTGGGGTTAGCCGGTCAGCTGTTACCTTAGCGCCAGATCCGCGAAGACGGTCGACGATTCTCGAAATCTGTTGATCTTGAACTCGTCGCAATGCGTCCTCCAATTCCTCCAACTCCGTTCCCTTGAGATTCTTGCTCTTGCTCCTAACCGGGACTCGCGTAGACCGACGTCACCGCCCAGAGCTTGGACCATCTTGTCAAATAGTTCGATCCCCCTGGCCTGCAGGGCCACAGGGGACAGTTTGAACTTGAACTCCACGTTGACCGAACCGCCGTCAGTGATCTCGGCTATCTGTCCTTCTTTGTCGGGAATGTAGTTTTCGCTGCTTGCCGAAACCGTGATTTTTCCCTCGGGCAGAGTCAGCCCAGAGAAGTCACCGTTTTTCGTTGAGCCGATTACCTTTTTGTCCACAAGGACCACGCAGTCTACAGGCTTGCACGTAACGGTCAGATGGCCGTCCTTCGGTTTTGGAGGATCGGGTAAAATCGCGACGGAAGAGGGAGTTTCAGTAATCCCGGCCTTTTCCTTGATGGCCATTATCATTTCCTCCGAGGCCCTCTTTTCGGAGTTGATCGAGTTGCTCTGGTGTCGGCTCGAACGCCAGCCCCCGGCGTTTAACGGTGTTGATGGGCCCCCTAGGAGAGATCACAGGGACATTTCCCTTGGAGTCCCTTATGAGTTTCACTAAACCATCAAAGCACAGCGGGCGGTGTGAGATTGCTTTGATGGCGGCTTGCTGCAGAAGTTTGCGCTTGAGCGCGGTTGCTGAGCAAAGCTGCTGAACGTACAGAAAGTGCTGAAAACCACTAGATCCATGAAATGGTATTTCTGTGTCATTGACGTCACTCCACTGACGGTCACTGGTCCCTCGCGCCTTGGCGGCTCGGCAGTATGAGAGGCCACCAACTTGCTGCCTTCGCGTTTTGGGAGACAGTTCCAGGGCTCGCTTCGCCGCGACTTCGCATTGCTCGTTTTCGCCAGCAGTGAAACTGCTACTTGCTTGACGAAGCAAATTCTCCACTGCCGCGGCTTCGCCAGACCCGGGCCCAGGCGCCCAGCCCGTAGGCTTCCGGACCGACTCTTCGGTCTTGCTGAGCTCTGAATCTTGGCAGCGAGTTGTCTCTCGTCTTCACCGCTGCTGTCGCTAGCGCCCGCCGGATCCATAGCCTTCTTTGCCATTTCCACATCACTCTGCCACTCGGTAGGCTCTTTGCCCGCCGACTTCGCTTGTTCGGCGAGCGTGAGATGGATTCATTTTGCTCAAGGGCGGCGAGCCTTGCTTGCGGAGTGCGCGGAAATCTGTCCGAGAACGCGGTTAAGGTCTGGCTGAAGAATCGACGAGCCTCAGGACTACTCCCAGTGACGGACCGGGCGAAACCGACGTACTCCACGCCACCGCAACATCATTGCTCTTCCACTGGCCGAGGTCGGTAAGCGCTACGAAGCCCGGCCGGGGAAGCCTTGCTGCCAGGGACGAGTTGAACTCGGACGAATCGCTGACCCGGAGTAGCAATTCTGCCGAGGATATTTAGTCCTGTGCCTTGAGGCAGGACCTTTAACTGTTTGCTCGATTGAGCGTCAGTTTCCATCAACGCGGTCTGGGGCGATTGCACCGTTGCCGTGCCCACTGGCGTTTCGATGGGAACAGGCTTCATCGACTCGAGAGCAAATGGAAGGGCGATTGCCGTGGCAACAAATAGTGCAGACACCCCAAGAAGTGCGTATCTCGTGCCTCGAGGGAGGGCGGCTACGCTTGCCAATCCTCGGCGCCACATACTAGAAACCGCTCGGAGCCCGGCCTGTATTACGCCGGCTGTCGCAGTTCGGGCAACCTGGTCAAGCCCTTGCTCGATCTTTCAGTTTAGTCCCGCATTCGGCCAAAGCTTCGGAGAATCTTACGTCCGATGACTCCAGGCGCGCCATCCCCGCGATCACCAACCGCGCCGAAACCAAATCGTTGAACTTGATTGCAGCCTCAAAGTCGCTCAGCAACTGGACGAATCCAGCCAGACGGCCGTCCGGGGAATCCGGGCTCGCCTCACTCGAAGGCGTCGGATCCGGTAGCGGCACGGGGCTAGAAGTTTGAATGAAAGGTTCGGCGGCCAATCCCGTTCGCAACTCCTGAAGAACTGCCCTGAGGCCGGCAGCGAACTCCTCGGCGGTCTGTAGCCTATCTTGAGGGCGTTTTTGGAGCGCCCTGTACAGGAGTTCGGCCAAAGACCGCGGGATGAGTGGATCTCGATCGAAGAGAGTGTCGGGGTCATCGTCGACGATGCGGCGCGGAATAAAGGAGCTCTGGAATGGGTGGGAGTAGACGAGAAACTCGAAGAATACAATGGCAGCCGAGAAGAGATCGGAGCGCGAGTCACACTGCCTCCGGTTGATCTGCTCCGGGGCCATGTAGTTGGGCGTTCCCAGGACCTTACCCGCAATCGTCAACTTGGAACTGAGACTCTGGCTATGCCAAAATCCAGGATCTTGGCAGTTCCGTCATCTTGGATGAAGATGTTGCTGGGCTTGATGTCCCGGTGAACGACTCCGCACCGATGAGCCTCGGCCGCTTCCATCGCACACCTGGGCGAACAGCTCGACCTTCTGAGCTAGGGACATCACTCGTCGCTCCGCGATGTATCGGCGACCGTCTACGCCCGTGAGGAGTTCCATCGCCATGAAGGGTACGCCGTTGTGCTCGTCCAACTCCATACACGATCACCACGTTGGGATGGCGGAGTTTCGCACCCGTCCGAGCTTCCCGATAGAAACGCTCTTTGAGCCCGGATCCAGATCGCCACGCGAGTGGAGATCTTCAAGGCAACTCACGCTCGAGGACGATGTCCTCGCGCGGTAAACGGAGCCCATCGATCCGGTGCCGATCAGCTCGCCGGTCTCGTATTTCTTGATGAGTCCCATACCAACTCCTACCTGTCATAGCTGAGCAAAATCACGGACACATTATCGGAGGCGCCCTGATCCATCGCAGCTTCCAGAAGGTCCTCCGTACATCTCTGAACACCGCCGCCCTGGCACAATATGGCGCGAATGGCCGGGTCGTCGAGGGTGCCATGTAACCCGTCGCTGGCAAGGAGAAAAAGATCTCCGGGCTGCAGACTCTCCTCACGGACGTGGACATCAACCACTTCCTGTGAGCCGATCGCCTGCATCAACACGTGCTGCATCCGGCGCCGCGCCTCGTCGTCGCTCGCCAGCGCGCCGAGCGGGGATTGCGCCATTGTGTCGTCGAGCGTCAGTTGGATGAGCGTTCCTTCGCGAAACAGGAGACACGGCTATCCCCGACATTGGCTATTGTGGCGGTGTCGTCGCTCAGGAGGACAGCGGCCACCCGTTGTACCCATCCCGGCATATTCCGGAGACGACTCAGCCTGTCGCATGACATACCTGTTCGAAAGACGAATTCCCGTGCTCAGCCGATTCCCGTCCAGGGACACGTCGATCGAATAGCCATAGGGCCAGGAAACGTCATGCCTGTCGACGGAGGTCTCCACATAGAAACGTAGCGTCGATATTGCCAGTTCGGCGGCGACCGAGCCGCCGCGATGGCCGCCCATACCGTCAGCGACGGCGAACAAACCTGGAGTGGTTCGGCCAGGACACGGTCCTGGTTGTCCGCTCGTCCACCGCGGTCCGAGATGGCGTAAGACTCAATCATGTTCGTTTCAGGCCGACCTCCAGAATGGTTCACCAACTACTCCAGCGAACAGCTCCGGCACCGCTTCGGTCCTCATGCGCGATCCTCGGGCCGTGAAGCGGTATGTGAGATTGACGACATCATCTCGGAGACAGCAGATTATCATAGTAGCTACCAAAGAACTAGCGCGCTCAAACCGTACCATTCTGAGTTGGAATGAATCGAATAGGCAAATACGAGGTAATCGCGCAACTGGGCCGCGGTGGCTCCGGAAGCGTGTTCCGCGCCTACGATCCCCACATCGGCCGGCCAGTGGCAATCAAGCTTCTCACCGATTCGATAGATTCGAAAGAGCTTGCGAGACTTCGATCTGAGGCTCGGGCGGCCGGACGGCTCCATCACCGCAATGTCGTGTCTATTTTTGGTCTCGAAGTGGAGGACGGAAAGCCGTATTTGGTAATGGAACTCCTTGAGGGCAAGGATCTGTCAGATTGTCTTCCCCTCAACGCCCAAATGGGTATATGGCAGGCAGTCGAGATTATGCATCAGGTGGCACAGGGACTTCAGCATGCGCATAGCAACGGCGTCGTGCACCGGGATGTAAGCCCGCAGAACATCTGGCTACTGCCCGATGGGACCGTCAAGCTAATCGACTTCGGGATAGCCGGAGGCTTTCAGGGCGGCCGCACATTGACCGACACTGACGGTCAGCTGGGTACAGTACAGTATCTTTCACCGGAGCATGTGGCGGACCCACCTGTTGAATTGGATCCGAGGTCCGATATCTTCTCGTATGGATCTGTGTTCTACCAACTCCTGGCGGGACGAAAGCCCATTCGCCGGGATGGATGATCGGGAGACCGTGTGCAATATCCTCATGCACGAGCCGGAGTCGCTGATCGACCTGGGGCCGGATTGTCCTCACCTCCTCGCCCAGATCGTCCACCGCGCGCTGCACAAGGACCTGGAGTTCCGGTACACGGGCTTCCAGGACCTGCTGACGGATTTGGATCCAGTACTTATGGAGTTGCGCCGCGCTGAGGCCGACGATTGGTTCCAGGCCGCGCAGCAGGCCGTTGCCGAGGATCGAGTGGAGCAGGCGAAGGCCGCCCTTGCCCGCGTCCTTGAGTTGGTCCCCGACCGCAAAGAGGCCAGGGGCCTGTTGGAGCAAGTCAAGGATCGGCAACGTCAGAGTGCAGTTCGGGTAAAGGTCGAGGCGTTTATTCTTGAGGCGGAACAAAAGCCCAGGACCGAAGGTTTAGCGAGATGATTCTGGTCCTCGAGAAGGCGCAACGGTTGGATCCGGCTTCGGGCGAGGTTTCGGAGCGCCTGGGGGCGGCTCGGTCAGCGCAGGAAAGGCATGAGGGGTGTCTTGGGCTGGTCAAGCAGGCTGAGGAACTGCGGCGTGGCAGGGCAGGCTAGATGAGGCGTTGGCGGCTGCCGCGGAGGCTGCTGAGCTGGATCCCGCAGAGACGGATGTGGCGCAGATGGTTGAGCTGATCCGGAGCGAGGTTGAGACGGATCGTCAAGGAGGGTGGCGAGGACTGGCCCACGCACGGCAACTTCCAAGGAGGAGCAGTTTGTTGCCGCTGAAGCCGTACTAAGTTCACTGACGGAGCGTTTTGCAGACGCTGCCGACGTTCGGTCCTTTGCTGTCGTATGC
>JADKID010000025.1 GCA_016721425.1 Bryobacterales bacterium | reverse complement strand
CAGGCCATCGGGCAGGCCTTCCACATCACCACCGATGAGGTCCTCACCTGGAACCAGATCTTCCACATCACTGCCGCCTCAGCCGGAGTGGAGCCGCACATCGTCCACATCCCCTCAGACTTCATCGGCGCCTGCCTGCCCGATCGGCTCGGCGGCCTCCTCGGCGACAAAGCCGTCAGCGCAGTATTCGACAACTCAAGCTCCAGAGCCTGGTCCCAACCTTCACTGCCACCACCCCGTACGCCCAGGGCATCCGCCAAACACTCGCCTGGTTCGACGCCGATCCTGCCCGCCAGTTGATCGACACCGAGGCCGATACGGCGCTCGACCGCCTCATCGATGCCTACGAATCCGGCACCGCCGAGGCGCTCCGCCGCTTCCAGTCCCTAAAATAGAGACAGGTGCTTCTCTCCTCGCCCTGGCTCTCTCGCCGTCACTATCGACTACCCTGCCGAGGGCGCCTCTTCCCGCCCGGCTTCGCCCCGCCCACCATCCTGTGGCGCGACACCACCGCGGCCAAGACCTGGACCATCCAGATCACTTTCTCGAACGGTGCTGCGCCCATCCGCCTCGCCTCCAACGGCCCCAGGCCCAAGCTCGGCGAGATCGATCCCGATTGCGTCTCCACTGCAAACCAGCCACCCACGGTGGACACCCGCCAGCACGCCTGGAAGCCCGGCCCGGCCACCTGGGCGCAGATCCAGCGCCACTCCACCGCCGCCCAAGCCATCCTCACCATCGCCGGCGTCGTGGAGGCACGCACGGTTCCAAGGCAGTGGTCCGCCTCCGCACATCCACCGATCCCGTCGGCGCGCCCATCTTCTATCGCGACGTCCCGCTCATGCCCGCCCAGACCGCCACCGGTGCCATCCAGCCTCTCGCGCCATACGCCGTGCGCCTGGTCAAATGGCGCCTGCGCGACACCACGCCACCACCATCGATACGCCCGGCCCACCTCCAGCAACTACTACGTCGCCAACTTCGCCGATTACCGCTTCTCCAGGTCTTCTTCCCCACCCGTGGCCTCCTCGCCTGGTTCCGCCCCGATACCGGCGTCCTCCAGCCGCTCCCCGGCGCCGACGACCCCGCCTACGTCCAGTTCGGCGCGGTCTGGAGCCCCGGCGGCGATTCGCTCCGTCTTCGCCCGCGCCAAGGCACAGGACCCCAATCCGCCCGGACGCCCGCCGGCGAAGTTCTCTAACGACCCCAACGAACTCCAGATCCAGTACGACCTGTACAGCATCCCCTTCAACAACGGCCGCGGGGGCCAGGCCACGCCCATCGCCGGAGCCTCGCAAAACGGCATGAGCAACACCTTCCCCAAGCTTCCCCGATGGCCGCTGGCTGGTTTACGTCCAGGCCCGCAACGGCCAGTTGATGCGTCCCGATAGCCGACTCTATATCGTGCCCGCCACCGGCGGCCAGGCCCGCCGCATGAACTGCAACACGCCCCGCATGAACTCCTGGCACAGCTTCTCCCCCAACGGCCGCTGGCTCGTCTTCTCGTCCAAAGCCCGCTCGCCCTACACGCAGATGTACCTCACCCACATCGACGAAAACGGCAACGACACGCCGCCCATCCTCATCGAAAATTCCACCGCCGCCAACCGCGCCGTCAACCTCCCGGAGTTCGTCAACGTCCCGCCCGGCGGCCTCCAGTCCATCGGCGGTCCTGCCTTTGACTACTACCGCCTCTACGACCGCGCCCTCTATCTGGAGAAGGAGAAACGCTTCGAGGAATCGGCCGCCCAATGGAAGGCCCTCCTCGACATCGCCCCCGGGGACCCTGCGGCGCAGCGCCACCGGGACCTGACGCTCCTGCTCGCCAGTAGGCGCACCGATGCGGCGCTGGCCCACTGGCGCGAGTCCCTTCGCCTCAATCCCAACGACGCCATAGCGCTCCGTGGAGCCGCCTGGATTCTGGCCACCCATCCCGCCTTGCACCACCCCGCCGAATCGCTCACCCTGGCCACGCGGGCGCTCGCACTCGCTGGCCCCAACGACGCCGCCTCGCTCGACACCCTGGCCGCCGCCTACGCCGAAAACGGCCGCTTCGACGAAGCCATCGCTACCGCCCGCCGCGCCATCGCCGCCGCACCTGCCCGCGCCCCCATCATCCAGCGCCGCATCCAGCGCTATCAGTCGGCCATGCCCTGGCGCGAATAGGGGGTACAATGCCCTCGTGATCTGCCGCACCCTCTCCCTCCTCATCCTCGCCGCCGCCACCCCCCCCGCCCAGGCGCCGCTCACCGCCCGCGCCGTCATCGAACGCATCCAGAAACAGACCGGCGTCGCGTGGCGCGCCGACACCGTGGACACCTTCAAGGCCGGATCCCGGCACCGTCGTCACCGGCGTGGCCACCACCATGATGGCTACGACGTGCTCCAGCGCGCGCCGCGGCCGAGGGCAAAACCTCGTCATCACCCACGAGCCCATCTTCTACAGCCACCTCGATCAGACCGCCGCGCTGTCTGCCGACGGTGACAAGGTATGGGCCGAAAAAGAGAAGTTCATCCGCGAACACAAGATGGTGGTCTGGCGCTTCCACGACCACTGGCACATGATGAAACCAGATGGCATCATGGTTGGCGTCACGCGCAAACTGGGCTGGCAGTCCTACCAGGATCAGACCACCAAGGGCCTCTTCAGTCTTCCCAAAACAACCGTGAAGCAACTGGCCCTGGAGATCCAGAACAAACTCGGCCCCAAGGCCCTGCGCGTCGTCGGCCCTGCGGATCTGTCCGTGCAGCGCGTGGCCCTGATGCCCGGAGCCGGCGGCCCCGCCGGCCACATGAAAGCCCTCCGGCGGGACGACGTCGATGTCGCCGTCATCGGAGAGGTGCCCGAATGGGAGACCATCGAATACGTCGCCGACGCCGCCGCCCAGGGCAAGAAAAAGGCCCTCATCCTCATCGGCCACATCGAATCCGAGCAGCCCGGCATGGAGTACTGCGCCGAGTGGCTCAAGGGCTTCGTCAAGGAGGTCCCCGTGAGCTTCGTAGCCGCCAAGGACCCCTTCTGGCAGGTGCGCTGAGTGGACAAGGTCAACCTCCGAACGAAGCTCGCCCTCTTCACCGACCATTGGGCCCCCCGCATCGTCGGCGAGCTCAACGGCCAGCACGTCAAGCTGGTCAAGTTCCAGGGCGAATTCGTCTGGCACAAGCACGACGTTGAAGACGAGATGTTCCTCGTCCTCCACGGCACCTTCCAGATGGAATTCCGGGACCGCACCGTCTCCCTCACCGAGGGCGAATTCCTCATCGTCCCCCGAGGCATCGAGCACCGCCCCGTCGCCGCCGAAGAGGTCCACGTCCTCCTCTTCGAGCCCGCCGGCACCCTGAACACCGGCGACGCCACCGACGCCCGCACTGTCGTTCACCCCGAGAATCTATGACGTGCTCCCGGCGGAAAGCCGGCTTCATCTTGCGGTTACGGCTGCACGCCCTTTCCCGTCACCTGTATCACGACCGTGGTGTGCTTTGGATCGTTACTCAACAGGGTCACCGCACCCGGCGTCTCACCGGCCTTCGATGGCGTAAAGCGGACGGCCAGTTCCAGCTTCGCGCGCGCGGCCAGCGTGATGGGCATTTCCGGGACGGACACGGAGTAGGCGGCGGAATCCGATTTGATCCCGTCAATCGAGAGCGCAGCTGGGCCCTGTTGCCTACGCTGAGAATGAGCTTTGCCTCCTGACCGGCCGGCACTTCGCCAAAGTCGAGAGTACCTGGGACAATCTCCATCTCGGGCGTGTTGGCGGTGACTCCCATTCCGGCAAGCGCGATCTCATTCTCCTGCGCCGCGGCATCGTCAGAACTCACCAGCAACTGGCCCGAGTGCGCCTCCGCCGTCAGCGGCATGAATTCAATCATGAGGTTCGCCGCGGCTCCGCTCATGATCCGCAACGGCAGTGCTGTCTTGATTCGGAAGGGACCGGTCGTGGAGGCGGCCGTGATGTTCAGCGGCCCGCTGCCCGCGCTTCTAACAGGCAGGCCGATCTGAGCCGTGCGGCCGCGCAGGACATTCATGAAGTCGAGTGGCTCTGTAGCGATGACGGCCGAAGGCACCTGGGCTATCTCAAACGGACCGGTGAGGGCCGTCGTGGAACGGAATCCATCGCTGGCGGCCATTCGCAGGTAGAGTCGCTTGCCTCCCTGAAGGTACTTCGTCTCGACGGGATAGCGGGTGGCGGTGAGGTCGGTTTCGATGGGAATCCAGGTCTCACCCCCATCAAAGGAGTATTCCAGCAGGAACGTGAGCGGGTCATTGTCGGCGTCGCTGGCCGTCCAGACGATCTCATGATTGCCCTCCGCCCAGACGTCACCGGCTGCCGGTGCATCAATCTGAATTGCCGGCGCTGATGGCGACTCCGACCGCGAGGCCAGTTCCCTGTCCCCTTGGTAGAGGGCCAGGCGCGCAGTCCCGGCAGGCAGCGCAGCCTCGATGAGGAAGTTGCGCGAGTCGACAGCTTGGGTGGACTCCCTGATGTCGAACGACACCGGGAAAGGCCACTGGCCAAGCGGCGCGCCGTCGCCGTCAAAGAAGCGCAAGCTGAAATCGCCGCTGGACCCCGCAGGCCCGGGCGCCAGGCACTCCAGCCTCAGAACCTTTTCAATGACGCCCGATAGCGCTTCGCGTGTCACCGTGCCGCTGACCATCACGCATTCGCGAAGCTCCGAGGCCGGCGCCTTTCCAGCTCGCGAGACGCCAGCCGCAGGCAAACCGGCAGGCGGTTCCGGCGGTCCCGAAGGCGGCAGGAATCGCCCGTTCCAGATGGCCATGTATTGGTCAGGGCGAATGCCTGCTTCGGTGCTGCACGGCGTCATCACATGGTAGCTCGTGCTCGGATGGAAGACGCCCAACAGCATGTTGATCTCGCCAGTGACCATCTCGGGGAGCGACGGGTCACAGGCGGGCTGCGGGTATGGATGTGTCAGCCCCAGGTTATGCGCCACCTCGTGGGCGAGAACAAATGGCTCTACCTCGGGTTCCTCTTCCAGCCTCCCCGACGCTGCCAAAACTGCATGGCCGCCTCCTCCGTACGCGATCGGATCGGAGAGCCCCGAGAGAACACCGCCGTCTGGCAGAGCCCCCCGGCTGCCGGCCGGCAGCCACCCCACGAGTTGCTGGTACTGAGAGCCAGTGCGGGATTGTAGTTGGTAGAAGGAACGCAGCTCAAGCAGCAGACGATCCCAATCCGCGGACGTTTCAGGGGATACCGCCAGACCTTCGGCGGAAGCGGCAGCGCCTCATAGCTGAATCTACCGCCCTGAAGAGGGAGCAGCGAGACAAGATGCATAATCTCGCTATCAAAGCCCCGCGCGGGCGGGCACTCTGGAGCCTGATCGCCCGGCTGAATGCAGATGGAGCGGTAGCGGAGATCAAATCGGGGCCGCTCCCCAAATTTCAGGACCAGGTCGAGCGTGTTGTCCGTTCGGTTGGATTCCGTGAAGGCAGACTCGTCAGGCGGATTGATCTCCGCCGTGATACGGGTGGCGCCCGCCGTGGTCCATTCGGGAGGCATGATTGCCCTCAGGTAGTGTTCGTCGTCGCGGTTCAGCGCCTCGCCCAGGCTACAGTCATCATCTTCAGCCAACAGGGGCGAACCAGGTAGCTCCTCGTCGTCTCGATAGGCCCGGACCAGCCACTTGGCGCCCGAGAACACGGGATTGCGCAGTTCCTGGGCCGTTCCATAGAAACGAAGGAATGTTGGGTTATCAGCGGCCAGCGGAATGCCGTTGGTGGCGGACTGTACCACCTGGATAGCCTCCACTTGCATCGCCTTGAGATCGACCGAAACGGGATATCGGATCGGCGCGCTTTGGGACAGTGCCTTCTGCGGCGCATTGCCAACCAGTTCCGCGGTGACTCGAATCTCCGTCGAATTCCGCTCCACCTGGATCGGGCCCAGATTGACCCTGCTTTGTCCCGCGCCGCGCTTGACCGCCATAGGCGCCGGCTCGTGCAGCGGCTTGCCGTCCTGGTCCGCCACCAATATCTTCAGCGTCCCATTCTCTTGACTCGCCAGTTCATAGTTCACATCGGCGATGATGTTGGACATCAACTGGCCCGGATCTTGCCGTAGGCCGGCTGGGGGTGTGACCACGGTCACTTTCGCCGAGTCCGCGGGCTCCATGCGGTAGAACGCCTTGGCGATGATCCGGCCACCGAATTCATCCGTCGGGTTCGGCCCGGTTCCGCCCCACGCGATGGACGCTCTCACGTCTGCCCAGGGTTGAAAGTAGTTGAAAGACTCTCCATTCACTACGACCGCGCCATAGGTATGCACCTTGTTCCGGAGGCAGTCGACGGACTGGGTGACAGACCATGTGCCGCTACCCGCGCCTCCAACCAGTTGCGGGACTTCGCACGTGCCGTTGGAACTCGCGGAGTAGGGATTGGGCGGGATGTCATAGGCGGGAAAGGCCCACCCCACCGTCGTCATTCTCGCGCCCGGGTGATTGTAGGTCACGGTCACTTTGAACTTGGTTCGCAGGCTCTCCTCAAACGTGATCTGCCTGCGGATTGGCGTGTCAAAGGCCGCGGGCGAAGTGACGAGAGGGAACTCCGCAACCAGATTCAACGTGATGCTCGACCCGGCGCAGGTCACCGTGTGGGTGGCGACGGCGGTCGCGGCCGGCGGTTTGACCTCCACCGTGGAGTTGGTGCCTGTCCCGGTGCCGCAGGTGAGCGGATACTCCAGAAACTCGATCCACTCCAAAACACCTCGGTACGGCGTCTGTGCAGTCAATGGGGGGGCGACGAAAACGACGAGGACTGCCCACGGCAGGATGAGGCGTAACACTTCTACCTCCTGGGCCGAAGCGGGCGGCCACTCCCACCCGCACAGATTGTAGTGCCGGTTCGCAGGAGGGTCAAGGGACGATCGATCGCGCGGCCCGGAATTGCAGTCCTGACCGGCAGTTACCCGCCGCTCTTCTTCAGCCGCACCCCGGCCTTGCGGCCCGGTGCGAACTTCAGCTCCAGAATCCCGCCGGAGTCTGTCTTGGCCTCGTACATCTCTTCGTCGTCCACCTCGACGTCGTATCGGGTATCCGGCGCCAGGCCGACCAGGAAACCAACCTCCTCCACCGGCTTGGCACCCTCCTCCGGCGGAGGCAGCCAACCGGACTCCACCTTGAGCCCCGCGGACGCGAAGAACACCTGGACCGCACCGAGGTTCATCGGCGCCGGACGTCCGTCCAGTTTCACCGCCACGCGGGCCCGTTCGTAAACGCCTGCTTGCCTGCCCCAATATCCAAACCAGGTGGCATCCTCATCCCAGCCGCCGCGAGCCAGCAGTTGCCCCTGTCCGTGGAAGAGATCCGGCATGTAGGTGAAGCTGAGGCCCGGCTGATAAGGATTGGCCCACAGGAACTCATAGGTGATGCCGAAGTCACCGCGCATCAGGAAACGGTCCTGCATCAGCCAGCCTTGCAGAAACTGGTGCGGCAGGGCGTTGACGTCGAAGCTCACCATCGCCAGTTTCCGCCGCACGGGAGAAAGCCGCCTCGCGCAGATCCGGCTCGCCCTTGCCCACATACGCCGGCACCCGGTATTCGTTCTCCGGCGCCGGCCACGGCCTTGGGTAGTAGGAGAGCATCTGCATCGGCGCCAGATCCTCAAACCACTGCCCTGCCCCCTCGCGCAAGTCCGCCCGCAGGTTGTCGCGCACCACGTGGAGGAACTCCATCATCGCGTAGAGGTTCTCGCGCCTGGCGAAGACGCCCGGCTCTGTCTTCAGGCGCGGCACGATCTTCGCTTTCCACCACCCCTCCACCGCCCATTTCAGGTAGGCCTGCGACACCTGCGGCTCCACATCGGCCACAGCCAGCGCGGCCATCGTCCGCGACCGCACCACCGCCATCTGCTCCGTCCGGTCCGTCAGGGTAC
This sequence comes from Bryobacterales bacterium, assembly GCA_016721425.1. Taxonomy (GTDB): domain Bacteria; phylum Acidobacteriota; class Terriglobia; order Bryobacterales; family Bryobacteraceae; genus Paludibaculum. The sequence goes on along the minus strand of JADKID010000025.1, from coordinate 8,724 downwards.
CCACCAGCTTCCGCGCCAGCATGGACGATTGCGCTTCGCCCGCCGCCGCCTGGCACCAGTCGTACACCAGAGCCATCTGCCGGAGCTCGGCCGCCGCCGCCGGGTTCGCCTGCACCGCCCACTCTGCCGCGGCCTTGCAGGGCGCTCCTGGCCGGTGACCGTCCCCACAGTGCCAGGGTGAAGCCCGGCTCCGTCATGCGCGCCTTGCCCGCCATCAGCGCGTCAAACTGCTGCCAGCGCATGGACTCCCGCTCGCGCTCCCGCTTCACCAATTTCAGCCGCCGGCCGTTTAGCAGCAGCCGCGGCGGCTCACTATAGACCTGATAGTCGATCTCCTGGGCCATCGCCGGGGCCATGCACACCCACATCGCGGCCAAGCTGAGTCCAACCTGTGTCACCATGCCACACCTCCTGCGTCCACTCACCCCGCGGGCCCAGCCAGCCTCCGCCACGACTGTTGATAACAAAGGACTTTTTTCTCCAGCATCGATGGCCATCAGTTTGCTACACTCATAATCGAATTGATGATCTCTCTTTAAACCTGCCCTCTGCTGTAACGGGCTTATCGGGAGAGCGAAATGGAGTTGGAAACGTCGTGCTTGCGGGAGCCGGTGTTGGAGTTCTCTTCCATTCGTTCTACCGGTTGCAAGTTGCAACAGAGGGTAATTTTTGATCCGCGAGGTCGTCATCAAGGTTTTGATCTCCCCCTGAGATGGCGGGTATCGGTGGTCCCCGGGTTCGCTTGGTGAAGGGTAGTTGAACGCGGCATCTTCACTAGGAGTTTAGGGAACACAGGCTCAAGGATTCGGTTCCGCCGTGGCCCCATCTCAAAGCCCTGACAAGGGCAGGCCGCATTGGATTGACTCACCCCGAGTGACTCCTCCCCAGAGGCGATCCAATGCGGCCTCCCCATTCTAATAGCTGAGCGTTCCGCTCCGCGACTCTTCCTCTTCATTCGGCAGATACACCGCCTTGCACTTTTCGCAGCGATAGAGCTCGGCGTCGGCGCCGAACCTCTCCTTCAACTCGTCGCCAAAAAGAACCAGCGCTTCGGTGCCGGCACAGAGCTTGTCCTTGGCATCTTTCAGCCCGCAGGACCGGATGCGCGGCGCCCGCCTGCATGATCTTCGTACCATCGCTCAACGCCCCGACTTCCACGGCCTGCGGGACGGGCCGGGTCGCTTCCGCATACTTGGGATTCGCCATAAACTCCTCTGAAACAGCAATTATGTCACACGGGCGGTGATGACACCGCGCGCCACGCGGGCGCGGACCAGGGTGGCGGGCGGGGCGTCGGACGGGGACTTCACCACCTGGCCCTGCTCGTTGGTCACGATGGCGTAGCCGCGATCGAGAATCGCCACCGGGCTGAGCGCGCCGACTCTGGCGGCCATGGGTTCCAGGCGGAGTTGTGCGGCGTGCAGGCGCGCATGCACGCCAACCGACAATCCATGCTCCAGAGCCTGCACGCGGCTGCGGCCGGCGGCGATGGCGGCTGTTGGGCCGGCGGCGGCCAGCCGTTGGGATGCCTCTTCGAGACGCTTTCTCATGCGCATCAGGCGCGCCCTGGGGTCGGCCGCGCGGAGACGCGCGTCGAGTTCGTCAAATGCCTGCCAGCCGCGGCCGATCTGCCGCGTGACCAGGTTGGCGGCGCGCTCGACGCCCTGCTTCTGGAGCCGCCGGGCGACGCGGCTGATGAGGAACCGGACGGCCCGCGACGCGCGCTGGCGGCCCTCGTGGATGGCCCCGAGGATGACGGCCTGATCGCGCACGACCATCTCGGCCGCGGCCGAGGGCGTGGGGGCGCGCAGGTCCGCGACGAAGTCGGCGATGGTGAAGTCCACCTCGTGGCCGACGGCAGAGATCACCGGCACTACCGAGGCCGCGATGGCGCGCGCAATGGCCTCTTCGTTGAAGGTCCAGAGGTTTTCCAGAGACCCGCCTCCGCGCCCGACGATGACGACATCAGCCCAGCCGGACGAGCTGAAGTGGCGCAGCCCGGCGCAGACGCCTTCCACCGCGCCTGTGCCCTGCACCTGGGTGGGCCAGAGCCGGATCTGCAATCCCCGGCCAGCGCCGGCCGAGCACGGTGAGCATGTCGCGGATGACGGCGCCCTTGGGCGAGGTGACGATGCCGATGCGGCGGGGTAGGCCGGCAGCGGACGCTTTCGCTCTTGTGCGAAGAGCCCCTCGTCCGCCAGTTTCTGCTTCAACAGCTCGAGGGCAGCCTGGAGCGCGCCAACGCCATCGGGCGCCATCGACGAGACGATCAACTGATACTCGCCGCGTTCCTGGCGGACCTCCACTGAGCCGCGCGCCACCACGGCCAGGCCGTCGGCCGGTGAGAAGCGCAGGTAGCGGAGTGAGCCCCGGAACAGCACGCAGCGGATCTGGGCGCCGGCATCCTTGAGGGTGAAGTAGGCGTGCCCGGAGGACCACACCTTGTAGCCCGAGATCTCGCCGGCCACGCGCACGTCGTCGAACTGCCCGCGCAGCAGTTTGTGGATGGCGCCGGTGAGAGTGGAGACCGTGAATTGATCCATCGTTGCTCCCCTCAGAGTCTCACAAACGCGCGACGCCCCGGCCGTGGAAGCCGGGGCGTCGCGAGCTCGAACGGAGTGTGAGCAGTGAGGCTTAGAACATGTTCCAGAGGAACTGGTTGTAGACCTCGTGGTGATACTGCACTTCGGGCGCCTTGACGAAGGTGCCGAGGAGGCGCGGGCAGCGATCGGCCGAGGCCTGCTTGAGGTCGGCGTAGCGGCCCTTGACGTCCTCGCCGAGGAGCTTGGTGGTCCACTCGGCGGCGCGGAAGTTGGCCATGGCGTCGTAGACGTTATCGGGGAGGTAGCGTTCTGCCTGGCGCAGATTCTTGACCTTGGAGATCTCGCCTTCGAGGCCGGTCTTGAAGACAGAGAGCATTACCATGTAGGGGTTGGCGTCGGGGCCGACCGAGCGGACTTCAACGCGCGCGCTACGCTCGTTACCGATCGGGATGCGGACCATCGAGCCACGATCGGTGGCCGAAGCCTTGATCTGGTTGGGGGCCTCGAAGTGCGGATCGAGGCGGCGGTAGGCGTTGACGCTGGCGTTGAGCGCGAGGCAGATGTCGTTGCCGTGGGTGAGGATGCGATCGACGAACTGCCAGGCGAACTTGCTCATCTTTTCTTCGCCCTTGGGGTCCCAGAAGATGTTCTTGCCGTTCTTGGTGATGGAGACGTTGGTGTGCATGCCGCTGCCGTTGACGCCGACCACCGGCTTCGGCAGGAAGCTGGCGGTAAGGCCCATCTTGGTGGCGACCTGGCGGCAGATCAGCTTAGATCTGGATCTGATCGGCGGCGGCGACCACGTCGGCGTAGCTGTAGTTGATTTCGAACTGCGAGGGCGCGACCTCGGGGTGATCCTTCTCATTCTCGAAGCCCATGGCGCGCTGCACTTCGGCCGTGGTGTCGATGAAGAGGCGGAGGAGATCGCCGGGCAGGGAGTGGTAGTAGCCGCCGGTGTTGACGTAATCGAACTTGCCGGTCTCGTGATAGCTGCGCTCGGCGTCGGTGCCCTTGAAGAGGAAGCCGTTGATCTCGTTGGCGGCGTTCAGGGTGTAGCCGTTCTTGGCGAACTGCTCATTGGCATAGTTCTTGAGAACGCCGCGGAGGTCGCCGGAGTAGGCCGAGCCGTCCTTATCGATGACTTCGCTGAAAACGAGAGCCTTGCCGGCGCCGAAGATGTCGGAGGGGGCCCAATAGAAGGAGGACCAATCCATGGACAGGCGGAGATCGCTTTCGCGCTGGGCCGTGAAACCGCGGATCGACGAGCCGTCAAAGGTCAGGTTGTCAAAGCTCTTGACCAGGAACTTCTTGTCATAGTCGAGCATGTGGAGGCGGCCTTCGAGGTCGCTGAACATGACGGTGACGGCCTTGATCTGCTTGTTGTCGGCCAGGTACTTAACCCGCTCCTCCTGGATCTGGTGGGCCGGCACGCGATTCTTACGCTGTTCCTTGGCTTGCAGGTTGAGGTCTTCGAGTTCCGCGTAGGAAAGGGTCAGAAAGTCTTGCAGTTGGTTCGGCATCGGTCTCCTCGAGCTAGAAAGTCTTACATGGGCGGAAAGCGTTGCCAGGGCAACCGGAGCTTTGGGCCTTCCGACTATAGATCAATTATCGAATGCACCTGCCACCCGGCAATCGGATTTTTTATGGGCCCCGTTCACGGAATTGATGGGAGGGCGAAGAACCGTCATGGACACCCCGGACACTCTGCTATCGTGGCCCTAGTTCAACGGAGACTCCACGACGATGACCCCAAGGAAGCAATCCAGTACGGCCTTGACAATGGCGCCCGGCAGATTGACGTCCGCTTCACGGACATCCCCGGCCTTGCCCAGCACATCAGCTACCCGATCAGCCAGTTGACCGAGGATTCCTTTGAAGAGGGATTCGGCATTGACGGCTCCAGCATCCGGGGCTGGGCGGCGATCAACGAGAGCGACATGCTGCTGATCCCGGACTCGAAGACGGCGTACATGGATCCGTTTTTCGAGACTCCGACGCTGTGCATGATTGGCGACATTCTGGACCCGATCACGCGGCAGCGCTACGACCGCGACCCGCGCTGGATCGCGAAGAAGGCGGAGAACTCTTCCTGCAGAACAGCGGGCCTGGCCGATACGGTCTTTTTCGGCGCCGAGGCCGAGTTTTTCATCTTTGACAACATCCGGTTCGACCAGAACCAGACATTCGGCTTCTACTTCATCGACGCGGAAGAGGGCCGCTGGAACTCGGGCCGGGCGGAGAACAACCTGGGCTACCGGCCGCGGTACAGGAAGGCTACTTCCCGCTGCCGCCGACGGACCACTACCAGGACCTGCGGGCGGAGATGGTGGAGGTGATGTTGAAGGCGGGCCTCACATTGAGTGCCATCACCATGAAGTGGCTACCGGCGGGCAATGCGAGATCGACCAGCGCTTCAACACAATGGTGAAGTCGGCCGACAACATGATGCTGTACAAGTACTGCATCCGCAATGTGGCCAATCGCCATGGAAAGACCGTGACATTTATGCCAAAGCCGCTCTTTGGCGACAATGGCAGCGGGATGCATTGCCACCAGAGCTTGTGGAAAGCGGGCAAGCCGCTGTTTGCCGGCGACAACTATGCGGGTCTGAGCCAGATGGCGCTGTGGTACATCGGCGGGCTGCTGAAGCACGCGCGGGCGCTTTCGGCGATCATTGCCCCGACGACGAATAGCTACAAGCGCCTGGTGCCGGGCTACGAGGCTCCGGTGAACCTGGCATACTCGCGGCGGAACCGGTCGGCGGCGGTGCGAATTCCGATGTATTCGTCGAGCCCGAAGGCCAAACGGGTGGAGTACCGTCCGCCGGATCCATCGGCGAATCCCTACCTGTGCTTTGCCGCGCTGCTGATGGCGGGGCTGGACGGGGTGATGAACCGGATTGATCCGGGGGAGCCGCTGGACAAGGACATTTACGATCTGTCGCCGGAGGAGTTGAAGGCTGTGCCTTCGATGCCGGCTTCGCTGGACGAGGCTCTGGCGTGCCTGCAGGACGATCACGACTTCCTGTTAAAGGGTGACGTATTCACCGAGGAACTGCTGGAGACGTTCATCAGCTATAAGCAAAGAACGAGGCGGATGCCGTGCGTTTGCGGCCGCATCCGTATGAGTTCGCGATGTACTACGACATTTAGGGCCGGTGCGGGGGCAGGGCATGGCGGCGGGCCGGTGCGCCCGCGGGCGGCCATCGTAAGCGGCTTCTTTTCAACGACATTTGGGGTCGTTTGCCTCTGGGCGCGTTTCCACTCGAGACGGGCGCGGTTGGCGTCGCGATGGAGCACGTGCATTCGGGCACCGATGGCGAGGAAGAGCGGATTGGTGGTGGCGAAGTGGTGGACGCCGCGGGCGAAGTCGCCGTGGTGGCGGGCAATGGAGTCGTTGAGGAGTCGCGTCTGGAAGGAGGCGAGTTCCTCGATCCACTGCATGAAGAAGAGGTAGCGGGAGAGCGGCTCCCGCTCGGCCGGATTCTCCACGGATTCGATGGCGGGGCCGACGACGGCTGCTATGCGCTGTTGCCACACGGGGTGGATGGTGAACTTGCGGGCATAGAGATGGTGGGAGCAGGCGTTGCGGCTGGAGCGAGCCTTGCCGGCCGGAGTGGACGGCCCGTGCGATTTGCGGCCATTGGCGCGATTGGCGGCGATCTTCTTTTGCGAGACGCGAATGAGTGACATGGCTCAGCTCCCGGTGCGGTTCGTGGGTGGGCGAACGATCTGGAGAAGTGCGCGCTGGCAATCGTGCTGGGTCTTATGGAACACACGCAGAACCTGGGTGATTTCGGGGCTCTGGTAAATGAGCGCGGTGCGGCTGATGTCGTCGATTGACTCGAAATCCCGATCGACTGCTTCGCGCTGGGCGGCCACTTCGGCGTCAACTGTGGCGGAGTCGAAATTGGCGGCGCGGAGGGCCTGCCAGGCGTTGGAAGTGGCGAGTTCGACGAAGACGAGATCGACGGCGCCCTGGCAGTTGAGGCGATCGAGAATGGACTGGCGGATTGCCTGGATGGCGGCTGGATCCTCGAAGAAGAGCAGGGAGCCTGGGCCTGGGCCGGTGATGAGGTTGTGATCGAGCTGGCGGCGGATACGGCGCCTGGGGGAAATGGTGGGTGGCTGGATGGTGGTGGTTGGATGGTGGTTGGCTGGATGGTGGCTGTCGGGATCGTGGTTGCCGGTGGAACGAGTTCGGTTTTCATCTGGTGTGGTTGTCCTCTCGGCAAGGATTGTAGACCCGGCGGAAGGGGCAAAACGGAGGGTTTGCGATTTCGTGCTGCAAACAAAGGAGATCGAGTTGAAAATCGATGTGAACGGGGTTTTCTGGGGGGCGTTTTTCGGGGCCGAAGTGGAAATCATTACAGCATTTTTCTGGAAATGTTCTGGGGTGCTATCTGGGCATGGCGATGGGCAGGAGGACGCCGAGTGAATGGGGAGACCAATCGCCGAATCGGCTTGCTGGAGCGGCTTGCTGGCTGTTTCTCGGACTTCCGGTCACAGGACCGTTGCCGCCACAGCGTGGAGCAGATGCTGTCACAACGCATCTACGGCTTGGCGCTGGGCTACGAGGATCTGAACGACCACGACCAGTTGCGTCATGATCCGCTGCTGACGATGCTGTCCGGCAAGCGGGAGCCTTCCACGGCACTGGCCAGCAAGAGCACGCTCTGCCGCCTGGCGGGCGGACTCCGGCTTCTGTCGGGAATCTCGGATGAAGTGGTGCGAGGACAACTCGGTGGATTCCGTCTTCGGTCTGGCCCGCAACGAGGACATTGCGCCGGCTGAGCCGGAAGAGCGATGTGGGAGGCGACAGAGGAAGCGAAACGGACGGGCAAATCGGCGCGAGTCTACACCGAGTTTCACTATCGCACGCAAAAGAGCTGGTCCCGATCCCGGCGGGTGATAGCCAAGGCGGAGAGGATCGACGGCAAGGACAATCCGCGCTACGTAGTGACATCGTTGAGCGGGCGGCAGTGGCAAGCCCGTCAGTTGTACGAGCAGCGCTACTGCTCGCGCGGAGACATGGAGAACCGGATCAAGGAGCAGATGTTGCTGTTTGCGGATCGGATGAGCGCCGAGACGATGCGCGCCGATCAGCTGCGGCTGTATCTGTCAGCCGCCGCCTATGTGCTGGTGGAGGCGCTGCGGCGCCTAGCGCTGAAGGACACCGAACTGGCGGAAGCGCAGGTGAATACGATCCGGCTTCGGTTGTTGAAGATTGGAGCCGGGTGCGTGTGACGGTGCGGCGGTTGGTAGTGTCGATGGCGAGCGGGTTCGCGGCGAAGCACCAATTCTGGCAGGCTTGGGAGGCTTTGCGATGTGGAGCCTGACAGTGAGCTGACAACAAACAAAGTCACGATTTCTGATTCTTCAGAATTGGCGAATGTACGGCAAAAGTGCGTCCGGAGAGGTGCACCGGAGCAGACGTGGTGCCCGCGAACGCTGTCGAGCGGACAGCCACCCCGACGAACGTCCGCCGTCGCGGAACATGGCCGCTGACGGAGTAGTTGGGCGACTCACCCCGTAAAACTGACTCCGTGAGAACCCTCGTGAAACATCCGGGCTAGGGAGGGGTGCATCCGACGATCGCGGAGCTTTCACCGGTGAAAATGGCACGCGACCGGAACGGTGTGCGATGCACACCGTTCCGGACCGATGCCTTCAGCGAGACGTTTCGCTGGGTTTACTGGTCGGAGCCAGTCGATTGGGGGCCGTTGGAGCCCGCGGACTGAGATGGGGAGGAGCGTGCCGTCGGCGGCGCGGAACTCCAGGGCGAATTCACCCAGGAAGGCGGGACCGAGTTGCCAGTAGAAGATGCCGCCTTCGGGGTCGAAGGTGGAACCGATGGGGAGGTCCCTCAGCTCGTCGCCAACTCGTAGCGCGGCGGTCCACTGCTGGCCGCTCGGGAGGTGGAGTTCCAATCGGTCCAGTTCGCGGAGTTCGACTGGTTCGAAGAGGCCCTCACCGGCCTGGCGGATCGGGGTGAGGCTCTCCTGCAGATCGTAGCCTTTGCGGAAAGCCGGGCTGCCGTCGACCGGCGGGACGGGTCGCTGGAGACGGGCTTTGCGGAGATGGATGGCCCGCTCGGAGGGGTTGCCGGGATCGGCGCTGGCGCCGGTGGCTCCATTCTGGATATTGAAGAAGCGGCTGCCGATGCCGTCGCCATGGCTGGG
>JADKID010000024.1 GCA_016721425.1 Bryobacterales bacterium | reverse complement strand
AGCCGTTACGGCAGGTCCACCTTATGCGTTTTCAATGGGGACTGATGGTGACCGATTGTCAGTGAGGCGCCTTGGCCGACTCTTGAAGTGGGCGATGCAAGGGCAGCGGGCGGGTATGTACGATCCGATACTGAAGCCGGGGGCGCCGAGACACACGGATCCTGGCGTGCGGATGCACGTTGAAAATCGGGGCTGTGATTGCGGCGGCGGGTTCATGCGACGAATGTGACTGGCTCAGGCGGAGAACGTAGGCGAAGTTGTGCCGCAGTCAGCCGCTCGGTCACCCGCATCGGGCCATTGCATCGAGGGCACAGCCGAACGGCATTACCTTCCTTTCTCCGTCCGGTGGTCGTGATGGCCGTTGGTGGGTGCGAGGCTGCGCCGAGCAACTGAAAACACAACGGCAGGAGTGCCGCACGTTTGCGGGTGCTGAGAAAGCCAAAGTACCGGATTCGCACGAATCCTTTGGGTAGCAGGTGCAGCAGGAAGCGGCGGAGGAACTCCTCAACGTGCAGGGTCATGAGACGCTTCTTGTTGCTGTGTGCAGAGTCGCGCCAGCGGAACGTGACTTTGTCGTTGGCAAAGGAGACGAGCCGGTGATTGGAAATGGCCACCCGATGCGTGTAGCGGCCCAGGTAACGCAATACGTGCTCTGGGCCGCCAAACGGCCGTTTCGAATAGACAACCCATTTCTTGCTAAAGGTCTGGCGCAGGAGCGACGAGAACACCTTGGGTCGTCCAAGCGGCTTCAGTGTGCCGTGGAAACCCAGTTTTCCCTCGGAAAACGCATTCTGCAATGCCTCGACGAACTTGGCTCGGAATACACACTTGAGTACTTCGACCGGAAGGAAGAACTTATCGTGTGACGCAATCCAGCGCGTGTGATCGGGAGACAATCCGCCAGCCGGAACTACGCAATGGACGTGTGGATGGTGCTCGAGCTTCTGATTCCAGGTGTGCAGCACACTAAAGAAGCCAATGTCGGCGCCGAGATGTTGTGGATCTCGCGCGATCTCAAGCAGAGTCTCGGCGCTGGTCCTGATCAGTAGATCGTAAACTACCTTTTTGTTCTGCAAAGTGAGCGGCGCCAGTTCATGTGGGAGGGTAAACACGACATGGACGTAACGGGTGGGTAGAAGCTCGCAGTTGCGGGCCTCGAGCCAACGCTCGCGAGCGTTGGCCTGACACTTTGGACAGTGCCGGTTTCTGCAGGAATTATAGGAGATGGCGCGATCGCCGCAGCGCGTGCATTCATCGAGGTGACCTCCGAGCGCGGCTGTGCGGCAGCGCTCGATCGCCGTTAGAACCTTCAGGTGAAGGCGTGTCAGCCAACGACGGCTGTGCTCGATGAATACCGGGCCTGCGGCCCGGACAAGATCGGCCACCTCGAGCGGTGGCGCGGCCATCTACGAGTGCTGGAACCCCTCGAACGGGGTGGTCGGACTCGACAATAGCAGCGAGTCCAGCGGGCTCGCGGTCGCGCTCAGATGCCGGTTCGACAGGTGCAGGTAGATGGTCGTTTCTTCCAGATCACGGTGACCGAGCAAAATCTGGATCGTCCTCAGGTCCGCGCCGGCTTCGAGCAGATGCGTTGCGAAGCAGTGGCGTAACGTGTGCGGGTGGATGTCATTGCCGAGACCGGCGCGCGTCGCCGCTTGCCGGCAGGCCGTCCAGACTATTTTGCTGGTGATCGGGTGCTCGGCTGTGTGCCAGCGGTTGCCGGGGAACAGCCAGACCTTCGGTTTGCGTCTCAGGCCGCGCCAATGCTCCCGCAGCGCTTCCAGCAGCTTAGGGCTGAGCATGACGTCGCGATCCTTGCGGCCCTTTCCACCCTGGACATGGATGACCATGCGCCGGCTGTCGACATCGCTCACCTTCAGATGCGCCAACTCAGATCGGCGCACTCCGGTCGCGTAGAGAGTCATCAGGATCGTGCGGTAGAACGGAGTCGTCGCAGAATTGATCAGCCGCGCAACGTCTTCGGGGCTGAGTATCTTCGGCAGCCGGAGTACTTGCTTCGGGTACGGCGTCTCATCAACGCTCCATGTCTTCCTCAGCGTCTTGATGAAGAAGAAGCGCAGTGCCCCGACTCGCTGATTGACGGTGTTGGCACATAGTTTAGATCTCGAAAAAGATGCGCAGCTAGGCGAAACTCTCGCCCACGGCAGTGTCGATGGTATCGCCGAAATCCTCTGGCGCTTGTTGCGGAAGTACTCTCAGAGGTCCAGCGTGTCCATGAGGTGCAGAACGCTCTTTGTTCGCGCTCTGAAATCCCAACGCAGGTAGCATTTCGAGCTTCAAGTGTAGCAATGATTCCGTCACACCAGCTGAGATCTGTGCCCTACAATCCCCTCAACTGAGCCTGTACCCTGCTTGGTAGGTATTTCGCGCCCTATAGTGCCAGCGTGGTCGGCCTCCGGAACCAGGGCTTGGCCGACAAGTCGGCTTTTGTTCACCAACTGGCCGGCGTCGGCACTTTGCCGCGTAACGCCCGAGGTTGATCTGTGACGCACAATTCGCATTGGCGCGACGCCATTCAGCAGAACGGCGGCCTCTCCGCCCAGTGGATCGCTTCCGAAGGTCGACCATTCGGACTCGATTGAGCTGGTCACTCTGGAACCAGCGATGTGGCCAGCGGTGGCGTCTGCCCAGGGAAACCGCAGCCAAAACACGGCGGACTTGGAGGCGGCGGGCAAAGGGTAGCCAGCCCCGGCCTTACTGCCATCTCGCCAGGCTCGCGTGCCGGAACAGCAGGCCTGACGCGGTGAACAGCACCACGTAGACAGTATGGCCGATGGCCATTCTCCGGGCCATGTCGGGCGGCGCGCCGGAAGGCAGTATCACGGCAATCAGCGCAAGTGTAGCGGCCATCACGAACAGCGTGCGGGCCATCCCTGGAGCCTTCAGCCTCGCCAGCAAGGCCCCGACGGCGCCCACCACGAGTACGCTGTAGTACCACAGGTTCGCGGGGTTTTCCGAATCCGCGACATGGACCATGTTGGACCACCCCAAAGCGAAGCCGGCCACCAGCGCCACGCCAACGCCCACCTTGTAGGACCAGGCGCCCATCCTCCTGGCGACCAGCGCAAACACCATCCCCGTCACGAAGAACAGGAGATACACCCTGAGGAATGCTGCCGGGGGCCAGTTCCAGCCCGGCACGAAACGCGACGCCACCAGCGGCACCATCAACAGAACCAGCGCTCCCAGCGCCACGCGCAGTATCGTCTTTCCGAGTTGCGGCATATGAGTTGTGTTCTCCCTGACGATTCCCACCGACGTCTCGAAAAGGACCCACAGCGCGAGTCCGAACAGTCCCTTCCTGGCGTCCCTGTACTCCCGGCACTGGTCGTGAAACGTTTGCGCCATCCCCTCGCCAAACCGGTCATAGAAAGGCCGCGGATACAGGCGAAGCAGCATGGCATACAACGTCCGGTAGCGCCGGACCGCGAGATCAGTGGCCATAGGCGTTGCGTCCTTCCGCCACCGCGATCACGCCGCGATACCGGTTCACTTCCGCTTCCAGCGCCGCCCGCCCCTGGCCTGTCAGCTCGTAATAGATCCGCCGCTCATCATCCATCTCCGGATCGACCCGCTTATCGCTTTCCCGGATCAGGCCGGCCTCCATCATCCGCCCCATCGAGCCATACAGCGTCCCCGGCCCCATCTTCACTTTGCCGAGCGAGTCCGCCTCCACCTGTTTCATGATCCCGTACCCGTGCCGCTCGCCCATTGAGAGCGCCAGCAGGATGTGGAGCACGGCGGGCGTCAGAGGAGATTGCGCTGTGCTGTTTTTCGCCATGGTTCGATAATATATCCGTTACGGATATACGTCAAGTCCAGCCAGACGGCGAGTTCGAACGTGTGCGGCAGGCCACCGCCTTAAAGCTGCTTGCGGCACCGCTGGATCCGCCGGCGCTCCCGAAGGTCGTTCCGGCTTGTTTCCAGCGCAGGCCAAAGATGGTGAGGAACAACGGGGCTGCGCGGTTTTTGGGTGCCGGCGCAGACGGACTGCCACATGGGACGGGAGTTTTCGGGGTTAGCGGAGGTCTTGGAACCGGCCGGGGGCCGGTTGCGGTCCAGGGGGACCGCCCTCCGATGGAATCAGGCTGCGGTGAGGTCCGCGTTCGGCGACTGACGCTTCACCCATCACGGACCGAGCGTGTAGCGTTGTGCGGCGTGGGTCGACGGCAGATCAGGAGCGGCTAGGAACCCGGATTCAAACAGCGCCGAAGTACCTGCTCGACCGCCGGCAAGTGTTTGGACGCCACGTTCCAAACTTCGTCGATGTCGACCCCGAGGTAGCCGTGGATGAGAACGTCGCGCATGCCGCCAATGCGACGCCAATCCAGATCCGGAAGCGAGGCGCGCAATTCTGGTCCGACGCGCTTGGCCGCCTCGCCGATCACCTCGAGATTGCGGATCACGGCGTCCTGCTGCTGCTCCGAGGCGAAGAACGCATCCCGGCCGCCGGAAATGTAGCCGGCAACCCTCTCGCAACGCTCCAGCATGTGATGCAAGTACAAGCGCTCGTCCTTCACAGCGGCACGGCCTCGGCGAGGATGCGCTCTCGAACATACCAGTGAAGCGATCGTTCGGTGCCGACCTCAACAGGAGTGCCCAACAGTTCCTGCAAGTCCAAAACGAGTCCAGCGTGGTCTAAGAGCGATCTCCCTGGCTCCCACTCAACAAGCAGATCGACGTCGCTTTCCGGAGTGGCATCGCCGCGCGCAACGGACCCGAAGACTCGCACATTCGCCGCCCCGTGGCGTTTCGCAACATCGAGGACCGCGGCACGTTTTTCCTCCCGGAGCATGCGCAATGTGACCATGCCGTTTCTGTATAGCCTCTCTCTTATCGTACCGCCCGGATGGAGACGATTGCCTTTCCAGTCGAGATTTCCAGGGACTTGGTGTTACTCCTGCTGACTCCGGATGGGGGCCTCTGGCCTCGGCTTCATAGATCCAATCGTGCTGGGGGGGGATTCCATTGCCATTGTCCGCCTTGACACTGCGGCCCACCGGCGCCGGATGACAGGTTGGCGGACAGGTGCAAGATTGTTCGGGCGGGGGCGAGGGGGCCGACTGGGTGACGGCGAGTAGCCGCCGCTCAGCGGCTCAAGCCGAGCGTGCTGACCCCTTGCAGCATGAGGCCGATGTTGTTTGTCTTGACGATCAGCCCGCTGACGACCTGGAAGGTATCCGGGACGTAGATTTTCGCCTGATCCCGATTCTCCGGGTAGTGCTGGCGGCCTGCTGCCCGGCAGTTCCGCGGGCGATTGAGAAACGGCCCTTCTGCCGGCGGCAGCGGGTGCGGGATTAGTGGACGAAGGTGCGGGAGACGGCGAACTGCCAGTAGCTGTTATCGGGGATGCCGGGCTGGAGGCCGAACTGCTGGCGGTAGCCGCCCTCGAGGGTGGCGCCTTTCCAGGCCAGGCCGAGCATGGTCTGGTAGCGGATGACGCGATTGCCCTGGGCACCATAGAATCCCCAGGAGTAGGTATGGGCGGGCCCGTGGCGGAATGAGATTTCGAGGGCTTCGCGCTTCAGAAGGCGGTGTTGGAGCCAGACCTGCGTATGGAGTACGGTGCCGGTGGGCAGGGGGCTCTTGAGCAGAGACCAACTGTCACTGGTGACAGTGATGGGCAGGCTTCCGAGACGGGAGAGAAGGGTCAGACTCTCGTGGGTGAGCCAGTCGTTGGCGCCGGTCTTCACGCTGGGCAGGCGCCAGTGCTGGAAGCCGGCGCCGCCCAGAAGGGAGAGGCGCCGGGTGGTGAAGAGGGGGCGCTTGTAGCCGATGCCGACCTGCCAATCGTTGGCGGCAGTGCGCAGATCCGTGGTGTCGGTGCCGAACACGAACAGGGAATCTCCGTTGACAGCGAGATTCGAAAGGCCCGTTTGCACGCGGTTTTGCCAGGCCGGCCCGGCGCCAAAGGTACCGCCCAGCGTCAACTGGAAGGTCTCGGCCAAGCCAGATTGAAGGAGGTGGCCCAGCGCACGGGCAGTTTGGCCGCCCCATCGGTTTGCGCGGCGAGGGCAGCGCAGAGACTCAGGAGCAGGGGGATGATCAGGGCGGCGGTCTGCGGCCTCCGGGATTGGCCGGACTGCGAGCCGTTGACGATCAATTCCAAATCGGCGGACAGGGACCGCAGGGACTGGGCTTGCGCGGACAGTTCCTCGCTGGCGGCGGCGCCTTCTTCCGCATCGGCGGCAGTGCGCTGGGTGACAGTCTGCATCTGTGAGATGGCGCGGCTAATCTGAGCCAAGCCGCGAGACTGCTCCTGGCTGCCGGCGCTGACCTCATCCACCAGCACTTTCACAGAGGCGGCGCTGGACTGGATGGCCTGGGTGGCGGCGGTCACCTCCTGGACACGGGTGAGGCCTTCGCGCGACTTCGCGACGGACTCGCCGATCAGTTCAGTGGTATCCCGCGCCGCTTGCGCACAACGCTGCGCCAGGTTGCGAACCTCGTCGGCGACTACGGCAAAACCCAACCCCGATTCACCGGCCCGCGCCGCCTCGACGGCAGCATTCAGCGCCAGGATGTTGGTCTGAAACGCGATATCGTCGATGACCCGGATGATCCTGGCGATCTTGTCGCTGGACCCATTGATTTCATTGATGGAGACCATCATCTTGCCCAGCGCCTCATCGGCCCGGCTGATGGCCTGGACGACTTGTTCCACGTGCTGGCTGCCCTTGCCGGCGTTGCCGGAGTTCTGATGCGCCATGGCGGTGATCTCCTCGCCCGACGCCGAAGTTTCCTCAATGGAGGCAGCCTGCTGGGAGGCACCCTGGGCCAGCGACTGGCTGGCATTGGCGATCATGGAAGCCGCGTTCAGCACCTGTCCGGCGCCCTCGGCCAACTTCTCCGCGATGTTGCGCATCCGCCGCACGGCCTGCCGCACGACGAGCAGCACGCCTGCGCCCAGAACCAGCGACACGAGCAGCAGACCGAGGGCCAGCCAGCGGCTGCGGGTAATCGCCACCGCCGCGTTCCCGCTGGCCTGGCTCAGCAGTTCCGTTTGGGTCTGGCGGAGCCCCTCGGCTGCCCGGTCGATGGCGTCGGCCATGGTGAAGGTCTTGTCAACGGCCGTCTTGACGGAACCCTGGTAATCCTCCTGATGGCAGCCGGCCCACACCACTTCATACAGCGGCAGCCAGCCATTCACGGCACCGAGAGTCTCCTGGGCGCCCTGGTGTCCGGCAGCGGTCCGCAACAGCGGTTTCAGTTCGGCTACACGTTCGGTGATCTGCCCTGCCGCCGCGCGGAACTGGCCGTTGGCCTTGGTAACCCGCTCCGGCTGTTTCATCATCGAGTAGAGGATCACGCCGCGTTGGGCGGTCCGCATCGATTGCGCGGCCAGGTGGATATCGGCGATGATCTGCACCTTTCGCGCTGTGACGCCGGCAGCTTCGGTCAACTGCCCGCCAAGCTGGTCTATGCTCAGCACAGTAACCACGCTGCTGACCAGCATCAGAGCGAGCAACGCACTAACACTGGCGATCAATTTGAACCCGAGAGCGAGCTGCCTGACTTGACGTTGAGTTTCGTTCATGGAATTGCTCATCGGCTGGGTACCCGGCATTTCTAGGGAAACTTGTCCGAGCGCGCCGGATTGACGCGATTTTGCGGTACCCTGCCTGAAAGGACCATTCAGGATGCAGACTCCAGAACAGGACGACCAGCTGCTGGGCCGGCAGTTCGGCCGGTTTGTCCTTACCCGAAAGCTAGGCGAGGGTGGGATGGGGAGCGTCTACCTGGCTAAGCGGGCAGGGGAGTTCGCGCAAACGGCAGCGGTGAAGCTGTTGCTGGACGGGCGCCAGCACGAGGCATCCTGTCCCGGTTCCGGGCCGAGCGGCAGGTGTTGGCGGCGCTCAACCACCCGGGCATCGTGCAACTGATCGATGGCGGCATCTCTGACGACGGCGTTCCGTTCCTGGTGATGGACTATGTGGACGGTATGCCTTTGGACGAATATTGCGAGGCGCGGCGCTTGCCTCTGGCGGCGCGCGTGGAGCTTGTCATCCAGATTCTGGACGCGGTGGAGTATGCGCACCGGCGGCTGCTGGCACACTGCGATCTGAAGTTCAGCAACATCCTGGTGACCGAGGCGGGCGAACCGCGCTTGCTCGATTTCGGCGTTTCCAAGCTGCTGGATCCGAGCGTCTACGGGATTGAAGGGCAGGCGACGCAAGCCGCGATGCGGCCGTTCACGCCGGAGTTCGCCAGCCCGGAGCAACTGGGGGGCGGCGCACTTGACGACATCCACGGACATCTACTCGATGGGCGTGGTGCTGTACAGCCTGGTGACGGGGACACACCCGTTTGAGAGCCTGCGGCAACAACCGGTGGCGCTGTTGCGGGCGACCTGCACGGTGACGCCGGAATTGCCGAGCGTACGGGCCGGAGCGGACGCCCTGCGGGGCGACCTGGACGCCATCCTGATGAAGGCCCTGCGGAAAGAGCCGGAGGGCCGCTACGCCACCGCGTCGCAGTTCGCGGCCGACCTGCGCTGCTGGCTGGAGCACCGGCCGGTGCAGGCGCACGCCGGATCGCGCCGTTACCGTATGGGCAAGTTCGTGCAGCGGCACAGAGCGGGCGTGGCGGCGGGCACGATGCTGGCGCTGGTGCTGGCAGGCGGGGCGGGCGGCACGGTGTGGCAGTACTACCGGGCGACGCAATCCCGGGCGAAGGCCGATGGCCGGTTTCGCGATCTGCGCAAGATGACGCGCGTGCTGATGCTGGATTTCTATGACTCGGTACAGAAACTGCCGGGGGCGATGCCGGCGCAGGAGACTCTGGTGGGCTGGTCTCTGAAAAGCCTGGACCAGTTGGCCCGGCAGGGCGGCGAAGATCCTTCCTTGCAGATGGATCTGGCGGAAGGCTATCTCAAATTGGCGGACCTGCAGGCTAATCCGTACGAGAACAATCTGGGGCGGCATGCCGAGGCATTGGCGACGGGCGAAAGGGCTTGGCCATCGTGCGAGCGGCCAGAACCCGGTTTCCGGCGGACCGTGACCTGGAGTTGACCGAAGCGAAGCTGCTGTCGTCGCGCAGTGTGATCCTGTTTTCCGCCGGCAAGGTGCCGGCGGCGAGGGCGGAGATTCTCAGAGGCCTGGCGATGATCGACTCGATGGCGGCACGCTACCCGGGCGAGTGGACGATCCAGATGGAGGCGTGCTCCCAGCATGAGCTGTATTCGGACGCCGTGGCCGGCATGCTGGAGGATGCACGGGAGCCGGAGGCAGCACGGGCGGAGTTGCGAATTGCGCGAGGCTATGCGCAGCGGGCGATTGAGGCGGATGGAACGCAGGTGAGGCCGAGGCGCGCGCTGGCGGTACTCAACATGAAAGAGGGCGACCAGTGGGCCGGGACGGATCCATCGCTGGGGCTGCCCTACTTTGAGGAAGCCAGGCGGCAGTTTGCGGCTCTGCCGGAGAAGGTGCGGGCAGAGCGTCCGACGCGGCGGTTGATGGGTTCGCTGGGGCGGCGCGAGGGCTGGGCGCTGGCAAACGTGGGCCGGTGGGACGAAGCAATCGCAGCCACTCAGCGAGCTGTGGAAGTGAACGTCTTTGTGGCTGAGATGGAGCCCGCTAACCAACGCGCGCAGTGGGACCTGGCGACGATCTACAAAGCGCTGGCTGAGATTTACGAGTGGCGGGGGTGGAGGCGGGAGTCGGTGGAGTATTTCGCGAAAGTGATCCCGATTGTGGAGAAGCTGGTTGCGTCCGGGGCGTCAGCGCCGATGAGGCGAGCGTTGAGCGAGAGCTACCTGCGGATGGGATCGCAGCAATGGGACCTGGGACAGCGGGCGGAGGGGCGTGCCAATGCGGCGCGCGGGCTGCGCACGATGCTGGAGAACCTGGGTGCGCCGGACACGCCGCGTTCGGCGGTGGAGCAGGCGGCGGAGGCGCTGATGATCGTGCGGCCGGAGGATCTGCGGGATTTCCCACGCGCGTTGCGGCTGATCACGGCGCCGCATCCGGATGGGCCGGCAGAGGCACCGGACTCGGTGGCCATTTTGGGGAAAGCGTACTGGAACAATGGACGGAAGAAGGAGGCGGCGGAACTGGCCCGGCGCGGGTTGGGCCAGCTGCCGCCGCTTCAGGCAGGCGCCAAGCCGTCGTTGCTGCGGCAACGGCTGACGGAGCTGGCGGCAGAGTAGGCTCAGCGGGCGCCAATACCGCCCTTGAGATCGCGCAGGACGCTGAGCAGGCCGGGCACTAGCGTGATGACAAACAGCGCTGGCAGGATGAACAGGACGATGGGAAACAGCATCTTGATACCGGCCTTGGCGACGGCGGCCTCGGCGCGGAGCTTGCGGCGGGTGCGGAGGGCGTCGGCATAGACTTTGAGCGCATTGGAGAGCGACGTGCCGAAACGCTCACTTTGGATGATCATGGCAGAGAGGCTCTTCACGTCCTCCAACCCGGTGCGGCGCACCATTTGTTGAAAGGCCTTGGCGCGCTCCTGTCCGGCCTTCACCTGCATGACGACGGTGAAGAACTCATTGGCAAGTTCGGGGTAGATGAACTGCATCTCCTCGCTAACGCGGGTCATCGCCTGATCGAGAGCGAGGCCGGTGCCGAGCACGATACCGAGCAGATCAACGGTATCCGGCAAGGCGTCCTGCAACTTCCGGCGGTAGCGCTTCACCAGCCGGTGGAGGACCTGGTTGGGCAGCAGCCAGCCCAGCAGGCCGGCCGCGAAGACACCGCCGAACTTCTGCGACCAGGGATTCTCGCGCTGCAGGTAGAACATACCACCGACCAGGACGACGAAGAAGATCAGGTGGCCGAGTACGAACGAGGCCAGCGCCGCCTTCCTGCGAATACCGGCCTGGGCGAGTTCTTTTCCGTATCGTTGAGGTACTCGTCCGCGCCTGGGATCAAGCTGATGACGTAGAGGAAGCTATTCAGGGAAGCCGCCGCCCCCTGCGCCGCCGGATGGAGTTACCGGTGACCACCGCCTGGGCCTGGAGCGCTTCGAGCCGGTCGGCGAGCGGGTCTTCCTGCGCCGTGAAAAGCTGAAAGCCGGCCCACAACAGCGCCACCACGGTGGCGAATGCCAGGATGAAGAAGAGTGCGCTAGCTAGCATGGCCGTGCTTCCTTTAGAGTCTTGGACGGGAGATCTGGCGGATCACCAGGATGCCCACCAGTTCAGAAACGATCGCGTAGGTCAGGAACTTGCTGCCCGTTTCATCGGTGTAGAGCAGACGAATGTATTCGGGTTTGACCACCCAGAAGCCGAGCCCCACGACGAGCGGCAGGATGCAGAGCAGGCCGGCGGAGAAGCGCTGCTGCGTCGTGGCGGCCTTCATTTTGGCGGCGAGGTTCAGGCGCTCGCGGATCAGTATGGAGAGGTTCTCCAGCACTGTCACCATGTTGGCGCCGGTTTTGACGCTGGAGGATGAGACCGGTGACGAAGAACTTGAGATCAATGATGGGGACACGACGGCCGAGGCCGTGGAGGGCCGCCTCCAGTTGGGAACCAAGCGCGAGTTCCTCCACGACCTTCCTGAATTCCATGCGAACCGGATCGGTAGTTTCGAGGGAGAGCGTCTCCAGGCCGGAATGGATGTTGTGGCCGGCCTTCATGGAGGGATTGAAGAGATCGATGGCGTCCGGGAGATTCTCTTCGAACTTGGTCAGACGCCTGTCGCGGACGCGGCGGATGTAGAAGATGGGCAACGAGCCGAGGGCCAATGACACGAGCATGCGTAGCGCCATGAGGTTCATGCCGAGCAGGCTGAGCAGCAGGAATGCGCCGGCGGCGATGGCGATGCATAGCGTAAGTACGTCTGAGCTTTTGTACTTGAGGTTGGCCTGCTCAATGTACTCCTGCAGGCGGCGCGCGGGTCCGAGCCACACCAGAAAGTCGCCGACGGCGGCGAAGGTGCCGCGCTGCTCCTGGATCATGAGATCGCTGACGCCGCGGGCGCGGGCTGCCCCGCCGCTGCGAACCCGGATTTCGCGCAGACGGGCGCTCAGCATACGGGCGTCGTCCTGGCGCGGCACGCTGTAGACGTACCAGGCGGCGCCGAAGAGGGCGCCGGAGAAGATCAGGAATGCGACTTTTCCTTGAGCGCCTGCACTTCGCGGAAGATGGAATCCGGCAGATGGATGCCGTAGGCGCGCAGGCGGTCCAGGCAGAGCGGCTTGTAGCCGGTGGCGTGGAACTGGCCCAGCACTTTGCCGCGCGAATTGAGCCCGGAGCGCTCGAGCTCGAAGATCATGGCGGTGTCCACCTGGTCCTGCTCGGCTCCGGTGACCTCCGAGATCTCCACCACTTTGCGCGTGCCGTCGTTGAGCCGCGACATGTGCACGACGAGTTGAATGGCCGACGACATCATCTGGCGGATGACGTAATCAGGGATAAACTGCGAGGCCATCATGACCATGGTTTCGATGCGCGAGAAGGCATCGCGGCCGGAGTTGGCGTGCACCGTGGTCATGGAGCCATCGTGGCCGGTATTCATGGCCTGGAGCATATCCAGCGCCTCTGCGCCGCGGCACTCGCCGATGAGAATGCGATCCGGGCGCATACGAAGGGCATTGATGACCAGATCGCGCTGCGTGATGGCGCCGGCGCCTTCGATGTTGATGGGCCGCGTTTCCAGGCGGACGACGTCGGGCTGCTGGATCTGGAGCTCGGCGGTATCTTCGATGGAAACGATGCGCTCTTCTTCGGGGATGAAGCGCGTCATCGTATTCATCATCGTGGTCTTGCCCGCGCCCGATCCTCCGGAGACTACGATGTTGATACGCGCCTCCACGGCGGCGCTGAGAAAGTCCAGCATGCCGCTGGTAAGCGTCTCGTTCTTGAGGAGTTCATCGGTGGTGAGCAGCTTCTTGCCGAAGCGGCGAATCGACATCACGGGACCGATGAGCGAGAGCGGCGGAATGACGGCGCAAACACGGGAACCATCCGGCAGGCGGGCGTCCACGATAGGCGAGGAATCGTCAATGCGGCGGCCGATATTAGAGACAATGCGATCGATGATGACGCGCACGTGGCTGGCATCCTTAAACCGCACGTTGGTCTCCACCAGGCGCCCGGCGCGCTCCACGTAGACGCTGTCCGGGCCGTTGACGAGAATGTCGCTGATGGTGGGATCCTTCAGCAGGACCTCCAGGGGGCCGAGGCCGAAAACCTCATCGAGTATCTCTTCAATCAGCCGCTCGCGCTCACCCACGGTCATGGGCACGCCGTCGTCGATGACGAGCTTCTCGACAACGAGACCCACCTGATCCCGCATGCCGTCCTTGTTGAGCGTGCGCAACTGTTCAGGATCGAGCGAGTTCAGCAGGCGGGCGTGGATCTGCGACTTGAGCTGGAACCAGCGATCGGATCCGGCAGTGGGACGAATGGAGGACGGGCGCCCATGAGAGTGTGGCGAGCTTACGCGCTCTTCGCCATCTCCTCCTTCTTGCGGCCTGTGGCCTTATCGACGAAGAGGCGGAAGGCGCGATCGAGATCTCCGGCAGCTTCCCGGTCGGAGACAAACGGCCGCCCCTTGTTGATGGCGGTGAGCACGGCATTCGATTGCGGGATGCCGTAAAAGACCGGCTGGTTCAGAGTCTGCTGGATCTGATCGAGCGAGGCGAGGTTGGGGCTTGGCTTCTTGGTGTAGAAGTTGACCAGGATCTTCACCTGATCAATGGTGAAACCGAGTTGTACGAGGAACGAGAGGTAGCGCTGCGCATTGCGGATGGAAGGATAGTCCTGCGTGGTAACGAGGAAGACGGTGGTGGAGACCTGCAACGCCGTTTGGACGAGCTCGCTATTGATGTCGCGGCCCGCGTCCACGACGATGCTCTCGTATTTCTCCACCAGGAACGTGGAGAGCTCACGGAAAACGGGGCCCAGGTAGAAGCCCTGCGGCAGCAGCGCATCGGGCGGCCCCATGTAGAGGAAGCCGAGCGAATCGCGGAGGGCGAGCCCTTCAAAGAGCGCCTGGTCCATGCGGCCCATGGAATCGGAGAGGTCAAAGAGCGAGTGCTGTGGAGAGCCGGCGCCGATCTGCATGGCCACGTCGTTGTTGGACCAGTCCACATCGAGCAGAACGGCATTCTGCTTGCGCTGGCCGAGCACTGAGGCGAAGTTGACGGCCATGGTGGTTGTACCGACACCGCCTTTGGCGCCCAAGAATGTGTAGACCCGTCCCAAACGGCTGGCGCCGGTGGCGGCGCGGCGCGGCGTACGTTCCAGGCGCGCCATGGCGTCGCGGAAATCGGAGCGGCGCAGGGGCAATTGCAGGAAATCGTTGGCGCCGTGGCGTACGGCATTGATGACTGATTCGGCGTCGCCGGCGTAGTTGGCGGCCACAACGTAGAGATCCGGCGCGGCTTGCTTGACCTTCTCCAGCGCCTTCAGGCTCACCTCCGGATCGCCGGCCAGATCAACGAACAGCGCCGCCTCGGGATAGCGCTCCAGATCCTGCAAGACCCGGACATAGAGGTTCATGGTGATCTCCGGATACTCGCCGACGAGCTTCGCGTTGGGCATGTTGAGCAGGCTCTCGCGAACCATTTCGCGGAAGTGCTCGTCGGTGGAGGCGATCAGGAGTGTGATGGAAGACATTGATCTCGCTACCTCATCAAGGATTGCAGGTTCCCAGCTCCGGATCGCAGCCGGCGCCTTCAATCGGCATGGACGTTGAGAAATCCGGGATCTGTACGGAAGGCAGCCCCAGATAGCCCATGAAGAAACGGAATTCGTAGTTGCGGACGCGCACCGTGACGGTATCGGGGACGCAGAGCGTGGAGCAATCGCCATCGCACTGGAACGTTTCGAGAATGCCGGTATCGGCGTTCTTTTTGTAGTATTCGACCACCAGTTCCGCCGGCCCATCACGGAAGGACGCCTGATCCGGCATGGGCGGGACGTTGGCGCGCATCCATTGCAGTACGTTCTCGCCGCCAGCCTGCCAGCAGTGGGTGGCTGCGTAGCGGGCGCCCAGGCGGGTGTAATCCACGACGCTGTGCCAGATCCACATCATCTGCGCGATGGCGATGAGCCCGAAGGTCATGGGGGTGACGACGCCCACCAGCAGGATGACGTATTCAAGAAGCGCCTGACCGCGGCCCGAACCTGAGCCGCGACGGTGAGGGTGCGGTGGCGCGAGACAAAATGGACTGCGGCGCATCACGTCCCTCCAAACGGCAGCCGGACGTGCGGCCGCAGGGGAATGGGATCGTTGGCCAGGCCGGGAATGCGCAGAGTCACGGGGTAGCCGTCCGGCAGTGTGGCCACCACGTAGTCCGGGCCGCGCGCGCCCTGCGCGGAATCGCAACCACTGGCCGTCGCCTCGCAGACGCACTCGACCAGCGCTCCAGACTCTGCCGTGTAGCGCTCGATGCGCACAGAGATCAGCTCGGCGCTCAATCGCGGCAACAGCGGCTCTCCGGCGCCATCCGCATTGCCGGTGATGGCCAGCGCCTTGATGGCGGCCACTTGCGCGTCGGCGGAATCGCAAAAATTGATGCCCTGCTGCGTGCCGGCCGTGCGGGCCACTGTGTAGAGGATCTTCTTGAGCGTGTAGTACGTGTAGGTGACACGGCTCAACTCCACCGTACCCATGAGGAGCAGAATCAGAAACGGCATCCACAGCGCCGTCTCCAATAGAACTCCGCCGCCTTGCCCTCGCCGTGTCATCGGTGCAATACCACCTTCCCCGGCCCTGCGCTGAGCTGGCAGCCATCGAAGCGGCCCTGCCTCAGCGGCATCACGGAGCCGATGTAGCTGGCAACGAAGCGGCCATTGGGATCACCGGCGTTCACCGTGATGGAACCGGCATCCGGCTGAATCAGGAACTGGCGAAACCCGAGCGCCTGCACCGGGCCCGTGCTGAGCGTCTCCACGATGGCCACGGTGATGATGCGGCGGCCGTTGCCGGTGTAGGCGGCGTAGTCTTCCAGATCGGTGATGTCGGTGTCCACCGGATAGAGCGCGGCCATGGCGTCCACATCCGTGATGTTGGCGCAGTTGGGTTGCACCACAGTGTCGAAGCGCATGGACAACCCGCAGGTGAATGCAAACGCCGGATCGGGCACGCGGTTGGCGCTGCAGTTCAAGGGCGCAGCATTGGCCCAGACGCTCTCGTCGGTAGTAACGGTCATGCAGGCGCGGCGCGAGTAGGCGGTGGGATCGGCGGTGCTATCGGTGATGGCAGTGGGCAGCATGCCCTGCGCACCGATACGAAATGCCTGGGACGCCTCATCGGGGTAGAGCACTGCCAGATCGTTGTAGCGGTTGAGCAGCAGATATTCGATGCGCTGCGCGCCGGCGACGCCGGAAGGTGAGGGCGTGCCGTTGCAGACGTACCCGAACGTGTAGCGGGTGTTCTTCACAAAGCCGAAGTCGATGGGTTCAGCCGGGTCGAGCGCCGCCAGCGCGATGGGTTCGATGCCGCACGCGGTGCAGAGCGGCGCGCTGACGCCTGCAACGGCGGCAACGCGGATGGGCGTCTTGCGTTCGGAGGCTATTGGCAGAAAGCTGAAGAACAGCA
This sequence comes from Bryobacterales bacterium, assembly GCA_016721425.1. Lineage (GTDB taxonomy): Bacteria > Acidobacteriota > Terriglobia > Bryobacterales > Bryobacteraceae > Paludibaculum. The sequence continues at coordinate 98,124 of JADKID010000024.1, read as the reverse complement.
GGGGCGCGTCGGCGGTGATGCTGACCCTGGCATACTTTGCGGTGGCCCCGGCGGCCTCTCCGCCCGGCTCGTCGGCAGTGGCGGCGGCCATCGTGTCGAAAAACGTCAGCGCGGGCGCCTCGCTCGCCAGAAAGCCAGTGCCCTGCCCGATCGTGATGGCGCCAAAGTCGTACTTGTTGGCAAAACCGTTGCCAGCGTCAAAACTGAACTTCGCCTGATCGGCCGCTTGAACAAGAGCGGCATCGTTGCCCATCAGGCGCGATGCCCCGGCCAGCGCGGCAGCGTTGGCGGCAGCCTGCAACTCGCCACGGATCAGGTAGAGCCGCGCCAGATCGATAGCAAATCCCATGAACGCGAAGATCACGGGCACGAGGATCACCAGCAGTTGCATCGAAGTAGCACCCTGCTGGCAACTCTGCCTTGTGATCCGCGCCTGCATCTATTTCTTCTTCGTCGCGGTTACGGGTTGCGAGTCCGCCGGCTGCGGGGTGACGGGGCTCGCACCATTGATCCTGCTGCTGCCGGTTCGCGGACTGGGCGTCTGATAGCCGGACGGCCCGACATACTCCGGCGCCTTACCGCCCTTCTTTTTCTTCTTGGCGTTGATGGCGGCCAGCGCTTCTTCGGCCGATTCCAGAAACGGCTCGATGGAGGCGGGCAACTGCGCCCGCTCGTCCGCGGTAAGCGGCTTGACGAAGCGCGGCGTGATGACAACCAGCAGCTCATCCTGCGACTTCTTGGTGGAGCGGCTGCGGAAGAGCTGGCCAAGGATTGGCACGTCACCCAGCCAGGGGATCTTGTTCAGCACGTTGGTAACTCGGCTATCAAGCAGGCCCGCGATGGCGAAGCTCTCCCCGTCCTTCAGTTCCACCTCCGTGGAGGCGGTACGTGTACTCAAGGCAGGGATGAGAAACCCCTGGAGGGTGACGGCATTGGAGAAGTCCAACGCGCTGACGGAGGGCGAAACCTTCAGATGAATTTTGTCGTCCTCCGTGATGGTAGGGGTAAAGTTCAACTCCACGCCGAAGCTCTTGAACTGCACGGTGACTACCGGCGCCACTGACCCGCCCGTGGACGTGGCTGCGAGAGTGGGAAACGGAAACTGCCCGCCGGCCAGAAAGCTGGCCTCCTTGCCCTCCATGGCGATGAGATTCGGCTCGGCCAGCACTTGAAGCAGATTGCGGTTCTGCAGCATCCGGATGGTCATGCCGATGTTGAGATCCGGGCGATAGAGAAACAGGTTGAGCAGATCGCTGAAATTGATGGTGGAGTTCGAAAAGTTCTGATCCTGAAACTGAAACTGGCTGAAGCGCGGCGTAGCAAACTGCTGTGTCGAGAGGGAGCCGAGCATCTTGTCGTTGCGGCTGAAGTAGTTGAAGCCCACTTCGCTGAGGTGCATTCGATCGATACTGGCAAACTTCACCTGCAGCATAATCTGGCGTGGGGCAGGCGGTTTGGAGACTCGCAGCATGTTCACGACACTGCGGCCCAGCGGCGCGGCGATCTCGCCATAGCGCTTTACGTCCTCGGCGGTCTTCACCTCTCCGGTCAGGATGACGGTATCAGCGTTGACGTTCAAATCGATGTTTTTCTCTTTGAGCGCCTCGCGGACGCGCTTGCGGGAGGCCTCCGAGGTGGACGAATCCTCCACAACGCGGACGTTGTAGCGCGCGGCGGCGATCCCGGTTTCCCAAATCACCACGGTGGTGTAGCCGGCGCCTTTGGCGTTGATCATCACCTCGCGCGGGCTGACGACAACGGCGTCGGCCACCTTGGGCTCGGCCACGGCAACGCGCACCACATCGTTGTTGAACTGGAGTAATTCCCCGCGCCCGAGTAGGAGATCAAGATCTCTGACGGGCGACGTCTGAGCGGAGATACTGGCGGCAAGCAGTGGCAGCAGAAGAAGAAAGCGTCGCATTATTGAAAAGTCTCCTGCAGATGCTTATCACCGCGGAAAACATCGACCACGACTCGCGGCTTGGGTGGCTCTTTCTTCTCCGTCTTCTTCGCGGGTTCAGCGCCTGTGAGCGCGGCCCAGGCTTGCGGATCACGAACCGCGGTTCCGGGCGCGCCGCCCACAGCCAGAGGCCGGCGTACGCGAGTGAAGAGCTGCGGATCCAACACCTCGGCCGTGACGGCCTGATTGTTCTCGATGCGCGACTTGTCGAGCGGATTGCGCAACGCCAGGCTGAGACGTCCCTGATTCTTGGCAAGTTCCACCTTGCGGGCATCCTCCGGCGTAACCAGAAGGGTGACAGCGCGGGTCTGGGTGACGCTGATGTTGGGAGTGGCGGCCGGCGCGCCGGTCCCGGCCTGTGGAGCGGCGGCGGGGGCCACTTCGGTGTTGCGGCCGATGGAGAGGACGACAGCATCCTCCAATACGACTGTGGTCATTGCTTCGGCCATGGAGCCAGGCCGCGTGAACAGGACATCGACGTGGGAACGCGGCTGGATCAGTCCGGCCACGCCGCTCACGTCGGCAATGGGGATAGATACGGCGCGCATCCCCATCTCAATGGTGGCGGGCAGACCATCGGCGCCGGTGGCGGAGCTGAGCTTATTGGAAGAGAGCGGCTCGTTGGCCATCACCGGGTAGAGCAAGGCGCGGCCCGAGGCGAGCTGCGGATCCAGCAGTGCGAGTTTGGGCAGGTCCTTGGCCGGCATGGCGATGGTCTTGAGATCCCCTGGCTTCAGTTTTTGCCCCGCGGCCATGTCGCGGATGGCGGCCACCACTTTGACGGTCTTTTCCGCTTGCGGCGCGCTGGTGCGCGACCAGAAAAACCAGGTCAGCAGCGCGGCGGAGATCCATGCCGCTCCGAAGATGATCAGTATTCTCTGCCGGTCCATATTGACCTCAATGCCATTCCGGCGGAGCTGCCAGCAGCACCGCCACTTTGTCTTGATACACAATCTGCCAGCCGCTCGATTCCAGCCCTGCCCGCAATGGCGCGTCCACCGGCAACAGCGCGTGGGTGAAGGCGAACTGCCGGATTTGCTGACGCCACCCGGGCCGCACCTCCATCAAGCGGAGATAGGCTTTCATGTACTCCGCGCCATAGAAATCGCTGCGGCCGTCGAAGTAGACCTTCCGCTCTCCCGCAAAACGATAGATAAGATAGCCGCCGTATTTGTCGGGCGCCAGAACGCGCGCGTCGCGCGGCAACCCGGCCACTCGCGCCGATGCGTCCACAGGAAACTCGTCCCGCGGGAAACTGGAGCGGGCGGCCACCGTGGGGATCGAGAGAATCAACCACGCCGCGACGGCTGCCAGAGGAGCAACGGCCCACCCGCGCAGCCCGGCGTCCAACTTCCGCAGATTGCCGGAGTAGCGCAGAAAGCCGTCCAACGCCCATTGCGGAATGGGCCGGAGCTCGCGCACCCGCAGCAGCGCCAGCGTGATGGATCCGTTGGCCAGCGGCAACGCGCACATGGCCAGCAGCGGCAAGCCGCGCGCCGAGCGGATGGCCAGTACCGCAAAGAACAGCAGCACGAAGCTCCGCCCCGTGGCGCGATGAGCGGCGGCGCACGCCGCGCCGGCCAGCGTCACCAGCAGCACAGCCAGCACCGCTCCGGCGCCATCGGAGTGGAAGTTGAAACTCTGAAATTCGGCCACGCGGCTCAGCAGTTCCGTGTCGCGGAGGTAGCGAAAGACGTGGACGTGCAGCGCCCATCCGTAGGGGTTGAGCAGAGTGCCAGGCGCGGCGCACAGCAGCACCAGCGCATACCAACGCGCCCGCCGCAGATCGCCGCTTTTCCAAAGAAGCCATGCCGTGAGCTCTCCCAGCGCATACAGCGCCAGCACAACAAATCCAAGAACAAAGCTCGCGTGGGTGTTTGCCCACGCTGCCGCCAGCACAAACGCCATCCATCCGTGCCGCGGCACGAACCGGACCGAGATCCGTTCCGCGGCCATCACCGCCAGCATCAGCCACACCCATCCAATCAGATGCGGCCGCGCCAGCCAGTGCAGGCCCGCGGTGGTCCAGACCCACGGCATCCAGGCGCAGGTCAGCAGGAAATCGCCGCCGGTCGTCCAGCTGAGCCGGACCCACAGCCACACAGACGCCGCGATGATGAGCCCGTAGAGCCACGCTACACCCCGCAATCCAACAGCCCGATGCAGCGCGCCCATCGCCACGTCCGATGCCCATTCCCACGCCATCCAGGGCTGGCCTGACCGCGTGAGCGAATAGGGATCGGACCGCGGCACGGCTGCCTCGGCGAGGATCATCTCACCCGTGCGCACATGCCAGCCCGTATCGGAATCCCGAAACAACCGCGCCGAGCCGCCAAACAGAAACAGGCAGGTGAAGAGCGTCAGAGTGGCCAGAGCCATCGCCAGATCTGGCGCCAGCCAGCGCCAGACAGCGCCGGATGCGCGCTGCCCCTCCTCCGGGCTACTGTCCTGAGGCGCCAATGCTTGTGAGGCCCTGCGTAATGCTGGAATACAGGCTCACAATTGCCGTGGAGAGCTGATTGACCGTGGTAATCAGCGCCAACCCCACCGCCGCTACGATGAGCGCGTACTCCACCAGGTCCTGGCCCTTCTCGTCTCTGGCGAGGCGAATCAAAATCTGCCGCATCACATAGTCCATCGTTGATATGCTCCCTGCTATCGCGAGGCCCGGGTGTTCAGCCTGCCAGACGTAGGCCGCCCCGGATCCTCCTCCTGTGTCTGTACAAAAACTCGTTTGCACGATGCCGTAAATCGACGCCAAGGCGATTCACGCAAATTGGCCGGCAACTCGGCCGGACGCCCGTCCAGCTCGGCCACCAACTCCAGATTCCTTAACGCGGGCCAATAGTCCCGGCGATAGCGTAGCGCAATCGCAATTTCGTCGCGAGCCTTCTGGTACTGGCCCTGATCGATCAAGGCCGCCGCCAGATTGCTGTGCGCCGCCGCCGGTTCCACCGCCAGCGACCAGTGTGCCACGGCGCCAGTCGGATCTGGATTCTCCGTACGGGCCGCCATCGCTCGCGCCAGATTGCTCCGCGCCGTCTCGGATCGCTGGTTCAGACGCAAGGCCGTTTCGAACTCAACCGCAGCCTCGACATAGCGGCGTTGCAGCATCAGATTGTAGCCCAGATTGTTGTGCAGGGAATCCTCGGCCGGCGACAGCGTGAGCGCGGCTCGGTGGGCGCGTTCGCCGCCCGGCAGATCACCTGCCTCATCCGACGTGATGCCCAACCAGGCCAATAACTCGCTATTCGGAGCGTCTTGGCCGGCCAGGAACGCGCTGATCAGCCCGGCGGCCTGCCCGGGCAACTCCAACTTCCGCAGCAGCCCCACCTCTATCAACAGAAGCTCCAGCCGCTGCGGATCTCGCGTGCGGGCCAGCCGGATATGCTCCAGCGCCACATCGGAAAAACCGGAGGCGTCATAGCGCTCCGCCAATTGCACTCGAATTTCATTGGCCTCCGGCGCGATGGCGAGCCGTTGCCGCAGGATCTTCACCTGCTCGTCGCCCTCTCCCGCGATCACGGCGTTGCGGGTCTGCCTTTGCATCGCAGCACGCACGGCCGGTTGCGGCGGAGCAGCCACCGGCGCCAGAGCCGAGCGCTTCGCACAGCCCATCAGGATTGCAGTGAAGAACAGGACAGCCGTAAACCGCATCAACCGTCTACTTTCTCAAATTCCAACTGGTCGCCGGGCGCAGTGCCCGTCGCTGCAATCCGGCCTTCCGGCAGCTCCAGCACAGAGTGCGCCCGCAGGCAGCCTGAGATGCGCCACGGCTTCAGCGACGGCCGGACCTTGACCACTTCTTTCTTCTTGTTCAGATAGATGACGTCTATCGTGAACTTCATGAAGAAGCAGTGGACCGCCTCGCACGGCGAAATCCAAAGCCCCTCGCCCGGCGCCAGGCCGGTGCGCTTTAAAAGTCCCTCGCGACGGGTCTCGCTGGTGTTGGCGACATCGGCACATTCGGCCACGACGGATTCCCGGGTTCGGTTGTACACTCGAATCTTCATGTTTGACACAGGTCTGGAGGGCTTCCTGACCAGAGAACCTAAACCCTTCCGATCGAGCAAGGTTTCGGTCTGGCAAGCAACTTCAGCAGGACGGTAGGGTTTAGACTAACTGATTAACCATGTCTGTGCAACGCACCTGCGAAACGGCGCCGCGGATCGTCGCGGCCCTGACCGGATTCCTACTTCTGCTGGCCCCTGCACGCCTCGATGCGCAGACCACCGGGGCCACGTTTGGTGAGGTGATTCGGCTGGGTGGAACACCCGCCGATATCGTCCTGGACGAATCCAGGGGACGTCTCTACCTGGTGAACCAGAACGCCAACCGGGTGGAGATCTGGGACTACGGCACGAACTCCCGAGTGATGAACATCCAGGTGGGACGGGGTCCGCTCTCCGCGGCCATGTCTCCGGACAAGCAGTATCTTTATGTCACCAACGCAGGCACTCAGATCGCACCGGATTCCTCGTTGAGCGTCATCGATCTCGGCGGCAATCAGGTGACGGCAACCGTGCCCCTACCGGCGCGGCCTCAGGGCGTGGAGGTGGGTGGCGATGGGCGGGTTCTGATCACCACGCTCGGCACAGGAACCAACAATGCGCTGAACACGCTGCTGCTCTATGACCAGAGCCAGACCACCCAGCAGGTGCTCTCTCTGCCCGTCCCGTCGCCACCTGTGACGCCGCCAACGCTGCCTGCCACGGCAGTAAACGGCCGGGCCGGCACGCAATTCTTCAGCAAAATGGCGCGCACGCCGGACGGCCAGTTCATCATCGGCCTCAATGTCACAAACGCCGGCGCCAGCACAATCGCGTTCGTCTATGAGGTAGCCAGCGGAGTGATCCTCAATAGCCGGAACGTGACCGGGCAATCCACCACACTGGCCATGTCACCGGATGGCGCGAAGTTCATGGCCGGCTTTACGCAGTACGACACCCGCACCCTTGCCGTTACAGCACAGCAGTCCACTGTCAATTCCCCGTTCCCCTTCCCTGCCGCTTTCGGCGCCTTCAACTCTCTTCAGAATATCGGCGGTGCGGTCTATTCGCCCGACGGTGCCACCCTCTACAGCGCCTTCAATCAGGCCGCTACCACGGTGCCTGCCGCACGGCCGCTCTCCTCCATTCTGCTCATCTCCAGCGCCCGCAATCTGGGCATTCAGCTCGGCATCAAACTGCCGGAATCGATCGTCTCCCGCCTGGTGATCACCTCCGATTGATCAGACGCCTGGGGGCTGTCAGAGTCCGGCTTGATTCACTTGCCGCTTTCGCGCCTGTACGAGTATCCGATCATCCAGCCGGAAACCACCACCGTCTTTCTGGCGGTGGACGACTGCAACCGCGGCATCGCCACGGCCCGCTTGCGGGTGAACAATCTGGGACAGGGCAAGCTCACATTCGCCGTGCCCGCGCTCAACTCCGCTCTCATCGCGCAGGCGGAGAGCGGCCTGGCGCCCTCTGCCATCAAGCTCACCATGGACCCAGGCCGCAGCGGAGTGGTCCGCCAGCCTGGCACCAATCTCAGTTTCAACAACGGCCTCTCCGGAAATCCCCTGACCATTGACCTGATCTCTGCCGAAGCCATCAACATCCCCAACCGGATCAAGGTCTTCATGAACTACCGTACGCCGGACATGAGGGGCATCATCTATCCGATTCCGACGGCCCTGAATGCCAATCACGGCCTGCGTGACATCCTGATCGACGACTCGCGCGGGCGCGTCTACCTGGCCAACTCAGGCTTCAATCGCATTGAGGTCTTTGACGTCCGCCTCAGCCGACTGCTGGACCCCATCGATGTCTGCCAGATGCCGCAACAGATGGCGATGGGCAGCGACGGCAGCACGCTCTATGTGGCGTGTAGCGCGGGCGTGACTGGTGACACCGGCGGCACAGAGGGTATCGGCATAGTGGACCTGGAGCTCAACCGCTATTCCGGCGAGATCGAATTCCCCCCTCTTCCGCGAGCCGGTAACGCGGCGCTGAGCGCGCCTCAGACTCTAGCTATGGGTCTCAGCGGACTCCAGTTCGTGATGACGAACGGCACGGTGTGGAAGGTGATCGGCAACAAAGCCCTGCCGCGAGATCCCAGCGTCATTCTTGGACTTCAGGCCAATGGCGCGCAAACTCCGATCACTGGACCGCGCTTCATGATCGGCTCGTCTGATTTCAGCCAGGTAATGCTGCTGGGCGGCAACGGCGCCGGCTATCTTTACGATGCCCTCGCCGACACCTACACAGCCACGCGCCAGCTCTTCTCCGCGCCGATCACAGGCATGTACTACGGCCCCCTAGGTATCGCACCCCAAAACGCCTTCATGCTGGCCAACGGCCTCATCCTGAATAGCTCGCTCTCTGTAGTTGGCGGAGCAGAAAAGCCGGGCGCCACGCGCAATGTGGCCGCGGTCGCACCTGTGGACGAGAACTCCTTCGTGCGCATGACCTTGCCCGTGCGCGCGAATCTCAACCCGACCGCATCCCGGGACGAGGCGCGCGCCACTCTGGAACTCGTGAACGTCACGAACTCATCGGAACAGATCCTGGGCGTCATTCCCGAGAACCCCACCACGACGCTGCTGGGGCAGACGCGGGCCAACGTGCCCGCCCGCTGGATGGTGGTCGATCAGGCCCGCGGCTTTGCGTACGCCATCACCCTGTCCGGCCTGAGCGTCATATCGCTGGCCCAGAACACTGCCAACTCGCGTCCCGCCATCCCGCTGGGCTCGCGCGGCATCGTGAACTCGGTGGATGGCACACAGAACCTCCGTCCGGGCAGTTTCGTTACCATCAGCGGGCAAAACCTCGGCTTGCCCGGCACGGCGGATCAGATCCCCTTGCCTGGCGTCCTGGGTGGCTCGTGCGTCGTGATGAATGACTTGCCCCTGCCTCTGATTTCCGTTACGCCAAATCAGATCAACGCCCAAGTCCCGGACACGCTGCGACCCGGCCTCTATGTGTTCCAGGTGCGATCGCTCGCCAATGCCCAGCAAAGCGACCCGCTTGTGATTAACGTGCAGCGGGCGCCGTAGGCGGTGCCTCCATCCAACCCACGCACCGCAGCACCGGCAGATGCGGATACTTTGGAAACGCCGGGTTGATCAACCCAAGGCCACATTGCGCGAAGACACTGCCCTTGTCACTCACCAGGACGCGCACATGGACACACCAGCCGCACAGCCCAGCCTGACGGCGTAGCCGCTCCTCCTGATCCCTCCCGCTGTCTTCTTCCACGTCTCGAGTGTAGCGGGCCGAGGGCGGTGCCAGGCCGCCCTCCTTCTGGGAATCCAGTAGACCGTCCCCTCGCTACCACTTGAAGCGAAGCGCGGACTGCATGGTGCGGGGGCCTCCGATCGTCGATGAGATAACGCCGGCGGTTCCCGGACCGTTGGCCGCAAACGTCGAGGCGGGATTGTTGAACACCGGCGAGTTGAACGCGTTGTACATCTCCCAACGAAACTCCACGCGGAAGCGTTCCGTAATCACGAACTGCTTGCCGAACATGAAGTCGTACTGGATCTGGTTCGGACCGCGCAGGATGTTCCGTCCGCTATTGCCCCATTGATCGAGCGAGTCGGTGAAAGCGGAGGGATCGAAGTACTTGGCGAGGCGGTCCTGCACGCGTCCCGAGAGCACCGCATCCTGGGCTGTCTTCCCAGGCGCCATGCTCAGGCGGACACGGGTCGGTTGGGCAAAGGTCGCATTGCGAGTGGAGTTGCCGATTAAGGAGAAGGGGGCGCCCGATTGCAGGGTAGCGAGTCCGCTGACATTCCAGCCGCCGAGAACGGACTTGGCAAATGTGCTGCGAGCAAACGCCGGAGTGGGCAGATCCACAACGTAGGCGGCAGTGAAGCGGTGCTGCCGGTCAAAATCCGACGGTCCGCGATTGTTGGCTATGTTGAATGCGTCGTGTTCGACCACGGCGGAGTCGCTGGAAACGTTGTCGATGGATTTTGCCAGAGTATAGGAGAAGTTGCCGGTGACCCATTTCCCCACGCGCCGGCGAAAATTCGCTTGCAGGGCGTGGTAGGTGGATTGGCCCCAGTTGCTGCGCTGGCGGAAGCCGCCGGCCCGGTTCAACCCGAGAAACTCGGGCCGGACAAAGAAATCAGGTGAGATCGCAGCACCAGCAGAATTGGTGATGGAATTGAAGCCGTTCACTGGGGTGATGCGTGGGTCCTGGGGTTGCGCCAGATTCAGGCGCGCCAGAAGGCCGACCCCGCGGGAGCCGACATAACGGACATCAATGAGGCTGCCCCGATCCAACTCGTACTGCAGATTGAAGGACCATTGCTGCACGTACGGAGTCTTGAGGAACGGATCGACAAAAGTGTTGTTCTTGGCGCTGAAGGGCGAGGTCGCCGGAAAGGGAGATCCATCAAACCGGCGCCAGCTCGGCGTGCCCTGTGCATTTCGCGAGATTGTGACGTTGAAAGGGATCTGGAACGGATTCACGTTCAGACGTGGGTAGGGATCAGCCATGTCCACGGGAGCGGGCACGTTCTGATAGATGAAGAACGGCGCCGAGAGTTGAAGATCCGATTTGATTGCGCCAGAGACGCGTTCGAAGAAGATGCCGTACCCGGCGCGGACGACGAGTTTCGGTGAAAGCTGCCAGGCAAGGCCGATGCGCGGCGCGATGTTGTTGTAGTCGGTTTTGATGGTCGAGCGCCACGGCGCCTTGTAAACCTGGTCCAGGTTGAAACCCACACCGGGTTCGACGACGATGCCGATCTGGAGGGGGTTGAAATTGGGCTGGAAGAACGGGCTTTGCTCGTCCACGTAGAATCCGGGTTTCAGCCCCATCGCCTTGGCGGCTTCCGGCGTGTAGTAGTTGCCCATGCGTCCCTGAACGTCGGTGGGGTTGCCGAAAAGGTCGTAGCGTACGCCGAAGTTCAACGTCATACCCTTGCGGACGCGCCAGTCGTCCTGGAGGAACAAGCTGACATCCTTCATCCGGAAGTGGCGGCGGGTATCTCCCTGATCCAGATCGCTGCCACCGCCGGCGGCTCCGTGCCCGGTGAAGAAGAGAACCCAATTGCCGTAGTCCAGATCCCCATTGGTCCGCGCCATGTATTCGCCCTTCAGTTCCGGGCGTCGAAACTCGCCGCCCCAACTCAGCGTGTGGCGGTTCGTCGTGTAGCTCAACGTCTCAGCGACATTGACCACCCGCTGCCGGTCGAAGAAGTCCCACGCGTTGCCGATTCCGGAAGTGGACCGCTGGGTATTGATGTCGATGGTCGGCATCAGCGATGCCAGGCCGCCAACTGCCTTTTCCAGCGGATTGTAGATGCCCAATGTCGAATTCTGAATGTCGCGGTATCGGGAAAGGCGCGTGTTGTACAGCTCAAAGAACCCACCGCGAAACTCACTCACGAAGCGCCCGCCAAACGTGCGAGTCCAATTGAGCGATGCCGCCCACGACGGTGTCTGCCCTTGCGTGGGCGAAGGCGACGAGTTTGCCCAGCCGAACGCCTCCTCCACATACGATTGCGCCTTCGTGTAGTTCAGCCGCAACCGGCTCTCTGAAGAAAGATAGTGATCGATGGTGCCGGTCCCGGACCAGGTATCGAACTGGGTTGGGAACGATTGCTGCAAAAGCCGCTCGGCGCCGTAGCTTTGCGTCGCTGCGAGGAGAGGCATAGATGCCGTCGCCGAGGGAAGCAGAAACGCTCCATTCCGCTTCACGTTGAGTACATTGACCGCCACCGGATGAATATCCTGCGCGGTCAGCACGCGGAAGGCGGGCGCCGTCGTATTGGAAAAGAACTTCTGTTCCAGTCCTGGCACTTGCTCGGCGGGAAAAGCCCTCAAGCTTTGGAGGAAGCTGGCGGCGAATCCACTGGTTTGAGCACCGCTCTGGAGCCACTGATTGGCCACTGCGGCGATCGACTCTCTTGTCCGGACATCGCTCAGGCCCTCTGGAATACCGGTGGCCGCAATGGCCTTGTTTGCATAGCCCGAGAGGAACTGCACTTTCTGGACGGACCCGAAGTAGAAGGTCTTGTCTTTCCGGATCGGTCCGCCAAACGTGACCCCCGTCTCGTTCCTGCGAAACTTCGGACGGCCCGTGCCCGCCCTGTTCAGGAAGAACTCGTTTGCGTTGAGCTTCTCGTTCTGGAAGAAGTGATAGGCGGAGCCGTGAAAGCCGTTGCTGCCGCCGCGGGTGATGATCTGGATGTTGCCGCCGCCGTTGCGGCCCGTCATGGCCGAAAACAGCCCCGTCTGCATCTCGACAACATCGAGTGAATCGAGTGGTACCTGAATATTGCTGCCCAGTCCGCCGCCGCTGTTCATCATATTGGTTGCGTCCAGGCCATTCAGAGAGAGCGAGTTGTTCGAGGGTCTCGCCCCGTTCACCGACGGATTCAGAGACTGCGTCGCATCGTCGGCTTGCGCGCCAGGAGCGGTGGCGAGATTCATCCCCTTGCCTGTTCGGTCCGGCAGCGGGGCATTGACGCCGGCTTCGGCGACCAGAAGATGTGTGATGTTGCGAGACGCGGTGGGGAGCGACTGGATCTGCTGCGAGCTCAAGACCACAGACTGCGTGGCCTTCGCCGTCTGCAGCATCTCGGCCGAGGCAGAGACCTGCACCTGCTCCAGCACCGAACTGGCCCGCAGCACCACGGCAACGGCGAGCGCTCCGCGGGTCTCTGTGGTACTCGCCGCAAATCCCGGAAACGTCGTCTCCAGCTTGCCATCACGGCAAGGGGTCAGCGTGAGCGCCGCCTCGCCTTGCAGATTGGTGGTGGTGGCCCTGGATGAGGTTCCATCGGCCGCACGCCACGTGATCACAGCGCCGGGGATTCGTCCGCCGGAGACGTCCTCGACACTCACCGGCAGGGTGCACGGACTCTGAGCCCACGTTGAGTAACTAGCTAGCAAGAGAAGCAGTACAAGTCGCATGACGTAATGCTAGGGAGTCCGTGTGACTTGCTGACCAACATCAAGTCACACCTCGACTACAGCCAGTCGAGTTCCACTATCACTCGGGCGGCGTGTAACGACAGGGTTTCAGTGGTCACTCAATCGTCATTCATAGGGCGCACCGGCGGCGCCTCGAGCCTGGCGAAGTCCCCGAATCAGATCGCCCAGCTCGGGTCCCACGCAATTCGAGCCTTCGTCTGATACGAGCGGTTGGCCATGTAGCAGGCCACGCACGAATAGTAGGCAGCCTCTACGTGCGCCACCGGTTTCTCCCGCGTCTGAATGCACTCCAGCCAGTTCTTCAGCAGTCCGGCGGCAGTGGCGCCAGTGCCTCCGCCCGTGGCCTTCGGCTCCTTGCTGAACTTGCCATTCGGGTTGTACTCCCAACCCTTGTCCACCATGTAGCGCTCCGCCCACAGCGTGCCACCGGTGCCGCGCAACTCCACGCCGGCGCTGGTGCGCACTCCAGGCGCCGTCAGACACTCGGCCGTGAAGGTGACGGTCACGCCCGGATACTCCAGGATGGTGGTGATCACATCCGGCGTGTCGCGGTCATTCTTGTAGTAGACCGATCCGCCGCCCGAGACCGCCGAAAGCGGCGCCTTCAGATCCAGCCAGTGGTGCGCCGAATCCACCACATGGATGCCGATCCCCATAATCATGCCGCCATCGTAGTGGAGCCACTTGTAAGGGCTGAAATAGATGTCGGGATTCCAGGCCACCTTCGGACCTCGCCCCAGCCAGCGCTCCCAATCCAGACCCGCAGGCTTCTGTTCCATGCCCGGCGGCGGCTCCAGCACGTAGCCGCTATTGCTGAGATACCAGGTGCGCGCGAAGCCCACCTTGCCGATGACGCCGCTTTCGATGTAGTTCTTCTTGGCCTCGACAAACTGCGGCAGCGCGCGGCCCTGCGTGCCCACCTGCAGAACCCGCCCCGTCTCGCGCACGGCCTTCACAATCGCCTGCCCGTCCTGCGGATTGTGCACCATCGGCTTCTCGACATAGACGTCCTTGCCGGCACGGAGCGCATCCACCGCGATGGGCGAATGCCAGTGATCCGGGGTGGCGATGATCACCGCGTCGATCTCTTTGTGTTCCAGCAGCCGGCGATGATCGCCGTACTTTTTCACCTCGCGGCCGGCAACCTTTTCGGCCTGATCGCGCCGGACATCGTAGACGTCGCAGACGGCCACATAATCCATATCGCCGAGCTTGTTCAACTCGCGCATCAGATACTGTCCGCGTCCGCCCGTGCCGATGACGCCGATCTTAGGACGCGGCCCCGCACCCCACGCCCGCGCCGCCGCCGCGGCTGTCAGAAATGTCCGTCTGGTCGCAATCGACATGGATGTCTGAAACCTCCGCAGACAGCATATCGCTCTTCGCGGAGGCGGCCAACAACCCTACCAGTTCAACTTCAAGCCAAACTGGAACTGCCGCGCCTCATAGGCCGAGGTCCAAGAAAGCGGCGACGTGGGCGAGGCGCCCGCAATGCCGCGAATCGGATTCGGCAGCGCGCTCAGCGGCACCGCGCCCACCGTGTTGTTCACCGTTCGGAAATTGGTGTGGTTCGCCAGATTGAAGCCCTCCCCGATGAACTCCATCGAACGCTTCCCATCATTGCTGAACACGAACCTCCGCGAGAGACGCAGATCGAAACTGACGTAGCCCGGACCGCGGCCGATGTTGCGACCGGCCCCATATGGCCGGTCGTTGGTGACGTAGCTGTCGTTATTGATGTCCACGCCAGTGAGGATGTTGAACGGCCGCGCCGAGTTGGCGGTGAAGATCGGCGATAGCGTCCAGCCGTGCAGCACTGCGTTCTTCGCGCCCGATTGGTAGACCCCGTTGATCACTACGCGGTGGCTATGATGAAACGCGGAGAGCGCCCGCTCGCAGCGCTTGCAGAGTTGGTCCATCGGCGAGAAGTCCGAGTTGAAATCCGTCACGTCGTCCATCGCCTTGGACCACGTGTAGTGTCCGGCGATGGTGAGATTACGCCTCATGCGCCGGTTCACCTGCACGATGCCGGCGTTGTAGCTGCTGTTACCGTCGTAGCTGAAAATGTTCTTCTGCAACAACGTGGGATCCACCCGCCCATAGATGGGCGAGCCATCGGGCCTCGTCTGTCCGCTGTAGAAGAGGTTGCGGCCCGAGGTGCGCGCGATGCCCAGCGAACGGTTGTAGTTGTAGCCCAGCGAAACGGACCATTCGCCGAAGCCGCGCTCCACTTCCAAGCTGCCCTGCTGCGAATACCCCTGCCGTAGCGTATCGCTGCCAAACTCGACGCGCAGTGGAAGCCCCGGCCCCACACGCACACCGTAGGCGAGCAGATCCTGCGGCGTGATGGCGCGCACGCCCAGCACACCCGAGCGGAGCAAGCCCTGGTAGATATCGGCCGACGTAGTGGGCCGTCCCGTTTGCGGATTGACGATCTGCGCGATACCGGTGAGAGGAATGAACACCTGATTGATGTACTTGCCCGAAAGCGTGTCCGCGATGTTCACCACCTGCAGATTGGTGGGCATATAGTACAGCCCGTAGCCGCCGCGCACTACCAGCCTGTGATCCCTGCCCGGCGACCAGGCAAATCCGGCTCGCGGGGCAAAGTTGTTCTTGTCTGTGCCCACCACCGCCGCGTTTCCTTCCAGGTCGTAACGCAGGCCGAAGTTGAGCGTCAGGCTCTGGTTCAGCCGCCACGAATCCTGCACGAACAGACCGTAGCGTTTGGACCATCCTGTCCACCGCGGATCGCCGAAGCCCTGTTGGTAGAACGTCGGCAGCCCTAGCGAGAAGGCTTGCAGCGCGCTCACCGGCTGGCTCAGGTTGGAGATCAGCGCACTCTGCCCGCTGGCCTGCAGCGCCTGCTGGATCAGCGTCACCGTGGTCGTGCTACCCGTGGCGCCGGTAATCACGTTGGCCAGCGGCACGGCCTCGCCGAAGCTGAAGCGACCGCTGAAGAATGTCTCCGAGATCACACCATCCCGCACCGGGTTGATGTCCACGCCGAACTTCAGATCGTGCGAGCCCGAATGATGATTCCAGTTCTGCATCACCTGGTAGTGGCGCTCATACGTGCGCGATGGCAGGAAGATCTCGCGCCCGAATAGTCCGTAACCGGTGACGTTCTGCTCCGGACCGGTGGGATCGGTGGGCACGACGTAGATGTGGTTGTAGTTGAACATCGCCCGCGTTTCCACCACCCAACTCGAGCCCAGCAACAGAGTGTCGCTCAGCATGGAAGTGCCGTCCCAGAAATCAAAGCTCCGGCCGCGGTTGTAGCCCACCAGCGCGCCAAACTGATCATTCTGGTTCTTCAGAGTGGCGACGTTGCCCCGGAAGTAGATGCTGTGTGAATCGGAAAACCGATGGTCGAGCCGGGCGGAGAAGCTGTTCGTGCCCTCGCCAAATGGAAACGTCCCGCTGTTGGCGCTGAAGGTCTTTGTGACGTACGGATTGTTCGCTGGTGTCAGCGCGGCCGTCAACTGATTGGCAAGCCCGGTCAACTGCGGACTGCCAATGGCGCGCATGCCGCTGAACAGAGCGCTCTGCGACGCAGTCACGGATCCGAACGCAGCGGTATCGCGCAGGATCGGCACAAACGCCGTCTCGTGCCGGTCCAGCCGCTCATAGGCAAGGAAGAAAAATGTCTTGTCGCGCTTCAGCGGGCCGCCCACCGTCGCGCCCGCCTGGGAACGGGTGAACGCCGATTTCTGCGGATCGAAGTAGTTGCGCGCCTGGATGCTGCGATGACGCAGAAACCCGAACACGTTGCCGTGATACTCGTTGCTGCCGCCGCGCGTGACAATGTTCACCGTGCCGCCTGACGCCCAACCAAACTCCGCCGACGCCGTATTGCGATTGATCTGAAACTCCTGCACAGCCTCCTGGCTGACGCTCAGCCGCACGCCGCCGGAGTTGATGTAGTTCTCAACTCCGTCAATGAAGAAGCCGTTGCCCCGCCCGTTTCCGCCGCCAAAGCTGATGCCCGATTGCGGAGTCTGCGAAACCCTGTAGTCCGTGCCATCCACCAGATCCTGCGTCGAGGCCGTCGCCGGCGAGAGCAGCGCAAAATCCAGATAGTTGCGCCGGTTGATCGGCAGATCGCGAATGCGGCCCAGTTCAATCGTGCTGGCTTGTTGAATCCGCTCCGGCTCTACCACCGGCAATTCCGCGCTGATCTCAATCTGTTCCTGGATCCCGCTCACCACCATCTGGACCAGCAGCGAAACCGTATCTCCCACACGGACCTCCACGCCGTCCAGGACCTTCGTGGTGAAGCCGGATGCCTCCACCTTGAGCCGGTAGCGGCCAGGGGGGAGAATCGGAAACGTGAACTCGCCCTGCGGACTACTCACCGCCGTCCGGTTGAGGCCGCGATCCGGATCAGCAATTGAGAGGCGGGCCGAGGAGAGCGCAGCGCCGGTCTGGTCCAGAATGGAGCCCTTGACCTCTCCAGCGTTGCTTTGGGCCTGTGGGTAGGCTGCTGTGGCAAGCAGGACAAATATCGCGACGGAGCGGCTGATTGGCATGAACAACTCCCAGACTGCGGCTCGGCAGATAATGGGAGTCTAACAAGGAAGGGCGCATATGCAAAACAGATTTTCATTAATGGTTCTGCTCCTTGCGGGGCTGCTCCCCCAGGCCGCCGGCGTCGCCAAGCCGGCGCCAGCGTACAGAGTTGGCGTCAGCCGCATGGACATCACACCCGCCGGAGGCGTCATCTGGATGGCGGGCTATGCCGCCCGCACTGCACCCAGCCAGGGTGCGCTGCAACCTCTGTGGGCCAAGGCGCTCGCCATCGAAGACAGCAAGGGCGGCCGTCTCGTCGTCGTCACCACCGACCTCATCGGCCTGCCCCGCGTTATCACCGATTTCGTCGCCGCCGAGGCCATGTCCAAATACAAACTCGAGCGCTCCCAAATCGTCTTCAACTCCTCTCACACCCACACCGGACCAGTGGTGCGCGGCAATCTCGACATCATGGGTGCGCGCGTCCCTGCACACAAGCCGGCGGTGGAGGCCTACACGGCCGAACTGCGCGGCAAGCTCTTCACCGTCATTGGCGCGGCGCTGGGCGATCTCCAGCCCGCCTCACTGGCCTTTGACTACGGTGAGACCGGATTTGCCGCCAACCGCCGCTCCATCCAAACCGGTGGCGTCACCATCGGCGTCAATCCCACCGGCCCTGTGGATCACAAGGTGCCTGTCCTCCGCGTGCTCGCGCCCAACGGCAAAGTGCGCGCCATTCTCTTTGGCTACGCCTGCCACAACACAACACTCACCGCCGAGTTCATGCAGCTCAGCGGCGACTACGCCGGCTTTGCCCAGGCCGAGGTGGAGAGCCAGTTTGCCGGCGCCACCGCTCTCTTCGTCCAACTCTGCGGCGGAGACCAGAACCCCAATCCGCGCAGCAAACTCGAACTCGCCCAGCAGCACGGCAAGGCGCTGGGCACAGAGGTCGCCCGCATCGCCAAGACCGCCATGGCCCCGGTCAGCGGCCGCATCCACAGCGCCTACCAGATGGCCGAGCTTCCTTTCGCGCCCCACACCAAAGAGCAGTTTGAAAAGGAATCGAAGGATCCCAACGAGTTCAAAGCCCGGCGCGCCCGCTTCATGCTGGAGGCCTACGCTGAGCGCCGCGAGCCCCGCAAACTCGCCTACCCCGTACAGGCCGTCCGCTTCGACAAGGGCTTCACCTTCGTCGCCCTGGGCGGCGAGGTGGTGATCGACTACGCCCTCTGGGTGCAACGGACATTCCCCGGCGAACGCCTCATGGTGGCCGGCTACAGCAACGACGTGCCCTGTTATATCCCCAGCGCGCGAGTCCTGAAAGAAGGCGGCTATGAGGCAGTGGACAGCATGATCTACTACGGCCAGCCCGGCCCATTCACGGAAGAGGTGGAGCCGCGCATTCAGGAGGCCGTGCAACAGGTAATGGCCCGGGTCAAAAAGTGATCGCGGTAGTTGCACTCGCGCTTCTGTTGGGGGACCCGCCCGATCCTGCGTCCGTCCTCCAGCGCGCGCCCTCTGCCCCACCGGAGATCGCGGCGAAGATACTGGTGAATTTTGGCGCCAACGCCTACAAGGTCCCGGATCGCGCCAGGCGGATCGAGCTCGTCGAGGAGGCGTTCCGCCTGGCGGCACTTGCCCGCCAACCGTACCCGCTAGCCACGGCAATTTGGCCGGTACCGCCCGATAGTGAAGCCGTGCGGCTCCTGGAAGCCAATCAAGAGCGGCTCGACGGCCTCGGTCTCCAAGTCCGCGCCGTGCAGGCGATGATGGCTCTGGACCCCCGCCGAGCCCTCGAAATGGCCCTCCGGATGCCCATCCCTTCACCCCCGCGCCGCACATGCAAGGACAGCATGATTGCACGCGTCGAGGAGTACTACGGCCTAGCCCTCCAGATCGCGCACCGGGGTTTCTCCACCAAGGAGAAGGCCGAGGGCCGTCCCCTCCAATTCCTCACCGGTATCGTGCAGGCCTCCACCACTCCTGAGCAGATCCAGGCCGCCGTAGCCATGGTGCGTACATTCAAGGGCTCGCCCGAGGATACCGCCGCGCTCGTCACCGCGCTCACCTCCGCTCTCACCGAAACGCAACCCAACTCGCGCGGCTTCATCGGCACCCCCGCCGTCGGCGAGGAGTTGGCGCCTCTGATCCGCGGGCTCCGCGCCGCCGGACGAAGCACTCTGCCTCTGCTCGAAGCCTATCGCACTTATCTCGTGACTCAGTGGAGCGGCGAAGCCTGCTCGGATCTCCCGGAGGCCCACGGCCTGCTGATCTTCAACGACACCCTGCGCAAGGACGCCGGGTTGGAGAAAGAAGTGCCGGCGATCGACACCAAGAATCTCAAGCCCAAACGGAGCAACGACAAACCGGCCAACTACGTCTTCGGCGAAGAGGGTGAATCTCGCGAGATCTTCAAGGAGATGGCCGGGCTCCGCCACCCGCCCGAGAAGGCTGGTCCGGAGTGGGAGTCAAAGTTCACCGCCTTGCTGCACCGCATCGAGGCCTGGCAACCCGAGGACGGCGTCACCCCGCTGGCCCACTTCCACAGGAAGGCCGGCGCCTTCCGCGATTTGCTCCCCGCCGCCATCAGTGAACCCCTGCTGGAAACACTGCAAAGCGCCTTCTGCACCTACCTGCGAGACGCCCCGGCCAAGACCGAAAGCCCTGCCGAATGGATGATCCACTTCCGCCGCATGACCATGCCGTGGGGCCCCCTCGGCGCCAGGAGCGTGGAGATCGCCAAGCGCGAGATCCGGCGCGGCGGCGACGGCTTGATGAATCTGCTCGTGGATGCCGGCGAGACGTTCTGAAAGCGCGGCCGCAGTCGCATAGACTGATGGAATGAGTTTGTACGGAGCCGTTGAGGCTGGTGGCACCAAGTTCATAGTCGCCGTGGGCGAAGATCCCGCGCAGCCGCGCGATATTGAGCGCATTCCCACATCCGCCAGTCCGCACGAAACCATGGCCATGGTGATCGCCTACTTCCTGCAGCAGGGGCCGCTGGACGCCATCGGCGTCGCCTCGTTCGGCCCAATCAGCTACAAAAGCGGCTCCATCACCAACACGCCCAAGTTGCCCTGGCAGAATTTCCCGCTGCGCGACACGCTGAAGCTCGCCTTCCAGGTGCCCGTCGGGTTCGATACCGATGTCAACGGCGCGGCGCTGGGCGAGGCCCGCTGCGGTGCAGGCAAGGGGCTCGACAATCTGGTGTATCTCACCGTGGGTACCGGCATCGGCGGCGGAGCGCTGGTGGGCGGCAAGCTGATCCACGGCCTGATGCATCCCGAGATGGGCCACATGGTGGTGCGCCGCGCGCCCGGTGAACTGGATGGCTTTGCGGGCATCTGCCCGTTCCACAAAGACTGTCTGGAGGGCATGGCCAGCGGCCCGGCCATGCAGGCCCGCTGGAATACGCCCGCCCACCTGCTGCCACCCGATCACGAGGCATGGCGCGTGCAAGCGGACTATCTGGCGCAGGCGTGCGTCAACCTGGCGGCTATCCTCTCCCCGCAGGCCATCGTCCTCGGAGGCGGCGTCATGGAGCAGCGCCAGCTCTTCCCGCTGATCCGGCAGCGCGCCACGCAGATCACCAACTGGTACCTGCCGCTGCCATCCATCGTTCCCCCGGGCTGCCAGTATCCCGGCCTCAGCGGCGCGCTCGCCCTCGCCTTGGAGGCCTGAACTCAGAAAGGGCCGAAGCCCGAAAGCCCCGGCCCTTTCTTCTCAATCCTGAATCGAAACTACCGGGCGGCCAGCAGCGCCCGCAGGTGCCGCGCCCGCTCCGGCGAACGAAGCTGCCGCAGCGCCTTGGCCTCAATCTGCCGGATCCGCTCGCGCGTCACGTCGAACTGCTGCCCAATCTCTTCCAGCGTGTGTTCGCGTTCACAGCCGATGCCAAACCGCAGCCGGATCACTTTCTCTTCCTTGGGCGAGAGAGTCTTCAGAATGTTGGCCGTCTCGTCGCGAACGTTGGAATCGATCACCGCGTCCACCGGCGAGCCCACCCAACGGTCCTCAATCAAATCGCCCAACGCCGATTCGCCATCCCGGCCCACCGGCGTCTCCAGCGACACCGGGTCGCGCGAGATCGTCTTCAGCTTCTGAACCTTCTCCACCGGGATGTCCATGCGGCGGCTGATCTCCTCGTTCGTCGGAACGCGGCCCAGCTCCTTTTCCAGCTCGCGTGTGGCGCGCAGGAACTTGTTCATGGATTCGTTCATGTGCACCGGAATGCGGATCGTACGCGATTGATCTGCGATGGCTCGCGTGATCGCCTGCCGGATCCACCAAGTCGCATACGTCGAGAACTTGTACCCGCGCCGGTATTCAAACTTATCGGCCGCGCGCATCAGGCCGATATTGCCTTCCTGAATCAAATCCAACAGGTGCAGACCACGGTTGACGTACTTTTTGGCAACAGAAACCACCAGCCGGAGGTTGGCCTCCACCAGGTCCTTCTTTGCCCGCTCGGCCTCATGCTCACCCTGGCGGATCACGGTCATCGTGTGCCGCAACTCGGAGAGAGAGGCGCCTGCCTGCGCTTCGCGCTTCTTGATCTCCCGCTTGATCTCGCGGATCCGGGATTGGTTGTCCGCCTTGTGGACTTCCAGCCGCTTCACTTCGCTCTCAAACTGAGCGATCTCTTCGACGGCCTTTTCGATGGCGGTCGAGAACAGACGCCACTTCGGCAACCGCCACGGCGTCCGGCGGATCGCCTTCGAGGTCTCCACGCAGGAGCGGTAGAACTTCATCGTCGCCTTGCGGCGGATCTTCTTGTTCGAAGCCGGCACTGCGTCCAGCTTCTCGCGCAACTGTTCCTGCTTCTTGTGCAGGTTGATCAACTCTACAAACTGATCCCGGAGGTCCTTACAGCGCTTCTCGTAAGCGGCAGTGGACTCCTCCAGCACTTCGCCCATGTCAGCCACGCTGTCCAGCTCCACCTCATCGCGCCGGATCTGCTCCGAAATGTCGATGATCTGCATCTGAACCAAAGCTGAGCGGCTGATCGCCTTCTGCAAACGTAGTTTTCCGCGCTCCATCCGCCGGGCCAGCGACACTTCACCTTCCCTCGTCAGCAACGGCACCGCACCCATCTCACGCAGGTACACGCGGACCGGGTCATCCGTGTAAATGGACTCCTCAACCGGCTGCTGGGTAGTCTGGAACTCCTCTTCCTGTACGTCTTCCGGATGGAAGAAATTAGCTTCCTCGTCGAAAGGGATACCTAGCGGGTCTGGAGTGTCGGCTAAAAACTGGTCTTCAAAATTATCCACTGGTGGCAAACCTCCGCGTCCCGACCTCATGTATTTCAGTCATCTCTCGCTCCCGCTCCGCGAACGAGGCAAGTCAAGGCAACACCCTGATCCGGCTGATCTTTCTTCTGCTCAGAGCCTGCTCGGGCTCCCTGCCAGCCCCCGGCCACAACTCCACCTCCAGCAGACGCAAAAATGCGCACGCAGATGGGTCGAGCCAAAATTTGGGCATGGGTAAGGACGGTTAGACGCTCCGAACAAGCATAACATGGTTCAGTCCACTTGTTAAGCTCCTATTACATCCGATGCGGCAGAGGCCGATTGGTTACATTCTTCGCTCCACCCGGCCCGCCGCCTCCCGCCATCCGCCCCCCCGTTACCCTCGCTTCTGACGCATCAAGTCCTTCAATTCACTCAGGAAAGCTTCCACGTCCTGAAAATCCCGGTATACCGACGCGAATCGCACATAGGCGATCTTGTCCAGATGCGCCAAACTCAGCATCAAGAGCTCTCCTACTTCCGTCGTCGAGATCTCACGGTCCGATTTGTCCGCTAGCCGTCCCTCTACCTCATCGACCAACTCCGCCAGTTTCGTCATGCTGATTGGCCGCTTTTCGCAGGCCTTCAGGAGTCCTGACAACACTTTCTGCCGGTCAAACTTCTCCCGCCTTCCGTCTTTCTTCACTACCATGTAAGGAACTTCATCAATTCGTTCATATGTAGTAAATCGACGCAGGCACTGTAAACACTCCCGCCGGCGGCGAATCACGTCGCCTTCCTTACTCTCCCTGCTATCAATGACCCGGTCTTCTTTGAAGCCGCAGAAGGGGCAGTTCATAGGGTCGCCTGTTTCTCCAATTCTTTGATTCGATTCCAGTTCAGCCCCTCCCTCAACGCCAGAAATGCGCCAAGAGGCAGAACTCCTATCAATGTAATAAACCACGTCACCAACGCAATGCCCGTCGCCGTCTCTAGTCCACAGTGGAACAGTTGTGTGAGGACAAGTATGCTGACCAGTTGAAACCCGCCGCCGATTCCCGGGATCTGCACGATGCCGCCAAAGGCGACAAACCCAATATAGACCAGGATGCTCGACCACGATAGCGCTGCCGTCTCTGGAAAGGCCTGGAAGAACGCCGCAAAACACAGCACCAGAAGGACCCAGGTGAGGATCGAGTAGCCGAGTAGTTCTACTATCGAGCGCGTGCTCCGGGCGGAGCGCAAGCCGTCCATGGCTGCGTTGACGAGCCGTGCCGCGCGCTCCTGCTGGCGCTCCTCCAAAAAGCCCAGCGCGGTCTGGATCCGTTCGCCCAGACGATCCGAGCTTCGCTGCAGACCCGCCAGCACCAGCAGGCACACCGTGCCGGTGATTCCGGCAAACCAGCCCCCCACCTCAAAGGCCCACCGCAATGCAGAGCCATCCAGCAACGCTGTATGCGGCACTGCCGCCAAGGCGTACCCGAAGATAGCCAGCAGCGTCAGCGTGTCGTACAGCCTCTCCAGTAGCCACGCAGCCATCTGGCTCACAAACGGCACACCGGCCGCCCGTGCTATCAGGTAAGGGCGCACCAAGTCCCCAGGCCGGCCAAAGAGAGTGGTGGCCGCGAAGCCAATGACCGTCGCCGAAAAGAGACGCCAGCGGTCTGCATCCGGAGCGATCGGCCGCAACATCACCATCCATCGCAACGTCCGGCCATAGTAGCTGAGGACGTTCAATGCCCATGCCGCAGCCAGCCAGCGCCAATTGGCCCGCGTGATCGTATTGAGCAAGGTTCCGGTGTCGAATCCGGCGCCGGCGGATCGTCTCACCAAAAACCAGATCCCAGCCGCCAGCAGGGCCACCATGACCCATACGCCCACGTGCCAATCCCGCCGCGGAATCGATTCGGTCCCGATGACGCCCTCTCTTCTCCCCCAACCGGGGGCACTCTCACCTGATTCAACCTCCGCACGGCCCGTTTTGAACTAGAATAAGAGATCCGGCGGCCGGTTCGTGCAGATTGAGCGAACTTCTAATGATAATTCCTCGTTTCTCTGGTTGGAAGGTGAGAGAGGGAGCCGAGCGGCGGGTCGTAGTACCAGTCCTCGGGCAAGTCCCCTCTTTGCATCCCCTTCCAGAAGGAGAGGCAGGCAGCCATGGCTGCGATTTCACAGGCTCTGATCTCGGCGAACGGCGGCGCTTCGGTGCTGCCCATGACGCCTGGCTCCGGCCTGGGTACGCCGAATTCAGCATGGGGCCGCCCAACCGTGAGTGACCTTGAGCTCGATGCACGGCTGGTGGAGCGATGTCTCCAGGGCGACGAGAGCGCCTGGGAAGACCTCGTAAAAACTCACACCCGCCGTGTCTACGCCATCTGCTACCGCTTTACCGGCAAGGACAGCGAAGCACAGGATCTGACGCAGGACGTTTTTCTGCGCGTCTTTAAGTCAGTCAAAAGTTTCAGGGCCGGAGAAGGCTCTTTCGCCGTTTGGCTCACCCGCCTCACGCGCAACCTTCTCATTGATAACTACCGGCGGACCAAGATGGAGCGCGCCACCGATTCCATTGAGGATCAGTTGCTCGTGCTCGAAGAACGCACCGCCATCGAGTCCCGCACCGATGCCATCCTGGCCGGCCGGGAAGCGAGCGAAGTTTTGCAGGCCGCCCTCGCCAGGCTCTCTCCGGAGCTGAGAGAGACCGTCATCCTGCGCGACCTGGAAGAGTTGGAATACCGCGAGATCGCTCAAGTCCTCGGAGTCCCCGAGGGCACCGTGAAATCGCGGCTGAATCGCGGACGGGCCGAACTGGCCCGCATCCTGCGGCGACAGAAGGTACTCGTATGAAATGTATCGATCTCGAGTCCCTGCTGTGCGACTACGTGGACGGTACGCTCTCCACGGCCGAAAAGGCCACGGTGGAACTCCACCTGGAGGGCTGCCCGGCTTGCCGGGAGCTGGTGGCAGACTCGCAGGCAGTGATCGGCTTTATGGAGACGGCGGCGGATGTCGAGCCGCCGGCAGCGCTGGTGAATCAAATACTGTTCGAAGCGCGCACGGGCAAGTCGTCGCCGGTCAAGAAACCCGGCGCGGCCAAAAACTGGATCTCGAAGCTGCTGGAACCGGTCCTGCAGCCGAAGTTCGCCATGGGCATGGCGATGACGATGCTCAGCTTTTCGATGCTGGCCGAATTCGCAGGCCTCCCTGTGAGGCAGCTGAAGGCGACCGATCTGGAGCCGGCGCGAGTCTGGTCGGCGCTCGAAGACAAGGCATACAGAAGTTGGGATCGCGGCAAGAAATATTACGAGAGTCTGCGCCTCGTTTTCGAGATCCAGCAGACGCTCCGCGATTGGAATGAAACTGACGACGGGGCAGGCGCCGCCAAGCCCAGCGAAGGTGGAAAGCCGGCGGTCCAGAAACCGGCAGGCGTAGTGATGGAAGGGCCGATTGAGAATCAGCCCCAGGGGATCGATATAGGGAAACAGAAGGATGGGAGGGTGACACGATGACGATTGAAAGCGAAACCCCAAAACCCGTGACGGCATATTGCCGCTCCTGCGGCAAGCCGCTCACTGAAGAGACGGTCCGTATGGCGCAGGGCACGGTCTACTGCGAAGAACACCTCCCGCGGCCGGCCCAGCCCCAGGCCGCCGGCTCCCCCTACGCGGCCTCCGCGGCGCCGAGTTCCGGCCTGCCCAATCCGGGCGTCTCCCCCGGCCTGGCCTTTCTGCTCGGCCTGATCCCCGGCGTCGGCGCCATCTATAACGGCCAGTACGCCAAGGGCTTGGTCCACGTGCTCATCCTGGGCATGTTGATCAGCATCAACAGCTCGGATGGCGTGGGCGAACTCGGCCCCCTCTTCGGCTTGCTCACTGCCGTCTTCTGGTTTTACATGGCCTTCGAGGCCTACCACACGGCCCGCAAACGCCAGGCCGGCGAGATCGTGGACGAGTTCTCGTCGCTCGTGCAGATCAAGGGCGAAGGCGGCGGCTTCCCCGTTCTGCCTGTGGCCCTCATCTCGCTCGGCGTCGTGTTCCTGCTCAACAATCTCGGCGTGCTCCGCCTGCGCTACATCATTCAGTACTGGCCGGTTCTGCTGATCCTGGCCGGCGGCTGGATGCTCTACAACAGGCTCACGGGCGGCCCGGCGGCGAGAGTTGAGCCCCCCGCTGCCCCGGAGGTGCCCCATGAATAATAGCTACCTGTTGATCCGGGCCGCGCGCGGCCCGGTCCTCCTGATCGCGCTCGGTGTGCTGACCTCGTTGCACCGCTTCCAGGACATCAGCTTTACCAAAACCTGGCCTGTCCTGCTGATCCTACTGGGCATCATGAAACTGCTGGAGCGGGCCGCTGTCCGCGTCGATGACCGGCCGCTGTCCGGTCCGTTGGGATAAAGGCGAGGGGAGAGGTATTGCCATGAAGAGAGGCTCCGTTGTTGGCCCGTTGATCCTGATCGCCATAGGGCTCGTGTTCCTGCTGAAAAACATCCGGCCGGATCTGCCCCTGTTCAATATGTTCATGACCTACTGGCCGGTCCTGCTGATCGGCTGGGGCGTCCTCAGGCTGCTGGAGATCCTCGTGATCTACTTCCGCGGCGGCAAGCTGCCCATCTCCGGCGTCTCGGGCGGTGAGTGGGCGTTGGTCATCATCCTCTCCATCGTCGGCTCCTCGGCGTGGGGCGTGCAGCGTTTCTCCCGCGACGGCTTCGGCAAGATCCGGGTCGGCGGTATGGAGGTCTTTGGTGAGAGTTACGACTATCCCGTCGAGCTCAGCACCGTCAAGGCGTCCAAGACCGCCCGCATCGTCATCGATAATCCGCGCGGCAACACACGCATCGTCGGCGCCGATATCGAAGATGTGAAGGTGAACGGCCGCAAGTCGATTCGCGCCATGGGCAAGGACGAGGCCGACAAGGCCAACATCCAATCCAAGGTGCAGATGAGCGCCGCCGGCGATGTCATCACCATCTACGGCAACCAGGACCGCGCCGATGGCCCCCGTGTTTCGGCCGATCTCGAAGTCAGCGTGCCCCGTGGCGCTTCCATCGAGACCCGCGGCCGCTACGGCGACGTCGAGATCTCCGACGTCAACGGTGAAGTCACCATTAACAGCGACAACGCCGGCGTCCGGCTCCAGAACCTCGGCGGCCGCGTCCGCATCGATACCCGCAAGAGCGATATTCTCCGCGCCACCGGCATCAAGGGCGACGTCGAGTTGAAGGGCCGTGGCCGCGATATCGAGCTCGAAGACATCGCCGGTCTGGTCACTATCAACGGCGCCTATTCCGGCGAGACCACCCTTCGCAAGTTAGCCAAGGGTGTCCGTTTTGAGAGCTCGATGACGGAGTTCCGCGTGGAGCGCGTCCCGGGCGAACTGCAACTCACTCTCTCCTCCCTCACCGGCCACAACCTGGTGGGCCCGGTTACAGTGAAAGCCAAGTCCAAGGACGTGCGCTTCACCGAGGTGACTGAATCCATCACGCTGGACATTGATCGCGGCGACGTGGAACTCCGCCAGGCCAAGTCCACCCCGAAGATCGACGTCAAGATCAGCTCCGGCGACATCGAGCTCGGCCTGCCTCCGCAAGCGAAGTTCACTTTGAATGCCCGCACTCGCCGCGGCGAGATCAACAACGATTACGACCAGCGCCTCAAAGAGGAGAACGAGAACAACGGCGGCACACTCGCCGGCGTCCTCGGCGTGGGGCCCGAGGTCAGGCTCAACACCAACCGCGGCTCGCTGACCCTCTTGAAGACCACCCCGGGCGAAACGGCGTTGGCCGAGGCGCCCGAGCCCAAGGAGCCTAAGCCGCCCAAGCCGCCGGCCCCGGCCACCCCGCCTCGCGCTGACAATCAGTAGCGCCGCACCAGCAACAGGCGGACGTCCATCACATTCGTGCCCGTTGGTCCGGTCATGATCAGATCGCCCAAAGGCTCGAAAAACCGGTACGAATCATTGTTCGCAAGCAAGGCGGCCGCGTTGAGACCCAACGCCGCCGCCTTTTCCGTTGTCGCACCATCGGCCATGGCCCCCGCGGCGTCCGTGGGCCCGTCCGTCCCGTCCGTACCCGCACTGAATGCCAGTACGCCGGCCATGCCCTGAATCTGCAACGCCGCCGCCAGGGCAAACTCCTGATTGCGTCCGCCCAGCCCGTCACCCCGGATCGTCACCGTTGTCTCGCCACCCGAGATCAGGCACACCGGCGCCTTCGCCGGCCTGCCCGTGGCCAGCACCTCACGCGCGATGGCGCAGTGCATCGCCGCGATCTCGCGTGTCTCCCCGTCAATCGTGGTCGAGAGCACCAGCGGCCGGTAGCCCAGTTCCTTCGCCTTGGCCGCCGCCGCCTGCACTGCCAACCGGTTGCTGCCGACTATCAGATTCTTCACCCGCCGGAAGCAAGCGTCGCCCGCCTTCGGCGTCTCTGCCTCCTGGCCCGCCACGCCCGCTAAGAGTCTGGTCCGCACCGCCGCCGGGACCTTCCCCTCCAATCCGTACTTCACCACCACCGCCCAGGCCGAGCCAAACGTGGCCTCATCCGGAGCCGTCGGACCGGACCCAATCACATCCAGAGGATCTCCGATTACGTCCGATAGCAGCAGCGCCACCACGCTCGCCGGCGCGGCCAGACGCGCCAGTTGCCCGCCCTTGATGGCCGAGAGGTGCTTGCGCACCGCGTTGATCTCGTGAATTGTCGCCCCACACGCCAGCAGCAGCCGCGTCGTCTCCTGCTTCAGCTCCAGTGTGATGCCTTCAGCCGGAGCAGGCAGCAGCGCCGAGCCGCCACCCGAGATCAGGCACAGCACCAGATCCCCGGCCTCCGCTCCGCGCGCCAGCTCCATAATCCGCCGCGCACCCTCCACGCCCCGTTCGTCGGGCACCGGGTGGCTGCACTCGTTCAATACAATGCGCTTCAGAGGCGCCAGGTGGCCATCCTTGGTGTTGATGAGCCCTGCGGTCACCCGGCGGCCCAGGACGCGCTCTGAGGCCCTTGCCATCGCCGCAGAGGCCTTTCCCGCCCCCACAACGAAGATGCGCCGGTACCGGTCCAGCGGCAACCGCCGCAGTGCCCTCTCCACCGATGCCTCTGGATTTGCCGCTACAAGGGACGCGCGAAAGATGGCCCGCGCGTGAGCCCGCATTTGCCGCTCGCTTTTCATGGGATTTAGAAGATCGGCAGGCTCAGGATCGAATCCACCGCCCCCGGCGATCCGCTGAGGCCCACCTCTATCCGGTAATCGGCCTTCTCGTACGACGCTCTCCTGGCATGGTAGAGCTCCTCGAACTTCTCGGGATCCCGCGCCAGCGGACGGTGCGTCGAGTGTGCCACCCGCGATTGGATGATCTCCAGCGGTGCGTCCAGCCACAAAGACAAGCCATGGTTGGTCATCAATTCGTGGTTCTTTGGCTGCGCGAAACAGCCCCCGCCTACCGCCAGCACCCACGGCACCCCGCGCGCAATGTCCGAAATGCGCCGTTTCAATGCCTCGTGCTCCACCCGCCGGAACTCTTCTTCGCCGCGTTCGTCGAAGATCTGCGCAATCGGCATCTGCTCACGGGCCTCGATGTCCTCGTCGAGATCGGCAAACCGCCAGCCCAGATGCTTGGCCAGCGCACGGCCAACGGTGCTCTTACCGCTGCCCATGAAGCCCACCAGATAAAGACCTGGCGTGCGCTTCAGTTTGAGGATCATGCTTGCTGCTCCATTTTGCGGTTGGCCCGCGATACTCTCAATTCCACCACGCCCCGCAACAACATTGCCCGCCAGATTAG
Organism: Bryobacterales bacterium; assembly: GCA_016721425.1. Classification (GTDB taxonomy): domain Bacteria; phylum Acidobacteriota; class Terriglobia; order Bryobacterales; family Bryobacteraceae; genus Paludibaculum. The sequence goes on along the minus strand of JADKID010000024.1, from coordinate 67,720 downwards.
CAGACCCCGGCCCCGCCGCCCCCGCCCCCCTGCCCCGCCCCCCCCCCCCCCCGCACACCGCCCATCGCCCGCGCCCCAGCCGTGTCCCCGCACGGCGGCGACACCCACCCCCGCGCCCGTGTTCACGTCGATCTTTCCCGGCATCGTCATGGAAAAACGTACAGACCCTAATGAGTAATAATACAAAGATGCCGGACGGCCTGTTGCCGCTGTTCCCTCTGGAAGTCGTACTTTTCCCTCATACGCCCCTGCCGCTGCACATCTTCGAGGATCGCTACAAGGAGATGATCGACGAGTGCATGGCGCTTCAAAGAGAGTTCGGCGTGGTGCTTGTGCGCGGCCAGGGTGTCGTCCGCACTGGCTGTACGGCCGAGGTGGTCGAGGTCCTGCGGCGCCACGAGCAGGGCGAACTCGATATCCTCACAGTGGGCCGGCAGCGCTTTCAATTGAAGGAAATCCACTCCCGGCGCACGTTCCTCGAAGGTGCGGTCGAGTACTTTGACGACATCGACTTCCGCCCCTCGCCCGTCGAAACGGCGCGTACCGCAGCCACCGCCCATGCGGAACTGCTCCGCCTCTCCGGCTCCAGCGAGACTCCTCCGGAACTGGATCACCCGGAGTTGAGCTTCCAGCTCGCGCGGATCGCCACGGACCTAGACTTCCGCCAAGTCCTGCTCGAGATGCGCTCAGAGGCCGATCGCATCACTCACGTCGCCGCGCACCTGGCGCAACTGCTCCGCCAGCACACCGTCGGCGCCGCCATGAAGAATGTCGCCCGCGCCAACGGCCACGGCAAGCATCTCCCCCATCTCACGGATTCGGAATGACGCGCCAGAATCTGCTCATCGATGCCGACGACACCCTCTGGGAGAACAACGTCTACTTCGAGGAAGCCTTCGAACAGTTCGTGAACTTTCTGGAGCACTCCACGCTCACCGCCCCGGAGGTGCGCGCCATCCTCGACGAGATCGAGCTCGCCAACAGTCGCGTTCATGGCTACGGCTCCATGAACTTCGGGCACAATCTCCAGGAGTGCTACCACCGGCTGGCCGAGCGGCCTGTTCATGACCGTGATCTGGAACAGGTACTTGGCTTCGCGCTACGGATTCTGGAACAGCCGGTTGTCCTGCTGGATGGCGTGAACGAAACCCTGGAATACCTCGCCTCCCGCCACAACCTCACCGTCTGCACCAAAGGCCACCCAGAGGAGCAGAAGTTGAAGATCGATCGCTCCGGACTCGGCGTCTGGTTCGGCCATACGGCCATCGTGAAGGAGAAGGACCGCGCCGCCTATGAGCTCCTGGTGGAGGAGCGCCACCTGGACAAGACGCGCACGTGGATGATCGGAAACTCGCCAAAATCCGACATAAACCCGGCATTAGAGGCCGGTTTGCATGCAGTTTTCGTCCCTCACGCGCGCACCTGGACCCTGGAACGGCAGCAACTGCGAGAGCCCGGCCCGGGCCGCCTGCTCGTTCTCGAGCGGTTCCCGGACCTCCGCGGGATCTTCTAAAGGATCACGTAGCGCTAGAACCCGATCGTGATCATGATCTCCACCTGATCGCGGCGCGAGTGGGCGCCATACTTCTGGAAGGTCTCGTTCAACCAGCGTGTGTAGCGCACTTCCGGAATGATCCGAATGCCGAAGTCGTCAGCAAAGTGCATACCCGCGCCCACTGTCGCCCCCAGGGCATTCTGCTTGTGCGGGCGCGTCGGTGTGTTGGTGCAGCACGTCACTCCGTCAATCGTTTCCGTGGTGATCGAAGTCTTGACGTTCCAGACATGCCGCATGGTCCCGCCTGCTTCCACGAACCAGCGCTTGCCCTCTTTCCGGTGGCTCTTGCCGTAGTACCTCACCAGCAACGGAAGGTCCATGTAATAGGCGTGCGTGTCTTCCGTCTCGATGAAGTACTTCCGTTCATCGGTCGCGGTGTTTGGCAGATCGACACCCTCAATTACATTGGACGACATCGCGAAGCCCGCCTGGCGGACGATTGCGTTCACCGCGACTGCAAACCGGTTGGTGACTGTCACCTGGATCGCCACGCCGGCGGCGTACCACTTCGAGTTCGGCCCAGCCTGGGAGATCACGTCGCGGGGTCCCGGGAACACTACTCCACTGAAGTCGCCGCCCTTCATCAGATCCCAGGGAGTGAAGCTCGCGGTCAGGCCGCCGGAAAACCGCCTCACATAGGCGGGAGACTGGGCGGCGGCGAGCGGCACCAGGGGCTTATCCGCCGCCGAGGCGGCCGGCGCTGGTGTTACAACAGGCGGCGCCGGAGCCTGCGAGGGCTCCTGAGTGGCGGTCTGCGCGGAGAGAGCGGCGGCTCCCAACGAAAGGGCGAGAAGGGAGACTGAGATGGTGTTGCGAATCACGAATGGTCCTTAAAAGCTGTCCTGGCGCGCAGCCGGGCTCGCGGAGTCGCACCCGCCTCCGCCCGACAGACGTGTCCCTACCTCGTAGGGGACGCACAGTTGTCGCGGAGGGGTACGCACTTTCTCTATTTTTGCAGATCCGGACGATCCCTGCCCGGCCACCCTCACTGACCGCCACGGCGCCGCTCCCGTGCTTTACATTTCTTAGGGCGGCCGGACGTCCCCTTTTCCCGATGAGCATCGTCTTGCTTAGTGATGACACGCAAGACCGCAATCGCAGTTCTGTTCTCCGGGTTGCTCTTCGTCGCTGCCCAGACGGCGGCGAATAGGCCCGTGATGGGAACAATCACTGGCTTCAAAGCCGACACCGCCGAAATTCAGGTAAAGCCCGACGAAGGCGACGCCGTATTTGTGCGCTGCGGCCCCGGTACGATGGTGCAGCGCGTGGCCCCTGGTGAAAAGGACCTGAAGCAGGCTGCCCCCATCCAGGTGACTGACCTCGCCATAGGGGACCGCGTCCTGGTCAGCTTCGTCGCAGGTTCCTCCGATGCAAGGCGCATCGTTGTGATGGCCGCCAACGAGATCGCCAAGGCAAAAGAGGCGGATAAGCAGGACTGGCAGAAGCGCGGCCTCTCCGGCGTCGTGACAGCAATCAAGGGCAATGAGATTACGCTGCGATCGCGTTCCTTGACCGGCGAGATCATCTCAACCATCACTGTGGGACAAAAAACTCTCTTCCGGCGCTATTCTCCGGATTCGGTCCGCTTCGCCGATGCCAGGATCAGCATTCTGGCAGACGTGAAGCTGGGCGACCAGATGCGCGGCAGAGGCGAGAAGACCGCGGATGGCCTGAAGGTGGCGGCGGATGAAGTGGTTTTCGGAACGTTCCTGACCAAGGCAGGCGTCATCACCGCAATCGACCCATCAATCGGCGATGTCACAGTGAAGGAACTCGAATCCGGCAAGCCGCTCCTCATTCGGGTCACCGCGGAATCGCAGGTGAAGCGGATGCAAGGCTTCGGCGGCGGCATGCCGGGCGGCGGCAGACCCGGCGGAATGCCCGGCGCAATGCCCGGTGGCGCGGCCCCCGGGGGCGCAATGGCCGCAGCGGGCGGCAGACCGGGCGGCATGCCCGGCGGCGGCATGGGCATGCGGCCAGGCGGCGCGCCGGACATGGCCCAGATGCTCGAACGGATCCCACTTTCGAAAATCTCTGATCTCAAGGTGGGCGAGACAATCGTGGTCTCCAGCACGCGTGGAGCCTCCAACCGGCAGGTGACAGCCATTATGCTGCTGGGTAACGCGGATATGTTGATTCAAATGGCCTCCGCCACACAAGCCCGCAGCGCACAGGGCGGGCTGAGCTTGAACGGCGGAGGCAGCATGGGCGGAATGACCGGCGGCACGGGCGGGCTCGAGCTGCCAGGGATGATGCAGTAGGCGCGGAACGACGACGAAAACAGGACTTTTACCATGAGAAACACTCGATTTGTGCTCATTTTTGCGCTCTTCAGTTTACTGGGCCTTTTGTACGCACAAACGCCCGCCACGGGGCTGCAGGGCGTAGTGACAGACCCCTCCGGAGGCACGGTGCAGGGTGCACTCGTGCAATTGCGCGGTCCTGGCGGCGAACAGCGCGCCACCACCGACGTGGCCGGCCACTACAGCTTTCCCACGCTGCGGCCGGGCAAGTATGTCGTGCGCGTCATCGCCAAGGGATTCACAGTAACACTGCTGCGCGACTATCAGGTGGCCAATGCACAGACGCTCGACGTGCAACTCACCATCGAGGCGCAGTCGCAGGTAATGAACGTCGAGGACGAGGCCAGCAAGGTCTCCACCGATCCTGACTCCAACGCCAGCGCGCTGGTAATCGGCGAAAAGGAACTGGCCACGCTGTCGGACGACCCCGACGAGCTCGCTTCGCAGTTGCAGGCCATGGCTGGCCCGGCGGCGGGGCCGAGCGGCGGGCAGATCTACATTGACGGATTCTCGGGCGGAACGATGCCGCCGAAGTCCTCCATCCGCGAGGTGCGCATCAACTCAAACCCGTATTCGACGGAGTACGACCGGCCCGGTTTCGGCCGCATCGAGATCCTGACACGTCCGGGCTCGGACAAGATCCGCGGCCAGGCGTTTGTGCAGTACAACAATGAGTCCTTCAACTCGCGCAGCCCGCTGTTGACGGCCTCCACGCTGCCGCCCTACAGCGCCAAGCTGTTTGGGTTCAACCTCAGCGGCCCCATCAAGAAGGGCAAGGCGTCGTTCGGCTTCGATCTGGAGCGCCGCAATATCGACGAGAACGCCTTCATCCTGGCGACAACGCTCGACAGCCAGTTCAATCCGGTGACGGTCAACGAGGCGGTGCTCACGCCGCAGACGCGCACCAGTTTCGGACCGCGCTTTGACTGGGCGCTGAACAAAAACAACACGCTGGTGGCGCGCTATCAGGAAGGCCGGTCTTCCCGCGGAAACGAAGGCATCGGCAACTACGCGCTGCAATCCCGCGCCTACGATTCCACCAGTTCCGACCGCTCACTGCAACTCACGGAGACGGCCATTCTGAGCGCAAAGGCGATCAACGAAATCCGCTTCCAGTTCCGCCGCTCGGTATCAGAAAACACCGGCGACAACTCCATCCCCTCGCTCAGCGTACAGGGCGCGTTTGAGGGCGGCGGCGCACAGATCGGCAACTCCGGCAACGTCAATCGCAGTTTCGAGCTCAGCAACTCCACCACGCTGACACACGGCACACATACGATGAAGTGGGGCGCACGCCTGCGCAATGCAGGCACCGACAGCACCTCCGTCAACAACTTCGGCGGCAGCTACGCGTTCTTCGGAGGGCTGGGCCCGCTGCTGGACGCCAGCAATCAGATCATCGCCGGCCCGCTGGTGCAGTTGACGGCATTGGAGCGCTACCAGCGCACGCTGCAATTCCAGGCGCTCGGCTATACCCCTGAGCAGATCCGGCTGCTGGGCGGCGGCGCCTCGCAGTTCAGCCTGGCGGCTGGAACGCCCCTGACCGCGGTGAGCCAGTTTGACGCCGGCGTCTTCTTCAACGATGACTGGCGCCTGCGACAAAACCTCACGCTGAGCTATGGCCTGCGCTACGAGACGCAGACCAACATCAGAGACTTCTCCAATTGGGCGCCGCGCGTGGCGCTGGCATGGGGCATTGGCGGCGGGCCTGGCAAGACGGTAAAGACAGTGTTGCGCCTGGGCGCCGGCGTGTTCTACGACCGCGTTTCCGATTCCGTCGTACTGCAATCGCAGCGCTACAACGGCATCACGCAGCAGTCCTATCTTCTGATGAATCCCAACTTCTTCCCCTCGATCCCAACGGCCGAGGCCCTGCAGGAGGCCAAGCAGCCCCAACAACTGCAATTGGCGGACAGCGCTTTGCGTGCGCCGCGCAACTACCAGGCGAGTATTGGCGTGGAACGCCAGCTCGGGAAGTACACCAAGCTCAGCGTGCAGTACATCAGCAGCCGCGGCGTGCACTTGCAGCGCTCGCGCAACGTCAACGCGCCCGTCGATGGCGTCTACCCCTATGGTGACAAGCAGCTGCGCCTGTTGACGGAAACTACCGGATTCAGCCGTTCGAACCAGCTGATCTTCAGCCCCAACGTCAACTACAAGAAGCTCTTCCTGTTCGGCTTCTATGGCCTTAGCCACGGGCGCAGCGATGCGGAAGGCACACCAGCCGATCCCTACAACCTGCGCGCCGAGTGGGGCCCGTCCTCCTTTGCCGACGTCCGCCACCGCGCAGTCATCGGCACCAACCTGCCGATGCCCTGGAAGCTCTCTTTGAGCCCCTTCCTGATGTTCAACAGCGGCAGTCCGTACAACATCACCACGGGCCGCGACACCAACGGTGATGGTTTCACGACGGAACGTCCCTCCCTGGTGGCCGATGCCACTAGCGGGACCTGTATCGGCGGCAACCTGGTTTACGCGCCGGGCATGGGCTGCTTCAACCTGAATCCCGCGGCAGGTACGGCCATCGGCCGGAACTTCGCCAGGGGGCCTTCTACCTTCACTCTCAATCTGCGGATGAGCCGGAGTTGGGCGTTCGGCAACCGCGGCGAGTCGGGTGTGGCTGACGCGGGTCCCGGCGGCGGCGGTCCGCCTCCCGGCGGCGGCCCCGGCGGCGGCGGCCCCGGCGGCGGCGGCCCGCCTCCTGGTGGCGGAATGGGCGGCGGCATGCGCGGCGGCGGTCCGGGTGGTGGCGGTCCGGGTGGAATGTTTGGCGGCAGCAGCAGCGGCAAAAAGTACAACCTGACCCTGAGCGCCTCAGCCAACAACGTTCTCAATCATGCCAACTACGGAGCACCCAGCGGCGATCTGTCTTCCTCCTATTTCGGCCAGTACCGCAGCCTGGCCGGCGGGTTCGGGCCTATGGGCGGCGGCTCCAGCACGTACAACCGGAAGATCGACTTGCAGCTACGGTTCACATTCTGATGCCGATTCCCGCCGCTCGCCGCATCCTCCTCGTGGAAGACGATCCAGCCTTGACACTGGTCCTGACGGACCTTCTGGAAGCGGAGTTCCACCACGTGACAACAGTCTCAAACGGTGCGGCAGCCCAGCAACGGGCTGCCGCGGAGATGTTCGATCTGATCCTGCTGGATCTCATGTTGCCGGACCAGACAGGCTTTGACGTCTGCCGGAGCATCCGCCAGCAGGGCATTGAGGTTCCGATGCTGATGCTCTCCTCCCGGTCCACACTGGCGGATCGGGTCCAGGGGTTGATGTTGGGCGCAGATGACTACCTCACCAAGCCATTCCACCCTGCCGAGTTGATCGCCAGGGTGCACGCACTGCTGCGGAGGGCTCGCATGACGACGGAGGGCCCCGCCAGCACAGAGCGCTTTGGCGAGATTTCGGTGGATTTTGCACGGGGCCGCGTTGAGCGCAATGGCCGGCCCGTCAATCTGGCGCTGAAGGAGATGGAACTGCTGAAGTACCTGGCCGGCCGGCCGGACCGCGTAGTGACGCGGAAGGAGCTGCTCACCGAGGTGTGGGGCTACCATACCTCCAACACACGCACTCTGGACGTGCATGTGGCCCAACTCCGGCAGAAACTGGAGCGCAACCCGAGTTCCCCACAACTGCTGCTCACCGTGCGCGGCCAGGGCTACCAACTCCGCGCCGGGCAGCAGAGCGGCGCGTAAACGAATCTTTACGTTGCGGCATGCAAACAGACGCAACGCCACTACACGGGCCGCGTTCAATGCACTAGGAGGTTGAAAGAAGATCAATGACGAGACGAATTCTGACTGTCGTACTGGCTGCCTGCGCGGCGTTGCCGGTGATGGCCCAGGGCGGCATGGGCGGCCCCGGGGGCGGGCGTGGCAACCGGGTGGATTTCATGGCAGGCTACCTGAACCTGACCACCGACCAGAAGACGGCTGCCAAGGCGATCTTTGATGCCGCTGATGCCTCGGTTCAGACTGTGGCCGGGCAGATGAGGAGCGCACAGGACGCGCTGCGCCAGGCCATCAAGGACGGCAAGACGGATGTGGAGCTGGATACGCTTTCTATCCCGATTGGCACGTCCAGCGGCCAGATCACTGCTATCCAGGCCAAGGCGCAGGCCAAGTTCTACGCTCTGTTGACGGCTGAGCAGAAGGCCAAGTACGACGAGATGGGCGGCGGCATGGGCATGGGCGGCTTTGGCGGAGGCCCTGGAATGGGCATGGCGCCACGCGGAGCGCAGAGCCGCGCGCCACGCAATCAGTAGGTTGCGTGGTTTCGCAAGCGGGCGCGGCCAACTCCCCAGGGCCGCGCCCGCTTGCGTGTTTTCAGGTGGAGAAGCGGTAGCCCACTCCACGCACAGTTTGGATGTAGCGTGGATTCTGCGGATAGGTTTCCAGCTTCTGCCTCAGCCAGGCCACATGCACATCAATGGTGCGGGATGACACACCGGCCTGATACTCCCAGACGTTTTCCAGCAGTTCTTCGCGGGGAACCACTTTGCCGCGGTGGTCCACCAGGTATCGGAGCAACTGCAACTCCTTCCCCGCCAGCGCCACGGATTCCCCGCCCTTGGTCACTTCACCCTTCTCGAAATCCACGTCCACATCCGAGAACTGGAAGCTCACCACGGGAGTCAGCTTCTCTTTGCAGACCCGCCGCAACAGTGCCTCCACGCGCGCCACCAGTTCGGCCGGATCAAAGGGTTTGCTCAGATAGTCATCGGCGCCGAGCTTGAGTCCCACCACACGATCCACCACCTGTGTTTTCGCGGTGAGCATGAGAATCGCCACATCCTTGCCACGCTGCCTCAACTCGCGGCATACCTCGAAGCCGCTCATGCCCGGAAGCATCACGTCCAGGATCAGAAGGTCAAACGGTTCGTTAGTCGCCCGTGCCAGTCCAGTGGGGCCGTCGCTGGCAGATTCCACCACGTAGCCCTCATCGGCCAGCAGGTCCGAGACTGTCATTACCAGCCCTGGCTCGTCCTCAATTAGTAAGACTCGTGCACTCATCCTGTTTCGCCATCGGGGCGGCCGGGATTCTCACCGTAAAGACCGTACCCTTTCCAGGCTCGCTCTCCACTTCGATGGTGCCCTCGTGCGCCTCGACGATTCCTTTCACCAAACTCAGGCCCAGACCCGTCCCGTGGGTCTGCGCCAGTACTGCCCGGCGCCCGCGGAAGAACGGCTCAAAGATCTGAGCCTGTTCCTCGGGCGGGATGCCCGGGCCATGGTCGGCGATGCGCACTTCCACAATGGAACGATCCTCGCCACCTTTTGTTATGGCGCTGATTCCTATCCAATTGTTTCCCTCGCAACCATATTTGGCAGCATTCGACAGGAGATTGATGAAAGCGTGCTTCAGAGCGACGGCGTCGGCCATGACCAGGGGCAGGTTGGGTTCCGTCTTTCTCTCCACCGAACAGTGGGCACTCTCCAGCACCGAGGCGCTGGCGGCTAGCGAATCATCCAGGATGGCTTCCAGCGACACGGCGTCGCGTTGCTGGATCACCTGCCCAGCCTGTGCGCCGGCAAATCGGAGCACCCGCTCCACCAATTCGCGTAGACGTTCACTTTCCTGCTGGATGAGCGCGCCATACTTGGCCACACGTACCGGATCCTGCGAGATTCGGCCGCGAAGATTGTAGGCGGCAGTATGGATGACCGTCAACGGAGTGCGCAGCTCGTGCGACACGCCGGCGACGAAATCCATCTGGAGCTCCGCCAGCTTCTGCGCGCGCTGGGTATAGCGAATCAGAGCGAACACCGTGGCGAGCATCAGCAGCAGGATGCCACCCGTCACGGAGAGATTCCGCCACCGGGCGCGATCCACCACGGCTTCCAGAGAGCCGGCATGGTGGCGCGCCGAAAGGGTCCACCGGCCCCATTCCGGCGCCGACGTGCGGGAGATCGTGATGTTGCGGAGACCGCGGCGCAGGATCCGTTCGTACTGCAAATCCAGCACGTTCACCGAAGCATCGGCGGTCCTGCCGATGGAGGCAACCTCCACTCCATCGGAAGAGAAGATGATTTTGGGAGGCGATGTCTTGGTCACCAACTCTACCTGAAACTCCTTGCTCCCCTCCACCCCCAGGTGCCGGCGCAGCAACTCCGGCAGCACGTTCTCCCGCAGGTGCGCCGGCTGCAACTCGAAGATGAGCCATTCAGCAGCCCGCCACACTGGCGGAATCGCGGAGGTTCCCGCACTAACCTGCACGAAGCGCGGGATATCCAGCAGCATGCCCAGATCCTCCCCGCCCGGAGAGGGTCCTTTGATCGGCTCGCGCCCTTCCTGGTGCCACCGGGCTTGCAGCCGCCGCCGCATCGGCTGCCAATTGGCCGGCCATTCGGCGTCGCGGAACAGGCCCGTGGCCATGTCCAACTGCCGCAGCTTCAAATCATCTCCACTGGGTACCGCCCGGGCAACCGCGCGAAAATACGGCTCCGCCTGGCTGGATTCCCGCAATTGCAGATAGCGCGCCGTATAGGATTCCTCCGGCGGCGGCTGTAAGATCGACTGGTTCAACGGCACTAGCGCGGCACACGCGCCGCTGATCTCACTGTTGAAGTCCCGGCTCAGCCGGTTGAGGCTGGCCTGCAAACCGCTCTTGAGCCTGTGCCGCTCAGCCAGACTGAGTTCGCCCACCCATCGGTACTGCAAGCCGCCCAGCACAGCGCACAACGCTAACAGCGTCCCCATGGTCAGCCAGGAGAGCAGCGATCGCCTCTTTTGAGTTTCCGTACCCATACCTTTCTACACTAAGCCGTCCCAGGCGCCAGTGGACGCCCACACCACCGTAAAAACCTCGTCAAGAAAATTAAGATCGTACAGAAGGGCGAAACGAAACCAGCCTGGGCCGTATCGGCAGATTATGCACTGGCATCCTTGTTACCGCCTGCTCGTTGTCCTGACGCTCCTTGGCGCACCGTCGATCTTTGCAGGGACCATCCCCGGACGCTATATTGTGGAGCTCACCACCGAGCCGGTAGCCGCGCACGGGGGCGGCCCGGGAATCCGTGCGCGGCTGCAAGGCGCCTCCGCCGCCTCCCACCGCGGCCGCATCCGCATGGAGCACGCCCGGATGCGCGGCGAGGTGGAGCAGCGCTCCGCCAGTGTCCTGGATACGGTGGACACGGTGGCCAACGCCCTGTTTATCGAGGCCACGGCGGCCCAGGCCGCGGAGGTGGCAGCGCTGCCCGGCGTAAAGCGCGTAGTCCCGATGCGAACCGTGCACATGCTGCTGGATCGCGCCGTGATCCAGCACAAGGTACTGGAGGCATGGAACCAGATTGGCGAAGACCGCGCCGGCGCCGGCATCAGGATCGCCATTATCGACAGCGGGATCACAGCCGGGCACGAAGCGTTCCTGAATTCCGGGCTCACAGCGCCAGACGGCTATCCGCGCGGAGGGAGTACTTCCGATCTCAGCTACACCAGCGGCAAGATCATCGTGGCGCGCAGCTACGTTTCGCTCTTGCCGTACCGCGACCCCGACTATAGCGTTCGTGATCACGTCGGCCACGGCACGGCCCTGGCGATGATCGCCGCCGGCGGCCGTGCTGCCGGCCCACTGGCCACCATCACCGGCATCGCGCCCAAGGCACACCTCGGCGTCTACAAGGTTTTTGGCACGCCTGGCTGGAATGACTACACCAGCGACGCGGCGATCATCAAGGCCATCGATGACGCCGTTTCCGACGGCATGGACATCATCAACCTCAGCCTGGGCAGCGACCTGGCGCCGCGCCTGGCGGACGACGTGGAAGTGGAGGCGGTGGAGCGCGCCGTGCAAGCGGGCGTCATCGTGGTGGCGGCGGCGGGCAACAATGGCCCAAGCCTGAATACGATTTCATCCCCGGCAACGGCCCCTTCCGTCATCGCCGTGGGCGCCACTACGAACGACCGGACATTCGCCGCCAGCGTGGAGGTGACCGGCTTGTCTCCCTTTGTGGCCGTCACCAGCAGCGGCGCGGCCCCGGCCACTCCAATCGTCGCGCCCATCGTGGACGTCACGACGCTCGACGAGACGGGCCTGCTCTGCTCGTCCATCGCCGGTGGCAGTCTTTCTGGCCGCGTCGCGCTGATCCGGCGCGGAACCTGCACCTTTGAGACCAAGCTCAACGTGGCCCGCGATGCCGGCGCGGTGGGTGCGGTTGTGTACACCGCCGATAGCGCCACTGCGCCCTTCGGCATGAGCGTCGGCGCCGCAACGCTGCCGGCGGAGATGATTAGCTACGACGACGCACAGACGATCCGGCAGGCGCTCGCCGCTCAGGGCGAGCTTTGGGCCACCGTCAGTTTCACCCTGGGCCCGGTGCAGCGGATTCCCAACCGCCTCACGGATTTCACCGCGGCCGGCCCCAACGTGGATCTGGGCATTAAGCCGGACCTGATGGCGATGGGCGGCGATGTTTACACGGCCACCCAGTCTTTGGACCCGCTAAGCAGCATGTACTCTTCCACCGGCTTCATGGCTGTGGACGGCACCAGTTTCTCTGCCCCGGTAGTGGCCGGCGTAGCCGCGCTGCTGAAGGGCGCCCGGCCAGGGCTGAGCGTGGATCAGTACCGGTCTCTGCTAATCAACACAGGCGGCACGGTGGAGGGACTGTCGGGCGGCGTGACCGGCCTGCAGCGAACCGGCGCCGGCTTGCTGAACGCGCAGGCTGCCTTAAACTCGACGGCGACTGCCTATCCCGTGTCACTCAGCTTTGGCGCGGGCGGGGTGGATGCCGAGATGGCCCGCACGCTAACCGTCACCAACATAGGCGCGGAGACGGAAACATTCACGATCTCCGTGGAGCCAAGCAACGAATTGCCCGGCCCGGTGGTGGCCATGCCAAGTGTGGAGCTGGCGGCGGGCGCTGCTGCGGACGTGCCGGTTTCATTTGTCCTGCACGGCGCCACGCTGGGGCCGCACGAGGGCTACCTGGTGATCTCCGGCGCCACCACAGGCCGCAGCATTCGCGTGCCCTACTGGTACGCGGCCACCGAGTACATCCCCGCCTATATCAGCGTTGTGAGCGCAACAACCAGCGGGCGTCGCGGCGCGCGGCAGCAGGATGCCGTGCTGTTCCGCGTGTTGGACCTTTCGGGCCTGGCCATCACCGACAAACTGCCGGAGATATCGGTGGTGAGCGGCGGCGGGACTGTCAGCAAGGTATCCGTCTACGACACGGAGATCCCTGGCCTATTTGGGTTTGACGCGGCGCTCGGCTTTATCGCTGGCGCCAACGTCTTCCAGATTCAGGCTGGCAGCATCGTCACCACGGTGACGATCACCGGCCTGTAGATGAGAGCATTTCGGGAATTTCGTGGTCCCCGCCCTGAGGTTCGCGGCTCGGTTCAGAGCCGCGCGCGAGCACGCGGTGGACGGCAACAACGGTGAAAACGCTTTAGCGAGCGAACGCGGCGGACTTCCCTGCCAGATCGAGAATGAACGACGGGAAGATGCCCAGCGCGATGGTCAGCGCGGCCGTCACCAGCATGGTGACCCGGATGCCGATGGTGGGCGCCAGCAGTTCCTCGGCGCCCTCGGCCGGAGGCTGCATGTACATCACGACGATCAGCCGCAGATAGTAGTACGCGGCCACCGCGCTGTTCAACATGCCCAGGATCGCCAGCCAGACGAGGTTGGAATCCAGCGCCGCCTTGAAGATGTAGAACTTGCCGAAGAAGCCGGCCGTGAGCGGAATGCCCGTGAACGAGAGCAGGAAGATGACGAACAACGCGGCCACCAGCGGTTGGCGTTGGCTGAGACCGGCCAGGTCGTTAATCTCCACGAAGCGCTCTCCCTTGCGGGCGATGTAAACCACAATGGCGAAGGCGCCCAGGCTCATCAGCGCGTAGGAGGTGAGGTAGAACATGACCGACGCCGTGCCGATCTCGCTGTGCGCGGTGATGGCCACCATCAGGTATCCGGCGTGCGCGATGGAGCTGTATGCCAGCAGGCGCTTGAGGTTGGACTGGCGGAGCGCGGCGCAGTTGCCGATGGTCATGGTGGCGAGTGCGGAGATCCAGATGAGCGGCTCCCAGCGATCCTTCACCGGCTCGAAGGCCGTCATCATGACCCGCACAAACATGGCGAAGGCTGCGGCTTTTGAGCCGATGGACATGAACGCCGTCACCGGCGCGGGCGCGCCCTGGTAGACGTCCGGCGCCCACATCTGGAAGGGCGCGGCGGAGACTTTGAAGGCGAAGCCGACGAACATCAGCGCCGTGGCCGCCCCAACGACAACCATGTTGGCATGGTGGGCGGGGTCCATCAGATACGCGCGGATGGCCGTGAGGTTAGTGGTGCCGGTGGTGCCGTAAGTCCAGGCGACGCCGTACAACAGAAATGCGGTGGCGAAAGAGCCCAGCAGGAAGTACTTCAGCGCGGATTCGTTGTTGCGCTTGTCATCGCGCAGATAACCGGCCAGCACGTAGCTGGCGATGGAGCTGCACTCCAGGCCGATGAAGAGCATGATCAGGTCGTTGGAGGCCGCCATCAGGCACTGACCCACAACCGAGAAGAGCAGCAGAGCGTAGTATTCTCCCGATTCGTGTCCTTCCAGCTTCAGGTAGTTCGTGGAGATCAGGATGACGAACATGCCGATCACCAGCACGAGCACGCGGAAGAACGTGGCGAAGCCATCCACCATCAGAAGGCCGGAGAACGCCGGGCCGGGATCCATGCCGGCGGCGATGGCGAGCCCGATGGCCGCGGCCAAAGCGGCGAAAGAGATTACTGCGAACTTGCGCTTACCGTCCGGCCCGCTCAGCGGCTCCAGAATCATGAGGAGCACACCCACGAGGATCAGTAGCGACTCCGGCGCAAACCGGAGATACTCCTGCGCGGTGGGCATGAAGTTAGCGGGCATGGACGGACTCCTTTGCGGCCTGCACCGCGCTGGGCGGGGCTGGCTGCTTCATAACTTGGAGAAGCTGTGTTGAGTTGGCCGAGATCGGCGGCAGGAAGCTCTGCGTACCGATGCCCATCCAAACCATCAGCGCGATCAGCGGGACGATGATGGCCCACTCGCGCGTGCTCATGTCGGGCATATGGTGTTTGACGGTCTCAGGCGTCTCGCCGTAGAAGACGCGCTGCACCATCCAGAGCATATAGACGGCGGAGAGAATCACGCCGATGGCGGCGAAGGCGGCGTAGTAGAAATTCACCTGCACGGCGGCCTGGAGGATCAGGAACTCGCCGACGAAGTTATTCAGCAGCGGCAGGCCGACACTGGCCAGCGTGGTGATGACGAACATGGTGGTGAGCCAGGGCGCGGCCGTGGCCACACCGCCAAAATCAGAGATCTCCAGCGAGTGGCGGCGCTCGTAGAGCATGCCCACCAGGATGAAGAGCGCGCCGGTGGAGATGCCGTGATTCAGCATCTGATAGACGGCGCCATCCAGGCCCACTTGCGTAAAGGTGAAGATGCCGAGCACGACGAAACCCAGGTGGCTCACCGAAGAATAGGCCACCAGACGCTTCATGTTCGGCTGCACCATAGCGACCAGCGCGCCGTAGATAATGCCGGCAATCGCCAGGACGATGATCCAGTTGGCGTTGTCGCGGGCCGCGCCGGGAAACAGCGGCAGACAGATGCGGACCAGCCCGTATGTGCCGAGCTTCAGCAACACCGAGGCCAGCATGACGGAGCCCGCCGTGGGCGCCTCGCCGTGCGCGTCCGGCAACCAGGTGTGCAGCGGGAACAGCGGCACCTTGATGGCGAAAGCGAGGAAGAAGGCCAGGAACAGCCAGTTGGATTCAGCGCCGGTGAGCACCAGACGGCCCTTGGCCATCATGTCCAGCAGCAGCGGGATATCGAACGTGCCGCTCTTGTTGTAGAGGTAGATGATGGCCACCAGCATCAGCGCCGAGCCGGCCATGGTGTAGAGGAAGAACTTGAGCGCGGCGTAGATGCGCTTGTCATGCCCCCAGATGCCCACCAGAAAGTACATGGGTACCAGCGAGATCTCCCAGAACACAAAAAAGAGGAAGAGATCCTGCGCGATGAAGACGCCCAGCACGCCCAGCAATAGGGCGAGCAGGAAGGCGTAAAACTCTTTGACGCGGTTCTGGATGTACTTCCAGCTCACCAGCGTCACGATGGGCGTGAGGAAGGTGGAGAGGATCACCAGCCAGAGGCTCAGGCCGTCGAGCGCCACGTGGTAGCGGATGGCGGGGTACTCGATCCACGACGAGTTGCCCTCCAGCGCGAGCCGCCCCGGGCTGGCCAGCACCGGCCCGATCAGCAACAGGGAAAACACAAAGGTGACAACCGAAACGCCAAAGACGAAGTTGCGGATCAGGCCCGGGTTGTCCTTCGGCAGGAAGAGCGTGAGCAGGAAGCCCGCCGCCGGCAGGATCAGCAGTATATCCAGCAGATTCACTTCACGCCTCCCCAGAAGCTGACGACGGCGATGATCGCCACCGAGCCGAGCACCACCCAGGCCGCATAGCGCCGGATGTAGCCGGACTGCATCTCCCGCAGCCCGCCGCCGATGGCGCGCATCAGCGAGCCCGTGCCGTTCACCGCGCCGTCGATGATGCGGGCGTCCACGCCCTTCCACAGCACCGACGATGATCCGTCGCGCAAAGGATGGACGATGACGGCATCATAGGCTTCATCCACGAAATACTTGTTGTAGAAGAGTTTGTAGGGCCAACTGAAAGCGCGCGCCAAGCCATCGGCCAAGCCGGGCTTGACCACGTAGAAGAGCGCGGCCAGCGCGATGCCCAGTAGACCGGCGCCGACGGAGATGAGCACCAGCGTCTCATCGTGCGCCGCATGCTCGCCGCCGAAGAGCGGCTCCAGGTAGTGCGGGACGTTCAGGAAGTAGCCGCCGCCCAGGCTGAGCGCGGCCAGAACCATCAGCGGTGCGGTCATCACCAGCGGAGACTCGTGCGGATGGGCCTGTCCGCGATAGGTGCCAAAAAAGCACAAAAAGAACGCTCTAAAGACGTAAAAAGCGGTCATTCCGGCAGTTACAACACCCACCCAGTACATCCACGGGTGATGCGCGTGGGCGGCCAGCAAAATGGCGTCCTTGGAGTAGTAGCCGGCAAACGGCGGCACACCGGCGATGGCGACCGAGGCGCAGAACAGCACGGCGAAGGTCACCGGGATCTTCTTGCGCAGCCCGCCCATCATGCGCAGATCCTGTTCGCCCGAAAGAGCGTGGATCACCGAACCGGCGCCCAGGAAGAGCAGCGCCTTGAAGAAGGCGTGCGTCATGACGTGGTAGATGCCGGCGGAATAGGCGCCAGTGCCGAGCGCGAGGAACATATAGCCGAGCTGAGACACGGTGGAGTAGGCGAAGACCTTCTTCAGGTCGTACTGTGTCAGGCCGATGGTGGCGGCCATCACCGCGGTGATCAGGCCGACATAGGCCACCACCTCCATGGCGATGGGCGCGTGATTGAACAACGCGGCCGAACGGGCCACCATGTACACGCCGGCGGTAACCATCGTGGCGGCGTGGATCAGCGCGCTGACGGGCGTGGGACCTTCCATGGCATCGGGCAGCCAGACATACAGCGGAACCTGCGCGCTCTTGCCGGCCGCGCCCAACAGTAGCAGCAGACAGATCAGCGTGAGGACGCCGGCGCTGGTTTCATTCGCCATCGGGACGGCCTTGGCAAAGACCGTGCCGAAGTCCAGAGAACCGAAGTTCACCATGATGAGGAACATGGCGAGGGAGAAGCCGAAGTCGCCGATGCGGTTGACGACGAATGCCTTTTTACCCGCATCGCCGGCGCTCTTCTTCAGGAAGTAGAAGCCGATCAGCAGGTAGCTGCACAGGCCGACGCCTTCCCAGCCGACAAAGAGGACCAGGTAGTTGGCGGCCAGCACCAGAATCAGCATGAAGAACATGAAGAGATTCAGGTAGGCGAAGAAGCGGTAGTAGCCGCCCTCGTGGGCCATGTAGCCGGCGGCATAGATGTGGATGAGCAGACCGATGCCCGTGACCACCATCAACATGACGGCGGAGAGGCGGTCCACGGCGAAGTCGAAGCCGACGTTGACGAAGCCGCTCTGGATCCAGGTGAAGTAGCGCTCCACGTAGACCTCTTCGAGCGAGCCGAGCCCCATCAGAGTCTTGACGACCCAAAGGAACGAGAGCAGAACGCTGCCGATCGCCACCGCGTTGATGGCCGCCTTGGACAGCTTGCGGCCGAAGATTCCGTTCAGGAGGAATCCGGCCAGAGGCAGAGCGGGAATGAGCCAGAGTTGATGCATCGGTTAGAGCTTCATCGAAGAGATTTCGTCGATTTCGAGCGTTTGCCGGTTCTTGAAGACCGTCAGGATAATGGCGAGGCCCACGGCGGCTTCGGCCGCGGCGACAACCATCACGAAGAATGTGAAGATATGGCCGTCCACCTGCTTCAGTTGATGGCTGAAGGCGACAAAGGTCAGGTTGACCGCGTTGAGCATCAGCTCAATGCACATGAAGACGGTGATGATGTTGCGGCGCAGCAGAAATCCGGCGGCGCCCAGCGTAAAGAGGATGGCGCTCAGGATGAGATACCACGACATGGGCACGACTGTGGGGATGGGTGGCATATTGCGCTAGATCTCCTTCTTCGCCAGCACGACCGCGCCGACAATCGCGATCAGGATCAACACGGAGGTCACCTCAAACGGCAGCAGGTAGCGGGTGAACATCGCGCGCCCGAAGGTGAGCGGGTCACCGCCGCTGAATGTACCGAACTTCACGATCTCGCCGGCGGGCACCTGCGTGGCGACGATGGCCGCCAGCACGCCGATCAGCGAGAACAGCAGCGGCAGGGCGATGGCGATAGGTAAAACATTCTTCTTCGGCTGCGTGCGCTCACCCTGCGTGTTCAGCAGCATGATGACGAAGATGAAGAGCACCATGATGGCGCCGGCGTAGACGATGACCTGCACGGCGGCGATGAACGATCCGCCGAGCAGCAGATAGAGTACGGCCAGCGAGGTCATCACGCCGACAAGCGAGAGGGCGCTGGAGATCGGATGCGTTTGCAGCACCAGATTGATGGCGCAGGCCACCGCGATTGCAGCGAAGGTTAGGAACAGTATTGCGTCCATCTTGAGAGAATCCTCACTACTGGGAGGTGAGAGCCACCACCAGGCCGGTGATCAACAGATTGATCAGCGCGGCCGGAAACAGAAACGTCCAGGCGAATTTCATGAGCTGGTCATAGCGGAAGCGCGGCAGCGTGCCACGCACCCAGATGAAGACGAAGATCAGCACCAGCAGCTTCGACGCGAACCAGAAGAACGGGATGAGCACCGGCTGGAGCACCGGCACGAAGAAGAGGCCGGCCAGACCGAGGAAGATGACGCCGATGGCCGGGAACGAGAAGCGATCCCAGCGGCGCGACTTCAGCGCCTGCGAACCGTGATACAGCAACATCAGGCCGGCGAGGCCGATGATGAGCGGCGGCACGAAGTTGCTGCCGTAGGCCGCGGGCCATAACGGCTGCCAGCCGCCGAGGAACAACGCGGTGGCCACGCAACAGACCGTGATGATATTGGCGTATTCAGCCGTGAAGAAGGCGGCGAACATGAGCGACGAGTACTCGGTGTGGAAGCCGGCCACCAACTCGGTCTCGGCTTCAGGCAGATCGAAGGGCACACGGTTGGTTTCCGCGAATACGGCGATCATGAAGATGATGAAGCTGAAGACCTGCGGGACGGGCGCGGCGAAGATGGTCCAGCGCGGAATGAATCCGAGCGCGAAGCCTTCCTGGCCCACCACCATTTCGCGGAAGTTCAGAGTGTTCAGTAGCAGCAGCGGCGAGACGATGGCCAGCGCCATCGGCAGTTCGTAGCTGATCATCTGCGCGGCGCTGCGCAGGCCACCCATGAGCGAGTACTTCGAATTCGATGCCCAACCGCCCAGCGCGATGGCGTAGACGCCGAGCGACGAGACGGCGAGGACCAGAAGAATGCCGATGTTCAGATCGGTGAGCCCCAGGCCGGTGGTCACACCGAGGATGGAGAACTCCGGCCCGAAGGGGATGACGACAATGGAGATCAACGCCAGGGCCACGGCCAGGAACGGCGCGAACAGATAGAAGAACGTGTGGACGTTGGCCGGGATGACGCCCTCTTTGGTCATCAGCTTGATGAGATCCGAAAGCGGCTGCAACAGGCCGTGGGGTCCCACGCGGTAGGGGCCGGGCCGCAGTTGAATGTGCGCCAGCACCTTGCGCTCGATCCACACGAGGTAGGCGCAGAAGGTCAAGAGTACGCCGGCTGTTATTCCGGCCTTCACCAAACTGATGATGTAAAAATTCATGCGGGTCGCCTAGCGTTTGTACAACTCACCAGGGGCTTCCATGACGCCTTGCAGCATCTTGGAATAGCGCCCCAGCGTTCCTGATGTGAAGAGGGTATCGCCGGCCGACCGGATGAGTTCCGGCCTGACGGTAACGGGCACGCCGCCATTGACTGGCGTGGTCTGCGCGGCCCCTCCCGTGGCGATGACAGGCAATGCAACATTATAGCCGTGCACCGTCTTGCGGATTTCTTCGAAGACCTTGTCCGCCGTCCAGATGCCCAGGCTCAGACCCAGCTCTTTGGCGAGCAGCCCCATGATCTCGAGGTCGGACTTGACGCCCATCACCTTCGGCCCCTGCTTGAGGCGCTGCACCTCGCCGCACACGTTCGTCACGGTGCCGGTCTTCTCATACGCGCTGGCCGCCGGCAGCACCACGTCGGCACGCCCGGCGGTCTCCGTGAGGAAGAGATCCTGCACCACGACAAAAGCGCTCTCGGACGCCAGCGCCGTGTTCTCCAGCGGATTGGCGCCTACCACCCAAAGCACGTCCAAATCCTTGGCCGCCAGCATCTGATCCATGCTCATGCCAGCGGCCGGCGCGGCGTGATAGCCAGGCCCCAGATCCGGCAGCAGCCCCATATCCATGGCGCCGCGGGAATTGGAGTAATCCTGCAGACAGACGTACTTGACGGCCGCGCCCAGCGAATCGCCGAAGGCCACCAGCTTCCCCACCGCCTCGCCCTTGATGGCGTCGCTGAAGAGGATCACCAGCGATTCATGCTTCGACAGATCCTCACGCAGCGCCTCCACCGCAGCCAGCTCTTCACCCGCCTTGGCGCGCACGCTCTTGGCCGCGTACTGATCCTCGCGGACCTCGCCGGGCGTCACCACATACGTGGACGATTGATGATGGCGGTAATCGGCGCGCAACTGCACTGCCAGCAGCGGATGTTGCTGCGACAGATCACTGCCGATCACCAGCGCCGCCTTGGTGGTGTACAGATCGCCCACCGTGGCCAGCGCATCCGTCTTGCCCTTCAGCGCGTCCAGTAGCGTGACTACGTCGCCGCTGCGGTGATGATCGATATTGGCCGTGCCCAACCCCTGCCGCGCGAACTTCTGCAGGAAGTAGTTCTCTTCATTCGTCGTGCGGGTGGAGCCGATGACGCCAAACTTGCCGCCCCGCGCCTTCACCTCGCCAAACTTGGCGGCCACGGCGGCCAGGGCCTCGCTCCACGAGACCGGCTCCAACTTGCCGTCCTTGCGCAGCAGCGGCGCCTGGAGCCGCTCTTCGCTATGCACGAAGTCGAAACCAAAGCGGCCCTTCACGCAGAGAAACTCGCCGTTGATGCCGGAGCGATCGCGATTGTTGGCGCGAATTACTTCGCCGTTGCGCACGCTCAGCGTGGTCTTGCAGCCGTTGGAGCAGTGCGTGCAAACCGTGCCCGCATAGTTCATTTCCCAAGGGCGCGACTTGTAGCGGTACGTGCCGGAGGTCAACGCGCCCACCGGGCAGACGTCGATACACCAGCCGCACTCGTCACATTCCAAATGGTCGCCGTGGCTGGGCGTAATCTCGGCATGAACACCGCGATGGGTCAACCCCAGCGCGCCCACGCCCAATCCCTCGTCACACACACGCACGCAGCGGTAGCAGAGAATGCAGCGCGCCGGATCGTAGTAAACCGCCGGGCTCCACTGCTTCTCGTTCTCGTGGTGCTTGATCTCCACAAAACGGCTCTCGCCGGCACCGTAGCGGAACACCATGTCCTGCAACTCGCACTCGCCGCCCTTGTCGCACACCGGGCAATCCAGCGGGTGGTTGGTCAGCAGGAATTCCAACATTCCCTTGCGCGCATCCACCACCTTGGGGGACTCGGTCAGCACCACCATGCCCTCGGCCGCCGGCAGCGTACAGGCGGGTTGGAGCTTGCCCATCTTCTCCACCTCCACTAGACACATGCGGCACGCGGCCTGCAGCGTGAAGCCCTCGTAGTAACAGAACGCCGGGATCTCGATGCCGTGCTTTTTCGCAGCCTCGATGACCAGCGTCCCGGCCGGCACTTGGAGCGCCCGGCCGTTGATCGTCAGTGTAATTGGATCCGCCATCGAGTCTCCTACAGGACCACCAGAGGTTGCGTCTGCGGCGCCGGCATATAGACCTTGGCGTTGGCGATCTTGGCCTCAAACTCGCCGCGGAACTTCTTGACGAAGCTCATGGCCGGCATCGCCGCCGCATCGCCCAGCGCGCAGAAGGTGCGCCCCATCATGCCCTGTGCCAGCTCATCCACCATGTCGATGTCTTTCTTAGTGCCCGCGCCCTCGTCGAGCCGCGCCAGGATCTTGGCCAGCCACGCCGTGCCCTCGCGGCACGGGATGCACCAGCCGCAGCTTTCGTGCGCGTAGAACTTCATGATGCGCGCCATCAGCTTGACCATGTCCGTGGTCTCGTCCAGTACCATGGTGGCGCCGGAGCCGAGCATGGAGCCGGCCTTGGCCAGGGAATCATAGTCCGCGGGAATGTCGCACTCTTCCGGCCGCAGCACCGGACTGGAACTCCCGCCCGGAATCACGGCCTTCAGCTTGCGGCCTTTCCAGACGCCGCCGCCGATCTCGTTGATGATCGTCATCAGCGGTATGCCCAGCGGCACTTCATAGACACCCGGCGTGACAAGATGGCCCGAGAGGCACACCAGACGCGTGCCGCCGTTCTTGGGCGTGCCGAGCGCCGCGTACCAGTCGCCGCCCTTGAGGATGATGTCGGGGACGGCGCTATACGTCTCGACATTGTTCACGATGGTGGGGCACTGAAACGCGCCGGAGGTGGCCGGGAATGGCGGCTTCAGCCGCGGGTTGCCACGCTTGCCTTCCAGCGATTCCAGCAGTGCCGATTCCTCGCCGCACTCATACGAGCCGGCGCCCGTGTGCGTGGAGAGGTGAAAAGCCCAGCCCGAGCCCATCACGTTGTCGCCCAGATAGCCGCGCGCATACGCTTCGGCAATCGCGCGATCCATCGCCTCGATCTGGGTGCGGTATTCGCCGCGAATGTAGATCCAGCCGCGATTCGATCCGATGGCGCGCCCGGCGATCAGGCAGCCCTCGATCAGGCGGTGCCCTTCGTGCTCCAGAATGATGCGGTCCTTGCAGGTGCCCGGCTCGCCCTCGTCGGCATTGACCACGATGTACTTTGGCTTGGGCGATTTGCGGTCGACAAAACTCCACTTCAGCCCCGTGGGAAAGCCCGCTCCGCCACGGCCGCGCAGCGACGATTTCTTCACCTCGTCGATGATCGCCTCGGGCGTCATGTCCAGCGCCTTCTTCAGCGCCTCATAGCCCTCTTTGGCCACGTATTCGTCAACGCCGATGGCTTCCTTCTGCGGATACTCGTACCTTCGCGTCAGGACCTTAACTTCCAGCGGATGTGGTTTGTTCAGTAGCATGCTTGCCTTCAGTCCCTACTGCGTCTTCTTCAAACTGTCGATCAGCTGGTCCAGCTTCTCCGGCGTGATAGCGAAGTGGAAATCGTAGTTCACCAGCATGGCCGGGGCCCACGAGCACGCGCCCAGGCACTCCGTCTCTTCCAGCGAAAACTGCCCGTCCGCCGTCTTCTGCTTGTTGCCGATACCCAACTTCTTGCAGGCGTGCGCGAACAGCTCTTCCCCACCGGTCAACATGCAACTGACGTTGGTGCAGATCTGGATGTGATGCTTGCCGCGCGGCTCCTTCGTGAGCATGGTGTAGTAGCCGATTACTTCTTCTACTTCCACCGGCTTCACACTCAACCGCCTGGCCACTTCCGCGATCACGTCCGGCGTCACGGCGCCCACTTCATCCTGCGCAAACAGCAGCATCGGAATCAGCGCGCCCTTCTGGCGCCCTTGCGGGTACTGCTGTACCATCTTGGCGAACTTTGCTTCCAGCTCGGGTGAAAAAGTCATGACAATCTCTTAGAGGTCACTACTAGCGATCCACGTCGCCCAACACGAAGTCCATACTGCCCAGCCCGGCGATGCTATCGGAGATGAGCCGCCCGACGAACAGATCCGAGAGGCACTGCAGGTTGCCAAAGCTCGGAGTGCGCATGAACACGCGATAGGGCTTGGAGGTGCCGTCGCTGACCACGTGGAATCCGATCTCGCCTCGTGGCGACTCCACCGGCACGTACGCCTCGCCGGCCGGCACGCGGAAGCCCTCGGTCACGATCTTGAAGTGGTAGATCAGCGCTTCCATCTGCGTCTTCATCTTTTCGCGGTCCGGTAGGACCACCTTGGACGCGTCGGCCTTCCAATCACCCTCCGGCATTCCGGCCATGCACTGCTCGATGATGCGCGCGCTCTGCCGCATCTCTTCCATGCGCACGCGATACCGGGCGTACACGTCGCTCTCCGGATAGCACGGGATGTCGAAGTCGAATTTCTCGTAGCTGGAGTAGGGCTCGGACTTGCGAATGTCCCAGGGCAGGCCGGCAGCGCGGATCATGGGCCCGCTCACGCCGAGATCCAGCAGTTTCTCCAGACCAACGTGACCCACGCCCTTGGTCCGCTCCACGAAGATCGGGTTGGTGTTCAGAAGGCTTTCGTACTCGTCCACCTTGGCCGGGAATTCGCGGATGAACTTGGCCATCACTTTCTCCCAGCCGCGCGGCGGTTCCAGGGCCACGCCGCCCACGCGGATGTAGCTGGTCATCAGCCGCTGGCCGGAGAACATCTCCAGAATCCGCAGGATGTCTTCGCGCTCGCGGAAGCAGTAGAAGAACATCGACATGGCGCCCAGATCAAGACAGTGGGTGCCCAGCCACACGACGTGGCTGTTGATCCGCGAGAGTTCGTTGAGCATCACCCGCAGCCACTGCGCCTTGGGTGGGATTTCGAGACCGAGCAGTTTCTCCACCGGCAACACATAGGCGAGGTTGTTGGCCAGATTCGAGAGGTAATCCATGCGGTCTGTCAGCGTGACCACCTGCTGCCAGCCCAACGCCTCGGCCTGCTTCTCGATGCCGGTGTGCAGGAACCCGATATCGGGCTCCGCCTTCTGGATGATTTCGCCGTCCAACTCGAGCAGGATGCGCAGCACACCGTGCGTGGACGGGTGCTGCGGCCCCATGTTGAGGGTCATCCGCCGGCGCCCGCCGGGGAGTTTCTCCTCTTGTGTTGTTTCCAGGACCGCCGTAAATGCCGTCTCGCCGTTCTCGCTCATGGCTCCCCTCTGTATCCCATCCCCCGGACTGAAACCCTACTCGTTCTGATAGCTGTACTTGTGGCCGTGGATCGGAAAATCCTTGCGCAGCGGATGGCCGTCCCAGCCTTCCGGCATCATCAGCCGCTTGAGATTCGGATGCCCTGTGAAGTGGATGCCAAAAAGGTCGAACGTCTCGCGCTCGTACCAGTCCGCGCCCACCCAGACACACACCACGCTGTCCACCACGGGGTTCTCGCCCGGCAGCGCCACTTTCAGCCGTAAACGCTCGTTGCGCTCGATGGAGTGCAGCAGGTAGAAGACCTCAAAGCGCGGTTCCATCGGATGGCGATCGATGCAGCTCAGGCCCGAAAGACGGACAAACTGCAGTTGCTCTTTCAGGTGGCGGCATACGGCGACGATCTTCTCCGGGCGCACCCAGAGGGTAGTCTCGCCAAACTCGTGGCTTCCGCCCGCCAGCGCTTCGGCATCCCAGGCCTCGAGAGCGGCGGGCACAGTCAGATCTTTCAGGTTGTCCGGCAACATTGGCTGCGCCCCTCTAGCGCTGATTCTCCGCTGGTGGATCTTCGGCGGCCCAGTTCAGCACGCCCTTCTTCCAGATGTAGAAAAAGCCCGCCAGGACCAGACCGATGAAAAGAAGCATCTCGAAAAACGCGAAGAGCTTCAGTTCGCGGTACACCACGGCCCAGGGGTAGAGGAAGATCGCTTCGATGTCGAACAAAATAAACAGCATCGCCACCAGGTAAAACTTCACGCTGAAGCGATCCCTGGCCGTGCCCGTGGGCACGATGCCGCACTCGTATGGCGTGTCTTTGACCTTATTTTTCAGCCGCTTACCAAGCAGGACGCCGAGCGCGACCAGTGCGGCTCCAACGGCCACGCCCAGGAGGACCTGAACGAGAACCGGAAAGTATGCTTCGATGTCGGTGGTGGGCATGATTGCAGTATGGACTACGACCCAGGGGGGTAACTTTTTACTATAATGACCGCCAGAAGAGCGTGTCAAACAAACCAGCCGGTCCGGAAATCCTGATTCATGTCAATGGCGCCCCGCGGACAGTGCCCGCGGGCCTCAACGTCCGCACTCTGCTCGTGGAACTTGGCATCGATTCCGCCCGGGTCGCCGTCGAGCTCAACCGCGTGATTGTGCGCAAACCGGAGTGGGACACCACTCCCATCGATGCCGGCGCGAGCCTCGAAATTGTAACTTTTGTCGGGGGCGGTTAGCGTCCGTTCTCGGCCCGGTGTCGGGCGGCGTTCAGCCACATCCGGCGGATCATTCCAGTGCCTGGATAGATGGTCCTCCAATAGCGGGCCATGATTCGCTGTGCGGCATCGTCTGTGGCGCGAATCCGCGTCTCCGTAGTGATCCTGGACCATCCACCACCCTCATCCCGTACTGCGAGATTGAATGCGATCTTCACGGACTCCGGACGGTGGAATGCCTCGTAGTCTTCCGGCGTCCGAACCGACGGTACCCGCCCGCCCGACCAGGGCTGCCCGGCCATTCCCATGACGATCTCCCGGCCGTCGTCGTGCAGTGGGACGAATCCCGAACCAGGCCTGGCGAGCGCCTGGAGCACATTGACCTCGCTCTGCGGGCTGGCCGCGCGGAAGCGTCCGCTGGCTGCGGCGCGGATACGCATGAGGCCGCTGTAGACTCCGATGTCACCGAATGTGACGCGCCTCAAGGCTGCGGCAGCCACCTCCGGCGTGGCGTGTACGCGCACTTCGTGCAGTTCGTAGAAGTGGTACTCGGGCATGAAGCCGTCCAGCGCTGCGGTCCGCTGCGCTACGCGTGAAGTACCGACCGGCCAATTCAGCGCGGCGAGGACCAGCAGGATTCCAGCAGCGCCAGCAATCGCGGCAGCCCGCCGGGTGCGAATACCCAGCAATCGGATCGGCTTGACCACACAGAGCAGGCCGCCGAGCGTGAGGACCACCCCGGCGTACACGGCCACGCTTGTTGGCTCCAGGGCCGCAAAGTAGTGGAAGAGGCTCAAGAGAAGGGCGGCGGCCACCGCGAGGAAGATACCAGTCCTGGCGTTTTCGGTCATAAGACTATCTTGTCCTAAATTGACTGCAGAGGCGCGCGGCCCCATTGATTGTGACTATAATCACGACCAGATACGCGTGTCGAAAGATTCCGCCCAGTCAGAGTCCGGCCTGTTTCGCCGGGCGGGCCTGCTCCTGGCAAGCGCCGGTTTCTTCGCCTACTTCCTCTGGTTCACCCTCGACGGGCTCACGTCCTGGTTCAGCGACGACGATCTGATGAACCTGCACAACTCGCTCGCGCGCATTGTGCTGAACGACACGCGGGACGATTTCTATTTCCGGCCTCTGCCGGCCATCGAACTCGCGATGCAAAACGCCGGGATCGGCTCGGATCTGGACCGGCCCATGGGGCTGGCGTTCTACCGGGTCTTCTACGCCGGATGGGGCTTTACCGCGTTTCCGTTCCGGTTGGCTGCCTTGCTGCTGCTGAGCGCCAACCTGTGGCTGCTGTTTCAGGTGGCGCGGCGCGTCTCGGGCTCGCGCGAGACGGCGTGGCTGACGATGATTCTCACCGGATTCCATGCCAGCTTCGCCTCGCTGTACTTCGACACGGGCATGATCTACGACATCCTGGCCTTCTTTTTCTACTTTGGGGCGTTGTGGCTGTACCTGCGGGCGCGGGAGACCGGCACCCCACCCGGCGCCTGGCGGATCGCCCAGGTGCTGATCCTCTTCGTGGCCGCCATGAACTCCAAGCAGATCGCCATCACGCTGCCCATCGCCATTCTGCTGTGGGAGGCGGCCCGGGAGCGGCCGGCGGGCTGGCGCTGGCTGTGGGGTCCGGGGCGAACCGGCGTGCTGGCCCTGGCGCTGGCGGCGGCCCACGCGGGCAGGCAGTTTTTCGGCAACGAGCTGATGCAGAGCCATGTCGGCTACCGTCCGGACGTCTCGCTGGCCGCCTATCTGTCCTCCGCCGCGAAGTATCTGTCGCAGTGGACCTACGGCGCGGTGGATCCGGGCGCGGCGTCGATGGCGGGCCTCCTGATCGCCCTGTTGGGCATCACGGCTCTGCTGCGGCGGCCGCCGCTGCTGTGGGCCGCGGGCATGATCCTGGTGGCGATCCTGCCCCTCGCCTTCATTCCTCCACGCGGCGGCTATGCATTCTACCTGCCGGCGGTCTTCTGGGCGCTGTGGCTGGCGGGCTTCGCCGTCGAGTTGAGGCGGATGGCGGCGTCCTGGATAGGCCGTTGGATTCCCCACGCCGCCCTGGCGTCGCAGGTCCTCCTCCTGGCAGGCGCGGCCCTCTGGTTGCTGCCTGCGCACGCCCGCCTGGTCCGCTACCCTCTTGCCGCCATTCATGAGGTGCAGGCGGCGAATCACCGCTATCACGATCAGTTGCTTGGCGTGCTGCCGCGCCTGCCCCGCGGCGCCAAAGTGCTAGTGCGCAACGATCCGTACCCGGAGGGCGGCTTCGACGCTTCTTTCCTGGTCCGCTTGACCTATGAAGACATGACCATCGCCGTGGACCGCGCCCGCTTCCCTTGGCTGGCCAAGCGGGAGTTCCACCCGCGAGATTACGACGCCGCGCTGGACTTCGTCGATGGCCGGTTTGTCCTGATTCCACGCCCCTAGTGCTGGGCCTCACCGCCCTCGTTAACCCAATCGGTGAGCAGCGTGTACGCCACCGCCAGAACTACCGGGCCGATGAAGATCCCGACGATGCCAAACGCCATCAACCCTCCAATGACGCCGCTCATGATGAGCATCAGCGGAAGATCCACTCCCCTTCGGATCAGGATGGGACGAATGAAGCTGTCCATCGCGCCCACCGGCAGAGTATAGATAAACAAGAGGATTCCGGCGGCGTGACTCCCAGACCAGTAGAGCCACGCAGAGGCGCAGAGCAACACCAATCCCGGACCGATCTGGGCGATGCACAGTACGAACGTCAACACGGTTAGCAGGGCGGCAGCGGGCACCCCGGCGACAGCCAGTCCGGCGCCGGCCGCCGCGGTCTGCAACAGGGCCGTCACCACCACGCCCATAGCAATGCCGCGAATCGCTTGCGCGGCCAGAATAATGGAGTGCTCACCCTGCTCTCCGCCCAGTCGCAACCCAAAAAGTCTGACACCCCTGGCAGCGTGCTCACCATTGGCGTAAAGAATGGCGCAGATCAGCACCGTCACCACAAACTGAATCACCAACATGCCCAGGCTGCCCAGCGTGCCGACGAACCAGGCGAAGATGGACCCCAGATACGGAGCGACTCGCGCCACCAGGCTCTCCGGCCCGCCCGCGATCGCTTCACGCCACGCCAGGACTGCTTTGCTGCCCACCACCGGCAGGCCCTCCATCCACTGCGGAGGCTGCGGCAGAGGCTGCGTCTGAATGGTCTGCAACCAGGTAAACGCGCTCCCTGAGTTCTCGAACACCGTGATCGCTGCCATCGAGAACGGAATGACGAAGACCAGCAGCAGGACGAGGGTCATCACGGCCACGGCGCGGCCGCGTTTGCCGCCCAGCATGCCCTGCAGGCGGATCATCGCGGGCCACGTGGCGATCACGATCATGGTGGCCCAGATGGTAGCCGGCAGGAATGGCCGGGCGATCCAGAAACTGGCCGCAATCAGGATCCCGATGAAGAGCACACGAAGCGTGGTTTGGGTGAGGTCGCGCGAGGTACTGTCGGCCATGTTTGTGAGTGTACTACTGGAAGATTTCCGAGCCACGCCCGGTGCGAATCCGGTCGGATTCCACGCGCAAACACCACCCCAGGTGTTGGGTCTGGCACCGTTTACCCCCTAGATCTTGCGAATTGACTTCCCATACGCCTCCGATAGACTCGTTAATGACTGTTCGACCCAAACAGAAAGCGGTTAAGATGTTCAAAACAAAAACAAGACAGGCTGCACCAACACCCGGTGAACAGGCCTTTTCCAGCGCCGATGTTTCGCGTCTCTCGGGCGTGAGCCTGCGCCAGTTGCAGTGGTGGGATGAACAGCGCGTGGTTTCGCCGCGCCATACAGGACACAAGCGGGTCTATCTGACAGAGGAGGTGGTTGAAGTTGCGGTAATCGCCGAGTTGCGACGCAAAGGCTTCAGCCTACAGAAGATCCGCCGCGTCCTGCGCTTTCTGCAGAAGGAGATGGGCAAGCGTGTCGATCAGATCATGTCCGCCGACAGCGAGATGCACCTGCTCACCGACGGCAAGTCGATCTATTTAGAGGACAACCAGGAACGGATCATCGACATCCTGAAGTCCGCCAAGCAGCCGATGTTCCTGGTCTGCGTCACTGATCAGGTGCGGCGTCTGACAGTAACCCCCCGCAAGCCGCCCAAGAGCGAGACGCCCGCCGTGGCTCGCAAGGCCAAGGCCGTCTAGGCGGCAGCGCCTGGCGCGTTCACGCCATTTGTACTAAGAAATCTCAAACTTCCAGGCCCCCTGCGCCGTCTAATCGCTCAGGGGGCCTGCGTTATACTTGTGGCAGGTCTGGGGAGACCCCATCCCGAAGGGACGAATTTCGTAATGCGGCAATTTCGCGCTTTTGCTTTCTCAGTACTCGTCATCGGCCTCTGTGCCATTGTGGCGGGCAATTTCGGTCCCTCCTCTGCGGCCCGCGCCGAAGCGCCGGCTGACACCAAGGTGTCGGAAGATGAACTCTCCGCCGGGTTGAAGTCGTTCACATCTGTCTACCGTCTGGTGGAAGAGAATGCCGCCGAGAAGGTAAACGCCGACAAGGCCATCTATAAAGGTGCGATCGGCGGGATGCTGCGTACACTCGACCCGCACTCCAGCTTCTTCGATCCCAAAGACTTTTCGGACATGCGCGAGCAGCAGCGCGGCGCCTACTACGGCGTCGGCATGACGATTCAGCCCAAGGACAGCCGCATTATCGTCGTTGCGCCGTTCACGGGTTCGCCCGCCTACAAGGCCGGCATCCGCCCCGGCGACGTCATCCTGGAAGTGAACGACAAGCGCACCGACGGCATGACCACTGCCGAAGTGGCCGACATTCTCAAGGGCGCCAAAGGTACGCCGGTGCAGGTGGTCATCGCCCGCGAGGGTGTGGATAAGCCGATCATTTTCAATCTGATCCGTGGCGAGATTCCGCGCTTCTCCGTGCAGAACAAGTTCTGGCTCAAGCCGGGCATCGCCTATATCGACATTGAGAGCTTCAACGAGAACACCTCCCGTGAGTTGGAGGAGGCCATCAAGTCCCTGGGCGAGGCCAACATTAAGGGCCTGGTCTTTGACCTTCGGGATAACCCTGGCGGCCTGCTGAACGAAGGCGTCGCCGTCGCCGGCCGCTTTCTGAGGCGCGGCCAGACCGTCGTCAGCCATCGCGGCCGCACCTCTGCTGAGAAGCCCTATACCTCCACCAATGGCAACGGCGCCCGCGACTACCCGATCGTCGTGATGGTGAACCGCTACTCCGCCTCGGCCGCCGAGATCGTGGCCGGCGCCCTGCAGGATCACGATCGCGGCTGGGTCTTCGGCGACAACACCTTTGGCAAGGGCCTGGTGCAGACCGTATTCCCGCTCTCGGAGAACACGGGCTTGGCTCTCACCACGGCCAAGTACTACACGCCCTCCGGCCGTCTGATCCAGCGCGACTACGGCAGCGGCTCCTTCTACGAGTACTACTTCAATCGCAAAGATGGCCCCAAGAAGGACACCACCGACGTCAAAATGACGGACGCAGGCCGCGCCGTCTACGGCGGCAACGGCATCCAGCCCGACGAGAAGTTCTCCCAGAAGTACACCAAGTTCCAGATCGAACTGGCGCGCAAGAGCGTGTTCCGGGACTACATCCCCAAGTACTTCTCCGCCCATTCCACCACTCTGGCCAAGGACTGGACCCCTGACGCCGAGATGATGAACGACTTCCACGGTTACCTGCTGAAGAACAACGTGACGTTCTCCGAGGCGGAGTTTGCCGAGAATCAGGACTGGGTCAAAATCCAGCTCAAGCGCGAAGCCCTGATTACGGCGGTTTCACTGGACGAGTCGCTGCGGTATGCCATCGAGACCGATCCGGCAGTGCTGAAGGCTATGGAATCTATGTCCAAGGCACGCGAACTGCTCGACAGCGCCAAGAAGACGGTGGTCCAATTGGATAAGAGGAATCAACGCGATTGAGCCAGCCCCCGGCCGCCCAGCAGCATCCGCAGGTCGTAGTTTTGGATACAGGTGGCCAGTATTGCCACCTGATCACGAGAAAGATTCGTGAGCTGGGTGTCTATTCCGAAATCCGGCCCAGTGAGACTCCGGCTTCCGAACTGCGAGGCGTGAAGGGGATCGTCATTTCCGGCGGGCCGGCCAGTGTCTATGAGGACGGCTCTCCCCAGGTGGACCCGGCCATTTTCGAACTCGATTGCGCCGTCCTGGGTATCTGCTACGGCCAGCAGTTGCTCGCCTGGCACCTGGGCGGTACCGTCCAGAAGGGCAGCAAGGGCGAATACGGCTTGGCCTATCTGGACACCCGCGCGGAGGCCCCTATCTTTCGCGGCATCGGCGGCCGCCAGCAGATCTGGATGAGCCACAGGGACACCGTCACCGAGGTGCCGGCCGGCTATGAAGTGCTGGGCTCTACCGAGACCTGCGCCATCGCCGCCATGGGACACTCCGCCAAGCGCCACTACGGTGTGCAGTTTCATCCGGAGGTGGTCCACACCGAGCGGGGCCGCCAACTCCTCTCCAACTTCCTGTTCGACGTCTGCGCCTGCGAGCAGGACTGGAACCCGCGCGACCAGGCATTGCGGATTGAGGAAGAGATCCGCCGCGTGGCCGGCGATCGCAACGTATTCTTCTTTGTCTCCGGCGGCGTGGACTCCACCGTGGCATTCACGCTGTGCCTGCGCGCGCTCGGCGAATCTCGCGTCCGCGCCCTGTATGTCGACACCGGCCTGATGCGGGATGGCGAGACGGAATTCGTAACCCGCGTGTTTGCGTCTCTCGGCCGCGACATCTTCGCCGTGGAGCATGCCCAGGAGAGATTTCTGAGCGCGCTGGCCGGGGTGCGGGAGCCGGAAAAGAAGCGCCACATCATCGGCGAGTTGTTTGTCCAGGTACAGCAGGACATCCTGGAATCCGGCCACTACCTCGACGAGAACTGGGTGCTCGGTCAGGGCACCATCTACCCAGATACCATCGAAAGCGGCGGCACGGCCAAGGCCGATCTCATCAAGACTCACCACAATCGCGTCGCCGGCATTCAGAAGTTGATCAGCGAGAACCGTTTGGTGGAGCCGCTTCACCTGCTCTACAAAGATGAGGTCCGCGAAGTAGGGCACGAACTCGGACTGCCGCCGGAGCTCCTCAGCCGTCATCCCTTCCCCGGGCCAGGCCTGGCGATCCGCTGCCTCTGCGAAGACGCCGTCCGCCCGGTGGAGCGGCTCGACGAGGGCTGGCTGGCGCCCCTGCACTCTGTCGGCGTACAGGGCGATTCGCGCAGCTACCGGCCCGTGCTTCTGTTGGACAGCCCGCCATCCACGCCCGGCATCCACCACCGCGCCACGGACCTGATTAATCGTCTGCCGGGGATCAACCGCGTGGCATCGCTCGCCGGCTCGCACGCACCCGTGGAATCGCTCACCACCACCGTGGCCTATATCAGCGCCACGCGGCTCGATCGTCTCCGCGCGGCCGATTCGCTGGTCCGCTCCCTGTGCCACGCTTCCGGCTATGACGATAAGGTTTGGCAGTTCCCGGTGATTATCGTACCGCTCGGCACACCGGAGCGCCCGGATTCCATCGTCCTGCGGCCGATCGATTCGGTTGACGGCATGACCGCGCAATCGGTACCGATGCCGCTGCCGCTGCTCACTGAGATGACCAACGCGCTACTCGCCCAGCAGGGGATCTGTGCCGTCCTCTACGACCTCACCCACAAGCCCCCGGGCACCATCGAGTGGGAGTAGCACCGCTGCCGCGGTTGCCACTTCGCAGTACTCACCATCCAGGTTCACCAGAGACATCGCGTGGATTTCGTCTGCCGCCCAGCCCATCCGTGCAAACGTGAAGCACGCGTCTTCCACCAGGATCACCCGGAACCCCAAACAAGCAGCGTGGCGCACTGTGGTTTCCACGGAGTTGTTCGTGATCACTCCAAACAGCACCAGCGTCTGGTGCCCGCCCTCTTCCAGCAACTTCGCCAGTCCGGTCCCGGCAAACGCGCTGCCCGTCTGCTTGGCAATCACCGGCTCGCCGGCCCGCGGCACAAACTCCGGCTTGAACTCATTGCCCGGCTGGCCAGGGCGGTAGGTGGATTGCGGCTCCACGGAATCGTGCTTCACATGGAACACCCGGCGGCCGGATTTGCGCCAGGCGGCCAGCACTTGGGCCCCGCGCACCTCGGCGTCCGGATGATTCCTCACACCCCACGAGGGGTGGTCGATTGCCCGCTGCAAGTCCACCAGCACCAGCGCCGCTGACTCCGGTATCCGCATCATCAGATCCTGTGGAAGCTCCGTAAAATCTCCCGCGTGGTGTATCGCAGGGCCACCGGCCGCCCGTGCGGGCAGCTCATCGGGCACTCCGTCCGCGCCAGTTCGCGGATCAGCCAATCCATCTTGGTGGCTTCGAGACGCATATTGATTTTGATGGCAGCCCGGCACGCCAGCGAGGCCGCGATGCCGCGCCGCAGATCGCTCACACTCACGCGGCGCAGCTCACTCTCGGCGATCTCCAGGATGTCGTAGATCACACGCTCCAGATCACCCAGTGGCAGGTCCGAAGGGGCCGCCTTTACGGCGATGGTGCGGTGTCCGAACGGCTCCGTCTCAAAGCCGGCCTTTTCCAGTTCCTCCGCGATCCGGTCGTATTCCACCTGCTGCGCCGGAGTCAGGGGCAGTACCATCGGCATCAGGAGCCGCTGCTGCTCCACCTGGCCTCTCGCCTGTTGCGCCAGCACTTTCTCAAACAGAATCCGCTCATGCGCCACGTGCTGATCGATGATCCACAGCCCGTCGCGCCCCGCCGCGATGATGAAGCTGTCGTGGATTTGCCCTAATACCCGCAAGTCACCCAGCGAAACCATGCCCTGCGGGGCATCCATCTCCACGCCGGAGGGAAAGCCGCCGTGGGTATCGGGCACTCGCAGCCGCAGTGGCTCCGGCGCGGACGGAGCGGAGTTCTCCATGGAGATGGGCGTGCCCTGGCTGAAATCGAATCGCGGCGGCGGTGGCGCCACCGGCCTCAGCGTGTACTCCGGAGTCTGCTGCGGTGGATGCTCCGGCAGCACCGGCCGGGCTTCGTCATACCGAAAGTTCTCCAGCGCCTGCGTGAACTCCGAATACGGCAGATGCGCGCCCGGTTGCGGTGTTGGCCCCACCGGCGCAGGAGCGCTCGGCACGGGCCGTTGCTCAATCAGAGTGGCTCGCAGGGCGTCACGCACGAAGTCGTGGACCAAGCTCCCCTGCCGAAACCGCACCTCGGTCTTCGACGGGTGAACGTTGACGTCCACCTCCGCCGGATCACAGTCCACAAAGAGCAATGCGAACGGGTAGCAGGCTGGAGGGATGAGATTGTAGTACGCCGCCGAGATGGCGTGCAATAGAAGCCGGTCCCGGATCAGGCGCCGGTTCACGAACAGGAAGATCGAGTTCCGGTTCGACTTCTGCACCTGGGGCCGCGAGATGAAGCCCGTCAGGCGGAAACGGCCGTCCTGGATGCTCTTCGCTTCCAGTTCAACCAGATCCTCCAGCGTCGCCGCGCCAAACACCTGAAAGACCCGCTCGCGGTCCGTGGCCACCGGCGTCACGCGCAGCAACTCCTTGCCGCCGTGCGTCAACTCGAAGGACTTCTCCGGATGGGCCAGGGAGTAGTGCGTGACCAGCGACGCAATGTGCGCCAGTTCCGTCTGGTCGCTGCGCAGGAACTTCTTCCGGGCGGGCACGTTGAAGAAGAGGTCCCGCACCGCGATGGTGGTGCCCGGCGCCAGTGGGATCTCATCGCTGGCGAGCATCTTTCCGCCCGCGATCTCCACGCGCGAACCCGTTGTCTCGTCCAGGCTCCGCGTCTCCAGGGTGAGCCGCGAAACCGACGCAATGGAGGGCAGCGCTTCCCCGCGGAACCCTAGCGTGGCAATTGCTTCCAGTTCGTCCACGCTGGCCAGTTTGGAGGTCGCGTGACGCTCGAATGCCAGCATGGCATCGTCCCGCAGCATCCCGCAGCCGTTGTCGACAATGCGGATCAGCCGCCGCCCGCCGCTCTCCGTTTCCACCCGGATGTCGGTGGCTCCGGCATCGAGCGAATTCTCCAGCATCTCCTTGACGACCGACGCGGGCCGCTCCACCACTTCACCAGCTGCGATCTTGTTGGCGACGTTGTCGGAGAGGATTCGGATTCTGCCCATAAATAGAGAAAGGGCGCATCCCGCGCAGGACGCGCCCTCATTTCATGATAGTGGTTTACCGCTAGTCTATGACAATGCCCTTGTCTTCCAACAAGGTGCCGAGACGCTGTTGCATGGTCAACACGTTGCGCTTGTAATTGATCGTCTGGGTGACCAGATTGGATTGCGCAACTGTCAGATCATTTTGCGCCGACAACAGGAAGAAGATGTTGATGACGCCCAGATCGTAGCGTTTCTGGTCCGCATCCGCGCGCTTTTTGGCATAATCGAGCGCGATGACGGCCAGTTTGACGCCCTCGCGGCTGCTCTCCACGTTGGTGACGGCGTTGAGCACTTCCTGGCGAACCTGCTGTTCCACAGAGCGTTCGCGGAGCGTATTGCTGCGCTTGTTCACGACGGCATCCGCCAGGTTGGCGGCGGCAGCGCGATCCCGCAAGGGGAGGGTCAGGTTCAGCGAGAAGTTGTAGGTGGAGTAGTTGAAGCCGAACATCTGGCCCCAGGCGTCGGCCGCGCCACCCGGCACTACCGGCCGGCCGGTCATGTAGAGTGGCCCACCCCGCCCAAAAGTCTGATAGAAAGCCGACAGGTTCATGAGCGGCTTCAGCATTTCCCGAGTGTTGCGGATTTGATAGTCGTTCACGGTGAGGTTTGCCTTCACCGCCCGCAGGTCGGGACGCTTCTGGAGGGCCACGCCCACCAGCGATTCTTTGTCGTAGATTGCTTCGTCGGGCGCTTTGGTCACATCCTCGGTCAGTTCCAGCCTCAACTTCCGCGCTTCCGGATCGAGGTCCGCACCGATCTGGCGCCGCAGCACGTCCTCGAACTGCGTCAACTGGAACTCAAACTGGGTCAAAGCGATGCGCTGTGTGGCCGCGTTCTGCTCCGGCTGGAAGCGTTCCAGTTCGCTCGTGGCGCCCAGGCTGATTTCCTTGTTGGTGCGCTCGAGCGACGCCTCGGCCAACCGCAGCGCCTCCTTCTGCACCTTGATGCGCTCACGCGCGTTGACCACATCCCAGTAGGCATTCTCCGCGGTCACCATCGACCGCAGGACGGTGTCCTGGAAGCTGATCTCCTGCGCGGCCCTCTGCGCCCGCGCGATGGTGATGCCCATCTTCGTGATCTCGCGGCCGCGATTTCGGATCAGCGGCTGGTTGAACCCCATCTGCCAGGTGTTCTGCAAACTTGGGTTGTACAACTGGAACGAGTTGTTGTTCGAGGTCTTCGTCCAGTTCAATGTGGAGAAGAACTGGGTGGAAAACGGCGTCAATTGCTGGTAACGCATATTGAACGGCTGGCTCAAGTTGCTGAGGATGGTTGCGCCATCCAGCGCGTTCGAGGTGGGGGTATTCGCGCGGGTCGCACCGAAACTCGTAGTCACGGTGGGGTCGAAGATGCCAAACGCGCGCTGGATCGCGTTCTTCGGGAGTTCCAGGCTGAGACGCTGGATGCTCAGGTCCGTATTGTTGGCGATCACGAGGTCCAGGTAGCCGCGCAAAGAGAGGCGCAGCATACCATCGGCCACGTAATCCTTCAAGCGCACCGGTGGCGACAGCGTGACATTGCTATCGGCCTTGAAGGCCTTCCGGTACCACGAACCGGTTCCGATCCAGTTGGCGTCGAAGTTGCCCAGTTCCGAACTGAGGCTGGCCTGCGCGCCTTCTCCTAGTACCTGTTTAGCTGGGGCCGCCGGGGCCCCCGCGGTGGCGGGCACGCCCGGTTGCTGCTGCCCGGACGCCATCAAAGCAACGGTCACAAAAAGAGCAAAAACTCGCATGGATGAAACCTGCACCTGCCTAAAATTGCTACTCATAGCGCATCGCCTCGACCGGATCGAGCTTGGCGGCCTGGACGGCCGGATAGATCCCGAACAACATTCCGATCCCGACCGACACTCCAAACGCAACCGCGATGGAAGAGAACGTGATCACTGTCGACCAGCCAGCCGCCGAAGCGATTACCTGGGCCAGCGTCACACCGAAAACAATCCCGAGGAATCCGCCGATGATGGAGATCATCACCGCCTCTGTCAGGAACTGACGCACGATGTCCGCCTGCCGTGCACCGATGGCGCGGCGGATGCCGATCTCGCGGGTGCGTTCCAGCACCGTGGCCAACATGATGTTCATGATGCCGATGCCGCCCACAAGCAAGCTGATGCCGGCGATGCAAAGCATGACGATCTTGAAGATGTCGCTGGTGCGTTTCTTCTGCTCCAGCAGGCCGGCCGGCACGGTGACCGTGTAATCGCCCGCATCCTTGTGGACCGCGGCGAGAATCGCGTTGATCACTGCCGCCGTCTCCACCGAGTCCGTGCCTGGCTTGACACGGATGTAGATGCCGTCAATCTCGTCCTTCAGATAGCTATTGTTGTCCTCGAACCGGAACATCACGGTCCGCAACGGAGACACCACCAGGTTGTTCCGGGAGAGGATTTCCACGCCCTCAACGTCGGTGTCGCCCCCGGCCTGTTGGGCCATGACGCCAACCACCTGCAACCAGGTGTCGTTGACCTTGACGTACTTGCCTACGGCCGGCTCATAACCCAGGAGGTTCACCTTCGTGGATTCACCTAACACGCAGACCGGCGCCGCTGTGGAATTCTCTTCGTCGTTGAAGAACCTGCCTTCCACGAGTTTGAGACTCTGGATATCCCGATAGCTTGGCTCCACGCCGATGAGCATCGGCGGCTCAGCCGACGTCTTCGGCAACACCTTGAGCGGCTTGAACCGCTTGCGCGGCGTCGCCTTTTCAATGTTTTGGGAGTTCTCTGTGATCGCCCTGTAGTCGCGGAACGACATGCCCGGGCTAACGGCGCGCCGTGCCTGCAGTTCATTCCTGTCCACGGCCTCTTTGGCCTCAATGATGATGTTGTTGACGCCCAACAGGTCGATGTAGGAGAGCATCTCCTTTTCAACGCCGGCCGTGATTGCCAGCATGGCCACCACCGCGCCGACGCCAAAGATCATGCCGAGCATGGTCAACATGGTGCGCAGTTTGTGCACCAGGAGGCTCGAAAGCCCCATGTAAATCTCTGGAATATAGGCTTGCAGACCCGCCATTGGCTTACTGGCCTCCCTTTGAGCCACCTACAGGCAGCGCGCCCGCGGCTCCGCCGGAGGACTTCTTCTCATCAGACTTCTTCTTGTCGCCAGGCTTGGCGGTAGGATCCTGCAACGCTACTGTGTCGCCTTGGGCGATGCCGGACTTGACCACCGATACTGTCTCAGAACGCTTGGCGATCTCGATCGGCCGAGCCTCAAAGGCCTTGCCCTTCAGCACATAGACAACGTACTTGCCGTCTTTCTCAAAGATGCTCTGGTTCGGCACATAAATGGCGTTCGGCACCTTCTCAACGATAATCTCCACGTCGGCCAGTAGTCCGGGCCTCAACAGCACTTCCATGTTGTCGCCCTCTTCGGGAGGTGGCGGCAACTGCGCGTTGTCCAGGTCCTTCTGGGAAAACTGCCCGTTCCCGCCGGCCGGCATGCCTGGCCCTCCACCTGGCCCACCGCGTGCGCCGCCCGGCGCCTGCGGCCCGAGCGCCATCTGAGCCCCGCCCTCGCCGCGCTGGCGGCGGCCGGTGTTTTCGCCTGCCGGCGTGGCCCCGGCTTTTGTTTCGCCGGCTTTGGAGTCGCCTCCGGCGGTTGCTTCGGCTGGACGCTGGCCGCGCTGCGGCATGTCGATGCCAGCCTTCTTAGCCTCGTCCCGTATTTTGGCGAACATGGCCTGCCGTTCTTCCGGCGTCAGATCGATGATGCTCTTTCCGTTGAGAGCCTTCTTCATGATCTCGGCCATCTTCTTCTGCTGATCGGGCGTCATATTGGCGCCGCCCATCATGCCACCAGGTCCGCGTTGACCGCCGCCACCCTGAGCGCCAGCCATGCCCTGCATGCCGCCGCCTGCCCCACTCGGCATTCCGCCCTGCATTCCGCCCTGCATTCCACCCGACATTCCGCCGGCCAGAGCCCCTGCCATTGCGTTGTCCAGCCCGGCCATGCCGGACGAACCAAACATTGAACTGCTCGTCAGGGTCACCGGCTTCTTCCGGTTGATTTCGGCTTGCGCCATGATCTTGGCGATCTGTTCCGGCTTCGCGCCCAGAGTGCCAAGCAACTGCTTCATGTCGATGGAGAAGACCACGTCGAACTTCTTCCCGGGATCGGAGCTGAACACATTGGCGCTGGCCGTTCCGCTCATTGACTTGATTTTGCCGTTGAAGACCTTATCGGCGACCGCATCGAGCCGGATCAATACTTCCTGCCCCTCGGTCAGATTGGCGCGGTCCAACTCGCCCACGCGGGCCACAACTTCCAGTTCGGAAAGATCGAGAACGTCCGAAACCGGGATACCGGGCTGCACCTGATCGCCTTCACGGATATCCGGAACCTGTGTCCCGAACATGCCGGAGAACCCGCTGCGGTTCTGCTTGATGGCGACCAATCCGCTCATAGGCGATAGCAGCTTCACTTGTGAGAGCCGGCTCTTCTCGCGGTTGATGTCGAGCAGGGTGCGGTTGCGTTTTTCGCGCAGGACGTTCAACTCGGCCAACGCCTGCTCCTGCTTGGACTTGATGTCGCTCTCCAGTTGCTTCAGCCGCTTCCGAGCCTCGTCCTGGTTCAGGATGTTCTTCTTCCTGTCGATGTCGGCGAGGATCTCATTGCGCTTCACTTCGAGTTCCGCGCGGCGCACCGAATAACGTGCCCGCAGAAGATCGACCTGGTCCTGATTGTTGCGAATCGCCAAATCCGCCTGCGCCTTCTTGATCTGCTCGTCTACCTGCTCGAGCTCCAACTGCTTGGACTCCAGCCGCGAGAGCACCTCAGAATCGTCAAACTCGACAATCAGATCTTTCTCTCGGCTCAATGCGCCCAACGGCGCCAGGCGGGTGACCTGAACGTTTCCAAACAGATTTGGCGCCGATAGCGTGGCCGTTCGCACGGCCCGCAACTCTCCGCGCGTGAAGCTGCGGACAACCACGTCACCCTTGCGGACCTTGGTGGTGGGCACTGAGGAGACGCGACCGGGCATTCCTTGGAACATCCGGTAGATCCCGTAACCGCCGCCAAGCAGCACGGCGATCAGAATGAGGCGAAAAACGACTTTCTTCATGGGTGATGACTCGCGATGATCCGGCTGGGCCGGAAACTATAACTTCTTAGCCCTCTTGGCGGCTTCCGCCGGATTCTCCAGAGCGATGCGCTCGGTTTCCTTCAAACCTCGCGTGACGATGATATCTGTCTCGTTGCGCTTGCCCACCTGGATTGGACGCGACTCAAAGCTCTGGCCCTTTTGCACCCACACATGCGGTTTGCCCGCCTGTAGGAAGCTAGCCTTGTTCGGAATGAGTAAAACGCCGGGCTGGCTCTCGATGAGAACAACACCCGTAGCGCTCATGCCGGGGCGCAACCTGGGGTCTACAGACTTCAAGGTGGCCCGAGCCGGAAATGTCTTCTCGTTGGCGGAACCGGCACCGCGGAAGTTCAAAGAGGCAATCGGGCTGATCCAATCCAGCACCGCGTCGAACTCCTTGTCCTGGATGGCGTCGATCTTGACTTTGAGCGTCTGACCCAACTGGATCTTGCCGCGGTCTACCTCTTCCAACTTCAGGTCAAACCGCATTTCGGACATGTCCGGAATCTCTGCAATGGCAGCACCGGTCCAAGCGTTGTCGCCTTCCTTGAAAGCGGGCGGCGTCTGGCCCCAGTTACCCTGGGCGCGGAAATTAGGCAGGACGTTCAGGATGCCGTCGGAAGGCGCGCGGATCACCATCTTCGAGAGGTAGTCTTTCACACGAGCCATGTCGCGCAGGGTCTTATTCTTCCGCGTGTCCAGCCTCTCGAGGTCCGCCATTTGGCTGACGTCATGAGCTTTCACCGTGGCCTTCACCTGCCCGAGCGAGCCCTGCGAGATGCCGACATTAATGCGGTTCTTCGCGCCTTCGATCTCGGAAAGTATCTCAGCCTTCGATGCTTCCAACTCGGCCCGCTGCACGTCGTACTCCGACGTCATCATGTTCATCGAGTCCGATTCATCCGTAATTTTGTGGCTGGCCTTCATCTGCACGATTTCGCTCTCGACAGTGCGCGTGCTGGTGGCGCGATCCAGATAGTAGTTTTCGAGCTGGGCCGTATCGAACTCCACCACTACTTCGCCAGCCTTGATCGGCCTGCCGGATTCAGCCAGCTTGACGATACGCGGGCTGGGCACCTGCGGCGCGCTCAACGTGATGGACCGGGTGGAGCGGATCTCTCCCCGCGCTCGCACTGTGATTGTAAACTCACCCTTGCGGACGCCCACAGTCGCCACCTCGATGGGCTTGGCCGCAGAGTAGCGGTACGCGGCGAAACTGCCGCCCGCGAGGGCTAGCAGCAGGATTACCCACATCACCACGCGGCCCTTGTTGCTGGTCTGCCCAAGTTTGCGATTG
The DNA here is from genome assembly GCA_016721425.1 of Bryobacterales bacterium. Classification (GTDB taxonomy): domain Bacteria; phylum Acidobacteriota; class Terriglobia; order Bryobacterales; family Bryobacteraceae; genus Paludibaculum. The sequence goes on along the minus strand of JADKID010000024.1, from coordinate 24,634 downwards.
GGCTTGAGATCTTTAGACGACATGGAACTCTCCGACGGTAATTTGCTGTCTGCGCCAGGCAACGGCATCCAGGCTCTTCTGCGACATGGACTGCGCCGTCTGGTCCGGCGCAACATCTCCCGGCATCACGGGCCGCTCCAGTGCGATCACTTCCCCGGCCTTCAAGCCTGAGGCCACCGCGGCTGCGACGTTATTGCGCAACGCGATCTCGACCTCACGCTTCTCAAAACGCTCGCCAGCCTTCACGAAGACATAGGGTTTGGCGTTCTGGCCGTCCTGGAAAACCGATTCCAGCGGCGCCACCAGTTGACTGACCCCGGCTCCCACGAAGACGTCCACGCTAACGCTCAAATCCGGAATGACCCGCGCATCCATCTGATCGATCTTGAGGTAGACCGAGATCTCCTTGACGAAGGCGCCCCTCTGGCCGCCAGCCTTCGGAATTGCGGCGATGGAAACCACATGCGCCGGCAACACCAGCCCCGGATAGGCGTCAAAGGAGAGGTTGGCCTTCGCGTTCACACGAACAAATTCCACATCCGCCTGGTTGACGATAGCGGCAACCAGCATCGAACGCGGATCCACGATGCGGGCGAACATCTGCCCAGGGAACAGCTGATCACCTTGCTGGATGGTGGAGAATTCGCTGCCGCGCATCATGCTTTCCATGACCAGCATGCCGTCCATCGGCGCCGTCACCGTCATCTTCTCCACATTCTTCTCGGCCCGCTTCAATTCCTGCTTGGACTGCTCGGCCTGCAATTCCGAGATCCGGCGCTGACTATCCAGGCTCGTGTTCTGGAAAGGAATCTGGGTTTGGATCTGCTTGAGTTGCGCCTGCGCCTCTTCCAGCGCGAGCTTCAGGGTCTCGGCGTCGATCTGGGACCGCACCGGCGTGGTCTTAATATCAAGCTTTGCCTTCTCCACGGCGCCCTTGGCCTGATCCAGCGACTGCTGGTAGGACTTGCGCTGTACATCCAGTGTCGCGTCCTGTGACCGCAGAGTGCGCTCATCCTGCTCGACCGTGGCGCGATAGTCGTCCAACCGGAGCAATTGGTATTGGGTGTCGAAACCGGCGACCTGATCGCCCTTCTTGACCTGCCCGCCGACCTTGGCTACAGACTGCAACACCTGCATGAAATCGTTCATGCCCCCGCTCATTCGGCCTTCACCGCCACCGCCACCACCGCCGCCTCCGCCACCCGAAGAGCCACCCGAGGAGGCTGAGGAAGAGGATGAACTGGACGCGCTGGAAGTAGAGGACTTCGCGGTCGAACTGGTTGAGGTACCGCCGCCAAAACGATTAGTTGCGCCGCGGAAAGTTGAGGTGCTTCCACCACCGGACGCGCCACCACCAGCGCTCATGCCGGACGAACCGGACGAGGACGACACCGAAGAACCGCTGGCCGCTGAAGATCCGCCCCCACCTTGATTCCCGCCACCTTGGTTACCACCGCCACCACCACCGCCGCCGCCTGACATCACAACCACCGTCATACCGCCGCCGCCACCACCCGAGACCTGTACTCCGCCGCCGCCGCCGCCGCGCCCGCCGCGTAATTGAGGCGCCGTTAGCGAGGCGAATTTCTCAGCCGTAGTCGCGCCGGTCAAGCGGATGGTCCGCTGGACTGTCCCAGCCGCCACTACCGCCGTCCGGACAAATTGCGGACCGCCACTGCCGCCGATCTGTTGGCTCGGCGACATCTGCCGCCAGGCGAACCAGCCGACTCCGGCAAGAGCCACGACTGCCAGTAGAAGCAGGCCAGCTTTGGAGCGGGGCCGTTTGGGTTCCGGCGTCGAAGGCAGCCCGGAGGGCGTACCTTGCGGTCCGGGAAGCGAGGATGGATTCTTCTGCGGCTGCATAGGTGATTTGCTCTGAATCTATAGATCTGTCGGAGTGAACCGGGATCGGGTACGGCCTTCCCAATGAGTAATGACGAACCCCTCGGCCAAAAGGTTATGCCACCCTCCCGGAAAGATAGCAGCAGCTCGCGGTGAGACTCCAATTCTGTCACAACAAAGGCTTTGCCTGTGAGTCAGCCCTCCACCCGGCCACCCGCTACACTGGAAGGACACTCATCTCTTGCCGCTCATGGACCTCACAACGCCGGTTATGTATGTAAAGGGGGTCGGCCCGCGCCGCGCTGGCGATCTGGAGGCCAAAGGTCTCTCTACGGCCGGAGACCTGCTGCACTACGCTCCTTTCCGGTATGAGGACCGCTCCAACGTGAAGCCGATCTCGGAACTGGCCCCTGGCGAGATGGCCACCGTGCTGGCCGAGGTGGAGAGCCTGCACTCTCCGCGGTTTCAGCGGAAGGACCTTGGGCTGGTGGAAGCTGTAGTAAAGGATGCCTCGAGCGTCCGGCTCACGGCCAAGTGGTTCCACGCGCAATACCTGGCCAACGTGCTGACCGCGGGCACCCGGGTGGCCTTTTTCGGCAAGGTGGAGTTTGACACCTATAAGGGCGAACTCGCCATGCTGCACCCGGAGTTTGAGGTGCTCCGCGAGGACGACGAGGACGAGGCGGGCCTCCACACCGGCCGCATCGTACCCATCTACGAAGCCGCCGGCAAGGTCACCACCCGCGTGCTGCGCAACATCCTCAAGCGTCTGACCGACAATCTGCCGGAACTGGAGGACGCGTTGCCGGAGACAATCCGGCAACGGCTCAAGCTGCCGACGCTGGCCAAGGCTATTCGGGATACCCACTTTCCGCCGGCGGAGACCGAAGTGCGCCTGCTGAACGGTTTCCGCAGCCCGGCGCAGGTTCGCATGATCTTTGAGGAGTTCTTCTGGCTCGAAACCGGCATGGCATTCAAGCGGGGCCAGGCGCGGGCGGAGACCGGCATTGCATTTGCGCTGAACGACCAGGTGCGCGAGCAGATCAAGAGGATGTTGCCGTTCAAGCCGACGGGCGCCCAGAAGCGAGTGCTGGGCGAGATTGCGCGCGACATGGCGGCGGGCGCTCCTATGTCGAGGCTTCTGCAAGGCGATGTCGGCAGCGGCAAGACGATTGTGGCGGCGCAGGCGGCCATTATCGCCGTGGAGAACGGCTACCAGGCGGCCCTGCTGGCCCCTACCGAGATCCTGGCTACGCAGCACTATCTCAACCTCAAGAAGATCTTCGAGCCCATCGGCTACCAGGTATTGCCCCTGGTGGGCTCGATGAAGAAGAAGGAGAAGGAGTTCGCCAAGAGCGCCTTTCAAAGTGGATTTGCCCAGATCGCGGTGGGCACGCACGCTCTATTGGAAGAGAATGTCGAGTTCCAGAGGTTGGGGCTGGCCATTATCGACGAGCAGCACCGGTTTGGAGTCATGCAGCGTAAGAAGTTGCAGCAAAAGGGTGTTACGCCGGATGTGCTGGTGATGACGGCGACTCCGATTCCACGCACGCTGGCACTCACCATATACGGAGATCTGGACGTCAGCGTGATCGACGAACTTCCGCCGGGCCGCAAGCCGATCCAGACGCTGCACAAGACCGCGCTCGAGCTCGAGCAGGTTTACAGCGCGATCCTGCGCGAGGTCCGCGCCGGGCACCAAGCCTACATCGTCTATCCGGCGATTGAGGAGAGCGAGACGCTCGCCGTGAAGGCGGCCAGCGCGGCGCACGCGGAACTGGCGCGCGACGTCTTCCCCACGCTTTCCGTCGGCCTGCTGCACGGCAAACTGCCGCAGGAAGAGAAGGAGCGCGTGATGAGCGCCTTCCAGCGGGGCGAAATCCACGTGCTGGTCTCCACAACCGTGATCGAGGTGGGCGTGGACGTGCCAAACGCCTCGGTGATGGTGATCGAGAACGCGGAGCGCTTTGGCCTGGCGCAGATCCACCAATTGCGTGGCCGTGTGGGCCGCGGCGCTGCGCAGAGCTATTGCGTGCTGGTCACGGACAAGCTGAGCGAGATGGGCAAGGAGCGGATCCGGACGCTGGTGGATTCCACCGATGGCTTCTACATTGCCGAGATGGATCTGCGCCTGCGCGGGCCCGGCGAGTTCCTGGGCACCAAGCAATCGGGCCTGCCCGTGTTTCGCATCGGCAATCTACTGCGCGACAAAGAGATACTGGAGGAGGCCCGCACCGAGGCGGTCTCGTTTGTGGAGCACCCGCCCACGGCGGGCGACCTGCAGCGCGCGATTGAGTATGTACGAGAGCACTGGCAGCGCCGTTACGGCCTGGCTCTGATCGGTTGAAATCGGAATGAGGAGAACCCTGTTAGTTCCATGCGAGTGATAGCTGGTGAGTTTCGAAGCCGGCGGCTGAAGACGCCGCCAGGCAGCGATGTGCGGCCCACGCCGGACCGTCTGCGCGAGGCGCTTTTCAATGTGTTGGCGCCCACCATTGAGGGCTGCGTGTTTCTGGATGCCTATGCGGGTTGCGGCAGTGTGGGCATTGAGGCGCTGAGCCGTGGGGCGAGCCGCGCGGTGTTTCTGGAAAAGAGCCGCCCGGCGTTGCGCGCGCTGAGCGAGAACATCGCCACGCTGGGGATCGCGTCACGCTGCGACGTGCATCCGGGCAACGCCGCGTCTTCGATCTCGAAGCTTCGCGCCGACATCGTCTTTTTGGATCCGCCCTATCCCCGCGAGATTGAATACGAACTCTGCCTGCGCGCCCTGGGTGAATCCGGCGCGCCGTTGGTGATCGTACAGCACGCGTCAAAGTTCACACACCACCTCCAGGAAGAGTACGGCAAACTGAAGCGGGTGCGGATACTCAGCCAGGGCGACAACTCAGTGAGCTTCTACGAACCGCGGTGACTTGACCACACTGCTGGCCGGAGCGGCCGCCCTTGGCTTTCTGGGTTGGCGTTCCGCGTTCGCCCCGGCGGGGAACGGCACGATACATTCGTTCGCGCCCGGCCAACGGACTCACCGACTATCAGGTCTGCCCAGGACCATTCGTTCCGATACATATTGCACCTCGGTCGGCACCGACAGCGGCTTCGCGAGGAGTTTCCCGGGAAGCACGAATCCTACGCCGAGCTCGTACCGGGTGGACAACGAAGACCTCGCGCTCCCCGTAGGACCGGGACGATGGTGCATTTCGCCGATTCTAGGGCGCTTCCCTAAACAACCGATTTGATTCAGCCGAATGATTCTTAGGTGAACCTCTCCGCCACGGATCCGCCACCCGTGCCAACTCCGCGTTGGGGCGCCACTGTGCCCGTTATCCTGTTGTTGCTTCTCATCCCCATTTATGGCGTGTCTCTCGTCGCGTCAAAGATCGGGATGTTCCACGACGATGGCATCTATGTCGCCACGGCGAAGTCGCTGGCAGAAGGAAACGGCTATCGAATCGCTGGCCACCCGGCGAAACTGCCCCAGACCAAGTACCCGCCGCTCCTCCCCAGCCTACTGTCATTGGCTTGGCAAGTGGATCCGAGCTTTCCGCAAAACGAGTGGCTTCTGAAGTCTATCCCGCTCCTGTCGTTTTTGGCCTGGTCCCTGGCAATCGTCTGGTACTTACGGAGCAGGGCGAGGCTCGACCTCACTACTTCCCTGTGGATTCTTCTCTTCACGTTGACGAACCACTATTGCATCCTCACGGCTACCTCCATCATGAGCGAGGCCCTTTTCGGGGCACTGGCGATGGCGTCTCTCGGGTTTCTCGCAGACGCCTGCGAGCGGCCGGACGCAACGCGTTCCGCCACGGTCGCGGCCCTGCTGGCCGGAGCCGCGTACCAAACTCGAACGGCCGGCATCTGTCTCCTGCTTGCGGGTTGCGGCGCCCTGCTGATCGGAAAACGGTTCCGGCAGGCCGCACTATTTGCCGCCGTCGGTGGAGTCTTCGTTGCTGCATGGATCGCTTGGCAAGCTCAGCCGTCACCCGCATCCACCATGATCGAACGTTACTACACAGCTCAGAACTACCGCGATCTGAACAGCCTGAGCGGTATGCTCCCAATCAGTTCCGTTCTCACGGTAGTGCTTCGCAACGCGCTCTCGATCCTGCTCTATCCCTCCAGAGCAATCTTTCAGTTTCCAGTCTCCACCGGTTACGGCTTCCTCCTGGTACTGGTTCCCTCCGTGGGATTTTGGTACGTCGTTGGGCGGGGCGTCCGACGTGCCCCGCCGGCCCTCCGTCCGGCCGTTCTATTCGCCGCGCTGACTGTGACGATGCTCGTCGCCTATGCATGGACGCCAACCCGGCTCCTCCTGCCCGTACTGCCGATTCTCCTTGTCGTGAGCTACCTGGGGCTCCCGCGAAGGCTGCCTTGGCCGGTCTTGCCGCTACTTGTCGTCCTGCCGGTGGCCAGTCTCCTCCTGTTCGCGCAGAATAGCTGGAAACAGGGTCTAGCGGACTTTCGCGCTCCCATCTGGCTGGCGATGGAGGGCGAACGGACAGATCGGGTCTCATGGGATCGTGTCACTGAGGTTTACTCCTGGATCCGGCAAAACACTCCCCCGGACGCCGTGATCCTGGCAAACTATGATCCTGCCCTCACCCTATACACCGGCAGGGCCTCAATCCGTCCCGACGCGGCCTCTGGATTGGACCTGTTCTACGGGATTCGAAGACCCTTGGCGGATAAGATAGACGAGTTCGAGGAGATCGTTCACAAATTCCGCCCGCGCTATCTTGCAGAGATTGCGAACGACGACGGCGTGGAGCCCGACTTCTATCCGCTGCTGGAGGCGCTGAAGGCCTCTGGACGAATTCGGCTCGTCAGCAGCATCGCTCCCAGGTACAACATCTATGAGATCACTTCCGTCCCGCCGGGGCTGGAATCGTCATTGCTAAAGGTATTGCCTGGGGTGTCCGATCCATGAGTGTGCCTGAAATTGAAATCACGGACGTTGGCGCGGCGCAGCTTCAGCTTCGCCTTCTGCAGGATGCAATTCGCATTGGCCAGGCCAGCCCCTCTGGTGGGTTGATCCGGCTGGAAATCCCTGCCAACGACGTCCCGGATCCTGAACTCTCCATCGTCATTCCTGCGATGAACGAGCGGATCACCATCGCCGAGTTCATTCAGTGGTGTCATGCCGGAATGGAGGCGGCCGGTGTGAGCGGCGAAATCCTCATCGTCGACAGCTCCACCGATGAAACGCCGGAGATTGCATTGAGTCTGGGCGCCAGGGTACTGAGAACCCCCAAGCGCGGCCTGGGACGCGCCTATATCGACGCGATTCCATTCATCCGCGGGAAATACGTACTGATGGGCGACGCCGACTGCACCTACGACTTCCGGCACCTTCAGGGCTTCGTGGAGCAATTTCGAAAAGGCGCCGAGTTCATCATGGGTTCGCGGTTCAAAGGTTCGATTGAACCCGGCTCAATGTCCCCGCTTCATCAGTATTTCGGTACACCTCTCACTACGAAGATTCTGAACATCCTGTATGCCACCAACTTCTCGGATATTCACTGCGGCATGCGGGGAATCTCAACGGGGGCGCTCGTTCGCATCAATCTCGAATCGCAGTCCTGGGAATACGCATCGGAAATGGTTCTGAAATCGGTCTGCCTCCGGTTGAGGACCGCGGAAGTGCCCGTGCGGTTCCTGAAAGACAAGGATGGAAGGTTGAGCCACATGAAGCGCGGCGGCTGGCTGGAACCTTGGCGCGCAGGTTGGATCAACCTCCGCGCAATGCTGCTCTACGGCGCGGACCTATTCCTGCTGAAACCGGGATTGGTGATGCTGGCCGCCGGTCTTGTGATTCTACTGCCTGCCAGCTTGGGCCCGGTTCGAATTGGACCTGTCACGCTCATGCTGCACTGGATGCTCCTTGGATTGACGCTCAGCATGGTCGGACTCCAGAGCGCCTACCTGGGCTGCATCGTGCAGGTTATGTACGGCTATTCGGAGGGACTGAGAGCCAGGCGCCTTAGACAATTCGGCTACAACCGGATGATGGCGCTCAGCGCCGCTGCCGCCGCGATGGGGATTGCCGCAGCCGTACCGCTGGCGCGACAGTACCTGAATCTGGGGTTGCGACTACCGGAGCACAATGATGCCGCGAGCCACTTAGCTGTGACGGGCCTCCTGCTCGTCATCAGCGCATTCCTGACATTTAGCAGCACCCTGGTGATGCATGCGGTAGCAGTGTGGACAGGCCGCACAGCTCGGCGATTGGATGACCCCATGACAAAGACCGGAGTCGACTGACGAATGAGCACCAAGCCTGTCGCGGTAACGCGGCCTAACGATCGGGACCTGCACTGGGTGGCGAGAGGTGGAGAGGCCATGGAGGAGACTTCACGTGAGCCAGGAATGCTGATCCGGCTTGCAGACAGAATGATTCGAAGCCGGTTCCGCATGAACTCCATGCGCGCCGGATGGCAGATAGCCGCAGTGGCGCCCGTGCGATAGGGGCGACAGTCAATGTCAGTCAGGACTGAAACCTACAACGAGCACGGATCAACCTTCGTGGACCGCCTGAGAACCAGGATTATCTTCGGCAGTATTCGCCGCTACCTACCTGCGCGCAATGATCTTGCAATGCTCGATATCGGGTGCGGCTTTCATGCCCGGTTTCTGGTGGGCCTGCAGGACAAGTTGCGTCATGGAACGGGCATTGACTTTCGGGTGAGCGATGAGTGTCTGCAGAACCCCAAACTATCGTTCGTGCTTGGCGCCGCCGATTCCTCACTCGCGGGATTGCCGGACGAGCACTACGATATCGTGTTGTTCATCTCAGTTCTCGAACACCTCTGTGAGCCACAGCAGTCCTTGGACCATTGTTATCGCGTGTTGAAGCCCGGCGGCACGCTGTTGGTAAATGTCCCGACGTGGTTCGCAAAACCCGTCCTCGAAGTTTCAGCATTCCGTTTCGGTACCAGCCCGGCCTGAGAGATGGACGACCATAAGATGTACTACGGAAAACGTGATCTGTGGCCGATGTTGGTCCGGGCGAGCTTCCGTCCAAGCAGGATCCGGATGAAGTACGAGAATCTGGGGATGACCCTTTTCTCCCGGGCGACTAAAGGATAGTCTCCGTCGGCAGGTCGGGGCGATTGATCACTCAAGGCAGCCGGACACGCAAGCAGGTCGTCGCGGGTTCGGTTGGATTTCGTCGGGGTCATATAGGCTCTACAGGCCCTAGGAGACGCGGAGTCGGAGTCAGGATGAGAATCCTGCAGAACTGGAACGCACCGGGTCTGCGTTCCGACGCGCAACCCCGCTGCTGAATCCCCACGGTTGTCGCCGAATTCCGGCCGATTCACCGAGGCTGGGCCTCGGGTATCGTCATCTCCAGTTCAGATCGCGCCAGACCGCGCGTGACTTGCTCATTCCGGGTACTGTACCAGCCGAAGCGGAGCTTGATCCGGCTCCAGGAGCCACTTCTTCCGATCTCCGAAATAGGCGAGCAGCTCTCGATTCTGCGCCGGACTCATATCTCGCGCCCAGACTATCTTGGAGCCATCGATATCAGCTTCGTTGACAATCCAGTCCTCATGCATGCTCGCGTTTTTTCCCCGCCGGACAATGACGAGGTGCCTGGGGCCAGCGGCGGCTAAGAGCGCTTTCACCGTGGACCGAGCCTGCGTAAAGCTACTCGTCTGATGGGACCACATCCCCCACGCAACCGCTGAGAGGAAAGCCATCAGGAGGCAGAGGCTCACCCACGCGCCGTAAACTAGCCGGGCCCGGTGGTTCCGCTGTCGCAGCGCTAGCTTCAGCAAACGAAACCCCTGCATCACCACGATCAGCACCAATGGAATCGCCGGTGCAAAGTAGTGCGTCAAAACCATCTTCATTGGCAAGATCGCTAGAACGACGAACGCCGCTAACGCTCCGACTGCGATCTTGAACTTGCGGCACGGACGCATCAGCAAGAGAGCCGGCAGCACTGGAAGCCAGAATACTGAAAAGAGGAAAGGAATCAGAGTTCTGGCCGCGAGCTCGAAACTGATCCAGGGCGCGGCACGAACGGTTCGGTGTATCACCAGATCCCAGTCCACATAGAGTCTTCGGATTTCTTCGTGACGGTATGCGACCTTCGGAAGCTCGCCCGCCAGCCAAAATGCCGGGACACTACCATACATTCGCTGGTTCACCAGGTAGGGCAAGTCCAGGGGACTCCCGGTGACGCGATAGTTGTAGTAAGCCATGAACGCGCCGCCGCACAGCAGCAACGCAATGGCCGGAATCGCCACCGCTACTCGCCCGAGGTTCCCAATTCGCTGCCATTTCCCCCGGCAGAAGACTGCCAACACGGCGCCACAGACAATTGTCATCACCGTGCCTTCAAACGGCCGTGAATTCAGCAGGACCAGCAAACCTGTCGCAGCCGCCAACATTGTCGTGGAAGATGCTCTCCGAGCGAGTCTCGGTAGTGCTCCTATGACAAGGGCTGCGCCGGCACATGCCACCGCTCCGCCCCAATAGCAATTCAGCCAATGGGACGAGATGGAATGAACCGTCCAGCCAAAGCCCAAATGAAGACCAGACAGCACCGACACGAGCAGCGCCGCCCATGGCGGCCCCCAACCCTGTAATGCCCAACATACCGCGCCACACATGAATGCGTACCCGATCAGCACTCCAACCCAGGGATGGCCGAAAACAGCCTGTCCCACCGCCAGAAGAATCGCCTGAGCGGGAGGGTATTTCGACGCATAGGTGGGGATCGGGTTCACGTGGAACGCTTCCAGATGGACCCACATCGGGTGCGGTGGATTCGTGAGCCGGCCTTGAGCGAAAGTGTCTGCGCCCAGAAGGTATGCAAACTCGTCGTGATAGTAGGGTTCCGGGGGAGGAGCAACCGGAAGGAGCAAAAGCCGAAGGAGTACGGGTATCACCGCCGCCGCCACACAGCTCCAACTGCGGTGAGCGGCCACGCGAGCTTCCCAACTCTGAGCCGTATACGGCATACTCATCTCACGTCCGAGTCCCGCTGGCGGGAAACGCCTCTGGCGTACCTGACGCAGAGGTTCCGACGAAGACATTCCCACCGATATCGCCCTCAGCAACCTCGAAGGAAGCCGGCCCAGCGGGCTGCACTCGGAACTGATCCACCATTGAAGTGGGCAGCTTGACGCTCATCCTTCTCTATCGGAGTACGCCGCCTCAGGCTGTAGGAGACTGATCAGATTCGGCTCCCGCCTGCTATCCTCCTTAGATACACGAAGGACTGGGATGCGCCTCACCACACTGCCCGCACTACTTACACTCACCGCGGCCCTCGCCACTGCCCAAGGCACGCGAGGCGCGGCCCGCGCCGCGGCCGGCGCGCTGGACGACGCGCCTCAATCCACCTCCGACCAGATCAAACAGGGTCATTCTCACTTCGGCAAGGCCTATGATTCCGGTCCGCGCACCAAGCCCTACCGCATGACGGGTATCGGCATGGCCCACTTCCCCATCACGCATAAGAACCCCGAAGTCCAGGTCTGGTTCGACCAGGGGAACACGCTGCTCCACCATTTCTGGGACTACGAGGCCGAGCGCGCCTTTCGGTGGGCGCGGAAGCTGGAACCCGAAAACGCCATGGTCTATTGGGGCCTGGCTCGCGCCGCCGGGGGCGATCGGTCCAAAGAGTTCATCCGTGAGGCAGCCAAGCGGAAGGGCGCCGTCACACCCCGCGAAAGGCTGTATATCGAGGCCCTGGAAGCGCAGATCAAAACCGATTCCCTGCGCGACCGCAAGTCCAACTACGAAAACCAGCAGCGCGACTACCTCGACACCCTCGAGACCATTTCCGTCCGCTACCCCGAGGACCTAGAGGCCAAGGCCCTCATCGCTCTGGCCGGCATGGGCGACAACCGCTACGGCACCGAGCAGATCATCCGCGAAATTCTGGCCAAGCAGGCCGATCACCCCGGCGCTCATCACTACCGCATTCACAACTGGAACTACCACGAGGCGGAGCAGGCACTGGTGAGTTGCAGGCAATATGGCGGCATAGCCCCGGATTCGGGCCATGCGCAGCATATGCCTGGCCACGTCTACGCCACCGTCGGCATGTGGCACGAAGCAGCCATCAGCATGGACGCCGCCACGCGCGTGGAGCGGAAGAATATGCAGGATCGCATGACGTTCCCCTTCAACCACTGGAATTACGGCCACAACCGCGCCTACCTCGCCTACATTCAAGAACAGCTCGGGATGGAAAAGGCCGCCGTCTTTGGCGCGCAGCAATTGATGGACGCGCCGCTGGACCCGAAGCAGAACGCCGACAGCCCCTACTCCAGCCACTCCCAAGGCATCAGCTCGATGCTGCGGGCGCTGGTGAAGTTCGAGCGTTGGGATGCCCTGCTGGACCGGGACACCATTCGCTGGCGGGAGATCTTCATGGACCGTATGAATCGCGCCTACGCCCGGTCCCGCGCCCGGCTCGGCCTCGGCCAAAGTGATGCAGCCGAAGTGGCCATCGAAGAGCACGCCGAGTTAAAGGGCGACCTGGAAAAGAACAAGCAGTTCGCCGATGTGCACGCCATCCAGGCGCTGGAGTTACAGGGCCGGCTGGCGCTGCTCCAGGGCAAGTCTCTGGAAGGGCTGCGGCTCCTCAGTGAGGCGGCGGAGAAGCAGTTTGAGAATCAGAAGGAGGATAACGATCCGCCGAAGTATCCCGAACTCCTCTATAACGCGCTGGGCAGGGAGTATCTGAAAGCAGGGAGCCCCAAGCTGGCCGCCCAGTCCTTTGAGCAGTCACTCAGGCTGGCACGGAACGACATCTTCGCACTCGCCGGCCTGGTGGAGGCTCGTCACGCCCTGGGCCAGAACGACCAGGCCAAAACCGCCATGGCGAGCCTGCTCTTCACGGCTTCAGACGCCGACGCCGGCTTGCCACTACTCGCCAGAGCGCGCGCCATCGGTGTGGCCGCGGAGCCGAAAGACTCCTCGCCCGGCCCGCAGCGCAACTACGCCCGAGTCACGCTGGACCACTTCGGCCCGGCGTCCTGGGCGCCGTTCCCGGCCCCGCGGCTGGATGCAGCCGACACGTCCGGCAAGCAGGCATCACTCGATCAATACAAGGGTCGCAACGTGATGCTGATCTTCTATCTGGGCCGCGAGTGCCTGCACTGCATGGCACAGCTCAAGCAGATCGCAGAGAAGAGCAGCGAATGGGCAGGGCTCGATACCGATGTGGTGGCCGCCAGTCCAAACCTGGCGGAAGACACGCGCGAGGCCCTGAAGACAGCGAAGCTGGAGGGCATTCGATTCCTCTCGGATCCCAAGCGAGAGAACGCCCGCCGCTTTACGGCCTACGACGATTTCGAGGAGATGGAGTTGCACGCCACGGTGTTGATCGACGCGCAAGGCCGGGTCCATTGGGCCAGCATCGGCGGCGAACCGTTCACAGACATGGCTTTCCTGGCGAAACAACTAGGCCGCATGCGCGCCGGAAAGCCCTAGCGGGCCAGAATGTTCGGCTCGACCGCCACATGGGCAGTGGCCGACTGAGACATGTTCTTGTAGACCTGTCCGGCGATGCCGGCGGCCACCGGGCCATTGACCTTCTTGCCACCGGTGAGCAATACGACGACAACCAGCTTGTTGGAGCCGATCTCGTTGTAGCTGCCAAACCAGCCCAGGTGCGTCCGCGAATCCGTACATGTGCCGGTCTTGCCAAAGATCGGCTCGTTGGTGTCGTAGGCAGCACGCCGGGCTGTTCCGAAATCCACCGCGCCCATCATGCCGGGCTTCATGTCCGGCAACTGGCTCTCGACGTCGAGCTTCCGCTTCACCTTCGGCACAAGATTGAGCGCCTCTTCCTGATTGCGCGGATACTGCAGGTAGTAGAGCGTGCCTCCGTTGGCAATGGTGGAAACCATGGCGGCCAACTGCAGCGGAGTCAGGCCGATGGCCTCGCCAAAGCTCGTCATCATCCCCACCGGAACGCCTTTCGGCTTTTCCTCGGGAAAGATGCCGGCGCTCTCGCCCGCGATATCGAGGCCGGTCTTCTCGCCCAATCCGAGCAGCCGGCCATAGTAGTTCACTTTGTCGAAGCCCAACTTCTCGCCGATGTTGGCGAAGTAGGGATTGTTCGATTTAGCCAGCGCCGTGGTGAGGTCCATGGAGAGCCCGCGCGAGAGGCGCAGACGGGTTTCGCGCTCGATGATGCCTTCACTGAGTCCGGCCAGACCAGCCACCAGCTTAATGGTGGAACAAGGCTGATAGGCGCCGGTCAGCGCCAGCTTCTGATTCACCATGGTCAACACGCGGCCCGTGTTCGGATTCACGACCACCACCGATCCGTTATACGGCCCCAGCGCCTGCACAGCGGCGCGGCGCACCACGAGATCTTCGCCATCCACAACGTCGCCCCAAGTGGAATCCGCAAAGGTGGGCGTGTCCCATGGACTGTAGTAGGTTCGCTTGGCGCGGTAGGTCTTCGATTTCGTGGTGGCGGCCAAGGCCTTGGCCCGCGGTTGTTTCTTCGCAGTAACGCGCGAAGACCTGGCGCTCGCCGTCTTTTTCTTCACGGGCGCTACGGCAAAGAGTGCGGCGGGAAGAACCAGCCCCAGTGTGATGATTAGGATGCGCTTCATTCTGCTCCTGGAGTACGGCTACTAAGACTCCCCTATTCTGTTGTATCGGCAAGGGTTTAGTCAAGCTTTAGCTTCCCTGGAACTAGGGATGTCAAGATTGCCGGTGACGATGATAGCCTGTTGCTGAGCAACCGTTGCCGCAGCATATGGACGTGACCTTCTTCCCGACCGCATCCGCCTTTCGTGAGTGGCTGGAAGCCAACCACGCCACGGCCCGCGAACTTTGGGTGGGCTACTACAAGGTTGGCTCCGGCCGGCTGAGCCTCACCTGGCCGGAATCCGTCGACGAAGCCCTTTGTTTTGGCTGGATCGACGGCTTGCGCAAAAGCATTGACGATGTCAGCTACAAAATCCGCTTCACAGCCCGCCGGCCGCGCAGCATCTGGAGCGCGGTGAACATCAAGCGCGTCGAGGAGATGACCCGCCTGGGCCGCATGCACCCGGCCGGCCTCAAGGCATACGAAGCGCGGACCGAGACTCGCTCAGGAATTTACGCTTATGAACAGCGCACGGCAGAGCTCCCGCAACCTTACGCAGGGATGCTCCAGGCTAACGGGCCAGCCTGGGACTTCTTCCACTCTCAGCCGCCGTCCTATCGCAAGGCGATTCATTGGTGGGTGGTCAGCGCCAAGACGGAAGCCACCCGCCTGAAGCGTCTGCAAAAACTGATCGACACTTTCGCGGCTGGACGAAGGCTGTGAGGTGCCGGTGACTATACACACGAAAACATGGAAACGCGCCCTGGTGGCACTTGGCGTGGGTGCCGCCCTGGGCTTTGCCTATTGGAAGCTCGCCATCCCGGTACACCGCGTTCAAACCGGATCTGAGCTCATCATGCTCGGCGATCTCGATGGCGACCACCGCTGGACCGCGCAGGACTTGGCCGCGCTCGATGCGTCTATCGAATCGCCGCAATCCGCGACGGACTCCGTCGCGCAACGCCTCGACATCAACCAAAATGGCCTCGTCGACGCCGAAGATGTCAGCATCCTCCGTGCCCTGGTCGCGTCAGGCGGTGATCCCTACACCGCGGAAGAGCGCCAGCGCGCCGCTGGCATTCCCTTCCCCCGGCCCCGTGAGCTCTACAGCTACGTTTCGCTGGCCGAGTATCGCCCACGCCCGCTCTGGGCCCTACCCTACGCGGGGGCCACAGATTCGGTGCTGACCTGGCTCCCCGCGCTGCAGCCGTCAACCAGCACAGGGGCTTACGTCCAGGCACTTGACGCTGCCCTCTACGCGGAGGGCGTCCGGTTCGATCAGGCCTGGCGTATCCGCCAGCCGCAACTCCTGCCGATCGAGCGGGAATACGCCGGCCGCAAAATCGCCCGCGTCAATTCACTCAGCCACCCGGCTGACCGTTTCGAGAGGCTCCTGGCCCTCACGGAACTCGTCGAGGACGCGGAGACGCTCACAGTGAGGGGCCAGCCGGAATTCGCGCTGAAACTTCTCGTTTTTCGCGACCATCTACGCGAGATCCTCAGTTCGCCCGAATATGCCGCCTTCACCGCCGGTAAGCAGGACTGGCGGGCCATCCTGCGGCTGGCCTCCGGCTATCTCCAATCCGACCTTGGCCTCGCGTACAACTTCGAGACACTGGGCCCGGCACGGAACCTCACCGATCTCGCCAACTACCTCGATCGCGCCGAATGGCAGTACTACAAAAGCTCGACCCGCGACGAGGATTTCCGCGCCCTCGTCGCCTACGCGCAGCACGATCCGCGTTACCTCCGGGCTGTCGCCAAAACCAGCAGAAGTCTCCAGGATCGCGGGGTGGAGAATCACAATCTGCCGATGGTGCTGCTCCTCCGCGAAGCCTTGCGTATCAGGAATGGAGACAAAAAGAAGGCGGTCGGCCTGCTCGACGAAGCCATTCGCATCCCTTACGCCTGGGTCAAATCGATCCCGCGCGAAAAGCTACCGGGGTCTCTCGCGCTCGAGAACTTCCTGCTGCCCGGCAACAAGGAGGATGGCTCCGACAAGAGCCGCCACTGGAACGTCTTCGGCGGGATCTGTCTCTACAAATCGCCGCAGGAGGCGCTGGATCTGGCGCTACGCCGCGAGCTCCAGGACCTGCGCGAAGCCCGCTACGCCGAACCCGCCATGCGCGAGTTCTTCCGCGACATGATCGCCAATCTGAACGGCATGTACCACGTAATGAGCGTCAATCCTCAGCTTCTGGCGGCAAACGCCAGGCCGCAGGATCACAGGTGAAGAGGATCACGACAGCGCGGATCCGCGCGATGAGGTCCCTGGGCGGAGCTCTCGGCCAGGAGTGCGTGGATTGGGCCGTCTCTCTGCTGGAAGACGGCCATGACGGGCGGAGCCTCCGAATTCTGGCGGGTCTGACGGCGCCGCTCAACGCCTTTGAGGTGGCGGAACGCCGCGATGCTACGCTCAGCGAGCTTGGATTCATCCCCCTGGACAGCGGCGACCCGGTTCGCGATTATGCCGGCGAGATTCTGATGGATGGCCTGAACGGCAAGATCTCCATGTCCGCGGCACTCTCGCTGGTGAGCGATCTCTGCATGGCGACGAATCACAGAAGCGACCTGACTGATTTCTATCTCCTGCACTACGCCGAAGCCGACCTCCGCGAGGCAGAGATCCAGTTCTACTGGAATGGCGCCACCAGGGCCAACATCGCCTCCATCATCCGGGAGAGAGCGCTGGCCTTCGTGGCCGCCACCGGCAGAAGCTAGAATATAGGCTTCATGCAGTCCCCGCACTCCGCCCAAGAATTCTTCGGCCGCCAGGTGGAACGTCTCCGCCGCCAACTGAAGAAGAAGCGGATCGTCTTCCCCGAAGGCGAAGACCCGCGCGTCATCGCCGCCGCCTCCCGCCTTTGCCAGGAAGAGCTCGCGATCCCCATCCTCATGGGCCGGCCCAAGGGCCAGATCGCTTCCTGCGTCGTCGTCGAACAGCCGGAATCCAACCCAAAGCTCAATGAGTACGCCAGCATCCTGCGAGACCGCCGTCGTTCCCGCGGCATCACGGAATCCGAGGCGCGCAAGATGGCCCTCGATCCGCTCGTCTTCGCCGGCCTCGCCGTCTCCTGCGGCGACGCGGACGGCTTCGTCGGCGGCGCTGCCACCACCACGGCAGACACGTTCCGCGCCGCGCACATGACCATCGGCATGCGCACCGACATCAAGACCGGCTCCGGCGTCATGATCGTGAATACCCACGCCACGGAATGCGGCGCGGGCGGCACCCTCGCCATGGCCGATCCCGCACTCATGATCGAGCCCACCGCCGTCCAGCTCGCCGACATCGCCATCGCCACCGCCGAAACCACGCGCACCGTCATCGGCGTCGAACCCGTCATCGCGCTGCTTTCGTTCTCCACCAAAGGCAGCGCCAAACATCCCTGGGTGGAGAAAGTGAAAGAGGCCGGCCGGATTATCCAGGCCCGCCGGCCCGACCTACACTTCGATGCCGAGCTCCAGGCCGACGCCGCCCTGATAGAAAGCATCGGCCGCTCCAAGGCGCCCGGCTCCACCGTCGCCGGCCACGCCAACACGCTGATCTTCCCCGACGTCGGCGCCGCCAATATCGCAGTCAAGCTGGTCGAGCGCCTCGGTGGCGCCATCTGCACAGGCCCGCTCTTTCAGGGCTTCCTCAAGCCCGCCAACGATCTCTCCCGCGGATGCAAGGCGGAGGACATTTACCGCCTCGGCATCCTCACCGCTCTCCAGGCCGGTGACTAAGCCATGCTCCCCTTTCCACTCGTCTTTCACGACGGCTACGATCTGCATTTCGGCGACCATGTCTTCCCCACCGCCAAGTACCGCCTGATCCGGCGCAAGCTGCTCGATGACCTCTTCGCCGGACCTGAGGATTTCCTCACGCCGGAACCCGCCACGCGCGAGCAACTCCTCCTGGTCCACACGCCAGAATGGGTCCGCAAGCTGGAGACTGGCACGCTCACCTATCACGACATCCTCAAGCTCGAGGTCCCCTATTCGCGCAAGATGGTGGATGCCTATTTTCTGGCCGCCGGCGGGACCATCCTCGCCGCGCGGCACGCCATCTCCAAGGGTGTCGGTTACAACATCGGCGGCGGCTTCCACCATGCATTTGCCGGATATGGAGAGGGCTTCTGCGCCATCCACGATGTCGCCGTCGCCATCCGCACTCTCCAGCAGGAGGGCCTGATCCGCACCGCCCTCGTCGTCGATTGCGACGTCCACCACGGCAACGGCACCGCCGCCATCTTTGCGGGCGATCGCTCCGTATTCACCCTTTCCATTCACCACTTCAACAACTACCCCACCGAGAAGCCGCCCTCCAGTATCGACATCCACCTGGCCGACGCCACCGGGGACAAGGACTATCTCGATCACCTCCGCCCCGCCTACGAGACCGCAGTCAGCGGCTTTCGCCCGGACATGGTCTTCTTCGTCGCCGGCTCGGACCCTTACTACGACGATCAGCTCGGCGGCCTCTCTCTGACACGGGAAGGGCTGTTCCTGCGGGACCGCCTCGTCTTCGACATCGCCTTCCAACGCCATATCCCGGTGGTAGTCACCCTGGCAGGCGGCTATGCGCGCCGCCTTCAGGATACGGTTGACTTGCACGCCGCCACGGCCCGCGCCGCGCTCGAATCTCTCCAGGAGTGGAAATCATGGTAACCCGCCGCTCGTTCCTCGCCACCAGCGCCACGGCGCTCTCCGCCAGCCGCGCCATGGGCGCCAATGATCGCGTGCGCGTCGGCCTGCTCGGCGCCGGCGGCCGCGGCTCCTATATCGCCCGCACCGCGAAGGAGTTCGGCAACGCGGATGTCGCCGCCTTCTCGGAAATCTACGAGCCGCGCATCGAATCCGCCAAAGCGGCCCTCAATCCAACCGCCATCGTCGCCCGCGACTTCCGCGCCATCCTGGACCGCAAGGACATCGACGCCGTCATCGTCGGCGCCCCCGATCACTGGCACGTCCCCATGACCATCGCCGCCGTCCAGGCCGGCAAGGACGTCTACGTTGAGAAGCCCCTCACCCACTCCGTGGAAGAGGGCGCCTCCGTCATCGCGGCGGTGCGCGCGTCCAACCGCATCGTCCAGGTCGGCTACCAGCAGCGCAGCTACCCGCACTTCCTACAAGCTAAGCAGTTGATTGAATCCGGCGGCATCGGCAAGGTCACCCAGGTGCTCACCTGGTGGAATCAGAACTACGCCACCCAGAAAACTCCGCCCGCCGTCGATTCCTCCAAGCTCGATTGGAACCAGTTCCTCGGCAATGCCTGCCCGCGCGAATTCGACGCCTGGCGCTTCACAAACTGGCGATGGTTCTGGGATTACGGCGGCGGCACTCTGACCGATCTTTTCTCCCACTGGATAGATTCCGTCCACTGGGTCATGGGCGACAGCGTCCCCGTGGAAGCCCGCGGCCAGGGCTCCAAATTCCAGGTCGCCTGGTTCGAAACCCCCGACACCGTCAACGTCTCGCTCCTCTACCCGAAGCAATTCCAGGTCTCCTACGTCAGCACGATGGTGACGAAAATGGAGGACGGCGGTATCCTCTTCCGCGGCACCGGAGGCAGCCTGCGCCTGTTGCGGCCCTTCTTCGAGGTCTACCCCGAATCCGGCCAGTTCGATCGCAAGACCTACATGCCGCCGGCTTCCCAGAAGGTCGACGCCACCCGCGACGGCACCGTCGATCACGTCCTCAACTGGCTGGATTGCATCAAAACCCGCAAGCAGCCCAACGCCCCGGTCGAGAGCAGTGTCGACTCCGCCAACGCCGCCCATTGGGGCAATGAGGCCATCCGCAGCGGCCGCTCGCTCGCCTTGCCCGCCCGTGCCTCCGCGGCGCGCAAGCTCTTCAACGGCGCCAACCTCGAAGGCTGGGTGGAAGATACGCCCAACGTCTGGCAGGCCCGCGACGGCATGATCGTCGGCCGCCACGCCGGCCAGAAATGGAACGACTTCCTCCGTACGCGGGACACGTTCCAGGATTTCGAGCTCACACTCGAGTTCCGCTTGCTCAATGGCGAGGGCAACAGCGGCATCCAGTTCCGCAGCGTCAACGCCGTGCAGGCCCACGAGCTCTCGGGCTACCAGGCCGACATCGGCCAGAACTACTGGGGCTGCCTCTACGACGAGTCGCGCCGCAACCGCGTCCTCGCCCAGGCGCCCGCGCCGGCCATCGCCAAGCTCGACAAATCCGGCTGGCACACCTACACCGTGCGCGCGCTCGGCAACCATGTCACCATCACGCTGGACGGCATGCGCACAGTGGACTACACCGAGCCGGACCCCGGCATCAACCAGCGCGGCATCATTGCGCTGCAGGTGCATTCCGGCCCCGGCATCGAGGTACACTTCCGCAACATCGAGCTCCGCGAGCTAGTCTGATGCTGCGCGTCGTCGCCTTCTGCACCTACCTCGCCGCTTGGGTTGTCTTCGCCATCGGTGCGGCCATCGGCGCTCTACCGGCGCTCCGCCGCCAGGCCGCCACCGCACAGAACATTACCGCGCCCACAATCATCGGCGCACTACTCCAGGTCGCCTCCGCCATGGCACTCACGCTCTCCATGCCCGCCGGTCCTCTCCGCCCCCCGCCCCTCCATCTCGCCGCTGTCATCGTGCTGGCGCCGCTCGGCGCGGCCGTCTTCGTCTGGTCGCTCCGCTCGGCCCGCGAAGGGCTGGTCACCACGGGAGCCTACGCGCTACTCCGCCATCCACTCTACCTCGCCTTCCTGGCCATGCTCCTGGCCACGGGCCTCCTCGTCACCCCTCTCCCCAGACTTGCCGTTGCCCTTGTCATCTATCTGGTGGGCACCGAGCTCCGCATCGCGGAGGAAGAGCGCGACCTTCTGGACCGACATGGTGATGAATTCGATCAGTACCGCCGCCGCACCCGCTTTCGCTACCTCCCCGGCCTCCGATAGTCTTCCCATAAATGCCGAAGAGCCGCCCCGGTGTGGGACGGCCCTTCAACGTTGCTTACGACTCGTTTCCGATTAGAACTCGAGCCGCAATCCCATGGTGATCAGCCTGGCGCCAACCTGCACAGCGGTCGGACGACCGAAGGCAGCATTTCCGATGGTGCCGTTGACACCGCCGAAGTTGGTCCGGTTGAAGATGTTGAATCCATCGGCCCGATAGGTCAGGACAACTGGGTTCTTGTCGTTGGCCCACAGCGTCGTCCGCTTCACGATTGAAAGGTTCTCCGAGAAGACCGCCGGCTGACGGAATTCGTTGTGGAAGAACGCTGCGTTACCCAGCGTGTACGCCGGGGCTGCCGTAAAGGCGGAGGCATTGAACCAACGTGTGGAAGGATTGTTCGGATCCAGCGTCGTGCGGTCGATGCCGGTGCGGATCGGGCCGGTGCCGATGTTGGCCTTGGTCTGCGGAGCGAAAATCACACCGTTGCCCAGCGGATTGCCCGGCGTGACCAACTGAATGAGTGTGCCCTTCCGGTAGACCATCAGCCCGGAAACTGTCCAGCCGCCGATCAGCGCATTGGTGAATGCGTTGCCGTTGCTGGCGAACTTCCGGCCCTTGCCGAACGGAAGGTCATAAACCGTCATGATATTCAGCACGTGCGGAATATCGAACGGCATGAAGCTCTTCGCATCGCTCAGATTGTAGAAATCCTGGGGCGCTGCCGTGCCGCCCTGGCCGAAGACCTGACGGTAGTGGCCATAGCCGAGGCTCTTGGACCAGGTGTAGTTGGCCGCCAGTTGCAGCGCGCCGAAGCGGCGCTCCACCTTGGCCTGCAGCGAGTCGTACCAGCTCCTGCCGTAAGCGGCAAAGAGGCTGGATACCGAGAGGTACTGCGGATACGGACGCAGCGACTGGGCGACGCTCAGGTTGCCCGGGAAGCTGGCGTAGGGCGCCGTGTAACCAGCCGCGGCGGCGGCCGGCGAATCGATACGCGCCGATAGGATCGAACCGCGGCTCAGAAGGCTCGTCGGCAGTTGGTTCAAGTCGATGGTCGAGTTGAGCCGCGTGCCGCGGTTGCCCTGATAGGCGACGTCGATCAGGAAGTTCTTGATCTCATGCTGAATGTTCAGGCTCCAGTTGTAAATCCTGCCAGGCTGACCGGCGGTCGGCCCCTGGTACTGAACGCTTTGATAGTTCACGATCGTTGGATCGATGATCGGAGGCGGCCGGTAACCGGGCTGTCTCGGTATGCCGTTGTCCCAGTTGAGAACCGCGTTGCGCCCATCGCTCTGCAGGTCGTTTGTGCCGGCGAATCCCGCGCGGCAGCCGCAACCGCCGCTCGACATGCCCTGGTAGTAGATCGACCAACCGCCGCGAATCACCGTCTTGCTCGCAAGCTGGTACGCAAAGCCCAGGCGAGGACCAATGGCCGAGTGGTCATCCGGATAGAAGCGGCGCATGCCGTTGCGGCCCGGGCCAGTCCCGGAAAACACCAGTGCGCCCGGACGTCCGCCCGCGCCAGGATTCGGGACGTTGATGTCCACGTGGGAGTACCCGTTGCCGCCCGGCACATGCCAGCCGATCGGCAGTTCGTAGCGGAGACCCAGATTCAGCGTCAGGCGTGAGCTCACCTTCCAGTTGTCCTGAAAGTACACCGAGGTGTCGTAGTACTTGGTCGTGTCGAACAACACCGGCGGAACCACGTTGCTGGCGATATCGACTCCGCCCAGCAACAGACTGGCGAATTCGTGGCCTGAGTTGGTAACGCCCGGCAGACCCGTCTGAACCCGGTTGAACGTGTAGCGCCCGTTCGTGTTAGCCAAGTCCATGCCGAGCGTCTCGAAACGCCGCCAGGCCCAGCCAAACCGGAACTCGTGCTTGCCTTTCAACATCGTGTAGCCCTGCGAAAGCCAGAACTGCGTGTTGAACTGGGCGCCGTTGGCCACCTTACTGTCCGGATGGCCGTAGGGCGAGAGGCCCGCCGCACCAGAGAACATGATGCGCGGTGTCGCGTCGGAATCGCCAGTGAGAGCGAAGCCCAGGGCACTGCCCGCACCTTTCTGCGCCGGATTGTCCCAAGTCTGACGCGTCTTGGAGTACGAAAACGTGGTGTGCATCAGCAGGTTCGGCTTGATGCTCAAATCGTGGTTGACCCTGTAGTTGTAAGGCTTCTGGAAGTTCTGCAGTCCGTTCCCGATCGGCCCTGCGAAGTTCTGGATGTCATCCTGCGCCTGTACTTCGTTGTTGAAGAAGAAAGCAACGCGGTTGGTGGAGCTGAAGGCATGGTCGAACTTCAGACTCCAGATCGTGCGATCAAATGCGGAAGTGTTGACGAAGTTGTAGTTGGACGCCAGGCTGTTGACGTTGGGATTCGGAATCAACGGAATCAGCTTCGTCGCCACCTTGCTGAAGCGCGAGTTCGGGATGATGTTTCCCGCAAACGGCTGCCGTACGTTACCCGCCGTGGTCGCCGGATCGCCAGATGAGCGGCACGCCGGCTTCGGTGAAGTTCCCCTGCTTCATCAGCGCGGTCGGCACCGTAGAGGTCGGGAAGGCCAACGATACAGGGCGGATATCCTTCGCGTACGTGAAGTACCAGAACGTCTTGTTCCGTCCGTCGTATACCTTCGGGATGAACACCGGGCCGCCTGCGGCTCCACCGGTCTCATTGAACCGTTCTTTGGGGCGAAAGCTAGAGGCAGGGTTCGTACTTGCGTTCCTGTTCCAGGCGTTCGCGTTCCAGATGTCACGCCGCATGTTGTGGAATGCCGCGCCATGGAACCAGTTCGTCCCGCTTTTGGACGAGTAGATTTCAATGCCGCCACCCACTCGGCCATACTCAGCCAGTAGTTTGCTCTGCAACATCTTGAACTCGCTGAACATCTCCGACGATGGGAAGTTGAACACAGCGCTCGATTCGACGTTCAGCGCACTGCCGCCGTCGATCAGCACTTCCTGTGCGCGTCCGCCCGATCCGGAAACGCTCTGCTCGCCAGCATTCGTGACGCCCGACATGTAATTGACGAACGCTCGCGGATTTCGGATGCCGCCCGAGAACAGCGGCAGGTTGTCCATGAACTTCGTGGAGAGGTTCTGACCGCGCTCAGCCGTTGACGTGTCCAGAAGGGGCGCCTCCGCCGAAACCTCCACGTCTGCTGCACATCGCCAATTTCCAAAGACAGATCTAGGTCCACGCGCTGTGCAACGCGGACTTCAATGTTCTGCCGGTTCAACTTCTTGAAGCCGGTCTTCTCCACCGCAATGTTGTAAACCGAAGCAGGCAGTGATGGGAAGACGTATAGTCCAACCTCTGTCGCCGTGG
>JADKID010000023.1 GCA_016721425.1 Bryobacterales bacterium | reverse complement strand
AGAGGAACAACGTTTGATCCGCGAGATAAAAGGCGAAGCGTTATGAATTGCCACGGCAGCCCCAGAACAATGACAATCGTGTCGCAGATGCATAAAAGCTGGACTGCCTCAGCAATGAGAAGCGGCCCGTTATCAATAGCATGAGGCCAACCATCAACACGAGCGTTACTCTTTCGTCAGCATCGTGGCCGATGGTCACACCTTAGCGCCACGGCGAGCCACGTACGATGGAGTATTGCGCAACGCTCCATACCAACATCGCGGCAAACGACGCCAAAGCGACCGGCATCTCCAGCATAAATGTGGAGCGCTGGGTTTGAACACTGGCAGCGCGAGGAAGAAAAGCCCGGCAACAATGCCCATTACACTGCCCTGGGCTGTGCCTACGGACGGAGAGAGTGCTAGCAGAGACGCGCGAGGCAACCAGGTGCAACCCAGCAGCAGAAGCGCAGCAGGCGAAACGCCGAAAAATAACATCCATACGCCCGCGACAAGGTAGAGAAGAGGAGGCCAGATTCCCCAATGCAATCTCTTTCGGATAATGAGAATAGTACCTTTCATGCAATTCTCTGCGGAGCCAGCAATCCCGCTGAAAGGTAATCATGAACCATGACAGCAGTCACTAGAGCGGGTTCATCCGCCCAATGTGCCAACCGTGTCCCCTCGCATCACTCATAAATTGCAGTAAGTGCTGCAATGAATAGAATGGCTATCGTGAGTAGGGCCGAGATATGCCGCCTTAGAGCGCCGATTGCATTCATGGAGTATTGTGTCCAAGTTCAGCAGAGGACGCGAACCCGTCGGCGCTCGGGACTGATCTGGTCGAGGTTGCCATGTGCCATGCGCGACGGGCCCAGGCCCGGGAGAGGCACATCGGCCGGTTGTGTTGCAGCGGACCCCGGTACGGGTCTGCCTTTATTGCCCTGGGTGTGCGCGATGGCGGGAGCAGTGTTTTGAGCTCCCGGCCGCAATCCGTGACTTCCGTGCGGGCATGAATCCGGGGTAGTGAGTGGAATGGCATTCCATCAGCCGCTAATCCTCCGGATGGAATCCAGGGTACCAGTAGTCCTGGTGGGTAGGTCAAACACAAGACGGACGAATTCCAGAACCCCTTGCGCCTGGATTTCGGCGGCGGTACACTCATTTGTCGATGAACAGAGCGCAAACTCTGAATAAGGAGGTGCGTTCGTGCTTGGACGTCTTCTTTGCCTGCTTGCCTTCCCGGTGCTGGGCAGCGCCGGAATCATCGTGCAAACTGGTGGCGCTGGAGAGGATTGGAGCAGGCGTCATCGAGGCCCTTCCTTTCGAACCGAATCGGCTCAGGGCTGTTGAGGCTACGTTCACAGCGAGCGTGATGTGGACGTGTGGTACGAGTTCTCCGGTCCGGAGGGTGTGCTGTTGAACCCGCCCGCAAGGATCACCACTCGCGGTTTTTCGGTGGCGGCTCTCTCAACCTGCCAGGAGGAGCAGCCTTTTCACACCGGAAATCGTGTGCGAACTCCCTGGTTGCAGAGACCACCTCCTGGGGATTGCCTCTTGTGAAGGAGGTGCGGCCTCACCAGATAAATGGGTGGGAGACCCCGCGCAACCCTGTGGTTCGCCTACCCGATCTACGCGGGCGATGCGTCCGGCGGAGCCGAAGCAAGCTGTGTGAGCGGCGTGCCGGACGTTTCGTGCTCGGTCACTCCGAGGCACGTTTATGCCAGATTCGGCTATGAGCTCAAGTACTACTACGATGAGGACTACCCGGTGAGCTCCATCCCCGAACCCGGGTCTGTGGGGCTGGTGTCTTTTGCTCTGGTAGCCGGAGCCATTTCTGTGCGCCGGCGCGGGTGAGGCCATCGCCGTCCGTGCCGCCGCTTAGAATCCGTTGTTGACGAGAAGCCCGGACTGGCCCGGTAGACCCGATCCAGCGTTTCGAATGCATAGAGCGGATGAAGCGCGCCTATCGTGCCGTCACTGCCATCCGGCATCAGGGCCGCCGCCGCATTTCGCGGCCGGTAGCCGGCGCGAATCCAGTTGTACATGTCCAGAAGGTTGAAGCGGGTGTCGTAGTTGGGCTGATTCAAGGTGCTGGAACTCGGCCAGGATCTCGTCCCAGGAGGTGATCCTGGTTTCAGCCAGGCCCCATTGCCGCATGTTGCGCCACTCCAAAAACTGCGGGTCCGCGTTCGTATCCTTCAGACCAGGTGTGACATATGAGCCCGAGTCGTATCTGTCCTGTCGTAGCGGATTTCATTCGTGAAGTTCCACCAGTTGTTGGAGTCAGCCAGGGCAAAGGTGCCGTCCGCGGGAACCTTGAGAGCATGCCATTTGGTGATGAAACCGACACCAGGAGTGGTCCTCCAGGCGATATTGAATTGAATGGAGGCGAACAGGCCCGCGCCGCCATTGTTGCTCTCTCCGCCGATTGCCGTCAGCGCCTGGGCGTCTCCCAGATAAGTATTCTGCTCGGCCGTGATGGCTGGGCAGTGCCAGGGATTGCCGTCGCAGTTGATATTGGTGTTGTAGTTGATCGTGACTCCTGGCGCCTGTCCTCCGGGCGTGGGTGGAGTGATGCCGTTGCGAATCGTCACGCGGTACGGGTTTCTACCCGGAATCAGCATCAGGATATCTCCGGCGATGCCGTTGTCCATCTCAGCCTCGGCGATCCAGCCATCGAGGTTGGTGTCACTGGGGCTCAGGTAAACCCAATGCGGGTTGGTGCGGTAGTTGCGCGTGAGAATCGTTCGCCGCAGAGTGCCGGCCGGTAGCGAGTTCTGAAGGAACATAAGGTCCCAGTTTCCAGGCGCGAATGCGGGGCTGTTGGACTGGAGGAATGGCACCTGGCCGGACTTTGTCCCCCGGCGAGAATCGTATTCCTGAACGTGAAGCCGGCGTCCTTGCCGATGTGGTTGCTGTTCACATTCAGGGCGACGGTCCCTTCGATGTAGGAACCTTCGATCCGCAGGTCGCCACCGGAGGGTGTTGCCGTCGGATAGGCACCGTAACCGAGTTCGATGTAGCGGTTTGTGGGTGGAATGAGCGGCGTGGTGATGACGGTCTTGAGGAGGCGGAAGGTGACGTTGGGCCGGATTCCGTACAGTGAGATCGGTCCCGAGTCGCTGATGTTGC
Source organism: Bryobacterales bacterium (assembly GCA_016721425.1). Taxonomy (GTDB): domain Bacteria; phylum Acidobacteriota; class Terriglobia; order Bryobacterales; family Bryobacteraceae; genus Paludibaculum. The sequence continues at coordinate 85,260 of JADKID010000023.1, read as the reverse complement.
AGGAGTCGAAATACGCCGCCGTGCCCTTTGAATACGGCCAGGCACGGAGAAGATAGCCGGTGGTCGTACCCCAATGACTGAAGTTAGCGTGGGATGCCTGAACCTGACCCGCGTCTTGCGTGAGTATTCCGTTCGGGAGCGTTACGCCCTGGAATCCGCCTGCGTTACCGCTGTCCGTTGCCGTATTGAAGACCGCTCTGCGTTCCGCAGTGCCGTCGATGACCAACCGGGATGCCGATTGGCCGTTCACTAGGCCCAGTTTCCAGGTGTAGTGCGTATCTGCCGGCGCGGCGGCTCCGGATGAATCGTGCGTGACCATGGCGCCAGGTCCCACAGTCCAGGCGGAGTTGCATTGCCGCACCGGGCCGCGAAAGATCAAGGTGCCGGAGATGGCCAGAGCGCCGCTCCCGCCGGTCGAAGTGCACTGAATGGCGGGTGTGGCCATGTCGTCGGCGGGAAAATCGCCGATCGTCGCGGTGTAGGATTCCGGGATGGTAACGATATGCCGGCTCTCTATGCTGACGCGATCTCCGGCGCCGGGCGTGCCGGTGGGCGACCAGGCGTCCGGGTCATCCCAGTTTCCGGAGCGCGCTGAGGTGAAATCCACGGCGCCCGCCGTCACGGCTGTGAACAAAATGCCAACCAACCACAGATGTCTCATCGCGAGGTTACCGCACGACGAAACGAAGTGAAACTAGCTCTGCAGCCGATTCATAGTCGTCGGATGGGTGCGCCGGATCGCGAAAGAACCGAAAAAGAATCTCTTCCCGCCGCGCAGTTAGGGGTGTTCACTGGATCAATCCGTCCCGTGGACAACTGCGACGAGACGCCGGGAGAGGTCATGGTCACGGTATCCGGGGCGCTCCAATCGAGATTTGGGGATTCCTCCGGCCCGACGCAGATGCTCTGAATCTGCCAAACCACGTTGCCAGGAGCCTCGGTCGTCAGGGTGTCTACATCCACGGCGAGGGTGTTGAAACCGGCGGGCAATTTGAAATGCCCCTGAACGGCGTTGGTAGCCGCCGCCGAGAATTTCGCCACGCCGTAAACCACTTCATTTGCCCCACCACGCAGTCCGGGATAGGCGTGCTGTTACTGGCGGCGGAGAAGCCAGCGAGGCTGAAGAGGACTGGCAGATTGCGCCAGGCATTCTCGACATCACTTCAGGGGCGGAGGGCTCAGCCAGACGGACGGTTGGTTCCAGGCTGGAAGCGCGGGCGCTCTTTGCGAGCAGCGTGGGCTTTGCCGTTTCAGACCGTCCGGCCGTTCTTTGCTTGGCACCCTGAGCTTGCACGGGTTGTGGGATCGCGTTGGCGTGGAGCAAACCAGCATGGTAAGCCCAGGCGGAAATCAGGGAAACAGTGAGGATTTTGGTGACCATGGTCTAGCCCAACCTTGGCCCCGAGAGGCGTACGGTCATTATACCAGTGGCCGTATGAGGAGGAACTCGGCCGAGCTCCGCAGCGCCAACTTGTTGCAGTTGCGCAGCTAAGGCGCATTGCCGCGGCGGCCTGCGGATTGAAGGCTTGTTGGTGACTGCGTTAGCATGGTGCATTCCACTTGAGGGTACGAGCCAAAGGCCGGGGTGTGGGCTGTAACTGTTTCGGAGGATTCTAAATGGCTGAAAATGAGAGCGTTAATCGCCTGCTCCAGGTCGGCAAAGAAGGCGGGCTTTGGAGCCGGGGCTGACTTCCCTGGTGCGCGCCCGCCAGCTCTACGGTGACGTTGATCTACGCGACAAGCGAGTGTTGAAGTCGGTTGCGGGCGAGGCGAGTTCTGTCTGTGGGCGGGGGGTTCACGGGGCCAGGCGGGTCGTCGGGCTGGAGCCGATGTCGGACGGGTTCTGTGATGCCGCCAACTATCTGGAGCAGTTTCGAAAGCTGGTGGCGAATCTCGATCTTAGTGGTGTGGAAATGGAGCAGAAGAGACTCCAGGACCATGAAGCTCAGAACGGCAGCTATGATCTCGTGTTGTCCGTAGCCTCCATCAACCACGTCGATGAACCGGCGTGCATTCGCCTGCATGATGATGCGGAAGCCCGAGCTCCGTTCATCCGGATCTTCAAGGATCTGGCGCGCATTATGGCGCCGGGCGGTAAAGTGGTCATCATCGACGCGATGCGGCGCAACCTATTCGGAGACCTTGGGATGCGCAGTCCCTTCAACCCCGATGTCGAGTGGTTCAAACACCAGCAGCCCGAGCTCTGGGCCGACGTACTCGGCGCGGTTGGTTTCACGTCGCCGCGGATCAGTTATCTCGGGAACCGGTTTTTCCGCTACGCCGGCATCCCTACATCCCGCGAAGCCTCTCCTACTGCAGCGACAGTCTGTTCCGGCTCGAGATGACGTTGGGCCAACGGCGCTAATTAGCGGCGTACGGGCTTGGGGCGCCAGGCCTGCATTTCAGGCTCGCCTGCTGTCGTGAACGAGCCGGCGATCTCCTCTTGTGAGACGGCGTTGGGGTCCGCGGGATTCCACGAGCAACTAATCTTGCTGAAGTACTTCGTGTTGGGAGCCAGCGCCGCGGACGCGCCAATGATGGCTGTTCTCAGTTGCGTGTCTCCTTCGGCAGGTACATCGGTTTCAATGGGCTCCGAGTAGTCTTCGTACGCGCTGGTGGTGACAGTGCAAGTCGAGTCCGCGGTGGGCGCGATGTACGATACGACGGCGCCAGTACTCGTTACTTCCGTGGGCGCAAATGAGCCCTTCGTTTTGACCCTGAGGGGAATGTTGCCTTTATACACGTTGATGGCGGTGTTCCCGTTCGGCCACAACCCGGCCCAATAGTAGGAAAGCCCATCCCGGGACAGGGTGAGTTGTGCCTCTGTGTCATAGGGCTTCGAGGGGCTGCACCCATTGATCTTGTAAAGCTCGGAGGCTGGGTACGTGGTGCATCCATAATCGTTGTGGATGTTGCCGACGCGCCAGATCTCGGGGTTCTGGTCGTAGTGCTTGAGCTCGATCAACAGCACCTGATTGCGAATCGGACTCGTGGCCGTGGCGCGGTTTTGCCAGCTTGAACATCCCCACCCTCTGATGTTGCGATCGTAGAAGCGCGATTGGTGCATCGCCGTGGCTTCATAGTTGAAATCAGCGTGGAAGAAGAGCGGCGTGTAGACGCCCGTGTAGATATTGGTGAACCCGAAGGTATCAACCTGCGCGCCGGACCAGTTGGTCTGCGAGACCTGCTGGAGCAGTACCGGATCGCCGTTCAGATCCCACGCCCATCCAGTGTGCGGCTGCCCGTTGGATACCCGGATTGGATTCGAGAAATCCAGATCGTAGACATGGGCGCCGTCGTTGGCAGCGTTGGGCGGGCGGATGGTTGGAAAGGAGGTGTTCACATCCGGCAACCCGGCACCCTTCTTCGTGTCCCGGTAGTACATCATCGGCGCGGTATGTGTGCCATCCTCCGCGGCCGTGGTGAATGTCACGGTCTTGTCGTCCACTACTTCCTTCACGACGCAGGTCTTGCCGTTCATGGCTGGATTCGGCGTGTTGAAGAGAATGAAGACCCGGCCCACTTCCATAAAGTGCTTGGAGCCGGTCGTCATGGTAGCTATCCCGCTGGATACGGACAGCGTAGTGATCGCCGGATTCAAATAGGAGCAGGTATAGGTCCCGTCGCTCAGTCCGGAACTGGAGACGTCCAGCACGGCCGTATACGGATCCGGGAATGATTCGATGGTGTATCTTCCCGTCAACGCCTCGCCGGCCGTGCCGGAACAGCCCGGCGCCCGTGGCGCTGCTGTTGGCGTAGCGCAGTTGGACGACGTCCCCGATGTCAAAAAGCTTCTGGAATGGGACGAGGAGTAGATCATGAGCTTGCCTGCCACGACCTTGGACGCCGCTGCATTAATCAAGGTGTTTTCGGGCACCGGATACGGCACGGTCGGCCACAGCACAAGCACCCGGTCATTGGAGGGAGCGATGTCGATCATGTTCGGCCTGCCAATGGCGCCATAGCTGTTCCATGCGTGGGACGTTCCGCCCTGCTCTACAAACTTGGCTTCGTCCAGTACACCGACGGTCGTATCTGTCTCCATGTCATAGACGATGATCGCCAGCAGGCGAGTGTTCCCAAAGCGCGGCGCGCCCTGCACCATCCACGTCCAATACTTGGAGCCCACCGACGATGTGCCCTCGGTGTCGTTCCGGATGGTTGTGCACTCCGGGTAGTCGTTCTTGAAGTCCCTGATGATCGTGGTCTGTTGTGAATCGATGTCGTAGGACGCAAACCGGCACGTTCCGATGGGAATGTAGTACATGATCTTGGGATCTGTGTCACTCCATCGAAACTCCTGCCCCTCATACGCAGTCAGGTTGGGGTGGGCATACAGCGAGTTGTCGGAGGTCCGGTAGATCGCGATATGCCCCTTGCCCTGCTTGGGCGGCACGTCCCCGGAGATCTGGGTGTAGTACAGCGAAGCGTCCGCATTCTCGGTCGTCCATCGCGATACCGGGATCTTTTCCATGAACACGGCCGGATTGATGGGATTCCACTGGGTCATCACATCGGTGAGCTTGCACACGGTGTTGCCGAACCAGAAATCGTCCTGAACGCACTCGTTCTTTGCCGGTTCCGGTTGAGTGGGCGCCTCGAAGTTTGGAAAGTTGGCGAACTTATTCCCGGCTGAGTATCGGTAGGAATTGAACTGTCCAAATAGCGGAACAGCCAACGCGCCAAGTAGGATGAGTCTTCGCATGCTTCTATCGACCTCCGATTACGCCGAGCAGTCCTAGTTGCGCCAGAACCATGTACAGACCGTCTTTAGGTCAGATGCTCTAACTTCTGATTCAGTTACCAGTGCTTCCAGTGGGGGATCACACGTCTGCCGCCGTTGGGAGGATCGTCCCTCACTTTGCCAGGACACTACCTGCGTTTGGGATGCCGCGCACTCCTTGGACTTCAGGCTCACCGCCCATCCCCTTTTGACGCCTTCACTGTACCACAGGGTTATGGGCCTCAATGATCGCAGACCAGATGCGCCACCACTTCATCGTAGGCGCTCCTTTCCTCTCCTCCGCCAGGCGGGGCGTACCGGATAGCTACTGTTTCGGGGGGGGGCCTTGCTCGCCCGCTTTGGCGCCGCCGCTGGAGGTTGTGAACGAGCCGGCAATCTCCTCCTGCGAAACGGCAGCCGGGTCGGTGGGCTTCCAGGCGCAACTGATCCGGCTGAAGTACCGCGTGTTCGGGGTCAATGCCGTGGCAGCGCCAAGCGTGACCGTTCTCAATTGAGTGTCCCCGCCGGCCTGCACATTCGCCTCGATCGGAGCCGAGTAGTTGGCCTTGGTGCTGGTGGTGACGGTGCACTTTGAGTCCGCCGTGGGCGCGATGTAGGAGACGATGGCGCTGGTGCCCGATATGCTCGCCGGCGCGAAAGAGCCCTTCGTTTTGACTCTGAGCGGAATGTTGCCCCGGTACACGTTGATGGCAACGGTCCCATTGGGCCACAGGCCCGCCCAATAGTAGGAAAGGCCATCTCTGGATAGGCTCAGTTGCGCTTCCGTGTCGTAGGGCTTCGAGGGGCTGCAACCGTTGATCTTAAACAGTTCACTGGCCGGAGTGGTGGTGCAGCCATAGTCGTTGTGAAGATAGCCGACGCGCCAGATCTCAGGGTGCTGCTGGTAGTGCTTCAGTTCCACCAGCAAGATCTGGTTCCGAATCGGGCTCTTGGCGTTGGCGCGGTTTGCCAGCTTGAACAGGCCCCAGCCCCGGATACTGCGGTCGTAGAACCGCGATTGGTGCATCGCCGTGGCTTCAAAGTTGAAATCGGAGTGCAGGAAGAGCGGCGTGTAGACCCCTGTATAGATGTTGGTAAACCCAAAGGTGTCCACCGGCGCGCCTGACCAATTGGATTGTGAGACCTGTTGGAGCAGCACCGGATCGCCGTTCAGATCCCAGGCCCAACCTGTATGTGGCTGGCCGTTGGAGACCCGCACCGGATTAGAGAAATCGAGGTTATAAACATGCGCGCCGTCATTGCCCGCGCCCGGCGGGCGATAAGCGGGGAAGGACGTGTTGGTGTCCGGCAGTCCGGAGCCCTTCTTTGTGTCCCGGTAGTACATCATCGGAGCGGTGTAGGCGCCGTCTTTGACCGTTGCCGGCACCGTGAATTTGACCGTCTTGTCATCCGGAATCTCCTTCACGACGCGGGCCTTGCCGTTCAAGGCGGGGTCGGGCGTGTTGAAGAGAATGAAGTTCCGGCCCACTTCCATCGAGTGTTTGGAGCCCGTTGTCATGGTGGCTATCCCGCCCGACACGGTCACCGAAATGATCGCCGGATTCAGATAGGAGCAAGTGTAGGTTCCGTCGCTCAGTCCGGAACTGGAGACATCAATCACGGCCGCATACGGTTCCGGGAATGATTCGATGGTGTATCTTCCCGTTAGCGCCTCACCGGCCGCCCCGGAACAGCCAAGCCCGCCCGTGGCGCTGCTGTTTGCATGGCGCAATTGGATGACGTCCCCGATATCGTAGAGATTCGGGAACGGGACCAGGGAGTAGATCGTGAGCTTGCCTGCCGCAACCTTGGACTTCGCCGCATTGATCAGAGCGTTTTCCGGCACTGGATACGGGACGGGCGGCCAAAGCACCAGTACGCGGTCATTGGATGGCGCGATATCCACCATGTTCGGCCTTCCGCCCACGCCGTAGGTCTTCCACTTCTGGGCGGAGCCGCCCTGCGCTACGAACTTAGCTTCGTCCAGCACCCCCACTGTCGTATTCGCCTCCATATCGTAAACAACAATGGCCAGCAGGCGGGTGTTCCCAAAGCGGGGAGCGCCCTGCACCATCCACGCCCAATACCGCGAGCCTACGGACGACGTGCCCTCCGTATCGTTGCGGATCGTCGTACACTCCGGATACTCGCTCTTGAAGTCCTTGAGGATGGTCGTTTTCTGGGAATCCACGTCGTAGGACGCAAACCGGCACGTCCCGAAAGGAATGTAGTACATGACCTTCGGGGCCGTATCGCTCCAGCGGAACTCCTGCCCTTCATAGGCCATCAGGCGCGGAACCGAGTAAAGCGAGTTGTCGGCCACTCGATAGATGCCGATTTGCCCGGATGCCGACGAGATCTGCGTGTAGTAGAGTGAGCGGTCTGCGTTTTCAGTCGTCCAGCGCGACACCGGTATCTTCTCCATGAACACCTTGGGATTGACCGAGTTCCACTGTGCCATGACATCGGTGAGCTTGCACACAGTGTTGCCAAACCAGAACTGATCCTGGACGCACTCGTTCTTCGCCGGTTCCGGTTGAGAGGGTGCTACAAAGTCGGGGAAGTTGGCGAATTTGTTCCCGGCCGTGTACCGGTAGGAGTTGAACTGACCCAACAGAGGAACCGCCAGCGCGGCAACCAGGATGAGCTTTCGCATGCTTCCATCATCCTCCGATTGCGTCCAGTGATTCGGAGCGAGGCTGCTACACCAGTTGCCGGTTAGCCCGCTGATCCCCGGGATAACCGCTCATAGCATTCCACCAAGCCAACCGCGGCATGATCCCATGTGTATTTCTGCTCAGCGCAGAGACGGCCGCGCTCACCGTACCCGCGATCGGCCCGTGCCCGGTAGGCATCCAGTATCCGCGCTGCGGCATCGGCCGGATTGCGGGATTCGAACACAAACCCGCAGTTGCACTCCCTGACGATGCGCGCCAGCGGCTTGGCGTGAGAGACCAGCACGGGCTTGGCCATCGCCATGTATTGAAACAGCTTATTGGGGATGGTGGTGTTGATGAAGTCGTTATAGACGTGCGGCACCAGGCAGAGATCGCTCTTCACGATGTAGGAATGGATCTCGCGGAACGGTAGCCAACCCAGGAACCGGACATACTCACCCGCTCCTTCGTCCTCGACTACGCGCCGCAGTTGCGGCTCATAGCTGCCGGTGCCGGCGATGTAGAACCGCACGCGGGGCACCTCCCGGGCGACCGTCCTCATGGCCCGGATAATGTCGTCCAGCCCGCGCTCAATGGTCAACTCCCCCACATAGAGCAGCTTGTAGCAATCCGGCTCCGCATCCATCGGCGTATCGTGGCGCACCGGCGTTTGCAGGAACATGCCCAGATCCACGCCGTTGGTGACCACCGAGATGCGCTCAGCCGGCACGCCGTCGTCGATCAACCGGACCTTCTGCTCCTCCACCACGGTGAAGATGTGATCGACCCGCCGGACCACGTGGAGTTCCACGGCCCGGGCGGCGTCGGGGTTCTTGAAGACGCGGGTTTTCCAATCATGCTGCGCCCAGCCTCGCAGCGCCTCCGGATAGTTCTCCCACATGTCCAGCACCACGGGCAGCTTGAACATCCGGCCCAGATACAGAGCCGCGCCGGCCAGGGGGATATCCACCACCTGCAGCGCCTCAATGCGGAACCGGCGAATGGCGCTCGCAATTTGGGCCAGCCAAAGCGGGTTGAACGGGGCGGGGAACTTCACTATCTTGTTGAGCGCTACGCTGCCGAATGTCGGCTTCACCCGCAGCACGTGGACATCGCCCACCTGCTCTTCGTTCAGCGGAAATCGCCCGTCGTTGTTGCACACCAGATAGACTTGGTGGCCGGCCGCGGTGAGGGATTTCGCCGTCTTCTCAATGCGCTCGGAGGGCGGGAACTCGGCGCCATGGTAGATGATCGCAATTCTCATGGTTTGAGTGCGGAAGACCCTGCCGTCAGTTGGGCATCCAGATGTTGCCGCAGTACGGGAATGATGGCGGCCGTGAACCGCGCCTTGCCGGACCCATTCAGGTGGAATCCGTCGCTGTAGTCGGACGCTGGCAGCGCCCCGGACTGCATCGGGACCAGCACTTCCACGCCGGCTTCGCCCGCAGCGGCCCGCAGGCCCTTCCCGCCATCTTCCGGGCTGAGAAGAGGTGGCAGAATCCAGATGAGCTTCGCCTGATGCTGAGCGGCGAGATCGTGCATGGCTCGTATCCGATCCCGGGCGATCCGGTGGATTGCGTCGCTGTCGATCTCGGACTTCTTCGCGCGGCGTGTCATCATCGAACCCACGTCCTGGAAGCCGGGCATCATGGCCGTCAGCAACCACTTGCGGATCTCCGCCCGTACTCCGTAGAACATGCTGAAGTGGCCGAATAACATACTGCACGCGTTGGTGGGATGCAGCTTCAGCTCCTGGGATACCCGAACCACGTCGCTGGCCTGCATCAGGTGGTACGCAAAATACTCACCCCGGACATTGTTGGCCGCGGCCTGCGGTGCGCTCAGCATCACGAGCACCACTTTCGGACGGGCGCCCTCGGCAAACAAGCGGCGCAGGCCGTAGTGCCAGTCCAGGATGGTGGTGTCTTCCACCTGGAATCGCGTCAGCTTCCATTCGGGAGCCAGCGCCCGCTTGAGCTCATCGGTCTCCACGGCTGCATTCAGCAGGGAGTTGCCCACGATCAGGACGCTATTGCCGCCGCCTGTCTCCCGGCCGGTGGCCAGAGCCTCCTTGTACTCCCACGCCATCCGACGCTGCAATTTGCTGATCCGGGGGAAGGCGAATCTTGTCATCCCCTCCACGCTCAGCAAAAAGAGCGCAATCAGGCCCAGCAGTGCCAGGACCCAGCGGCGCGAACGCCCGCCGCCGCCTGCCGCCGGATTAGAACTGGAAGTAGAGGAATGCGTTGACATCGTTGGCAGAGAATAGGGTTACCAGCACGAGGAGCGAGGCGGCATACGCCAGTTGAAAGTGTTGCGGGGTTTTCTCCAGCAGATACTCCTCGTCGCGATACTCCAGCAAAAGATCGAGCAAGAATAACGGAATGCTGAACAGCGCCAGAAACTGGAAAGCCGCGAGCATCTCGGGACGCCATCCGGTTCGCCCCAGACCGCTCAAAACGTGGAAAGCGTCCTGGATGGACTGCGCCCGGAAGAAGATCCACGCCACGCAGACCATATGGAACCAGAAGATGCGCCACACCCAGTCCTTCACCGAGAAAAGGGATGCCTGTTTGTTGGGCTCCGGCTTGCGGTCCGCGCCGGTCCAGCGCGAAAGCAACCGCTCCACCGCCAATCCGCCACCGTGGATGCCGCCCCAAATCACAAAAGTCCAGTTCGCCCCATGCCACAATCCGCCCAGCAGCATGGTGGTCATCAGGTTCCGATAGGTTTTGCCCTCCCCACCACGGTTGCCGCCCAAGGGAATGTACAGATAGTCGCGCAGCCAGGTGCTCAGGCTGATGTGCCAGCGCCGCCAGAAGTCCTGCAGGCTGGAGGCCAGGTAGGGCTGACGGAAGTTCACCATGAAATGGAAGCCCATCAGTTGGGCGCTGCCGCGCGCAATGTCGCTGTAGCCGCTGAAATCACCGTAGATCTGCCACGCAAAGGCGTATGTGCCCAACGCCAGAACCGCCAGATTCGGGTCACCCAGCTTCCCGCCAAACGCGGCATTGGCCAACAGGCCGCAGTTGTCGGCGATCACGCACTTCCGGAATAACCCGGTCAGGATCAGCATCAGCCCGGAAAAGACCTTGTCCGTGTCGAACACCCTCGGCTTTTGCACTTGCGGCAAAAGGTGGGACGGCCTCTGGATGGGGCCGGCAATCAGGTGGGGAAAGAGCGAGATGAATAGGGCGTAGTCCACCAGGGAACGCGTGGCGGGCAGCTTCTTGTGGTACACGTCCACCATGTAGGCGATCTCCTGAAACGTGTAGAAGGAGATGCCGGGCGGCAGGATGATCTGCAGCACCAGTGTGGGCACATAGGTGACGCCCATCGTCTGCAACACGCCCGCGAAGGAATCGACAAAGAAGTTGAAGTACTTGAAGAAGCCCAGGAACGTCACATTCAACAGCAGCGAGATGAAAAGCAGGACGCGCCGCCGCCACGGGTTTTCCGAGTCCGCGATGTACTTGGCGCAGTGGTAATCCACCACTGTCGAGATCAGGATCAGGCCCAGGAAGCGCCAGTCCCACCAGCCGTAAAAGAAGTAGCTCGCCGCCAGCAGCATCAGGTTCTGCGGACGCCAGGGCAAACGCCAGTATGCGACGACAATCAGGGTCAGAAAGAAGAAGTAGACAGGCGTGTCAAATAGCATTTGGCAGGTTTCTACTCTTGCCCGTCGAGCAAGTCATCATAAAGGCGTACTAACGAGTTTACAACAGCCTCTGTGGAGTACTCCTGTTCCACCAGCCTGCGGGCCGCCTCGCCCATCGCCCGCGCCTGCTCCGGATGATTCAGCAGATCCAGCAGGCGGTTCGCCGCCGCTTCGGCAACCTCGGGCGGTGTGAGGAAGCCGGTCCGGCCATCCTGTACCAGTTGGCAGTTTCCCCCTACCTGGGTGGCCACCGCTGGCAGCGCGGATGCCATTGCCTCCAGCAGCGCGTTCGACATCCCTTCGCTGCGGGATGGCAGATGAAAGATGTCGCACTCCGAAAGAAGCTCCAGCGGGTTCTCCACCTGGCCCAGAAATACGATGTGGTCCCGCACGCCCAGTTCGCCGGCCAATCGCTCCAGTCCGGCCTGGTAGGACGTGTCGATCACCTTGCCCGCCACCACGAACAATGCATCCGGGCGCTCTCGGCAGACCACCGCCGCCGTTCGCACCAGTACGTCAATGCCCTTTACCGGCCGGATGTTGGCCACCGTGGCAATGAGCGGCCGGCCGGCGGGCAGGCCCAGAGTACTGCGCAACCCCGGGGTCGATCCGCGCTTCGGGACCATCTCGACGTCGATCGCGTTCGGCACGGTCACCACATCGGCCGGGTTCATCCGGTCTTGCTCGATCACGTAGTCGCGCACCTGGTCCGATACCGTCTGCACCTGATCGAACATACCGCCCACCATCCGGTAGATCAGATTCAGGCGCCAGTTTCTCTGGATGCCCATGTCACGCCGGCTGGAAACCAGGATTGCGTCAGACCCCGCCTTGGCGACGCCTCCGGCCCACAGGTCGGCTGTCTCAAAGAAGGTGTGCACAAGGCGAACCCGCTCGCGGCGCAGCCAGCGCAGCAGGCGCGGCGCATAGCGCAGTGCGTCCGGGCTGTAGAGGCTATAAACCGGATACACTTCCACCGGGCAGGGCAACGAGCGGAAATCCTCCACTTCGGGATTAAGCCGGAACGTGAGCACGAAGGGGCGGAAGCGGTCGCGTGGGAGAGCATGCAGCGTGCGGACGAGATTGCGCTCCGCGCCGCCCAGTTGCATCAACTCATCGATGACGTAGAGGATGCCGACGGGTTCACTCATGGCGGCCCTGGATCTCTTTATAAAGGGCGAGATACTGGCCAGCCATCGCTTCCGCCGAATAGTGCGCCCGCAGATGTTGGCGAGCGGCGGCGCCCAGGCGAGCCGCCAGCGCCTCATCCCGCAGGATGAGCAGCACCGACTCGGCCAGCGCGGCAGCGTCGCCGGGCGGGCACAGCAGGCCGCACTCTGCCGGCTCCAGCAGACTGGGCACCGCGCCGACGCTGGTTGCCACGATGGGCAACCCGGCCGCCATCGCCTCCAGCACGGTCATGGGCATGCCTTCGCTGAAGGACGGCTGCGCGAAGACATCAAACGACGCATACACTTCCGGCATGTCGCTCCGCTCGCCGGCAAAGTGCACGTTGCCCGCAAGGCCGGCATCCGCTGCGGCCCGCTCCAACTCTGCCCGTTCGGGCCCATCGCCGACAAAGACAAAAAGCGTCTTCGGAAATTCGCCGATGATGCGCTCCGCCGCCTCCAGCAGAATGTACGGGCCCTTCTCGCGGATCAGGCGGCCCACAATCCCGACCACCGGCACGCCTTCCGGCGTATGTGGCAGTTGGAATCGGTCTGCGGCCACCCCGTTGCCAATGGTGGCGAGCCGCGCCTCGTCAACGCCTTGGGCCAGCAGCCCCGCGGCGATCGCCGGCGATACAGCCACCACCCGATCCACCCGCCGCAGCAGATAGCGGTTCATCGCATCGTAGGCGCGCAGAAATGGAGTAGATTCGGGCTGATCCGTGCCCGTATGGCACGTCGTAACCCAGCCCGTGGAGCGGCCCCAGAGCGCGCCGGATGCGTAGAAGTTCGCCTTGTAGCCGTGTGTGTGCACGATATCTACGCCCGTGCCCGCCACCCAGCGCCGCAGCTCCTGCATGGCGCCCAGATCCAGGCGGCCGCTGCAATGGAAGATCTCTGAGGGCACGCCCCGCGCCTCGGCGCGCTCAGCTACTTCCGTATGCGGGTTTCGCGCATCGCATAGCACCCCGGCCACCGCGTCGCAGCCCAGCGCCCGGCTGGCCGCCGCCAGGTTGACCAGGACATTTTCAGCGCCATACCACCCGGCACTGCTGATGAGATGTACGACGCGCATGGTGCGGATACTCAGCGCCCCCCGGCGTTCTGTTCGTCACCTGGCTCGCCGTGCGAGAGCACGCACCACAGCCGGTGATACCGCTCGTCGCCGATAGTCCGGCGCAAAGTCATCTTGGCCGCGTAGGCCATCCGCTGGAGAGCGGAAGGCCGCCCGCCGGTCCGCATCAGGTGGACCAGATTCGCAGAGGTATGCCGGCTCTGAATTCCATACCGGCCAAACACCTGCAACTCCTGCTCCTCCCAGGCCGCCGGCCACGGTACGGAGGTAAATACGCGCTGGTAGCCAACCCGGCGGCAGGCCTCCAGTACGCGGGCATCGTAACGCCCGCCGGGGAACGAGAGCGCGTCCACTGGCCGCCCCAGGTGGTCTTCGATGGTCTCCTTCGGGCGGCGCAACTCCTCGTCCAAGGCGGCGTCATCGCAATGCGTCATGAAGCGATGCACCCAGCCGTGTGCCTGCACCTGGTGGCCGGCAGCTGCCAGCTCGCGCAACTGGCTCCAGCTCATGTAGTCCGGCCCCGTTTCCGTAAAGCCTGCCGTCACGAAGAAGATGGCAGGGACCCCGTGCCGCTCCAGCACCGGGAAGGCGTGTTCAAACTGCGTCCGGTGGCCGTCGTCAAAGGTAATGCCGAGCTGCGTGTGGCTGTCCGGTGGCGGCGCCAGCAGAGTCCTCACCTGCGCATCGAACTCTTCCGCCGGCAGGCTGTAGAGATATGGCGAGGGCTCGGCGCGGACCTCGTGATAATTCAGATAGAGCACCGGAAGGCTCATTTTCGCACCGTTTCCCACACGGCGAACTGATTGCCGCGCATCGCCTCGATGACGCTCATCATCACTGCCGCATTGCCGGTGCAGAAGTAGAGCGGCAGGTTGAACAGCTTGCCAAAATGCCTCAGCGGCAGAACCAGGCCGAGCAGCGCCATCCCGTAGAATGCCACCTGTGCCGCGAACACCCAGCGGATCAGCGCGTGATCGGTCGCCAGCAGCCCGCTGCTGAGGAAGAGCAGGATGAGCGGTAGAGGCAGCAGATAGCGCAGTCCCTTGTGCGAGATCAACTGGAAAGTGACCCAGAATCCCCGTGAGAAGAAGAGCATGCTGCCCGCGCTCAAGAGTCCGTGAATGCCCTGGGTAGTCACCCGCACCCGCATCCGGAACTCGTCGCTGGCCGATTGCGTGGACGCCTCCGAGGCCAGCGCCTCCGGTGCGTAAACCACTCGCGAGCCGCGCCGCACAATCTCCATGGGTTCCACCATGTCGCTGCACGCGTGGCCGGCCAGCGGCACGTACAGCTCGCGCCGCGTGGCGTAGATCGGCCCCGAACAAGCGGTGGCGGTCATGATGCGGCTTTGAAAAATGCGGATGGATTGCTCGTAACCGCCGTAGAGAATCTGGCCCAGCCCGGTGGGTGAGGCGCCGCCCCGTCCGTCGAAGAAGCGGCAGATACCGCTCACCGCACCCACGGTTGGGTCGACAAAATACGCCACCAACTGCCGGATAGCGTCGTGTTTGTATACCGACGTGGCGTCGCTGAAGATGACGATGTCTCCGCTGCATCGCTCCACGCCATAGTTCTGCGCGTTGGTCTTGCCGCCGCGTGGGGCCGCGAAAAAGTGCACCTGCGGATGCGCGAAGGCGCTCATGATCTCGTTGGTCCGGTCCGATGATCCGTCGGAAACCACCACCACTTCCAGCTTGGCTGCCGGATAGTCCAGGGCCAGCGTCTCGCGGACTTTCTTCTCGATGGACGCCTCTTCGTTGTACGCCGCGATCATCACCGAGACATGCGGTTCGTGCCCGCTGTCGCGCCGCGATTTCGGGAAGCATAGCCCGATCGCCGCCACCACCAGCGGGTAGCCGAAGTAGGTGTAGGCGATCAACGCCAGCGAACCGTAAAAGACTATTGTCAGTGCTGTTTCAGCCATCTTTGCCCAGCTATTTCGTCACGGCCGATTCGGCTTCCCGCGAATGGTATAGCGGCGGGCAGCGCACCGTGAACTGTTCGCGGGACAGAACAAATCGGCCCGCCGGCGGGGTGTCCAGCAGAGTGGCGAAGAACTCGCCGGCTGGCCCGTTTCGCTCCGTCGGCTGATACTCCACTGCCACCTGATCCACGGCCCATCGGTCCAATGTTTCCAGCAGCATATGGTGCTCGATTCGCCGGGAGAACGCCCGGCAGCTCAACACCCAGGTCTCGATCTGGAATTCGGAATCGCGGTGCGTGCCGGCAAGCACGCCGATCTTGCCCAGCGGCCCATACTTGTCGCGGTATTCCACCTGCAACACAGCCGTTTCCGGCCGTGCCGACCAGTCCCGCCACTCGGCCTCGCCGTAGCGGCGGCCATTGACATTAAACTGGTTCGTCTTGTTGATCAGCTCCAGGACTCGTGGCTCAAACGGCGGCTCCAGCCACGTCTGCGTCAGTTCGCCCCTCGCTTCGCGCAGGAACGTCTCCATATCCGCTGCGCCGCTGGCCTCCTGCACCGCCTGATTGGCGCGCAGGCTCTGGCCACGGATGCGATCCTCTTCCCGCACTTCGCTTTTCCCGAACAGATCGCGCAGCCGGTAGCCCAGTTGGTACACCGCCGCCGCATCCTGCTTCGGGAAGAGAATGCACTCCATCCCGGGATGAGACCGGCCCACTTCTTCCAGCTCCATCGGGCTGTCGTCGATGAACACCACGCTGTCTGCGCCGATGTTCCAGGCCCGCAGGATACGCGAAACGGCCTCTGATTTCGGCCCCCAGCCGGCCTCGACGGGAAACAGATCCGCCGCGCCCACCAGCAGGTCCGGCCGCGCCAACGCCTCGGCCACAATGGCCGGAGAGTTCTTCGACGCCACGCCTACCAGCACCCCCGTACGGGCGAGAGATTGCAGGATCTGTTGATAGTAGCCGTGTGCCGCCGCGTGATGTTCCTGGTCCCATGTCACGCCCGAGACTCCGTCATCGCCGAGAATGCCGTGCCACAGCGTGTCATCCAGGTCGGTGATCAGGCCCTTCCTGGGCGCGGGCGGGACCAACAGTTGCGACAGCAGTTCACCCAGGGCGCTGGCATGGGCCATCTGATAGGGGAATCCGCTGGAAAGCTCCGCCTTCACGTCGTGCCGCCCGGCGGCGGGCGAGATCCGGTCCAACTCCCGTGGGGACGCCATGGTAACGCCGGGCGCGGCGGTAAGCTCTGCGCTGAAATGAGCCAGACTTGCGGTCAGCGCCGCCTCCAGCGGGCTCTGCTGGCGGCTGGGTTGAAACGCCGCCGGCGCCAGCGGTAAACCGGGCAGGCTCACCACCACCGGTGTCTTCGAAGCGATTTCAACCGCCAGTTCTGCAATCAATGCCAGCCGGCGGCCTGCCTCCTCCGCGATTTCGGGCAGCAGTTCGGGCGCCCAGCCACCCAGTTGCCGGATGCCCAGGCGCGGGTCCAGATCCGGCCATTCCAACGCGATCACCACGCCATCGCACGGTTCCGTCTGCGCCTGGCGCAGAGTGCCCGCTAAATCGCCGTAGAGCCCCGTTCGTACCGACACGAGACGCTCCGGAAGGGCACGCATGAGATTCGCTTGGAGAAAGGTGAGTAGGTGTAAAGGCGTGTAACTACAGGCCAGTACCAGATGAAAGGGTCGCCCGCCCGTGGTCTTCCTTTTCAGGATGGCTAATGCTTCGATCAGTTTCATCCTGTGATCGTTCCCTGTGGGCTCCCGGAATAATTAAGTATACTAAAGTTTCCCACCCAACCATGGCGTCAGTGCGGCCCGCTCGTGAAACAGAGATTGATGATATTTGCGCGTTTCTGGCCACTTACATGGACCCGGCGGTTAGCAAAGCCACGTTCCGGAATCTGTTTACCTACCCCTGGATGACAGACCGGCCCAACCTCGGGTTTGTGTTGGAGCACGAGGGCCGCATCGTCGGTTTTCTCAGCGCCATCTACGCGGACCGCGAGATCGCCGGCCGCACCGAACGCTTCTGCAATCTCTCCAGTTGGTTCGTCCTGCCCGAATTCCGCAGCAGTAGCCTCTCCCTCCTGAGCGCCGTGCACCGGGTGGGCGATCACGTGTTCACCAATCTGACGGCCCGGCCCGCCGTCCAGAAGATCAGTCTCGCCATGCGCTACCAGTTACTGGACACCTACAAGCTCTTCGGTTTTCCTGGTGCACAGTTCTGGACCCTGTTTCGTCTGCCTTGGCCGAGCCTCCTCTTTCAGCCCGATCAGATTGCGCCGCTCCTCGAACCACTCCACCGGCAGTTCCTCCAGGACCATCTCCAGACGGCGTGCCGCCATCTACTGCTGCGTTGCGGCGATCGCTACTGCTACCTGATCTGGACGCGGCGGGTGAAATCATCCGTGCCCTTCTGCGAGATCCTGTTCGTCTCTGACCCGGAACTGCTCCGCGCTCATTTTGAGCTCGTCAAGCTCCTGATCTGCGCCCGCGGCGCGGCCCTGGCCTTGGCCGTCGACGAGCGCTTGCTCGGCGCGCGATTGCCGTTGCTCTATCCCTATCGGCGCGTCACGCTGTTCAAAGCCAGCAGGGCTGGCCGGATGGATGTTGATAACCTGTATTCAGAGCTGGCGCTACTGTGACGCCACGTATCCGCGTCGC
Source organism: Bryobacterales bacterium (assembly GCA_016721425.1). Taxonomy (GTDB): domain Bacteria; phylum Acidobacteriota; class Terriglobia; order Bryobacterales; family Bryobacteraceae; genus Paludibaculum. Next base: position 67,380 of record JADKID010000023.1, on the reverse strand, counting down.
TGGCGACGAAGTCCGATAAAAGAGATCTATCTATGTTTGGAACTGGTATAGGGGCGTTCTTCCCCCTGATGGTCTATTTGCTGGCCATCATCGGCAGCATCGTTTCGATCGTGCGCCCCATCGTGGGCGTCATGATCCTCGCCCTCATTCTCCCTCTCCAGAGTGGGCGCTACCGGCTGCTGGAATATCCCCTGGGGAGCCGCGTCCTGATACTCCTGTTGCTGTTCACCGCAATCGGAGTCATTATGAATCGCGGCTACTCGATCTTTCCGCCAAAGCCAATGCGCCTGATCATGACCGCGCTTTGCGTCGTCACTTATTTGTCTCTTTGGATCGGCCCCGCGCTTTTGTCCTCCATCCCCTGGCCCATCGAGACCAGCACCATGGTCGGCCGCTATACCCCCTTCGGCAACTGGATCATGTATATGCACTTACCAGCCCTCTTCGTCCTGGTTTGCGCCACGGTGAAGGACAAGCGCCAGATGCAGGTGCTCTTGCTGGTGATGATGATCGGGTTTCTTTGGAACATGAAGAGCTTCTACCTCAACACGGGCCACCGGGATGCCGACGTGTACATTGAAGCGCTGCGCGGCGGTGTCGGCTCCGATTTTGGTGGTCCCAACGGGCGGGCCGCCTTTGCCACCCAATGCACACTCTTTCTGTTGGCCCTCTTTGGCAGCATCTCCTCCTGGAAGGTCCGCCTCATTGTTGCTTTTCTGTTGTTTGCCGGCACCTACTCGGTTCTCTTCTCCTATTCGCGTGGCGCGTGGCTTGGCTTTCTGTTCGGGGTTGTCTATCTGGGCATATTCCGCATGCGCTGGCTGCTGATCGTCGGCTTGGTGCTGGCGCCCTTTGGCACCATACTCCTGCCTAATTCCGTCATTCAACGCGCCACCATGACCTATGAGGAAGGCGAGTTGGATTACTCCAGCGGGGATCGTATCGAGATCTGGAAACACGCTCTCAAGACTACGGCGAACGACCCGATCCTAGGCGTTGGCTTCGATAGCTATCGGTACTACCGCTCCGGGGAAGAGCTGCTCGATACGCACAATATGTATGTCAAAGCGCTCGTGGAAACCGGAGTGATTGGCCTGAGCTGTGTCATCATTTTCTTTGTGTCTGCCTTCCGGCTCGGGCACCGTCTGGCCGGAAATGCCAAAGATCCCTTCTTCAAGGCGCTGGGTGCGGGGTTTGCCGCGTACATGGTGTCCGTAGTGATCACCAACATTTTCGGTGACCGCTGGACCTATGTTGATCTCAGCGCGTATACCTGGATTCTCCTGGGACTTGTCGTGCAGGCCACACTCTGGAACGCCGCCCCGCCCGTTGAGACTCCGGCGGCTGCTGTGACGACGCCAATACCGATTGGTACTGGCGCCGCCCGCCCCGCCTAACGCACGACAATAGCCTGGGGCTCACTATGTTGCAGAGTCACCCCGGCGCCGTCCAGCCGCCTCCAGCGATACCAGACCACCTCGTTCACGGGAAGCGCTACGCTCGATAGCGCACAGCCCGAGGAGCAGTCCGAGGCCGGGCCAGTTACCCACGTGCTCCCGTCGGCCGAAGTCTCCAAAGCCGCAGAGGCAGCACCCGCCGCCGCGGCCAACTTCACGCCCAACGTGCCCGTCCCGGGCGAGTGCGCCATCGTCGCGAGCGCCCCAGTCACGACGTCACTCCCGCACTGAACCTTGTACCAGTAGCTGGTGGCCGGGTTCAGAGCCCGGGCAATCACGCTCCGCCAGCGGTTGCCCCTCGGCGGCGCCATCGTCTCTACCAGCGTGGTCAAGCCCGCGTCGCTGTACGCCCACGCCGTGCAATGGTCTCCAGCCTCGGGCGCGCGCCAGCGCAACACCATCCCAGTGGAGCCGGCCTCCACTGTGCTTGTCCCTGCGTAGTAGCCCCGGTTCCACATCTCCGGCGGCGTGGACGCACTGGCCCGCCCGCTCCATTGATAGTCCAGTGCTGGATTCGTGCCAGCCAGCTTCGAGCCCGCCTGCTGCGTATCGAGCGCCGCCTGAGCCGTCACGCACACCCCCGCGGCGTCCGTTCCTCCATACGCAACGGTCAGTGCGCAAAATGCACGGTCCGCCTGTGCCGACCAGTACCAGTTGTTCGTGCTCGGAGCGTTTGTCGTGTTCGCCGAAACCCGGAACGCCGGCACGGCCGCGCCGCCCGTCTGCACCACTTTCTCGAAGTAGGAGTCCGGGTACATCGGGTATTGAGAAAACGAGATCGGGGCCGGATCACTCATCGCATTCTTGATCGTTGCCCAATGGAACGGCACACCGCCCGCCTCTCCGCTGCTCACGCTGTCGATGTAGTAGGTATTCCCCTTCTTCAAAGGGTAGACCGGTGTCGCGCCGTCATCCGTCACCAGCGTCACCGTATCGCCCGCGGCCAGCACACTGTTCCCGAGTGAGACCTTCGTGCTCGTGAAGCCAGGCGTGTAAAGCCAATAGTAAGGCTGGTTGCACAACCCCACGGGTGCGATGGCCGCGCCGCCGGGTGTCTCGGAGACCTGAATCGTTCTCGTTGCCGCGTTCGCCGCCACAATGTAATAGGGTGTGTCCTTCTCCAGCCCCGCCGGCAGTTTGCAGGACTCTCTGAAGTACACGCGTGCCCCCACGCCCAGCGTCCCGGCATCGTCGAAGTACTCCACGGACATTGTGGCGGAGCTTTCCGTCATCACCACCCTCGGCATGGCAGTCAGAAACATCGTGTGCGTGATCGCCTGAGTCCCCTCGAACGAAGCCGCCACGCTGTTGTCTATCTTCCATGTCGCGGTGGAGGCCGGCCCGTTGTAGCCCCCGCCCATATCCACGGCGCTCCCGTTGCGCGAGAGCGCGGAAAGGTGGTTTACGCTCTGTGCGTAAGGTTGCAGCGTCATCGTGCCGGCGTAACTGGTCCGCTCGTCCGTCACGACCGCTGTATGCACGCCGCTGCCCCCGGACGAAAACGTGATTGGCGTTCCGTCGCGAGTGGCCGATAGCTGAACCGTCGCACCCAGGCGGTAGACCAGCCAGTAATCCACGTTGGCCGTGAGTTCCGGCGGCAACGTGCCCGTTGTCGAGAACTTGATCCGGTCACGCGCGTACACCGCTGCCGCCAGCCCGGGTACCATCACGTTCGCGCTCGCCGCAGTGAATGTCACCGGCACGGCATCCAGAGTGTGAAAGGCATGCTGCGTCAGATCGTAGGCGTCCGGACAGGTGAACCGGGAGCCATCCATGTTCTTGATGGCGAACGTGTTCGGATGGCTGCCCCCCTGGTAGATCCGCTTCACCAGTTTGTCGCCGTTGATGCCGGCGCAGCCCGGAATCCCCACAAAGGTCACAGGCAGATCGACTGCGATTCCCATGCCTGCATCCGTGCGGCTCAACACCACCACGGCGTCTCCCGTCAGCGGATCGTTGAACGCGTACCGCACCGTTCTATAGTTGGCAGGCGCCGGCCATTCGTGGCCGCTCGCCGCGCCCTGATTCAGAAACGTCAGGCCCGCGAGGCCGGCCGAGCCCGTCTCGAAGCCGCTCAGAATCAGCGCTCTGTCCAGGGCGGATGAATGTCCCAGCAGCAGCCCCGCATTGCCTCCGCGCACCTCCACATCGCGCCCAAGAAACGCCGTGCCCTTCAGGTCGGCGGAGTTCGTCTCGTCCGCCCCCCACAAAGCCCAGCCCTCGTTGTTTCTCCGCGTCCAGGGAGCGCGCAGCTTGACCCTCTCCAGAAGCACGCGAGCCGATGCCTCCATGCCCATCACGGAACTCGCGCTCATATTGCGCTTGCTGAAAGCCGAATCCTGAACCCTCAGTTCCACGCATCCATTGGGGGATACGCTCGTTGTCGTCGGCGCGGTGTGGATCAGATCCCAGTAGGGGACTTGGTTGCTGCTCGACGACACCAGCCATGGAACGAAACCGGCGCCCGGTGTCACGCCGCCGCAAACCAGTCCGGCATTCTGCCCGCCTCTCGTTCTTCCCCAGCCGGATATGCTCACCTGCGAGCCATAGATCGCGCAGTTGGTGCATTTCTGGAAATTCAGCCCACCGGCACTATGCACCCGCACGGACCGTAACTCCATTCCCTCGGTGTCGCCCCGTCCCCAGACGATGGGCGCGGGGAAGTTCTCAAACCGGATCCCGGAGACGTGAACGTACCCTGCCTTCGCGTCGCCCGACCACGGCGGCGTGTCGGACGCTGTCGCCACGGAGGAATGGAACCATCCCTGCTCCGCCGTCCAGGAACTGCCGTCCAGAATCACCACCTCACCCGGATACGACCGGATCGTGCAAGGACGCGCCGGATTGCACTTCGAGGCGGGCTGATAGAGCCCATCCAGCGTGTTGTTGGCATACCGCCCACGCCGCAATACAATGGACGCGCCGTTGTTCGCCGTCACCGCCGCATACGCCGCGCTGACGGTCTTGAACGGCGCCGTCCATGCGCCCGTACCCGTGGAATCATCACCGTCGTTTGCAACGAAACAGGTATTCGTCCAGGATTCGCCCTTGTCGTCTGTTGACGTCGGACAGCCGTTCAGCGCCACCGGCGCCTGGGACAGGTCCACCAGGTAGGTCAGCACCTGCCCCTGGTCCGCAAACCAGGAGGATGCAAACAGGATCTTCGTGAAGTCCCGGCTCGCCGTCGCGTGCGGCTCCTGCCAATAGGTGCCCGAACTGAGGCCCCGCGCCGAATGGACATCGTTCCGATGTGCCACGGTGCGGCTCACACGGCGAAACTGCGCGGGAACATTCATCGCCCTGGTCGCCTGAATGTTGGTATCGATTCTGAACGCGATATTCTCGCTCTTGCCCCATCCAGGCATCTCTCCGGGCGGGTTGGCCGGCATCCCGTACGTGGACATCAGAAACCACCCGCGGCTCAACTCAGACTCAGAGCCGCGCCCCGAGATATGGTACGACGGCGGATAGCCGCTGGCTGTACTGCATCCCGTGTAGGGGTCTGAGCCGGATTGCGCGTAGAAATACGAGCACGGGATCAGGTAGCGCCGGACGTAGCTGGTAGCCAGCGTGTACGGCGGCGGGCGGACCTCGCTCAGCTTGGTGACATACACCGTGTAGCCGTTGCTGAGTGGCTCGGTGGTGGCGTAGTGGCCATATGGCCCCGTCACGCTCACGTCGTGGCCATTCACGTCCAGCCCGACATCGTTGTGTCCATCAATCGCCGTGACCATTCCCAGACTTTGCAGCGTCGTCCTGTCAAACAACTCGTTGCCCTGGCAGGTGTGCCATGTGTCCTCGCGCCCGGTCGCGTTCCAGGCGACAATCAGATACTGCCCGGATGGACTCATGGTCATCGTGTCAATGGCCACATTCCCACCGCAGATCGAGGCCACGGTGCGCTGCGAGACAACCTGATTCAGCGTCTTGTCGTAGACCATGATCTTTTCGTAGGTCTGCCCTCCGCCCCACTTGCAGAACGCGGCCCAATAGCGGTCGTCCATAGAGGGGTTCCCAGCCCCGCCATTCTGCACAACCTGATATCCGGCGCCGCAGTCGCTGGTGAAGTCGTGAATCGTTGTGACCAGGCCTGTCGCCACGTTGAGAGATTGAAACTTCGGGCCGCCAATCGAGTTGAAGACATACATCACATCCGGATCGGTATGGCTCCAGGTCTCCGAGCCGTTGGTGGAAGTGATGGCGGAGTTTAGAATGGTCTTTTCATGGGCGAGCGGATTCGTCCGGTAGAACTCAGCCGCACCTGTGCCAGACCCCGATAACACCATCAGCCGGCTGCCATCGGAGTTAAAGGCTTGCCTCGTCGAGTACGCCGGATACAGCTTGATCTGATTGCAGGCCTCGTCGTAGCTGATCTCCTGATATGGCGTCTGCGTCGGCAGCGTCGAGAACGTGACGGAAGCGCCGGACACAAGACCCGTCCCCGTCAGGTTGGCGCTCAGCGTCACCGAGGTCGTTGTGTAGCTCACGACTGTGGTGCCGGCAGGAATGTTCGTCCCGCCCGTCACCGTGAAAGCTACTCCTGGCACCAGGCCGTTGAAGTAGTTCGTGTGGTTCGTGCTGGCGAAGTACAGAACGTTCGTGCCGGCTGCCGAGGCCGCGTTAGTGGCTCTGGAAAAGGCCTGCGGGACGAAGACACCCGCGCTGTATGGAACCGAGTAGTATTTGCCGCCGTAAGAGACCGGCAGGTACGCCCCCACGAACAGGTTCGATTGCCACGCCCGGATCGAGCAACCCGTACGGTATGGGAGCCTCGTGATGTTCACGAACTCTGCCCCGTTGGGATGGTAGGTGTCGCTGTACGATGCCCCCGGCTGCGGCATGGCGGGCCGGGTCATAGGGCTCAAGCTGTCCGTGCTGGTCGATAGCCCCGACAGGTGCGGCGGGACGGTCTGCCCCACGCCCAGCACGCAAAGGAAGATCAGTGTGAATCTCATTGGGCAAGTACTCCAAACTCTTTAGTGGGTGCGACACCGCCAACGTGGGTGCCATCGTGTGCTGCTGTCCATGTGGCTGGGTTGCGGGTGCGCCATCCCGCGCGGACCCAGTTGTACATATCGGCCAGGTCAAAAAAGCGCGGGTCACAGGAGGTCGCGCCATTGGCGCGGTACTGGTAGCAGGCTTTGAACTTTGCTCCCAAGCCCTCCATTGTGGTCACCGAAGCGTCCCACCGCTGAGCGTAGGTCAACGGCGTCCTCGTCACCTCTACAAAGAGAGGGTCGCCGGATTGATCGTTTGCGCCCGGCGTGGCGTTATACTCCGCAAACGCTCCGGCCTTGCTGTAGTACTTCGGACTGGACGTGATGTTGTGCGTCCAGTTGTAGTCGACATTGACGAAGACCCCATTGACCACCGACGCGCCGCTAGTCCATTTGACGACCTGCCCGATTCCGCTGGTGGTTCGGTGGGCGATATTGTCTCGCACGGAAGCCACAATGCCCGCGTAGCCATTGGTGGATTCCAGGGTCACGGAAAGTTGGCTCGTTGTGGTGAAGTCCCCGACAAACCACGTGTTTTTGTCGAAGGTGACTGCGGGACAGTTTGCCCCGGTGCAGGTGGAGGAATTCAGATCCATCACTGTGCCAACATCGCCGCCGCTGGGCCGCTTGAGGACAACGCCGTTCTTGATGACCAGGGTCCGGTTCCCGCCCGCTGTCGAACCGGGAATCAGCATATTGTCGTCACCGTTGTCTCCGTCCAGGCTGTTCCACGCAAACCACCCGTCTATCGTCGAATCCTCCGGCATGATCGTGGCGTTGTGGCCGTTGGATGCATCAGCCATCACGATCATCAGACGGGAACTGGCGCCGCCGGGAGGCCGGCTCCCGGACGCCTGCGTCGCATCCCGGCTCTCATACCAGTTGAGGTCAGATCTGCCCGACGCGCCCACAACACACCGGCCGCCACAGACAAAGGCCGGGATCGACGAGGCGGCAGTCGAGCTCCGGAAGTAGTTGCCGCTAAACTGGAATCCAAGATCAGACCATAGCGTCGTTGCGTGCGCTGTCACGTTGACGCCGGCACCCTCCACGAAGACGTTTTCAATGCGCCTGCGTCCGTTGGCGGCAAGGTTGGTATTGACCGCATTCCCCGTCCCTATGCCAATCGCCCTTGCCGCTGTCGGATTCGTGATGGCGACGTTGTAAAAGTCGAAGGTGCATGAGCCAAATATGTTTTGCAGCGCGATCTCAGCGGAGCTGTCCACCGTGGAATTGCGGAGGATAAATCCCCTCACAACGCTGGTGGAGCAATTGAACGGGTAGATCGTGACCCACTTCCCGGCCGCGCCCGCGACGCCCCACTTGCTGACGTCAACATACTCCAGAAACAGGTTTCCGTCGGTCCCTGAGCCGTTATAACTATCGAAGCCGCCCGCGTTGCCGCTGCCTGCCGCCACGTTGAACGTGATGCGGTTGCTCGCCGTCCCGATGGCGTTGAGATAGGCGGAGGTTTGCGCAGCCGCACCAGTGAACCGCCATTTGTAATTGGCCGTGGCGGGCGTGGCAGCCAGACTGGAATCGTGCGTGATCGTCGCACCGGGCGAGATGGCCCAGGCAGAGGCGCACTGCATGACAGGCCCGCGGAAGATCAACGTGCCGCTCACGACAAGTACGCCCGTCCCGCTGCCCGATGCGCACTGAATCGCTTTCGTCCCGCTATCGTCCGCCGGCGAACTGCCCACGGTGACTGTCGTTCCGCTGCTGATCGTGATGGTGTGCCCGTTGCCGATGGTCACCGTATCGCCGTTGCCCGGGATCACGCCGCCCGTCCACGTGGCGGTGTTGCCCCACACGCCGCTCTGGGCCGAACTGATCGCCGCTGCCTGAGCCGGCAGGACGCAGCAGAGCAGGATCAGAACTCTCATTGCACCACCACCGTCACCTTCGCCAACTCCGGCGTGTACGTCCCGTGCGCGAATGTATCGCTCGCATGGGCGTTGTCTCGAAACACGGTGAAATAGATCCGCTTCCCGCCCGCATTGGTGGGTGTGATCGTGATGGCGGATTGCTTCAGGACCCCAACCGCCGAGCTCACCGCCGTGGCCGCTACGGTGACGCCGGCGCCGTTCAGGTCCGGATCGTCCGCCGCCGTGCCGTCTGCCCCGACGATCAGATACCGCACCTGCCACACCACGTCACCGCCCGCAGCCATCGCCCGCCAGGCCAATCCAAACGTCACAGTCGAGACGGACGCCGGTAGATCCAGACTCTGCTGCATCGCCTGCGTTGACGAATTCGAAAACTTCGCCACTCCGTAAATCACTCCATTCGCCCCAATCACGCAATCCGGCACCGGCGCGCTCGCGCTACCCACGTTCCACGCCAGCGACCCCGCGGCCGATTGGCAGATGGCCGCCGGAAAGTCCCGCTGCAGACCGCCTGCCCCGCCTCCGCCGCCGCCCGTTGCCGTTATCGTGATGTCGTCCGTGTTCTCGGTGATGGTCACGTTGGAACCCGCCACCAACCGCCGCGCCGTGACGTTCGTCCCCGCCTTCAGCACGTTCGCGCCCGCCGCTCCTGCGTTGGCGGCGGTTGTAGTGTCGCCCACGGCCGAGATCACCCCCGCGGCCAAGTTAATTCCGGCGCCGGCCGTGAAGGCGGCCCGCGCCCGGGCGTCCGTGTAGTACAGGTTGCCCGCTTCGGTCACCTGCCCGGAGTTGAAATCACCGGCCTGCGCCACCACGGCGCCTGTGCGCCCAAACACCGAGCTCACCGCGCCCCCGCCTTCGTTTCCCAAACTGGCGCCCCCTGTCTGCATCCAGCAGTCCGCCGCCGCCGTATACACCAGATGAACGAGCGCCTTCGCGGCAAGCGTCGCATTCGCGCCTCCGGCCAAACAGAGATTCGAGCCCGCCAGCGTGGACCTGTCCTGCAAAACCACGTCGTACAATCCGGCATTCCACACATAGGCGTGCTGCCCATCGTCGCCGTTGGCGATCGTCGGGGTCGCAACCATGGTGAGTGCCGCCATCGTGCGGATAGGACGCACCGTCACCGTGCTGACGTCGATCCCATCGCTCGCAATCACCGTCTGTATCGATCCCGGCGCCGTCGTGAACTTGCCGGCAAACGCGTTGTCGCCCAAAAAGGCGTTGTCCAATCCCAGGTACGGCAATACGGTGGAATCCGCACTCCAGACGAAAGTGGAACCGTTCTGCATCTTTGCCAGACCCGAGCCCGCCGACATCTCACCCGCCGTCCCTTGCTCCTGCCAGATGTCCGTTGCCGTACAGCCATACAGATTGCGGCCGCCCGCGGCGGTTGTCAAAAACAGCAATTGGCCCTGCACGCACTGCGCAGGAAGTTGAGTCTTGGTTTCCACGGTCAGCGTCGGATTCATTTGGGACAAGTCGGCATTTCTCGACTGCCCCTTCAAGTCAACCCGTGTTTGCGCCCACAACACCCCGCTGACCACGAGAATTGCAGTGAATAGAGTAGTTCTCATGCCACTGAGACTACACGCCCGAATTTTGAATCGGCTGCCCGAATCAGGTTATGTTACTGCAAACACAATAAATAAAACTTCAAATTCGTTGTGAACGGGAAATTCTACAGTGGCGGAGTCGGGGCGAAAGCCGGGAAACGGGGAGTGTTGAGCTGCCCCTCTATTGCGCGTCGTCGTCGCCCGGCGCAGCCTTCGGCGCCGTTTTCCGGTAGAACCCGCGGATCACCCGGCTCTCCGGCGGCATCACCACCGCTCCGGCTGGCACATCAGTCATCACCACCGCATTGGCCCCAATCCGCACGTTGTCACCAATGTGAATACCGCCCAGCAGCTTCGCACCGGACCCCACGTACACGTTGTCCCCCAGCGTCGGCCAGCCCGCATCTTTCCCGTCCGCCCGCGCAATCAACTGTGCGCCCTGCACGATCACGCAGTTCCGGCCCAGGTGGCCATGGATAATCACGCCGCCGAAGTTGTGCACCACCAACCCGGGCCCAATCTCCGAATAGATCGAGATCCGGATGCCGCTCAGCGCCTCCGAGATCTTGTAGAGCAGAAAGTACACCACCAGCAGCGCTTTGCGCACCGGCCGGAATCGCAACCGGTCCACCCACTTGCCAAAGCGGAAGATGCCTACCGCCCAGACCGACATCTCGAAAAACGCAAGGATGCAGGTTCGCAGGGTCAGGGGAGGAGGGAACTTCTGCGCGACGTCCTGGCGAAACGTGGAAAACATGGCGGAATGCCTATCGTAGCATCGCCGGCCTGTGGCATCACCGCGCTCGCCTCACTTGCTACCATGGAGGCTCGTGGCCCCAAAAGAACGTCCCATCTATCGGGGTAACATCCGTGAACTCGACGGTTTGCGCGGAATCGCCATCTTCGTCGTCCTCGTTCATCATTTCTGGCCCGGCGGCGATTCGCCCCTCGGCCGCTTCGGCGAAATCGCCCACCTCGGCTGGATGGGCGTCGATCTGTTCTTCGTCATCAGCGGCTTCCTGATCTGCGGGATTCTCCTCGATACCGCCCAGGACCCGCATTACTACCGCAATTTCTACGCCCGCCGCAGCCTGCGCATCTTTCCCCTCTACTACGTCTTCCTCATCCTCGCCTTCACCATTATTCCCGCCGCCCAGACAGGCGTCAGCTACTTCGCCACCGATTTCGTCAAATACGCCGGCCACCCGCTCTGGTACTTCCTCTATGCCGGCAACATCCGCGAAGCCATCACCAACCTCTACCCGGCCTACATCCTGGCGCCCCTATGGTCGCTCGCCATTGAGGAGCAGTTCTACATCACCTTCCCGTTCCTCGTCGCCAGGCTCCGCCGCGAGACCCTCTGGAGGGCTCTATGCGCCGTCGTGGTCTTCGCCCTCCTGTTCCGCATCATGTCGGTCTGGCTCCTGCCCTCGCTGACCCGCATGCCCTACGTTTTCACACTGGCGCGCGTTGATGTCATCAGCATCGGCTGCCTGCTGGCCGTCGCCTTCCGCACCGGCCGCATTCACGTAAACGCCCGCTGGCCGCTCGTGCTCATCCCCGTGCTGCTGGCCGCCATGGTCGCCTGTTTTCAACTAGGCTGGCTCGATCGCCGCTCCGTCGAGTGCAAGACCCTCGGCTACTCCCTGACAGCCTTTCTCTTCGGCGCCATCGTTTTGGCCACCATCCTCAACAATGGCTCCCGCGGCACGGCGTTCCTGCGCTGGGCTCCGCTCACGTATCTCGGCAAGATCTGTTACGGAACTTACCTGCTGCACCTGCCGTCCGAGGTCATCCTGAACAAGCTGATGGAGTCGGAGGGCCTCGACACGCTGTCCGAGTCGCTGTGGTTCGTGGCCCTCAAAATCGTCGTCGCCATTGTCATGGCGTCACTGTCCTGGTGGCTCTTTGAGAGCCGCATCCTGCATCTGAAAGACCGCTTTACGTCTCAGTCGCACCCGCAACATTCAGAGGGCCAGACCGTCTCGGTCTAGCCGTCGCCTTCGCCGCGCCCAACTTCTCTTTCAACCGCAGGAACGGGCGCTCCACAAAGTAGTAGGACGATACGGCCAACGCCAGGGCAAATACCAGGTTCATCGGAAAGGCGGCGATCCAGGAAGTGGAATGCCGATTCAGGAAGATCTGCTGCCAGAGATAGAGCGAGTAGCTCAGTACGCCCACGAAGCGCAGTGGCGCCAGATTCAGCACCTTCGCAGCCGCCGTCTCCGGGTATCGCACCATCCGCTCGATGATCAGCAGGATGCATAGGTTCATCACCGTCTGCCCGGCAAACATCTGTATCCGCGGCTTGTCCAGGAATGGCAGCATTCCCAGAATCACCGGCGCCACCCAGAACCACCGCGACCGCAGAAACTGCTGGTATTTTTCCCAGGCGCCCAACGAGTTGTAGACGCCCGCAAACAGGCATCCGCTCGCCAGAGCATCCGCCACTGCCTCAAACTGCTGGCCATAGGTGGGCCGCAGACTCTCGAAGAGTTGCCATGTACCCAGCCGCAGAAACGGCGATACCAGGATCACTCCGGCCGCCACCTTCATGGCCCGGCCCGGTCCTGCCAGGAGAAACAATGCCGGCCAGATCAGATAAAACTGCTCCTCCACAGCCAGTGACCACAGATGCGCCAGCGGCCACCCGTGTGGGTGGTGATAGTTCATCGTGTAGGTGAGTGCGTGCAGGAAATCGCCGTCCAGAACGGCAAACCAGCCTGCCCCCACCAGCACCGCCACCACTCCGATGTATAAGTAAAACGCCGGGAATATCCGGAACGCACGCCGCAGGTAGAACTGCCGCAGCGAGATGCTCCCCGTCTTCTCCCACTCTTTCAACAATAGAGAGGTGATCAGGAAACCGGAGATCACGAAGAACACACGCACACCCAGGCTTGCCAGCGAGGCCGGAGGGTGAATCCAGTTTGGAAAGTTCTGCGTCCCCACCAGGTGCCCCAGTAGCACCAGAACGATGGAGATCGCCCTCAGCCCATCCAGCGATGGGATTCGTGATGGTAGATCGGGACGCCACTTCCCAGCGTCGGGTACAACAAAACGCTCAAGCATCCACTTTCCTCCGATGCCTTCGACCCAGAAGTGCGTTGGCTCGCGGGCATGACCTATGTCATACATTATGTACTAGTCAGGCATCGCACCGGGAACCAGGAGAGGAGCCAGGCAACGTGCCGTGGTATCACGCCGTGATACCGTTCCCCCTCGCACCCGGTGCTAAAATGGGTCGATTATCACCTGCCGGCACTGCCCCCTGCGGCCAACCGGCGCCACCACCCATGAGCCTTCGAAACAGCATCGTCAAATTGGTCCAGGACACGTTGTGCCGGGGCAAAGCTCTGCCTGTCGGGGATTCCGAATCCCTGCTGGACGCTGGAGTCATCGACTCTCTGGGCATGATGGAACTGGTCAAGGCGATCGACAAACACTTCCACATCACCGTTGAGGATGAGGAGTTGTCGCCCGACAATCTCGATTCCATTGACGCCCTTACCGCCTACCTGAAGAGCAAGGGCGTTAACGAGTGACCGCCGCGGAGTCACTCCCGCCCTCCAATCTGGCGTCCCTGGTGTTGTCTCATCCGCCTGCCTGGGCAGAGCGCACCGCGCTTCGGCAACTCGAAAGCTCACTCACCTACGCCGAGTTGCGCCAATGCGTGCTAGCCTGCGCCGCACATCTCTCCGTCGCCGGAGTGCGCCCCGGCAGCCGCGTCGTCCTCCTGATCGAAAATTCGTTCGATTACGTCATTGCGCTGTTTGCCGTCCTCACCCTGGGCGCAACCGCCATTCCCTTGAATCCGGATAACTCGGCCGCCGCCGTCTCCGTCGTGCTGGCGGATTGCGCCGGTCTCGGCTGCATCCTGCGCGAGCGCACCCGGGCAAAAGTGGACCCGGCCTCTACCCTGCCCTGCCTCCTACCGCTGGAAAACTCCTTCGAGGACAACCGCCGGCGCTGGTACAGCTCTGCCGCCGCCAGCCCGGTGGAGCCGCAGCCAGACGCCCTGGCCCTGCTTCTCTACACCTCCGGCACCACCGGCCGGCCCAAGGGCGTCATGCTCACGCACGCCAACCTGCTGGCCAATACGGCCTCCATCGTGGAGTACATGGAGATGACCGAGGCGGATAGCACCGTCACCGTGCTGCCCTTCTTCCACTCCTTCGGCAACTCCATCCTGCTCACCCACCTCGCCGCCGGCGCCTGCATTTACATCGAGAACCGCTTCGCCTTTCCCGCCAAGGTGGTGGAGGTCCTCCAGCAGGTCCGACCGACCGGCTTTTCCGGCGTGCCCGCCACGTTTTACATCCTGCTGCACAGGACGAACTTCCTCCAGCGAGACTGGAGCTTCCTGCGCTACATCAACCAGGCCGGCGGAGGCATGCGCGTGGAGACCATCCAGCGGCTGCGCCAGGTGATGCCCTCCACCAGCATCGTCATCATGTACGGGCAGACCGAGGCCTCCGCCCGGCTATCCTATCTCCCGACTGAGTTGCTGGAAACCCGCCTCGGCTCCATAGGGAAGGCGATTCCCGGCGTGGAGCTCCGCGTTGCCGGCCCCAACGGCCAGGAAACCGCTCCCGGTGAGATCGGCGAGCTCACCGCCCGCGGCGCCAACATCATGGCCGGCTACTGGAACGATCCGGCCGGTACCGCCGAGGCTCTGCGCGGCGGCTGGCTGCACACCGGCGACATGGCGCGGCGCGACGAGGACGGCTTCCTCTACATCGTTAGCCGCAAATCCGACTTCATCAAATCGGCCTCTTATCGCATCAGCCCCGGCGAGATCGAAGACGTCATCGCTGAAATGGGCGGCATTGAGGACGTGGCCGCCATCGGCGTGCCCGATACCCTCTTCGGCGAGACCATCGCCGTCTGCGTCGTCTGCCCGGCAGATCGCTTCGACGCCGAGGCCATCCGCGCCCACTGCCAGAGCCGTCTGCCGCTCTACAAGCTCCCGCGCTATATCCTTCACGTGCCGGAGATCCCTAGAACCGCCTCCGGAAAGAAGAAATACTACATCCTGCGGGAACAGTATCAGGGCCTGGAAGGCAGCTCGTCATGAGCAATCTCAAGTCCCTGCTGAAACAGTCGTCCCACTACCTCACCGGCCGCGGCCTCGCCATTCTCATCGGGTTTGTCTCCTTCCCCGTTTACGCCCGGCTCTTCTCGGTATCCGATTACGGCGTTCTCAACCTCGCCCAACGCTTCACGCTGGTCGCCGTAGCCATCGCCAAACTCGGCATGCAGAACGCCATCCTGCGCTTCCATGAAGAGTCCTCTGATTCGGAGGACTCCCTCCGCCGGCTCTACTCCACGGCCCTGTTCGGGACCACGCTGGGCGGCCTCGTCTGTGCCATCGCCTGCGCCCTGTTCTTCGCCCTGCCCACGTCCAACTGGATTCCACCCAACATCGCCCGCGCGCTGCTGTTTGCCTCCGGCCTCGTTTTCGTGCGCACCACCGCGTCACCCATTTTCGGATTCCTGCGGGTCGAGGGAAAAACCTTCGCATTCAACGCGCTGGACGTCCTCACACGGCTGCTCTCGCTGATCATCGGCGTCAGCATGGTGTTTCTGCTCGGCAGCCGGCCGGAAAACCTGCTGCTCGGCCTCATCGTCGCCGAAAGCGTCGTCATTGCCATTGCACTGGTTTTCTACATCCCGCGCCAGCGCCTGGCAATCGCCAGTTTCGATCCGGCTCTCTTCCGCAGCGCCATGGTATTCGCCGCGCCGCTGGCCGCCTCCGAGCTCTCGCAAACCCTCCTGGGCTCAGCTGATCGCGCCTTCGTGCAGTACTACCTCGGCTCCGAGCCCCTCGGCTACTACGCCGCCGCCTGCGCCATCGCCATCATTCTCCAGGAAGCACTCCAGATCCCCTTGAATCTGGCTCTCGTCCCCATGTATGTGAAACTCTGGCACAGGGAAGGGCCGGAGGCTACCGGCCGTTTTGTCGGCCTCACGTTCGAAGTATTCCTGCTGGCTGCCTGCGCCGTCACCGCAGTCACCTTCGCCGCCGCCCGGGAACTGATCATCTTTGTGAACTCCGCCAAGTACGCCCCCGCCGCACCCATGCTCGGCCCGCTGGTGGCAGGCTATATGTTTCTAGCGGCGTCGGTCTTCTTCAGCGCCGGCTTCTGGGTGCAGAAAAAGACCATGCAAATGGCCCGCCTTGTGGCCGTGGCGTTTGGCGTCAAGTGCGTGCTGAACTACATCATGCTGCCGGGCATGGGTCTGGCCGGAGCCGTCATCCCCAACGCCGCCGGCTTCATCGTGCTGGCCGCCCTCTACGGTTGGTACTCTCACCGCCTGCTGCCTCTGCGGCTCTCCCCGGTCCGCTGCCTCACCTACGTCGGCGCGGCAACCGTGGCCGCCTTTGCCGGGCAGATGGTGCAGGCGCCCGGCCTGCTGCTATCCCTGGCCGCTCGCACCGCCGCCGTGCTGGGCGTCTATTCCGCCCTCGTACTGCTGTTCGACTCCCGTCTCCGCCAGTGGGCCCGCCAACTCCCCGGCTTGCGCCCCGCCTGAGCCGCTACCCCGCCACCCGCGCCCGCACAAACGCCAGCCACTCGTGCAGGGCGGATTCGCACATCTGCATCGATCTCGGGCCTAGTAGCAGCCAGTCTTGCCAGCTCCCCGCAAAATCGCGCGTTCGGAAGGAGCAGGGAGAGGCAATCACCTCAAACCCCGCACGCTGGAACAGAAGCACCGAGCGCGGCATGTGATAAGCCTCCGTCACCAGCAAAATCTTGCGAATCCCCCGCGGGTGTAGTTGAGCGGCGACAAGACGGGCGCTGTCGGCGGTGGATTCAGCCGCGCTTTCTTTCCAGATGTCCGCGGCCGGCACGCCCTCCCGAAGCAGGATGCCCTCCATCACATCGGAAAAATACTGGCTGCCGCCCACATGGCCGCCAGTGACCACCACCGGCAACCGCCAGCCATGCTGGTAAAGCCAGGCCGCATGCAGCGTGCGCGTCTGCGTGCTGAGAGCCCCCACCACCTTGGGCTCCGGCGGGTCCATCACATTCAGCCCGCCACTGAGCACGACAATGGCCTGCACCCCGGGATTCGTCTTCGGCCGGACCGGCGATTGCCACTCCAGCACGCCCATCAGGAGCGTTGAAAACGGCTGCCAGGACACCAGAAACAGGCCCAACCAAACCATGCGCAGCACTCGCGCATCCCACGCCGGGCTGCGGCGCTGCCGCCACAACGCCCAAGCCATCATCAGCAAGAGCAGCATGTGGTTCCAGGCGGCGTATTTCAACGACTGCATATCGTTCCATGATGGCGCATTGCGAAGGCGCCGCCAGCTATCCCGCGCGCTCCAGGGTGCGCGCCTCCGGCTCATCCCGGAAACGGCGGTCCACCAACCACAACAGGGCGGCGGCCAAAAGCCCGATGGCGGGGTCCGTGAGGCCGGGCGCGCGGCCGGGCAGCCAGCGTTGCGCGATCTCAACCGCGATGAGGGCCAGCGTCGTGATTGCGAGTGAAACCGGGCGACTCAGGCGTGTGTGCGCAAAAAGCCAAAACAGGGTGCCATAGCTCCACGTTTTCTGCAATAACACGCCAATAGACTCCATCCAGTTGGAGCCGAACATATCTTCGAACGGAATCCAGGCGAAGGGTATGGACTCGGCTGTCAGCGTGAACGGTTTGAGGCCGGAAAGCGCGATCCAGGCCAGCCAGACCCAGGCGAGCCAGACAGCGGGACGGCGCCGGCTCTCCGGCAACAGGCAGAACAACACCGTGGCCGTCAGCGCACCGCAGGCATTGGATCGCGTGAAGACGTGCCCCGGCGATATCAGGGCCAGCAAGTAGAGCGACGGCAGCAGCAAGGGGAGCATCCATCGGGTAGGCCGCGGTCCCAATACCGCGCTCAGCAGTGCGCCGGCCACCAGCCAGACCACCACACCGCCAAGAAAATCCAGCCAGTCCCACGGCTGAGGCCGCAACAATACACGAGCTCGGCTGATGATGCCCAGAGGAAAAGCGTGCAGCGGCCAGCCCAGCGCCGATACCCACAGAGCTAATAGCAACAACGCAGAGGAGAGATGGATAGAGGAATGACGCCGCCACTGGATGTGCCGCGACTCCAGGACAACCCGGAACACCGCCGCCAGGGCGAGGCCCAAAGCCGTACTGGCCGTATTGCACACCAAATCCAGCAGCCCGGGTGAGCGGCCCCGTACATAGTGCTGCAGGATCTCCACCGTAAACGACAGACACGCTCCGGCCGCCAACGGCAACAGGGTGCGGGCCGTTACCGAGCGCCACCCCGTCCAGAGATATCCGGTGAAACCGATGGGGATGTAAATGACGAGATTGACGAAGACATCATGCAGGCTGGATTGCCGGACCGATTCCTTCCAGCTGTGGAGCAAGTGGGAGACCGCCACAACGAGATCCGGTCCGGCCATGAACCGCCAGGGAAACAGCGATCCGGCCAGGAGCAGAACGGCGAAGATGGCAAGGAGAACCAGCATGAGGGGCGCGCGGAAGTGATTTCAATGCCCCGGCAGAACGGGGCAGTGGACAGCACTCCACTCCGCCGCCGGGATCGTCACGCTGGCGGTGTTGTCCATCTAGAAAGTGAAGGGCGCGCCGCCGGGCATCCAGGCCAGGCCGAAACCGGCGAGCACTTCCCGGCGCCGCGGCTGCGTCGTCACCGCCAGGTAGCGCGCTCCCGCCTGCGCGGTGAAACTCAGCGAGCCCACCATGCGGATGCTCATCATCACACCGCCCTGCATATTCTGCGTCACGCCGATGGTGCCGATCCGGCCGGAAAGCCTCTGATAGCTGGCCGACCCGGTCAAACCGATCCGCGTATTCAGCGGGCGCGAATAAGCGGTCATAAACGAGTCCCGCACTCCGGCCAGCAGGATGCCGTTGCCCGCGTTGAACCCTCGCGACGCACCGACCGTGAAACTCCCTTTCGGCAGATCCTGGATGAAGCTGACCTGGAAGCTGGGGATGATATACCTGGTCTTCATCACCTCCAGCGTCGATGTACCGCCCAGCAGGCCCGCCAGCGCCGGATCGATCGGCACCTGTCCGATGAATTCGGAACTCATGATTCCGGCGCCGCCGCTGCCGGAAATGGTCCTTGTCGGCGACAGTTGCAGCATCAGGCTGAGCGACGCGTTGTGGTTGTTGATGCCGCCGAACCGGTTGGGATAGCGGTATGCGCCGTAAGTGTAGTCTCCGCCAATCTGCGTCCGCTCGCTGAGCAGGTAGGCAATCCTGCCGGAGCCCTGAAAGTTGTCCTGCGAATACTGCTGACCGCCCCGCCGCACTAGCGCCGCGCCCCCGGACGCGGAAAGCGACATCCGCTGCGTGGCCCGGTAGTTGACACTGCCCGAACTGACGGAAAACTTGGTCTGGCTGACAAGCAGTTCACCATCCACCACGCCATTGCCGGCAAAGTTACCCAGCCCCGACGCGTTTGGATCGGAGCTGATGCCGGGCCCCAAGCCGCTGGTCAACCCCGGCGCGCCAGTCATGCCAAACGCCGAGCCATAACCAAAGCCGCCATAGGTGATCCCGCCCAATTGGGACAAGCCCACGGACCATTGCCGGCTCAACTGTTCTTCGTACAGGAGGGTCCCTGTATGGCTCTGGGTCCAGGTATTGTCGCGACCCACAAGAATGCTGCTGCGATGCGTGCCCGATCCGGAATAACTACCCGCCAACTTCCGTCTTTGCCAGCTCTTCCATCCGGACAGGCCCCCGGCAAAACTGGGGTAGAACTGATGCGCGGCCCCTCCGGGTGTCGTTCCGTCCACGTCCCGGCGGTAGAGCCCGTTCATGCTCAGCCAGGGATGAAACCCCTCGGTGGCCGAAGCCGCCGTATCCTGGCCCGTGCGGAGCATGGGTGACGATATTTGCGGGGTGGTGAACTGGGCGTTCGCAGCCAGCATCATTACGCCGGCCAGCAGGAAAAGTTTTCGCATGATCGAATCCGCAACCTTCGTGGACATTGGGTTTAGAGCCATACCGCCCCAATTCATCATGCCACTTCAGGCAGGCGGACGCATCCTGAGCGCCCCCACCCCAGCCCCGCTGATCTCCGTCCAGCGCTCGGGAATGGCCGGCTCCGCCATGTGCCGTCATTTCTCTACCTTGCTATGCTATGACTCGTGGCGGCCGGAACGCCCATATCTCTATATGCCCTCAACAACAACATACACCCCCCCCACCTCTCCAGAGGAGTTGAAGCAACGCATTTCCTCCAAAACCGCACGGGTCTGCGTCGTTGGCCTGGGTTATGTGGGCCTCCCCCTGGCCGTTGAATATGCCAAGGCAGGCTTCACCGTGGTCGGTATCGATGTCTCGCAGTCCAAAGTAGACAGCCTCAACAAGGGAATCAGCTACATACAGGACGTACCGGGCGAGGAGGTTCGCGAGCTGGTGGAGGCCGGACGCCTTTCGGCAACCACGGATTTCGCCGCGATTGCCACGCTCGACACCGTCAACATTGCCGTTCCCACGCCGCTGCGCAAGACGAAAGACCCGGATATGAGCTATGTGGTCTCCGCCGCGCAAGCGGTGGCGCACCACGCCCATCCCGGCATCCTGGTGATCCTGGAGTCGACCACGTATCCCGGCACCACCGATGAGTTGCTGCTGCCGATCTTTGAAGCCACTGGATTGAAGGTGGGCCAGGACTTCTTTCTCTGCTTCTCACCGGAGCGGGTGGACCCCGGCAACCCCCACTTCCAGACCAAGAATATTCCCAAGGTCGTGGGCGGCATCACGCCGGTCTGCACCGAGATCGGCGCCCTGTTCTATAGCCAGGCGCTGGAGCATGTCGTGCCAGTGAGCTCCACACGCGTGGCGGAGATGGTGAAGCTGCTGGAAAACACCTTCCGCATGATCAACATCGCGCTAGTGAACGAGCTGGCAATCATGTGCAACCGCATGAACATTGATGTCTGGGAGATCATCGACGCGGCGGCCACCAAACCGTTTGGATTCATGCCGTTCTATCCCGGGCCAGGCCTGGGCGGGCATTGCATTCCCATCGATCCGTTCTATCTCTCCTGGAAGACCAAGCAGTCCGGCATCGAAGCGCGATTCATTGAACTGGCTGGCTACATCAACGGCCAAATGCCGCAATTTGTCACCGATAAGATCCAGGACGTGCTCAATGAGGTGACCAAACCTCTGCGCGGTTCCCATCTACACATTCTCGGCGTGGCGTACAAAAAGGACATCGACGACATGCGGGAATCGCCCGCGCTCGATGTCATCCACCTGCTGGAAAAGCGCGGCGCTCGGGTGACTTACAGCGATCCTTTCGTCGCTTCGCTGGTGCTGGAGGGGAAGACCTTCACAAGCGACAACAGCGATGAGACGCTGGCCGCGGCCGATTGCGTGGTGATCATCACCAACCACTCCGCCCTGGATTACACCGCAGTGGTAGAGAAAGCGCGCCTGATCGTCGACACGCGCAACGCGTTGAAGGGGATTCAATCCGACAAGATCCACCGGCTGTAGCGCCGCGAGGCCACCCGCGGTCAGGGCATGTATGGCTTGATTTGCGGGTAGCTCGCCCTGACGAAATCCAGAGCCCTCCCGGTAGCCTCTTCGGTGTTTCCGTCGGAAGCGTCCGCTACTACCCGGACCAGGGCGGTATCGGAGCGGTTATAGCGGATCGCATCGAGAACCAGATAGAGTTTTGCGGCGTATTCGCTGGCGACAACGCGGTTGTGTGATTGATACCAATACAGAACGATGGATTGGCTGCTGCCCTTCTGGATGACGTAACGGTTGATGGAGATGGGCTGGGCCTCACCAGGAATCGCGATCTCCGGGCGATCGAAAATCAACGGCATCCAACCCGCGCCCGGAAGGCAGTTCTTGGGAGAGTGTGGCGCTTTGCCATCGCGCTGCGTCTCAAAGGCGGCAATGAAGAAACTAACCACTCCCTTACCCGGGGAGGCATAGGTCCGACTGAGCAGATCGTCCGCCTGCAGAACGTCCTTCACTTCCTGCTCAACCACGCCCTCCTGCACCTTGACCCAACCGCCAGAAAACTCGTCCGCAATCTGCCGCAACGGCGGCTTTACAGGCGTGATTTCCTTGCGCGAAATACCGTACAGCGCCGCGGCCTGCAGAAGCAACACCGCAGTGATGATCTGAAACTCTCGCCGGGCAAGAAAAGCAAAGGGTCTGGTAGCCATGTCTGATACGGGGATTGCGCCCTCAGTATAACAAGGCACGCTCCAAACCGCCCGGTCTCAGTTCCTTGCAGGGAACGTTGCCCGACCTGATCATCCAGCCGCGTCACCCAGCAGTCCCTTCAGGAACACGCGCAGGGCCTCACCGGTGTCCGGCCGGCGTAACGCCATCTCAATGAAGCATTTGGCGTACTCCAACCGGTTGCCGATATCGAAGCGGCGCGCCTGCCAGGCCAGCGCATAAACCGGTGCTTGCTGGGCCAGCAGATTCATGGCATCGGTCAACTGGATCTCTCCGCCCACACCGGTTTGCGTCGCATCAATGCAATCAAAAATGGCATTTGTGAAGATGTAGCGGCCGGCGATGGCCAAATTGCTGGGCGCCACATTTACGGCCGGCTTTTCCACCAGCTTTTTCAGCCGGAGCAGATCGTCCCGCCCCGGTTCCGGCACACCGTCGACAATGCCGTAGCGGCTCACCCATTCCGGCGGGACCCGGTGCACAGCCACGACACTCGCCTGCGTGACGTCAAAAGCATCCAGCAACTGCCGCAGACCGGGGCTCTGCCCCTCCGGCGGATCGATGATGGTATCGCCGAGCAGCACCGCGAAGGGCTCGCTGCCCATGTGCGCGCGGGCCAGACGAATGGCGTCGCCCAGGCCAAGTTGCTCCTTCTGCCGGATGTAGTGGATCTGCACGCGGTCCCCGATGCCGCGCACCTGGTCCGCCAGATGCTGCTTGCCTGCGGAATGGAGAAACAGCTCCAGCTCCGGGTTGTAGTCGAAGTGGTTTTCAATGGCCTGCTTACCGCGGCCGGTGACAATCAGGATGTCCTCAATGCCGCTGGCTACGGCCTCTTCGATGACAAACTGGAGCACCGGTTTATCGACGATCGGCAGCATCTCCTTCGGCATGCTCTTGGTGGCGGGTAGGAAGCGCGTCCCCATGCCGGCGGCGGGAATGACAGCTTTACGAACAATCATGGGGCGGGGTTACTCCTCCGTTTTCGGCACAAGCATCAATCTTCGGCACAAGTAGAGTGGCGCCCATCGCGGCATAGGATTCCTGGAGCCGGCTGAGCCGCTCCGGATCTCCGTCATAGCAGCCGACGATGGCCCCGCCGGAGCCGCAGAACTGCGTGTAGGCGCCCAGGTTGCGGCCCCGGTCGATCAGCTCGCGGTTGCCCGGGCTGATGCGGATGAGGCGGGCGCGAAGGTCAAATGCCTCATTCATCAGCGGACCGATCCGGCTCCCCTGGCCGGCCGTGATGAGCTCGTGCGCTTCTTCGGCATAGGCAGCCCACTGCAGCATGGCGTCCACCACGTTCCTGTCGCCGCGGTTGAAGCGGCTGCGCAGGTCGTTGTGGGTGATCTCGGTGCCCTCGGCAAGGTTGTCATGGAAGGCGACGTAAAGAGGCGGCAACTGGCGGGCGTCCATCGGTTCGTAGTCGCCGTGGCCCTGCCGCTCCATCTTGGCCTTGTCGAAATCCATGAAGACGACGCCTTCATAAACCTGAATCACGCGATCCTGGAGACCGGCCCCGATCCCAAGCTCTTCCATTTCCACACTGAGAATGACACCAGGCAGCAGCGGCACGGGGATCGCCACGCCGAAAAAGCGCATCAGGGCGCGCATTGTGGCCGTGATGATGGCACTGGAGCCCGCCATGCCGACACGCACCGGGATGTTGGTGTCGTACTCGATGGTGAAATTCCGGTCGAACGGCAGGCCGTGCACTCGACACCAGTCACTGAAGCGCTTGATGGCAGCCTTGATCAGCCGGACTCCGCCGTAGTAGCCGTTGCGGTGGACATCGTCGAGAAACTCGGCGCAACTGCCGAAGTCCATGCGGTCCCGAAAACCTCCAACGATCTGGATGCGCGGCGATTCGTAGATCACCACATGCGCCCGGTAGTTGCGGACGGTGAAGGCGATGGTCTTGCCAAAGTAACCGTCCGAAGGATTTCCGATCAAACCCGCGCGAGCCCAAGCATTGGTGTGGATCAACATCGCAAATTATCAGTGTAGCGTTGCACGGCGGGATAGGGCTGCCGGCGTTGGGCAAATCGCGGCAAGATCCGGCACGGGCGAGAGCGGTCTGGAATATCCGAGCCGCAGCCGCAACCGTCCAGACATCTGAACATTCAGACCCGCGGCGTTTCTCATTGCACGCCTTCCGCCATCGGTGTTTTGATGAAGGGGAGCATCCATGCCGGAATCCATCGCAATCACGGGCGCAGCTGGCTTTATTGGCAGCCACCTTGTGGATTACTTTCTGGCGCAGGGCCGGATGGTGACCGGGTTGGACAACTTCAGCCGTGGCACGCGGTCCAATCTCGCCAGCGCCCTACAAAACAGCCGTTTCCGGCTCCTGGAAGTGGACTTGGCCGACCCGCTTGCCCCGGCCGCCTGCGATCTGGACGGCGTGGCTGAACTCTGGCACCTGGCCGCCAACTCCGATATCCCCGCCGGCACCGCCGACGCCGCCATTGATCGCAAAGACACCTTCCTCACCACGTGCCACACGCTGGAGCTGGTGAAACGATTCGGGATCAAGCGGCTTTGCTTTGCTTCCACCTCGGCTGTGTACGGCGACCTGCCACAGACGCTGGATGAAGACTCCGGCCCGCTCTGGCCCATCTCCAACTACGGCGCCATGAAGCTGGCATCCGAGGGGGCCATCAGCGCGGCGGTGGAAAGCGCCGGGTTCCAGGCGCTCATCTTCCGTTTCCCCAACGTGGTGGGCGGCCGCGCCACGCACGGCATTCTCTACGACCTGATCGGGCGAATCGTTATCGGGCAAAAAGCTCGGGGCGGTATTGCGGATCTGGAGGTGCTGGGCGACGGCTCGCAGCGCAAGCCCTACCTGCACGTCTCGGACCTGCTGGCGGCCATGCTGCATATCAGCGCGCATGCCAGCGGGCCGCGCAACTGCTACCTGATCGGGCCGCAGGACGACGGCATCACGGTACGCGAGATTGTCGCGGCGATTCTGGCCGAATGCGCCCCCGGTTTGCCGGCACGCTACACGGGCGGGGCTCGCGGTTGGGTGGGCGACGTGCCGCGGTTCCAATATTCCGTGGCTAAGCTGGCTGCGCTAGGCTGGACAGCCAGCATGTCCAGCAGCCAGGCGATTGAACGGGCCGTTCGGGAGGTTTACGCGGAATTGAAACAACCATGCAGCTAGCCATTATCGCGGGCGGCAAAGGCACGCGGCTGCGCAGCCGCATCGGCGACCTGCCCAAGCCGCTGGCGCCGGTGGCCGGCAAGCCGTTGTTGCAGCATCAGATCGAGATGGCGGCCGCGCAGGGCGTGCGGGAGATCGTCGTGCTGACCGGCTATGGGGCGGCTGCCATTCGCGAATTCTGCGGCGACGGTTCGCGCTGGGGCGTCTCGTTTCAATTCCACGAAGAGACAACGCCGCTCGGTACCGCCGGCTGCGTGCTGGAGGCGCTGGACCTGCTCGCGGATGAATTCATCGTGCTGTATGGCGACACGATGCTCGATATCGATCTCCACCGTTTTCTGCAATACCACCGCCAGACGGAGGCCGATGTCACGCTGCTGGCGCACCCCAACGACCACCCGCAGGATTCGGACCTGCTGGCGGTGGACGAGCGCGGCATCGTGCGCACCATCCTGCCCTACCCGCACGCGGAGGGCGAGTGGCTGGAAAATCTCGTCAATGCCGCAGCCTACGTGCTGACCAAACCCCTGCTGGCCGCCTACCGCGGGCGGTTCCGTTCCGGCGACTTCGCCAAACAGCTCTTCCCCCTGATGCTGTCCGAGGGCCACCGCATCGCCGCCTACCGCAGCACGGAATACATCAAGGACGCCGGCACACCGGAGCGGCTCGACAAGGTGGAGGCGGACTTCCTCGCTGGCCGCGTGGCGCAGGGCCGGGGGGCGCGTCCGGCGGTGTTCTTTGATCGCGACGGCACACTGACGGCAAGCACAGCCCTGGTGATCGGCCTGGATCAGTTGGAACTGCTGCCCGGCGCAGCCGCCGCGGTGCGGGCCGCCAATCGCGCCGGGTATCTGGCCGTGCTGGTCACAAACCAACCGGTGATCGCCCGCGGCGATTGCACGGTGGCCGAGTTGCGCATCCTCCACAACAAGCTGGAGACGCTGCTAGGACGCGAGGGCGCCTATCTCGATCAGATCTACTACTGCCCGCACCATCCCCACGGCGGCTATCCCGGCGAGCGGCCCGAGCTGAAGATCGAGTGTGCCTGCCGCAAGCCGCAGCCCGGCATGATCCTCCAGGCGGCAGACGAACTGGGCATCGATCTGGCGCGATCCTGGATGGTGGGTGATTCCACCATGGACATTCTCACCGCCCACAATGCCGGCATCCGCTCGGCGCTGGTGGCCACCGGCAACGGCGGCGCGGATGGGCGGTATCAGGCAGAACCAACGTTTCGGACAGACAGCGCGGCCACGGCCGTGGCCCGGATTCTCTCATGATTATCAGCAAGACCCCACTCCGCATGAGCTTCGCCGGCGGCGGCAGCGACCTGCCCGCCTACTACCGGCAGTTCGGCGGCGCCGTGCTCAGCACCACCATCGACAAGTACATCTACATCACGGTGAACCGGAAGTTCGATCACTGGATCCGCGTCAGCTACTCCAAGACCGAGGAAGTGGAGCAGGTGGAGCAGATCGAACACCGTATCGTGCGCGCCTGCCTGCAACGACTGCACGTGCGCAACGGAATCGAGATCACCTCCATCGCCGATATCCCCTCGCGTGGCAGCGGGCTGGGTTCGTCCAGCGCGTTCACCGTCGGGCTGCTGCACGCGCTGTCGGCTTATGAGGGACGGTACCGCTCCGCCGAGGACCTGGCGCAGGAAAGTTGCGGTGTGGAGCTGGAGCACTGCGGCGGCGCCATCGGCAAGCAGGATCAATACGCCGCGGCCTACGGCGGACTGAACTTCATCCGGTTTAAGAACGACGAGACCGTGATGGTGGACCCGGTAATCTGCGAGCGGCGCGTGGTGGTGGAGCTGGAACGCTCGCTGATGATGTTCTACACCGGAGCCACGCGCAGCGCCAATGAGATCCTGGCCGAACAGAGCGCTGCCTCGGCCACCGACGCGGCGGCCAAGGGCCGGCTCCACCGCATCGCCGCCTTAGCCGAGACCATGCGCAGTGAATTGCAGAATGGCAACCCCGCTGCCGTGGGCGAGATCCTGCACGAAAACTGGATGCTGAAACGGGAACTGGCCGGCGGCATCAGCTCAGCGGAGATCGATCAATGGTATGCAGCGGCCCGCCAGGCGGGCGCCACCGGCGGCAAACTGCTGGGCGCGGGCGGCGGCGGCTTTCTGCTGTTTGCCGTGCCGGTGGAGCGGCAGGACGAGGTGCGCTCCGCGTTGTCGCAGTTGCGGGAAGTGCCCTTCCGCTTTGAGCAGGAGGGCAGCCGGATCGTGTTCTACGCGCACTGAGGGGAAGCGGCGCCCACGCGCCGCCCTGCCGCCCGGATGGCAGCGATTCCATCCGCGCTCATGAGGCAATGGGCAGAGCCACGTACTCTACCGTGCTGGCAGGCTCCGGGATGGGGCCGCCGTCCTCAACCAATCCTTGCAGGTGGAGCTTGATGCCTTCGCGGATCAATTGGCGAACTTCGTCCTCGGTTTCGCCCACGGCCGCGCACCCGGGCAGATCCGGGACGTAGGCGCCATAGCTGGTGGGGCCTCTCTCGATGACGATGGCGTACCGCTTCATCTTTCTAACCCCGCCTGTTCAGGATAGCCTTGAGCGTGCCAATTGGCGCGTCAATGTCTGGTTTGCCGGCAACGGTAACCCGCCCGGGTTTGGCTGTGTGCTTGTATTGCTGGTGACTGCCCACCTAGGTTCTGAGGCGCCAGCCATCAGCCTCAAGCTCTCTGATTAGGTCTCTATACTTCATGTCGTCTCTCTTGAGCGGTGGCCCTGCCGCCCGGTTATTGCCACCGAGCTCAATCCAGGCTGGTGCGGACGATCTATCTCTAGCACAACGGCGGAGCCAACACCGGCCTCAAGATGCGGGGCCGGTGACAGGTGAGGCTTGGCTATGAACAGGCTGTCCGGGCGCGGCGTGGTCCGCCGAGCGAAGAAATACCCGAATATCGCGTCCGTGATCGGAGCCGGCAGCCGGCGCGGCTTGTCTCCACATTTCAGGATGCCGGTTCACCCCGTCCAGCAGCATCCGGCCATAGGGCGTAGCCAAACCGGCCTTGTCCAGGACGACGGCGCCAACAGGAATCGCCTCCAGAGCGGCAAGCATCTTTTCAGGGTCGTCAAATAGCTGCCGGACCCTGGTTCCCATCCAATTTGCCTCGGCTAACATTTTGCTACCGCGCAGAACGACACGACCGGGGCGTTTCTCCCGCATCGCCACCTCTGACACAAAAACACCCTCGCCCGTGGCTCCAGAGCACACCAGGATGGCCTGATCTCGCAGGCTGGCGTCAGCCAGCAGACTCTCCGTCGTCTCCGAGAGACCGTGGCGAACTTTGTTGGAGATCCGCGTGACATTCCAAACAGCGAGCAACAGCACGACCGTTACCAGAGCGCCCGTTTTGAGCCACTCCGGCACGGCAACCAGCCGTTGGCGCGCCGACTCCACTCCGAGTGCGGCCATCAGCATCAACATCGGGATTCCGGCAATCAGATGGCGAACTTCCCACGCCCCCACGACCTGCCGGCACAGCATTATCCCAATCAGGAGCGCCACCGCGGTGATCCATAGACCATTCGCCTCGCGGCGACGGATCATCCACACTGCAACAACGAAGCCTAAGAGCGCGGCAAGGACCACCACGATCCCGATGGAATCGGTCCAACTCACCATCGACCCCCAGAAGCGCGAAGGCAGGAAATTGACATCGCCGTAGCGGTATACCTTTTCGTGTTTCGCACCCGGAACCAGAAGATACCAGGGCCCGGCCATCAGGATCACCAGGACGGCCGGCAACCAAAGCGAGAACCGCCGCAATAGCGACCAGCGCCCGGTCAGCAGCATCGCAATGGGTGGCACGGTCGCCAGCACCAATCCGGTCCCCTTGGTCATTAGCGCCAACCCGGCCCAGAGCCCGAACCAGGCCGCGCTCTGCCACGCCGGATGATCCAGGTAGCGGACGAAAGCCAGCAACGCCAGTAGAATCAGGAGCGTCAGGAGAACCTCGGCCATCACCTGCATGCTGCCAATCGCGACAGGTTTGGATGTCAGCAGGAGGATGGCGACGGCAGCCGCCGTCAGAACTCCAAATTCCTGCCGGGCCACCTGAAAAAGCACGGTCCCCAAAAGGGCGGTCAGTGACGCCATGAGGAGCATCATGGATATGCGCGAAACCCCGAACCCGAGCATCCACCCGGCTTGCACCATGTAGAAGAACGGAGGCCAGTGGCCTATGGCGACTTTGGGATAGTGCCGGTAGTAGTTTTCCGCGTAGGCCATCGGTGGCCACGGAGCGCCCGCCACTACATAGTCATGAGCCAGAAGGGCAGTCACAAAATGAGCAGGTTCATCCGGGTCACCGCCAAATTCGGCGGCAAAGGCCCCTTTGTACCACTGCAGCGAAACCACTCCGCCAAAGAGCACCAGAAAAACCAGGAGCCGGATCACCCATACTTCAGACTTGGAACTCGTCATGGGTGAGCCGCATAGACCGACATACTACATCACGTTAGCATGGGGTTGCCAGGACTTGGAATGCGTGGGGGACCTTACCCGCGACGGTTCGACGGCACGCTATTGCGCTGAATCCAGGCAGCCAGGCCCTGTTCGTCCAGCGAGCCATCCGCCACGGCAAGCATCGTTTGGATGGCGTCCACCTGGTCCGCCGCCAGGCGCAGGCCGTTGAGGGCCAGGAACACGCCGATGGAAAGGAACGCGGCCCGCTTGTTGCCGTCCACGAACGGGTGGTTTCTGGCCAGTCCGTAAGCATAGGAAGCGGCCAGGTCCGCCATGGTGCTCGCGGGCCGGTAGGCGCGGGTATTCAATGGGCGGGCCAGCGCGGATTCCAGCATCGCCCGGTCCCGCAAGCCGCGGGCGCCGCCAAAAACGGACAGACTCTCCTCATGCAGCAGCAGCAGAGCCTTCTCGCTGAGCCAACGCGGCGGCGCCTTCATTTCGCCAGGGCTTTGAACGTGTCGCGGTACTCTCTCATGAACTGCTGGCCGGCCTGGAGTTGCTCGTCGATCGCCGGATCGTAAGGCGTCAACAGGTAGCCCTCTGCCGTCTCGACAGCGTAGAGCGTGTCACCCTTCTTGACCTTCAACCGCGAGAGCATCTCCTTGGGGATGACCACGCCGGAAGAAGTTCCGATGGCGGTGAGTTTGAGGGCAGTCATGGCGTCGCTCCTGGCATTAGTATAACCATTATAATGCCCGTTGGCAGCTAGAACGGGGTTCTTCAACGGCTGCACGGGGATCGCCACGCGATATAGAGGCCGGCCCTCTGACGCGAGCAGATCGAAGCCGCCGCCGAGGCTGGGCGGGCCGGACTGGCCCCCGAGAAAGGTGGACGAGCGCTCATGCACGGCGCCCTGCCCGCCGAGCCCTTCCCACGTCCCGGAGACGAGATGCGTGGGCGGGGTCACTGCGAAATGGAGCGTCACGGCGATGCGGCCCGTGCCGTCGCCGTAGACGGCCCGCACGTCGAGGCGGTCGCCGTTACGCGTTCCCTGCAAGGACGTGAGGGCGAATTGCGCGACGCTCTGCCCGCCGGCGAGCGCCTCGACGGGCTGGGCGGGCGGGCGGGCACAGGAGGCGAGCCACAGCGCGGCCGTCACGGCGAAAGATCGGCGGAGCCCAGTTCATTCTTTGAGTTTACGTGCCGTCACCGCACGCGGTAGTCGCCGCGGCTGAAATACTTCTCCAGCCAGCAGTACAGCGCAATGAACAGGTAGCGGCTGCCCATCTCTCGCAATTTGAGTTTCGATTCCCCGGTGCGCCGGTTGCGCCACGTGATGGGGATGACGGTCCAACTGTAGCCGCGCACGATCGTCTTCAGAGGGAGCTCCACGGTGAGGTTGAAGTGGGGCGAGAGATAGGGACGGCAGCCCTCGATGACCGTGCGGCGGTAGGCCTTGAAGGCGTTGGTGAAATCGTTCAGCGGCACCCCGAACAGCACGCGCAGGCAGAAGTTGGCAAAGCGGTTGATCACCAGCTTGTGGCTGGGGTAATCGATCACGCCGCCGCCGCGAATGAAGCGCGAGCCGAAGACGGCGTCCCAGCCTTCGTTCAGCATCTGCCAGTAGCGGACCACGTCGCGGCAGTCGTCCGATTCGTCGGCCATCATCACCACCACGGCATCGCCGGAGAGCTGGTCAAAGCCGTAAGTAATGGCGCGGCCGAAGCCGTGCTCCCCCAGATTCTGCACCGGCTTACATTCCGGGATGTGGGTGTGGAGCTCCTGGAGCAGAGCCCAGGTGGCATCCGTGCTGCCATCGTCCACCACGATGATTTCATGGGGGATCTGATGCAGACGCAGCTCCAGATGGAGATGCTCCACCGTGGCTCCGATGCAGCCCGCCTCATCCCGGGCGGGGAGAACCACGGAGAGCAACCGCAGCGGCTGGCGCGGCTCGGGCGGCGGCGATTTCATACGCGGCTCACCTCCAGCCACTCCGGATGGGCGCTGGCGTGTTGGGCGATCTCGTCGAGAATCGCCGGGAGCTTCATCTCCAGTTGCCAGTGAAAATCGCGGGCGGCTTCGGTGTTGTCCATCGCCACCCAGGGAATATCGTACTGGCGCGGCGCCGGATTGGGCGCGGGCGCATGGAGGCCGAAGCGCCCGTCGCACCAGGCATTGAGCTGCGCCAGAGACATGGTGTTAGCAACGCCTCCGCCGGCCGTGTAGACGCGCTGTCCGGCGGCGCGGGTGGTGCGCATCTGGGCCAGCAGCAGGGCAGCCAGATCCCGCGGATGGAATGCATCCCGCGCCTGGTGGCCGGTGCCGTCAAATCCGATGTAGCGCAGCGGCCGCCGCCGTAGGTGCGCGTTCACCCAATAAGCGAAGATGCCCTGTGCCGGCGTGCCAAACTGCCCTGCCCCAGCCAGCACGCCGCAACGCGTGATCCACACCGGGAAATCGAAAGCAGCGCCATATTCCAGCGCCATGATTTCAGAGGCGAGCTTGGTGGCGCCGTAGAGCGAAACTGGCGCGGCGGTGGAGAAGTCCACACCCAGGCCGTTGACAGTCAGGCCGGGCGGCAGCGCGGCGGAATCATCGACCGCGAAGGCCGCGTCGCGCACACACAGAGGGATGGAGCACAGCGCGGGTATGGAGTACACGCGGCTGCTGCTCAGCAGCAACAGGCCCGCACGATGCTGGCGGCAGTATTCCAGCACGTTGCCGAGTGCGGCGAGATTGTGCTCAAACAACCGGCGGCTGCCGCCCTCGCCGGAGAGCCCGGCCAGTACGCTCGGGTTGGCCGCCGCATCGATCACCCAATCGCAGGCGGGCAGGCCGGCGATGTCGCTGGCCGAGCGCAGATCCCCGTGGACGAACTCCACGCCCAGCCGCTCCAGACGCGCCCGGTTGGTCTCCGCGCCCGGCCTCATCAGATTGTCGATGCCGGCGATGTGGACGCCTTCCACGCGCTCCATCAGGCACTCCGCCAGCGTGCTGCCCACAAAGCCGCACACTCCTGTGATGAGGATTCTCATGACGCTCCGGCGGGCAGGCGCTGTTTCCAACTCGCAGCGATCTCGGCGAAGATCACCGGCAGAGTCTTGCTGAGTTTCCAGGCCGGGTAGTGGTGCTGCATCTTGCGTAAATCACTGTAGTAACAGATGTGATCGCCGATCCGGTTTTCGTCCACGTAGCGCCAGTTCATCGGCCTGCCGGTGACGTCCTCGGCCAGGCGGAAAGCCTCGATCACAGAGCAGGAATTGCCCTTCCCGCCACCGAGATTATATACCTCGGCCACGCGAGGCGCCTTCCAGAACTCGTGCATGAAGGCGGCCACGTCCTCGGAGTGGATGTTGTCCCGCACCTGCTTGCCTTTGTAGCCAAACACCTTGTACTCGCGCCCCTCCACGTTGCACTTCACCAGATAGCTGAGGAAGCCGTGCAGCTCCACGCCGGAATGGTTGGGCCCGGTGAGGCAGCCGCCGCGCAGCACGCAGGTGGGCATGCCGAAGTAGCGGCCATACTCCTGCACCATGACATCGGCCGCCACCTTGGAGGCGCCGAAGAGGGAGTGCTTGCTCTGATCGATGGAGAAGTCCTCGGCGATGCCGTGGGCATAGGCGGCGTCAGCGTAGTCCCAACGTGTCTCCAGTTCGGCCAACGCCAGAGTATTGGGCCGGTCGCCGTAAACCTTGTTGGTGGACATGTGGATGAACGGCGATTCGGGGCAACTCTGTCGCGCCGCTTCGAGCAAATGCAGCGTGCCCAGGGCGTTCACTTCGAAATCGAGGAAAGGGATGGCCGCGGCGCGATCGTGGGAAGGCTGGGCCGCGGTGTGAATGATGAGGTCCGGTCTCAGCTCCGCCATGAGAGCGAGGACGGCTGCGCGATCGCGGATGTCGATTGCCGCGTGGCGGTAGGCGGGGAGCTCGGCCTGCAACTGCGCCAGGGCCCAACTGGTGTCGCCCTCGGGACCGAAGAACACAGCCCGGTGGTTGCTATCGATGCCAGTGACGGAGAAGCCGAGCCGCGCGAACGAGCGCGTGACCTCTGAGCCGATCAGACCGCACGAGCCGGTCACCAGAACTTTACGTCCACTACTCATCAGGGAAAACCTCTTCCATGGGGCGTTTCACCATGGCGCGCCGCGCCGCCAACTCTTGATCTTAGTAATTCCGCCAGCCGCTACACCACTACCGGCGTTCCGCCGTCAGGCCGATCCGGTCGTTGGGCGCGTCGGCCAGATTCTGCCGGGTGCCCAGGTACCGCTCCGTGGTCTGTATCGATGCGTGGCCGAGCAGGAGTTGGATCTGCTCCAGATCGCCTCCGGCGGCGCGG
The DNA here is from genome assembly GCA_016721425.1 of Bryobacterales bacterium. GTDB lineage: Bacteria > Acidobacteriota > Terriglobia > Bryobacterales > Bryobacteraceae > Paludibaculum. Next base: position 33,330 of record JADKID010000023.1, on the reverse strand, counting down.
CAGAGCTTGGCACAGGTGCGGCGTGTGTCGTGAGCCTGGAGCTTCACGCCCAACTGCTGGCCATAGGCGCCAACCAGCGATAGGATGGCGTTGGGCGAGAGGGATTTTCCGCTCAGCCGGCCATGCCGGTTCATCGAGCGCAGCAGGCGCCCCGCAGTGAGACCCGCCGCCTCCGTCCACAGATCCACGGCGTGTTTCACCCAGCCGGGCACGGGGACGGTGCGTAAACGGCCATGTTTACCATAGAGATCCGGGATCACCCAGCGGCCGTCGCGTTGATCCAAAGAGGCGACGTCCAGCCCGGTGGCCTCGGCGCGGCGCAGACCGCAGCCGAGCAGCAACGCGAGGATGGCACGGTCGCGCTTGCCCTTCAGCGTAGCCGGGTCGGGGAGGTCCAGAAGAGCCTGTGCCTGTTCGCGGGTGAGCCAGTTCCCTGCCCTGGCGCCACGCTGCTTGATTCCGGGCACCTGCGTGACGCCGGCGGCGGCCTCGGGCGCGAGATGGCCGTTCAGCGCCGCTTCCCGTGCGAGTTTGCGGAGCGCAGCCAGGCGCTGGTTGATGGTGGACGGGCTGTAGCCCTGCTCCTCCAGCCAGGCGCGATGAGCCTGCACGCTGGCCCGCGCAAAGGCCGGTCTGCCCTGCCCTGCCCACCAGACAAAGAAGTCGTCCAGGGCTTTGGCGTACATCTTCTTCGTCGTGGGGCTGGAGACGGAGTCCAGCACCAGGCGCCGGATCTCGGCCAAGTCTGGCTGAATCGGCTGGAGGGAGGCGTCAATCATGTGGCGCAATCCAGTGCGAGTGACAGCAAGAACAAGTCAGACGCCTGGAGGGCATGGGAGTCAGACGGTTTCTGGCAGCAGCGGTGGCAGTGGGTCTCTGGGACGGCAAGGGGCACGATTACCTCTTAGCCTACTATAACAATCATTATAGAACGTCAGAGATGACCCATTGGAAACGACCGTTCCATATGTGACAGAGGCTCAGGGCGCGGTCCATTTCGCCCTGAGCCCTGTGATTACGGGTTGACTGTCACATTCACGGACATGCTAACGCTGCCATAGGCCGCGGTGACCGCCGCCGTTGTGGTGGCGGCAACCGGCTTGGTTGGGATGGCAAAGCTCACCACGGTGGCGCCGGCGGCCACCGTAACAGTGGCGGGAGGTTGAGCCGCCGGGTTTGAACTGGAGATCGTGATTGCCACGCCCCCGGCGGGAGCAGGGCCATCCAGCGTCACCTTGGCGGTACCGATTGAGCCGCCCCCCTTGATCGCCAGCGGACTGGCGAAGAACGAGAGCAAGGCCACCGGTTTCACGGTAAGCGTCACGGACTTTGAGACTCCACCGTAGCTAGCGGTGATGACGACCGGCGTGACCGAGGTGACAGAACTTGTCGTGATAGCGAAGTACGACGATGCAGTGGCTCCCGAGGCTACTGTCACGCTGACGGGCGGCTTGGCGACAGCCGGGTTGCTGGAAGTGAATGTCACAACTCCGCCGGCAGGCGGCGCAGGGCCATCCAACGTAACCGTCGCGTTGGGAATGACCTTCCCGCCGGTGAGGGGCGTCGTTGAGGCGGCCAGCGCATAGAGCGCCGTTGGTTTCACATTGATCGTGGAGGATTTAGTGGCACCGCCATAGCTGGCGGAGATTACCACCGGTGTGGCGACGTTGACAAAGCCCGTCGGGATGGCAAATGACAATACGGTCGCGCCGGGGCTCACGCTTACGCTCACAGGCGGCGTGGCCGCCGATGGGTTGCTGGACGCGAGCGAGACCACCGCCCCCGCGGCGGGCGCAGGGCCGTCCAGAGTCACCACCGCGTTCGGCACGGCCTTCCCCCCTGAGATAGGCACCGCGGAGATGGATAGAGCATAGACCGCAGGCGGTTTGACGTTCACCGTAGCGCTCTTGTCGACCCCTCCGTAGCTTGCCGAGATCACTACCGGGGTAGCGGCCGTGACCTGAGCCGTCGGGATCGAGAACGCTGCTGTCGATGCACCCGAGGCCACCATTACAGTAGCGGGCGGAATAGCCGCGGCCGGGTTGCTCGAGGCGAATGTCACCACCGCACCCGCAGCCGGCGCGGGACCGGAGAGGGTCAGCCGCGCATTGGTGAGAATCTTGCCCCCAGAGAGGGGCGTCGGAGAAATGGCGAGGGCATAGAGCGTGACCGGAGTAATGCTCACCGTCGCGGTCTTGGAAACTCCTCCGTAGGTGGCCGAGAGCACAACCGAAGCGGCCAAGTTGGAGCTGGCCGTGGGGACGGTCAGCGTCGCCACGGTGGCGCCGGCGGGCACGGTCACACTGGCCGGCGGAGTGGCCGACGGGCCATCCGAAGTGAACGTAACCACCGCACCTGCGGCAGGCGCCGGACCGTTCAGGGTCACGGTGGCGGTCAACGGTTTGCCGCCGGAAACTGACGCCGCGTTGAGCGTAAACGCTGAGAGCGCAATCGGATTCACCGTCACGGTCACCGATTTCGTGGCGCCACCATAGCTGGCCGTAACCAGCACCGGCTTAGACACTGTAACGATGCCCGTTGTGAGGGTGAACGATGCGGAGAGAGCGCCTGCGGCTACAGTCACGCCGGCGGCCGGCGGGATCACTGCCGGATCTGCCGATGTGAGCGATACCACCGCGCCCCCGGCCGGGGCGGCGGTAACCAGAGTGACGGAGGCGGCCGTAATTGACTTACCGCCGATGATCGTCTGCGGCGAGATCGTGAGCGCCGCGATGCCGGCAATAGGCGCCGTGACAGTCAAAGTTGATGTCTTGGTGACACTCCCGAGCGTGGCAGAAACAACAACCGGAACCTGCGCCTGGACGGCGGAGGTGGTGATGCTGAACAATGGGGACTGTGTCGCTCCGGCGGGAATGGTCACCGACGCCGGAAGCTGGGCCGCCGCCGGGTTGGAGCTGCTGAGCAGCACTACCGCGCCTGCGGGACCGGCCGGGCTGCCGAGCGCCACCCTGTTACCGGCAACCACTTCGCCGCCAAGGGCTGTAGCTTTGGCCAGGGTCAAGGTGGTTAGCCCCACCCCACCAGTCAATTGGAAGTTGGCGACCGTGGCGCCGCCGTCGCTGACTGCCACTCCATCCAAGACGCTGGCGGTATAGCCGGTGCTTACAGCGGTCACGGAGTAGGCGCCGGCCGGCATGCCCAAACTCGTGTATTCGCCGAGGGAGTTCGTCACCGCGCCGGTCGAAAACGTAGGGCTTTCCAGGGTGATTTGGGCACGGACCAACGGAACCCCGTCGGCATCCACCACCGTACCCGTGACCTGGCCCAGAGGCAGCATCGGCATCGCCACAAAGACGGAACCGCCGCCGGCGATGGCCTGAGCGCCCACCATATAGGCGGCGTGCCCCAAGGCCGTGGAGCGCAGATCATAGGAGCCCGCCGCCACCGGCAGCGTGAACTGCCCGTTGGCATCGGTCACCGCGCTGGCCTGCACCAGCCCGGCCTGCAGCGCCTGAACCACCGCTCCCTCTATCGCGGCTCCATTGCTGGTAACGCTGCCTGTGAAAGCCCCGGTCGGTACACCAAGCTTCACGCGCAAGGAGCTATCGGCTCCGGCTGGAATCACAACGTTGTAGCTCCAGGTCGGGTTCCCACCATAGCTGACTGTCAGCGCTGAGGCGCCGGCGGCCATGTTGCCGAAGCGGAAGAGACCGGTGGATGGAGTGGTGATCAGAACTCCACCCATCCGAACCTGGGCGCCATTCACGGGCGCGCCGGACGCGCTGACCACCTGGCCCGAGAGGCCGCCCGTGGTTGTGGCCCGCCGCACACCACTAAGACCGCGGTGCGCGTTCACCCGGCCGTAGCCATAATACTGATCCCAGGCGCCCGTGGCGCTTTTTGATTCGGCGGATTGCTCGATCCGCTGTGCCAGGGCATCGGAAGCCAGGTCCGTGGTGGAGGCGGCAATCAGGCTCGCCACCGCGGAGACGATCGGGGTAGCCATGGAAGTTCCACTCATGGACCCGTAACGATTACCGGGGTAGGTGGAAAGAATGTTCACGCCGGGCGCCATCACATCCAGCCCGAAGCCAAAGTTCGAGAACGAGGCTCTGGTATCACTCGAATCGGTCGCGCCCACACCCAACACATAGTTCGCACCGGCCGGATAGAAGAGAGTGGCGGTGTTGGAATTGCCGGCGGCAGCAACCACCAGCACATTCCTCGCCCAGGCATAGTCCACAGCGTCCTGCAGCATCTGCGAGTAGCCCGGGCCGCCCAAGCTCATGGAGATGATCCGTGCACCTGCGTCGGCGGCCATGGTGATCGCATTGGCGATGCCGAAATCGGAGCCGTAGCCCGTTCTGTCCATCACCTTATAGATCATCAACTGGGACGGAAAGCCCACCGACGCGACGCCCTTCCCATTGTTGGTGGCGGCAGCCAGAATGCCGGCAACATGGGTGCCGTGGCCATGGTCATCCTGCCATGCGCAGGCCGGCGTGGCAATGGTAGTCGGCACAATCGCCGTGCTCAGGGCGGAAGCGAAATGGCTCACGCCGCTAGGATCGGTCGTCGCGCCGACGGTGTCCATGAAATCAGGATGAGTGCAATCGGCGCCGGTATCGAGGATGGCGACGCGAACCCGGCTGGCCGCTGGCACGGAGCCAGCCAGACGGCCAGGCAACAGGCTCCATGCGGCGGCGGCTTGCGTTCTGGTGAGCCACCATTGAGCGGTGAAAGAGGTGTCGTTCGGGGTGAGGTCAGTGGACGTGCGAATCCGATGGGGCTCCACATACTCAATCTCCGGATGGTTGGCCAGAATGGTGGATACCGTTTGCCGCAAGGGCGCCGGTACGCGAATCACCTGGATCGGCATCGTGGTGGAGCTGGCTACCAGGGTAGCCGTGAGGTTCAGCGATCCGAGTACGCCCGTCAGCGTGGCTCCCGGCTTCAAACGAAGCACGATCTCGTCCGGAACCACGATTTCCCCGGGGCCTTCCTTGATCTCCTGACCAGCCCAGGCGGAAGCCAACGTCATCATGAGAGCAACATAAAACCGTGCGGTCCACATACTTACCTACCCTTCGTACGGAGCTTTCATGGCCACCATCACTGGCACCGCCATCAGTGGAACAAAGTAGTTTCATTCACAAACAGCTGTTGGCAGCGTATCGATGTCGCGTCCTTCCAACTGTCTGGGTCGTCCCACGGAGCTTCTATACACTGGCTCGATCGTCAGAGAGAGACGGTGGGATGAGAGTACTAAGGGGACTATGTCCGTAAATCGCGGAATATTCCTTAGTGGTAATGCAGGGGTTGAGCTAGGGTTGAGGGGGCAAGTACTACCGGTCTGCGGCCGTTGGGCGTTTGCCGCCCGCTGTCATACATTTGCCGGTGTGCGCGCCATTCCATCGTCATACCCTGAGACTGCCCCTATCGATTTCGTTGATCAGGCACCCTGCCGATACACGTATCGCAGGAGAACCTGCAGTCATGTAGCAATTGCATAGCCTTTCCAAACTGATGAGTATGTACTCCCCGGAAAGCGCGGCCGGGCGCTGGTGCTAGGGGAGTTTGGCGGGCGAGGACTGGGAGTCCTGCTCAATGTAGTCGCGGATCTTCTCGAAGTCATTGTGGAGAGCGTAGATGAGCGCGCCCACGGCTTCGAGAAACCCGTTCGCTCCGGCAAAGTCGATGTGGAGACTGGACCGGGTCAGTTGGACATTGGCCGGTAGCGACTGGAACCGGCTGCTGAGCATCTCCAGCGCCTGTTCGTCCCTGGCCACATCGGTGAGATTTGCCAGGACCTGCGGGCGGATGCGCTGAAGGAACTCCGCCAGCCGGTCGTGGCGCCGAATCTCGCGATCCAGCGGACCGCCCTCCCGCCGCAGCGCCTCGAGGCGGTCTATCAGCGCCATCCGGTCGCAAATGAGAGCGCCGCCGGGGCCGGCCTCGCCGCCGCAGTGCCGCAATACGCGCCAGGCCACGGTTTTGGAGACGCCGAGCAACTCCTCCAACTGGCGGCGATCGATCCACCGGCTGGTGGACTGGCGAAGAGCCTCGAGCGCGGCGGGGATGCGATGTCCGTAGGTGGGGGTGGCTGGCATAGGGCAACTGGCCGGTTTGGAATTAGATGTTTCAATGTTTAGACATCTGAACAGCTAGACAACTGGAGGGAACGGTGGCCGGGATCGCTTGGGACGCCCCCGGTGGGGGGGGGCGCGAGGGCAGACAGCGCAAACAGCTAGACATCTGCCTGTTTAGCCAGCCAGCCATCCAACAGTTCCGCTACCAGATCGCTCAATTCCCTGCCCTGGCTCACCAGGCGGCTCTTGGCCCGCAGGTGCATCTCTCGCGGGATATAGGTGGTGAACTTGACATATCGCGGATCACGGCTCTTGGCCAGCCCGGTTACCAAGACATCTGGCTGTTTCACTGTTTGGATGTCTGGCTGTTCAACCGTCTGAACATCCGGCGCCACTTTGGCCAAACGCGCAATCCGCAGCGCGTCAAACGGGCTCACCCTTGGTTCATCAAGCTTTTTGCCCATACAGAGCCTCCACTTCCTCGGCCACGGCCTCATAGTCGCGCCAGGCCAACCCGGCGGAGTCGCTATTGCGCACGCAATCCACCGTGCCGCCCTCGAGCGCGGCCCGTTGAAACGCCACGGTGCGCCGGATGTCCCGCTCAAAGAGCGGCAACCCGGCGTTGATCAGCGTTTGGCGGGCGTTGTCCCCGTCCGGCATGGGCCGCGGCGGAACCACGGTCAGCAGGATGCGGTAGCGGTCATTACCCAGCGTCTGTAGGGCCTCAATCGTCAGCAGTAGTGCGTCGAGCGCGAAGGGGTCCGGCGTGCAAGGCAGGATCAGCAGGTCGCAGCCGCTGGCCAGCGCCTGCAAATCCGCAGGATCGGGCCTCGCCTTCGTATCGATGATGAGGTGCTCCGCCTTACGCGCATAGATCGCAATCTGAGACTCCGGCGCTACTTCGAAATCCGGCTTGCCTCGCGCCGCCCACGACGTCGAACTGCGGTTCGGATCTCCGTCAATCAACACGGTGGGCGCCTGGCGGGCAAAATAGGCGGCCAGGTGAATGGCGGTGGTCGTCTTGCCGACGCCGCCCTTGAACGAGGCAACGGTGAGAATCATGGCTGGGGCGCTCCCATACCCACCAGAATACTCCCCAACTGTTCAACTGTCCAGATGTTTGACTGTCTGCCTGTCCAGTAGTCTGAATGTTTGGCTGGCTAGCTAGGAATCGCCACTCCGGTCAGACGCCCGGCGGCCCACGCCTCGCTCACATCCTTGCAGCCACCGTAGGACTCGGGCGGCAGAAAGCCCACCCGCTTGCCGCGCAGTCGCGCAGCTCGGGCCAGCGCGTGCCAGACCGTCTGGCCGGCCGGGTCGGCATCGAGCGCAAAGACAATCTCCTTCACCTCGCGAGCCCACGTCCAGCGCCACCCATGAACGCCGAAGATAGCCACCACGCGCCCCACGCCGGCGGCGCGCAGGCTGAGCGCATCAAAGGGACCCTCACACACATGTAGCGGCAGATCCGAGCCGCCCGCCAGGCCGGCGCCCAGAAAGTAACCCTTCGCCCCGGCCAGATGGTCGTGCCGATACGCTTTCGGCACATCGGCCCCGACGGCGCGCCCGTAGAGATTGACCAGCCGCCCGTCCGGGGTGGTGTGCGGAAATACCAACCGGCCTCCGCACCAGTCCCGCAGCGGCCGGCCGCGTTCGTCGCGGTGCGCCCAATCGCCGGGGCCGGCATAGCCCAACCCGCAGCGCTGCGCCACGGCCAGCGGAATCCCGCGGCTTTGCAGATACGCCTCACCCGTGCTGCCCGGCAGCATTTCGCGGTAAGCCGCCATCCAATCTTCGAGGAGTTCGGTATCGGAGGTAAACTCCGGTTCCGGCGGTGGAAGCGGCGGAAGACGAACCCTGCCGCGGGGCAGGGAAGTGGCAGCCTCCTGCTTCTTCTGCGCCGTCCACTCTTCCCGCGCCGTCTCGGTAAAGCCCCACACTCCGCAGGCAAAACAGAAGAAGCGCCCGGAGACCGCGTCCACACGCAGGCTGCGCTGCGTATCGGATTGATGAAACGGACAGAACGCGCGCAGCACCCGGCCGCCCTCGCCGCGCATCGGCCTGGCGGCGGCGAGCTCAACCGCCGACAGAGTTTCACCGCGCACTGGTCAGCGGAACCTCTTCGCGAAAAACGCCCGTATCCGGGCGGAAGATCAGAGGCACCGTCCCCGTTCCGCCAAAGCGGTTTTTCACTACCACCAGATCAATCGCCCGGGCGGGATCGGTGGCCGTGCGTTCCCGCGCCTGGGTCAGGAAGAGCACGGAATCGGCCGCATACTCCAGATCACCGGATTCTTTCAGCGAATCGAGCTGGGCGCTGCCGCCGCGGCCATAATCGCCAACGCTGCGATTTTGCGACGAGATCGCGATGACAGGCGATTGCAGGCGGCTGGCCATCTCGCGCAACTCTCCGGCCATGGCAGAGACATTGTGCCGCAACTGCTCGTAGCCTTTGCCGTGAGCCGCCCTTTGCAGATAGTCGAAGACAATCAACACTTGTTCGGAGCCGGCGCGATCGCGGGCCTGCAGTGCCTTGCCGCGCACTTGCGAGACCGTCATCTGCGACGTGCCCTCCATTAGGGACACCAGGCTCAACGGCTCGCGCAGCGCGGCCGCTGCCTCTTCCAGCACCGTGAGATCAGCAAACCCGCGCTCCACCTGGGACGGAGACAACCCGGCCCGGCTGCACACCATCTTCAGAACCAGGCTTTGCGGCGAGTTCTCATAGGTCACATACACCACTGGCACCTGGCAGGCTGCGGCGTGCAGAGCCCACTGCGTACAAATGGTAGTCTTGCCCACCCCCGGCCCGGCCGCCAGCACATGTAATCCTTCGTTGAAACCGTTCAGAATCTGATCGAGCCGTCCGAGGCCCGTCGCGATGCCGCTGCACGGCTTTCCCGTGGCTTTGCGCCGCGCCAGACGTTGGCGGGCCAGCGCCAGCGCGTCATCCAGCAGGCCGCATCCGGAAAGGGCGATTCCGGTTGCAGTTTCGCGCACATGGCCGCGGACGGCGGCGGCCTCTTCCTCCAGCAACGCAGCCACTGCCGCCGCCGGACGGGTCTCATCAAACAGCGCGTCGGCCAGACGCTCCTGCAATCCGGCCAGAAGCCGGCGCTGGTACAGATCGGCCAGACGCACCGCATCGGCTCGCGGATCTGTGCTGGGCTCCACTGGCGGCCCCGCTGGGGCGTTTCCTGCACTCACCGCATCACGAAACTCCGCCCACTTGGCGGACTCCACACAAAAACTCCCTTCGGGCAGTAAATCCTGTAATTGCCAATAGAGATTCAAGTCGCCGGCAATGGCAGCCAGCAGTCTCTGTTCCGTCCCCGGGTCGAGAAACTCTGATTCGAGGCTATACGTACGCATGACGCCTTGGGTAGTATAGGGCACAGCTGCGCGGCCCTCGGGCCAGTGCAGCGTGTGTTAGAACTGGTTAAAACTAGTTAGAGTTGTGATAACCCTGTACTTCACTGATTCTAAATTACTTACACGAAGACTTGCGCCGGGATAGCGTCTACATAGCGCCACCATGGCGTCTACTTAGCGCCACCATAGCGTCCCGGTTATCACAACTGTCCGGTAACTGCTCCGCACTGCCTTCCACGAGGAAGAATCGTAGTGCCGGCGTGGAAAGAAACCACCTCCGGAAGGTATGCTGACAACGTGTTCTATCAGGCCCCGTTGGAAAACCCGGTCGCATTTCCCGCGCAGATTGCCGTGGTGGGTTTGGGGTACGTTGGCTGCGTGAGCGCGGCGTGCCTGGCGCAGCTTGGCCACGATGTCATCGGCGTGGACCGGGATGAGTACAAAGTGCTGGCCGTCAATCAAGGCAAAGCGCCGTTCTGTGAACCAGGCCTGCCGGAGATGCTAGCGGCTGCGCGTGCGTCCGGCAAGCTGCGCGCCACGACGAACATGGCGGAGGCTCTGCTTGGCGCTGACGTGGTTTTCCTCTGCGTAGGCACACCCTCGGAACCCAACGGGAACATGAGCGTGGAGCAACTGCGCCGCGTCTCTTTGAAGATCGCGCCGTTGCTGGACGGGCGCGAGAAGCCGCTGATTGTGGCTGTCCGCAGCACGGCTTATCCGGGCACGTGTGAGGATGTTGTGCTCGAAAGTCTGCGCCGCCACCCGATGGTAAAAGTGGTGGCCAATCCGGAGTTTCTGCGCGAGGGCTCGGCCGTGCGGGATTCGATGGAGCCGGCGTTGCTGGTGGTGGGCAGTGAGGATGAAGCAGCGGCCCGCCGCGTGGCCGGTCTGTACGCTGGTCTGCCAGTGGAGCCGTGTCTGACCTCGCTGCGCGCGGCGGAATTGATCAAGTATGCCTGCAACGCTTTTCACGCCGTCAAGATCAGCTTCGCCAACGAGATCGGGGCCATTGCCGGTGCTCTTGGCATCGATGGCGAGGAGGTGATGGCCACGCTGGTGAAAGACACCAAGCTGAACGCCTCGGCTGCCTATCTGCGTTCTGGTTTTGCGTTTGGGGGTTCGTGTTTGCCGAAAGATCTGCGGGCTCTCACGTACAGGGCGCGGCGCCTGGAGCTCCAACTGCCGATGCTGGAATCCGTGCTGTCCAGCAACGAGGCCCACTTGGCGCGGGCCATCCGGCGCACTTTATGTCTACCCGGGGAGCGGATCGGCGTCTACGGGTTGGCCTTCAAGGAAGACACGGATGATTTACGGGAGAGCCCCGTGATCCCACTGTTGGAGCAGTTACTGGCCGCTGGCCGAGTCTGGCGTGTTTATGACTCCCATGTGCGCCTCGATGCCATCTTTGGCACCAATCTGAACTTTCTGCTCACTGCGTTGCCGCGCATCGGGCAGCAGATGGCGGCCTCTGTTGCCGAGTTGGTGGCTTGGGCTGATGAGATCGTGCTGACGCAGGAACCCACGCCGGAAGACGAAGCTCTGATCCAGGCTTGCGGCAAACCCGTGCTCCGGCTGCATGGCGGGGCGTGCCCCCGGGGCACTCGCCGCGCCGGACGCTGAAGCTAGACTGAATAGTAGCAATGGCTTTCACCAAACCCACCCCACGCCACCGCCAGCGTGTCCTTTTCATCTTTGGCACACGGCCCGAGGCGATCAAGCTCTGCCCCATCGTGCTGCATATGCGGACCCGGCCGGACGAGTTTGACGTAAAGGTCTGCGTCACCGCGCAGCACAGAGAGATGCTGGATCAGGTGCTGGCCTTATTTCAGGTCCAGCCGGATCACGATTTGAACGTGATGCGTCCCAACCAGACGCTCTCGCAATCGACTGCGCGCATCATCGCGGCGCTGGAGCCGGTGCTGCTGGCCGAAAAGCCGGATCTGGTCATTGTGCAGGGCGATACCACCACCACGTTCTGCGGCGCGCTGGCAGCCTTCTATCACCGTATCGCGGTGGGCCATGTGGAGGCGGGGCTGCGCACCGGCGACCTCTGGCAGCCGTTTCCCGAAGAGCTGAACCGCGTGCTCACCACGCGCCTGGCCAAGCTGCACTTTGCGCCGACTTCCTCCTCAGCCGGCAACCTGCGCGCCGACGGAGTGGACGATGCGGCCATCTTCATCACCGGCAACTCGGGTATCGACGCCGTTTTGCATGTGCGGGACAGGCTGCAGGCGGGCGAGTTGACCGGATATCAGGGCGTGGCGCTGGAGCCCGGCCGCAAGCTGGTGTTGGTTACCGCTCACCGCCGCGAGAATTTCGGCGATGGCCTGACGCGGCTCTACCGGGCGGTTGGGCAGTTGGCCCTGCGGCCCGATGTTCAGATCATCTACCCGGTTCACCCCAATCCAAACGTGCGTCAACCGGCGGAAGCGCTGCTGGGCGGGCTGCCCAATGTTCATCTGATCGCCCCGCTGGATTATGTTCCGTTTGTGGATCTGATGCAGCGCTCCTATCTGATACTCACGGATTCGGGCGGCGTGCAGGAGGAGGCGCCCTCGCTCGGCAAGCCGGTGCTGGTGCTGCGGGAGAAGACGGAACGGCCGGAGGCTGTGGAGGCTGGCACGGTGCGGCTGGTGGGCACCGATGGAGAGAAGATCCTGGCCGAGGCAGGCGCTTTGCTGGACGATGCCGGGCAGTACCAGCGCATGTCGATGACGCACAATCCCTACGGGGACGGGCAGGCCAGCCGGCGCATCTCAGACGTGATCGCCAATGGAGTGTTTCTGGATTGAGAGTACTGGTCACAGGGGGCGCCGGATTCATTGGCTCTCATGTCAGCGCCCGGCTTCTGCGGGACGGCCATGCCGTGGCCGTGCTGGATGATCTGAACGATTACTACCCGCCCGCGCAGAAGCTCCGCAACCTTGAGGATGTCCGGCAGGCCGGCGCGCTGGAGTTTGAGCAGGGCGACATCTGCGATGAGGCGGCCGTGGAGCGGCTGATGAGCCGTTTTCAACCGCAGGCCGTGATTCATCTGGCGGCGCGGGCTGGCGTGCGGCCCTCACTGGAGGCGCCGGTGCTGTATCAGCGGGTGAACTGCGAGGGTACGACCGTGTTGCTGGAATGTGCGCGGCGGCACGGCATCCGGCGTTTTGTGTTCGCCTCGTCCAGTTCGGTGTATGGCGCGACTTCTCATGTACCGTTCCGCGAGGACGACGCGCTGCAACAGCCCATCTCGCCGTATGCCGCGACGAAGATCGCGGGCGAGGCCATCTGCCACGCCTACTCGCATCTTTACGGGATGCAGATGGCCTGCCTGCGCCTGTTCACCGTCTACGGGCCGCGCCAGCGCCCGGATCTGGCCATCCGGAAGTTCATCGGGAAGATCCGCGCCGGCCAGCCCATCCAGATGTTCGGAGACGGCCAGAGCGGGCGGGATTACACTTACGTCGACGACATCGTCAGCGGCATTCTGAGCGCTCTGGTTTTGGGTCGCCCCTACGAGGTGTTCAACCTGGGCAACTCTCATCCGGTGCTGCTGCGCGACATGATCGCCACCGTGGAGCGCGTCGTGGGCCGGGCGGCGGTGATCGAACAGATGGCGGTGCAACCCGGCGACATGGCGGTCACTTTTGCGTCCATCGCGAAGGCGCAAACGATGCTGGGGTATCAGCCGCTGACCACTTTTGAGGACGGAGTGCGGCGGACGGCGGAGTGGATGGCTGTGCTGTAGGGCAGCTACTCTATCACACGCACGCAAGCGTTTTTATCACAGAAATTTTCAAGCTGTTGAAAACAAACGAGATATTTTTTCGATTGCGACGTGATCGCGTCCCGATTATCACTGGAAGCCGGTTTGTAACGGTTCTAAGCCTCTGATTCGCGGTTAGTTACCGGGTTTCCAGATCGCGCATCCACTCCTGGAGCCGCTGATGGATGGCCTTGGAAGGCTGCCTGGCGCCCTTTTCCAGCATGGAGTAGTAGCTCTGGGCGATGCCAAGCTGTTCGGCTGCCTGGGTTTGCGAGAGACCCAGCTGATTGCGGCGCGCTTGCAGCCGCTCGGACCAAGTGGTGTCGGAGGCGGGGGGCAGGGAAGCGGCTGCTTGCGGGGTGGGCGACAGGATGCTCATGTAGGCCTGACGGATGGTCTCCGGCGGCATGATCAGAACGGTCCAGTTGGGGAGGTGTTCGGCCCAGCCGCGCTGGCCGGCGATGTCTTCGTTGTAGTCATCCCATTGCCAGCTCTCAATGATGTGATCGTTGGCGAGGGTGTCGAGTGCCTTCTCCAGGCGCTCGCGAGTGCGGCTGGGATGGTCGCTATCGATTTCGTAGCCGCAGGCGTCCAGGAGTGTACGGACTTTAAACGGACGCCTGTAGGAGCCCTGGGCGGCCTGTACGCGCCATTGCCAGCTCAGGTAGCGGGCCAGGCGCTTTTCGATGTCCTGGCGGTAGGGGTCATATTCCACGGCGCGGGCCGAAAGCAGGGCGGTTTGTCTGCCGGGGCCGAAGAGAAACTGGCCAAAGACGGCGCCGGGGCGGAAGAGGAAGTGTTGCAGCTCAAAGTTGGAGCCGTCAAAGCGCCGTTCGCCGCTGACGTCGGTGATGACGAAGGCGCGGCTCTGCACTTCGTGGAAGGTGCGGCGGCGGCGGCCGCCGGGGCTGTTGGCCTGATAACTTTCCACGCGGCTCATGTTGATCCACAGGCTGGAGAGGCGGTGCAGGGCCTGATAAAGCTGCTGGCGCTGCTCGGTGCGGTAGCCGCTGGGGCGGCCACCGGCGCCGGTTTTGGGTTTCAGGGCGCGCATTTCCAGTAGTTGATCCACGTCGGCAGTGCCGGGGTCGTTCGGCGTGCGGGCCTGTTTTAGCCACAGGTCGCTGAGCATATCCAGTACGTCGGCGTCGGCGTCGCTCAGTTCCAGGCGCTGCTGCCACATGCGGCCAATCATCTCTTCCTGCATCTCGGGCGGCAGGAATGCCTGATTGTCATACTCCACCGGGATCAGTTGGGCCTGCCCCTTGGCTGCGCCCTTGTTGAGTTGCGCGGTGGGCCAGGGCGAATCCGGATTCTTCTCGAACAGATTCAGGGCCAGCGCTTCGCGCAGCGCCTGGTAGTGGCCGGCGCTCATCACCGACAGGTATTTTTCCCGGAGATCCACCTTGAGGCGGCGCGCCGGGATGGTGGCGCCGTGTTTGATCTCTGGTTGAAGCAGCTCGCTTTCCACCGGCAGGCCGAGCTCCTCCAGCAGGAACCAGGCGATGGTGTGGGAGTGGAGGTGCAGCAGCACCGGCGTCAGGCGCGCAAAGACGCTCTCGTCCCGCCACATGCCGCCGCACTCGGTGGCGATGGCTTCGGCGAGGCGGTCCGGCCCGGCGGCGGTGAGATATTCGGCCAGAATCCAGCCGGCCAGGATGCTTTGCATCTCCTGGGCCAGGCGTTGGAGGTAGGCGGGTCTTTGGGTGGCGGCGGCCAGGGCGTCGTTGCCGGCTTCGTAGATCAGGGGCGCGGCGCGGCGCGAGGCGATGCCCAGTAGCAGCTGTAGATTGCCGTGCAGATACACCTGCAGGCGGCGCGAGAGCAGGGAATCGCCGGCCGGGATGGCCGCCAGCAGGCGTTGGGCTTCCATCTCCCGTTGGGCGGGCGGAGTGGGGTACTGATCCGGCAGCAGAAACACGCGGGACGGCTCGCCGCTGAGCAGGGCGTGGTAGGCTCGCGGCGGCGCCGGGGGCTTTCCGGATTTGTTGGCGTGACGGGACAAGGTTCCCCTATTTTATGAAGAACCTGGCCATGGCGTCGCAAACATATTCGATGTCGCCGTCCCGCAGGCCGGAATGGATCGGCAGGGCGAGCACTTCCCGGCAGGCGCGTTCGCTCTCCGGCAGGCTCCCCTCCGCGTATCCGAGATCCAGATAGCAGGGCTGGCGGTGCAAGGCGATGGGGTAGTAGATCTCCGAGCCGATGCCGGCGGCCGCCAGATGCGCTTTCAATTGGTCGCGGCGTGGTGTGCGGATGACAAACTGATTCCACACATGACCGGTTTGCCACGCCGCGGCGCGTGGCGCGGTGATCGGTAGGCCGGCCGGTGTGAGCAACTCCTGATAGCGGGCGGCGTTGCGCTGCCGGGCGGCGGTCCATTCGTTCAAATGGCGCAGCTTGACGCGCAGGATTGCAGACTGCAGCGTGTCCAGCCGCGAGTTGAAGCCAATCCATTCGTGCTTGTACTTTTCGCGGGAGCCGTGGACGCGCAGGGCGGAGAGCAGTTCCGCTTTTGCATCGTCGGCGGTGGTGATCATGCCCGCATCGCCAAAACCGCCCAGATTCTTGCTCGGGAAGAAGCTCAGGGTCGCCATCTGGCCCAGGCCGAAGCAGGGCCGGTGATTGTAGGTGGCGCCGATGGATTGCGCGCCGTCCTCAATCACGCTCCAGCCCTGGCGCGCCGCGATGGTGAGAATGGGATCCATGTCGGCCGCCCCCCCGAAGAGGTGGACCGGGATCACGGCCTTGATCCGCGGATGCCGCCGGGCGGCCTCGTCGAGCGCGGCCGGATCGAGATTGAACGTGACTGGATCAATATCAAGGAAGACCGGCGTGGCGCCCGTGCGCGAAACGGCGCCGGCGGTGGCGAAAAAGGTGAAGGACGGGACGGCGACCTCGTCGCCGGGCCCCACCCCGGCGGCCATTAGCGCCAATAATATCGCGTCGCTGCCGTTGGCGCAGCCGATGGCGTGCGGGACGTTGAGCCAGGCCGCCATCTCGCGTTCAAACTCTCGATTGTCGGGGCCTAAGATGAAGTACTGCGACTCGAATACGCGGGCCACCGCCGCTTCGATCTCGGCGCGAATCGGCTCATTCTGGGGCCGCAGATCCAGCAGCGGCACCGAGCGGGTGTTCTCAGAAGTCATAAAACCCCTTCAACCTAACATAGGCATCCGGCGAGTGCGAATGGCTTGCCACGAATGAAGGTGGGCCGAGCGGCCGCCCCCCGTTCAGAATGGCGCAAGGCTGGCATGAAAACGCTATGATGGTGAATTGAAGGTGCCTATCGAAGACAACACAAATCCCGGAACGTTGATTGCCGAGCCGCAGCCCGATTTTTCACTTGTCGATGTGCTGATTCCCACCGCCTGGCTGCTCGCGCTGTTGGTGATTTGTTTCGCCCCCACGCTGCGGCATCTTGTTCAGGATTGGATTAAGAACGAAGACATGGGGCACGGATTCTTTGTGCCCGTGGTGGCCGCCTATATTGCCTGGCTCAAGCGCGGCGATCTGGTGTTCCCTGCGAAAGTGAACAAGTGGGGCATCGCGATTGTGGGATTGGCCGCGCTACAGCAGTATGTGGCCACTTTGGGCGCTGAATTGTTCCTGGCTCGCACGGCCTTTGTGTTATCGATTTATGGTGTGACGCTCTATTTGTGCGGGACCGCGAATTTCAAGAAGCTGTTGCTGCCGCTGGGCCTGTTGTTCTTCATGGTGCCCCTACCCGCGATCATCTATACCCAGATCACGTTTCCGCTTCAGTTGTTCGCCAGTCGAGTGGCTGAAACTGTGCTGACGCTCATTGGAATTCCCGTGCTGCGCGAAGGGAATGTGCTGGAGTTGCCGAGCCAGAAACTCTCGGTGGTGGAAGCCTGTAGCGGCATCCGGTCTCTACTCTCGCTGTCCTTCCTCTCCCTGGTGTACGGATACTTCTTTGACGACCGGCCGTGGATGAAATTCTCGCTGCTGGTGGCCACCGTTCCGATCGCTGTGGTGACGAACGCCGCCCGCGTGACGGTGACCGGAATCCTCAGCGAGCGCGATCCGGAACTGGCCAAGGGATTTTTCCACTCGGCGGAGGGTTGGCTGATTTTCTCGGTGGCACTGGCCTTGCTGCTGTTGACCCACCACTTGATCAAATTGGTGATTCGCCCCAGAGCGGGCGGAAATGGCGCTTCCGCAGCGGTTTAGCCGCTTCGCTGCCGATCACGCCGGGGGAGAATCTACGGGCCTGCCGTGCAGGCCTCAGGGGGAGAGCAATTTGTCCAATCCAGACATCACATCCAGACTGGAAACGTGTTTCGCGGCGGTCTTTTCAGATCTCTCGCCGGAGCAGATCCGGGCTGCACGGGCCGATCAGATAGCGGAGTGGGATTCGATGGCCACCGTGACGCTGATGGCTGTGGTCAATGAGGAATTCGGGCTCGATCTGGATCTCGACCAAATGGAACCGCTCCTTTCTTTTGCAGCGATGCGGAGCGAACTGGAGACCCGGCTGACCAATGGCTGAGCCGCGCCTGCACCACGTGGGTTATATCGTGGACGATGTGGCGAAGGCATTGCCGCATTGGGTAGAGTCTCTGGAGGCGCGCTGGGTGTCGGAGATCTTTCATGATCCCCTGCAAAAGGTGAACGTGGTTTTCCTTCAGCCGGCCGAGGAGGGCGTGCAGGTGGAGTTGGTGGCGCCGGCCGGCGCCGGTTCTCCCGTGGCGCCGTTCCTGGCCAAGGGCGGCGGATTGCACCATCTGTGTTACGAAGTGGATCTGCTGGAGCCGCAGATTGAGACGATGAAGCGCCGCAAGGCGGTGGTCATTCGTCCGCCCAAGCCGGCGGTTGCCTTCGGCGGGCGGCGCATCGCCTGGATGGTCACCCGCGAGCGGTTGGTGGTGGAATACGTGGAGCGGCGGTTGCCGGAGAGTGCGGCGTGAGCGCCAGCCGGCCCAAGGGCATTCTCTCCGTGGATGTGGAGGACTACTTCCAGGTGGAGGCGTTCGCAGACCGCGTGAGCCGCGAGAGTTGGCCCGGCTATCCCAGCCGGGTGGAAGCCAACACGATGAAGGTGCTGGACCTGTTTGACGAATGCGCGGTGAAGGGCACCTTTTTCACCCTGGGCTGGGCGGCGGAGCGGTGTCCGGCGATGGTGCGCGAGATCGTCAGCCGCGGCCATGAGATCGCCGTACATTCCTACTGGCACAGGCTAATCTACAAGCTCTCTCCGGAGGAGTTCCGCCAGGATACGCGGCGTGCGAAAGACGTTGTGGAGCAGGCTGCCGGCCGCGCCGCCTGGGGCTATCGCGCACCCAGTTACTCCATCACGCGCCAATCGCTATGGGCGCTGGATATTCTCGCCGAGTGCGGTTTTCGCTACGATTCCAGCATCTTTCCCGTGCGACACGACTTCTACGGCATCCCGGATGCGCCGCGCACGCCATTCCGTCTTTCCACGCCGTCGGGCTCGCTGCTGGAGTTTCCCATTACGACGTTCCGTCTGGGCGCCGGGCCAAACTGGCCGGTAGCTGGCGGCGGCTACCTGCGGATATTCCCGTTTTTGTACACGCGTTTGGGCATCGGCCGCGCGGTCCGGGAGAAGGTGCCGGTGATCACCTATTTCCACCCCTGGGAGGTGGATCCGGAACAGCCGCGGATGGAGGGCCGGGCGCTCTCACAATTCCGGCACTACACGAATCTGGATGGCATGACCGGCCGGATCCGCCAGCTCTGCGGCCTAATCGACTACGAGCCGTTTGAGGCGGCACTCCGCAACCCCCAATGGAGCGACGCTCCCGTGTGGAAGCCGTAGTGTCGATGTAGTGTGCGAAGTGCCGCTCCACATCCAGGAAGCCGGAGCCCGCGCCGGGAAACTGGGCTTGGAACATCAGATGCCAGCCGGAGACAACCCCTTGGGACACATCGATTACAATGGGCGCTTGCGTTCTTTTTCTATCGTCATTCCGGCCTACAACGAGGAGCAGCGCCTTCCCGCTTCTCTGGACTTGGTGCGGTGCTATCTGGAGAGTCAGGCGTTTGATTTTGTCGAGATTCTTGTCGTCAACGATGGTTCGCGCGACGGCACCGCCGCCATCGTCAGCGATTATGCCGCCCGCGACCCGCGTATCCGCCTGCTGGAGAATCCCGGCAACCGGGGGAAGGGCTACGCCGTCCGCCACGGCCTGACGGAAGCCCGCGGCGAGTGGGTGCTGTTCACAGACGCCGATCTCTCCGCGCCCATTGAAGAGCTCGATAAACTCGCCGCCGCCATCGGCGAAACCGGAGCCGATGGAGCCATCGGATCACGCGCTCTCAATCGCTCGCTGGTGGGCCGCCATCAGTCGCTGGCCCGCGAGATCAGCGGCCGCACTTTCAACCTGGTGATGCGCCTGGTCACTGGCCTGCCCTATCTCGACACCCAGTGCGGATTCAAGGTTCTCAACCGCGCGGCCGCGCACGCTGTTGCCGCCCGCCAGCAGAGCGAGGGCTTCGGCTTCGACGTGGAGATTCTCTATATCGCCAAAAAACTCGGCTTCCGCGTTGTAGACGTGCCCGTGCGATGGTTCAACGCGGAGGGCAGCAAGGTCTCGCTGTGGAACGGTATGCAGGCGTTCCTTGATCCGTGGAAGGTCCGCTGGAACGATTTCAAAGGTCTCTACGACTAGACGATCGGCGCTCGCAACCCTCGCGGTCGAACGCCGGGACCGGCGACCTGCGGCTGAGTTTCCAGGCGTGCTCCGCGGACCCGATGCTATTTGGGGTGAACCTGAATCTCATGACCCAATGTGAAGCGCATCGGCACGCGAACAACTGCCTTCTTCAGGTGGCCCGTCTCCAGCCGCCGATACACGTCAAAAGAGCGATTGTAGTCCCCACTGACCCTAGTCGCCTGCCACTGGTCTGCCTCCAGAGCAAGACCGGCGAGTAGCACGGACCGCGCCACTTCTGCTTCCGTTTTCGTCAAATCCACAACAACGACATCAACGGCATTGTCAGAGAGCATTCGTGCCGCAGCCTTACCGTCCTGCACAAGCAACCTGAAAGACTGGCCGTTCCACGCACTTTCCGAAACCAACTTGGTGGCTCGAAGGACCACGCGGGAGACAGCCCGGTCCCGGAAGAGCACCTCTGACGTGAAGGCGCCCTCGCCGATTGAATCTGACGAGATCAACATGTTGCAGCAGGATCTGTTTTCGCTCAGGGTCACACTCGCCACCTGCGAAAACCCAAGCGGCACATCCTTTGCGTTCAACCGGAGCGCGCCCAGAGATACCGCAAACAGAATGCAGCCACCAACAATGGTTGCGAGACGCACTGCGAAGTATCTCTCATTCTTCAGTCCTAGGCGGGAGACGTATCTACAACCGCTCAGGAACAGAATAATACCGGGAGCCCAAGCGGATGTCATATAGCGCGGGTCAACACCCCCGACGACAGGAACAAGGCAATGAAATACAACTATCGCGAGCAGAAGGCTCGACGCGCTCGCCAGCAGTAACACTTCTTTCCCGCTATCACTCCTTGCGTGCCATAGCGATACCGCTACGCCAATCACGATCAACAGTATCACCGGATAGGTGAGATCCCCTACTAGAATCCTCATGTAGAGTAGTGTCTTTTTTGCAATCAAGTCCAGGCTTAGAGGAACAACGTTTGATCCGCGAGATAAAAGGCGAAGCGTTATGAATTGCCACGGCAGCCCCAGAACAATGACAATCAGGCCGCAGATGTACAAGCTGGACTGCCTCAGCAATGAGAAGCGGCCCGTTATCAATAGCATGAGGCCAACCATCAACACGAGAGCGTTGGCATTTCCTTTCGTCAGCATCGCAGCGCTGATGGTCACACCTAGCGCCACGGCGAGCCACGTCGATGGAGAGCGAAAGTAACGCTCCATGATTAACATCGCGGCAAACGACGCCAAAGCGACCGGGATATCCAGCATAAATGTGGAGTTGCTGGTTTGAACACTGGGCAGCGCGAGGAAGAAAAGCCCGGCAACAATGCCCATTACACTGCCCCACAGCCTACGGACGGAGAGTGCTAGCAGAGACGCAAGCGAGGCAACCAGGGTGCAACTCAGTAGCAGAAGCGCAGCAGGCGAAACGCCGAAAAATAACATCCATACGCCCGCGACAAGGTAGAGAAGAGGAGGCCAGATTCCCAATGCAATCTTCGGATAATGAGAATAGTACCTTTCGGCGTACCTCTGCGGAGCTTCGGGCAATCCTGCTGAAAGGTAATCATGAACCATGACAGCAGTCACTACATGAGCGGGCTCATCCGCCCAATGTGCCAACTCGTGTCCCCTCGCATCACTCATAAATTGCAGAGTAAGTGCTGCAATGAATAGAATGGCTATCGTGAGTAGGGCCGAGATATGCTGCCTTAGAGCGCCGATTGCATTCATGGAGTATTGTCCAAGTCTAGCAGAGTGACGCGAACCCGTCGGCGCTCGGCTGATCTGGTCGAGGTTGCCATGCCGCGCGACGGGCCCAGGCCCGGAGAGGGGTAGATCGGCCGGCTGTGCCGCAGCGCGGACCCGGCACGGGTCTGCCTCTATTGCCCTGGGTGTGTGCGATGGCGGAGCAGTGTTTTGAGCTTCCGGCCGCAATCCGTGACTTCCGTGCGGGCATGAATCCCGGGTAGTGAGTGGAATGGCATTCCATCAGCCGCTAATCCTCCGGATGGAATCCAGGGTACCAGTAGTCCTGGTGGGTAGGTCAAACACAGACGGACGAATTCCAGAAACCCTTGTGCCTGGATTCCGGCGGCGGTACACTCATTTGTCGATGAACAGAGCGCAAACTCTGAATGAGGAGGTGCGTTCGTGCTTGGACGTCTTCTTTGCCTGCTTGCCTTCCCGGTGCTGGGCAGCGCCGGAATCATCGTACAAACTGGTGGCGCTGGAGAGGATTGGAGCAGCGTCATCGAGCCCTTCCCTTTCGAACCGAATCGGCTCAGGGCTGTTGAGGCTACGTTCACAGCGAGCGTGATGTGGGACGTGTGGTACGAGTTCTCCGGTCCGGAGTTTGTGCCGTTGAACCCGCCCGCAAGGATCACCACTCGCGGTTTCGGTGGCGGCTCTCTCAACCTGCCAGGAGGAGCAGCCTTTTTCACACCGGAAATCGTGTGCGAACTCCTGGTTGCAGAGACCACCTCCCTGGGGATTGCCTCTTGTGAAGGAGGTGCGGCCTCACCAGATAAATGGGTGGGAGACCCGCGCAACCCTATGTGGTTCGCCTACCCGATCTACGCGGGCGATGCGTCCGGCGGAGCCGAAGCAAGCTGTGTGAGCGGCGTGCCGGACGTTTCGTGCTCGGTCACTCCGAGGCACGTTTATGCCAGATTCGGCTATGAGCTCAAGTACTACTACGGTGAGGACTACCCGGTGAGTTCCATCCCCGAACCCGGGTCTGTGGGGCTGGTGTCTTTTGCTCTGGTAGCCGGAGCCATTTCTGTGCGCCGGCGCGGGTGAGGCCATCGCCGTCCGTGCCGCCGCTTAGAATCCGTTGTTGACGAGGAAGCCCGGACTGGCCCGGTAGACCCGATCCAGCGTTTCGAATGCATAGAGCGGATGAAGCGCGCCTATCGTGCCGTCACTGCCATCCGGCATCAGGGCCGCCGCCGCATTTCGCGGCCGGTAGCCGGCGCGAATCCAGTTGTACATGTCCAGAAGATTGAAGCGGGTGTCGTAGTTGGGCTGATTCAAGTGCTGGAACTCGGCCATGATCTCGTCCCAGGAGGTGATCCCTGGTTTCAGCCGGAGCCCCATTGCCGCATGTTGCGCCACTCCAAAAACTGCGGGTCCGCGTTCGTATCCTTCAGACCAGGAGGTGTGACATATGAGCCCGGAGTCGTATCTGTCCTGTCGTAGCGGATTTCATTCGTGAAGTTCCACCAGTTGTTGGAGTCAGCCAGGGCAAAGGTGCCGTCCACGGGAACCTTGAGAGCATGCCATTTGGTGATGAAACCGACACCAGGAGTGGTCCTCCAGGCGATATTGAATTGAATGGAGGCGAACAGGCCCGCGCCGCCATTGTTGCTCTCTCCGCCGATTGCCGTCAGCGCCTGGGCGTCTCCCAGATAAGTATTCTGCTCGGCCGTGATGGCTGGGCAGTGCCAGGGATTGCCGTCGCAGTTGATATTGGTGTTGTAGTTGATCGTGACTCCTGGCGCCTGTCCTCCGGGCGTGGGTGGAGTGATGCCGTTGCGAATCGTTACGCGGTACGGGTTTCTACCCGGAATCAGCATCAGGATATCTCCGGCGATGCCGTTGTCCATCTCAGCCTCGGCGATCCAGCCATCGAGGTTGGTGTCACTGGGGCTCAGGTAAACCCAATGCGGGTTGATGCGGTAGTTCCGCGTGAGAATCGTTCGCCGCAGAGTGCCGGCCGGTAGCGAACCGGAGTCCGAACTGGACTGAATCCTGTTCTGCAGGAAAACGAGGTCCCAGTTTCCAGGCGCGAATGCGGGGCTGTTGGACTGGAGGAACGGCACCTGGCCGGACTTTGTCCCCCCGGCGAGAATCGTATTCCTGAACGTGAAGCCGGCGTCCTTGCCGATGTGGTTGCTGTTCACATTCAGGGCGACGGTCCCTTCGATGTAGGAACCTTCGATCCGCAGGTCGCCACCGGAGGGTGTTGCCGTCAGATAGGCACCGTAACCGAGTTCGATGTAGCGGTTTGTGGGTGGAATGAGCGGCGTGGTGATGACGGTCTTGAGGAGGCGGAAGGTGACGTTGGGCCGGATTCCGTACAGCGAGATCGGTCCTGAGTTGTTGATGTTGCAGGAGTCGAAATACGCCGCCGCGCCCTGTGTATGCGGCCAGGCGCGGAGAAAATAGCTACTGGCCGTGCCCCAATGACTGAAGTTAGCGTAGGAGGCCTGGACCTGACCCGCGTCTTGCGTGGTGAGTGTCCCACCCTGGAATCCGCCTGCGTTGCCGCTGTCGGCGGCAATGTTGAGGATCGCTCTGCGTTCCGCAGTGCCCTCGATGACCAACCGGGATGCCGATTGGCCGTTCACCAGGCCCAGTTTCCAGGTGTAGTGCGTATCTGCCGGCGCGGCGGCTCCGGATGAATCGTGCGTGACCATGGCGCCAGGTCCCACCGTCCAGGCGGAGTTGCATTGCCGCACCGGGCCGCGAAAGATCAAGGTGCCGGAGATGGCCAGAGCGCCGCTCCCGCCGGTCGAAGTGCACTGAATGGCGGGCGTAGCGGTGTCGTCGGCGGGAAAGTCCCCGATCGTCGCCGTGTAGGATTCCGGGATGGTAACGATATGCCGGCTCTCTATGCTGACGCGATCTCCGGCGCCGGGCGTGCCGGTGGGCGACCAGGTGTCCGGGTCATCCCAGTTTCCAGAGCGCGCCGAGGTGAAATCCACGGCGCCCGCCGTCACGGCTGTGAACAAAATGCCAACCAACCACAGATGTCTCATCGCGAGGTTACCGCACGACGAAACGAAGTGAAACTAGCTCTGCAGCCGATTCATAGTCGTCGGATGGGTGCGCCGGATCGCGAAAGAACCGAAAAAAGAATCTCTTTCCCGCCGCGCAGTTAGGGGTGTTCACTGGATCAATCCGTCCCGTGGCCAACTGCGACGAGACGCCGGGAGAGGTCATGGTCACGGTATCCGGGGCGCTCCAATCGAGATTTGGGGATTCCTCCGGCCCGACGCAGATGCTCTGAATCTGCCAAACCACGTTGCCAGGAGCCTCCGTCGTCAGGGTGTCTACATCCACGGCGAGGGTGTTGAAACCGGCGGGCAATTTGAAATGCCCCTGAACGGCGTTGGTAGCCGCCGCCGAGAATTTCGCTACGCCGTAAACCACTTCATTTGCCCCCACCACGCAGTCCGGGATAGGCGTGCTGTTACTGGCGGCGGAGAAGCCCAGCGAGGCTGAAGAGGACTGGCAGATTGCGGCCAGGTACTCCCTCGACATCACTTCAGGGGCGGAGGGCTCGGCCAGACGGACGGTTGGTTCCAGGCTGGAAGCGCGGGCGCTCTTTGCGAGCAGCGCGGGCTTTGCCGATTCAGACCGTCCGGCCGTCCTTTGCCTGGCACCCTGAGCTTGCACAGGTTGTGGGATCGCGTTGGCGTGGAGCAAACCAGCATGGTAAGCCCAGGCGGAAATCAGGGAAACAGTGAGGATTTTGGTGACCATGGTCTAGCCCAACCTTGGCCCCGAGAGGCGTACCGTCATTATACCAGTGGCCGTATGAGGGGAAACTCGGCCGAGCTCCGCAGCGCCAACTTGTTGCAGTTGCGCAGCTAAGGCGCATTGCCGCGGCGGCCTGCGGATTGAAGGCTTGTTGGTGACTGCGTTAGCATGGTGCATTCCCACTTGAGGGTACGAGCCAAAGGCCGGGGTGTGGGCTGTAACTGTTTCGGAGGATTCTAAATGGCTGAAAATGAGAGCGTTAATCGCCTGCTCCAGGTCGGCAAAGAAGGCGGGCTTTGGAGCCGGGGGCTGGACTTCCCGGTGCGCGCCCGCCAGCTCTACGGTGACGTTGATCTACGCGACAAGCGAGTGTTGGAAGTCGGTTGCGGGCGAGGCGAGTTCTGTCTGTGGGCGGGGGTTCACGGGGCCAGGCGGGTCGTCGGGCTGGAGCCGATGTCGGACGGGTTCTATGATGCCGCCAACTATCTGGAGCAGTTTCGAAAGCTGGTGGCGAATCTCGATCTTAGTGCTGTGGACATGGAGCAGAAGAGTCTCCAGGACCATGAAGCTCAGAACGGCAGCTATGATCTCGTGTTGTCCGTAGCCTCCATCAACCACGTCGATGAACCGGCGTGCATTCGCCTGCATGACGATGCGGAAGCCCGAGCCACCTTCATCCGGATCTTCACGGATCTGGCGCGCATTATGGCGCCGGGCGGTAAGGTGGTGATCATCGACGCGATGCGGCGCAACCTATTTGGAGACCTTGGGATGCGCAGTCCCTTCAACCCCGATGTCGAGTGGTTCAAGCACCAGCAGCCCGAGCTCTGGGCCGACGTACTCGGCGCGGTTGGTTTCACGTCGCCGCGGATCAGTTATCTCGGGAACCGGTTTTTCCGCTACGCCGGCATCCCCTACATCCCGCGAAGCCTCTCCTACTGCAGCGACAGTCTGTTCCGGCTCGAGATGACGTTGGGCCAACGGCGCTAATTAGCGGCGTACGGGCTTGGGGCGCCAGGCCTGCATTTCAGGCTCGCCTGCTGTCGTGAACGAGCCGGCGATCTCCTCTTGTGAGACGGCGTTGGGGTCCGCGGGATTCCACGAGCAACTAATCTTGCTGAAGTACTTCGTGTTGGGAGCCAGCGCCGCGGACGCGCCAATGATGATTGTTCTCAGTTGCGTGTCTCCTTCGGCAGGTACATCGGTTTCAATGGGCTCGGAGTAGTCTTCGTACGCGCTGGTGGTGACAGTGCAAGTCGAGTCCGCGGTGGGCGCGATGTACGATACGACGGCGCCAGTACTCGTTACTTCCGTGGGCGCAAATGAGCCCTTCGTTTTGACCCTGAGGGGAATGTTGCCTTTATACACGTTGATGGCGGTGTTCCCGTTCGGCCACAACCCGGCCCAATAGTAGGAAAGCCCATCCCGGGACAGGGTGAGTTGTGCCTCTGTGTCATAGGGCTTCGAGGGGCTGCACCCATTGATCTTGTAAAGCTCGGAGGCTGGGTACGTGGTGCATCCATAATCGTTGTGGATGTTGCCGACGCGCCAGATCTCGGGGTTCTGGTCGTAGTGCTTGAGCTCGATCAACAGCACCTGATTGCGAATCGGACTCGTGGCCGTGGCGCGGTTTGCCAGCTTGAACATCCCCCACCCTCTGATGTTGCGATCGTAGAAGCGCGATTGGTGCATCGCCGTGGCTTCATAGTTGAAATCAGCGTGGAAGAAGAGCGGCGTGTAGACGCCCGTGTAGATATTGGTGAACCCGAAGGTATCAACCTGCGCGCCGGACCAGTTGGTCTGCGAGACCTGCTGGAGCAGTACCGGATCGCCGTTCAGATCCCACGCCCACCCAGTGTGCGGCTGCCCGTTGGATACCCGGATTGGATTCGAGAAATCCAGATCGTAGACATGGGCGCCGTCGTTGGCAGCGTTGGGCGGGCGGATGGTTGGAAAGGAGGTGTTCACGTCCGGCAACCCGGCACCCTTCTTCGTGTCCCGGTAGTACATCATCGGCGCGGTATGTGTGCCATCCTCCGCGGCCGTGGTGAATGTCACGGTCTTGTCGTCCACGACTTCCTTCACGACGCAGGTCTTGCCGTTCATGGCTGGATTCGGCGTGTTGAAGAGAATGAAGACCCGGCCCACTTCCATAAAGTGCTTGGAGCCGGTCGTCATGGTAGCTATCCCGCTGGATACGGACAGCGTAGTGATCGCCGGATTCAAATAGGAGCAGGTATAGGTCCCGTCGCTCAGTCCGGAACTGGAGACGTCCAGCACGGCCGTATACGGATCCGGGAATGATTCGATGGTGTATCTTCCCGTCAACGCCTCGCCGGCCGTGCCGGAACAGCCCGGCGCGCCCGTGGCGCTGCTGTTGGCGTAGCGCAGTTGGACGACGTCCCCGATGTCAAAAAGCTTCTGGAATGGGACGAGGGAGTAGATCATGAGCTTGCCTGCCACGACCTTGGACGCCGCTGCATTAATCAAGGTGTTTTCGGGCACCGGATACGGCACGGTCGGCCACAGCACAAGCACCCGGTCATTGGAGGGAGCGATGTCGATCATGTTCGGCCTGCCAATGGCGCCATAGCTGTTCCATGCGTGGGACGTTCCGCCCTGCTCTACAAACTTGGCTTCGTCCAGTACACCGACGGTCGTATCTGTCTCCATGTCATAGACGATAATCGCCAGCAGGCGAGTGTTCCCAAAGCGCGGCGCGCCCTGCACCATCCACGTCCAATACTTGGAGCCCACCGACGATGTGCCCTCGGTGTCGTTCCGATGGTTGTGCACTCCGGGTAGTCGTTCTTGAAGTCCCTGATGATCGTGGTCTGTTGTGAATCGATGTCGTAGGACGCAAACCGGCACGTTCCGATGGGAATGTAGTACATGATCTTGGGATCTGTGTCACTCCATCGAAACTCCTGCCCTCATACGCAGTTAGGTTGGGGTGGGCATACAGCGAGTTGTCGGAGGTCCGGTAGATCGCGATATGCCCTTGCCCTGCTTGGGCGGCACGTCCCCGGAGATCTGGGTGTAGTACAGCGAAGCGTCCGCATTCTCGGTCGTCCATCGCGATACCGGGATCTTTCCATGAACACGGCCGGATTGATGGGATTCCACTGGGTCATCACATCGGTGAGCTTGCACACGGTGTTGCCGAACCAGAAATCGTCCTGAACGCACTCGTTCTTTGCCGGTTCCGGTTGAGTGGGCGCCTCGAAGTTGGGGAAGTTGGCGAACTTATTCCCGGCTGAGTATCGATAGGAATTGAACTGGCCAAATAGCGGAACAGCCAACGCGCCAAGTAGGATGAGTCTTCGCATGCTTCTATCGACCTCCGATTACGCCGAGCAGTCCTAGTTGCGCCAGAACCATGTACAGACCGTCTTTAGGTCAGATGTCAACTTGATTCAGTTTCCAGTGCTTCCAGTGGGGATCACACGTCTGCCGCCGTTGGGAGGATCGTCCCTCACTTTGCCAGGACACTACCTGCGTTTGGGATGCCGCGCACTCTTGGACTTCAGGCTCACCGCCCATCCCCTTTTGACGCCTTCACTGTACCACAGGGTTATGGGCGTCAATGATCGCAGCCCGCGTCCGCCTCCGCTCCGTCGCAGGCTCGCCCTTCCTCCGCCAGGCGGGGCGCACCGGATAGCTACTGTTTCGGGGGTCCTTGCTCGCCCGCTTTAGCGCCGCTGGAGGTTGTGAACGAACCGGCAATCTCCTCTGCGAAACGGCAGCCGGGTCGGTGGGCTTCCAGGTGCAACTGATCCGGCTGGGAAGTACCGCGTGTTCAGGGTCAATGCCGTGGCAGCGCCAATCGTGACCGTTCTCAATTGAGTGTCCCCGCCGGCCTGCACATTCGCCTCGATCGGAGCCGAGTAGTTGGCCTTGGTGCTGGTGGTGACGGTGCACTTGAGTCTGCCGTGGGCGCGATGTAGGAACGATGGCGCTGGTGCCCGAGATGCCCGCCGGCGCGAAAGAGCCCTTCGTTTTGACTCTGAGTGGAATGGTGCCCCGGTACACGTTGATGGCAACGGTCCCATTGGGCCACAGGCCCGCCCAATAAATAGGAAAGGCCATCTCTGGATAGGCACAAGTTGCGCTTCCGTGTCGTAGGGCTTCGAGGGGCCGCAAACCGGTGATCTTAAACAGTTCGCTGGCCGGAGTGGTGGTGCAGCCATAGTCGTTGTGAAGATAGCCGACGCGCCAGATCTCAGGTGCTGCTGGTAGTGCTTCAGTTCCACCAGCAAGATCTGGATTCGAATCGGGCTCTTGGCGTTGGCGCGGTTTGCCAGCTGAACAGGCCCCAGCCCCGGATACTGCGGTCGTAGAACCGCGATTGGTGCATCGCCGTGGCTTCAAAGTTGAAATCGGAGTGCAGGAAGAGCGGCGTGTAGCCCCCGTATAGATGTTGGTAAACCCAAAGGTGTCCACCGGCGCGCCTGACCAATTGGATTGCGAGACCTGTTGGAGCAGCACCGGATCGCCGTTCAGATCCCAGGCCCAACCCGTATGTGGCTGGCCGTTGGAGACCCGCACCGGATTAGAGAAATCGAGGTTATAAACATGCGCGCCGTCATTGCCGGCGCCCGGCGGCGATAGGCGGGGAAGGACGCGTTTGGTGTCCGGCAGTCCGGAGCCCTTCTTTGTGTCCCGGTAGTACATCATCGGAGCGGTGTAGGCGCCGTCTTTGACCGTTGCCGGCACCGTGAATTTGACCGTCTTGTCATCGGAATCTCCTTCACGACGCGGCCTTGCCGTTCAAGGCGGGGTCGGGCGTGTTGAAGAGAATGAAGTTCCGGCCTACTTCCATCGAGTGCTTTGAGCCCGTTGTCATGGTGGCTATCCCGCCCGACACGGTCACCGAAATGATCGCCGGATTCAGATAGGGCAAGTGTAGGTTCCGTCGCTCAGTCGGGAACTGGAGACATCAATCACGGCCGCATACGGTTCCGGGAATGATTCGATGGTGTATCTTCCCGTTAGCGCCTCACCGGCCGCCCCGGAACAGCCAAACCCGCCCGTGGCGCTGCTGTTTGCATGGCGCATTGGATGACGTCCCCGATATCGTAGAGATTCGGGAACGGGACCAGGGGAGATCGTGAGCTTGCCTGCCGCAACCTTGGACTTCGCCGCATTGATCAGAGCGTTTTCCGGCACTGGATACGGGACGGGCGGCCAAAAGCACCAGTACGCGGTCATTGGATGGCGCGATATCCACCATGTTCGGCCTTCCGCCCACGCCGTAGGTCTTCCACTTCTGGGCGGAGCCGCCCTGCGCTACGAACTTAGCTTCATCCAGCACCCCCACTGTCGCATTCGCCTCCATGTCGTAAACAACAATGGCCAGCAGGCGGGTGTTCCCAAAGCGGGAGCGCCCTGCACCATCCACGCCCAATACCGCGAGCCTACGGACGACGTGCCCTCCGTATCGTTGCGGATCGTCGTACACTCCGGATACTCGCTCTTGAAGTCCTTGAGGATGGTCGTTTTCTGGGAATCCACGTCGTAGGACGCAAACCGGCACGTCCCGAAAGGAATGTAGTACATGACCTTCGGGGCCGTATCGCTCCAGCGGAACTCCTGCCCTCATAGGCCATCAGGCGCGGAACCGAGTAAAGCGAGTTGTCGGCCACTCGATAGATGCCGATTTGCCCGGATGCCGACGAGATCTGCGTGTAGTAAGTGAGCGGTCTGCGTTTTCAGTCGTCCAGCGCGACACCGGTATCTTCTCCATGAACACCTTGGGATTGACCGAGTTCCACGCGCCATGACATCGGTGAGCTTGTACACAGTGTTGCCAAACCAGAACTGATCCTGGACGCATTCGTTCTTCGCCGGTTCCGGTTGAGAGGGTGCTGCCAAAGTCGGGGGAAGTTGGCGAATTTGTTCCCGGCCGTACCGGTAGGAGCTGAACTGACCCAACAGAGGAACCGCCAGCGCGGCAACCAGGATGAGCTGCATGCTTCCATCATCCTCCGATTGCGTCCAGTGATTCGGGAGCGAGGCTGCTACACCAGTTGCCGGTTAGCCGCTGATCCCCGGGATAACCGCTCATAGCATTCCGCCAAGCCAACCGCGGACGATCCCATGCTAGTTTCTGCTCAGCGCAGACGGCGCTCACCCCGCACCCGCGATCGGCCCGTGCCCGTGGCATCCAGTATCCGCGCTGCGGCATCGGCCGGATTGTGATTCGAACACAAACCCGCAGTTGCACTCCTGACGATGCGCGCCGGCTTGGCGTGAGAGACCAGCACGGGCTTGTATCGCCATGTGATAGGCACAGCTTATTGGGGATGGTGGTGTTGATGAAATCGTTATAGACGTGCGGCACCGTGCAGAGATCGTTCTTCACGATGTAGGAATGGATCTCGTGGAACGGTATCCAATCCAGGAACCGGACATATCACCCCGCTCCTTCGTCATCGACCAGCGCCGCGGTTTCGGCCTCGTAGCTGCCGGTGCCGTCGATGAACCGCACGCGGGGCACCTCCCGGCGACCGTCCTGGGCGGCCCGGATAATGTCAGGCCAGCCCGCGCCTCCATGGTCAACCCCCACATGGAGCAGCTTGTAGCAATCCGGCTCCGCATCCATCGGCGTATCGTGGCGCACCGGCTATGCCTGGTGCCGGAACATCGCCCAGATCCACGCCGTTGAAGACCCTCGAATGCGCTCAGCCGGCACGCCGTCGTCGATCAACCGGACCTTCTGCTCCTCCACCACGGTGGAATATGGATCGACCCGCCGGACCACGTGGAGTTCCACGGCCCGGGCGGCGTCGGATCTTGAAGACGCGGGTTTTCAATCATGCCATGCCCAGCCTCGCAGCGCCTCCGGATCGTTCTCCCGCGTCCAGCACCACGGCAGTCTGAACATCCGGCCCAGATACAGAGCCGCGCCGGCCAGGGGATATCCACCACCTGCAGCGCCTCAATGCGGAACCGGCGAATGGCGCTCGCCCAATTTGGGCCAGCCAAGCGGGTTGAACGGGCAGGAACTTCACTATCTTGTTGAGCGCTACGCTGCCGAATGTCGGCTCACCGCAGCACGTGGACATCGCCCACCTGCTCGTTCGCGTGAAATCGCCCGTCGTTGTTGCACAACCAGATAGACTTGGTGGCCGGCCGCGGTGAGGGATTTCGCCGTCTTCTCAATGCGCTCGGAGGGAGAACTCGGCGCCATGGTAGATGATCCAATTCTCCTGGTTTGAGTGCGAAGACCCTAGTCAGTTGGGCATCCAGATGTTGCCGCAGTACGGGAATGATGTCGGCCGTGAACCGCGCCTTGCCGGACCCATTCAGGTGGAATCCGTCGCTGTAGTCGGACGCTGGCAGCGCCCCGGACCTCAGGACCAGCACTTCCACGCCGGCTTCGCCACAGCGGCCACCAGGCCCCTTCCCGCCATCTTCCGGGCTGAAGAGGTGGCAGAATCCAGATGAGCTTCGCCTGATGCTGAGCGAGATCGTGCATGGCTCTGTATCCGATCCCGGGCGATCCGGTGGATTGCGTCGCTGTCGATATCCGGACTTCTTCGCGCGGCGTGTCCCCATGGAACCCCACGTCCTGGAAGCCGGGCATCGCGGCCCGTCAGCAACCACTTGCGGATCTCCGCCCGTACTCCGTAGAACATGCACAAGTGGCCGAATAACATACTGCACGCGTTGGTGGGATGCGGCTTCAGCTCTGGGATACCCAGACCACATCGCTGGCCTGCATCAGGTGGTACGCAAAATACTCACCCCGGATGTTGTTGGCCGCGGCCCGCGGTGCGCTCAGCATCACGAAGCACCACTTTCGGACGGGCGCCTCGGCAAGCAAGCGGCGCAGGCCGTAGTGCCAGTCCAGGATGGTGAAATCTTCCACCTGGAATCGCGTCAGCTTCCATTCGAATAGCCAAAGCCCCTTGAAGCTCATCCGTTTCCACGGCTGCATTCAGCGGGAGTTGCCCACGATCGGGACGCTTCTTCACGCTGCCTGTCTCCCGGCCGGTGGC
>JADKID010000022.1 GCA_016721425.1 Bryobacterales bacterium | reverse complement strand
CTGGCACGGCCAGGCGATGGAGGTGGGTAGCGGAGGGCTTGATGAATCTCGCCGTGCACCTCTCCGGCAATTGCCAGCAACCGGTTGGCGTAGCGGATGTCATCGGCGGAAATGTCGTTGCGCCCGGGCCGGTAACCGAGGCGCCGCAAAACTCCGGCACGGCCGGCATCGGCCCGCCAGGACGATCAGGCGCCGGCAATCGGGTTCCAAAAGCAAACCTCGATCTCGTTACGCACATCGCGCCCTCGTACAGATGTTCCCACCACGGCCAGTTCGGCGCAGAACTTCCAGATGCGCCACAAAGGGCCATAGAGGGTCGGAGAAGGCGGCGGCGAGGTTGGCGAAATCCGTACAGGGCCATTCGGCGGATTTGGCGTTTGGGCTCCATTGCACCAAACGGTTTTGGCGATTGGGCCAACGGTCTCCGCGCCTCTGAATGGTGTGGAGGTGGTGGGCGAAGTAGTTGAGCCTGGGAGTTTGAGGTGGGCTGCCAGCAACTGCTGGCGCAGCCGTTCGGGGCGGTCAGAAGCGAGTTGGACAAAATTGTCACCCCTATACAGATACATTTACATTGCCACTATGTGGGATCTGGCCCCGTCGCGCGCGCGTAGCGGGGAGAAATTGGCTTTGCACAAAGAAATACTACCATTCGCCGGTCAGCGCCGTCCTGCGGGTCTACGACGTGGCATCGCTTCGCCGATCCCAAACCGACTCCGCGACAATAACCGGCAAACATTGAGTTGACTGAGAGTCAACGCGGCTCGTGAGGTAATCCGCCCCGGAAGTGCGCAGCGGAGAGATGCTCTTGCCAAATGCAAAAGTTTCCGTGTAGCGTGAAGTTGGCCGCTATAGAACACGCCACCCCTTCCGCCTCCGAATCCAGCAGCTGGTGAAGACCCGCCGGTCGCCCCACCGGGCAAGGGCAAGTTCGGCAAGCTGGTGCGCACCTACCGCAAAGACTTGAAACTCACGCTGGAAACTGTGTCGGAGGCCACCGGTATACACCCACCGCACTTTCGCTCATCGAGTGCGGCAAACGCAGCCCGGAGTTGAGCGACGTACATGCAATGGCACGGGTCTGGAGATTGCCGCTGACTCTGCCAGGTTTGATCGATTCGGATTTCTCGCGATCGAGGAGCGAAGCAAATCCAAGCGCCGCATCAAGCGAAGACCCGGCTTCGCGCGGAGGGTCGTGCACCGGCACCAGGCAACGTCCTTCGCCCTGCCGGTGACACTCGAGCAGGTGGTCCGGCTCCGGCCGATCCGCCAGCCGATCCTTTTGCAGGCCCTGAGGGGCGCGACACCATTCTCGCCAAGCTTCTCAGGACGGTCTTGGATTTGGAATTGGCCGAGAAGATCGATCACATCCGTGTGTTTACCAAAGCCGGCCAGGAGTACGTGATCCGCACCGATCCCCCTGAGGAGTACATATGAGCACAGCGCAAACCACAGCCGTAACGTACGAAGATCGACTGCTGGGAGTCAGAAGTCATGGATCCTGGGCGTGAGCGGGCTCACAGCCTACCGGCTCATGAACGACGGCACACTGCCGGTGGTCCGTTTTGGATCGTCTAAGCATCGCAACAACCAGATGCTGCAGGTTCGGGAGAGCACGCTAATGGCGTTGATGAGGCAGAACGAGACTCGTGCTGGAGGGGCGTAAGGCCCGCGGGCCTGCGCTACCTACTGATTTTTTTGCTGACAACGAGTTTTAGCATCCTCCTCAGGAGGACAAAGCAGTGAAACCATATCGGATCTCGCGGAAGGGAAAGCTCTATTGGGCGATGGAGATTCCTGCCCAATACCTGCCCGAGGGGGCGCGCCGAACGACCGTTTCGGCGACGACGCGCGAAAAGGTCCAGGAGTCCTGGATGAGTCGCGTGGCGGAGTGCAAACGGGGCCTGGACACCAAGGCCGGCAGGATGACCGTGGGCGAGTTCCTGCGGATTTTCTGGAGCAGTGCCAGCAGGGCGAAGGAATCGAACGCTCCACCTACGAGGACTATCGCTACCACATCAAGAACAACATCGAGCCGATTCTAGGGCTCGTGGCGTTAAACCGTCTGACGGTTCAGGACGTCGACCGCCTCCTGCAAACGCTGCGGAAGAAGCCCTCGGCCCGTACCGGCAAACCCCTGTCGACACGCACGATCCGCTACGCTTACGCGGTCCTGCGCAGCGCGTTGCAGTTGGCGGTCGACTACAACTACATCGCCTCCAACCCGGCTTCGGCTCAGTCGCGCAAGTCGCGAATCCGGCTGCAGTCCGGCACTGTTCCGATCCGCTTCTTCACGCCCGACGAGGCTCAGCGGTTCCTGCGTTCCGTCCAGGGTGACCGCTACGAGGCGCTCTATGTACTGGGCATCACGACCGGCCTGCGCAAAGGAGAACTCCTCGGCCTGAAGTGGCCGGACCTGAATCTGGCCGGCTCACGCCTCACCGTGCATCACTCGCTGCAATTCACGAAGCGGCTGAAGGGCGAGGAGGGCCCGCGCTGGCTCCTGAAGGGGCCCAAGACGGCCGGAAGCCGCCGGACCATCGATCTGCCTGTCGTCGCAGTGGAGGCCCTCCAGAGGCATCAGAAGATGCAGGAAGAGCAGAAGGCGCTGGCCGGCGAGGACTGGCAGGAAATGGGTTTCGTGTTTACGTCCAGGCGCGGTACACCGCTCGACACCGGCAACGCGCTGCACCGCTTCCAGACCATCTGCGCAGAAGAGGCCGAGCTACCCAAGATCCGGTTCTACGATCTGCGGCATACGCATGCCAGCCTGCTGATCCACGAGGGCGTGCATCCGAAGAAGATCGCCGAGCGCCTGGGCCACTCCTCGATCAAGCTCACCATGGACACCTATGGCCATCTGTTCGATGGCAGTGATCGGGAGTCGGCCGACAAAATGGACCGGTTGTTTGGGCGGGATGCACAGCGGGAAGATACAGGTGCGCCGAACGAGGAGAGCCCGAAGCCGAAGGCCAAAGTGCTCGTCATGCCGCACCGCAAGACGGGGTAAAGAGGCCTGTGGAAAAAATGCTGACAAAAACGCTGTAAACGCTGCCTAGCTAGGCGGGTGGAGGTCCGCAAGTTGTTGATTTGAGATGGTGAGCGCGGAAGGAATCGAACCTTCAACCTATGGATTAAGAGTCCATTGCTCTGCCAGTTGAGCTACGCGCCCACAAAGAAGTGCGGCACTCACAAGTATAGCGGAGCGCCTGCGGATGCCGCAACTTCAGCGAGGCTTTGGCCTACAGAAAACGGCCTATCGGGCGGAGTTGCCGGCTAGCCGGAACTTCCAGACCGTCGTGGATTTATACTCTTCGCCGGGCTTCAGCACGGTGGTGGGGAAGGCAGGCTGATTGGGTGAATCGGGATAGTGCTGGGTTTCCAGGCAGAATCCGGAGCGCTTGGTATAGGCGCGGTTGCTGGCGCCGACGAGCGTGCCATCCAGGAAGTTGCCCGTGTAGAACTGGACGGCGGGCTCGGTGGTCCACACTTCCAACAGGCGGCCGGTGGACTCTTCGGTGACGCTGGCGGCCGGCTCCAGGCCGGCGCCTTTGCGGTCCAGCACGTAGTTGTGGTCGTAGCCCTTGCCGAGCTTGAGCTGCTCGTCGTCGTTGTTGATGCGTTCGCCGATGGCGGTGGGATTGTGGAAATCGAAGGGTGTCCCCTCCACCTTCTTCAGTTCTCCGGTGGGGATCAGGCCGGCGTCCACGGGTGTGAAGCGGCTGGCGTTGATGGCGACTTTGTGAGCGAGGATGTCGCCCTGCCCCTCCCCGGCGAGGTTGAAGTAGGTGTGGTTGGTGAGATTCAAAACCGTCGCTTTGTCGGTCTTCGCGCGGTAGTCGATGGACAGATCATCGTCGTCGCTGAGCGTGTAGGTCACGGTGACGTCCAGGGTGCCAGGGTAGCCTTCCTCACCGTCTTTGCTGGTGTATTTCAGCACCAGGCTCTGCGAACCCGAGGCGGAGTTCGGCACGGCGGTCCAGACTCTCTTATCGAAGCCCTGCTTGCCGCCGTGCAGCGTGTTGGCGCCGTCGTTGGTGGCGAGGCTATATTCCTTGCCGTCGAGCGTGAACTTACCTTTGGCGATGCGGTTGCCGTAGCGGCCGATGATGGCGCCAAAGTACGGCGGAGGTGTGAGATAGCGATCAAATTTGTCGAAGCCGAGAGCGACGTTGGCGAGGCGGCCCATCTTGTCGGCGGTCTTGAGCCAGACAATGATGCCACCGTAGTTGGTGATGGCGGCTTCGACGCCGTTCTTGTTCTTGAGGACGTATAAGTCCACGGCCTCGCCGCTAGCTGTCTTGCCGAATTCCTGTTTTGTCACGGAACCTTTCACTCCTGATTCTGTCGATTTGCACGCTGCCAGCAGCAGCAGCGCGGCGGTGGTGAATACGATTTGCTTGCGCATGAAACTCCTCCTTAGAACCGTTCCCGTGTCTTGGCGGTGAAATCGCCTTCCACCGGGGTCAACCGGTAGCGGTAAGCATACGCCTGATCGGCCGGGATCCGATAGGGCGTCATCGGGAAGGCGTTGGAAGTCCAACTGTCGATGCCGCCGACGCCCATCTGCTTCATATCTAGGTTGAGGAAAACCTGCGGGTGGGGCTGCATCATGAACGAGTAGGCGGCACGCTCGAGATCGTCCTTGGTGAAGTGCTTGGCGCCAACGCTGAGCAGCGGCGCGCCAATGGCGAGCAACCCAACTCCCTGCGGGTTGGTGAGCGCCACCCAGCGGACATCGGTTTTGTTGCCGTTTTCCTGCGGTTTGGAGTATTCCACCCACTCCTTGTTGACGGTGCTCTTGAAGAGGCCGGTGCGCTCAAACTGGCGGTCGATATAGGTCTCGGCCGGCCCGCGGCCATACCATGTGAGGTTTTCCAGACCCGGAGAAATGACCAGTTCGGTGCCGATGCGCGGGATCATGGGCCGCCGGGCGGAGCCGGGCTGGTACGCGTAGTCGACGATGACATCGCCGCTACCGTAGACGGTGTGCGTGATGGTGGCCTTGGCGCCGGCCATGCCGGCAAGCGCGGCAGTGGTGACAAAACGCACGACGCCGCCTTCGTTGTCCGCCTTCGTTTCGAGGATAGTCATCTGCGGCGCGGCCTCACGCCAGATTCTGTAGTTGGTTTCCGGATTCACCACGCCTGGCGACAAGAGGCCCGTACCCTTGGAGCCCCCGGTGTCGTTATCGGTGACAGCGCGCCAGAAATCGGCGCGAGGCCCGCGCTCGATCAGCGGAGTGCCCTTATAGACATACGAGGTGATGACGCCGTTGGCGCGATCGAAGCGGAGCGAGAAGTTCGCACCCTTGACGGTGGCGAAATCCGGCTCGCTGTTGAGGGTCAACGGGGCAGCCTTGGAGACGTCCATCTTCGGCGCCTCGGCGTTGGCGGGCAGAGGGAACTGCTCCCAGGCGATCTCGTGGCCGCGCTTGGCCCAGGGCGTATCGGCCTTGAGGGTGAAGCTGACATTCAGCATGTATTCGGCGCCGGGCTGGGCGGCGAGTTTGGGCATGGCAATGGTGAACTGCTTCTCGGCGCCAGGCGTGATGTCGAGCTCGGGCAGGCGGCCCGAGGCAACGGTGACGCCGCCGCGCTGAATGCTCCACGTTCCCTCGGCCACATCCTTGGCGTTGGTGAAGTTCCACCAGTTTTTCACCTTCAGCATGCCGTCCACGAGGTTGACTGGAGAGGCGTGCAGATTGCGGTAGGCGTACTTGATGGCGTGCAGGCCGGGGTGCGGTCTGCGATCGGCGCTGACCAGGCCGTTGTTGTTGAAATTGTTGTCGTTGCGGATGAGAGTCTTATCCTCCCACCAGCCGCCATAGGCCAGGAAGCGCTCGGCCTTCGTATTCGCCTTGAATTCGGCGGGCACGGGCATCCAGATGCCTTGATCCACCCAATCCCACACATAGGCGCCCTGGGCGTTGGTGCCGGAGTAGAAGATGTCCCAATACTCCTTGAGGCCACCGCTGGAGTTGCCCATGGCGTGGGAGTATTCGCAGAGAATGAGCGGCATCTCGGGCCGGGCCGCGGCGTAGCGTTTCACCTGCTCCGGAGTGGGGTACATGAAAGAGTTGATGTCGGCGGAGGAGCCACCGTTGGCGGTGGTGCCCTCGTAGTGCCAGGGGCGCGACGGGTCGCGGCGCTTGGCCCATTCGTAAGTCAGCTTCGCGTTCAGGCCGTCGCCACTCTCGTTGCCCATGGACCAGAAGATGATCGAGGGGTGATTCTTGTCGCGCTCGATCATACGCTCCACCCGGTTCAGATAGGCGGCGGACCATTCCGGCGAATTGGTGAGCAGGTTGTCGCTCTTGCCGTTGCCGTAGTGGTGGGCCTCGATGTTGGCCTCATCCATCACGTAGAGGCCGTATTTGTCACAGAGCTCGTACCAATCGGGATGGTTCGGGTAGTGCGACGTGCGAACGGAATTGACGTTGAACTGCTTCATCAGCTCAATATCTTTGATCATCAGGGCGCGGTCGACCACCTTGGCGGTTTCGGGCGAATGTTCGTGGCGGTTAACGCCCTTGACGAGGATGGCCTGGCCATTGACCAGCACCTTGCCGCCGCGGATCTCCACTGTGCGGAAGCCGACGTTCTGCGGGATCACCCCGAGGGTGGCGCCCTTTGCGTCCTTGAGCGTGAGCAGCAGCAGGTAGAGATGGGGCGACTCCGCCGACCACTTCTTCACCTGCGGCACGGGGATGCTGAGCTCGGCGGCCGCGGAACAGGGCGTGGTGGCCTTGCCGGCGCTCGTGGGGCCGTCGAGAAGCTCGGCTTGCAGGGTGCAGCCTTCGGGACGGGTGATCTCCGCCTTCACCGTGGCGGCGCCGTTCGCGTAGGCGGCGTCCAGCCCGGCCTTCACTTCGAAGTCGCGGATATGGGTGGCAGGCGCGCTCCAAAGAAAAACCTCGCGATAGATGCCGCTCATGCGCCACATATCCTGATCTTCCAGGTAGGCGCCATCGCCGAAGCGGTAGACCTGCACGGCCAGCGTGTTGGCGCCGGGCTTCAGATGCTTGGTGATGTTGAACTCGGCGGGCGTGCGGCTGTCTTCGCTGTAGCCCACCTGCACTCCGTTGACCCAAACGTAGAAGGCGCTATCGACGCCGGCAAAGTGCAGGAACACGTCCCGGCCGGCCCACGCGGGAGAGACCGTAAACGTGCGGCGGTAGCTGCCCACGGGATTGAATTCCTTGGGCACTGTGGGCATCACTTTGGGGTCCTGCGGGAAGGGATAGATGAGGTTGGTGTAAATGGGGATGTCGAAGCCGCTCAACTGCCAGGAGGAGGGCACGGGCATATTGCGCCAGGCACTGTCGTTGTACTCCGGAAAGAAGAAATCCAAGGGGCGGTCGGCTGGACGCAACACACCGGTGAACTTCCACGTTCCGTTCAGAGACTGAAACCACGGCGAGAACGCCCTTTGACCGGTGCGCGCGAGCTCCGCGGTGGGATAGACCATCATCGTGGCGTGCGGTTTTTCGGTGCCCACCTGGATGACAGCCGGGTTGTCCCAATTGGGACGGTCGGCGGCCAGGCAAGCGTTTACAAGGAGGATGAGGAGACACAACAGAGTGCGCATGGTGAAGTTTCCGGTAGGTGTACCGAATCCGAAAATATCACACTGCGGGGTAGCGCACCTTTTCGAGGAAGAGCCCGGATGCCGGAGCGGTCCATGAGGCGACGTCGTGAACCGGGCCTTTGTTCTCGATGAGCGCGCCGAACTGGGCCACGGTGAGTTGGCGGAGGCCGACCTTGACCAGCGCGCCGACCAGGCGCCGCACCATCTTCCAGATGAAGTG
The DNA here is from genome assembly GCA_016721425.1 of Bryobacterales bacterium. GTDB lineage: Bacteria > Acidobacteriota > Terriglobia > Bryobacterales > Bryobacteraceae > Paludibaculum. Next base: position 59,995 of record JADKID010000022.1, on the reverse strand, counting down.
GGAGGCCTCGATGCGGAACAGCAGCATGCCATCGTCCTCCTCGATGGCTGCGGAGGTGACAACAACGACGGTGGACTCCTTGCCGCCCGAGGAATCCTTGGAGTAGAAGCGGGCAAAGTCGTGGCGTCCGGCGATGAGGGCGGCAGCCTCGCTCATTCTGGCGACGTCGAGCGGCTCCTTGATCCACCAGACGTACTTCTTGGAAAACGCGGTCTTGCGACGCGAGATCTGATAGATGTAGCTGCGGGCGATGGCGTCGTGGCGGGCGTTGAACTTGGCGGAGGCCTCTTCCACATCGAGCACCGCGATGTCGGCCGGCAGCAGATCATTCAAGGCGCGGATGATCTGCTCCGGTGTGGCCGGCCGCCTCGGCTTGGCGCGCAGGTGCGCGACCTGTGCGGCGGCGTGCACTCCAGAGTCTGTGCGCCCGGAGCCCATCAGCTCGACAGGCCCTTCAAAAAAGCACTCGGCCGCCTTGCGCAGTTCGCCCATCACGGTGCGCGGAGCGTTGGTCTGTTCGGCCCAGCCGTAGTAACGGCTGCCATCGTATTCCAGCAGGATCTTCCAGGTCTTCACTTCTCTTATCATGATGGAGATGCCCTCCACGAATCTCACCCCCGCGCAGATTGCTGAATTGCGCAGCTTCAACTCGCCCACGATTTCGAATGCGATTGAGACGTTTGACGTCCGTCCGCGCGGCGAGGGCTGCACCGACGGGCGCATCCGCTGCCTGTTTCCGGAATTTGGTGTTGTGGTGGCGCACGCCTGCACGGCGGCCATCCACAGCGCGCAGCCGGGTGCGGCGCAGCGCCGTGTGAACCGCAAAGACTACTGGGCCTGGACTCGCGAGATGCCCGGCCCGAAGATCACCGTGATTCAGGATCTGGGCGAGACCGCGGCCGGGGCGTACTGGGGCGAGGTGAACTCCAACATTCACCGCTCGCTGGGCAGCCTGGGCGTGATCACCAACGGCACGGTGCGGGATCTGGACGAGGTGCGGCCGCTGGGCTTCCACCTCTTCGCCGGCGCGGTGACGGTGTCGCACGCCTACGCGCATCTGGAGGATTTCAACTGCCCGGTGCGGGTGTTCGGCATGACCGTCAATCCCGGCGATCTGATCCACGCCGACAAGCACGGCGCGGTGATTATTCCGGCCGGCATCGCGCATCTGGTGGCGGACGCGGCGCGGCAGGTGGAGGCGGCGGAGCGGCCCATCATCGATCTGTGCAAGTCGGCCGATTTCGATCTGGACAAGCTGGATTCGCTGGTGTCGCCGAAGTACTGAAGGGCGGAGGAGAAGCGCCATGATCATCGTTCACGTCCATGTTCAGGTGAAGCCGGAGTGCGTGGAGGCGTTTCGCGCAGCCACGATTGAGAACGCAAAAAACAGCATTTTGGAGCCCGGAATCGCACGTTTTGACGTCATTCAGGAGCAAAATGACGCATCGCGGTTCGTACTGATCGAGATCTACCGCGACGCCGCCGCGACGGCCGCGCACAAGGAAACGGCGCACTATGCGGTGTGGCGCGACGCAGTGGCGCCAATGATGGCCGCGCCGCGCACCAGCGTGAAGTACAACGGCGTGATCCCCGATGAACTTTGATTTCGCCACGGCCGCACGGATTCTCTTTGGCGCCGGCCAGCGCAAACAGATTGCGGCGGCGGCGCGCACGATGGGCTCGCGGGCTCTGCTGGTGACAGGCCGCGTGTCGCGGCTGCCGTCTCTGGACGGCGTGCCGTTTGTGGTGGACGGCGAGCCGACGGTGGAACTGGTGGCGCGCGGTGTGGCGACGGCCCGCGGCGAAGGCTGCGACATGGTGATCGCCTGCGGCGGCGGCAGCGCCATTGACGCGGGCAAGGCCATCGCCGGGCTGCTCACTAATCCGGGTGACATTCTCGACTACCTCGAAGTGGTGGGACGGGCGCAGCCGATGCCCAACGCGGCGGCGCCGTTTATTGCCGTGCCGACGACAGCGGGCACAGGCAGTGAGGTGACGCGCAACGCAGTATTGGCGTCGCCCGCACATCGCGTGAAGGCAAGTTTGCGCAGCCCGTCGATGCTGCCGCGGCTGGCCGTGGTGGATCCGGAACTGACTCTGGACCTGCCGCCCTCGTTGACGGCGTCCACGGGCATGGATGCGTTGACGCAGTTGATTGAGCCATACGTTTCGGTGCGCGCCAACGCGATGACGGATCTGTTCTGCGTGCGCGGCATTGCGCTGTGCGCCCGCTCGCTGCGGCGGGCCTATACGCACGGGCTGGACTTGGACGCGCGCACCGATATGTCGATGGCGAGCCTGCTGGGCGGACTGGCGCTGGCCAACGCGGGCTTGGGCGCGGTGCATGGCTTCGCCGCGCCGATCGGTGGGATGTTCGATGCGCCGCATGGGGCGGTGTGCGCCGCGCTGCTGCCGCACGTGACAGAGGCCAATCTGCACCACGCCGGCGGCGAGACGCTGCGGCGGTATGAGGAAGTGGCGCGGCTGCTCACAGGCTCCGATGGCGGACTGGTGGCGTGGCTGGCTGCGCTAACGCGCGATCTGGGTATTGCGCCGCTGCGGACGTATGGACTGGCCGACGAGGACGTGGCGGATGTCTGCGCCAAGGCGGGCGCCGCCAGCAGCATGAAGGGCAATCCGGTGGTGCTGCCGATGGACGAGTTGCAGGCGATCCTCCGCGCCGCACGGTAGGCGGAGTAGAATCGCACTGATATGTCTCTTTCCCGCCGCAGCTTTGCTGCCACGCTCGCCGCGCCTCTGTTGGGAGCGCAACCGGATGCCTGGCAGCAGATGGCCGAAATCCTGAAGCGGATCCGGCCGCCGCAGTTCCCTGCCCGCGATTTTCCGATTGCGCGGTTTGGCGCGGCGGCGAACGGCAAGGCCGATTGCACAGCGGCCTTTGAGAAAGCCATCGCGGCCTGCGCGGCGGCGGGCGGTGGGCGCGTTGTGGTCCCGGAGGGCGTCTTCCTCACCGGCCCGATTCATTTGAAGAGCAATGTGAATCTGCATCTTCTCAAGGGCTCGGTAGTGAAGTTTGTGCAGGACCCGGCCAGGTACTTGCCGGTTGTGTTCACCCGGTGGGAGGGGATGGAGTGCATGAACTACTCGCCCTTCGTCTATGCCGACCGGCAGAAAAACATCGCCATTACGGGCGAGGGCACACTGGACGGACAGAGTGATGCGGCGCACTGGTGGCCGTGGAAGGGCCGCGCGGAGTATGGCTACAAGAGGGGCGACCCGCAGCAGGCGAAGGCGCGCGGACTGCTGGCGCAGATGGTGGAGAAAGACGTGCCCGTGGAGCAGCGCGTGTGCGGCGAGGGCAGCTATTTGCGGCCGCAGTTCATCCAACCCTTCCGCTGCGAAAACGTGCTGATCGAAGGAGTCACCATCATCAACTCGCCGATGTGGGAGATCCATCCGCTGCTGTGCCGCAACGTGACCGTGCGCGGGGTGAAGGTGAACAGCCACGGCCCGAACAACGACGGGTGCGATCCGGAATCGTGCACGGATGTGCTGATCGAAAACTGCTTGTTCGACACGGGCGACGATTGCATTGCCATCAAGAGTGGGCGGAACCGCGACGGGCGCCGTGTAGCAATGCCCAGCGAGAACATCATCGTGCACCACTGCGAGATGAAGGACGGCCACGGCGGAGTGACCATAGGCAGCGAGATCTCCGGCGGGTGCCGCAACGTCTTCATCGAGGACTGCCGGATGGACAGCCCGAATCTGGACCGCGTGCTGCGGCTCAAAACAAATTCGGTACGCGGTGGTTTTATCGAGAACGTCTATCTGCGCAACGTCACGGTGGGCCAGGTGGCCGACGCCGCGATCCATATCGACTTCCTGTATGAAGAGGGCGACACTGGCAAGTTCCCACCCACGGTACGGAATATCGATGTTGTCAATCTGCGCTGCCGCAAGATGAAGTCCGTGATCTATGCGCGCGGCTACGCCAATGCGCCGATTCGCGATATCCGGTTGAAGGACTGCGTTTTCGAATCCGCCGCAGAGGCCGACACGCTGGAGCACGTGGAGGGGTTGACGATGGCGAACGTCGTGGTGAACGGAAAGCTCGCCAGGCGCTAGTGCGAGAATGGGGGCGAGGTGACTTCCATGATGCGGCTCGTCTCGTGTATCGCGCTCCTGCTGGCCATGGCACTGCAGGCGCCTGCCCAACGCGGCCCGTTCATCCGCGCCTCCGGCGAAGGCGTGGTGAGTTTCAAGCCGGACCTGATGAAGCTCAGCGTCACGGTGAGCAATCAGGCCGATACCGCTCAGCAGGCGGCGGACGAGAACGCCACGCGCTCCACGGCTGTGATTGACGCCATCAAGAAGCTGCTGGGCGCGAGCGCGGACCTGCGCACCGTGAGCTACTCCGTGAATCCGGTGTACACCTACCCTTCGGGCGGACAGCCGCGGCTCACTGGGTATCAGGCCAGCAATTCGCTGGAAGTGACGACGACGGATCTCTCCATCGCCGGGCGGTTGATCGATACGGCGGTTGCCGCCGGTGCGAACAATATCGGCGGAATTCGTTTTGGATTGAAGGACCCGCAGCCGGCGCGGCAACTGGCACTGAAGCTGGCCACCCAACAGGCGCGCGGAGCGGCCGAGGCGATCGCTTCCGGGCTGAACGCGAAGCTGGGCGTGATTGTGTCCGTGGAAGAAGCGTCGGCGGTGCGCGCGATTTCCGGATTGGCCGGCGGGGCCTCGGCGGCGGTGACGACTCCGGTGGAGACCGGCACGGTGGAGGTGCGCGCTAACGTGGTGATCGAGGCGGAGCTGTTGCAGTGAGCGAGTTCAGGTAGAGCTCGATATTGGTATATCCGCCGGATGCTGCATTGGCGCCATCGGCGGCATCCTTGGGATTGAGGCTGTGCGCCAGTTCCCAGGAGTCAGGCATGCCATCGCCATCGGAATCGACTGGGGGCGCAGCGGAGCGATAGACGGGCCAGCCGCCGACCTCTTTCTGAGAATCGATGATGCGGCCCTGGCCGGAGCGAACCTCTTCGATGAGGCGGCGGTCTACGGAATCGCGCGCCGGCAACGTGGCGCCCACCAGCGCCAGCACGTCGGAGTAGGCGTCCTGTGCCGAGGTGGTGCTGACCGGCGCGGTGTCAAAGGGGGCGGAGGCGAGATCCACTGCTCCCTTCCCCGCACTGAACATGGCCGCGGGTTCCCGCGTGTGCGCGGGCCGGCCCTCCACCACGTTGCCCGCCACGAAGTACCGGACGTGCGCCGTATCGGTGAGGATAATCGGCGGCCTGGTGCTGCTCTCAGGACCGGGCTTCAGGTAGTTGTTGACGTAGTTGGCGCGCAGGTCGTCGCCAGTCATGCCGCTGCAGATGCCGCCCCAGTGGGCCATCACGTTGTTGCGCAGGTCGAACAGCGGAAACGGGGGCTTGCCGTAGTTGTCCCCCAGGCGCGGATTACGCGCGGTGTTTTTCACCCAGAGGTTGTGGTGCAGCGTCACGCCGCCCGAGGCCCGCACGAGAGAGCCGTAGCCGTGCTCGCCCTTCTTGTGAACACTCTTCCGGAGCGACTCGCCGATGAGACACCATTGCACGGTGATGTTGCTGAGCGCGCCGCTGGGAGAAAGTGCTTCGTCGACGGACCATGTAGCGGAGACATGATCGAGGATGACGTCGTGGCTGTCTCCGACGATGTTGACGGCGTCCACTTCCTCGCCGAGGATGTCACCTGGGCGCGAGCGGAGATGGCGGATGACAACGTCGTGCGTTTGAATGCTCAGTTCCGAGCCTCGGAGGCAGATGCCATCGCCGGGCGCGGTCTGGCCGGCGATGGTGACGAAGGGCTCGATGACGCGCAGGGGCTTGGCCAGAGTGATCAGGCCGCCGATGCGGAAGACGATGATGCGTGGGCCGCGGGTCTCAATTGCTGCACGCAGCGTGCCGGGGCCGGAGTCGTCCAGGCTGGTGACGGCCAGCACACGGCCGCCGCGGCCGCCGGGCGTGCTGGCGCCGAACCCCTCCGCGCCGGGAAAGGCCGGCAAGACCGCCAGTGCCAAGAACGGCAGGAGCATGATGGGTGTCCTATTCGTGCGAGTGTTCGATGAGCGTGCCGAAGCGTTTGCCGATGGCGAGCGCCGGATCGAGCGGGACATCGACGGCCTGGCAATCGGGTGGAATCGAGATGAGCGGCCTGGGCGTGATGGACTTGCCGGCAAAGCCGGGCAGCCACTCGCGCTGGGCCTCCATCATCGCGGCGCACATCTCGCGGATTTCGCCGAGAGTGAGGACGGCGGAGGTGAGCGGATCCATCGCCACAGCGTGGACCACGGATTCGGGATCGCTCTCCAGAGCCGCTTCGGCCGCCAGCATCTGCACGTTGACGTTGGTCATGCAAAGCGCCGCGCACTGCGTGGGGAGCGCGCCGATAACCGTGGGATGCAGGCCGGTGTCATCGGCGAACGTGGGCACCTCCACGCAGCAGCCCTGCGGCAGATTGGTGATGTAGCCGTCGTTGCGGACGTTGCCCATGAGGCGGAACGGCTTGCCGGTGACGACAGCCTCCATGATGTAGGAGCAGTATTCGACGCTGCGTTTCTCGATGGCAGTGGACTCGTACTGGAGCGGATCGTGGCCGGCGTACCAATCCGCCACGGTGCGGCACCAGGAGTAGTAGGCGCCGCTCTCGCCGCCGAAGCTGGGCTCGTCGCAGTAGGTATCGAGGGCGCGGCGGCTCTTGCGGAACCACGGGACGTATTCGCTGAGGTGGCCGGTGCTCTCGGTCATGAAGTAGCCGAAGTGGCGAAAGACCTCGCCGCGGACCTTCTCGTTCTTGTAGAACTCGGGCCGCTCGAAGAGGGCGCGGAGCTGTGGATAGAGGTCGCGGCCGAGGTGCTCCAGGCGCAGGAACCAATCCATGTGGTTGATGCCGCCGCAGGTGTAGGTGATCTCGTCCTTGGGCACTTCGCAGTAGCGGGAGATGAGATCGAGGGTGGTCTGCACGCCGTGGCACAGACCGACGAACGAGACGTCTGTCGCCTTGCCGAGGGCGAGGCAGTTGGCCGCCATGGGGTTGGCATATTGCAGCAGAATGGCGCCGGGCTTGGCGAGGGCCTCCATGTCTTTGGCGATCTCGACCAGAAGCGGAATGGTGCGGAGGCCGCGGAAGATGCCGCCGGGGCCGAGCGAATCGGCTATACACTGATCGACGCCGTATTGAAGCGGGATCTTGTAGTCGAGCTCGAAGGCGTCCACGCCGCCCACCTGGACCATGACGACGACGAAATCAGCATCGCGGATGGCCTCGCGGCGATCGAGCGTGGCCCACACGCTGCCGGTGAGCCCGTTGTCGCGAATCATGCGGCGGCCAAAGTCCTCCATGGCGCGGAGCTTGGGCTCGGTGCGGCTCATCAGGGCGAACTCGCAGCCGGCCAGCGCCGGCGTGGCCATGATGTCGCTCATCAGGGTCTTGCAGAAGACAATACTGCCGGCGCCGATCATGGCGACTTTGGTGCTCATTGTGTGCCTCCGTGAGACACCGTTTTATCACACCCGCAGCGGGAGGCCCAGGCGCTGGCAGGCGTCGTCGAGCATGGCCGCGGTCCGGGTGGCGCCGGAGCGGCTGACGCCGAGCGCGCGGACGCGGAGGAGAGCGTCGAGATCGCGGATGCCGCCGGCGGCCTTGACCTGGACGTGGGCCGGGGTGTGTTTGCGCATCAGGATGAGGTCTTCGTCGGTGGCGCCGGAGGGGGCGTAGCCGGTGGAGGTCTTCACCCAATCAGCGCCAAGCTCGCCGCAGATTTCGCAAAGCGCGATCTTCTGGGCGTCGTTCAGGTAGGCGTTCTCGAAGATCACTTTCACCTTCTGGCCGGCGTCGTGGGTGGCCTGAACGACGGCGGCGATATCGGCCTTCACGTAGGCCCAGTTGCCGCTGAGGACCTGGCTGATGTTGACCACCATGTCGAGCTCCTCGCCGCCATCGGCTAGCGCCTGTCGCGCCTCGCCGAGCTTGATGGCCGTGGTGTGGCCGCCGTGCGGGAAGCCGATGGTGGTGCTGGCGCGCACGTTGCTGCCCTGGAGGCGGGCGGCGCAATCGGCGAGAGCGTAGGGCAGAATGCAGACGCTGGCGGTGTCGTACTTGAGGGCGAGCTCGATGCCCGCCTCCAGATCGGCCGCGGTCAGCGTGGGATTGAGGAGCGAATGATCGATCATCTTGGCGACGTCGAAATAGGTGTAGTTCATGAGGGTTCCTTGTGACTCATTGTTGAAAGTGGGGTTTTGCGACCAGCGCCCCGAGGCGGTTGACGAATTCGTAGGAATCGCCGCGGTAGAGTGTGGATTCCAGCCAGAGCGGTTCCTGGGTGTTGAGATAGCCGGTGCAGAGGTTCAACAGGCCGGGGGCGCCTGCCGGGACGCCCAGGCGGGCGGCGTCGGCGCCGGTGAGGGCGACCGCGCGGATTTTCTGATCGGCGCCGGAAATCTCCAGCCCGTAACGCTCGGTCCAGAGGCGGTAGATGGAGCCGCCGGCGCTGGCGCGCCGCATTCCTGGGCAGAAACGGCAGCGGATGTAACGCCGCTCCAGGATCACGGGCGTCTCGTCGGCCAAGCGCAGGCGCTCCAGATAGTAGACGGCTTCGCCGGGCAGCGTCTTCAGTTGCGAAGCGACATCGGGCGGGATCGCGCGGGGTGCCAGCCTCTCGTAGCGCAGCACCTGAGTGCGGGGCGTACGGCCGGCGGCTTTTGCCTTTTCGGTGAAGCTCACCAGGCCGCGCAGGTCGTAGTCGAGCGAGGCGCAGCTGACGAACGTGCCGAGTCCTTTGCGGAACTCGAGGACTCGTTCGCCCACCAGACTGGCGAGCGCCTTGTTGGCCGTGGGGCGGCTGACGGAGAAGCGTTCGGCCACGTCGCGTTCGGTGAGAAAGCGATCGCCGGGCTGCCAGGCGCCGGAGCGCAGGAGTTTGCGGATCTGATCGCCAAGCTGGCGGTAGGCGGGCGGCGCGGCGGGCATGATCTTTGATCATACGTGGCTAAGCCACGCGTGCGCAAACCGTTGCTTGGGCCGCTTCACATACAATGCCTGCTGACATCTGCCATGACACCCAATCCAATTCTCGGCGTCCTGTTCCACTGGCTCGGCGGCCTCGCCTCGGGCAGTTTCTATGTGCCGTATCGCGGCGTGAAGTCGTGGGCGTGGGAGACCTACTGGCTGGCGGGCGGCTTTTTCAGTTGGATCATCGCGCCGTGGGTGATGGCCTTTCTGCTGACCAACGACGTGGTCCAGGTTCTGAGCGAGGCGTCGGCGAGTACGTGGTTTTGGGCTTATTTCTTTGGAGTTCTGTGGGGCGTGGGCAACGCGACATTTGGCCTGACCATGCGGTATCTGGGCATGTCGCTGGGGATGGCCGTGGCGCTGGGCTACTGCGCCGCGTTTGGCACGCTGATGCCGCCGATTTTCAACGGGACGTTCATGACGCAGGTGCTGGGCACGCAATCCGGGCAGGTAGTGCTGGTTGGGATCGTGGTCTGCCTGGCTGGGATTGGCTTTGCCGGCATGGCGGGCATGTCCAAGGAGCGCGAGATGGCGGAGGAGCAGAAGCGGGCCGTCATCAAGGAGTTCAGTCTGAAGAAGGGCTTGCTGGTGGGCACGGTGTCGGGCATTTTGAGCGCCTGCTTTTCGTACGGACTGGCGGCCGGAGATCCCATCAAGGAGCTCACGATGCGGCACGGGACGGGCGCCATCTGGCAGGGACTGCCTGTGCTGATCGTTGTACTGCTCGGCGGCTTCACGACGAACTTCGCGTGGTGCGTGTTGCTCAATGTTCGAAACAGGACCGGGTATCAGTACCTTTCGCCGGTGACACGCCCGGCGCCGGACGACGATGAGGCGACGCCGCAGAGGGTTCCGATGCTAGCCAACTACGCCTTTTGTGCGCTGGCCGGCATCACCTGGTATCTCCAGTTTTTCTTTTACAGCATGGGCGAGACGCAGATGGGCGCCTACAAGTTTTCCAGTTGGACGCTGCACATGGCGAGCATCATCATTTTCAGCACGCTGTGGGGGATTGCACTGCACGAATGGCGAGGGTCCAGCGGCCGGACGCGCGGGCTGGTGACGGCGAGTATCGTGATCCTGATCCTGTCCACGGTGGTAGTGGGGTACGGAAACTATCTGGGCTCCAACGGCCCGGCGCATTGACCCGGCGCACTGAGAAGAATCCGGCTTCCGGCGAAATTCGCTAACGACTCGACCAACCGCGACGATGTGGAGAACAGGAGCGGAAAGGCCGTAGAAGGAGGCCAGATCATGGAAGTTGGAAAGCTGGCGATGGTAAACGATTTGATTGCGGTGGAGACCGTCTCTCCCCTCACTCCCCAGGAGAGGGCTGCCCAGCGGCAATTGATTCGTGCGGTGGAGTCGGTCAATGCATCGCATTTGTTCGGGCAGTCAACCGAGCTGACATTCGCCTATGATCGGCATTCGCGAAAGACCATCCTGCAGATTGTGGACCGCGAGACCAAAGAGGTCGTCAGGCAGTTGCCGCCGGAGTACTTGCTTCGGCTGGCACAGGAACTGGAATCAGAATAGGGAACCCAGGATAGCCAACGTGATGAACCCATATCGAAATCAGATTGAGCAGGATATCCTCTCCGCCGAACCGCTGGAGTTGGTCGTGATACTGTATTCGGGCCTCCGGGACTCGATAGTGGACGCACGCCGGCAGTTGGCGAAGAGAGACACGCAGGGACGGGCTGCGTCGATCAGCAAGGCAGTCGCAATTGTGGGCGAGCTGGCGGCCACGCTGGATCTGAATCGAGGGGGAGAATTGGCCATCGGTTTGAACCGGCTGTATTCCTATCTGGTGGTGCAGCTCTTGGACGGAAACTACCGCCAGGAGGATCGGCCGCTGGCAGAGGCAGAGAGTGTCGTCACCGCATTGTTGGAGGCTTGGACCGCGATCCGCCCGACGGCAACGCCCTTCGCTGAAATCCCGGCCTATCCCGAAGCAGCGGATCTGGCGGAGGCGGCATCCTGGAGTGTCTGTGGTTGAGGGCTCCGGACCAGGCCCTGCTCAATCAATGAGGCAAGGCCGAATCCGCCACTGGCGCTGAGCAACTGAGCCATCTGCTGTTCGGCGAACTCCGCCATGGAGGACCCCGCCTGATCCTCGCCAGACCCCAGCCAGCCACCGGCGGATTCACGCATGCTACGCATGATCTGACCGATGAGTAGCGCCTCAAACTGGCGTGCGGACTCAGTGAGTTGACCTCGGTTGTTGGGGCCTGAGCTGCCAGCAGGGGACGCGATCTCACCCGGCGTTACGGTCCTGAGCGAATCGATCATTGCTAGATCACCTCGATTTCTGCGTCCAGAGCGCCAGCCGCCTGAAGATTCTGCAAAATGGCAATGATGTCGCGTGGCGTGGAGCCGATTGCAGTTAAGCCCCGTACCAGATCGTCCACCGTCGAGCCCTGTTTCAGTTGCAGGCTCTTGGCTTGATCCTCTTTCACGCCAACGCTGGTTTGCGGGGTCACGGTCGTCTTTCCGTCACTCAACGGCGCCGGCTGCGAGACATCGAGCGTGGTCTGCACCTCTACCGACAGGTTTCCGTGCAGGATCGCCACCGGGCGAACCTGAATCTCCCTGCCGGCCGTCACCGTTCCGGTCCTTTCGTTGATGACAATTCGCGCTGTGCGGTCTGGGTTCAACGTCAGGCCCTCCATCTCGGCGATGAACTCGACCGTCCGGGCAGCCCAGTCCGGCGGTATTACAACAACGACGACTCCCGCGCTTTCGCAACGCGCCGGACCGCTCTTGAACCTGGCGTTGATGCTCGCCGCCAGTCTGGCTGACGTCGTAAAATCCGCCTTCCTCAATTGCAGCCGCAGCGTCGTGCCTGGCGAAACCGACGGCGCCGCTCGCTCCACGATTGCGCCGCTTGGGACTCGACCGGCCGTGGGATGATTGACTGTCATCGAGTTTCCTCCGCCCCTGCCCGCCACGAATCCGCCGGTAACGACAGGCCCCTGCGCCGCCGCAAAGATCTGCCCACCAGACGACTTCAGCGGAGTCATGATCAACAACCCACCCTGGAGATTCGTCGAATCACCGATCGCAGCAACGTGAACGTCAATCCTGGTGCCAGGTTGCGCAAACGGCGGGAGATTCGCAGTCAACAGCACCGCCGCCGTATTGCGGACTTGCATCGCGGTCGGGGACACTTGAACGCCCATCCTCTCCAGCAGGTTCGCCAGCGTCTGCGCCGAAAAATAGGTCTGGCGCTTGTCACCTGTGCCGTTGAGACCAACCACAACACCGTACCCCACCAGTTGGTTGTCGCGCACTCCCTCTATCGCCGCTACCTCCTTGATCCGTATCGCGGCAGACAGCGGCGTAAGGCACGCCAGGATGGCCAAAAAGTATCTCATAACTCAGAACGGCAGTATGCCTAGGAGCAACCGGTAGAGCAGGCCGGGCCGGCGGATGGAGTCGTTGACGAGTCCCTTTCCGTCCACCTTGACCTCCAACTCGGCCAGGCGATCCGAGGAGATCCTGTTCGACGTACTCAAGTCATTCCAGCGCAGGATTCCGCGCACGTAGACGCGTTGGCGTTCGGAGTTGATCGTGATCTCCTTGGTACCTTCAACGACCAGGTTTCCATTGGGCAGGGCGTGCGTCACACGAGCAGACAGGGTCGTGGAGAGTTGCGACTCGCGGCTAGTCTCAGCCTGTCCGTCCAGCTTCCCCTCACCACTCAAATCCGCCAGAGAAGAGAGCGGCCCGGGCGTCCTGACCGGCCCAGCGAGGGCCTTCACGCTCGCGCTGACTGACGACTTCCGGGATGCGGTACTTGCGCCTTTTGAGACAGCGGACGCTTTGTCGAAGATCACGATGGTTACCAGATCGTTTGGCTGCAAGGCGCGCTGGTCCCGGGACAGATCCGCCAACCGTCCCGCTGGATCATAGAGCGAGCCTGGCGCCAGCACGACCTCACGAGCTTGCGCCTCCGAATCCCGGATGATGCGATCGATAGAGCGCAATTCCGGCACCTTCGGCTTCCGCCCAGCCTCGGCGCCCGGCGGCAGCAGAAATGGGATGAGGCAACCTATAAGAAAGAATCGGCGGCTCATCTGGCATTAGCCTCCATCCGAACGGCCACCATGCCTGGGCCAGTAACCTGGGCCCGGAACATTCTGCCGTTCTCATCACTTTTCACGAGCAGCGTTGCGCCGAGGTTCCCGCCGTTGAGAGCGCGCCCGTCGAGCCCGAGTCGTGTTTGGCCGGACTCTACCATCACTCGGACGGCCTGCCCTTTTCGGATCAGCAGAGGCTCACGGAGCCAGGCGAGTTGGATCACCTGCTTGGCATCGATCGGTCGCCTCGCCTCCTTGCCGACTAGATCGGCCAAACGCAGCGGCGGAACGTCGTCGACAAGTGAGGACTGCTCCACGGACTCGGCCACGTCGTCGCCAGACAGCAGGGTATTCACTGGAATCGGCCGTACAGCCCGGACCACCTGCCGGCTGATCAGCACTTGAACCACGGCCCAGAATGGCGCGGTCCGCTGGTCATCGTCGATCACGGTGCCTTTCCAATGAAGTTCCGGACGGCCGCCGGCATTTCGGATCAAGGGACGAGACGCAAACCGCAAGCGTCCCGGCATTACCGGCAGCCGGCAGTAGTCCACCAACCGCAGTTCTGCTCCGGCGGGGAGGCGTTCCCGCAAGGCTGCAACTACCTGCTCTTCGGAGAATAGTACCGTCCTTCTCTGCAGGCACACCGTGGTGCCGGGCGGAACGGTCAGGCTCTCCTTCGCCGCCAGTTGTTGCACCTCAGGACCAGTGAGCAGACGGGTCAATCCCGGAACCGGCGCCCAAAGCAAGCGCCGGTCTGCCCGGATCAACCGGAACTCGGGCAGAACAGACGCCAGATCCCCTGCCGTGACCGAAGACCGGTCCACGATGACACAGGCAGCCTGGGCAGAAGCGGAAGAGACAAGAAACAAGAGAATCGCTAGTCTCATCGGGTTACGTTGTTGGCCTGTTGGTACATCTCATCGGCAGCCTTGACCACCTTGGAATTCGCCTCGTAGGCGCGCTGGCTCACAATCAGGTTGATAAACTCCTCCACCACGGAGACGTTCGACTGCTCGACGTAGCCCTGCATGAGCGCGCCCAACCCCTCCTGGCCGCCGGGTGTGCCGACCGTGGGCTCACCGGAAGCGTTTGTCGGCAGATAGAGGTTCCTGCCAATGCTGTTCAGGCCGGCTGGATTGGCGAAATTGGCAAGTTGGATCTGACCGCCGAGCTGCGCCGCGGTCTGGCCAGGCAGCGTGAAACTCACGGTTCCATCGGCGGCGATCGTGATGCTCTGCGCTTCCGGAGGAACCGTCACTTGCGGCTCCAGGGCATCTCCTTCCGAGGTGACGAGATTGCCATCTCGGTCCAGGTGAAACTGCCCAGCCCGGGTGTAGCCGATCTCCCCGGACGGGCGCCGTACCTGGAAGAACCCACGACCCTCAATCACAAGATCCAGCGGATTGCTCGTACCGGAGAAACTCCCCTGCGCAAACGTGATTTCGTTGGAGGCGATTCGGGTGCCGAGCCCCAGCTGCAACCCGCTCGGAACGACGGTCTGGGATCCGGCAGCCGCGCCCGGTTGGTTCATCGTTTGATAGAACAGATCCTGAAATTGGGCTCGCCGCGCCTTGTAGCCAACCGTGTTCGCATTGGCCAGGTTGTGCGCGATATTGTCGACATTGGCCTGCTGCGCATTCATCCCGCTGGCGGCGCTGAAAAGTGCTCGGATCATGAAACTCCCTTCGATTCCCTAGGGCGCGACTCGCGCAACGTCCTCGACCGTCTTGCGGCCCATCTCACCGCCCAGTTGCATGGCGCGTTGCAGCGTCTCGAACTGCCTCAGGACGGCAATCAACTTCACACTCGCCTCGGCAGGGGAGAAATTAGAGCCTTCCAGATGGCCCTGCCGGACCTGGTATCGCTCCGTCGGTAGATTCCGGAGCTGACTGGAATCCAAACGAAAATAGGCGCCTTCCTGTTTGGTGGGTGTCGCGCCGGGCATCGCTTCCGAGATCCGCAGGTGCCCTGCCACGGAGCCGTCCTGAGTAACAGCTCCGTCCGTGCCGATCTCGAACGGCAAGGCCGGGTTCAAACGCATCCGCCGCGGCTCTACTGTGGCCGCCTCATAGCCTTCCGGCGTCACCAGCTTGCCATCCGGTGTTACATGGAGCTTCCCATTTCTCGTCAGTAAGAGGCCGCGCGGTGCGTCGACGGCGAGGAATCCATCGCCAGAGATAGCAAGGTCCCCTGGATTGGCGGTCACTGTCAGGGGTCCCTGAGAGAAGTCCGTTACGTGCGATTCGATGACTGGCGAGAAGGCCATCTCGCGGCTGCTCTCGCCGGCGGTATACAGTCGATATGCTTCCCGGTCCGCCTTGAAGCCCGGCGTCCCGCTGTTGGCAAGGTTGTTTGCGAGTAGATCGAGCGACTCCATTCTCGCCCGGATGCCAGCCGCCGCTGTGGAGGTAATGGGGTCCATAATCGTCGAGATTTACGTAGCAATTTACGGCCCAATCTCACGAATCCCCTCGTTTCAGAAAGGCGAGTGTGTAGATCGTTCAAAACGGAACACATTGTTCACTTTCCGAGTTTCAATTCGGAACTTCATACGCTAACAGGAGCGTCCGCAGCAATCGCTCACTTTTGCTTTCATCCATTTACAGTTGGCCCGCCGATTGCATCCACCCAGACGTGACTTCACCGTCGGCATCTCCGTTGCAGATTCTGATCGGCCCCTCCGCCTTAAGCGTCTCAGCAGCCGCCCAACCCAATGGACCTCCAGATTTCCTCCTATCGGACATTTTTAACCTCCTGCTTGCCGAAATATTTCCGGTCGCCGAGGCTGCCGAGGTGGACTCACCGCCACCCGTGGAAGCGGAGCAGACTCCCCAGCCATCCGGGCGCTCTTCTCGGTCATTGATCCCCAGTACGCCAAACAGGAGAGCCGAAGATCTCAGTTCACAGTGGTTCCCGCTGTGCCCGTTGCCAACCCCGCTCATTTGCCTATCCCGTCCTGCGCTTGGCCGCGATACGCCGCCCTCCCCGGTCGGTGCCGCCCTTGGATCAACTGGGCTGGTCGAGACATCATCGCCATCGCCCGGAATACCCAGGCCAACCACTGGCGCCGAGTTGCCGTCCAAACCGGCGCAGCCGCGCGTCGCTGACGCTCGGACTGTGCCTCCGGGCCAGAGCCCGCTGACGCCCGAGATGTCGGCACGGCCGGTCGTCCTGGAAGGCTGGATGCGCGATCGTGCAATTCAAACTGAATGCCCGATCCGGGAGGCACCCGGGGTGGCGAGTCATCCAATCGTTGACCTCGATACCGCAGTCCGGGCGGCCCATCGAGTGCCAGGCGAACCCGCCCCCATTACTCGCCCTCATGCCCAGCAATCCGCCGAAGGCGCGGCTGCACCATCCGGACAACCGGAGGGCCAACAGGAGCCAGACAGTCCCAGAAGGGAGAGACCGGATCAGGTGCGGCGTCAGGAGCCGGCAACGCCGTCCGCAGCTGACTCGCCCTGGGCCGCCCCCCCTCCGGCTCCGCCCGCCGCACGTCCGGGTGGTCCTGGCCAAAGTGCCGCTCCTGCTGCCAGATTGGACCAGCCTGCCGCAGCCCGTCCGGCAAGGGAGCCCGATTCGGAGGCTACACCCCATCAACCTCAGGCCATCACAATCCGGCTCCAGGCGACCGCCGGCCGTCCGGTGGACCTCCGGTTCACTGAGACCAGGGGCGACGTCAAAGTGACGATCCGAACCGAGGACACACGGCTGGCCTCGGCTGTCGCAAATGATCTGCCGGCTCTGGAGCGAGGGTTGGAGTCCCGCGGGTGGTCTGCGGAATTTCGCACTCCAAGCCGCTCCTTCGAGTCAAGACCATCAGAGGAGATTCGTTTGTCAAACCACGAGTCGGCCCAGTCCTCCGTACGGAGCGTTGGACCGGAACTCGACACCTCCGGGCAGGGCTCTGAGCCCGAGCGCCGGACCAACTGGGCAGAAGAGATCGAAGACAGGAACGTCGCCGCCGCACTTAGGCGGCTATCCATTCAAGGAGGACAGTTTTGAGCGAAACAAGCGGAGTTACCAAGGAACAGGCGTGGGGCAACATCACCGACCTCCTCGCGCAGAAGTCGACTACGCCAAAGGCATCCAGCGACGACCTGGCAGGGAAGGATGTCTTTATGAAGCTCATGCTGGCGCAACTTCAGCACCAGGATCCTACCAAGCCGGCTGACGGAATCAGCTTCGTGACGCAACTCGCTCAGTTCACGCAGTTGGAGCAATCGATGAGCATGAAGCAGGAACTGGAGAAGATCCGAACGCTGCTGACCCCCACCGCCGAAAGCACCACCACCCAACCCTAGTATCGGAAGGACACGCCACATGTTCACCTCTTTCTCAACGGCCCTCAGTGCTCTCGGCGCACACACAACAGCAATCGATGTGGTGGGTAACAACCTCGCCAACCTCAACACGCCGGGCTACAAAGCGAGCGTAGTGTCTTTCAGCGATCTGGTAACGCAGTCCCTTGGCGCGGGACTTGGCGAAACGCAAGTCGGATTCGGCGTTGCCCGGCCGACCACCATCAGGCAGTTCTCCCAGGGCGCAATCCAGGCTAGCGCCGGCCCGCTCGATGTCGCGATTCAGGGAGACGGGTTTCTCGTCGTCCGTGACTCATTGACGAACAGCGTGCTCTATACGCGTGGTGGCAACCTGCAGGTTAACCGGGACGGTCAACTCGTAACGGCTACCGGATTCCGTGTTCAGGGCTGGAATGAGATCAACGGGGTTTTGGATACTACGCAACCGCCAACCGACGTCAACGTGCCGGTCGGCTCACTGCGGGCGCCCGTGGCAACAAGTTCACTCTCGTTTGACCTCAATCTGGACGCAGCTGGCGTTGCGGTACCAACGCCGACCACCTTCTCCACTTCGATAGAGGTATTTGACTCTCTCGGAGGCTCCCACGTCGTATCAGTTCAATTCCAGAAGTCGGCCACGCAGGGGCAGTGGAACTACTCGATGCAGTTCCCGAATTCCGATCTGGTCACTCCGCCTTTTGCCCCGGTGACCGGCACGATCACATTCGATGCGATGGGCAAGATGACCGCTCCTCCCGTCACTGGGCCGATGCCGACTATGGCGGTTCCCGGTCTCCTGAATGGAGCAGCCAATATGAGCATCACCTGGAATCTCTACAACGGCGCAACGCCCCGGCTCACGCAATACTCCCAACCCTCAGCCGTATCCGCAAACGCTCAGGACGGCTTCGCGGCCGCGCAACTCGTCAGAGTTGGTATCGGCGATGGCGGACGGGTGCTTGCCCAGTATTCCAACGGACAGCAGGTAGCCGTGGGCCAGCTTAGCATGGCCGCCATCCGCAATCCGGAGTCGATGCTGGCTGTGGGAAACAACAATTTTCAGTTGAGCGCGCGAAGCGCATTGCCCGCGGTCGGCGTACCCGGCACGGGAGGGCGCGGCGAAATCATGGGCGGCGCTGTCGAATTCTCCACGGTTGACATCGCCAAGGAATTCACCAACCTGATCGTTCTCCAACGCGGATACCAGGCGAATGCGCGAGTGGTGACAGCAGTGGACGAGCTGAGCCAGGACACGATCAACCTCAAACGCTAGTGATCGGCGCCGACCGAAGATGACAACCGCCGAACAAACCGCGCTGCTGCTCGATGTGATGCTCGATCTGGAAGTCGAACTGGATCGGAGGGTCATGCGAATGCGCGAGGTCCTGGAACTGGAAGAGGGTAGCGTGATCCGAATGACCCGATCGGCGGGCGAGAACATCGACATCATCGTGGGCGGGTCCCTGGTTGGGTTTGGAGAGATCGTGATCATCGAAGATACGATGGGCGTCCGGATTACGGATTTCAATATTGAGGAGTAGTTTGGTGCAACTGGCTGAACAAATAGCAGGCCTGCTGGCGGTATTCGGGCTACTCGCCATCGCAGTCTGGGCACTAGGTAGAAAGACCGGCCGGATATGGCTTCTGCCCGGCAGACGGAGTACTGAGAGAGAAACCATGTCCGTAGCCGGACGCCTGTCACTAACACCACAGCACAGCCTGCACCTGGTCCGTGTTGGGGACCGGACCGTCCTCCTGGCAACCCACCCCCAAGGCGCCACCTTTGACCCCGCCGGAGGCCAGTTCCTCGCCGAACTGGGCACTGCGATTGTCAGGCAGCGCGGGGAGGAGAGTTGAAACTGCATATTGCGCTAGCGATGGCGACGCCAATGCTGGCCGCTCCGGCCGACCTCTTGTCGGGACTGGCGGTAACCGGAGCCGGCCGCCGCGAGATACCCGGCTTGCCGCTACAGATCGTCATGCTGATGACGGCATTGACGCTGCTGCCTGCCGTCCTTGTGTCCCTGACCCCATTCCTGAGAATTAGCGTAGTGCTACACTTCCTCCGGCAGGCGCTGGGGACGCAAACTGTCCCTTCCAACCAGGTCTTGATCGGACTATCCCTCTTCCTATCACTGTTGGTCATGCAGCCCGTACTGAAAGACGCCTATGAGATGGGTTGGGCGCCGATGGAGCAGGGCCGGTTGTCGGGATCAGAGGCGCTGGAACAGGGGATTAAGCCCGTCAAGTCGTTCCTCCTTCGCTTCGCCAAGGAGCGCGACATCGCGTTGATGCTCGACGTTACGAAGTCACCTGCGCCCCGGCATGCCACGGACCTGGAACTCAGGGTGCTGGCGCCAGCGTATGTTCTTTCGGAATTGAAGGCCGGATTTCAAATCGGCGCCGTTCTGTTCTTGCCGTTCCTGATCATCGACATCGTGGTGGCGTCGGTGACGCTTTCTATCGGCATGGTGCAACTCCCTCCCGTCATGGTCTCAGCGCCATTCAAAATCCTGCTCTTTGTGCTCGTCGATGGCTGGGGGCTGGTCGTCGGCTCGTTGATGAAGAGCTTCCAATAGGAGAACCGTGAATACTCAAGCCATTGTTGATCTTGTCCGGCAAGCTCTAATGACCGCTTTTTGGATCAGCCTGCCGATCCTATTCGTTGGTTTCGCAATTGGAATTGTAATCAGTCTGGTGCAGATCATCACTTCGATCCAGGACCCGGCGTTTGGCAGCTTGCCCAGGCTGGCAGGGTTTCTAGCGGGCCTCCTCCTTTTTCTGCCCTGGATGCTGATGCGCCTCTGTACGTATACGATCCAGCTGTTTGGTGACTTCGGCCGTTTCGCGAGGTAGGCAGTGAGCGGTATGCCATCCATCATTGCCATGTTCTTGTTGCTTGCCAGACTGGGCAGCATACTCGTATTCGTTCCGGTTCCGGGCATCAGAAGCGCCCCGGGCGCGGCGAAGGTCCTCCTCGCCGTCTCTCTCAGCATTACATTGCTTCCATCCGCGACAGCATTCCAGGTTGAGCCAGAGGGCGTCGGGCAGCTCGTGCTCTGGCTGATTGGCGAGATGACCTTTGGGTTGACGGTCGGTCTCGTTGTCGGCTCCCTTTCCGACGGCCTGGTTTTCGGACTGCAATCGATCGCGGTGCAGGCTGGCTTTTCCTATGCGTCCACCATCGACCCCAACAGCGAGGCTGACTCCGGAGTCCTTCAGGCGTTGGCTCAGATCGCATCGAATCTGCTGTTCCTCCATTTCGGTGGTGACGGGCTGGTGATCCGCGCGTTTTCGCAGAGCCTGGTACGTTGGCCCCCTGGGTCGGGCGGGCCCGGTTGGTCGGCAGCGGAGTCCCTGGTGCATTTCGGCAGCGCAATGCTTGAGTTGGGTGTCCGGCTGGCGATTCCAGTCGCGGCCCTTCTTCTGCTAGCCGATATCTCGCTGGCTCTGATGGCCAGGATTCAGTCTCAGCTGCAATTACTCTCTCTCGCATTCCCCGTCAAAATGCTGGGCTCGCTAGCGTTCCTGGCAATGCTGCTGCCCGCAATGGCGATTCTCTATCGCTCGGGAATACAACAGGCCGCCATCCAGATCAGCCGTCTCGTAAGGTGACATCCCATCATGTCTGACCGCGACCAGCGAACCGAGCAACCGACACAACAGCGCCTGAAGAAGTCGCGAGACGAGGGGCGTTTTGCGGTCAGCCGGGAATTTGCTGCGGGCGTGCAATTCCTGGTCTTCGTCTCCATGCTAACTGCCTACTCCGCGCAGTGGTTCCAGCAGGTTTTGGGTGGAATGAAGTCCCTCTTCGTCACGGCATTTCAGCTCGACGTCAACTCAGCGAGCCTCGTCGCGCTCGCGGTTCAGTGTGCCATACCCGTCTCCCTGGCGTTCTTTGGGACGGGCAGCTTGATCGCGGCCGCGGTCCTTCTGGCCCAAATGACAGCTTCAGGCTTCTGCTTCGCTACGGCGAAGCTGACGCCGGACTTGAGTCGTGCTAATCCGTTGGCCACGCTGAAGGAGCTTCCTTCGCGAAACCGGCGCGCCTTCCTCGAAGCACTGGTGCTCCTGCCTGTATTCCTGGGCATCTGCTGGCTCATCATCCAAGCCCGGCTGGAGGAATACCTCAGAATCCCTCTGATGACTGTCATGGGAGGAGTGTCGCTGGTCGGCGACTCCGTGGCTAGTGTGCTCTGGAAGGCAACGATTGTTTTTCTGGTCTGGGGCTCCATCGATTTGTTCCGCCAGCGTCAACGCTTCCAGAGTGAGCTCAAAATGACCAAGCAGGAGGTCCGGGAAGAGTCGAGGCAGAACGAGGGCAACCCCGAAATCAAAATGAAGATACGCCGGATGCGACGGGAACTCCTGCGCCGGCGCATGATGTCGGAGGTGCCCACAGCCACCGCAGTGATCGTCAACCCGACCCACTTCGCAGTGGCCCTCCGCTATGATATGCAGGGCTCCACGGCACCCAAGGTTGTCGCCAAAGGAAAGAACTTCCTCGCGCTTCGCATACGAGAGAAAGCACTCTCGTGCCAGGTACCAGTGATCGAGAACCCACCGCTCGCGCAAGCACTTTACAAGCATGTCGAAGTGGGACAGGAGATCCCGGCCAACCTGTATCGGGCCGTCGCTGAAGTGCTGGCTTACGTGTTCCGGTTGATGCGTGGAGGACCTTCGGCGGGATAGTGCGTCCAGCCGCCAGCGTTCCATTCTGATTTTCGTACTCAAACATGACGTCACCAACTCTACCTGTCTCTTCGATTCCGAACTCCCCGCCAAGAACAGGCGCGCGGAAACAGGAGCACGGCTGGAAGGCCCCATCCACGAAGCCCGGTTTCGAACTGGGCCGCCTGGCGAAGGCCGAAATCGTCGTTCCGGCGGCGGTACTGGGCATTCTCCTGGCGATGGTGACGCCGCTTCCCTCGTTCGTACTCGACATCCTGATCAGCGCCAACATCACGCTCTCAACAGTAGTGCTCCTCGTCTCGATGTACATCCGCCGTCCCGCGGAGTTCAGCGTGTTTCCAACCACACTCCTGTTGATGACCCTTTTCCGGCTGGCGCTCAACGTCTCATCCGCGCGTCTCATCCTGCTTCACGGAAGCAAAGGAACGGCGGCCGCAGGCGAGGTGATCGAGTCGTTCGGCCAGTTCGTAGTTGGCGGCAACTTCGTGATTGGAGTTGTGATCTTCCTGGTTCTGATCGCGATTCAGTATGTGGTGATCAACCACGGTGCGGTTCGAATTTCGGAGGTTACCGCGCGGTTCACGCTCGATGCGCTGCCAGGCAAGCAAATGTCGATCGACGCCGACCTGAACGCGGGCCTGGTCAATGAAGTCGAGGCCAAAGCGCGGCGGAAGGAGCTGTCCGCAGAGGCGGAGTTCTACGGCGCCATGGACGGTGCCACACGTTTTACACAGCGGGACGCCGTGGCGAGCATACTCATTACCGGAATCAATATCGTCGCGGGCTTTCTCATTGGCGTGCTCCAGCACAACATGCAACTGGGGCAGGCGCTCGAGACGTATACAGTTCTGACGATCGGAGACGGCCTGGTTACGGTAATTCCGGCCCTGATGATCTCCATCTCCGGCGGCCTGATCGTAACCCGCGCGAGTTCTGAGAGGAACCTCGGCATCGACTTCCAGAAGCAGATGTTCGGCAACTACCAGCCGCTCCTCTTGGGGTCCGCCGTACTTCTGATGATGGCGGCAGTGCCTGGTCTCCCGAAGATCCCGTTCCTCCTGCTGGGCTCCGGCCTCGGTTACATCGGATATCGCATCCGGTCCCGCCAGATGTCGGAGGATTCAGTCGCTCCGGCTGAGCCACAGGTGCAGAAAGACAATCTGGAGGCGCTGCTCCGGGTCGAACCTCTGGCGATTGAGGTCGGGCTAGGGCTGGTGAAACTGGTAGAAGGCGCCCAAAACTCGCCGCTTCTGCGCCGAATCTCCGGTATTCGCAGGCAGATGACCTCGGATCTGGGCTACATTCTGCCGCCGGTGCGGGTCACGGACAATCTGGCGCTAAAGGTTCGCGAATACGTGGTCCTTTTGAAGGGATCTGAACTCGCGCGCTTCGAACTGCCCCAGGGATGCGAACTCGCCATTCCACCAGCCGGCGGCAGTCCGAACGTATCGGGAACGCCAACACGGGACCCGGCGTTCGGGATTCCAGCAATGTGGATCCAAGCTGAGACAGTCGACAAAGCACGAGCGAGCGGGTGCACGGTCGTCGATCCGGTCAGCGTAATGAGCACCCATCTTGCTGAACTGGCACGCCGGCACGCACACGAGATATTCTCCCGGCAGGATGCAAAGAGAATTCTGGACCGGATTGCTGCGGAAAATCCGAGAATCGTGGAGGACTTGGTCCCTAAACTGCTGCCGCTAGCCACAGTCCAGAGAGTCCTTCAGAATCTGCTCCGCGAGCGCGTGTCAATCAAGGACGCTGGCAGCATCCTGGAGAGTCTGAGCGAGGCGGCTGTTGTCACACGGAATCCAGTGCTTCTCACCGAGTACGTGAGGCAGGCCCTCCGCCGGTCGCTCATCACGCCCCTCCTCGATACCAAGGGGGACCTTCCCGTGTATTTTCTCGACGACGCAGTGGAGTCTTCGATTGAACAGGCGGTCGAGCATAGCGAGAACACTTCGCACCTGAATCTGCCGCCTCAACGGGTCAGCGAACTGCTGGAATCGGTTCGCGGGGTCGCGGTGGACGGCCAGGCCAACTGGGTGGTTCTTGCCAGTGCAGGCGCCCGCTATTTCGTTCGCCAGATGCTGGAGGTCCAGCACCCGCTCGTCACCGTGGTTTCCCACGGTGAGGTTCCGCCCGGAACCAGAGTCGTTTCTCTAGGTGTGCTGAAGGGAGTTAGGTGAGAGCAATGCGAAAGGTATTCTACGCCCCAACTGTGGAGGCGGCGGTGGCATCGGCCCGCCGTGAACTGGGTGAGAACGCGCTTCTGGTCGACGTGCAACAGTTGTCTGACGATCGGGGCGCCCAGGACGGCTACCAAGTCCTTTTCGAATTCGAGGGCGCCGGGAGGGCGCCTGGGGCCAGCGAAGCGGCCGGCTTTCCTGACCGCGAGTCAGGCGGCTCCAAATTGGGGGTCGCCGACTTAAGAAATGACATAGCACGCCTGTCCTCGCTGGTTGCCAGCCTCGCCTCATCGGGAGCCGTTCATTCCCGCCGGCCCGAGTTAACCCGGATGGCCGCTGCGCTTCAATCTTATGATCTTCCTCCCGACTGGACCCAGCACTTCCTCAACCGCGTGGAGCAGCGGATTGGCGCGGATTGGCGAGACGCCCTTGCCGGCCGAGTGTTGGGCGAGGAGTTGCGCGCAGCGGTCTCCTTAGCCTCCTGCGCTGACCCAGGAAATGGAAGAACCGTGGTTGCCCTGGTTGGACCCCCTGGCGCGGGAAAGACAACAATGCTGGTCAAACTGGCCATGCACTTCGGAATCGCCGCCAAACGCTCCACCCTCGTGTTGACGACCGATACCTATCGCGTCGCGGCTGTGGACCAACTCCGGACTTACACGGCTGTTCTCGGCCTGCCATTCCAAATGATCGAGACGCCCCGGGCGTTGGCGGCATCGCTGGCCGAACACAGACAGAAGCAGCTGATTCTGATCGACACGCCCGGATTCAGTCCCGGAGATTGGGAGGCGGCCCAAGAGTGGGCAACGATGATCGAAGCCACTCCCGAAGTCCGGACCAACCTGGTTCTACCGGCGACGATGCGGGGCGCGGACCTGCGCGATCTCACTCGCCGGTGGGCCCTTTTCCAACCTCGCGAGATGATCGTAACCCGCATGGACGAGACGTCCGCCTATGGCGGATGCATCGCAGCCTCGCTAGATTCCGGCATTCCAATCTCCTGGCTCGGCACGGGCCAGAACATTCCGGAAGACCTCGAACCCGCGTCGCCGGGACGGCTCCTCGACGTCGTCGTGGGGCAGGATCTCAAGAAGATGACAGCAGCCGCCTGATGCGGAAAGCGCGAGGTGAGAAGAAATGAATCCGTATCAGACCACTACGACACTGGCGTCGGAGGAGCGCGAGAAGCTGATCCTCGACCATTTGCCGCAGGTGCGGCTCATTGCACGCCGAATTCATGAACGTCTACCGGAGAGCGTGAATCTTGAGGATCTGGTCTCTACCGGGATCCTCGGCCTGATTGCAGCGATCGACCGCTTTGACCCGACCCACAACGTCAAACTGAAGACCTACGCCGAGTACAAGATCCGAGGCGCCATCCTGGACAGTCTCCGGGGATTGGATTGGGCGCCGCGCCAGCAACGGAGGCGGAGCAAGCAGATCGAGATGGTGGTCGTGACCCTCGAGCAGCGCCTCTCCCGCAGCCCCTCGGAGGAGGAGATCGCCGCCGAACTCGATATTCCCATTGAGGAGTACCACGACTGGCTCGTCGAGATCCGGGGGCTCAACCTGGGGAGCCTCGAGAGTCATCCGGCCGAAGAGGAGGGCCGCAGCCTGCTGCGCTTTGTGGCTGACAAGGAGGAAGACTGGCCCTCCGAGCTCTTCGAGAAGGCCGAACTCCGAAAGATCCTGGCACAGGCGATCTCCCGAATGCCCTACATCGAACGGACTGTCTTGGGGCTGTACTACCAAGAGGAACTCACGCTTCGCGAAATCTCGAGGGTGGTCAAATTGCACGAGTCCCGGGTCTCCCAGTTGAAGACGCAGGCAATCGTCAGGCTGAGGGCCTTCATGCGGAAGAAATGGCCGATGGAAAGAGGCAAATGAGCACCGTGCAGAACAACTCAGAAGCAACGTGGCTTTGTGAAGCCTGGGCGTCGCATATCGGCCCCGCAATCAGCGCCATGACGGGGCAGCCAGGTGAGGCCATTGTCATCCCGGATAGCGCGGCGACGCCGAACCCGGCGGGACTTCTCCTCTGGCGGCAGCCGTTTGGCGCCGCACCCGGCGCGGAATTGCTGGTCGCGGTTTCGGCGGATGTCTGGGAGCAGGTCGGCGGCCTGGTACTGACATCGGCAGGACTGGAGGAGTCCGACCCGGCGGAGGTCCGCGGCACTTTTCTCGAAGTCCTGCAGCAATCACTCTCGCCGCTTTGCGCCGTGCTGGGCAGCAGGCTGAGGCGAGAGGTTCATATTCACCCCGGCGAACCGATGGACGAGTTACCGGAGTCCAATGAATGGCAGACCATCCAGGTTCAGGTTGCCGGGCGCGCCACAGGGCTTATCTGGGCTCTCTGCAATCTGCCGCTGCACCAGGCTATCGCCATCCCTTCGGAATCCGCCACCACCGAAACTGGCCGCAGCAAGGCACAAAAGCCATCTAAGACTCTGGACCTCCTGATGGAGGTGGAACTACCCGTCGGCGTGTCTTTCGGCCGGGCACAGATGCGCCTGAAAGATGCCATCAAGCTGACGACCGGCAGCATCGTCGAGTTGAACCGCTCGATCTCGGAACCGGTCGAGATCATCGTTAACAACTGCGTAATCGCCAGAGGAGAGGTCGTTGTAGTGGAGGGCAACTATGGAGTCCGCATCGCGCAGATTGTCAGCAGAGAGGAGCGACTCAGAACGCTATTCTAGTCGCCGGCCGATGGGCCCCGTGATGGTCACCGCCCCGCGACCCGCTACGCAATCCAGTGGCGCAAATCCAGCACATGCATTCCGGAATTATTCGACAATTGCCCCCACGGCGCGGTGTATACTCTCCGATATCAGATATTGGGCAGGAGATCCATCGATCCATCTGAGACTCCGGCCCCGGGACCAACCGGCCCCAAGAGAGGTAGTCGAGCATGAAGTCTCTTCGCAGATTTATCTTCTGCTCCGTAATTCTGGCGCTGCTGATAGCGCCGGGAAGCCTGTTCGGTCAATTGTCCACCGAGCAGAAACTGGCCGATTTTCAATACCTGGCCGGGCTCTACGCCAAACGCTACGGCCCCTACGAGTGGAAGCGGGACGTCCTCAATGTGGACCTCCTCAACATCTCCACCTGGCTGCCCCGGGTCTCGGCATCCAAGTCCGACCTCGAGTTTTATGACCTCATGTCGGAGTACGTAGCCAGCCTGAACGACGCCCACTCCGTCTACATCCTCCCCTCCTCCTATACCGCCTACCTGAATTTCGTCGTCGATATCTACGACGGAAAACTGCTCGTCGATTCCATCAACCGCACGCGCCTGCCCGCCGACGAATTTGGATTCGTCACCGGCTATGAGCTGGTTTCCATCGATGGCGAATCCGCGCAAGCTCTGCTCGACAGGTACATGAGGTACGGCGTAGCCGCCAATACCCGCAGCACCAGCCGCTTCGCCGCCCAGTACGTCACCTTCCGCCCGCAGCAGATCATCCCGCACGCGACCAGCGCGCCGGACATCTCCACAGTCGTCTTCCGCCGCCCCGACGGCGGTCTGGAGACCTACCGCATCCCCTGGTCCCGCGCCGGCCTCCCGCTCACCAGCGTCGGCACGTACGTCACGCCCAGCGCCGCTCGCCGTACCTCCGCCGAGTCCATTGATGAACTCCCCCAGGAAAACCCGGACTACCTCCAGGTGCTCCAGCGCCTGCAAAACTGCACTCTCCCCGATCGCGGCGTGCTCAACTTCGGCTCCGTACAGCCCGTTTTCGTCAATGCGCTGCTGCCCGGCTTCTCGCTTCGTCTAGGCTTCTCCGGCGACCCCTTCTTCTCCGGGACCTTCACATACGGCGACTACCGCATCGGCTACTTGCGGATTCCCACCTACGCCCCCTCTGATGCCAATCTCGCCCTCACCCTGCTCGCCCGCGAGATCGCCTACTTCCAGGCCAATACCGACGGCCTCGTCATCGACGAAATGCGCAATCCTGGCGGCTCCGTCGGCTACGCCAATGCCGTGGCCAGCTACCTGATGCCCATACCCTGGACCGCCATCGGCTTCGAGATCCGGGCCACTTCCGAATGGGTGCAGAGCATCTCGGCTTCCTACGAGTCGGCCAAGGCGCAGGGCGCGCCGCCCGACTACCTCGCTCTCCTCCAGCAGTTGAAGGACTCCATCCAGACCGCTAACCGCCAGATGCACGGCCGCACCCCCTCTATCCCGCTCGACGACGTCACCCTCGAGCGCGAGCCCGCCACCGACGCCAGAGGCAACGTCGCCGCCTATCGCAAGCCCATCCTCATGCTAATTGACGAGATGTCAGCCTCCGCGGCCGATCTCGTCGCCGCCACCTTCCAGGACAACGCCCGCGGACCCCTGTTCGGCTGGCGCACCATGGGCGCCGGCGGCAACGTCGAGGAATGGGAGGGCGGCAGCTACTCCCTCGGTTACTCCGACGTCACCGAGTCCCTCATGGTCCGCAATAAGGACGTCACCACGCCCGATTACCCCGTCACCCGCTACGTCGAAAACGTCGGCGTCCGCCCGGACATCGAGGCCGATTACATGACCGCCGACAACCTCCGCTCCGGAGGCGCCGCCTTCGTGGACGCCTTCTCCAGGGCAATCGTCGATCTCATCAAGAACACACCCAAGCCTACGGAGGTGAAACCGTGAAAAAGCTCCTCGCCATCCTCACCCTCTGGATCGTCGCCGCTTCAGCCCAGGGGCTCACGCCGGCCCAGAAGGAA
The DNA here is from genome assembly GCA_016721425.1 of Bryobacterales bacterium. Classification (GTDB taxonomy): domain Bacteria; phylum Acidobacteriota; class Terriglobia; order Bryobacterales; family Bryobacteraceae; genus Paludibaculum. The sequence goes on along the minus strand of JADKID010000022.1, from coordinate 30,985 downwards.
GCCGACTTCCGCTACATGGCCAGCCTCTATTCCACCTACTACGCGCCCGTCACGTGGAAGGCCCAGCTCTTCCAGTTCAACGCGCTCGATCTCAAGCCCTGGCTCACCCGTGTCGCCAACACCACCACAGATCTCGATTTCTATGAGCTCTGCGCCGAGTACGTCAATAGCCTGAACGACACCCACGATTCGTTCGTCCTGCCGTCAGACTTCAACGCCACCCTCGGCTTCAGTGTCGATCTCTACGACGGCGTGCTCCTGTTCGATTCCATTTCGCGTTCCCGCCTGCCCGTCGCCGGCTACCCCTTCGTCATCGGAGACGAACTGGTCTCGGTGGATGGCGAAGACGCCCTTGCCCTCGCCGCGCGCCTTGCCAAGTACGTCGCGCAAGGCAACCCCCGCGCCGCTCTTCGACAAGGGGCGGCCCGCATCGCCAGCCGCGCCCAGTCCCGCTTCCCCCATGCAGTGGACCTGCCGGACTCCTCCGAGATCGTCGTCCGCCGCCAGAGCGGCGCCCTCGAAACCTATAGCATCCCGTGGGTCAAGACCGGAACTCCGCTCGAGGTGGGCCCTGTCCCCTCGCCCCGCTCCGCCCGTGCGGCCAGCGCCACCCGCGACGCAGCACGCCGCGATCCGCTCGCCGAGCTCCAAACCTCCGCCGTCAGCCCGGACCTCCAGCAGGGCCTGCTCGGTTACGGCGCCCGCGCTCCCATCTTCGCGCCGCCGTCCTTCTTCACCCGCCGCCTGGGCGGAGCCAGCGCCGATTTCTTCTACTCCGGCGTCTTCGAATGGTACGGCCGCAAGATCGGCTACATCCGCATCCCCAGCTACTCGCCAACCTCCACGGCGGTCGCCCTGCGACAGTTCGATACCGAGATCACCTACATGAACGACAATACCGATGGCCTCGTCATCGACGAGATGCGCAACACCGGCGGCAGCCTGTGCTTTGGCGAAAACATCGCCACACGCCTGGTCCCCTACGCGTTTCAGGTCACTGGCTTCGAGGCGCGCCCCTTCTGGTCCCGCGTCGTCAGCTTCTACAACGCCATGGTCAGCGCCAAGGCCGCCAATGCGCCGCCCGAAACCATCGAGCAGTACGAGGTAGTCTACAAGGAGTTCCTCGCCGCCAACCGCGAAGGCCGCGAGCTCACCAACCCCATCCCCTTCTGCACCGGCAGCCTCACCCGCCAGCCGAACGCCGTCGTCTACCGCAAGCCGGTGATGGTACTGATCGACGACTTCTCCACCTCCACCGCCGATTCCGTCGCCGCCATGATGCAGGACTCCGACAACGCCTTCATCTACGGCATGCGCTCCAACGGCGCCGGCGGCAACAACATCAGCATCGATTCCGGCGTCTACTCCGAAGCCTACGTCGGCATGACCCTGGCCCTCCAGTCCCGCCCCAGCTATGTCACCGTCGACGGCTTCCCCACCACCCGCTACATCGAAAACGTCGGCGTCCGCCCGCACGTCGAGATGGACTACATGACCAAGGAAAACCTCCTCGGCGGCGGCCTCAGCTTCGTGAACAACTTCCTGCAGGCCATGAACGCCTACATCGATCAGCGCCAGTAACGAGTAACGACGGCAGGCTGCTCCCAACCGGGGCAGCCTGCCGCAGCTCCGCTCCGCCAAAGCATCGCTACCGAACTACACCACGTTCGCCATGGCACCTATGCCACCCCATCCCGAGACACTGGAAGAACGCCTGTACCGTGACAATCTCGAACTGAACCGGCTCGAATATCAGACTGGCCGCATTCACCTATGGTCGCGTCCTCGCTGCTTGGGCGTCGTCCTCGGGAATGCGTGCAATGTAAATTGCATTCACTGCTACCAGGCCAAAAACGGCGATCATCTTCTTCGCCCTCCCGAAATGGGACACGAATTCCGCAGAGAGCTCGCCGCTTTCTATCCCTACCTCTCGACCCTGCGGATTCTCGGCGGTGAAGTCCTGGCGCTGAAGGGATTCGCTGACCTGATTGAGGATCTTCGCTCAACGGTGAGCCGGCCCATCCTCAGCATCAGCACGAACGGCACACTGCTCGACGATCAATGGGCCGAGACAATGGTGCGCACCCCATTCCTTGAGGTCACTGTCTCAATCGACGGTGCAACGCATCAGACAATGGCCAGGCTCCGAGGTGGCACGGATCTCGATACCGTGCTCAACGGATTGCGCCGGGTCTTGGAGTGGAAGCGACGCCTGCGCAGTGAGTTGCCCCTCGTCAACACGTTCTTCGTGATCATGCGTTCCAATTTCCGGGAAATCCCCGCGTTCCTGCTCCTCATGCGGCAAAACGGCGTGACGGAGGTGGCGCTGCAGACGCTGGAGATCAACCCCGAAAACACACGGCGCCACGCGTCGCTCGAACGCGACGAGTCCATCAGCTCACCGGAAGAGGTGCGTGAATTGCACGACACCCTTCGGGACACCCTGGCAAGCGAGCGTCCGCACTTCCGCATGATTCGCGTGAGCGGTCTGGAGGGGCTGTTCCGAGCCCACGGACTCGAGACCGAATTCCTCTTCGAACAGAGCCAGGGTCTCTATCCGGACAGCGATGATCTGGCGGACGAGAAGGGATTCGAGTGCTGTCCAAATCCGTGGACCACTCTGTTCGTAGGGGAAACCGGCAGCGCCCATCTCTGCTTCTTGTCGGAGGCGATCGGGAACCTGTATGAAGCGCCTCTTGCGACGATTTGGAACTCGCCCATGGCAGTCGCAAAGCGCAGCCTAGTCATTACAGGGCGATACAGCGCGTCGGGCTGCTCCAGACAATGGTGCGGTTGGCGCGATGGCCAGGCGGCGTCTCCCCGTGAGGGATTTGAGTCCGCACGCACAGCGATGAGCGAACTGTCCCGGCAGGCACGAATCCAGCCGGCGCCGTCCGTCGACAGTCCTCCGGTTGCGGCGGTACGCCGGGCGTTCCGGGAGAAAAACCAGTTCATTGCCGAATTGGAGTCCAGATATGCGGAACTCTCCCGCGTGAACGATGAGGTTCACCGCTACGGCCAGCAGTACATCGACGACCTGGAAGGCCGCATTCGCGCGGACGATGAAGCTCTCTCTCACGGTCAGCGACACATCGACGAACTCGAGGCCCGCCTCCAAACTCACGAACTGGAGCTTCGACAACTGCGGACGCGCCCCCGGCCGTTGCTCCCGCGAGCCGCAGCCTGGCTCAGCCGAGCAATCGCCGGCGCACGGCATCGCCGCACTCCAAAATGAGCGAGGCGTCGCCCGCCGTCCATACACGCTGCGCGCGATAATCCTCCTATGCGGCCTTGGCTGCTCCTGCTCTCCATCCTCCAGGCTCCGCCCCGCCCCGACCTTCAGGTGGACGTCAGCCTCACCAACGTCAGCTTCACCGTGCGCGACTACAACGGTGCACTCCAGCCCTCTCTGCAACAGAGCGATTTCAGCGTGCTCGAGGACGGCGTCCTCCAGCAGGCCCGCTTCTTCTCGCGCGATTTCAGCCTGCCGCTCTCTCTCGGCATCCTCATGGATCTCAGCGGCAGCCAGGACGGCCTCGTAGCGAAAAACATCAGCCTCGCCAGGGACTTCCTGAGGAATATACTCCAGCCCACTGACTCCGTCTTTGTCGCTGCCTTTGACAGCCGCATCAAACTCATCCAGGACTTCACATCGTCCGTGCCGGAGATCGAAAACGCCATTCTCCATGTCCGGGAGCGCCGCAAACACGCGCCCATCCTCGGCCAGGGCACGGGCAACGCCTCCCCGGTGCGAGAGGCCATCTACCTTTGCGCCCGCGAGAAGCTCAAGCCCATCCGCGGACGCAAGGCACTCATTCTCATCAGCGATGGCAACGACAACGCCAGCCGGGTCTCCGTCGCCGACACGATCGAAATGCTCCAAAGCGCCGACACCATTCTGTACGCCGTCAACCCGGGGACCTCCGCGCTGGACAAAATAGCCCACGTGGTCTCGCCGCAGCTCTTTCTCTACGACCGCCTCACCCAGCGCAATCACCTGCAACGGATGGCGGCCGAATCCGGCGGTGACCACTTCAAGGTGAGGGCGATTGACCTGCAAACAACCTACCGCCGCATCGAGGACGAACTCCGCACCATGTATGTGCTCAGCTACGTCTCCACCAACTCCAACTACGACGGCAAATGGCGCAAGGTCGAAATCCGTCCCAACCAGCCGGGCCTCGCCGTCCGCGCCCGCCCCGGCTATCGGGCTATCAGCCCGCTCACCGTCCAGTAGTCCACACCCACCTCACCCCCGCCCGCGCCATAATAAAGCAATCCCATGACGCGACCCCTGGCCCTACTTGCATCCACGCTCCTCCTTCTCTCCGCTCAGTCGCCCCAGCTTCCCCTGGCCGGCTTCTCCCCGGATACCGCCCGCCGCCAGTTTGCCCTCGAAAAGGACTTCGATGCCAAACTCCAGCGCCAGAACCTCCAGCAGTGGCTCAAGCACCTCTCCGCCAAGCCCCACCACGTCGGCTCCCCCGGCTCCCGCGCCGTCGCCGAGTTCATCGCCGCCCAGTTCAAAAGCTGGGGCTATGAAACCGAAATCGAGACATTCTACCCCCTCTTCCCTACCCCCAAATCCCGCCTGCTCGAAATGACCGGCCCCGATAAATTCACCGCCCGTCTCGCTGAGCCGCCGGTGGAGGGCGACGAGTCTTCCGCCATGACGCAGGGCGGCCTGCCCGTCTACCACGCCTACTCCATCGATGGCGATGTCACCGCCCCTCTCGTCTACGTCAATTACGGCCTCCCCGCCGATTACGACAAGCTCGCCCAGATGGGCATCGACGTCAAGGGCAAGATCGTCATCGCCCGCTACGGGGCGTCCTGGCGCGGCATCAAGCCCAAGGTCGCAGCCGAGCACGGCGCCATCGGCTGCCTCATCTACTCCGATCCCCGCGACGACGGCTACTTCATGGGCGACGTCTATCCCAAGGGCCCCTGGCGGCCCAAGGATGGGGCACAACGCGGCTCCGTCATGGATATGCCCACCTACCCCGGAGACCCCCTCACACCCGGCGCCGGCGCCAAGAGCCAAACCCTCCGGCCCGACTTCAAAACCGCCGCCACCACCCTCACCAAAATTCCCGTCCTGCCCATCTCCTACGCCGATGCCGAGCCGCTCCTACGCGCCCTCGCCGGCCCCGTCGCCCCGCCCGAGTGGCGCGGCGCCCTCCCCCTCACCTATCACACCGGCCCCGGTCCCGCTACCGTCCACCTCAAGCTCGAGTTCAACTGGCAGCTCGCCCCCACCCACAACGTCATCGCCCGCATGAAGGGCAGCGAGCGTCCTGACGAGTGGATCCTCCGCGGCAACCACCACGACGCCTGGGTCTTTGGCGCCTCCGACCCCCTCACCGGCATGGTGGCCGTCATGGAGGAGGCCCGCGCCATCTCCGAGCTCGCCAAAACCGGCTGGAGGCCCAAACGCACTCTGATCTTCTGCGCCTGGGATGGCGAAGAACCCGCCCTGCTCGGCTCCACCGAATGGGCCGAGTTCCACGCCGCCGAGCTCAAAGAGCACGCCGCCGTCTACGTCAACTCCGACGGCACCTCCCGCGGCTTCGTCCACATCGGCGGCTCCCATACCCTGGAAACCCTCGCCAGCCAGGCCGCCCGCGACGTCACCGATCCTCAAACCAAAGTCACCGCCCTTGCCCGCGCCAAGGCCCGCCTCTCCGTTCTCGGCGAGCCCGCCACCCCGGAGCTCACCATCAGCCCCCTCGGCTCCGGCTCCGATTACACCGCCTTCGTCGATCACCTCGGCATCGCCAGCCTCAACATCGGCTTCGGCGGCGAGGGCTCCGGCGCCGGCAGCTACCACTCCAACTACGACACCTATGACCACGTCGTGAAGTTCGAGGATCCGGACTTCCTCTACACCCTCGCCACCGTCCAGCTCGGCGGCCGCCTCACCCTCCGCCTTGCCAACGCCGATGTCCTCCCCCTCCGCGTCGATAACTTCGCCCGCACCGTCACCAAATACGCCGCCGAAGTGAAGAAACTCGCCGGCGATCTCCGCACCCAAACCGCCGCCCGCAACGCCCTCATTCAGAGCGGCGCCATGCAGTTGGCCGCCGACCCCCGCCAGACCTTCATCCAGCCCAAACCGCAGGAGCCCGTCCCCTTCCTCAACTTCGCCCCGCTCGAGAACGCATTGACGCGCCTCGATGCCGCCACCAGGGCATTCACTGCCTTGGATCTATCCCAACTACCCCCGGAAAAGGCGAAAGCTCTGGACGCCATCCTGATGCGCACGGAGCGTGTCCTCACCCGTCCCGAAGGCCTCCCCCGCCGCCCCTGGTTCCGGCATATGATCTACGCCCCCGGCTTCTATACCGGATACGGCGTCAAGACCCTGCCCGGCATCCGCGAGGCCCTCGAACAGCGTTTTTGGCAGGAGGCCGGCGAGCAAATCGGCTACACCGCCAACGCCCTGGAAGCCTTCGCCGCCGAGGTGGAACGTGCGGCGAAGGTGACATCAAACTGACACCCCATTCGCGTTACACTATTCTCACTGCACCATGCGTAAATCCTCCCTCGTACCATTGGCGGTACTCCTCTGCTCTGTCGCCCACGCGCAGGTTTCCCTCGCCACCCTCGGGTCGCCCTACACACAGAATTTCGACACGCTGGCCACAACCGGCACCAGTTCCACTCTCCCTTCCGGCTGGGCGTTATTGGAGTCCGGAACCAATGCCAACACGCTCTACACCGCTGGCACCGGCTCAGCCAACTCCGGCGATACATACAGCTTCGGCGCTGCCAGCTCCACCGAGCGTGCTCTCGGCGGCCTGCTCAGCGGCAGCCTGACTCCCAAGTTCGGAGCTTCTTTCACCAACAACACCGGCTCTGCCATTACTTCTCTCGCCATTAGCTATACCGGCGAGCAATGGCGCCTAGGCACTGCGTCGCGCGCCGATAGGATCGACTTTGAATACTCCACCGACGCGACAACCCTCAGCAATGGCACTTGGACCGGAGTCGATACGCTCGATTTCACTTCCCCCGCCACAACCACCACCGGCGCTCTCGACGGCAACGCCGCCGCCAATCGGACCGCGATCAGTTCCACCATCTCTTCCCTGAACATCCCAGCCGGCGCCACGTTCTGGATTCGCTGGACGGACTCGAACGCCTCCGGCGCCGATGACGGCCTCGCCGTCGACGACTTCTCCATCACCCCCGCCGGCACCGCCGCCCTTGTCACCACTCTCAGCATCAACGACGTCAGCGCCGCTGAAGCCAATTCCGGCGCCACCAACTTTACCTTCACCGTCTCTCTCTCCCAGCCCGCCGGCGCCGGCGGCGTCTCCTTCGACATCGCCACCGCCGATGGCACCGCCACCACCGCCAACCTCGACTACACCGGCCAGTCCCTGACAGCCCAGACCATCCCCGCCGGCAGTTCCACGTATAGTTTCGTCGTATCCGTCAATGGCGACTCCGCCTTTGAACCCAACGAAACCTTCTTCGTCAACGTCACCAACCTCACCGGCGCCACCGGCGCCGACGCCCAGGGTCAGGGCACCATCCTCAACGACGACCCGGCCATCACAACGATCAGCGCCATTCAGGGCTCCGGCCTGCTTTCCCCCTTCACCGGCATGACCGTCTCCACCACTGGCATCGTCACAGCCCTCATCAACAACGGCTTCTTCCTCCAGACGCCCGACGCGTCCATCGATTCCGATCCGCTCACCTCCGAAGGCATCTTCGTCTTCACCAGTTCGGCGCCGCCCGCCGCCGCCGTCGTCGGCAACTCCGTTCAGGTCATCGGCACCGTCACCGAATTCAAGTCGAGCTCGGACCCCAACAGCCGCACCCTCACTGAGATCACCAGCCCCACCGTCGTCCAGCTCTCCGCCGGCAACCCACTGCCCTCGCCCAGCACGATCTCCGCCGCCAACCTCACTGCCGCCGGCGGCCCCGATCAGCTCGAACGCTTCGAGGGCATGCGAGTGCAAGCCGCCAGCCTCACCGTCGTCGCCCCCACCGCAGGCAGCGTCACCGAATCCAGCGCCACCTCGGCAAGCAACGGAGTCCTCTTCGCAGTTCTCCCCGGCGTTGCCCTCCCCATGCGGGAAGCCGGAATCGAAGTTCTCGATACGCCCGCCAACCCCGCCACCGCCTGCGCCGCCGGCGCCGGCTGCACGATCCCGATCTTCGATGCCAACCCCGAGCGCATCCGCATCGATTCCGATGCCGCCGGCCTGCCAAAAATCGACGTCAATACCGGCGCCACTCTCACCAATCTCCTCGGCGTCCTGAACTACACGGCCCGCGCCTTCACCATCTTGCCCACCCAGGCGCCCACCGTCGGTGGAACGCAGCTCTCCCCCACCACGGCGCCCGCTCCCCCCGCCAACGCCGTTACCATCGCAGCCATGAACGTGGAGCGCCTCTTTGATTCGGTGAACGATCCGGGCGTCGGCGATGCGGTGGTCACACCGTCCGCCTTCGATGGCCGCCTCGGCAAGATCTCCAAAACCATTCGCACCCACCTCCGCGCACCCGATGTCGTAGCACTCGAAGAAGTCGAAAACCTCGACGTCGCCGAGGCTCTGGCTGCCCGCATCAACTCCGACGCCGTCAGCGCCGCCGAGCTCAACCCCGGCTACACCGCCTTCCTCGTCGAGGGCAATGACCCCGGCGGCATCGACGTCGGCTTCCTGGTCCGCTCCGGCGTCACCATCGAATCGGTAACACAATTCGGCGCCTCCACCACCTACACCAGCGCCTGCACCGGCGCCCAAGAAATACTCAATGATCGCCCGCCCCTCCGCTTCCGCGGCTCGGCCACCAAGGGTAGCGCCACCCTCCCGTTTGTCGTCTTCGTCAACCACCTCCGATCGCTGAACGGCGTCGGCGACACCACACCGTGCGCACTGAGCACCGAAGGCGGACGCGTCCGCACCAAGCGCGCCGCCCAGGTCAACGACCTCGCCCAACTCGTCCAAGCCGAGCTCATTGCCGACCCAGCCGCAAAGATCATCCTCGTCGGCGACTTCAACGCCTTTGAGGTCAACGACGGCTACGTCGATTCCATCAACGCCATCATGGGCACCCCGGCGCCTGCCACTAAGGTCCTTACCGCCACAATCGACCCCACCTATCCCAACATGACCAATCTGCTCTCGCTCCTCCAGCGCGCCCAGCAGTACTCCTACGTCTTCGATGGCAATCACCAGACCCTCGATCACGCCATCCTCAACCCCGCCGCTCTCGCCCAGTTCGTCGGCGGCGGCTACGTCCGCATCAACGCGGACTTCAACGAGACCTTCCGCGGCGACTTCAATACTCCGGTGCGCTACTCCGATCACGACCCCGTCTACGTCCAGCTCACCACCGCCGCCAACATCACCGCCCAGCTCGCCATCGCCCGCGCCGGCGTTGTCTACAATCGCACCGCGCTCACCGCCACCAGCTCCGTCCGTGTCACCAACAACACCGCATCCGCCATCAGCGGCCCCCTCCAGTTGGTCATCACCGGCCTGCCCGATGGCGTCCGGCTCACCAACGCCGCCTCCACCTCGCCCGCCTCGGCAATCTACAATCTCGCCGCGCCCCTCGCCCCCGGCCAGACCATCATCGTGCCCCTCACGTTCTCCTTGAACGCCGTAAAGGCAATCACATACTCCGCCACGGTGTTCGCCGGCGGCCTCTAAATCAATTTTCCAATCGAGATCAACCAGCTATGAAAAAACTTCTGCTCACTACTCTTCTCTTCGCCGCCTTCGCGGCAGCTGCACCCATCCCGTTCACCATCAATACCTCTACGCTGAGCGGAGAGACCGGGACCATCGACATCCAGTTCAACCCCGGCTCCTTCCCCGATGTCTACGACCCCGGCACCGCCACCGTCACCAGCTTCCTCATCACCGGCGGTAGCCTCGGCCCCGTCTCAATCGGTCCCGATGGCGGAGCCGTGGGCACCCTCCCCGGCCCCCTCGTCCTCACCAATTCCGACTTCCTCAATGGCCTCGTCCACGACGCCACCTTCGGCTCAGAAATCACCTTCCTCGTGGAGTTCGCCGGCCTCGCCTATACCGCCCCCAGCCCCTCCATCCTCTCCACCTTCTCCGTCACCCTCACCAGCAACTCCGGCGCGATCGCCGCCATTGCCGACCTCATCGGTGACAGCCAGTTGGACACCTCGGCCAGTTCTCCCGAAGTCAGCTCCGTCCCCGAGCCCGCCACCTCGGCCATGCTCGCCCTCGGCCTCGGCGCACTCGGCTTCGCCGCCCGCCGCCGCCTCCGCTAACCCGCCCTGCCCCGCGCACCGGGCGTCCCTCTCCGGACGCCCTCAGTGCGTCATCGCATACGCCACGTAGTTCACGCCCAACCGCATCGCCTCGGATCCATACTTCTCCGGATACTGCGGATCGTCCGCATACTCCCACCCGTCGCCCACGTCCATGTTGAAACAGATGGCAATGATCATGTGACCCTTCGAGTCGCGGATCGCCCGCCAGTGCGGCTCCACTCCGCCGCGCTCAATCTGGTCTCCATCCACTACGTTCGCCCCCGGCACTCGAATGCGTTTCTTCTGATCGAAGACCACGTGGAATGCCGCATCGGCATTTTCCATCTCCTCCACCTCCGCGCCGGGATACATCTGCTCGATGCCTGCCATGAAGTTGGCCCACTCCCGCTCGTTGTGAAAGTCGTCCACCATCAGGAATCCGCCGCGCTCAAAGTACTGCCGCATCCGCGCCGCCTCTTGCGGTGCAATCCGCCAATCGCCCACCGAGCCCGCCATCATCCACGGATGCTGGAACATCTCATCACTCGAAATATCGACGATCGTTTCAATCGGCTGCACATCAATCCGCGTCAGCCGCGCCAGCAGCGAGATGAACGTGCGGTCGCCCTTGTTGGCGTCGATCCCCCACCGGAAATACCGCCGCCCCGCGCGATCCATCGGAGACCGGTACCTCAGCCGCCCCAGCGCAAACTCCGCTTTCCGCAATGCGTCCGGCGGATCCTCCACCGGGTCCTGCATCTCGCGCTCATAGCGTGCCCACACGCGCTCCCGCATCTGGCCCGGTATCAGCGCCGCCAGCCCGCCCAGCAGCAACACCACCACCGCGCACGCACGCACAGTGCCCGTTCCCAGTTTCATTCATCGAGAATACCGGACTCTTCCGCCCATGCGAAGCAAAAACTCTACTGGCAGGCCTTGCCGTTCAGCGTGAAACCCGCCGGCGCCGCCGCCGCCCCCACTGCCTGGAAGCCAAACGTCACCGAGCCGCCCGCCGCGATGTTGCCGTTGAACGAAGCGTTCTTCACCTGCACCGTGTTGCTCGTCTGCGTCAGCGCGCCGTTCCACAGATTCACAATCCGCTGCGGACCCGGGAACGTCCACCCCAGCGTCCATCCGCTCACCGCCGCCTTGCTCGTAATGGTCACGTCGGCCAGAAATCCGCTGCCCCAGTTGCTGCCCACCTTGTAGCTCACCGTGCAGCCCGCCGCCGCCACAGGTGCGCTGATCACCAGCGAGAGCGCCCGCGTCGCCACGGCCGCGGCCGAGTCCTTCACCTGGAACGTCAAGGCAAACGTCCCGCTCTGCGCCGTGGAGCCTGTGATCGCTCCGGTGGCAGGATTCCACGTCAGCCCCACCGGCAGCGTCCCCTGCGTCACACTCCACACATACGGCCCCACTCCTCCGCTCACCTGAAGCTGCGCCGAATACGCCACCCCCGTCACGCCCGCAGGCAGCGACGTCGTCGTGATCTGCACCGGCGCCGGAGCCGGCGGCGTGCTCCCGCCCGGCTCATTGCCCCATACCAGCGCGCCGTTGCGATACATCGGCACCCGCATCGACGGCGCAAACGCCGCCATCGTCCCGTCAAACGATGCGTCATCGCTCTGCGTGAAATTCGTCCAGTTGTCCTTGGCGATCCGGATCTGTACCTCGGCTCCCGTCCCGCCGCCCGCCACCGAGCCGGCCGCCGGCAGGAATCCCAGCTCCAGGTAGTAGCTCCCCCCGCCCACCGCAACAAACTTCCGCGTCACGTTCGCGCAGTCCACGCTGGACCAGTCACACCAAGACACCAGCGGACGCTCACCATCCACCGTGAAGTAGTAGCGGATCGTCACCGCATCCAATGTTGCCGCCGCGCCCGATTTGTTCGCAATCCGGAACTGCGGCGAAAGTGAGTTCGTACTGGCGCTCGCATTGCCCGTCCGGTACAGCGCCTGCAACGCGCCCGCCGGAGGCGGCGCCGCAATCGTCAAAGTCAGACTCTTCGATCCCGTTGCGCCGGCCTTGTCCGTAGCCGTCACGGAAAACACCGTCGTGCCCGCCGCCGCCGGCACGCCCGCAATCACGCCCGCCGTCGAAAGTTGCAGCCCGCCCGGCGACGCGTTGGCCGCCGCGCTCCACGTATACGGCGCCGTCCCCCCGCTCGCCTGCAACGTCTGCGTGTACGCCACGCCCACCGTCCCCGTAGCCAGCGATGCCGTCGAGACAACCACCGGAGCCACCACAGGCGCCGTCACCGCCAGCGTATAGGCCGCCTCCGCCGTCGCGCCCTTGCTGTCAGTGACCCGCACCCGGAAACTCGCCGCCACCGCCGCGCTCGGAGTTCCGCTCAATGCCCCGCTGCTCGCGTTCAGATTCAAATTGGCCGGCAGCGACCCAGTCACCACCGTCCAACCCGTATAAGGAGGCGTGCCCCCTGTCGCGCTAAACTGCACCGCGTACGGGGTGCCGATCACACCACCCGGCAGCGGATTGCCATTCGCAATCGCCAGCGGCTGCGGTGTGCCGCCGCCCGGCTCCGTGCCCCAGATCCGCACGCCCTTGTCATACAGCACGATGTTGGGCATCCGCACCGGCGTCGCCCCGCTCGCCGCCATCCCCGTGTAAGACCAGTCGTTCGCGTTGTTCCACCCGCCCCCCGAGGACGTCATCCGGAACTGCACCTGCTTGCGCGATTCCGATTGCCCCGCCGGCGCGATCTTCACGCCCACGCAGCTCACCTCCACGTAATACACGTTGCCCGACCACGGCGTCGGCCCCGTCGCCGATCCGCACTGGTTGTACGCCGTGCTCACCGCGATGCTGGAGGGCAGCCCCGCGTCCAGCGTGAAGAAATACCGCATCGTTAGCTGATCCGCCATCCGCGCCGGCCACGCCGAGCGGTTGTTCACATACGCCGCCACTTCCAGATAGTTCGCGCCCTGCGAATTGACCGCCGCTTCCACGAAGATCTCATCCCGGCTCGCCGCTTCCGGCGCCGGAAAACCAGCCAGCGGATTGCCGCCATGCGCCTGGTACATCCGCGCCAGCGCTCCCGTGAACGCCGCGTTGTAGTCCGTCGCCACCTCGTTCTTCACATAGTCGCCCCGGCTGTCCGCATAGCTGTCGTTCAGGTCCGGACCGCCCACCAGCGCGCCATACAACGTGTGCACACTATTCGCCGGCGAGGAAATGTCATTCGTCCACGATCCGTGCGCCGTCCTGTGGTGCGGATTCACCGGCGGATTGGCGCCAAAACCCACCACATAGCTCGAAGACCGCGGGTTCTGCCCCAGAATGTAGTTGATCTGCCGCTCGCCAAACGCCTGGTACCGGTCCTGCCGCGTCACATCCAGGTTCTTCGTCTTCAGCCAGTCTGCATACACAAACGCCGTAAACGCCGTGTTGGCCGCATACCGCAACGAGCCCCACGTGTCCAGGTAAGCCAGCCCCCCCGGCGTATACCGCACCCGCTGCCCGTTGTAACCCGCGGACCAGTAGTCCAGATACCGCTCCGCGTCCTGCCGGTACTGCGCCGCCCCCGTCAATTGCGCCAGCAGCACATAGGAGCCATACGCCTTGTCGTCCCAGTTGATCGTCCACAAAAACTGCCCGCCGATGGCGCTGTAATACTGCTGCGCCTTCTGCAAGTACCCGGCCTCCTGCGTCGCCCTGTACAGCCACGTCGCCCCCCATACCAGTTCGTCGTTATACCCGCTCCACGAGTTGTAGTACGCCGCCGCGTCCCCGATGCACTGCGAATAGGCGCCCTTGTACGTATCGGCAAACGTGTACAGCGCGCGCGCCCGCGCCAGCAGCGTGGCCGCGTATGCCGCATCCCCGTTCGCCTGGAACACCAGCGAGGCCGCCGCCAGCGCCGCCGCCGTCTCGCCCGCCAGATCCGATCCCGGACACGCCGCCGTCACCTTGTACGCCGGCCGCACCATCGGCATCACCTCCGCGCCGCCCCACCACGCGTGGTCCATCCCCCCATTGCCCACCTGACCCCACAGCTCGTTCGGTGTCGCGCTCGCCTTCAGAAAGTAGTCCGTCGCCCACCGCAGGTTCTTCAGCGCCGGCGCCATCTGCCCGCTCTGCACATACGCGTCCCGGTATTCGATCATCCCCCACGCCAGCAACGTCGCGCTCGACGCCATCGGCAACCCGAATTTCACATGGTCGCCCGCGTCATACCAGCCGCCCGTCAGATCCACACCCTGGTCCGCCCCATCCTGCAAACCCGAAGGCCCGCGCCAGTTCACCCGCTGATCCGCCGGCAACGCCCCGGAACGCTGCGCATCATAGAAAAATACGGATTTTTGCAGTGCTTCCCCGTAGTTGAACGTCTGCGCCAGCACCGGCGAAGTCAGGCAGAAGAATGCGAAGACACTACCAGCACCAGGATTGCGGAATCTCAAGACGCCCCCTCGATCAGTTGGTTCAACCGGCCAACTTCGCCGTCGTAACCTAATTATCGCAAACAGAACTTTGAATTCGCCCGTACTAGGGCACTTCCCCTGCTCACCTCAGTCTATTTCTCACTAAGGTGCGGACCCGCCACAATCAAAAAGCGGGGAGGGCCCCGATCCCTCGATCGCGACCCTCCCCGCCAGTCACCCTGAAATGCTGACCCTAACGCCGGCCGCCTCGCCTGCCGCCACCGTAGTACCCGCCGCGATAGAAACTCCCGCCGTAATACCCAAAGCCCGGCCCATACCAGAACGGCGAATAGTAGTACGGAAAGCCGTACCCATACCCCAATCCCAGATACAACGGAGCCCGCTGTACCGCCCGCACCGCCGGCCTCGGCTCCAGCCTAGTCTCATAGTCCCCCTGCGACGCCGCACGGAACGCCGCCGCCGCCCGCTCCGTCGATACCGTCAATGGCTCCACCAACCGGAACGTGATCATCGCCTCCGGATACACCTCCGTCGCGCGCCCTCGCGTCGCCAGCACCCCAATCGTCGACGCAGCCGCCCCAGCCAGCGCCCCCACTCCAGCGCCAAATCCGCCATCCGCCATCCCGCCAATCGCTGCCCCCGTCGCCGTAGTTGCCGCCACAGCCGTCCCGTCACGCCCCATCGAAGTCCCGCCCGAGTAGTTGATCAGTTGCGTTCGCACACGCACCTGCCGCCCATCCGCCAGGCTCATCTCCGTCATCTCCAGGCCCAGCCGCGACGTGCCCCTCACCCTGCCTCCCTTTTCCACTTCCGCTACCCGCCCCGCCAGCGTCTGCCCGCGCCGCGCCAACACGATCCCGTCCACAATCAACGCCTGCGCCAACGTCGCCGAAAACACGTCGCCCGCGTGATTGCGGCTCGTCGAAAGCACGTCATTCACCCGGATCGTGATCCACGTCCCCGCCGGCGCCACCAGTGTGCCCGGCACCACCATCGGCGTCACCATCGGTGCAACCGCCGGCGCCATCGGAGCCGCCATGGGAGCCGCACCCCCCTCAAACTTGCGCCAACCCGTCTCCGCCTGTACCTCCGCCGGAGGCGGCGCCGGCTGCTGCCCCCAGCCTGCCATCGTTGTCAGCCCTAGTGCCAGTGTCACCGGAAGAATCAGTTTGTGAGTGGTTGACATTGTAGTCGAAGTCCTTGCCCATGACACTGCAACTCCCGGGCCAATCCACAACTTATTGATTCCACGACGCAAACCACCCATCCGCCGTGGCCCTTTCCCACCAGAACGGTGGTGCTTATCCACCATCGCTCCCCCTCTTGACCTCCTCCGCCAAAATGTGTAATTATTCAGTGAAACGAATAAGTATTCAGAGTCACATTGCCAACCCCTATGCCTGGGAGCCTCCTCATGACCACGCCTTTGCTCGCCGCCGGCGACCTCCGCAGTGATTTCGATCTCTCCGTCGAGGAACTGCGCGCGCTCATGGACCTCGCCGCCGACGTCAAACGCTCTCCCTCCGCCTACCGCTCCGCCCTCAAAGGCCGCATCGCCAGTTTGCTCTTTGAGAAGCCCTCCCTCCGCACCCGCATCACCTTCGAGGTCGGAGCCAAACAACTCGGCGGCGATGCCATCCTCCACGTCGGCCCCATCGGCGGCCGCGAACCCGTCGCCGACGTCGCCCGCAATCTCGATCGCTGGACCGATCTCATCATCGCCCGCACCTTCGCCCAGCAGACCGTCGACGATCTCGCCCAATACTCCCGCGTCCCCGTCATCAACGCCCTCAGCGATATGTTCCACCCCTGCCAGGCCCTCGCCGACATGCAGACCATCCAGGAACACCTCGGCGGCTGGCAGGGCTTCCATATGGCGTTCGTCGGCGACGGCAACAACATGGCCCATTCCATGATGCTCGCCTCCGCCCGCCTCGGCCTCAGCTTCACCTGCATCACTCCGCCCACCTACGAGCCCAACGGCGACATCCTAGCCCGCGCCCAGCAATTCGCCGCCGCCACCGGAGCCACAATCCGCGCCACCACTGATCTTGAGGACGGCCTCCGCAACGCCGACGCCGTCTACACCGATGTCTGGGCCTCCATGGGCCAGGAGCACGAGGCCGCCGCCCGCGCCCGCCTCTTCTCCCCCTACCAGGTCAACTCCGAGCTGATGGCCCTCGCCTCGCCCGGCGCTCTTTTCATGCATTGCCTCCCCGCCCATCGCGACGAAGAGGTCACCGAAGATGTCATCGAATCCAAGACCTCCGTGGTCTTCGATCAGGCCGAAAATCGCCTTCACGCGCAGAAAGCCCTCATGCTCATGCTCGTCGATGGCCCGGCGCGTTAGCCTGAATACGGAAAGCAGGAAATCATCATGGCAAACCCTAAGAAAGTCGCTCTCGCCTACTCCGGCGGTCTCGATACCTCCATCATCATTCCGTGGCTCAAAGAAAACTACGGCTGCGAAGTCGTCGCCGTCTGCGGCGATATCGGCCAGGGCGGTGATGAGCTCAAGGGCCTCAAGGCCAAGGCCAAGAAAACCGGCGCCTCCGAGTGCCACGTCGCCGACATGCGCGAGGAGTTCGTCGCCGAATACCTCTGGCGCATGGTCCGCGCCGGCGGCATCTACGAAGACAAATACCTCCTCGGCACCTCCATCGCCCGCCCCCTGCTCGCCAAGCGCCAGGTTGAGGTCGCCCTCGCCACCGGCTGCGATGCCCTCGCCCACGGCTGCACCGGCAAGGGGAACGATCAGGTCCGCTTCGAGCTCACCTACAAGGCCCTCGCCCCCCACCTCCCCGTCATCGCCCCCTGGCGTGAATGGGACATCATCAGCCGCGAAGACGCCATCGAATACGCCGCCAGCCGCAATGTGCCCATCGCGCAGACCACCACCAAGATTTACTCCCGCGATCGTAATATCTGGCACATCTCCCACGAAGGCGGCGAGCTCGAAGATCCCGCCAACGCCGCGCCCGATCACATCTGGATGCTCACCAAGTCGCCCGAACAGGCCCCCGACAAGCCCGGCAAGGTGACCATCGGCTTTGAAGCAGGCACCCCCGTCTCCATCAACGGCAAGCCCGCGAAGTCCGCCCTCGCTCTCCTCGAACAGCTCAACAAAATCGGCGCAGAGCACGGCATCGGCCGCATCGATCTCGTCGAAAATCGCTTCGTCGGCATGAAGTCCCGTGGCTGCTACGAAACCCCCGGCGGCGCCCTCATCATGTACGCCCACCGCGAGCTCGAGTCGCTCACACTCGACAAATCCACCGCCCACTACAAACAGCGCCTCGCCCTCGATTACGCCGAGCTCGTCTACAACGGCCTCTGGTTCACCCCCCTCCGCGAGTCGCTCGACAACTTCTTCTCCGAGGTCTCCAAGCCCGTCACCGGCGAGGTCACCCTCAAGCTCTACAAGGGCAACATCGAGCCCCTCTCGCGCAAATCGCCCAACTCGCTCTACTCCCTCGACATCGCCAGCTTCACCATGGGCGATAGCTACGATCAGAAGGACGCCCTCGGTTTCATCAACCTCATCGGCCTCCCCATCAAGGTCAAGGCGCTGCTCGAACAATCCAAACTCGCCAAGGCGAAGAAGGCTCAATAATGCTCTGGCGCGGTCGTTTTGAAGAAGGCCCGTCGGAGGTTTTTCAGCGATTCTCCTGGTCGCTGCACTTCGACCGCCGCCTGTTTAAAGTAGACATCCTCGGCTCGCAAGCCTACGCCCGGGCCCTCGCCCGCGTCGGCATCCTCACTGCCGCCGAGTGCACTCTCATCTGTGACACGCTGGCCTCCATCGAGAAAAACGATGAGGCCGGCGCCGCCACGGCCCCCGATGAGGACATCCACTCCTACGTCATCCGCCTCCTCAAGGAAAAGGCCGGCGCCGTCGCCGACAAGATCCACACCGGACGCAGCCGCAATGAGCAGGTCTCGCTCGACGTCCGCCTCTGGCTCCGCGGCGAGATCGATACCACCCTCGCCCTCCTCCGCGCCCTCATGGGCCTCCTCCTCGATTTCGCGGACAGGCATCCCGACGCCATCGTCGCCGGCTACACCCACATGCGCCGCGCCCAGCCTGTCACCTGGGCCCACTACCTGCTTGCCTACTACGAAATGTTCTCCCGCGATCTGGAGCGCTTCACCCAGGCCCGCGGCCGCGTCAACCAGATGCCCCTCGGCTCCGGCGCACTCGCCGGCTCCGGCTTCCCCGTCGATCGTCACGCCCTCGCCGCCGAGCTCGGCTTCGAAGGCGTCACCCGCAACAGCATGGACGTCAGCGCCGATCGCGACTTCCTCCTCGATTACCTCTCCGCCGCCTCCGTCTGCATGACCCACCTCTCGCGCCTCGCCGAGGACTGGATCCTCTACTCCTCCGACGAGTTCGGCTGGCTCGAGCTCGGCGACGGCGTCACCAGCGGCTCGTCCCTCATGCCGCAAAAGAAAAACCCCGATTCCCTCGAGCTCATCCGAGGCAAATCCGGCCGCGTCTTCGGAGCCCTCACGTCTCTCCTCACCACCATGAAGGGCCTCCCCATGACTTACAATCGCGACATGCAGGAGGATAAGGAGCCCCTCTTCATGGCCGTCGATCAGCTCTGCGGCTCCCTCGAAATGGCCTGCGTCGTCGTCCAGACCACGTCTCTGAAAACCGCCCCGCCGCTCCACGCCGCCGAGGAAGGCTGGCTCGTCGCCACCGATCTCGCCGAGGCCCTCGCCCGCTCCGGTGTCCCGTTCCACCACGCCCACACCCTCGTCGGCGAGCTCGTCCTCAGCTCCGTCAAACAGGGCCGCAAGCCCGCCGATTGGACCGGCGAAGCGCTCCACGCCTTCGATCCCCGATTCACCCCCGAAATGGGCGTCCTCATGAATCCCGAGGAAGGCATGAAAACCCGCACCGCCCCCGGCGGCACCGCCCCCGCCACTGTCCGCGCAGCCCTCGTCGAAGCCCGCCAACGTCTGGAGGTCCTTTCCCAATGACCAAGAACTACCGCCAAGGCCAGATCCTCAAGCTGATCCGCGGCAAGAAGATCAGCACCCAGGATGAACTCGCCCGCGAACTCCGCGAGTTCCAGATCGAGACCACCCAGGTCACCCTCTCCCGCGACATTCGCGAAATGAAGCTCGTCAAGACCGCCGACGGCTACCGCGAAACTCTTCCCGATCCCACCGGCCCCAGCCTCGGCCAGGTCATGGCCGAATACCTCCTCGACGTCCGCCTCGCCCAGAACCTCGTCATCCTCCGCACCTCCACCGGCAGCGCCAACTCGCTCGCCGTCGCGCTCGATCAGGAAAACTGGGGCGAGATCGCCGGCACCATCGCCGGCGACGACACCGTCATGATCGCCTGCTGGGACGACCAGCGCGCCAAGGTCGTTCAGGAACGCCTCCTGGCGTACCTCAACATCTGATGTTCGGCCCACCGCTCGCCCCTGGCACAAAGGCCCCGGAGTTCACCGCCTACGATCAGGACGGCCACGCCGTCCGCCTGGCGGACCTCCGCGGCAAGTACGTCGTCCTCGTCTTCTACCCCGCCGACGACACACCCACTTGAACGCTCCAACTCGCGGAGTTCCGCGACGCCTGGAAGTCGCTCCAATCCGCCGGCGCCGTCGTGTACGGCGTCAATCCCTCCAGCCAGTCCAGCCACCAGCGCTTCGCCAAAAAGCACTCGTTCCCCTTCCCCCTCATCGTCGATCAGGGCGCTAGAATCGCCCGCGCTTACAACAGCGGCTTCTGGCTCATCGTCCGCCGCACCGTCTACATCGTCGCGCCCGATGGCCTCATCCTCTTCGCCGAACGCGGCAAGCCAGCTCCCCAGCAGCTCCTGGCATCTCTACAGATTCCGCCACAGCATCCACCCGCCCATCACAAGCAATAGGCAGGCGAAGGCTCGCTTCAGGCGCGCCGGTTCCGTGCGATGCGAGAGCGGGACGCCCAGCGTCATGCCAACCATTGCGCAGCCCAACAGCACCAGCGCCATGCGCCACGGCACTGTCTGTTGAGCCGCATGACCCGCAAACGCCGCCGCCGAATTGATGGCGCTGATCAGCAACGAGGTCCCCACCGCCCGCCGCATCGGCAACCCCGCCAGGTAAATCAACCCGGGCACCAGCAGAAACCCGCCCCCATTGCCCAGCACGCCGGTCAGCACCCCAATCCCAAACCCCGCCAGCACCAACCAGACCCACGTCCGCCGAACCCCTCCGCCGCCTTCCGCCCCGCCTTCCAACATCATCCGCACCGCCACCACCAGCACCAGCCCGCTAAAGAAAATCAACAGCATCCGCCCACTCAGCCGGTAACTCCATGCCGAGCCCAGCACCGCCCCCACCGCGCCCGCCGGCCCAAACACCGCCGCCGCCCGCCAATCCACAAACCCCTCGCGCGCATTCAACACCGCCCCATACGCGCTCGCCCCGCCCACCAGCAATATCGAAACCGCTACCGCCGCGTGCGCATCCAGCCCCACCAGATACACCAGCACCGGCAACGCAATCGTCGTCCCGCCCGCGCCCAGAAATCCGAGCGCTACGCCCACCACGAAGAGTCCCAACCCGCCCGCCAGCACTCTGCCATCTTATCCGCTCCCCCGCCGCCACTTTTGCACTATCATGAACAGATTGCTCCCCAGGGTCTATCCAATCGTCGACACCGCAGCCCTCGCCCTGCGTGGCTACCCTCCTGTCCCCTTCGCCGAATCCCTGCTCGAAGCCGGAGCCTCCATTCTCCAGTTCCGCCACAAAGAACACTTCTCCCGCGCCACGTTTCAAACGGCCACCCTCATTCGTGATTTGTGCCGCCAGGCCGGCGCCGCCCTCGTCATCAATGACCGTGCCGATATCGCCGCCCTCCTCGATGCCGGCCTCCACCTCGGCCAGGACGATCTCCCCCCCGCCCTCGCCCGCCGCATCCTCGGCCCCGACGCCCTCTTAGGCTTCTCCACCCACAACGCAGCCCAACTCCTCGCCGCCGCCAACGAGCCGGTGAGTTACCTCGCCATCGGCCCCATCTTCTCCACCGCCTCCAAAGAGAATCCCGACCCCCAACTCGGCCTCGCCAGTCTCGGCAGCATCCGCGCCGCCACCACCAGACCCCTCGTCGCCATCGGCGGCATCACCCTCGACACAGCCCCCTCCGTCTGGGCCGCCGGCGCCGATACCATCGCCGTCATCGCCGATCTCCTCTCCCACGGCACCGATCAACACTCCACCCGAAAGCGCATGGAACTATGGCTCAACCTGTAAAAGGGGCTCAACTTGTAAAAGGCCTCGGCCTCCTCGACGCCACCACTCTCGTCATGGGCTCCATGATCGGCTCCGGCGTCTTCATCGTCGCCGCCGACATCTCGCGCCAGGTCCAGTCCCCCGGCCTCCTCACCGCCACCTGGCTCGTCACCGCCACCCTCACCATCATTGCCGCCCTCAGCTACGGCGAGCTCGCCGCCGCCATGCCTCAAGCCGGCGGCCAATACATCTATCTCCGCGAAGCCTTCGGCCCCCTCGCCGGCTTCCTCTACGGCTGGACTTTCTTCACCGTCATCCAAACCGGCACCATCGCCGCCGTCGCAGTCGCCTTCGCCAAATTCCTCGGTGTCTTTCTCCCCGCCGTCTCCGCCGACAACTGGATCGTACGCCTCGGCCCGGTCGGCCTCAGCACCCAGATGCTCGCCGCCATCTCCATCATCGTCTTCCTCACCTGGGTCAACACGCGCGGCCTCCGCACCGGCGCCGCCGTCCAGAACGTCTTCACCATCGCCAAAATCGGAGCCCTCATCGGCCTCATCGTTCTCGGCCTCTGGCTCGGCCGCCGCCCCGAGGCCATCGCCGCCAACTTCACCGATTTCTGGCGCGCCCCCGCCTCTCTCTGGGACATCATCCGCCTGGTCGGCGTCGCCATGGTCGGCGCGCTCTTCTCCTCCGACGCCTGGAACAACGTCACCTTTACCGCCGGCGAGATCCGCAATCCGCAGCGCAATCTGCCTCTCTCCCTCGCCCTCGGCGTCGGCGTCGTGTCACTCCTCTACCTGGCCTGCAACATGGTCTACCTGATGGCCCTGCCCCTGGCCGGCATCCAGGCCGCACCCGAAGATCGTGTCGCCACCGCCGTCATCTCCATGATCATGGGCCCTGCCGCCACCCAGGTCATGGCCGTCGCCGTTATGGTCTCTACCTTCGGCTGCGTCAACGGTCTCGTCCTCGCCGGCGCCCGCGTCAACTACGCCATGGCCGAACACGGCCTCTTTTTCAAAGCCGTCCGCAAAGTCGATCCCGTCCACCACACCCCCTACGTCTCCCTCTGGGTCCAGTGTCTCTGGGCCTGCTGCCTCACCCTCACCGGGCGTTACAATGACCTGCTCGATTATGTTATGTTCGCTGTTTTACTTTTCTATATCCTCACCATCGCCGGGATCTTCGTCCTCCGCCGCACCAGACCCACGATGGCCCGGCCCTACAAGGCCATCGGTTATCCGTTGCTGCCCGCGCTCTACATCGTCGTTGTCACCGTCATTGAAAGTCTTCTCTTGATCTACAAGCCCAACTACACATGGCCCGGCCTGATTCTGGTTCTCCTCGGAATCCCGGTCTATTTCCTGTGGACACGGCACAACTCCCCAGCCAGGAACCAAGCATGAGCATCTTCAGAAAAAAATCCATCGAATACCTCCTCCAGCAGGCCGGCGAAGCGGGTAGCCTCAAGCGCACCCTCACCGCCACCAGCCTCATCGGCCTCGGCATCGGCGCCATCATCGGCGCCGGCCTCTTCGTCCGCACGGCAGCCGCTTCCGCCGAAGCCGCCGGCCCCGCCGTCACTCTCTCCTTCATCATTGCCGCAGTCGGCTGTCTCTTCGCCGGCTTGTGCTACGCCGAATTCGCCGCCATGATCCCCATCGCCGGCAGCGCCTACACCTACGCCTACGCCACCATGGGCGAGTTCGCCGCCTGGACCATCGGCTGGGCCCTCGTCCTCGAATACGCTCTCGGCGCGGCCACTGTCGCCATCGGTTGGAGCGAGTACCTCAATAATCTCCTCGGCGGCGCCATCCCCTTCCAGTGGTGCCATTCACCGATGGAGACCTCCGCCGCCGGCGTTCAGGGCATCCTCAACGCCCCCGCCCTCATCGTCCTCCTCCTCGTCACCGCCCTCCTCATCAAGGGCACCGAAGAGTCCGCCCGCATCAACGCCATCATCGTCTTCGTCAAGGTGGCCATCGTCATCGGCTTCATCGCCATCGGCTGGCAGTTCATCAACCCCGCCAACCACACGCCCTTCATGATCCCCGACGGTATGGCCGGCCACGAGGGCATCTTCCGCCACGGCTGGGGCGGCGTCCTCGGCGGCGCCGGTATCGTCTTCTTCGCCTTCATCGGCTTCGACGCCGTATCTACCGCTGCTCAGGAAGCCAAGAACCCTGCCCGCGATATGCCTATCGGCATCCTCGGCTCCCTCGCCGTCTGCACCGTTCTCTATGTCCTCTTCGGCCACGTCCTCACCGGCGTCGCCAACTGGCAGGAGTTCGCCACCGCCGGTAAAGAAGCCTCCGTCGCCTACGCCATCCAGAAGTACATGATCGGCTACGAATGGCTCGGCACCATGGTCACCGTCGCCATCCTCGCCGGCTTCACCTCCGTCATCCTCGTCATGCTCCTCGGCCAGAGCCGCGTCTTCTACTCCATGGCCAAAGACGGCCTCCTCCCCAATCTCTTCTGCGCC
Organism: Bryobacterales bacterium; assembly: GCA_016721425.1. GTDB lineage: Bacteria > Acidobacteriota > Terriglobia > Bryobacterales > Bryobacteraceae > Paludibaculum. The sequence goes on along the minus strand of JADKID010000022.1, from coordinate 6,613 downwards.
CTCCACCCCAAGTTCCGCACCCCCTACAAGTGCAACATGCTCCTCTTCGTCTTCGTCGGAGCCTTCGCCGCTTTCATCCCCGGCTCCATGGCCGGCGACCTCACCTCCATCGGCACGCTCTTCGCCTTCGTCGTCGTCTGCATCGGCACCTGGCTGATGCGCCGCACCGATCCCGGCCGCCCGCGTCCCTTCAAGACACCCCTCGTCCCGCTGGTGCCCATCCTCGGCATCATCATCTGCAGCGGCATGATCATCTCCCTCGACAACCGCACACAGCTCACCGCCTTCCTGTGGATGATCTTCGGCTTCGCCATCTACTTCCTCTATAGCCGCTACCACAGCAAACTCGCAGGCGAATAATGCGCCGCCGCTCGTTCCTCCTCGGGGCCGTCTTTCATCAGGCGGCCCCACCGCCCCCGCTCCTCCTCATCACCACCGCTGAGGCAGCCCGCCTCAAACCGCCCGCCCGCCTCAAAACCCTGCGCGACCAGGCCATCCAACAGGAACCCCTCTCCGTCACCTTCCACCGGCCCGGCCCCCTCAGCAAGGCCGGCCCCCACGACTTCTTCAGCGAAGGCCCCTACTGGTGGCCCAATCCCGCCAACCCCACCGGCCCCTACATCCGCAAAGACGGTCAGGTGAATCCCGATCGCTTCGAGAACAACGACCGCGACCTCAACCGCATGAGCGAGACCGTCTGCACCCTCGGCCTCGCCGCCTACTTTCACAAGGATCGCGCCGCCGCCGCCCACGCCTGGCAACTCCTCGATACGTGGTTCCTCGCCCCCGCCACGCTCATGAACCCCAATCTCGAATTCGGCCAGGCCATCCGCGGCGTCACCGAGGGCCGCGGCATCGGCATCATCGATACCCGCCCCCTCATCTGGTGCGTCCAGGGCGCACTCCTCCTCCAAGCCGCCTTCCCAGACCAGCCCCGCATGAACGCCCTCCGCGCCTGGTTCGCCAGCTTCACCACCTGGCTCACCACCAGCAAAAAAGGCATCGACGAGCGCGACAACGGCAACAACCACTCCACCTGGTGGGCCGCCCAGGTCGCCGCCTACGCCGTCTTCTGCCACGACGAAAAAGCCGAGCGCCTCGCCTACGCCCAATACCGCAACACCATCGTCCCCAATCAACTCCGCCCCGACGGCGCCGCCCCCGAGGAGGAAGCCCGCACCCGCTCCCTCAGCTACTCCGCCATGAACCTCGACGGCTTCGCCATCCTCTGCCGCATCGCCGCCAACCGCGGCACGGACCTCTGGACCTATAAGGCAAAAGACGGAGCCGGCGTTCTAACCTCCGCCGCCTACCTCATCCCCTTCCTTGAAGGCGCCGCCGCCTGGACCAAGCCCCAGATCACCCCCATCGACAAAATCCGCCCCTACTTTCCCGGCCTCGCTGGCTTAGCCACGCACAACAAATCCTGGCTCGCCCTGCAACGCAAAATCGGCCCCCTCAACGGCCCCTGGGGCGTCATCCTCGAAATGCTCCTCCAGTGACAGCACCCACCGCCCGCCTCATCGAAACCACCTACCCCGATTTCGGCGTCCCCGATTCACAGGACTGGCGCGTCTCCCTCGCCACCTACCGCCAGCGCCTCCAGGACGTCAGAGCCCGCATGGATCGCGAAGGACTCACCCACCTTGCCGTCTACGCCGATCGCGAACACTTCGCCAACCTCGCCTGGCTCGCCGGCTTCGACCCCCGCTTCGAAGAGGCCCTCCTCATCCTCGGCCCAGCCGAAAAGCCCCTCCTCCTCGCCGGCAATGAGTGCATGGGCTACCTCCCCGCCTCGCCCCTCATCCAGGCCAACGACGTCGACGTCCGCCGCTTCCAGCCCTTCTCCCTCCCCGATCAACCCCAGGGCGAAGCCAACCTCCTCAACGACGCCGCCATCGACGCCCACAGCCGCGTCGGAGTCGCCGGCTGGAAATCCTACGCCCAGCCCCAACAGATCGACGCCCCCTCCTATCTCGTCGACGCCCTCCGCTTCGCCGCCGGCTGGGAGAACGTCACCAACGCCGCCGCCATTTTCTTCAACCCCTCCGACGGCCTCCGCACCGTCGCCACACCCGAGGAAATCGCCTTCTTCGAATGGACCAACACCCTCGCCTCCGAGGGTATGAAACGCGTCCTCGCCGCCATCCAGCCCGGCGCCCGCGATTACGACCTCCTCGAACACGCCCGCTACAACGGAGTCCCCCTCTCCGCCCACATGACCCTCAAGTGCGGAGCCAACCGCGTCTCCCTCGCCTCCGCCCGCGGCGAGCGCGTCACCCGCGGCGGCCGCTTCTCGTGCGGCATCGCCTACTGGGGCGCCAACTGCTGCCGCTGCGGCTGGGTCGCCGAGGGCCCCGCCGATCTCCCCCCGGAAGCCCAGGGCTACGCCGAGCACTTCGCCGGCCCCTACTTCGCCGCCATGGCCGCCTGGTTCCAATCCCTCCATATCGGCGCGCCCGGCTCCGCCCTCCACCACGCCATCCACTCCCGTCTACCGGCCGACCCCTTTCACGTCTTCCTCAACGCCGGCCACCTCATCCATCTCGACGAGTGGCTCTCCTCCCCCGTCTACGCCGGCTCCACCATCCCACTCCGCTCCGGTATGGTCATGCAATCGGACGTCATCCCCTCCCACCCGGCCTTCTACTCCTCCCGCATGGAAGATGGCTACGTCCTCGCCGACTCCTCCCTCCAGGCGCAGCTTCCCCCCGCCCTCCTCGCCCGCTGCCACGCCCGCCGCCACTTCATGCGCCACACCCTCGGCCTCCCCGTCCACGACGACGTCCTCCCCCTCTCCAACCTCTCCGGCATCGTCCCGCCCTACCTCCTCCAATCCCGCCGGATCTTTGCGTTATCCTGAAATTCGTCCACGAAAGGAACTCAAATGACTCGCAGATTCTGGGCGCTCGCCATCGCCGCCACTCTCTCTTGCGGCGCCGCCCTGGCCGCCGACAAGCCCAACTTCACCGGCAACTGGAAGATCAACAACGCCAAGAGCGACTTCGGCCCCATGCCCCAGGGTCCCGAAAAGTTCGAGCGCACCGTCGATCACCAAGGCGCCGACGTCAAGGTCAAAACCACTCAGTCCATGCAGGGCAACGAGCGCACCACCGACGTCGCCTACACCATCGACGGCAAAGAGCACGACATCCAGATGGGCCCCGCCACCGCCAAGGTCACCGCCAGTTGGAAGGACGCCACCCTCGAGGTTGTCGCCAAGCGCGAAATCCAGGGCAACGCCATCACCTCCACCGAAGTGTGGTCCCTCTCCGCCGATGGCAAGCTCCTCACCGTGGATTCCACAATCGCCGCCCCCCAGGGCGAATTCAAGCTCAAGTTCGTTCTCGACAAACAGTAAACCATCCGCAAGTTTTATGAGGCGCGGCGCGGCCCGGATGAATCCATTGGGATATGGCTTTTGCGGACCGCGCCACAACCCTGTCCCGCTTTGAGCGGCCGGATCACCGCTTCCGATATTTGGATACCCTCATCGTCGTCTTCGTCACCGTCCTGCTCATCTCCAACCTGATCGGCCCCAAAATCTGCGCCGTCGGTCCCTTCCGCATCTCCGGCGCCCAACTCCTCTTCCCCCTCACCTACATCTTCGGAGACATCTTCACGGAGGTCTACGGCTACGCTGGCTCGCGCCGCGCCATCTGGCTCGGCTTCTTCGGCGCCGCTCTGCTGGCCGGCATGGGCATGCTCGTCGTCTGGCTCCCCGCGGCTCCCGATTTTAAGGACCAGGCCGCCTTCGCTACCATCTTCGGCTTCGTCCCCCGCATGGTCGCCGCCAGCCTCGTCGCCTACTGGGCCGGTGAGTTCGCCAACTCCTACGTCATGGCCCGCATGAAGGTCTGGAGCAGGGGCAAGGCCCTCTGGTCCCGCACCATCGGCTCCACCGTCGTCGGACAGCTCGTCGATTCTTCCGTCATCATGGTGCTCGCCTTCGCCGGCCGCGAAAGCTGGCCCACCATCGTCAACCTCATCTTCTCCGGCTACATCGGCAAGGTCCTCTACGAGGCTGCCGCCACGCCGGTCACCTACCTCGTGGTGAACACCCTGAAACGCGCCGAGGGCGTGGACGTGTATGACGAAAAAACTAACTTCAACCCCTTCAGCAGCGGCGCCTCCGGCGAAAAATTCGTCGCCTTCGGAGATTGAAACCGGCGCCACCTCGCCCGCGTCCAATCGTGTTGTGCAGAACCCTCGGGCACGCTTACCCTATTTCCGCATCCCGGCCGCACCCCAACCCGGCAGCCCCCAATTCGCCGCCCCACCCGCGGCGCCCAATCCCCGAAATTGCGTTACACTAGAGCTGGTGTCTCCTCTGGGAACTGAATGGCTAAACGTATGATGAGTAAAGAGTTGGTCTCCGCAATCGTGACTGCGATCCTGCTGGCGGGCTTCCCCGCCAGGCTTTCGCCCAGAAGAAACAGGCCGGCGGCCAGCGCGAAACTGTCGCCAAACCCTGAGCGAAAAGGAACAGCGCAAAAGAAGCCAAGCTCCGCAAGGAGCTCGAAACTCCTACCGCAAGTGGCTCAGCGACGACGTCGTCTACATCATCACCGACGAAGAACGCAAATCCTTCAAGAATATGCAGACCGACGAGGAACGCGAGCAGTTCATCGAGCAGTTCTGGATGCGCCGCGACCCCACCCCCGATACCCAGGAAAACGAGTACAAGGAAGAGCACTACCGCCGCATCGCCTACGCCAATGAGCGCTTCGCCTCCGGTATCCCCGGCTGGAAGACAGATCGCGGCATGATCTACATCACCTTCGGGCCCGCCGACGAAATCGAGTCTCATCCCTCCGGCGGCACCTACGAGCGTCCCTACGAGGAAGGCGGCGGCACCACCTCCACCTACCCCTTCGAAAAATGGCGCTATCGCTACCTCCAGGGCGTCGGCAACCAGCAGGACATTCAAATTGAATTCGTCGACAAGACCATGACCGGCGAATACCGCATGACCATGGACCCGTCCGAGAAGGATGCCCTCCTCATGGTCCCCGGCGCCGGCTTGACCATGATGGAACAGATGGGCATGGCCAGCAAGAACGATCGCTTCAGCCGCACCGACGGTACCCGCCTCGGCACCGGTACCCAGCCCCTGCCCGCCCGCATGAACCAGTTCGATCGCCTCCAGCAGTACGCCGACCTCCAGAAGGCGCCCAAGATCAAGTTCAAGGATCTCGAGGCCCAGGTCAACTCCCGCATCATGTTCAACCTGCTCCCCATGCAGGCCCGCGCGGACTTCTTCCCCGCTACTTCCACAACCGTCCTCACCAACATCACCCTCCGGTTCGGCCGCAAGGACCTCCAGTTCAAACAGGAACAGGGAATGTCCAAGGCCGTCGTCAATATCTACGCCCGCATCACCACCCAAACCCGCCGCGTCGCCAACGTGTTTGAGGAGGTTGTGACCGTCGACGTCCCCACCGAGCTCCTGCAACAGGCCAGCCAGGGTATGTCCATCTTCCAGAAGTCCATTCCCCTGCCCCCCGGCATGTACCGCCTCAACGTCGTCGCCAAGGACATCGTCGGCGGCAACATGAACAACTACGAGATGGCCCTCAACGTCCCTCGTATGGAGGACGACAAGCTCTTCGCCAGCTCTCTCATCCTCGCCGACGTCCTCGAAGACGTCCCCACCCGCTCCATCGGCACCGGCCAGTTCGTCATCGGCACCTCCAAGGTCCGCCCCCGCATGGGCGATTCCTTCAAGCGCGCCGAAAAGATGGGCATTTACATGAAGTTGTACAACTTCGAACCGGAGGAGAAATCCAACAAGGCCAGCGGCACTATCGCCTACGAGATCGTCCGCACCGCCGACAACAGCAAGGTGATCGAATTTTCTGAGGAGATCACGGCCCTCGAGGCTCTGCCTCCCAGATGATCCTCAAGAAACTGCTGCCCTCTCCTCCATGGAGCCCGGACAGTACACGCCTCAAGATTACGGTAACCGACAAGCTCAGGAATCAGTCCTTGACCCAGTCGGCGCAGTTCTCTATAACTTAAAGATAGTTCCGGTGTGTCCAAAGGGCTAAACAGGAGGCCCTAGCCATCAGGATGTTGCGCAATACCAGCGTCCTCCTCCTCGCCACTCTCATCGGTGGCGCGGCAAATGCGACAGGCGCCGAGCTGAAACTCTTCGGCTCGATCACGGGACAGGTGCGTAACACCGCCGGCACCACCCAGATGGGCGCCACCGTGCTCCTCATGAACCGCAATGAACGCGTCGTCCAACGCGCCCTCACCGCGCCCGACGGCCGCTTCCGCTTCGACTCCCTCACGCCCGATCAGTACAGCGTCCGCGTCAACCTCAGCAGCTTCGTGCCCGCCATGCGCGGCAATGTGCCCGTCCGCGCCGGCATGGAGAGCTTCCTCAATATTCAACTGGCCAACCTCTTCAGCTCCATCGAGCTCGTCTACACCGCCCCCGGCCAAACCGGCGTCCTGAATGAGGATTGGAAGTGGGTGCTTCGCAGCTCCACCGCCACCAGGCCGGTTCTCCGCGTCTGGGATCCTCAATGGAAGGGTGCCACATCCACCTCGGCATCTCCTCCATCTTTAACTCCACCAGCGGCGTCATGCGCATCTCCGCCGGCGA
>JADKID010000021.1 GCA_016721425.1 Bryobacterales bacterium | reverse complement strand
TGAACAGCCAATTCGGCCGGAAACGCGCCGGGGTGACCGTACCCAGTGCGCCCACTGCCAATCGCGTCGCACGTTGGCGGGCCGCCGCGCCCCGGATCTTACGCTGCCCCGCCGTCACCCCGGATTTCAAACGCCTGCCAGCCTTGGCGGCCTTCCACATCCTTCAGGACTCTGGCCAAAGCAGCCCAGCCGCCGTCGTCAGGACACACCGTGGCCGGATCCCGGGAGGGCCGCTCCGGTGAGATCCAGGAAGGAGGGCCTTGGGTCCATTCGCACGTTTCTGCGGACACGTCTCGCGGAGACCGTAATAGTAAACACCCCGCACCGAAATCACCTGATCCCGGTAGGCGGCAAATTCCGCGAGAGGTCACAGAGGCTGACCACGGCAGGGGCGGGGCGCGATGGAGCGCATCCCACCATTACCAGCGGTACGACGGCGAGCAGGCGAATCACACTTCCTATAGATTCCAGCTGCATCAGTCCTTTGTTCCTGGGTCACTCGCTTCCCCTACCCGACCAGCGAACCCACCTGCTTCGCCACCCGAACCCACTGCGCCCGTCTGGACGGCTCCAGCAAGACGAGTCTGATCGCCGTCAACCCCCACGGGATGGCCGCGCGAGGGTATCGAAACCGGATTCCATTTCTGCGCCGTTCGATCGAATGCGGCGAACCCTGTGCACGGACCATCCACGCCATCGACTTCGATCCGCTCGCCGTGACTCCAAACATCAGGTGCTCCGTCCAGATCCCAGCGCCCTGTCACCTTGCCGGTCAGATCCATTTTCAGCCACTGCGGGTTCACACCTTTCGTGGCGGGCTCGATTAGAACACGCATCGGCCCGCCGCCACGTGGAAGCAGTGGAAAGCCGCATGGTGTTCGACAACGAGGGCAACTTAACGTCCGACATCGTGCGCGCCCGAGTGATACTCGGCTTCCCGCGGCCGTCGCGGCCATGGTTCCACAATATCGCAAAATCGGGCTCGTGGGTCTGCGTGGATCATACTGATGGAGCGCGGTCCAGATGGTGTGGTCGGTCCAAAACGAACCGCGCCGGGCGCGAACGGCGTGGTCTCGATGAACCGCTCCTAACTTGCCGTCCGGCCGGAACAGAACAAGGCCCCACACCGTGCCAATGTTGGCCGTGGCGGCAATGATGCCATCGGCGTCCACGGCCGCATTGGACATGGGCACGCCGGCGACGGGGTCCCCCGCCGAGATGGTAATCGCCGCAGCGCCATTGGGCGGCCGGAGCGTGATCCGGCCCCCAGGTGTCGTAGACGATCAAGTAGCCGTTGTCGAGGCCAGGCCGGCACGACACGCGCAGCTTCCTCGTTACGCGATACTCCATCTCGGTGGTTTGCGCCGTCCGGCCCCAGGAGCAGAACAAGTGTGGCGAATCGCATCATGGTCTGACCTCTGACCTTCTTTGGGCCGGGGATGGCGCGGAGCCTGTGCAAACTATCATCACAATGCTCGAAATCCGGAGCGCTACCGCGCTCAACTCGGCCCTTCGCCCTCGAACTGCTTCGCGCTCATCCGGAACTCTTGCCCGCCCATTCCAGCGGAACATTACCCCTCTCCAGGTCGCCGCATTTTCCTGGCAACGCGAACTCGCGGAGAGCCTGTGTGCCATGGGCGCAAAGCTGGACTTCATCAGCGCGATGGCGCTCGGCCGCACCGGCGCAGTTCGCCGCCGTGCTCGATCGCAATCCCAACCTGATCCAGAAGCGCGCCCGAGGGCGGTTGGACAGCCCTCCACGGCAGCCGCCTATGCTGACATGAGGCCGACGTGAATGCCCGCGCAAAACATGGATTCACCGCATTGCACCATGCCGCGGTCGCCGGCAACACAGGTTTCGTGGCCTTCGTGTCACGCGTGGGGCAAACGCGCACGCACAGACCGACGCCCGCCAGACACCGTGGGCACTCGCCATTCGGCACGGCCACAGAGACGTCGTCGCTGCTCGAATGATCGGAGACCGGCGACTCACCTGCCGCCGCTCTGAAGGCACCCGCGCCCGCCCGCCTGGCATCGCGGCTCCGGCTCTGCCAACTGGCGCAGGCCCTCGCGCACGCCAGAAGACGCATCTCGTGGTCTGAGTCGTCGAGCATCCAGGTAAGGCTCCGCCTGGAGACCGGCCACCGAATCAGGAAACGGCGTCATTTTCGAAGCCGGCAATGAATCCACCAAAGACCGGGATGCCTCTTGCCCACCTGATGACATTCAGCTCCCGCTCATCGCGACCTGCCACCATCTCCGGACTTTCACGCCTCAGCTCCGCCGGGAGCAGCTGATCCTCGGCGTACCTTCGGCAAGGCTGCATCTGCCCCGGAACTGCCTGGCGAGAGATCAGGTAGGCGGCTGCGCTAAGCTCACCACTCGGCAGAATTGGCCGCCAGCTGCCTGAGCAGGCCTGCCGTTCTCACCCGGCCGAGACAACGCTCGCCATACTGCTGCATTTCGAGCCGGCCAATCATCGCCTCCCGGCTGTAATCCTCCCCAAGCTGCAACAGTATCGTGGCGATGTCGTTCCCGACCCGGCAGAATCGGAATGGAAGAAGTTCTCTTCGTCCGGTGGTTCGGAGCGTACGAAGTTCGGTGCAATCCGCTCCACACGCGAAGCGGAAATAGTCCCCGCGGACATCGGCTGCGGACCGGTACACCCGTCGTCCCACGTCAGGAAAAAGATCCGCCTCTCGCCGGCTTCCACGGTATCTGCCCGGACCAGTGTAGCCGCCCTTGTTGAGAGGGAGTACGTGAAGAAAATCGAACTCCAGCCGGCTCTGCCGGACGTTTGCCAGAAGACGTTTCGACGTCTAAAGACACAGCGCATCTGGTCCAGGAGCGCTCGGCTGTCGTCGTGCCGGTACACCATTCTGGATGCGACTCCGGAACGGACCGTGCCAACCAGGATGGTGGACGAACGGAAGATCAGCTGCGGATAGTCCACAGGTTTCCCGAAATCGAAGTCGTAAAAGTCGTGCGGCCTCTGATTCCCGCACCCGCAAAGCACCACAACCACGTACCCCGAACACCCAGCCCGCCGGGCTTGAACACGCGATCCTCCCGTGACGATCTCCCGGAATTAGATGCCCGCCATCCCGAATAGTTTCCGCGTCAAGGTTTCAGACTGCACGCGTAGGCGCCTCTTCGAGAGGCGGGCCCACGGCCGCGAGGGCCCCTGGCCCCAGTTGCTTACAGGGGCGCCGTTTCCGGAAGCCCAACCGCAGCCCCTCACTGCAACGACGCCCAGGTGCCCTTCTGGAATCCGCACCAAACCCGCCGCTGAGAACAGCCCTCCGTCCACACCCCGAGGTTCGGAATCCGGCCCGCCCTCAACTACTTCGGCCCGAAAGTCAGCCGTTCCACGGGCACTGCGCCAGCGGGCGGAGTGAAACGAAGAGCGACTCATCCACGGGCCGTCCAACGTTGCCTTGCAATAAAACAGTGGTCGCTTTCTCCGATGAACTCGCGCTGCCGTCCACCGCTCTGGCCGGGTAGCTGATGCGTGCCTTCAGGAAAAGGCGCCGCTTCGCATCAATCCAATAGGTCGTGAGCGATTTTCCCATTCGGTCGTCGACCGCCTCGCGCTCCACCTCGATCACCTGGCACGCCACCGGACCCGAGGCAAGATTCACATCCTCCACGCGGAGGAACCGTGCGCTTTTTGCGCGGTGGCCTGCAATCTCGAACCCGATGAGGCTGGTAGGCCAGCCGGTGCGCATTGGCGCTCGTCTTCGTGTACTCGTTTCTGCCCGGGCTGTAAGCCCAGTTGTTTGCCGTCGAAGACATGCAGAGTTCTGATGAAAGTGACTCTTCGCGATACCTGCCGCGGCTCCCCCCAATCCACTGACGCCCTGGTGTTTGGCTCCGGGAGGAGCTATTCAGCTCCAGGAGTTCGGATCTGCTCGAAGTCGTAGGTCGTCTTCAACAAACCCGCGTAGTTCGCCGCAGCTTTGTGCCAATCGGAGCGGATCCTGGACCTCGCCGCAAAGTGGGAGTACGAGGAGGACCCGGCAAGGCGAGCAGAGAAAGTCGCATGAGTATCTCCTGGTTTGTGATGATACGCGCGTAAGATGGCGAATGCAATGCCGGTGTGAGCGAAATAGAAGGGCCATTAGCCGCTGGTTCGCCGAAGTTCTGGTCAATAACAGGGCTATCCTCGACCGTTCACCCACCACCGCCCGCGGAAAAACTCAGCAGTACGGTCCAGGCCCAAGCCGGGATCACCTCCTCAATGCCGAAACGGTGCTTCACCGTGTGCGCCGTCGTCCCCGGCGAGAGGCTCCGGCGTCCACTCAGATACTCACCGCCGAGCCTCCAGCCACCCAGCCAATCCGTAAGCAGGGCCCAAGTTCGAGCCGAATCCCCGACTCGGTCTTGCTCAGAGTGAGTCCCGAGATCACGTTCTGACAGCTGAAATCACGAGGCTCCAGGTCGCTAATCTCCTCGAGACGAAAAGTCACCACGCTGTCCGCAGCGTCACCGCCGCCGCCGCGACGTGCCTCAGTTCTTGACTGACAAGGCGGATTCGTAGGTTGGACACCCTCCCGATTCAGATGAAGCGACAGGATCTCCGCATCGTGAAACGAGGGAAATTGCCGGCCGCACAACTCGGCGAGCTCTGCATAACCAGGAACTAGCGCAGCGACTGTCCATGGGCTAAGTGTACCCGAGGCTGGTAGCTCCCGTCTCGAGTTTGGAATGCCACGGTTGACGGAGACCGTCGACACACTGCGACTCTCAAAGGCATCGGCGGCGCGCCTCAGGTTGTCTCCTGAAGCGCATCACGCCGATTCGCCAGACGGTGCAAACACGGCCAGCGCTTCTTTCTGCCGAATCGAAGCGAGATCTCCACCTCGGAAGCACTCGCCCTCTCCTCGTACAGCAACTCGGCCCCGTCTTCGAGCTCCTCGTAGACCACAAAAAGATCCCGGAGCCCACGAAAAAAGACCTGCACCTGCCTGCCATCCGTGTTGGTGTAAGTGTCCGCGAACTCCGCCCCTCGCGCCAGCGCCTTCAGTACGCCTGCTCCGCCGAGTCGGCCCCGGATGAGCGTCAGATTGAAGTGAACCAGGCTGCCCGGGTCTCCGTCGATCCGAAACTCCACGATGAGATCGGCCAGCCACCACTTCGCGTCCGGCGGGATGTAGCTCATTGGTTCTCATCATAGCGAGGTGAGGGTGCCGTTCTCATGGCCGATATCCCCAGAACGTCTATACTGGCATCGTGTCACCCATCCCCGCCCGAGCCACCCGCAGACGGGCCGGAAGGCACCGTCTGGTCGGCGCCCTGTGGATCAATGGAAGGTGACACTCCGCGTCTTCGGGGACGATCTCGATCCCGATCACCTCCACCCTGCTGGGCTGCCAGCCCTCGTCCGCGAGGAAAAGGGCGACCCGTATCCTAGGACCGGCCGGTGGCTGCTCGATCGATTCCAGGACACCGGCGAGAACGCCGATGGGGCGCATCAAATGTTACTGGAGCGCCTCCCCAACGGAAGCCAGGCGCCTCCTGGAGCTGTCCGGATTGCTCTCTGCGCAACCTCGATGTCGGCTTTGACCTCTACGCCACCAGCGCCACTCAGCCACCATACTGAACCCTTCCCGCCGCCCAATTGCCGTACAATCAGTCTGTACTTCCCGCGAAACTCCACTACTGTTTCCTGATGATTGCCATTCCGCTGGCTTCCTTCGGGCAGCCCGCGCCGCAGCAGGAGGTCAAGAAGGGCGCCATCGAGGGCGTGGTCCTCGTCGAAACAACCAGGGAGCCGGTGCGCCGGGTGCAAGTCGTGGCCTACCCCCGGCGGACCAGCGCCGGGCCCGGCGCGACAATGGGCCAGCCCCAGTCCTTCACCGCCACCACCGATGCCGAGGGCAAGTTCACGATCGCTGATCTGGAGCCCGGCGACTACTTCCTGAACATCCAGAAACAGGGGTTCTCCATCGCCCGCAGAAGCACCTTCGCCTCCTCCATGCAGATCAAGGTCGGCCAGGGAGAAACCGTGAAGGGCCTGCGCTATGCACTGCTACCGCAGGCGGTGATCGCCGGCAAGGTTCTCGACGACGAGGGCGAGCCCGTACAGGGCGCCCAGGTCCAGGCCTTGGCACAGCAGAATATGCGCGGCCGGAAGAGCTGGCTGCCCTCCGCTCAAGGCGTCCAGACCAACGATCGGGGCGAGTTCAGGCTGGCCAACCTCGTGCCAGGCAAAGTGATCCTCCAGGTCACCGCTGGCTATCAATCGATGATGGCGCAGGAGCAGGCACGCTCCGGGCAGCCCGCGATGGGCTATGCCGATACCTTCTACCCCGGCGTCACCGAACCGGCCCGCGCCATGCAGGTGGAACTGACCGCCGGCGCCGAACTGACGGGCTACGATGTCCAGTTGAAAAGGTGCCGGTTCACAGGATCCGCGGCAAGGTGCTGGCGGCGGATGGCTCGCCGGCCAAGGAATTCTACGTCACCCTCTCGCCGCGAGAGGAGCCGGGCGGAGGCATGGGGATGATGGGCCCAGGCCGGGCGAGATCGTTTTCCCGCAAAGAGGACGGGACCTTCGAGGTGGGCGGTGTGCCGCAAGGCGCCTATATGGCCGTGGTCAACGTCATGAATCGCGCAAACCCCACGGATCGGCAAATCGCCACGGCGCCCGTCGATGTGAGAGACAGCGATGTGGAGAATCTCACCCTCCAGTTGTCACTGCCAATCACCCTCACGGGCAGCATCGTGCTGGAAGGCACGCTCCCCGCCGGAGAGAAGATGTCACAGGAACGTGAGGCATCCAGTTGGCCCCTGCCGACGCCGGAATGTTCATGTTCGGCGTGATGCCGGGCCGCCCGAAAGACGACGGAACCTTTTCGCCCAGATTGCCGCGCCCGGCAAATACCGGTTCTACGTCAATGGCGGCATGGGTCAGGCCAGCCTACCTGGCCTCGATTCGCGTGGGCGGAGAGGAGTACATTGCCAAAGAGATCGACCTGACCGGCGCCGCGCCAGGTCCGGTGAAGATCGTATACCGCACCGACGGCGGCAAAGTCTCCGGCACAGTTGAGCGAGGAGAAGACCAGGGCGGCGGCCCCGTCATGGCGGTGGTCCTGCCAAAGGACTTCGCACTTCGCACCGGTCCCGCCGGCCGCCAGATTGCCCAGGTCAACCAGACCGGCGCCTTCGAAATGTCGAACCTTCGCCCCGGCGAGTACGTCGTCCTCGCGCTAGCCTCCGCCGACATTCAACTGATCGAGGACGAGGAGACCATGAAGGCACTGGAAAGCAAGTTCCAAGCCGTGAAAGTGACTGCCTCCGGCTCCGCCGCCGTGCAACTCAAAGTCCTCTCCGTACCCGCCGAAAAGAAGTAGCCCGCCCCAACCATCGGAGGGCGGACCCCCTGGTCCCGCCCGCTATGCAATCCAACTATTGGAGGCCGTGTGAAGATCCTGGCTCTGTTGGTCTTTTCTCTGCTCGCGCCCGCCATCGTCTTGGGCGGCACGTCATTCAAAGGCACCGTGACAGACTCCGCCGGTGCGGCAATTCCCAACGCCATGGTTCTCATTCATTGGGACTCAGCCGGAAGCACAGTGGGTCTCAAATCAAACGTCGGGATCAAGGAGGACCTGGTCATCCGAACCAGACAGGACGGCGCCTTTGCGGTTGAACTTCCTCCTGGCTTCTACGACGTCTTCGTGGCTGCCATTTCGTTCAACCCGACCTGTCGCAAAGTTCGCTTGAAATCGGGTGAGAGAGGCTCGATTACGCTGCGCATGGATGTCGCCCCACTCTACACGGCGGAGATGGGATTTCGGATCGAGGGCGTCCCGCCGAAACGCTGAGGTCTCGGGCGGGGCGGGCATCGCTCCACTCACGGAGCCGTGCGTGTCTCCTCCTCAAACCGCTTGACGATCACCGGCACAAGCTTCGCCGAACCCGTCGGAAGCCGCACCGACAAGATGAGTAGATCCGGCGTCTCGCCAACAAGCATCGCCACCCCATCGATAGGATGGGCACTCTTCGTGAGCCAGGAACGCGTTCCCAGCCCCTCGCGATTCGCGCGAGTTCTGAATTCAACCATCCGACTGCTTTGATAGGTAACTACGTCTCCGGGATACGGCCCGAGCGGAAAGGTAGCGGCCGGTTGTGAAAAGAGCTCCGCGACTTGCGCCACGAACGGCATGTAGGCAGGAAACACCCGCGCGATCACCTCGGCCACGTCAAAGCGTCCCATTGAATCACCAAGGCGATGCGACAGGACAACGGCTGGTCCCGAAAATCCGTGCCAGTTCTTCGAGAAGAGATTCTTAGCGCCGATGGGGTCGGGGCTGACGAGCAGCGCATCGCCACCGGAGCCGTACACGCCGAGGCAACTCCACAAGCGCGGGGCAAGAACACCCGATGCCGCGTCGGAACTGTAGTACGCCAAACCCTCTGCGGCTTCGCGGCTAATCGGAACTGATACGGGCTCTCCCTCCGGCGCCTCCCGCGGGCCCGCCTGGCCATCCGACTTGCACCCGACAAACGGAACGGTGACGCCTGCCGTTCCAGCGGCGGCAACGCGCTTCTCCTGTGCAAACAGCGGAAATTGCAGGCACACGCCGAACATCATTGCGGCGGTGCTAAACAGGAGAAACCGTACCGGATGAGGGCGCACCGTTCCAGCTTACTGCTTCTCCGCGTACCTGGTTCCCAAACCTCGCTGATCGCAGCGCAAACGACGCAATTGAGGCCCGCCGCGCCGCACGGCACCAAGGCCCGATGCAATCACCGGCAGATCCTCGGAAATGAGCACCCATCCGTCCTGCCCGCGCCCCCATGCCGTCCGTCTACTCCGAGGTCGTCGGATCAATCACCGACCGCACCTGCGAGATTCGGTTCGCAGGAAACCCGCCCTGCTGGGCATGCTGGCGCACCGTGTCTTCATCCGGGGCAATATAGACGCAGTAGATCTTATCGTCCGTCACGTAGCTCTGAACCCACTGAATCTGTGGACCCAGTTCCCGCAAAACGCTACAAGACTTCTGCGATACCGCCTGCAGTTGCTCAGGCGACAGACTGCCGGCCCCGGTATATCTCTCTCAATGACGAACTTCGGCATAGTGCTGCCTCCCTATCCAGATTTCGACCGACCGCCGATTGTAGCGCACCGCACGAGGCGCGCACCAAACTCCGGCGCCCGGAGAATCGCTGCGGCTGCATCCTCCCCGAAATACAGCGCTACACTATCCACTGGCCTCGATATGTTCCCAGGTATTTCACGCTTAGGCTCCTTCCTTTCCGCCGCCGGACAATCGCTGGCACGCTATCTCACTCTGTTTGCGCGTCGCGTGCGGGGAGACACGGCCCCATTGACACCTGAGAATCCTCCTCCCCTGCCGGAAATAACGACCGCCTCCATAATATGGGCGGCAAAAGAAGAGAAGGAACAAACACTCGCCCAAATTGAGCGATACGCGCCCACCTGGAAGGCGAGCCCAGCCTACCTCGTGATGAAGCCCGATCACGGCCTCATCGTCTCCCTGCAGCGAATCGAACACGAAGATCAGAACTTCGTGCTAGTCCTCTCGGTGGAGCAGTCCGTCATTGCGCCGGAAGGCTTTGACCCACAAATCCCGATTCGGCTTACCTGCCCATGGAACCAGCTCTACATGTCCTTGTGCCCTGACGAAATCTGCGCTCCCTATGGCTTCCGTCTCCAGTTCGGCGCGCAAGGCGTGCAACGCATCCGCGAGGGCCTGAAAACGGGCCTCGTTGACTCGGTGAGAATCAATGGGATCCCCCACCCCCAGTTGTTAAGCTCCTGTTTTCGGCCCAACTACGGGTGCGCGCAGAGTCCTCCCTCGGACGAGGCTGTTTGACGCCGCCGCCCTCAACACCACCGGCAATCGTGAAGCTAGCACTAGAGCCCAATCCCGCCTTGCGCTAGCCACGCTCGCAACCACCCACCCTGGCAGCTCTCAAAAGTCGGCCCGCTTCCCCGCCTCCGTCGCCCGCTGCATCACGTCCAGCCGCAATTTCCGCGCATCCGGACCCGCCCCGGCTGTCCCATCCGGACGGAACTCAAAAATCAAATCCTTACCGGGATCGTGACGCGGCCACGCCGGCAACCCCGCGCCATTCGGGTCGCCGGTCTTGGCAAAGTGGACCCAGTAGCTCTGCGCCATCCGCGAGACCGCCTGATCCTCCGGCGACACTGTCGAGCCCGCCCGCGCCGCCAGCGTGCCGAATACGAATCCGATCTCACCGCCGTGCGGAGCCCCCGCTCGCATCCGCTCTCGCATCGCGCTCTGAACATAGGAGAACCGGTAGCGGTACGCAGGCAAGCCCTTGGCCGCGAAGGCGCTCACAGCGAAGCGGGCCGGCTCGGCCTGGCCGAAGTCGTCATTGGCCCTCGATATCATCGTGGCCAATTCCGTCGATCCGTCGGGATCGTACGCCTCCTTCGCCTGGGCGCTCCACTGGCCGAACCGCGCGAAAAACCGCTCCTTCGTAGCCGCCACAATCCGGTTACCCGCCGTATCGGCGCTGTTGCTGCCGGCCATTAGCGGAACCCGCGCCTGGCGGCCTGCCTTGTAAGCGGTCTCGGCCGTCTCCGTGATCAGTTTCCCGTCCAGGATCGGCGTCAGCTCCTGGCGTGGAACGCTCACGCCCGGTTGCGCCGGCGCGCCGCGGAGCACCTCTTCAGCGCTGAGCCCACGCAGTCGCGCCAGCGCTGCCTGGTCCGTCCCCTCAATCCCCATCGAGCGCGCGAATTGCACGCCGATCGTCTCCGCCGACACCGGATAGTTCGGATCCACGCCGTCCTCCCGCATCGGCCGCGCCGTCAGCACGCTGTCCCGCGAACCGCCGGACTCCGCGATCGCCTTGTGGAACAGGCCCCGCGCCATCGGCGAAGCCAGCAGGCTGTGCACCGAAACCCCACCCGCCGAGAATCCAAAAATCGTGACGTTGTTGGGATTGCCGCCGAAAGCCGCAATGTTCCGCTGCACCCACTGCAGGGCCGCGATCTGATCCATGTACGCGTAGTTGCCCTTCGTCTCGTCAGGACGCTCGCGGCCCAGGGCGGGGAAGGCGAAAAACCCGAAGCGCCCCAGGCGGTAATTGGCAGCCACCAGGACAACGCCCTGCTTGGCGAACTGAGCCCCCGACGTGTTGGGCGAGGAGCTCGATCCGCCCACAAATCCGCCCCCGTGGATCCACACCATCACCGGCAGCTTTGCCCCTCGCGCGGCGCTCGCCGGGCGCCACACGTTCACAAACAGACAATCCTCCGATGGCGCCCTCCCGCAGGCGCCCGGCGCGGGCGGCGGGCCAAACCGTCCCTGCATGCAGTCCGCCCCATACTCCGCCGCCGGCCGCACGCCGCTCCACGGCGCCGCCGGCTGAGTCGGCCGCCACCGCAGCTCGCCCACCGGCGGCGCCGCAAACGGGATCCCCTTATAGGCCGCGACCCCGTCCTCCACCACGCCCCGCAACTCGCCGCTGTCCACTCGCACCACAGCGGGCGGAGCGGCGTTGCCGCTGCCCATCACCGCCAATCCCAGCAGGGCGGCGCCCAGCAGCACGCCCGGTTGAGCTGACTTCAGAAAACACTTGCCTGTCATTGATATTTCCTCTGCAAACCTGTGATCGCGAATTCCCACTCTCTCCATCACATCCGGCCGAAAAAGGCCGCCAGTTTGGCCACGGCCGGCGTCACGAATTGCGGACGGTCATACATGTCCATGTGCGTCGCCCCTTCAATCAGGTGGAGCTCCTTGGGCTCCTTCGCCTTTTTGATCACCTCCTCGCTCCAGAAGAGCGTGTCGGCCTTGGAGCCGGCGATCACCAACAGGGGGCGCGGCGAGATCGTCTCGATCTGCTCAAACGGAAAGAACGCCATCTGCTGCGGAAGACTCGAGAAGACGTACCGGTTCGGCGAGTTCGGATGCTGGGCTCTCGGTGTGCGGTAGTAGTCGTATCCTTCGCGGTACAGTTGCGGCGTCTTTTCCGTAAAGCCATCTGGGTTGTCCGGCACCACCGGCACCAGCCGCACGGGCTCGCCAACTGACTCGCGAGACCGAGCCTCGGCGGCATCCCTCAGCCGCCTCATTCGCTCCTCGTACGAGATCGTGCCCATGCCTTCCCGGCGTGCCTCTCCGAGATTGAAAGTGCTCACGGAAGCCACCGCTTTTACGCGCATCTCAGTCGCGGCATTGCACAGCGCATAGCCGCCACCGGCGCAGATGCCAAGCGAGCCGATTCGTCCTGCATCCACCTGCGGATGCTTCACGAGAAAATCGATGGCGCAACTGATATCGTCCAGCCGCTGTGCCGGGACCTCCATCAGCCGTGGCTGGCCACCACTCTCGCCCTGATAGCAGGCGTCATAGGCCAGCGTTAGGAATCCCTGCTCGGCCAGATGCTGCGCATAAAGGCCCGAGGTCTGTTCCTTTACTCCGCCAAAAGGGTGCGTCACCACGACCGTCGCGTATTTCCGTTTCGCATCGAAACCGGCTGGCTGGAACAGATTGGCTACGATCGTTGTCCCCATGTTCCTGGCCGGGTAACTGACCCGTTCGATCGTCAGCCCTTTTCTATTGTGGTATCCGATCACGGCGGGCTCCCGGACCGCCTTCGAGGCTGCCGTCGCCGTAGAGGCGCCCACCGTCACACCCGTGGCAAGCTGGCCGGAGGCTCTGAGGAAATCGCGTCTCGCTTGTTTCGTGAATGGACCAACCATTTCAGACTCCTTCCATTCGCATCAGTCCAGCTTCTTCTCCGCCAGAAACTTCGACATCAGGTCAGCCACCTGCTTGTTGTTCAGGTCGGAGAACGGGAAGTGCGTATTGCCACGGATGCCCACCTCCGGCAGATGCACCAGGGTCACGTCGCCTCCATGACGGTTGACCGTATCCCGCCACTTCCTCGCCATCTCCAGCCGCACTCGCCACCCATCCTGGCCCGGATTGTCGCTCGGCTTCTCCGGGATGAAGTCGCCGTAGTAGATCATGATGGGGAGCTTGGTGAGCTTCAGGAACTCGACCATCGGCACGCCGATCGCCGTCAGCGTTCCACCCGAGCTGGGCAGAGCCTCTGGAACCTCGCCCTCCGGAAACAGGAATCCGCTGCCCGGCTCATACGTCACGATCGCCCGCACATTGCCCGTCTTGACTGCCGTCAGCCAGCCCAGTCCGCCACCCTGCGAGTGCGTGACAAAGACCGCCGGCCCGATCCTGTTGAACAGCGCCGCGAAGGCGTCCGAGTTCACCTCGGGATCGTACGGCCCCACGTTCGGCGTCATCTGCCGGAAGTATTGGTTGAGTGCTTCCGGATCCTTCGAAAACTGCACGCCCGGAAAATACTCCGGCCAGATCCCCACCCGAAACGTGCCGAACCACATCTGCTCGTCCGGCGTGGCGTTGATCGTCGCCGAAACCGTGCCGCGGCCCGCATCCCCTCGTCGTGGCTGGTCGATCAGATACACCGGGAATCGGCGCCGCAGGAAAATCGTTTGGAAGCCCTCCCGCCCGTCCGGAGTCGTCTCCCACGTCTTCGTGAACTGCCCGGTGCCATGCAGGAACACCAGCGGCAGTTTCCGCCGGTTCACTGGAATCTGGTAGAAGACGTAGGCGTGGTCTCCGTGCAGCGTCTGGCCATCCGGCGTCGGCTTCTTGTGATCAAAGGTCCCGGGATTCGTGACGATCTTCCCGCCAACCGCGAAGCTGCCTTGCTCCTCGATCATCAACGGTTCCGGCTTGCCCTTCACTGCCTGTTGCGCACTGGCGCCAGCAAGAAGCACGGCTGCGGACAGCCATAGCGCGATGAATGGACGTCTCATGTCCTCTCCTGCCTTCGTTTTTCGCATCATTTCTGCCCGAACACTTCCTTGGCGACGCCGATCGCCGTTACCGCGCTCGGCCACCCGGCGTAGAACGCCAAATGCGTGATGGTCTCGATCAACTCTTCTTGCGTCACGCCGTTCTGGCGCGCGATACGAAGGTGCGAACGAAGCTGCTCCGGCCGGTTCAACGCAATCAGCGCTGCCACTGTCGCCAGGCTGCGGTCCCGCTTCGATAGCTCCGGCCTCTCCCAAACATCGCCGTACAGCACGTCGTCCGTGATCTGCGCCAGCTTGGGCGCAAAGTCACCAATCGCGCCCTGCGACGGCCTCGGCCGCGCCGCGGCGCCGGCACTCGCCGCCTGACCGCGCAAAGGCGCGCTGTACTCCGCCGCGCTCACCTGCTCCATCCACTCAACCGTTTTGCCGTCCAGTTGCTCGGTAATCGCGATGTGCGTCATCGAGCTGTTCGGTCCGGCGCCGTGCCAGTGCTTCTGACCGGGCGGGATCCACACCACGTCTCCCTGCCGGATCTCATCCACCGGATCACCCCAACGCTGCACCCGGCCCGTGCCCGCTGTCACAATCAACGTCTGCCCCAATGGATGTGTGTGCCACGCCGTCCGCGCGCCGGGCGAAAACAGAACGCGCGCACCCGAAACACGCGCCGGCGCGCTCCCCCGGAACGGAGAATCCACCCGCGCTGTCCCCGTGAAGTGGTCGGCCGGCGCCGCTTGCGGAGCTTGCGCCCCGCCCCGCGTGATCCCGATCACTGCCTGTTCCCTCGCGGTCTGGCTCCGGACCTCTACCGCGAGCAGGCATAACGCAGTCACAACTACCGCGGACACTCTCATGTGTTTCCCTCGCTCGTACCGCAGATCCACGACGGTCCCTATTGACCCACCTGAACCACGATCAGTTTCTTCTGATCGCGAATCAGTAGTTTGCCGTTCGATAACGCCAGGGGCGCCCAGTTCTGCCCGGACTCCATCAGCTCGGCGCTGGCCAGCGCCTTAAACCCAGCCGGATCAGGCTCAATCACATACAGCTTCTTCGCGCCGTCGGTGGCGATCAGCAGACCATCCACCAGGATCGCGCCGCCCCTCACAAACGCCGGCTCCTGTCCCGTCTTCCACTTCACCTCGCCGCTCATGCTCATACTCACCAGACCATCCCGCCGCTCGTTGGTCGTGAACTGCGCATAGAAATGGTCTTTATACAAAATCGGCGGCTGCGTGTGCGACCCGAAGTCCCGGTTCTTGAACAACTCGTTCACTCCGAACGTCCCGTCTTCCTTCTTCACGATCTGAATCATCGCCGACCCCGCATTGTAGCCGCCCGCCAGCAGCAGCTTGCCTTCCCCGGCATCCACGGCGTGAGCCACCGGGATCATGCACTGCCATCCGGTGTAGGTCCACAGGATCTTCCCGGTCAAGGGGTCGATGCCGTTGACGCTGCCACCCTTGGCGCTGCGCCCAAAACCCTGGGAGCCGGTGATCATCACGAGCTGATCTCCAGACGGGGCCTTGATCACGGAAGGTGTATCGTATCCGGCGCCGCCCGCCAGCGGTTCCGATTTCCATTTCAAATCGCCAGTCGCTTTGTCATACGCCACTACGCCCGCCCCCGGCGCCTGCGACGCCACGATCAGCAGATCGCGGTAGATCAGCGGGTTCTGAACAATCCCCCAGATCGGCAACTGCCCGCCTTCAGGCGCTGGTGCAAATGGCCCGGCTGGAACTGCCCCGCCGCCGCCGAATTCCGTCCAGATGTTCTTATGCCATACCGGCTTCTGCGTCGTCGTGTTGATGCAGTACAAATCCCCGCGCAGGCCGGCCGTATAAACGAGATTGCCCTCCACCGTCGGTGTGGTTCGAGATCCAGGAAACTCAACCCGGCCCGGAGCGGCGTAAGCAAAGGTCCAGAGTTCCTTGCCGTTGGCAAAGTCGTAGACCCGTAACGTGTCGCCGACCTTATCGTCGCGATCCAGCAGATAGACCTTCCCCCCGCTGACCGCCGCGCCCCCGTAGCCGATGCCGAGAGGCGCCGTCCACAGCACCTTAGGGCCACCCTCCGGCCACGTTCGCAGAATGCCCTTGTCCGTGGACGTACTGTTGCGGCTCGGCCCGTAGAATTGCGGCCAGTCCGCCCCGAACGCGCCCGCTACAAACAGCGGCGCAAAGATCATAGTCATGAGTCTCGTCTTGGTCTTCATCGACTTTCTGCCTCTCTCTTGCTACTTGCCGGTCTCATTCTGCTTCGCCGCGATCGCGTACAACTGGCTTCGCGTCATCACATACAACACGCCGTTCGCTGGCACCGGTGTGCCGTAAACGGAGTCCGCCATATCCATCAGCACGGGCTTGTTCATCTCCGCGGTCGCCTGAAAAACCGCCAAATCCCCGTCCGCATCGCCCAGGTAGACCTTGCCGTCCGCCAGTAGAGGAGAGCCCCACACCGGAGACTTCAGATCGAAACTCCAATACGGCTTGCCCGTCTTCACGTCCACGCAGTGCAAAATGCCGTCAAAATCCGAGAGGAAAGCCAACCCGCCGCCCACTGCCGCCGTCGAGATGGAGCGGTTGATCTTCTCGTACTGCCACACTCTTCCAGCCTCAGTAATATCGCCCCGTTTCGCGGGATCAATACTGTACGCCGCGCCGCGTCCGCTGCCGCTGTCGGGATCCTGCCCTGCGCTCATCAGCACCTTGCCCTCCAGGAACACAGGAGTGGAAATTCCGTAGTTGCGCGCCTCGGGCGCAATCTTCTTGGGGTTCAGGTCGAACTTCCACAGCCGCTCCCCCGTCCGGGCGTGGAATCCGTACAGCCATCCGTCTCCCCCCGCAAAGAACACCTGTTGCACTCCATCCACCATGCCAAGAGCCGGAGAGGACCACTGCCCCTGCACGATGCCCTCACCCGGAGAGCTGTCCTGCCACACCACCTTCCCCGTGTTCTTGTTGACAGCTAGAAAACTCGGCGCCTTCGGAGCGGGCAGGCCCTCGTCACTCCGGCCGTTCGAGGTCCCCACAAACACCAGATCCTCCCAGATCACCGGCGAGGCATTGGCCATGTTGCGCGGGTGCACGCCCAGCTCTTTGATCATGTCGAGCTTCCAGATGATGTCGGCATCACCGGGTCCCCGGCCTGCCTCGTCCTGGAAAGGTCCGTCGTTCTTCCCGTCCAGAAACCCCTCCGTGTCCAGGCAAACCAGCTCCCCACGGTTGCTGACGTAGTACAGCCGCTTCCCCTCCACCGCCGGAGAAGAGCAAACGCCCTGCTGCGGAAAATCGTTCACCGGCCCCGACGCCAGCTTGTCCGTAACCGCCTGCCACAGGAACTTGCCATCGGATTCCTGAAAGCACATCAACACACCCCGGTCACCCTGGATCGCCGCATTCCTCGGATTCCCATTGTTCGTGCCGAGGAAGATCTTCCCACCCGCCACCACCGGGTTTCCATAAGACGTCGTGCCGATCAGCGCTTTCCACTTGATGTTGCTGCCGCTCTTCACATCCCAGGACCCGGGCAGGTTCTTCATGCCCGAGGCCATGTTGCGCTGCGCCGTGCCGCCCCACATCGGCCAGTCCTGAGACAGCAGCGGACAGCAAGCCACCAGGGCGAGCACGACGACGGCAGCGCCGGATTGGACCTTCATGCATCAGCTCGTTTCATCTCAACATTCGCACCGCATCTAGTCCCGAAAGCCTCACACCCGCCCGCAATCGCGCGCCCTGAAGGCCCAAAAACCACTCGCTTCAAGCGCCCATCCCTCGTCACTCCTGCCCTTGCCGAACCCGTCCTGATAGCCCGGATTCGCACAACTCTTAGTCTCCGTATCCAGATTAGACCGCCTGTCCTCTCCACCCGGCAGCCTGAACCCGCCGAGTTTTAGCCTATTCCTGTCGAGGGCTAGCGAAAATGGTCGCCCGGATGTACTCTGGGTGCAAAGGAGCCACCCTGATGCCCCTCAGTCCCATCCAAGCCTCCGAGCCCCTGCCGGACCGCCTCCAGCAGCTCAAGGAAGAACTGGCTCACCGCATCGCCGCCTGCATCGGCTCCGAACAGAAACGGATTACCGCGGTGCCGGGCCTCACCGTCCACCAGCGCACCGCGCCCACTCCGCCCTGCTCCATGACCTACGAGCCGAGCCTCATCCTCACCGCCCAGGGGCGCAAGCGCGTGGAATTCGGCGGCAAACCTACCTACGGCACTTCCCACTACCTGGTCGCCTCCGTCGCCCTCCCCGTCGTGGCCCGGGTCGTTGAGGCCAGCCAGCAGACCCCATGCCTCGGCCCTCGCCTCAAGCTCCAAATGCCCGTCGTCCGGGAACTGCTCGGCCGCGAAGAACTCGCGGTGACGCCCCATAGCGGAAAGGCCCGGCTTTGGCCTCGGGGAAGTCACCTGTGGACTTGCTGGATCCTTCTGCCGCCTCCTGCGCCTCCTGACCAGCCCCAGGATGTCGCCTTCTCCACGGCCTGATCGAGCGCGAGATCATCTTCCGCGTCCTGGCAGGCCCGGAGGGCGCCCGCCTCCGCGCCATCGCCACACTCGGCGACCAGAGCTACTGCACCGCCAAGGCAATCGCCTGGATCAAAGACAACTATGCAAGACTGCCCGCGTCGAGGAACTTGCCGATATCGCCGGCATGGGCGTCTCCACCTCCACCACCACTTCCGCGCTCTCACCGCCATGAGCCCCCTCCAATACCAGAAAACAGATCCGGCTCCAGGAAGGGCGGACACGCATGTCCATCCAGGGCCTCGATGCCGGTAGCGCCGCCTCGAGGTCGGCTACGAAAGCGCCAGCCAGTTCACCCGCGAATACAAACGCCTCTTCGGCCAAACGCCCATGCGCGATACCCGCTCTCTGTGCCCAGGAAGCCACGCAACTCGAACCCTCGGGGCCTGTTGATACAGAACCATCCGCACGCCCCGCGCGCCCACAGAAAGGCTCTCATGCCTTCGATCCTCTTCCTCAGCGCCGCCGCTCAGGCGTTCACCCTCGCCCCACACCGCCCCAGCCGGCCGCGCCGAAACCGCCATCGTCTCCGGCCCCTGATCCCATCCACGCGCAAGCGCTCAATAAATGACGACCCAAAACCACACCACCAATCGCCGCCGTTTCCTCGCCCAGACCACGGGAGCCGCCGCGTCTCTCCTCCCAGCCACCGCCCAGCTCGCCTCTCTGGGGCGGCCCTGCCCTCGACGCCCACTTCCACCTCCGCCCCCGACGTCGCCAGCAACTGGTAGCCACATGCAGGGGCTGCGTGGAGTCACCCACGCCGTCCTCTTCACCCGCGCCCCAGACCAGGACCGCGCCAAACAAGCCATCGACGCCACCCCGGCCGCTACGCCTGCCCGTCGCCGCCGACCCCGCCTCCTCCCCGGGATACCCCCCGCATCCTCCGCGAAGCTCCTCAAAGCCGGAGCCGCCAGCAGCGGCGGAATTGAAGCACCACCGCCCCCTCGACTCAGGTGAGATGCGCCGCGTCTACGACATCGCCGAGGATTTCCAGGTCCTCAGCCTCGTCCACATCCAGGTCTTCCTCACTTCGGCGAGCCCCTACAACACCGGCTATCCCCAGTTCGACAAGGTCCTCAAGGCCCACCTAAAACCAACTTCCTCGGCCACGCTGATCTCTTCTGGCCAACATCAGCGCCGACGTCCCCACAGATCGCGGCTACCCCACCGGCCCCATCA
>JADKID010000020.1 GCA_016721425.1 Bryobacterales bacterium | reverse complement strand
AGCTTTGTGCGCCACCAGCTTATCTTTGCGCAAGGCATGCCAGGAACACCGAGTCAGCCCAACAATGATGATGCCCGGCGTTACTGGTATGGCATTGGGGATGAACGGGATGGGTATGATGACACGTGGCGCGGATGGCACCTTTCTACATCGTGCGTCGCCTCCTCAGACCACTGGCGGCTCGATCTGCCGACCCGACGACCTACAAGTCCTGCAAGTGGTCGCCGTGAACAGCCAGGATGGATCCATTTAGCGGACGCTGAGATCCTCGGGGTGATGATGTCCAAACCAGCGCTGGCTCCGGACGGCCGGCTTCATCCAGTCGGGCTCAATCGCCTTCGACCACCAGGGCATCCAGGGCGGGATGATGGGCTCGCAAAGCAATAGCAACCTGTCCACCGGGAAGTTGATGGTAGTGACAACCGACGGCTCCTCTGCTCAGATTGCCGCGCAGATCGATGGGGACTCCCACCCCATGGCAACTCCCGGAATTCGGCCAGCAGCCGTGGACGGCAGCTACACGGTCTACATGATCGGATTCACCATTTTCACAGGCCACCCAGCAGCAAGGCATGGGCGGCAGCTCGATGGCAGATGGTGAGCTGGATTTGTACGCCTTCTCCAGCCTGATGGCACCCTGAAATACAAGACCAAGCTAGGAGACGGCCAAATGGGTTACGGACCCGGCTACCCTCGCCGTAACCCCGCCTCGCGCCATGGCGAGGGAGAATATTGGATACTCTCGGCCACATTCCGATGTGACGCTGCCCAATCCCGCACAACGGGCGTCCAAGAAACTCCAGTAACCACCACTTTTCGGCGCAATTTGGGGTTGGGACTGGCGGCTTGATTGCATGGATCTTGCTTCCAGGTAATCCAATGAACCTCGAATGTGGCAGCTGTACCTGTCTTGCCTCAACCGTACGACCAGGCTCGAAGCGGATCTTAGCGACGTTGAAGAAACCAGATGCCTGCGGGTCGCATTCGACTTCGACGTGGCCAGCGGCATCTTCGTTCAGCCGGAGTGAGATTGCCGAAATCCTCAGTGCTTGGCGTGGATTGCCCGTACCAATTCCTAGAGGCATTCGTTGCCGACGCCGCCGCTACCGTTTTCTTTCCCCTTCACGGTCCTCTCCCGAGCACGGGCCGGAGACCCGGGTGCATCCCTGGCACCACAGGCTCTTCAGGGCAGCCGGCGTCACCCAGCCATCTCTATCCCTGTTCACCGACACTGAGGCGCATCCACGAGGCCCTTGGCCTCGGTGGAGCCCGGCCTGCCAAGCGCGCGCAGGAAGGCCAGTCGCCTCTGGAAAGCGAGGTCCCGGACGGATCTTTCCAAGAGGAGGTGAGCGGAGCATAAGCGAAGAAGGACCGGCCCTGACCCCTGCAGAGCGTCGATCCTCTCTTTCTCAGCGCGTTCCTACTGGCGGCCATTGGGCTGGGTTGTAGGCTGAATTTGAGCCAGCACGAAATCGTTCCTGCCAGTGAGATTCCTGGTGCGATCTGGGCAGGACCTCCGCGTTCCCCTGGCGGAGCTCGGCCTGGGAAAGGCACGGATCTTCAAAATTGAGGAACAGGAAGGCGGACCTGTTCGAGTCTTCGTCAAGCGACAGGATCACGGCCGCATTGTCGTCACATTCGCAGCCTGCCGGCGTTGTGACAGGGCGAACCGTCCGAGCCGGTATCCGAGGCAACTCATCTGTGGTCACTGCGAGAGCCGATGCCGATCCTCGAAGAAGGCGCGACTCTTGCCAAAGAGAAGGACTGCACCCCGTTCCGGTCCAGTTCAGAATCGACGGGCGATTCCCTCCTGGTTCGTGCGGCGGACATCGAGGCTGGACGGCCATTGTTCGCGAGGAACCAGAACTGACAGGCCAAGGCTCGTCAGCCTTGGATCTGCAGCGTACCCATCATCCCGAGGTCCTCATGGTCGAGGATGTGGCAGTGGTACATGGCAGTACCCGTGAAGTCGCGAAAAGCGGTTCGAACTCGAATTGGCGAGTTTGCACGAACCAGGACGACGTCCTTCCACGCCCGAATTGGCAAACCATCCCGAACCGATCACCTGAAATGGATTCGTGTGGAACGTGCATCGGGTGATCCATCATCGTCAGGTTGATGAACTCCCACTCTTCGACGGAGTTCAAGACCACTCGAGGTGTCTATCCTGTTCGGATTGAACGTTCGCCCGTTGATCGTGAACGTCGTGCCACCGCCGCCCATCATTCCCATGCCCATTCCTTGACCCAGTTGGAAGCTGCGGCGCACGGAAGGGGCGGGAAGCGGATCGATTCGGACGAGCCGTTGGGGCAGGCTCCATGTGCGGCCGGCCTGGCCTTCATAGACAACCGTGGCGAGCACGATCTGCGGGACGGCGGACCACCCGCCCCATCATCCCCATCCCATGCCGCCCGGTTGTAGGGCAAGCTCCAGCAAGCGGTAGCTGCCTTCGGGCCTCGCGCCTTGAACCATCACCTCGATGCGTTCGCCCGGCGTGAGGAGAATCTCGCCATGCTCTTCCGGCGCTGGGAAGCGCTCCGCCATCCACGGCGATCAAGTAAGAGGATGCTCCTCCAATCGCAGCCGGTAGAAACGCGAGCTGGAGGCGTTCAGGATCCGCAGCCGAACCCAGCCATCGCGTTGAATTCGAACGGAGGGTTGGTTTGACCATTGGCGGTGACCAAGTTGCCCTGACGACCGGTCATTCGCGCCATCAGGCTGGGTTCCACTGGAAGCCCGCTGCTGGCCAGGCCGAAGTCCTGCAAGACGAGGACCGCTTCCGGCGCGTCTGCAATCTCCGGGATCTGGTCCAACTCGCCTCGCACGATGAAGACTCCGCCAGCCCGCGCGATACCTGGCGCGCGACGGACTCGTGCATGTGGGGTGGTACCAGAAGGTGCCACCCGGATGCGAGGTCGGAAGGTCGAATTCGTAGGTGAGACTCTCGCCCGAGCCGACCTCAAGGAAACTGTTGTCGCCGTTTCCGTTGGGCGTCACGTGCAGGCCGTGATAGTGAAGGTTGGTCATCTCCGGCAAGCTGTTCCGAAAGCGGATGCGAACGTGGTCGCCGGGATGAGCCTCGATAATGGGCCCAGGAACCTGACCGTTGAATCCGAAGAGATAGCCGGTTCTGCCCAGCGACGTTGATCCACGTCTGTTGGGCTTCCAGATCCACCTCCACGAGGCCGGCGCTCGTGGCCAGTTCAGCGCCCCGCAACGAAGTGACCAGTCCGTAGCCCGCCGGCAGTCCGATGGCGGCTTTCAGGAAACCTCGACGATTGCACGCGAACATATGTCCCTCCGTATTTGGATAATCGCTTCCCAGAGGCAGACATCGCAGTTCCCCTGCCAAACGGCATGTCACTGTTTTCAATCGTTTGCATCATCATTGAAAGAGTGGCGTGAGTGCTTCGGGCACAGTAACGTGCCCAAAGCACCAGCCGCTGGGAGCAGGAAACCCTGATCGGACGGCGATCACGATTCAACCCAGAGCTCGTCCGAGCACTTACGTGCTCGTCGTGGTCGCGGCTCTGCCATTCCTCATCTGGAATGGCTTCATCCAGCAGGTCAGTGCGGAGTGGAATGACATCATCGTCCGGCTACGAGGAGCGCAGGCCACAGCCGCAACCGGAGCGGTGCGTTGGTGGCCATCGATGATCAAACCGCTGCGCGCTACGGACCGTTGCCGCTGAACCGTGCCAGACTCGCCGAGGGACTCGAAGTGCTCGCGCAGGCGCGTCCACGCGTCGTTGTGCTGGATTTGCTCCTCAGCGAACCGGGCGACCCGTCGCAGGATGCCCGGCTTCCCGCGCGCTCCGCCTTTTCCCCGAGGTGTCTTGGGCGCGGCCCTGAGAAAGGCGATGCCGGCGAGAATCCGCGCTGGATATTGCCGCTGCCTGAGTTGGCTCAGGGCCGCTCCACTGCCCATGTCACGCGGCACCCGACGCGGATGGTGACGTGCGCTCCGTTCTGCTCTTGAAGGAAGCCGGTGGAGCGGCGCTTCTGGGCCCTCGGTTTCGGAAGCGGTACGTCCTGGCGACCGGCGCGGACGCCCGCTCGAATCCGCCGACGCCGTGACCTTCGGTCCAGTCCGCATCCCGGCAACTGACGAACGAAAGCCGCTTGATGATGATCAATTATGCCGGCCCGGAAGGTACGTTCCCTCAGGGTGAGTTTCCGAGCGCTGCTGGTCGCACGGCAGATCCCTCAAAGTTCCGCGGCAAGATCGTAATTGTCGGAGTGACGGCCCAGGGAAGCGGCGATCGACTATTCACACCTCTCTCTAGCGGCATCGGGATGAGCGGCATCGAGATCCACGCCAATGTCGCCCGCACAATTCTGGATCGTGTGTTTCTGGTGCCACTAAACGTCACCGGTGAATTCGTCGGCAGTCTACTTCTGATCGGATTGTGTGTCGCCGCCATCGTATGGTTTCGCGGGCTGCGGCTATCCGCTTGCCTTGTCGGGTGTCGGACTCCTGCTCGTCGCGGGCGGGCCGGTTTCTTTCGATTCGCTGGCTACGTTCTCCTCTTGGGTCGTTCTTGGCAGTGTGCCCGGTAGCGTCTGCGATCGGCGGCATCAGCGAATACGCATTGCTCAGCCGGGCGCTCGCAGGAGAGACAACGAGACGGAAAGAATACGCCTTCCGCGTGCAGGCGATCGCGCACGAGATCAAGACTCCGCTCACCGCCATCCAGGGATCCAGCGAGATGATCTCTGAGGGCGGCATGCCGGAACAGCAGCGCACCGAGATGGCGGGACTCATCCACAAGGAGTCGAAGCGGCTCACGGCGTTGATTCAGACGTTCCTCAATGTCGAACGCCTGGCCTCGGGCTCACTGAGCCTTCAACACCAGCAGGTCGATCTTGGTGTGCTCTGCCAGGAGATCGTGGAACGAGGCCGCTTTTTACGCTGCCCGCAAACGCATTCAGATCGAGCGACGATCCCCGAGATCCACGTGTCCGCCGACCCTGACTTGCTCGTTCGCGATCTACAACCTGATCACGAATGGCGTGAAGTACAGCCCGGAAAACACGACCGTCAGACTGATTGTGGAGGACAGCGGCCTGAGGTTCGAATCTCGGTGGCGGATCAGGGATACGGCATCGCCACCGCCGACCAGGAAAGAATCTTCGAAAAGTTCTATCGTTTGAAGAGAGACGAAAGGAGCGCAGAAGAGGGCACTGGGATCGGGTTGGCCCTCGTGAAGGAGATCGTCCATCAGCACGGGGGGCAGATCACCGTTGAGAGCGCGCCCAACACAGGTTCCAGATTTACGATCGCCCTGCCGAGAGGGTAACGGATGAGCAAGTCAGATGTTCTAGTCATCGATGACGACGAGTCCATCACTTCGACGGTGTCCAACTACCTCGCCTCGAAGGGCTATTCCGGTCACCGTTGCCAACGACAGCGAGGGTGCTCTTGAACTGCTGAGCACGCGCCGATTCGCGATCGTTCTGAGCGATATCTACATTGATCGCCTGACCGGTCTTGACATCCTTCGGCACGCGCAGCAACAGGCTGCTGGCACGCCTGTCATTCTGATGACGGCACGCGGTTCCGTTCGCACGACCGTAGAAGCGGAGACGGGCGGTGCTTTCGACTATCTCGCGAAGCCGTTTGATTTGAAGGATCTGCTGGCAGTGATCCAGCGCGCGGAGCGCAGTCGAGAAACCCAGCCTGAGGGAGAAGCCGCCGAGGATCTGGAGCAGTTCGGTGGCATGATTGGGTTCTCCACGCCGATGGTGGACGTCTACAAGCGCATTGCACGGTCGGCGCGTTCTGATGAGACGGTCCTCATTCTCGGCGAAAGCGGTGTCGGCAAGGAACTTGTTGCCAAAGCGATTCACGACCATAGTCCCCGGTCCAACAAAACCCTTCGTGGCGGTGGACTCCGGGCCGTTACCGGCTCGCTGTTGGAATCGGAGGTGTTCGGAGCGTTGAGAGGATCGTTTACCGGCGCTGATCGCGACCGTCCGGGCATCATTGAGACCGCACGCGGTGGCACGCTGTTTTTCGATGAGGTTGGCGAGGTGCCGCTCGAGTTTCAGGCCAAGCTACTCCGATTCCTACAGGAGAAGGAATACAGGCCAGTCGGCGCCGGCGCGCCACGCAAAGCCGACGTGCGTGTGATCGCGGCCACCAACCGGAGCCTCGAGGAGATGGTGCGGGAAGGGAGTTCAGGAAGACCTGCTTTACCGCCTGAACGTCCTTCGGATTGAAGTGCCGCCTCTCCGCGAGCGGAGGAGCGACATTCCGTTCCTCGTCAAGCGGATTCTGACCGAGGCGTGCGAGTCCTCGGGGAAGAGCGTTTGGTTCGACGCCGCTGCGGATCAAGCTCTGCTGCAACACGACTGGCCTGGCAACGTCCGCCAGCTTCGGAACGTGATTCGCCGATTGGTCACCATGGAGCCACAGGGGCAGTGTCGAAGGAAGCCGTGGAACGACAACTTGGGGAGTCAGCCGCACAAAGCGCCGGAGGAGGATGAACCGGTGGAACTCGATGCGGTGGAGCGGCAGCAAATCCTGCGCGTACTGGAACAGGCGGCGGCAACAAGACTCGCGCCGCCGAAATGCTGGGGATTCAGCGCCGGACGCTGTACAAAAGCTCGCGCGCATCGAGCGCGATCAGAGCGCATAGGGCGCAGTTCCGTGCCCCAAAAGCACCACTGGCTGCCAAGTCGGGGGTCATCCTTAGAGTGGCGCCGTTGATTCAGTGACACTTCCGAATTTGGTGACCAGATTGCATGCTCAGTATTCGAAAGGGTTTGAGATGTTACGAGTGAATATTCTCCGAGGGGCTGCTTTGGTGACGGTTCTGCTCGCCGGTCTCACCTTAGCCCAGGCTCAGGTGCCGGATCCCGGTGCTGCCAGGGTTGTCTCCCTGGCGGGGACTCTGACGCTCAAGGGCTTCCGCCAGGAGTCGCGCCTGCTCCGGCTCAACGATTCTGTCCAATCTGGCGACGAGCTTTCCACTGGAGAGAACTCGCACGCTGTCCTACAGACCAATGATGGGAGTACAGTCACCATCTACCCAGACTCACACCTGATCTTCAACGAGCGATCTGCTGACGTGCGAGAGATGCTGCACCTGTTTCTTGGTTCCATCAAAGTCCACGTGGAGAAGTTGAGCGGCCGGCCCAACCCACAGAAACTGACAACGCCCACTGCCGTTATTGCGGTCCGGGGAACGACGTTCAGCGTCTTTGTGGACGACACGGACGCCACCTGGTCGCAGTCGACGAAGGGATTGTCGGTGTCGCCGGCCTGCAATCCCGGACCAGGAAGTTCTCCTCAGGGCGGGTCAGCGCAGTTGGGTGCGGCCCGGACAACCGCCACAACAGGCACAGGCGTACCGCGGCCGGTCTGAACGAGCGGATCTGATCCCGGCGTCCGGGAGGCAATCAGGCATGGGGAGCGGCAGTTCCGGCATGGGAGCTGCCATGTCACAACAGCCAGGGAGCATGAGCGGAGCGCGCGGGATGGGGTCAATGAGCGGCCGAGCCAACCCGCCGCACTAAGGCAACAATGCGAGTAGGCCGTCTTCTGCTGATGTGTCTGATGGTGATCTCGGCCTCCGTCGCAGGGCAAATTGTGTCCGCCGACGTGGGAGCCGGGATCGCGCAAATTGACCGTCTCACAGCGGACCCCGACGCGAAGCTTCAGATCATCCAGTTGATGGCCGTCGATCTCGGTACTCATCGAAATCACCTGATCTTTCTGAAGAAGCAAGGGCAGGACCTCGTTCGGCCAGGCTCGTGAACGAGCTGCACAAGCGCGGCTTGGACGACGACGCTATTCTCAAAAAACTTCGCTTGATCGAAACCCCGATGGTCGTACGTCCTCAGCCCGAACGCAGCGCCACGGGTGTCACGCCAATTGCATACGTGGGAACCGCCGCCGACCACAATTCCGCAGGGACGTTCGTCTCCATTTCACCTGAGGTTGGCATGGACTCTCGCCGATTTGCGTTCGTTGTCGGCCTCCCCATCTATCGGATCTCCGCCACCCAGCGGGAGTCCGCCGGAATCGGGGATGCCTATGCCTCAGTGTTCGTCCGGCAACCCGCTGGATCTTTCGAACTCGGCGCTGCGTTGACCGTCGCGGCGCCTACAGGGAACAGCGATGAAGGTCTCGGCGCAGGCCGCGTTTCCGTCGATCTGAATGGAACGGTGCAAAGGCGATTTCGAACGGGTTCGACCGTTCGTGACCGTTGGATTCACAAACTCGCTGTTTAACAACGTCGGTTACCAGCGCCCTTCATCAGCAATGGGAGCTCTCTTACGAATCTGGCGGAGTCGATTATCGGGTCCGTCGCCGATTGACCAGTTGGTCTGGGCGGCTTCGGAGTGCAGGCGATGGGCGACCAAATGGTCATCAGTCAGATGACGGAAACCACGCCACCGGCAACCAACCATGCCCGGAATGCCACCTGACATATGCCGCCCGGTATGGGCGCCGGCTCGGCGGGGTTCCGGCGCGATGCCAGCGGGCTCGATGCCGTTTTATGGGCACGGACCCCAGACCGTCGTACCCGGATCGGACGTGTCGGATCACGGAGTCTCGGCCTGGGCCTCGTGGTCATTCTCCGGGGATCACCTGGGCCTCAATCTGGCGCGAAGCATCCCGTATGAACTGACCACCGTCCGAGTGGCTCTTGGCTTCGACATCTCGCGGCCTCTGCCCGCCTACTCCAAAAGTGACCGGCGCAGAGATGGCTCTTTGCTCCGCTACTTAGAGCCTACATTCCCACCTCGATACCCACAGGATCTGGAGAGCCTCCCATCAGCCTCTGCCCGAATGGACTCTCCGATGTTCATCGGACTCGTCAGGCCGTACGCCCCGCCATTTTGGTGCACGAGTGGATTGGGTGAGCGCTCCTAAAATGCAATGCCCGGCCGGCGGTGAGCGGGATGTCCGCAAACGAATGCCGGTTCTGTTCATCCCTGGGCTGTGACTAACGAGGCGACTTTACCGCGGCCCGAATAGGATCATCCGCTCCAAGCTGGCCTTCTCGTTCACCGTCAAACCTGATGTGCCGTGGGCTCCAGAGACACTTGGGCAGACGCGCAATTTGCGGCTCGTCGGCAGCTAGGAACCCATCCCGCAGCACGATTTGGGTCACGTGGGTCGACTCGTAAGATCGCAGGGAATATTCATCGAAACAAAGGCTCTCCTCCGCTTCGTCGGCAGTGGAACCAACGGTAACCGCCAGAGACCTAGTATGGCGAATTTGGGCCGTTTTCAGGCCCGCGCGAGGCCCAGTTCCGCTTCAGATCGAGTTCCGCCGCACACGGTCGCCATTCGCCTTGACCTTCACCAGTCCGCGGAGACTGGAACCGTCGGAAACCAGCCTTTTCCTGATCCATCCGAGGGCTTGCACCACCGTCGATTTCCGCTTCCGGTACCACGCGTTACCGTCCGCTCCTGCCAAGCACCGCCGCATTGTCCGGGACGCCCTGGCATTCCCGCCGTGCCTGCGGTTCCGGCTTTCTGTCCCTCTCGCCCCAGCGCCACGTAGCCAGCAGCCGCTTGACTGCAAATGTCCGGAAAAGCTTCTTCGGCGTGGTCCACCGCATCTGCCAGAACACGCTTCGGACTTCCGGCCTCCTGACCTTCTGCGCGTCTCTGCACGCCGGCAAAGAACCGGAGTCTGCAGGACACCCCCCACGTCGTTGGTCGTACCAGCCTCGAATCGCCATCCACCGCCACCTGCGCCTTGAAGCATTGCTGGAAGCCAGCCCCGTCCTCATGATCTGGCTCTCGTGTCAGTGAAGTTGTCCTGCCACTTGTCCGGCACTACCCCAAGACCTCACCCATGCTTGGTGACCCGGCTTGGTGTCCTGGTCCCCGATGAGCCACCGTCCCCTACAGTGGCGACCGGCATTACGATCCCCTTTCCTTTACCTGTTGTTTGACCGCTGCTTCTGCCTCATGAATCTTACTCACTAACGACACCGCCCGCGACTTCGAGCGATGGTACTTGAACAGTTTTAGTAACCCGCACATTCTGCGCTTCTATCGCCTGCTGCCACCGTCTCTTCGACATGGCCAGTTGTGGAGGGCACGGCGGCTAAATCAAAATGGAAACCAACTACCACCAGCGTAAGTATCTCGGACAGGGCCGGATAACGCGTTCGACCAAGAACAGTGTATCGCCGCTCAAGAACGCTTGTCCGGGTGAAGTAATACTCAAAGGCTTCAGTAAGTCCCAGTGGATATGTACCTCCACACCGTTCAGGTGCACACTACAGCTTGTGGTATAGTAGCAATGGGTAGGTCCATTTCTTCCTGCCGTCACCTATCCGAGGGAGTACCTTCTCATGGCGGGAACTTTGACCGAAGTAAGGATCGCCTACAGCGGGAATGGAAGCGCATCACCGACGGCGGCGTCACCGCCAAGCTCCTCACGAGAGAGATGGACTTCTCAAACTTCTCCTCAACCGATACTTGGATCGTCACTGGAGTCCACGTCTGCTGGACATCAGTAACCTGCATCGCCGCGTCCCTGTGCGACCTCCAGCGGCGCGACGACTACCGGCGCGTGTACCGAACCCTTCAATTGACCACAGAATCGAACTCCAGCGTATCTTCCAAAACGTCTTTAGCGGCGACAAAATCCAGGTCCAAGGCGGTAAGCTCACGGGCTCATCTTCCGCCCATACAACAGTCCATCCGCTATGGCGTATGACGCGGTCCTCGCCGGTCTCGCCATAAACCCGCCCCTCACTACATCGTTCGCGGAAGCCTTCCCTAGCTATTCTTCGCTTGTACCCGCCATCTGACTTGACCTGGGAGATTGCCTCGTCGCTAACATCGAGACGCGCGGCGACCGCGAACTCATTAGTATCGGCAACGCCGCGAACAACGCGGCGAAAATCCTCACGCCCGAACCCCGAACATCGGCCAGAGCCTTATTCAACCGCCTCCGAAGAAGTACAAGGATGGTTCACCAGGAACGAGAACTCGTATGAGCTGAGACCCGAGCGACATCGACGACCTGGAAGCGTTGATCAAGGATGCCGGGTACAATAGTGGTCGACGAAGTCCTCCACCAAACAACCTGCAGAACAAGAGAGACGGCCTACCCTCGCGGGACATAGCCATTGATGACTTGAGAGAGAAGATCGACTACCGGCTTGGACCACGACAGCAAAAACCGTACCCGCGGCATCACTCTTCGGACATCGACGGTACACCAGCCTCGTGGACTCCTCAATTCAAAACACGGACGATCTCCGTCATGCTTGTAGGTCCTTCATTTGTTCCGGTATGAACTCCGTCACGTGTGCCAGAACGACTTTTGACGGCATCGCCCTCCAACACCAAGGGGACCGCTTACAAGCACCCTGCACGCCCCCACGATGACGATGGCGACTTCCAACAAGCCGCGACACTCTGCATCGCCGGGCATCCTCGTCCGTCGAACTGGTCATCAATCGAAGTACCACGACATCCTCGGCAACCCACGTCGCTACCGGGCGCGTTCGGCACCACTTATGGAAAGCCCGGCGTCAAGGAGACATGGACTACCTCTGCATCGGGGACGCGACCAGCACCGCGGAACGCCTCCAGCTCGCCATGCCCGGCAACCACCCCGGTATCACGAGACGTATATCGCGATCACCGACGACGCTATCATCGGAATGCTTTACCTGGAACTCGGCGACAACCCGCGCAGGCCACGAACTCACTTTCGAGGACCCCGAAGGAAGCCGAAGACGCTTACGCCTACAAGACGGTTGCGGTAGCAGGGTACACGAGCATCGGAGCGATCCTCATCGCGCCGCGCACCAGCGACTACGTCCCACTGAAGGTCACGCGCCCATACGCCGAATGAACACCATCCAGTGGCAACGACTCTCCACGGCACGCCTCCAGCGAACGGACGAACTCCTCGCCACCTGCCAACCCCCTACCACCCTCGAACGTACCAGGCTAACGCCAACGAGCGACTTCACCGCCACCGGCACCTCCTCCACTACATCGGGCGACGGTCAAGAAGCAACACACGCCGGGCGTCAGACCTTCGGCGCTTGGCAGAAGTGACCCATGAGCGTTCGATTGAAGTGACCCACGAGTAGAACAGGATTGGGAATTGCCGACGTCAAACGATATCATCCACGCCGGAGGCGTGCGCAGCGTATGTCGTCATCGGCGCCGAAGGCGCGTCGTACTGGTGGCGTTGGGGTGCGGTGGTGAGGCTACCGGGCCTGGGCGAGGCGCTCGATCTTGTGACGTAGATGTTGGAAGTAGTCCGGACTGACGTTCAGGCTGAGCACTTCCTCGATTACCGGCAAGAAGTAGGTCAGAGAGCGAATCGTGCCCAGTGGTGGGGAGCCAGCGGGGCGGATCATCCGGCGCGCCGCCGCCAGGACCAACGCATTCTCAACGGCGCGTAGAGGCACACCTCGTTCATGCAGTTGGGCCGCTAGAAGACGGTCCGGACGGCGGATCGTACCTGTCGTTCCTGGCGTCCGCCGGTACACGCAGAGAATCTTGTCTATGTATTCTGCCCGGCTGAGGAAGGCCTCTTCCATGCGATTGCGCCTTAGCCCTGCGGCTCGCGCAACGAGGGACCGTTGATGGTCACCGTGTGGCAGTAATGCCGCACGCGGCTCAGCAGCGCATCCACCATCGATTTGTTGCCGAGAAAGTTCTGCCACTCGTCATAGACCAAATTCGTCGTGATGATTGTGGAGTGGCAGTGGTATCGCTCCTCCATCAGTTTGAAGAAGATGTTGCTCTGCTCCGGCTTCAGGGTCAGGTATCCAAATTCATCGATCAGAAGGACGTCCAGGCGGGCGAGGCGTTTCAGCAGTTGCCGGGTGGAGCGGTCGGCCAGTGAGGCATACATCTCATCGAATAGATCCTGCGCGCGGATGAACTGGCAGCGGTAGCCGTTCTCCAGTGCCTTCAGCAGCAGGCCGCACGCTAATCCGGTTTTGCCCCTGCCCGTTTCCCCGACCAGGACGATATTCTCCGCTTTGGCGACGAAGTCCAGTTCGGCGAAGGCACGAATCTGTTTGCGGTTGACGCCCGGTTGGCGGGCAAAGGGGAACGTGTCCAGGGACCAGCGTTCGGGCAGGTTGGCGCGCCGGATACGCCACTCCAGAGCGCCCTCCTGCCGTGCGTGCCACTGCGCGCGGGCCAGGCGGGTGACAAACTCCGAGTAAGTCACGTCTTCCTTTTCGGCGGCGCGTAACTGCTCGCCGTAGATCTCCAGCATGCGCCGCAGGTTGAGATTCTTCAGCAGTTGTTCGAGTTCTTCAGTCATCGTGTGAGCCATCGTCGAGTAGAAAGTAATCGCGCACCACGCGGCGCAGAATCATTCGTTCCAGCCGGTCCAGATCGTAGAGACCGTAGCGGGCGGCCTCCCGCACAGCAGCCAGCAGGGGTTCCCGTGGATACTCCCGCACCAGTCGCAGCAGTTGGCGCAGGGCAAGGGTCGGCGCCTTGCGGCCTCGTTGCTTCATGCCCGCGACATAATCAGCCATCTCGGGGGCAGCCGCCAGAATGGCTTTCTCTTCGGGATGGGCATCGGGACGCTGCACGCCTTGCCCACGCGGCGGACGATGCTGGGCCAGCATCACCCGCTGATACCCGGCGCCGGCGATACGGGCGTGGGTGACCAAGTTGCGGGCATCGAGTTGAATCTCGATCTTGTCCCTGGTCTCGCGCACCTCCACGCGGCGGCCGATCCAATTCACCGGCACCGAGTAGCGGTTGGTGTGCAGCGCCACATACCCTTCGATATCCACCATGCGCTGATGCAGCCGGTAGACCTCCGGGATCCAGGCCGGCAGCGGCTTCAGATGCAGTCGTTCTACCGCAAATAACTCGCGGGGCACCGCGCGGATATGTTTCTTGTAAGTGGAGTTGACCTTGTCGCACCACTGGCGGGCCTGCCGGTTCAGATCCTCCCAGCTGGCAAACGTGCGGCCGGCCAGGAAGTTGTTTTCGATGAAATGAAAGGGGCGTTCCACGCGCGCCGAGCGGTTGGCATTTCCGATCGCATGCGCCACGAAGCGAAACCCGAGACGTTCGGCAAAGGCATCCATTTCCGGCACGGGCACCATCTCGCGTCCGGTCCCGCGCAGCACCACCACGTGCGTGTTGTCGATCATCACACGCTGGACCGCACCGCCCATGTATTGGAGCGCATCGGTGAGGAACACCTTGCAATCGAACCGCTGAAAGGTGGGATTGATCTGGAAAAACAGCATGCGTGAGTAACACAACACCGCCGAAGCGGTCTGCGCCTGGCACTTCCTACCGCCCACTTGGACGGCGTGCGGAGACGTGTCGTGCTGCATCTCCACGCCAGGCTCGAAATGATATTGGCCTGCCGGTACGACCGGTGTTTGCCCGATGCCCTGCTTGCGGCAAAATGCCGTCAGCGCCGGATACGACAGCGCCGCGCCGCCCGCCGTCAGTTCTTCATGGACTCGCACGAGATTGCCCTTGCAGGAGTGCAAGAGATCGAGGATCTGTTGCCGGTACGGCTCGGCTTTCTCCGCCCGCCGGATTTCCGGCACCTGGCTGGAGTTGGACTGTAGAACTTTCCGCACGGTCAGGCGCGACAGTTGCAGCACGCGGGCGATCTCGTGTTTGCTCACTCCCTTCGCGCTCAGTTCCAGAATGGCTGTCCGTTGCGCCTGGCTCAGCATATTGCGCTTCCTGTTCCTTTCCGATTCGCGCGGCCATCCGGTCCAGTTCGCGGCGCGCGCAATCGATCCGGCATTGCGCCTGTTCCTGTTGCCGGCCGTCCATCTCCGGCAAGGCTTCAGCGAACCGCCGGCCGGCGCGATGCAGGATGGCGACCGCCATCTCCAGGTCGCGCTTGAGGCTGGCCGCGGCCGGCTTGGCGGCCGGCGCCCGCCGCTGCGTTTTCAAAAACAGTTCGGGCTCGGCAAGGATACGCTCGCGAACCACGCGCGAGCCGTCCCGCCAGGCGGCATAGAGTTGCCCGCCTTGCCGGGTGTCGCAACGGTGCTGGGCGAAGGCGGCGGCCATCCGCTCGCAGTCCTTCACGTTGACTCGGGCCACCGGCACCAGATACTTCATCGCCAGTTGCGCCGCGATTGCTCCTTCGCGCACCTGCTCTGGATCGCCTCCGGCAGCAATTCGACCAACGCCAATCGCCGCGACACCCAACTCACGCTGCGGTCGAAGCGGCGTGCCAACTCCTCCAGCGAGTAGCCAAAGCGCTGCTCCATCTCCGACAACAGCCAGCCTTGTTCCAGCGCGCTCTCCTGTGGACTGCAGCGCAAGGACCGGTCCAGCAGCAGAGCTTCGGCTTCGCCCATCGCCCAGACGGTGGCCTCAACTGTGTCGCGGCCCAGTTGCTGGAGCGCCGCGATGCGCTTGTAGCCGTCGATCACCAGGTAGCGGTCGCACTGGTCTTGGCAGAGCACTACCACGATCGGCGTCTGCTGGCCCGACTCAGCCAGCGACGCGATCAGGCGCCGCTGCCGGTGTGGCTGGCGGACTCGGAGATGTTCCCATCGCCGGTCGAGTTGGTGAAACTCCAGTTGCATCGTCGGCTGCTCGGGGTCCAGTATGGCCGAAACCGGGACTGGTCTTTCGCAGCGGCTGGGGAAGTGCGTCCGCAAAGCTCTTGGAATCAACCAGATACGAGCGGAACTGGTCTTTCGCGGACCGGACCATAAGTGCTCCCATAACCCCAATGAAATCAGCGCCTTGTGGCCCGAACTGGTCTTTCGCGAGATCCCAGGGAAGTTGGTTCAGCGGCGCGGGCAGACGCAGCGGTTCCGGTTGCGGACGCTTTGGATCCGCCCGCTGGTCGATCCGCCACGCGGCTCCGTAGCCCGGGTTCCGGCGCCGCCAACTGGCTTGGGTCTTCTGCCGGCGTGCCATCTGGCACTCCGGCTTCCCGCAGGCGTGTTGGCGATCTACTGCCCGCGGGTCCGGCCGGAACCACCGGCGGCAAATCGCACACGGTCTCTTCCGGGCCTTTGGCATGGTGATGATTCAACGTCATCACGCCTCGGCCCGCACGGTGGGTTCAGTTCAAGTGGCCCGGGTCAGTTTTGGAAAGTAGCGGTGGGTCAGTTCTCGCAAGCGCCGAAGGCGAAGATCTTGTATCGAGCTGCTCCTGCGCGACCGTATCTTCATTCGCCGTTCAGCGGTGGCGAATTGAATTACTTCTCTTCCAAACCTCTGGAACCGCGTTCGCGATCGGCGGAGCGACCGCGATGCCTTGTTTCCACAAATAGTAAGAGGGCCTACCTCCCTGGCCGGCAGTCGATCAGCAAGGTTGGAGATCGAGGTGGTACGGCACGCATATTCGTCCTCATCGGGCGGCCCTTGGTGTTTCCGATGCCGGCGAGGC
Source organism: Bryobacterales bacterium (assembly GCA_016721425.1). Classification (GTDB taxonomy): domain Bacteria; phylum Acidobacteriota; class Terriglobia; order Bryobacterales; family Bryobacteraceae; genus Paludibaculum. Next base: position 129,617 of record JADKID010000020.1, on the reverse strand, counting down.
AGTGATTGGTCTGTTTGAGCCTGCCGGTCAGAGGGGTCGACCCAACCACGACGGTGGTTCTCGGGTGTATCTGATTCGGCAGACCCCAGGCAGGGATTGTGTTACGGGGTTGCTGCCGCGGTTCTGACGCGGGCGGGCGCGGTCCTCGGAGATGAGGGAGGGGCCGCTATCGTGTGCGCAGGAATGCCCGGATGTCCCGCGCTCCCTGGTCACGGCAACGATCTCCACCGGGCAATCCTCCGGCCGATGCCGATAGATGATCAGGTAGGATCCGACCGGAAAGAAGAGGACGGGGTGGGGCGTCAGGTCTTCTCGCTTATGACCGATTCCTGGGTTTCGCGCCAGCGCTTCGAACGTGGCGAACAGCTTTTCCATCCATCGATCGGCGGCGTCCGGGCTATCGGCGGCGATGTAGTCCCAGATGTCGTTGAGGTCCATTTCGGTCTCGGCGGCGAGGACAAAACCACTCATGCTGGCTGCTTGCGGCGATGTTCGGATTTGCGCCTGAGGCGGGAGAGGGCGGCGGCAGGGTCGACGTGCCCGCCGGAATCGAGCGCGGCCAACCGGCGCTCCAGTTCCTTGTTGAATTCGCCAAGTTGAGCGGCGCGGGACTGTTCGTGCTGTTCCAGGAGACGGAGTGCCTCCCGGACGACTTCACTGGCGGAATTGTAGCGGCCCGCGTGCACCTTGCTGTGCACGAATTTCTCCAGTTCGGGGGTTAGCGATACGTTCATGGGCGGTTTCCTGTGATGCTGCTTTCTTCTTTCCTGAGTGTAGCTCCAGTAACAGGGTTTGGCAAAGTTTGACAGTGCCGGGCGGGAGTGCTTGGCGGGGGTGCTGGGTTTGGGAGGGTTTTGACGGGTGGGGCGGCGGCGCGACCGGGGGTCGCGCGCGGTCCAGGGGACCGCCCCGATGCCGGTGGGGTTGGACCGGCCATCGAAGCGGCAATCCAGGTGATCCACGAGGCGCATCTGGATTACTATCTTTCCAAGCCGTGGACTCCGCCCGAAGAGGACCCTTACCCGTTGGTGGACGATCTGCTGGATGCGTGGCCGGCGGAGCACTCACCCGAGGCGAAGGGGCGGTGCGGCTGGTGGGGCACTAGTGGTCCGCCCGATCCCACGGGATCAAGGACTTCCTGGCGAGCAATCTGATCTGTTACCTCTGGCTGGACGGGTGACGCGGAGCCGGGGGCGCGGGAAGTTCCGACCGAGGGAAGCCAGGTCATTCCACGGCGTTCAGCGCGGCCTTGATTGTTGCCAGCGGCAGCATCAGCGTGAGCGGAGCATCTTCCAGGGGCACTGCGCCGTAGCGGGCATACCCAGCCGGCCACGTTGGCGTTCTTGGCATCTATGAGCAGCGCAACGCCGCCCACTTCCGCAGCCGCAGGAGGAGTTGTCCGCCACGTCCTTGCCCTTGTAGCTTTTGGTCGACTCCCCAAACGCGCCAAACGGAAGGCCGGCACGGCGTAACGGGCCAACCCGCGTTTCACGATATCGGGTGTGCGGGCGACTCGACCGACGCCGGACTGAGACTGTAGAAGCCGAGGATGGTTTTGTTAATGAAAGGCGTCCCGATCGTGCCGTTTGCTGATTGGCTCCTAATGCCATGCCGGAATGCTCATTTCCGCTTTGGCAGCGCCTTGCGGCGGCCAACAGCTTCGCATTCGGCACAGGGGGATTTTCCAGCAGGTGGAGCACCCGCAGGCTGTCACGGGCGGAGAGCTTGACACGTTCGGCTTCCTGAATGACATCCATGGCGGCTTGCAGGCTATGCTGGCGGACAAAATCCGTCAGGTCCGTGTTCCGCAGAGCCGCCGCCCGCATGAGGATCGCTTTTTCGGCAACTGGAATCCGCAACGAGATACGGCTGTTGTTTTTGACTGCGATTCTGGGCATGGCGCTCTCCTATCTGTACTACTTGAAAGCGTACATGACTCCAGGCGGATGGGGCGAGCGTAGATAGCCGGTGGCAGAGGGGCGCCTGCGTCAGCCGGCGAGCTCGCTCCAGACGACTGGGCGGACTGAGGCGCAGACGGGGCCTCCGTCTTTGGCGGCGCCGGGGATGCGGGTTTCCAGGAGATGGCTGGGGTGGGCTTGGACGGAGGCGATCTGCTCTTCGGTGATGGTCATGAGAGATATTTTGGCGCGGCGGTTCCAGAGGGTGCCGGGCTGGCCGGCGTAGGAGCCGGAGTTGACGTAGACGAAGCGGGTGGCTTTGGGGCCCTGGGTGAATTCGCCTAGGAAGTTGGGGCCGGGCTCGACTCGGACTTCGAAATCGAAGGAGATGGAGTCCGGGGTGACGAGGGTGGGCGGGAGGAGCGACGCGCGGCCTCGCTGGAGCTGCATGGAGACTCCGGGGAGGGGGCTTAGCACGGTGATGCGGAGTTTCAGGGTGGCAGACATGGGATGCCGGAAGAGTCCATTATACTGCGGGCGAAACCGCGGCCAAGGCCGACAGGCGCTCGTGCTCCAGGAGTGAGGCGAGACCGCGGAGGAGGGCGGCGCCGTCGCCGCGAAAGGCGCTGCCGTGCATGCAGGCGAGCGTTTCGGGCTGGAGGGCGGCGAGGGTCTCGAGAATGGCGGTGGTGTTGGCGGCGTGGGCGAAGTAATCGAGGGGTTTGCGGAACTGCTCGCTGGGGGCGAGGATGTCGGATTCGGTGAGGGGCGGGGCTCCGGTTCCTCCTTGGGTGAAGAGGTCGCCGCAGAGGAGGGTGCGGGTGGTTTCGTCGAAGAGGACGCCGCAATCCCAGCCGTGGGGGACGTGGGGGGTATCGATCCACTGGAAGCGGTGGCGGCCGGTGGTGAAGCGCTCGCCGCTCGCGAGGGCGCGGGCGGGGCGATCCGCCATGTCGTTGACGGAGGTGAGGGCGCCGATCTGGCTGGCGAGCGGGACGCTATGGGGGGCGGCGGCGAGGAAGTGGTTCATGGCTCCGAATTCGTCGCCCTCGAAATGGGAGAAGCCAAGGTGGCGGAGGTTCTCGACGGGCATGATTTTGGCGATGGCTTCGCGGACGAGGGGGAACATGGCGCGGTAGCCGGTGTGGAAGAGGAGCGGCTCGTCGTCGAGAACGAGGTACTGGCTGAAGTTGAAGCCGCCGGGGAGGGCGTCGATGTGGACGGGGGTGTTGATGCGGTAGATGCCGGCGGCGATCTCGTCGATGCGGGTTCCGGATTGCTGGTTGGTGATCATATTGGGCTCCTTTGCTTGACGTCCTTTGCTTGAGGTCTGATTAGTTTCTTTTACCGGATCGGATGTGTAACGAAGGGGCGGGGCGTTACACATCCGTGATGAAGATTTCGCGCCATGCTATATTCGCTGGTCATGAATCCGTTGGACACGACGGCAGAGGCAGAGCTGGCCCGGCGGATCGGGGCCGGCGGGGATCGGGAAGCCGAGGGGGAGTTGTACCGGCGGCTGGCTCCGCGGGTGCGGCTGTACGGATTGCGGCATCTGCGGGACGAGCAGGCGGCGGCGGACCTGACGCAGGAGGTGCTGCTGATCACGCTGGAGGGTCTGCGGGCGGGGCGATTGCGGGAGCCGGAGAAGCTGGCGTCCTTCGTTTTGGGGACGCCGGCTGGTGGTATTGAACTGGCGGCGGGGGCTCAGCGGCGGCAGGGCCTGCTGGCGGAGTATGCGCGGTTTGCGGCGGGGGAGCGGGCTCCGGCGGAAGAGGTGGTGGACGAGGGGCGGCTGGCGGAGTGCCTGGCGCGGTTGGGGGAGCGGGAGCGGAGCGTGGTGGTGATGACATTTTTTAGCGAGCGGACGGGCGGCGAGGTGGCAGGGTTTCTCGGGGTATCGGAAGGGCATGTGCGGGTGATCCGGCACCGGGCGCTGGGGCGGCTGCGGATGTGCCTTGCGGGGGAGAGGAGGGCGTGGTGAGCCACTGTGCCGGGGCGATGGATGACGGCGTGCTGATGGACTACTGGCTGGGGGCGCTGACCGGCGCGGAGGAGGAGGCGGCGGAGCTGCATTTGCTGGGGTGCGATGCGTGCGGGGGGCGGCTGCGGGCGGTGGTGGCGCTGGCGGAGGGGATCCGGCGGGCGGCGAGGTCGGGCGCGGTGCGAGTGGTGGTGAGCGGCTCGCTCCTGGAGGAGGCGGAGCGGGCGGGGCTGCGGGTGCGGAGCTACCGGGTGGCGGCCGGGGGCGGGGTGGATCGCACGGTGACGGCCGAGGATGACTTGCTGGTGGCGCGGCTGGCGGTGGAGGTAGCGGGGGCTGGACAGGTGGATTTGTGTCTTTGCGACGGGGCTGGGGTGGAGGTGGAGCGGATGCGGGATGTGCCGGTGCGGGCGGGGGCGGCGGAGGTGCTTTTCAGTGAGCCGATGGCGGCGGCGCGGGCGTCGGGGCCTGCGGTGCTGGTGGTGCGGCTGGCGGATGTGGGGGTGGGTGGGGAGCGGGTGATGGGGAGTATACGTTCCGGCATAGGCCGAGTTAGGGGGGCTCCCGGCGTGCGGGATAGCCGGCGAGTTACTGTTGTCAGTAGCCACGATCCTGACAGGGAGGCATCGAGTGAATTGGAGTGCCGGGGTTTTCCGAGGCTTGGCGTTGCTGGTGATTGCGCCTTTGGCTGGCGCGGCGGGGCAGACGCGGGCGCAGGTTTCGGCGCTGATCGGCATGCTGGGCCGGCGGAGGACGACCAGATGGGGCTGAGCCCCGTGCTCACTTGATCGGCGATACAGGCCGGTGGCTCGGTCGCTGGTGGAGATGGGCGCCCTGGCAGTTCCGCAGCTCGATCAAGCGCTGGATGCATTTGAGGAGAATCCGGCGGGGTCGCGGCTTGCGCTGAATATTCGATGGGTGCTGCTGGCTTATGCGCGGATTCAGGGCCGCTCGGGCTTTGAACGGCTGCGCCGGATTACGGAGAGTCCCAAAGGCCCTTTTCCCCACTGTCAATCGCGCCGGGGTCCTGGGCGTGGCTTTGGGCCTTACGTCGTATGTGTCCTCTCCGCCTTGCTCGGCCGAGCTTTCATTGCGACGGCGCCGAAGGGCCGCGGAGGGCCTGGACCGGCTGATGGTTGCCTGGATGAAGAATGACCGGGCGGGGATTGCGGCGAGCCTGGGGCCAGTGGCGGAGGCGGCGTGGCTCGCTTTGGTTCAAGCCGGGGGGATTGCGGGCCTTCCGGGAGAGCGGGCCAGGGCCGTGGCGGCTCGGCCTGTGGACATCGGGTACCGGTTCCGCGTGTCTGGAGCTTGGGGGGAGGCGGCTCCGTGGCTGGCGAAGGTGGATCCCTCCCAAGGGACGGATGCGATGGCGAGAGACCTGGAGATCGAGACTTGGTTTACGGACGGGGTGGGGGCGGGGTGCGGCACATTTCGAATCCGGTTCATCGAGGGGCGGGGCCGATGGGGTAGTCCGACTTACCTGGTGGATAGTGCTGATGTCGGCGCGCTGTTCGGGATCTTGATGGGTTGTGCTGCGGGGGGTGCGGGAGTGCGGTAGCGGCGGGGCGGGCGCGGGCATACTCGTGCGGCGTCGGAGGATGGAGTGGTAGAGAAGGGGTGGGAGAGGCATGGGTATTGCGGGACCATCTGGAGGGAGATCGATAGCAAATACCGGTTACTGCGAGGGTTCCCTCGACGGAACGGGGAGGACTTGCTCGATTGGGCCGAGGATTTTCATGATCGATAGGGTACCAGTGAGGTCTTGTGCGCACGGTGGTGGTCGGGTTGAAACTCGCACTGGCGTGAGTAGGACGAATATGGGCGGAGTTGGAAAGGCAGGCAGGGGAATCGCTATGCAACCAGTGAGAGTGGCGGCGGTGGTCGGTGCGGTTGCTGTGATCGGACTGGGGCTTGGCATGAGAGGGCGGCCGGCCGACCTCTATGAGAAGATCGCTCCCGACGGGAAGAGCCGTGCGGTGGTTCGAGTGGTCCAATCGGGGTACGGGAGCACACTGGCAGACGCCGAAATCGGGATCGGCTCCATTTCGGCGGGCGAAGGTAGAGTTGACTATCACTGGGCGACGGTAGGCCGGTCCATTATGGGAGTTTGGATCGGTTGGGCGCCGAAAGGGACCCACATATCGGTTTTGCTCTGTAGTGTTGATTCCATCTCGACGATCGACCGCTACTCGCTGTTAGATGTCATTGATGGGCCCCCGTCGCTGGCCGTCGACTTCACTGACTCTGACGCCGAACTCTATCGTTCGATGCGGACGTTTTTTCGATCCGATCGGCGGTTCCCGGAGGGAGGTAGCGATGCTCAGGTGGCAGCGTGGTATTGCAGTTGGGGGCAGGCTATCTGGCGTGAGCGATTTAAGGACCCGGATCAGCGTGTCTTCGTGCTGCCACCGCCTGCGAGGGAGTAGAGCGAGGTGGCTGGAGTGCGGCTCGGCTGGCGTGGCGCCAGTGGCGGAGCACCGCGAGGGATCACTCGGAAGACCCTACGTGCCCGGTTTCCGGAGAGCGCGGTGCTGCCTCGCGCAGGCGTCGCGGCGTGACGTATGATGAGTTCGCGGCTGGCCTTGGCGCTGCGAGGTGCCGCTTTGTTGGGCCAAGGAGTTGGAGGAGTATGTGGAGCAACCGATGGTAGTCCCGTTTCTCAAGCGACTCCACCATGTGATCTTCCACGGCGGGGTGCTCCTCTTTTGGCTTGGTTCCGCTGGCATGTTGGCACAGACGCCGGAGGGGCTTGGCACGAGGGAGCGAATCGTCAGCGACCCTTGGACCCTGTTTGCCAAACTCAGGGGAGCGTCGGCCGAAGATCAGAGTCGCGCTCATGAAGAGCTATTTGGCAGCCCTCTGCCAAAACGGCTTCCCGCCTTTGAAGGCCGGCTGCTGATTTTGCAGATGGATTCCGATCCTCAGCCAGAGGCGGTTTTGATCCTGGACGTCCTTTTCGCGCGGGTGGCGTTCGTTTTTGATCGCGACAGTGCCGGATGGTGGAAGGTGGGGCGTTTTAGCAACCGGGTCCGAAGTAGCTTTTCTGCGCTAGAGCGAATGATCGAGGCTCGTTTGGTCACCGATTCGGTCAACGAGCTGATTGTGCGAGAGTTCGGCTGGATGACCGAGGGGCGTTCCAATACGCTTCAGATCTACCGTCTGGATCGAGGCTTGCTCCACCGCGTCTTTGAGACTGTGGAGTTCCGTGAAGGCCCGGTGGCGGGATCTGAGCGGGATACCGTTGAGATTGAGAGAACTTTCCTGCATTTTCTCGAGCCTGGGCTCTTCGTCGCGCATCGTTTGGCCGCTCAGATCCCGGGACACAGTGCGCCGGACCTGCCTGAAGAAGTGCTGAGCGGGCAGGGGCAGACGACCGGATGTGCCGCACACGAATGGAGCGCCAGCAGCCGGAAGTATGTGAAAGGTCCGAAGAGGTCAAAGGAGCTCTGCGGGAGGATACGGGCGCTTCGAGGTCGGGGTGCTGCCTCGCGTTGAGGGGTCTCCGTGCGCCGGTGGCGCGGGATGCCTGGGTAGCTTCCTGGATGTGCTGAACGAGATCACCGTGTCGCCTGCACGAGCCCTCGCGTTGCTGCGGGAATTGAGATACATTGCGAGATACCGGACGACTCCGAAACGGCGTGGGAGCTTAATCAGGACGTTTTTGCCAAATGCCCAAGATCGCGTTCGTCTCCAATGCATTACTCGCAAAGCTAATTCCGAGCGTTTTGCCGTTGCTGGCTCTAGGCTCAGTGCGCCGCAGGAGGACGGCGACCTTTGCGCCGTCGAAATCGCAGTGAGGTCCCCGGGTGGCGCGCCCTTTCGCGGTGCCACCATCCGAGTTCTTGATGCCAAGGGCGCGAACGAGTTCGAGACGAAGAGCGGGGACGACGGGACGGCGAGAATTTGTGACTTCGGTTTTGGCCCACATGAAATCATCGTGTCGCCCAGGAGCTGCTTCCAGTCCGATTCAAAGTCGATCGGGTATTGGAGCGGCACCCGATTCGGCCCGAGGCCACACTGAATTCGTGCCCAGTGTATCCAGATGACAGGGACTATTGCATCGCTTACTTCCGCGTGACCTCTCCGGATGGCACGCCAATCGCCGGGGCAAGCATCGAGCCTCCGATGGTTCCCTGCCACAGAGAACTGACCGTTACGGCAGAGTGTGGGTTTACCTGCCCTCCGGGTGGAGTAGAAGCCTATCCGTTGTGGCTTCGGGTTACCTGCCCAAGGTGGAGGTGGTAAATTGCCGTTCTACGGAGGTCATCGAGAAGCCGGTGGTGCTGGAGAGGCTGCAATGAAGCGTGGCGCTGAGGCGGATTCAGGGTGGCCGCTGTGAGGTATCGGCCGGTTGGAGTATTGATGGCCTGGTTTGCGGTGCTCCCGGGGGCGTGGGGCGGCGAACAGCAGGCGCCTGCGCCCTCCGTCCAGGTGGAATCGTTGTGCTCCGTTTTCGCGGCGTTGCCGCAGTTGGCGGGCCGCGTGGTGACGATCCGCGCGGAGTGGCACGCCGGGGATGAGCAGTTCTTTCTTGCGAGTGGATTGTGTTCTGACCGGTTTGAGTTTCTCGGACGCAGTTGGCCACGCGCCATTCAGTTGCGATTTCCGGGCAGTCCAGAGACGCCCAGCACGTTGCCGGCTGTGCCGGAGCGGGATTCGCTGGCGAGGTTCGACGATGTGGTGAAGGCAGCGAGACGCAAGGGTGGGGCGGCGTCCGGGTGTGTCACGGTGGTTGGGTTTTTGTCGGCCGCCTCGGGCGGAGCGGGACGGGCTCCCTTGGCGGCCGCGCCGCCCCGCGGTTTTGGTCATCTGGGTGGGTTCGTAGCGCAGGTGACATTGTTAGCGGTCCGGGAGGTTGACGTTGGTAACGGGAAACGCAGAGGGCCAGCACCGGGCTGTGGGGGTGATGGTCCAGAAGGCGGGAGTGAAAAGGTGAGGCGATGACGGGGGGGGGATGCGACCAGGCACTTCAGCGAGAGAGGGAGACCCTTGAAATCTTCTGGCGACTATTGCCATGATTGCCGGGAGTAGGGCCAGTGCACCCATGATCCACGCAACACCATTGCTGAGAGTAGCCGTGGCCGTTTTCGTACTCGCGATGTGCGGCTGCGTTGATCCGTGTGGTGATGAGATTGTGCAGACTGTAGCGTCACCGGACCGGCGCGCTGTAGCCACGCACTACATCAGAGACTGCGGGGCCACGACGTCGGAGGCAACTCACGTACATCTTCACGGGCGATTTGGATGGTTCTCCAACGAGGAGTGGGACAACGTTGTCCTTACGCTTCGCTACCGGCATAGCCTCAAGCTGCAATGGCAGAGCAGCTCGCGGCTTGTGATCACTTGCGATCAACCAGCCAAGGGTGGAGAGGCGTTTCGAATGGCCAAAGGGTGGCGACATATCGTGGTTGAGTATCGCGGGTGCCGTGCGGTCTGAGAGGGTGATCCCGGATTGGCAGAGAGAGCGGAAGCGACAGGCGGCAAGTCGCCGGAGGAACCGGTGATGGCAGCGGCGCTGACGAGGATCAAACCGGGCCAGATGCTCGATCTGTCACGATTGTTGGCAGGCTGGAGACACGGGAGGTTGACGTTGGTAACGGGAAGCGGGGAGGGCGAGCACCGGGCTGTGGGGGTCTGGGCGGCGGGAGCGCGGCGATGCCGGGCAGTCCCGAGGGTGTTCGATGAAGGGTGGCTCCGATGACTCGACTTGGGCAAATCCTGAACGGACTTCGTGGCTGGCTGACGGGCTGGCGCTACTATTTCGTGGCGGCCGCGCACTGCGCCATTGTCGTGGCTTGCGTGGTTCACCGGACAGGTACGTGGCTCACCGCAGGACTCGCACTTTCGTGGCTCATCACGATGGTGTTGCTGATCCTGGCGCCTGGGCGAGGCTCGCGGGTCAGGACCGTTCTCTTCGTCGTTTCGGCGGTTCTGGCCTACAACACGATACTTTTTTCGCTGCTGGCTCTCTCCTGCGCGAGCGGGGATTGCCCTTGAGAATGACGCCATGCGAGTGGAAACGGCGGTGGGCGACATGAGACTTCTTGCGCTGATTCCTCTTGTGGGCTGTGTCGTGGCGTGGGGCGCTGATTCCCTCACGATCCGGGATGACGTGCGGGTGCGCGGCATCGTGTACCGGAGCGCGATCGGGAGAATGAGTCCGGCGGAATTCGACAAGTCCGCTCTGGGGCTGCTTGCGCCGGACCAGGTTGTCATCGGGGCGTTCGCCGTCTTCCCGTCGAAACGCGAGTATTTCTGGGTTGGACCGCGGTACGACCTATTTGATTCCTCTTACGATTTCTGGAGAAAGTACCTGGAGGAGAGTGGGGTGGCGGCTGGACGGTGCCCAGAGATGCAGGAGGCCCTGAAGATCGACGGACAGATTGTCGTCCGGCGGGTCGATGCGGCATGTAAGGTCACGAAGACGACTCTTCGGAAGGGAGGCGGGAGGCCGCTGGAGTTGCGGGTAGCCTGCCAGCCGCTTGAGGTTCTTCACCTCTCGTTTCGTCCTGCACCGGCTCGTGGCCGGACTGCTGGTGTGTATGTTCGGGTCTACGCCAAGGTTGCTGGTCCACTCGTCAACGAGCGGTTTGGCCGAGAGGCAACGGACGAACTGAAACGGATGACCGGTGCTGCCTCTTTCTATTTAGCGCTTCGAGCTGACGCGCTGTTTCTCAGCGATGGCACATTCCCTCACGTTTTCCTGTTCGATGGCAAGGCCGGCGTGGTGCCAAGCAAGGATGACTATGTCAGGAGTCGAGTGGTGTTTTGCAGTGCGACCGTTCGCTGGCCGACCAATTGCTTCGTCTCGCAGAGACACTGAGCTGACGCCAGTGCGGGTCAGGCTGGCGGCTGGAGCGACGCCAGTTTGGCGCGGAGGAAAGCGAGGCAGCCGGGGACCTGTTCGGCGGTGAGGCCGTGGAGGAGGAGGGGGCCCTGGAAGTTGTACTGGCGGAGGAGGCGGAGGTAGCGGTCGTAGTCGAGGAGGCCGTGGCCGGCGGGCTTGTGGCCGGCTTCTCCGTCGTGATCGAGGTCCTTGGCGTGGCAGAGGACGATGTCCTTGCCGATCAGGGTGAAGGCTTCGTCGAGAATCTCGCTCATGCGGGGCAATTCGCCCTTGTGGAAGAGATTGGCTGGATCGAGGGTGACCTTCAGGTGGGGGGAGCCGATTTCGTCCATGAGGCGGCGGGCTTTGCGGGCGGAATCGACTACGTTGCTCATTTCGGGCTCGAAGGCGAGGACCACTTTGGCCTGGCGGGCGATGGCGGCGGCTTCGCGGACGCAGGCGGCCATGTCGCGCCAGGATTCCGGCGAGCTGTTATCGGGGTGGTAGCGCCACATGCTTTGGGGGTCGCGCGTGCCGGTGCAGAGATGGATGGCGGAGACGCCCATTTCGGGGCAGGCCTCGGCCAGGACGCGGAGGCGGCGGAGGCCGGTGCGGCGGTGTTCGGGATCGGGGTGGCACATGTTGAAGGTGCCGGTGAGGCTGGCGAGGGCGAGGTGGCGGGCGGCGGCTTCGCGGCGGATGGTGGCGGGGAGGCCGGCGGGGATCTGATCGGGCATGTCGGGGAGGCCGGCGCAGGACATGCTGATCTGGACGCAGGCTAGGCCGGCGGCGCGGGCGGAATCGAGGCGTTCCTGGAGGGTGCCTTTGGTGTAGGTGGTGGCGAGGAGGATGCCGAGCTGGGGGCCCGCCTCCTTCGCCGAGGCTCCGGCGGCCGAGGCGGCTGAGGCGGCCAAGGCGGAGATGCGGAGGAGGTCGCGGCGGGTGGGGGTGAGGTTGGGGATTTCCATGGCGGCTTGGCCTGGTGGTGGGAGATACCAGGTGGGCAGGCGGCTCGACGACCGGCTCCGGGGCGGATCGATTTCAGGATTCGGGATGGACTGCTATTGGACCTGGAGCCGGATGGTTTCTTCCGATACGTAGTGCCGTTGCCCGCCGGGGCTGATCAGGACGATGCGGAAGACATGGGGGCCCGCGGGCAGCCTCCACAAGGGCGTGGTCCAGCGGAAGCCGCACAGTTCCAGTTCGGGTTTGCCCAGGACAATGGAAATGCCGTGGCTCGGAAGGCCATACTCAGCCGGGCGCAGCTTGCCATCCATCTCGATGTAGACCGCCGATCCGCGAGCGACTGGCGCGGCGTCGTAAGCGTAGCCGCTCAAGGTGAGGAAGCGGTCCGCCGCGGGGATGGTGATCGTTTCCTTGGCGCCGTATTGCGAGCTCCCCCGTTGATTGATCCATTCGAAGCGCAGGGTGGAGACTGTGCCCGCTTCCGGGCCGGGATCGGGGGGAGGCGGCTGCGGCAGGCGCAGTTCGGGGAGCTCCAGCACCTCGATCAGCACGTCCTCCGCGAAGGACTCCAGCCCATCGCCGAACAATTCCATGCCGTCGGTGCTTGCCACGGCCTGGCCGCTCAGGATGCTCTGGAAGGAATCGAGATCCGACGCCGTGAAGTTCAGGGGGATTCCGCCGGAGAGGACGCCGGGCGGGACACGCGCGCTGATTCCGGTGCCGTCCTCGCCGGAGAGCAGGATCTGCACGTCCGCGAGGCGGTAGAACAGATTCCGCAGCCGGCCGGTGAGGGATGGCGTGAGGCGGACGCGGGCGATGAGGGGATGCTGGCTGGGCGGCGCCCGGAATGGCTGACCCCGCCGGATCTTGTGAATGCCCAGACTTCGGAGTTGCTGGTACCGCGGCGCGGCCATGCGCTGGAGCAGCAGGTGGCTGCCGAATCGTCCAGCGGCACGATAGTTCTGGAACATCGCCAGATGCGTGGCAGGAACATCCAGCATCGGGTGCCGGCGGTCGATCGCCTGCCAGTCTACTACGAGGAATTCCGGCCCACGGGCGCTATCGCGCAGGAATCGGGCGTTCCACTCATCCAGCGCCGCGGTGTAGGCCTGATAGCTCTGAAAGACGGGAAACGGCCTGTAATTCTGCAGCTGCGGCGCGGCCCAGGTGATCTCCCACGGAAAGATGGAGAACGTATGGCCGTCCAGTCGCGCGAGCAGACCGGCCGGCAGGCTGTTGGCCTTGAGCGCCGCCTGGGACGCGGCCTCCGCGCCGCTGGCCGCCGCCTGCCAGCCGGCGAGTACGCGCAGGCCGCCGGCGTGGACCAGGGCGGAGTGTCCGAACATATGCCCGAGCCGGGGATACAGGGCCGCCGCCATCAGGATCACGGCGATTGCGAGCGGACGCCAGTTTTGCTTTTCGAACCGCGTGAAGAGCAAGACCAGGCCTACGGCGAACGCCGAGAAGAAGAAGAACAGGAAGACGTGCCCGGAGGGCCGGACCATGGAGTGTTTGAACTCCAGGAACAACGGTCCGACGCAGGCCAACGCCAGAATGGCGGACGCCCGCCTCTGCCACAACAGAACGCCCGTCAGCACTCCGTAGGCGAGCGCGATCCAGAGCGCGGATAGGAGGTACTCGCCGTTTTCTCCCTCGCTCATTACCGCGCTGTAGCCGCTGGTGATCTCCATCCCGGCCCGTAGATACTGTCCGAGCGCTGCGGCGGAAGGCGCGTGCGCCAAGAAGAAGGCGGCAAACAGCAGTGGGGCCGCCGCCGCGATTGCCGCCGCCTGCCTGGCCTTCGTCCGGTCCAAGAACCAGACGGCGCACGGAAAAACAGCCACCGCGCTCAGCACGAGAATTCCCGAACTGAGCTTGACCAAGAGCAGGGCCGCGCCGCTTGCCACGGCTGCGGCAAAGTAGTGTCGCCAACGCGGACTTTCCACTGCGCAGCCGATCAACAGCAGCGCGAGGAAGGAGAAGAAGAGATCGGGTCCGGCGTAGCCGAAGTTGTGAAACGCGCCGAGGCCCGCCATCACGCAGGCGGTAAACAGGAACAGGTTGATTAACCCGACGCGCCGCACGAACGCGAGGGAGATCAACACCAGGGCATAGGCGACCCACAACGCCGTTTGGGCGGCCAAGCCCTGCCACAGCGGAGGGCCGCCCGGCATGGGGAAGGCCAGGTAGCCCCAGGGCCCGTAGGTGAAGGCGACGTCCACGCCGTGCCGCACGCCCTGCGCCGCGAATGCGTTCAGGGCGTAGGCCCAACTGCCGTCGAGTCCGGGTTGCACGACGTGGTAGCGCAGCGGCACGGCCATTAGAATGGCGTATCCGCAGATTAGCGCACGTAGCGCGAGGTCGAGCCAATGAGGCAGCGGCCGGAGCATGGTCATTGGGAATCTTATCGTAGTGGAGGGACCCGCTCACCAGACGCGGGGTGCAGGGGGCGCCTGTCAATGGAGCTTGCGTGAACCGCCCCCCCCCCGGCGCCCGCGGCCGGTAAGCCTCCTCCGAACTCAGGGGGGAATGAGATTTTCGGCTATTGCACTCTGATTTCTGCTGGTTCGATACTAATTGATCTGCATTATTGTCAAAAGAGTACGGATGCGGCTACTCTCAGCGAGTGCCCAGATTCAGCGTTTTGATGAGACACGCGGTGGTGGTTGCCGCGCTTGGGGTTGCCGCGTTTGCCCAGGATACGGGGGCGACGCTGGAGGGGCAGGTGACGGATGTCTCGGGGGCGGCGATTGTGGGCGCGAACGTGAGGGTTAGGAATCTGCGGACCGGATATGCGCGGATGCAGAGCACGACTTCGGCCGGGGCGTTTCATGTGGTGGTGCCGGTGGGCGAGTATGAGTTGCGGATTGCGGCTCCGAATCTGGCGGAGAGCGTGCAGACGGGGATTGTGCTGCATGTGAGCAAGACGGTGCGGGTGGACGTGCAGATGGCGGTGGCGCGGAGCAAGGACGTGCTGAACGTGAACAGCGCGGCGACGCTGGTGGATACGGGGTCGAATGTGATCGGCAACGTGGTGACGGGGCGGGAGCTGCTGGATTTGCCTTTGAATGGGCGGAACTTCACGCAGCTTGGATTGTTGCAGCCAGGGGTGGCTCCGATGACGGCGGGGCTGGCGGAGGCAGGGGGATCGCTGCGGGCGGGGCAGGCGTATTCGGTGAACGGGCAGCGGCCGGAGGCGAACAGCTATCTACTGGACGGGGTTTCGAACGTCAACCGGGTGGATGGGGGGTATGCGCTGAAGACCCCGGTGGATGCGATCCAGGAGTTCCGAATTCTGACGCAGAGCGCGCCGCCGGAGTACGGGGGGACGAGCGGAGCGACGACGACGGTGGTTACGCGATCCGGGAGCAACGAGCTGCACGGAACGCTGTATGAGTTTTTGCGCAACGACTCGCTGGATGCGCGGAATTTCTTTGCTGCCAAGACGGAGCCGCTGAAGCAGAATCAGTTTGGGGCGACGCTGGGCGGGCCGTTGCGGCGCAACCGGAGTTTCCTGTTTGGGTACTACGAGGGCTTCCGGAACCGGGAGGGCTTCACGCGGGCGGCGACGGTGCCGAGCGATGCGCAGAGGCGCGGTGATTTCTCGGGGTTGCGCGATCCGCAGACGGGGCAGCCGGTGCCGCTGATCAACTACTTCACGGGCCAGCCGTTTCCGAACAACCAGATTCCGGTGCAAGCGATGAGCCCGACGGCGCTAAAGATCATGGAGTATTATCCGCGCGCCAACGCGGGCGCGAACCTGTATGTGGCGACGCAGAAGCTGGAGAGCCAATCTGACCAGGGCGGGCTACGGTTTGACCAGACGCTGGGCGAGCGGGATCAGTTGTCGGCGCACTTCACGCGGGCGGCGGGATCGAATTTGAACCCGATGTCCACGGCGGGGGCGGACGTGCCGGGCTTCCCGGTGGGGGAAGAGATCGCGACGACGCAGGCGACGGTTTCGGAGACGCATCTGTTCAGCGGGTCGACGATCCACACTTTCCGCGCGGGCTTCTTCCGCAATGTGTTTTTCAGCAACAGCCCGGTGAACCGGACGTCGCCGCGGCAGCTTGGATTCAACTACGACACGACGCTGGATGCGGCGCAGGGGCCGCCGTTTTTCATCGTGAGCGGGTATGCGAGCGTGGGCAACCCGATTACGGGCCCGCGCGACACGACGCAGAATTCGATTGAAGTGTTCGATTCGCTCTCGCACGTGCGGGGCAAGCACAGCTTCAAGGTGGGGGCGGATTTCCGGCGGAATCAGATCAACATGGCGCAGGGGATCGCCTCGAACGGGTTCTTTGTGTTCGCACCGTTCCCGATCAGTGACGCGTTTGGGAGCTTTCTGGTGGGTTTTCCGGTGGTGTTCTTTCAGGCGGGCGGCGATATGAACCGGGGGCTGCGGAACGTGGACTTTGCGGCGTACGGCCAGGACGAATGGCGGGTGAGCCCGCGGCTGACGATCAACTACGGCGCGCGGTGGGAGGTGAGCACGCCGTATGTGGATATCCGGAACCGGATGAACTCGTGGTCGCCGGGGCAGCAATCGACGGTGATGGCCAAAGCGCCGAGGGGGCTGCTGTTTCCGGGCGATGCGGGCGTGCCGGACGGGATTGCGCCGGTGTACTGGAAGGGCGTGATGCCGCGCGTGGGGCTGGCGTGGGATGCGACGGGGGATGGCAAGACTTCGATCCGGGCGGCGTATGGCATTTACTACGACTCGTTCACGAACGGGGTGGGCGGTCCGCTGCAGGCTCCGCTGTCCGCGCTGCCTTGGACGCAGGCGCGGCAACTGGCGGCGCCGATCAGCTTCACGGATCCGTGGGGTGGAAAGAATCCGTTTCAAGCGGACTCGTTTCCGCAGCCGACGACGGTGCTGACGGTGGAGAACGGGATGCGGCCGCCGTATTCGCAGAGCTGGAACTTTGCGGTGCAGCGGGCGTTGGGCGCGAGCTATCTGGTGGACGCGCGGTATATCGGGACCAAGGGGACGCGGCTGCCGCGGATGATTGAGGCGAATCCGGCGGTGTACGGGCCGGGGGCGACATCGGGGAACGCGGATCAGCGGCGAATCTATGCGGGGTGCCGGGGGGCGGAGGGGCCGTGCGATTTTGCGTCGGTGGGGCTGATTACGAATCAGACGAACTCGACGTATCATGCGGCGCAGCTCGCGGTGTCGCGGCGATTCAGCGGGGGGCTGTCGTTTTTGGGGTCGTACACGTATTCGAAGACGCTGGATTATGTTTCGAGCTTCAACGTGGCGGGCTCGGCTCCGCGGCTGGTGGGGGGCGAGAACGATCTGGCGCAGGACCCTTTCAACCTGAAGGCGGAGCATGGGCCTTCGCTGTTTGACGCGCGGCAGCGGTTTGTTTTCAGCGGCGCGTGGGAGATCCCGGGGCCGAGGGGCCAGGGGCGGCGGGTGCTGGGCGGGTGGCAGTTGAACGCGATTGCGAACTTCGCCACGGGCACGCCGTTCACAGTGTATGACAGCGCGAATGTGGCGTTGCAGGGGAGCGCGCCGGAGATCTCGGGTTTCTATTCGAGCAGGCCGGATGCGATTGCGGATGCGAACGCGGGGGCGCATACGGCGGATCAGTGGATGAGCCGGACGGCGTTCCGGCGGCTGGATCCGGCGACGCAGGCGGGGCAGCATGGGAGCGCGGGGCGCGGCACGGTGCGGGGGCCAGGGATTGCGAATGTGGATGTGTCGCTGTTGAAGACGCTGGCGGTGTCGGAACGGGCGAGGATCCAATTCCGGGCGGAGGGGTTCAATGTGGCCAATCACGCCAATTTCGGGCTGCCGGAGAATGACATCTCGTCGCCGAATTTCGGGCGGGTGCTGGCGGCCGGCTCGCCGCGGCTGTTCCAGCTCGCGGTTAAGATCATCTTCTGAGGGGATCCAGTTTCGATGGCGGACGAAAAACAAAAAATGGAACCGATGTTTCTGCCGGAGGTGGAGCAGAATCCGAAGCCGTGCTCGTTTACGGACAGCATCCGGATGATGCAGGCGAGCGGCGGGGAGTATCCGCAGATCTGGCACATGTTTGCTTACCTGCCTGGCGCGACTGCGCATCTGGCCCGGTTCACGCAGGAGGTTCTGCGTGGGCCGGGCCCATTTTCGCCGGGGCTGCGAGAGCTGATTGCGGCGTATACGTCGAAGCGGAATCACTGCCTCTTTTGAACGAAATCGCACGCCGCAGTTGCGGCGGAACTGTTGGGCAGCGAGGATCTGGTGCGGGGCGTTCTGGAGGATCTGGAGACGTCGGCGCTGGAGGAGAAGGACAAGGCGCTGCTGCGTTTTGTGGACCAGGTCAACCACAACTCGCCGCAGATTTCGGCGGCGGACATGCAGCCGCTGTATGCACAAGGCTGGAACGACGATGCCATCTATTTTGCGATTACGGTTTGCGCGTTGTTCAATTTCTACAACCGCTGGATTGATGCGAGCGGGGTGCATGCGCTCTCGGACGAGGCCCACCGGATGGGCGGGAAGAGGACGGCGGTGCATGGCTATTCGCGCGACTAGGCGCGGGGCATGATGGGGGGCAACCCCGGCTGGCGCGTGGTGGCGGCGGCGTATTTCGGCGTAATGGTGGGCTTCGGCTGTCTGCTGGTGTTTACGTTCAGCATCTTTCTGAAGCCGGTGGCGGAGGAGTTTCACTGGACGCGCGGGGCGGTCTCGGCGGCGTTTGGGTTTGCGGCGATGACGGTGGCGGTGTGCTCGCCGGTGCTGGGGCGGCTGCTGGACCGGCACGGTCCGCGGGCGGTGATTTTGCCGTGCATGGCGGTGTTTGGGATTGCGTTTGCGTCGCTGGGCCTGCTGACACCGAACCTGGCGCATCTGTACGCGGTGTTTGTGGTGATGGGGGTGGTGGGCAACGGCACGACGCAGATGGGGTACTCGCGGGCGGTGTCGACGTGGTTTGACACTCGGCGGGGGATCGCGCTGGCGCTGGTGATGGCCGGGGTGGGGACGGGCGCGATGCTCTTCCCTCCCCTGGCGCAGGCGCTGATCGATGGTTATGGGTGGCGGGGGGCGTACTTCGTGCTGGGCGCGATGGTGCTGGTGGCGGGGATCCCGCTGACGGCCGTTTTTGTGCGGGAGAAGGCGCACGAGGGGGCGGGCGGGGGCGCGTTGCGGCTGGAGGGCGTGAGCGTGGGGGAGGGGGTGCGTTCGCGCGTGTTCTGGATTATTGTGGCGACGCTGTTTCTGGGCTCAGTGAGCGTAAATGGGGCGATCACGCATCTTTCGCCGCTGCTGACGGACCGCGGGGTGTCGGCGGCAACGGCGGCGCGGACGGCGTCCGTGCTGGGGCTGGCGAGCTTCTGCGGGCGGATTGGGACGGGTCTGCTGCTGGACCGTTTCTTTGGGCCGCGGGTCGGGTTTTGCTTGCTGGTGGTGGTGGCGGGGGGGATCTTGCTACTGGCGACGGCGGGGGCGGCGCTGCCGGCGATGGTGGCGGCGGCGCTGATCGGATTCGGGTTGGGGGGCGAGGCG
Source organism: Bryobacterales bacterium (assembly GCA_016721425.1). GTDB lineage: Bacteria > Acidobacteriota > Terriglobia > Bryobacterales > Bryobacteraceae > Paludibaculum. The sequence continues at coordinate 110,439 of JADKID010000020.1, read as the reverse complement.
GACATCACGCCTTATCTGTTGACGCGGTATTTTGGGCTGCGATCGTTTTCGACGCTGTATGGGTTCACGTGGACGGCGTATGCGATTGCGGGGGCGACGGGGCCGATGGTGATGGGGCGGGTTTTTGATGCGACGGGGTCCTATACGTGGTTGCTGACGGTGCTGGCGGGGGCGACGCTGGGGTCGGCGGGGTTGTTTTTGCTGTTGCCGAGGTATGGGGGTGGCGGGGGCAGGGGCGGCTGACGTGGTGGAATAGGTTCGTGACGAGCAGCGGTCTCTGGGCTGTATTATTGATGGCGGCGATGGCACAGACGGGCGGCGCGCAGCAGGCTCCGAGCGGGCGGCTGGCGGTGGCGGAGGCACTCAAAAGACACGAAGGCACGCCCGTCATCGCCTCCGACACTGATAACAACCGCTACTTTAAGCGGCTCCGTCTCGGGAGGGACCGCGTGGTGTTGGAGAGTCTAGAGAGCGGCGGTGACCATGCCCCAGTAATCCTTGCATTGCCTGGGCAGGGCCCAAATTGTCTGGAGCAAGTCTGGTCCGAGGCGGGTGTCCTTTTCGAGCTACCGGGTTAGGAACTTGGTGATTCGTCGAGGGGCCCGGTATCTCGGGCGATCCAGCAGGCCCGGCGGGTTGCTATCGTGCCGGCACTCGGGGCCATGCATGTTTGAGGCTTTTCTACCTGAAACTCCTTATAATGTACGCATGGCAGCGAAGCGGAAAGCCGAGGTGGCGGTGCGGGCGGGGGCGGTTTCGCGGGCGGTGCTTCCTTCGGGGCGGGCGATTGTGGTGCAGGCGGACTCGGAGAATGAGTTTCTGGAGGTCAGCGGGCCGGGGGGCGAGATGGAGTTGCGGATCGTGTTTACTCCGGAGGGGCCGGTGGTGAAGTTGCAGTGCGCGCGGCTGGAGCTGGCCTCCAGCGGGGATGTGGCGGTGAAGTGCCGGAGCTTTGATTTGCAGACGACGGAGGATGTGCGGATGAACGGGCGCCACATTCTACTGAACTGCGATTTGCCGGAGGGGGCGCAATGATCAAGCCATTTGTGGTCCAAGGGCGGGCACCGGTGAGCCAGGGCCGGATCACGAAGCTGCCGGCGGCGGGGACCAGCATCCTGCGGCTGCCGGATCCTTCAGTGCCGGTGAATCCGCAGGGCGCGGCGGCGGGGCGTGTGATGGATCAGTCGCGCTGTCCCTAGCGACGCGCACGGGTGCCCGGCGTGCCCGCACCCGGCGTCCGGGCCAGCGATTCTTGGCTCGCCGAACGTTTTCATCAACGGGCGGCCGGCATTGCGGCAGGAGGACAGCGGCGTGCACGGCGCGTGCTGTGGACCGAACACTTGGGTTGCGGTCGGCGGCTCGAAATCGGTGTTGATCAACAACCGGGGGGCGCATCGCAAGGGCGACGCCGACCAGCACTGCGGCGGCGCGGGGACTCTGATCGAAGGCAGCTGGGACGTGTTCTTCGGCTGAGGGGCCAGGGGCAGGCTATGGATCCAACGCTACTCGAGTGGACCAGGATGGTGTGCCCGGTTTGCCGGGCGGGCGGGCTGCGGGCGGAGGTTGGCGTGGCCGGCGCGGGGGGCGAGATCCGGCACGGGGTGCTGCGGTGCGGGCACGCGGGGTGCGGCGCGGCGCGCCCGATTATCGACGGGATTCCGATTCTGGTGGAAGACTGGGTGGAGTACGCGAGCAGCGAGCGGTGGATGATCCTGCGGCGGCGGGACCTGCCGGCGGCGATCGGCGCGATGCTGGATGCGCCCCTTGCCGACGATCACGCCGAGGTGATCCGGCGGCGGCATCTGGCGAGCTACCGGGCGTCGCACTTTGGGCCTCCTGCGCCCGAGGCTGCGGGGCTGAGCGGCGAGTTTGCCGCATTTCTGGAGGGCGCGCTGGGGCGCTTTGCGGGCCGCGTCCCCGGGCGGCAGACGGTGGGGCTGGATGCGGGTTGCGCGACGGGCGGATATACGGCGATGCTGGCGCGGCACCTGGATTGCGCGGTGGGGATCGACCTGCATTTCGAGCGGGTGCGGGCGGCGGCGGAGGAGTGTGGGGCGGCTCCGGGGGCGGCGTTTCTGGTGGCGAATGCGGAGGATCCTCCGTTTGAGGCTGAGACGTTTGATGTCGTGTTTGCGCTGAATGTGCTGGACTCGACCGCGCTGCCTCGGCGGGTGCTGGATAGCCTGATGCGGTGCCTGCGGGTTGGCGGGCTGCTGGTGGTGACTACTCCGTTTGACTATTCGACGATGTATTCGGCGCGGAAGGATTGGATTTCCGAGCCGGAGTTGATGGGGTTACTGGCGCGGGATTTCGAGGTATTGGAGGACCGGGCGCGGCTGCCTTGGGTCTTGCCGATCCATGGGCGGCGGTGCGATGTCTTTTGGGTGCGGGCGGTGGCAGCGCGGAAGCGGGCGGGGGCGGGGGGTAGGAGTGTGATGGTCGAGCCGATTGCCGTCCCAGGGCTGGTGACGTTCCCCCAGCACCGCGGCTGCTTGCCGGCAGGTGATGCCCGGCACGACAAGCAAGACCGCAGGCGGGCGGTGGGTTTACTTCGTTTTGGCAGACGTGGCTGGCGCCCGCCGCGCCCGGCGCAGCAGGCCGAGACCCGCCAGGCCCAAGGCAACGGAGGCGAGCGAAGCGGGTTCGGGAACGGGCGTGATCCCGGAAGTGGTGAGTAGGAGTTGGCGCGTCTGGCCGGAGGCGGCGCCATTGAACACGAGCTCGTTGCCGCTCTTGGCGAGGGTCGTCAGCGCGCCACCCAGTGCCGCCGTGCCGCCGCCCAGGCTGTTGAGGTAGGCGAGCCCCAGTGCGTTGAGGGTGATATCGACGGTGTTTGGGGAGACCGCCGTGATGCTGAGGCTTCCGAATTGTGCCCCGGTTCCCAGATCGTTGAATCCAGCTACCCCGGCGGTGCCCGCCGTCAAACTCGCCAGTGAAGTGGAGACATCGAAAACTGCAAACGTCTCTGTTCCTTCCGGGCTCAGAAGCATGGCGAAGCTCGGATTGCCTTGTAGCCGCAGAGCTGCCGAGGTGATGGTTCCGGTGACTCCTGCCAGTCCGAAGCCGAAGTAGCTCCTGATCTCTGCCGGGACCCCACCGGCCCAACCGGTGCCGAAGTTGCCGGCAGAGTCAGTATTGTGTGCGCCATTTCCGAGATAACGGCCCGAATAGGTGGCGTCGATGGTGAATGATGCGGCTGCGCAAGGATATGCTGCGGCCAGAACGGCAATTAACAGATATTTCAGTGTGGTTCCTCCGAATGCCGGAGCAGCGCTCCGGACGGTTTAGTCTAGCAGACTCGGCTGGGGGGCCATGGGGCGCGCTCTGCCGGCGAATCGTGGGTGCGGCGGGATGTCCGGCTGGCCCCCACAGGTTGTTCCGACGCCGCGCGTGGCTGGATGCTAGACTTCTCGCCATGCCCAAAATCTCAAGACGACGCGTGATGATGCAGGCGGCCGGGATCGGTGCGGCGGTCGTGCAGCCTCTTGCGTGGGGCGCACAGGCGGATGCCGAACGGACTTGGCGGGCGTTCCTTGCGTGGTTGGCTACTATTCCGCCGAATGACAATCCGGGGAGCCTGCTGCGGGATTACCGGGCTCATGTCCTGGCGGGCGGAGCATCGGCGGCGGAGGCGGACGGCCAGATCAAGGTTGTGATGGAGATGATGCGCACGCGGGAGGATGGGTGGCAGCTGATTTTCAACAAGATTTATGCCGCGAGCAATCCGGGATTCAGCGTTAAGCCGAATGGGCTGCTGATGTCGGCCGTGGAGGGCAGGAAGCCGGGCCGGGCGCTGGATGTGGGCATGGGGCAGGGGCGGAATTCCGTGTTTCTGGCGATTCGCGGGTGGGATGTGACGGGGTTTGATGTGTCCGACGAGGGGATTAGCGTCGCTAGGAAGAATGCCGCGGCGGCGGGGGTGGCGATTCGGGCCGTGCAGAAGAGCAACTCGAACTTCGATTACGGTACGGCGCAGTGGGATTTGGTCGTGATCACGTATGAGCCGTTTCCGGTGACGGACCAGGCGTATGTGCAGCGGGTTTGGAATTCGCTCCGGGTTGGGGGGCTTCTGGTGGTGGAGAGTTTTGCGTCAGACAAGGGCGCCGCGGGGCGCAAGCCGGTGGATATCGATCCGGGGGAGTTGCTGCGGGCGGTTTTTGCGGCTGATTTCCGGATTGTCCGGTTTGAGGATGTGGAGGGGGTGTCGGATTGGAGTTTGGATCGGACGAGGCTGGCGCGGATGGTGGCGGAGAAGCGCTAGACGCAACCGCTCCCTTACGGTCGCGGCTCAGAAACGGGCACATGGCGCGGCGCGGTAACGGGGTACACGGTCGCGGCGCGAAAGCGCGGCGCGGAAGCGCGGCTGACGGTCGCGGCGCGGGACGGGGGCGCGAAGCGGTTCTGCGCGGGCTAGGCTCCGGGCTTTTTGGCGGGGGCTTTGGCTAGCTTTTTCTGCTCGTCCTGCTTGTGCTTGGTGGCCTGCTGCTGCTTGCTCTTGTCCTTGTCTTTCTTGCCGCCCTTGTCTCCCATGAGTGCACCTCGAACCAACGCTATCACAATCAGAAGCGGAGTTTGAGGAGTTTGGTTCCGTTCTCCCAGGTGATCTGGCGGAAGAGGGCGGGGGTGGTGAGGCCTTGGAGGAGGCTGAGGGTGGCGGCGGCGACGCATTTGCCGGCGAGGCGGGCGGCCTCGGGGTTGTTGCCTTGGGAGATGCCGGCGCCTTTGCCGTCGGCGCAACTGCAATCGCTGCCGAAGATGAGCTTGGATTTGTGGCGGGCGAGGAAGCCGCGGGAGAAGTCGGGGTCGCGGGAGAGGGCGTTGTTGCCGGAGTTGGCGGAGATGTCGGCGTAGAGGTTGGGGTAATCGGCGAGCCAGCGATCGGTGAGGCCGCCGGGTTTGATGGGGCCGGTGGGGTAGCCGCGATCTGTGGGGACGTCGGCGCTGATGTTGGCCCAGAAGAGATCGGCGTGGCCGAGGAAGTTGGTTTTGGGGTGGGCCTTGAGGACCTTGTCGAACTGGGGATAGCCGGTGTTGTAGGGGAGCTCGCCGGGGAAGTGAGGGAAGACCTGGATGTGGACTAAGACGGGGACCTGGAGCTCGGCGGCAATATCGTAGACGCGGCGCATCTCAGGGGAATCGAGGGCGAGGTGGTGCTTCAATTCGCCGATGCTGACGGCTCCGGCTTTGAGGGCTTCGCGGAGGATGCGGGGGGTATCGGGGAGGGCGGGGTCGGCGGCGACGGAGCGGGCGTAGCGGCCGGGGGTGGCGTCGATGGCTTGTTTGGCGCGGTCCTGGTCTGGGGCGCGGGTGAGGAGGACGGCGTGGGTGACTCCGCAGCCCTGCATGTGTTTCCAGTTGCTGGCGACGTCGGGGCGGAGGTGGAAGTGGGCGTCGAGGACGGGGCCGCCCCAGGGGGAGGCGGGCTGGGCGGTGGCTGGGAGGAGGAGAGACGCGGCGGCGGCCCCCGTGGTCTGGGCGAGGAATCGGCGGCGGTTGGTGGTGGGGTTTTGGGTCGTCATTTATTGAGCGCTTGCGTGGATGGGATCGAGGAGGCCGGAGATGATGGCGGTTTCGGCGCGGCCGGCTGGGGCGGTGTGGGGGCGAGGGTGAACGCCTGAGCGGCGGCGCTGAGGAGAAGGGATCGAGAGAGCATGAGAGCCTTTCTGTGGGCGCGCGGGGCGTGCGGATGGTTCTGTATCAACGGGCCCCGAGGGGTTCGAGTTGCGTGGCTTCCTGGGCACGGAGAGTACGGGTATCGCGCATGGGCGTTTGGCCGAAGAGGCGTTTGTATTCGCGGGTGAACTGGCTGGCGCTTTCGTAGCCGACCTCGAGGGCGGCGCTACCGGCATCGAGGCCCTGGATGGACATGCGTGTGCGCGCTTCCTGGAGCCGGATCTGTTTCTGGTATTGGAGGGGGCTCATGGCGGTGAGAGCGCGGAAGTGGTGGTGGAGGGTGGAGACGCCCATGCCGGCGATATCGGCGAGCTCCTCGACGCGGAGCGGTCTTGCATAGTTGTCTTTGATCCAGGCGATTGCCTTGGCGGTGCGGTAGCTCTGGTCGCCGAGTGTGGCGATGGCGCGGAGGCGGGCGCCCTCCGGGCCTTGCAGGACGCGGAAGATGATCTCGCGCTCGATCAGGCCGTGGAGGAAGGCGACATCCTGAGGCTGGTCCAGGAGGCGCAGGAGGCGGCAGAAGGAGTCCAGCAAGTCCACGGTGACTTCCCCGAGGGCCAGAGCCGGGCCTTTCCCGCTATGGGGCGTCACCGCGAGTTCTTCGCGGCCGAGCAGTTCCCGGACGACGGGCATTTGGAGCTTGAGCGAGAGGGCCAGGCAGGGGGTCTGCTGGCTGGCCTCGACGACGCGGGCCACGACGGGTAGGGCGACGGAGGCGAGCAGGTAGTGGGAGGTGCCGTAGGTAAAGGATTTGCCGCCGAATTCCACGCGCTTGCGCCCCTGGGCGGTGAGGATGAGACTCGGCTCGTAGGTCATGGAGCAGGGCGGAGTGGGCGCGGTGCGCTGGTGGACGGTGAGGCCGGGCACCGCGGTAATCCGTTTCTGTTCGGAGCCGATGCAGGCGGCGATGCGGTGAGCCAGTTCTTCCTTGAGCTGCTGGAGGCGGTCCGGCAGGGGGCTGAGGGCTTGGATGGGACTGAGGGGCATCAGGGTGGCTCCTTTGCACCCAGAGTACATCCGGGCGAGCATTTTCGCTAGCCCTCGACAGGAATAGGCTAAAACTCGGCAGGTTCAGGCTACCGGGTGGAGGACGGGCGGTCCTAATCTGGATACGGAGACTAAGAGTTGTGCGAATCCGGGCTATCAGGACGGGTTCGGCAAGGGCAGGAGTGACGAGGGATGGGCGCTTGAAGCGAGTGGTTTTTGGGCCTTCAGGGCGCGCGATTGCGGGCGGGTGTGAGGCTTCGGACTAGATGCGGTGCGAATGTTGAGATTAAAACGAGCTGATGCATGAAGGTCCAATTGGCGCCGCCGTCGTCGTGCTCGCTCCGGTGGCTTGCCGTCCGCTGCCGTCTCAGGACCGGCCGATGGGGCGGCACGGCGCAGCGCAACACGGCCTCGGGCATGAAGAACCTGCCCGGGTCCTGGGATGTAAGAGCGGCAGCAACATCAAGTGGAAAGCGCCGGATCGGCACGACGTCTTATGGAAACCCGGTGGTGGTGGGTGGGGAAGATCTTTCTCGGCACGAACAATGGGAATCTGAGGAATGCGGCGATCCAGGGTGACCGGGGTGTGTTGATGTGCTTTCGTGAGTCCGACGGGCAGTTCCTGTGGCAGGCGGTTACGGACAAGCTGGCGTCGGGGCCGGTGAACGACTTTCGCAGCAGGGCGTTTGCTCTTCTCCGGCGGTGAGGGGAAGCGGTTGTACTACGTGAGTAACCGTGGGGAGCTGGTTTGCCCGGACATGAGGGGGTTCTGACGGAAGGATGACGGGCCGTTCCAGGATGAGGTAGACCGGGGACCCGTGATGCTGACATCATCTGGAAGCTCGACATGATCAAAGAGCTGGGCGTTCACCCGCGCAACATGGCCAATGCCTCGCCGCCGATCTGGGGAGGATCTGGTGTTTGTGGGGACCTCGGAACGGCCGGAGTGATGAGGGCCTGCCTCGCTCCGAAGGCGCTGAGTTTTCTTGCCGTCCACAAAGACACCGGGAAGGTCGTGTGGCAGGACAACTCTCCGGGTGAGGGCATCGTTCAGGGGCAGGGTCCTCTCCGGCCTGGTATGGTGTGGATGGAGTGCAACAGGTGTTCTTTGTGGGGGAGACGGATGGCTGTATGGATTCCACGCCCGGACGGGGGGCGGTTGTGGAAGTTCGGACCTGAACCCAGTGAAGATTGCTTCCTGAGGCGCGCAACTACGGGATCGCCACCCCTGTGTTCCTGGAGGGCAGGGTGCTGATGAGCGCAGGGCAGGATCCCGACAGCGGCAGCGGACGCGGCGCGGCGTTCAGTATTGATCCGGGGAAACGGGGCGATATTACTGAGGCTGGAAGAGTGTGGCAGTACGAGAAGATCAACCGCTCCATCTCGACGGCGGCAGTGGGCGGCGGGTTGGCTTTCCTCTCGGATTTTGACGGCATTTGCACTGCGTGGACGTGAAGACGGGCAAGCCGCATTGGAGTTTCGATCTGAAGTCTCCGGTGTGGGGCTCTCCGCTACTGGCGGACGGCAAGGTCTACCTGGGCGATGCGGACGGGGATCTGGCGGTTTTTCAGGCGACCGCGGAGATGAACAAGCCCGTGCTGATGGATATGGCGGACTCCGGTTTACGGCACACCGGTGCCAGCGAACGGCGTGTTGTATGTGATGACGCGAAGCCAGTTGTACGCGATCGCGGCGAAGCAGAATGAGACCGGCAAGTAGCAAGAGAGGCAGAAAGTCGATGAAGACCAGAACGAGACTCGTGACGATGATCTTCGCGCCGCTGATGGTGACCGGCGCGTTTGGGGCGGACTGGCCGCAGTTTTACGGGCCGAGCCGGAACAGTACATCCGCAGACAAGGGCATTCTGCGAACGTGGCCGGAGGGTGGCCCTAAGGTGCTGTGGACGGCGCCTCTCGGCATCGGCTACGGGGGCGCGGCGGTCAGCGCGGGGAAGGTCTATCTGCTGGATCGCGACGATAAGGTCGGCGACACGTTGCGGGTCTACGACTTCGCCAACGGCAAGGAGCTCTGGACCTTGCTTATGCCGCTCCGGGCCGGGTTGAGTTTCCTGATCCCGAACCACGCCGACGGTGGAGGGCAATCTCGTTTATACGGCCGGCCTGCGCGGGATTGTACTGCATCAACACGACGACGCAGAAGCCGGTGGCATAAGAACATCTGGACGGAATTCGGCGGCGGCGGGGCAGTTCCAGCCGGGCCATTTGCACCAGCGCCTGAAGGCGGGCAGTTTCTGATCTGGGGATTGCGTCAGAACCCGCTGATCTACCGCGATCTGCTCATCGTGGCGTCGCAGGCGCCGGGGCGGGCGTGGTGGCGTAGCGACAAAGCGACTGGCGATTTGAAATGGAAATCGGAACCGCTGGCGGGCGGCGCCGGATACGATACACCTTCCGTGATCAAGGCCCCGTCTGGAGATCAGCTCGTGATGATCACCGGCCCCAGGGTTTTGGGCGCAGCGCCAAGGGTGGCAGCGTCAACGGCATCGACCCCTTGACCGGGAAGATCCTGTGGACCTACACCGGATGGCAGTGCATGATCCCGGTGGCTCAGGCCGTGGATGCCGGGGAAGGCAAGCTGCTGCTGGCGGGCGGCTACAATGCGGGGTCGGCGATGATTCAGATCGTGAAGAAGGAAGACGGGACGTTCGGAGGAACGAGTTGTTCAAGAACCGGGACTTCGGGTCCCACATGCAGCCGCCGATTTTGCACAAAGAACCATTTCTATGCGCAGTTCACGACCAACGAGCGGCGGATGGTCTGGTGAGTATGAGCATGAGCGGCGAGGTGAAGTGGAAGACGGGACAGGAGCCGGCGTTTGTGAGGGCGGCGCGATCCTGGTGGATGGTCTGCTGATCGCCACCGACGGCGCGAAGAAGCTGTATGTGACTGAGCCTGATCCGGCTGGGTTTGAGGCGCTGGCCGGCGCCGGGCTGATGGAGTCCGGGCAGAACTGGGCGCCCCTGGCGTTATCGAACGGCAAACCACTGATTCGCGATCAGAAGAAACTGATCGTGGTTCAGGTGGGTCAATAGGGACCGTCGTGGATCTGCGCTATGAGCGAGGGAAACACTATGAGAGTGTCCGCGGTAGTTGCGATTGCGTCCTGCGTGTTCGCGGCAGAGGTCCGGAGCCAGACGGCGAGGGAACAGGCAATGATCGGGATCACGCGGGGCGGGGCGCAAGCTCCGCAAGCGGCGCCGGCCGACCACTTCACGGGGACAGCGCGGGTGGATTCTCCGTTCCGGGGAGCGCGCCGGCGCGTGTTTTGGGTGCGCGTTCTGTTTTCGCCCGGCGCGCGGACGGCGTAGCACACACATCCATTGGGGCAGACGTTGCTGATTGTGACAGCGGGCACGGGCCGGGTGCAGCGTTGGGGTGATCCGGTGGATGAGATCCGGCAGGGAGACGGGTGTGGATCCGGCCCGGTCAGAAGCACTGGCACGGCGCCGGACCGAACAGCTCGATGACGCACATCGCGATTACCGAGCAACTGGACGGCAAAACGGTTGGTTGGATGGAGCAGGTGAGCGCGGCGGAGTACAGCGCGCCTTTGCGCGGTCAGGCGGCGAGTGCAGGCGCCGCGGCGCGGCCGAGGCCGTCGCAGGGCGCGATTGGTGACTTTGCGCCCAAGCTGGCGCAGATCACGGACGACGTGCTGTACGGCGATGTTTGGGAGAGGCCGGAACTATCGAAGCGGGACCGCAGCCTGGCGACAGTGGCAGCGCTGATTGCGTTGAACCGGCCGGAGCAGCTTCGTTCGCACCTTCGTATCGCGCGCCAGAACGGCGTGACGCAAGAAGAGTTGATCGAGACCATCACGCATTTGGCGTTCTACGCCGGGTGGCCGAGCGCGGTAACGGCGATCGGCGTCGCCAAGGAAGTGTTCGGGCAGAAATGATGCGAAAAACGAAGGCAGGAGAGGACATGAGACGTCCATTCATCGCGCTATGGCTGTCCGCAGCCGTGCTTTTGCTAGGCGCCAGTGCGCAACAGGCAGTGAAGGGCAAGCCGGAACCGTTGATGATCGAGGAGCAAGGCAGCTTCGCGGTTGGCGGGAAGATCGCCACGAATCCCGGACCTTTGATCACAAGAAGCCGACGCCGGATGGCCAGACGCTGCACGGAGACCACGCCTACGTCTTCTACCAGATTCCAGTGAACCGGCGGAAACTGCCGCTCGTGTTCCTGCATGGCACCGGGCAGTTCACGAAGACGTGGGAGACGACTCCGGACGGGCGGGAGGGCTTCCAAACGATTTTCCTGCGGCGCCGATTCCCGGTGTATCTGATCGATCAGCCGCGACGAGGGGATGCTGGCCGCAGCACGGTTTCGGCGACGATCAACGCCACGCCGGACGAGCAGATGTGGTTCGGCACGTTTCGGGTGGGGATCTGGCGGAGTATTTTCCGGCGTACAGTTTTCGAAGGATCCGGAAGCACTCAACCAATACTTCCGGCAGATGACGCCGAACGTGGGGCCGTACGATCCCGAGGTGAACTCGGACGCCTTCGCGGCGCTGTTCAACAGGATCGGGCCGGCGGTGTTTGTGGACTCACTCGCAGGGTGGCGGACTGGGCTGGCTGACGGCAGTCAAGACGGGCAATGTGCGGGCGGTCGTGACGTATGAGCCGGGCAGCGGATTCCTGTTTCCGGAGGGCGAGGTTCCAGAGGCTCTGCCCAGCTCGGGTGGAACGCTGACGGCGATCGGCGTGCCCCGGGCTGAGTTTCTGAAGCTCACCAAGCTCCCCATCATCGTCTTTTACGGCGACTTCATACCGGAGAAGCCCAGCGACAATCCGGGCCAGGATGGGTGGCGAGTGCGGCTGGAGATGGCCAAGAAGTGGCGGGATACGGTCAACCGTCATGGAGGCGACGTGACCCTGGTACATCTGCCGGAGGTGGGCATCCGCGGCAATACCCACTTCCCGTTCTCCGACCTGAACAACAAGCAGGTGGCGGACCTGATGTCGAAGTTTCTGGCGGAGAAGAAGCTGGACTGATGCGAATGGAAGGAGTCTGAAATGGTTGATCCATTCACAAAACAAGCGAGACGCGGTTTTCTCAGAGCCTCCGGCCAGCTTGCCACGGGTGTGATGGTGGGCGCCTCCACGGCGACGGCAGCCTCGACGGCAGTCCGGGAGCCCGCCGTGATCGGATATCCCAATAGAAAAGGGCTGACGATCGAACGGGTCAGTTACCCGGCCAGGAACATGGGGACAACGATCGTAGCCAATCTATTTCAACCAGCCGGTTTCGATGCGAAACGGAAATAGCGACGGTTGTGGTGACGCACCCTTTGGCGGAGTAAAGGAACAGACCTCGGGCCTTTATGCCAGCATCTGGCCGAGCAGGGATTCCTAACGCTGGCCTACGACGCCTGCTATCAGGGCGAGAGTGGTGGCCAGCCACGGCTGATGGAGGTACCGGCACCGACTGGACGATATCGGTTGCGCCATCGATTTTCTCGTGAAGCATCCGCAGGTGGATGCAGGACGAATCGGCTCGCTTGGCATCTGCGCCGGTGGCGGCTATGCGCTTTGCAGTGCCGCGACTGAGATGCGCGTAAAAGCGGTGGCTGCCGTGAGCACTTTCAATCTCGGAGAGGCACGCCGGGAGGGCATGGGCACGATCTCGTACGAGGAGCGAATGAGGCGGCTGAGGGATGCCGCCGGGGCTCGGTCTCGCGAGTCAGTTGGCGAGCCCGTGCGGCTGGTGCCGGTAGTGCCGGACAACCCAGATGGCTTTACGGAAAAGACGCCGCAACTGTACCGCGAGGGATACGACTACTACCGCACCCCGCGAGCCCAGCATCCGAACTCGCCGAACCGGTACGTCTTTCGAGTCTTCCGCAGCAGATGGCGTTCTTTCCGTTTGAGCAGATCGATACGATCTCCGCGGCCGCTGTTGGTGATCGCCGGCTCAAGGCCGACACGCTCTTCTGGAGCGAGGAGGTGATCAAAAAGGCGAAGGAGCCGGAAAGAACTCCACCTGATTGAAGGGGCGACGCACATGGACATGTATGACCGTCCGCAATTCGTGACGCCGGCCGTAGCCAAACTGGCGGCCTTTTTCAGCCGGATGTGATGGAGAGAGTGGGAATTCGCGATCACAGGTTTGCAGAGGAAATATCAATGACAGGCAAGTGTTTTCTGAAGTCAGCTCAACCGGGCGTGCTGCTGGGCGCCGCCCTGCTGGGGTTGGCGGCGATGGGCAGCAGCGGCAGCGCCGCGCCGCCTGCTGTGGTGCGGGTGGACAGCGGTGAGTTGCAGGGCGTGGTGGAGGACGGGGTGGCCGCCCTATAAGGGGATCCCGTTTGCGGCGCCGCCGGTGGGCGAGCTGCGGTGGCGGCCGACTCAGCCGGCGGCGCCGTGGAGCGGCGTGCGGCCGGCGGCGGAGTATGGGGCGGACTGCATGCAGGGACGGTTTGGCCCGCCGCCCGCGCCGGGCGCGCCTGCGGGGAGGGCGCCATCGGAGGATTGTCTGTTTGTGAACGTGGCGCCCGGCGAGCCCCCGCGAGGGGCAAGCTGCCGGTGATGGTGTGGATCCACGGGGGCGGATTTGTGGGCGGATCGAGCTCCTCGCCCAACACGTCGGGGGCTCAGTTCGCCAAGCAGGGCGTTGTCCTGGTGGCTGCCAATTACCGCCTGGGGCGCTTCGGGTTTTTCGCCTTCCCCGCCCTGAGCCGCGAGCGTCCTGACGAGACGAAGGGCAACTACGCGTATATGGATCAGATCGCGGCACTGCGGTGGGTGAAGCGGAACATTGCCGCGTTTGGAGGCGATCCGAACAACGTGACGATCTTTGGTTTTTCGGCGGGCGGGTTTCCGTGCACAGCCTGCTGGCTTCGCCGATGGCGCGGGGCCTGTTCCACAAGGCGATCGCGGAGTCCGGCGGTTCGCGGGACAGCGTGCTGACGGCGCGGCCGATGCGGGAGGACGGCGTGGATCCGAACTATCCGGTGTCGGCGGAGACGATCGGGGTTCAATTCGCGCGCTCGATGGGGATTGAGGGACAGACCAAGCGGCGCTGGCGCGGCTGCGCGGGCTTAGCGCCGACGAGGTTCTTCGGGGCGCGCCGGCGCAACCGGGCGTGAGCGTTCCGCGCCAGGAGCTGACGCCGATCCTGGACGGGAAACTGATCACGGAGACGGCCGAGACCGCTTACAAGGCGGGCCACCAGGCGCGGGTTCCGCTGCTGGCCGGCAGCAACAGCGCCGATACGGCGGGGAACCGGATTGTGGCGGCTACGAAGGAGCGGTTTTTCGCGCGGTTCGGCCAGTGGAGCGCCCAAGCGAAGGAGGCGTACGATCCCGACGGATCGACGGAATTGGCCACGCTGATATCGAGGGCCAACGACGACTTCGGCCAGGCCGAGCCGGCCCGCTTCGCTGTGAGCGCCTTCGCGGCCAAGGGCTTGCCTGCGTACCGCTACCGGTTCTCCTATGTTCAGAGCGCGATGCGGGAGCGGATGCGGGCGGGGGCTCCGCACGGCGGTGAGATCGGATTCGTATTCGGCACGCTGGCGGCGCGGCCGGGCTCGACGGTGTCGCCGGAGGATCAGGCGGTCTCACGAATGGCGCAGAGCTACTGGGTCCACTTTGCCAAGACCGGCGACCCGAATGGCGCGGGGTTGCCGGCGTGGCCGCGTCACGATCCCGGTAAGGATTTGATTTTTGAGTTCCGTCCGGATGGGACAGCCGGGGCGGGTCCGGATGCGCGGAAATTGCGGCTGGACGTGATGCAGCGGGCGACGGAGGCGGGGTCAAACAGCCTCGTCCGAGGGAGGACTCTGCGCGCACCCGTAATTGGGCCGAAAACAGGCGCTTAACAACTGGGGGTGGGGGATTCCGTCGATTCTCACCGAGTCGACGAGGCCTGTGTTCAGGCCGTCTCGGATGCGTTGCACGCCTTGCGCGCCGAACTGGAGACGGAAGCCATAGGGAGCGCAGATTTCGTCAGGGCATAGGGACATGTAGAGCTGGTTCCAAACGCAGGTAAGCCGGATCGGAATTTGTGGGTCAAACCCTTCCGGCGCAATGACGGCCTGTTCCACCGAGAGGACTAGCACGAAGTGCTGATCTTCGTGTTCGATTCGCTGCAGGGAGACGATGAGGCCGTGATCGGGCTTCATCACGAGGTAGGCTGGGCTCGCCTTCCAGGTGGGCGCGTATCGCTCAATTTGGGCGAGTGTTTGTTCCTTCTCTTCTTTTGCCGCCCATATTATGGAGGCGGTCGTTATTTCCGGCAGGGGAGGAGGATTCTCAAGCGTGAAATACCTGGGAACATATCGAGGCCAGTGGATAGTGTAGCGCTGTATTTCGGGGAGGATGCAGCCGCAGCGATTCTCCGGGCGCCGGAGTTTGGTGCGCGCCTCGTGCGGTGCGCTACAATCGGCGGTCGGTCGAAATCTGGAAAGGGAGGCAGCACTATGCCGAAGTTCGTCATCGAGAGAGAGATACCGGGGGCCGGCAGTCTGTCGCCTGAGCAACTGCAGGCGGTATCGCAGAAGTCTTGTAGCGTTTTGCGGGAACTGGGTCCACAGATTCAGTGGGTTCAGAGCTACGTGACGGACGACAAGATCTACTGCGTCTACATTGCCCCGGATGAAGACACCGTGCGCCAGCATGCGCAGCAGGGCGGGTTTCCGGCGAACCGAATCTCGCAGGTGCGGTCGGTGATTGATCCGACGACCTCGGAGTAGAGGGGCGTCACTAGGGGGGGCAGGCACGCGAACTCCCGCGCTACGGATGACTGGGCAGGTCCGTCCAATGCGATTTGTCAGCATAGGGCGTGGCAGTTTTTGGATTGCAGTATCGCGAGCGGTCTTGCGGAACTTGAGCGAAGGACTGTTTTGCCGGAACCCATTGCCAGACCTCACAGAGGTTCTGCGGGGAGGCTCCCGGCGGCCGCTCGCGGATTGTGTGAACCACCAAACGGTTTGACGAAGTGCGCACGTACTGTTTCGTGGTGGCGGAAGTAGCGAACGGGCCGTGCTCGAATCGGGTGACTTGAAATACTGGCCAAAACTGGCCGTCCCGTAGGTGGAAAGCTTCCGTGGTAAGCGTGACGGAGCCACTGCCTCCAATGTCGCGGGACAAGCAGAGTAGCGGCGGAGAATCACCGGTCAGATTGTGAACGCTAACCATATTGTTCAGGTCGCACCGGTTGTCGCGACAGAGAAAGGAACCGGCCATTTTCCACTCGGCTTGCCTGTCGAAGACGTAGGTAACATTGGACCACTCCGCCGGGGCGGCCATCGTGAGGATGGCTTCGAGCTCGGCGTCATCATCCAGCTGCACCCATCGGATGGAGATGTCCCTCACCCGTGCAAGAGCATCGGCGCGACACTCCCAAAGACCGAGGGCCGTGCAATCGGCATCCGGCATGGCCGGCTTGCCCTCGCGAAGGCTCAAGAGCAGCTGATCCGGGTCCATCTGCATGGGCGTGACGGGGAGGGGCCGGGCAGCGAGCGGCATCGCCAGCAGAAGGAGGATCAGGACCACCATAGCTGCATATTCTCTCTTATGGTGCGGCGCCGGCAAATGGTTGAGTTGAGTGCTCCGCGATAGTGCGGCTTTCCGGCTTTACTGGGAACGGCCTTCGGGCGCCTCGCTAGGCGTGCTCGGTTTGCGTCGATCGGTTTCAGCGAGGGCCGGCCGGATTCCGCTTCATCTCCGCCTTGCGCCAGCAATCGTTCTCGGGGCCGAGGGCGACGTCCTTGATCGATTGGGGTTTGAGGCGTGAGAGCGTGGCGTGGTTGGGGCCGAATCCAGCACCGAAGATCCTGGGCTGAGCCGTTGGGTCGGCTCGGACCCAAATGAACTTGCAGGCCTCATGATCGAATCGGCCGACGATGGTGGCTGTGACCTTGCGGTGGACACAGCTTCTGTCCGCTTCGTGCCGGTCGCTCAATGCGTCATAGAAGCGCTGCGACTCATCGCCGGGCTCAGGCTTCACCTCTATGGGCGGGCCGGGCAGGTTGCTCCAGTGGAGAGATTCCGGCATGAGACGCTCATGCTCCAACCCGCTCCAACAGGCGAACTGCCCCCGCCAGCGAGCCGGGTCTTGCGGCTCCGCGGCGTCACTCGAACCG
Source organism: Bryobacterales bacterium (assembly GCA_016721425.1). GTDB lineage: Bacteria > Acidobacteriota > Terriglobia > Bryobacterales > Bryobacteraceae > Paludibaculum. The sequence goes on along the minus strand of JADKID010000020.1, from coordinate 93,668 downwards.
GAGAGGCGAAGCGACTCGGAGCAGGTGGGGTCCACCAGGCCGGCGGCGTGATCGCCGGCGACGGCCTCAGCCCGCACCATCACCAACCGGCCGGCGTATTTCGCGGGGGCGGCCTTGAGTTCGCATCTGGTCGCGGCGATCGGGGGCTGCGGCGAGGGATTGGGGTTCGGCAGGAGACCGGCAAGTAGTAGGGAAGGAACTGCGGGGCGGACACGACCTTATCGTAACGCCATCGGTGCTGGTCTCGGAGAAACATCCTGGTGTCAGTGTCTGTACAGCCATGCTTCCGCTACGGATATTGGCTTTGGCAACCCTTTTGATTCCGGATGCTGGTTTGGCGGGCGGGGCCAGGGGGCCCCGCGCGGACCAGGGGGTCCGCCCTCCGATGGTTGGGGCGGGCTACTTCTTTTCGGCGGGTGCGGAGAGGACTTTGAGTTGCACGGTGGCGGCGCCGGAGGCAGTCACTTTCACGGCTTGGAACTTGCTTTCCAGTGCCTTCATGGTCTCCTCGTCCTCCAGCAGTTGAATGTCGGCGGAGGCTAGCGCGAGGACGACGTATCGCCGGGGCGAAGGTTCGACATTTCGGAAGGCGCCGGTCTGGTTGACCTGGGCATCTGGCGGCCCGGCGGGGCCGGTGCGAAGTGCGAAGTCCTTGGCAGGACCACCGCCATGACGGGGCCGCCGCCCTGGTCTTCTCCTCGCTCGACTGTGCCGGAGACTTTGCCGCCGTCGGTGCGGTACACGATCTTCACCGGACCTGGCGCGGCGCCGGTCAGGTCGATCTCTTTGGCAATGTACTCCTCTCCGCCCACGCGGATCGAGGCCAGGTAGGCTGACTGACCCATGCCGCCATTGACGTAGAACCGGTATTTGCCGGGCGCGGCAATCTGGAGCGAAAAGGTTCCGTCGTCTTTGGGGCGGCCCGGCATCGCGCCGAACATGAACATTCCGGCGTCGGCAGGGGCCAACTGGATGCTCACGTTGCCCTGTGACATCTTCTCTCCGGCGGGGAGCGTGCCTTCCAGCACGATGCTGCCCGTGAGGGTGATTGGCAGTGACAACTGGAGGGTGAGATTCTCCACATCGCTGTCTCTCACATCGACGGGCGCCGTGGCGATTTGCCGATCCGTGGGGTTTGCGCGATTCATGACGTTGACCACGGCCATATAGGCGCCTTGCGGCACACCGCCCACCTCGAAGGTTCCGTCCTCTTTGCGGGAAAAGGATCTCGCCCGGCCTGGGCCCATCATCCCCATGCCGCCGCCCGGCTCCTCTCGTGGCGAGAGGGGTGACGTAGAATTCCTTGGCCGGCGAGCCATCTGCCGCCAGCACCTTGCCGCGGATCCTGTGAACCGGCACCTTTTTCAACTGGACATCGTAGCCCGTCAGTTCGGCGCCGGCGGTCAGTTCCACCTGCATGGCGCGGGCCGGTTCGGTGACGCCGGGGTAGAAGGTATCGGCATAGCCCATCGCGGGCTGCCCGGAGCGCGCCTGCTCCTGCGCCATCATCGATTGGTAGCCAGCGGTGACCTGGAGGATTACTTTACCTGGCACGAGGTTGGCCAGCCTGAACTCGCCCCGATCGTTGGTCTGGACGCCTTGAGCGGAGGGCAGCCAGCTCTTCCGGCCGCGCATATTCTGCTGTGCCAGGGCCTGGACCTGGGCGCCCTGCAGGCTCGCCCTCGTCGTCGAGAACCTTGCCGGCGATCACCGCCTGCGGTAGCAGTGCATAGCGCAGGCCCTTCACGGTTTCTCCCTGGCCGACCTTGATCTGCATGGAGGAGGCGAAGGTGCTTCTGCGGGCGATGGAGAACCCCTGTTTCTGGATGTTCAGGAAGTAGTCGCCGGGCTCCAGATCAGCGATGGTGAACTTGCCCTCGGCATCGGTGGTGGCGGTGAAGGACTGGGGCTGGCCCATTGTCGCGCCGGGCCCGGCGCTGGTCCGCCGGGGGTAGGCCATGACTTGCACGCGGCGCACCGGCTCCCTGGTTGTTTCGACGAGGACCACGCCCTCGATGGCGCCCTTCTTGACCTCCTGCTGCGGCGCGGGCTGCCCGAAGGAAGCCAGCGGAATGGCAATCATCAGGAAACAGTAGTGGAGTTTCATGGGAAGTACAGACTGATTGTACGGCAATTGCGGCGCGGCGGGAAGGGTTCAGTATGGTGGCTGAGTGGCGCTGGTGGCGTAGAGGTCAAAGCCGACATCGAGGTTGCGCTCAGAGAGCAATCCGGACAGCTCAGAGGAGAGCCCGAAGCCACGATTGGACGAAGCCAGGAACAGGCCGCAGGAGACGTCTACGCGGTACTGGGAGGTCAGCGAACTCCAAGTGCTTCCGTTGGGAGGCAGGCGCTCCAGTAACATTTTGATGCCGTCTTCCACATCGGCGTTCTCGCCGCAGTCCTTGGAATCGATCGAGAGCAGCCACCGGCCGGTCCTAGGATACGGGTCGCCCTTTTTCCTCGCGGACGAGGGCTGGCAGCCCAGCAGGGTGGAGATGTGATCGGGATCGAGATCGTCCCCGAAGACGCGGAGTGTCACCTTCCATTGATCCACAGGGCCGCCGTACCAGACGGTGCCTTCCGGCCCGTCTGCGGGTGGCTCGCGGGGGATGGGACGTTTGGTTGACACGATGCCAGTATAGACGTCTGCGTGGGGCTATCGCGCCATGAGAGCAGCACCCTCGCCTCGGTATGATGAGAACCAATGAGCTACATACCGCCGGACGCGAAGTGGTGGCTGGCCGATCTCGTCGTGGAGTTTCGGATCGACGGAGACCCGGGCAGCCTGGTTCACTTCAATCTGACGCTCATCCGGGCCGACTCGGCGGAGCAGGCGTACTCGAAGGCGCTGGCGCGAGGGGCGGAGTTCGCGGACACTTACACCAACACGGATGGCAGGCAGGTGCAGGTCTTTTTTCGTGGGCTCCGGGATCTTTTTGTGGTCTACGAGGAGCTCGAAGACGGGGCCGAGTTGCTGTACGAGGAGAGGGCGAGTGCTTCCGAGGTGGAGATCCTCGCTTCGATTCGGCAGAAGGAAGCGCTGGCCGTGTTTGCACCGTCTGGCGAATCGGCGTGATGCGCTTCAGGAGACAACCTGAGGCGCGCCGCCGATGCCTTTGAGAGTCGCAGTGTGTCGACGGTCTCCGTCAACCGTGGCATTCCAAACTCGAGACGGAGCTACCAGCCTCGGGTACACTTAGCCCATGGACAGTGTCGCTGCGCTAGTTCCTGGTTATGCAGAGCTCGCCGAGTTGTGCGTCCGGCAATTTCCCTCGTTTCACGATGCGGAGATCCTGTCGCTTCATCTGAATCGGGACGGGGTGTCCAACCTACGAATCCGCCTTGTCAGTCAAGAACTGAGGCACGTCGCGGCCGGCGGCGGTGACGCTGCGGACAGCGTGGTGACTTTTCGTCTCGAGGAGATTAGCGACCTGGAGCTTCGTGATTTCAGCTGTCAGAACGTGATCTCGGGACTCACTCTGAGCAAGACCGAGTCGGGGATTCGGCTCGAACTTGGGCCCTGTTACGGATTGGCTGGGTGGCTGGAGGCTCGGCGTGTGAGTATCGAGTGGACGCCGGAGCCTCTCGCCGGGGGCGACGGCGCACACGGTGAAGCACCGTTTCGGCATTGAGGAGGTGATCCCGGCTTGGGCCTGGACCGTACCGCTGAGTTTTTCCGCGGGGCGGTGGTGGGTGACCGGTCGAGGATAGCCCTGTTATTGACCAGAACTTCGGCGAACCAGCGGCTAATGGCCCCTTCTATTTCGCTCACACCGGCATTGCATTCGCCATCTTACGCGCGTATCATCACAAACCAGGAGATACTCATGCGACTTTCTCTGCTCGCCTTGCCGGTCCTCCTCGTACTCCCACTTTGCGGCGAGGTCCAGGATCCGCTCCGATTGGTACAAAAAGCTGCGGCGAACTACGCGGGTTTGTTGAAGACGACCTACGACTTCGAGCAGACCGAACTCCTGGAGCTGAATAGCTCCTCCCGGAGCCAAACACCAGGGCGTCAGTGGATTGTGGGGAGCCGCGGCAGGTATCGCGAAGAGTCACTTTCATCAGGAACTCTGTATGTCTTCGACGGCAAGCACAACTGGGCTTACAGCCCGGGCAGAAACGAGTACACGAAGACGAGCGCCCGCAGTGCGCACCGGCTGGCTACCAGCCTCATCGGGTTCGAGATTGCAGGCCACCGCGCAAAAAGCGCACGGTTCCTCCGCGTGGAGGATGTGAATCTTGCCTCGGGTCCGGTGGCGTGCCAGGTGATCGAGGTGGAGCGCGAGGCGGTCGACGACCGAATGGGAAAATCGCTCACGACCTATTGGATTGATGCGAAGCGGCGCCTTTTCCTGAAGGCACGCATCAGCTACCCGGCCAGAGCGGTGGACGGCAGCGCGAGTTCATCGGAGAAAGCGACCACTGTTTCATTCAGCAAGGCAAACGTTGGACGGCCCGTGGATGAGTCGCTCTTTCGTTTCACTCCGCCCGCTGGCGCAGTGCTCGTGGAACGGCTGACTTTCGGGCCGAAGTAGTTGAGGGGGCGGGCCGGATTCTGAACCTCGGGGTGTGGACGGAGGGCTGTTCTCAGCGGCGGGTTTGGTCAGGATTCCAGAAGGGCACCTGGGCGTCGTTGCAGTGAGGGGCTGCGGTTGGGGCTTCCTGGGAAACGGCGCCCCTGTAAGCAACTGGGGCCAGGGGGCCCCTCGCGGGCCGGGGGGCCCGCCCCCCGAAGAGGCGCCTACGCGTGCAGTCTGAAACCTTGACGCGGAAACTATTCGGGATGGCGGGTGTCTAATTCCGGGAGATCGTCACGGGAGGATCGCGTGTTCAAGCCGGCGGGCTGGGTGTTCGGGGCCGTGGTTGTGGTGCTTTGCGGGTGCGGGAATCAGAGGCCGCACGACTTTTACGACTTCGATTTCGGGAAACCTGTGGACTATCCGCAGCTGATCTTCCGTTCGTCCACCATCCTGGTTGGCACGGTCCGTTCCGTAGTCTGCATCCAGAATGGTGTACCGGCACGACGACAGCCAGAGCTGCTCCTGGACCAGATGCGCGTGTCTTTAGACGTCGAAAACGTGCTTCGTGGCAACGTCCGGCAGAGCCGGCTGGAGTTCGATTTCTTCACGTACTCCCTCTCCAACAAGGGCGGCTACACTGGTCCGGGCAGATACCGGGTGGAAGCCGGCGAGAGGCGGATCTTTTTCCTGACGTGGGACGACGGGGTGTACCGGTCCGCAGCCGATGTCCGCGGGGACTATTCGCTTCGCGTGTGGAGCGGATTGCACCGGAACTTCGTACGCTCCGAACCACCGGACGAAGAGAACTTCTTCCATTCCGATTCTGCCGGGGTCGGGAACGACATCGCCACGATACTGTTGCAGCTTGGGGAGGATTACAGCCGGGAGGCGATGATTGGCTGGCTCGAAATGCAGCAGTATGTAGCGAGCGTTGTCTCGGGCCGGGTGAGAACGGCAGGCCTGCTCAGGCAGCTGGCGGCCAATTCTGCCGAGTTGGAGCTTAGCGCAGCCGCCTGCCTGATCCTCGCCGGGCAGTTTCCGGGGCAAGATGCTTGCCTTGCCAAGTACGCCGAGGATCAGCTGCTCCCGGCGGAGCTGAGGCGGAAAGTCCGGGAGATGGTGGCAGGTCGCGATGAGCGGAAGCTGAATGTCATCAGGTGGGCAAAGAGGCATCCCGTCTTTGGTGGATTCATTGCCGGCTCGAAAATGACGCCGTTTCCTGATTCGGTGGCCGGTCTCCAGGCGGAGCTCACACTGATGCTCGACGACTCAGACCGCGAGATGCGTCTTCTGGCGTGCGAGGGCCTGCGCCAGTTGGCAGAGCCGGAGCCGCGATGCCAGGCGGGCGGGCGCTGGTAGTGCCTTACAGAGCGGCGGCAGTGAGTCGCCGGTCTCCGATCATTCGAGCAGCGCGACGACGTCTCTGTGGCCGTGCCGAATGGCGAGTGCCCACGGTGTCTGGCGGGCGTCGGTCTGTGCGTGCGCGTTTGCCCCATGCGTGAGCAGGAAGGCCACGAAACCTGTGTTGCCGGCGGCCGCGGCATGGTGCAATGCGGTGAATCCATGTTTTGCGCGGGCATTCACGTCGGCCCCATGTCAGCATAGGCGGCTGCAATGTGGAGGGCTGTCCAACCGCCCTCGGGAGCGCGCTTGTGGATCAGGTTGGGACTGCGATCGAGCATGGCGCGAACTGCGCCGGTGCGGCCGAGCGCTATCGCGCTGATGAAGTCCAGCTTTGCGCCCATGGCACACAGGCTCTCCGCGAGCTCGCGTTGCCAGGCGAATGCGGCGACCTGGAGAGGGGTGACGTTTCCGCTGAAACGGGCGTGCAGGAGTTCCGGATGATCGCGAAGCAGTTCGAGGGCGAGGGCCGAGTTGGCGCGGTAGGGCTCCGGGATTTCGCGTATTGTCATGATAGTTTGCACAGGCTCGGCGCCAATTTCGTCAAGGGTGTCAGAGGTCAGGCTACGATCCGATTCGCCACACTTCTGGTTCTGCTCCTGGGACAGGCCGGATTCGCGCAAACCATCGAGAAGGAGTTCGTGTACGAGGGGAAGCTGCGCGTGTCGTGCTGGCCTGGTTTCGACAACGGCTACTTGATCGTCTACGACACCGGGGGCCGGATCACGCTCCGGCCGCCCAATGGCGCTGCGGCGATTACCGTCTCGGCGGGGGACCCCGTCGCCGGCGTGCCCATGTCCAATGCGGCCGTGGACACCGATGGCTTCATCGCCGCCACGGTCAATATGGGCTCGGTGTGGGGCCTTGTTCTGTTCCGGCCGGACGGCAAGCAGGAGCGGTTCATCGAGACCACGCCGTTCGCGCCCGGCGCGGTTCGTTTTGGACCGGACCACACCATCTGGACCGCGCTCCATCAGTATGATCACACGCAGACCCACGAGCCCGATTTTGCGATCTTGCGGAACTATGGCCGCGACGGCCGCGGGCTGAGCATCACTCGGGCGCGCACGATGTTCGACGTTAAGTTGCCCTCGTTGTCGAACAATTACGGCTTTCCGCTGCTCCACGTGGCGGCGGGCCGAATTGGTGTTCTAATCGAGCCCGCCACGAAAGGTGTGAACCCGCAGTGGCTGGAAATGGATCTGGCCGGCAAGGTGACAGGGCGGTGGGATCTGACGGAGTACCTGATGTTTGGAGTAACGGCGGGCGGATCGGTTTATGGCGTGGATGGTCCGGGCACAGGGTTCGCCGTATTCGATCGAACGGCGCAGAAATGGAATCCGGTTTCGATACCTTCCCGCGGCCATCCCGTGGGGGTTGACGGCGATCAACTCGTCTTGCTGGAGCCGTCCGGGCGGGCGCAGTGGGTTCGGGTGGCGAAGTAGGGGGGGCGCTGGTCGGGTGGGGGGAAGCGAGCGGCCCAGGAACAAAGGACGATGCGCCGGAATCTATAGGAATATGATTCGCCTGCTCGCCGTCGTACCGCTGGTGATGGTGGGATGCGCTCCATCGCGCCCCGCCCCTGCCGTGGTGAGCCTCTGTGACCTCTCGCGGGATTTTGCCGCCTACCGGGATCAGGTGATTTCGGTGCGGGGTGTTTACTATTACGGTCTCCGCGAGACGTGTCCTCAGAAATGTGCGAATGGACCATGGCCCTCCTTCCTGGATCTCACCGGAGCGGCCCTCCCGGGATCCGGCTCCGGTGTGTCCGACGACAGCGGTTGGGCTGCTCTGGCCAGGGTCCTGAAGGATGTGGAAGGCCGGGCCAAGACAGGGAAGCGTTTTGAAATCCGGGTGACGGCGGTGGGGCAGCTTAAGACCGGGGCGCGGCGGTCTCCGCTGGGCCCGTGCGACGCGATTGGCAGTGGGCGCGTTGGGTACGGTCACCTTGGCGCGTTTCCGGCCGAATTGGTTGTTCAGTATTTCGGGGATATCACGGTTCAGGAGAATTTCAGTTCGCCGTACGACTACGGCAAGGTTGTGCTTGGGCCGGCGTGAGGGGCACTCGGTGATCATGGAGTGTGAGGTGAAGTCCGGAAGTCGGCGGGGGCCGAGCGGCTGCCGGTGGCGCAAACATACGATAATGAAGGTTTCCGGCCAGAAGTCGTGCTCTTGCACGCAGGAACCGCCGCTAACGCGCTGACTCAGGGTATGGGGAGCAACGGAACAAGAATTAGCCTAAGAATGTGATCAGCAAGAGCTCGCGTCAAAAACGCAGTAGCTGTCGTTTTACGGCTCTGAAGCGTAGCCGGTCTGCATGCCTGACCCTCGGCAACTCTGGCAAACCTCATACAACGGCAGTTCTTCGAGGCCCAGTTCCCGCGCACCCTCAACCTCCACCTCGTTTATTGGCATGCTCCACCCGACAAACTTAACGCCCTGTCCTTGGCAATCCAGACAGATGCCGTGAGTGGTATAAAAATCAACCAGACTACTGGGTAACCCAGCCGCGTATTGCGCTGCTCTCCAGTCCTTTATGTTCTGAATTGTGAAACCGGGGTCCGCGCACGGCAAGAACCCATGTTCGCCACGAACTCTTCGGCTGGCCATTGCTTAATCTTACGAGCGCGTCGTACTCGACGGCAATGAGCGGTAGCCAACGGGTGAACGGTGGCTTCGTGCAAGTTGAAAGTCCCCGCGACCTCTCGAATACCCAATGCGAGCCGGAGTAACGTGACCGTTAACCCGCGTTGTGGCGTTGAAGCGCATTCCCGGAATGAATTGGCCGTCCGGCCTCCGTGAGCGCTTTGCGACCCTCGGGTTCGCTGATTCCGAGTGGCGCGGTGGGTGGCCGCAATTTTGCTGTAGAGGTGGATCTCCGGGGAGCGCTACGGGCACCCCATCCGGGGAGCGACTTCGTGCCGGCTCGCAGTTACGGCATGTGAGGGCTCGGGTCGAGGGGCGATTCGCGATACGATAGCGGACCGAGGAACTGTATGAAGCTCTTATTGGCTTGTCTGGTGATGGTGTCGGCGGTGGCGGCCGATGATGATATCCGCGCGGCGGAGAAGGCTTGGGGGGCGGCTCTGGTGGCGCGGGATGGGGCGGCTCTGGAGAAGATCTATACGCCGGAGCTGATTTATGCGCACAGCACCGGGAAGGTGGAGACGAAGGCGCAGTATATGGAGCGGCTGAAGGGCGGGAAGCAGCGGTATGATTCCGTGACGCACGAGAGCACGCAGGTGGTGCGGTATGGGGATTCGGCGGTGGCGCATAGCATCGCGCGGATGACGGGGCGGAATGACGCCGGGCCGTTTGACGATCATTTGATGATTTTGCATCTGTGGGTGAGGCAGGGTGGGGGGTGGCGGCTGGCGGCGCACCAGACTACGAAGATTCGTTAGGGTTTCGACGGGGCCGGGAGGCCCCGTGCGGGCCAGGGGGCCCGCCCTCCGAAGAGGGGTTGGAAGACGACTTAGACCCAGGCCAAGGCTACCAACTGGACGGTGATGTTGGTTTTTTTGGCCTTGACGGTGATGGTTTCCAGGGCTTCCTGGGCGGGGGCGGGGATGGTGGCGATTTCCTGCTCTAGCTCCGCGCTGAGGTCCTGGATCTGCTGCTGGAGGCTCTCGACGGTTTCCTCGGCCAGGCCGACGTCGCCGCGCTCCTTGCCGATGCGGCTCGCCGAGCGGGCGGCGGTGCCGATGCGGTTGATGTTGGCGGCGCTGATGGTTTTGCGGCCCATGAAGGCGCCTAAGAGCGATGACCCGATGGAGATGACCGATTGCAGGGTCTGGGAGGAGGCCTGCTGCTTTTCCTGTTCGAGCTTGGCGTGGGCGCGCTGGAGGCGGTCGTTGAGGGTCTGGAGCTTGGGCTGGTATTTGCCGCGGAGGCGCTCGACCTGTTCGTCGCGGGCCTCGCGGGCGGCGTGCTCGGTGCGGAGGCGGAAGTCGCGCTCGTTCTCGCCCATTCTGGAGACTTCGCCAGTGACTGGGCTGCGGAGGAGTTCGAGGGACTGGGTCTGGTAGAGCCAGGTGCCGAAGGACTTCTGCCAGACGGCGTAGTTTTTGGCCTTGGCGGCGGGGGACGCGGGCTCGGTGAAGGTGGCGCCGTCGGTGGGTGTTTTCTCGAAGTCGCTGAGGGCGGTATCGCACTCTTCGGCCTGGGTCCAATCGACGGGGACGGCGGCGTCGGTGATGGGGCAGACGTAGACGGCGTCGCGGACGGCGTCGATGCCGAGCTTGGGGTCGGCGAAGTGGATCTGGGCGGCTCCGAGGACCTTGGGCTCGTATTGGAGGACCGAACCGGTGAGGGGGGCGAAGAGCTGGGTGATCTCGGCGGGGAGGATGGGGGCGGCGGAGGATCCGTCCGATGCCGCGGCGGAGGCGGGGGCTTCCTCGGCGGCGGAGCCTGCGGGCGATTCGCTCTTGCGGGCGGCCATGAGGCGCTGGATTTCCGGGCGGGCCATGGGGCCGCGGAGGTAGGAGAGGGTCCAGCGGGTCTGGAAGAGGACGGGGCGATCCTCATGGACGTTGTTCATGAGGAAGATGCGGTTGCCGAGGCCGGCGAGGATCTGCTCCATCTCGTTGCGGTCGAACTTGCCGCCGGCGGCTGATACCGCGCCCTCCAAGCCTTCCAGGACGCGGGCTTTGTCGCGCTCGGTCTGGAGGCGGCCGATGAACCAGGTGCCGGTATTGGCGAGGCCTTTGTAATCGAGATCGACGGGGTTCTGGGTGGCGAGGACGACGCCGAGGCCGAAGGCGCGGGCCTGTTTCAGGAGAGTGAGCAGGGGTTTCTTGGACGGGGGATTGGCGACGGGGGGGAAGTAGCCGAAGATCTCGTCCATGTAGAGAATGGCGCGAAGGGACGAGGTGCCGCTCTGGGCGCGGACCCAGCTGAGGGTCTGGTTGAGGAGGAGCGAGACGAAGAACATGCGCTCGCTGTCGTTGAGGTGGGCGATGCAGAAGATGGAGATTTTGGGCTTGCCCTGGGGGGTCCAAAGCATGGCATCGATGTCGAGGGCGTCGCCGGTGAGCCAGGCCTCGAAGCCGGGGGAGGCGAGGAGGTTATTGAGGGCCATGGCGAGGCCGAAGCGATCCTTGGCGGGGTAGAAGGAATCGAGATCCATGACGCCCACCTTGGTGAAGGCGGGTTTCTGAACCTGGGCGATAATGGCGGCGAGATCGAGATCGGCGCCGGCGCGCCAAGCGGTATCGAGGATGGTGGAGAGGAGGATGTGCTCGCGGGACTGGACGGGATCGGCATCGATGCCGGCAAGGGAGAGGAGCGAGGTGGCGGTGGCGGCGATGCGATCGCGGAGGGCTTCGCGATCGGCTAGGATCTTGGCGTCGGGGGCCGCGAACGACTTCATGATGGAGACGGGGATGCCGGCGTCGGAGCCGGGGGTGTAGACGGCGAGGTCACAGGCGGCGCGCATGCGCGCGATACGGGCTCCGTCCTGATCCCACTGGGCGAGGCCTTTTTGCCATTTGGCGGACTCGGCGGCGGCGAAATCGGGGACGGAGAGGCCTTTGTTGCGGGCCTCGTCGGAGTTAACCCAGGGCTCGAAATCGGCGGGGGCGAGGTTGGGGAAGGTGAGCAGGAGGTTGGCGAGATCGCCCTTGGGATCGATGACGATGGCGGGGATGCCGTCGATGGCGGCCTCTTCGAGGAGCCCGAGGCAGAGGCCGGTTTTACCGGAGCCCGTCATGCCGACGCAGACGGCGTGGGTGACGAGATCCTTGCTGTCGTAGAGGAGGGTATCGGGGGAGTCCTTGAGGCGGCCGAGGTAGAATGCGCCGAGCTTCTCGTAATCCTGCATGGGCCTTATTCTAGTGGGTCTGGGGTGGTGGTTACCAGTGGCGGGGGGGGCCGCGGCGGTTTCGGCCCAGCTCGGAGTTGTCGACTGGTTGCTCGCGCATCGAGGTGGGCGAGTTTCGGCGAGCCGGTGGCCGGGACCGCGCCCCGCCTAGGGTTGGGATCTCCTCCCCCGGAACACAACCCGATGGCCTCTTCCATTGCCTCGCGGTTGTCGGCGCCATCGGTGGCGATACGGGCGAGGTCTATGAATTCAACCATCACGCGGCCATCGCTGCCGGTGGGCTTTTGCTGGGTGCTGAACGGGTTTGGGTCTCCTCGGGCGCCCCCCCCCCCCCCCCCCCCCCCCCCCCCCCCCCCCCCCCCCCCCCCGTGGGTTGCTCTGCCGGTGCGGGTCGGGCGTACGTCCAGGTGATCAATGACGCCGTGTCTAGCAGGCATCCTGCGTCAGTCGGGCGGTGGAGGTTGGTCGTCATCCGGCGGGTCTTGTGTTTTCAGCCGGCCGCGGTCGCGGAGGGCCTTGCGAAGGAGATACTCCATCTGGCCGTTGAGGGAGCGCAAGTCATCGTCGGCCCACTTTTTCAGCGCGTTGAGGACGTCGCCGTCGATGCGGACCAGGAATGACTTGCGCTCTGCCATGACTTCTCTTTAGTGGTGGAGGGTGCCAGCGTTGAGCACGGGCTGGGCGGCCGACTCGGAGCAGAGGACCACGAGGAGGTTCTGCACCATGGAGGCACGCTGTTCGCCATCGAGGGTCACGACGTTCTTTTCGGCCAGTGCGTCGAGGGCCATTTCGACCATGCCGACGGCGCCTTCGACGATCTTCTGGCGGGCTGCGATGATGGCCGAGGCCTGTTGCCGGCGCAGCATGGCGGCGGCGATTTCGGGGGCGTATGCGAGGTAGGAGAGGCGGGCCTCGATGACCTCGACGCCGGCGACGGCGAGACGGTCGTGAATTTCGGTCTTGAGCTGCTCGGCAACCACGGCGGTGTGGCCGCGGAGGGAGACGATGTGATCCTCGTGGGAGTCGTAGGGGTAGGCCGTGGCGAGGTTGCGGACGGCCGCCTCGCTTTGGACGTGGACGTAGTTTTCGTAGTTATCGACCTGGAACATCGCGTCGGCGGTATCGACGACTTTCCAGACGACGACGGCCGCGATCTCGATGGGATTGCCGTCCTGATCGTTGACCTTCAGCTTGGAGGTCTCGAAGTTGCGGACGCGCTTGGAGATGGCCTTCTTGGTGTAGAAGGGGTTGGCGAACTTGAGCCCGGGTTCCACCACCGTGCCCACATATTGTCCGAAGAGGGTCAGGACGACGCCGTTGTTGGGCTGCACGGAGAAGAAGCCGCACAGGCAGATGATATCAACGACCCAGACGAGGATCCAGGCGACGATGGCGACAACGGGTTTCTGGCCGTATTCGGCGGTTTTGGCCGCATAGACGATACCCACGACGGGCAGCACCAGCATGGCCAGGGTGAACAGCAACATCGGGATACCCGACATGGCTGTGATGACTTTCTCTTTCAACATCAAAACCTCCGCTATTAAAGTGATATCACATTGATACCGCCTTGGCAAGAGAAATCGGAGGCTGGCGCACGGGTTTACACTGAAGACTCCATGAGCACCACAATGAACGCCGCCTGGCATCTGGTATCGCGTCCCGCGGGTTTGCCCAGCGCTGAGAACTTCGAGTGGCGGGAGTCCGCGCTGCCGGCTCTGGCGGAGGGCGAAGTGCGGGTGCGGAGCATCTGGCTCTCGATCGACCCGACCAACCGGATCTGGATGAACGACGCGGACAGCTATCTGCCGAAGCTGGCGTTGGGGTCGGTGATGCGGGGCGGGTGCATCGGGCAGGTGGAGGAGTCGCGCGACGCCTCGTTGCAGGCGGGCGACATTGTGCAGGGGCTGCTGGGCTGGCAGCGATACTACACGGGTCCGGCTAAGGGATTGGCGAAGATGCCTCCGATTCCCCTGCCGCTGAGCGCGCATTTCGGGCTGCTGGGGCACATCGGGTTGACGGCGTACTTTGGGCTGACGGAGGTGGCGCAGGCGAAGGAGGGGGAGACGCTGGTGGTATCGGCGGCGGCGGGCGCGGTGGGCTCGCTGGCGGTGCAGATCGGGAAGAATCTGGGGCTGCGCGTGGTGGCGATTGCAGGGGGCGCGGAGAAGTGCCGGTGGTTACTGGAGGAGCTGGGCGCGGATGCGGTGATCGACTACAAGGCGGAGGACGTGGCGGCGGGGCTCCGGCGGACGTGTCCGGAGGGGATCGACGTGGATTTTGAGAACGTGGGCGGGCGGACGCTGGAGGCTGTTCTGGGGCGGATCAATCTGGGGGCGCGGATTGCGCTATGCGGGATGATCTCGCAATACAACGCCACTGGGCCGGAGCCGGGACCGGCGAATCTGGCGAATCTGTTGATACGCCGGGGGCGGATGCAGGGGTTCATCGTGTCGGATTACTGGGGGCGGGCTCAGGAGGCGGCGGAAAAGCTGATCGGGTGGCACCTGGCCGGGCGGTTGAAGTACCGGCTGGATGTGTCGGAGGGGCTGGAACTGGCTCCGGCGGCGCTGCTGAAGCTGTTTTCGGGGGCGAATCAGGGGAAAGTGCTGGTGCGGGTAGGGGCGGAGACGTTGGCTTAACGGGGTTCCGGAAGCGGGAATCTGTCTGGAGATTGGGTGGAATGGCGGAGGCCGTGTGTATGCGATGTTGCGGCGGCAGTTGGGGAGCTCGCGACACCAGGGGGTGTCGCTGCGGGCCGGGGGGCCCGCCCCACGAATGCAGGTGGTTGGAGAGTGAGGGGGAGCTGGGTGGGGGTTGGAGAGTGAGGGGAGGCGGGGAGTTGGCGTTAGAGGTTGCGGAGGACGAAGTTCACCAGGTGGTAGCCGTCCATGAACTTGAACGGGGATTCGCCCAGGGTGTAATGGCCGCAGGGGAGGACCACCTCTTTGAAATCGAGCTCGTATTGGCGGCACATGGCGATGGTCTCGCGGGAGAGCTCGGGGAGGAAGGTCGTGTCGTACTGGGCGTAGAGGAAGAGTGACTTCTTCTTGTGGGCGGCGTAGCGATCGAAGTAGACGCTGGGGCTGATGGCCATCCAGATTTTGCGGAGGGCGTCGAGATCGACGCGGCCTTCGAGGCCCTGTTTGACGTGGATGGTGGAGAGGCCGGTCCAGACGACGTCGGCGAAGTAGGTGGAGCAGTGGTTGAAGGCGTTGACGCGGAAGCGGGCGTCGTGGGCGCTGGCGAGGAAGGCGTGACAGGAGCCGAGGCTGGTGCCGACGATGGCGATGCGCTCGGCGCCCTGGGTCTGGAGCCAATCGGCGGCGGCGCGGATATCGAGGACGGCCTGGCGGGTGGCGTCGATGGTGCGGGCGACGTTGGAGCTGACAGCGTAATCGGCGCGCTGGAGCTCGGCGGGCATGCGGTAGTCGTGATAAGGCAGGCTGAGGCGCAGGGCGGAGGGGCCGAATTTCTGGAAGGCGCGGGCGAGGGCGTTGTGGGCGTCGTGGGGCGCATTCCAGTGGGGGAGGACGAGGACGGCGCGTTTGGGGTCCTTGCCGGGGAACCACTGGCCATGAACGACGTTGTTTTCGGCGTAGGGCGTGATGACGTTGGAGGAGAAGCGGAGCAAGTTGCCGGAGAGCTGGGCGTCTGTGGGGGCCGTGTGCTGGAAGAAGGCCTGGCTATCGCGGATGGCGGCCTGGCTGAGCTCGAGCAGCCAGCCGAGGGGGTCGTGCCCGTTGCGCGGATGCGAGTGGGCGACCGGCCAGTGATTGGCCCATTCGAGGCCCCAATCGAAGGGGCGCACAACACGATTGGTAGCCGCGAAGCAGAGCCGTTGTTCCCACCGGCTCATCCAGCGGCCATAAAGAGATCCGAACAGAGGCATGGTGTGAGTGGAACTTTCAGGGTAGCAAATCCGCCGCGAAAGCCCCATCAGGTACACTAGTAAGTTAATGGTTCGAGTTCGATTCGCTCCTTCCCCCACGGGCTACCTGCATATCGGCAGCGCCCGGACTTTCATTTTCAATTGGCTCTTCGCGCGAAGGCAGAAGGGCGCCATGATCTTGCGTATCGACGACACCGATGTCGAGCGGAACACGCAGGCGTCACTGGACTCCATTTTCAACGGGCTCAACTGGCTGGATCTCGGCTGGGATGAGTTTTACCAGCAGAGCGACCGGCTGGAGCTGTACCGGGTGAAAGCCTGGGAGATTTTCGCACGCGGCTATGCTTATCGGGACTTCACGCCGATGAACGCGGCGCCGGAGGAGCGGAGCTCCGAGGCGGGCGCGTGGCTGTGCAATCCGGAGATGCGGGCGCTTTCGGCGGAAGAGAGCGAGCGGCGGGCGGCGGCCGGTGAGCCGTTTGTGCTGCGCTTCCGTGTGCCTCGCGAGACGGAGCGGCGGGTGGAGTTTGAGGATCTGGTGTACGGGGCGCAATCGAAGGCTTGCGACGACATCGAGGACTTTGCCTTGCTGCGCTCCAACGGCGCGCCGACGTATCATCACGCGTCGTGCGTGGATGACGCGGATCTGCGGATCTCGCACGTGGTGCGCGGGCAGGATCATCTTTCGAACACGTTCAAGCACATTCTGATCTTTGAGGCGCTGGGCGTGGATTCGCCGCTGTTTGCGCATCTGCCGTTGCTGATTGCGCCGGACGGGGCGAAGCTCTCGAAGCGAAAGCACGGTCCGGTGGTGTCGGTGATGACCTACAAGGACGCCGGTTTTCTGCCGCACAGCTATGTGAACTTCCTGTGCCTGCTGGGCTGGAGCCCGAAGGACGACCGGGAGAAGATGACGCGGCAGGAGTTGATCGAGGTGTTTTCGTTTGAGGGCGTGAACCGCTCGAACGCGGTGGTGAACTTCAGCGAGGAAGACCCGATTGACCCGAAGGCGCTGTGGCTGAACTCGCAGGCGATCTACGCGTTACCGGTGGAGGAACTGGCGGCGCATCTGGCGCCGGTGGTGGCCGCCGCGGGGTTTGAGATTGCGCCGGAGAAGCTGCTGAAGATCACGCCGCTGATCCAGGAGCGGATCAAGACGTTGAACGATGTTCTGACAGTGGCAGATTTCTTCTTTGTGGCGGAACTGGCGGACTACGACACGGGCGAACTGACGCCGCAGAAGGGCGACGCGGCGATGGCGCTGCGCGTGCTGGAGCGGGCGCGGGTGGCTCTGGAGAGCGCCGAGTTTACGCATGACGGGCTGGACTCCGTTCTTCGGGCCGAGGCCACGGCGCTCGGCGTGAAGGCGGGCCAGATGTTCCAGCCGATTCGAGTTGCGGTTTGCGGGCGCAAGGTGGCCCCGCCGTTGTTTGAAACCTTGGAAGTACTGGGCCGCGAGACTTGCCTCGTCCGCATCGATCAGGCCGTTCGGAAGCTGAGAAACTAACATGACCATGCCTATTGATGAGACTGCGGCGGGACCCGCGCGCCAGTCGAACTTCGTCCGGGACATCGTAATTGCGGACATCGCCAGCGGCAAGAATGGCGGACGGGTGCATACGCGCTTTCCGCCGGAGCCGAATGGCTATCTGCACCTGGGCCACGCCAAATCGATCTGCCTGAATTTCGGGCTGGCGCAGGAGTTTAACGGCAAGTTCAACCTGCGATTCGACGATACCAACCCCACCAAGGAAGAGGTGGAGTATGTGGATTCGATCATCGAGGACGTGCACTGGATGGGCGGCGATTGGGAAGACCGGCTGTTCTACGCGTCGGATTATTTCGATCAGCTCTATTTATGGGCGGTGCAGTTGATCCAGGCCGGGAAGGCGTATGTCTGCGACCTGAATGCGGAGCAGTTGCGGGAGACGCGCGGCTCGTTGACGGAACCGGGCAAAGAGAGCCCGTACCGGAACCGCTCGATTGCAGAGAACCTGGATCTGTTTGAGCGCATGAAGGCCGGCGAGTTTCCGGACGGCTCGCGGACCCTGCGGTCGAAGGTGGACATGGCGTCGGCGAATCTGAATATGCGAGATCCGGTGATGTACCGGATTCTGCACGCCGATCATCACAGGACGGGCAGCAAGTGGTGCATCTATCCGATGTACGACTACACGCACGGGCAGTGCGATTCGATTGAAGGCATCACGCACTCGATCTGCACGCTGGAGTTTGAGGATCACCGGCCGCTGTACGACTGGTACATCCAATCGCTGGGGATCTTTGCGCCGCAGCAGATTGAGTTTGACCGGTTGAACCTGACGTACACGCTGCTGAGCAAGCGCAAGCTGCTGAAGCTGGTGCAGGACGGCGTGGTGGACGGTTGGGACGATCCGCGGATGCCGACGCTGAGCGGCGTGCGGCGGCGCGGCTTCACACCGGAGGCGCTGCGGACGTTCTGCTCGCGGATCGGGGTTTCGAAGACAAACGGCATCAACGAGCTGGGCCTGCTGGAACATGCGGTGCGCGAGGATCTGAACAAGCGCGTGGCGCGTGTGATGGCGGTGCTGCGCCCGCTGAAGGTAGTGATCGACAACTACCCGGATGAGCAGGTGGAGATGATGGAGGCGGTGAACAATCCGGAAGACGCCACGGCCGGGACGCGGCAGGTGCCGTTCTCGAAGGTGCTCTACATTGAGCAGGACGATTTCCGTGAGGATCCGCCGAAGAACTATTACCGGCTCTCGCCGGGGCGCGAAGTGCGGCTGCGGTATGGATATCTGGTGACGTGCACATCGGTGGTAAAGAACGAGGCGGGCGAAGTGGTGGAAGTGCACTGCACGTACGACCCGGCGACGCGCGGCGGCAATACGCCGGACGGGCGCAAGGTGAAGTCCACGATCCACTGGGTATCGGCGCGGCACGCGATTGAAGCCGAGTTGCGGCTGTACGAAAACCTCTTTTTGACGGAAGATCCGAACGATTCATCGCGCGGACAGGACTGGACCGAGAACATCAATCCGAAATCGCTGGAAGTGCTCCAGGGCGCGAAGCTGGAGCCGAGCCTGGGGAGCGCGAAGGCGGGCGACAAGTTCCAGTTTGAGCGGATGGGCTATTTCTGCGTGGACCGCGACAGTACGCCGGAGCGGGCGGTATTCAACCGCACTTTGGGGCTGCGCGACACGTGGGCAAAGATCGAGAAGAACCAGTCTGGAAAGGCGGCGAAGTAGCAGTATGGTCATCGTCGGACTCGGCGGCCTCACGACAGATCCCGCGTGCGCCGTGCTCGTGGACGGCAAGATTGTGGCGGCGGTGGAGCAGGTGAAGCTCGGCTCCGCCAACACCAAGGAAGCGATACTGGCGGCGCTGCAACTGGCCAACGCCACCACCGCCGACGTGGAGACCATCGCCCTGGCCCGTCCCTTTCCGGAGTTGGCGGGCGGCCACCACGTCCAGGTAGCGATGCGCAATCTCTGCCCCAATGCGCGGATTGTTTCCGTGGAACACCATCATGCGCACGCGGCATCGGCCTATTATGCTTCGCCATTCGGCCGGGCGACCGTATTGACGCTGGACCGGGCGGGTGATTTCCGCTGCGGAGCGCGGTGGCAGGCCGAGGGTTCGCAGATCACTTTGAATCATGAGATCAGCTATCCGGATTCGCTGGGCGATCTGTACAGCCGCGTGACGGAGCTGTTGGGGTTCCACGCGAACGCGGACGAGCACAAGGTGCAGTGGCTTTCGACGTCAGGCTCGCCGATCTATGCGGCGACGTTCCGGGCGATGCTGGCGGGGATGCGGCTGGACCGCAGCTGGTTTGACGCGGGGCGCGTGGGCGGCGGCGGGTTTAGCGCAAAGCTCTACGAGACGCTGGGGCTGGAGGATGGCGCGGCGATTCCGGCGGCGATGAAGCCGGCGATTGCGGCCAGCCTGCAACAGGCAGTAGAAGAGATGGTGGCGGAACTGGCGGGCGACGGCGAGAACCTGTGCCTGGCCGGCGGGCTGGCGCTGAACGGGCTGCTGGTAGCGTCGCTTGAGAACAGCGGCAAGTGGAAGCAGGTGTTTGTGCAGCCGGCGGCGGGCAACAGCGGGACGGCGATTGGGGCTGCCTATTACGCGTGGCATACGGTGCACGGGCGCGATGAACGGCACGCGATGGAGACCGTGGGTCTGGGGCCGGAGTTCAGCCCGGAAGAGATCAAACGGGTGCTGGAGAACTGCAAGCTGGGCTTCCGGTATCTGCTGACGACGGAAGAGCTGCTGGGCGCGGCGGTGGATCAACTGGCGTCGGACAAGATCGTGGCGTGGATGCAGGGCCGGATGGAGTTTGGGTCGCGGGCGCTGGGGAATCGCTCGATTCTGGCCTCGCCGTTGAACCGCTACTCGACCGAGAATCTAAACGTGTACATCAAGCACCGCGAGCCGTTCCGGAAGTTCGCGGCGTCGGTGCCGGTGGAACTGGCGCCGGAGTATTTCGAGGTGGGCGCGAACGCGCGGTATCTGGCGACCGTGGGACGGGCCAAGCCGGCGCACCGCAAAACGTTTGAGAGCGCGGTGCTGGGCGATGGACTGGTGCGCGTGCACACGGTGGACGCAGCGGAGAATCCGCTGTTCCACAAGCTGCTGATGGCGTGGGGCCAGAAGACGGGGTTGCCGGTGCTGTACAACACTTCGTTCAATCTGCTGGGGGCGCCGCTGGTGTGCAATCCACGGGATGCGGTGCGGAGTTTCTACTCGAGCGGGATTGACGCGATGATCGCCGGGCATTTTCTACTGGAGAAGTAGGGCGCAGGACTGCGGCCGGCTCCTGGGCTATGCTGGACGGCTATGGGGCTGTTCCGTAACCTGAGGAAGTTTGGCGCTGTGGTGGCGCTGCTGACCGGGTGCGGGTCCAAGCCGCAGGCCCCGGCGAAACCTGGCACATCTATCGAGCTGAGGTATCCGGTGGTGCTGGCCGGAGGCGGTAGCACAATTGCGGTGCGGGATTCGGAATTGAACCTGACCACCACAACGGGCGCCAGCGGACTCAATTACACCGAACTACAGATCATTGATTCCGCCGGCGGACTGTATACTGTCCGGAAGACGACTTCATTGGACAGGCCCCACTCGTGGCAGGACCTGGGCACGTCGCAGTATCGGGTGCACCTGGAGTTGCGGCGCATCCGGAACGTGGATGTGGAGCAATTCCGGCAGATCCTTCTGGAAGTGGTGCGCGCACCGGGCAGCGCGTGGAACTTCTCTCCCGAAGCGCAGGCCAAGGCGGCAGCCCGGATCCAAGGATTTGATACGCTGGCCGGGTTGATCGCGGGCTGCGGCAACTCATGGGGTTGGTCGCGGTGAGCGGCTCCGCGGTTGCAGTGCAGAAGTCCGAGGGAGACGTCAGAGATGAAATCAGCAAGCAGGATAGGCCCGTCCGCCGTGTTGATGGCGGCGCTCGCGGTGCCGGCGTGGACGCAAGCGAGGCTGGCGCCGACTCCGCCGATGGGGTGGAACAGCTGGGATTCGTTCGGCACCACCGTGACTGAGTCGGAGGTGAAGGCCAACGCCGATTACATGGCGAAGCACATGGCGAAGGCCGGGTGGCAGTATGTGGTCGTGGATATTCAGTGGGCGGAGCAGAACCCTAAGACGCACGGGTACCGCCCGGTGGCGGATCTGGCGATGGACGCCAATGGGCGGCTGATCCCGGCTCCCAACCGCTTCCCTTCCTCGGCGGGCGGCAAGGGGTTCGAGGCGCTGGCAGCGTATGTCCATTCGAAGGGGCTGAAGTTCGGCATCCATATCATGCGCGGCATTCCGCGGGCGGCGGTGAAGGCGAATCTGCCTGTGTTTGGCAGCGGAGTCCGGGCCGCGGACATCGCGAACCAGGAATCGATCTGCCCGTGGAATCCGGATATGTACGGCGTGGACGTGAGCAGGCCGGGCGGGCAGGAATACTACGACGGCATCGTGCAGATGTATGCGGCGTGGGGTGTGGACTTCATCAAGGCAGACGATATGTTCGGCGTTGGGCCGAAGGGCGATCACAGCACGGAGATCGCGGCGTTGAGCAAGGCGATCGGGAAGTCCCGCCGGCCGATTGTGCTGAGCCTCTCACCGGGCACGAGAGGTGTCGAAAAGGCGGATTTTATCGCCAAAAATGCGCAGATGTGGCGCATTTCGGACGACTTTTGGGACCGTTGGGTGGATCTCAAGAAGCAGTTCCCGAACATGGCGCAGTGGGCGCCCTTCGTGAAGCCGGGCAACTGGCCGGACGCCGACATGCTACCTCTGGGCAAGATCGGCATTCGCGCCGAGCGGGGCAATCCGCGGATGTCGCTGCTCACGCCGGACGAGCAGTACACGCTGATGAACCTGTGGTGCATCGGGCGCTCGCCGCTCATGGTTGGCGGGAATCTACCGGACAACGACGAATTCACGCTGGCGCTGCTGACGAACGAGGAGGTGCTGGCGGTGAACCAGAGAGGCACGGCGAGCAGGCAGTTGTTCGCCCGCGGGAATCAGATCGCGTGGACATCGGACGCGCCCGGCGGCCAGGCGAAGTATCTGGCCGTATTCAACACCGGCGACGCGGCCGAAGAGGTGGCAGTGCGGTGGTCTGAACTGGTGCTGCCAGAGAACTGCCGGGTGCGGGATCTTTGGACGAAGAAGGATCTGGGCGCGGTGAGGGGCGGGCAGATTTTCAAGCTGGCGCCGCATGCGTCCGTGCTGATGCGGCTGACGCCGGGCAGTTAGCCTGGCTGCGAAATTGAATGGAGGCGCCTTGATGTACATTGGACGGTCGATTGTATGCGCGCTTATCTGCGCGGCGAGCGGCATGGCTCAAACGAACGGGAAACCGGGCGCGAGCCAGTGCGCTGATTTGGCGAAGCTAAAGATTCCGGGCGTCGCCCTGGAGATGACGAAGGCGGAGTGGCTGCCCGCGGCCAACGCGCTGCCTGCCTATTGCCGGGCAGACGGAGTGATCAACCGCCGCACGGGCGTGGGTGGTGTGGAATACGGCATCGGCTTCGCGTTGGCGCTGCCGGAGAACTGGAACCACGATTTTCTGATGCAGGGCGGCGGCGGGCTGAATGGCTCGGTGGCGCCGCCGATGGGCGCGCAGGCGGCCGGGATAACTCCGGGCCTGGCCAGGGGCTTCGCGGTGGTAACGACGGATACGGGCCACAAGGGCAAGGGGGCGTTTGACGGGAGTTTCCTGAGCGACCAGCAGGCGATGCTCGATTTTTCGTATCAAGCGATTGGGCGCGTGGCCGAGACGGCCAAGCAGATCATCGCGGCGTACTACGGGGCGGCGGCCTCGTATTCCTACTACGTGGGTTGCTCGACGGGTGGGCGCGAGGGGATGATCATGACGCAGCGGTATCCCACATACTTTGACGGCGTGGTGTCCGGCGCGCCGGCGATGCGGACGGGGTTTTCGAATCTGGCGGACCGCTGGGTGGCAGTGGCACTGAACAGGATTGCGCCCAAGGATTCGGAAGGGAAGCCGATCCCTGGTGGTGCGCTTTCCGAGAGTGACAAGAAGCTGGTGATGGACTCGCTGCTGAAGCGCTGCGACGCGAAGGATGGCTTGGAGGACGGGATGATCTTCCATACCTCGGGCTGCGATTTCGATCCGATGGCGCTGGTGTGCAATGGGCCGAAGGCCGAGGGTTGCCTTTCGGTGGAGCAGGCCGGTGCTATCAAGAAGGGCTTTGCGGGGCCGAAAGATTCGAGGGGCATGCAGGTCTATCCGGGGTTCTTCTTCGACACGGGAATTGCCGCGAAAACGGGCATCCCGGGGCTACTGAACCCTGGGCCCAGTCCTGTTGGACCGCGCGAGCCGCCGACGCAGCAGGATGTGGACCGGGAGGCGATTGAGGCGGAACAGCCGCTGATCGATTCCACCTTTACGAGGCTCAATACGTTTTCAGGCCGCAACGGAAAGCTCATTTTTATCACGGCGTGAGCGATCCGTGGTTTTCCGCGAAGGACACCGTGGAGTACTACGGAAAGCTGGGCAAGGAATCGGTCGCCGATTGGAGCCGGCTGTTCCTGGCGCCGGGGATGGGCCACTGCGGCGGCGGGGCGGCGGCGCTGGACCGCTTTGACATGTTGACGGCTATCGTCGATTGGGTGGAGAAGAAGACGGCCCCGGACGCCGTGATCGCGACGGGGCGGGCATTCCCGGGGCGCAGCCGCCCGCTGTGCGCGTATCCGAAGCACGCCCACTACAAGGGCCAAGGCGACCCGGAGGACGCAAAGAACTTCGAGTGCCGGGAGTAGGGCGCGTTAGTTGAGCTTGTCCCGCCAGGCGGTAGCCTGCGTGGCGAGCTCGTCGACGAGTTTGGGCTGCTGGCGGCGCAGGTTGCGGCTCTCGCCGGGATCGTCGTCGAGATTGGCAAGCCAGAGTACATCGTCGCCGGCGAGCGCCTGGCCGCCTTCGGGCCGGCGGTCGTGGAGCTTGCCATTGATGACCAGTTTCCACGGGCCGCGGCGCACGGCCAGTTGGCCGCCCTGATTCCAGAAGAGTGCATCGTGGGGTGCGGAGCCGCCCTCCAGCAGGGGCAGCAGCGAACCGCCGTCGAGGCCGGTGGGAGCGGCGAGGCCGGCCGCAGCGAGGGCGGTGGGCAGGATGTCCATCGATTGGACGGCAGCGCGCGGCTCGGCGGGTTTTAGGCCGCGCGCCGGCCAGTGGAGAAACGCCGGCACATGCACGCCGCCGTCAAAGACGCTGAATTTGAAGGCCTTGAATGGCCCGTTGTCGCCGGCGGTGGCGTACTCGCCGTTCAGCCCGGCGCGCTTTTCGGTGGTGGCGCCGTTGTCGCCGAGGAAAAAGAGCACTGTGTTTTCCAATTGCCCGTTAGCGGCAAGGGCACGGCGGATGGCGCCGACACCGTCATCCACGGCGGCGAGCATGGCGGCGTAGGTGCGGCGCTCGGGCGGCAGATGGGGGAAGCGGCTGACGTACTTTTCCGGCGCGTGCATGGGGTAGTGGGGCGCGTTGAAGGCGACGTAGGCGCAGAAGGGCTCTTTGCGGCTGCGATCGAGAAAGGCGACGGTCTCCTCAGCGATGCGCTCGGTGAGGTAGCGGCCGTCCTCGAAGATCTCGGTGCGGTTGCGCCAGAGGTCGTGGTAGTTGGGGATGCGCGGGTCGCCCCAGTAGTAGCGGTGGGAGTAGAAATCGACGCAACCGGAGTGGAATCCGTAGAAGTTCTCGAAGCCGTGGGCGTTGGGGCAGGTTTGATCGTCGCTGCCGAGATGCCATTTACCGATGGCGGCGGTGCGGTAGCCGGCCTGGCGGAAGAGCGAGCCCAGGATGGGCATACCGGGCGTGAGCCTGCCGCCATTGTCGGGCACGCCGGCACGAACGGGGTAGCGGCCGGAGAGGATGGCGGCGCGGGATGGAGCACAGACGGGCGCGTTGGAATACCAGTTGGGGAAGCGCACGCCGCCGCGGGCGAGGGCGTCGATGTGGGGCGTCTTGAGGTCGGCGGCGCCCAGGTAGCCGAGGTCACGGCAGCCGAGGTCATCGAGGAGGATGACCATGACGTTGGGCCTATCGCCGCGGGCCTGGAGAAGCGCCGGAGCGGCGAGGAACGACCGGCGAGTGAGAGGCATCTACAACAGGTTATCGCGGCCGGACTTTTCGAGAAGCTTGACGAGGTCGCCGACTTTTTGCGAGAGGTCGCGGCGGGTGATGAGCAGGGCGTCGGGCGTGTCGACGATGATGAGATCTTCGACGCCGAGCAGAGCGACGAGCTTGCCGGGAGCGTCGATGTAGTTGCCGCGCGCATCGGAGATCAGGGAGTCGCCGCGCGAAGCGTTGTCATCGCCGTCTTTGTCCATCAATTCGTAGACCGCGGAGAAGCTGCCCACGTCGTCCCAGCCGATGTCGCCGGCAGCGATGCCCACCACATCTTCGGACTTTTCGAGCACGGCGAAATCCACGCTGATGTTCTCGCACTGCGGAAACACTTCGGCCAATTGCGCGTTGAACTGGCGTGAACCAAACTTGGGTAGGCTATCGAGCAGCGCCGCCGTTTTCGGCAGGTGGTGCCACAGCTCGGCGGAGAAGATATCGGCGCGCCAGAAGAACATGCCGCCGTTCCAGCAGAAGTGGCCCGCCTGGACGAACTTCTTGGCGGTACTGGCATCGGGTTTCTCGCGGAAGCGTACGACGGGCACGGGGACGAGCGATCCCGGCTTCATGGCGCCCTTGGGAAACTCGATATAGCCGAACCCGGTCTCGGCCCACCGGGGCTGCAGACCGAGCAGGGCCATCTGGCCCTTGGCGGCGGCGCGGTAGGCGGCCTGAATGGTCTTGCGGAAGGCGGCCGGCTTGGCGACGACGTGATCGGAGGGGAAGACACCCATCACGGCGTCGGGATCGACATCCTGGAGGATCTTGGCGGCCAGGCCGATGGCGGGCGCGGTATTGCGGCCGGCGGGCTCGGAGATGATCTGGCGCTTGGGCACCTGCGGCAGCTGGCGGATGATCTCGGCGCGGAGATGATCGTTGGTGAGGACCCAGATGTTTTCGGGCGAAACCACCGGAACCAACCGCTCAGCCGTCTGCTGAATCAGCGTGCCCTGACCTAGAAAATCGAGGACCTGTTTGGCCTTGGACTTGCGGCTGCGCGGCCAGAAGCGAGTGCCGCGACCGCCGGCGAGGATGAGTGCGTGGTAGTGCTGATTGGACATTAGGCTAAGGGGTAGCGGCGCGGAATCATGAACGTCCGGTTCCAGCGCGTTTTGGAGAAGAAGTTCGTCGCCAGATCGATGATGTGCGTGATGGAGATGATGTTGGGATTGGCCAGCTCTTCCGTGGTGGCATCGTAGGACCAGAAGATGATGGCCGGCTTGCCGACGATGTTGCCACGCGGGACAAAGCCCCAGTAGCGGGAATCCAGCGAGTTGTCGCGATTGTCGCCCATGGCGAAGTAGTGATCGGGCGGCACGGTGACCTCGCCGTCCTTCACGTTGTCGGCGAGCATGCGGATGGCCGGATCCTCCAGGCGGGTGTTCGGCTCCGTGGGGAAGTTGTCGCGATAGGAATCGAGCATGGGGCTTTTGTGGACGACATAGGGCTCGGTCACCTTTTTACCGTTCAGGTAGAGGTCTTTGTTGACGAGCTTGATGCGGTCGCCTGGCACGCCGACGACGCGTTTGACGTAGTTTTGCCGCGTGTCGATGGGCCATTTGAAGACGATGATGTCGCCGCGCTGGACGGGCGTGTAGGGCAGGAGGTACTTGCTGACAGGGCCAGCGGGCGAATAGGAGAGCTTATCGACGAACATATGATCGCCGATGAGCACGGTATCTTCCATGGAGCCGGTGGGGACCACGAAAGCCTGGAGGAGGGTGGTGGTGCCAAACAGGAGGAGGATGATGGTGACGCTCCATTCAGCGACGAAGGAGCGGACCTGCTCGGGGAAATCGGCCTTGACGGGCTTGACAGCGTCGCCAGGCTTCACGGCCTCAGGCGATTTGGCCTTGGGAGCTTTTTGTTTCATTTCAGTTTTTCACTTCATGGCCGCGAATCAGCATCAGAGTGCGATTCCAGCGGGTCTTCGTAAAGAAGTTACGGGCCAAGTCCTTGATGTGTTCCAGATCGAAGCCGGAATTGACAAGTCTGTCAGTAGGGGCGTCGTAGGACCAGTAGACGATGAGAGGCTTGCCGATAATATTGGCGCGCGGGACAAAGCCCCAGTAGCGGGAATCGAGGGAGGAATCGCGATTGTCGCCCATGGCGAAGTAGCAATCGGGCGGCACGACGACGTCGCCCTCGGTGACGTGTTTTTCCAACATATCGAGGGCGCGATCGTCGACCCGGGTATTCGGCGCGGTGGGAAAGTTGTCGCGGTAGGAATCGATGTAGCTGGTTTTGTTGAACTTATACGGCTCGTCCAGGGACTTGCCATTGAGGAAGACCTGCTTACTGGAGAGGCGGATGCGATCACCGGGGATGCCAATCACTCGTTTGACGAAGGTCTGGCGGATGTCGACGGGGAAGCGGAAGACGATGATATCGCCGCGCTTGACGGGTGTGTAGGGCAGCAGGTATTTGCTGACGGCGCCGGGCGGGGCATAGGCGAGTTTGTCCACAAGAAGGTGGTCGCCGATGAGCATGTTGTCTTCCATGGACCCCGTTGGGATGACGAAGGCCTGGACGAGGGTGGTGGTACCAAACAGCAGGAGCAGAACCGTAACGGTCCATTCCGCGATGGCGCCTCTGGGCGGCTCGGCATAGGGCGCAACGGGCGGTAGTTCGGGCGTAGTCTCCGCGGAGAGGTTCTCTTCCTGCACTTCCGCTATTGTAGCGGTTTACTTCCGGGTATCGAGCAACCGCAGTTCGACGGACTCGACAACGCTGTTGCGATCGCGGGGAAAGACCTCGAGGCGGAACTTCACATTGGAGGAGGAGTTGCGGTAGAGCGCGCCGCCGCGGGTGAGGTCCTCCTGCTTGAGTTCAACCTCTTTTTGGTTGTCGCCGTCCTGGATATGGAGCACACCGCGGCGTGCTGTGCCGAAGGCGGCGGCCTCGGTATTCCATTTCAGGTGGAGGCTATCGCCAAACTGGACGACGCTCAGATCGAGTGCGTAGGGATCGGAGGCGGCGGTGAGCGGTTGTTGGTTGCGGTAGGTGAGGGCGATTTGAAAGCCCATTACGACGCCAAGCAGCAGGAAGATGAACGACAGGGGGATCCAGAACCATCCGGTGCGGGGCCTGGCGGCGGGGGCCAGAGGAACGGCGGCGGGGGCCAGAGGTACGCCGGGCGGCGAACTGAAGGCTGGTGCGGAAAAGACAGGGACGGACCCGGTAGCCGGTACGCCGGGGGAGACCGATTCGGCTTCTCGCGCCGAGTCCAGCCCCCCGTCCTCGGCTCCACGGGGCCTCCGGGCGGGCTTGCCGCCTCCCATTTCCTTGCGGCGAAAGGCGAAGGCGGCGGGACGGCACTCGGTGGGAAACTGACCGTTTTCGCGAATGAAAAACGTGGCCTCACTGGCGCGGGTGGCATAAGGTTTCACCTGCAAGCAGACCGCGCTGGAGCCGGGGAAACGGGTCTCCAGAATCTCCAGATCCTCAGGGCTCAATTGGAGCGCATCGCGAGTGTTGCTGCGGAAGTAGCCCACGACGTAGATCCGCTTGTCCGGGGCAGGTCTCCACCGCTCCAGAGCTTCGTCAAAAGCCTGCATGTCCTTCTCAGAGAGAACATAGGAAGGACCGCGGAGATGCTCGCAGGGCACGCCGACAAAGTCCTCGATCCGGACCACCATGCGATCGCCCATCTCGGCGCTACCTAGCAGGATGCCCCCCACCTCGGCGCCGCGCTTCGGCACGGCCCCAAAGCCGCGCATGATCTCAAAACCCAGGCGATCCACCAGGTCATAGTCGATAAAGATCGTGGCGGACCGGCCGGGCACGTCCCACCGATATGCGGTACCAGCCGGCGAATCGGTCTCTCTGCCGAACTCGGCTTGGGATGTTCGAGGTTCCATGTGCAATGTCTCGCTTGCCTGCCCAGAATATTCAAGCATAGTTCATCTCTCGACACGTCTCTCTGTACCCTTATCGTCGGGCAGCGCCGTTTTCATCAACCGAAGAGCGCCCAGGCGAATAAGATAGACTTGATGCCCGGAGTTCTCTATATCGTCGCAACGCCGATCGGCAACCTCGGCGACATGACCTACCGCGCGGTGGAGACACTGCGCACCGCGTCGCGAATCGCGTGCGAAGACACACGGCAGACGCGCAAACTGCTGGACCATTTTGGCATTGGCGGCCATCCGGTCAGCTACCACGAACACAACGAGGCGTCGCGCACGGAGGAGATCCTCGGCTGGCTGGAATCGGGGCTGAGCGTCGCCATCGTATCAGACGCGGGTACGCCGCTGATTTCTGATCCCGGCTTCCGTGTGGTGCGCTCGGCGGTGGAGCGCGGCTTCGCCGTCGTGCCGATTCCGGGCGTTTCCGCGGTGGTCACCGCGCTTTGCGCGTCGGGGCTGCCGACAGACGAATTTCGATTCTGCGGATTTTTCCCGCGCAAGCAGGGCGAGCGGCGGCGATGGCTGGAAACGCTGGCCGGCGAAGAGATGACGATGGCATTCTACGAGGCGCCTCACCGCATTGTGGAGACGCTGCGGGATATTGAGGAGACGCTAGGTGACCCGCCTGTGGTGGCGGCGCGCGAACTGACCAAGCTGCACGAGGAGTTTCTGCGCGGCAAGGCGTCCGAGGTGCGGGCGGCGCTGGAGAAGCGCGACGCGGTGAAGGGCGAGTTTACCGTGCTGGTGGGCAAGGGCGAGCGCAAGGTAGAGACGGATGAGCCGGCGCCGGTAGCAGTCAAGCGGCTGGAGGCGTCGGGGCTCTCGCGGATGGACGCCATCAAGGCGGTGGCGAAGGAGCGCGGCCTGCCGAAGCGCGAGGTATACCGGATGGTGGAGGAGGGTTAACCGCCCGAGGGCCCGCCCCAGATGTCCTTGACTTGCTCCGCCACGGCCCGTAGATTCTCAGCGTCCACCAGTTGGCCTTCCAGAAACTGAAGTCCTCCCATTAGCCAGGCGGCCAGCGGCGGCGCAACCAGCGCGTAGATAACCCGGCGTCCGTCGCGGCGCTCGCGCACCAGATGGTGGGACCGCAGGACGGACAAGTTCTGGGAGACGGCGGAGTGGCTGATGCCGAGAATCTCCTGGATGGAGTTCACGTCCAGCTCGCGGTCCCGCAGTTCCTCGACAATGCGCACGCGGTGAGGGTGCGACAGGGCGTTCAACAGGCTCGCCAGTTCTTTTGCAATGATCGCTCGGTTTGGAATGGGCCCTGCCCTCCGTAGCCGTTAGTATGAACCCTCGCACCAATAAAGTCAAATGTCTGAATATGTGAACATTGCAGAATCCGACCATAGGCCTCGAGCATCTTTCCCATAGTGCCCCACGTAGTCTCTACCTCCCCAACGGAATATCATGGCGTCCACCCGTGGCAGCGTTTGAAAGCGATGCTCCGTCTGGAATACACGGAGCTATGGATTGCCGTCATCTATTCGGCCGCCATCGGAGTTGTCTCGCTGGTGCTGCCGGTAGCGGTGCAGGCGGTTGTCAATACGGTGGCGTTCGGAACCCTGTTGCAGCCACTGGTGATTCTGACACTGCTTGTCTTTGTGGCGCTGTGTTTTGTGGCGGTGCTCAACGCCTACAGGCAGTGGGTGGTGGAGTTGATCCAGCGGCGGGTTTTCGTGCGGATTGCGGGCTCCTCCACGGGCAAGCTGATTGGCGCCGATCCGGTGGCATTTGAGGAGCAGCACGGGCCAGAGTTGGTGAACCGCTTTCTGGATGTGGTGACGGTGCAGAAGGCGGCGGCAAGCCTGCTGGTGGACGGACTTTCGGTGGTGTTTCAAACCGTGATTGGCATGATTCTGCTGGCGGTTTACCATCCATGGCTGCTGGCGTTTGACGTGATCCTGCTGCTCTCGATCCTGGTGGTGATTTTCCCGCTGGGCACTGGGGCCATCCCGACGAGTGTGAAGGAGTCTAAGGCGAAGTACGCGCTAGTAGCCTGGCTAGAGGAGGTGGCCCGCCATCAAGTGGCGTTCAAGCGTCCGGCCGGAGCGGTTCTGGCGATGCAGAAGACCGACCAGTACGTCACGGAATACCTCAGTTACCGGGGCAAGCACTTTCGGATACTGATGCGGCAGATTGTGGGCTCCTTCCTGCTCCAGGCCGTAGCGAGCGCCGTGCTGTTGGGGGTGGGCGGATGGCTGGTGATCGACCGGCAATTGACCTTGGGCCAACTGGTGGCCGCTGAACTGGTAGTGGCGCTGGTGGTGAGCGGCTTCACCAAGCTGGGCAAGCACCTGGAGACTTTTTACGACCTGATGGCGGCGACGGACAAGCTGGGCTACATCGAAGATCTGCCGGTGGAGCGGACCACGGGCGAGGGGCTGCCGCGCGGGGATCGGGGCGCGACGATTGAGCTGCGAGATGTGGTGGTGACAGCCGGGATTCGGGGCAGGATCCTGGAGGGCGTCAACATGCGCCTGGAGGCGGGCGCGCGGGTTGCCATCGTGGGAGGGACCGGCTCCGGGCAAGAGTACGATGCTGGATCTGCTATACGGCCTGAAGGCGCCTCGCGAGGGCGTGGTGGAGATCGACGGGCGGGACGTGCGGGACCTCCGGCTGGGCGATCTGCGGAGCCAGGTTGCGCTAGTTCGCCACGCCGAGATCTTCGAAGGAACGGTGTTGGAGAATCTGCGTCTGGGCGATGAGAAGCTCGACACGCTGGATGCGAGGGCGGCGCTGGCTCAGGTTGGCCTGCTGCAGGGCGTCTCGCAATTGCCGGATGGTGTTCACACCCAACTCAGGACGGGCGGGCTGCCGCTATCGCCCGGCCAGCGAGTGCAGTTGGAACTGGCACGGGCGCTGGTGCACAAGCCGCGTCTGCTGATCCTGGATGAGTGTGTCGACCTGCTGGACGACCTGCCGGAACGCGAGATGCTGCTCGCGTTCCTCTTTGATCCGAAGATGCCCTGGACGCTGATCATGGTGAGCCACAGCCAGGATGTGCTGGACCGTTGCGGAACGGTGTTTCAACTGAGCAACCGTTCGGTCGTGGAGGTGAGGCGATGACGAATCAGTTGCCGGCCATGGAGTTCGTGGGCTCATCGCGTTCGGCGCGGACTCTGGCGGTGATCCTCACCGTACTTTTCATAGTTTTTGGCGTCGCCCTGGTATTTACGCCGTGGCAGCAGAGCGTCTCCGGCATGGGCGATGTATCAGCGCTGACTCCGCTGGAGCGAACGCAAACGCTCAGCGCGCCGGTGGAGGGCCGGGTACTGACGTGGCACGTGACGGAAGGCACCAAGGTGAAATCCGGCGACCTGATCGTCGAGCTGACGGACAACGACCCGAAGATCCTGGAGCGAATCGGCAACGAGCGCGCGGCGGTGAGTGACCGGAAGGGGAACGGCGAGAGCCGGGTGAGCGCGCATCAGGATCGCCTGGGGCGGCTGGAGGAGTCGCGCACCAACGCCATCAACGCGGCGCGCAGCCGGGTGCAGATGGCGATCGACCGTATCACGCAAAACGAGCAGGCGCAGACGGGCGCGGAAGAGAGACTGACAGCGGCGCGCTTGAATCTGGACCGGCAGAGGGGCCTGATGAAGAGCGGGTTGACGAGCCAACGGACGGTGGAGTTGGCGCAGCAGGAGCATGCCACGGCCGAGGCCGAGGTGCGGCGAGCGCGGGCGGCATTGAGCGCGGCGCGGAATGAGAAGCGGGCTATTGACGATGATCTGTTGAAGGTGCAGGCCGACGGCGAGGCTGCGATTGAGGGCGAACGGGCGGCGCTGAATCTGGCGCGGGCCGAGGTGGCCAACATCCGGGCGGAGCTGCAGCGCATAGACGGCCGGCTAGCGAGGCAGGAGACGATGAAGGTCCGCGCGCCGCGCGCCGGCACGGTGTTGCGCCTGCTGGCGCAGCCGAACAGCGAGCTGCTGAAATCCGGCGAGCCGCTGGTGCAATTTGTACCGGACAACTACGATCCGACGGTTGAGCTCTGGCTCAACGGAGTAGACATGCCTCTGGTGTACGCGGGCGACAAGGTACGGCTGCAATTCAACGGCTGGCCGGCCATCCAGTTTGTGGGCTGGCCGTCGGTGGCTGTCGGCACGTTTGGCGGGTTGGTGAAGATGGTGGACGCCACGGACACGAAAGACGGGAAGTTCCGGATCCTGATTGTGCCGGACCCGGCCGACGAGGCGTGGCCGTCGCAGAACTATCTACGCCAGGGCGTGCAGGCCAAGGGCTGGGTGCTGTTGCGCACGGTGCCGCTGGGCTGGGAACTGTGGCGGCGGTTTAACGGATTCCCGCCGATCATTGCCGACAGTGAAGCGGGCGTGAAGGGTGCGAAGGAGAAGAAGAAGTGATGCGCCGCGCAGTGATTCTGTGGGGGTGGGCGGCGCTGGCCTGGTGCCAGGGCGTACCGGCGCCGAGGGTGGAAGCGGCAGCGGCTTCGTGGCTGCAGTTGGCGGAGGTGCTGGCGTCAGTGGATCGCCACTATCCGCCGCTGCTGGTGGCGATGCAGGACAAGGTGATTGCCGACGCCGATATCACGGTGGCGGAGAGCCGGTTTGATGTGGCGCTGAAGGGCGGCTACGAGGGTGACTACCTGGGCTACTACCGGAATGACTACTACAAGGCCGGCGTGGAGCAGGCGACGCAGTTTCAAGGCATGAGCTACTTTACGGGCTATACCCTGGGGCGGGGCTCCTATCCCACCTACGAAGGGAAGCGGCAGACGGACGGCGGCGGCGAATACAAGGCCGGGGTGCGGATGCCGGCGTTGCGCGACCGGGCGATCGATTCGCGGCGGGCCGAGTTGCAGAAGGCGACGCTAGGCAGGCGTATTGCGAACCTGGGCGTGGATCAGCAGCGGCTGCTGATAGTGCAACTGGCGACGAGGCGCTACTACGACTGGCTGGCGGCGGGCCGGCGGCACCAGGCTGCGCTGGCCGTGTTGAAGGTGGCGGAGTTGCGGGATCAGCAGCTCAAGGAGGCCACGCGGCTCGGGCAGATTCCGCAGATTGACGTGACCGACAATCTGCGCGCGATCCTGACACGGCGGGCTCAGGTGATCGAACTGGAACGCGCCTTGCAGTTGGCGGCGATTGAGCTTTCTCTGTTCCTGCGCGATGACAAGGGCGACCCGCGATTGCCGCCCGCCGCGATGCTACCGCCGGCCTTCCCTGCCCTGCGGGCGTGGGACGAGCAGCGCATGATGGAGGACATCGAGCTGGCAGTGAAGCGGCGTCCGGAGATGCAGAGGTTTGCGATGCAGCGCGGGCAGGTGGAGATTGATCGCAAGCTGGCGCGGAATCAGTTGATGCCGAACATGGACGTGGCGCTGAGCTATACGCGGGAGCTGGGCGACAGGGTGGTGCGGCGCGGCCCGGATGAGCTGGAGCTGGCGCTGATCTTCGACATGCCGCTGCAACGGAGATCGGCCAAGGGCCGGGATCAGGCGGCGCTGGCGCGGATCACGCAGTTTGACCAGCGGGAGCGATTCGCCAGGGATCAGGTGGTGGCGGAGGTGCGGGACGCCTATTCCGCGCTGGTAGCGGCGTGGAGGCGGGCACAGGTGCTACGGGAAGAGGTGGAGGTAGCGCGCCAGTTGGAGACGGCGGAGAGGGTGCGCTTTGAGCTGGGCGAGGGCACGTTGTTCCTCGTGAACCTGCGGGAGCAGGCGGCGTTTGACACGGAGATCCGCGAGGTGTCGGCCTTGAGCGACTACTTCCGCTCGCTGGCGCTATACGAGTTTTCCATCGGCGAGGCGTTGACGCGGCGAATGGGCGTCAACGCCCAGCCGTAGATTCGTTACAGGGCCAGCTTGCCCTGGTAGACCATATCCTTGAGCTTGAACTTCTTCTTGATTTCCATATTGCCGCGCTTGGAGGCGAACTCCACTTCCTTGTCTTCCAGTTCGATGGGATGAGTCTTGGCGAAATGGAAGATGAAATAGGGGGCGTTCTCCTTCGGCATGATGACCTTGCTGGGATGAACGCCTTCGTGGCCCTTCCAGGAGAGTGTAGTGGCCTCGACCACGCGCTTTTCGGCGTCAGGGCCGCCGCCCGGGGGACCCTTGCGCTCGCCGCCGCCCGGACCAGCCGGGGCTGCCCCGCCCATGCCGGGCATCGGTGGCATGATCATCGCCAACACGTAGTCCTCCTCGTTTTTCTCGATGAAGGCCTTGGCCTGCGCCGACGTATCGGCCTCTTTGCCCAACTTGGCACGCACCATGGCGGCCTTGACGGGCGCGGCGCTCTGCCAGCGGATCAGGAAATTGAGGGAAGGTGCGTTGCCGCCAGCGGGCGACATATCACCGCCGCCCTGGCTACCGGGAGGTCCGCCGCCCATATTGCCGCCTCCGCCCATGCCGCCGCCAGCGCCGGCGCTGGCGTCCCCCAGGTTACCGCCGCCACCCCCACCGCCCCTGCCGCCGCCCCTGCCGCCGCGTCCGCCGCCTCCTCCGCCACCGGGCATACCCAGCGGCACCGAGGCGTTCTTCGCCCATGGCGAGTCCTGCATGATCTTCAGGACGTCCTTCTCGGTCCACTCGGAAAACTCTTTCACCCATGGATCGGCTGCAAACACCGGCAGCGGCACGGCAGCCGCTCCCAAAGCAAGAAGTAGCGAGCGGCGGTCAACGGCTAACATAGCGATTCTCCCGGGGGAATTCCCCATGACGGCAATATATCTCAGTTGCGAGGGCGTTAGAGAGCCAGCCTGCCCTGGAAGAACATTTCTTTCAGCTTCAGCTTCTTTCGGATCGGCCTCGCGCCGAGCCTGGTGGCGAACTCCACCTCTGCGTCGTCCAACTCGATCGGGTGAGTGCGGGCGAATTTGACGGTGAAGACGGGCGCGCCGCCCATGTCGCGGGAACCTGCGCGGGCGTCACTCATGACGCCGCGTTCTGATTCGCAGTTCTCCTGGCAGAGACCTACGCCGTTTGGCACCATCAGTTCTTGGCCCAGGGTTCGGCGGCAAACACCGGCAGCGGCACTGCAGCCGCTCCCAGAGCAAGACGTAGCGAGCGGCGATCGATGGCGGGCATTGCAGCTCTCCTTGGGGGTTCCCCCTGGCGGCAATACATCTCAGTTGCGGGCGTGCTGGAGAGACAGTTCACCGCGGAAGATCAGTGCCCTGAGCGGCCTAGGTTGGCACAAGGCAAGATTGGGCGGCATGATAAGCTGAGCCGAGAGGAAAGATGCCAGACTCGACATCCGTTTTTTGGAGATGGCGAGATGCGGCGGGAGAGTGTTTCTCCGCTGCTGTCTGCGGATTCCGCGGCCTTGCACCGACGGCCGTGCTGATCCTCTCGATACTGTCGCCAATTAGCCCCGTGCCGTTCCCACTCGAAGAGGGGACCTGCGGCATGGAGTGCTGCAAAAAGTCCGGCGCCTGTTGTTGCCGCAAAGCCCGTTCCGTGGGAGTGGATGCCCCACGTTGGAAGTTCGCCTCACGATGCGGCCTGGGTTGCGGCGTAGTGTCTGCCCTGCCCACTGCGGTGACGGCCGCCCTGGCTAGAGGCCAGTCGGCGATGAGGCTGGCACCTCCCGTATCGCGCGTTCAGATCCGCACCGTTCCTCCGCGGGCCTCCGCGGATATTGGCTTCGCTCTCTTTCAACGCCCGCCGCCCGCAGTGTAGTCCTGCCCGAACGGCAGATGTTTTGCCGGTGCCGGAATCACCGGATCGAGTTTGCGCTCCATTCTGACTCAGGATAAGTCTACCTATGCGCGATGAAGAACCGAAGCAACCTGAACCTGCGGCAGAAGGACTCGGATCCGGCCATCCGAAGATGGCCAGAAGGTCCCACCGTGCGCTGGCCTTTCTTGGCCTGGCCGGCGGATTGTTCCTGATGACGTTTGCCGATGCCGCGTGGCTGCGCTCCCGGCGCGAGCAGGGACTGATCCGGGAAGCCGGCCTGGCGGGACGGCTGGGGCTGACCGATCTGTGCCTGTTCACAGAGGCTCGCTACGCCCGCCATCTTTCGCAGGCCGATCTGCATAGCGCTTTCCAGGATCATCCTGCCGCCCTCGAGCACTTTCCCAGCGGCTCCCTGCTGCCGCCGCCATCAGCCTCAGCACTCCACCATGCAAACCTGGATCGAAAAACAGAAGTACCTGATTGACTTCACGCTAGCCTCATTGGCACGGCGAAAGGTGAAGAGCCTCACTCTCCTTTTCGTCTACACGCTCATCGTGTTCCTACTGGCCTCCGTAATGCTGTTTACACACGCGCTGCGGCGGGAAGCAGCGCTGGTGCTGGCACGCTCGCCAGACGTGATTGTGCAGCGCATGATGGCGGGCCGCCACGACCTGATTCCGTCGAGCTACCTGGACAAGATCGGGCGAATTCGGGGCGTGCAGAAGAAGGAAGGCCGCCTGTGGGGCTACTACTATGACCCCGCGCAGAAGGCCAACTACACGGTCATGGCGCCGCCGGCAGACGCTGGGACGATGGTGGGGCCCGGGCGGATCGCGGTGGGCGCGGCGCTGGCCCGGTCACTGGGGCGCTCTGTCAACGCCCAGGTGTGGTTCCAGTCCTATTCCGGCAAGCTCTTTGCCTTCACCATCTCCAGCGTCTTCCCGGAGGAGTCAGAGCTGGTCAGCGCCGACTTGGTGTTGATGTGCGAGGAGGACTTTCGTGCGTTTTTCGACTACCCTGCCGGGCAATACACGGACATCGCGCTCACAGTCGCCAATCCGCAGGAGCTGAACACGATCGCCGCGAAGCTAGCCAGCCGGCTGCCGGACTCGCGAGCGATCCTGCGTCAGGACATCCTGCGCACCTATGACTCGATCTTCAACTGGCGCGAGGGGATCGTACTGGTTCTGCTCTCGGGCGCCATGATCGCGTTCGGCATTTTCGCCCTGGAGAAGGCATCTGGCCTTTCGGCCGATGAAAAGCGCGAGATCGGCATACTCAAGGCGATTGGATGGGAAACGGGCGACGTGATCCGGATGAAGCTGTGGGAGGGTACTCTGATCTCGCTGACAGCGTTTCTAGGGGGATATATCGCCGCTTACCTGCACGTATTCCGCTTTTCCTCGGCGCTGTTTGAGCCTGTCCTGAAGGGCTGGTCGGTGCTGTATCCTCGCTTTGAGCTCACTCCCGTGGTGGATGGGTTTCAGCTTGCGACGCTGTTCTTCTTTACTGTTTTCCCGTATGCGTTGGCCACGATCGTGCCGATCTGGCGCGCCGCGGTGACCGATCCTGATTCCGTAATGCGCGGCTAGCCATGATTGAACTGACAGGCATTCACAAAGCTTTCAACCAGGGACGCGATAACGAATTCTGGGCTCTCCGTGACATCAATCTCACGCTCCCTTCGGAGAAAGTGACGGTCTTCTTCGGGCCGAGTGGCTCCGGCAAGACGACGCTGCTGACGGTACTGGGCTGCCTGGCGAGGCCAACCAGCGGCCGGGTGCGCCTGGAGGGCCGCGACATCTCCGGCCTGCCGGAACGATTCCTGACGGGAATCCGCCGCCGCACGTTTGGTTTCATCTTCCAGCAGTTCAATCTGATCCGGGGACTGTCGGCGGTGGAAAACGTGATGCTGCCCGCCTATCCGTTG
This sequence comes from Bryobacterales bacterium, assembly GCA_016721425.1. Lineage (GTDB taxonomy): Bacteria > Acidobacteriota > Terriglobia > Bryobacterales > Bryobacteraceae > Paludibaculum. The sequence continues at coordinate 54,917 of JADKID010000020.1, read as the reverse complement.
GGAGGCGACTGGCGCGCGCTGCAGGATCGCGCCGAATCGCTACTGAACTCGCTCCGGCTCAGCCACCGCAGCAAGGCCCGCGTGGAGTGGCTCTCCGGCGGCGAGCAGCAGCGGGTGGCCATCGCCCGCGCCCTCATCAACGATCCCGCGGTGCTCATTGCCGACGAGCCGACCGCCAATCTGGACACGGCGCTCTCAAAGGAGTTTCTGGACATTCTGGAGACACTGGCCGTACAGAGGCGAACGATTCTGCTCACTAGCCACGACCCGCTAGTGATTGAATCGCCGGTTGTGCAGCGCTTGGTGGCCTTGCGCGACGGCCGGATTGTAGGGGACGCCTGAATGTTGTTCCAGCCCGCGATCATCGCGCTCCTGCTGGCATCGGCGGCGAACGTTGCCATGATGTTGGCAATTGCGCCATTCGCCCTTGCCGTGATCCGGCACTGGAATCTCGCCAGCGGCAGCGAGCGACAGTTGGTGCTGGAGCGGCGTACGTATTTGATGTCGACGCTGCTGAGCTTAGTCCTAGCCACGCAGTTTCTGGCTCTGCTGCTGTTCGTCTTCAACGCCGATAAGATGGCGGCGCTGTTTGTGGGCGCCATGTGCGCGGCCGGCGCCCTCAATGTCAACGCCTACGGACTGCCGGCATTGACCGCTCAGATAGCGGTGTTCTTCCTGGCGGCCATGTGGCTAGCGATCCACCACGTCGATATTCAAGCTCCGGACTATCCCCTGGTTCGCGTTAAGTACGCCTTACTGCTGGGCATGGCGCCGGCGCTGCTGGCGACCTTCACCCTGGAGTTACATTACTTTCTCGGCCTCCGGGCCGACGTCATCACGTCGTGTTGCGCCAGACTCTTCTCCGGCGCGGCCAAGGGACTTTCGGGTGACCTTTCCACGCTTGCCCCGTTGCCGGCCATGATCGTCTTCTACGGCACGCTCTTCGTGGCGATCGCCGCCGCCGGCTACGGCGCGCTGAGAAAGCGAGGCGGCTACGTCGTGGCGCTGGCCAGCCTGGCCGCATTCGCCGGGGCCATCGCGGGCATTCTTTCCTTCGTGTCCCTTTACGTCTACGAGCATCCGCACCATCACTGCCCGTTCTGCCTGCTCAAACCGGAGTATCACTTCCAGGGCTATTGGCTCTACTTGCCCCTGTTCGCCGCCACGGCCGCAGGACTCGGCGCCGGGGCGGTGCGACCCTTCGCCGGCGTGCCAAGCCTGAGGGATATCGTTCCGCAAGTTTCTGGGCGGCTCTCGGCGATTGCGCTCGCCGGCTTCGCCATTTTCGCCGCCGCCGCCACGGTGATGATCGTGAGGTCTAGCCTCATCCTCCTCGGATCGTAGAGTGTGTTCCCATCGCGCGGGTTGATCCGGGAGGCCCGTGCGACAATTTGCCACGGGTATAGCCTCCACAAATCCGCTAATATTGCGAGATTGGGTGCCCTGTGAGGCAGGGCAGATTGCAGTCTGTTGAAGGGAATGTCCTATGAAACGTCGAGAAGTGCTCCATCTCTCTCTTGCCACGGCCGGGACCGTCATCCTGGCATCCACCGCGCTGGAAGCGCAGCACGGCAGCGGCATGATGGCGCCGGCTGCGAAGAAGCCGACCGACGCTGAGCCGCAGGTAAACGACATCGAGAAGTACCAGAAGTGCAACTACTGCGGCATGGATCGCAAGAGGTTTCACCATTCCCGCATGCTCGTCCACTATGGAGATGACACAGCCGAAGGCGTTTGCTCGATTCGCTGCGCCGCCACCAGCCTGTCGCTCAACCTGGGACGTGGAACCAAGGCGATCTGGGTGGGCGACAACGCATCCGCGGAGGAGATCAAGCCTTTGGCCGACGCCGAGAAGGCGAGCTTTCTCATTGGCAGTTCGCTCCGCGGAGTGATGACCCGACGCAGCAAGGTCGCCTACAGCACCGTGGCGGCAGCCGAAGCCTCCAAGGCCGCCAACGGTGGCGAAATCGGCGATTTTGACAAGGCGCTGCTGGCTGCCTACACGGACATTGCGGAATCGGTTGCCATGAGCCGCAAGAATCGCGAAGAGCGGCTCAAGCGCATGCAGAAGAAGCCGGAATAGTGATCCGCCTGGCCGCAGCAACGCTTTTGCTCGCGCTCTGTGCGGCGCCGTGGGCCGGCGTGGCTAGCGGCGCCGCACCGCCGTCCGCTCCCAAGCCTGGACCGATGGATCTTTGCCCGGTCTGCGGGATGCTTGTCAGCAAATATCCGAACTGGACCGCCAGCGTCGTGTGGAACGATGGGCACACTCATCATTTCGATGGCGCCAAAGATATGTTTAAGTTCCTGCAGGCCTTGCAGAAGTATGCGCCCAAGCGGAAACGCGAGAACATCCGGCTGATCGTCGTCACGGATTTCTACAATCTTGAGAAGATCGACGCCCGTAAGGCGCTCTACGTGATCGGTGCGGACGTCATGGGGCCGATGGGGCACGAGCTCGTGCCGCTGGCCACCAGGGAAGATGCCCAGGATTTCCTGAAGGACCACAAAGGCAAGCGCATACTGAGCTACGACGAGGTCACTGCTGAGGTCGTCGCCAAGGTCGATGCAGGCAGATTCTAGGCTCGCCCTGTGAAAGAGCCCTTCAGCGGGGACGCGCGAACACCCAGAACTCACCGATGACGAAGTTGAGCAGTGACGTGATGGTGATGCTGAGAACGTTGGCGGTCATGAGCGGTAGGTGCATCACACCGGCGAAGAAGCGCATGAGCGCCAGGTTGGCGAGGAGCGACACCAGCCCGTTGCCGAGGTGGAAGCGCACGAGACGCGAGGCCGGCGACTGGCCGTCACCGGCGCGATCCCGCCACGTCCACGCCATGTGCCAGACGTAGTTGTGCAGCACAGCGGTTTCCACGGCCAGCGCAGTAGCCACCAGGTAGTGCCAACCGAACACGTTGGTGTAGAGCCAGAGAGCGGAGAGTTGGACGCCCACGCCCATCAGGCCCACAGCATTGAACTTCAACCAGCGCGAGCCCAGCTTCACCACTTAGTCTCTTCGCGATAGAGCTGCACGGTGTGGGTGACGGTGAAGTAGAGCAGGATGGCCAGCATCCCAACCGCCCCGCAAACACCGCCGACATCGTAGAGCTTGTACTGCCGGCCAAAGAGATCCACCATGGGCCACCAGAAGATGCAGGCGTTGCCGATGATGAGCAGGACGCGGAGCTCCGTGGGGCTGAACAAGCCGGCGTTAATCTGGAACTTACCGATGCAGTAAGTGGTGAGGAAGGCCTCGATGCTGAGCAGCAGATAGGCGATGAGCAGCGCGGCGGCGATGGCCGGACTCATGAGGCCGGAGAGACCCAGGCCGCCGATGAGAAAGACGGAGCCGATGCTATCGAGGATGTGATCGATATAGAAGCCGTAGCGCGGGCGCTGAAGGTTGCGCTGGCGGGCGACGGTGCCATCGAGACTATCGCCGAACCAGTTCAGTATCAGGAACACCACCACCAGCGCGAGGCCCAGCGGGCGATCGACGGCGGAGTACCAGTAGGCGAAGCCGGCAGCGACCATGGAGAGAAAGCCCAGCGCTGTGAGGTGATCGGAGTTGATCCACGGCGGCATGTTGGCGGCCAGCCATAGCAGCGCCTTCTTCTCCAGGGGCGCGAGCAGGCTGGTCTGCTGGCGCGCCGCGTGCTGAAACTCGCTCATGCCATCACCAGCATGGCCTTCATGTAGGCGATGGCGTAGGCGAAGCCGGCATAGCGGCCGCCGACCATGCCGGGGATGTGATCAGCGATGAGATTGCCTCGGAAATCGACGTCCTTGAGGGCGCGGATGATCTTGGAGGTATCGTAGTAGCCATCGTCGATGAAGGTTTCCACGAAGTGCGGCATGGGCGCGTTTACGTTGCGCAAATGCACCTTAAACAGCTTGTTTTGACCCGAAAAGTACTTGATTGTGTCCTCCGCGGAGCGTCCCATGCGTTTGCCGCCTTCCAGCCAGCAGCCGCAGCAGAGGCACATGCCGACGCTCGGTGAGTTGGCGATTTCGAGCGCGCGGCGGTAGCCCTCGAAGTTGGAGAAGATGCAGCGCGGCACGCCACCGAGCTCAACCGCGGGCGGATCGTCGGGATGAATACCGATGCGGATGCCGAGCTCTTCGGCGACGGGGACAACCTGGCGGATGAAGTATTCGTAGTTGTCCCAGATCTCGTTTTCGGTGAAGCGGCGGCCGTGGGAGAGTTCGCCCTCGAAGACATCTTTGATCCAGTAGCCCTTGGGGTTTTTGGAGGCATCGAAGGCGCGCGATGAGGCGCCGCCGCGCGTGAGTTCGCGCTCACTGCTCCAGATGCCATTGCCCATGTGGGCGTAGGTGGTGTAGTAGATGCCGGCCGCGGCGAGGTTGCGCAGGTATTGTTTGTATTCGGCGATTTTTGCTTCGCGGCCGGGCAGGTTCAGGGTGACCTGCGGCATGTTGTGCACGTTGCTGTTGCCGATGTTCCAGACCTGGAGCCCGACGGATTCCACCTTGGCTTTGAGGCGCTTGAAATTCTCGACTGTGGAGGCTGCGCCGCCGGTGGGAATGTTGACCCAATGGACGCCGAGCTGGCGGACGAAGGTGAGATCGTCGTCGGAGGGCTCGGTGGGCAACTGCACGCTGAGCTTGATGCCGGGCGGCAGCGGATCGAGCGGGCGGCGCGCAGGGGCGGCAAAGGCGGCTGTGGCGCTGGCGGTCATCAGATTGAATGAGCGGCGCGTGGTCATGGTCGAAATTGTATCGGTTTTGTTACTGGGAACAAAGCCGGGGCGGCGGAGTCCAATCGGGCAGGAAATGAAAAGCGCAGGCGCCCGCGCTCAGCAGTAGACAACCAAAAGAAAGAGGTTAGTCCTATGTTTGAGCAGAGCTTTGTGCAGGCGACGGCGACGACGCACCGCGGCGCACCAGTGGCGCTTTCTCTTCTGCTTCAGGTGAGCGTGATCGGGACAGGAGTCCTGATCCCTCTCCTCAATCCGGATCTTCTCCCCACAGCGATGATGGGCAACACGCTGTTTCTGGCGCCACCCTCGCCGGCTCCGGCTCCGCCTCCGTCGACGCCGGTCACGGGGACCATCACGCGAGCGCTGCGGCAACTGCGGGACGGTGTACTGATCATGCCGGCCTCGATTCCCAGCAAGGTGGCCCATATTGAGGAGCCGCCGGACGGAGCAACCGTGGGAGTGGGTGTGGCTGGCAGCATTTTCACGGGCCAGGGCGGCGGCGGCGTAGTGGATAGCCTGGTTCGCAGCATGACGCGCACGGAGGCGCCGCCGGTGCCGGTGGTGGTGGTGAAAGAACCGGAGCGGGCCAAGCCGATTGTGCGCACGCGGGTAGGCGGCAATGTGCAGGACGCGCTGGTGATCAGCCGCAAGATCCCGGAGTATCCGGCGATCGCGCGCTCGATGCGGGTGGAGGGCAAGGTGGTGTTCCAGGCTGTGATCGGAACCGCAGGCACAATTCAGCAACTGCAACTGGTGAGCGGGCATCCGCTGCTGGTGCAGGCGGCGATGGATGCTGTGCGGCTGTGGCGGTACCGGCCAACGATGTTGAACGGGGATCCGATTGAAGTGGACACCATCATCTCGGTGAACTTCACGTTGAATCGCTGAGCAGCGAACCGCCGGGCGGGCATAAACTGGAGGCGACATGACGCGCCTCCAGTTTCTGCTTACACTTGCTGCCCCTCTGACCGCCGCCTCACCGGGCAAAGGCAAGCACATTGTCCTGGTCAGCGGCGATGAAGAGTATCGATCCGAGGAGGCGCTGCCGCAACTGGCGAAGATCCTCACGACGCATCACGGATTCCGATGCACCGTGCTGTACGCGATCGATAAAAAGGACGGGACCATCAACCCCAACCAGGCGGACAATCTGCCTGGCCTGGAAGCGCTGGCGCAAGCGGACCTGCTAATGATGTGCCTGCGATTCCGCGACCTGCCGGATGAGCAGATGAAGTACATCGCGGAATGGGTGGAGGCCGGCAAGCCGATTGTGGCGTGGCGCACCTCGACCCACGCATTTAACTTCAAGACGAGCCCGACGTACAAGCGCTGGAACTACAACAGCAAGGAGTGGGACGGCGGATTCGGGCGTCAGATCCTGGGTGAAACCTGGATCGGCCATCATGGCAAGCACGCGGTGGAGAGCACGCGGGGCGTGGTGGCGCCGGGGCAAGGGAAGCATCCGATCCTGCGGGGGATTGGCAGTGGCGCGAACGGAATCTGGGGGCCAACCGACGTATACAAGGCCAAGCTGCCGCTGCCGTCCGGTTGCCAAACGCTGGTCTTGGGGCAGGTATTGACTGGCATGCAGCCCACGGACCCGCCGGTGGCGGGCGAGAAGAACGAGCCGATGATGCCTGTGGCGTGGACGCGGGAGACGCATGGGCGGGTGTTCACGACGACGATGGGCTCCTCGCAGGATCTGCTGAATGAGGGGGTCCGGCGGATGACGGTGAACGCCTGCTACTGGGCGCTGGGCCTGGAGAAGAAGATCAAGGCGAACAGCCGGGTGGACATCGTGGGAGAGTACAAGCCCTCGCCGTTCAAGTTCAACGGCCACATCCCGGGCATCAAACCGCCTAAACCCTGACCCTTATCCGGCCGATAGAGATGATGTCATGACATCTCTCTCCGGCCCGCGCACGAACTTCGCTCCGTCCGTCCCCCAGAACCTGACGGAGTTGGGCATCTCGCAGTCTCTGGTGACGGACCTGATGCTGCGGCGGCTGGCGCTGGAGGGGTTCACGACGCAGGCTGGCCTGTCGCATTCGTTGCGGCTGTCGATCCCGATTATCGATCAGGTGTTCAAGCAGTTGCGGCAGCAGCAGATCATCGAAGTGAAGGGCATGATCGGGAACGACTATCAGTTCGTTCTCTCGCAGGCGGGCAAGCAACTGGCATCGGACCGGTTTCAGATTTCGCAGTATGCGGGCGCGTGTCCGGTGGCGTTGAAGGATTATCACGCGGCGACGAAGCGGCAATCGGCGCGGCTGAATATCGACCGGAGAGCGCTGCGCTCGGCGTTCGCGGATCTGGTGGTGCCGGACCGGTTGCTGGATCAACTGGGGCCAGCGTTGATCTCGCAGAATTCGATCTTCCTGTACGGGCCATCGGGCAATGGCAAGACTTCGATTGCGGAACGGATGCTGCGGGTCTATCAGGACGCCGTGTTGATCCCATTCGCGGTGGAAGTGGACAACCAGATCATCAGCCTGTATGACCCGGTTGTGCATCACCGGATCGAGCTGGACGACGAGAACCTGGATCCGCGCTGGGTATTGTGCAAACGGCCGTGCCTGGTGGTGGGCGGCGAACTGGTGCCCTCCATGCTGGAGTTGCGCCTGGACGAATCGTCGGGCATTTACGCAGGACCGATGCAGATGAAGGCCAACAACGGCATTTTCATCATTGACGACTTTGGCCGGCAGCTGATGAGCCCGCGCGACCTGCTGAACCGCTGGATTGTGCCGTTGGACCGGCGCGTGGACTACCTGACACTGAGATACGGCGTGAAGTTCCAGATCCCGTTTGAGCTGCTGGTAGTGTTTTCGACGAACCTGGACCCGTCGGACCTGGCGGACGAAGCGTTCCTGCGCCGCATTCAGAACAAGATCGAGATCGAGCCGGTATCGCCGCAGGTGTTCGACATGATTTACCAGCGCGTGGTGACATCGCGCAACGTACCCACGGAGTACGACTCCGCCGAGTATTTGCGCAACCTGTGCCTCTCCAACGGGCGCACGGAGTTGCGCGCCTGCTATCCGTTGGACATTCTGAACATCATTTCAGCGATCAGCCAGTATGAGACTCGTCCGGTTCAAGTGACTAAGCCCGACTTGGAGCGTGCGGTCCAGCTCTACTTCGCCAGACGGTGAACGGCGCCGGCGAGAAGTTCCTGCAATAGCGGGGTGCGGGGGTAGGCGTGGCCGGAGTACTGGCGGAATCCCTCGCCCCACTGGATACCGGCCAGGGCACCGCGGGCGTGGGTCCACTCTTCCATGGAGCCGACGAAGTTATCCATGCCGTGCTGTTTGCGCAGCCAGGCACGCTGGCTCTCGTGATCGAGAAGCATGGCACGCTTGGCGTCCATCTGAGCGGCGACATCCACGACGAACTCGGGAGTGATGGGGCGGCCTTCGCGATCCGTGCCTTCGACGGGATCCACGAAGTACAGGTGAGGGATGCGATCGAGGGCGCCGGCGGGGTCGTACGTGTGGGTGTAGTAGTTGGGCGCGGAGCAACCGAAACAGGCATCCATGACGAGCTTGGAGGTGGCCTCGTGGTCGCAGTGGTAATCGGCAGGCGAGGCGGTGAGGACGATACCGGGGCGAAAACGTCGAATGGCGGCGGTGACGCGGCGGCGCGAGGAGTCATCGAGGAAGATGGCGAGATCGGCGAAGCCCAGCCAGTGATGCTCAGCGCCGATTCGGGCAGCGGCGCGGCCGGCTTCACCGAGACGGATGGCGGAGATCTCCTCCGGGGTATATTCGGCGGTGCCGCAATCGCCAGCAGTCATGGTGGCAATGATGACCTGGTGGCCGCGGCTGGCCAGCAGCGCGAGGGTTCCGCCGGCGAGCAGCTCGGCGTCATCGGGATGGGCGTGAATACAAAGGATGCGTTCGGTCATCGGTTGGACATGCTCCGTTCGCGAACCATGTCGCACTCGCAGCAATCGCTACACCGGAGGCACTTGGCGCAGAGGTGGTTTTCGCAGGCGTCCTTGGTACACCAGACGCAAATACGCTCCGAGGCTTCACTACAGATACTGCAGACCCAGTGCTTGACGGGCGCAGGCGGTGGTTGAGGATTCACTTCTTTCCTCCCTGTTTCAGGGTCTGCGCGCGACAGCGTTGCGCCTCCTGCTCGGAGACTTCCAGCTCTTTCTCCCGGAGCGCGGAGAGATCTGACACGTGCTGGCGCAGCCAATCTCGGCTGGCTCCGGCGGCGCTGATCTCGCTTTCGAGCAGTTCGGCGACGGCTGGATTCTGGTAGCGGCGGACGGCCTGGCTGACGCTGGTGGAGAGTTGAATGAGAGTCTCCAGCCGGACCAGAGTCTCGACGGCCAGGGTGAGTTTGGCGGGCTGAGCGGCCAGGCGCCCGGCGGCGTTCTGGACGTAGCCGATGTTGGTGAGGCAATCCTTGTACTGCTTTTCGTAGGCGGCGGGCGCTCCGGCGGCGAGCCATTTTTCAGGCTGCAACTGATCCAGAAGGGGACGCAGGCGCTGAACCTCCGGGCCGATCTTGTCGACCTGGGGTTTGAGATCCCAATCGGGAGCGATGCCGGGAGCCTGCACCAGAAGCAGGCCGATGAGAGTAGCGAAGATCACTTATGGACCAGTGTAGCGAGAGTGCGGGGCGGATGGGTCAGAAGGTTCGGATGCGCATGGCGCGGAACCAGACTTCGTCGCCGTGGTGCTGGAAGGTGATCGGGCCAGCGGGGCGCGGCTTGGTGAGCATCTCCCGGATAAGCGGAGCGGCAGCCCAGCGAGCGGCGGCGCCGGCGTGCACGGCGGAGTCGTCCAGCCGTCCGGCCAATACCTGGACACCATTGATCCAGTGCTCAAAGGCGGCGCCACGGACCAGGATGCGGGCCGTGTTCCATTCGCCGGCGGGTTTCGCGGCGCGGCGGGCGGGGGGGATGAACGAGTAGAGGGCGCCGGTCTTGTGGGCCTCATCGCGGCGAGCATCGGGATGACGCTCGTCGTCGATCAACTGGCACTCGAATCCGATGGTGTACTCGAACCCACTGGACGTGGGGGAGAGGTGAGCGCGATCACTGGAGGGGTTTGCCATTTCGCGGCCCAACATGCCCTCAAAACCGCCCGGACCAGGCTTGGTCTTGTCGGCGGCGACAAAGAGGATACGCTGGATGCGGTACTTCACTCCGGTGTTGCCGCCGGGCGAGACCTTCCATTCGAACTCCAACTCAAAGTCTCCGTACTCTCTCTCAGTAACCAGATCCTCGGCGATGCGCGGCTTCGGATTGACTTTCAGCGCACCGTTCTCAATGACCCAGGAACCGCCAGGCGGAACGCCCTTCCACGGATCGACAAGTCCGTTGAGGGTCTTGCCGTCGAACAGGGTGAGCCACGGGCTCTGGGCACAGAGCGGCACTGAGAGTGCGAGCAGCAGGCTGAGCCGATGAAGCACGAGGTTAGTTACCGGGCGGAGGAGGAGGCGGCGGAGGAGGAGGCGGTGTGGCTCCAGTATCGCCGGGCAGCGGAGTGGGGGCTGGGGTGCCAGTGGGGACGCTGCCGCCAGTGCTGCCGCCAGTGCCACCGCCACCACCGGGTAGGCGCGGCGTGCGCAACATGATCTGGTAGACGGCATCGGCCACGTACTGCATGATACGGCCCTTGTCGACGCGGCGCGTGGCAGCCAGCGGCGAGTTACGGTAGACAACGAGCTCGTCGCCGCCGTTCAGAACTCTGGGATCGCCTTCGCGCGGCATCAACCGGTGCTCCACCGCAACCTGGCCTTCTTCGACGGCGACACGAGTGGTTTCGTCGTCGTCATCGACGCCCACGTCAAATGTGGTGCCGCGAACGGAGATGACGGCGGTGGGTGTGTGCACCTTATTCGGATTAGGCTGGCCGCCGGGGCGCTGGACATGGACACGGATGCGCCCAAGCCAGACATCGACAAGATCCCGGAGGCTGCCCGGATTGGCGCGGAAGGTCACGCGGGAGCTCGGAAAAACCTCGAAAGTGCTGCCGTCTGAAACCTGGAAGGCGGCGTAGCCGTCGGGACCAGTGACAATGACTTGCCGCACCTGGATGGTATCGCCGGCCGCCAATGCCCAAAGCGCGGTATCGCGCGCCAGGGACACGCTGCCCTGCAACGTGACGACTTTGGCAGCGCTGTCGCCGGCGAACGAAAACTGGGCCTGTGCCGAAGGCACAAGGAAGGCTGCCAGCGCCGCCGCGGCGAGAAGATTGCCGAAACTCTGGGACTGGACCAACTGCATGAAGTCCTACAGACCTACTCTATCACCAAAACTGCGATGCAAACAGTAGGCCGAAGGCAGATTGTATAACAAAATCAGCGGCCTACGTAATCTTAATGCGAAGACTGGGCGATATTCTCGGGTAGAATGGACGCAGACGATGAGTCAGCGGGACACAATCCGGAATCGGGCAGCGACGGTGGGGCTACTGGCCCTGGTGACGCTGATGCCGACGGCGTCTGCCCAATGGCGGCGGATTGGTAACTCGACGCAGTTGCTGGGCTTGGCGTCACCGGCGGGCGGGCCCGCGGAGCGGGTGTGGTTTGGCGCCGACGGACGGCTCTTTGTGCAGTTGCCGGGTGGACGCTCGTTCTCGTCGGCTGACCTGGAAGCCTGGCAGGCAGAGACTGGCGCAGCCCCCACTGTGGCGTCCGCCGCGCCGGCGGAATTCGTGGCTCCCGAGGCCGGCGCGGTGCTGCGGGCAGCGGCCAGCAATCCGGGTGTAGTTTACGCCGCCGGTGAAGACGCCTGGCGGAGTGACGATGGCGGCTTGAACTGGACGAATTTGACGGCGTTCCGAGGCAGTTCGTTGCTGGGCGGCGCGGTGCGCGACATCACTATCGACCCGACGGACGCGATGAGGCTGGCCGCGGCGACGGCAACGGGCGTGTGGCTCTCGGCGGACGGCGGACTCTCCTGGCAGGGCGTGAACGAAGGGCTGCCCAACCTGCCGGTGCGGCGGATTCTGGCGGCGCCGAGCGGTGCGCGGGGCCTGCGGATCGCGGTGGGCGCGGAGGCGAGCGATCTGCGCGAGTTGGAATGGACGCCCGGACAGCGCGTGGGCTGGCAGAGGCTGCCGGCGACGAGCCTGACGGCGGAGCGGCAGGTGCGCCGAACGCTTTCCCAGCTTTTCGACGCCGAGATTACAGCCGTGGCGCAGTCCGGCGAGACCACCTATGCGGGCGCGGCCGATGGGCGGTTATGGGTAAGCCCGGATGGCGGCCAATCCTGGCGGGCGACGGCGGCGCAGCCGAATTCCGGCGCTGTTGCGCGAATCTGGATCGATCCGGCGGACCGCGGTTTCGCGTTAGCCGCCATTTCCTCAATAGAGAAGGGCGCGCCGCGTCTGCTGAGAACGTTGAACGGAGGCGGATTCTGGGACGATCTTTCGTCCAACCTGCCCGACGGCCCGGCATACGGAGTGGCGGGAGACCGTGCCACGGGCGCTATCTATGTCGCCGCGCAGCAGGGGATCTACTTCACGCTCGGCGATCTGCGCGCGCCGGCGCCAGCGACGCCGTGGCAGGCATTCAGTGCGGGCTTGCCGGAGGCTCCGGCGAGGGACGTACGGCTGGACGATGCGGGGCATCTGCTACTGGCGGCGTTGGACGGCTATGGTGTATACGCGACACTGGCGCCGCACAGAAACAGGCAGCCGCAGGTGGTGCACTCGGCCGACTACGGCATGCGCGCGGCGGCGCCGGGAGCGCTGCTCAGCGTGCTGGGCGCTCGCGTGACTGGCGCTATGGCGAACAGCGTGCAGGCGCCGGTGCTGGCAGCGAGCGACCAGGAATCGCAGATCCAGATCCCCTTTGAGAGCGCGGGCGATTCACTGCAACTGATTGTCACCTCGGCGCAGGGCAGGGTTGCGTTCGGGCTGCCGTTGCAGAGCGTAGCGCCATCGATCCTGATTGACCGGGACGGCTCGCCGATGTTGATCGATGCCGACAGCGGAGTGCAGTTGGACGCGATGCACCCGGCGCGGCCGGGGATGCGTGTGCAGATCCTGATGAGCGGACTCGGTCGAGTGCAGCCGGCATGGCCCACGGGCCTGGCTGCACCGCTGGAGGATGCCCCGAGGGTTACCGCGGCGATGCGCGCCTCGCTCGACACAATCCCCCTGGAAGTGACGCGCGCCACACTGGCGCCGGGCTATATCGGCTATTACCTGGTGGAGCTCCAACTGCCGGAACTGCTCAACGCTGGCGCCTCGGAGTTGTTGCTGGAAGCGGCGGGCACACCGAGCAATCGTGTCCGCATGATCGTCGCGCAATAATCGAAGAGGAGAGATTCCTGCCTATGACCCGCCGACTGTTACTGCTGGCTGCCGCATTGCTGCCGCTGTTGGCACAGGAGAAGAAGAACACGGAGAAACTGGCCCCCTACTACCCCACGCCGGAGACGGTGGTGGAACGTATGTTGAAGCTGGGCGGACTCAAACCGGGCGAGAAGATGTTTGACCTGGGCTCCGGCGATGGGCGCGTGGTAATCATGGCGGCCGACAAATTCAAGGCCGACGCCACAGGCGTGGAGTACGACGCCGATCTGTACAAGCAGTCTTCAGACCGGATCAAGGCTCTGGGGCTGGAGAAGCGTGCGCGCATCATCCACGGGGACATTCTGAAACAGGATTTCTCGCCCGCTCACATGCTGGCGGTTTATCTGCTGCCCAGTTCGAACGACAAGATCCGGCCGATGTTGGAAAAGCAACTGAAGCCGGGCACACGCATTGTGGCCCACGACTTTATGTTCCAGGGCTGGACTCCAGTGAAGGAAGAGCACGTGGAGGATGACGGCGAGGGCCGCAGCCACACGCTGTATCTGTACGTGCGCTAGTCGCGGAAGAGGTATCACCCGTGGTAGCCGACCAAATTGTCCTGCCGTACCTGTGGCGGCGCTACCTCAGCTTCATGCGGGCGCTGGTGGGTTCGGCGTGTCTCTGGGTGGTGCTGGCATCGAGCGGAACGACACCGGCCACGTGGATTCTTTTGGCGTCCACCCTGGTGGTCTACAGCCTGGTGTCGATCTTCTGGCGCTGGCCGGAGCGCGTGGACCGCTACGGAATCCTGCAGCTCTGCCTGGATCTGAGTACGTTTCTGCTGTGCGTGGCTTTGGGCGATGCCACTTCGTTCTGGCTGAGTCTGCTGGCGGCCTTCTATCTCTTCGTTGCTATCTCGACATTGCAGGACTGGCGGGAAGTGCTGCTGACGACCGTACTCAGCCTGGCGTTCCTAATCTCCATCCAGTCTCCGAATGCAGAGCGGCTCCAGCCCATGCTGCTGGTACTCGGCATGTTTGGCTGCATCGTGGCGTTGCAGAAGCAGAGCATTCTGGCGCGTCTATCGGCGGCATCGCGGCAAGCCGTTCATTACCGGATGGAATCGCAGTTGGCGCGGGAAGCAGAGCGGGAACGGATCGCTGCGGATTTTCACGACGGCCCGTTGCAGGGCTTCATCAGTGTGCAGATGCGGCTGGAGATTGTGCGCAAGATGCTGGAGCGCAATCACGAGACCGGCATGGAAGAGCTGCGGCAGTTGCGCGAGGTGTGCAACAGCCAGGTGACCGAGGTGCGCACGTTTGTGCGGAACATGAGGCCGGTGGAAGTGGACGGGGCGGGGCTGGCGACGGCGCTGCGCGCGACGGTGGGATTTTTTCAGAAGGACAGCGGGATTCCGGCCACGTTTCAGGTGGATCCGGGCGCCATGCACGACGACATCGAGGCATCTACGGACATTGTGCAGATCGTGCGCGAGTCTTTGAACAACGTGTGGAAGCACTCGGGCGCGTCGCGCGTGGCGGTTTCAGTGGCGCGGAGGAACGGCGCGCTGCAGATCGACGTGGAAGACGACGGAACGGGATTCGCGTTCGCGGGTGCGTTTGACCTGGACGAACTGGAGCTGCTGGGCATGGGGCCACAGAGCATTCAACGGCGCGTGCGCTCGCTCGATGGCTCGCTGGTGCTGACGTCGCGTCCGGGCCAAGGCTCGCAACTGCGGATCGCCTTGCCGCTATGAGAAGCGCCGCGCCGCATATTCTCGCCGCGGGGCTCGCCCTGATTCTGACAGGATGCGGCCACTATGCGAGCTTCACGCTGCCCGCGGAGGAAACGGCGCAGGCGGGTCACTATGAATGGCAGCCACGCAGCGGGGTGGTACTGCGGGCAGAGGCAGTGGACACGTTGAATCCGTCGGTGGTGAAGTGGCGCGATTCACTGCTGAACCTCTATTCGGTGTATGACGGGAAGACCTGGCACACGGAATCCGCGATCTCCGAGGACGGCCTGGCGTGGAGTGGGGCTAGGCGGGTGATTTCTCCCCGGAACGGTTCGTGGGAGAGCGGCTACATCGCTGCGAACGGCGCGGGCATTGTGTTTCAGGGCGAACTGCTCTATTTCTATCAGGCCGGAAATCCGCCCCAGATCGGCCTGGCCCATTCCGAAGACGCGAAGGTGTGGACTCGCGAAGCGGCGCCGGTATTGGCGCTGGGGCCGCGCGGCGCGTGGGACGAGCGCGCCACGGCCGATCCCTATGTGGTGCAGGCGGGCGGGCAGATGTACCTGTACTATCTGGGCGAGGACCGCGCGCGGCGGCAGAGGCTGGGCGTGGCTGTCTCGAACGATGGCCGGCAGTGGACCAAGTTGACGGGCGCGCCGGTGCTGGAGTTGGGCGAGCAGGGCGCCTGGGATGAGAACGGGCTGGGCGAGCCGGCGGTGTGGAACGCGCACGGCGCGTGGTGGATGCTCTATACAGGGCGTGCGCGGAATGAGCAGCGGCGCATGGGGCTGGTGAAATCCGCCGATGGCGTACACTGGACGCGCACGGGCGTGGTGATCTCCGGAGCCGAGGCGTGGAACTCGCAGGTGGTGTGCGACGCGACGGTGTTGCCGGAAGAGGATCGCGTGCGGGTGTGGTTTGGCGGCGGCGACGTGGCGCATCCGGCGGAGAATATCCATGGGCGGATCGGCTACGGCGAGTTGATCTGGCGAAAATAGGACTATGCGAATCGGCATCACGTGCTATCCCACTTACGGCGGATCGGGCATTGTCGCCACGGAGCTCGGCATGGAGTTGGCGGCGCGCGGTCACGAGATCCACTTCATCACCTACGCCAATCCGATCCGTCTGGATCCAGGCACGCCGCGGATCTACTACCACGAGGTGGAGGTCTCCAACTACCCGCTATTCCAGTACCCGCCCTACGATCTGGCGCTGGCGTCGCGGATGGCGGAGATCGCCGAGTGGCAGGATCTGGATCTGCTGCACGTCCACTATGCGATCCCTCATTCGGCGTCGGCCTACATGGCGCGGGCGATGCTGGCGGGCAAGCGGCGTCTGCCCTACATCACGACTCTGCACGGAACGGACATCACGCTGGTGGGGACGGACCGGGCGTATTTCCCGATCACGAAGTTCTCGATTGAGCAGTCCGATGGAGTGACCTCCATCAGCGAGAATCTGCGGCAGCAGACGGTGGAGGTGTTTGGCGTGCAGAACCCGATTCACGTGGTGCACAACTTCGTGAACTGCGATCTCTACCGCATGGCGAAGGAGCCGCACGAGGGGCGGCCGCGGCTGCTGCACATCTCGAACTTCCGGGAAGTGAAGCGTGTGACGGATTGCGTGCAGATCCTGGAGCGGGTGCGGAAGCACGTGGATTGTGAGTTGTGGATGGCCGGCGATGGGCCGGACCAGAGCGCGGCGGAGCGGCTGGCGTTTGAACTGGGCGTGCACGATCACGTGAAGTTCCTGGGCAAGCAGAATCACATTGAGAAGCTAATCCCGCAGGCGGACGTGCTCCTGCTGCCGAGCCGGATGGAGTCTTTCGGCCTGGCGGCGCTGGAGGCGATGGCGTGCGGCGTGATCCCGGTGGCGACGCGCGTAGGCGGCGTGCCGGAGTTGATCACGCACGGCCAGGACGGCTACCTGGAAGAGGTGGGCGACGTGGCTTCGCAGGCCAAGCGGGTGCTGGAGATCCTGACGGACGGGGCGCTGCGGAACCGGCTACGCTGGGCGGCGCGGGAGACGGCGGAGACGCGTTTCTGCACGTCGAAGATTATTCCGCGGTATGAGACGGTGTACCGGACAATCCTGGACGGGGCGCCGCGCGGGTAGCGGCCCGGGTGAGGTCGGCGAGGGTGAGCCAGGGGCTGAGGCGGGTGACGTCGGAGTTCCGGAAGCTGCCGCCGCCACTGAGCCCAAGGCCAGGCGCGGTCGGCACCCAAAAAGCGCGCCTACTCTGGAACCAAGGGCCAGACGCGCCAGATACGCCACCGATTGGCGGTTATTGAGCTTTGGAAAGGACACGCCGAAATGCTGGCTGAAGCGCCAGAGAAATGCCTCCATGCGGGTGTCATCCAGGCAGAGATCCGGATAGGGACGAGTCCGGAGCGAGAGGCTTTCCGAATTCACTCCGAAGTACTGGGCCGTGAATTCGAGCACCTCTTTCTCCATTGCCATCGAGTTTACTGCGTTCGGGACGTCCAGGCGGCGACGCGGATGCGAACCGGGAGCGGAGCGGAGTCCGGGGCCGAGCGGAATTCTAGTGCGAACTCTCCCAGGAATCCCGGGCCGAGTTGCCAGTAGAAGATGCAGGCTTCGGCGTCGAAGGTGGAGCCGATTGGGAGAGGTCTGAGCTCCTCGCCGACGCGGAGTGCGGCGGACCAGATGGCGCCCTCGGGCGCTGGCGGCAGGTGCAGCTCGAGGCGTTCAAGTTCTGCCACTGTGATGGCGTCCGCGGGCAGCGGCACGAGCGGGGCCTCCGCGTCGTAGCCCGTGCGGTAGCCGGCGGTCTCGGCGGAGAGGCGGTGTCTGCGAATGGCCCGCAGCATCGGGCTCGGCTGCGGCATTGGCGCAGCGATGGCAGCCGTGCTTCCGCTGTTTAGGATGTGGAAGAAGCGGCTGCCGATCCCGTCGATGTGACCCTTGTCGTCGGCCACGCTCCAGGCGATGGAGTGCATCCCGTTGGAGAGCTTCGTCGTATCCAGCACATAGCTGCCGCCGGAGCCGGCGCTGTTGGCTAGGCCCGGGAAGATCCCGGCGACATCAGGGCGGAATTGGTTGTAGACGGGCTTTCCCAAATTGACGCCATCTACGTAGACGCCGAACGTGGAGCCGTCGATCGGGATGAGGTCCGGCTGCGGGGTGAGCGCCCAGCCCGAGTTGGGGTAGGCCGCGCCTTCGATGGTGGCGCCTGGCGCGGGCGCATCCACCGCGCCGAAGGGCTTGCTGGAGCCCCTGTTATCGACGGTAATCGTCTTCGTGCCGATAGTGGCGGACTGGCCCTCGACATCGGTGGCAATGGCGTGGAGGCGGTAGGTGCCGCTGCCCATGGTGCCGCTGGGCGTCATCTTCGGCAGGGCGTTGGAGAGCATCATGTAGCCCCAACCGGCTGTGTAGTTGGCGGGGCGGGTGGGGTGAGCCGCTTCGACGTCGGGGCGGGCGCCGGGGACAAAGAGGGCGTCCCCGATGTAGACGAGCCCGTTGGGATAGGTCTGCTCCGAACCGATGCGATCGCGCCAGATCTTCACGGATTGGACACCGAGGTCATCGAGCGCCCAACCGGTGACGGCGATGCCGCCGGAGAGGCCGGTGATAATCTTGCCGGGCGTGTCGAAGGAGCCGTAGGGCGGCGCGGTGGCGGCGCCGGCGATGGTCAGGGTGCATTTCACCGTAACAGCCCCGTTGGGAAGGTTTGGGGTAGTGATCGTGATGGTTGCGCTGTCGGCGCCGGTCTTGGGCAGGTTCGAAGATACCAGGGAGACCAGCGCTTTGCCACTGGCGGACCCGGTAGAGGGGGTGACGGTGAGCCAGGGCTTGCTGGAGACCGCGTTCCAAACCAGAGGGGCGCCGCCGGTCAGTCTGACGGTAAGTTCCTGGGGCGGTGTGACGATGGACCGGCCCTGGTTACTGGCGAATTGGAGACTGGTGCGATCGACAGCCAGCGTTGTAGGCTCCTGGAAAACCGTGAAGTCCAAGATTTGGTTGGCCGCGAGAGGCCCCGCGCTTGCGCTATCCGGCGTGAACCTCAAGGTGTTGGCGATGGGTGTCACGTAGAAACTTCCGCCAGCGGTGAGCGTAGTGAACTCGTAATGGCCGGAGGAGTCGGTCAGTTTACTGATTCTAGAGCTCGGCTGAGATGAGGCGAAGTCCAGTGAAGCGCTGAGCGTGACAGCAACTCCAGGTACGCCGGCACCATTGGCGCGGACAGTGCCGGAAATCGAGTAGGTGGGTCCTGTTCCGGCCTGAGTCACTATCACCGCCTCGCCACCGACGCGGATCGTCGCGATCCGGCTCTCGGGGCGTTGGTTCTGCGGCCAATTGAGGGTGAGCGTGGCGCTGCCATTCCCGGCGCCGGGCGTGGCGCTCAGCCAAGCGCTATCCGGAACCGCGGCCCAGGGAAGAACGTCGTTGCCGGTGGAGAGGGACACGGATTGCGAGCCGGCGGCGGATGAGGCCACGATCTCGGAGGAGCTGAGCGCATAGGAGCCGGAGTTCGCCACAAGTTGCGGCGCCGGCGCCAGATCCCCAGCGTCCGACATTTGGGCGCTGGGGACGTAGCCCCAGGACCACAACTCCCCTGCGCTGGTGACCGCCAGAGTGTGACCGAGTAAGCCGGAGATCGAAGTCACATCAGCGGGGAGGTTCGCTACCCGGACAGGCGGGTCGTACTGAAAGAGCGAGCCGCTGGAATCCCCCAGATTTCCATAGGAGCTCGCCCCCCAAACCCAAACGGAATTGTCGGCCCTCTGAACGAAACGCACCCCATCACCCGCCCAAATCGAACGGATACCGGTCAGACCAGGAACTTGCGCGGGAAAGAGGCCAGGGGCGGCACTGAAATCTCTGAAGTCGCCTCCCCAGCCCCAGACGGTACCGTCGGACTTCAGAGCGAGGCCAGCGATATCACTGGTAGCGATGGCCGTGATGCCCGACACGACGGGGACCTTTCCCGGTGTTGCGCGGGAAGTTGTTGTGCCGTCGCCCAGTCGCCGGTTCCCGTTGGAACCCCAGGACCAAACCGTTCCGTCGTCAAGAAGGGCGAGCATATGATACTTGCCGGAGGCGATGGCCTTGACGCCCTGGAGTCCGGGCACACGCACGGGAGCATCCCGATTGGTCAGCGTACCATCGCCGAGCTGACCGTACAGGTTTTGTCCCCAAGTCCACACCTCTCCGGAATCGCTCAACGCCGCCCCGAAGTAGGGACCGGACAGGATCGACTTGATGCCGGACAGGCCGGCGATAGGCTGCGGAGAGGACAGGGTTCGAATGGCAGGCCCTTGCCCCAGCACGCCCAGGTTCTGCGGGTCTCCTCCCCAACTCCAGACCGTGCCGTCGGAGGTGAGCGCGTAGCTGTGGCCCGCCCCCTCGGCGGCGAGGACGACATTGGATATCCCCGCCACCTGCGACGGAACGGACGCCGGCGCGCCAAGTGCAAAGGAATAGGCATAGTTCCTGTCGCCCCATTCCCAGAGCGTGCCGTCGTTCTTCACCACCATGCTGTGCATCAAGCCCGGCGCGGCTGATACGACGCCGGAGATCACTGGAGTGAGTTCGGGCCAGAGGCGGATGATGGCGGAGCCAGTACCAAGCTGGCCGTTCGCATTGTTGCCCCACGACACTGGTGCGCCGTCCACGCCAAGGGCCAGGCAATGAGACGTACCGATTGCGAGCGCCTTGATCCCATTGAGCTGGGGCTGCTCTGTGGGCGTCTGGCGGAAACCTCCGCGACTGAACTCTCCGTATGCGGCCTGACCCCATTGCCAAACCCGCCCGCCAGTTTCGACCGCTACCGTCCCGTCTCCGCCAGCCACGATACGCTGAATCTGCGCCAGCCCCGCAATCTGCACCGGCGAAGTGTGGTTGGCCCAGATACCGTCACCTATCTGGTAAAGACGGCCATCACCCCAGGCTAAAACGCTGCCGTCGGCCTTCAGCGCAACCGTGTGGGACCGTCCAGCAGCCACAGCCGCGATGCCAGCCAGGCCCGGCACCTGAATCAGTTCGCTTCTTGTCGTGGTGGTGCCATCGCCCAACTGCCCGCTGAGGTTGGAACCCGAAGTCCAGACTGTGCCATCTCTGCGAAGTAGAACGAAGTGCCCAGTCCCGCTGACGACGGCTGCCATTTCGCTGACTCCCGTCAACTGTCGCAGTGTGGCGCGTCCGGTCCCATCACCGGCCCACTCCCAAACGAGCCCGTCGCCGGTTATCGCTCTGCCTGAGGTTGGATTTCCCGCAACGGCAATGGTTCCGGGTAGCGAAAATAGCAAACTGGGAGTGCCTTTCCAGCCCGGCGAACGATAGTCAGCCATGTTGTGGGAGCCCCAGCTCCAAACCGTACCGTCCGAGCGGAGAGCCATGCTCCAGTGATCACCCGCGACAATGGCGACAATGCTGCTGAGCTCAACAACGGGGACGGGTGCGGTCCTTCGGAGGTAGGAGCCGTCGCCGAGTTGTCCTGCAAAGTTCGCACCCCAGGCCCAAACGGAGCCGTCGGGCTTGAGCCAGAGGCTGTGTTGAGCGCCCACGGCGACCGCACCCTCCGGCGGCGGCGTGAGCGGGGCCGCGCCCAGCGCGAAGGAGAAGAGGACAGGCAGGAGAATGCAGCCGGCGCAATTCGGAGTCATCGGTCTGATTATGTCGAATTCCCTGCCATCACACAATAAGGCGCCGACTCCCACACGGAAAATGGCGCATTATTAGCGAAACCGGGTCGTTTTGCCGGCGTTCTACTCGACTCGCGCCACGCCCGCTCCCACGCGGATGCGAACCGGGAGTGGCTCCGCGTCGGGGGCCGGGCGGAATTCGAGCACGAACTCTCCCAGGAATCCCGGGCCGAGTTGCCAGTAGAAGATGCAGGCTTCGGCGTCGCACGTGGAACCGATGGGGAGAGTTCTGAGCTCGTCGCCAACGCGGAGTGCGGCGGACCAGTTTGCCCCCTCCGCCATTGCAGGCAGGTGGAGTTCGAGGCGTTCCAGTTCTGCCACTGTGATGGCGTCCGCGGGCAGCGGCACGAGCGGGGCCTCCGCGTCGTAGCCCGTGCGGTAGCCGGCGGTCTCGGCGGAGAGGCGGTGTCTGCGAATGGCGCGCAGCATCGGGCTCGGCTGCGGCATCGGCGATGCGATGGCGGCGGTGCTTCCGCTGTTCAGGATGTGGAAGAAGCGGCTGCCGATCCCGTCGATGTGGCCCTTGTCGTCGGCCACGCTCCAGGCGATGGAGTGCATCCCGTTGGAGAGCTTCGTCGTATCCAGCACATAGCTGCCGCCGGAGCCGGCGCTGTTGGCTAGGCCCGGAAGATCCCGGCGACATCAGGGCGGAATTGGTTGTAGACGGGTTTGCCCAAATTAACGCCATCCACATAGACGCCGAACGTGGAGCCGTCGATCGGGATGAGGTCCGGCTGCGGGGTGAGCGCCCAGCCCGAGTTGGGGTAGGCCGCGCCTTCGATGGTGGCGCCGGGCGCGGGCGCGTCAACCGCGCCGAAAGGCTTGCTGGAGCCCCTGTTATCGACGGTAATCGTCTTCGTGCCGATAGTGGCGGACTGGCCCTCGACATCGGTGGCAATGGCGTGGAGGCGGTAGGTGCCGCTGCCCATGGTGCCGCTGGGCGTCGTCTTCGGCAGGGCGTTGGAGAGCATCATGTAGCCCCAACCCGCACCGTAGTTGGCTGGGCGGGTGGGGTGAGCCGCTTCGACGTCGGGGCGGGCGCCGGGGACAAAGAGGGCGTCCCCGATGTAGACGAGCCCGTTGGGATAGGTCTGCTCCGAACCGATGCGATCGCGCCAGATCTTCACGGATTGGACACCGAGGTCATCGAGCGCCCAACCGGTGACGGCGATGCCGCCGGAGAGGCCGGTGAGAATCTTGCCGGGCGTGTCGAAGGAGCCGTAGGGCGGCGCGGTGGTGACACCGGCGATGGTCAGGGTGCAAGTGACGGTGGCTGTGCCGCCCGGCAGGTTGGGTGCGGTGATCGTGATAATGGCCGTATCGGTGCCGAACTTCGGCAAGGCGGCGGGGACAAGGGAGACCGTCAGCTTGCCGGTGGAAGAGCCAGCGCCGGTGACGGATAGCCACGGCTTGCTAGAGGTTGCGAGCCAGAGAAGGGGCGAGACGCCGGTGAGGGTGACGCTGAGCTCCTGGGGCGGCGAGACGACGGAGCCGTTCGCGTTGCCGGCGAAATAGAGTGCGGAGCGATCGACGGCGAGGCTGACAGCGTTCTGAGAGGCAGCAAAGTCGAAGGTCTGGTTGGCGGAGAGGGAATTCACCACCCGGCTGGGCGGGGAGATCCCCAGGTTGGGGGCGATGGGCGTGACAGCGAAGGCGCCACCGGCGGCGAGGGTTGGGAATTGATAGTGGCCGGCGGAGCCCGTCAGGGTGGTGATGTTTTGGGGGCCGGTGAGCATCACCGGGATGCCGGGGCCATTGGTGACGGTCCCGGAGATGGTGTACGACTGGCCGGTGCCGGCCTGAGTGACGGTGACGGCCTGGCCACCGAGCCGAATGGTGCCGGTGCGGCTCTCCGGGTAGGGGTTCTGCTGCCAACTGACGGAGAGCATGGTGTTGTTGGCGCCGTTGGTAGGGGTGGCGCTCAACCAGTAGCTGTCGCGGGCGGCCACCCAGGGGCGGCTTGGCGTCGTGGCGGTGAGCGCCACCGACTGGGAACCGGCGGCGGCGGTGGCCTGGATCTCAGAGGTGGCTAGGGCATAGGCGCCGGTGTTGAGGACGGGCTGCGGAGTAAGCGTCGAGAATTCAGCCCCCCACCAATCGGCGCTGGGGACGTAACCCCATGCCCACAATTCCCCAGCGGCGGTCACTGACAGCTCGTGAGAATTGGATCCCGTGATCAGGGCCGTATTGGCCGCCAGATTCGCGGGCCGCACAAGGCCAGAGAAGGAGTCGAGTCCTGTACCATCGCCCAGGTTTCCAAATCTGTTCGAGCCCCAGGCCCAGATTGAGCCGTCGGTCTTCTGGGCGAAACGGGACTCGTACCCCGCCCAGATGGCCTTGACGCCGCTGAGGCCGGGAATCTGCACGGGAACAGGGCTGGCCCCGAGTCCATGGCCGTTGCGGTCGCCCCATCCCCAAACGGTACCGTCCTGGCGCAAGGCGAGGTTGATGGTCTCGCTGTTGGCGATGGCGACGACACTGTTCAGTCCGGAAACCAGCCGGGGCGAAGGGCTATCCGTATACGTGCCATCGCCGAGCTGGCCGAACGAATTAGAGCCCCAAGCCCACACCGTTCCGTCGTTGCGCAAGGCCAGGGCGGAATAGGTGCCGGTAGCGATCTCTGTGATGCCGGAGAGGCCCGGAACCGGCGCGGGCGCCGCACGGTTGGCAGTAGTACCATCGCCGAGCTGGCCGATGTTGTTCTGCCCCCAGGTCCAGACACTGCCGGTCTTGGTCAATGCAACGCCGAAATACTGTCCGGAACGGATTGTCTTGATGTTGGAGAGCCCGGTAATGGGCAGAGGACTCGGCCGGTACGGCGACGTCGCATCGCCCAGGCAGCCCGTGGAATTGTTGTAGTCGAATCCCCAGGACCAGACGCTGCCGTCACTTTTCAAAACGTAGGTGTGAAAGGCGCCCTCGGCAACTGCTGCGGCGCCGGAGATTCCGTTCACGACCGATGGTATGGACGTGGGCGGCCCGGAGGGATAGCCGAATCCGC
The DNA here is from genome assembly GCA_016721425.1 of Bryobacterales bacterium. Taxonomy (GTDB): domain Bacteria; phylum Acidobacteriota; class Terriglobia; order Bryobacterales; family Bryobacteraceae; genus Paludibaculum. Next base: position 30,525 of record JADKID010000020.1, on the reverse strand, counting down.
GCTCCTTGCGGCCCCATTCCCAGACTGTGCCGTCCCCCTTCACCGCTACCGAGTGCATCTCGCCGGCCGCGGCGGAAACAACGCCGGCCAGGGGCGCCACCTGTCCGGGCCAGAATCGAATCACTGCCTTGCCATCGCCAAGCTGGCCGTGCGCATTATTGCCCCAGGCCACGGGTGCGCCGTCCGGGCGCAGAGCCATACCATGCCCGTAGCCTCGGGCGAGCGCCAGCGATCCGGCCAGCGCGGGCAGCTCGGAGGGCGCGACGTCAAAGGAACCGTAGCCAAGTTCTCCGGAGAAGTACCCGCCCCACTCAAAGACGCGCCCATCAGCGGTCTGGGCAGATGTACCGTAGCCGCCCGTCCAGATCCTTCTCATGGCTGGGATGCCTGGGACGCGCACCGGGGCGAGTTGGTCCGGCGCATAGAGAATCCCCACCTGCGCGCTCAGATTCTGCCCCCAACTCCACACCGTTCCATTGCTTTGAAGTGCCACCGTGTGAAATTCACCGGCGCCTATCGCTACGACGCCGGTGAGACCGGGGACGAGAATGGGTAGAGATTTCGCGGCCTTCGAACCATCGCCCAACTGGCCGTACTCGTTGAAGCCCCAGGTCCAAACGGTGCCGTCCTTGCGGAGGAGAGCCGAGTGGGCCCAGCCGCCGGCCACGGCCGCGGCGTCGGCGACGCCGGGCAGCACTTGCGGCCACGGTGCTCCAAATTGGTTGCCGCCCCACCACCAGACGGTGCCGTCGCGCTTGACGGCCATGCCGTGCATGGAGCCGGCCCCGATGGAAACGGCGCCATTCAGAGCGTCCAGCCTGGTTGGGACCTTCACGGTCTCCAGGAAGGGAAACCCGCAGTACTTGCCGGCGCCCCAACTCCACACCGTGCCGTCCGTACGCAACGCCATGCTCCAATTGTTGCCCGCCGCAATGGCGGCAATGCTGGTGAGCCCCACCACCGGGACGGGGGCGGTCCGGCGCGTCAGGGTACCATCACCCAGTTGCCCGTTCGTGTTTGCGCCCCACGCCCAGACGGTGCCGTCGGGTTTCAGCCAGAGGCTGTGCTGGACACCGACGGCGACTGCGCCATTCGGAGGCGGCGTAAGCGGAACCGCGGCAGCAACGGCGAGCGAGAAGAATAGGGGCAGAGCGAGGCGGCCGGACCAAAGCAGAGTCATCGGCCTGATTATCCCGTTACTGAAAGGCCGGACACAAGAAGGGCGCCGCTTCCGTGACAAAGGCGACGCCTTCTTAATGACTGCTCATGGGACTAGAACGGCACCGGCCCTGATCGGCGGTTCTGTTCGACTCGATCAACGCCCACACCGACCCGGACGCGCACGCGCACCGACTTCGCATCCGGCGTAGCCCGAAACTCAAATATGTAGTCTCCGAGGAATCCGGGGCCAAGCTGCCAGTAGAAAACGCCAGCTTCGGGGTCGAAGGTCGAGCCGATGGGCAGGGGTCTGACTTCTTCGCCCACGCGTAGAGCAGCGGACCAGATGGCGCCCTCGGGCGATGGGGGCAGGTGCAGTTCGATGCGTTCGAGTTCTGCCACGGCAATGGCGTCCGCCGGCAGCGGCACGAGCGGGGCCTGCTCGTCGTAGCCTGTGCGGTAGCCGGCGGTCTCGGCGGAGAGGCGGTTTCCGCGAATGGCACGGAGCATCGGGCTCGGCTGCGGCATTGGCGCAGCGATGGCAGCCGTGCTTCCGCTGTTTAGGATGTGGAAGAAGCGGCTGCCGATCCCGTCGATGTGACCCTGGTCGTCCGCCACACTCCAGGCGATGGAGTGCATCCCGTTGGTGAGCTTCGTCGTGTCCAGCACGTAGCTGCCGCCCGACCCGGCGCTGTTGGCAAGGCCCGGGAAGATCCCGGCGACATCGGGGCGGAACTGGTTGTAGACGGGCTTTCCCAAATTGACGCCATCTACGTAGACGCCGAACGTGGAGCCGTCGATCGGAATGATGTCCGGTTGCGGGGTAAGCGCCCAGCCCGAGTTGGGGTAGGCCGCGCCTTCGATGGTGGCGCCGGGCGCGGGCGCGTCAACCGCGCCGAAGGGCTTGCTGGAGCCCCTGTTATCGACGGTAATCGTCTTCGTGCCGATGGTGGCGGATTGGCCCTCGACATCGGTGGCGATGGCGTGGAGGCGATATGTGCCGCTGCCCATAGTGCCGCTGGGTGTGGTCTTCGGCAGGGCGTTGGAGAGCATCATGTAGCCCCAACCGGCGTTGTAGTTGGCGGGACGGGTGGGGTGCGCCGCTTCGACGTCAGGCCGGGCGCCGGGGACAAAGAGGGCGTCGCCGATGTAGACGAGCCCGTTCGGATAGGTCTGCTCGGAGCCGATCCGGTCGCGCCAGATCTTCACGGATTGCACACCGATGTCGTCGAGCGCCCAACCGGTGACGGCGACTCCGCCGGAGAGGCCGGTAAGAACCGGGCCGGGCGTGTCGAAGGAGCCGTAGGGCGGCGCGGTGGTGACACCGGCGATGGTCAGGGTGCAAGTGACGGTGGCTGTGCCGCCCGGCAGGTTGGGTGCGGTGATCGTGATAATGGCCGTATCGGTGCCGAACTTCGGCAAGGCGGCGGGGACAAGGGAGACCGTCAGCTTGCCGGTGCTGGAGCCCGCCCCTGGTGAAACCGAGAGCCAGGGTTTGCTGGACGTCGCGTTCCAGAGCAACGGGTCCGTGCCGGTGAGCGTGACAGTCAACTCCTGGGGCGGCGTAGCGACGCTTCCATTCGGTGTGCTGGCAAAAGCTAAACTAGTGCGGCTGACGCCAAAACCAGTGGCGTTTTGCTGCGCCGTGAAGTCCACGGTTTGATTGTCCGTTAAATAGACCAACACCAAACCGACTGGTAGAAAGCGGAGGTTGGGTGCTATGGGCGCGACGCCAAATGCGCCACCCGCACTCAGAGTCTTGAATTCGTAGTAGCCAGCACGGTCGGTCAGCTGAATGGGGTTCTGGGGGCCGAAAAGCATGATCGGAACACCCTGAAGACCCGCACCGTTCAGGAGGACATGGCCGGAAATCTTGTACGATGCTCCCGTTCCGGCTTGAGTGACGGTAACGGCCTGGCCGCCGAGTCGGATCGTGCCGGTGCGGCTCTCAGGGTACAGATTCTGCTGCCAACTCACGATCAGCGAAGTGTTGTTGGCGCCGTTGGTGGGCGTGGCACTGAGCCAGTAGCTGTCACGGGCGGCCACCCAGGGGCGGCTGGGCGTAGTGGTAGTTAGCGTCACCGATTGAGAACCGGCGGTGGTGGTGGCGAAAATCTCAGTGGTCCCCAGGGTGTAGGCGCCGGTGTTGGCCACGAGTTGAGGAGGCCATGAGGATACGTTGATCAGGGTCCATTGGGCACTCGGGACATAGCCCCATGCATACAATTGGCCGGAGGCAGTGATCGCCAGGTTGTTACCGGACGAACTCGACACGGAGACGATGTTGAGAGGCAGACTGCTCAGCCGGACAATCCGGTTTGCCGAGTCCAGCCCAGTACCGTCACCGAGATTACCGTACCAATTTGAGCCCCAAGCCCACATGGTGCCATCGGTTGTTTGTGCAAATCTGGCCTGGTATCCAGCCCAGATGGCGCGGACGCCGCTAATGCCGGTCAGCTGTCCAGGAACGTACCCAATTCCGAGGCCATGATCACCGCCCCAACTCCACACCGTTCCATCGGATCCGAGCGCGAGACTGGTCTCATCGCTGCCGGCGATTGCGGTGATGTTAGCCAGGCCGAAGGCCATCACGGGCAGTGTGCGCATCGCGCTGGTGCCATCGCCCAGTTGGCCCAACCGGTTCTGGCCCCATCCACACACTGTGCCATCATCCTTCAACGCCAGCACGTTCGGTCCGGCAACGGCGATCGCCTTGACTCCGGATAAACCCGGCACCGGCGCTGGGCTCCAACGATTGGCTGTAGTTCCGTCGCCCAGTTGACCAAGTTGGTTTAGGCCCCATGTCCAGACGGCACCCGAAGTGCTCAGCGCGACACCGAAATAGTCACCGGACGCAATCGCTTTGATGTTGGCAAGACCGGCTATTACTTGCGGATATGGCCGGTAGGTTGAGGATCCGTCGCCGAGAGACCCGGCGTAATCATTCCCCCAGGACCAGACGGTGCCATCACTCTTCAGTGCATAGCTGTGAATGCTGCCCTGGGCTGTGCCAACTACATTCAATAGGCCAGGCATGGGGTTCGGCACAGGCAGCATGCTTCCATTGTGCGTATAGCCCCATTCCAGGACCGTGCCGTCGTTCTTCACGAATGTGCTGTACTTTGTGCCAGCCGCCACGGCGGCGACGCCGGACGTTGCCGAAGCCACTTCCGGCCAGAGCTTGATGTTGGCCGTGCCCGCACCGAGCTGACCCTCGGCGTTGTTGCCCCACGCCATGAGTGCTCCGTCAGGGCGCAGGAACGTGCCATGGTTGACGCCTTCCGCGATGGCAAACGCTCCGGCCAGCGACGGCAGCTCGACGGGCGCCATCCGCGTGATCCCGCCACCAAACTCGCCATAGAAAAAGGTGCCCCAATCCCAGACTCTGCCGTCGAGAGCCTGTGCGAACGTGCCATTCTCCCTCGCCCCGATTCGCCGTATACCGCTGAGGCCTGGAACGATCTTGGGTGTCAGACGTGCCAAGTTCATAGCCCCATCACCTAACTGCCCGGCGGTACCCCCGCCCCAAACCCAAACCGTACCATCAGCTTTGAGGGCCACGGTGTGGGAATGTCCGGCTCCAATTGCCGTGACGCCTGTGAGGCCTGGCACCGGCGCCGGTTGGTCCCTATCGGTGGTGGTGCCATCGCCCAACACTCCGCCCGCGTTACGCCCACTCGTCCAAACTGTCCCGTCTTGATGCAGAAAAACCGAGTGCCCCACCCCCTCCATCCCCCCCTGAGCCAAGGCGATCAAGCCGCTAACCTGGGCACAGACCGGCCCGGTCATGAGCGGAAACCCAGTGCCGGCCCACCGCCATATAGTGCCGTCAGCCTTCAGTGCCAGGTTCAGGCTTGGACTGGCAGCGATGGCGATGACGCCGGAGCCCCAAGGTAGAGGCGTGGGCATGGGAAGGGAGGCGGGGTAGGGCGACGCGGTGTGATGGTTGGCGCCCCAACTCCAAATGGTGCCGTCGGTGCGGAGCGCGATGCTCCAGTCGTCCCCGGTCGCAATGGCAGCGACGCTGGTCAGCCCGACGACTGGGACCGGCGCCGTCCTGCGCGTATAGGTGCCATCGCCTAACTGGCCCGATGAGTTCGCGCCCCAGGCCCAGACGGTGCCATCCGGCTTCAGCCAGAGGCTGTGACGGAAGCCGACCGAGACCGTGCCCGACTTCGGCGGCGCCAGTGGAACGGCCGCGGCCAATGCGAGCGAGAAGAAGAGTGGCAGGACAATGCGGCCGGACAGATTCGGAGTCATTGGCCTGATTATGTCGAATCACCTCCAAAGACACAAGAAGGCGCCATCTCCCGCATGGAAAATGGCGCCTTTTTACTAAACTACGGTCGGCTATCCGACTAGAACGGCATTCCGCCCTGACCCGCCGGCCGCGGCTCGGGCTTCGGCTTCCTGGGCAGCATCTGCTCGCGGTTCGCCGTCTCCACCACCAACGAGGCGACGATGGCCGACATCTGCATCATGTCCGCGCGGGGCACGCGATCGTACACATCCATATTGGAGTGGTGAACGCGGGTATCGTACTCCAGCGGGTCCTGGATAAACTGGAAGCCGGGCAAGCCCACTGCGTCGAAGCTCTGGTGATCAGTGCCGCTGGTGTTGCGGATGGTCACCGTGGCGGCGCCCAGATCCTTGAATGCAGCCATCCACGCCTCAAAGACCGGCCGGGTGGATTCATTCCCCTGCAGGTAGATGCCGCGGATTTTGCCGGCGCCGTTGTCGACATTGTAGTAGGCCGACAGCTTGTTCCATTCGGGCAGCGTCTTCATGGTGGCGCGGTCGGCGAAGTGCTTGGTCACGTAAGCGCGTGAACCGAGCAGCCCTTCTTCTTCCGCATCCCACAGGCCGATGCGCACGGTGCGATCGAGCTTGAGGTTGAGCTTCTTGATGATGCGCATCACTTCGAGCATCACGGCGGTACCCGTACCGTTGTCGGCGGCGCCCGTACCGGCGTGCCAGCTATCGAGGTGGCCGCCGATCATCACGATCTCGTCCTTGTGCTTGCCGGTGCCGGGGATTTCGGCAACCACATTAAAAGTATTGGTGTCCGGCTCGAACCACTGATTCTGAATTTCCACTTCGAGCTTGACGGGAATTTTCTTGTCGATCAGACGGTAGATGCGGTTGTACTGCTCGGTGCTGACCACCATGGTGGGCGGTGTCTGGGGCTGCTTGACGTCGCGGCTGCCGCCGTTGGAGGTGAAGTAGGTACCCATGTCGCCGCGGCTGCCGCCGATGATGAGGCCGACCTTCTCCTCGCGGAGGAACTCGGTGAGTTTGCGGCGGAAGCCCATCATCTGCACGAAGTTGATGGGGGGCTGGCCGGGCGCTGCCATCGGGCGGCCGCCGCCGCCGATCTGGGCAACGGTGAGATCTATCAGTTCCTGCTCGGTGTAGCGGTGGTTATCGGCCTTGTCGTGCAGCGGGATGTCGCGCGGCGCGTCTGTCAGCACGATCTTGCCGGCCAGCTTGCCTTTCCACTTGGCGAGGTCCTCGTCAGTGCGGAGGACGGCGATGATGGGCTCGCCGGAGATGACGCCTTCGGTGGAGGCCGTGAAGGCCTGCGGCGAGCCCACTAGGGGGGTGTAGTTGGGCTCGGTCATGGCGGCCACGAACTTCTTGTTGGCCCAGCCGCGGCCGAAGCCGGTCCAAGGCTCGAGTTGGGCGTTCTCGATGCCCCACCCCTTTAGCGTCTTGACGGCCCAATCGGCCGAGGCTTTGTAGCTGGGGGATCCGGCTAGACGGGGTCCATGAACCTCGGTGAGGTACCACAGGTGCTCCATCACTTTGGAGTTCTGGAAGGCTTCCTGCTTGATCTTATAGATGGAGTCGTAGTCGACTTTCTCTTGGGCCGGCGCCAGCAGGGCTAGAGCGGCGGTACAGGCGGCGAGACGGAGGAGGTGTTTCATAGGAGATTGTTTCTGAGCTTATCAGCGGCAAACCGGGGCACACAACAGGGGCTGCGGCGGGTGCGGGGCTGTGTTTTTGCTCTGTCACAAAAGATCGGCGCATCCGCAATGAGAATCGTTACCCCTGCGCCCAGCATTTTGACACCCCGGCACCTGAGTACTATTTCAGGTTGCAATCCGATTGCTACCTTCCGCCGTTTCGGTAGATAATGAGGGCACGGGATCGTGGTAGCGGGTCATTCACCTCACCGACCCCTCCGCGTGGAGTCATAACTAGTGAAGCGTTCTTCCAGCGACGAAACACTTCGTTGTTCGTTCTGCCACAAAAGCCAGGATGTCGTCGGCAAGCTCATCTCTTCGCCCAGCGACTATCCGCGCGCCTATATCTGTGACGAGTGCATCGCCGTCTGCAACTCGATCCTGGAAGATGACCGTCCCGAAAAGCCCTACACCACCCCGCACAAGCTCCCTAAACCGCTGGAACTGAAAGAGTATCTCGATCAGTACGTCATCGGGCAGGACTCGGTGAAGAAGAAGTTGGCCGTCGCCGTCTACAACCACTACAAGCGGATTCAGATGAACCGCCAGCGGGTGGGCGAGGTAGAGGTGGCGAAGTCCAATATTCTGCTGATCGGCCCCACGGGCACGGGCAAGACCCTGTTGGCTCAGACGCTGGCGCGGATTCTGGATGTGCCGTTTGCCATCGTGGACGCCACCACGCTGACCGAGGCGGGCTATGTGGGCGAGGACGTGGAGAACATCATTCTCCGCTTGCTGCAGAATTCGGACTGGGACGTGCAGCGTTGCCAGACGGGCATCATCTACATCGACGAGATCGACAAGATCTCGCGCAAGGACGAGAACCCCTCCATCACGCGGGACGTATCCGGCGAGGGCGTGCAGCAGGCATTGCTGAAGATCCTGGAAGGTACGGTGGCCAATGTGCCGCCGCAGGGCGGGCGCAAGCATCCGCACCAGGAGTTCACGCCGGTGGACACGACGAACATCCTCTTCATCTGCGGCGGAGCCTTCGTTGGTCTGGAGAAGATCATCGGACGGCGCGCCGGGAAGAAGAGCATCGGGTTCAAATCTGAAGAGGATCGGGCCGGCGATTCGCTGCGCAGCGTGCAGCAGCGGGACATCACGCTTCTGCAGCAGCTCCAGCCCGAGGATCTGATCCGCTACGGCTTCATCCCGGAATTCATCGGCCGCATGCCGGTGGCCGGCGTGCTGGAAGATCTGGACCGCTCCGCGCTGGTGCAGATCCTCACCAAGCCGAAGAACTCGGTGATCAAGCAGTATCAGAAACTGTTTGAGTTCGAAAATGTTAAGCTGAAGTTTAGCGATGACGCCTTGGAGGCGATCGCTGAGCTCGCGATGCAGCGCAAGGTGGGTGCACGCGGCCTCCGGATGATTCTGGAGGAGCTCATGCTGGACCTGATGTATTACCTCCCCTCGTACAAGAAGGTACGGGAGTTTCTCGTCACGCGGGAGATGGTACTCTCGCAAAAGATCAACTGGGCGCTTCTCGAAAAAGCCGGTTAAGCCCTTCCACCCACTGCCGCTAGCCATGCGACTCCGGCGCACCGGCGTGGAACTCGATATTATCTAACCAGACAACCCCCAAACATCACGATGAGTACTGCAAAAGAGAAGTCCGACAGCCGGCGCCTTCCCATGATGCCCATCCGGGACGTGGTCATATTTCCGCATATGATGACGCCCTTCGTTGTGGGCCGGGAATCCAGCGTGCGCGCCCTGGAAGACGCGCTCGCGGGCGAAAAGAAGATTTTCCTTTCCACCCAGCACGACGCCAGCATTGACGAGCCGCGTCCCGAAGACATCTATCAGGTTGGCACCATCGCCAACATCGTCCAATCCGTCCGCATGCCCGATGGCAACATCAAGGTGCTGGTGGAGGGCATGGAGCGGGCACGGATCCTCTCCGTGGTGGAAGAGGACGGCTTCTTCCGCGCCACGGTGCGCACCTACTCGTCCAAGGTGGAGGCCGGACCCTCGCTGGAGGCGTTGACGGCGCGCGTGACTTCTCTGTTTGAGCAGTATGTGAAGCTCAGCCAGAACGTCAACTACGAGACGATGATCGCCGCCATCCGCGTGGACGACCCCGGCAAACTGGCCGACACGGTGGGCGCCAATCTTCAACTCACCATTGAAGAGAAGCAGGAACTGCTCGAGATCTTCAATCCGATCGACCGGCTGACGCGCGTCGCCGACATGCTCGACATCGAGATTGAAAAGCTCAATGTGGACCGCACCATTCAAGGCCGCGTGAAGCGCCAGATGGAGAAGGCCCAGAAAGAGTACTACCTCAACGAGAAGATCAAGGCCATCCAGAAGGAACTGGGCCGCGGCGAGAAGTCGGAATTTGACGAGCTTCGCAAGAAGATCGACTCCGCTGGCATGACTTCGGACGCCAAGGACAAGGCGATGGCCGAGTTGCGGCGTCTGGAGCAGATGCCTCCGATGTCGGCCGAATCGACGGTTTCTCGCAACTACCTGGATTGGATGCTGGCCGTACCGTGGAAGAAGAAGTCGAAGGAGATCCGTGATCTGCGCTTCGCCGAGGAGGTCCTCAATTCGGACCACTACGGCCTGGAGAAGATCAAGGAGCGTATCCTCGAGTTCCTTGCCGTGCGGCGCCTGGTCAAGAACCCCAAGGGCTCCATTCTCTGCTTTGTCGGGCCGCCCGGCGTGGGCAAGACCTCGCTGGGGATGTCGATTGCCAAGGCGACGGGCCGCAATTTTGTGCGCCTCTCCCTGGGCGGCGTTCGCGACGAAGCCGAGGTCCGCGGCCATCGCCGCACCTACATCGGCGCGCTGCCCGGCCAGGTTCTTCAGATGATGAAGAAGGCCGGCACGCGGAACCCTGTTTTCATGCTCGACGAGATTGACAAGATGTCCACCGACTTCCGCGGCGACCCCTCGGCCGCCCTGCTGGAAGTGCTGGACCCCGAGCAGAACTTCATGTTCCAGGACCACTATCTGGACGTGGAGTACGACCTCTCGGAAGTGTTCTTCATCGCCACGGCCAACGTGATGCACACCATCCCGCCGGCCTTGCAGGACCGCATGGAAGTGATCCGTCTCTCCGGCTACACCGAGATTGAGAAGATGGAGATCGCCCGCCGGTTCCTGGTGAAGAAGCAGACCAAGGCGACGGGGTTGGAGATCGAAAACGTCGAGTTTGAGGATGCCGGCCTGCTCTCGCTGGTACAGGGGTACACGCGCGAAGCCGGAGTCCGCAACCTGGAACGTGAGATCGGCAACGTGTGCCGCAAGGTCGCACGGCAGATCGTGATCGCCCAATCGAAGATAGAGGCCGACAATCCGGACAGCAAGGGTGACGACGCCGTGCCCTCCAGCGTCTATCCCAAGGTGACGGTGGATGCGGCCAAGGTGGAAAACCTGCTGGGCGCCGCCAAGTTCCGGGACATGACTACGGAGAAGAAGGCCGAGGTGGGTATTGCCACCGGCCTGGCGTGGACTGAGGTGGGCGGCCAGGTGCTGATTACCGAAGCCACCATCATGGAAGGCCGGGGCCGTTTGCTGACTACCGGCAAGCTGGGCGACGTGATGCAGGAATCCGCTCAGGCGGCGATGAGCTTCGTACGCTCGCGCGCCGCTATGCTGGGCCTGCCGCGCGATTTCTACCGCCATGTGGACATCCACATTCACGTGCCGGAGGGCGCGATCCCGAAGGACGGCCCGTCGGCCGGCATCACCATCGCCACGACGGTGGCCTCGGCGCTGACCAAGATCCCCGTGCGCGGCGATATCGCCATGACCGGCGAGATCACGCTGCGCGGTCGCGTACTGCCCATTGGCGGGCTAAAGGAAAAGCTCCTCGCCGCCCACCGGCATGGCATCTTTGAAGTCATCGTGCCCAAAGAAAACGAGAAGGATCTGGCCGATCTGCCGGACAACATCCGTAAGGAGATGAAGATCAACTTCGCGGAATGGATGGACGACGTGCTGCGCATCGCGCTCGCCGGGGATCTGGATGCCCTGGCTGCCCGGCCGCCGGCTCATCCGCTCGAACTGGTTCCAGAGAGCGCCGCAGAGAGTGCGGCCGAGGAGAACCGGGCCCATTAGAGGCTCCGGACTCCGCCGTGTTGTGCTCGGCTCAGTTTCTGTTGAGTGCGACCCACGAGTCGCAGTTCCCTACCCCGGAACTGCCCGAGGTGGCGTTCCTTGGCAGGAGCAACGTCGGGAAATCCACATTGCTGAACAAGCTGCTCGGGCAGAAGCTGGCGTTCACGTCCAGCACCCCGGGCCGCACGCAGGCAGTGAATTTTTTCCGGGTGGAGGATCGAATTCTGTTCGTCGATCTCCCCGGATATGGGTACGCCAAGGCCCCGAAGAGCGTGACGCGGGGCTGGCAGGAATTTATTGACGCGTACCTGGTGAATCGTGATAATTTGGCGCTTTGCGTCCTCTTGTTGGATGCCCGGCGCGGCTGGATGGAGATTGATCTCCAGTTGAAAGAGTGGCTGGAATTTCATCAGCGGCCTTACATGGTCGCGGCCACCAAAGTGGACAAGCTCAATCAGAAAGAAAGAAATGCGAGCCAGAAGAACATCCGCGGGCACTACCCGGATGGCGACCTCGTCTGGTTCTCGGGCCTCACGGGCCAAGGAGTGAAAGAGATTTGGCAAACGATCTGGAAAACAACGGCTCGGTGAGCCCCGAATCCGCCGCGGCGGAGACGACCCCGGAAACCAGGCAGGCCGAAGGCGCTCCGTCCGCCGAGGGCGCCCGGAAAGAGCCCTTGGTGACGAAGCGAAAGACGCCGGAATTGAAGCCCAAGGGGGAGAACGGCGAATCTAAGCCCGTGCCGCCCCCGCAGGCCCCGGCAGTGGCCCCACCCCCGGCCGCGGCGGCGCCCGTGGCTCCCGCAGTAACAGCCGAAGCCGGCGCCGCCGAAGAGAAGCGCCAGGGCGCCCTCAACAAGCGCGGCAACCTCGATCTGGGCGAGCTCAAGGAGATGTCGATCTCCCGCCTCAATCAGATCGCCCGCGATCTGGACATCTCTGGCGTGGCCGGCATGCGCAAGCAGGAGTTGATCTTCAAGATCCTGCAGGCGCAGGCCGAAAAGGCCGGCCTGATCTTCTCCGAGGGCGTCATTGAATGCCTGCCCGACGGCTTTGGCTTCCTGCGCGCGCCGGAATACAACTACCTGCCGGGGCCCGATGACGTCTACGTTTCGCCCTCGCAGATCCGCCGCTTCGATCTGCGCACCGGCGACACCGTCAGCGGCCAGATTCGTCCACCCAAGGAAGGTGAGCGCTACTTCGCTCTCATCAAAGTGGACGCAATCAACTTCGAGCCGCCGGAGCAGTCCCGCAATAAGATCTTCTTCGACAACCTGACGCCGCTCTACCCGCAGGAGCGCATCAAGCTGGAGACCGTCAAGGACGGCTTCACCGGCCGCGTCATGGATATGCTGACGCCGATCGGCAAGGGCCAGCGCGGCCTCATCGTCGCCCCGCCGCGCACCGGCAAGACGATGCTGTTGCAGTCCATCGCGCACTCCATCACAGCCAACCATCCGGAGATCGTCCTCATCGTGCTGCTCATTGACGAGCGCCCCGAGGAGGTCACCGACATGCAGCGCTCGGTCAAAGGCGAGGTCATCGCCTCCACCTTCGACGAACCGGCGCAGCGCCACGTCCAGGTGGCCGAGATGGTCATCGAGAAGGCCAAGCGCCTCGTCGAGCACAAGCGCGACGTCGTCATCCTGCTGGATTCCATCACGCGCCTGGCGCGCGCCTACAACACCGTGGTCCCGCCCAGCGGCAAGGTGCTCTCCGGCGGCGTCGATTCCAACGCCCTGCAGCGCCCCAAGCGCTTCTTCGGCGCGGCCCGCAACATCGAAGAGGGCGGCTCGCTCACCATCATGGCCACCGCGCTCATCGATACCGGCAGCCGCATGGACGACGTGATCTTTGAAGAGTTCAAGGGCACCGGCAACATGGAAATCCACCTCGACCGCAAGCTGGTGGACAAGCGCATCTTCCCGGCCATCGACATCAACAAGAGCGGCACGCGCAAGGACGAACTCCTCATCCCGCGCGACGAGCTCAATCGCATCTGGGTGCTCCGCAAGGTGCTCGCCCCTCTGTCGCCCGTGGAATCGGTGGAACTGCTTCTCGATAAGCTCAACAAGACCCGTTCCAATGCAGAGTTCCTGGCGGCGATGTCGGCCTAGCTCCCGCCATGGCTGCCAGACGCGCCCTCATCACCGGCATCTCCGGCCAGGACGGATCGTACCTGGCCGAACTGCTCCTTGCCAAGGGCTACGAAGTCCATGGCACCGTCCTGCGCAGTGACCTGGAGGCGCCGGAGATTCGCATGCAGAATCTCTCCGGCTGTTTGCCGCGCCTCCATCTCCATGCCGCCGAGCTGGAGAGCTACCCCGCAATTGTCCGCACCATCGGCGACGTCCGCCCCGATGAATGCTACCACCTGGCCGCCCGCAGTTTCGTCGGGTTTAGCTTTGAGGATGAGTTTGCCACGATGAACACCAACATCCATGGCACGCATCACGTCCTGGCCGCGCTCCGCACCATGACGCCGGAATGCCGGTTCTTTTTCGCGGGTTCCAGCGAGATGTTCGGAACGGTTGCCCACTCGCCGCAATCGGAAGCCACCCATTTCCATCCGCGCTCCGCCTATGGCATCAGCAAGGAGACGGCCTACGAGCTGATGCGAAACTACCGCGAGGCCTATGGCTTCTTCGGGGCCTGCGGCATCCTCTACAATCACGAGTCGCCGCGCCGCGGCTACGAGTTTGTCACGCGGAAGATCACCTCCACGGTGGCCCGCATTAAGAAGGGCATGTCGGTGGAACTGCGGCTGGGCCGCACGGATTCCCGGCGCGACTGGGGCTACGCCAAGGACTACGTCGAGGCCATGTGGCTGATGCTGCAGCAGCCCAAAGGCGACGACTACGTGGTGGCCACCGGCGAGACGCATACCGTCCAGCAGTTCGCCGATCTGGCCTTCTCCATCGCCGGCCTGAATGCCGCCGATTACCTCCGCACGGACGAAACACTGATGCGTCCCAGTGAAGAACTGCCGCTCAGCGGCGACGCCGCCAAGGCCCGTCGCGTCCTCGGCTGGGCGCCCAAAACCGCTTTCGCCGATATCGTCCGCGAGATGGTGGAAGCCGACCTTCGCTAATACGAAAGGGCCGGCCACCCGCGCTGCGGATGACCGGCCCTTTCCTTTACACTCAACCCAACTGGTTTATTGCGGCGGCAACGTGCCCGACATATAGGTACCCGTCCAGGTGGACTGGCCCCGCCGCGCGCCCGGAATCGCCCGCATCACTTTGAACGCCACCGCGTCACCCGATTTCAGCTTGCCCTGAATCCGCTTCACGTCTTCAAAGCTCGAGACCGGCTGGCGGTTGATGCTCACAATGATGTCGCGCTCCTTCACGCCGATCTCCTCGGCGAATGAGCCTTCCTCCACCACCGTCACCAGTACGCCGCCCGGTGTCTCAAACGCCAGCTCCTTGCGTTGCTCCTCGGTGATAGCGCGGATGCCGATGCCGAAACGCGCCGTCGTTTCCGTGCCCTTGGTGTCCTCGGGGTCCGTCATCTCGCGCCGGTTGCGGGCAATGCGCGGATCGTCCCTGAAGACCTTTTCCCGGTCCTCAATGGTGATCTTCTTATCCACCGTCTTGCCGTCCCGATCAATCGAAATCGTCGCATCGGATCCCAGCGGCATATCAGAAACACGGCTCACCAGATCGTCGCCGTCCTTCACCGGCTTGCCGTTCAGCGCCAGCACCACGTCGTCACCCTGGATTCCAGCCTTTTCCGCCGGCCCGCCCTTGGTGACGGATTCGATGATCACGCCGTGCTTGAAGCCGAGCGCCTTCAGAGTGTTCTCCATCTTGCCCTGATCCCGGGGGAAGCTGATGCCAATGGAGCCGCGCGCCACCCGGCCGTTCTGAATCACCTGGTTATACACCTTCGCCGCGGTATTCATGGGCAGCGCGAAACCGATGCCCTGATAGCCGCCGGACTGTGTGGCAATCATCGTGTTGATGCCGATCACCTCGCCGTTGATGTTCACCAGCGGTCCGCCCGAGTTGCCGGGGTTGATGGCGGCGTCGGTCTGGATGAAGCGCTGGAACTGGCGCGCGATGTCGCGGCCCGTCGCCGAAACGATACCCGCTGTCACAGAGGTCTCCAACCCGAAAGGCGCGCCGATGGCCACGGCCCAATCACCCACCTGAACGCTGTCGGAGTTCGCGATCTTGATGGCCTGTAGCGGCTTGCCCACGTCGATCTTGATGATCGCGATGTCGGTCTCCTCATCGGTGCCAATCAGTTTCGCCTTGTGCTCGGTCTTATCGCCGGTCAGCTTGACCTTGATATGATCAGCCTGCTCCACAACATGGAAATTCGTGATGATGTACCCGTTCTTGTCCACAATGAACCCCGAGCCGGAGCCCTCCCGCTTGCGGGGCGTGGCATCACCGCCAAAGGGCATGCCAAAGAACTTGCGGAGCTGATCCATATTGCCGCCGTCCTCATCTTCGCCATCCTGCGGCGTTGCGTGAGGATTGGGCGTGCGCCGTTTCGGCGCCGCTGTACTCTGTTGCTTCGGCGTAAAGTCCGTGGAGATAAACACGACGGACGGCTCCAGCATCTTGGCCAGCTTCGTGAAATCGTTCGAGAGCTGTTTCACCGGTGGTACGGTCAGGGGTGTCGCGTCGGGTGCGGCGGTCTGCCCTTTGGCGGCACTGACGCCCGTCGTCAACGCAGTCCCCAACAAAACGGCCAGCGCCAGGGTGAATACCAGCAGGCTCGCCGAGAACAACTTCTGCTGGCGCAATCTGCTCAGCCAGCTTCGTACTTCGTTCTGACTCATATCGCTTCCTTGAATTTCCTTCCAGATCTATCTATCCCAGTTGATGCCCCGCAGGGCGCGCCGGTTTCACTTCTACCAAAACGATACCCGCTAGAATCAGCGCCGCGCCGGCTAGAGACCGGGCCGTCCATGCCTCTCCAGCGACAATCCAGGCCGTCAGACCGGCGAAAACCGGCTCTAACGCAAAGATTAGCGCGCTTCGGGCCGCTGTTGTATGTTTCTGAGCCCAGGTGTACAGCAGAAACGACAGCGCCGTGGCCAATATAGCCGTGGAGAGCAACCCAAACCAAAGGCGTCCCGTCCAGACCACACGCACCGGTTCCATAAACGACGCACCCAGCCAGGACAACAGCGCCACGCCGCCCACCTGGTACAAGCTCAGCCGTTCATAGTCCATCGTCTTAGAGTAATGAGCCACCGACAGGATGTGTCCAGCAAAGGCCAGCGCGCAGGCCGCCGTCAGGAGGTCGCCCGTGTTGAACCGCATCCCCATCGCCACCGACGTCATCGGCGACGTCATCAGCCCGGTGCCAATGAGCGCCGCCACCGCGCCGGTGATTTCCACCAGCCTCGGTTTACTTCTATTGACGAGCGAGCCCAGCAAAGGTACCAGCACAACGTACAGTCCGGTGATGAATGCCGAATTCGACGCCGTGGTCAACCGCAGCCCGGCCGTTTGCAGCACATACCCCAAAAAGAGGAAGAACCCGCAAAGCAGCCCGCCCCGCCAATCCGACGGACCCTTGCGGCGCAACCGGTTGCGCAGCACGAACCAAAGCAGCGCGGTAGCCATGGTGAAGCGCAGACTGAGGAAGAGGAAGGTGGAGGCATCGTTGAGGGAGTTCTTGACGATGATGAATGTCGCGCCCCACAGGAAGGCAACGGCCGCGATGGCCAGTTCGGCCCGCAGATGGCGATCCCCCGCGCTCACGCCGGCGCCGCTTCTTCCAGCAGGCGGCAGGCGATCAGAAAGGCGCGGCGCAGACCCAGGTCCCGGCCATCCGGCGCATACCACTCGTTCGCAGTGTGGGCGCCGCCGCCCTGCCCGCCGGCGCCGATCGAGACAGCAGGGATCCCCATCGAAAGCGGCACGTTGGCGTCAGTGGAGGCGCAATCCCTGCGGGAACGAATGCCCAGATGGTGATCCACCGCCAGAATGTGACGCAGGATCGATGCCCCTTCCGCCAGGTGCCCGCCGGGCCGCGAACCGGTCTCGCGGATCTTGCCCGTCACCCGGCCCGTCAGCGCACGCTCATTCTCAGCCAGCAGCGCCCGCTCCAGCGTGACGGCTAGCTGGTTGGCCAGATCGTCGAGTTCGCCCGGACTCTCGGACCGCAGATCCACCTTGACCCGCGCCGAAGCGGGAATGGCGTTGACGGTGGAGCCGCCTTCGATGACGCCGAAATTCCAGGAGCTGGCGCCCCGGCGAGGCGGCTCTTCGTCCCGCGCATCGGCATACCAGGTGATGGCCCGCGCCAGTCCGTGAATGGGATTGGCCATACCGTGATCGGACCACGAGTGCCCGCCCGGCCCCGTTACCGTCACCTCAAAGCGGCGGCAGGCCAGAGCGTCAGCCGTGATGTGCGTGGTGTCCGGCCCGTCCAGCACCAGAATGGAATGCAGCCTCGCGGCGTAGGGCGATTGGCGGCAAAGAAACTTCATGCCGCTCAGGTTTCCTTCCCCTTCTTCGCCGACATTGGCCACCAGCAACAGGCGCTGCGTGTGTTCGACGCTCGGCGCGGTGACGATCGCCTTGGCTATCGCGAGCAGACCGGCAAGCCCGGCACCGTTATCGGAGATGCCCGGGCCCAGAAATCGGTCCTTCCCGTCAATCCGGATCTCTTCCGGATTGCGCGGCGCCAGGACGGTATCCATGTGCGCCGTCAGCGCCACCACCGGGCCATCCTTGGCGGCACCCGGAAGCTGGGCCGTAACATTGCCGGCACGGTCGATTTTCGCGTCCCACCCAAGAGCGGAAAACTGCGCCTCCAGCCACTCCGCACGCTTGGCCTCTAGAAAGGTAGGGGCCGGAATCCGGCACAAATTCAGGTGCTGTTCGTCGATCCAGCGGCGTTCCCGCGCAAAAAAGCGCAGCACTTCTCCCACTCCCGGCCGACCGGCCAGTGATTCGACCGGCTCAAAGGCCCTGCGGGCCGTTTGGAGGGGCTCCACCATCCATCCCAGTGTAGCGCGGGCTTTTCGCGGACTCGCTCAAAGTTCGCTCCCGCGCGCCGATACGCACTGAAGAGGGCATGGAGTTAAGCCCTCGCGCTTTTATGTTTGTCATTATCGGCTTTGTCGTTGTGATCGGTGCGATCGTCGGCGGTTACCTGATGGAGCATGGGAACCTGATGGTGCTCATGCAGCCCGCTGAACTGGTAATCATCGGCGGCGCCGGGTTGGGCACTTTGCTCATCGCCAATCCGCTACATATCCTCATCGATGTCTTGAAGGGCATGATCGGCACACTGAAAGGATCTCCCTTCACAAAGCCCTTCTACGTCGAGCAGCTGCGGATGCTGAACGACATTTTCGTCTATGCCCGCAAGAACGGGATGGCGAAACTGGAGGCGGATCTCGACGAGCCGGACAAAAGCCAGCTCTTTGGGAAGTACCCCAAGTTCCTCAAAGACCATCACGCCCTGCACTTCTTCTGCGACACCGTTCGGATGTCGATCTCTGGCGGCGTAGCGCCGTTCGAGCTGGATCAGTTGATGGAGCTGGATCTGGATGTGCAGCACCACGGCCATGCCGAATCGGCGTCGGCGCTCACCACCGTGGCCGACGCGCTGCCGGGCATCGGCATTGTAGCCTGCGTACTGGGCATCGTCATTACGATGGGTGCCCTCGGCGGCCCTCCCGAAGAAATCGGGCACAAGGTGGCGGCTGCGCTGGTGGGCACGTTCCTCGGCATCCTGCTGTGTTACGGATTCCTGTCGCCGCTGGCGTCCAATATGAGCAAGATCGGGGAAGCGCACGGACAGTATATGCAGTTCTTGCGGATTGGGGTCCTTGCGTTCGTGAAAGGCACTGCCCCGTCGCTGGCCGTGGAGTTCGCCCGGCGTGGCATCCCGCTGCACATCCGGCCCAGTTTCAAAGAGACAGAGGCAGCCATCAAAGGCGGCGGAGCGGCGCCTGCCGCATAGGAGATAGAAATGGGATCACCCTCGGCGCCCGCGCCAATCATCGTCGTCCGCAAGAAGAAGGGCCACGCCGGCCATCACGGCGGCGCCTGGAAGGTCGCCTACGCGGACTTCGTCACCGCCATGATGGCGCTGTTCATGGTGCTCTGGCTGCTCTCCAGTAGTGAAAAGGTCAAAAAGGCCGTGGGCGGCTACTTTCAGGATCCCACTGGCAATGGGAAGATGTCGGGGTCCAACATGGCCGGCGCGGGCGAAGCCCTCACCGTGGCCAAGGACGACATGAGCAAGCTCAAGGAAAAGCTCCAGCAGGCCATGCGCGAATTGCCCAAGTTTGAGCAGATGAAGGACAACATCGAGGTCACCGTCACGGCCGAAGGCCTGCGGATTGAACTGCTGGAAAAGGAAGGTGGCCTGTTCTTCGAAAACGGCAGCCCCAAGCCGCTGGACAAGGGCAATGAGCTGATCCGCATGATGGGCAGCCAATTGAAATCGCTTCCGAACAAGCTGCTGATCGAGGGCCATACGGACGCCAAGCCTTACGCGTCCGAAGCGGGCTATACCAATTGGGAGCTATCCGCCGATCGCGCCAACAGTGCGCGTAGGATCCTGCAGGAGGCCGGCGTGGAGGGCAACCACATCGCGCAGATCCGGGGCTTCGCCGACCAGCACCTGCGGGACGCCAAGCAGCCGCTCAATCCCATGAATCGCCGGGTCTCGGTGTTGGTGCAGTACCGCGAGCCGCCGGCCGATGTCGCCTTGGCAGCCGCGCCCGCCACCCATGGCTCACCCGCACCCGCCGCCAACAGCGCACCAGCTTCACACGCCCCGCCCGCTGCACCCAAGTCCGGCCACTGAGCCTGCGCCCAGCCGAACGGCCCAAGCCCAGCCACCTCGCCTCCGCCAGGCCCCCGGGCCTACACCCCGTCGCTGAGCCCCGGAGTGGCACCACAGAGCATCGGGACGATCTCCGACCATCGCTCAAAGGCCCGAAATGGCAAGCCCCGCGAGCGAAGCCGCCGGGCCAGCCAGCCGCGGGCAAAGCGCAGCTCCGGTGGCGCCAGCAGCGCTGCCGCCTCATCCGGTGAACCGTTTCCGGCAAACGCCACACGGCCGTAGCGCGCCACGGCCTCCCGATAGACGGCGCACTTATCGATACCGTGTGTCGGGGAGTGAAACGGCGAATCCAGCGGCCGTTCCAGCACCAGGCCGCCCCCTTCCACAAAGAGTCCGGGGTTGGCATGGACGGCCAGATGGCTCAGCCCGGCAGCGGCAAGGATTTGCTCGATGTACCACGAGGACCCGTTCGAGACGATGATCACGTCCCAGCCGGCCGCCTCCAGTTGCCGGACCGCTGTGCCGAGCTGCGGGTCCGCATCCATCTGCGGGACCAATGCGCGCACCGCGGACTCCGGGCATCGGATGTGGCTGAAGATCCCCGCGATGGCGTCGAAGTGGCTGATCGCGCCCGTGGCGTACCCGGACCAGTAGTCGGGGATGTCCGGCCCGAGACAGTGGGCAACGGCCAGCTCGTAGAAGTCACGCAGCGTGATGGTACCGTCGAAATCCGTGATTAGCGCGTTGCGCGGCATTGTCCGATAATGACAGAGGAACCCCTATCCAAACCATGTCCAAGGCACTACACAACTCCCTACTGCCCGAGCGGCAGGCGCTCCGCGATGGCAGCAACCTGAGAATCGTCACCGGCAAAGAAGAAGGCACCGACATTCAACACCTCCCGGCGGGCGTCTACGGCTTCACCGGCGCGCCGTCGGCGGCGGAGATTCCTCTCTTCATCAAGCCTTACTTCGAATGCTACGAGGTCCACAAGCTGGCTGACGGCCAGACGGCGTGGGTGGGCTATGTCACCAAAGAGGAACTCGCCAACTTCCAGCGGGGCAGCGAGCCGGTTACTCTCGATCTCTACCCCGACCCATACGATCAAGCGGTATGTCTGATTTGCATACCGGAGTCACGCGTGGACCGGCGGAAGCCTCCGACGAGAGATAAAGGCAACTCGATGCGCATGGACATCGCGCCAAAAGCCTGAGAGTTACAGACCACGCACTCTTTTAATCAAGAAACGATAAAAGACTTGGTAGTCGATTAATAGTGCGGCGCTAGACGAGGCCAAGCCGCATCAATTCCACGCGGAGACGGCGCTGGCTGACGGCGCCGAGGATGCGGCCATCCTCCACCATCGCCGGCGCCAACTGGCAATGGCCCAGGCACTGCGACGCGCCGATTCGCAGGTCACCCTGCGCGTGATGGCATTGGTGTCTCAACTCCCGCAAAATACTATCGGCGCCTGCATGTTCACAGGCTTCGCCCGTGCAGACGACAAAGACGTGGCGGTCCTGGCCAGGGGCGGTGGGAGCGGGGCTGGGCAGGCTTCTGAGTGCGTTTGTGCTCATGAGACGGCAGGTGACTCCTTCCGGGCGGGATTCGGCTCGTAGATACAAAAGGGCTCTTCATTATGATAGTCACCCGTGACGCCAAATGCACGCGCCCGGCAACCCATGCATACCTGTTTAAATTCGCAGTATCCGCACTTCCCGTCAAGTGTATTCAGGTCGCGCATATCATTAAATAAACTTGAGTTTTCCCAGACGTCCTGGAATCCCTGCTGGCGCAGGTCGCCGGCCTCCAGCGGGAGATAACCGCAGGGCTGCACTTTGCCGCGGTGGGAGATGAAGCACACGCCGGAGGCGGCCAGGCAGCCTCGGGTCATCTGATTCAGATCAGTGGGCTTCCCGCCGGGGTGTCCGGACTGCATGGCGGCGGCGTGCTGCGGGTGGGGCATCTGCGCCGGCACGGGCAGGCCAGACCTACGGTCCTCGGCGCGCCGCTGCCGCGCAATGCGGTAGTACTGCGGCGCACAGGTGGCTTTCAATTCCATGCCGGAATCGATGCTGCGATCGTAGAACCAGTTCAGGATGCGCTCAGCCTCCGCGCCATCCACCGACTGATCTTCGGCAATGGTGAGCCCGCAACCCACCGGCACCAGTAGGAAGAGGTGGAACGCGTCCACTTTCAAAGACTTGGCCAGCTCCATCATCTCCGGCAACTGGTGGACGTTGTGACGGGAAACCGTGGTGTTGATCTGAGTAGAGATGCCGAGTTCCTGCATGTGGCGCAGGCCGCGCACGGCCGCGTCAAACGCCCCGTCGTGGCCGCGGAACGCGTCGTGGGTGACGGGATCGGCGCCATCGAGGCTCACAGAGACACGGACGATGCCGGACTCGTGGATGCGGGCGGCCATCGCCTCGTCAACCAGTGTGCCGTTGGTGGCAAGGGCGACGCGCAGGCCTTTGGAGACCGCATGTTGAGCAATTTCAAAGACATCCCGGCGCCACAGCGGCTCGCCGCCACTCAGCACAAGAATGAGTGGGGCATATTGCGCAATCTGATCCACGATCTCGAGGCACTCCTGCGTCGAGAGGTCCTCGGGGCTCATCAACTCGGTCGCACTGGCCCGGCAATGGACGCAACGGAGGTTGCATCCGGTGGTCAACTCCCAGAAAACCAGCCTGGGACGGTAGGCGAAGTCGGTGACCGGTATGCTCATACCAATCCGTATGCAATTCACACTCCACGCCTATCTGTTGCAAACAATAGACCTCGGTAGGGTCAACCGAGCCTATTGGGGCAAAAGGCGCACTCCGACAGCGTAGGCGAGGGCGGGATTGTGCGCGGTGAGGGATCGAATCTCGGCCTGATCGAAACCGGCGGCGGTCAGCCGCGGGATGAAATCGGTGAAGAGGGCGGCGTAGGTCTTCATCGGCCGCTTGCCGTTGGCACGGAAGGTATTGCCGTCATGGGAGAGCAGGACTTGGCGAAGCCGCCCGGCAGACTTCAAAGCCCGGCACAGAGCCAAGTGGCGGTTCAGGGTATCGGCGGCCAGCCCGTCGAGGCTGATCCACGCCCCGGCCGCGGCGGCGCCCAATACAGCAGCATCGTCCGGGCACTGGTTGGCGTGGATCCAAACCAGGGCCCCGGGCGCAACACCCTCCGCACGGAGGACGGTCAACTGCTCATGGAGAGCCGCCGGGTTGTCGCCGGTGTGGACGGCCAGCGTGAGGCCGCTCTTGCGGTGCGTGCGGGCGGCGGCGGTGATCAGCTTGCGATCGATGCCAGAGAGCGGGCCCGCATCGACGCCGAGTTTGAGGAAGCCGGGCTTGATCCCGGTGCCGCCGATGCCGTCCGTCCACTCTGCAAGCCAGCGCGCGGCGATCTGATCGGCCGATTCCTCCAAGGCGCTCTTCGGAACATAGCGATCGTTCGCGGCCCCGTAGTAGCCGGTGTTGGTCAGGATGTGGATGCCGGTGCGCGCCGAAATGTCGCGCAGCAGAGCGGGCTGGCGGCCAAACCAGGCGGTGGTGCCGTCGATGATGGCGGTGCAGCCTTGCGCGCGGAGATTCTCCAGATAAGGAACAACCGTGGCCAGCAGGAGTTGCCTGTCGTACTGATGCAACTCGGCCGGCTCCTCTCCGAACATCGAGAAGAGATGCTCGTGCGGCAGGATGATCCCAAGAGACGAGGCCGCCACCGGACCGCGAACCGTCATCAGCGAAGCCCCGGGGGCCATGGCGGAAAGAAGAAAATCCCTGCGGCGCATGCACACAGGTTATATGATCTGTAGCTAAGATGAATCGCCGCGAACTGATGAAGCTGACCGGGGCCGGGATGATGGCCGCGCCGCACGTAGCCCTGCCGGGCCGGATGAAACTGGGCACGCAGCACACGACGGACCCCGCCGCGCTGCGCGTGCTGGCGGCGCTGGGTGTGACGCACATCTGCAGCGGGCTGCCCTCGACGAAACTCGACGAGAGTTGGAGCGTGGACGGCCTGAAGCGCTTGAAAGATCGCGTGGAGGCGGCCGGTGTGCAGCTCGCCATGGTGCCGCTGCCGCTGAGTTCATCGATTATCGATAAAGCGGAGATGCCCAGCATTCTGCTCGGCCAGTCGCCGGAGCGCGACAAGGCGGTGGACCAGATCTGTGAGATGATCCGCAATGTGGCCGCGGCCGGCATCCCCGCGGCGAAGTACAACATGAGCATTCTGGGCGTGGTGCGCAGCGCGCCCACCACCGGGCGCGGCGGCGCGCAGTACAGCACATTCAAGTACGCCGACGCCAACCAGGACACCAAGACAGCGGCCGGCGATGTGCCCGCCGACCTCTATTGGGAGCGAATTACCTGGTTTTTGCAGCGTGTGGCGCCCGTGGCGGCAGAGTACAAGGTGAAGATCGCCTGCCACCCGCACGACCCCGGCATGCCCAAGGGCAAAGGCTTCAAGGGCGTGGAGACGGTGCTCGGCTCCGTGGACGGGCTCAAGCGATTCGTCTCGATCCATGAGAATCCGTATCACGGACGTGCACTTTCGTAACATTTCTGGTCGTTTTTGGACTTTAGAGAGACGTATCCGGACAACGGCGACGTGGACATGCTGGCGGCCCTACGGGCCTACAAAGAGGGTGGGCTACGACGGAATGCTGATGCCGGACCACGTGCCCAAGGTGGTGGGTGACGACGGCGGCAGACAATCATTCGCGTTCTGCTTCGGCTACATCCGCGCGTTGATGCAGGTGGTGGAGAGGGCTTAGGATCAACGCGGCTCTGGCTGCTCGCTCAGAGTCAACGTCAACTCAGCGCCAGCCGCGCCGATCAGCTTCAGCCGATTCGTTTGGTGGCTCGCGACCGCTCGCCCAATCACGTTCCCAGGTTGCGGTTCCATCTTCTGCCAGGTTGCCGAGATGGTGTACTCGGTTCCTTCCCGCAGTTCGATGGACGCAAATCCATTCGAGTCCGTGAAGCCCGCCCTACGGTTTTTCGGATTGTATGAATTCACCCAACCGTTCTGAGGATGGTCCACGGCAATGAGTGCAAAGTCGACTGGCGTTTGTCGGGCCAGAGCACACGGATGCGGACCGTCACCTCCGGCTGCTTGGGCGGGACAACAATGTCGATGCCTTCGACGCGCTTGCCATCGGCGACGACTACCGGCATCGCCCCGGTGTCAGTGGACGCGGCTGGGAAAGGTGGTCGGATAGGGCCGTTTGTGCCGGGCTCCGCGCCAACTCCAACGATGTAACGGCCTGCGAGAAGCCTCGGGATTTCATAGCGCCCATCCTCGCCGGTGATCGCGGAGCGTACTGACTGCCGGCGGCTCTTGGCATCCTGCTCATACGCTCCGACCGGAATCCCAGCGACGGGACTTCCATCCACACTCCTGACCGTGCCTGAGACCGTGGTATCCGGCCGCAGAATTACGGGGACCTCCACGCAACCTCGCTCCGGGATCACGATCTTGCCCGGAGCCTCGTATTCGCGGTATCGATCTTTGGACTCCACCTCGGCGCTGAGCCCGGGCTTCGAGATAGTGAGGCGGTACTCTCCGGGGGATAGGCCCGCAGCTCAAAACGGCCGGAGTTTCCGGTTCGCATCGTCCAGTCTTTCGCTTCTGCCTTCAGAGAAATCTCCGCCCCCTCCACCAGGTTGTCGTCGCGCCAGGCTGTATTCCAGCCTTTGTAGAGACGCACGCTTCCGAAAGAACAGGCCAGGTCCACCCAGGTAGGACGCCACCATCTGGCTGACTTCGGTATCTTCGGGTCGAATCGTGCGCGACCCGGAACAACCTCCAGTGAAAACGACATTTGGATCGGAGGGCAAGGTTGAGCCGAAGATCAACATCCGCTGGCCCACTTTCAGTTCGAAATAGCAGCTTGTGAAGATTGATGGGTTGACTCGAATCTCTCGCACCCCTTCCGGTAGACCCCGGATGACGCTCTCTACGGAAAGGACGGCTTCCCGGCGCCCAAACCCTCGCCCCGGCCCTGAGGCATCGTCAGGCTCCGAGCCCTGTGTGACCATTCCGACAAAGGCCACCGTCGCCGTCGCGAGGCGCTCGCAGGTCGTGGGGACTCCTGCGCACGAGCAAGCTTGCGCAGCGAATGCCGTTGCCAACATCGCGGCCGTGAAGTTCGAGAAGACTCTCATCACGAGGGGGTAGACGCCAGCCCGAGGGAGAAAGTTGCAGGACCGGGTCACACGGTGTTAGCCCTTCCGCCTACTTTCCGGGAACTCCGTTCTTCGGGATCTCGCTGGCCCCCCGCCAGGACCGACCGCTGCACCCGCGACAGGTTGTGCTGATGCGCCAGCTGCCTCATGGCAAGCACCATGCACAGTAAGGTTGGGCCTCTTGAGGTAAATCTCGTGCCCGCTTCAATGAACTTGGTGCGCTTCTCATCGGAGCCTCGCGTCATCGGCAACCGGCGAGGGCCCGGCTGAACTCGCCGTTGACCCCGGAGAGACGAACCGCAAGGCGCCGGGTGCGGTGCCCTACATCGAGAAGGCGTTGAGGGAGAAACTCGGTCCGAAAAGACGCCGGCACGCTACTGGAGTTTCACCAGCGCCTGATAGGAATCCACCCATAGCGCGCCATCGACAGGGGTGACGGTTCCAAAGGACCAGTTAGCCTCACGGGTCGGGCGCGAGAACGACCAGAGCAGGGTGTGGTTATCGAGATCGAGGGCGTAGAGCGTTCCGCGCGACGCGACGGCTGGCCTGCTATCTGGACTCCCCTGAAAGTAGAGGACGTTGCCCGCAACGGCCGTCGAGGGCGCTGAGGCCCCGTACTTGCCGGGAATTTCCCAGACCGATCCGCCGGAATTCTTGTCGAAGGCGATGAGGGAGACCGACGTCATGCCAATGAGGACGGGGCCGGCGTCTACCAGTCCGAACAATTCGACTGGGCGCTCCTTCCCTTCCACGGGGCGGCGGATCTCGACGGAATTCCAGCGATTGACACCGGTATCCCGACGCACTGCGTAGAGCCGGCTACCTCCGGCTGCATAGATAGTATCAGCGGTGACGACAGGTTGATGGAGGCACATGGCCTGAAACACATTGGGTTCACTTGCACGGTAGCGCCAGCGCTCCTGGCCGGTTTTCGCATCAAATGCAAAGAGATAAGCGCCCGCCGGTTTCGTCCGATCCCCCGGAGTCGCATCCGCGTCGCCGGTGAGATAAATTGTCTCGTCGCGAACGACCGGCTTCGAGGCGCAGCCTGCGCGAGTGGCGCTGAGGATCACATGCCACCTCTCGCGGCCGGTGGCGGCGTCCAAAGCGTAGAATGTGCCCTTCTTGTCCATCACGAACGCCATGCCCCCGTGTACAGCCACTGCCGCATTCTGGACCGGGTCCAGAGCGCGCCAAAGCTCTTTCCCGGTGGCGAGCGATACGGCGATCACGGCGCCGGGATATGCCGCGGCATAGGGCGTGATCACGATGTCTCCAGAGACAGCGGGGGGAGTTGATACTGAGGCGGTTCCCGAGCTGAAGGCGGGAATATGACTCCACTTCAATTTCCCTGTGAGTGTGTCGACAGCAAATAGCCCGCCGCGACCTGTCTGGTTGCCGGCAACGATCGCTGTGCCTGCGATTGTGGCGGGACTCCAATCCCGGAAGCCAGGATTGACGGTGAACTTTTCTACGGGCGGAGTCCGAAGCGGCCGGATCGATGGTGGTTCCGATTGCGCGAAAGCCGCTATCGAACAGAGAACAACTCCAGCGCCAGCCGCGATTCCACGCCGGCTTCGATTCGACAACATGCTTAGCCCCTGCTTTCTACGTCCAATCCAGAATTCTTCGTTTTGGCCGCCGGCCTCAACGCAGTATACTCCGGACCGGCTCTTCATCGGATAGCGACAGGGGCGACAGTAGAACCGGTGCCGCCCTGCAACTTTAGCGGCTGGAGGACGAATGCGAATTCGTAGACGGATTGCGCCGCCAGGTCCTCGAGTTTGAGATTCTCCAGCAGATGGATCCCATTCACAACAAGCATGATCTGGTGGACAGGAAGGCTGGCCTTCGGTTCGGGGTTCGGTGAGATCTCTACCGATGCGTTATCGGCGCCCACCAGCATCGGATTCTGACGGGCCAACCAGTCGGCGGCGGCGACACCAATGCCTGGCGAATTGCCCGCGTAGCGCGCATTGTCTGTTCCCCAGTGGCGGCTCCATCCGGTGCGAATGAGGATGGCGTCTCCCGATTCCAGCGTGATGTTCTGGCGCTTCAAGGCCGACTGGAGGTCAGCAGGCGTGATCTCGTAGGCTGCGTCGAGATTTGCCGCTCCTTTGAGTCCTGCGATGTCGATGAGGACACCTCGCGTCATCAACATGCCTACATTCTCCACGCCGAGTCTTGTAAATCCACTGCGCGTGGCGATGTCGTCGAGGTTGAAACAGTTGTAGAGAGTGTCTCCGATCGTCTGGTGGCTGAACGCGTCGAATTGGGTACCCACTTGGCCCATCTCGGAGTAGATCAGCTCCTCGTTGCTGCCGCGCCGGTTCACGCCAGGGTTCCGGAACGTTCGTTTGGTGGTCAGCTCAAATCGCCGGGCGCCGAATAGCGGCATGGACGGAGACAGAACCTGGCCAAGTTCGAACACGGTTCCCGTGCGGATCAGCCTGGCTGCGCGAAGAACGGATTGGGGCGACATCAGGTTACCGGAGCCGCGCTGGTCGCCGGGTCCCCATTTCGAGGGGCAGCGAGCGCTGTCGGCGGGCGGTTGCCACGGCTGTGCGCTGAGGCACGCGGCAAATGTCAGTAGGACGGGAAGCGAGGGGGTCATATTCTGGATCCTGTTCCTACTGTAGTCGGCATGGCTTGAGGCAGAGCAGCAGAGCGCGCCAATCATGCTGTCTGACCGGCAACCGGCTCAGCGCAGGCTGTCCGCTATCATGGTCACTGGTTCTTCCCGTGCGCACAATCTTCCACGTCGACATGGACGCCTTCTTCGTCTCCGTTGAAGAACTCTTCGACCCGTCGCTGAAGGGCAAGGCCGTGGTCGTCGGGGGCCGCGGACCAGCGCGGCGTTGTCTCGGCCGCGTCCTATGAGGCCCGCAAGTTCGGGGTCCACTCCGCCCTGCCTTTGCGCACCGCCGCTCAGCGATGCCCGCACGCCATCTTTCTGGACGGCCATCCGAGCGGTATCGGGAGTACTTAAGCACAAGGTCCACGACGTGTTCACCCACTTCTCGCCCAAGGGTCGAGATGGCCTCCGTGGACGAGGCGTAGGATGGACCTCACCGGCACGGAGCGCCTCTTCGCGGCCGCTGCGGGCAGCCCATCTCCTGCACGATCAGACGAAGCGCGACACCGGCCTGAACTGCTCGGTTACGTCTCCGTCTCGCGCATGGTGGCTAAGGTCGCCCCGACCAGCCCAGCCCAACGGCATCCTCTTTGTCCAGCCCGGTCTGAGGCCGCCTCCTGGCCCTGCTCGACGTCCGCCGCATCCCCTGGCGTCGGCAAAGCGGCCGAGCAGAAGCTCAACGAACCGGGATCCGCAAGGGTGGCGATCTGGCCCGCCTGGAGAGAACTTTCCGGCGCTTCGGCCAGTGGGGCCTCGCCCTGGCCGGCAAGTCACGCGGCGCCGACGCGGGCGCGTGGTTCGGATAGTTATATTGGCGAAGGAGGGGACCCCAAGTCCATCAAACACGAGCACATTCAATGAAGACACAGCTGACCCGCCTTCATCGAATCCACGCTCGCGCATCTCGCAGAAAGGTCGCGCGCCGGCTCCGGACCACCACTTCCATGCGCGCACTGTCCACCTGCGCCTGCGCTACTCGGACTTCACCACCATCACCCGACTCCCATCTCTCGGCAGCGCCACGCAGCTCGATCACGAGCTCATCGCCGAATCCCGGCGCCCTTCCTGGCCGCCTGGTGACCGGCGCTAAGGTGCGGCCCATCGGTACGGGCGTCTCCGGCTTGAGCTCAACGAGGGCCAATCTTGCCTGCTGGACGCCGACAAGAACGAGCGCGCCAAAGGGCCACCGCCGCCGTGGACAAGATCCGGGATAAGTTTGTCGAAAAGATCATCAAGCTGGCCGTGGGAATGCCCGGCGACCGCGGAGCGGGTCCACGAGAACTGTGGGCCTCCCGGCAAGCAGCCCAAGCCCAAAAGGTGGGTCACTCATGCGGGTGGCCTGCACGGGACCACCAGAGGCCAGCAGCCTGTCCAGCCCGAGTTAGCCCAGTAGGGTGCAGCCGTCCGATCCCATCGAACAGCAACCCCGCCTAAACAGTCCCGATCACTGCGTCAGGCTCCCAACCGATTGCGCCGTCCCCAGCAGGACGCCCTGCTCGCCACGGCCCGCGAAATCAGACCAGTGAGCGCCGCTCGGCCAAACAACCGAAGCCCAGTGCTGTGAAGCCCACCGCCAAATAGCAGCATCCACAGCGCGCTCGATTCCGCGATAATGACGAACCCGATGCCAAATATCACCGCGCCATAGATCACCAGGTTGGCTTCACCCAGCCGCGGCGCCAGTTTCCGCAGCAGCAACCCCGCGTCAGCGCCGCCATCACGCCCAGGAACGAGAAGAG
>JADKID010000019.1 GCA_016721425.1 Bryobacterales bacterium | reverse complement strand
CGCCATTGTTGTCGACCACCGCGCGCTCTGAACCGAACCACGAGCGTGAGGGAGTGGACCATGAATCTCTGAGGATGCTCCAGCGCAACGGCACCTTCTCTGCGCCTGGTCTCTGCGGCTATGTCCACCGCGGCAGAGCTGCGTTGACGATCAGCCCGTTTCGCTCTGTGGCCCTGTCCATTGGTGAACGGTAATTTTGGATAATTCTTTTGTGTCAATCAATCTCACGTGGATGACGAACGATGCTGTGATTCGGCGGTTGGCTGGAGGGTCGTCCTACCAACGAGGGCTCGACTACTTCTCGCAAAGACAGGTCGAATCGCTCGAAGATTGGCGGCGACTGCGTTCCGCGCCTATCGTTCGCGGGAATCAAAGATACCACGTCATACCTGCAGCCGACGATGAAGTGCCGGAGTACTCCTGCGATTGTCCGGTAGGCAGCGACGGCGTTCTGCAAGCACTGCGTCGCTGTGGCGCTCGCCTGATGAACTGCGCGGCGGAAACTGTCGAAGGCGGTGGACGGCGCAAGACAAAGGAACTCACGCTGGTCGATGCCGGCAAGATCCTCCAGGCCAAAGACAAAGACACCCTGTAACGGATGGTGCTCGATTGGGCCAAGGACGACGACCGGCTCCGCGAACGCCTCATCCTCTACGCCGCCCGGAGTGCCGGCCCCGACCGCGCCGCCGACGCCGTCCGGCGCGCCTTTGATAACGCGGTTAGCGTTGACGGCTTCATCCCGTACCGCGAGGCAACGGCCTGGGCGCGGGGCGTCGACGATGCCATTGATTCCTTCTGACCAGATGCTGAAAGACGGTCAGGCGGCCGCCGTGATTGAGCTATGCGAATCGGCATTGCAGTCTCTGCTCGGGGCCGTCGAGGCGATAGACGATTCCGAAGGCCACTTCAGAATGCTGCGGGATAGATTGCAGGACATTCACTATCGGGCGTGCCAGGAAGCCCGGCCCGATCCGGCGGAGTTGGCGCGGCGGCTCTTTCAGTGGGAGATGCAGAGCGACTTCGACGTCTTCTACGCCGCCGCGGAGCAGTACGCAGAGATCCTTGGGGCCAAGGGCATGAAGGTCTACGGCGAACTGGCCGAGACTGAGTGGGTCAAGGTGCCGGCGCGAACCGCCAAGCAACAGCAATCCGAGTGGGGCCAGCACTTCCGCATCACGCACATCATGGAATCACTGGCAAAGGCGTCTGGCGATGTCGAACAGCTCGTGACGGTCATGAGCCACGACCTGTCGAGCGCCCACTCTTACCTGAGAATCGCCGAGGCTTATCGGGATGCGCGCCAGCATGAGAACGCCCTGCACTGGGCGGAAAAGGGCTTGAAGGCCTTCCCGGATCGCACGGACGCCAGGTTGCGGGAATTCGTGGCTGAACAATACCATCGACGCGGCCGGCATGAGGAAGCCATGAAGCTGATGTGGGCCGAGTTTATCCAGCAGCCGTTACTCGCCGCCTACAAGACACTGGAGCGCCACGCCAACAAGGCCGGCGCATGGCCGGAATGGCGGGAGCGCGCGCTGGCCGAAATCCGGTCGCGCATCGCAAAGGCCAAACAGAAAGCTCGCAAGCCGGCCCATTTTCGTTGGATGCAAGACGACGGTGACAACTCCCCATTGGTCGAGATATTCCTATTCGAGGGCGACCCGGAGTCGGCCTGGGGCGAGGCGCAGACGGGTGGTTGCTCCAACAGTCTATGGCTGCGGCGTGCGACCGCCCGTGAGAAATCAAATCCCGAGGACGCTGCGCCCATTTACATGAAACTGGCCGAAGCCGCCGTCGCTGCCCACAGCAACGGCCGCTACGAGGATTCCGTCGGTTTACTGGTGAAAGCGGCTACCGCGATGCGGCGCATCGACCGTAGCGCGGAGTTCGTTCGCCAGTTGGAGGCTCTCCGCGTGAAGTATAAGATCAAGCGCAACTTCATCAAGCAGTTGGAACACAAGCGGAAATCGCTATACGGCTGATAGCGGACAGTGTCCCGGAAGGACGGGGGTGAGCGAGAGCCGCCGTGCCGTCAGCTACGCTCCCTTACCCCGCCACCCCCACCTCCCTCGGCGCCGCCCCCGGCGAGCGCAGCGCCCGCACATCCCGCTTCGGCGGCTGTCCAAAAAAGCGGCTGTATTCGCGGTTGAATTGGCTGGCGCTCCGTAGCCCACTTCATACGCCGCGCTCGCGGCGTCCAGGCCATCCATCAGCATCCGGCCCCGCGCCGCCTGCAGCCGAATCAGCTTCTGGTACTGCAGTGGGCTCATCGCCGTCAGCGCCCGGAAGTGATGGTGCAGCGTCGAGACGCCCATGCCCGCCATCTCCGCCAGATCCTCCACCCGCACCGGCTTCGCATAGTTCACCCGAATCCAGGCGATCGCCTTCGCCGTGCGGTGGCTCTGTTCGCCCAGCGTCGCAATCGCTCGCAGCCGCGAGCCCTCCGCGCTGCGCAGGATCCGGTAGATGATCTCGCGTTGCACCAGCCCGCCCAGATACGGAAATGTCGCGCGGCGAGTCCAGCAAATCCACCGGCCGGCAGCAGGCGCTCAGGAACTCCACCGTGGTCTCGCCCGTCGCCATGCCCGGCCCCCCGGACGGCGCCTCGGCCACCTGAATCCCCTCCTGGCTGAGCAGTTCCCGGACCATCGGCATCTCCAGCTTCAGCGCCATCGCCAGACACGGCACTGCCTCACTAGCCTCGATCACGCGGCTGGAAACCGGCAGGTCCACCGAGGTCAGCAGAAATCGCGACGAATCGTAGATGAACGTGTTCTGGCCCAGGTCCACCCGTTTGCGCCCTTGCGCAATCACTGCCACGCTCGGCTCATACGTCATCGAGCACGGCTCCGTCGGCGACGTGCGCCGCACGAGCATCAACCCCGGAATCTCCGTTACTCGTTTCTCTGCGCTGCCCAGGGAATAAGGCAATTTTGCGAGCCAGTTCCTCGCGCAACTCGCCGGCCTGATCCGGCACCGGCGCGGCTTCTTCTCTGCGATTCTTCGTGGCCATGGCCGCGCGCTCCTGCCACCCGGGATAACCGCACCCCTGCGCGGGAATCAAGCAAGCTGGAGGATTAGGTAATCAATCGGCAGGATCGGGATACCGCTCCCCGGGCGCTTGAACCTACTCTGGAGATGGCAGTCCCCTGGAGAGAAACAATGCAGAAACGCAAACTCGGAAACAGCGGCCTGGAGGTCTCGGCACTCGGCCTCGGTTGCATGGGCATGAGCTTTGGCTACGGCGCGGCCAAAGACCCACAGGAGATGATCCCCGTCATCCGGGCCGCCGTCGAACGCGGCGTCACCTTCTTCGATACGGCCGAAGTCTACGGCCCGTTCACCAATGAAATCCTCGTCGGCGAGGCGCTGGAGCCGTTTCGCGGCCAGGTGGTGATTGCCACCAAATTCGGTTGGAAGCTCGATCCGGAAGCCGGCAAGAACGTCGGCCTGGACAGCCGGCCGGAGCACATCAAGGAGGTCGCCGAAGCCTCGTTGAAACGCTTGCGCGTCGAATGCATCGATCTCTTCTATCAACACCGCGTGGACCCCGAAGTGCCCATCGAGGACGTCGCCGGCGCGGTGAAGGACCTCATTCAGGTCGGCAAGGTGAAGCACTTTGGCCTCTCCGAAGCCGGCGCGCAAACCATCCGCCGCGCCCACGCCGTTCAGCCCGTCACCGCGCTCCAGAGTGAGTACTCACTATGGACTCGCACACCCGAAAAAGAAGTGATCCCCACCCTCGAAGAGCTGGGCATCGGCTTCGTCCCCTACAGCCCTCTGGGCAAGGGTTTCCTCACCGGGAAGATGGACGAGAACACCACACTGGAGGCCGGCGATTTCCGCAACATCCTGCCCCGCTTTACGCCCGAGGCGATGAAGGCCAATCGCGCGCTGGTCGATCTGCTCGGCAGTATCGCGGCAGAGAAGAACGCGACCCCAGCCCAGATCGCGCTGGCCTGGCTGCTGGCCCAGAAGCCGTGGATCGCGCCCATCCCCGGCACCACCAAGCTGCATCGCCTGGAAGAGAACATCGGAGCCGCCTCTATCGAGCTCACGCCAGAAGACCTGCGTGCCATGGAAAGCGCCGCCTCGTGCATCACTATCGAGGGCGCGCGCTACCCCGAACACATCGAGAAAATGACCGGACGATAAACGGAGTGGACACTATGAACAGACGCATCTTCGTCGGCGGAGCCTTTTCCGGCATGCCCATCACCAACGCCTTCGCGGCTCCGCCGAAAGTGAAAGCCGGAGACATCCCCACCACGGCTTTCGGCAAAACCGGAATCCACGTCAGCGTCCTCGCACAGGGCAGCGCCCGCATGGACCTCTTGCCCAATGTCCCCGCCGCCGCGGCGCACGTCCGCAAGATGTACGAGCTCGGCATCACGTACTTTGATTGCTCCCGCCTCTACTGGGACGGCCGTGCCGAAGAGTCCTACGGCCTCGGGCTCCAGGGCGTTCGCAAGAATGTCTTTCTCACTACCAAGACCGTCAAGCGCACGGCGAGGGAGGCCAATGAGGAATTGGAGACGTCCTTCCGCTTGCTCAAGACAGACTACATCGATCTCTGGCAGGCGCACGCCGTCCAGACCCGCGAAGACATCGATCAACTCCTCGTCCCCGGTGGCGCCATCGAAGCGTTCGAGGCCGCGAAAAGAGCCGGCAAGTGCCGCTTCATCGGGTTCACCGGACACTACGACCCGGAGGTACACACCGCGCTGCTCAAGGCCTACGGCAAATGGGACACCGTGATGATGCCGATTCATGCGGCCGACCACGCCTATCTCAGCTTCGAGAAGATCGCCCTACCCGCAGCGATCGATCGTAACGTGGGCAACCAGGCCATCAAGGTGTTCGGCAAGGCGTTCCTCTTGCGCTCCCTCAGCCCCACCGAGTGTCTCCGCTACACGCTCAGCCAGCCCGGTGTGCACGTGGCCGTCTGCGGCGCCGGCACACAAGGACAGATGGAAGACAACATCCGCGCCGTCCAGAACTTCAAGAAAATGACTCCTGAAGAGATTGCCGACGTCCGGAAAAGAGCCATCGTTGGATCGGGTGTCTACACCGGGACCACCATGGAGTACTGGAAGAAGAAGAGTTGACGAGGAATCACCATGTACAACGCCAAAGCCTACTCCGCCGCGAGCGCCACATCGCCGCTCGCCTCCTCCACCATCGCCCGCCGCGATCCCTCCGGGCACGATGTCCAGATCGAGATCCTCTTCTGTGGCATCTGCCACTCCGATCTCCACCAGGCCCGCAATGAGTGGAGCAGCATGATGCCCACCGCCTACCCCTGCGTGCCCGGCCATGAGATCGTCGGCCGTGTTACCCGCGTCGGCACCGAGGTGACGAAGTTCAAGCCCGGCGACCTCGCGGCTGTCGGCTGCATGGTGGATTCCGATCGAACCTGCCCCGAGTGCCAGGCCGGCCTCGAGCAGTTCTGCTCCAACCTCACGCTCACCTACAACTTCCCCGATAAGCACCTCGGCGGCGTCACCTACGGCGGCTACTCCGATAGCGTCGTCGTCGACGAGCACTTCGTCCTCCGCGTCCCCGCCAACCTCGATCTCGCCGGCGCCGCGCCGCTCCTCTGCGCCGGCATCACCACCTACTCGCCCATGCGCCACTGGGGCGTCACCGCGGGCAAGAAAGTGGGCATCGTCGGCCTCGGCGGGCTGGGCCACATGGGCGTGAAGTTCGCCAAAGCCCTCGGCGCCCACACCGTCGTCTTCACCACCTCGCCCAGCAAAGTGGATGATGCGCTCCGCCTCGGCGCCTCCGAGGTCGTCCTCTCCCGCGATGCCGCCCAGATGCAGAAACACGCCGGCAGCTTCGACTTCATCCTCGACGCCGTCTCGGCCGATCACGACATCAACTCCTACATCCAGCTCCTCCGCCGCGATGGCAATCTCACCCTTGTCGGCGCTCCGGAAAAGCCGCTCCCCGTCTCTTTCTTCGGCCTCATCTTCGCACGCCGCAGTCTCTCCGGCTCGCTCATCGGCGGCATCGCCGAAACTCAGGAAATGCTCGATTTCTGCGGCGCCCACAACATCACTTCCGATGTCGAGGTCATCCCCATCCAGAAAGTGAATGAGGCATATGAGCGGCTGCTCAAGGCCGACGTGAAGTACCGCTTCTCCATCGATATGGCCTCGCTCAAATCCGAGTAGCAAATCCGAGTAGCTCCGGATTGCCCCGGCTCGTGGTAATACACTGGAGGGCGATCGTTTGGGCAAAGCCCGCGCCCAGCAAGGAGCCGCAATGAAAGACCTCTCGCGTCGTGATGTCCTCAAGGCCGGGGCGGCCTCGCCCGCGGCCGCCGCCGTCACTTTGGCGCCGCTTCCAACCGAGCGCCGCGACCCCGACCCCGGCGCAGCCCTCCGCGAACGGCTGCTCCTCGACTTCGGCTGGCGCTTCCACCTCGGACACGCCAACGACGCGGCCCGCGACTTCGGCTTCGGCAGCGGCCGCTCCGGTGGCTTTCAGAAGACCGGGGACTTCCTCGCGCCCAGCAGCCTCGCCTTTGACGACGCCGCATGGAAGCCAGTCGATCTCCCCCACGATTGGGCTATTGGTCTGCCCTTCCAGAACGACCCGGCGCTCACCAGCAAGGGCTCCTACCCGCTGGGCCGCAACTACCCGGAAACCAGCGTCGGCTGGTATCGCAAGGTGATCGAACTGCCCGCCTCCGACGCGGGCAAGCGCATCTCGATCGAGTTCGACGGCGCGTACCGCGAGGCCATGGTCATATTCAACGGCTTCTATCTGGGCGCCACAGCGGGGGCTACGATCCCTTCCGTTTCGACGTCACGGACTTCGCCAGCCTTGGCCAGCGCAACGTCATCCTCGTGCGCGTGGATGCCACCCTCAGCGACGGCTGGTTCTACGAGGGCGCCGGCATCTACCGCCACGTATGGCTGGTGAAGACCGCGCCCGTCCACGTCAAGCGCAGTGGGGCACCCTCGCCCGCGCCACCCTCAAGCCGGCACGGCCACCGTCTCCATTCGCACCGAGATCGAGAACCAGGCCAAAGGTGCCCAAAACGCCCGCATCACCTCCACCTTGCTGGACCCGTCGGGCAGGGAAGCGGGCAAGGTCACTTCGGCGCCGCTCTCCATCCCCGATGGCGGCGAGCACACCCTCGAGCAGCAGGTGGTGGTGAAGCAGCCCGCCCTATGGTCGCTGGAGCAGAGGAACCTCTACAAGCTCGTGACCGAGGTCCACGCCGGCGCCGCCATCGTGGATCGCTACGAGACCCGCTTTGGCATTCGCACCCTCGCCTTCGATCCGGACCGTGGCCTGCTGCTCAATGGCACACCTGTGAAGGTGAAGGGCACCTGCAACCACCAGGATCACGCCGGCCTCGGCGTCGCCCTGCCTGACGCCATGCAGCACTACCGCGTCCGCAAGCTCCAGGAGATGGGCTGCAACGCCATCCGTACCAGTCACAATCCGCCCACGCCGGAACTGCTCGATGCGTGTGACGAGTTGGGCATGCTGGTGCTGGATGAGACCCGCATGCTGTCCTCGAACCCCGACGGCCTGGCGCAGTTCAGCAACATGATCCGGCGGGACCGCAACCATCCCTCCGTCTTCGTCTGGTCCATGGGCAATGAGGAGATCATCTCTATCTCGGATCACGGCCTTCGCATCCTGACCGCAATGAAGCGCACGGCGCAGCGCCTGGACGATTCGCGCCCCATCAGCATCGCGCCGCCCCCCGCCGGACCCTACATGGGCAAGGGCGGCCTCGTCGTCTGCGACGTCATGGGCTACAACTACGCCGATCCGCAGGCCGAGGAATACCACAAAGCCAACCCGAAGATGCCCGTGATGGGCACGGAAAACGTCAGCGCCGTCGGCACGCGCGGCGTCTACGTCACCGATCCCGCCAAGGGCCACGTCAGCTCCTACGATCCCTGGACCACAACGGGCCGAGCCTCGGCCCGCGGCTGGTGGCAGTTCGTCAGCGCCCGCCCGTGGGTGGCCGGCGGCTTCATCTGGACCGGCTTCGATTACCGCGGCGAGCCGTCGCCCAACCCGTGGCCCAACATCAGCTCGCAATACGGCGTCATCGATCTCTGCGGCTTCCCCAAAGACTCCTTCTACTACTACCAGTCCTGGTGGACCAACCAGCCCGTGCTGCATCTGTTCCCCCACTGGAATTGGCCTGGCCTAGAAGAGAAAGAAATCGCGGTCTGGGTCTACTCCAATCTCGACAAGGTGGAGCTCTTCCACAACGGCCAGAGCCTCGGCGCCAAAGACATGAAGAAGGATCAGCACCTCGCCTGGGCGGTGAAGTACGCGCCCGGCACGATCGAGGCCCGCGGCTACAAGGACGGCCGCCAGGTCCTCATCGCCAAACGCGAAACGGCCGGGCCGGCGGCGAAGCTCGCTCTCCGCGCCGATCGCACCGGGCTCGGCGCCAACGGCGAAGACACCGCCGTGCTGACCGTCGAGGTTCAGGACGCTCAAGGCCGCGCCGTCCCCATTACCGAGAACCGCATCACCTTCCAGGTCTCCGGGGCAGGGAAGCTGATCGGTGTCGGCAATGGCGATCCCGCCAGCCACGAATCCGACATCGGTTCCTCGCGCACCGCCTTCAGCGGCCTGTGCATGGCCGTGGTGCAGTCTGCAAAGACGGCCGGCCCCGTGACCATCGAGGCAACGTCGCCGGGCCTGAGCGCGGCACGCCTCACCATCGCGGCCAAGGCCGTGGCGCTCCGGCCCCAGGCGCCCGCGTGGGAACGTTCCGCCCCCGCCGGTGAGGGCATTACCGGCCTATGGCGGCCCAAGGCAGCCGTCGCCGCAGCCGCGACGGGAGACCCCATGGCGCTCGCCGGAGCCGCCGCTGATATGATCTTCATCCTGCGCCAGGAGGGCGGCAAGCTGAACGGCGAAGTGGAAGCCACCAGCGGCGGCGGCATCTTCGGCGGCTCCGCCGGCGGCGTCATCGAGGAAGGGAAGATCGAAGGAACCCGGGTCTCATTCCGCGCCGGAGTCACCACCTACACCGGCGCCATTAGCGCAGATACCATCGAACTGCAAAGAAGAACGCCCCCGCGCCGCCCGCTGGGTGCGGCTCCGGCCCCATCCGCAGCCTCAGCCCCACGCCCCGCCGTCGGCCCGTCCCCCGACGGTCTGGACCCCTCCTTCGGAGCCGGCTTCGGCCGTGGCGGAGGCCCGCCCGCGCCGCTCGTCCTGCGCCGCGTTACGCGCTGAGCCAAGCGGGTCCACCCGCCGCCCGTGCTCTTCGGTCTCCTCGCGCGTGGTCGCTATGCAGCCTCACGGCCGGTCACTCTGCGCGTGCGTTTCGCCGATGGAGCTCTGGCCGTCCGGACGGCTATGGATAGGTTCAGATCCCGCCCCTGCAACCAACCAGGTCACTACCTCCCCGCCATCACTGCCGGAACGTTGCGGACTGCCCGGCGTCTGGCCTCCGGCGGGGGGGGCGTTCTGGCCCACCCAGCAACTTCCCCCACCGAGGTCGGTCGGCACGGCGTTGCGGTCCGCACCGCCCCCCCGACTCGGCCCCCCCTCCCCCAAGCACCTTCCGGCGCCACGCCGCGCAGCTCGAAGCGCTGGACGTCCGGTCCCTGCAGCACCGATCCCGGCGTCTGATCCAGTTGCTGCCCGCCTACCTCAAACTGCGAAGCGACCTTGCGGAACTCATCCAAAGACGTCGCCACCGCGCTACAGTTCTGCGCTGACGTCGGGCTCCAAGTCACCATGGGCGGAGCCGCCACCCCAGGCATCGACGCGCGCACGTACACGTTGCCGTTCACCTCGGCAGCCTGCGGGCGCGTCAGTTGCTGGCACATCGCGGCAGGTTGCTCAAATCGCAGCAGCGGACGGCGGCTCGTCGGATTGGCCACCAGCAGGTTGTTGACGAATACATGACCTTCGCGCTGATCGACACCCGGCCCCGTCGCCGGATGCCAGCCAAAGTGGTCGCCCGTGGCGCTTCTCTGGTTCCGCTCGAACGAAGCCGGCGCGTCGAGAAACGTGTTGTTGTAGATCCGCGCGCCGGCGGCGTTCAAGATATAGATGCCGCGGTCGCAGCGCACGAAGACGTTGCCGGCAACCGTGGCCCCGCGCGAAATCTCAAAGAAAAACCCGTTGACCGCGTTCTCCACATAGTTGTTGACGAAGACGCCGTCACGGTTGCCCACGTCGTACCACACGCCGCTGGAGTTCGGATTGTCCAAAACCAGATTGTCGCGAACTGTCACGCGATAGCTCTGGTTGAAGATCTTCACCGCCGACGGATAGTAGCCCGTCAGTTGCTCGACATTATTCCGCCGGATGATGTTCTTCTCGAGCAGCACATCGGAGGAGCCGATGACGTAGATGCCCTCGGTGCTCGTGTCGCTCACCAGCGAGTTACGGATGATCAGCCCGTCGCCGCGGAAGTAGCCGGCCACCCGCGAGCAATAGGTGATCGAGACGTTTTCGAGCACGGTCCCTGTGACCTCTTTGCCGTACGTCGAGTGATCCGAGGGGCCCACCGGCTCGTCAGTCGGCTCGTCGGCGGCCGTGAAGCGCTTCTTGCCCTCCACCTCCAGCGCGCGATACGCATACTGCGTGAACGTGATGCCGCGGATCACCGGGCCCTTGTGATCATTGCTCTTGCCGTGCACAGTCATACCCGTGCGAACCAGCGCGCTGTCAAAGGCCGTGATCTCCACCAGTCGGTTGGCCGGATTCACACCCAACCGGTGCAGCGGAGTGCGTGTGCCCTCGTTGGCGCTGCCACCAGCCGAGTGGCGCTGCCGGGAAGAGCCGCTTCCATGGAGTGCGCCACACGCCGCCGCGCGCAGCGTCTGCCACTGCGCCGCCACTTGCGTGCCCTTTCAAAATCGGCCGCTCGGCGCGGTACGGCTGCATGGTGATGCCCTGGTTCAGCACCAGGCCGCCGGTACGATACTCGCCGCCGCGCAGCACAATGGCATCGCCGGTGACGACGCGCGCGATGGCGGCCTCCAGCGTGGTGGGCTCCGCCAGCGCAGCCCCGTCGCATCGGACTTGCCATCCGGAGCCACGTAGACGTGCGCCGCCTTCGGGATTTCGTACGTTTGATCGATAGGCCCGTAAGGCCCGCCCGAGGGCTGCGCAGAGCCCAGCGATGCTGCCAGGAAAACGAATCCGACTCCCGAAATGACGCGATCCATGATGACTCCTCTACACGCTATGCGGCGGCGAACTTCTTGCGGCGCTCGGCGAGCTCCTCGTGAATTTGATTGTTGAGGTTCTTGCCGATGCTGTACTTGGCCAGGCACACCAGACCCAGCGCCATCGCGATGGCCGGATAGACGCTGGAGCCCAGGCGAATGCCCAACAGCGCGCTCTCTGTCTGCGCGACATTCGGCACGTAGCCGTGGGCGCTGATCACCCACGCACTCAGCGCGCCACCCAGGCTCAGCCCGGCTTTCAGCGCGAAGAGAATCCCGGCGAACATGAAGCCCGTGGCGCGCCGCGACGTCTTCCACTCGGAGTAGTCCGCCACGTCGGCGATCATCACCCAAAGCAGCGGGACCGTCGGGCCCCAACCGATCGCCCACAGAATGCTCAGCGCAAACATCAGCCCGATCTGCGTCGGGCCCACCAGAAACACCAGCACTGTGGCAACCATCGTGACGGACATGCCCGCCAGGAAAACCGCCTTGTTCCCGAAGCGATCGGCCAGCGGCTTTGAGTAGACGATGCCGGCAATCTGGATCGCGCTGCCCACCACGAAGAAGAGGCTCAGGCCCACTGCCGAGGCGTTGGAACCATCGGCGTTGACCAGCAAACCCAGCGCGTCCAGCACGCTCCGCCCGCCGGTAACAGGGCCGGCCGTTGCACCCAACCCAAAGTTTCCGAGAAACGCCATGATCTCCTTCTGGTCCAGGAAATAGGCGAAGTAGTTCGACGAACTGCCGCGCACCACTAGCATCGTGAAGATCAGCAGCGTGAGGATGAACATGGTGATCCAAGGTCCGCACGTGAAGACGTTCCTGAGGTCTTCGCGCAACGACGATTTCTGGCGTGGATCCGCTAGCACCCGCTCGCGCGTGGTGGCGAAGGTGATGAGGTTCAGCACCACGATGATGACGCCGAAAATGCCCATCGTGATCGCCCAACCCCGCGCCGAGTTGCCGCCGCCAAGTTTTGCCACCAGCGGCAGCGGCAGTGCCTGGATGATGAATTGCCCGATCAGCGCGCCGATGAAGCGATACCGCGCCACATTGTTGCGCTCGCCCACGTCCGGCGTGATCACGCCCATCAGCGCGGCGCACGGCGTGTTGTTCGCCGAATACATCATCATCACCAGCGTGTAGGTGATGTAGGCGTACACCAGCTTGCCTGCGGGACCGAAATCGGGTGTGACGTACACCAGCCAGAAGATCAGGCCAGAGGGCACGGCCGTGCCCAGAATCCAGGGGCGAAACTCCCCACCGCGTCCACGTGCGGTCTGAGAGCGCGCCGATCCCGGGTCGAAGACGGCGTCAGCGAGTCGCAGGGATCAGGAACATGGATCCCACGGCGACCGCCGATAGCCCCACCGTGTCCGTGTAGAAACGCGTCTGGTAGAGAATCATCGACTGGAAGAAGAAATTCGTGGCGATGTCGCCGCACGCGTATCCCATCTTTCGCGGACGGCGAGTGTGAACTTTCAGCCATCGCGAACCTCTCTCGAAAAAGGGCGTTATCTCGACTTCTCAGCGTGACTTTCTGCAAATCACAATCGCGGGACG
The DNA here is from genome assembly GCA_016721425.1 of Bryobacterales bacterium. Taxonomy (GTDB): domain Bacteria; phylum Acidobacteriota; class Terriglobia; order Bryobacterales; family Bryobacteraceae; genus Paludibaculum. The sequence continues at coordinate 977 of JADKID010000019.1, read as the reverse complement.
AATTGCCCGTCATCACTTCGAAGTCGCCGGGCTCCACGTGTAACGCATGTTGATGTCCCAGAAGGCCAGAGAGTCCGTTGTGACCTCAAACGTCACCGTGCGCGCTCGCCCGGCTCCAGCACGATGCGCTGAATCCTTTCAACTCCTTCACCGGGCGCGTCACCGAGCTGACCAGATCGCGGATATAGAGCCGCACCACTTCCGCGCCCGCGCGCGTGCCGGTATTCTTCACGTCCACCGAAACCCGCGGATCCATCGCGCGCAATGGTCGCCTTCGAAACGGGGCGGAGACCCCGAAACTTCGTGTAGCTCAGTCCAAATCCAAACGCGAACAGCGGCGAGACTTCGCCGGCAGGTAGCCGCGGCGCGTCGAGGGCTTGTGGTTGTAATACGCCGGCACGTGACCCACCGAGCGCGGAATTGTGATGGGCAGCTTGCCGCCCGGGTTCACATCGCCGAACAGAGCCTCGGCCACGGCCGTGCCGGTATCCTGGCCCAGATACCAGCATTCCAGAATCGCGGGACCGTCTCCGCCAGCCCGCGGATCGAAAGCGGACGGCCATTGAACAGCAGCGCCACAATCGGCTTTCCAGCGCCAGCAGGGCCTTCACCAGATCATCCTGGAGGCCGAGCAGGTCCAGGCTCGTGCGGTCGCCCATGTGCTGCAAAGACCAAGCCTCCGCGAAGTCTGCTCGTTGCCGCCGATCGCGAGCACGATCCCGTCGGCCTTCCGCCGCCGTCTTCACGGCCTCCGCGATCAGCTTGCGGTCTTCTGGGGTCCGACGCCAGCACCTCGTCCTGGTTCCACGTTCCGGGTGCGTGGATGCCGCAAACCCCGGCTGTGCAGGACCTTCCCGCTCTTCCCGACGTGCGTGCGGATCCCTTTCAGCACGGTGGGGGCGGGCGCGGCGCGCCGCTACCACGCCAGCAAAGGGACGGTCTGCGTTCGGACCGATCACCGCGATGGGTCTTGATCC
>JADKID010000018.1 GCA_016721425.1 Bryobacterales bacterium | reverse complement strand
TATCCCAGGTGCAGTCCCTGCTCGCGGTAAAGGCTCCGGGGAAATAGGCTTTGCAGACCGATCAGTTCACCGGCAAGGAACGGGATGCCGAGACTGGGCTGGATTTCTTTGGGGCGCGGTATATGGCGTCGGCGCAGGGACGGTTTACGAGCCCGGATGCGCCGTTCAATGACCAGCAACCAGAGGATCCACAGAGTTGGAACCTCTATTCGTACACAAGGAACAATCTGCTCGCGCACGTTGACGTTAACGGCGAATTTGTCGCAACGGTGACCGGCGCATTGGCTGGAGGACTGATCGGTGGGGCCGTTGAAGCGTACCGAGGTGGAAGTTTCTGGAAAGGGGCGGCCTCTGGTGCGGTTTCAGGAGCGATAGCCGGTTCAATTATTGACACTGGTGGAGCCAGCCTAGGAGTACTTGCCGTCGCAGGTGCTGCAGGTGGTGTCGGTGGCGGCGTTGTCGGACGAGCACTTGACGGGAGAGGAACGAGTGTTGGCGACGTTGCCCGAGACGCTTCGGTGGGAGCTGTTGCCGGAGCCGTCGGAGGCAAACTCGGCGAAGTCGTTGTTAACAAGGTCGCCGGAATGGTCGTGCAGCGAGCAGCTAACGCCGCAGTTGACGCCGTAGGCCCGGGATCGGGGCCGCGTATGGAACCAGAGTTCACTCCGCGATGGAGGGTGCTCTGAACAAGTCTGGTGTGGCCAAAGCACTTAACCTGAATTCTGAGGTTTCTTACAGCGGCGGGCAAGTCGTGTCGAGGGGCACTCCCGGTTCAGTACGACTTGATGTAGTGCGCGGGAACCCCAACAATCCTGGTGCGGTGTTCGACCTGAAGACTGGGACGGCACAACTGACACCTGGGCGGGTCACTCAAATCCAGCAGAACCTTCCCAGGCCCGTGCCGGTCAAGGAAATCCGGCCGGAGGTTCCGTGAGAGCGCGGAAAATCGAGACGTTGGCTCGGAAGCGGTTGCTTCCGAGTCTGGCCGGCTTCGACGTGAGCCGAACGGTTCTATATCGGCAACCGGTTAGTCCGGTCCTTCGCGGGTTTGCCTTCGAGGACTCGGGCTTCGATGGGAATGTGGTGTATGTCTGGGTCTTCGTGCTGCCGCTTTACGTACCATCGAAACACTTGACCTTCACTCTGGGACATCGCTTGGAAAATCGGAAGGGCCTCTTTCAGAAATCGGGTAGATGGGTGTTGGCGATCCGCCTGACGACGCGGAGATCAACTCGATGTTGAAGGCGATGCAGACTAGAGGCATTCCGTACTTGGATCGCTTGGATACGCCGCAAGATCTCGTTGAGCACTTGACGATGGCGACAAAGTTGTTCGGCAATGTCTTCGTGGAGCAGGCGATCGCTTTCAGCTTGGCGAAGCTCGGGAAGCTCGAAGCAGCCAGGAGCAAACTGGAATCTCTGAAGCGAACAGTCAAGCCTACTGACCCCTGGCATCACGTGGCATCTACAGCGTGCCAACTTGTCGCAGCGATTGATCGCGGCACGACAGAGGCATTGCTTGAGGAATGGACGAACGAGAGTCTGCACAATCTGCGTTTGGATGCCGTGAAGGCCGCTCCAAGTGCACGTTATACGGAGTAACCACGCCGAATCAACAGGTTCGCGGGAATCGGCGTGAAGAGGCCGCTTGTAGAATCAACGGGTTACCGGCGCGTATAACCTTGCGGCGTCCCACAAAGCCGAGAGAATCGCGCAAGCCTCGTGCGGACAACAGGTTACCGTCCGGTAACCGCGTATAACCAAAAGTTCCCGGAAGCCGCCTTTGGCGGCTGAAAAATGAGGTGACACGCCACCTCGATAGGGCGACCGTACCGAGAGTCCAGCAGCCGTGCGGAGCGGTCGGTGCCGCCACAAACTCTGACGGAACCAACGAGAGCCCGCCCGGCGCCGGCTGCGACATAGCGGCTACGGGCAAGGCCCCCTCCAGGGGCCGCGCCAGTGGGGCTCAGAGACGGCGCCGAAGGCGCCATCCACTCAATCGGTAGGCCCTGGGGGGCCGAGGACCGGGGCGACCAAAAATAGGAAGTTTGCATAATGCGCCGTTATCGTGTCGCCGCTCAAGGAATGCCGCCGAAGGCGGCCACCAAAACAAGAACCGGCCGACGATAACGGCCGACTATGTAAATCTTCCTCACCTTGCGCCGCAGGCCCGCTCCCACTTTGAGAAGGTCTCCAGGCGGCCGCCGGCGTGCTTTCGCCGTCTCACCGAAACGGCCGCACGACGACGGCCGCAGTGTACCGCCGCAAGCTGGCTCCTCCTCTCCGGCCACAGGCCGGGGAGGGGGTCGGGGGGAGGAGATCCGGTAACGCCCCACAAGCACGGACGAGACGCCCGCAGGGCGGCGAAGGACGTGCGGCTCCTTGTCCCCCCATCACCCGCGGAGTGGGTGCGGGCGGGGGCGCGCAGCTCCTGCCCGCCAGTCCGTTTCTGCCTCGGGGCTTGGATAGACCAATTGGCTCAGCGATAGGCTTCGCGGCGGTCGGCGATGCGATGAATGGTGATGACGTCGGCTGATTCCTTGAAGAAGACGCGGTGGTTGCCGACCCGGAGACGGAGAAAGCCCTCAAACTCACCGGAGAGCGGCTTGACGCGGCCCGCGCCGGTCTCGGCATAACGGTGGATGGCTTCCAGGATCGTCATGGCGATGTGCTGCGGAATGGCGCGAACCTGGGCTGGAATCTCAGGCCCGAAGTGAATCTTCTTCACGAATCGCGTTTCACTCCGCTGATCTGTTCCATGGTGAAGCCGCATTCAGCCACGACCTGCTCAAAAGGGATGCCTTGGCCGCCGTTGCGGAAGTACTCATCGGAGGCGCGCAGAGCGCGGCGGTCTTCTTCCGTCAGTTCTTCTTCCTCATCCTCATCGTGAACCATGACTTCGAGCAAATGAACGACGGCGGCGAGTTTGCCGGGGTTCAGTTGTCCGATCAGGTCGTGGGCCTTGGTTTCAAGCATGTTAACGGCCATGGCGTTCTCCCTGGCTTCCATTCTTGCGTGGTGCGGCGACGGCGGCTAAAGAGTGAATCAGCCGGATCACGGCGCGCTGATCTTTTTCCGGCAACTGGGTGACCATCTGGAACCGCTTCCACAGGCGGCGTGTTTCCGGATCATCGTCACTCACAGCGGGTGCGGCTTGAGGCGGTTGCTTGAGTCCGAGCAATTCGTCGGCGGAGACCTGAAGAGCCTGGGCCAGCATCACAACGATGGAGGACGGCGGAACGCCGTCGTCGTTCTCGTAGTAAGAGATCGAGCGCTGCGTGGTGTGGGTGGCCTCGGCCAGTTGGACCTGGGTCAGGCCGCGGGCCTTCCGGAGGGCGACGAGGCGCGGCCCGAAGCTGGAATCCGCTTTCTTCTTGCGTGGCATATGATCGGCGACTGTAAAACCCGAATCTGGGAACAACGGGGACCCGGATCACGATACACTCATTGCGTATACTCTCATGCACGGTATTCTCTGGTCAACAGGCATACAAAAAGCGCGCGGTCCCTCTTGACAGGTTTTTGATGGCTTGCAGGCGCTTGAGATTGCCGGCGCCGGTTTCGGCGAAGCGCTCGATGGATTGCTTGACGCGGCGGGCGATGCCCTTGTCGAGACCGGCCCTGTCAGCCAAGCCGTCCCGGTCCATTCGATCTCCTCTACTCCAAGCCCAGCCTGCGCATGGCTTCGGCGTGAGGGGATGCCTTTGCCGCCATTGTTCCGGAGCCACTGGCGGCTTCAGACATGGCCGTCTTCTCTTCGTCGGTCTCCGGCTCATCGTCGAGTGGCGCGTTGCGGAGAGCAGTGTTGACGAGATCGACGATGGTTTCCACGAACTGGGCCAGGCCGGAGGGTTGCCTCTCGGGCAATTGGTCAATCATTGGTGGGCGCGCTCCCGGTTGCTCATCCCATGTTCTGCTTTACCCTCTGCGGACCTCATGCGTCAGCAGCAAACCTTCGAGCACGGACCGAACGACTTCTTTCTCGTCGTCATTCAATCGCGAGATGGCTACGAACTTTAAGCAAAGGTCTTCCTCTGGTCCCCTTTGGGCCTTTCCAAAGAGAAGCTCATCGGCGCTCACACGCAAGGCCTGAGACAGCTTCCGGATCACTTCGAGGGTAGGCTGCGAGGCTCCGGCCTCATAGCGCTTCCTCTGCGTGATTCCCAAACCGACCTACTGGGCAAGGGCCTGTGGCGTGAGACTGCGCTCTTTCCGCAGCGTGGAAAGCCGCTGCGGAAAACCACTGTTCTGTGGTTCGACCTTTCGCTGGCGTGGCGCGAGCAGCTTGACCATGGCAGCCGCCATGTCGCACTACGAAGATTCCATATTGGGTCCTTGGCAGGTTTTGGATCAGAACCCGCAAAAGGAGACCTGTTGGCATGTTCGCGAAGACGGCCTCCTTGGCGTGGCGGCGGGCTAGGGGAGAAGCGTCGCGGTGAATTCGACCGGGACGGCGGCGAGGGCGCGGGAGACGGGGCAGTTCTTCTTGGCGTCTTCGGCGGCCTGGGCGAACTCGGCGGCGGTGAGGCCGGGGACGGAGGCTTCGGTGGCGAGGATGATTTTGGTGATGGTGAAGCCGGCTTCGAGTTTTTCGAGCTGGACGCGGGCCTTGGTGTGGATGGAGGAAGCGGGCTTACCGAGGCCGGTGAGGAGGGCGGAGAGCATCATGCTGTAGCAGCCGGCGTGGGCGCCGGCGATGAGCTCTTCGGGGTTGGTTCCGGGGCCGTCGGCGGCGCGGGCCTTGAGGCTGAAGGGCGCGTCGAGCGCGCCGCTCTGGAGCTGGATGCGGCCGCTACCGTCGCTGACGGTTCCGGCCCAGGTGGCTTCGGCACTGCGGAGGATGACCATGCGGGTATGGATGCATGAGGAGGGCAAAAGGGCTCATCGGTGGGAGCGGAGGCGGGATCCCTGACTTTCGTATTAGCTTTCTTGCACTGTTTGCGGGCCGCCGATATAGTTGGCGGTGCTGGGCTGTTGAACCGGCTGGACTGGGACTCCTCCGCATTCTCCACAGTGGGGTCCTGGAGGTGCATTGTGTGGTACGGGCGCACAGACACCAACTGGCCCTCCGCGGGATGGGTCGGCAGCGAGATCGACTGAAGCCGCGGCCCGGTTACCCGCGGATTGATCAAACGCTCCGGCCCGCAGGACTCCGGGCGGTGGCTCTCCCGGACCTCGCAAACGGGAGGTCCAGATCCTATAATATTGCCCATGCGGACTGTGTTGTTGCTCTGCCTGCCCCTGGCTCTCCTCGCGCAGAGGAATCTCAGTTTCGAATCGCCCACCGCCGCCAGCATTCCGCCCGGCTGGACACCCTGGTATTCCAACAACACCACCTTCGGCGTCCGCCTCGTCTCGCAAGACTGCGCCGAGGGTAGCTACTGTGCCCGTCTCACACCGCAGAACCCGGATTCCGGCACCTACGGTTTGCTGTCACAGAGCTTCCCGGCGGACCAGTACCGCGGCCAGCACCTGCAATTGCGCGGAGCCATGCGGACGGACCAAACCGCCGGCACCTACGGCCGCCTGTGGATCCGCGCCGACGGCTCGGACGGGCGGAGCCTGTACAACGACCTCGGCAATCATCGGCAGTACCGGCTGGAGCTACTCGACCGCCGACATCACCGTGCCTGTGGAAGCGGCCCGCATCAACATCGGCTTCCTGCTGTTTGGCGCCGGGCAGGGATGGGCGGACGACATGAGCCTGACCGCCCTCGCGAAGAACCCGCCCGATCCTCCCTCGCCGCTCAGTGCGACGGGCCTTGCCAACGTGACCGCGTTCGCCCGCATGGCGGGCTATGTGCGGCACTTCCACCCCAGCGACCAGTCCGAGCAGACCGACTGGGATCTGTTCACAGTTCAGGGCGTCCGCGCAGTGGAGGGAGCCTCCACGCCGGAAGAACTCGCGTCAACGCTGCAGCGCCTGTTCGATCCCGTCGCTCCCAGCGTTCGGGTCTACGTCGCGCCGAACCGGCCCGAGATGCCGGCGGAGGTGACTCCCGCGTCCACGGCCGGCCTGCGCGCTGTGCGCTGGAAACACCTGGGCGTTGATCTCATGCACGACGGCCGTTTCTCGAGCACTCGCGTCTTCGTGGATGCCACCGCACCCCTTCCGCAGCCCTTCGAGGACCCGGCCAAGCCCTTCGAGGCAAGCCTGCCGCGCGGGTTGTCAGTCATGGTCCCACTGACCCTTTTCGCGGACGACGCAGGGACGCTGCCGTACCTCGCCGCTCCCTCCCCGGCCACGGTGTACTTTGCGGCCGACGACCGCGCCACCCGGCTCGCGGCGGTGATTCTGGCGTGGAACCCGATCCAGCACTTCTATCCCTATTTCGACGTCGTGGTGACAGACTGGCCGGGCGCCCTGGCCGCAGCGCTCACATCCGCCGCGACCGACACGGGCGAGGCCGATTTCCTCGTGACGCTCAACCGCCTGGTGGCGGCCCAGAAGGATGGCCACGGCTATGCGTCCCTCTCGGTCCCTGGCCCCGCCGCTGTCGCCCCGTTGCTCTGGGATTGGGTCGGCGGGGCACTGGTCATTTCCCGGCTGCCGGCTTCTGGCGTGCCCGGGCTGGCCGTCGGCGACCGCGTCCTGCGGATCGACGGCAAGCCTGCCGCCACAGCCATCGCGGAGAACTGGGAACTTGCGTCGGGGGCCACCCCGCAATGGATCCTGTGGCGGACCTTAAACAACCTGGCGGAGTGCAGAGGCTCGCCCATGCAACTCGAGATCGAACCCTGGGCGGCGCGGGGCACAAGCCGCATTGCGCCGGTTGCCTGCGTGACATCGGTGGACTGGGCCGCCGGCCGCGGCGCCGTCGTCCGCGAACTGGAAGCCGGCATCTGGTACGTGGACCTCGACCGGCTGACCGACCCCATCTGGGACGCCTACCTGGATCTCATGATCAATGCAAAAGGAATCGTGTTCGACATGCGGGGCTATCCGCGGACCACGCGTTTCCTGCCCAATCTCTCCCGGGTTCCTTTGGACAGCCCGCAGTGGCGGATGCCCACGCCAGGCAAACCGGACCGGGTCGGCATGACGTTCAACCCGGCGCATTGGACGCTCGAGCCCGCTGCGCCGTACCCGGCCGCCCGCCGGGTATTTCTCACGGACGGACGGGCTGCGAGCGCTGCCGAAACCGAGTTGGGCATCGTGGAGGCATACCGCCTTGGGGAGATTGTGGGCAGCACGACCGCCGGCACGAACGGCAACGTGAACCGCAACCCGCTCCCCGGAGGCTTCACCGTAACGTTCACCGGATTGAAGGTGCTCGCCACGACGGCTCACAACACCACGCCGTGGGCATCCACCCCACGATCCCCGCAAGCCCCACCCGCCAAGGCATCGCCGAAGGTCGCGACGAGGTGCTGGAGCGCGGGCTGGAAATTCTGCGGGGACCGCAGCCCGGGCCCGTGCCCTCCTTCGCCGCGGAGGGCGTGGTCAATGCAGCGAGCGGCGCGGGCGGAGCAGTCGCCCCGGAGAAATGGTCACCATCTACGGTGCCAACCTGGGACCGTCGAGTCCTGCCCAGACCGGCTACGACTGGACCGGCTGCCTGGAAACCTACGCCGCAGGCACACGCGTGTTCTTCGACGGCGTGCAGGCGCCGGTGGTGGGCGCTTCCGCCGGCCAGGTGAGCGCCATCGTGCCCTACGGCGTTTCCAACTTCACCGCCGTGGCCGTAGAGTACCAGTTGCGCGCCTCGTCCCCGGTGACGATTCCGGTGGCCGCGGCCGCTCCCGGCATCTTCGCCCACGCCGGCACGGCCGCCGCCATTGCGGTGAACCAGAACGGAGCCATGAACTCCGGCGCGGCGCCCGCCGCCCGCGCCGAGATCGTCACGCTATTCGCCACCGGCGCGGGAGAGACCGCGGACGGAGGCGTGACGGGCCGCCTGCCCGAACCCGGCAAATGGCCCGCCCCGCTGGCAAAGTCGAAGTGACAGTCGGAGGCGTCCCAGCGGAACTCGCATTCGTGGGCGTCGCGGCCGGACTGCTGCAACTGAAACTCCGGATCCCCTCCGCCGCGCCCGAGGGCGGAGGTGTCCCAGTTACCCTGACGGTCTCCGGAGTCCAAGCCCGTACGGTGACCGTTGCCCTCAAATAGCTGGCGCGCACGCCCCCTGAAACCGGCCGCCAAGCGCCGGCCCAGCGGTGCTACCGTTTGCGATGCGTCAACCGGCTGCCGCTCTCGCTCTCGCCCCTGGGCGGCACAACACTCCCCGTTTCCCCGGACTTTCGCCTCGCCCGGCCGATGAGAACTTTATCATTCACGCACCCTCGGACCTATCCTATCCCTTTGTAAACAAACAGACTCGCCCTGTCACTAGTGCCGATCTCCTTGACATCGCGTAGTAAACTCCATTCGGGAGATCGAACATTGTCCTTCTTCAACACCGCCGAAGGGAAATACGCCGTCAAACTGGGCGCGGACCTACCCGAGACTGGCCGACGACCCGTCTTCCTCGCGGCGAACGATCCCATATCTACGGCAAAAAAAGCACTTACGCCTAGCCATTCAAAGTGCCTTAACCTCGGAGGCAGCCGTGCGAAAATCCTGCCGGCAAACGACCTATATCTATTGGAAATAAAGATACTTGGACCCCTGCTCGAAATAGCCGCCGCCACCGAGTGCGGCCGACGCCACTGCTCGCCGGGCAGCAGTTTCCGCAACCAAGCGGCCCGCTTGCACATCTGCTAACCATACACTCAGGTTATCATCCACACTTGCTAACATCTGATACACTGAAGCTGAGTTTATCCCGGAGCACCCCATGGATCTCAATCGCCTGACCGAAAAGTCGCAACAAGCCGTGCAGGCCGCTCAGTCCCTGGCCGCACGCCTGTCCCATCAGCAGATCGACAACGAACACCTGTTTCTCGCCCTGCTCGAACAGGAGAACGGCCTCGCCGCCACCATTCTGCTCAAGGCAGGGCTGCCGCTGGAGAACCTGCATCGCCGCATCACCGCCGAGCTCGACAAGCTCCCAAGGTCACCGTCTCCGGCCCTCCGGCATGTATCTGACGCAGCGTCTCAGTGCGGTTTTCGGCAACGCGGAACAGGAGGCCAAGAGGCTCAAAGACGACTTTGTCTCCATCGAGCACCTTCTGCTTGCGCTGCTCTCCGGCAACGGCGCCACGGGCCAGATCCTGAAGGACGCCGGCCTCAACCGCGAGAAACTGGAGCAGGCCATCCGCGACGTGCGGGGCAGCCAGCGGGTGACCACGCAGGAGCCCGGAGGGCACCTACCAGGCGCTGGAGACCTATGGCCGCGACCTCACCGAGCCGCCGCCGCCCAGGGAAAGCTGGACCCCGTCATTGGCCGCGATGAAGAGATTCGCCGCGTCGTCCAGATCCTGAGCCGCCGCACCAAGAACAACCCCGTGCTGATCGGCGAGCCCGGCGTGGGCAAGACGGCCATTGTGGAGGGCTTGGCCCAGCGCATCGTGCGCGGTGACATCCCGGAAGGACTCAAAAATCGGAAAGTTGTCTCCCTCGACATGGGCGCGCTCATCGCCGGCGCCAAGTTCCGCGGCGAGTTCGAAGAACGTTTGAAGGCTGTGCTCAAAGAGATTGCCGCTTCCGAGGGCCAGATCATCCTCTTTATCGACGAGCTCCACACCGTGGTCGGCGCCGGCAAGGCCGAGGGCTCCATGGATGCGGGCAACTTGCTGAAGCCGATGCTCGCGCGCGGCGAGCTTCATTGCATCGGCGCCACCACGCTCGACGAATACCGCAAATACATCGAAAAGGACCCCGCCCTGGAGCGCCGCTTCCAGCCCGTTGTCGTCGATCAGCCCTGGGTCGAGGACACCATTTCGATCCTCCGCGGCTTGAAGGAGCGCTACGAGGTCCACCACGGCGTCCGCATCAAGGACACGGCGCTTGTCGCCGCCGCCACGCTCTGCATCGCTACATCGCCGATCGTTTTCTGCCCGATAAGGCCATCGATTGCGTGGACGAGGCGGCCGCGCGCCTCCGCACGGAGATCGATTCCATGCCCGCCGAGCTCGACGAGAAGTCTGCGCCGCAAGATGCAGCTCGAAATCGAGCGGGAAGCCCTCAAGAAGGAGTCCGACGACGCCTCGCGGGACCGGCTGGCCAAAATCGTGAAAGAGCTCTTCGTCTTCAAAGGAGACCGATGGCCTCCAGGGCTGTGGCAGGGGAAAAGGACTCCGTGGCCCTTCTCCGCACCATCCGCGAGCAGATCGAGACCACCAAGCACGATCGAGCTGGCCGAGCGCGCCTACGATCTCAACAAGGCGGCCGAGCTCAAATTCGGCACCCTCATTGGCCTGGAAAAGAGCCCGAGGAGGAGCGCCTCTCCGGCGAACAGGCGTCCGAGCGATGCTCGAGGAAGTGGTGGACGAAGAGGATCGCCGAAGTGGTGGCCCGCTGGACCCAGGCATTCCGGTGTCAAAGTTGCTGGCAGGGGAGCGCCAGAAGTGCTCCACCTGGCCACGCAGCTCCACCGCCGTGTGGTCGGCCAGGACGAAGCGGTGCAGTCCGTCGCCGATGCCGTCAGCGCTCGCGCGCCGGCTCAGCGATCCGAACCGCCCCATCGGCACCTTATCTTCCTCGGCCCCACTGGCGTCGGCAAGACTGAGCTTGCCCGCGCCCTTGCGGAGACGCTCTTCGACGACGAGCAGGCGCTGGTCCGCCTGGATATGTCCGGAGTATCAGGAAAAGCACACGGTGGCCCGCCTGATCGGCGCGCCTCCGGGCTATGTCGGCTTTGACCAGGGCGGGCAGCTCACCGAGCTCGTTCGCCGCCGCCCGTACTGCGTCATTCTGCTCGACGAGATCGAAAAGGCGCACCGACATCTTCAATGTCCTGCGCAGGTCCTGGAGGACGGCCGCCTCACCGACGGCCAGGGCCGCACGGTGGATTTCCGCAACACCATTCTGATCATGACCTCAACCACGCCCCGGCATGAGCGAGCTGCGCAAGACGTTCCGGCCCGAGTTCCTCAACCGCATCGACGATCGTTGTCTTTCCACCCGCTGCGCGTTGAGCACCTGCGCCGCATTGTGGACCCCAGGTGGATCGCCTCCGCCAGCGCCTGGAAGCCTGCCACTGACCTTGGAAATGACGGACGCCGCCATGGACCACATTGTCACGGTGGGCTGGCGAACCCGACTTCGGCGCCGCCCGCGCGAAACGCGCCATCCAGCGCGAACTCGAAAACCGCATCGCCCGCGGCCTGCTGGAGGGCAGCATCCGCGACGGCCAGAACATTTTCGTTGACGCCAACCGCGGCGACCTCGTGCTGACGCAAAAAGAACCGGTCGCCGCCCAATGAATTCGGGGACGGTCTGCTCAATTCCCAATTTCGATCGCTAGAGAATGGAGCACCTCATGTCCGACACATGAACCCTGGTCCAACTTCCGGTTCTGCCGCTCAAACACATCGTTCTCTTTCCACAACTGGTCCTCCCCCTCTCGGTCGGACGCGACGCCTCCCGCGCCGCCGTCGAATCGGCCATCAAAGACCACGAGGGCGAACTCATCCTCATCGCCCAGCGCAGATCCGAACGGGAGACGCCCGGGCCCGATGACCTGCACAATTTCGGCACTCGCGCCAAGATTCGCAAGGTCCTGCGCACGTCGTCGTCCCTGATCGAAATTGTCGTTTCCGGCCTGGAACGCGTCGGCATCGTTACCATCGAACCCTCCGGTCCCTACCTGCTCCGCCAACGTCACCCCATGCCGCTGGTGGCGCTCCACTCCTGCGAGGAAAAGGCGCTCCAAACCGCTCTTCGAGCTCGCCGCCCAGGCCATTGAGCGCATCAACTCCCCAGGCCGCCGAGCGATTTCCGGTCTGCTGACCAATGCCGACGACCCGCAGCAGCTCATGTGGCTCCTCACCACCGCCTTCCATCTCGATATGGAAAAGCTCCAGACGCTGCTCGCCGCCGGCTCCCTCCAGGAAGCCCTCAAACTCGCTGTCCAGTACCTCACTGAGGAGATCCGCGTCCTCGAGGTCCGCCAGAAAATCGTCTCCGAAGCCCAGGAGGAGATGACCAAGGAACAGCGCGAATACGTCCTTCGCCGCCAGATGAAGGCCATCCAGAATGAGCTCGGCGAAGACGATCCCCCAAGGCCGAAACCGAGGACCTGCGCAAACGCCTCGCCGAGCCGGCCTCCCGCCGAGGCCCGCAAGGAGGCCTGACGCGAGTTCAAGCGCTTCGAACGCCTCCCCGATCAGTCGCCCGAACGCCACGTCCTGCGCACCTGGCTCGAACTCGTGCTCGAACTCCCCTGGAATACCACCACGGAGGATAACCTCGAAATCGCACGCGCCCGCCAGACCCTGAACGAAGACCACTACGGCCTCGACGACGTCAAGGAACGCATCCTCGAACACCTCGGCGTCCTCCAGCGCAACCCCAAGGCCAAAGCTCCCATCCTCTGCTTCGTTGGTCCCCCCGGCGTCGGCAAAACCTCGCTCGGCCAGTCCATCGCGCGCGCCCTGGGCCGCAAATTCGAACGCATGTCGCTCGGCGGCCTGCACGACGAATCCGAACTCCGCGGCCACCGCCGCACCTACATCGGCGCCATGGCCGGCCGGCTCATTCAGTCCATGCGCCGCGCCGGCGCCAACAACCCCGTCCTCATGCTCGACGAAGTCGACAAACTCGGACGCGATTTCCGCGGCGACCCCGCCGCCGCCCTGCTCGAGGTCCTCGACCCCGCGCAGAACTCCACCTTCCGCGACAACTACCTCGACTTGCCCTTCGACCTCTCGAAGGTCATGTTCATCACCACCGCCAACTCGCTCGACACGCTACCGCAGGCCCTGCTGGACCGCATGGAAGTCCTCCGCCTCTCCGGCTACAGCGAGGAGGAAAAGGTCGCCATCGCCAACAAATACCTGCTGCCCCGCCAGCTCACCGAAACCGGCCTCTCCAGCGAGCAGGTCCTTTCCCGACGCGGCCTCAAGAACTGATCGCCTCCTATACCTGCGAGGCCGGCCTCGCAACCTGGAGCGCGGCATCGCCCGCCTCTGCCGCAAGGCCGCTCTCCGTTTCGCCGAAGGCCGCACCGGAAGTCATCGAGATGACGCCGGAGACCATCGTCGATCTGCTCGGCCCGGAGATCTTCCTCCCCGAGCCCGCGCGCGTCAACCTGCCCCCCGGCGTCTCCACCGGATTCGCCTGGACCCCAGGCGGCGGCGACGTCCTCTATATCGAAGCCACACTGCTACCCAAGGGCAAAGGACTCATCATCACCGGCCAGCTCGGCGATGTCATGCAGGAATCGGCCAAGGCCGCCCATAGCTACCTCTGGGCCCACACCGAAGAGTATGGACTCGATCCCCAACTCTTCTCTGACTCCGGCGTCCACATCCACGTGCCCTCCGGCGGCATCCCCAAGGATGGCCCCTCGGCCGGCATCCCCCTCGCCGTCGCCCTGGCCTCGCTGTTCTCCAGGAAAACCGCCCGCCAGGATACGGCCATGACCGGCGAAATCACCCTCACCGGCCGCGTCCTCCCCATCGGCGGACTCAAGGAAAAGGTGCTCGCCGCACGCCGCGCCGGCATCAACCGCATCGTGATGCCCCGCGCCAATCAGAAGGACCTGCGCGACCTCCCCGAACACGTTCGCAAAGAGATGGAGTTCTTCTTCGCTGACCGCATCGACGACGTCTTCGCCAGACCGTGCCGGCCTGATCCCGGGGTCGAGCCGGCGCTGAACGCTGTCTCCTAGTGATCCGGTCCGCTCCTGACGGTCGCGGCAAAGTAGGTTTTCGAGCCGCGACCGTCAGTGAGCATTAGTTCCTGGCGGGTCCTCCGACCCGCTGTGCTATCATCCGGCCAGTGTTTGCAATCTGACAATCGCACCCGGAATCGCACTCATATTTGATATGGATGGCGTCATCGGGCGGTCCATGGAGCTCCAGCCAATCAGGCTTGGGATCTCTACCTCTCCCGCGCCGGCATCGATGCCAAAGACGTCATGGCCCGCATGCTCGGCAAGCGGAACGACCAGATCGTGAAAGAGGTCTGGGGCGATGGCCTCTCTGGACGAAGAGGTCTTCCGCCACGGCGCCGACAAAGAACAGCTCACCGCGACATGGTGGCGCCGGTTCTCGAGGCCCACCTCGTCCCTGGCGTGGCGTGCGATTTCATCCGCGCCGCCCACGCACGCGGAATTCGCGTCGCGCTGGCCACCAACGCCGAGGCCCCCAACGTCGATTTCCGTCCTGGGCGGCGCCGGCGTCCAGCCCTTTTCTCCAAACCACCGTTGATGGCGGCCAGGTCACCCACGCCAAGCCCCATCCGGAGGTCTTCCTCACCCCGCCGCGCCCCTCGGCGTCGCACCCGCCAACTGTGTTGTCTTTGAGGGATTCGCCCGGCGGCATGCAGGCCGCGCGGTCCGCCGGCGCCCACCTGGTAAAGGCCTGCTCACCACTCATGGCCGCGCCTCAGGCCGACCTGGCCATCCCCACTTTCCACGATCCCAAACTACTGCCACGGCTCTCGACGCCTCCAGCTCCGCTAACCGCATCCACCATCCTCACCGCCGCCATCTCCATGGCCGCCGCGTCGTTCGTCTGGGTAACCGCGTCCGGCGCCTCACTCGCCCCTCCGCCAGACCGTGGCCCGCATCCATGCCCTCACCGAGGAGATCCTCGGCGCTAACTCCGCTCAGGAGATTCTCAGTTGCGTCGAAGGCGCGCTGCCCCCCGGACTCGGCCTGCATAGCGCTGCCATCTTACGCTCAATGAGGAGGGAGCGCTCACGGTGGCTGCCGGGACGCCCCGCCAGCCTGGAATCCGCACAGGATTGCCACTCCGAAAGGAACCGTCCGGACCGGCGACTCCGGGCGCTCCTGCCCATGACCGTCCAGGCGGGGCCCGCGGCGTGACCAAAGCTCAGCGGCGCCGCCACACCCACCAGGAGGGGATGAACTGGTCGCGTTGCAGCGCCTCTCAACCAGAGCAGCCATCGCACTCCAACTCCACTCTCGCAGCGCAACCTCAGGGAGAAGCTATTTTGCGCAGCGAAGCTCGGCGCGGTCGGCCAGCTCATTTCCAGCATCGCCGCGGAGCTGAAACGCTGCTGGGCGTCGCCCGCTCTGGCCACGAGGAGGTGTGGAACCGGCCGCTGGAAACGCTGGACCGCCTGATCTCCTTTGGCCGCCCGGATCCAGGCGCGTGTCACCGCCATTGATCTCAACACCGTGCTCCGCCAACTCCTCGGGTTCCCGCGCCCAGCCCTGGCGCCTGCAACTCATC
>JADKID010000017.1 GCA_016721425.1 Bryobacterales bacterium | reverse complement strand
TTTCAAATCCAGGAACACGGGATGACGTTCGACCTCAAGCAGCAAGGCGACGAAATTACGGGCGAGATCACACGGGAACGTGACGGTCAAACACAGAAGGCAAAGCTGACGCTCAAGCGCCAGAACTAGTCCCTCGGCACAGCCAGCCCCTCGTCAGAGGGCTTTGCCGTACAGCGCCAGCAACCGGCTCCAGGCCTTCTCGGCCAGCGCCTCATTGTAGACGCGCGAATCCGGCGGACACCAGCCGTGGGCGGCGCCGTAGACTTCGATCTCCGCCTGCATATTCGCCGCAGCGAACGTATCCTTGAGCACCGTCTTGTCGTTGGGCAAGCGTTTGTCGTCGTTTTCCGCGATCGCGATCAGGAACTGCGCCTTGGTCTTCGATGCCTGAAGATGCGGACTGTTGGGCGCATCGGTGACGAGCCCGCCGCCGTGGAAGGAGGCGACGGCGCCCACACGCTCGGGCACGGTGGCCGCGGTGCGAAACGCGATGGGGCCGCCCATGCAATAGCCCTGCGTGCCGATCTTCTTGTTCTTGGCGACCGATTTCTGCGCGTCCAGCCACGCGATGAATGCCTTCGCATCCGTCATGTGCGTCGTCTCATTGAGCGCGCGCGCCAGCGGCATCAATTCCTGAATGGGCGTGGCGCCGCCGGCTTCCGCGACAGGAGCTTTTTTGGCGCGGTAGAAGGGATTCACGACGAGCACCGAGTAGCCCGATTCGGCCAGCCGCTTGCCCATCTGGCGGAACCCCGGCCGCAGCCCGAAGATGTCCGGCCATACCAGCACGCCCGGCGCCGTGCCGCTCGAAGGATGAACGAAGTAGCAATCGGCCGTGCCGTCCGGAGTCGTGATCGTCACGTCCGTCTCGGTCACTGCCGCGGCGTTGGCCACCTGTGGCAGCGCCATGGTGACGCCCGCTCCCAGCATGGCGCCAAACTGCTTGCGCGTGGTCAGGCCGCGAGCCTCGTACTCCTGCGCATCATTCTCGAAATGGTCTTGATCACACATGGTCTCTCCAGATGGCGCCCAGTTGCGGGTAGTGCTACCCGTATCGAGATATTATAGCTGGACCCGATCCAGAGGCTGCCAGCCGGGCTCAGTAAATGTTCACCAACACCGGTACCTTGGTGACTGTGTTCACTGGAAACTCGCCCCGGTCACCATTGCCCCAGATCCACAGTGAGTTGTCAGAACGAATCGCCAGTGAGTTATTGCCGCAGGCGAAAACCGCCTTTACGTTGGTGATCCGGGCGGGCCGCGGCGTGAGCTGGAAGTCACCCGCAACCCCGGAACCGGTCTGGCCCCAATCGGAATTGCCCCAGCCCATCACCGTCCCGTTCTTCAACAGCGCCAGGACATGCCGGCCGACGACAGAGGCGGCGACCGACACCGCGTTGGTCACCCCCGGTACCAACTGCGGCGTGTGCGTCCAGGCCCCGGCATCCGACCGCTCCGGCTGTTTCCCGTTGCCGAATTGACCCATGCCGTTCGAGCCCCATGCCCAGACGGTGCCATCCTTCTTCACCGCCAACGATACTTGAGTACCCGTAGCGATCGAGACCACATCGCGCAATCCTTCGACGAAGCCCGCCTGCTCGATCTGGCGGCGCTGGGGATCTCGCCCCAGTTCGCCGCTCGTGTTTGAGCCCCACGACATCACACGGCCGTCGTTGGTCAGCGCCAGCGCGTGACCGCTGGCAGCGATGCGAACCACGTTTGCGGCGCCTGGGATCTGCACCGGCGTCATGGCCGGAGTTTGCGAGATCGCACCCCAGCCCCACACGGTTCCGTCTTTCAAAATCGCGTACGCCGCACGCCCGCCGGCCGCGATCGCCGCCACGTCATGCAACCCGCGCACCGCCACTGGTTGGCTCGTTCCTTCCAGCAGGTTCTCCTGCTTCATTTCGAGAGCCGCCGTGCCAATCCCAAGTTCGCCATCGTGAGCCCGGCCCCAGGCCATCACTGTGCCGCCGTCCAGGAGCGCGTAAGATGTCTCTTCGCCGCCGGCAATATCGATCACCTTCCCCGGCAAGGGAATTCGAACGAACTGCCGCGTATACCGCGAACGGGTCAGCGAGGTGCGCGGAACCGCGCCCAGTTGCCCATAGGTGGCATCTCCCCAACCGATCACCGTTCCATCCGAGAGCAGGGCGATCTTACTCACGGTCCCGGCAACCTTCACCACGTGAGGAGCCGTCTGTGCCATCGCAGTGAGCAGGAGCATGACCAGCACCGAGAGTCGCAAGATCATAGTTCATTCGAGTTTCTCACACGCATCGCGGGCGATCTCGGAGTTGGCACTAGTCTCCAGGGGAGACTTCCGCGGCGTCCGAGGGTACCATGAGGCTATGTCCCTCCAGGAGCTGCAAATATGGTGCTTGAGAAGCCGTCCGCCTCTTGGCAGAGGCCCATCGACCGGCGGGCGTTCCTCGACGGCGCGCGGAGGTTCACGGTGAGCGGGCTGACGGCCGGCGCCGTCTCCGGGATGATGGGGAGCGGCACGCACCCGGCCTCCGCCCGCGTTCTCGATCAGCTCAGAACACGCTTCACTTTCCAGATTTCGGTGGACGTGGACACCATTCCGCAGGGTCTGGAGGTTGCCGCCGCGGCGCTCAAGGGCGGAGTTCACGTCGTCGAAATGGGGACGCCGCTGCTCAAGAACGAAGGCGTCTCGAACGTCGTGCCCGCCTTCCGCAAGCAGTTTCCCCAAGCGCTGCTCCTGGCCGACATGAAGACCATGGACGGCGGCGGCGGCGAGGCGCGGAGCGTCTACGCGGGCGGCGGCAACATCGTCGATTTCCTCGCGCTCGCCGGTGTGGATACGGCGAAAGCGGTTTGCGCCGTGCGCGATGAGTTCCGGCGCAACGGCTCCGAACTTCCGCGGTTGGCCTTCGCCGACATCCTCGTACCGCAAACGGGCTCGGCTGCGCAGGCCGCCGAGGCCGCGCTGCGTATGCTGGAGGCCGGTGTGGACGCGGTGGGCGTGCACCTGCAGTTTGACGCGCGGCACGCGAACCCCAAGCTCATCGAGAACGACGTACTGGGTGACGTGGCCCGCGCTATCTTCGAGCGTGTCGGAAAGGTTGCCCCGGTGCAGGTAGTGGGCGGGCTGAGCATCGCACAGGCGAAGAACCTGGCGCGCGCGGGCTTGCGCGCCTTTGTCATCAGCGGCAATCTTGGACAGGCGGACGGCGTTGCGCGCTACGGCCTGCCGCCCGCGCAGATTGAGCGCTTCATCGCCGGTTTTATCGCCGAGGTTTCGGGCGCGTAGGCAGCTTCGGCCTGGCTGTGGGCCGGCAACGAAATCTAGCCACGTCCGTGCCCGATATCCACAAAAGCGTAGCTTCCGGCCACAGCGGCTTCGATCGCGGTCGCAATCAGCTCAACCTGCTCTTTCACTACGCCCCAGTTGTTTGTGCTCAAGACCAGCAAAGCGATTCGGCGCCCCGTCAGATTTTGTTGGCAGCTAATTTCCTGATCGGCCGTGATAAATAGATCAAAGCCAGCGCCCTCGGCTGCCGCCAACAAAGCCCCATTCTTGAGCCCGGACCATCCCTGGAACCACGTGGTCACGACGAAGTGCCGGCTATCGATCAGGAGCCGGAGCTTCTGCGGCGCGCTTTCGTCCAGGATGATTTTCATGCCGCGCGCGATGGCTCTGCTGGCGACACTGCGCTTTTGGCCGCAAAATCCAGGACGGCCTGCACTTGCTCTCGTGTGACGTGAAAATTCTCAAGCACCTCGTCAATCGAGGAGCATTTCAGGTTCTCAAAGATGGCTGACACAGGCACTCGGGTTCCGCGAAAAACCCAGGCACCGCTTACTTTCCCGGGAATGCTCTCAACGACTGAGCACTGTGACCAATCCAGAGTTGCCATATCGAAACCTATCCCCATCGTAAGGCACGCGGTGCGTCCCATGGGATCACTTCCGAAAAACGCTAGCGTTGACGAATCCAGGTTGCCCGATGGTCGCCATCTCCTCCAATCCCAGCCGGACGGCGCCGCGCGCTACGGCCTGCCGGCATCTCAACGATTCCACCGCCGGGTCGTCTTCACGCGAAGAACGGGATACCTTCGGCGGCGTACTTGCGCATGCCTTCCTCGTTGATCTCGACGCCGATGCCCGGCTTCTCGGAAAGCGTGATAAACCCGTTCTCCACCATCGGCCCGTCGAAAGTGACGATCTCTTTCCACATCGCTTCCTTGTGGTAGTAAATCTGCCATTCCAGGATCATGAAGTTCGGCACCGAGGCGCAAACATGGCAAGCCGCCATGGCGCCCAGGTAGGACGCTACCATGTGAGGCGCGAAAGGAACGTAGTAGAGATTTGCCAGGTTCGCAATGCGCTGCCCTTCGCCCAGCCCCCCGGCCTTTTGCAGGTCGGGCATGATGATATCGGCGCCGCCGATCTCCAGCAGTTTTCGGAAACCATGAGCCAGATAGATGTTCTCCCCGGCGCAGATCGGAGTGCTCGTTTCCTGGGCGATCAACCGGTAAGCGTCAATGTTCTCAGCCGGCAGCGGCTCTTCCAGCCACATGAGCTTGATCGGCTCCATAGACTTCGCGACAGCCAGTGCCGTCGGCAGGTCGTAGCGCCCGTGCATGTCGGCGCAGATGTCCATGTTCGGGCCGACAGCTTTGCGCGCAGCGTTCATCTGATCAAACATGCGCTGCAACTCGCCTGGGCTGGCCGTCCAGTTGTAGCGATCGTAACGGGCCGGGTCGTTCGCCTGGTCCAGGTCGAACTTGACCGCGGTGAAGCCCATCTTCTTAGCTTCCAGAGCGGATTCGGTAAACGTGTCAGGACTGGGCAGGCGGGCCTGGTAAAGCGCTGTGTCCATGTAGACCCGAATCTTGTCGCGGAATTTGCCGCCCAGCAATTGGTAGACCGGCAGCCCCAGGGCCTTGCCCGCAAGGTCCCAAAGCGCGGTCTCCACCGCCGTCAGGACCGCCACATACATTCCTGCTTGTGCGCCGCCGAATACTCCGGAACGCCGAAGGTCCTCAAACAGGCGGTGGGGATTCAGCGGACTTTGCCCCAGCAGCCGGCGGCCGAGGCTCTTCACCAGGTGATACGTGCCGCCGACGGCGTCCACCGCTTCACCGCAGCCCCAGATGCCTTGATTCGTATGGACCTTCACGAACAGCCGGCTGCCACCGCGGATGTAGCCGCACTTGATCTCCGTGATCTTCAGATTCGATGGCATCGACGACTTCGGCGCATTGCCGACTGCTTGCGCGAAAGCCGCAAACGGGCGCATCACAGCCGCTCCGGCCAGCGCGCCAGCGGTGATTCCAAAATTCGAGAGGAGCGAACGGCGTGAAGATTGCATGATGATCGCCTTTCCTTGAGTCGGGTCTACCAGGTACGTTGCTTCAGGATTTCCTGAATCTGCTCTTTGGGCACGGGGAGCTTGTCCATGTGTTGGCGCAGCCACCCCGAGAAATCCTTCTCGATCGCGTCGCTCCAGCGGGTGTCGATCTGTCCCGACGTGTAGACGCCGGTTCGCAGGCGCTCGTGCCCGAAGATGTCGCGCAACCGGACGACTTCCGCGGTGGTCACCACCTTCTCCGCCAGATGCGCGGGGATGAAGACGACGCCGCCATCCCGGCCGAGCACAACATCGCCCGGCATGACCGTCGCCTGGCCGATGCGGACCGGAACGTTGATTCCGATCATCGTCGAGTTCAAGCCCCTGCCGAGACTCGAGGAGTGGTGGGAAGGATCGTAGCCGCGGACGAACGAAGTGAAGCCCTTGAGCTCCTTCAGGCCATTGATGTCGCGGATATAGCCATCGTAGACAATGCCGTTGCCGCTCTTGGCATAGATCGAGTTGCCAACGTTGTCGCCGATCGACGGGCCATTCTGCTTCAGTCCGAAGTGATCACAGACGTAGACATCGCCCTTCTGCAGCATGTCGACCGGCCAGGCATTCTGTCCACCGATGCGGCCGTCCTTCTTTCCGACCTGCTCGATGACCTTGTGAATGTCGGGACGGCCGGGCAACCACTGCGCGGTGAGTGCGCGGCCGACCAGAATCTGGTCCGGGTGGATCGAAAACCAGCCGTCTTCATACTGGTAGGTGAATCCCTCATTGCGCAGCACAGCCCATGCCTCTTCCAGAGTGACGTTTTGCATGCGCTTCAGAATGCCGTCAGACACCTTGGGCCGTCCATCTGCGAAACGCTCACCCTTCCACTCCGGCGTGTACTGGACCAGGTGCTCCTTCGTGAAGATCCCGGGTTGGGCCGAGGCATGGAAGGCGGCCAAAAGACCCAAGCTCAGGACGGTTGTTCGCAGCATGCCCTCTCCTTGAACCGGACCTGCCTATCCGGCAGATGTTCCTGTATATCCTATCTCAGTTTTCCGTTTTCCAGTCGTTTTGACGGCGCGAGGGTGCGTGATCCATTCCCAACACCGCACTGATACCATGGAGATCATCTGGGTTCACTGCTCGAGCCTCCGCGCGTACGGGCAGGATCACACTCCTCTTCGGGGAATACGACATGAATCGACTGCTTTGGGCAATTCAGGTAGTTCTGGCACTACTGTTTCTTTTCGCAGGCGGAACGAAACTCGTGATGCCGGCCACGGAGCTGACGGCCAACGGGCCGTTGCCAGCGCCCTTTCTACGGTTCATCGGAGTGGTGGAGATTCTGGGTGGCCTCGGCTTGATACTGCCGGGGATGCTGCGCGTACGCACGGAACTCACTCCCCTGGCCGCCGCGGGACTCGTCGTCATCATGATTGGCGCCGTGGTTGTGACCATCCAGACGATGGGCTTCGCGATGGCCATCCTGCCGTTTGTTACCGGCTTGCTTGCGTTCTTTGTTGCGTACGGACGTTGGCGATTGGGGCCGACGGGCGTGGTGCAGGCAACGGCTCGCCAAGAGGGCAAGCGTTTGTAGATGCCTCTTTTCTGATCAATCCTCGCAGGGGTGGTCGGCGATTCCGAAGCAATTTGTATGGCCGAGCAGTCAACATCTCGTCGATCTGCCCTGTCCTAATTGCCCTCGAATCACGGAGGATCCGGAAGTTGGTCAAAGTGCCCCCTCACACCCCCCACGGCGCCCGGTGCACCCGGTCCAGCATATCGTTCGCACCCTGGTCATCGAGAATCTGCTCCGTCCGCGGATTCCACAGCAGGCTCCGCCCCGTCCGCAGCGCGATGTTGCCGAGATGCGCGATGGTCACCGAGCGGTGCGCCACTTCGATGGGCGCGGCCGTCGGCTTGCGGCTCAGGATGCAGTCGATGAAGTTGCGGTTGTGGTCCTTGCTCTCATACAGGTGCAGTTCCCGCTCGCCGATCGGGGAATTGTAGATCTCCTGCGTGCTCGCCTGATGCCGGTTGCGGTCGCCCCACACCCACCCATCTGCGCCTTCAAACTTCACGCCGCCCTTCTCCTTGCTAGAGACGATCAGCTTCACGCCGCTCTCGTACACGGCCTCGAAGGAAAACTCGGTGGCCGTGTTGTAGACCGGATGCTGCGCGAAGACGCCGTGCGGATTGCGGATGGCCACCGGGCCGCTGTAATCCATGCCCAGCCCCCACTGCGCCATGTCGATGTGGTGGGCGCCCCAATCGGTGACCTGGCCGCCTGAGTAATCGAAGTTCCAGCGGAAGTTCACGCCCACGCGCGCCGGGCAGTAGGGCGCTTCCGGCGCGGCGCCCAGCCAGAAGGCGTAATCGAAGCCCTCGGGCACGGGCACCGTGGCGGTCTGGCTCGCCACCTTCCCAAAGTCCGGACATCCGCCGGGTAGCCCCACGCGCACCGTGTGCACCTTGCCGATCCGCCCGTTGCGGACCAGTTCGCACAGGCGCCGGAAACTGGGGTCGGAGCGCTGCTGGCTGCCGGTCTGCCACACCACGCCCGCCTTCTGCACGGCATCGGACATCCGGCGGCCTTCCTTCACCGTCAGCGAGAGCGGCTTTTGGCAGAAGATCTGCTTGCCGGCCTGTGCCGCGTCGATGGCGATCCGTGCGTGCCAGTGGTCCGGCACAGAGATGCACACGGCGTCGATATCTGCCCGCCGCAGCACATCCCGGTAATCGGTGAACGCGGCGCAACCCTTCTGCCCCGTCTTCTGCTCCACCAGTCTCAGTGCCGGCGCCCAGCCGCGCACGGTTCCATTCCAATACCCCGGCCCTTCCTTGTTCACGTCGCAGACGGCGACCACCTGCACGCGCTCGTCCTTGAGGAACTCTTCGAGCATGCCGTAGCCGTTGTTCCCGGTGCCGATCACGGCCATCGTGATCTTGTTGCCCGGCGCCGCCTGCCCGAATACGCGAGAGGGTACGATCATCGGCGCCAGGGCGCCGCTCAGCGCTTTCAGGACACTTCTCCGGCCAGGTTGCGTCAGTCCACTCATTTCGCTTTGCCGTCCTTTCGACGTATTCAGCATACCGGGCACAGGCCGCTTCGATATAATCCGCGTGGCGCGGAGAAAGAGGCGCGCAGTCAAAATGTCCCAGGATCCTGAATCGGCCGAGAGCAAATCCCTGAGCGCCGACGCCTACACCGTGCTCCCGCCCGGCGCCACCTACCAGCCCATGATTCCCGCCTCCGCACAGTTGCCGGAGACCACATGGCGCTCGGTGCTGTGGGGCCTCTTCTTCTGCGTCGTGTTCAGCGTCGCCTCGGCGTATTCCGGCCTCAAGGTGGGCCAGGTGATGGAGTCGGCGATCCCCGTTTCCATCCTCGCCATCGGGCTCGCCCGCATGTATCCGCGCCGTAGCACACTGCTGGAAAACGTGATCATCTCCGGTCTGGGCGGCACCGCCGGGGCCGTGGCGGCGGGCGCCATTTTCACTCTGCCGGCGCTCTACATTCTGAACCTCAATCCTCATCCCCTCCAGACCGTCTTTATCGGCATCGCCGGGGGCGCGCTCGGCGTGCTGTTTCTCATTCCGCTGCGCCGCTACTTCGTGCGCGAGACGCACGGCACGCTCCCCTATCCCGAGGCCACGGCCATCACCGAGGTCCTCGTCACCGGCGAGAAGGGCGGCTCTCAGGCGCGCCTGCTGTTGATGGCCACTGGCATCTCCGCCGTCTACGATTTCTTCGTCACCACGTTCCAGGTGTGGAAGGAGTATCTCGATTTCCAGTTCGTCGGCGCGGTGCGGGACCTGGCCACGCGCGCCCGTGTGGCCGTCAGCTTCGATGCCATCGGCTTCATCCTCGGCTTGGGTTATGTGATGGGGCTCCGCAGCTCGATGATCCTCTGCGCGGGCGGCATGCTCTCGAACCTCGTGCTGGTGCCGCTGATCTGGATGATGGGCAGCCACCTGGGCGAACTGACGGTGTACCCCGCCACGATGCCGATTCCCCAGATGACCGCGGTGCAGATCTTCCGCGGCTACGTGCGCTTCATCGGGGTCGGCGCCATCGCCACCGCGGGCATCTTCGGCATCATCAAGTCTCTGCGCATCGTCGCCGGCTCGTTTGGCATCGCGCTCAAGGCGTTCCGCGCCGGCGAGGAGGCCGGCCAGGAGCGCACGGATCGCGATGTGCCGGTGATGACTATCCTGATCGGCGTTATCGTCAGTGCTGTAGCCGTGGCCGTGTTTTTCGCGAGCCTCTCCACCGTGCCGGCCATCATCGCCGTGGGCCTCGTGATGAGCCTGGTGTTCGCGTTCTTCTTCACCTCCGTGGCGGCCAACGCTATCGCCACCACGGCGCGCAACCCGGTCTCCGGTATGACCATGCTGACCATCATCATCTCCTCCATCGTGCTGCTGAAGTTCGGGCTCTCCGGCTCCTCCGGCATGTTCTTCGTCATGGCCATAGCGGGCATGGTGTGTACGGCGCTGTCGGTTTCGGGCCAGTTCGTCACAGATCTCAAGACCGGCTACTGGCTGGGCTCCACTCCGGCGGCGCAACAGCGCGTGAAGTTCCTGGGTGTGATGGCGGCCGCCGCTGCCGCGGGGCTCACGATCGCTTTGCTCGCGCGCACCTTCCAGTTTGGCGAGGCAGTGCCCGGCGATCTGCGCACCGTGCTGCCGTCGCCGCAGGCTTCCATCATGAAGGCGCTGGTGGAGGGCTTCATGCGCCATCAGCCGGTGGCCTACATTCTGTTTGGCGCCGGCGCCGTCATCGCGCTGATCATGGAGATGCTGGGTGTGCCGGCGCTGATCTTCGCGCTCGGCATGTACCTGCCGCTGGAGCTGAACACGCCTGCGCTGGTCGGCGGATTCCTCTCCCACTTCCTGGGCAAGCGCGCCGCGGGCGCGGGCGGCGCGTCCGGCTCGCGGATCCGCGAACGCGGCGTCATCATCGCCTCCGGGCTGATGGCGGGCGGGGCGCTGGGCGGCGTGTTTGGCGCTGCGCTGCGGCTGATTCCCGGCTTTGCGGAATCGTGGGTGAAGACGCCGTTCTACGACAACGAGCCGGTGTCGCAAATGGTCTCGGCCGCGCTCTTCATCGGGCTCTGCCTCTACGTCTGGTTCGGCGCGCTCAGCAAAGAGAAAGGGACACAGGCATGAGCCAGCGATTCAACGAACTCGTCGGGAACGCCATTCTCGGCATCGATACACTCTGGGGCGGCGACGTCCTCTGCGCGTCGGGCACGGGCCGCTTCATTGCGGATTCGTGGTTCTCCGACGAGCCGCTGCCGCCGGCCTACACGCATCCTTCCGCCGCGGCGGTGCGCAGCAGCGGCGGAGTGGGCGGACCGGCAGTGGACCGCGCCGCCATCGAGAGCTACCTCGCCGCCGTGGACGTGCGCGGGGCCATCGGCGGCCTCGCGGACGAAGCCCGCGCCCTGCCAGGGCCACGCGGCGAGTATGTGCGCGGCCTCGCGCTCTGCTTCGAAATCATGTGGGACCTCGCCATGGAGCTACTCGGCGCCGGCTCGCCCGTGCCCTACGCCCGCTGCGTGGAAGCCTCCACCGGGCGCGCGCCGGAGCCCTCCCAGCCCCAGGCGAAACGGGAGCGCGTGGCCGAGCTGCTATCCCGCGCCGGCTACCCATTCAACAGCAACGCCACGCTGCTGGGCGCTGTGGATGCCTGGCGCGCCGCGCGCATGATTCCCATGGCCGCCGTGCGCGCCCTCGGCGATGCCGTCATTGCCCGCTTCGATGCGCTCACTGCGCACAACGTCCTGCCCCACCTGCCGACGGAGTTTGCCGCTGTGCCGCGCGCCAACATCGAGTTTCTCCCCATCCGCGATGCCTGGTTTTCCGGCTCGATGAACTACCTGGGCCGCGCGCGCGGGGCCGATGGCGCGCCGCAGTACGAGGCCACCTATGAGATCAACGCCGCGCTCCAGATCTCCGTGCCGGAGTTCATGCAGTTGGTCAGCCACGAGGTTGTGCCCGGACACGTCACCACGTTTGCCTATCTCCAAAACCTCTACGCCCGTCACGCCGCCGGCTTTGAGGCCAGCGTGCTCACCATGAACACCCGCGCCGCGGCCTTGTTTGAAGGCATCGCCAACAATGCCATTCTGATGGCCTACGGCGTCACCGAGGTGGATCAACTGCCCGACGAGGACTTGCAGATCGGCGTGCTGCTCGCGCTGCTCCAGGACGACGCCAAGAACCAGTCGTCGTTCCTGACCTGGGGCGAGGGAGTGCCGCAGCCGGATGTGGCGGACACGCTCCGGCGCGACTTCCTGGTTTCGGAAGAGCGCGCCGGCAAGCTCTCCGGCGCCTGGGGCCGCCACCCGCTGCTGGGCCGGATGTATCTGCCGGCTTACCGCGCGGGTACGGAGAAAGTGGCCGAGCTGCGCCGCCGCCATGCGGCGTGTGACGTCATCCCGGCGCTCTACGGCTGCCGCGGACTGGTCGATCTCACCACCATTGAGGCGGCCATCACCGCTCGATGATCTCGCCGCACGTGATGCGGTGTCCGTCGGGCGTCGTCAGAAAAAACTCCCGTAGGCCCCACGGCTTGTTGGATGGCCTGGGGCCAACCAGCGCCCCGCGCGCCGCGATTTCCTGGTAGAACTCGTCCACATGGTCGATGTTCCAATACGCGAAGTACGAGTGATTGCCCAACTCGCCCGCCGGCTTTTCGTCCGGGCACTCGCCCAGCATCACGCGGAAAGTGTCCCGCGTTAGAAAACTCCAACCCTCCGCATCGATGGCGTCTTTACTGAAGCCCAGCACCTCCATGTAGTAGCGGGTGGACACTGCCAAGTCCCGCACCGCCAGAACGCACCGCGAATTCACGATCTGCGCCACGTTGTGCTCCTCTCTCTTCACGCCCCGCAATGTTCCTGAGGATAGCAGGGGCCGGAATCCGATGTCTCCGCCAGTGCGGTATCGTGTAAAGTCTAACCATGCTGCGATACGCCGTCTTCGCCCTCCTCCCTCTCCTCGCCTGCCCCGTCGTCGCCCAGGACCGCGTCGGTACCATTCAGGTTCGCGTCTCCACCGATCACTCGGATTGGCGCTACACGCCGGGCCAGCCCGTCCGCTTTCGCATCGTCGCCGTGCAGGATGGCCAGCCGCTGAGCGGAGTCCAGGTGACATACCGCATCGGCCCGGAGATGATGGCGCCGAAGATCGATCAGACCGTCGCTCTCCCGGCCGACGGCCTCACCGTGGAGGGCGGCACCTTGAACGAGCCCGGGTTCCTCCGCTGCATCGCCACCGTGGAGCGCAACGGCAAGACCTACCGCGGCCTCGCCACCGCCGCATTTCAACCGGAGTCCATCAAGCCCACCCAGCAGGATCCCGCCGATTTCGACGAATTCTGGACCGCCGGCAAGGCCGCCCTCGCCAAACTGCCCATCGATGCGAGGGTCACCCTGCTGCCTGAATACGGGAACTCCTCCGCCAATTGCTACCACGTGAATCTGCAGAACGTCGGCGGCACCAACGGCGTCTCGCGTCTCTATGGCATCCTGTGCGAGCCCAAGGCACCCGGCAAGTATCCGGCGCTCCTCAGCGTGCCTGGCGCCGGTGTGCGTCCCTATCGCGGCCTCGCCGAGATGGCAGGGCGCGGCGTCATCACCCTTCAGATCGGCATTCACGGCGTCCCCGTCACCATGGAGCAATCGGTCTACGATTCTCTGGGCGCCGGCGCCCTTTCCGGCTACAACGCATTCGGCCTGGATAACCGCGAGCGCTACTACTTCCGCCGCGTCTATCTCGGCTGCGTCCGCGCCAATGACTTCCTTACCAGCCATCCCAAATGGGACGGCGTGACGCTTGCCGTCACCGGAGGCAGCCAGGGCGGCGCCCTCTCCATCGTCACCGCCGCGCTGGACCCTCGAGTGCGCGGCCTCGCCGCCTACTACCCGGCCCTCTCCGACGTCACCGGGTACTTGAACAATCGCGCCGGCGGCTGGCCGCATATGTTCCGCGCCACCGAGGGGCCCATGTCCCATCGCTCGGCGGATAAGATCGAGACCTCGCGCTACTACGACGTCGTCAACTTCGCCCGCCGCGTGAAAGTGCCGGGCCTCTACACCTGGGGTTTCAACGACGAGACGTGCCCGCCCACCTCCATGTACTCGGCCTTCAATGTGATCCCCGGCAAGAAGAAGTTGATGCTGGCCCTCGAGACCGGCCACAACACGGTCCCCGAGCAGGTTGTCGAGGTCGAGACCTGGCTGCGGACGTTCCTGCTAACCCCCTCCACGGGGAACTGAACGCCGGCCCGCTCCAACCCGGCCGCCCATCAGTTGCTGCACCGTAGCGAACACCTGATCCACGGTGGAGGCGATGTCGTTCTGCCCGTTCGTGAACCAGGTGCGGAAGGTCACGCTCAAAAGGGATAGCGTCAATCCGGCCAGCACGTGCGCCGTCAGGTCATTGCCGCCGTTGACTCTGCATCGTTCGGCGTACGCCGCAGCCAGATGCTCCTGGACCTCCGCCACGCGCGCGATCTGTGCCTCCCGCGCCGCCGGGTACTGCGCGGCAATTTCCATGATCTGGCGCGTGCGAGGCTGTGCCGCGGAGTGCTGTGCCGCCTGCAGCATGGTCCGGCGCAGGACCTCCGGCAGGGAACACCCTGGCGGGCATCGCCGGATGGCGTCCGCCAGCGACGCCCCGTAGCTCACGATATCCTGGGCCATCAGGTCGCTCTTCGATTGGAAATAGCGGAAAAAGGACCGCCGCGACGTGCCCGCGGCCACCGCAATATCGTCCACCGTCGTCTCGTCAAACCCCTTCTCCGCAAAGAGCTGGATGGCCGCATCCCAGATGGTGTCCCGCACCAGTTGCTGCTTGCGCATCTTCAGTGTCGGGGACGTTGTGGGGCTGGTGTTTCGCGAGGTGGGCACGTTACCGGCGATGCTAGCACATCGCGTCAAGTCGTGCCAAGAGTGGCAGTAGGTGTTGACATGGCACTCAGTGCCACTTTATACTCGCTGCATGGCGCCCAGCGCCGTACATCTTCTGAGAGGCGATCCCATGAACAAACTCCGCATCTCCCTGCTGCTGCTCTGCACCGCTACTCTGGCACTGGCCGCCGATACGAAGCTCACTGGTGAATGGCAGGTTCAGCGCAATGCCGCCGGCCGCGAAAGCACCGGCGCCTGCACGTTCACGCAGCAGGATAACGATCTGGGTGGCACCTGCACCACGCCGGGCGGCCCCGTGAAGCTCACTGGCAAGGTCGATGGAAAAAAGATCACCTGGACCATCAAGGCCGAAAGTGAGGCCGGCCCGGTGACGGTCGTCTACGCCGGAACGCTGGAATCCGACGACGCGATGAGCGGCTCCGTCACTGCCGTGGAATTCAGCGTCGAGGGCGAGTTCAAGGCCACTCGTTCGAAATAGGCCGGCCCGCTCAGCGCGCCGCGCGCCGCAGATGCTGGTACACGCGCGTCTCCACTCCGCGCAGCACGCCCAGCGCCGCCTGGTCGTAAAACGGCAGCATCTGCATCAACACGATCACACCGATTTCTTCTTTCGGATCGATCCAGAAGAACGTGTTATTGATGCCCGCCCAGCTCATGCTGCCTGGCCGGCGCAGGGCCGGATCCGGCTTGGCGGGCGCCGCGAGTTGAAATCCCAGCCCCCACACGTCCTCGCCGGCTCCGAGAGGATACGGCTTTGCATACGCCGCCAGCGCCACCGGCTGCAGCCTCACTTTGACATCGCCGGTCTGGTTGCGGCCCATCGCCCGCACCGTCTCCGCCTTCAGCAATCGCGTCCCGCCCAGTTGCCCGTGGCTCAGGATCATCTGCACGAATCGGCAGTAATCGGCGGCGGTAGAGTAGAGCCGCCCGTCGCCGCGCGGCTCAGCGGCGAGCTCCGCTGGATTTGGCGTCTCCGTGAGGGTGCCGTCCTTCTTGGTCTGGAGTGTCACCACGCGGGCATGCTCGGCCGCGGGCACGGCCCAACCCGTGTCCTTCATCCCAAGCGGGCGGAAGATCCGGCTCTCGACAAACGCCCCGATGCCCTGGCCGGAGAGTTTCTCCACGACATCGCCCAGCACCTTCGTGCTCGCTCCATACGTCCACCTCCCACCCGGCTCGTGCACCAGCGGCAGCTCCGCGGGGCCCGTCTTGCCGGTCTGCTTCTCAATCATCGCCAGCCCCGGGTCGGACCAGGAGTAGCCGATGCCGGAGGTGTGCGTCAGCAGTTGCCGGATGGTGATCGGGCGCGTGGCCGCCCGTGCCTCGTAGGTGCCCGCCGCCAGGTCCAGGCGGCTGATCACCTGCGGGTTCTTGAACTCCGGCAGGTACTTCCATACCTCGTCGTCCAGACCCAGCTTGCCCTCCTCCACCAGCATCATCACGGCCGTGGAGGTCAGCGCCTTCGTCATCGAGGCGATGCGGAAGATCGTGTCTTTCCGCATCGCCACGCCCTGCGCCGCGTTCATCTTGCCGAACGCCTCGTGATACAGCACGCGGTCCGGCGCCGTCACCAGCACAACTACCCCGGGCACATCCCCGCGGCTCACGGCCTCGCCGAGAAAGCGCGAGAGTTCCCCGGCGCCGCGCGGATCGAGCGCCGGCGGCGCTGCCGCGGCGGCGCAGCTACAAAGCAGAGCCGGGATCCAGGTCCTCTTCATGAAACGCCTCCGTCTATTCCACGATCTGCCGTTTGACCTTCAGAGTGTCGCCCGTGTCTTCCATCTCAAACAGCTTGCCCCGCGCCTGCCGGAACGGCTGATGCAACACCATCATCAGCTTGCCGTCAAACGATTCAAAGAGCATCCCGTGGCCGCTGTCGTTGCCCACCAGCACCTCGCCCTGCTTCCAGGGGCCGCGCAACTTACCCGACGTCGAATACGCCAGAGTCTCCACATACAGCCCGTCGCGATAGCTGGACCATAGCATCAGCAGCTTGCCCTTCTTGGTCCGGTAGAAACAGGGCCCGTCTGTGACGTAGGTCGGAACTTCGCCGGGCTTCTTGGCCTGACCCGCCACCCACGGCGCCTCCGATGCCTTGAACAGCAGGAACGGCGCCCCCGTGTGCGCCGAAAGGTCGGCTTTCAACGGTACGGCCTCTATCGTCCCATCCAGCACCTGGATCCACTCGTGGGCATACACCATGTACGGCACGCCGTTCTCCACAAATAGCGTTCCATCCAGCGTCATCAGGTCCGCCGGCGGAGCCGGGCTGTTGCCCAATGGCACAAATGGGCCATCCGGCGTATCGGCCACGAAGATCTGCGTCCCGCGCATGTGTGGCTTTGCCTTCTTGCCGTTGTACATCGGCAGCTTCTCTTCGTCCGCGTACGGCAGCGGCGTCTTGCTGTTGTGCAGCGTGGCCAGCAGGTAGTATTTGCCCTTGTACAGATGCACCTCCGGCGCCCACACCCCCTCGCCCGGCGCGGCCCACAATCCATCCGGCACCTCGAACACCTTGTACGGACCGTCCCAATGCAACATGTCCTTACTCTTGTAAGTGACCACGCCCGCGCGCTGTCCGCCCAACTGTCGCGGCCCCGCGCCGTTGTACAGGTAGTATGTCTTGCTCTCCTTGTGAGCAACGATGAACGGGTCGTGCAGATAAAAATCGCTAAACTGTAGCCCCGTCTTCACCGGCGCCTGCGCCAGCAGCGGCACCGCCACCAGCAAAATCATCCACCAATTGTTCGTCATTCTCTCGTTACCTCTTAGCCTTGCCCGCAACCACTGCCTGCCCGTATGGCGTCAGCACCACCGGACCCACCAGGCCATAGGGCTGAATCAGGCCCCGCCTGGCCACATCGTCATCGATCTTCGCCAGCCGGTTGTTCAACGTTGTGGCCACCCGCACAGCGATCGTATTGCGGCCCGCCTTGAGGTGCCCGCCGAGGTCCGCCACCGCGCTGATCTGGTCCACGGACACCGCCTGGTTGTTCACCGTCAGCGTGAAGCTGTCAAAGACTTCGCCCAGACTCAACGTCGCGCCCTGCGCTGCCGTCCAATTCGTGGGCAGGTCAAACTCCGTCGTGTAGGTCGCCAGGCCGGAGACGTTCTGCAACTCCGCAATCTGCGGCCACGCCTTCAGATCCCGGATATCGAGCTCCAACCGTGTTTTGCGCGTCTCCGCCGCTGCTGGCCCAAAGGTGGTGGCGTAAGGGTTCGCCGGCTGCCAGTCTTCCGCCGCTACGTGCCACGTAGCCTTGGTCAGGTCGATAGCCGCTGGCACGCTTTGAATCGTGCTCCGCACCTTGCGGCCGTTGCTCAACTCGGTGTTGTACGTCCCTGCCTGGGCCGCGCGGATCACCACACTATCCTTGCTGATGGCCGCCTCTGCCGCATCGGTCTTCACTACATGCGCGCCGGGCGCCGCCACGCCAAACCGCTTCGCGTCGCCCGCCAGCGCGATCAGCACGCCATTGTCGCGAGCCACGCGGATTCGTACGGTCACCCTCCCTCCGCTCGACGAATACTGTGCGATGGGCGTGATCTTGCCGGACCACGCGTCCAGCAAGTACGGACGGCCGCTCCCCTCCAGGCTCACCTCGCGATCCACGGGCTGCCCCGTGGCCGGCTCAAACAGCGTCATCGGCTCGTCCGGTGGGCTCACTACGCCCTGGTTGTAGAAAAAGTAGTAGGCGGTGTTTGTAGCCGCATCCACACGGCGGATGCTCACCAGCGGCGAAGGCTGCGCTGGCTCGGCCGCCGGCCGGATGCCCAGCGCGCGGAGCTTCTCCGGCACGTCGGCCTCGTGCGCCACGCGCGACACCGTGCGCTCCGCCAGCAACTGCCCGATGACGGCCTTCAGCGCGCCATCGGCTTCCGGGGTGTTGCCCGGCGTGCGGTCCGGCGGCGGGCCCACTACGATCACAGGCAGGCCCGCGCGCGCATAGCCGAGGATCTTCTCCGCCACCGCCACCGGCATCGAGGTCTTCACCGGATCCGTGGGAGGCCCCTGTTCGCTATCGATCACCAGCGCCTGATACGCAGGCCCCTCAGCGGCCAGCCGCCGGCCCGTCACCTTTGCGTTCGGCAGGTTCAGCATCTCTGGATTCAGGAAGTCGCGCGTATACCCCGCCTCCGCCAGCTTCATATCGCCCCAGTGCCGCATCTTCGTGCCCTGCGACGGCGGGTACAAGTAGTTCTGCATATACACCGCCACGTCGGTTTTCGCGTCGCCCTGTGTCAGTGCTTGTTGGATGCGCGCGAAGTAGTCGTTGTACAGCCGCGCGTCCGCCCAGTACGGCTCGCGCGGCCCCCACGCATTCGAAAAGCCCGCCTGCCCGAAATTATGATATCCCGGCCACTTCCACGTCGCGCCGTCGCGATACGGATACACGTGGTACACCAGCTTCGTGATGCCGCCCACAAAGCTGCGGTGCATGCGGATCACAGTGTCCTGGAATGTCTGCGCATAGCTCCTGTTCAGCGCCGCGCAGCACTCCGTGGAATACCACGGATTCCCGGTCATGTGGTTCGCCGAGGCCATCGGCAGGTAGTTGTCGATCTCGTCGCCAACAAAGAGACTCTCGTGCTCCGGCCGGTCCACGGCCGCTGTCGCCGTCAGCATGTCCGTGATGGGGATGGTCATGTTGGCCTCGCCCTCCACCTGCACGCGCAACACGTTGTTGTACTTCCGCACCCAGGCGCGCAGCGGCACAATCTGCTTTTCCAGCCAGAGATCGCCGCGCACTGCGTAGAAATCGTTCCGCACCCGCGCCGCGCTGCCGTCATTGAAATCGAAGATCTCGCGGAATAGCGCCGGCAGGTTGGGAATCAGAGAGTACTTACGGCGCTGGCTAAACTCCTCCGCCATCCTGTTCGTCCACAGCTCATCCGGGCTGCCACGGTCCACCGAATGGGAGTCCAGGAAGATGTCGCCCCCGTTCGTCTTCAGCAGTTCCTTCACTTCCGTGCTCAAGCCGCTCTCCATGCTGCGGATGATCTCGGCGTAGCCCTCCTCGCTAAAGGGATCCGGCTGCGCGAACACGCCGCGAGACCAGAACGCAATCACCTGCCATTGAGCGCCGGCCGGAGCCGCTGGTGCCGTCCAGCGCAGTTGACCCGCGGTGGTCCCGCCCTGCACGCCTGCCGTATTCTTTCCGGTCACCGTGGAGGTCAGATCGATCAGAGATGCGCGGTCCAGAGCGATGGGCCCGGCCTCCGGGCATGGCGACGCCGCGCACCGGTACGCCAGCACCGCGATGAGCGTGGCCCACGTGGGCTGCGGTGCGCCCCGGCCGCCCGGTCCACCCGGCCCACCCGGTCCGCCGGGGCCAGGTCCCGCCGCTGCGCCACCCGGAGCCCGTGCGCCGGCCGGCGCACGCCCGCCAAAGCCGCTCCGGCTGCCTTGCGTCAACGTGGGCGGTGGCAGTGGTCCCTCAAACATCGCTCCGGCCGCCACCGTTGCCTTTCCCAGGAACAGCGATTTCCGCGCGTGCTCTGCGTCGATCGAATACCCCACCGGATTCTGTGTCGGCCCATGGCTCAAGCTGATCTTGATGCCAAACTGATTCGCTGCCCGCAGCAACGCCACCAGTTGCTCGTTGTTCGGAAAAGCGCCCTGGCCCACTTCCACCCCGGCGATGCCGTTCTCGTGCAATTGCCGGATCTCCGCCTGCAACTCAGCCGGATCCGCCGTAGCCGGCATATTCAGCCGCACCCAAGGAAGGTCCGCCGCCGGCGGGCGTGCGAACGATGCCCCGGTCAACGGCGTCACCGGATTGATCCGGACCCACTCGGCTCGCGTCGTCGCCACCACCGTGCTGGTCTGCCCCAGCGTCACGCCGGCGAACAGTACGTGAGCGGAAATCACCGCCATACCAACGCTACTTCTTCTCATGGGCCTCCAGAGCTGGACTTGGACTTCGAGTTGCACCGCGTCAGCGGCGCAGCCAGCCCTTGCGCCACGGAGCACCAGTCAGAAGATCGTTCTGAATGTATGCCAGCGGGGCGTTCAGGTGCAACCGCGTGATTTGCGCCGCAGTCGTTCGTTCCCGTCCACCGTCGCGCACACTCCGGGCTCTCTTCACAAGGCCGGTTTGTAGCTACGGCGCCTGCAGCCACTGCAGGCTGCTGGTCCGGATTCGTTCCGGAAATACAAAACGCTTGCCATCCGGCGACGGGACCACGAAGGTCGCCTTATCGGATTCCAGCAGCTTGCGTGTGGCGCCCGCCAGGTCGCTGTATACCAGCACTCCGCCGGTGGGCGTAGTGGCTGAGACGAACAAGCCCCGCCCGTCGGCCGGCCATGCCACCGAACTCAGGTTCCGCAAGCCCTCCATCCGCAGCAAGCGCTCGTCGGCGCCGGACTCCGCATCCAGGGAGAGCAGCCGTACTTGTGCCGTGCGGGAATCGTGATTCGGAATCGCCACGGTTTTGCCATCGGGGGAGAGGTCCCAATCGAGGAAGAGTTGCGGCGTCACGGTGGTGCGGGATAGAACCCGGCCTGGTCCCCGCAGCGGGTCTAGTTCGCGGTACACATACTGATCGCCTTCCGTGGAGCGCACGACGCAGCGGGTATTGGCTGCCAAGCCGCAGCGGAACTCCTGCGGGATGTTGTTGCTGACCGCGATCCGTTCCGGTTTGCCGCCTTCCACCGGCATCCGCATCAGCTCTGCATTGCGGTTTGGCGCCTGCCTGCGATACAGAATCCACCTTCCGTCCGGCGTAGTGTGCGGCCAGACCGCGGGCGCCGTCCGTGGCGCCAGCGGTTCCGCTTCCCGCGCATCGAGGCCAATCCGAAACAGGTGATAGCTGTCGCCATTGCGGTTGGATTCGAAGAGCACCGTTCTGCCGTCGCGCGTCCACGAGTGCGGATAGTCCTCGGCCCGGACATCGGTCAGCCGCTTGATCTTCGTGATGGAGACGCTGCCCGTTGGCGTCCACTTCAGCTCCGCCACGCTAAGGTTGACGTAAGCCGTGGCCGCAAGCAGGGCCATCACCTTTCCGTCCTGGGAAGTGGAGAAGCTCGTATAGAGGCCATCCCACATATACGGCATCGGCCGGCTCGAATGGCCTAGATAGGCACCGGTCTTGGGATCCGTGCGGATCTCCATCAATTTGCCGCCGTGGGAGCTGGCCGGGTAGGCCCACGGCAGGCAAAGGATGCGGCCATCCGGTAAGGCGGTACCCGCATACATCGCCAGATTGTCGACGTGTGCCACCACTTGGCCCGTGTCCCTGTCGGCAGTCTGAAAGGTAAGCGCCGCATCAGTGCTGGACGATGCCGCGGACGATTGAGACATCATGTACGAAATCCGCCGGCTATCCGGAGACCAGACCACCGAGGAATAGGTAGTATTGGCGCCACCGGCCCGTACGGCCCTCTGGCCGGTGCCGTCGCGCTGGATCACCCAAATCAGGCCCCCATCGGCGCTGACGAGCGCGATATGGGCGCCGTCGGGCGAGGGGGCAGCGTCGCGGCCCTTCGAAAGGAGCTTCGGCGGTCCACCGGCCGCATCGATGGGAACGAGCCAAACCACAGCCTGATTCTCCGGCTCCGCGATCCCACTCACCAGCAGATGCCGCTGATCGGCAAACCACGCGATGCGGCTGGCTCGCAGTCCCTTCGGAGAACGAATCGAGTTAGTCTCGGCGTCGCGCAATCGGCGAATGGAGATGGGGCCATCCGCCGGCGCGTAGGCCAGCATCGACCCGTCGGGCGAGACCGCGGCGGCGGTGACTCTGCTCTCGGGCATGTTGGCGATGGGAACCAGCTTCAATGGCTGCGGACCCGCCGCCCCGCGGCCGGGTGTCCACCACAGGGCTCCGGCGATCGCCAGGGCGGCGATGGACGCGATGATTCCTGCCGCCAGGGGCACGCGCGACGCAGGCCGGCTTTCTCGAGCGCCCACGGAAATGGCGGCCAGGCGCTGGTCCACCTGCAACGCCGTGGGCCGCTCCGCTGGATCCTTCGCCAGCATGGACAGCAACACCGCGCTCAGCGCCAGCGGGATCTCCGGCCGGAACATCTCGGGATCTGCCGGCTCGGCATGCGCGATGGCGTGCGCGGTGTCCAGCGGCGTGGCGGCGTCGAACGGACCGCGGCCGCACAGTAGCTCGAAAAGAACGGCGCCCAGTGAGAAGATGTCGCTGGCGGCTACAGGCGCATTCCCTTGAGTCTGCTCCGGGGACATGTATTTGAGAGTCCCCGCCATAACGCCTATAAAACTGGACGCCGATGCGAGGGAGTTGGCGCCCGCCAGCGGAGTGGATCGCGCCAGGCCAAAGTCGACGACCTTACTGTGTCCATCAAGGCGCACCATGATGTTTTCCGGCTTGATGTCCCGATGCACGATTCCGCGCGCATGTGTGGCGGCCAGCGCCTGCGCGATCTCGCGGCCCCACCGGATCACTTGCTCCACCGGTTGGGGGCTACGGCACTTCTCGCGCAGGGATTGACCCTCCACCAGCTCCATCGCCAGGGCGACATCGGTATCGGTGCGGACCACATCGAAGATCGTCACAATATGCGTGTGGTTCAGCGCGGAGGCGGCTTTGGCTTCCCGGATGAGCCGTTCCGCAGGCCCGTGCGCACCGCGGGCGCCCGCTTCCAGGAACTTCAGAGCCACCATGCGGCCCAACTCCACGTCGCGCGCCGCATACACCTGCCCCATGCCACCCGATCCGAGCTTCGCCGTGATCTCGTAGCGGCCAATCCGCCGGCCCACTCTGGAGTCTTCCTCAATGGCGGTATCTTCGAGGGTCTCCTCCGAAAGATCGTTCAACAGATCCTGCACAACGGCCAGCAACGCCGCATCGCCGGCGGTCTCGCGCCGCAGAAAGCTCTCCCGCTCGCCGGCCGTCAAGTCCAGCGCGCGCTCGAAAAGACGATAGGCGGCGAGCCAGAACGTCGAGTCGCGCCCGGAAGGCGCAGGTATGGCTTGCGGGTCGATTGCGGTGCTCCCAGAGGCTCTCGATTATACGCTAGTGCGAAAGCGGTTCGCCAAGCAGCGATAATGATGCGTGAGGTCTCCCGATCCGCATGATGCAAGGCGCGTCCGCCGACGTGAAGGTGCTGATGGATCAGTTGCGCTCCGGCAGCAAAGAGGCCGCCG
This sequence comes from Bryobacterales bacterium, assembly GCA_016721425.1. GTDB lineage: Bacteria > Acidobacteriota > Terriglobia > Bryobacterales > Bryobacteraceae > Paludibaculum. The sequence continues at coordinate 287,726 of JADKID010000017.1, read as the reverse complement.
GGCAACTGGTGGTGCTCTTCTATCCGGAACTGCGGCGGTTGGCCCGCGCCCAGATGTCCGGCGAACGTAAGCAACACACCTGGCAGCCCACCGTGCTGGTCAACCAGTTGTACCTGGAACTGCTCAAGGTGAAGGCGCTCCGCAAGGACGGGAACTCAGCCGAAGATGACCGCCGGGCCTTCTTTGGCCTGGCTGCGCATATGATGCGGCGCTTGCTCATCCACCATGCGCGCCCGTTGGCACGGCGTGTCGAGATGACGGAATTGGGTGAGAGCATCGAGGTCCCTGGCGACGGCGCCGAAGACCTGGCCGTGGTGGAGGATCTCCTGTTGGGCCTGGAAAGGCTCGACCCGGAATTCCGCGCGGTGGTGGAGCTAAAGGTCCTGGAGGGCCTGACGCTCGAAGAGATCTCGGCTCAATTGGACATCCCGCTTCGCACCGTTTCCCGCCGCTGGGCGTTCGCTCGCGTCTGGCTTGCCAGCCATATGCAGGGCACGCAGTAAAAAAACTGCTGATCGATGGCACGAAAAGCGCCACTGGCCTCCCATTCCTAACAGATACCGCCAAGTGCGGCCCGCGCAGTTGCTGCACACACTGGGAGACCTATACATGGACCGCGATTTCCTCACGGGGGGACAGGGTGTTGTCCCGGCGTTCCCCGGCTCTTGGCCGATTCGCCTAGGCCGCGTGTGCATGACGGCCGCCGCATACCTCCTTCTGGTGATTGTGTGTGCGCCGGTCGCGGTTGCCGATGTCACAACCCGCGTGCCGGATTGCGGCTATCTCAACGCGCGGCCCTGCCATCCCTTCGACAACGAGGCGTACAACATTTACTTCGGCTTTTCCACGCAGTGCGATTTCGGGCTCTACGTCAATATCCACAACAAGTGCGTGAGCAGCAGCCGGGACACGATTTCCAAACAGGGCCCCAACTGGGTCACCTGGGCGATGTCCGAGCAGCGCAACAACATTGGGGCAAAGGTGCCGGTCAACTACGTCACTACGTTTGGGACCCACAACTCTTACTCGTCGTACAACAGCGGCTTCAACAGTATATTCTCCACCGATCAGAACCTGTCGCTGTACGACCAGTTGGAGGCCGGGTCCCGCATTGTCCGGATCGACCCCTATTTCTACTTCGACAACATGCGCGTGTGCCATACGTCCTGGGTGCCGTCGTGTGCCGCACTCTCGCCGCTGTTCTCGCTGGAGTTCGCCATCAGTCCCGGACGCCTCTACGCCTACGCCATCCGCGAGTTGGCGGACTGGTTGGAGCGTCATCCCGGCGAACTCGTGATTCTGTTGCTGCACAACGACCAATTCGACGTGAGTGCCTACGGGTCGGGAAGCAAAATGGGGGACCTGCTGGCCGCTCCACTGCTTGAGTACGTAGGAAGGGAGCGGATCTACACGCCCGACGATAAGGGGCGGACCGAAAGCACGACTAGGTTTCCATGGCCGACGATGGACGAACTCCGCAAGGACCAGAACAAGCAACTGCTGATCCTGGCTTCGCGTGCATTCCGGGACGTCAACGGCAACCCTTTGTCCTTTCACGCAGGCACTGTGACCGACCCCGACAATTTCACCTGGGGCGTGGGGTCCAACTTCGCGGCTACGTTCCCGAACTGTACGGACGGCGCGGCCCCCATGTGGACGATCAACTCCGGGACCAGGCCGGGCCTCTTCTACACCACCGGCGAGGATCGCAGCGCCTCGGTCACGATGTTCCCGCCAGTAGAGTTCCTGAATGCCGCGGAGGTGAGAAGCGCCACGCGCTGCGGAGTTTCCATCATCAGTGTGGATTTTCTTCTCGCTCAGAGCCTGAGCATCCTGCCGGCAAAGGGACCCCAGCCCGACCAGGGCGAGGACCTGCGCCGCGAAGCGTCGATCTGGAGCTTCGACGAGAAGGACTACGGCCGCAACGGGCCGGCGATCGTCAAAGCCAATGGCCGCTGGTCCTCGGACCAGGCCCCTGCCACCCACCACTACGCCTGTGTGAGCAAAATATGGGACTGGCCGCGGCGGTATAACACCGGAGCGGGCAAGGTCAAGATCACACGCGGCGCGGGTTGGTTCTACGGTGGTCAATTCCTCTGCGAATCCGAGTACGGCATGAATTTCTACGCGCCTGCTACCGCGCAGGAAAACGAACTGCTCCGCAACGAATACCACACCGTGGATTGGTACACCGGCGCCATCTACGGCAATGGCGGCGTGTGGCTGAACTATGTCAGCACGCACGGCAACCTGCTGGCTCTCTCCGATTCCGACGTGAGTTTCACGCTCGACGTCCCCAACGGCACAACGCCGGCGCCGCAGACACTAACGATCTTCGGGCCGCCGAACTCCACCGTGGCCGCGCCGGCGCTGGTGGCATCCGGCATCTCGCCCATCCTCATTCAAAACCCGGGCGCCATTCAGTTCAGCGAAACCGGGACCGCCACCATCACCGTTGCGCTGGCCCCCGGCGGGAGCGCCAACCTGAATGCGGGCATCTATAACAACAAGCTGCTGTACGTCCATTCAGATCTGGGCAACAACGTTCAGGGCAACAACAGCGTCATCAGCCAGGTGATTCTCAACGTGAACCTCTTCGCTCGCGGCAACACTCAACTGGTGGCCGGTGGGGCCCTCTGCCAGAACTCGGTGTGCACGGCGACGGAAGGCAAAGCGGCCGAGTTGTCGATGGTGGTGAATCGCGCTCAGGCATCGATCATCCCCTTCACGGGCAAGGTGGAGCTTCGCCGCCTCCAGACCAGCGCGGAGGGCGCTCCGGGCGCCGGGCGGGTCACCACGCCAATCAACCCAACAGGCTTCCTGGCGCCAGGGGGCGGCTTCATCACCGCCTCGGCCACCGCCAGCGTCAGCCTGCCGCCGGGCAGCTATTCTCTGGCGGCCTACTACTCCGGCGGTCAGATCGAATCGCCGGTGTTCAGCACTCCCCTCACTCTCAATGTGGGGTCTTTCCTGAACCCTTCGCCTACGTCGTTCTCCCGCAAACTCGATACGTCGGCGGCGCTGCCAGCATCGGCCGGGATCATCACCGTGGTCAACCCGCAGAACCGCCCGCTGACCGTGACCACTGCTTGCAGTGCCGGCGTGACCCCGTGCTGGCTGACAGGAGGCGGAGCGGGCACCCAGGTCACGCTGCTCTATGCCGCCTCGGCCAGAAACCTCGCGCCAGGCGTCTACAGCGCGCAGGTACGCATCTCCGATGGGCTCCATGCGGCTGTCACCGTGCCGGTGGAACTCCGTGCCACTGGAGAGTTGCGACTATCCTCCGCCGCTCTCGAATTCCTCGCCACCACTCAGCCGGTTTCCGGCACGGTCACTGGCATGATCAATGGCGTCTCCGTGCCGCTCGAGTTCCGTGTGGGCAGTGGGCCGTGGATCAAAGTGGATCAATCACTGATCACCGCCGATCCGCGCACACTGCACCTCGGCCAGTACATCGGCAGTGTCGATGCCGATTCCCCCTACGCCGCCCGCCGCGTGCCGTTGCCTGTGCGGTTGCAGGTGGTTCCGCCGGCCATTGTCGGTGCCACCCCGGATGGCATTCCGTTCACGGTAGACGGTGCACCCTTCACGAGCCAGCAGACGTTCGCCTGGGCGCCCGGCACCCGCCACACCATCTCGGTGCCCGTGCTGGCCAACACCAATCTGGGGAGCTACCTCTTCGCCCGTTGGAACGACGCCGGAACCGTCACTCGCGAGGTGATTGCGCCTTCCTCCGCGGCGCAGAGTTGGGTCGCCACATTTGACCTTGCTTATCCCTTGAGTGCGCTGGTTTCGCCGCTGAACGGCGGTTCCATCGGGCTCACGCCCCTCCCGGAGCAAGGGTTCTACCGCAGCGGCGCCAGGGTGAGCGTTGCGGCCAATCCGGCCAGCTCTCACGTCTTCACAGGCTTCCGCGGCGACCTCACCGGGCTTGCCAATCCGCAGGTCGTCACCGTGGACCGGCCGGTCTCTCTGGCGGCGCAGTTCGCCGTGGGGGCGCCGTCGCTGGTGGCCATCGCGGGCGCCGTGCAGCGCGCCGCTTCTCCCGTCCAAGTGCAGATCCAGTTGCTGAATCGCGGTACTCTGCCTGCCACCAACGCCCGCATTATCAGCGTCTCCGGTATCCGGGTGCTGGCCGGAACCGGCGCCGTCACGCCGGTCACGCAGACGGTGAATCTCGGCAACATCCTGCCGGGCGCCAACGCCCGGGGCGCCATCAGTTTTGTCTGGCCTGCCACCGCGACGCGCATTCAGTTCACGGTCACCTTCGGGGACGCCAGCGGCTACCGCGGCTCCACCACCATGGCCGTCTTCCGGTAAGCAAGGAATCTATTTCATGCACAAACACCTGCTCCTGATAGCGTTCGCGCTCCTGTCCACACCGGCGGCGTGGGCCAACGTCGTCCTCACCCTGGACCCGGTGACCATTTCGGGCACGCCCGGCCAAGCCGCCGGCTGGGGGTTCACCTTGACGCCGGATACCGTCTATTACATCTCGGTATCCTCCGCGTTGGTTGATACGGAGACCAATCCGGGCCTGGGCTTCTTTTCGGATTGGATTAGCCTGGCCGGCGGACCCAACAGCGGAGTTCTGCCGCCCGGCGGCGCAGCTTGGATCCAGGCATATGACCCGCAGGCAGGCACGGGCTTCGGCGAGTACTTCATCGATCCCGGCGCCGCCCCTGGCGATGGCAATGGCGGTCTATTTCTTCTGATCTTCAGCCGCTACTCCGCCGACCCCAACGGTTGCGGTTCCTGCTTCATCGATACGCAAATGATCAACGCGCAATTCGGCGTGAATGTCACGTCGGCGGGCCCCACGCTAGTTCCGGAGCCGGCCTGGACCGGAGCTTTCGCGGCGGTGGCACTACTGGCCGCCGCGCGGTTGCGCCGCCGCGCACGGGGCCTGGATAGACCCTGCTGACGATTGCTGCCAGCGGTTGAATTACCAGCGCGACGCGGAATCGAGCCGGAGGCGAAGCCAAGGCTTCTACATTCAGGGAGCGGCCTACGTCGCGAATTTCGAAATCGCCCAAGCCAGGATCAGGAAGAACGCGATCGACCAGCTTGCCAGAGCCCAAATCACTCCACGCCCGGAACGCTTGTCCCTCGCCGCCGAGGCGTCCAGAACCCGGTACCGCAATTCGTCAGACAGGGCCAGCGGGCTAGCCGCAGCGGAATCCAACGGCTTCAAAGCCTGTCGGCCGCCAACAAGGGAGATGGGAGTGATGGCCATGGCGAATTGATCTCTGGCAATACTCGAAGTTACGGTCCTCTTCTGCGGAAATTCCCAGCAGTTGAGGGGCCACTCAGATGGGTGAAACGGACAGGGGGAGCCCCCGAAAAGCCCATGAACGCTCTATCTCCTGTCCGGACAACTGCTTACAGCCCGCGTAGCAACTCTACCTAACTTCATCGGCGGAGGCACAGTGGGAGAATCTCCGAGATTCCCGTCACTTATTACTGAGGCGGCGGAAGAGTATACCGGGCGATCTGCACCACTTGGTCCTGTAAGGCCTGAAAATCGGGTCGCAGCCCCCACCCAGTACCGCGTGTCCCGATGCCAGTGGCAGGAAATCAAAAGGCTTGGTTCAAGCCGCTCGGCCACGTACCTGCTCTCTGTTTGGATGAGAGGTAACCACAGACCATGAAGAAACGGCTGAGCGTGATGCTGTTAACGGGATGCTCACTATTCGGCCAGTTCTCGATCGGGATCCGGATCGGCGCTCCGCCCGCGCCCCGCGTCATGCGGGTCCGCCCCAGCCCGCCCGGCCCCGGCTACGCCTGGGTGCATAGCTACTGGTATCTCTCGAAGAACCGCTATGTTTGACGCGGTGGCTACGACAGCCGGCCTCCTCCCCCCTCGCGATGAATCCCAATAGTTCCACCACGGGTATTGGCCGGGCGGTGACCGCCAGTTCGAGCACAATCATCGCTGGGACAAGGACAGGAAGAACCGGGACTACGACCGCGACAACGGCAACAACGGCAAGCGCAATCGCGGAAAAGGCAACCGCTGACAGACGACTCGCCGGTGTGGCGCGACCATATAACGCCAAGTGGCCGAGTATGGTCGCAGGCCAGTAGCAAGGCCGCGGCCCGCCGGGGCTGTCCGGCGTCAACCATTCTTCCCAACAGCATGCCGCCCCGATTCACAACCAGCGCGATACTGACTTGCTTGCAGTCCGGCTGGTGATCGCGCAAGTAGCCTCCCTAGGCTTGCGCGTTGCCCGCCGCCTCGCCTTCAACCCAGGCGCTGGTCACGTCGTACAACAGCCAGTCGTAGTCGAGTTGGAATAACTCGCCCAACCGCACAAAACACTGCGAAAGTTGGGCCAGCCTCCCCGAGTTGGCGGATCACCGCACCGGCGAGGCCCACCGCCCGGGCGACAGCCGCTCAATCAGCTCCGCACCCAGCGGCTGAATTCCTCCGCGAACGACCGCCACGTGGGCAACTCCATTTGGTGGGCCTGCTCACGCAACTCCCGGCTGACCAACTCCTGACTGGCAGTTCGCATCGCTGCGACCAACGCGTCCTGGTCGACCGAATCCAGGAAAACGAGTCCTCGCCCCCCCAGGTTCTCCAGGCTCGGGATATACCGGGGGGCGATCACCGGTGTGCCCAGCCAGAGACTCTCCACCGGCGGCAGGCCGAACCCCTCTCCCGCACTGGGGTAGATCGTAAATGTCGATTCCAGGATACCCGCGCGAACCACAGCATCGGAAGGATTCTCCACCATCTCAAAGCCGTGCCGGCCGGTCTCCGCGGCAATGATGGCGCGCACCTGCTCCCGGCTTGTCCCCCAGCTGCCGTAGAATCGCAAACGGGCCTCGGGCCTCTCCTGCTGAAACCTCCGGAAGGCCTGCAGTGTCACAATGTGGTTCTTCCTCGGATCAATCGTGCCGATCACGCTAAAGACCGGAACATCTCCTGGTGGCGCATATTCGGGCCTCGGACCCAGTCCGTCGCTGCCCAGGTAGAACGCCGGGCCATCATCCTTCGCAGAACGGCGCAGCCTGGAATGGAAAGCTGTCCGCGTGGCCCTGGAGATAAACCCAACTTGCGTTGCCATCCGGAGGAGACGGAAGTATGCGCCTGTGACCTCGCCTGGCACCGAAGGGCCAAAGTAAAAGGGATGCGTGAAGGGAAGCAGATCAAAGACCAGGAAGTACACGCGCTCCATCTGCCGGGCATTCAGGCCAAAGTAAAAGGAACTACGCGCTTGGTCCCAGAACACCTCGGGAACCACCAAGCGTATCTGGTTGTCGTTCAGATCCAGTACTCTCAGTGCCGGCGAACCGGCGATCGCTCGCAACTCCGATACCAACTCTTCACGCTTGGCCTCCGTTGCCGTGAATAGCTGGCCCAAACGGCTGGTGGCCCCATCCGGCATCACCACCATGCCTCGCGCCGGGTCGAATCTCACGACGCGGAATGGCACCTCCGCCGGCCACCACCGAAGCATCTCCCCTTCCACTCTCTGAATGCCGCTACGAATTGGATGGTTCAGCCACTCCGTGAGATCCAGATAGAGCTCAGGCATAGCCCAGCACCTCGGCAAGCACCTTCACATAGCCATCGAAGGTGTTCTCCCTCACATAGGCCTGCCGTGCCTCACTGTTGCGGGAGGCCGAACGAGCTCCCGCCGCGATTTCCGCAAGCGCCTCGGCCAACTGTAGCGGCGAGTCGAGTTCGGCCAAACCGCGGCAATATGCTGGTACTGCGCAGGCTTCGATCAACGTAGCTGGGGCAACGGTAGGCAATCCGGCCGATGCACAATCGGCCAATGCCGCCGACACCTGCCCCAGTGCGTGATTTCTCAATTGAATGGCGGCATCAGACGCGATGAGGTAGTCCCGGTAGGTCTCCTCCGTGACGTAATCCTCGAAGAGGTGAATGTGATCGGCAACGCCAAATCGCTCCGCAACCCGTCTGAGCTCAGGCGCGAACTGGCCGGCCCTGCCGACGAACCAACACTCGGCCGGGATCTTCCAGGCGCGCAGCAGTTCGACTGCAACAATACACGCCATCGGGTTCTTGGAAGGCTCGACGTGGCCGAATGTGGAAATCACGAACGAGCCGGGAGCCAACCCAAGTTTCGTCCGAACGGACACGCGGTTGTCTTCCGCCACTTCAGCGGCAGAGAACGAACGCGAGGGGACGAACGGCACAAGCTGCGACTCTACTCCGTATTTTGATCGAATGAGTCGCTGGAGTGGGCGGCTGTGCACCAGGAGTGGATGGCAGCGGGAGAGTATCGGTTCGATGAACAGTGTGGGCGGATCGTCATCCCTCAGCCATCTCTCGATCTCGGTATCGAGCACCGGCCGGCTGAGAAGCTTCGCAGCCAAGGCGCGGAACGCCGTCCGGCCCAGGCGATGGTGGTAGATCTGCGTCAGCCGGGAGTCGTGTAGGATGGTCGGCCCGCCGAACCGCTCCGCAATGTCGAGTATCGTCGTGTGGAGATGGGAATTCCCGAGGACGAGTAGAACCGCGTCATAGTCCCCCTGGATGAGCGGCGCGGCTGTGAGCGGGCCCGCATGGCGGACTCGCGGCGCCAGGGATAGCGGCCCCGCCGCGTCGCTATAGAGGCTCACATCGAACCGCTTGGTAGCGGCGGCCAGGGTGCCTTCCGTGTATTGCGCAACTCCAGACTGATCCGGGGGATACGGCGAGAGAAACGCCAGCCGCGGCAATCTGCTGCGTCCCACTGAAAATGTGGACCGCCCCTCCCTGGCCGCGGTGAGTGCTCTGGCTATGCCACCCCAGAATCGTTCGCCTACCTGTAGTTCGCGGAACTGTCCCACCAGATGCGCCTGCTGGCGCAGCAGCTTCTCACGCAGTCCGGGCTCGCGCAGCACCGCGCGCAGTCGATCGGCCAACCCTCCCGGATCGTCCGCCTCAAACAATGCCTCGTCCGCATTCAAAAGCTCAAGGTGAGCCGCGCAGCGGGAGGCAAGTACGGGGCATCCGCACTCCGCTGCCTCCACCACAGGAAGCGAGAAGCCTTCGATGTGCGAGGGTACCAGACAGACCGCGGCCCGCGAGTACACACTCGCCAGTTGCTCATCCGTAAGATCCGGCAGGAACGCCATCCAATCGCCCTGGCAGGCATCCTGCAAGTCGCGTTGAGCCACTTCCGTGTAGTTGCCCACGACCTTCAGCCCGATCGCCACCCCCTCCTGCCTCACCATGCGCAGCGCCTCGATAGCGGCAGTCACGTTCTTCCGCCGGTCTTCCCCCCCGACCACAAGTGCGTACGGTTCGCCAGTTCCGCCCCTCCCATTCGGCGGGTTGCCGGCCTGCGATGCCATGGCGGCCGCCACCAGTGAGTCCCGGACCGCGGCGCCGGTGACGTCCATCTGCCTGTCAGAGACCCCGGTCAGCTCTTGCAGCCGCCTGGCCGTGCAATTCGATATCGGCAAGTAACAATCGTACGTACGGAGACGGGCCAGGCCAGCCAGGTAGTCAATCCGGCTGGCCTTGGTTTCCAGGTATCCGGGCCAGTCCAATGGAATGAAATCGTACACAACGGCGGCCGACAGAAACCCCCGCCCCCTCCGGAACGACCACGTATCCGCAATGTCGTGAGTCATGGGAGAAGTCTGGATATAGACGTCGCGAATCGCCGGAACCGTAATTGGATTCAAACAGAACGTTGTCGCATCACAGAGTGCTCGCAGGCCCTCAGGCAATTTCGGCAGCTCGGGATCCAGCAACCCAACCACCCGGGCGCCGGATAGTCCGGAGGCCGCGCGCGCCCTCAGCATGCTGGCCACATGTCCCCCAATCCCCCGTTCACGGAACGCGGGGTCCTGCAGGCAGCGCATGTCCACATACACAGTCCGCATCGGATTGGGGCGGGAGCGCGGCATCGGATTCAGTCGGCGCCGTCGATCCCGGAGTCGTCTTCTGAAGCGCTCCCGGGCAAACGGCGAGGCTCCTGCATCAACGCTAGGATCAGCCGCTCGGTCGCCAACCACTCCCTCTTCGATTCTGCCAGCGCCACGTCGATCCGGTCCAGTGTCTCCCGCATATGCTGGATCTCCTGGAGCCGGGCGCCCATCGAATTGGCAGGCAAGGAAGATGGCAGCGGCTGAGACAGCAGGTAGGTCCACAACCTCAGCGCGCAGGGATACAGAACCATTTCGAAGACCAATCGGTAGAGAGGTCTCCAGAGAAAGATGAAAGGTTTTCTATCGAGGAACATGGTCGCTGTGAGTTAATCCGACCGGTCTTACTCAGAGAACGTGTCAAATTCAACTGACTCCGGTACCGCCACACCTTTACTTCATTTGAATGAAACCCCGGAATCACAGGTAAACTCTGATACTAGCACCTTCGCGAGTAAGCTGACCACCATATCGGTGGACCCAGCCGGGTGGAGCGCCGGACCTGTTTCGTGGAGCGAACTGGAGCCCGCTCCGGCCCCATGCCATTTGGCTGATCAGCCTGGGTGGCGGCCTGTGCGGCCAGGTTGTGCATTCAGCTGGATCGACCGTTCTGCCGGCAGCAGGGCCAACCCATTCGGTACCCGGCTCACGCCAAGATCCGGCCCCGGAGATCGAAACTGCTGTCATCAAAGACAGCTTCCATGGGGTCGCGCAACGAGTAGCCGCTTTCCCGAGGTGTTGTGCGCTTCTATTCGGCTGCCGGGTCTTGCGTCCGAGCGCATTCAACCAGACAGTGCTGGCTGACCTCAGTCAACCTGTGATGTTCCACGAAACGGAACTCTGCAATGTCGAGATCCTCGCAGGCTCAGCGAGTAAATGATGTGCGGTAACGTTGTTGGCATCGTCAGAGGCAAGGGCCGATTCCACCACGGTCGGCCGACCGAATCGCTGGAATTCTGTCCAGCAACACAAATCACTTCTGGCAAACTAACACATCACTCTTCGGAATCAAGGTGTCCAGGTGTTCAGAGCTGAGGGCAGCGTTCGGGTGTTTTTGAAGCTCTGCCCAAGCCGCTTCCCAATGGGGAACCGCCGCTTCGCCCGCCATCTTGAACATCCACCACAGGGACCAATAGAATCCAACTTTATGCCGACTGACGATCCGCAAACCCGCATCGCCAACCAGTTGCTCCAGGCTCTCCATGCTAAAGATGTGCACGTGGTTCGGGGCCTGGAAATATTCTGGCGGCGCCACAGTCTTTAGGAGACACTCCGAATTGGCGCTAGGAACAGAAATCAGATACCGGCAGCCTGCTTTCCCCACGCGGGCCAACTCCGCCAGGAACGCGGTCGGATTCGTAGTGTGCTCAAGGACCTCCTGGGCCACCACGATCGAGCATGTCTGATCGGGCAACGGTATCGGGCTACAATCCGAGACATACGGATTCAAACGACCGGGCCGGCACTCCTTCCATCCTTCGCCGGGCATGGTCGAGGGTGGCCGGGACAATGTCAATGGCGATCACTGCAGACCCGGCGTTGCCCGCAGCAACACAGACGTCACCGAGGCCACAACCGACATCCAACACCACGTCATCGGCTGTGAATTGTAGTCCAAACATATCGATCCTTTGAATCTGTTCGTGGCTGCCAGGCGGTTTGCTGAATCGGCTGCCCAGTCCATTCGACGCGCCGGGAAACGGAACACCCGAAGTAGCGCCCAGCCAGCCACTTCGTCATCCTAGCATTCTGGCACGACCGGAACTGCCGGCCGGCAGGCCCGATGACCTTCGCTCGGCTTTACACTCCGTGTCTACCCTTCTCGCTTCGCCGTCATCTCTGCCTGCTGCCGCACCAATCTCATGCACTCATCTTCGCTCGCCTAGCACGCCTGGGAAGATGGGTTCACTGGACGGGGTTCGCCTGCTGAAGTTCGCGCCAGCAAGCCTGACAGCCCCGATTCCGCGAGAATGCTGCGCCCACCTCGGCATAGCGCAGATTCCGCGGCGAGCCAATCGCCTCAAACAGAAAATGGAAAATCCGGTCCTCGCCGGCCTGCGAGTATGGCAAATGCGAGTGCGCTTCGTTACTAAGTCCGGCCATGAGCTGCTACCTCGTGCCATCCACTTTTCAGGTCCCTTCCGGCGCCGCTCAAATCGCACGAGCAGCAGTCAATCAACTTGGTCATCTCGCCCAGCCTCCCTCCAGAGGCTGCCTAGATACTGAAAGGCAGCCTGCACACCCACGGTGGCGGCGCGCGCGGCCCCGGCGGGCAGCAAACCCGCGGAACAGCACTCACTCTCGATTACTGGCATCCATCGCGCGAATGACAGGTACTGTCGAGCCGACCGCCTGGCGGCGCGGCGAAACTCACTCCGCGCTTCGGCATCCAGGGCGATGAGGTGATGCATCGCGTTCTTCAGCGCCACGGAGGTACGGCCGATTTTGAGACAGTCCACCTCGTGAATCAACCACTCGCTAGCCCCGATCCGGGCCGTCATAATTGGAACGCACCCCGCGGCCGCCGCCTCACTCACGACGAAGCCAAAAGGCTCGCGCTCCCAGGTTGGAAATAGCAGGGCGTCATAGTCCTCAAAGGTCCGCACCATCTCAGTCTTGGGTTTGGACCCACGGTAAGAGACGTACCGGTCCAAGCCCCGCGCGCGGATCGATTGAATCAGTTGGGCCACCTGTCCTTGGCCGAAGTAATCCACCGAGAAGTTGCGCACGCCCTGGCCAACCAGGGCTTCCGCGGCATCCAGAACCAGATCGATGCCTTTGTGCGGAGCGATTCTCGAGCAAAAGACGAACCTGACTGGTAAATCCCGCCGGGGAGAGATTGCACCAGTTCCATATTGCTCCACATGGATCCACCCTGGAACGAAAAGGTGCGCGGATCGGGGTTGGCCGAGCGACTCGCTGAACTGTTGCATGACGTTTCTCGACATCGCAATGTACCGGATATTGTCGCCGAGGATGCTCGCGCCGAAAACCGACTCGTAGCGCTGACTCGCGATGGAGTTCCGGTCGAGCCCATGCAGCGGATTGTCCATCAGGTAGGCAATCGTGGGCATCCTGGTGGCGGATAGGAAGCGCAGGATGGACAACGCCCCCAACCCCTGAATATTGAACAGCAGCACCAGATCGATCTGCAAAGATCGAATGCTGTTCGCCATCCGGCGAATGTTGTGGAAGTCAAAGTAGGTCCCCTGGATGTGGCGCGCTGCCTGATCCCCCAGTTCGTGCGACATCGGCGCGCAGTTCAGAATGCGGCGCACCTCGATGGGTGAGGACTCCTCCGTCTCGTCCAGGAAATAGTCGCCCGAGAGGACCGTCACCTTGTGGCCACCATCGGCGAGCCCCGTGGCAACTTCCAAGGCGCCCAGTTCAAAGCCGCCCACAAAACCAGGCGGAAAGACGTTGCTGACCACCAGAATGTTCACTGCCAGGCCCCCATTTCGGCCATCAATGTTAGGAGTTGATGCCCGTACGCTTCCAGGCCGTATTTGGCCCGCGCGTCCCGGGAGATCTCATCAGCGTCGGGACGGCCTGGCTGCCGCGAGAAATGCCCGCGGATCAGTGCGCCGAGTTCGCCATCTCCATGGAACATCGTGCATCCCCGGATGGATGACAGCTCCGGCAGCGAACCGGCCGAACTGACCAAAGTGGGCGTACCGCAGCAGAGTGCCTCCAGTGCTGCCAGGCCCAGGAGTTCCGGCTTGGCGTAGTAGCGCTGCCGGTAGTCGAAGTGAGTGGAGGCCTGGATGAATAGGCTGGCCTCCTGCATCAGCGTCCGTATCTCCGCGTCTGAAAGTCCCTCGCGGATCTCCAGCCGCGACGCTGCAGGCATCTGTCGCAGATACTGGCCATAGTCCTGGTCGTAGCAGGAGCCCGCAACGACGAGACGTGCGTCCTCCGGAATCAACGGGACAATTCGGTCTATTCCCTTGTGCGGAAGCACACGGCCGACCGCGAGAATCAGGCTGGAGTCACGCCGAACCTGAGGATTCACCGAGTAATAGGTCGAATCGACGGGCCCTTTGATGACCGCCACGCGCCCCTCGATGTCCTCAAACGAACTGGCGCCAAAGTTGGATTGGGCCAGGAAGGCGTCAAACAGCCGCCCAATCTCCGGACTGTGATGGGCCAAGGGGTGCTCCCCGCCGCCGTGGTCCAGGCCAAACGTCCACTTTCCGCGAAGTTTCGCGTGAGCTGCCGCAAATAGGCCAGTGGCGGAGAGGCACTGGTGGACAAAGACCACATCGGCCCCATCCAGGCACGTATCCAACTCCGTCACGGAGATGGTGTGCGGCTCCACGGAGTGCCTGAGATAATCGACATCGAAATGTCGTCCTTCAGGGACCGGCGTCCCGCCTGTGCGCCAAACGCGAGCAGCGTACTCTCCAGGTGGAGCCCCCGGCTCGCAGCCGCACTGGCCCCAGCCTGGCACAGATAGAGCACATACTTCTCTCCACCACCAACGACGGAGTCGGGCGAATAGAACGTCGGCGAGATATGGAGAGCCCTCATCGGCCCGCCCGCTCGGTTCTATACAGGTCGTCGCCTCGCGCCGCCCCGGTTTGGCTCGACGCCAGCAACCGCTCGAGGACAGCCAGTTTTCTGCCATACGTGCTACCCCAACCGAAGCGGGCCGAGGCCGCCACGCCGATCTGCCTGGAGTCAAAAGGGCCAGGTCCCAGTTCGAGCATTTTTGCGGCTGTCATCGCCGCATCCGTGTTGGTGGTCCAAGAGACGCCTGGCAGAGACTCAAATAGCTCCAACATCACATCGTGGCGGTTCAGCAGAACCTGCGATCCGCAGCAAAGTGCCTCCGCGATCGGTAAGCCGAAGGCTTCGTAGTCGGAGAGCAGCACCAAAAGGCCCGAACGCCGGTACAGATCCTGGAGTTCGCCACTGGATACGAAGCCCAACCGGCTGATGAAGGGCTCCAACTCGGGCCGGATCGCCACGCTGTCCGATCCTTTCCCCGCCAGGGTCAGCCGGAGATTGGGATTCTGACGAACTGCCAGGCCGAAGGCTGCAAGCAGCAGGTCCACCCTCTTTCTCGGTTCGCGACAATCGCAGACACAGGTGAGCAGGTTGCGCTGATTGCTGCCGGCGAACGCGAATCTGGAGGTGTCAACACCAAGGGGCACATGGTGAATCGTGGATTCATCAGCTCCGGCGAATGCGGGCAAAGCTTGTTCCGCCACCGAATCGATGAATACGGCGTCACTCGATCTCACCATCCGCGCGAAGACTTGTTGGACCATGAAGTAGCGGGATTCGCTGCCGAGCGTCCATTGGGGTTGAGAGTGCGGCGTAAACACCAGCTTCGTACCGGGGCGCATCGCCGACAGGACCGCCAGATTGGTGGACGCATTGGCCCAGGATACGCACTCCACTACATCGTAGGTGAATCGCTGAAGATGACGCGCGATGCCGCTCACCCCGGAATCAGGGCACCCCGGCATATGGCATGGCGTCGAGACATACAGGGGTATCCCGAAGTTCCGGCAGAATTCGGACGTCGCGTCCAGATTCACCTTGTACTCAGAGTCGATCAGGACTGAAAAGGAAAACTTCGCGCTGGCAAACCGAATCCAATCGAATATGGCCGTGCCGGTCCCGGAGTACATTTGGCAACTCGATGCCAGGACGAAGAGGTATCGGCGAGTCAGATGGCGGCCTCTTTACTGAACTACGCAGAAAATTCGTGCAGCGATTTAAGACGGGCAGAGCTTTCGTGCGTTCCCGGCTGCCTAAAGGGGACGTGCTATATAGTCTACCTGCTTTTCGCTCGATCGTTTCAGCACTTCGAGTTTGTAGTTCAGGCCATTCAGACTCTCGACTACCGTTTGGAAGCTGACTCCGAAGTTGCGCGCCAAAAGCTCCTCCCATTCGAAGACAACCACCGGCCTGCATCTTGCCAGCGTATCGCGGGCGCCTGCCAGTACCTCGCCATCTGCTCCCTGGACATCGATCTTGATCAGGCCAACATCCGCTAGCTGAAAGCTATCCAAAGCTCGTGCGCGCACACGGGAGAGGCCTGAGCCATTTTCGACGAAGCTATATGCTCCGAGATTTGACGCGCCCAGGCCATCAAACGCCCCCTCCGCAGAGAGCGGCATGGGAATTTCCTGCTGCGGATTGGCTGCCAGCGATATCTGTGTCTCGTGGGAAAAAAGCGCCTCCTGGATGCAGGTAACGTTCCCGCAGCCATTGAGTGCAACGTTGGCGGAAAGGAGCTGGTAGTTGAATGAGTTGGGCTCAAAACTGAGCACTCGGGAAAACCTGGCCGCCATCGCGACAGTCATGAATCCGATGTGGGCGCCGGCATCGATCGCGACACCGTGCCGCGTTCTCGCCACCTCCTCAACTGTCGCCAGCACGTGCGGGTCCCACACGCCGGTGGCGGCAATGGTATCGGAGACCAGATCACCAACCTTCACGACGAATAGGCCCGTAGGCGACGTCGCCAGAGCGAGCTTGGTGCGGTGGTCCAGCAACTCGAGACGAGCTTCTTGCTGTCCGAGTCGTGTTTCCTGCTGTTGGAGACTGGCAAGTCCGGCGTTGAGATGATCGGCCAACTGCTGCTGTCTGCCGGCAAGCTCGGCTTGCGACGAGGCGAGGTCGTCTTTCCATTCTGCCCCGGCCGCAAGACTTTCACGAATGGATACAATTTCGCTCAGTAGCCGGACGGAATCCTGTTCGAGCACCGCCTGCCGGTTGACCACTGCCGCCAGGTCAGTCGCGAGTTGGAAGTGGGCGACGGAGGCCTTCGGAACTTCCTCGAGGACCTCGCGGTGACGGATCGCCAGGGCCGTCGAGTCCGCGTCGAGCCGGTTGAGCCTCTCTTCATACTGGTCCAACCGGCTCACAGCCGCCGCCATTTGCTCAACCTGAAAGAAGTGGTACTGCCGGAAAATCGGCCAGAAAAGTCGCCGGATCGCCCACATCACCGGCGCCAGGGGAGTGGGGCGAAAGCCCGCCGCCGTGACCCCGGCCTTCAACTCAGCGAGCCTGGAATTCGCCGTCCCCGTGTCATCCAGAGGCATAAAACCGTTTTCCCCGTTGTTCCCGCGTCAAATCGGCTATCGTTCCTGCGATATGGCGTTCTCGGCCAATTGCTTACCGCGCCTTCGCGCCAAGCGGAAAGGCTGTCATTCGGGCAATCCAATTCAGCGTAGCACTTGACTACACTGTCTATCGCTCGCGACGCTGCCCCGGCCTGGGCGGGACCGCGCCGGAGCCAGACGGCAGGGCCGCGCAGCGTTCAGAACCATGCATCGGGGTGGCCCGTGGAGGCGGCGCAGCCTGGTGCCGGCTCCGCATGAGTCCAGTGTACCCGCCCCAACGAGGCCCGCGGGTCCATCAGGCAGGATGTCCCCAGCGTGCAACCAGATCGCCCGGGAGCCGAATTCACGGACCGTCTGTGTTCTGTGGGATCACACCAAATCGGACTGGCCCTTGGCCGCGTCCAACATCAGCCACTATTTCAAACACCGCTCGCAGATCCACTCTCTCAGTTGCCCTTCCGATTTCGAAATTTGACGGTGAATCTGGGAAGGCATCTAGACGTTGCCGGCCTCTGCGAGATTCCGGAGGAAACCCCAAAGGTGCGGCGCCAGTATCGCGCCGGCATTGTCTCCCGCCCGGATCGGGAAACCCAAGCTTCCGCGCCACTCAACCCGGCCGCCCGCCCAGAAAAATAGTCGCTCACTCAATCCCCAGGTCAATAGAATCCAGGGAATCTCACCCTTGAACTCAACCACTTACAGCCAACCACCCCGAAAGCCCTTGTTCGCGCCCTCAATATCCTATCTAGCCTGGTCCGCCTGCCTGTCGGTGCCCCAGTATGGGACAGAATCCCGCAACGGCACTGGAGCCGAATGCCGTACCACGCCAAAGTGGGCTCAAAATGAGCCATTCTCGCGTTGGCGTGAGAATTGCTATCAAAACCACTTGGCAATCAACGACAGGTCCGTTTCGCTTCGCAGGCGGCGGGCTGGAACTGCGACATAAAGACAATGACAAGCCGAACCAACGCCCTCAACCCCCTCTTACCGGCTGGCCTGACGCTCGCCCTCGTGATCTCTACCGCCGTCGCCTACGCCCAACCCCGGCGCCAGACCCTGACCCAGCCGGAACAGCCGAAGCTCAGCCAGCCCGGCCAGCCGAATCTGGGCCTGCAGGAACTCCCCAATCTGGGCCAGCAGATCACCCCGCTGGCGCCGCCCGGTGCCCGCTTTCTCTCCATGAATCCCGATCTCGCCGACGATCCCTCCTGGCTCGCAGGACAGGCAGTCACCACCGTCGTTAGTCCAGATCAGAAAACCCTGCTCGTTCTCACCAGCGGCTACAACCGCGTCTTCTTTCCCGATGGCGCCAACGCCGGCAAAATGAACATGGCGGACTCCAACGAGTACGTGTTCGTCTACGACATCTCCAGCCGCACCCCAATCAAGAAACAGGTAGTGCCCATCGCCAATACCTACAATGGCATCGTCTTCGATCCATCCGGCTGGGCATTCTACGTCTCCGGTGGCGTCAGCGACAGGGTTCACATCATTACCCGCAGCGCCAATGGTTCCTGGGGTGAGCAGGCTGGCAATTACCTCCCCCTGGGCCACTCCGCCGGCCTGGGCCTGCACGTTCCACCCGAAGACAAGCAGGTGCCCATCAACACCCAGGTCGCCGTCAAGCCTTGCGCCGGCGGCTTGGCCATCTCCAATGATGGCAAGACCCTCATCGTCGCCAACTACTACAACGACTCCATTACCGTCTTCACCGGAGGCTTCGGCAACTGGTCCGCCGGTACGGAGCTCGATCTGCGCCCCGGCAAGAGCGACCCCGCCCAGGCAGGCGTCCCCGGCGGCGAATACCCCTTCTGGGTGGCCATCAAGGGCAACGGCCCCAGCGCCACAGCCTACGTCTCCAGCATCCGCGATCGCGAGATCGTCGTCGTCAATCTCAACGGCGCGCCCTCCGTGCAAACCCGCATCAAGGTCAAGGGCCAGCCCGGCAAGATGACCCTCAACAAGGCCCAGTCTCTTCTCTACGTCGTGGAAGACCAGACCGACACCGTGGATGTCATCGACACAGCCAACAACACAATCGCCCAGACCATTTCCGTTATTGCGCCCGCGGGCCTCATCCCCCTCCGCCTTGCTCTCCTGACCGGCGCAAACCCTAACAGCGTCGCGCTCTCGCCGGACGAGAAACAGCTCTATGTCACAAACGGCGCCACGAACTGCATCGCCGTGGTCTCCCTCGGCGGAGCCAATTCAGGTGATCACGTGGTCGGTCTCATCCCAACCGGCTGGTATCCGAACTCCGTGAGCTTCGGCCCCGAACGCAGGGACGGCAAACCGCTCTCCGTCTACGTAGTCAATGGCAAATCCCCGACCGGCCCCGATCCCGGCTTCTGCTACGCTGCCGGTACAACACCCGCCACCCCGGATCGGCCCAACTGCCAGGCATCCAATGAGTACAACCCCCAGCGCACCAAAGCCGGCTTCCAGATCTTTCCGCTGCCCACCCTGGAGCAACTCGGCCCGCTGACTGCCCAGGTAGCTGTCAACAACCGCTTCTCCAGCACCGCCAACGCCCGCGACGCCGCGGTGATGGAGGCCGTACGTCGCGGAGTCAAGCACGTCATCTACATCATCAAAGAAAACCGGACTTACGACCAGATCCTGGGCGATCTGGAGGTCGGCAACGGCGATCCGGATCTGGCCGAGTTCGGCCGGGCTGTCTCACCAAATCAGCACAACCTCGCGCGCACCTTCGTCACCCTGGATAACTTCTACGACAGCTCGGAGGTGAGCTACGATGGCTGGCTTTGGAGCACATCCGCCCGCGCTCCGGACGTGGTTCAGCGCCAGTTCCCGGTCGCCTACGCCGGACGCGGGCTCAGCCTGGATTCCGAAGGGCTCAACCGCAGTGTAAACGTCTCCATCGCCTCACTCGCTGAACGCCGCGCCGCCGATCCCTTCCACCCGGACGATCCGGACCTGCTGCCCGGCCAGACCAACGTGGCGGCGCCAGATGGACCAAACAACGAAGTGAATACCGGCTACCTGTGGGATAACGCCTTGCGCTCGGGCCTTACCGTGCGCAACTACGGCTTCTTCATCGATGTCACCCGCTATTCCACCGCGGACTCCGCCATCCCGCTGGATCGCGACCCCTTCTCCTCCGGACAGACCGTTGCCATCCCCTCCAGCGCCTCCCTCGCACCCCGCACGGACCCCTACTTCCGCGGCTTCGACAACGCCTTCCCGGATTACTACCGCTTCAAGGAATGGGAGCGCGAGTTCGATACCAAGTACGCCGATGGCGGCCTGCCCGCGCTCAGCCTCGTTCGCTTCATGCACGATCACACCGGCAACTTCGATACCGCCATTGATCGCGTCAACACGCCCGAGTTGCAGCAGGCCGATAACGACTACGCGGTGGGCCTTCTGGTGGAGAAGATCGCCAACAGCCGCTACGCCAACGACACGCTGATTTTCATCATCGAGGACGATGCCCAGGATGGCGGCGACCACGTCGATTCCCACCGCAGCGTCGCCTTCGTGGCCGGCGCCTATGTCAAACAGGGCGCCGTCGTCTCCTCCCAATACAACACCATGGACTTCGTCCGGACTATCGAAGACGTCCTCGGCCTCCAGCCGATGACCCTGGGTGACGCACTCGCCACACCCATGGCCGATGTCTTCAATACAACACCCAACCCCTGGACCTTCCAGGCCGCGCCTGCGCCCATCCTCTACAACACGGACCTGCCGCTGCCCCCGAGAGAGGCCCGCCTCATCGTGCCCAAACCCACTCATGACTCGAAATACTGGGCGCGGGTCACCAAAGGCATGGACTTCACCGTCGAGGACCGATTCGACTTCGCCGCCTACAACCGCGTCCTCTGGAAAGGCCTGATGGGCAACAAACCCTATCCCGCCACTCCAAGCGGCCTGGACCTCCGCCTGAACCGCGCTGAGCGCCTCCGCCACCACCGGCGGGCGCAGAAGCCAATAACGGTCCAGGCATCCAAGCCATTTGCCAACTGAGACCGCCGGGCCCGTAAAGGCCCCGCCCGGCCAACACATTGCTTCTCGCCCTCAGCCCAACGGCTTGGCTGGCGCATCCAGAACCTGGCGAACCAACTTCGCCAAAATATCCACAATGAATGGCTTTTGTAGAAAAGCGGCGCCATTGTCCAGCAGTCTAAGCCCGGCAAAAACCTCTGCTGCGTAGCCCCGCTACCCCGGCGAAACACCGCCTTGCCCTTCCAAGCGTGGCCGGGTCTCAGCAGCACCGGATCGGCAGGTTGCCCAATCAGTACACCGGCCGCGCAATCCGCCATCCCTTCCATCGGCGGGTTGGCGAAACCGATCACTCCGCCGCATCGGTGATCAGAGCGGCTATCGGGAGCGATGCGAGGGTCCGCAGGCGGAAAGCGACCAGCCACAGGATGGCGTTTCGTCCGTATGCTTCAGTAAGGGCATCCAATACCAGACTCCTCGCCGTTCGGCCAGATGCGTGCTCTTTGCTCGATGAGAGGTAATTGCAGGCCATGAAGAAGTTGCTGACCGTGATGTTATTGGCTGGCTGCTCGCTATTCGGGCAGTTCTCGATAGGAATCAGGATAGGCGCTCCGCCCGCGCCCCGCGTCATGCGGGTTCGCCCGAGCCCTCCCGGCCCCGGCTACGCCTGGGTGGATGGCTACTGGTACCCATCGAATAACCGTTACGTTTGGCACAAAGGGTACTACAGCCGGCCTCCCTACCAGGGTGCGACCTGGGTGGGGCCTCGTTATGAATCGCAACAGTACTACCAGGGGTATTGGTCGGGCGGAGACCGTCAGTTCGAGCACAATCATCGCTGGGACAAGGACAAGAGGAATCGGGACTATGACCGCGACAACGACAACAACGGCAGAGGCAACCGCAGAGGCAACCGCTGACAGATGATGGTGCCGGCGTTTTGTGACCACATAACGCCAAACGGTCAAATATGGTCGTAGACAGTTGGTTTTCGAGCCCGCTTGCGGGACAAGCACGTTCCGAGCCGCGACCGTCAGAGCGCACGCATTAGAGCCTGAGTCGCTGTGTTGAGCGGGGGTCCACTGCGAACGACGCCGGACCCGCAATTCCGGCGTCGAGTTGTGCTTTGTTCTGATTACTCCTCGTCTGCTGCCCCTATCAGCCATAATGGAACTGGACCTCCCCATGACCGCCGCCCTGCCCATCCCGAGCGCCGAGCTCCAGTCCTTCTGCCGCCACAACGGCGTCAGCAAACTCGCGCTCTTTGGCTCCATCCTCACTCCGCGATTTCGACCGGACAGCGACATCGATATCCTAATCGAATTCCAGCCCGGTAACCACGTCGGATTCTTCCGCCTCGCCCGCATGGAACAGGAACTCAGCCGCCTCTTTTCGGATAGAAAAGTCGACCTGCGCACACCGAACGACCTCAGCCCCTACTTCCGCGAAGAGGTCACGCGCGGCGCACTCGTCGCTTACGACGAGTGCCTATGAAGAACGAGGACCGCATCCGCTTCCTGCACATGCGCGACGCCACGGCCGAGGCCGTCGCGATGGCGGCCGGTCGCTCTCGGGATCAACTTCTCGCTGACAGGATGTTCTGCCTGGCCTTGACCCGCTGCCTGGAAATCATCGGCGAAGCCGCATCGCGTCTGACGGGCGAGACCCGCGCAGAGCATCCCAGTCTCCCCTACGTCGAGATGATCACCATGCGCAATCGCCTCATCCACGCCTATTTCGATATCGACCTCGATATCCTCTGGACCACTGTGTCCTTGGACCTCCCTCCGCTCCTCGCCAGCCTCGAACTCATCCTGAAGTCCGCCGAGCCTGATTGATCCCAAGGCGCAAGCCGCGGCCCGGTGTAACCCTGCCGTCCCCCCAAAAAACACCCGCCCGCCCAACTTCAGTTCAACGAATTTCAAAAAATCGCACCCCTGAAATCAATCACTTACAGTAAACCACCCCCAAACTCCTTGTTCGCGTCCTCTATAATCCAACCGGAGGTTTGAACAATGAAACTCGAGAAGCCCGATACCCCGGAAACCACCCCCGCGACCCCGACACCCCGGCCCCGCCGGCCCCAGCCACCCCGGCTACCCCACCCCGCCGCTCCCTCCGCCGCCACGCCGGACCCGCCCCCGTCCTCGACATCGTCAAAGGCATTCTCCTCGAAGAAGAAGACCCAGCCGATTTCCTCGCCCACGTCCGCTCCCTCACCGAGAAGATCCCGCCCAACTGCGAATACGACCAGTTCAATGCCCAGCTCTCCGCCAGCAACACCTGGCGCGCCCGCCGCTGCGTAATCTACGAGTGCGGCCTCATGGGCACTAAGATGTCCGACGACGCCCCGCAGGTCGATCGCGTCTACCAGGATATCGACCCCTATACCCGCGCCTCCCTCACCCTCCACGATCCCCAGTTCCTCAATAGCCTCCGCTACGTCCGGGACCTCGAAACCGTCTCTCTCCGCCGGGCCGCCCTGCTCAATCGCGAAATGCGCACCCCGCCCAAAAAGCTAACCAGCTAATCAAGGAGACCCACCCACCATGTCCCTCATCCGACTGACCGAACGCAAACTCGCCGCCAATCGCGCCAATGCGCAGAAATCAACCGGGCCCCGCACCGCGGCCGGCAAGGCCGCCTCCGCCCAAAACAACGCCATCCACTACCTCTACGCCCGCAAATTCACCATCCCGCCCGAGTGGCACGACCAATGCACCGCGCGCGCCACGGAACTCACTCGCCACTTCACAGATCCCGTCGAGCGCGATCTCCGCCACCAGTGGACCTACGTCGAGCTCTGGATCCGCCGCCTCGACACCCTGGAGGACAAGCTCTGCGCGCTAGAAATTCACGGCGCCCAGGGCGACACCCGCCGCGGCATCTCCGCCTGGGTCCGCCACAACCCCCTCTTCCGCGCCTGGCTCAAACGCTTCCGCCAGCTCACCCGCCTCTCCGCCCGCCTCTTTCGCGCAATCCAGGCCCACTGCCGCAACCGCCAGGACCGCCCGCAATCCTGCCCGCCCCCGCCTGCCCCCAAAGTCATGGCCGCCGGAGCCGCATCTTCACCCGGCGCCGTCCAAACCCATATCTCACTCATTCCAAATGCCCACGAATTTTACTCTGCACCGTCTAACCCTCTGCTAACATCTTTTCAGCAGCCCCTTGGGGTCTCTTCACTATGACTAAGATTTCCGCCAGCCTCTTCGCCATCACCCTGTGCGCCCAGTGCCTCGCCACTGCCGCCGATACCCCGCCACCTCTCAAAATCCACACAGCCGAGCTGCCCAACGGCCTCAAAATCGTCCTCGCCGAGGATCGCTCCCGCCCCGTCATCAACCTCCAGGTCTGGTACCACGTCGGTTCCAAGGACGAAAAGGTCAATCGCACCGGCTTCGCCCACCTCTTCGAGCACATGATGTTCCGTGGCTCCAAGAACGTCGGCCCCGAGGAACATATGCGGATCGTCCGCGAGTCCGGCGGCGTCCTCAACGCCTATACCAGCTTCGATCAGACCGTCTATTGGCAGACCTTCCCCTCCAACTTCCTGGAGCGCATGATCTGGCTCGAAGCCGATCGCCTCGCCTCCCTCGACGTCTCCGAGGCCAACTTCAAGAAGGAACGCGAAGTCGTCAAGGAGGAGCGCCGCCTCCGCTTCGAGAATCCACCCTACGGCACCCTGCTCGAAGAAGTGCTCAAGAACACTTTCACCAACTATCCCTATAAGCACTCCCCCATCGGCTCCATGGAGGACCTGAACAAGGCCTCTATCACCGACGTGCAGGAGTTCCACTCTCTCTACTACGTCCCCAACAACGCCACCATCGTGGCCGTCGGCGACTTCGACACCAAGGAAGCCGTCGCCCTCATCACCAAGCACTTCAGCTCCATTCCGAAGGGCAAGCCGATCCCCCGCATCACCACCAAGGAACCGGAACTCACCGCCGGCCGCGAGGTCACCGTCAAGGACAAGAAGGCGCCCCTCGACGCCGTCGTCACCGCCTACCACCTCCCCTCGCTCGGTCATCCCGACACCTACGCCCTTGAAATCGCCTCGGCCATCCTCTCCTCCGGCCAGTCCTCCCGCCTCTATAAACGCCTCGTCTACGACGAGCAGTCCGCCCTCGCCGCTCAGGGCCAGAGCCTCTTCCTCGAAGGCCCCTCCATCTTCTTCGGCTTCGCTGTCGTCAACCAGGGCAAGAACATCAAGGAGGTCGCCACCTCCCTCGAATACACCTTCGGCGAGATGGCCGAAAAGCCCGTCACCGATGAGGAGCTGGGCAAGGCCAAGAACCAGACCATCGCCGGCTTCATCCTCGGCCGCGAGGGCGTCCAGGCCCGCGCCGATTTCCTCGGCCGATGCGCCGTCCTCCTCAACAACCCCGAGCTCTACAACACCGAGCTCGAAAACTACCGCAAGGTCACCGCCGCCGACGTGCAGCGCGTCGTCAAGAAGTACCTCGCCAAGAACAGGCAGATCAAACTCTTCATCCAACCCGACCAGAGCGCAGCCAAGGAAGCTGCCAAGCAGTAACAGGAGGCCACCATGCGCACCATCACTCTACTCACATCCATCTCCCTCCTGGCCGCGACTCTCGCCGCTCAAACAGCGCCCAAGCAGACGCCCCCGCCGCCCACCGCGCCCCGCCCCTTTGATTTCCCCAAAGCCACTTCGAAAACCCTGCCCAACGGCCTCCGCGTCTACGTCGTCGAGGATCACCGCCTCCCGCTCGTCGCCGCCACCCTCCAGGTCCTCGCCGGCAACGCCTACGTCGCCCCCGAGAAATCCGGCCTCGCCTCCATGACTGCCGGCCTGCTCCGCGAAGGCACCACCACGCGCACCTCGCAGCAGCTCGCTAAGGCCGTCGATAACGTCGGTGGCAACCTCTCCGCCTCCGCCGGCGACGATATCTCTGGCGTCGCCATGAGCTTCATGAAATCCTATGCCAGCCTCGGCATGGAACTCATGGCCGACATCACCCGCAACCCGGCGTTCGCGCAGGAAGAGATCGATCGCCAGATGCGCCAGGCCCAGTCCGGCTTCGCCGTCTCCTACACCAACCCCGAATACCTGGCGCCACTCGCCGGCGCCCGTGCCATCCTCGGCGCACATCCCTACGCCTACCCGGGCGAAGGCACGCCCGCCACGCTCCGCAATATCAAACGCGACGACATCGTGGGCTTCTACAAGGCCAACTACTCCCCCGGCCGCGCCTGGATCGCTGTCGCCGGCGACGTCACCCCCGCCGAAGGCTTCGCCCTCGTCGAGAAGTACTTCGGCACTTGGAACGCCCCCGCCGCGCCCGATACCAAGCTCGCGCCGCCGCCCGCCCCCAAGGCCCAGGTCCTCATCGTCGATATGCCCACCGCCGTCCAAACCCAGATCGTCGTCGGCCACGTCGGTGTCCCCCGTAACCACCCCGATTACCTCGCCCTCGTCATGGCCAACCAGATCTTCGGCGGCAGCTTCAACTCCCGCATCAACATGAAGCTCCGCGCCAATGAAGGCCTCACTTACGGCGCCCGCTCCGGCTTCGAGCCCAATCGCCAGGCCGGCGGCTTCCAAGCCTCTACCTTCACCCGCACCGAGAAGACCGCCGACGCCATCCGCATGATCATGGACCTCCTCAAGGAGTTCAAGGAAAACCCCGCCACCCAGGCCGAGTTTGATGAGGCCAAGGCCTATACTCTGGGCGTCTTTGGCATCTCCACCGAAACTTCCGGCGCGGTCGCCAGCCGCATCCTCACCAACTACGTCTACAACCTGCCGGAAGACTACTGGGTGAACTACCGCAAAAACGTCCAGGCCATCACGCGCGAGCAGCTCAGCGCAGCGCTCCAGAAGTTCCTCCAAACCGATAAGCTCACCGTCGTCGCCGTTGGCAATGCCAAGGAGTTCTCCAAGGCGCTGGAAGTTTACGGCCCCACCCGCGTCATCAAGGGCGAGGACATCGACTTCGTCGCGGCGGATCTGCTCAAGGTCAAGGAAAAGGTCGTCGTCTCGGGCGCCACCTCCGCTGCCGGCAAGGCGCTCATCGATCAGGCCGTCGCCGCCATGGGCGGCCTCGCCAAACTGCAATCCATCAAAGACATCTCGCTGAAGGGCAAGCTCAAGCTCACTCTGCCCCAGGGCGCTTTTGACGCTACAACCGAGGAGATCATCCTCTACCCCGATCGTTACAAGATGGTCATGACCCTCCCCATGATGGCCATCACCCAGGTTCTCGACGGCTCCGCCGGCTGGATGGCACAGGGTGCCCAGGTCATGGACCTCCCGGCTCAGATGGTGCCCGAGTTGGCCAAGAGCATTCCCACCTCCGGCGGCGGTATCGGCTTGCTGGTCGCCGCGGCCACCGGCAAGGCCGAGGTCAACGCCGTCAGCGACGACACCGTCCTCTGGAAGTCCGGCGGTTTCGAGGTCAAGGTGACCTTCGACAAGGCTACCCACCTGCCGGCCAAGCTCGCCTACAAGGCTCAGGGCATGACCGGCCCTGCCGAAACAGAGAGCAGCCTCTCGGACTACAAGGACGTCGATGGCATCAAGATCGCCTACACGTCCCTCATCATGCAAAACGGCCAGAAAATGGGAGAGGGGGCGCTTACCGAGGTCAAACTGAACCCCGGCGTCGCCCCCGAATCCTTCAAGAAGAAATAGCGTCACCGTCCCGGTGATACGAACAGGGGAGTGCCCGCGCGCTCCCCTCTTTCTTTTTGTAAGACTCGATCTTGGACCCCGTGTCCCCCTGCTTCGTCTTGTGGAGCAGTACGCTGATCTCTTGCTTGCTCATCTTCTTCAGCGTCTTCAGCACCAGCACATTGTCTTCCAGTTGCGAGGTCGTCTCCACGCCCGAGACCAGCACGTCCACGTCCTGGCTCCACGTAAACCGCAGGCACTCTTCGATGCGGGCCACGTTCTTCTTCGTGATCGCCCCCATCGCATTTGATTTCATCGCCAGCACGCCCAGCCCCTTCTTACGGGCCTCCGGCAGTACGTTGGTCAGAAAGCTCAGATAGTGCGGATCGATCAGGTTGATCGGCATCTGCACTGTCTCCCAAGCATCCGTCGCCGCCAGCAGCCGTAGATGGATCTCCGGATTCCGGTGCCCCGTGAATCCGATGTGCCGGACTTTGCCCTGCTTCTTCGCGTCCACGAACGCCTCCAATGAGCCGCCCGGCGCCAGGATCTGGTCCACCTCCGTCATCTCGCTCACCTGGTGGCATTGCCACAGGTCGAGATAGTCCGTCTTCATGCGCTTGAGCTGCTCTTCCAGCAGCTTCATCGCGCCGTCCCTCGAGTAGTTTTCGCACTTGGTCATGATCTGCACCTTCTGGCGCAAACCGCCGGCCAGCGCGCGGCCATAGATCTCGTCGCTCTTGCCCTTGTGGTAGAGGTTGGCGCTGTCGAAGAAGTTCACGCCCAGCTCGATGGCGCGGTGGATGATCCGCGTCGCCATCTCCTCGCCCTGCACGTTCATGTGGTAGCCGCCCACCACAAAACGGGAGACCTTCATCCCCGTCTTGCCCAGCGTTGTCATCGGCATCGGCGTGTCGGCCAGCAGCCTGGTCCGCGCCGCGGCAGTTAGCGCGGCGGTTTGGAGGAATGTTCTGCGGTTCATTGGATATAGAATAGAGCAAATCGGGGAGTCTGCCTCATGTTTCGAATATTGTTGATCGCCATGGCATGCAGCCTGCTTCTGCCGGCGCAGTCGCCCCAGCCCCAGTTGGAGGCCCTGAGCTCCAGCTTCCAGGCCCTCAGCCGCCGCGTCCATACCTCGGTCGTCAAGGTCACCGCCGTCGGCTATCGCGAACTGGAGCCGGAGGAGAGTGACGAACGCGGCGTCGCCGCGCGCCAGCAGAGTTCCGGTTCCGGCGTCATTATTGACGAGAGCGGCT
Organism: Bryobacterales bacterium; assembly: GCA_016721425.1. Classification (GTDB taxonomy): domain Bacteria; phylum Acidobacteriota; class Terriglobia; order Bryobacterales; family Bryobacteraceae; genus Paludibaculum. The sequence goes on along the minus strand of JADKID010000017.1, from coordinate 258,891 downwards.
ACATCGTCACAAACGCCCACGTCGTCATCGGCGCCCAGCGTGTTCAAGTGGCCCTGCCTACACTCGTCGATGGCGGTCCGGCCGCGCGCCGCTCCACGCTCCGGCCCTCCGGCCGCATCGTCCACGCCGAGGTCATCGGCGTTGATCTCGAAACCGATATCGCGCTCCTCAAGATCAAGGAGACCGGCTATCCCGCAGTGAAGCTGGCTGATTCCGATGCCGTCGAGCAAGGCCAGATCGTGCTCGCCTTCGGCAGCCCCATGGGCCTCGATAACTCGCTCAGCATGGGTGTCGTCAGCGCCCCTGCCCGCCAGTTGAAGCCCGATGATCCCATGATCTATATCCAGACCGATGCGCCCATCAACCCCGGCAATAGCGGCGGCCCGCTCGTCAACACCAGCGGCGATATCGTCGGCATCAATACGCTGATCCTCACCCAGTCCGGCGGCAGCGAAGGCATCGGCTTCGCCGTTCCCTCCAATATCGTTGCCAACGTCATCGATCAGCTTCGCAAGTCCGGCCGCGTCGTCCGTGGCGAAGTGGGCGTTCTGGCCCAGACCATCTCGCCGCCGCTCGCCACCGGCTGGAAACTCCCGCAGGATTGGGGTGTTGTCATTGCCGATGTGGAGCCCGGCGGCGAAGCCGATAAGGCCGGTCTTCGCGTCGGCGACATCGTTCATAGCCTCAACGGTAAGGTGATGGAAAACGCCCGCCAGTTCAATGTGAACGTCTACCGCCCCGCCATCGGGGAGTCCGTTCTACTCGAAGTGATCCGCGGCAAACGCCGTGTCAGTTTAGCGGTGAAAGTGGCCGAACGCCAGGACGAAGTCGCCAACTTCGGCCAGCTCGCCAGCAAGGAAGAGAACCTGGTGCCCGAATTGGGTATCTTCGCTCTGGATCTCACGCGAAAAATGCGGGAACAGGTGGCCCCCGTCCGCCGCGAAATCGGCGGCGTACTGGTCGCCGCACGCCATGCCGATGGCCCGTTGCAGGAGGAAGGCTTCAACGCCGGCGACGTCATCTACGCCATCAATCACACCAGCGTCGCCTCCATCGCCGAACTCCGCACCGCCCTGAAAAAGATGAAATCAGGAGACCCCGCCGCCGTCCAAATCGAGCGCGCCGGCCGCCTCCGCTTCATCGCCCTCGAAATCCCCTAGCGCCCCATCACGGCGCCTTCAACACGACGGACGCTTCCACGTTCCCCCACGACATCTTCAATATGGCCCCGTCCCCGTCGGGCTCGATGGCGATGGTGAACTGCTCGACCGGCGCGGCCAGCCTCGCTACTTTCATGCTGGCGCGGCCCACATCCTTTTTCTTGTTGTACTCGGAATCCCCCCATTGTCGGGCGGACCTGTTGACGATCAACGTCCATTCCTCCTCGCCCGGGATGGTGAGGAGGGAGTAGTTGCCGGCCGGCACCAGCAGCGGCCCGAGCGTGATGTCCCCCAGGCATGCCAGGGTCGGGACTTCGTCTGCGCCGGTGCGCCAGATCTTGCCCGGACGCGCCAGCGTGTCTAGCTTGCGGCCCTTCAACGACGGACGGCCGTACTCGATCAGGACCGGAATACCGTTCACGACGGCTTTCACGGTCCCCCGCGGGCTCACCCTCGGCGTCTGCCCCTGAACGGCGAAAGCCCCGGCCAGTAGTGTCAGGCCGAGGCTCATCGCAACGTACATGGGCTCTGCCTTAGTGGGCAGCCACGGCGATGGATGCTTCCACGCCGCCCCAGGAGATCTTCAGCGTGCCCGCCGCGCCTTTGGCTTCCAGCGCGATCGTCAGCTGCTCCACCGACGCGGCCGTCTTGCCGACTTTCATCTTTGCGCGGCCCAGGTCCATCTTCTCGTCATAGACCGTGCCCCATTGCTTGGCGGTCTTGTTGACGATCAGCGTCCATTCGCTCTCGCCCGGAATGGTGTAGAGCGAATACGAACCGGCCGGCACGTGCAGCGAGCCAAGCATCAGATCGCCCGCGCACTCCAGCCGGGTGGCCTCGTTGGCGCCTGTGCGCCACACCTTGCCGAACGGCGCGACCTCTTTCCCGACCGTGCGGCCTTTCAGCGAAGGCCGGCTATAATCGATCGTCACGGCCTTGCCATTCAGGGTGGCGCTCACCTTGTCCGCGGGGCTCGCTCTCGGCGCCTGCGCCTGTACGGCGAACGCGCCAGCCAGCAAACCAAGTCCCAGTGCCAACGAAATCATATTCTTCATTCAGTAAATCCCCTTTCGCCGCTAGTTTAGCAGGCGCAACGCCCACGTACGACGGATCGCGATATCCTAGCATTGATAGTTACAAAGGGAAACACATGATCCTCGGCCGCGTGGTGGGCACCGTTGTCGCCACAAAGAAAGATCCTCGACTCGAAGGGCATAAGCTGCTGATCATCAAGCCGGTCTCCCCGGATGGCAAGGATGAAGCCGGCTATGTCGTGGCCGTCGATACCGTAGGTGCAGGCTTTCGCGAACTGGTGTTCACCGTCGCCGGCAGCAGCGCCCGCATGGCGGATGGCTGCAAAGACAAGCCGGTGGATTGTGTCATCGTCGGTATCGTCGACGCGTTGGATGTGGACACAAAGCCGTGCAACTAGGACGCGTCACCGGCCGCTTGTGGTCCAGCGTGAAGAACCCCGGGCTGGACTCCCAGCGGTTGCTGATCGTACAGCCGGTACTGCCGGATCTCACACCCACTGGCAAGCCGTTGATCTGCACCGATTCGACCGGCGCCGGCGCGGGCGAAGTGGTCTATTGGGTGCGCGGCAAAGAAGCATCCTTTCCGTTTATGCCGGATGAGGTGCCCACTGACGCCACCATTGTTGGCATCGTGGACGAGATCCACCTGGGCAGGAAGCGCACATGCTGATCGCCCGCGTTATCGGAGACGTGAGCGCCACGCGCAAGGACGCGTCGCACGAGGGGCGCAAAATCCTTCTGGTGCAACCGCTGGATCTGGACGGAAGCAACCGCGGTGTGCCGGTGGTCGCCGTGGATACCGTGAATGCGGGTCTGAATGACCGCGTGCTTCTGGTGCAGGATGGTTTTGCGGCATTCTCCGCATTGGGCCTGAAGCCCTCTCCGATTGATACTGCCGTGCTTGGTGTGATCGATCAGGTCGAGCTGATCTCAGATCTCTTCGACGTGCCGCCGGCCGCTGCCGCTACGCCGCCCTCCAAGAAGCAGAACAAGAAGCACCGAACCTAAGACCACCACCACCAGCTCGAAAGCCGCAAAGGTGTAGTACATGAACCTGAGCCTCTCCGCCAGTTCCGCGGGCGCAATCTGAACGGAAGCCTGCGTCAAACGGCCCGACGCGGCGATTCTGGATATCACCAGAAACTTGATCAGCGCGGCAAGCAACATCATCGCGAAGGAGAGCCCCAGCACTGTGCGGCCCACGTTGCTCAGGAAGAGGAGCAGAATCACCACGGCGCCAGCCAGGGCGAGTTGCGTCCAGCCCCAGATTAGGAACATCACGCGGTTCGCCTCTCCAGCCTGGAATTGGAGGATTTCGCGGGTCAGTTCAGGCCCGAGGGACTTCACCGCTTTGGTGATGCTTTGAGGAGGCGAGGTCAGGACCGAATCGACTGACTGCAAAGAGGCAGGCGCGGCGAGGGCAACCAGCAGAATTCCGCCGAACCAGATACCGACTAAGACGGCGGCAACACGCCGGCAGAGCCAGGAGGACTCCGGCGCAATACGGTTGAGTGAGGCGGACTGGCTGGCCGCGCGGCTTTCAGTAGACAACTGGTTACTCCTCGCGCGGCGGTGATGTCCGGATGCCGTATCGCTTCAGTTTGTTGATGAGGCCCTGACGGCTGAGGCCGAGGGCTTTGGCCGTGCGCTGTTGATTGTTGGCGTTTGCCGCGAGTGCGTCCTGGATCCGGCGGCGTTCCAGCGCCTCCAGTTCCTGCTGTAAGCCGCTGGGCGGTTCTGGCGTCACAGAAACGGCTGTGAGCTCTTCCGAAAAGTCCGAGGGGAGTATCTCCGGTCCTTGCGCGACGATGGTGGCGCGCCGGAGTTCATTCTCCAACTGCCGGACATTGCCGGGCCACGAACTGCGTAGCAGAACCTGAATAGCTGCCGCGGAGAGTGGCGGCGCTACTCGCTTCATGCCGGAAGCGACGCGATAGAGCAGTGCGTTGGCGAGTGCGGGGATATCGCCCGGCATCTCCCGCAGAGCCGGGGTTTTCAGATGCACGACATTGAGCCTGTAGTAGAGGTCCTCGCGGAACTCACCTTTCTTCATGGCGGCGGTGAGGTCCTTATTGGTAGCGGCAATGACGCGGACGTCCACAGAGATGTTGGTTCTGCCGCCGATCCGCTCGACGACGTGATCCTGCAGGACCCGGAGGATCTTGGCCTGGGCTGCCAGGCTGAGGTCTCCGATCTCGTCGAGAAAAATCGTCCCGCCCTGAGCCGATTCGAACTTGCCGGCGCGCCGATCGACGCCGGTGGCGACGCCTTTCTCCACACCGAACAACTCGGTCTCCAACAGCGCCTCCGGCAGAGCCGCGCAGTTGAGTGCAACGAAAGGGCGGGCCGCGCGCGGGCTGGCGAAATGAATGGAGCGGGCGACGAGGTCTTTGCCCGTGCCGCTCTCGCCCGTGATCAGGACGGTGATTTCCGTGTCGGCGATGCGGGCGATCATACGCCGGAGCTCCTCCATCCGCGGATGTGTTCCAAGGAGTAGCTGCGAGGGTAGCTTGCCGCCGACTTCCCGCCAGAGATTGCGATTCTCATGTTCCAGGGTCACGCGGCGGCTATCGAGTTCGGCGATGAGCCTGGCGGTCTGGATGGCGATGGCTGCGTTGGCTGCGAGCGACTTGATGAGCTGAACATCGTCGTCCTCAAAGCAGCCGTCCCTCTTGTTGAGGATCTCGAATGCACCGATGACCCGGCCGTTGTTTGTTGTCATCGGGACGGCCAGGAGATTGAGGGTCCGATAGCCGGTGAGATTGTCGACGTCCTGATAGAAGCGAGGATCGGAGTAGGCATCCTTGACGATGACCGTTTCTCCGCTGGCGACGACCGAACCGGCGATGCCGAGATCGGAAGCGAAGTGGATCATCTGTGGACTGCCGAGTGCAACCTTGGACGTCAACTCGCGGCCGTCCTCACTGAGCAGGAAGATGCTGGCACGGTCAGCGTCGAGGAGGCGCGCGGCCTCTTCGGCAACCAGGTCCAACAGTTGAGGGAGGGCGCGCTCGGAGTTCATGCGCTGGCAGATGCGCAGCACAGCGGCGAGCCTCTCGGAATCGGGCAACCTGATCACCATTCCCACAGCCGAGTTTACTTGGTGGCGCAGAAGGTGTCCAGGGTTTGGACAGGCGCTGGAGATGAGATGTACAGTCCGCTCGTTTGGCGCGCGGAAATCGGTTCGGTTCCTGGGCTTTTCCGTTTGGCACGGTAGATGCTACAAGAAGCTCGAGTTCGAATGACGAGCTCCGAATTTGGGGATCTTTGCTGGTGGAAGTTCCGCAGCTGAGCCGGACGGGAGGATAGGGCGTCAGGTAGTGCGCGGGCCTTTTATGGAGGACAGTTAAGATCCCCGATTTGTTGTTCAATGGACGACGGTTAGATTCTGGGGAGTCGAAAGATGAAAGGACTCTCAGAATTACTTCGCAGAGTGGCGCCGCTCGACCAAGCCAAGGTCAGCGATAAGAGTGTAAGATCGCATGAAACACGTTTAATGTAAGCTACGGTTCGGATTGGAATACGCGATCCGGCACCCCGGTGAAGGTGATTTGGACGCTAAGGGCGGAGAGGGAGTAGCGGCCAAAAGAGGCAATTGGCAGTCTAGCGTTCACACTCAAAGTTAGAAAATATGTCACGTTGTTTCAACATCTTACGGGATGAACGGTGTTCAGTGGCGGGAATCAGGTAGTAGTGTTGGTCCGGGAAGGGAGGCAGCTTCCAACCCGAGGACCAAAATGGATAGCATGCCTATCATCATCATCATCCCGCCTGTGTTCTCCCAAGAGTAATCGAGGGAGAAGCCACCAATCCTCGTGCGGATCACAGCGCACGTCAAAAAAAACACGACTTTTTGTCTTGGATTAGTTCCAAATAGTCTGGTATGATTCCTAGGAGTACCGATAGTCCAGGTACTTCTAGGGTCGCCAGCCGGTAACCCCACTTGCAATATAGAGATCGGATTGCGTCATGCCCCCGCAGATGACTGCCAGGTCCGTAGTGTGTTTCTGTCTTGGAGCGCTCAGCCTCGCCGGATTCGCGGCGAGACCGAAGATGTCGCCAGGGCTAGAGAAGATTGTCCTCGCGGGGCACAGCCACCTTCAACACCAGCAATACGATCTGGCGCGCAAACTGTTTCTGGATGCGTCCGCCTACGCCGAACGAGAAGGCAATCATAGATATGTTCCGCGCTTACGCAGCAATATTGGTGTGACCTACCTTGCTGTGCAGCAATACCAGAATGCGCTGCCGTACTTTTTGGAAGCGAGGTCGATGGCGCGAACGCAGGGGGATGAGGAGACGGACGCATCGGCGAACGTGAATCTGGCGGCCATCTACATAGCGATAGGAGAAGCGGACGCGGCAGCGGAATCGTTGGAGTCCGCGGCGGCGATGATGCCGGCGGGGAATCCGAACCGGGCGCGATTGCTGGCGCAGCGGGCGCGGCTGGAGTACCGGCGGGGTGGGGGTGCAGCGGCGACGGAGTTGATGTTGGGTGCGCTTTCGGCGGCACAGAGTGCGGGAGACCTGGGGGTAGAGGGACTGATCTGGGACGACCTGGCGATGTTGCGCATGGAAGAGGGTGACCTGGACGGAGCGGAGTCCGCGCTAGCGAATGAGTACCGGTTGTGGGTACTGTTTCGCACACCGAATCCGGAGTATTTGGATTTGCGGATCGCGCAGTTGCGACTGCTGCAAGGCAGGGCAAGCGAGTCGTTGAGCTGGCTGAAGCGGGCGGAGATTCACTCGCGGAAATCGCCGGGTTCGATGATGCCGCACGAGCGGGAGCACGATGTGGCGCTGGCGTTGGAGGCGGCGGGGCGGCGAGGCGAGGCACTGCAGGCGGCGCGGCGGGCGTGGAGGTGGAGTGCGGAGTGGCGCCAGGAGGCGTTGCCTGCACAATCCGCTCAGATGGTGGCGGACGTGACGCAGGCGGAACTGGCGGGCATTTACGCGAGGCTAGCCGGTGGGGCGGAAGAGCATCAGGAGGATGTATTCCTGGCGGTGGAGGGGAGCCGAGCGGCGAGCCTGCGATACGCGATTCTGAACCGGCCGGTGATGAGAGAGCGGCTGGGGCCGGAGTACCGGCGAGTGCTGATGGAGTGGCGCAGCCGGACGGCGCGCTGGTTGAATGGCGGCGGGGGCGGGGAGGAGCCGAAGGAGATCGGCGTGTTGCGGGCGAGGCTGGCGGAGATCGAGATCGGGGCGGGGCTACCGGTGGCGGTGGCAGAGCGGATGGGGCCTGTGGTGTTGAGGCAGTTGGGCCGCCGGTTGGGGGCCGGGGCGGTGCTGTTTTCGTTCCAACTGGGCGAGCCGGAGTCCTACGCATGGCTTCTGACGGCAGAGGGTGTGAAGCAGGCCAGACTGCCGGGGAGAGCCGAGCTGCGGAAGCAGATCGAGCGATTCCGCCAGTCGATCGATGCCAACGACGGCGCAACGCAGGAACTGGGCGCGCGGCTCTACGAAGTTTTATTCGGTTTTGCGCCGCGGGCGGCGCGAGAAGCGGGCCGCTGGTATCTCTCGTTGGACGACGAACTACTAGCGCTACCATTTGGGGCGCTGCAGCACCCGGCGGGGCGATGGTTGGTGGAAGGGCACAGCCTGAGCGTAGTGCCGTCCGCATTATGGTTACTGCGGGAGACCGCGCCGCGCGCCAGCCGGCTCCTATTGGCGGTGGGCGACGCGGTGCACAACTCGGCCGATCCGCGGCTGAGGTCAACGACGGGGCATGCGCGGCTCGCGGCGCCATTGTCCTTTTGGATGTGGCGGCGGGGGCCGGAGTCTGCCGCCCCGGCGCAACTGGAGTTGCCCGCGCTGGCAGGCAGCGGGCTGGAACTGGAGAAGGTGGCGGCGTTATGGCGGCGCGGGGGACAGCCGGCGGAAGTGCTTTCGGGCGCGAGGGCGTCGCTGGAGGCGTTGACAGAGGCGATGGGCCAGCGGCCGGGCACCCTGCATTTTGCCACGCATGTAATTCCGGTGCCGGGCGGGAAGCAGGGGTTTCTGTTGCGGCAGAGCATATCCAAGGCAGGTGACCGGAGCCTGAAGGTGGATTCGAGGCCCGACGACGCATTTCTGGCGCTATCCCTGCGAGCGGGCGGGGTGAGGGACGGGATCAACACGGCATCGGTGCCGGCCTATGATGTGCCGGGCAGCCTGGTTGTCCTAAACGGCTGCAGCAGCGGGTTGGCGCGGATGCAGCCGGGCGCGGGGCTGATGGGGTTTGCGCGGGCGTGGATGTCGGCCGGCGCGGCGGAGGTGGTGGCGAGTCTATGGTCTTTGACCGACGACTCCGGTGCGATGTTTGAGAGCTTCTATGCGGCCAGACTAGCGGGGCATCCGGCCTCAGAGTCCTTACGGGCGGCACAGAGAGAGATGAACCAGGGGCAGGGATGGCGAGCCGAGCCTCGCCATTGGGCCGCCTACGTTACTTCGGGCCAGGAGTGAATCGAATGCAAACGCCGCCGAATCAGTTGCCAGACCCGAACTCGCAGGAACCGATTGGGCCTGAGGATCGAACTGGGGCTGAGGGTGTCAATGACTTTTCGCCGGAGCGGTGGATCGGTCTCGTCAACCGGATACGGAACAGCGACGCGGGTGCCATGGAGGAGCTCTACCACGTTTTCTCGCGGGGCATCCGGTACTATCTGTGCCGGCATTTAGGGCCGCAGGAGTTGGACGATAAGGTACACGACACTTTTCTGATTGTGGTGCAAGCGATCCAGGGTGGGGGACTTCGGGAACCGGAGAAGCTGATGGGATTTGTGCGAACGGTGGTACGCCGCAAGGTGGCGGCGTTCATCGATACGGCGGTGCACACGCGGCGCGACTTTGCGGACCTGGAAGTTGGCGGTGTTGTGCCGGATGGAGGGGCGAATCCGGAACAGCAACTGCTGCGGGAGGAACGCTCGAACCTGATGCTGAAGGTGCTGCGCGGAATCTCGAGGCGGGACCGCGAGATCCTGACGCGGTTCTACCTGTACGAGCAGACGCAAGCTCAGATTTGTGCGGAGATGGCACTGACGGAGACGCAGTTCCGACTGCTGAAATCGCGGGCGAAGACGCGATTTGCGGAGTTGGGGCGGAAGCGGATCAGTCCTGGGAAGTTGTCTGAACAAATGTTGAGAAAATCGTCGAGCTCCGGCCACTAAGATGGTGAACCAAGAATACTGACTTTGCCTCCGGCTTCCAAGAAAGGCTATTGTGTCTTTTGGGCGCTGGTGGAACTGGAGTTCTCCCATGAACGGGTTGAGCTGGGAAGATGATGGCGCCCAGGAGGGGCTTCTGACAAGGCGTTCTGCTCAGAACTGTCTCACGGAACATGAATTGGAGGAGTTCCTATTCAATCGGCTCTCCGGGGTGACCCGGGAGGTGATTGAGGAGCATCTGCTGGTCTGTCCGAATTGCCAGGACCGCGTGGAGGCGGAAGCGATCTACTCGCAAGCGTTCCAGGATGCGGCCAAACAGGTTGAGGCTGAAGATTTCACGCGGGCGATGGGATCTGTGACGGCGGAGCCGCAGGCGGGATGGCGGGAGTCTCTGCTGGCGGGCTGGACTGCCCTCTTTGGTAAGCGGACGATCCTGGCGCTGGCGGGGGCGGGGGTTGTGACGGCGGCGTTATTCTACAGCACGGCGCTACGAAGGCCGGGGCAGGAGGCGACGGTGGAGCTGAGCCTGGCGCGGGGCGAGGCTGCGGCGGGTGCGTTGGCTCCGGTTGGCCGGGCGCTGACATTGAGCGCGGATGTATCGCAACTACCGGTGCTGCCGAACTGGCAGGTGGAAGTGGTGGATGCGACGGGCCGATTGGAGCAAAGCGCCCAGGTGGCGGCCGCGGGCGGGCGGCTGAGCTGGGTGGTGAAGGACGGGTTGCCAGCGGGGCGGCACTGGGTGCGGCTGCGAGCGCCGGGGGGCGGTTCGCTGGTGCGGGAGTATGGTGTGGTGGTGCGGTAGCGGGCGCTAGAAAACGCGGCGGCTGAGGCGCTCCACGGTAAATTTGGCGGTATCGGCGACTGCCATGACGGTCATGACGCCGGCCTGGACGGGGTCGGTTACCACGAGATCGGCGGCATCCGGGACGCTGCCAGCCATGTTGAGGCTGACGACGAGCAAGCCCTGGGCGCGGACTTCGCGGACGGCCTTTTCAATTTCTCCACCCATCAACGAGCCGGCCAGAACCAGCGCCCGGGCGCGGGGCAGGCGGGCGACGGCGCGGACGGCGTCGGCGAGGGACTGCTCGCCCACGAGCGGGATGGTATCGACGGAGATGTGCTCGCCGCGGATGTTGTGGCGATCCGCTTCGCTGATGGCTCCGATCGCCACCTGACCGACCTGAGCGCCGCCCCCCATGATAATGATGCGTTTGCCGTAGATCTTCTGGAGACTTTTCTCGGCGGCGACATTGAGGACTCCCGGCGTGGCTCCGAGCTGAATCAGGAGCGGCTCGGGTGGCTGTTCCATTTCAATCTCAAAGTAGATGCGGGACTGGCCGGGGCGGGGGCTCTGGAGCATCTCGACGGACGTGATATTGCCGCGATGAGCGGCAATGACGCCGGTGAGCTGGTGGAGCACTCCGGGCTCGTTGCGGGCTTCGATGACAACGCCGATGAGATCCACGGGCTCAGCCTCCGATTTCGTAGTGATCGAGAATGCCCTGCCACTTGCCCTGGGCCTCGAGGATAAGTTCGGTGGTTTCGCGCAGAGCGCCCTGGCCGCCGGGGACGACGGTGACGTGGTGGGCGCAGGCCTTGACTTCGGGGACGGCGTTGGCGACGGCGACGGCGAGGCCGACCCGCTTCATGAGGATGGCGTCGGTGAGATCGTCGCCGACGTAGCAGATCTGATCCGGGGTGAGGCCGGAATCGGTGAGGATCTCCTGAAAGAGCGGGAGCTTTTCGGTGCTGCCCATATAGCAATAGGTCATGTGGGAGGAGCGGGCGCGCTCGCGGGTGGCCTGGGCGTCGCGGCCGCTGATGAGGCCGGTCTTGATGCCGGTGCGGTGGAGCCACTGGAGGGCGATGCCGTCCTGGGAATCAAAGTGCTTCACTTCGAAGAGACCGCCCTCTGGGTTGGGGACGTGGTAGTACTTGCCGTCGGTAAGGACTCCGTCTACATCCATGAGGACGAGCTGGATGCGAGCGGCGCGGGCGCGAACGTCGGGAGTGACCTTTGGGGGCATGATGAATGATTCCTTGCTGGGAGGCGGCGGGCTTTAGAATAGGATTTCAGTGCTGTTGGAACAGGTAGCCGCAACCATCCTTCGTTATAACATGTTGCCGGCAGGCTCCCGAATCGGGGTAGCCGTGTCTGGGGGCGCGGATTCGGTGTGTCTGTTGCATATCCTGCTGCGGCTGGGGTGGCCGGTACACGTATTGCATGTGAATCATGGGTTGCGGGGGGCGGAATCAGAGGGCGACGAGCGGTTTGTGGCGAAGATGGCGGCGTCTCTGGGGGCGCCGTTTGAGAGTTGCGCGGGCGGATTGGGGGCGGGGAATCTGGAGGCGGCGGCGCGGGCGCGGCGGCTGGAGTATTTCCAGGCGGCGAGGGAACGGCTGGGGCTGGGCGCAGTGGCGACTGGGCACACGAGGACGGATCAGGCGGAGACGGTGCTGTTCCGGGCGATGCGGGGGAGCGGGCCGGGCGGATTGGCGGGCGTGCTGCCGGTGACGAGGGAGGGACTGGTGCGGCCGCTGCTGGGGGTGAGCCGGGGGGAGGTGAGGGCGTGGCTGGCGGCGGAGGGCCTGGCGTGGCGGGAGGATTCGTCGAATGGGGAGAGCCGGTTTGCGAGAAACCGGATCCGGGGCGAGGTGCTGCCGTTGCTGGAATCGATTCTGCCGCAAGCGACTGAGTCGCTGGCGAGACTGGCTGGGATCGCGGGGGAGGAAGAGGAGTACTGGCGCGGCGAGGTGGAACGGTTGTGGCAACCGGTGGAGGAGCGGCCCGGGGTGGTGATCCTGGAGGCGGGCGTGGTGGCGGGGCTGGCCCCGGTGGTGGGACGGCGGGTGATCCGGTATGCGATGGAGCGGGCCCTGGGCGGATGCGGGAGCGTGACGTTGGAGCAGGTGGAGCGGGTGATGGCGCTGGCGAGGCGGCCGGAGGGGCGGGGCAAGGTGATGGTGGCGGGGGGGGAAGTGTGGCGATCTTTCGGGTGGCTGCGGATCGGGAGGGCGGTTGAGGCGCCGCCGGTTCGGGTGTTGGTGGAAGAAAGTGCATATAATGAAGGCAGACATCGGATTGATGCCGGGAAGGCTCCGATGCCGTGGCGCTACAGGGCGTGGCAGCCGGGCGATTGTTATCAGCCGGTTGGGGCTGACCGGCCAATGAAGTTGAAGGAACTGTTTCATCGGGCGCGGGTTCCCTCATGGGATCGGCGCGATTGGCCGATGGTATTGTGTGAAGACCGGATTGTATGGTCGAGGCGGTTCGGCGTGGCCCAATGGGCGATGGCTGGACCCCGGTCCCGTCACATAGTTGATGTGCGGGAGCAGGGCGAATGAATCAAATCGGCCCTAGTGTGCGTCTGTATAGGCAGCGTTACAATCGGTGGACCCGGTCGGCGTAGCGCGGGAGAGGGAATGAACTCGAACGTTAAGACAGCAATTTTCTGGGTGGTTCTGGTATGCGTCGCCATCCTGTTGTGGACGGTGGTGAAGACCAACAACTCCCGGAACGTCATGGAATTGTCCTTCACCGACTTCTGGAAGCAGGTGGAGGCTGGACGCGTGAAAGAGGTCACCATCGGCGGCACAGAGGTGCATGGCACGATGGAGGACAAGGCCGAGCTGCGCACCACGATTCCTCCTGGTTATGACAAGACTTACGATCTGCTGCGCGAGAAGAACGTGGTGGTGCGGATCAAGGATTCGAGTTCAGCGAGCTGGGTGACGATTCTGATCAATGCGATCCCGTTTGTGCTGCTGCTGGCTTTCTGGGTGTTCATGATGCGGCAGATGCAGAGCGGCGGGAACAAGGCGCTGAGCTTTGGCAAGAGCCGGGCGCGGATGCAGAGCTCGCAGCAGAAGAAAGTGACGTTCAAGGACGTCGCGGGCGTGGAAGAAGCGAAGGAAGAGCTGCAGGAGATTATCGAATTCCTGCGTGAGCCTCAGAAGTTCCAGAAGCTGGGCGGACGCATCCCGAAGGGCGTATTGCTGATGGGGCCTCCTGGCACGGGCAAGACGCTGCTGGCGCGGGCGATCGCCGGCGAGGGGAACGTGCCGTTCTTCTCGATCTCCGGCTCTGACTTCGTGGAGATGTTCGTGGGCGTAGGCGCAAGCCGTGTGCGCGACCTCTTCGAGCAGGGCAAGAAGAATGCACCGTGTATCGTCTTCATTGACGAAATCGACGCGGTGGGCCGTCATCGCGGGGCCGGCCTGGGCGGCGGGCACGATGAGCGGGAGCAGACACTCAACCAGTTGCTGGTAGAGATGGACGGGTTTGAATCGAACGAAGGTGTGATTTTGGTGGCGGCGACGAACCGGCCGGACGTGCTGGATCCGGCGCTGCTGCGGCCGGGCCGGTTTGACCGCCGCGTGGTGGTGAGCCTGCCGGACGTGAAGGGCCGCGAGATGATTCTGCGGGTCCACACGAAGAAGACGCCGCTTTCGGACGATGTGGAACTTTCGGTGATTGCCCGAGGAACGCCCGGCTTTGCCGGCGCCGATCTGGCGAACCTGGTGAACGAGGCGGCGTTGCTGGCCGCGCGTCAGGCTCGCAAGGTTGTGACGATGGTGGACTTTGAGCATGCCAAGGACAAGGTGATGATGGGCGCCGAGCGGCGTTCGATGATCCTGACCGAGGAAGACAAGAAGGTCACCGCGTATCACGAGGCAGGCCATGCGCTGATCGCGGTGCTGATGAAGGATGCGGATCCGCTGCACAAGGTCTCGATCATTCCTCGTGGACGGGCGCTCGGCATCACGATGCAACTGCCCACGGGCGACGTGTTGAACCGCACGAAGCCGCAGATGGAAGCGCGGCTGTGCGTGGCGATGGCGGGGCGGCTTGGGGAATCCAAGTACACGCACCAGCTTTCGACGGGCGCGCGGAACGACATTGAGCAGGCGACCGAACTGGCGCGTGCGATGGTTTGCGACTACGGGATGAGCACGCTGGGTCCGTTGAGCTACGGCAAGAAGGACGAGCAGATCTTCCTAGGCCGCGAGATCGCGCAGCATCGCGACTACAGCGAGGCGACGGCGATCAAGATCGACGAGGAGGTCCGCCGCATGGTGGAACTCGCCGACAAGCGCGCTGCGGAACTGGTGGATCAGCATGAGTGGGCGCTGGTGCAGATCGTCAATGCGCTGATCGAGAAGGAAACGATCGACGGCGAGGAAGTGAAGAAGATCCTGGACGGGCGGGGTGTGAGTGCGGTGGTGGCGGTGGAAACCGGCTCACCGGACGAAGCAGATCCGCAGCAGGTGATCCGCCCGGAACCGCGGCGGAACAACCCGGGGTTCATTGACGGGGAGCGGCCGCAGCCGGCGTGATTCCCCCTTACAAACTGTATCTGTTCGACGTGGACGGCACGCTTCTGGACTCTGCTTCAGATATATGCGGCGCCGTCCGCGACGCGTTAGGGGAGGTTGGGGTCAGCGGTCTGGATGAGACCTACCTCAGGAGCTTTGTGGGGTTTCACCTGTTCGATCTGTTCGAAGAGGTGCTGCCGCACTACACGGACGAGCAGAACCACGCATTGCTGGCGCGGTACCGGCAAATCTATCTAGGCCGCGGGCATTCCTCGACGCGGATCTATGACGGTGTGCCGGAGATGCTGGCCGGGCTGGGCGGATTAAAGTCCACGGCGACGACGAAGAGCAGCGAGACCGCGCGGGCGATCCTGACGCAGTTTGGGCTGGTGGCGAACTTCGATCACGTGCAGGGCACCGATGGGTTTCCCTCTAAGCCGGAGCCTCTGGTGATCTTCAAGTCTCTGGAGCTACTGGGCGTGGCGCCCGGGGAGTGCCTGATGATCGGCGATGCCGCGCCGGACATGGAAGCGGGCCGGCGGGCTGGGGTTCACACGTGTGCGGTGTCGTGGGGCTACGGGAATCAGGATGCCATGCGGGCGCATCAACCGGATTACTGGATTGAGAGTCCGGCGGCGTTGTTGGCCTGAGGCCGAAGATGTTGACGGCGGCGCGCACGGAAGAGTTGCTGCAACGGTTTAGGGCGCTGCGGGTGTTGGTGGCGGGTGACCTGATGCTGGACGAGTTCCTTTGGGGCAACGTCTCGCGGATCTCTCCCGAGGCTCCGGTGCCGGTGGTGGAAGTCACCGGGCAGTCTTTCTATGCGGGCGGAGCGGCCAACGTGGCGCGCAATCTGGCGGAGTTTACGCAGGGCGTGAGCGTGATGGGCCTGTGCGGGGCGGATGAGCAGGGCGCGATGCTGCAACGGCTGCTGCGCGAGGCGGGGATGGACGTGAGCGGGATTGTGGAAGATCCGGCGCGGCGGACCATTCTGAAGACGCGTGTGGTGGCGCGGCACCAGCAGGTGGTGCGGATTGACCGTGAAACAAAGATGACACCGACCAGCGAGCAGTGTGTGGCGCTGTTGGCGCGCCTGGGGGCGATGATGCCGTCGCTGGATGCGGTGATCCTGTCTGACTACGCCAAGGGGTTCCTGACGCAGCCGTTCGTCTCCGCGCTATGTTCGGGTGCGGCGGAGCTTGGCCGCATCGTGACGGTGGACCCCAGCCCCCGCAACCCGCTTCGCTGGGAAGGGGTGACGGCCGTCAAGCCGAACTTGAAAGAGGCGAGGGCGGCAGCGGCGCTGGGCGAAGATGCGGATTCGCGCGAGGCGGGGGCGATGCTTCTGCGACAGTGGGGCGCGGGCATGGTGTTGATCACGATGGGCGAGCACGGGATGGAGCTGTTCCGGGCCGGCCACGAGCCGTATCACACGCCGACGCGGGCGCGGGAAGTGTTTGACGTCTCCGGGGCGGGGGATACGGCGATCGCGCTGTTCACACTGGGCCTGGCGGCGGGCGCGACACCAGAAGAGGCGGCGGAGCTGGCCAACCACGCATCGGGCGTGGCGGTGGGCAAGCTGGGCACGGCTACGGTGACGCCGGCGGAGCTGCTGGAGAGCGCGTCGCGGATGGCGTGAGACGGCCGGCCTGCCAGGCGGCGATGTCAGCCAGGATCATGGTCTCCACCTGTTTCCAGACGACGGGATCGTTATCCATCTTCCAGTGCGCGAAGCCCATGCGGCGGGCGAGGGGCGGATAGTCCTTCATGTCGACGTTGCGGAAGAAATAGAAGAAGCGGATATTGCCGAGGATGGTGGTTTTTGCCGGGTCCACCGCCTTGATGTTGGCCTCGCCCCAGACGGGGCCGGGATCGTGCTGGTACAGGTTGAGGGCGCGGGCGACGTTGGGGGGGATCCAGTCGTCGCTGCGGCCGACGCTATCCACCTGCACGGTGAGGCGGAGGGCGATGCCGAGCTTGTCCAACTCGCGGGCCAGCTTGACGCAGGCGGCGCCGCCGAAGCTCTGGCCGTAGCAGATGATGGAGACGCTGCGTTTTTCGGCGTCGTCGAGCTTTTTGTTGCGATTCTGATCGAGCGCCTGGCGGATGAATTTCAGGACGGTTCCGCGATCGCGGTTGCCGGCGGTTTCGATGAAGACGCCGGGCAGATGGCGCGCGCGTAGATGGAGGGCGAGCTTGCGTACGCTGCGCTTGTCGTTATCCCATTCCTCCCAGGCGCCGAGGAAGCCGATGACTAAGAGGCTGCCGGGCGGCATGGGCGCGGGCGTGCGGATGTCTTTGCGATTGAGCTTATGATCGGCGCGGGCGCAGAGAGCGGCGAGGAGCGCGAGAGCGAGGGCGCGGTTCATCGCGGATACGGATGCCCCCGGAGGATGGTGAGGGCGCGATAGATCTGCTCGGCGAGCACGGCGCGGGCGAGCTCGTGCGGCATGGTCATGGCGGAGAGCGAGAGGAGGAGATCGGCCTTGGGCTTCCACTCGGGAGGGAGGCCGTCGTGACCGCCGATGAGGAAGACGAGGTCGCGCGCTTCCAGCTCGGCTTTGCCGACGAGGGCGGCGAAAGATTCGGAGGACATGGCCTTGCCGGCGGGATCGAGAAATATCTTTCGGGCAGTTGTGTGGCGGGCGAAGAGATCGAACCTGGCGGGTTGGATCTCACGCATCTCGCAGGCCATGTAGCGCGTAGTGCGCTTGACGAACTCCTGCGCCATGCCATTGGCGTGGACGTCGCGCGCTTTGCCGATGTAGTAGACGATTAGCTTCAAACCTTCAGTATGGCGAACCGGGTGGACAATGGCACGTTACCGTATTGACTCCAGAACGATGCCTAGGATAGATTCAAACTATTCTTCTCTATGCCGGCGGCCCTACGTGGTCGCCGCTTTTTTTTCAGCGGGCGGTTGGGGCCATCATAGCCTTCCAGGAGTCTTCGTCCTGGCCCACGCTGAGGAGCTTGCCGCTGCGGATCAGGGGGAGGCGCAGGAGCTTGGGATCCTGCTCGATCCGTTGCAGCATGCCGGCGTCGGAGAGCTTGATGTACTTGAGGCCGGCGTCGATGTAGGACTTGCTCTCGGTGTCGAGAATGCCCGGCAGGCCGAAGCGATCGAGGAAGCGTTTGATCTCTCCGGCGGCCATGGGCTTCTGCTTGAGATCCACCATGTGAATCTCGGCGCGGCGCTCTTTGAAGAAGCGCTCGGCGGCGCGCGTGGCCTGGGAGTTTTTCACGCCGAAAATCTGGACGGATACCATCTCTTCGATTTTAGCCGGGTTGGCTGGCGCCAACCCGGAGCAGTTCAGCTCTTGCTACACGGAGTACTTGCGGCAGAGGGCGCTGATCTGGGCGAGGCCGCGGGGGACGGCGGTGGCGGCGGGTTCTTTGGCTTCGTACTCGAGCGACAGATAGCCCTTGTAGCCGCCGGCGGCAATGAGCTTCACGACGCGGTCCCAATCCTGCGGGCCCTTCGTGCCGTCGTCGTAAGTCATCTCGGCCTTCATCTGCACGTTGACGGATTTTGGCACGCAGGCGGCCATCTGCTGGAAGGCTTCGGTGGGGAAGTTGCCGGTGTCGAGGTTGATGCCGACCCAGGGGGAGTTGACCTTGTCGACCATCTCGATGATGCGCGAGGCGCGGGTGCAGATGCCGCCGTGGTTTTCGAGGCCGAGGATGACGCCTTTCTGGGCGGCGACTTCGGCGCTGCGCTGGAGGCACTCGACGACCCACGGGACGGCCTGCTCTTCGGTGGCGGTTTTGGGCACGGCGCCGCCGAAGACGCGGATGTGGCCGGCGCCGAGGGTGGCGGCGACGTCGATCCATTTGTTGAGCGCCGCCACTTCCTTATCGCGCGCGGCCTGGTCCGGCCGGGTGAGCTCGGTGCGGACGGCGATGGAATAGATCTCGATGCCCATGCGGTAGGCGAGGCGCTTGAGGCTGAGGAGCCAGGCGGTGTCGGTGGAGGGGAACCAGTAGACGGTGGTGTCGAGGCCATCGATATCCCAATCCACGCACTTGCGGATGAGGTCCTCGTAGGTCATGGTCTTCTTGATGAGGTCCTCGCGGAACGAGTAGGCGCAGAGGGCCGGCTTGAGGCGGGCGTGGCGCGCGGGTGCGGCGGCGGTGGAAGTTAGAGAAGGAGCGGCTGCGCCGGCGATGGCGCTGGTGAGGAGAAAGTTGCGGCGGTTCATCGAATCGATCGTATCCCATGCGGGGCTTCGCCGCGCGATTGGGGTGGCGGGGCGATGGCGAGCAGTTCGCAGATGAGCGGGGCGACGTCGATGGATCGCAGGAGCGGCCACTGTGCGGATTTCGGCAGGCGCGGTCCGCGGCCGATGAGAATGGCGGCCATGTCCTCGCGAGTGGGGAGGAAGCCGTGAACGCCGCGCGGGATCTTCAACGGCTCGATCAACGCCGTGCCGGCGCGGCCCGAGGCCTGAAAGCCGGGGGCGAGATCGAAGTAGAGGTCCCCGCCGGCGGGGCCGCCAATGCCGAGGGTATTGCCATCGTGGGCGGGCGTGAAGAAGGCGCGGACGATGGTCTGGCCGGTGTCCGGATCCTTGACGGCGGCGAGGGCGCGGCGGGCGGACTCCACGATGGCGGCGCGCCCGTCCGGCGGGACTGTGCCGTTCTTCCAATCCGTGGTGTTCACGAGGATGGAGTTGTAGAGGTAGGCGGCGGATTGATCCAGGCCGGCGTCGGCCAGCACCCTGGGGATGTTCAGGTATTTGTTCACGGGCGTCATGCCGTGATCCGAGGTCCAGAGGATTGTGTCTTTCTTGCCGGGCGCGAGCTTGGCGAACTCCTCGGTGCCGCGGTCGATGGCGATGTAGCCCCAGCGGCGGTATTCCTGAATGGTCTCCGAGCCTCCGCGGGCAAGGGCGAGCCATTCGTGATCAAATTCGTCAGGAAACGGCAGATATGTTTGAAACAGGCGCGGCTCAAAGTGTTTCATCAGCCAGGCGGCGTGGCGGTTCATCTGCCGGATGACGAGCTCCACTGTTTCGAGGTATTCGGGCGGAGAGATCCTGCCGCTGCTGAGCAGGGCGCTGGCGCCGTTGCCGATGAAGCCGCCGGCGTCCTGGAGAAGGCCGGGCACGGGAACGGAGGATGCGAGCTCCTGCCAGGGGGAGGCGTAGAGGCGGAAGTCGTCCGGGGTGAGGGAGAAGAGGCGGAAGTAGAGGACGGCTGGGGGAGAGTCCACGAGTAGGCCATCGCTGAAGTGGCGGGCGAGGGGGCGGCCGCGCGGAGGCTCAGTCTCGGCCGGGGCGGCGGTCACGTCGATGGACTGGCCGCTAGCCGAGAGGCGGAGCCCGCCCGCGATGCGCGTGGCGTGGAGCGTGAGGGGGCCGTGCTTGAGGATGAAGGCGCCGTCTGGGCCGGCGGCCGCGTTCTTTGCGGTCCACAAGACGTGTGAGGCTATCTGTTTGGTCTGATAGCCATTGACGACCACCGCTCCCGGCGCCGAGTTGTGGGTGGTGAAGGGATAGCCCTGGGTGGGTTGGTGGGCCACGGCCTTGATGCCGGCCTTGGCGGCAGTGACCCAGAACGTATCGGCCTGCAGTTTATCACCGTAGAAGCCGTTGCAGCGTTCTGTGACGGCGTGTTCGCTACGGGGCAGCAGCGGCGGGTTGTTGGCGGTGATGGTATGGACATCGCCGTAGGCGCCGGTCCAGAGGGCAGCGTGCGAGTTGGCTGTGGTGGAAGGGAATGCGGCCTGGAGGCCCTTGGCGATGACGCCGCGGCGGGCGGATTCCTTCAGCACACGCAGTTCGGCCGCGACGGGATCGGTGGAGAAAGTCTGATGACCCAGGCCATCCATGGAGACGAGCACGATGCGCTGGCCGTGCAGGGCCAATGCGGCAAGGGTCAGCAACAACGGGCAGAGCCGTACTTTTTGAATCACGCCAGAAACCTCTCTATCGAGCCCATTTGGCCGCGGTGTCAATCGAAGCCGTGCTGTTTCCGGTGATACCCGGCGTCGAAGTTTTTGGCGGTTTTGAAGAGCTCAAACCGGCCGTCGCTCTGCACGTCCTTGACGCGGGTCTGGAGGGTTTCCAGTTCCGTTTTGGACATGGGCTGGAAAGCGCGGGCCATGCGCAACGCGCCTTCGAGGTGCTCCATGGTAGCGAGGCCCACCACCTGGACGCTGACCGGCTGGGAGAGGAAGTAGCGGTAGCACTCCTCCACGGTGACCGCGCCGGAGGTGAGCATCTTCGCATCGCCGCCGCAGCCCTTCATGCCGATGACGCCGACGTTCTTCTTCTGGCAGACGGGCACAACCTCGTGACGGAAGCTATCGAAGCGCTCGTCCATGACGTTGATGGGCATCTGGCAGGTGTCCCATTCAAAGGGGATGGCGAGCATCTTGAGGTGGATGCGCGGGGACTTGTGGCCGGTGAAGCCAATGAAACGGACCTTGCCGGCCTTGCGGGCCTCGAGCGCGGCCTTCATGGCGCCCTTCTCGACGACGTATTCCGGATCGTTGAAATAGTTGCACTCGTGGAACTGGAGCAGGTCCAGGTGATCGGTCTGGAGACGCTTGAGGCTCTCGTCGATCTGCTTGACGGCCTCGGCGTACTCACGGGCGCAGAGCTTGGTCATGAGGAACGCTTTGTTGCGGCGGCCGTCCATGGCCAGAGCCTGGCCCATCACCTCCTCGCTACGTCCGTTGTTGTAGTCCCAGGCGTTGTCCATGAAGTCGATGCCGGCGTCCATGGCGGCGTGGATGATGCGGATGCCGTCCTTGGCGTCTTTCGGACGGCCGATGTGGTGGCCGCCGACGCCGAGCATGGAGACGCGCACACCGGTGCGGCCCAGGAGCCGTTTGGGGATCTCGTTGTTATTCTGCGCAGCCAATACCACGGCGGGCAGTGTCAGGAAAGACCGGCGAGCAATGTCGTGCATATGGACTCCTTGTTAGCGGAGGGAGGTGCCCAGCATCCGATTCCCTCTTCTGACCCAGACATTCATATCCCCGCGCGGCTTGCCCATCAGCGACCGCGCGACCTCAATCCTGCCCATTAGCTGCAGGTCCGGATCGTTGATCTTCACGAGTAACAGAGCTGTCTCCGTTCCATTCACTTTAGCCGCCTTGTAGAGGAGATTGCGATAGTGCTGCACGGAGGGCCAATATTCGCGCGGCGCTTCGTTAGGGTCGTCCGCGTTGGAGTCGAGCTTGTAGAGCGCCGCGCAGGCGGTGAGTCCTTTGTCGATAGCATCCCTTGCCATCTCGTCGTCCTTGGCTTCGGTGGCGGCACTCGCCACTGCAGCCCAGAGGTTGGCGGTCGCCTCCGGGTCCTTGATCTCTTTCATGGCGGCGATGGCCTGGCCTATGACACTTTTTGCCGTCGCCGGATCCTTACCAGCCGCGAGCTGGGCAATTTCGGTCAGCGCGTCCGCCTTCAGGGTGGGGTCGGGTACCTCGGCCGCTCGAGAGACTCCGAGCTGCACGTCCTTTCTTGCCAGGGCCAGGGCCTCTTGGGCCTTGGCCTGCGATAGGGCCTGCATCTGCATTCTGGCGGCCGCCTGCGGATCGTTTGGCGCGTTCTTTTCGGTCGTATTGCGGTTGGTGTTGATGTTGTCCGAATCCGACGCCTTCATGGATAGACGCCCTTCTGGGAATTTCTCCAGAGCGGACGCCAAAGCGGGACGCTTCTCCTTCAGCTCGGCGGCCTTTTTCGGATCCGCTACCTGGAGAATGTGCATGATGTCGAAGAGCTGATAGTCTCTGTCATCGCTGAAGCTCACCGAGCCCAGCGACGACGAGAGCGTGCTGATGGTTGTTGTGTCGCTCTTCTCATCCAGAATCAGGTTGACCAGTTTGGCCACTGCTCCATCCACGAGCGGACGAGGCAGTCTGCGCCACTGGTGTGCCAGCAGCCGCGCATAGTCGGTCGTGCGGGAGTCTGGAGTCAGTGCGGCCGTGGCGGAGGCGAACTGCGATGCGCGGCGCGGATCGTCCTCAGCGAGTTTCGATAGCAGGTTGTCCGCTGCCCGGTAGGGGTAGCCGCCCTGCCCGGCACTCGCCTCCAGCACTTCGATGGCGCGGTCGAGACGCTTCCTGGCGACAAGTGCCGTCACGATCCGTTCCAGAGCCTCGGTGCGTTGTTGCACGGGCACCGAGGGGGCCATCTCGATCGCTTTGTCGACGTCGACATCGGCTGCCGTGCGAACCACCCGCGCCTGTAGCGTGGACGTGCCTGCGGCGGCCATCGCCTGGTCCAGGAGTTCCAGCGTCTTCTTCCTGTCGGAGTCCTGATAGAGCAACGCCAGCTCCAGGAGCGCCGGCACCTGCACGCCCGGCGAGGCGGTGGAGACCATCTCGCTCGCGGTTTGCAGGAGCTCTTTTGCGGACTGCGCCAAGCAAGCGGCGCATAACAGCGCCAGGACGCCAATTCGGTACATAGCCCGCATCATATCGCCACTAACGCTTTGGCGCGCGCCTGACTTGCACAAACCACGGGGACGCCGGTGCGTTCAGCCATGCCGCAGCCATCTCCGTGCGCGCCATCACCTGGATCTCGGTGTCAGGGATCTTGTCGAGGAGCAGTTCAGCCTCCTCGCCCAAGGATATTGCGGCTCGGTAGAAGAGTTGCTTGTACTGCATGGTGGAAGGCCAGGTGGAGCGCGGCGCCAGGTTGCGATCGTCGACGTCGGCGTCGATCTTGTACATTACCTTGGCGTCGGCGAGGCCCGTTTCCAGCGCCTTCAACGCCAGTTCCATGTCCTTGAGCTTCGCGGCGGATCCGGCAACAGTGCTCCAGGCGCTGGATCGCCACTCCGGAGCTTTCATGTCTTCGAGCGCCGCAATTACCTTGCCGAGCAAGGCGCGGCCCTCGGGCGGCTCTTTTGATCCCGCCACCGAGGCCACGGTCGCCAACATTCTTGCCCGCAGTTGCGGGGAAGGGATCTGCCGGATGGCCTCCAGCGACTTCTCCGGGTCCTTTTGCAGATGGCGCATCGCCTCCTGCGCCCGCGCCGTCTCAAAAGCCAGGATGTTCGCGCGCTGTTCGATCTCGGACTTGGACTGTCCCGGCTTTACGCTTCCTCTGGTGGTAACTCCGTCGGCGCCTAGATCGAGCGAATGGAGTCCCTGGGGGTATGTGTCGATGGCCTGCTTCAACTCCGGCCGCTCGTCCAGGTAGCGCTTCGCCCACGCTGAGTCTACTTCCACGATCAAGTCGAACGCGTTGAAGATCGCGATGTCCTTCGGATCCGTCAGCGTCACCTTTCCTTTGTCAGTCGTGATCGTCTGGCTGTATGGCTCAGGCAGTCCGTTGCCATTCATTAGCGACTTGGCCAGTCCCCGGGCCGCCGTATCATACGTCTGTGCCGGCATTGAGTTACGGAAGGTACGAAGGAACACGGTGAAGGGCTCTACCTCCGGCCGCTGCTGGAAGCCGGTCAGTGTCTGGGAATAGAGATTCTGCCGCCTATTGTCGTCGGCCGGCAGGGCCTTCAGCACCAGCGATACCGCGTTGTACGGGAAGGCGCCGCCGACCCCCATTTGCTCCACTACTTCCACTGCGCGGTCCAGTTTCTTCTTTGCGATCAACTGGCGCACGATCTCCGTGATGGGGCTCAGTCGCGGATCTGGCTCACCCGCCGGCGGCGGCACCATCATCTGAAGGATCTCCAGCGCCCGATCGAGGTCGATCTTTGCCACCTGGGCCGCAATTTGGGCCTGAAACTCCTCTTTGGCCCGATAGTCCTTCTGGGTTGGCAGTGCGGCTCCCGCCGCCAGCGCCTGCTCGTAGAGTACCAGCGCGCGTTTGGTGTCGTAGCTTGCTACCACGGAGCCCAACTGCAACAGGGCGCCAGGCTGGAACTCAGGCGGGGTTGCCGCCACCAGCCCGGACGCGGCATCCAAATATGCGTGCGCTTTGGTTGGTAGATCCGCCCCAGGCAGCATTCCGGCGGAGATCAGACACACCCACGCAAGGTTTCTCATGGCTGGATCGAACACCTTTCAGCCTGAGTAGACGGTCTTCCCCGCGCTTTTGTTCCGGGGTCCTAGTTGGCGGAGCGATTTTCAGCGCCGGGCTTGGGGCGGACCGGGGCGCGCTTGTTCAAGCCACGGGGGTCTAACAGATGAAGAGGTTTGAAACTAGTTTTGGACCACTTGCATCCGTCTTCGAACTGGACTCCGACGTAGTAACCGATCTCCTTGAACTGGCAGTAACGGACCTCACCGGAGAACTCGCCCTTGGGGTAAGAGATTCGAACGGTTGTTGTCAGGGGGATTTGCACTTCCATCTGAAGACACGCGCCGGAGAGGGAGATGTCCTCGAGATTGGCGACAGCCCGGCGGCTGCGGCCCGATCTATCCTTCCACCGGACGTCCACGAGATCCGCGCACATCATTCTGGGTTCGGAACGTCGTTCAATCATACAAGCGTTCAATCGGCGGTTTTGAGTCTGCGGTACATGTGAATCCACGAGAGAATTTCACCTTACGATCGTCTAGGGAGGTGGCCTATTGCCAGCACTAGCCCCCTGCCCTGAATCGTATCCCGAAGGTCTGTGACATGCCAGAGCGGATCTCATTCCTGAGTAACTTTAATGCGCAGGAACTCTTCGCGAGTGCTCAAACTGAGACAGTTTTCGGCCCGGTCGACGGCGAGGACTCCATCCAGGTGGTCCATTTCGTGTTGGATCAGTTCGGCGAAGGCATCGCGGGCGTCCAGTTCTCTCCAGGCGCCGGACCGATCCTGGTATTTCAGCCGGACTGCCGTGTGGCGCCGCAGACGGACCATGAGGTTGGGAAAGGAGAAGCAATCGTCCCAGAGCTCAAACGTCTCCGGGCTGCGCTCCAGGTATTGCGGGTTGATCAGCTCGTACGGGCTGCCATCGACATGGAGAAAGATGACGCGGCGGGCGTCGCCGATTTGAATGGCGGAGATGCCGCGTCCAAAACCATGGGTACGGCGGAACGCGGCGAGGGTATCGCTGAGGTCGGCCAGGAGCGCGGAGACGGCGGCGGGCTGGTCCACCGCAGCGGAGACCTGCCGCAGGACGGGATCGCCGAGCTGAAGGATACGCTGTACGGCCATCCCCCCATTCTACGTGCGGGCCAGCTTCGCAACGCCAGTCTGATCCGCTAAGCTATCTTTAATGCAAGTCTTTGCCAAGTCGCCCTGCCGTGTCGATCTTTCCGGTGGCACTCTTGATATCTGGCCGCTGTATCTATACCACGCCAATGCGGTGACGGTGAATTTCGCGGTGAACGTGTACACATCCTGCCGCATCACGGAGCGGGCAGGGCAGGCGATCACGCTGAAGTCGCTGGACCAGAAGATCGAGGAGACGTACGATTCCATGGAGACGCTGGCCGCGGCAAAGAGGCACCGCCACCCGCTGGCCGCTCACGTACTGAAGCACTTCCGGCCGAGCGGCGGGATGCTGGTGGAGACGGATTCGGAATCGCCGCATGGGGCAGGCATCAGCGGCTCGTCGTCGATGCTGATTTCGACTGTGAGCGCGTTCAACAAGCTGTGTGGGACGCGCCACCCGATTGAGCGAGTGCGCGAGATCGCGCAGAACATCGAGGCGCAAGTGATCTCGGTGCCGACTGGTTGCCAGGACTACTACCCGGCGATGTACGGGGGAGTGAGCGCGATTGACCTGACGGTTGCGGGCATCCAGCGGAAGGCGCTGCCTGTTAACAACGAGGAGCTGAACAGCCGGTTTGTGCTGGCCTATACGGGCAAGCCGAGGAACTCGGGCATCAACAACTGGGAGGTCACCAAGCTGCATATCGACGGTGACAAGCCGGTGATGCGCAACTTCGCCCGGATCGCTGAGATCTCGCACGCCATGCGCGGGGCGCTGGAAAGAGGAGACTGGCCGGCGACGGCCAAACTGCTGCGGGACGAGTGGAACCACCGGAAGAACAATGCGCCGACGATCACGACGGAGGTGATCGATCATCTGATCACGACGACGCGGAAAGCGGGCGCGCTGGCCGGTAAGGTATGTGGCGCGGGCGGTGGCGGGTGTGTGGTGTTTCTGTGTGAGCCGGGCGCAAAGCAGAACGTGGCGAAGGTGATCGAGGCGGAAGGCAAGGGCTACGGAGTGCGAGTGCTGCCGGTAGCTGTCGCGCCCAAGGGAGTGACGGTCAAGGCATCTGCCTGAGTTGTTTGGAATGCCAGAGGAGAACACCAATGCGCCGGCCGGGCTAACCGGTATTGGTCTGCGCCTGTTCTTCTTTTTCCTGCTGGAAATCGTGGCGCTGGTCATTTTCTCGACGCTACTGGACGAGGTGGCTGGACGTCTTGCGGCTGGCGCGATGGGGGTATTTCTGGCGGCGGTGCTGGCCAATGCGCTCACCGTGCGGATCTACGAACGCGGGCGGTTGGAGGACGTGGGCATGGCCTGGGGCCCTTCCGCGCCGCGCCATCTGCTGCTGGGTGGGGTGGCGGGTGTGGGTGCGGGTTTGGTGGTCAGTGGCGGTCTACTATTGCTGGGGCTGGCCGTTTGGAAACCATCGCCGGACGGCGGGTTTCAGGTGGGCCGGTTGTTGTGGGTGACGGTTCTGCTGCTATTCGGCGCGGTGGGTGAGGAGCTGTTGTTCCGCGGCTACGGATTCCAGGTACTGCTGCACGCCGCGGGACCGTGGTGGATTATTCCCATCTCTGGCGCGATTTTTGGCTTGGCGCACCATGACAACATCTCGGCCTCGCCGCTGGGCCTGATCAACACCGGGCTTTGGGGGCTGGTTTTGGGCTATGCGTTTTATCGCTCCCGCGACTTGTGGCTGCCGATCGGCTTGCATTTCGGTTGGAACTGGATCCTGCCGATGATGGGCGCCAATCTCAGCGGCTTTACTTTCAGCCTCAGCGGATACACGATGGAGGCGAAGGGGCAGGAGTTGTGGAGCGGGGGCGCCTATGGTCCGGAGGGCAGCATTCTAACGACGATTGTGGCGGTGATGCTGGCGATCTGGTTATGGAAGGCGAAGTTCGGCGGTGCGCCCGATATTGAGCCGGAAAAGGAGGCCTAGTCCGATGCGGCATACGATCCTCGCGATTTGTTGCGCCGCGGTTATGGCCCTGGCTCAGGCTCCGAACGGCAAGGAGGATCAGGCGCGCAAGTTGACCGATGAGGCGCGGGTGGAACTGATTCGCGGATTGTCGTCGGAGTATGCGACGGTGAAGGCGTACCTGCCCCGGTCCAAGAAGGCGTTGAAGTTCCAGAGCGACGGCATATGGGACAAGAGCGAGTGGCGCGACATTGGGGATGAATATGGGCCGGTGGCGCGGGTAGGCGATCTGGTGCAGATTACCAAAGTGGAGATTGACAGCGAACGGATCGTCCTGCAAATCAACGGCGGCCTGAACACGCGGGGCAAGTGGTACGAACGGCTTGAGGGTGGGGTGGGCGGTGGAACGGTACCGATGACGAGGGATCAATCGCGCAGCGCGGGCACAACTCTCGCCGTGGTGTATCCGGGCAGGATTCCGCCGGTGAAGCCGGCCGAGATCAAGAAGATCCTGGCGCCGATTCTGGATTTCGAGAAGCGCAGCGCGACGGAGAACTACTTTGACACTTTGCCGCCGGAGATCCAGGCGGCGATCAAGGCGAAGCGGGCGGAGATCGGCATGAACCGCGATCAGGTGAAGATGGCGATGGGGCAGCCGCGGGACCGGATCCGGCAACAGAATGACGGTCTGGAGACTGAGGACTGGATCTATGGGTATCCGCCGGGGAGGATCACGTTTGTGACGTTCGCCAACGGCAAGGTGACCAAGGTGAAGGACAGTTACGCGGGGCTGGGCGGATCCACGGCGCCGCAGCCCAAACCGCAGCAATAGGCTGGCGCATGGTCCTCTCCCTGACGGTCGCGGCTCAGAAACGAACCGGTTCCAGGCCGCGCGCGTGAGCACGCGGCGGTCTACAACAATGATGAAGGCGCTCTACGGCATGTCGGCCGCGCAGCGGAAACCCACGGAAGCGGAACGGTCCTTCGATGGCGCCATCAGCAGGTATTTTCCGTGCTCGTTCAGCTTGTAGGTATTTGGGAAATACCAGCCGGAGCCCTGCGGCCGGTAGGAACTGCCGCCACGTAGAACGGCGGCACGGGTGTGCTCGTCGGTGAACTCGTCGGTCCACTGCCAGACATTGCCGGCGAGGTCCATGACGCCAAACGGGCTAGCGCCCTTGGGGTAGGCATCGACGTCGGTGGGCGGGTGCTGGGTGCGCGAGGTGTCGTGCGGAGGCACGGCGGCGGAATCGAATTCATTGCCCCAGGGGTAGAGCCGGGCGTCCAGCCCTTGAGCGGCATACTGCCACTCCCATTCGTGCGGCAGCCTCAGGCCCGCCCAGGAGGCATAGGCGCGCGCGTCCTCCAGCGAAACCCAGGTGACCGGCTTTTTGTCCCAGCCAGCGGGATAGGCGCCGTTCTGCCAGTCGCGCAGGAAGTTGTGGCTATCGGCCGGGCGGTACTTGGTGGCGTCGAGGAAGCGTTTGAACTCCGCGTTGGTGACGGGGTACTTCATGATATAGAACGCCGGCAGATCGAGCACCTGGCGGTGGTGGCGGCGGGCCGAGGGCTCCCAGGGGTACTGGACATCCACGCCTTCGTCGTTGCCGCCCTCCACCATGATGCCGCTGACGCGGAATTCGAAGCGGGCAGCCGGGATCTTGATCAGACCCTCGGTGGAGCGGGCGGGCGCGCGGGGGATCTCCACAATGCGCTGCGGCAGGGTTTTCCATTCGCGGGAGAAGGAGCGGAGGGGCTTGCCGGTGAGGGCGGTCATTTCTGTGAGGATGGAGCCCGGCGATTCGGCGGAAATCAGCACCGCTCCAAAGGCCTGCGCCTCCATCGGGAAGCTCAACACGGCGGTCTGGCCCTCGACGGAGGGCTGCAATTCCACTCCGTGGTAGATGTCGAAGTAGCGCGCACCGGATTGCAGTGGCACGGCCAACTGGCGCCCGGCGATGTCGTAGGCGTTGCGATTGACGAATGTGTAGAGCGTGGATTCCGGCAGAGGGAACTTCGAGGCGAACGAGCCGAACTGGAGCGTGGGTGTGTGTGGCTCCCAACCGGCGCTGACGAGGTGGGCGGCGAAGCGGCGCTCGATCTTTGAGATGCGGCGGAGAGCCTCGGCATCGCGCGGGGTGAGCTGGTTCCAGATGCCCCAGATGTTTTCCCAGCTTTCGTAGCCGACGCCATTGAAAAACGCGGCCTGCAGATTGTTAGTCTTGTCGCGCGCCCAGCGCTCGCAGATATTGACCATGTGGCGGGTCTCCAGCCACTTGTAGGCGCTGACTGCCGGCACCCACGGGTACTTCCAATAGCCCCAGGACTGCGTGTTCCACTGGAGCTGCTCTTCGGACTCCAGACGATTCTCGGGTTCCAGCACGATGGCGAGACCCAGGCGGTCCGTGGCGGTTTTGTAGGCACGAGGCAGGCCGTAGAACGTGTCTCCGTTGATGCCATCCGCGCCGGTGGCGGCCACGAGCTGGGCGGCGGCATCCCAGTAGGGCATACCGACGTCGCGCGTGCCGACGTCCCACGGCATCTGCGGCCAGAAGACCTTGACGCCGCGGCGATGGAAATCGGCGATCATCTGGCGCAAGCCATCGGTGCCGCCGGGCAGGTCGTAGTGTAGATCGAACTGATTGCGGTTGTCGATGCCGATGTTGGGGTAGACGGGCCAGAGCAGGACGCTGTCGATGCCGCCGTAGCGGCGGTCCAGATCGTCCAGATAACGATCCACAGTCCAGCGGCGCGTCACGGGATCGTAGAGGTAGCGGTCCTCCACCATGACCTGGGGCTGGATGAAGTTGCGCTGGCTCCACTTCATTTCGGGCCGGTCATATTCGGCGCCGTTGTAGCCCATGCGGATCAGCTTTTCGTGGCGCCAGCGTTTCAGGTTGGCGAGCCAGGATTGGGCATCGGCGGGGCGATCGGGTCCAGTGAGGACTTCGGAATCGATTTGCTGGCAGTAGGTGAAGAGGGGGAAGAAAACGAGGGCCAGGGCGCGGCGAAGTGACATGTAGACATCATCGCGCGATCGCAGACCGGCAGCGGACGGGCAGGAGATGCGGAGCGTGACCGGCTAGGACTCGTGATTTCCGTTGCAGCAGCCCGAATGACCGGATTCTGCGGCCTTTTTCTCAATTGCCTCCATCAGCTTGGTGTGGATGCAATCGGAAATCGGCTGTGCTTCCATCCCTTTGTAGACCTGAATGGTTTTCCGTGTAGTGTCACAGACTACCCAGCAGTTGGGACATTCACTGACGTGGCGTTCGAGCTCCGCGCGGGTGGCGGGATCGGTGGTCTCGTCCAGATAGTCGCTCAGTTCACGCAGGAAATCCTTGCACGTGACCATCTCATTTCGCGTAGCCAAGGATCTGATCCCCTTTCCTTTTGAAGACCCGCGTCAGCTTCTCGCGAAGCTGAAGGCGCGCCCGGAGCAACCGGCTCTTCACTGCCGCGATGGAGAGGCCCAGGACCTCTGCTGTCTCTTCGGTGGACAGCTCTTCCACATCACGGAGGATGAAGACCGTCCGGAAGATCGGTTTTAGACCATCGATGGCCTTGTTCAGGATTGCCCGCATTTCCTCCTGGCTGTACTTCTGCTCAGGCGTGTCGTCCCAAACCGCGATCTCGCGAACAATCGGCTCCTCATCCGTTTCGATGTTCTCATCGAGCGAAACGGTTCGATCAGATTTGCGTTTTCTGAGCTTCATCAAGCTCTCGTTGACGGCGATGCGGGTGACCCAGGTGTAGAACTTGGATTGGCCCTGGAACGAATTGATGTGCTCGAACGCTTTGAGGAAGGTCTCCTGGAGTACGTCTTCCGCGTCTTCGTCGTTCTGGGTGATCTGCCGGGCCATGCGGTAAACGCGCCGCTCGTAGCGCGTGACCAGCTCGCCGAACGCAGCTACGTCCCCTTGCTTGGCCCGCTCCACCGTTAGTACTTCCGCTGAGAGCGCCTCCGGCACTCCAACGGGCTCGATCGGTTCACCTTCCATGTCAGCAATGACTCCGAGCTTTCAGGATAGCAGTCCGGTGCGGAGGCGCGAGTGCGAACTGGTGAGGGAGGGCGACGCGGGCGCCGATAAAAGAAACTACTCGGCAAGGTGCTGCATCACAAAAATGTGCGGCCTCTCGAAATCTCTCAGACCGTAAGCGCCCTGGCGTCGGTGGACTTCTCCGGCCTGTCTGCCTTGCTGCTCAGTCCCACGCAAACGCAGCGGACTTTGCTGGATTGTCCGGACTCGTCGTTCTTCTTCCGCCCGTTCCTGCTGCCGCTGGCGCCCGGTGAGGCTGACGACTACATTCTGTCGCCGATGCGCGCCGATACGGCTCCCATGGCCCATATGATCTGTGCGCTGCTGGAAGAGTCTGCTTAGGGCGTTCGCAAAGATTCTCCATCATCTTGTGCGCCGCGCCGATGCCGACGGTCCCCATGATGCCTGGCGGCGAGGCGGATTCGCCAGTGCCGGTGCGTCCTATCCGGAGCCACCGTGATACGCTGGTTTTTTCACCAGAAATCACATGAGCAGCACCTATTCCATCACGTTGCCGGATGGCAGCATCAAGGTTGTCTCCGCAGGATCCACCTCACTGGACGTTGCCCGCTCCATCGGGCAGCGCCTGGCCGACGACGCCGTAGCGGCCAAGGTCAATGGCGAATTGATCGATCTGACCCGGCCGTTTGATTCCGACTCCACCCTGGAACTTCTCACCTCCAAGAGCCCGGAGGCTCTGGAGATCTATCGCCACTCGACGGCGCATCTGCTGGCCGCGGCTGTGCTGGAGCTGTATCCGGGGACGAAGCTGGGCATCGGTCCGCCCATCAAGGACGGCTTCTACTACGATTTTGACCGGCCCTCGCCCTTTACGCCCGATGATTTGGAGAAGATCGAGCAGCGCATGAGGGAGATCCGCGACCGCGATCTGCCGTATGAGCGCCGCCTGGTGGCCAAGCCGGAGGGGTTGAAGAAGTACGAAGAGCTCGGCGAGCCGATGAAGTGCGAGCTGATCAGCGAGCGCGCCGGTGACATCTTCTCTGAGTACACGCTAGGCCCGCAATTCATCGATTTCTGCCGCGGTCCGCACGTGCCCTCCACCAAGCGCATCAAGGCGTTCAAGTTGCTCTCGATTGCCGGTGCGTACTGGAAGGGCGATGAGAAGCGCCAGCAGCTTCAACGGATCTACGGCACCGCGTGGTTTTCGCAGAAGGACCTCGACGAACACCTGCACAAGCTGGAAGAGGCCAAGCGGCGTGATCACCGGCTGCTGGGCAAGCAGCTGGACCTGATCTCGATCCAGGAACTGGCGGGGCCGGGCCTGATCTTCTTCCATCCCAAGGGCGCGCTCGTGCGCAAGATGCTGGAAGACTGGATGCGCGAGCAGTATCTGCGCCGCGGCTACTCGCTGGTGAATACGCCGCACGTGATGCGCGAGTCGCTGTGGGAGGTCTCCGGCCACCTTTCGCACTACGCCGACAATATGTACGCGGCGATTGAGCTGGACGACGCCCGCTACCGGCTGAAGCCGATGAACTGTCCTGGTCATATTCTGATCTACCGGGATAAGCAGCATTCCTACCGCGATCTGCCGGTGCGGCTGGGCGAGCTGGGCACGGTGTACCGCTATGAGCGCTCCGGCACGCTGCACGGGCTCTTCCGCGTCCGTGGCTTCACGCAGGACGACGCCCACATTTTCTGCCGTCCGGATCAGATTGAGGACGAGATCGTCAACTGTCTGGAGTTTGCCGTTGACGTGCTGAAGACATACGGTTTCCATCGCTACAAGGCCGAGATTTCGGTTTGGGACGGTGGCAAGAGCGGCAAATACGACGGAACGCCGGAGCAGTGGGCGCTGGCGGAGAAGGCGCTGCACCGCGCCGTGGAGCGGGTTGGCCTGGAGGCCACGGTGATGGCCGACGAGGCCGCCTTCTATGGCCCGAAGATCGACGTGAAGCTGTTGGACGCGCTGGATCGTCCCTGGCAGCTTTCTACGGTGCAGTTTGATTTCACGCTGCCGCGTAGATTCGAGCTGGAGTACACGGGCGAGGACGGCGCCAAGCACCAGCCGCTGATGGTGCACCGCGCGCTGTACGGCTCCGTGGAGCGGTTCTTCGGCATCCTGCTGGAACACTACGCCGGAGCATTCCCGACGTGGCTGGCGCCCGTGCAGGCCATCGTGCTGCCCATTGCGGATCGTCATCTGGACTACGCCAAAACGGTGCAGACCCAACTGGAGGCTGCCGGACTGCGCGTGGAGATCGATGCGCGCAGTGAAAAGGTGAACTACAAGATCCGCGAGGCGCAACTCCAGAAGATCCCGTTCATGCTGGTGGTGGGCGATCGGGAGGCGGCTGATGGCAAGGTGGCCGTGCGGACCCGCAAGGGGGGCGATCTGGGCGCCCGCGCCGTGGCTGAAGTGGTTGCCGACATCGCCAAACTCGTGGCTGACAAAGCCCCCACCGAGTAGGGGCTCATGCTCTATCTTCAGATTGTCCTGCTGGCGCTGATCACCGGCGGGCTGGTGTTTCTGGGACTGATTATCGGATCGGCCCGGCATTATCTGAGGACGAGACCCCGTCCGGCGCTGGGCCCTACTCCGCCCATCAGTGTTGTAAAGCCGCTGCACGGGATTGACGAGGGGCTGGAAGATAACCTGGTCTCCTATTTCGAGCAGGACTACCCGGACTTCGAGATCATCCTGGGTGTTGACACCGCCGACGACCAGGCGCTGCCCATCGCTGAGCGAGTGCGTGCCCGCTATCCCCACATCCCGTGCCGGATCCTGGTGACGGGCAAGCCGCCCTATATCAACCCCAAGGTTTACTCGTTGGAGCAGTTGACCAACGCGGTGCAGCACGATCTTGTCGTGATGAGCGACTCCGATATCCGCGTCACACCGGAGCATCTGCGAGTAATTGCGGCAGAGTTTGCGGATCCAAAGCTGGGCCTGGTGACGTGCCCGTACCGTGCGGTGCCTGGCGATAGCTTCTGGTCTCGGCTGGAGGCCATCGGCATGAACACTGAGTTCATCGCCGGGATTCTGGTGGCGCGCCGGTTGGAGGGGATGAACTTCTCGGTTGGGCCGACGATCGCGTGCCGCCGGAAGATCTTCGAGGATATCGGGGGCTTTCCGAGGGTGAAGGACTCCTACATCGACGACTTCCTGGTGGGGCGCTATGCGCACGAGGCGGGATGGAAGGTGGAACTCTCCTCCTATGTCATTGAGCACCGCATCGGGACTCAAACGTTCCGGGCCAACTGCAAACACCGCGTGACGTGGCTGCGCGGGACGCGCTGTTCGCGCCCGGCGGGCTACTACGGGCAGGTGTTCACCTACCCCACGCCGTGGGCGCTGGTGCTGACGCTGGTCAATTCCGCGTGGTGGCCGCTGCTGCTGGCAACCTTGGCACTGCGTGCGCTTGCTGCCCATGCCACTGGTGAGTGGGTATTGCACGACCCGCTGACGCGCCGCCGCTGGTTTCTGGTGCCGGTGCAGGATCTTTGGAGCTGGTTTTTCTACTGGCTCGCCTACTTCGGGCGGACCATGACGTGGCGAGGGCGCAAGTATACGATCCAGCCCGGCGGCGATCTCACTCCAATTGTCCGGCCTTAGTATGGTGGAGTGAGTAGCGCCCAATGATCAACCATCCGCCGTCGCCGCTGATTCGCCTGCTGGAAGCACCGGCGCGAATCCGCTATGGAGCTTCGCTGGTGTTGACGATCCTCATCGCAGCTCTCGACGCCAGCGCCTTCACTTCCGTCAGTCTCGGCATCCTCTACATTTTCCCGACACTTTTTCTGGCGCCGGCTCTCAGCCGCGTTCAAATTGTTCTGATATCGATCCTCTTCACGTTCCTGCGCGAACACTTCGCGCCATTCGGGTATGAGCAGGAATCTCTCGCGCGGATGAGCTATGGCATGGTGTCTTTTCTTGGCGCGGGACTGTTTTCCAACGAACTGGCGCGCGGTCGGCGGCTCGCACTCGAGTTCTCGAAACGGATCCAGGAGCAGATGGAACTGCGCCGCGAGGCGGAATCGCAGTTCCGGTCCCTGATCGAATCCAGTCCTGCAGCCATCATCACGCTGGATAGCGGAGGACACGTTGACCTGGCCAACCAGGCCGCCCACGACCTGCTGGCCCTGCCGCCCGGCACTCTGATCAATGCGGACGTCCGCCAGTATCTTCCGGTGATGGCGGACCTTCTCCAGGCCGCTACCGATGATCTGCCTTACCGCACAGCGACCACTGCCCGGGGCCGCCGGGCCAATGGTGAGTCCTTTCTCGCCTGCGTCTGGTTTGCGACCTATCCCACGCGGAACGGAATGCGTCTTGCGGCCATCATCACGGACTCCTCGGAGGACCTCCGCGAGTGGCAGGAGACGTCCCTGCAGAGTCTCTTGCGCAGCACGCGAGTGTTGGTGGGTTCGGTTTCGCACGAGATTCGCAACATCTGCGCCGCAATCGGAGTTGTCCACGCCAATCTCGGCCGCCTGCCTGGTGTCGAACAGACGGAGGACTACGCCGCCCTGGGCACCTTGTCCCAGGGGCTTGCGCGTCTCGCCACGGTGGAACTGCAGGCCACCGCCGAGCAGGACATGGACCCCGTCAACCTGGAGCAACTCATCGAGGAGTTTCGCATTGTGGCCGGTCCCAGCCTGGAGGCGCAGGAGATCGAACTGGCCATCGAGTCTCCTGGCGAGCCTCTGCTGGTGTTGGGCGAGCATCACGGACTTCTTCAGGTGCTGCTCAACCTGGTGCGCAACAGCATACGCGCGCTGGAGGGCTCCGCCACTCGGCTCGTGCGCCTGACAATCACGCAGGAGCCGAGAGGGGTGATCCTGCGCATCTACGATACCGGCCAGGGTGTTGCCCATCCGGAGCGGTTGTTCCAACCCTTTCAACAGGGCGCCGATGCGGTGGGCCTCGGCCTCTTTGTGTCTCGCGCTATCATTCGAGCTTGTGAGGGTGAGTTGTATCATGAGCCCACCCCGGAGGGCTGCATGATGTGTATCCGCCTGCAGCCATGCGCCGCTCTCGATGGCGGTGCGGATTGGAATTCGATGGAGCATTCCGCATGATTCACGTTCTACTGGTTGACGACCACGCGCTCTTCCGCGAGTCGCTGGCCCGCCTGCTCGCTGTCAGTTCCGATATCCGCATCACCGCCCAGTGCGGCACAGTGGAGGAGGCGCTCCATCTGATCGCCAGCCGGCCATTCGATCTGGTGCTGCTGGATTACGAACTGGGCGACCGGCGCGGCAACGAGGTGGTGGCCGCGGCCCGCTCCAGCGGGTTCACGGGTAAAATCCTGATCGTTACCGTGGGGCTGACTCTGGCCGAGGTCCGCGCCATGATCGGCGCCGGGGTGAGTGGGATCTTCCTCAAGAACAACTCGCCGGAGCTACTGATTGAGGCGGTGCATGCCGTCTTGCGGGGCGAGACCTGGATGGATCCCAAGTACTCCACCGGCATTGAGGAGCCGG
The DNA here is from genome assembly GCA_016721425.1 of Bryobacterales bacterium. Taxonomy (GTDB): domain Bacteria; phylum Acidobacteriota; class Terriglobia; order Bryobacterales; family Bryobacteraceae; genus Paludibaculum. Next base: position 221,754 of record JADKID010000017.1, on the reverse strand, counting down.
CCACGGCCGAGGCCGCCCGGCGCGCGCGATTCACGGAACGGGACAGGCAGGTGCTGCGCGGTGTTTTCGAGGGGTTGGCGAATAAAGAAATCGCTGAGCGTCTGCACGTGTCCGAGAGTGCGATCAAGGCATCGCTGCAGCAGTTGTTCTCGAAGACGGGTGTGCGGACGAGATCGCAACTGGTGCGCGTGGCGCTGGAGCACTACCGGCGGGAGTTGCTGTAGGCAGAGAGCCGCGTAGGCGCGTTAATCGGCTTTGCGCCGCAGCCAGCCGCCCGGGTTGAAGGTCATGATGTAGGCCTCGCGTGTGAGGTCCTGGTCGAATTCCCTGCGGCCTCCTCCTTCCAGGAACTGGCGGACAGCAGCGAGTGGGCCGGGACCGAAGCCGGGGTCCGTGGGCACGCCGTCCAGGTGCGTATCCTCCACCACCAGGTAGCTGCCCTTGCTGACCAGAGGAGCGTATGCGTGGAGCTCTTTCACGACGTGCGCCAGGCGGTGATCGGAATCGAGAACCACGAGAGTCCTGTGGCCTTTCACGAGCTCCGCAATCCGGGCGACGATCGTGGGATCCGTGGAACTGCCGTGGAGGAAGGTGACGTACTTCTTCCAGAGCGGGTGGGCCGCCGCGGTGGTGGTGACATTCTGGACATCCACGGTGATCACGCGGGAGCGGAAGAGCTCCATGCCGTTGAGCGTATGGGCCCAGTATAGAGCGGAGCCGCCCTTCCACGTGCCGGTTTCGACGATGTATTCCGGCTGTGTTTCATAGATGATCTGTTGCATCATCCAGAGGTCCAGCGGGCTCTTTTCCAGCTGCACGTTGTGGAAGAACATATGCCGCCAGACGGGCACGTCGTGGAAGAGCTTCATCATCTCATGCTGTTTGGCGGGAGGCATGGCGAGCTCCCGTTTAGCCAGCAGATACTGATAGCCCTGGCGGGCGCGGACGGTTTCGGCCTCGCGGTCAAATGGCGCCTCTGAGGTGTGGGTCAGCGAAACTGCAACCGCGATGAGGCCGAGCTCCCGGCCTTTGTCCGGCGAGACGGATTTGTCGAGCTCAAACTCCACCACGGCCGGCAGGACAGCCAGCGCCGATTGGGGGACCTTGGTAAAGAAGCTGTAACGTCCGGCGGCTTTGTAGGTCTTGGCGCCCACCGTTGTCCCGTTGACGCGTGCAGTGAGCGTCACCGTGTGTACCCTCTGCATGACTTCCACGGGCAATGCAAAGTCCAGGACGAGATACGAATCCTCAGCGCCGGGCAGCGGCGTGAGCGCCACGGCGAACTGCCGCGCGGTCCAGCGCCAGTCGCCCTCCGGCTCATAGAAACCGCGCAACAACAATGGCGCCAGAGCCTGGTCACTGATGACGATCTCGGACGCCGTCAGCTTGGCGCCGGTGTCTCTGGCTCCCTTGCTTTGGGCGGCAGGCGGCTGCGGATCCTTCTTCCTGTGGCACCCGGAGCAGGCGCCGGCGACGGCGCAGCAGAAGGCCAACCAGAGGATTCGATACCGCATGACAGACAAGCTATCACCCCCATTCGACGGTTGCCACAAAAAGCGAGCCCGGGTCCGGAGACGAGCCGCGTCTCAGGAAAGCACCGCAGACTCAAGGCGATGCCAAGCGTGGTAATCCGGTCTTGCCATGCGGTGAAGGTTCCAGGAAAATGACCCAACCGCTGGTCAGGACAGCGCCGGTTATAGTCTGTTTGGACTACATTCAAGTAGCACAATCCGCAGACGACAGCCTGCCATACTCATGACAACGTAGATCTCAGGTTACAATTCCGAGACTTCGAGGTCTGCTTCCATGATGAGGTTCACGTTCGCTTTGTTAGTGTCTCTCGCTCTCCCTCTGGCTGCTCAGCAGGGGCGCGGTACCATCCTCGGCACCGTCACCGATGCCAGCGGCGCTGCCGTACCCAACGTGAAGATCAGCGTCACCAACACCGGCACCAATTTCTCCTTCCAGGCTGAGACCAGCCAGGAAGGCTTCTACACCACGCCGGCCATCCCCATCGGCGCCTACACCGTCTCCGCCGAGGCCGCCGGATTCAAGAAGGTGACGCGCACCGGCATTACCCTCCAGGTGGACCAGCGCGCCCAGGTCAACATGCTGCTCGAAATTGGAGCCGTGACCGATTCCGTGGAGGTCAACGCTCAGGCCGAGCTTGTCGACACAGCGTCCGGAACCATCGGCAAGGTGATTGAGAACCGTCGCGTCGTGGATCTGCCAGTCAATGGACGCAGCGCGTTCGCCCTGGCGCAACTCGCGCCGGCCGTCAAATCCACGCAGGGCAACAGCCAGGGCTTCCTCGATCGCGGATTGTCCGTCAGCCTGCTCAGCATCAACGGTGGCCCCAGCGCCGTCAATGCCATGGAGATTGATGGCGGCAACAACAATCAGGCCTACTACAACGAGGCCAACGCCAATCCCGCCACGGATTCCATCCAGGAGTTCAAGGTTCAGTCGAACACGATGTCGGCCGAGTTTGGCTTCACCCTCGGCGGAGTGCTGAACGTGGTGACCAAGTCCGGCACCAACCAGTACCACGGCTCGCTCTACAGCTATATGCGCAACAGCGCGCTCGATGCCCGCGATACCTTTGCGCTCACCAAGGGCCAGTTTAGCTACAACCAGCCGGGCGGCTCGCTGGGCGGTCCCATCGATATCCCGAAGATCTACAAGGGCAAAGACAAGACCTTCTTCTTCTTCAATTGGGAAGAGTACATGTACCGGACCAGCGCCACCAGCTTTACCACCGTGCCCATCACGGCCTGGAAGCAGGGCGATTTCTCCAACCTGAAGAACTCCTCCGGTGCTCCCATCACCATCTACGACCCCAACACCACCATTGCCAACCCCAACGGCAGCGGCTATGTGCGCACGCCGTTCGCCAACAACATCATCCCCACCAGCCGGTTGGATCCGGTGGCGCAGGCCGCCCAGAAGATCCTGCCGGAGCCGAATGCCGTGCCGATCAACGCCTTCAGCCAGACCAACAACTTCTATCAGGTGAACCGCAACGCCACGGACTCCAACCAGTACACCATCCGCGGCGATCATCGCTTCTCGGACAAGAACCTGCTCTTCTTCCGGTTCATGTATTTCGAGCACAACCCCTACCCGCTGGCCAGCAATTTCGTGCCGCTGGAGGCCAGCGGCTCCCGCACGGACGATCTGCAGAACAAGAACGTTGTCATCTCCGATACCCACACCTTCTCGCCCAACTGGGTGAACGAATTCCGCGCCGGCCTGATGCGCAACTACCTCAACTTCAAAGTGACCTCGGCCGACCGCAACTGGCCGGAAAAGCTCGGGCTGCCTAACACGCCGCAGGACGTCTTCCCGGCGTTTGAGACCGGCTTCGGCGGCCTCAACCCCCAAGGCACATATGGACAACGCGGCTCCACCACGCCGCAATTCGTCAACACCGTTTCCCACATCGCCGGCAAGCACACCACCCGCTTCGGCGTGGACGTGCGTCGTTTGCTCGGTGACAATCTCCAGAAGAGCTACCCCTCCGGCCAGTTCCAGTTCAACACGGGACTCACCACCAATCCCCAGGCACCCACCAATACCGGCTTTGGCTACGCCCAGTTCATGACCGGAGCCGCCGGCACCACCTCGGTGGGCACCTACATGGGCGAGTCCCAGCGAGGCTATTCCATCAGCACCTACGTGCAGGATGACTGGAAGGTGTCGCGGCGCCTGACTCTGAACCTCGGCCTGCGCTACGACTACCAGGACCCTGCCCACGAAATGAACAACGGCCTGTCCAACTTCGATCCGATCGGCATCAATCCCGAAAACAAGCTGAAGGGCCGGATGACCTATGCCGGCGTGAATGGCGCGCCCACTTCGCCCTTCGCCCGTGAGAAGCGCGCATTCGCACCGCGTGTCGGATACAGCTACGACCTCACCGGGCGCGGCCGCACCGTGATTCGCGGCGGCTACGCCTTGTTCTTCGCCAATATCTTCAACGTCTCGTACTTCGGCCAGACTGGTGGCTTCGCCAATACCACCACGGCCTACACGGCGCCTGCCAATAACAACGTCTTCAAGGCATTTGACCTGAAGAACGGCCTGCCCTATGCGCCCACCCAGCCCCTCGGCGCCAAGCTCGGCCCCGGCTATCTGCTGAGCAACGGTGTCGCCACCGATCAGAATGACCAGTCGGTGCCCTACTCCCAGCAGTGGAATATATCCTTGCAGCACCAGCTCCCACTGGGCATCGTGCTGGAAGCGAGCTACTCGGCCAACCGCGGCACGCATCTGGTCTCCGGCAGCTACGATATGAACCAGCTCAATCCGCAGTACCTCAGCCTTGGGTTGGCGCTGCAGGACGCCGTGCCCAACCCCTATGCCGGCATCGTGCCTGGCAATCTCGGCGGCGCCACCATCACGCGGGCGCAGTCGCTCAAGCCGTATCCGTACTACTCCGGCATCAGTGTGCGCAATCCGCACCTCGGCAACTCGATGTACCACGCCATGCTGCTCAACGCCGAAAAGCGTTTCTCCAACGGATTCACCATGCTCGCCTCCTTCACGGGCAGCAAGCTCATGAGTGATAGCGTGGTGAGCCCGCTCAACTATATCGGCGAGCAGACTGGCACCGTTGGCTATCAGAACGGGAACTTCAACCGGCGCGCCGAGCGCTCGCTGGATCCGACGGATCTACCGCGCCGCTTTGTCCTGAGCGCGCTCTATGAACTGCCCTTCGGCAAGGGCAAGCGGTTCGCCGTCTCGAACGCTGCTCTCGAAGCGATCGTAGGCGGATGGCAGGTGGGCACGATCACCACCATCCAATCCGGACTGCCGCTCCAGGTGCGCGGCGCCAACAACTTCCTGGCCGATCGTCCCAACTCCACCGGGGTGAGCGCGGCCATCGACGATCCCACTCAGTACAAGTGGTTGCGCGGCGATGTGTTCGTGAACCCCGCGAACTACACCTATGGCAACGTGGGCCGTGTTCTCCCCGACGTTCGGGCGCCCGGTATCCGGAGCTTCGATCTCTCCATGGTGAAGAACACGCGCATTATGGAGCGGATGAACTTCCAGCTCCGCCTGGAGGCGTTCAACGCGCCGAATCTGGTCAATCTTGGATACCCCAACGTCAGCTTCGCGGCCGGCGCCAACGGCCAGAACTCCAACGCGCTGTTTGGCCGGATCACTTCCGACCGCGGCCCGCGCAACGTGCAGGTCGCCCTGCGCCTGACGTTTTAGGACGGAAGAGGCGGGGCCGGCACTCTGGCCCCGCCCACCGGCACAGCCGGAGCCGGGGAGTAGCTCACCATGAACCCCATTGAAATCTCCCGCCGGACGGCATGCGCGGCACTCGCCGGCGCCAGTTCCGCGGGCTTGTCGCCGGCCCAGGATGCCGCGGCGATTAACAAGGAACTGGCGGCGCGCACAAAACCGCTGGTCTCCACAACCCATCCCGGCGCGCAGTGGTTTCCGAGCGCCGGCCTGGGCCTGTTCATGCACTGGGGCATCGCCAGTGTGCATGGCAATATAGACATCTCGTGGGGCATGATGCACGGGATGGGCGGCGGCGTGAAGATCACACCCGATGAATACTTCCGGCTGGCCGAGCGTTTCCAGCCCGGCAATTGGGATCCGGACCGCACGTTGGCCGCCGCCAGTAAGGCCGGCTTCCGTTACGCCGTGCTCACTGCGAAACACCACGAGGGCTTCGCGCTGTGGCCCAGCGAACACGGCGAGTTCAATACGCGCAACTTCGCCGGCGGACGGGATCTGGTGGGCCCCTACGTGGAGGCCTGCCGCAAACACGGTATGAAAGTGGGCTTCTACTATTCGCCGGGCGATTGGTATTACTCGCGGCGCTATATGTCGTTCAACTACCGCAGCGCCCACTGCTGGCAGAACACGGGGCTGGCATGCCGCCCGGAGGTGCCAGACTACGATTCGCGGTTTCAGCCCGTCACTTTGCCCGACCGGCCAGCCGCCTTCGATGCGGCCTACCGCCAGTACAAGCGCGGGCAGCTTCATGAACTGCTCACACGCTACGGCAAGGTGGATCTACTCTGGTTTGACATGGCCGATGTCGTGATGACCCCTGAGGAGATTCGCGCGCTGCAGCCCGGCATCGTGATCAACAATCGCATGGGCGGCGACACGGGCGATTTCTATACGCCCGAGGGCACATTTCCGAAAGAGCGTCCGGCGGGCTGGTGGGAGCTGTGCAGTATCTGGAACGCGCCCTACTGGGGCTATGTGAAGCAGAACGAAGACCGGTATCTGCCCCTGGGCTCCATCCTGTCGCGCCTGGCGAGGACGCGGGCGTGGGGCGGCAACCTGCTGCTGAATGTCGGGCCCGGGCCGGACGGATCCATGCCGAAGCCGTATTGGGAAGGCATGGAGCGGATGGCCGGATGGATGAAGCATAGCGGCGAAGCGCTCTTCGGCACGACATCCGGAGCATGGCCGGAGAGCGGTGAGACGCCCGTCACGGTCCAGGGCAATACCTGGTATCTGCTGGTGGAGCCGCAAACGAAAACCGTCAGCGTCAGGGCGCAGGGAAAGCCCGTTCAGGCGCGCTTGCTGCGCACCGGCAATCGCCTGGAATGTGAGTACGCCGGTGGCGTAGTGCGGGTGGATCTGCCCGCGGCTGAGCGGACTGAGCTGGTGGATGTGGTGGCTCTGCGTTTCGCCTGAGCGGTGGAGCGCGCGTTGATATTGTTCGTTTAGGAGTTTTTCCATGCGGCAAGTGGCCTTGCTCTCGATGTTCGCTCTTCAGGCTCTCTGCCTTTTCGCCGAGCCGCCAGCCGGCTACCAGTTGAAATGGTCAGATGAGTTCGAAGGCTCGTCTCTCAACCTGGACAGGTGGAATTACCGCACCGATTCCAAACACTGGAGCACGCAGTTGCCCGCCAACGTCACTGTGGAGGGCGGAAGGCTACTGCTCAGTCTGCGGAAAGAGAAGGCGGGCGACAAGGAATACACCGGCGCCGGCGTCATCAGCAAGCAGGCCTTTCGCTTCGGATACTACGAAGCGCGATTTCAAATCGCAGCCGGCAAGGGTTGGCACTCCTCATTCTGGATGATGGGCCACGATGGCTCTGGCGGCACCGGCACGACAAAGACCGAACTGGAACTGGATGTGATCGAAAACGACTCCATCGACCTGACCAGCTACGGCGTGAATCTCCACAAATGGCAGGGGACTCACGTAAGCCATGGCCACAAGAACGTGAAGACGGCGAGCCTGGCGGAGTATCACGTCTTCGGTTGCCGATACACGCCGCAGACGGTGCAGTACTTCCTGGATGGGCAGTTGGTTCAGACTATCGATGCAGCGGCGTTGCCCCATGGTGACCTGCACGTCTGGCTGACCTCCATCGCGTCGTTCCTGGGCAAGACAGACGCCGTGGATGAGGCCCGCCTGCCCGGCCGCGTTGCCTTTGACTACGTGCGGTATTACACGAAGATGGAGGAGAAGTAGGCTCCTGGAGCTGAGGTGCGCCATGCGGAATCGAAGTTCATTTTTGATGCTCCTCGCCCTGGCCGGCGCTGCGTTCGCCCAGCAGCGGGTCCTGGTGGAGGCGGAGAGCTTTCCTCAGCTGGGCGGGTGGGTTGTGGATCAGCAGTTCATGGATCAGATGGGCTCGCCTTTTCTGCTGGCCCATGGCAACGGCGCGCCCGTTGCGGACGCATCGACAGAGGTGCTACTGCCCCAGGCAGGCGCCTACCGGGTATGGGTGCGCACGCGCGACTGGGTGGCGAAATGGAAGGTGGGCAGCGCGCCGGGCAAGTTCCAGATTCTGTTAAATGGAGTTGCGCTCAAAGCGACATTCGGAACAGAGGGCGACGCCTGGCACTGGCAGGACGGTGGCACCATTCCGGGCGTTGCCGGGAAGACCCGTCTGGCTCTGCACGATCTCACCGGCTTTGACGGCCGCTGCGATGCCATCCTCTTCTCATCCGATCTCAAGTGGACCCCTCCGGAGGGTGAAGGGCTCGCTCCGCTCCGCCGGGCGCTTCTCGGCACGCCGGCGCGCCCGGAAGATGCCGGCGCTTTTGATCTGGTGGTGGTGGGCGGCGGTATGGCCGGCGCCAGCGCCGCGGTTGCCTCGGCGCGCGTCGGTCTCAAAGTGGCCTTCATTCACGATCGGCCCGTGCTCGGCGGCAACAGCAGCTCGGAGATTCGCGTCTATCCGGGCGGCAGGACCAATCTCGGCCTCTATCCGGCACTGGGCGCCGTCGAGCATGAGCTCGATCCCGGCAGCACGCCGGATCTCGACAAAGGGGAAGAGAGCCGCAACGCCCGCGATGCCCGCTTCTACGCCGACGAGAAGAAACTCTACGTCGTAGAGTCTGAGAAGAATATCCGCCTTTTCCTGAACACCCATGCCAGCCGGGTGGAGAAGAGCGGTAGCCGCATCACCGCGGTGATCGCACGCGATATCCGCACTGGAAAAGATCTGCGCTTTGCCGCGCCGCTGTTTGCCGATTGCACCGGCGACGGCACCATCGGATTCCTGGCGGGCGCCGACTATCGCGTGGGCCGCGAGGGCAAGGACGAAACCGGCGAGGAACTGGCACCCGAAAAAGGCGACAAGATGGTGATGGGCGCCTCCTTTATGTGGTACGCCGAGGACTCGCCCGCGCCTGTGGCGTTCCCCGATGTGCCGTGGGCGCTGGAGTTCAATGACCGCACCGCGCAATACGCCGTGAAGGGCGATTGGGATTGGGAGACCGGCATGCATCAGGATCAGATCCTGGAGGCCGAGGCCATCCGCGACCATGCCTACCGGGCCATCTACGGCAACTGGGCATTCCTGAAGAATCACTCGCAGAACCGGCAGCAGTACGAGCGGCTCAAGCTCTCGTGGGTGGCCTATGTAGCGGGCAAGCGCGAATCGCGCCGCCTGTTGGGCGACGTGATTCTGAAGCAGCAGGACCTGCAGAACCGCACCGAGTTTCCCGACGGCTCCGCGATGACCACCTGGGGCATCGACCTGCACTATCCCATGCCCAAGAACTCGCAGGACTTTCCGCTGGGCGCGTTCCGTTCCATCTACAAATCCAACAAGCACGATCCCTACCCGATTCCGTACCGCTGCTTCTACTCGCGGAATATCGAGAATCTCTTCATGGCGGGGCGCAATGTGAGCGTGACGCATGTGATGCTGGGCACGGTGCGCGTGCAGCGTACCACCGCCATGATGGGTGAGGTGGTGGGCCTGGCCGCAGCCGTGGCGCGCCAGTTCGATACCACTCCGCGCGGTGTCTATGAACGCCACCTGCCTGCGCTCCAGGCGTTGATGCGCAAGGGCGTCGGCAAGCTGGATACGTTGTCGCTGGCCGCGCAGTTGCCCGCGGGCTTTTCCACTACTGGTGATCGGGGCGCCGCCGGCGCCACTGCCAATTGGAAGCCCACTATTGCCTCCCGGGCGCCGGTTCGCATCTGGTTCCAGTTGTTGCCGGCGCCGGAGGGCGATCGCGCCGCCACGATCGAGATCCTGCACAACGGTTTTCAGGCCGTGCGGCGGGTGAATCTGGCAGAAGGCGAAGCGCGGTGGTTGGATCTGGGCGTCTTCCAGTTTTCCGGCAATCCCATCGATTGCGTACGCTTGGTCCAGCACACGCCGGGGGCCCTTCTGAAGGCAGGCGCAGTCAAGTTCGAAATGTTACGCGGCGACGGCGTCACCGTCCGCACCACATTGTTGGTAGAGGCCAAGTGAAGGGAAGGGAATGATCCTCGCGCAGCCGGAAACCGAACGCAAGCATCTGGAGATCATCCTGGAAGCGGATCTCGTCGTCGTGGGCGGGGGGCTCGCCGGTGTCTGCTCAGCCGTTACGGCGGCGCGCGCCGGCATCCGCGTGGTGCTGGTGCAGGATCGCCCCGTGCTCGGCGGCAACGCCTCCAGCGAAGTCCGCCTGTGGATCCTCGGCGCCACCTCCCACATGGGCAACAACAACCGCTGGGCCCGCGAGGGCGGCGTCATCGACGAGATCCTCGTCGAAAACCAATACCGCAACCCCGAGGGCAATCCGCTGATCCTCGACACCATCGTGTTGGAAAAGGTGGTCCTGGAGCCGAACATCCGGCTGCTGCTCAATACGGCGGTGCACCAGGTGGAGAAGTCGGGGCCCGACACGATCGCTTCGCTGCGCGCATTTTGCAGCCAGAACAGCACGTCCTATGTCCTGAAGGCTCCGCTGTTCTGTGATGCTTCCGGCGACGGCATCGTTGGCTTCCTGGCGGGCGCAGCGTTTCGCATGGGCGCCGAGAGCCGCGATGAGTTTGGCGAGGGCTTCGCGCCCGACGTCGCCTATGGGGAACTGCTCGGCCACTCGATGTACTTCTACTCCAAGGACACCGGTAAGCCGGTGACCTACATACCGCCGTCGTTCGCGCTCCAAGACATCACCGTCATCCCCCGCTATCGCGACATCCAGGCCAAAGACTCCGGCTGCCGCTTCTGGTGGTTTGAGTATGGCGGCCGTCTCGATACCGTGCATGACACGGAAAAGATCAAATGGGAACTGTGGCGCGTCATCTATGGCGCGTGGAACTACATCAAGAACTCCGGGCATTTTCCGGAGGCCGAGACGATGACCCTGGAATGGGTGGGGACCATTCCCGGCAAGCGGGAGAGCCGCCGCTTCGAAGGTGACTACATCCTGACGCAGCGCGATGTGGTGGAGCAGCGCGAGCACGCCGACGCGGTTTCATTTGGCGGCTGGGCGATGGATCTGCATCCGGCCGATGGGCTCTACAGCGAGCTGTCGCCGTGCACGCAGTGGCACTCCAAGGGTGTTTACCAGATCCCCTACCGCACGATGTACAGCCGTAACATCACGAATCTCTTTCTCACCGGCCGGCTCATCAGCGTGTCGCACGTGGCCTTTGGCTCCACGCGCGTGATGGCCACCTGCGCGCACAATGGCCAGGCCGCCGGCATGGCCGCCGCGCTGTGCCGAAAGCATGGGTGCACGCCGCGGCAGGTGGACACCGGCGAACTGCGCACCGAGCTGCTCAAGGCGGGGCAGCATATTCCGGGTGCGACTCTTCGTGATCCTCAGGATCTGGCCCAGTCCGCCTCCGTTCACACTTCCAGTTGCCTGGAACTGGCGGAACTGCCCCCCAATGGCGGGCGCATTCCCCTGGACGCCTCGCGCGCCATGCTGCTGCCCGCGCCCGCGGGCCAGGCTCCGGCCGTGACGTTTCTTGTCGATGTGGAGCGGCCCACCACGCTGGTTGCGGAGGTGCGGGAGAGCCTGCGCGCGGAGAACTACACACCTGAGCGGACTATCCACCGCGAGGAGTTTTCTCTGCCGGCCGGGCCAGCACAAGTGGTTCGCATCGCGCTGCAAGCCGGCATCGCCACTCCGCGATACCTCGCCTACTGTCTGATGCAGAACCCCGCGGTATCCGTGCGCCTGAGCGATGATCGCGTGACCGGCGTGTTGAGCCTCTCGCAATCCATGAACAAGGCCGTGGCCAAGGGCGCACGGCAGGAGCCTCCGGCCGGCAGCGGCATCGATTCCTTCGAGTTCTGGCTGCCTTCGCGGCGGCCGGGCGGCAAGAATTTCGCCATCACCGTGGAACCGCCGCTGCGCCTGTTTGATGGGGCGAATGTACTCAACGGCATCGCCCGGCCGACGGTCCAGCCCAATGCGTGGGTGGCCGCGCCCGGCGACGAGCATCCGTGTCTCACTCTCAGTTGGGCCGAGCCGCGGACGATCAGCCGCGTGGAGTTGTCGTTCGATACCGATTTCGATCATCCGATGGAGTCTGTTCTGATGGGGCACCCCGAGCGCGACATGCCGTTCTGCGTGAAGCGCTTCCGGCTGCTGGATGATGCAAAAAACGTGCTTTTCGAGGCAGAAAAGTGCCATCTAAGCCGCTTTAGCGTGCAGTTTTCGACCGTTTTGCGCACGACAGCGCTGCACATCGAAGTTCTGGAGACACACGGCGCGCCGGCCGCGATTCTGGCCGTGAGGTGCTACGCAGGATGAGTTTCCACTCCATCCCGCCCATCACCCGGCGAGCCTGGCTGGCGTCGGCCGCGGCGTTGGGCGCGCCCGGCAGCGACCTCGACTTTGCGCAGTGGATCCCGGAGCGTATTTCGCGCACGGCGGCGTTTCGCGATCCGGCCTCGCATCTATGGGATCCGGCGATGGTGCGGACCAGCGACGGCGTGTGTCATCTGCTGTACTCGCGCTGGCCCGTTGCACTGGGGTTTGACGCGTGGGCCACGCACGCCGAGATCGCGTGGGCTACGTCGTCTTTGCCTGAGGGTCCCTACAAGTTTCAGAAGGCGGTGATGCCGTCCAGAGGCGCGGACTACTGGGATGGCCATTCGGTATACAACACGTGCCTGCTGGCCCACGGCGGAAAGTTCTACCTCTACTACACCGGCAATCGCGGGCCGGCCGGTTGGAGCAAGAGCCGCGCTCCCACGATGAATGATGAGGCGTGGTGGGTGCAGCGCAACAGCCAGCGTGTGGGTGTTGCGGTTGCCGATCATCCGGGCGGGCCATGGAAACGGTTGGATCATCCGCTGGTGGATACGGGCGCGGAGACGGGGCAGGGCATCATCGCCGTGCCGAATGTAATCGCCAAACCGGGCGGCGGATTTCTGATGGTGTACAAGACGCTGGCGCCGGGCGCGGGCCGCTACGGTGGCGGCGTGGTTCACTATCCGGCGAGCGCGGACAATCCGCTGGGCCCGTTCCGGCGGTGTGGCGAGCAGATGATCGACAAGCAGAAGCTGCTCCACACTACCGCGAAGTTTAACTTCCACATCGACGACCATCTGGAGTGGATTCAGGACGGCCGCTACTATGGGCTGGTGAAAGACCACGATGCGCCGTTTCTGACGCCGCATGGGCGCTCGCTTCTGCTGGTCGAATCGGAGGACGGCATTCGCTGGCGCCTAGCCCAGCATGTACTCGCTAAGGATTTCTCGATTCGATGGGACGACGGCGAGGCGCAGCTCTTCGAGCGTCTGGAGATGCCGAAGCTGCATATGGAGCAGGGCCGGCCGCGGACGCTCTTCCTGGCCGCCAAGGATCAGAACTCGCCCACGATGCCCTCGTTTCTGCTGGCGATTCCGTTGCATACTGCGAGGGCCAGGCCATGAGCATCGTGGTGGACCCCACAAAGCCGGCCGGCGCCACGACCGGGCCGCGCAAGATCCCGCATCTTCGCTGGTGGATCACCGCGCTCCTCTTCTTCTCCACGGTGATCAACTACATGGACCGGCAGAACCTGTCGATCCTGGCGCGCACCATTCAAGACGACCTGCACATCTCCGACCTGCAATATTCCTATGTCGTCCAGGCGTTTCTGTTGGCGTACACGCTCTCGTATCTCTTTGCCGGCCGGCTGACTGACAGGCTGGGCACGCGCGTCTCGATGGCGCTCTTCGTCACATGGTGGTCCATCGCGGACATGATGACGTCGATGAGCCGGAGCCTGGTGTCGCTGGGCTTCTTCCGTTTTCTGCTAGGCATCGGCGAGCCGGGCAACTATACGGCCGCGCCGAAAGCGGTGTCGGAGTGGTTTCCGCCGAAAGAGCGCGGTCTGGTGGTGGGCATCTACACCGCCGGCGCCACGCTGGGCGCCACCATTGCGCCGCCAGTGATTGCGTATCTGGCGTCGCACTACCACTGGCGTTCGGTCTTCCTCTTCACAGGGTCGCTCGGCCTGGTGTGGCTGATCCCGTGGCTGTGGTTGTACCGTCGGCCGGAGGAGCACCCGCGGCTGACCGATGAAGAGCGGGAGTTGATCACGGCAGAAGATCCGAAGACGGCCCAGCCGGCGATGCCCGCCACGGGGCACTGGCACTACATCCTGCGGCGCAAGGAGACGTGGCTTCTGATGCTGGGCCGCATGATCACGGACCCCGTCTGGTATTTCTATCTCTTCTGGTTCCCCAAGTACCTGACCGACGCGCGCCACCTGACGCTGGCGGAGGTGGGCCGCATCGCCTGGCTGGTGTATCTGGCCGCCGACATCGGCTGCATTGCGGGCGGCTATCTCTCCGGCGTGCTGATCAAGCGCGGCTCCACGCCGGCACAGAGCCGCATCTGGGTGATGACGCTGGCGGCGGTGTTGCTGCCGTTGAGCCCGCTCATCAATTCCGCGTCATCGCCGTTGATGGCCGTGGGGATTGCGGCGGTGGCCGCGTTCGCGCATCTGGCGTGGCAGATCTCGCTGAGTACGCTGATCGTGGACATTTACCCGAAGCCGATGGTGGGCACTGTGTTCGGCCTGGTGGCGGCGGGTTCGGGGCTGGGTGGCATGATCTCCACCAATCTGGTGGGCCGCGCTGTCACGTACTACTCGTATGTGCCGATCTTCGTGGTGATGGGGTGCCTGCACCCGCTGGCGTACCTGATGCTGCGGGGGCTGCGCAAGAGCAAGGCGGAGCAGTAGCTGTTCCGCGAGTCACTGGTGCGCTTGCTCGCTGTCAGTTCCGACATTCGCAGTACCGCTCCGTGCGGCACCGTGGGGAGGTGCCCGAACTGATTGAGCCGGCCTTTCGTTCTGGTGCCGCACGACTATGAACTGGGCGAACGGCGAGGCAACGAGGTGGTGGCCGCAGTCCGCGGCCGCTACTTTACGGACAAGATCCTGATCGCTACCGTGGGGCTGCAGTTAGCGGAGGTCCCGTGCCCTGAGCGGCGCGGGCGGCTGTGGGATCTTTCTTGAGAACGACCCGCCGGGGTTGCCGATTGAGGCGGTGCATGCGGTCTTGCTGGGCGAGACCTGGATGGCCCCGAAGTATTCGCCCGGCATCCAGGAACCAGCGACGGCCGAGGCCACCCAGCACCTGCGGTTCAAGGAGCGCGATCGGCCGGTGCTGCGTGGTGTTTTCGAGGGCTCGGCGAATGAAGAGCTCGCCGAGCTGACTGCTGGGTCAAAGACCACCAATGCTACGGCTGCAAAGTGACCGTCATGCTCGCAGCTTGGCTGGGGTCTTCCACGCTCGTGGCGGTGATAATCACCGTCTGAGATGTGGCGACTGGGTTTGGCGCGACATAGGACGCGTTCACTGAGCTCGTCTGAACCAGCCTCCCTACCTGCGGTGACATCGTCCAAACGACTTGGGAAGAGCCGACGTTTGTCACATCCGCTTGTAGCGATACGCTTTGTGTTGCATGGAGAGTCGTGGTGGTGGGGGTCACGCTCACCTGGGCGGGCGGGAAAAGCTGGACGGACGCGGTGGCATATTTGGTTCCGTCCAGATTGCTAACTGCGATCACGTACACCCTCGAAGCGGATTGGATAGTCGCAGGTGCTTGGTAGAGTCCTCCACTCAGCGTCCCGCTGGCTGGTGGAAGCCAGTGAAACAACGGATCGGGCGCGTTGTGGACTTGGGCGGAGAACTGCTTCGTCTGTCCTGGGTGCAGGTTCGCGTAGCTCGGCTGGATGGACATCGTTACCGGCATAGCGGTGACTACAACCGCCACAGGCAGCAGATGCACGATGCTGCCGCTGGTTGCAGCGAGAGTGATCGAGTAAGTTCCTACCGGCGTGCTGCTGGACGGAACGATGTCGAGATTCACGGCCCCGCCGACGGCGACCTTCGGAAGCTGGAGAGAAGCCGACCAACCAGATGGCAGGCCGCTGACGGCTAGTGCAATCTCGCCCTCAAATCCCCCCATGGCGCCAGTGGTGACCTGCGAGGTGGCCGGGACACCGGGTTGGGCGCTGAGGTTCAGCGCGGAAACGGTGAAATCCGCCGGCGATTGCTCAAAATCGGCCGCGGTGTGTAGGGCGCTAACGGCAGCGCCATTCTTGTGAAGGTCGAATCCGTCGCAAGATAAGTCAAGGGACGAAACCTGATAGGGGCCACTCTTGGCGCTGCGATTGATCTTTGCACCGCTGAAGTTCGCCGTAACAATGCCGCTGCCACCATTCCACTGGCCGTTGCCATTTGCGGTATCCAACTGCGTGCCGTCGGCGGAGGCGAGTGTCGCGTACCAATGGCACGACCCGTAGGGTGCGACGGCAGACTGGGAAAAGTCGAGCCGTTCGTAGCCGGGGATTCCATTCTGGTTCACTGGCACGAGTGTAGCCGTGCCGGTTAATTGAATGGGCTCGGCTTCAAAATCGGCCAACTGGTAGCCCTGTGTCGAACCGCAAGTCGTGGTGGCCAGGAGTTCCTGGTGGTAATCGTAATCGTTGAGTTGCCAAAGTTGCACGTTGAGTCGCTGGTAGGGTCCGTTGCCGGAAAACGAGCGCCTGAGGGCCTTCGCAGGTAAATCCAGCCCTACTCCCTCGTCGCCCGGCGTCAGCCACTGGTAACCCTCAGCGGCGACACTGTGGCCGAGTGCGTCGGCCAATTCCAGGTGCACTCGGTACCACGCCTCCTGTCCTGCCCGAACCTGCGCGGTCACCTGCAGTCGATCAAACTTTCCATTTCCGTCGTCGTCCCAGGGCAGGTCGGAGCACGCAAGCACGCTTCCGCTCTCGGCCCGTACCCAGAAGTTGGTGGAGGCAATCCGCTTGTACTCCGCCCCCGAGGGAGCGGTCCCGGTCGCCGTAAGGACGGCCGAATACCGTCCAACTTGTGCCGCGGCAAAGGTCCCGGTGAACAGCCCATCGCCGGGAACGCCGTCGGCCGGCCCTCCATCCTGCATCGGAACAGTAACCGGCAACTGCGTGGCGTTGAACGACCACAGCCATCCGGTAGTGGATGGTGGCGCACTGCTATCGGTGTCGAGCGAGATGGTAGTTGGCGTCGTGGAGGTCGTGCCGGGATGCACGGCGAGATACGTCAGGCCGCTCTCGATAAAATTCACATCGCCATTTTCAGAATTCACGGTGGCCGCAACGATGGGCGCCTCCACGTTTCCGCTGACCAAGTCCGCCGTGAAGTAGTGGCGATAGCCGCCACCTGTGAGTGTATGACTGCGGACAAATCGAAGGTTGGAGCTGGATAGCCCGGTGGGCACGACGCTGGTCCGCACCACTTCCAGAGTCATCGCGGGGTTCAGTAAAACCTGAGTTCCTTCGGCGGCCGCCCCGGTGAGTACGACTGATTCGTTAAGTGCATATCGATTGCTGGCGACGGACAATGTCGCCGAGACACTGGAAGTCAGCATCGCCTCCACCACGACACTGGCATTCGCTGAGGCCGACCGGGCATCCACACGGACCACGTATGTGCCGCGCCCCGCTCCCATAGGCAGCCCGATAATTGCGTGTTCACCTTCCATGTCGGTCAGGAGCAGCTCATTCTCGTCGAGGCCGGTCCGAGTGGCCTGCTCCCAATCGTAACCCAGGGAATTGGCGTTGGACGCGTTCACTACTACGCCGCTCGGCAAGACAAGGCTGATTGAAAGCGACGAATCGGCGTAGGTCACATGAAGCAGGTCGCCGCCCGCTGCCGACGGATCCAACTTCAGTGGGAGGTCAGCTACTGTCCCTGCCGTCACGGTCTTCAAGACCTGGTCGGCGACAATCATTGCCGGCGAGGACGACTGGGCACAAACGAACCAGGAGTGGCACGCACAAAACACGAGCATACGAGCGGCGGAATTCATATTTATGGAAGACATAGATATCCTTGATCCACAGTTGTCTGAGAATTGTTCGACCGATCTGGCGGACTGTCTGTTATGGTTCGACTGGAAGTTTGCAGACGAGGAAATGGGTTCGCAGGGGGCGAGTGTCCACTCGAATAAAGAGGTACTGGCTCTCGAAGATGCGGGTCTCGCCGAAGAGCGAGTCCAGGCCTGCGTCGTCGGTCTGTTTCACCTCCAGACGAATCCTCCTTTGCCCGGAAGGCACATGGAAGACGTCGATGTGAGCAAGTCCATCCAATGGCCGATCAGGACCCGGCCCGAAGATGGTGTGGTGTACGATCGGGCCATCGCCACTTTGCAGGACTAGCCAATTCGCATCCATGGACAGAATTGTGTCTGAGTCAGTTCTTGTCCAGCGCTTGCCAGTCCGTTCAAAGCGCTTTCCACCAATGATGACCTTGGCGGCGTCACCTTTACCTTCCCAGCCAATACGTGAATCCCTGCGATAAACGAACTCGGCCTGAGGAGCCGACTCCCAGCTCTTGGGCTCGATTGAGAAGAACTCGGGCTTGGCACCAGTCCATTCGAACCGGAAGACACTCGGGCTGTAGTTAGGAGGCACGATGCCATACTCGCCGTTCCAGCGGATCAGGTAGCCGGGCGACGGCAACGTCGGGTCCTTTCTTACCTCCAAGTTGCCTGGGACAAGCGGGTCTGGCCACTTTTCAGAGGTGTATTTCCAGTCTTCCGGGGTGCGCGCCACGGCGCAATACTCCGCGCCTTCCCGGAAGCGCAACTTATAGAGTTTCGGTTCACCCGCGAACGTGAGCCAGGGGATCAGACTCAATGCGGTAACGATGCAGGCTCGTGGGATCATCTCTTCAACTCCGCCTGTCTACTCACCGTCAGCCGTTGCGAGACAATGGTTCCGACATCCGACTTGCCAACGGTCGTATGGTTATGAAAGAGCACCTGTCCCGCCGGCAGGCTCAAGAATGGTGGCGAACCTGCAGGAGATCCAGAGTACTGCTGGCTACTCACCGGCACTACAAGGTCATTCC
Organism: Bryobacterales bacterium; assembly: GCA_016721425.1. Lineage (GTDB taxonomy): Bacteria > Acidobacteriota > Terriglobia > Bryobacterales > Bryobacteraceae > Paludibaculum. Next base: position 203,185 of record JADKID010000017.1, on the reverse strand, counting down.
TAACTGGCCCAGCCGGAGGCACCACGGTCCCACCCGTGATCTTTCCATTCGTGTATGTGAAGTGGATCAGTTTTGTGATCTGGTAGGTGCGGTACATTTTCCTGGCGACAATGGAGCCAAAGTATCCTTCCGCATCCAGAGCACCGCCTTGTGGATTCTGCGCGTCGGAGGCCACGGCTTCGTAGCCAATCTCATTTCTGATCGGCGGCCCGTCACTGCCTCGGGGCAATAAGTGGTCTCCGTTGTAGCGCTGCCGGTATTCTACCCTAAGGTCCGAGTACGCATCTGGCTTCTGCCTCCGGTGGGTTGCTCTGTAGATTAGGACATCGGCCAGCACTACGTTCTTCACCAGCAACGAGATCAGGTGCGCATCCAGCGCCACTAGATAGTCAGCCATAGGGCTACCTTCATGCGGGGTATCGAGTGTGGTCAGGGTGAAAATTCCAACACTCCTGGTAGCCAGCGCCCGCCCATAAAGCCCGCCTTTGCTGTGGCCGACGAGGTGGAATCGATCCGTTCCAAACGCTTCCGCGATCTTTGACAGATCGGGTAGGATCCTTGCAGCCACGGCGTCTTCACTTCCGTCGCGGATCTGCTCCTCCCCCCCCTGGTGCTGGCAATACGACGAACGGCTTCCCGGCATCCTGAAACGGCTGGACGAAGTTATTCTTGTAGAACCAGTTCGGATTGCTGCTCATTCCGTGAATCATAACAATCGGCGCCAATACGTCGAATTCTAGAGAAGCGCCGAACGTACAGCTGTCGTGGTCCCCGCACTCGCCGGGCACGCTTCCCGTCAGAACGGAATGGGTGAAATTGAGTTCATTGAGAACGGGATCCGGCGGTTGCAGTGTGGCGCCAGGACCTGCCGGAGTCTTGAAGATGGGGAACCTCACCGCCTCTATTGGCACTTCGAAGTCGAAGGATGGCTGGGTGTGCCCGCTGCCATAGACCACCGAAAACGACCCACCCGCCTTTCCATTCACGGAAAACTGGAACGAAGTCACAAATGTCCCATTCTCCGTTGGGCCAGCCGGAATCTCTGCGCGAATCCGGAGACGCGCGGTTTTGGAGACCACGCCCGCGCTGATTAAAGCCGCTTTCTTGTCGTCGCGAATGTATCCTTCACTGTCCAGGATGCCTTCGACGTTCGTGAGCACTCGGGTGTTGTAGCCCTGAAGTTGGAAACTGCTGCAGTAGGCCTGGCATTGCGCGGTGCATAACTCCCCGACGCCATCCACATAACCGAAGCCGATGGTCGCGTCGGGCCACGGGGGAGCCGCGGAAAGCACCGCTGGCGCAAAAGCATACATAATGATGAAGAAGCACAAGTGGAAGAGCTGAATGAGTCGTGTCATTGCGATTCAAAGGTAACTCAGTTTGTTCGGTTTTCATAGTAGTAAATAGTCTTAGTCACACAACTAGGCAAAAGACGAACCGTAGCGTTCGGAATTTCGGCGGGCGGGCGAGAACAGTCCGCTCATAGTCAGTAGCGGTTGAGCGGGGACCAGGAAGACCCTATGAAGGTTAGCGAAGGGTCTTCTTTCACTTGATGACGGACATCGGGAATCGCGAGAGCATGTACAGCGACTCGATGAGCAGCGAGTCTGCCGTGCCCGCTACGGGGCAATGGCTCTACATTTTGGGACGCAAGGAAACGTGGCTGATGATACTGGGCCGCATCGCCTGGCTGGTGTATCTGGCCGCCGACATCGGCTGCATTGCGGGCGGGTATCTGTCCGGTGTACTGATCAAGCGCGGCTCCACGCCGGCACAGAGCCGCATCTGGGTGATGACGCTGGCGGCGGTGTTGCTGCCGTTGAGCCCGCTCATCAATTCCGCGTCATCGCCGTTGATGGCCGTGGGGATTGCGGCGGTGGCCGCGTTCGCGCATCTGGCGTGGCAGATCTCGCTGAGTACGCTGATCGTGGACATTTACCCGAAGCCGATGGTGGGCACTGTTTTTGGCCTGGTGGCGGCGGGTTCGGGGCTGGGCGGGATGATATCGACCAACCTGGTGGGCCGCGCCGTCACGTACTACTCGTATGTGCCGATCTTCGTGGTGATGGGGTGCCTGCACCCGCTGGCGTACCTGATGCTGCGGGGGCTGCGCAAGAGCAAGCCGTAGCAGTAGCGGGTCAGTTCCCGGTCGAGGGCAGCGGCCGCGGCGTGATGTCGGCATCCACCAGCTTGAGCGCCCACCTGATGGCCTCGCGGTACATTTGCTGGACTTCGGGCCGGTCCCAGTTTTCCTCGACGTGCCCGATGGTGGAGTAGAAGACGCGGCCTTTGCCATACATCTTGGCCCAGGCGACCGCAAAATCGCGGTCCTGGCGATGGACGCGGGCGCCCGACAGATCGAGTTTGGAGGCATCGAGGCGCAGCAGGACGCGCGTGTTTTCGCGCGAGAAGCCCTTGACCTGGTAGATCTCATCCGTAAGCGTGAAGGCCCGCGGCCAGAGGTTCATGCCGGGGAAGGCGGGGTCTTCCACGAGAATGGGCGCGGCGAATGTATTCCAGGGATGCTCGTCGTAGGTGCCGCCGAGCAGGTCCACGAACTCCGGCCATTGGACCCAGGTGATGGAGGCACTGTGGACGCCGACGAAGCCCTTGCCGTCGTCGCGGATGAACGAGAGGAAATCGGCGCGCTGCTGCTCGTCCATCGTGAGATTGCCTCCGGTGTAGAAGAGGACGGCGTCAAAATCGCTGAGGTTCTTGGCGTTGTATTCGAGCTTCTTTTTGGTGAGCGGCTCCGTGTCCGTGCGGATGTGCGTATCCCAGAGACCGCTCTCACGGCCCATGCGCTCGATGGTGGACATGGCGTGGGAGATAGCCTGATGGCGGTAGCCTTTCTCATCGCCGATGAGGAGAAGCTGCTTGCGGGCGGGCGGGGTCTGGGCGGCCAGGGCCAGAATGGAGAGCGCTGCCGCGAAGAATAGCCTCATCCCGGAGTCACCAAAGTTCCTTTCGAAAGAGCACAGCGAGGTGATAAACTCCCAATGCGACTCAATGATATCAGTCACCGGGCGTTCCGGAGACGAAGGAGAACAGACGACTATGAAGTGGATGGCATTGGGGATTTCCGCGGCTCTGGCCGCCGTCAGTTTCGCGCAGCAGGCCACCTCGCCGGCGAAACCGGTGGTCTGCCCGCCGGAAGGATTCAGTGGCGGATTCACGCGCGGCTGTCCTCAGCGGCAGTTCGCCTTTCCGGCCGAGATCTCGGCCATGATGGCGGCTGTGCCGGAAAAGCCCTACGTGGCGCCTTTGAAAGTGCGGCGCGTGCTTGTGCTGGGCCGGGCCGTCGGGTGGGTGCATACTTCCATTCCGCTGGCGGCGAAGATGGTGGAGTATCTCGGAGACAAGACCGGAGCGTGGATGACCACCATCACCTACGACGCGGCCGCGATCAATGCCGAGAACCTGAAGCAGTATGATGCGGTCTTCCTGGCCAGCACCACCGGCGCCTTTCTCGACGATCCCAATGACAAGGCCGCTACCGAGGCCCGCAAGGCAGCTTTGCTGGACTTTGTGAAGAGCGGCAAGGGCCTGGCGGGTATCCATGCCGCCACCGATTGCTACCACTCGAGGACTCCGGGCGCGACGAAGGATGCGCCGCCGATCCTGGCCGGCACGTGGCCCGAGTTCAATGAGATGATCGGCGGGTTTTTCAAATACCACTGGAACATGCCGACGCTGATTCCGGTGAAGATCGACGATCCGGCCAGTCCGCTGAACGCGATGTACCCGTCGCGCGGATACGAGATTGTGGACGAGACCTACACGTTTGCCCAGCACTCCTTCACTCGCAAGCGGGTCCATGTTCTCACCAGCGTCAATTACGCCAAGCTGAGCGCGGAAGACAAGGCCAAGGAGCCGGCGAACACCAAGCGCACTGACGGCGATTATGCAGTGAGCTATATCCAGAAGGTGGGCGAGGGCCGGGTGTTTTACGAGTCGCACGGCCACGACGAGAAGGTCTACTATCTGCGGCCCTTCGTGGCGCACATGCTGGCGGGCATCCAGTACGCGCTGGGTGATCTGAAGGCGGACGACAGCCCGAGCGAGAAGTAGCGCAGGACGCACGTCCGGGGTGCGCTGACAACGCGATATGCTGACAGAGCACCCCATGCGATATCTCTGTCTACTACTTGTTTCCACCGCTCTGGCGGCCACACAATCCGAGTTCATCTATGAAAAGGCCCCGTTCCCTTCGTGCCATGCGTCCACCATCGTGGAGCTCAAGAATGGCGAACTGATGGCTGCGTGGTTTGGCGGCACGGACGAGGGCGCGAAGGATGTGGCGATCTGGGGCTCGCGACGGGCGGGCGGGGCGTGGTCGGCGCCGGTGGAACTGGCGCGGGAGGCGAATCAGCCGACATGGAATCCGGTGTTGTTTCATACCATCGACGGGACGCTTTGGCTGTACTACAAATTTGGGCCCTCGCCGATGACGTGGACGGCGGCGCGGCGGTTTTCGCGCGACGAGGGGCGAACGTGGTCTGAGATTGAGCGGCTGCCGGCGGGGATCCTGGGGCCGATCCGGGCCAAGCCGCTGGTGCTGGGGGACGGGACGATTGTGAGCGGGACGTCAGTGGAATCCTACCGTTCGTGGGCGGTGTGGATTGAGCGCAGCACGGACAACGGCAAGACTTGGACGAAGACGGGGCCGATCACGGTGCCGCGCACGGTACCGCGGCGGAATCCGCGGGGCAGCGGCCCGGCGCAGGTGCCTGGGGTATCGGAGTGGGACTTCACCGACGGGCTGATCCAACCGAGTGTGGTGGCAGCGGGCGGAAAGCGGCTGCGGCTGTATGCGCGGGCGACCTCGAGCATCGGGCGGATCTGCGTGGCGGAATCGAACGACGCGGGCGTGACGTGGTCGGCGGCGCGGCTGACGGAGTTGCCGAATCCGAACTCGGGGCTGGATGCGGTGACGCTGCGGGATGGCCGGATGGTGATGATCTACAACCACACGGAGCGGGGGCGCACGCCGCTGAACCTGGCGGTGAGCCGCGACGGCGAGAGCTGGACGATGTTCCAGGCGTTGGAGACCGAGCCGGGCGAGTATTCGTATCCCAACGTGATCCAGGGCGCGGACGGCGACCTGCACATCACCTACACCTGGAAGCGGCAGCGGGTCCGCTATGCGCGGGTGGCGCTGGGCGACGTGCCGGCGAAGTAGGTAAGTTACCATCCAGGCATGCTCAGCCGCCTCATCGGGAGCGGTTGAAGGGCCCGGCGGGGCGGCCGGCTGCGTGGACAGGCTGCTGGACGGCGAGGTGGAAGGCTGGGCGTAGGATCCCGCGGACCCCGCCGGGGCGCGTCACTATATCTCTCTTCATCGAGGGGGCTGTGGTGGTCTCTGGTGTGGCGGATCTGCCCAGGCCGGACAACCAGGCGGCCGGGATCGGCGATGGCAAGCATGGATTCGGTCTGGAGCTGCCCCCGTCCCACTCGGTGTTTGACGGCCGGCCGGGGGGGGAGGTAGAGGGCTCGGCGTGCCGCCTGCCGTATCGGAACGAGGAGACGTTTGTGGTGCCGGCGCCGCCATTGATCACGTTTGGGGCGGCCGATATTGTCAACAACTGCAATCTGCGCTGCCCGTTTTGCGTGGTGGACTACAGCGAGGTGAAGAAGACTGAGCTGATGACGCAGGCGACCTTTGGACGGCTGCTGGAGCTGTTGCCGCTGTTGCCGGATGCCGGATTCTGGCTCTCGTGTCTGCACGAGCCGACGATCCATCCGGGTTTTGAGGAACTGCTGGGGATGATCCCCGCCGGGCAGGGGCAGAAGTTCTGGTTTACCACCAACCTGGCGCGGCGCATGGACGACGCCATGTTTCAGAGCTGGGTGGACGCCGGGCTGCATCATGTCAACGTGTCGCTGGATACGTTGGACGCAGAGCTGTTCACGGTGCTGCGAAAGCACGGCCGCTTGGAGGTGCTTCTGGACAATCTGAACCGGATGGTGAGGGTTTTCCGCGCCAGCGCGAATGCGCCCAGAATCCGGTTCATTTCGATGGTGTTTGAGTCCAACTTCGCGGAGATGGAAGGCATTGTCCGGCGGTGCCACGAAGAGTGGATGTCGACGGAGCATGAGATCCGCTATATGTACAACGTGGCTCACGTCACCGATGAGTTTCGCCAGGTTCACCTGCTCACGCGGGACCGCTGGCCGGAACTCTCGGCGAGGCTGAAGGATCTGGCGGCGCCACATGTGGTGATCTGCCCGCCCGACGAGGACTACGAAGAGCAGCGGATCAATCCTTCGGATGACTTTGAACTGACATGCTTTCAGTTGCCGGCGGGCCCGCCGGACTTCACGCCTCCATTGAAATTGCGGGCGCGGCACAACGGGAACATCTTCCTGGTGGGCCAGGAGGGCCGGTTCTCGGCCAATGTGGGGACGCTGGCCGATCCGGCGGGGTTTGTGCGGCAGGCCGTACGAGAGTGGCAGGAATCAAGTCCTGCTAAATCAGCAAGATAGGGGTGCGCCAAGGGCCGTGCGTTATTATCAAGGGATGCTAGGCAGCCTGCGAAAACACGTCCAGCGGATCCTCGGCGGATCGCCGGGGTACGTGGACAAGGTCTCGGATGGGGTGGTGGAAGGCTGGGCCTGGAATTCGGCGGAGCCGGACAAAAAAGTGACGGTGAGCCTGTTCGTGGAAGGGGCTGCGGCCGTCTCGGGCGTTGCGGACCTGGAACGGCCGGATCTACAGGCGGCCGGCATCGGCGATGGCAAATGCGGGTTTCGTCTCCAGCTTCCCTACTCCCACGCCGGGCTTGGCGAGAGGCCGGGCTGGGTGCAGATGAGCGGCGCGGCGCGCCGCCTACCGTACCGCAAGGATGAGATCTTCCCGGTGCCGGCGCCTCCGCTGCTCACCTTCCTGGCCGCAGATATCGTCAACAACTGCAATCTGCGCTGCCCGTTTTGCGTGGTGGATTACAGCGAGGTGAAAAAGACCGAGCTGATGACGCCGGCGACATTTGGAAAGATGCTGGAACTGCTGCCGCTGCTGCCGGATGGCGGATTCTGGCTCTCGTGCCTGCACGAGCCGACGATTCATCCGGGCTTTGAGGACCTGCTGCGCATGATCCCGGCCGGGCAGGGGCAGAAGTTCTGGTTCACGACGAATCTGGCGAGGCGCATGGATGATGCGATGTTCCAGAGTTGGGTGGACGCCGGGCTGCATCACGTGAACGTCTCGATGGATACGCTGGATGCGGGGCTGTTCACGGTGCTGAGGAAGCACGGCCGGCTGGAGGTTTTTCTGGACAACCTGAACCGGATGGTGAAGGTCTTCCGCGCCAGCGCGAAGCCGCCGAAGATCCGCTACATCACGCTGGTGTTTGAATCGAACTTTGATGAGCTGGAAGGAATTGTGCGGCGAGGGTACGAGGAGTGGATGTCCTCCGAGCACGAGGTGCGCTACATGTACAACATGGCGCACTCGCCGGATGATTTTCGCCGCGACCATCTGCCGACGCGCGACCGCTGGCCGGAGCTGCAGGCGAGGCTGGATCAACTGGCCGCACCGCACGTGGTGGTGTGCCCGCCCGAGGACGCCGGCTATGAAGAGCAGAGGAACCTGCCATCCAACTACTTTGAGATTGAAAAGTACCGGATGCCGCCGGAGGCGCCGGACTTTACGCCGCCGCTCCAGTTGCGCGCCCGCCACAACGGGAATATGTACCTGGTGAGCCAGGAGGGACGGTTCTCGTTCAACATCACGGAACTGGCCGATCCGGTGGGGTATCTATTGCAGGCGGCGCGGGAGTCCGTTGAGAAGGTGCGCGCGAGTTAGGCCGCCGGCATGATTGGCTGAAAGGTTGGCACCGTTATGCAAGAGTTCTTTGGTCCGCTGCCGCTGCCGCTGATGATCGGCATTATGGTGCTGGGGATCACGGTTGTGCTACTGGCCTGCACGCCGACGGCGTGGGTGGACAAGGCGCACAAGAAGATCCGGAAGATGCAGCAGAAGAAGCCGTAGACTCGCGGTTTTGATAGGCTCAGAGGCGTCTATGCGTCTCATATCCTGTTTCGGATTGCTCTCGATCTGCGCGTTCGCGCAATACACTTCGGAGCCAGCTCCGAAGCCGTCCCAGAAAACCGTGGAGGAGTGGCAATCCCGCAAGTTTGGGATGTTCATTCATTGGGGACTTTATTCCATCGCCGGGGGCGTCTGGAATGGCCAACCGGTGCGCAGCGGATACAGCGAGCAGATCCAGGGCGAGGGGCGGATCCCGAAGGAAGACTACGTCAGGTTGGCCGCGCAGTTTAATCCGGAGAAGTGGGATCCGGCGGCAGTGGCGCGGCTGGCGAAGGAGGCGGGGATGAAGTTCGTGGTGCTGACGTCCAAGCATCACGACGGCTTCAACATGTTCGGCACGAAGCTGACTCCGTACAACGTGGTGGATGCCACGCCGTACAAGCGCGATGTGGTGAAAGAACTGGCCGAGGCGTGCAGGCGGGAGGGACTGAGATTCGGCGTGTACTATTCGACGATCGACTGGAACTATCCGGGTGCGACGCCTTCGGATCTGGGGCGCAATAACAATCCAATCCCCAAGGCCCATGAGGATTTCAACGTGGGCCAGCTCCGCGAGCTGATGTCGAACTATGGGCCGATGACGGAGATCTGGTTTGACATGGGCGAGCCGACGCCGGAGCAGAGCAAGCGATTTGCGGACACGGTGCATGCGGTGCAGCCGGAGTGCATGGTGAGCGGCCGGGTGTTCAACCATCAGGGCGACTTCACGGTGATGGGCGACAACCGGGTGCCGGAGTACGTGATCGACGAGCCGTGGCAGACGCCGGGGTCGGTGTATCACGAGACGTGGGGGTATCGCTCGTGGCAGAAGCGGGACGATCTGGCGGGGAAGACGGCGGAGCACATTCTGAATCTGGTGAAGGTAGTGAGCCGTGGCGGGAACTACCTGCTGAACATTGGGCCGCGCGGGGATGGCTCGATCGTCGAGTTTGAGGCCGACGTGCTGAAGGGCATGGGCGCTTGGCTGCGGGTGAACGGCGAGGCGATCTACGGAGCGCAAGCGCAGCCGTTCCGGCAACTGGCGTTTGGGCACGCGACAGTGAAGCCGGGCAAGCTGTTTCTATTCGTGCGGGAGATGCCGGCGGACGGGCCGCATACCTTGACGCTGCCGGGGCTGAATACGAAGCTGACACGAGCCTATCTTCTGGGAGACGCGGCGAAGCGGCCGTTGGAGGTGCGGGGCGGGTCGATCCGCATGCCGCAGGCTGGGCCGATGACACCGCCGGTGACGGTGGTGGTGGCCGAGTATGACGGCACGCTGGAGGTGACGCCGCCAGCCGTGGCGCCGGGCGGTGATGGCGCGGTGACGCTGACTGCGCAGGCGGCGGACAAGTTCTACAACTACAACGGGCGCGGCTACTATGAGAAGCCGAGCGTGTACAAGCTGCAATGGAATTTCACTGCCGCGCCGGGGCGGTATCGCGTGACCGTGGAGCCTGCCGTAGCGGACGCCAGCGTGGAGATTGATGGGACCCCGGCCGCCGACGTGGCGACGCTGGCGAAGCGCGGCTATCACACGCTGGCCATCACGCCGAGGAAACCGTTTGTGAAGGGCACGCGCCTGAGTGCGATGCCCGGCAGAGTTATCGTGGTACCGGAGAAATAGTCATGGCCATCACCCGACGTCAATTCGCTGGAGCGCTGAGCGCTGCGCCGCTGGTACGAGGTTCGCAGGCAAAGCGCCCGAATATTCTGTGGATTACCTGCGAGGACATGGGGCCGCACCTGCACGCGTGCGGCGACGCGTATTCGGTGACGCCGAATCTGGACCGTTTTGCGGCGGGCGGCTCGATGTACCTGAATGCGTGGTCTAACGCGCCGGTGTGCGCGCCGGCGCGAACGACGATCATCAGCGGGTTGTATCCGCCCTCCACGGGCGCCGAGCATATGCGCTCGATGACGAGCTTGCCGGAGGGGATGAAGCTCTTCCCAGGGTATCTGCGGGACGCGGGCTATTACTGCACGAACAACGACAAGGAAGACTATAACCTGGTGAAGCCGCCGGGCACGTGGGACGATTCGTCGAAGAAGGCGCACTGGCGGAACCGTGCAGCGGAGCAGCCGTTCTTCTCGATCTTCAATTTCATCACCACGCACGAGAGCCAGATCCGCAAGCGGCCGCACACGCTGGTGCACGATCCGGCGAAGGCTCGCGTGCCGGCGTACCATCCCGACACGGCTGAGGTGCGGCACGACTGGGCGCAGTATTACGACAACATCACGACCATGGACGCTCAGGCGGGACGGGTGCTGGCGGAACTGGCGCAGGATCGCCTGGTAGACGACACGATCGTGTTGTTCTATGGCGACCACGGCTCGGGTATGCCGCGCGGCAAGCGCTGGCCGTATAACTCGGGGCTGAACGTGAGCATCGTGGTTTCCATTCCGGAGAAGCTGCGGCATCTGGCGCCGAAGGGCTACGTTGCAGGCGGCAAGACGGGCCGACTGGTGGGCTTCGTGGATCTGGCTCCGACGATGCTCAGCCTGGCGGGGCTGAAGCCACAGCCGTGGCACCAGGGGCAGGCGTTCCTGGGGCCGCATGAAGCGCCGGCGCGACGGTATGTGCACGGCTTTCGCGGGCGCATGGATGAGCGAATCGATTGCGTGCGGACCGTGCGCGACGACCGCTATGTGTACGTGAAAAACTACATGCCCCACAAGATCTACGGCCAGCACCTGGCGTATATGTGGGAGACGCCGACGACACGCGTGTGGAAGGATCTCTACGATCAGGGGAAGCTCAACGACGTGCAGCGCAAGTTCTGGGAGCCGAAGCCGGCCGAGGAACTGTTTGAACTGAAGAACGATCCGGATGAGGTGAAGAACCTGGCGGGCGCGCCTGAGCACAAGGCGGCGCTGGATCGGCTGCGGGCGGCGCATCGCGAGCACACGCTGAAGATCCGCGACATCGGGTTGCTGCCGGAGAGCGAGATCCACGAGCGGGCCGGGGCGGGCACGCCGTATGAGGCCGGCCACGATGCGAAGAAGTACCCGCTGGAGCGTGTGCTGGCGGCGGCGGAGTTGGCGTCATCGGGCAGGAGCGGGGTGGATGCGCAGTTGGTGAAGATGCTGGGGGACGCCGACAGTGGCGTGCGCTATTGGGCGGCCATGGGGCTGCTGATGCGCAAGTCGGCGGCGCCGTTGGTGCAGGCATTGGCCGATAGCGCGGCGGCGGTACGGATCGTGGCGGCCGAGGCCGTGGGCCTGTACGGATCGGCGGAGCAGTTGAAGGCTGCGATGTTTGTGCTGCTGCCGCTGGCTAATCCGGCGGCGCACGGCGCGTATGTCGCGATGCAGGCGCTGAACGCGATTGACACGCTGGGCGCGAAGGCCAAGCCGTGGCGGGCTGCCATCGCGGCGTTGCCGAATGCGGCGCCTCAATCGCCCGAGCGGGTGCGCACGGAATACATCAAGCGATTGCGCGAACATATAGACAAGACACTGGCCTGACATTATGAACAGAAGAGCCTTTCTGGCAACGTCCGCCGCGGCATGGGCCGCGCCCTCCTCGCGCCGCTCCAACGTGGTGGTGCTGTTCGCCGACGACCAGCGGTTTAACACCATCCGCGCGATGGGCAACAGCGAGATCAGAACACCGCACCTGGATAAGCTGTGCGCCAGCGGCGTGGCGTTCGAGCGGGCGCATATTATGGGCGGGGACAGCGGCGCGGTGTGCGTGGCCAGCCGCGCGATGCTGCTCTCCGGCCAGACTCTGTTTCGCGCGATGAAGAATGTGCACGGCGCCAAGGAGCGGGCGTCTGAGTTTACGCTGATGGGCGAGCACTTCCGGAATTCGGGGTACTCGACCTATGGCATCGGCAAGTGGCACAATCCGCCGGCGCTGTTCAACCGCTGCTTTGAGAACGGCTCGGCGATCTTTTTCGGCGGGATGACGGATCAATCGAAGGTGCCGATTCAGGACTACGATCCGGAGGGCGTCTACGGGTCCGCGCGGGCGAAGATTGGCGCGAAGTTCTCCAGCGAGCTGTTCGCCGATGAGGCGGTCCGGTTCATCGGGAAGCAGGATGGCAAAAAGCCGTTTTTCCTGTACACGGCTTTCACCTCGCCGCATGATCCGCGCACAGCGCCGCCCTCGTACATGGAGCAGTACTCACCGGGCGTCATCAAACTGCCGGAGAGCTTCATGGCGCAGCACCCCTTTGACAATGGGGAGTTGAAGGTGCGGGACGAACTGCTGGCGGGCTTTCCGCGGTCCCCGGGCGAGGTCTGCCGGCACATTGCGGCGTACTACGCGATGATCACGCATCTGGATTCGCAGATCGGCCGCATTGTGGATTCGTTGAAGCAGAACGGCCTGGAGAAGGACACGTTGATCGTGTTCGCGGGCGACAACGGCCTGGCGCTGGGCAATCACGGGCTGATGGGTAAGCAAAGCTTGTATGAACACAGCGTGCGGGTGCCGCTGATCTTTTCCGGGCCGGGCGTGCCGAAGAATCAGAAGCGGAGCGGGCTGGGGTATCTGTTGGATGTGTATCCGACTTTGTGCGATCTGACGGGCACGAAGACGCCGGGCAACGTGGAGGGCGTCAGCCTGGCGCCGGCGATCCAGTCTCCGAAGGGCGCGGCGCGGCCGGACCTGTTCCTGGCCTATCGGAATCTGATGCGGGGCTACAGCGACGGCGAATGGAAGCTGATCACCTACAACGTGAACGGCACTCGCAAGACCCAGCTCTTCAACCTGAGGGAAGACCCGAACGAAGTGAACGACGTGGGCGAGATGGCGGAGGCGAAGGAGAAGATCGCCGAGTTAATGGGCAAGCTGCGCGAGTGGATGAAGAAGGTGGACGACCCTACAGCCGCGGCTTGGGCGGCGTAGCGCGGGTCCAGGCTGTCACGCCCTGGCGGCGCATCTTTCGGCGGAAGACCTTGTCGGTGGCGGCGACGTAGAGCATATCGAGCTTGGGTCCGCCGAAGACGACGTTGGCGATGGTGGCGGCGGTGGGCTTGTTGAGGATGGCGCAGACGCGGCCGGTCTGGTCGCAGACTTGAATGCCGGCGGCGGTGGCGAGATAGAGGAAGCCCTCGGTGTCCACCGTCATCCCATCGGCCAGACTGCGCGGGTCCTCGGGCATCTCCAGGCGGTAGAAGGGCTGGCCGTTGGCGAGCGAGCCATCGGGCTGGCGCTGGAACGACCAGGCCACGCGGCCGTGGTAGTCGCAGACAATCACGAGAGACTGATCCGGCGAGAGAATGACGCCGTTGGGGAAGGTGATGCCCTCGTGAACGATCTTTTTGTTGCCCTTGGTGTCAATGAACCAGACCCTCTTGTCGCGCGGGTCGGTGACGTACATCGAGCCCTCGGCCGTGATGGCGATGTCGTTAGTGCGGAGCTCACTGGCGACGACAGATTCCGCGCCGTCCGTCGTCCAGGCCACGACGCGCTGGCGGCCGGTCTGGCAGCCGTACAGGCGGCCGTCCGGGCCGAACATCAGCCCGTTGGTCCCGCCGGTGTCTTCCTTGAATACGGTGACCTTGCCGTCCACGGCGGCGCGGTGGATGCGGTTGTTGGGGATGTCGGTGAAATAGACGTTGCCCTGGCGGTCCACGGCTGGGCCTTCCGTGAACTTGTAGCCCTCGCCGACCAGTTCCCAGCCGCTGGCGGGATCGGTGATCAGAACGGAGAACTGCCTGTCGCTGGAGGGGTTGCCCTGGGACGCGGTGATGGGCTGGGCAGCATCGCGCCATAGCCAACGGAGGGCGTCGGGGAGGATGGCGGCGCCGTGCTTGCTGTTGTGGGCTTCTGTGCCGGTGACGAAGGTGTAATCGTAGCCGGCGTATTTCAGCGCGGAGGCGAGATCCTGATTGGCGACCCACCACGAGCCGGAGTAGGTATCGAGATCCCTGTTGCCGTCCTGGAGGAAGACACGCAGGGGCTTGGGCTCGGTCTTGCGGACGAGCGAGGGGTAAATATCGGCGCCGCGGAGATTGGTGTAGCTGCCGATGAAGCTGAGCACGCGGCGGAAGGCGTCGGGGCGGTGCCAGGCGGCAGTGAAGGCGCAACTGGCGCCGGAGCTGGAGCCGCCGATGGCGCGCAGATTGGGGTCCGTGGTGAGCGTGTACGTCTTGGCCACCTCGGGCAGTATCTCGTCGATGAGAAACCGGCTGTAGGCGTCGATGATGGCGTCGTATTCGAAGCTGCGGTTGTAGCGCGCCTGCTCGGATTCGTTGCGGGCGGGCAGGACGCCAGGATCGATGAAGATGCCGATGGTGACGGGCATTTCGCCGCGGTGGATGAGGTTGTCGAAGACGATGGGGGCGCGCCAGGCGCCGTCCTCTTTGGCGTAGCCGGAGCCATCCTGGAGGACCATCACGGCGGCCGGGGTGCCGGGCCTGTATTGCGCGGGGACGTAGAGGAAGTAGTCGCGCACCGTGCCGGGGAAGATCGTGCTGGTGCTCCAGGAGTGCTTGGTGACCGTGCCGCGCGGGACGCCCTCTCTGCGCTGGGAGTCGGGGCCGAGCGTGTATTCGTCGGCGGCCAGGGCAGGGAGGGATGTGAGGGCGGCGAGGATGGTGCGGCGCGTGGGCATGGGGCTGAGTCTACACCAAACCCGCTGGAACTGCCCGCGCGCCCGGGGCTAATGGAGCGGGTATTGCAGCGGCAATTGTACCTGGACCTGGAAACAGTGGCGGCCCTTCGGATGGCGCCATTGGTCTTGCGCGCTGGGGGGCAGGGGACGAGATTCGGCGGAGAAGTTGGCGCACAGCTCGAAACGGGACTCGCCCAACCGGTGGTACTCGTACGGCGAGTTTGTGAAAGGATCGGTCCGTTTCAGGGCCCCTTCCAGAGCGGCCGGCAGATCGGATCCAGACCGCGTGTTATTCAAGGTCGCTGCCAGATGGTAGAGATCCTGGACTCGCCGCCGGTCCTCTGATATCTTCCGCTGAGCAGCAGGGGTGCCGGTCTGCATGAACCCGAGCGAGAGCGTAAGGACAATGAAGGCGAGCGCCGTCACGGCGAAGCCGCGATGCCACTGCTGCGGCGCCACGGCGCTCCGGGCGAGTCCGCGATTGTAGTAGAGGAAGACCGCGCCGGCCAGTACCACGACGACCAGGCTCTTTGCCGCAAAGCGCAGGGTGAGGCCGCCCTGGAGAAACGTCGCTACAAACGTGACGAGGTCGCCAATGAAAACCAGCGCGGTCAGCAGCAGGGCGATGTTGGTGAGCCATCGGCGGATGGGACTGGACGCCGATGCCTGGTTCGCCGCCTGGTCCCGCAAAATGGCGCGGGTGGCCCAGAGAAACGCGGGAAAGGCGACCATTAGCGCCGCCATCTGCCAGGCCACCTGCGACCAGGTCCACTGCGAGTAGTAACGCGAGTCCGTCGCGTCCGGCACCCATCCATTGATCAGTTCAAACCAGAGGTTGCCCGTGGCAAATACCCAGGTTGCCAGGGTCGAGAAAGCCAGCAGGTGAAAGAAGGCCTCGCGCGCCGATTCCAGCCGGCCGCGCACTTCCGGAATGGGAACGCCGGTGACCTCCACATAGTACCGGCCAAGCGCCTGATAGACATCGCTCACCTGCCAGCCCTGCTCCTTGAGCATGGCTACGAGGAACTCGTCGGATGCACCCTTCGCTTTGGCGGCGCGCAGGAACTCGTCGAGAATCATGTATCGCTCGCTCTCCGCAGAGAGTGTATCACCGGGACGGGGGGACTCCGGGGCTATTCCGTCTTCCCCGCGAGCCGCGCCACCACCAGATCCGAGCCATAGCGTGCGCTGTTTACTTCAGCCGAAGCCGGGTTGCCTCGCTGCTATTCCAGGGAGGTTCTGACGAGCGAGAAGTGCGTCCCCCTGCAATCTCAGGCCACGCTAATCTAGGAATGGAGAAACGACATGAGCAGAGTCGAACGGATTGAGGGACAGGTCAAGAGTCTTAGCCCTGAAGAGCTCAGCGCTTTCCGCGATTGGTTTGCACGTTTCGACGCCGAGGTGTGGGATCTGCAGATCGAGAATGATGCCGCCAATGGCAAGCTCCTGGCTCTTGCGGAGCGTGCGTTGAAGGATCACGATTCGGGCAGTTCAACCATCCTGTGATCCATCACGCAGCTGCTGGTTTTTGGGCCGAGTATCGAGCACTCCCGCCGGAGATCCAGATTCTGGCGGATCGGGCGTTTGCTCTGCTGAAGGCAGAATCGCATCACCCATCGCTGCATTTGAAGAGGGCTGGCCGTTTCTGGTCCGTGCGAGTCGGACTTCACTATCGGGCGCTGGGGATTGAAGTGAATGACGGAATTCTCTGGTTTTGGATTGGAAACCACGCAGACTACGATCGCCTCATCAGGTAGTGCGGGAACCCGTCCGGGTCTGCCAGACGCGATTCCCAGATACCCGCGGCCCTGAGCCAAGCGGGCAACAGGCACGCTAGTCCGTCTTCCCCGCGAGCCGAGCCACCACCAGATCCGAGCCATAGGGCGCTCGTTGCTTCCGCGCCAGCATCCCATTGGCCGCATCGCTACCTGCAAACCGCTCCGTCTGCGGATCCCACTTCAGCGTCCCGCCCAACCGCATCGCGGTATGCGCCACCAGGCACGTACTGCATGCCCGGTGCGAGACCTCGGCATCGGTCACCGGTGGCCGGCGCGTGCGGATGGATGTCAACCAATCCAGGTGGTGATCGTTGTTCGGACTGGCGTGCAGGCGCGGCTCGCCCTCTTTCAACCCCGCCCGCAGCATCCGCGGATCACTGGCGTCGAACGCCTTGTTGCGCTGCCCCTCGGCCGGCTCGCCCGGCTGCCAGCGGCCGCGCGTCACCCAGATCCAGCCGTCCTCGCCGACGAAGCGCAAGCCGTTCGGATAGAGATCGCTGATGTACATCTCGGCGCCATTGGCGTAGCGGGCGCGCACATGATACGAGCCATGCACATCCCACAGTCCCTTCTTGGGAAACTCCGCCAGCGCGGTGACTTCAACGGGTCCGCTGCGATCCAGGTTCATCGCCCACTGCGCGATGTCGATGTGGTGCGCGCCCCAACCGGTGATCATGCCGGCGCCAAACTGCTCGCAACGCAGCCAGCCGGGCCGGTCGTAGCGTGCGCGCGGATCGTTCGATTGCGGATGTGCCCTCTTCTCCGTGTAGTACACGTCCGGCGTGGAGCCCAGCCAGGCAGCATAGTTCAGGTTCGTGGGCACGGGCATCGGCGGCTCAATATCGCCGGCGGGGTCATACGGCAGGCCGATGAAGATCTCCTTGATCCTGCCGATCCGGCCGTTGCGGATCAGCTCGCAGGCCGTGCGGAACTGGGCGTCGGAACGCTGCTGGCTGCCCACCTGAAAGATGCGGCCGGATTTCGTCACCACGTCGGCCATCTGCCGGCCTTCCTGAATGGTGAGAGACGCCGGCTTTTGCAGGTAGATGTCCTTGCCGGCCAGCGCGGCCTCCATCGCCGGCTGAGCGTGCCAGTGATCGGGAGTGCTAATGCAAACCGCGTCGATGCTCTTATCGGCGAGGATTTCGCGATAATCAGCGCAGGTTTTCACCTTGGCATAGCTATCGCTGCCGAACTTCTTGGCGTAGGTCTGCTCGACGAGCTGCTTGGCATCGGCCAGGCGCACTGTGTCGAGATCACACACGGTGACGAAGCGCGCCTTGTCGGCGTGCCGGAAGACACCGGGAAACTCCGAGCCTCTGGCGATGCGTCCACAGCCGATCTGCGCCACCTGGATCAGATTGCTGGGCGCGGCGGCGCCGAAGACCGACGACGGCACGATGGCGGGAAAGCCGGCGGCCGCGCCGGCCAACAGGGACGACTTCAGGAACTTGCGACGGTCTGTCACTGGCTTCATCAGAGACTCCTTTCGGGGCTGCCAGACAGAATATCAGGATTGCGGCGGGCCTCCGGCGCGGCCCAATGAAATCGGGCGCGCCGCGCCGGTTTGTTAGGCTAGGGGATAGAGGTAACAGTCATCTCGTTTCGCATCCTGGTGGCGGCCTTGTGCCTGCCCAATCTAGTTGTGTCCGCATCCTGGCAGTCCTCCGGACCTTGGGGCGGCAGCGCCACTTCCATCGCGGTGGACTCCGCACAGCCGCGGACCCTGCTGGCCGGCGCCCGCAATTCGCTGCTCTTCCGATCCACCAACGGTGGCACGTCCTGGAGCCGCGTGGCCTTCCCGCGCCATTTCCTCGGCACAGTGGCGACGGTGGCGATTGATCCGTCCAACTCCAGCTTCTATCTGGCCGGCCTGTCCGTAGACCGCTCACCCTACGCCGGAGTCTGGTACAGCGAGGACGCCGGAGCCAACTGGAAGCAGGCCGAGGGCGTGGCCGGCATCTCGGTGGAGGCCATCGCTTTTGGCACGAAAGCGCAGGCCAAAGTGGTGGCCGCCACGCGCGACGGCGTCTGGAGCAGCGTGAACGCCGGCCGCACCTGGCAGCGCATCTCCGCGCCCTGGAACCACGAGCTGCGCGGTGTCACCGCCGTGGCGATGGATCCCGTGGATGCCAACGTCATCTATGCCGGCACCACGCATCTACCCTGGAAGACTACCGACGGCGGGAAGACCTGGAACTCCATCCACACCGGCATGATCGACGATTCAGACGTCTTTTCGATCTTTATCGACCCGGCCCGGCCGCGGACCGTGCTCGCCAGTGCGTGCAGCGGCATCTACCGTCAGCCGCCGCGCCGTCAGCCTGACCAGTTCCGGAATCGGAGCTGTATCTCAACGTGATCCAGGATGGCGCCGCCGGCGGCGTGTTTCTGAGCTCCGATGGTGGGAAAGACTGGAAGCTGGCGGCCAGCGCGGCCACGCTCAAGGACAATCACATCACGCAACTGGCGGGCTGCCCGGGCGCGCCCCAGGTGATCTTCGCCGGCAACGAATCCAGGCTGCTGCGCTCCAGGGATACGGGGGCCAAGTGGGCGGAACTGGGCAACACGGGGACGGCCGCGCCAGCCTGCGCAGCCTGGCGTGCATGCCCACCGGCGCCAAGGGCAATCCGGCGCTGTTTGCAGGCACGGATAAGGGGCTGTTCCGCAGCATCGATCTCGGCGCCGCCTGGCAGCCGGTGAAGCTCACTACGGCGGCCATCCGGCATAGCGTGGATGCCATTTACACCTCGCCGGCGGCGCCCCGCCGCATGGCGGTCCGCACCACCCAGGCGGTCTTCGTCTCGGAGGATGCTGGCGCTACATGGCGCGTTCTGAATATACTATTCCCTGTAAGTCTCATTTACGATCTCGCGCTTTCGGAGAGCGCGGCGGGCACGTTCTTGCTGGCCACCGCTCAGGGATTGTACATCTCAGTCGATGGTGGCAAGACTTGGCAGCGTACTGAGAGCGGTTTGGCCCCGGGCACGGTTAGCACCCTGGCCGTCCGGCCGGGCCGCAATGGTGAGGTCTACGCAGCGCAGTTTGGCAAGGTGTATCGCTCGGTGAATGGGGGACGCGATTGGGCGGTCCTGCCCCGGGCGGACATCCAGGAAGCGACATTGAGAAAACTCGCCTTTCATGCGGGCGAGTCTCGGCGGTTGCTAGCTCTAACTCCCGACATGGGCGTATTTTATCTAGACCTTTCCGCCGAGGAGTAGCATAATAATGGGAGGCAGGTAAAGTCCTGATGATGAAACTTTTTACAACCAGATCTCGCACTCGCACTTGGTCACGGACATTGGCAGCCACCGGTTTGGCGCTGGCCCTTGTACTGTGGCAGGCGCTCAGACTACAGCCGCGCCCACTGCGGCGGCCGAAGGGGACGAGCGGCCCGATAAGGTCGAGCTCGGCGTCTTTGGTGGTGGCAGCTTCTTCCAGCAGGTGGACAAGGGACTCGGCACCAAGCACGTCAGCGGTGGCGCCGCCGGTTTCCGTGTCACCGAGAACATCTGGAAGTACGTTGGTTTGGAGCAGGCGTTCACCTACAGCGTAAATAATGTCAAGTTCCTGCGCCCAGTCACGCCGGGAGACACCTCTTTCAACTATGGAAGCCGCATCTACCAGTTCTCTTTGAACCCCGTCGTCTATTGGACTCCCGCGGCTCCAAGTTCCGGCCGTTCCTGACTGCCGGCCCGTCGGCGCTGAACTTCAATCCCACCGATACGGCCACCGCGGAAGCCCGCTTTCTGACCAATGCAAAGTACGGCGCCCAGAACCTGGACGATAGCCTCCAGGTTGGCCTGAACTACGGCGGCGGTGTGAAGTGGCACATCACGGACCGGCTCGGCATGCGCTTGGACGCACGCGGCATCTGGACCAAGAACCCGACTTTCCGCCTGCCTGACCAGTCCGCGGTGGGTGTCTATATTCCGCGCGCCGATAAGCTGAACGGCATCCAGACCACCGTGGGCTTGACCTACTACATCGGCAAGAAGTATGAGCCGCCGGTTGTTGTGGCGGCGCCTCCGCCTCCCCAGCCGTTGGGCGCCCTGGCCGCTGGTGCGTTGTCCGCCGGTTCCGGCACGCTGTGCCAGGGCCGCGCGATCACCATCCGCTCCGCTGGCGCTTCGGATCCGCCGGCCGCGGCCTCACCTACAAGTGGAAGGTCAACGGCCAGCCCATGGGCGGCAACAGCCCCGAGCTGACCTTCACCCCCGAGCGCGCCGGCAACTATATGATCGAGCTCGAAGTGGAGTCTCCGAACACCACCGGCATGCCCGTTCGCGTGGCGAAGTCCAACTCGCTGGCGCTGAACGTTCAGGAGTACAAGGCGCCGACTGCAGCCTCCTGCACGGCCACTCCGGCCGCTCTGCAGTATGGCCAGACCGCATCGCTCAACGCTCAGGGCACCGGCTCGGCCTGCTCCACCATCGCCTTCCAGTGGACCGCCACCGAAGGCACCATCAGCAACGGCACCTCCGCCAACGCGACCCTCGACACCAAGTCGGTCCGCTTTGAGCAGGGTGGCAAGATCCAGTCCAAGACCGTCACAGCCACGGCGAAGGTCACCGACGATCGCGGCCAGTCTGCCTCCTGCAGCACCGCCATCAAGGTCGATTACATCCCGCAGGCCATCCGCTTCTCCGACGTGGTCTTTGGCAAGAATGGCAGCCGCGTGAACAACTGCGGCAAGCGCATCCTGCTCGAAGAGCTCGCTCCCAAGGCGGCTGATCCGGACTACGACATCGTTCTCATCGGCCACATCGATCAGGACGAAGTCTCC
Source organism: Bryobacterales bacterium (assembly GCA_016721425.1). Taxonomy (GTDB): domain Bacteria; phylum Acidobacteriota; class Terriglobia; order Bryobacterales; family Bryobacteraceae; genus Paludibaculum. The sequence goes on along the minus strand of JADKID010000017.1, from coordinate 182,023 downwards.
AAGACCAAGAAGCCCAGCACGCTCGACATGCAGCGCGTGTTGAACGCTGTGGCCGTCCTCACCGGCGGTACCGGCACCTGCGCCAAGGTTGACGCCGCTCGCGTGAAGGTCGATTGGACCGGCACCGAGCAGATCTCCGACATGCAGCCCGGCCTCTGCGGCACCTCCACCCGGACGGCTGCCGACGAGCGCAGCTCCAGCAAGGTCTCCACGGCCGACCAGAACCGTCGCGTGGAAGTCTGGCTGGTGCCCAAGGGTACTAAGCTGCCGGCCGCGTTCAAGAACGCCAAGCCGCTGCCCGCAAAGGAACTGAAGAAGCTCGGCTGCCCCAAATAAGCCTGGCTCTCCAGCCCAAATGTAAAAAGGCCGGTCCCTACGGGGGCCGGCCTTTTGCTTTGCGAGTATCCTGTACTTACTGTGTCCAGATTTTTCTCTCCGCCCCGCCTGCCCGTCCTGGCCGTGATGGCAATCGTCATTGGCTATCAGGTGTGGCACTCGGCGGACGCTCTGCACTTCTACCTGCGCGGCGTCGAGAGACCGTTCCAATTGGAATCCGCCGCGCCGGCCGTTTCCACGCTGGGAAAGGAAGCAGCCAGCGCGGGTCTCAAGAAGGGCGATACGCTCCTCAGCATCAACAGCCAGCCCATCCACAGCCGGGCGGACGTGGCGGCGCTCGAGCGGAGAGCGTTGGCGGGCGTCCAATGGGCCGTCGCCTTTCAACGCGACGGCAAGCCCGGGCTGGCGGTCTTTCGTCTTCTTCGATTCAACAACGATGCGGGCTGGCTCGATTGGACCACGGCCGTCTTCACGGACTTCATCATCCGCTGGTTCGGCATCATTCTTGCCGCCTTTGTGCTCTGGATGCGGCCCCGCGACCCGCTGGCCTGGCTGCTGCTCGCGCTCCTTGTCAGCTTCGGCTTCCTGGCGAACAGCGTCGGTGATGTCGACGAGGGCTGGCCGCTCCCCTGGCGCGCCTTCGCCATGTTCTGCAAAGGCGCCATCGGCGCTAGTTGGCCCCTGTGGATGATGCTGTTCGGCCTGGATTTCCCGGACCCGCAATCCAAAGGTCCGCCTCCTCGGCTGGACTCGCTGGGTACTGGGCGTTCCGCAGGCACTCCTGGCCCTGACCGTGGCCATCCTGGGAACTCTGCAAACCACCATCGGAATGCCGGCGCGGAGCTCGCTGCCCTGGCTGGCCAACCTCACAGCTGTCGGCCTGACGCTGAGTTGCTCCTGCATCGCCGTGCTCTTCATCAATATCTCCTACAAAATGGCAAAGGAGCGGGCGCCCGACGCCAAGCGCCGGCTCAAGTGGCTCTACCTGGGGCATGACCGCCAGCCTGGGGCCCATCTTCCTCTTCATCCTGTATTCCTGGATCTTCCAGAAGAACATCGATAGCGTGCCGAAACCCCTCGTTATCGGCATGATCCTCCTGCTCTTCATCTTCCCCGCCACGCTGGCCTACGTCATTGTTGTGCAGCGCGCTCTGGATGTCCGCGTAGCCTTGCGCCAGGGCTTGCAGTACGCGCTGGCCCAGCGCGCCATGGGCATCGTGACGGCGCTGGCCGCGCTGGCGATTATCGGGATCACCTACCAGGCTGTGACCCGCGAAGGTACGCGTTCGGCTGGCCAGCTTCGAGCCATCGCGTTCTCCGTGATTGCCGTCGTCGTCCTCCAGAGGATCAAGGCCAAGGCCAGTATCTGGGTGGACCGCCTGTTCTTCCGCGAGCAGGTGGAAACAGAGAGAGTGCTCGCCGAGCTCGGCGACGAGGTTCGCCACATGCCGGATGCGGAGGCTTTGAAGGAACGCGTCTGCCGCCGCATCTCCGAGGCGCTCCACGTGCCCCGCGTGGAGATCCTCGCCGATGCCGCCGGCGCCGGCTTCGAGCTCACCCTGCCCATCTCGGTTGGCCGCAGCCAGTTGGGCATCCTGGGTCTGGGACCCAAACTGAGCGAGGAGCCATTCTCCCGCGCCGATCGCAATCTGCTCCAGACCGTGGCCGCGCAGGCCGGCCTGGCCCTGGAAAACGCCCGCCTTACGCAAGTGGTGGCCGAAGAAGCGGCCCACCGCGAGCGGCTCCACCACGAGCTCGAGATCGCCCGCGAAGTCCAGGAGCGGCTCCTGCCGCAGCGCCCGCCCATCGTGCAGGGTCTCGAATATGCCGGCCGCTGCCGTCCCGCGCAATCCATCGGCGGCGATGCCTACGATTTCTTCCTCACCCGCGAAGGGCACCTGATGGCCACCGTCGCCGATATCTGTGGCAAGGGAGTGCCGGCGGCGCTATTGATGGCCGGCCTGCAGGCCTCCCTCCGCGGCCTCTGCGCCGGTGGAGTCTCCAACGTGGGCGAGCTGATGAACCGCCTGAATGGCCTCATGTGGGAGTCCACGCCCCGCAACCGCTTTGCCACTCTCTGGTGCGGCCAGTACGACCGCGCCGCGGGCCTGCTCCGCCACGTCAGCGCCGGCCATGGCGATCCGGTAGTGGTGCGCGCCTCCGGCCTGCTGGAGCGCCCGGCGTGCCGCGGCCTCGCGCTCGGGCTGACGCGCGCCGCGCACTACGCCAGCGGCGAGGTGCGTCTGGAAGCGGGAGATCTTATCGCCGTCTGCACCGACGGAGTCACCGAGGGCCCGCAACCCAGATGGTGAGGAGTTCGGAGAAGAACGCTGGGCCGGGGCAGTGGCGGAAGCCGCGGGCCTCAGCCCCGAGCGCATCGTGTCCCATGTCCTGCACGCCGTCGACACCTTTGCCGCCGGCGCCGAACAGCACGACGACCTCACCATCATCCTCCTGAAGGTGCCAGCGTGAGCGGGTTCATGGTAAAGTACAAAAAGACCCGTCCAAACCTCTGCGGAGAGGTGGCTGAGTGGTCGAAAGCAGCGGTTTGCTAAACCGTCGTAGGGTGTAAAGCTCTACCGAGAGTTCGAATCTCTCCCTCTCCGCCAGTTTCCAAGCTCCCCGAAGTTGTAGCATGAGAGGCAGATCATCATGTCCTCCCAAAACAACTCGTCCCCCGGCCGCCGAGCCTTTCTCCAAACCGCCACCGCCTCCCTCGGCGCCGCTACCCTCGCCTCCGCCCAAAGCGGCGCCGGCGTCGCCCGCCCTCTGAACGAAAAGGAAAAGCTCGCCCGCATCGCCTCCAACACGTGGCCCATGCGCGCGCTCTTCAAGAGCCGCCCCTCCACCCGCCCGGTCAACCCCGAGACCGCCGCCTTCCGCAAGAAATACGGCGAGCTCACCATGCTCGATTTCCCCCAGTTCACCAAGGACATCTTCCCCGGCGTCTGGCACATGGATCTCTGGTCTTCGCTCTTCGGCGACGTCACCGACGACTCCATGTACGCCGCCACCAAAGTGACCGTGGGCGAGAACACGCGCACCATGTACGAGTTCGATCCCTCCACGCCCAGCGCGAAAAAGTGGCTCGGCCAGCTCGCCGGCAAAATGGCCGCCGGCGGTGTGCTCTGCCATCACATCTCCAACAACGCCCCGCGCGACATCTGCGATCTCGATGAGGAAAAGCGCAAGGCCGGCATCGCCGTCGCCAAAAAATGGCTCGATGGCGCAGCCCTGCTCGGAGCCAAAACCATGCGCGTCAACACCGGCGGCCCGCGCATCGTCCCCAACGCCTCCGCCACCTCGGACTACCCGCGCAACGACGAGATCGTCAAGCTCCTCAAAAACGCCATCGACTCCTTCAAGGAAATGGCCGATTACGGCGGCAAGCTCGGCGTCAAAGTCACCATCGAAAACCACTGGGGCCTCAGCGCCAACCCCATCAACGTCCGCGTCATCCTCGATGAGGTCAATCACCCCTTCTGCGAAGCCTCACCCGACTTCTGCAACTGGGAGCACGAATACATGCTCTACCACGGCCTGGAATCCCTCGCGCCCTACACCCACTCCACCGTCCACGCCAAATACTGGAATCGTTGGAAAGAGGTGGATCTCCAGCGCTGCGTCCGCATCATGACCAACGCCAAGTTCCAGGGCATCTTCGCGCTCGAATATGAAGACGGCCCGTGGGACGGAGTCGATGGCGCCCGTCACCTCTACAAAGAAGTGATGGCCGCGCTCTAACGAACCTCGCAGAGGCGGCCATCCCGGCCGCCTCTCCCTCCCCCCCTACCGCCGCGCGCTGCCCAACTCGTCCAACAGCCTCGCCAGCATCGCCGTCTTCTTCTCGCTCAACCCCGCAAACTGCCGCCGGTGCAGCGCGGCGATCTCGCCATCCAGCGACTTCAGCAGCCCTACTCCCTCCGCCGTGATCCCCGCGCGCACCACCCGCCGGTCGGCCTGTCCGCGGCTGCGCTCAATCCAGCCCAGGCCGGCCAACCGGTCGAGCAAACGCGTCAGGTCCGGGTCCTTCGCAATCAGACGGCTGGCGATCTCGCCGCACGAGAGCAGCTCCGGCCTCGCCCCGCGCAGAATCCGCAGCACGTTATACTGCGTCGCCGAAAGCCGGTGCGGCTTCAGCAGTTGCGTCAGCTCCTCCAGCAGCGCGGCCGAGGCCCGCTGCAACGCCACATACGCGTCCTGCTCCAGATGCGCGCCCACTACCGGGCGGCCTCCACAACGGCGGCGTTGGCCATCCCCACGAAGGCATCGCGCACCGGCCTCGTGTTGTCGGATGAGCCCACCATGAACACGCCGACCAGTTCCTTCCCGGGGTCGATCCAGCCATACGTACCAAACGCGCCGCCGTGGCCAAACGTACCGATGCTCTGGCCCGTCAGCATGCCGGTGTTAGTCTTGGTGACCTCCCACGTCAGCCCGAAGCCCGTGCCCGGATTGTGGCCGGCCTGCAACTCCCCAGTATGGAGCGCCGTCATCGTTTCCACCGACCACGGCGAAAGCAGCCGCTTCCCATTCAGCACGCCGCGATTCAGCATCATCTGATAAAACTGCGCCAGGTCCCACGCCGTGGAGAACAGCGCGTATTCGGGCCCCGAGTACTTCGCCCCCTTGCGGTAGAGCATCGGGTCTCCGGCCAGAATCGACGCGCCCGCTTTGATCAGCTTGCCGCCCTTGGTCCCATACACCGGCGCCACCCGCCCCTGCTTCTCGGCCGGCAAAAAGATGTGCGAATCCACCATGCCCAGCGGCTGGAAGATCCGCGTCTCCAGGAACTTCTCATACGCCATGCCGGATTGCACTTCAATGATCCGGCCCAGAATCGCGATCCCCGGATTCGCATACTGCCACTTCGTGCCCGGCTCAAATTCCAGCGGCTGCTGCGAGTAGACCAGACACGCCTCGGCCAGAGTGTGATCCATCGTGATCAGGATGTCGCCAATGCCGGGGGCCGCCGCGCCCATCCCGGAGGTGTGGCTCATCAGGTCCCGCACCGTCATCGGCCGCGCCGGCTTCTTCAACGTCACCACGCCGTCGCTCTCCGAGACCTTCACCATCTGCCCGCGGAACTCCGGCAGGAGCTTCTCCACGGGATCGCTCAGCCGTACCTTGCCCTCCTCCACCAGCATCATGATGGCCGCGCCCGTGAAGGGCTTCGTCATCGACATGATCTGGAAGATCGTGTCCGGGCGCATCGCCTTCTTGGCTTCCACATCCTGCCAGCCCACGGCTTCGAAATGCGCTAGCGCGCCTTTGCGCAGCACCAGCGTGATGGCGCCGCTCACGGCTTGCGCCTCCGCCATCGCCTTCATCCGTGGGGCGATCTTCTGGAGCTGCGCGGCATCCATGCCAGCCTTGGCGGGGTCCGGGGCGGGTGGGGCCGCCAGCAGGAGCGCGGCGGCGAGAGGGAAAAGAAGGAATCGGCGTGTCATGGCAGTAATAGGGACTCTCCGCGATTATACGCGCACGAGAGGCAAACAGGGCTGACGCCGCCAAGTCCACGCGCCATAATTGAGTCATGCGTCTTGTGACCTATATGAGCCCCGGTGAGATGGCGCTGGCCGGCGTCGTCGTAGATGAGAAAGTCTTCAGCCTCCAGCCCGCCGGCTTCCCCACCGTGCTCAGCGTGATAGCCGGCGGCCCCGCCGCCCGGGCCTCCATCGAGTCCTATCTGAAGGCCGTCCCTGCGGCTGCCAGTAAAGACCTCACCCGCGTCGTCCTCCTCGCGCCCATCCCCAAGCCGCCCAAGCTCATCTGCGTCGGCCTGAACTACCGCGACCACGCCGCCGAGGCCAAGATGGAGATCCCCGCGGTGCCCACCATCTTCAGTAAGTTCACTTCCGCCATCACCGGGCCCGGCGCGCCCATCATCCTGCCCAAAAACTCCGCCAAGCCGGATTACGAGGCCGAGTTCGCCGTCGTCATCGGCACGGGGGGCCGCCACATCCCCGCCGCCGCCTGGCGCGAGCACGTCTTCGGCTATATGTGCCTCAACGACGTCAGCGCCCGCGATTTCCAACTCGCCACCTCCCAATGGCTCATGGGCAAGACCTTCGACACCTTCGCCCCCTGCGGCCCGTGGCTCACCACCGCCGACGAAATCGAGGATCCGCACAATCTCGACATCAGCCTCATCATCAACGGCGAGACGCTCCAGGAATCCAACACGAAGCACCTGATCTTTGGCATCCCTGCCCTCATCGAGTTCCTCTCCAGCGCCTTCACCCTCGAGCCCGGCGACATCATCACCACCGGCACCCCGGCCGGCGTCGGGTTCTCCAAGAAGCCGCCCCGCTGGCTGCGCCCCGGCGACGACGTGGTCGTCAAGATCCAGGGCTTGGGAGAACTCCGCAATCCGGTCGTGGCGGAGGCCTAGCCTGTTCTCCCGGCGCACGCCCGCCAGCCTGGAGCCCAACCGGCTCAGCGCCACTCTCGACGCCCTCCGGGCCGCCGGGGCGCCGCTGATCGATCTCACCGTCTCTAACCCCACGCGCGTCCACCTGCCCTATCCGCGCGAGGAGATCCTCGCCGCGCTCCAGGATCCTGCCTCGCTTGGCTACGAACCGACAGCGCACGGTCTGCCAGCCGCGCGCGAGGCCATCGCCGAATGGCACGCCGGGCAGGGCGCCCCGGCGGACCCGGGTCACATCATCCTCACCGGCAGCACCAGCGAAGCCTACGCCTGGCTCTTCAAGCTGCTCTGTAATCCGGGCGACAACGTACTCACGCCCAGGCCGTCCTACCCTCTCTTCGAGTGTCTGGCCGAACTCGAGGGCGTCGAGGTCCGCCAATACTCCCTGGCGGAGGAACTGCGGTGGGGCATCGACATCAGCGCCCTGGAAGCACGCGTCAACGAGCGGACACGAGCCATTGTGGTGGTGAACCCAAACAACCCCACAGGTACGTATCTGAAGCGCGACGAGTGGCTGCGACTCCAGGAGTTTGCGGCCGTTCGCGGCCTGGCCATCCTGGCGGATGAAGTTTTCTTCGATTATCCGTGGCAACCCGATCCGTCGCGCGTTTCGTCCCTTCAAGGCCCGCATTTGGCGCTGACATTTACATTAAGTGGTCTTTCAAAAGTCGCCGGTCTCCCGCAGATGAAACTCGGCTGGATCCACGCCGCCGGGCCAGCGGCCGCCCGCCGCGAGGCACTCGAGCGGCTGGAGTGGATTGCAGACTCCTACCTGCCCGTCAGCGCGCCCGTCCAGCACGCCGCCGCCCGCTGGCTGGAGCTAACCCCTTCTATCCAGGCGGGGATCCGTGCTAGGACTACTGGGAATCTGGACACTTTCATCCAAGCCATCACGCCCGAGAGCGGTTGGCGCGTCCTGCCGTCGGAGGGCGGGTGGTGCGCCATCCTCGAAGCCCCCCGGTTCTACGGCGAGGAGGAGTGGGCGCTGATGGCATTGCAGTCCCATTCCGTCCAATTCCAGCCCGGGTATTTCTATGATTTCGAGCGCGGCGTATTCCTGGTTGCCAGCCTTTTAGTGGTGCCGGAAGTGCTGGAAATAGCCCTGCGCCGTCTGCCGTTTTTGCAGAGATAATCAGACAGGAATATCGTGTCACAATCCCATGCGTCCTAGGGTATTCAGACCCTGTTGACTGGAATGTAGACCAAACGGTACACTGCTCTCAGAGGCATAGATGACCAGCGCTACTGAGAACTCCCCCATCGCACCCGCTTCCACTCGCATCCTCCTTCTGCTTGGCCCTCCCGGCTGCGGCAAGGGCACCCAGGCCGAACGCCTGGCCGCGCACTGCGGCATCCCCGCCATCTCGACGGGCGAAATGATCCGCGCTGAGATTCGCGCCGGCTCCGAACTGGGCCGCGTCGCAGCGGGCGTGACCATTACTGGCGGCCTGCTCAGCGATGATCTGGTGAACAAAATCGTCCGTTCGCGGCTCAGCCAGCCGGACTGCGCCAACGGCTTCATGCTCGACGGATATCCGCGCACCGTGGAGCAGGGCAAGTTCCTCAACTCGCTACTCCAGGAGCTTGCTCTGCCGCAGCCTCTGGTGGTGCATATCGACGTGCCGGCGCAACTGCTTATCGCCCGCACCTGCAACCGGCGCTATTGCGCCCAATGCGGCAGCATCTACAACATCGCCAGCCATCCCCCCAAGAACGCCGGTCTGTGTGACACCTGCAATATCGAATTGCAGCAGCGCGCCGATGACTGCGAAGATACGGTGCGAAATAGGCTCGTGTCTTACGAGCGAAGTACAGCCCCCCTTATCGAATTTTATCGGAACGGTACTTATGTCCGGATTGATGGTACTAGTACTCCTGATTCGGTATTTGAGGCCATTCAGAAGTCGTTGGTATGAGATTGATTCTGTGCGGTTGTCCCCCTCAAACGAGGGGGACGCAACCCCCTCAAATGATCTAGTCCCCCCCCTCCCCTGTACCCTAGTAACAACCGGCGGTCTCCTGTAATTGTAAAGAACGCTCTATCGGGAGCGCGTTCGAGTCTTAGAAAGAGCCGGCGCAGATCGGCCATTTCTTCAGTAGTGGGGAGAAACCACGGATGCCTGCAGGGCGACCGAAAACGGACCGGCAGTTGCCGCACTGCCGCGCAGAGAACTTGAGCTGCAACGAATGTGTAGCACACGCGGCGACTAGTCTGGCGTCCATTGCCAGCGAGATGAATGGGTCAGCGGTGCGGCAGCTTTTCTTTGCCATGTACCCGGCTGAGCCGTGCCTGACGATGGCCTCCGCCTTTGTTCAGGTCTACCATAAACAGCGCAAGCCCTGTGCCAGCGAGACAGGCTTGCCTCTAGCCCGCGCAGCCGTAGCCTGAGCTCGTTCCCATAACGTGGCAATGGCGCCGCCGGCGCAGCGACCAACTTAATTCTTCCGTCCTCGTCCCTGACGGCGCTGCCTCCAACGTCGGAATTCCAGTCGCCGGGCAAAACGGTTCCATCCCGCCTGCCCGGCGCTCCGTCCTGACTCTCTCCTACCCATCCCACCGCCCGCGTCTCCTCGCTGCCTCCGGCGACTCCGGGCGCATCGCACCGGATTGGGAATCTGCCTGGGCCGTATAAGATAGTTGAACAGCCGTTATGCCAGACCAGCCAGGGCCTCAAACCGCCGGCCTGCCCGTGCCGCCCCATTTCCTCCTCGCGCTTCTCTTGCTCACGGCGCTCACCGCGGCGCTCGTGAATCCGGGCAACATGGGCAGCCTCGATCCATCCCGCCGCCTGCAACAAGCCCATTCCTGGTGGACCGATGAACCCGAGGTGGGGCCTGAACCCTACAACCAGATTTGGGGCGCGCCTGATCGGCAGGGCCTCAAGCGCGCCACGTTCGGTATGGGCCACCCGCTCATTCTGCTGCCGGCCGATCTGGCCGCGTCCGGCATGATCCGCATCGCCCGCCTGGCCTATCCGCTGGATCCTCCCACCGCCAAACTGCTGCGGCATGTCCTGGTGGCGTTTCTGTCCCAAACCTTCATTGGATGGGCCGCGCTGGTGTTTGCCTATCTGCTGCTGCGCGCTCTCGCGTTCTCTCACGGCATCGCCACTTTGGGAACTCTCTCGCTGCTGTTCGCTACCACCTTCCTCCACTACCTCCAGATCTGCCAGGAGAACAATCTGATGCTGGCGCTCTCGCTGGCCGGGTTGTTCGGCGTGGCCCGCTGGCTCGATACCGGCGCCGGGCGCTACGCCGCGCTAGCCGGCGCCGCTTTCGGCTACAGCCTGCTGGTCCGTCCCACCACGCTCGGCGATGCAGGCGGCGCTTTCGTCTTCCTCGTGCTCGCCCTCTGGTGGGGGCCCCGCCGCCCGCTCGTGTCTCTCGCCTCCCTCGCCTGGTTCCTGCCGCCCTTCCTGGCCGGCGGTATGGCAGAGCGCGGCTATCAGTTTCTCCGTTTCGGAGTGTGGACAGGCACCTACTACACCACATCGGGCTCGGGCGTTCAGGACCTCTTCCCGCCAAGACCCCCCGGCACCGGTTACGGCTCCTCGCTCTGGTTTCCGCAAAACTCCATCTTCCTCTTCGATCCGCTGCTCCCGCTGCTCCTCATTCTGCTCGCGGTCTTCTGGACAGCCACGGCGCCGAAAGTGAAGGCCGTCGCGCTCGGCGCCCTGGCCACCCTGGCCGTCTACATCGTCTTCCATGCCGGCTATCTCTCCCCCACCGGCGAACATTCCTGGGGCTCCCGCTACGTCCAGACTCCGGTCCACATCCTCTGTCTGCTGGCTGTGCCGCTCCTTTGCACCCACTGGAAAGCCATCTCGCGGCTCGTGCGGATTGCCGCAGTCCTGTTGATCGCCTGGAGCGTCATCCAGCAGATCGCCTCCCTGCTCCTCATCATGTCCCTGGAAGTGCACTACGTGGATCACCGCCACTCGGATTGGTCTATCCTGCGCCGCTTCTACCACCTCTGGCTGGTCTTTAGCGGGGCTGCCGATACGCACTGGTGGCTGAGCCGCTTCCCGCCCGAGTGGCGCCGCCTGAGCCTGCTACCGGCCCAGTTAGGCCTACGCTACCCTCTGCTCTCGCACATTGCCACCGGCGCCTGGTTCCTGATTCTGGCCGCACTTCTGATGCACGCCCGCCGTATCCTGCATCAGGCTATTGGAGGTCCTCCCCTTGCCCGCCTTGCTGAAGTTTTGCGAACTCCTCGCCCTGTCCATCTGGACGGGCGGCCTGGTGCATGACCGCTGGCTGGCGCCCTCCGGCGCGGCATTCCGGCGCGTGGCACTGATCTGTTGCGCGGCGCTGGCGCTCGTCCAGGCCGCACGCGGTCTGCTCTGGACGTGGGCCGGCATGACCACTCCGGCGCTCGCGCTCTTTGCCGCCATGCTGCTGCTGTGCGCCTGGCGCGGTGGCCTCACACGCAGCTTCGGCGTGCTAGCCGTTCTGCTCGGCTACACGGGTTGGATCGCGGTGCGCGGCTGGTAGTCAGCAGCAACGGGCCCGCTGGTACTTCTGCCGTAGCCGCTCCTCGCTAAAGCGGCGCCACTCCGCGCCCGATGCCGCCACGCCGTGGGCGGCAAGATGCCGGCGATAGGCCGTCTCGTCGGAGAGCTCATGCAGTATCCCCAGGAAGATCCGCCACAGGCCTCGCACGGTTACAGCTCCTCCGCGCGGATCGCTGTCAGCACAAACGGCGCTTCATGCGTCGTGGCCGGACGTGTGCCATGCAGGATGCCGATCCAGACGCGGATGGAGTCCACCAGGATCGTTGTCACCAGCACCAGGAAGATGCCGCAGAGCACGGCGTCCAGGTGGTTGTTGAAGATCAGTTGCCGCGTGGCCGCCGTCTGCACGCCGGCCTCCATCGCCCGCGCCTGCGCCAGAAAGCCCACGCGGGGCAGGTCGCTGAAGATCTTCTGCCATGCCGCCGTATAGGTCACCACCACCAGCCACGACAGCGGCAACAGCGTAATCCACGCATATTTCAGGCGGTGCATCTTGATCAGGATCGTCGTCGCCACGCACAGCGCCACCGCCGCCAGCAGTTGGTTGGCGATGCCGAATAGCGGCCAGAGCGAGTTGATGCCGCCCAGTGGATCCAATACGCCCTGGATCAGGAAGTAGCCCCACGCGCACACCACCATGGCGCTGGTGATCAACACGCCGGGCATCCACGACGTGCGGCCCAGCGGCTTCCACAGGTGTCCCAGGAAATCCTGAAGCATGAAGCGCCCTACGCGCGTGCCGGCGTCAATCACCGTCAGGATGAACAGCGCCTCGAACATGATGGCGAAGTGATACCAGAATCGGAGCAGCGCCTCGTTGCCGGCGATGCGGGAAAAGATGCTGGCCATGCCCAGCGCCAGCGAGGGCGCGCCGCCCGTGCGGTAAAAGAGAGATTCCTCGCCCACGTGCCTCGCCAGATCCGCCATCTGTTGCGGCGTCACCGGAAAGCCCCAACTGGTGATGGTGGCGGTGGCCGCCGCCGGTGTGGCGCCCACGATGCCGGCCGGCGAATTCACCGCGAAAAAGACGCCCGGTTCCAGAGAGCAGGCCGCCACCATGGCCATCATCGCGACGAAGCTTTCCAGCAGCATCGAGCCGTAGCCCACTGGCAGGATATGGCCCTCCCTGGCGATCATCTTCGGCGTGGTGCCGGAGGAGATCAGCGCGTGGAATCCGCTGATAGCGCCGCAGGCGATGGTGATGAAGCAGAAGGGGAAGATGGTGCCGGCGAAGATCGGCCCGGTGCCATCGACGAAGCGCGTCAGCGCCGGCATGTGCAGCTCCGGCCGGACCACAAGAATGCCCGCGCCCAGCATCATCACCACGCCCAGCTTGACGAACGTGCTGAGGTAATCGCGCGGCGCCAGCAGCAGCCACACCGGCAACGCGCTGGCCGCAAAACCATAGATGATTAGCGCAATCGCCAGGGCCATCCCGCCCAGCGTGAACCACCCGCCGTAGACGGCATGGTGCGCCACCCACTCCCCGGCGAAGATGCTCGCCACCACCAGGATGAACCCGATGACGGAAACTTCCAGCACACGCCCCGGCCGCCAGTAGCGCAGATAAAGCCCCATCAGCAGCGCAATGGGCATGGTAGCCGCGATGGTGAACGTGCCCCACGGCGAGCCCTTCAGCGCATTGACCACCACCAGCCCGATCACGGCCAGCAGGATCACCATGATCAGCAGCACCGTCAACAGAGCCGTGCCTCCGCCGATCTTGCCGATCTCCTCCCGCGCCATCTGGCCTAGCGATTTTCCGTCCCGCCGTACGCTGCAGAAGAGAATCACAAAGTCCTGCACCGCCCCGCCCAGCACTACGCCGATGATGATCCACAGCGTGCCGGGCAGGTAGCCAAACTGCGCGGCCAGCGTGGGGCCTACCAGCGGGCCGGGGCCGGCGATGGCCGCAAAGTGGTGGCCAAAGACGATCCACTTATTCGTGGGCTCGTAGTCGTGCCCGTTGCGCAGTCGCTCGGCCGGCGTGGCCCGCTCCGGATCCAAGGCCATCACTTTGGCCGCAATGAAGGCGGCGTAAAGGCGGTAGGCCGAAAGGTATGTGCAAACGGCGGCCAGAACCAGCCACGCGCTGCTGATGGATTCGCCGCGATGCAGCGCGATGCCGCCTAAACACAATGCGCCCACGGCCGCGACACAGATCCACACGAACGTTCCCACCGGCTTGCTCATAAGGAACGATTCTAGCGAGTCTGGCCACCACAGTGCGGCGCCGGCTATCCTCCCGCCGCCCGGTCGATCCACCACAGCGCGCCCAGTACCGCGGCCATCAGGAGCAGCAACTGTAACATCTGCCGGGCCTGCTCGACCAAGGTAGGACGCCTGAGCTTGTTTCCCTGTCGAGTCGCGCGGGAAGGGCCTGCCTTGAGTTGAACTGAGTTCATGATGTTCTCCTTGCACATTCAACTGCAATTCCGTGGCCAGTGACTTTACCCTCGTTTTGCGATCGGAACGCCGCCTTTCGGCCCATTCTGGTGTCCGGAAAGAGGCAGCGTTAGCGCAAAACCTCCACTTCAACCAGCTTGTTCGCGTCTCGCGAAGCCGCTAACCTGATCATTTGGAGACCCTCTCGCCCCACTCCCGAACCAGCCTCTCCAGGACCGACGCCGCGAGAATCGGCGGCATCGCCGCCTTCACTCTCGCTATCAGCGCACTCCACTACTTCACGCCCGACTCGTTGGTCCAGTGGCACTACCTCATCCAACGGCTCTTCTATCTGCCAGTCGTCTACGCGGCCCTCAGCTACGGTCTGGCGGGCGGGCTTCTGGGCGCCGTGGCCGCCGGACTGTCCTTGCTGCCCCAGATCATCGCCACCTGGCGCGTTCGTCCAGAGTACTCTATCAATCAGTTCGCCGAGCTTTTCTCCTTCGCCGCCGTCGCCATCCTCACCGGCACGCTCTCAGATCGCGAACGCCGCCAAAAGGCGTCTTTGAGTTTGGCAGCCGGTCAGGTCCGCCAGATGTACGCCGAATTGCAGGAGAACTTTGAGCGAATGAAACGGACCGAACGCCTCTACGCCCTAGGCCAGCTCTCTGCCGGTCTCGCCCACGAGGTTCGTAATCCGCTCGCCAGCATCGAGGGCGCCGCCGCCATCCTGCTGCGCGAACCGCCCAGCGAAGAACGGAGAGTCGAGTTTCTGGAGATCATTCAGAAGGAAAGCCGCCGCTTGAACCGTTTGCTGTCGACCTTTTTGGACTTTGCCAAGCCCCGCGCTCCCGAGTTTCAGATGGCGAAGGTGGAGCGAGTTATCGACTCAGTCTTGGCCCTCACGGAGCACTCGTTTCTTCGCGCTGCCATTGCTGTGCGGCGGGAGGTCGCAACGGACCTCCCGCCCTTCGAACACGATCCCGAACAGATCACGCAGATCCTCCTCAATCTGACCATCAACGCCATCCAGGCCATGCCGAACGGGGGCGAAATCGCCATCTCCGCATTTCGCGAGGGTGACTCCGCAGTGATAGAAGTGAGCGACCAGGGCTGCGGCATCAGCGAGGAAGACATGGAACGAATCTACGACCCCTTCTTTACTACCAAAGAGACAGGCACCGGACTCGGACTGCCGGTAGCCCATCAGATCGCCCTGAATCAGGGCGGCATCCTCGCTGCGCGCAGGAACACGGGGAACGGGATGACCTTTTCACTTCGATTGCCTCTCCGCGCCGGAGCCGCCGAATGACGTCCCGGCGAATTCTGGTCGTGGACGACGATGAGAGCCTGCGCCGGGTCACGCAGGTCCAGTTGGAGCAGGCTGGGTATCGGGTCGCCACTGCGCCCTCCGGCCCGGATGCACTTCGCATGATGGGCGAATCGCCGTACGACCTTGTCATCACGGACCTCAGGATGCCAGGCATGTCCGGTATCGAGCTACTGAATCGGATCCGATCCGAACACCCCGGAACGGCTGTAGTCATGTTTACCGCCTTTGGCTCGGTAGACAGCGCCGTTGAGGCGATGCGCGCCGGCGCCTACGACTACATCACGAAGCCTGTTCATCCGGAACAACTCACGCTTGTCGTGAAGCGTTCCCTCGACCATTTGAACCTGCTCGAAGAAGTGCGCCTGCTCCGCAGCAGCCTCGACGACAAGTACGGTTTCGAGAACATCATCGGTCATTCCACCTCGCTGCTCTACCTCCTCGACATGGCGGCACGCGCCTCCCAAACCGATGCGACAGTTCTCATCCAGGGCGAAACAGGAACAGGCAAGGAACTGCTGGCCAAGGCCGTCCACTTCAACAGCAAACGCCGCGAGCGCCCATTCGTGACAATCAACTGCGGTGCCATTCCCAAGGACCTTCTCGAATCCGAGCTCTTCGGCCACGTGAAAGGCTCATTCACCGGCGCCATCGCTCATAAAAAGGGCAAGGTGGAATCGGCCGACGGCGGCACGCTGTTTCTCGACGAAATCGGCGAGATGCCTCTCGAGCTGCAAGTAAAAGTGCTCCGTCTCATCCAACAGGGCGAGATCGAAAAGGTGGGTGCGCCCGAACCTGGCAGAGTGGATATACGCGTCATAGCCGCCACCCACCGCAACCTCCTCGCCATGGCTGAGGACGGCGCATTCCGTGAAGATCTCTACTACCGCCTCTCGGTGATCCCGCTGGAACTGCCGCCCCTCCGCGAGCGTCTCGACGACGTGCCCGAGCTACTCGGTCACTTTTTCGAAAAGCTTCGCCGCAAGCATGGCCGCGCCAATCTCAGTCTGCCCGCCGTGCTCGCGCCCTATTTCGTTAACTACCGATGGCCCGGCAACATCCGCGAGTTGGAGAACATCGTCGAGCGCATCATAGTACTCGCGCGAGGCACTGAAGTAGCACTGGAAGACCTGCCGGAGTTCCTTCGCCACGAGCGCCCTATTGTCGAAACGCTGAACCTCGACCTTCCTTCGCAGGGCATCAGCCTGGAGGCGATTGAAAAGGAGCTCATCCTGCGCGCGCTCGTGCGTTTCCAGTGGAATCAGACTCATGCCGCCCGCTATCTGGATGTCAGTCGAAAGGCTCTGATGTACCGCATGGAAAAACACGGAATCCGGCGGCCCGATAGCACTGGCGCTGCCGGGGAAGAATCGGATCCGTCATGACGCCTTGCCACTCGCCGCAAACTCCCCCTCCAGCTTCAACTGATTGTTGAATTCCATCTCGAACTCAACTTCCAGCTCGCGCAGGTCCCTCGCCGCCATTTCGAGATTCGTGATCGCCGAGTTGGGAACAGACTGACGGTGGCTACGCGTCACCTTCAGCAACGTCCCGGTGCTCTCCATGTGTTCCGCCGCCAATCGGATCCGGCGGATCATCCGCTGTCCTATTAGGGACAGCGCCGCCAGTTTTGAGGCAGCTGCATACTGATGTACTGTCAGCGTAAGCTGCTTGCCCAGGTCGTTAAACGCCTCCACCAATTGACCAACCTCATCGTCCCGATGCACAGGGATAGGGTTTTCCCAAGTGCCGCGCTTCATGATGTTCACATGAGAGAGAACGCGGTTGAGCGGCCGGAGCACCATCCTGTACCACAGTGCGTTCAACAGCAGTACCGACACCAATACCGTCGCCGCCGCGTGGATCAACCGCACCTCGGTAACTCTTTGGAATAGCGAAGCCTTTTCGATTCGAATGGCGGTCAGGGCTACCTCCGCGCCGGTCTCCTCCAGCAATCGCTCATGTTCGGCCAGAAACCGCGATGTCTGCCGATAGCTCAGCCACTCCGACACGCCAAATAGCAGCAGCACCGCTACGCTCGTACTCAAACAGAGCCTGGTCTTTAGTGTCATGCCATTGACATTGCAATTCGGGGTCCATCCGTCTCCCTGAAAATGGCCCACTACGTGCTGTGCTCCTTGGTATGAGGAATCGAATTTTCATCTGCCGTTCCGACATGGAGAAGCTCTCCGACATGATCGACGGACACAACCCAGCCACAAACCTGGAGCCGGACCGCTTGGCTGAACTGGCAATGGAGCTCGATCGCGCCGAGATTGTCGACTCCGCCCGGGTGCCAGCCAACGTGATCACCATGAACTCCACAGTTCTGCTCCGCGACCTCGATTCTGGCGTCGAACACACCTATCGTCTGGTTTACCCCAGCCATGCCCGGGGCATCCCCCATGAAGTCTCGGTCCTCGCACCCGTGGGAACGGCCCTGCTCGGCTATCGGACCGGCGACGTCATCAGTTGGAAGGTTCCCAAGGGCATCCGGCGCTGGAAGGTTCTCAAGGTTTTGCAGCCCTCTGAAACAGGCGAGTCCCTCATCGCCTGAATGCGGGTTGCCCCGCGCGGGTGTTTTGGCGAAACTCATTCATGAGGTGCGCGCCGGGATGAAAGAGACTCGCAGATCGTTTGTGACCACTTTGGGCGCCGCTGCCATGGCCTCGGCCGCGCAAGCTTCCACCGGTAAGGCGGTCCGCATCGGTGTGGTCGGCGGCCGTTTCGGGGCCGAGTTCCAATGGCACCTGCAGCCCGATTGCCGCGTCGAGGCCGTCTGCGATATCCAGCCCGCTCGGCTCCAGCGGCTCTCCGAGGTTTACCGCTGCTCGCGCCAGTTCAACAACTTCCGCGAGATGCTGAAAAGCGCTCCCCTCGATGCCGTGGCGGTCTTCACCCCGGCGCCCATGCACGCCTGGATGGCGATGGAGGCCCTGAAGGCCGGCAAGCACGTCATCAGTGCGGTCCCCGCCGGGCTGCACGTGGAAGAGCTGGAGCAACTGCTCGAAACCGTGAAATCCACCGGCCTCCGCTACATGATGGCCGAGACGTCCTACTACCGCCCGGAGGTGATCACTTGCCGCGAGATGGCGGGCCGCGGCGAGTTTGGCACCATCTTCTACTCCGAGGCCGAGTACCACCATGAGGGGCTGATCCCCCTCATGTACGACGAGCGCGGCCTGCCCACCTGGCGCCACGGCCTGCCGCCGATGCTCTATCCCACCCACTGCACCGGCATTGTCGTACCCGTCACCGGCGAGCGTCTCACGGAAGTGCAGGCCATCGGTTGGGGCGACGGCCATGAAGTCCTCAAGACCAACATGTACGGCAACCCGTTCTGGAATACGACGGCGTTTTTCCGCACCTCGCGCGGCCACTCGTCGCGCATCTCCGTCTTCTGGCACGTGGCCGCGGGCGGCACAGAGCGCGGCGCGTTCTATGGCGATCGGGCGTCCTACATCATGGAACGTCCGGAGGGCTCGCCCAACACCATCGTCCGCATCGCGAAGGACGGCAAGACGGTCATCGACGCCAACGGCTATCCCGAGGGCGCCGTCAAGCAGGAGAAGTTCCAGCAGCCGGATCACATGGAGCGGCTGCCGGCCTCCATGCGCGTCAAGTCAGGCCACGGCGGCTCCCACACGTTTCTCACGCACGAGTTCATCCGCGCCATCGTCGAGAATCGCCAGCCCACGGTGAATATCTGGGAGGCCATCGCCTACACCATGCCCGGCATCGTGGCGCACCAGTCAGCGATGCGCAAAGGCGAAGTACTCAAGATTAAAGACTACGGTACAGCGTGACGCCCGGCGCTAGCGCGTCCGGATCGCGAACAGATGCGTGGCGCCCCGGATGAACAGTACGTCACCCGACGCCGCCGGCGTGGCCAGCACCGGCTCGTTCATCTTGTTCACCGCCAGCTCTTCGTACTCGCCGCCGGCCCGGATCACGTACACGTCGCCATCTTCGTTGATGGCATACACATGGCTGCCCGAGGCCAGCATGGACGCGCTGGCGCCCGTGCCCGCGCCCAGCCGGCGCTGGTAGACCGTGGCCCCTGTGCCTGCATTGTAGACGTTCAGGATGCCGCTGCCGCGGCTGCCAAAGGCGTAGACGAAGTTGCCGCTCACTACCGGCGTCGAAAGGTAAGGCGCCTCTTCCCGCATCCATGCGATGGCGTCCTTCGAATCCGTGATGTCGCCCTTCGCGCCCGGCCGGATGGCGTAGGCGCGCCGCAGATTGCGGAAATAGCCGCTGAAGACATAGAGCAGCCCGTTGGCCGTGAACGGTGTGGGCACGCTGATCATCGACGTCCCCTTCAGCCGCCACAACTCTTTGCCCGTCTCGGCGTCATAGCCCTGGATGAGCTCCACGCCATTGGTCACCAGCTCCGTGCGGGAGGGGCTTTCCACGACGGTGGGCGTGGCCCAGCTCGGCTTGGAATCCCGAGCCGTTCTCCACAGCGGGTTCCCGGTTTTGGCATCGAAGGCGGCTAGAAAGCTGCCCTTCTGCATGTCTACCTGGAGGAATACCTTGCCGTTCCACAGCGCCGGCGACGAGGCGCTGCCCCACTGGTAATCGGGCAGGTCAAAGGCGCCCTGATCCATCGGGCCCAGGTCCTTCTTCCACAGCAGCGTCCCCTTCAGGTCGTAGCAGTAGAGCCCCTCGGAGCCGAAGAAGGCCAGCAGATGCCGTCCGTCCGTCACAGGAGTGGGCGAGGCATAGGAGTTGTGCGGGTGGCGCAACACGCGCGGCTTGGTTTTGGCGGCGAGCTGGTTCCACACAATGCGGCCCGTGCGCTTGTCCAGCGCGATGACACGGAATTCCTGCTCGGCCGTATCCTGGCGATAGTCCGGCGCGCCCTTGAGCTGGCTCTCGAAAACCATCTGCGGGTTGGAGCTGATGGCGGTGGTGACAAAGATGTGGTCGCCCCAAACCACCGGGCTGGAGAGGCCCAGGCCCGGGATGGCCGTCTTCCAGAGGATATTCTCGCCGTTCTCCACGTTCCAGTGCGTCGGCAGCTTGGCGCTCTCGGCCACGCCGCGCGCGCCGGGCCCGCGGAATCCGGGCCAGTTCTGGGCCAGCAGTGGTGTCAGAGTGAAGAGTACCGCTGTAAGGCGTCGCATCCTAGAATTTTGGCAGAGTGTGGAGGATCGCCATGGTATTGGCGCCGCGGTCGAAATCGATGGAGTGTATCGGCGACCAGCCCTTGCCATCGGGGCCCAGCGTCATGGTGCCGATATAGCGGACGTCTTCCTGTTTGGTGCCCATCAGGATCACCGCGTAGCCGCGCGCCGGATAGACCATCGAACGGTACTGCAACTCGCCGGAGTCCGGCTTCCAGCGATCGTCGGCCGGCTGGCCCAGGCGCCGGATGATGGCAAAGGAATCGTCGTCCCGCGTCAGGCCCAGGTAGTCCTGATCTTTGGCGACGTAGGTGGGTTTGGTGGCCGGCGAGAATTTGATCACCGCCCAGACCACCAGCGTCAGCGCCATCAGGGAGAGAAATGTGACGGCGATCATGCGCGTCATCTTGGAATCGGTGCCGGAGCCGCTGATGCCCATCATGGCGCTCAGCCCGGTGGGCTCGGAGGGGTCAAACGGTGGTTCCGGTCCCGGCGGCCGTGTCATCGGCGCCGGCGGCGGCATCTTCAGCAGCGTCCGCTTCAGGGGCCAGATCGCGCCGGTCTTGAATTCCAGCTCCTGGACGAGGCCCACGATCACCACCGGCTTGTCCGTCTCCGAGATTCCTCCAAAGTAGCGGCGCGGGATCGGCAGTTGCAGATCCATCTGTGTATTGCGCACCAGGATGTCGCTCCACGTTGCCTCCACCAGACGCCATTCGTTGTTTTCGATACCCGAGATTGGCGGGTAGAACGAAAACGGTCTGTCCAGGAGTTCAGCGTGTGGCGGCGCCGGCGGCGTGCTCATGTAATCATCCTAACGCGCCGCCCTAAAGCTGCGCCGCCAAACTGCCGTTAAAAGAGTGGAAAGATAGATGATCTGGATACTCCATCCGCTCGGGTACTACGGATTGACGGCTGTTGGCCTCATCCTCTGCCTCTACCTCTTCATCTCCGTGAAGAAAGAAAACGCGCAGCTCCGCCATAGACTGGAAGCAGAAAAGAAGAGGAGCGAAGACATATACGGC
The DNA here is from genome assembly GCA_016721425.1 of Bryobacterales bacterium. Lineage (GTDB taxonomy): Bacteria > Acidobacteriota > Terriglobia > Bryobacterales > Bryobacteraceae > Paludibaculum. The sequence goes on along the minus strand of JADKID010000017.1, from coordinate 160,874 downwards.
GAGTTCCGCCAGGCGCTCGGCAATTTGCAGCATTCCCTGCGGGACCACGAACGGTTCGAAGAGGCGCTGACGCCCATCACGCCCTCGCCCGGCGTCTCCATCAATCTCACCAGGCGGAGCCAGGCGCTCCGGATGTACCGCCGCGGCGACTCGCCCGAACAAATCGGCGCGGCCCTGCAGATGCCCCGCAATGAGGTGGAGCTCCTCCTCAAAGTGCAGAAGGCTCTGGCCGAGCACCCGGGCTAGCTGCAGGGCTATTCCGCTCGCAGCATCGTAGCCGGATCGATTCGTATCGCCTGATACACCGCCGGCAACGCGGCCGCAAACGTCGCCAGCAGCACTGTCGCCGCGGGCAGCGCGATTGCCCCCAGTCCGGTCGGCTTCACCTGATAGAGCAGTGCGTCAATATACTGCGCTGATGCCATGCCCATGGCGACGCCCGCAACCGTTCCAACGGCCACCATCGCCAGCACCCCGGCGGTAACGCGGTGCGCGATGTCGCCCGCCGACGCGCCGATGGCGATTCGAATGCCAAGTTCACGGCGCCTTTGCACCACCGAATAGGCCAGCACGCCATACAGTCCGGTACCCGAAAGCAGCAGTGCGGCCATGGCAAAAAACAACCCAAGCATCGCCAGTAGACGCTCGCGCACGGTGTGCTGCTGGTTCACCTCCTCCTGTGTGCGGAGATTGCTGACGCGCAGTTCCGGCCGCGCGCGCGACACCTCTCCACGCAGCAGCGTCGCCAGCGCCGCAGGGTTCATGTTCGCCGTGCGAACGATGAACGTTCCCGACGTCTTGGGCCGCCACTCGCCCTTGGCGTCAAGGGAATGAAAGGGAACGTAGGCGGTCGGCGTGATGGGTTCTCGCATATTGCGATAGCGGGCGTTGCCTACCAAACCGACCACCTGGAACCGATCCTCGGTGGCGCCGTCACCGGCTTTCTTCGCGAACCACCTGCCGATCGGATTTCCGCCGCCTAGGCACTGCCGTGCAAATGCCTCATTGACGATCGCGACGTTCGGGTAGACCTCGCCCTGCCGCAAGTCCCGGCCGTCGAGGAGACGAATACCCATCGTCTCTGTCCAACCCGGCGAAACACCCAAGTAGTAGGCCAAGACTTCCGTCGGCACACCGTTGATCCATACGAATCCGTTCCATCCATTCCCGCCGAGCAAAGGCCATCCGGCCAGGGCTACGCTCTCGACTCCGGGCACGCTGCGCAGATGGTCCAAGACCTGATCCCAGACCTGCGGCGGTTGCCCGGTCCTTGCGGTCGTCTCCAGCACGAGGAGTCTCTCCGATGAAAACCCGGTGCTCTGGTTTGCGATTCGATCCAACGTGGCGACGAAGAGTCCGGCCGTGAAATACACGATGAAGCAGAACGCCACCTGAATTGCAATCAGCGCGTGCATCAGCCGCCGTGGCGCGTGCGGCTGGTCTCCGCCCTTGATTGCGCTGGCCGGTCTGACGGAAGAGACCCGAAACGCCGTAGCCAACCCGAACAGGCATGTCACGCCGAGCGCCAGCGCCAGTGAGAAGGCCGCCACCCGCCAGTCCAGCGGCAGCGTCACTCGCGCCGGATTGTCGGGACCATTGATTCGGCCCACCAGGAACGGTGCTGCCCACGCTGCAAATATGTAGCCGCCCGCCGCGCCCAGAAGCCCGAGCCACGCGCTTTCCACCAGTACCATCTGGATGAGACGCTGCCGGCCGGCGCCGATGGAGACCCTAAGCGCCATCTCCCGGGACCGCGCCGTGGCCTGCGCGGTCATCAGGTTCGCCACATTCGCGCAGGCGATCAGAAGCACCAGAGTCACCAGGACGCCAAGAACGATCAGCGGGCGGCGATAGGCTGTCTGTGTTCCGGAGACGCCCGACTCAGCGGGCGCCAGCACCAGCTTCTGGTTGAGGATTCGCTCACGAAACCGCTTGCTGATTCCCGTCCATCCTCTCGCCTGCTCCTCCTGAAATGCTCGGGAGATTCCATGCAGCTTTGCACGAAGCGGTTCGGCGGTAACCCCCGGTTTGAGAATGGCAAGTGCCCGGAACCAGCTGGCGTCGGAACGGCCAACGTAGGCATTCATCATGGTGGGGACGAACACGTCGATGAATGTGCCGGGTTCTGTGCCTGTGAATCCCTTGGCTACCACGCCAACCACCTCATAGACATCGTTCCCCATTCGGAAACTGCGCCCCACTACGTTCGAGGCGCGGCCGAAACGGCGAGTCCAGTAATCATGGGAAATCACCGCGTAGGGGTGCGCCCCCGGCGTTCGGTCGTCGTCTTCGGTAAGGAGTCGCCCTGCCGCCGGCCGCAGGCCGAAAGCGCGGAACATCCAACCCGACACGAATTGGCGGTTGGCCTTCTCCATCTCCTCGTCCGATCCGAAGGTCAGATCCGTACGGTCGGCGTAGGAGATGGCGATCATCTCCGCCGAGTCTTTCACTGCGGCGCGCATCCGGCGGAAAAGTGGATACTCCCAACTCTCGCTGACTCTTAAGTTGCCTGACGGGCCGAAGCCCTCCCGCGCGGCGACATACATCCGTTCGGCGCCGGCGACGGGCAATGGCCGGAGCAACATGGCGTCTATCAACCGGAACGCCGACGTGCAAGCCCCAATCGCCACCGCCAATGAGATGATCGCGGCGGCCGAAGTCGCCTTTCGCTTTTTCAATTGCCGCCATCCGAAAATGGCATCGGCTCGCAGCGAATCCAGCCAGGCCATCATTCGGATATCGCGGCTCGCTTCGCGGTGCCGAAGTGGCGAACCCAGCGCTCTGCGGGCTTCGCCCGGGTCGCGGCCCTGTGCGACTGCCTCCGCAATGTGAAATTCCAGTTCTTCGTCGATGTCGCGGTTCAAATCGCCTCCGCGAAATACGTTGGATAGGCGCGACCACAGTGACATGCTAGACCGTCCTTAGAACCTGCTGGATTGCCGAAGTCACCGCGTTCCAACGCGACTCCTCCGTCTCCAGTTGCTTTTCCCCTGTCGCTGTTAGCTCATAGATACGCGCCCGCCGCCCATTCTCGTTGGTGGTCCATTTCGCGCGAATCCACTTCGCCTCCTCCATCCGGTGCAGGGCCGGATACAGTGAGCCCTCCTCAGCGCGAAGAACGTCTCCGGACATGTCTTTGATTGCGGACATGATCGCGTAGCCGTGCAGGTGCGGGCGGCGCGAGAGGATCTTTAGGACTAGCAGATCCAGCGAGCCTTGGAGTGAATCTGTTTTGGGCATACTCAGTAGTCTGAGTATACTCTTCCACTAGGCGAAAACTGTAAATTCTGAGATCGCCGGCGCAACCGGTGACTTCGTGATCCGCAGGCGGACCTTGTCCGTGGTGACCGCCGCCGCCAGCCGCACCAGACGGCAGGACCCGATGCTCGTTCCCTGGGCGATGGGCTGCCACGCGTCGCCGAGCCAGGCGTCGAGCTCGAACTCCTCCACGCGTTGGCCCAGGCGCAGGTTTTCGCGCAGACGGATCGTTTGCATGGCAGCGGGGCGCCCGAAATTCACGGTGAACTCTCTCGCCCCATCCAGCGCCTTGGCGCTTCCGAGCCTGGTGCGAAAGGTCTGCTGGAGCAGCTCGCCAAAGCCCTTCAACGACGCGACATCGTTTTCGTGCAGCAGCCCTCTCCGGTCTGGCGGGACGTTGAGCAGGAAACTCGCCCCACGGCCGACGGATTTGAAGTAAAGGTCCAGCAGATCCGCCGGAGACTTCACGCGGCCGTTTTCCTTCTCGTGCCAGAACCAGCCCGGCCGGATCGAGACGTCGCACTCGGCCGGTAGCCACTTGGAGCCGCCGCGTGTGCCAGTGCCCGATTGCTTCGCGTTCACGTTGCCCGGCGATGCCGGGCCGCCCTTCTCGCCCGCCGGCTCAAACGTGGCCCAGCAGGTCTCGTTGGCGAATCCCTTTTCGTTCCCCACCCAGCGGATGTCCGGGCCCACGTCGCTGAAGATGACCGCATCCGGCTGGAGTTGCCGCGTCAACGCCCACGTGTTGGGCCAGTCGTAGTATGTGGTGTTGTCGATCTTGCGTTTCTCGCGGGCGCCCCCGTAGTAGCCGTCGCCGCCGTTGGCGCCATCGTGCCAAACCTCGAAGATGGGCCCGTAGTTGGTGAGCAATTCGCGCAGTTGCGCGCGGTACATCTCGATGTAGGCCGGTGTGCCATAGACCGCGGCGTTGCGATCCCACGGCGAGAGATACACGCCAAACTTCAGGCCGTGGCGGCGCGCCGCATCTGAGATTTCGCGCACCACGTCGCCCTGTCCGCCCTTCCACGGGCTCTTGCGCACCGAGTGCTCCGTGGTCTTCGTCGGCCACAGGCAGTAGCCGTCGTGATGTTTGCACGTCAGGATCACGCCCTTCATGCCGCCGGCCTTCAGCGCCGCCACCATGGCGTTGGCGTCAAATGCGGTGGGGTTGAAGATGGCCGGATCCTCGTCGCCGTAGCCCCACTCCTTGTCTGTGAATGTATTGGTGGTGAAGTGCAGGAAGCTGTAGATCTCCATGCCGTGCCACGCTAGTTGGCGTTCGGAAGGAAGGGCGCCGTAGGGTGCGAGCTTCGTGGGCGGGGCCGCCAGCGCGGCGGCGGGCAGGGCAGCGATCAGCAATTGGCGGCGTGTAGGGTGATTCATGGTGACTACCGGACGGGCGGCATGCGGACAGACGGGGCGCGGCATTCGCGCTGGCCGGCGCAGGGGATTGTCTTGAGGTTGCGATCCATACAGATGCGCACCTCACTGAGGAAGTTCGAACTGCAGGCGATGGCGATGGAGTTCTCAGGCATGCCCGGGTTGGCTTGCAGGAACTCTTTCTTCACTTGAGCGGGGCTCAGGTTGAGGTACTCTTTCGGGGCGACAAAGCGCGGCGGGATCTTGATGCTCTGCATGGCCTTGCGCGCTGTGGCGAAGTAGCCCTCTGCGCCGAGCCCCGTGCATGTGCCGTGCTTGGACCACTCGTGACGGATCAGGCCGGTGCTGGGCATGATGTCGAGCATGGTCTTCGGATCGCGCAGGCCGGGCTCGGTGGTGCAGAACTGCGGCCACATGCTGCCGTTGGTGGAGCGAGTGTACTGCGGCCAAAGACCGTGCAGGACGAATGAGAACTGGCGCCCGGGCGCGCACTGCGGATCGTTGCGGCCGTCGCCTGTGGAGGCGCAATAGGCCGGCGACCAGGAGAGCGTCAGCAGGTAATAGTCGAACTTGCCGGGCTCGCCGATAGGAGCGTTTCGATCGGCAGCGGAGAGGCAGAACAGTGACAGCAGGCCCAGGCAGATGAACAGGCGCATATGCAGTCAGGATATCCTGAATGTCTGTGTGCGGAATTGCAGGTTTTACCAAGCTCGATCACCCCGTGGAACGCGGGCGCATCGCGCGTGTCATTCAGACCATCCATCATCGGGGCCCGGACCATCAGGGAACTCATGAGTCGGATCTGGTCGCGCTCGGCAATGCCAGATTATCGATAATCGATATTTCCCAGGGCAACCAGCCGATGTACTCGCCGGACGGCGATACGGTCATCGTCTACAACGGCGAAGTGTACAACCACGCCGAGGTGCGCGCCGAGTTGGAGGCGCGCGGCCACCGTTTTGAATCGCACTGCGACACCGAAGTGGTGCTCAAGGCGTTTTTAGAATGGGACACGCGGAGCTTCGAGCGGCTGCGCGGCATGTTTGCGATTGCCATCTGGCAGGAGTCAAAACGGCGGCTCGTATTGGCGCGCGACCGCATGGGCATCAAGCCGCTCTACCTGTTTCACCGCGGGCGCGATCTCTATTTCGGCAGCGAGCTGAAGACCATCCTGGAGCACCCGGAAATCCCCAGAAACCTAGATATTAACGGGCTTAGCTACTATCTCTCGCTGAATTACGTGCCTGCCCCTTACACGTTGATCGAGGGTTTGGAGAAGCTCCTGCCGGGCGAGTATCTCGATTGGCGCGATGGGCAGATGGAGCGCGCGCCGTATTGGATGCTGCGCTTTCAGCCGGACGAGCGGATCGGTCTGGAGGAGGCCAAGGAGGAGCTCGATTCGTTGTTGCGTCTCTCGGTGAAGGAGCATCTCATCTCCGACGTGCCGCTCGGGATGTGGGCGTCGGGCGGGCTGGACTCGTCGGCGGTGCTCCACTATGCCGCTGAAGAGATTCCGAGGCTGAATACGTTCTCGATTTCGTTCAGCGGCCACGGGCATGACGAAAGTGCGTTTTTTCGTGCCGTAGCGTGCAAATATGGCACCGAACACCGCGAATTTGACCTCAATCCGGAGCAGGGTCTGATTGAGGCGATTGAGCAGATCAGCTACTACTCCGACGAGCCTTCGGCCGACGCCGGCGCGCTGCCGGTCTTCTTTCTTTCAAAGATGACGCGCCAGCACGTGACGGTCGCGCTTACTGGCGACGGACCCGACGAGCTCTTCGGCGGCTACCTCACCTATCTGGCTGATGGCTATGCGGCAACCGCGCGGAAGACGCCGGCGTTTCTGCGCAGGCTGGCGCTGATGGCGGCGCGGCTGCTGCCGGTGTCGGACGAGAAGATCAGCCTGGAGTACAAGGCCAAACGGTTTCTGGAAGGCTCGCTGCTGCCGCCGGCCGAGGCGCATCTGTTCTGGAACGGCTCGCTGAGCGAGAGTGTGAAGCGCACGCTGTATGCGGCGGAGCGCTATCCCAATCCGGGCTCGCTGATGAACACGCTGCCCACCGAGGCGTTCCGCTGCGGCGCGTTGAATCGCTATCTGTGGCTGGATCAGCGCTACTATCTGGTGGACGACATTTTGTACAAGTGCGACCGCATGTCGATGGCCCACTCGCTGGAGGTGCGGCCTCCGTTTCTGGATCACCGCATTGTGGAGTTCGCGGCGCAGCTGCCGGAATCATTGAAGATTCACGAGGGTTCGCTGAAGTATGTGCTGCGCGAGCTGATGCGCGGCAAGCTGCCGGAGAGCGTGCTGGCGCGCAAGAAAGAGGGCTTTGATATCCCGGCGCACAAGTGGTTTCGCGGCGTTTTGCGGCCTCTGCTGGAAGAAACGCTATCGGCCGAAAATGTTCGGGCCACGGGATTGTTCCGGCATGAGCCGATTGCGAAGCTGATGCGCGATCACGTGGAGCGGCGCGCCAACAACGGCTACCAGCTATGGGGCCTGATGACCTTGTTCCTATGGATGAAGAGATGGAAAGTACAAAGCGCTTCCGTGTAGGGTTGGCGCTGCTGTTTGCGGCGCTGATCTATCTGCCTGCCTTGCTGGCGCCGCCGCATCTGATGGACGACGTGGATGGCGTGCAGGCGCAGATTGCGCGCAATATGCTGGAGAGCGGGGACTGGGTGAGCGCGCGGCTGGACGGCGTGTTGTATCTGGAGAAGTCGCCGCTGAAGTATTGGATGATGGCGTGCAGCTATGCCGTGTTCGGCGTGCACGACTGGGCGGCGCGGCTGCCGGTGGTCCTCTCGATTCTGGCGATGGCGTGGCTGGTCTTCGCGATGGGGCGATGGGCGTTCAGCGAAGAGGCTGGATTCTATGCGTCGCTGGCGATCTCGACGTGCATCGGGCTTTTCCTGTTCACTCGCATTCTGATCCCGGATGTGATTCTGACGGCGATCATCGCGCTGGCGCTGTGGGGACTGCTGCGGGCGCTGGATGAGGACGAGCCGCACCCGCGCGCGTGGGCCGCCGTGATGGCGCTGGCGATGGGCGTGGGGTTGTTGCTGAAGGGGCTGATCGCGCTGGTGTTTCCGGTGGCGGCGGGCGTGCTGTATCTGCTGTTTTCCGGGCAGTTTTTCGTGAAGCGCACATGGATGCGAGTGCGGCCGTTTTCGGGCACGCTTCTGATATTGCTGGTTGCGGCGCCGTGGCATGTGCTGGCGACTCTGCGCAATCCTCCGTACTTCGACTTCACGATGAGCAGCGGGCCGGGGCAGTATCGCGGCTTCTTTTGGTTCTACTTTTTCAACGAGCACATTCTGCGGTTTCTGAATCTGCGCTGGCCGCGCGACTACAACACGGTGCCGCGGCATCTGTTCTGGCTGTTCCATCTGGCGTGGCTTTTTCCGTGGTCGGTCTACCTGCCGGGGCTGGTGAAGCTGCAATACAGAGGGGCGGATCGGGCGTCACGGATGCGGCTGCTGTGCCTGTGCTGGATTGGTTTCATCCTGGTCTTCTTCACGTTTTCGACGACGCAGGAGTACTACTCGATGCCGACCTATCCGGCATTCGCGCTGCTGCTGGGCTGTGTGATGGCGTCCGGCTCGGGGCTGTTGAAGCATGCTGCGAAGGTCGTGGCGGCGGTGGCGACGCTGGCGTGCGCGGCGATTGTGTTCATCCTGGCGAACGTTTGGAGCCTGCCGGCGCCGGGCGACATTTCGCAGGCGCTGACGCAGAATCCTGAGCTATACACTTTGTCGCTGGGGCACATGGGCGACCTGACGATGAGCTCGTTCGCGTATCTGAAACTGCCGCTGGTGCTGGCCGGCCTCGCGTTTGCGGTGGGCGGATTCTACGGCTGGCGGTATCGCGGGCGCATGACGCAGATCGGCCTGGCGCTGATGATGCTGCTGTTGCTGAACGCGGCGCGGATCGCGATGATCGCCTTTGATCCGTATCTCAGTTCGCAGCCGCTGGCCGAAGCGTTGCAGGCCGCGCCGAAGGGCAAGGTGGTGCTGGGCGACCAGTATTACACGTTCAGCTCGGTGTTCTTTTATGCGGATCTGAAAGAGGCTCTGCTGCTGAACGGGCGCTATCAGAATTTGGAGTATGGCTCGTATGCGCCGGGGGCTCCGAACGTGTTCATTGACGACGCCGGGCTGGCCGCGTTGTGGCACTCCACGGGGCGGACGTACCTGGTGCTGGAAGGGCCGAAGGTGGCGGGGATGGAGAAGCTGCTGGGCAAGGAGTGGATGCACCTGGTGAAGGCCAGCGGCGGGAAGTTCCTTTACTCGAATCATCTTTGGACGGCTCCGGTACTCCCATGAAGATCGCGATAGACGCCACGGCCTTGCTGCTGCGTAGCGCGGGTGTCAAGAGCGTGCTGTATCACTGGCTGCGCGCCTTGCAGGACCTGGCCGGAGCGGAGTCCGTGGTGGCGTATCCACCGATGCCGGAGCTGGGCGGGCTGGACCACGAGGGCAGCGTGGCGGGGCGCTGGCCGACGCTGCGGGGCATCGTGATGGCTGTCGCGAATCAGCGGCTGTGTGTGCCGTTTCCGCAATGGTGAATCGCGGTGAGCGAGTACTCGCGGCAGGATGCGATTGAGTTGCTGGGGCTGCGGCCCGAGAAGATCGTGGCGATTCCGAACGGCGTCAGCGAGGAGTACTTTCACGCCGCGCCGATGCGGCGGGCGAAGCCGTATGTGTTGACTGTCGGGACCATTGAGCCGCGCAAGAACATCGACCGATTGCTGGATGCGTGGGCGGCGCTGCGGCCGGAGTTGCGGGCGGAGTATGAGCTGATTGTGGCCGGGCCGGCGGGGTGGGCGTCGGGGCCGACGATTGCGCGGCTGCAATCGCATCCGGATGGTGTGCGGTGGCTGGGGTATGTGGCGGAGAAGGAACTGCCGTCGCTGACGGCGGGTGCGGCCGTGTTGGCCTACCCGTCTTTGTACGAGGGGTTTGGATTGCCGCTGGCCGAGGCGATGGCGGCGGGGGTGCCGTGCGTGACATCGAATGTGAGCTCGATGCCGGAGGTGGCGGGCGAGGGCGCGCGACTGGTGGATCCGCTGAGCGTGGCGGAGTTGAGCGGGGCGCTGACGGGGTTGCTGGAGAATGCGGACGAGCGGGCGCGGCTGGGACGGGCAGGACGGGCGCGGGCGGCGGCGTTGTACCGGTGGCCGTTGGTGGCGGAGCGGTCGCTGGAGTTTTTCCGGGGCGTTATTGGGTCTTCGCGGGGTTGAGCGGCACGCGGAAGTCCCATACCTGGATCTGGCCGTCGCCCTCGACGTATTGCACGACGGCGTACTCGCCGGGTGAGAGGGGTTGGGTGGGCCAGAGCTTGTAGAGGTTGTCGCGAAGCTGCTGGCGGAAGACGTCGACGAGTTCCATATCGAAAGCGACAAGCTTGGTGATGGGGTCGGCGTTCCAGATGGCGACCTGGCGGCCGGCTTTGCGGGGCTTCATGCGGACGATGCTGAAGCGCTGGACGGAATCGATGCGGAAGTAGAAGTTGGGCCGCTCGTAGGGGACGGCGATTTCGGCGTTGTCGCCGGTGAGCTCCAGCACGGCTTTGCCGGCGACGATGGGGATGGGCGACATGACCTTCAGGATGGAGCGCCGCTTGTCAGTGATGGACTTGACCTCGGCGACTGTGAGGGCGTTCATCTTGCCGTCGTGGACGAAGTAGACGCCGGAGTCCTGGGGGACGCGGGCAATTTCGCGGGCGACCTCACGCTCGAATTTCTCTTCGGCGTCGTCGAAGGCGGCGTTCTTCTTCTCTTCTTCGCCGCGGACTTTGCGTTCGGACTCGGTCTTCTTGAGATCGACGAGGTCGAGGGGCAATTCCTCGAAGTCGCTGCGCTCGATGGAGTAGTAGACGACGCGATCATCTGCTACTTTGTACTCGCGCACGAGGTGGTTGGAGCCGTCCTTCAAATAGAGCTTGAAGTTGTCGGCGAAGGCGATTGCCGCGAAGAGGAGAAAGGCGAGAGCGACGCGCATACCGTTCCTCTTCTATTATGGAGGCGTGATCCACAAACGTACATTGGGCAAGACTGGCTGGCAGGTGAGCGAGGTCGGCTACGGGGCATGGGGCCTGGGCGGCAATCAGTGGCGGGGCCACAAGGAAGACGACGCCGTGGCGGCGCTGAAGCGGGCGCTGGAACTGGGGCTGAACTTCATTGACACCGCGCTGGCCTATAACGACGGCCACAGCGAGCAACTGATCCGGCAGACATTGAAAGAGACGGGCGCGACGGCGCGGGTGGCGACGAAAGTGCCTCCGAAGAACAAGCAGTGGCCGGCGCTGGCGGGCATCGGGTTGGAGGATGTCTTTCCGTATGACTACGTGGTGGAGAGCACGGAGACGTCGCTGAAGAACCTGGGCGTGGAGACGATCGACCTGCAGCAGTTCCACGTGTGGAACCCGGAGTGGCTGGCGGCGGAGGGCTGGCGGCGCGCGATTGAGGATCTGAAGAAGGCCGGCAAGGTGCGGTACTGGGGCATCTCGATCAACGACCATCAGCCGGAATCCGGCATGGAGGCCTGCCGCACGGGGCTGATCGATACGGTGCAGGTGATCTTCAATGTCTTTGATCAGACGCCGCAGCGGGCGTTGTTTCCGCTGTGCCGCGAGCTGAATATCGGCGTGCTGGCGCGGGTGCCGCTGGACGAGGGAGCGCTGACGGGCGCGATCACGGCGGAGACGGAGTTTGATCCGGCGGAGTTCCGGGCCTGGTATTTCCGGGGCGACCGCAAGGAACAGGTTGTGGCTAAGGTAAACTCTTTGCGCGCCGAATTGGGGGCCGCGGGGCATGATGAGCCCTTAGCGGACACGGCTTTACGGTTCTGTTTGTCGGACCCGGCGGTGACGACGGTGATCCCTGGGATGCGGAAGATCCGCAACGTGGAACAGAACATGGCCGTCTCAGAGAAAGGGCCACTGCCGGCCCAGATCCTGGAGATTCTGAAACGCCATGCTTGGGACAAAAACTTTTACTCTTAGCCTGCTGATGACCAGCGCGATCTTCGCGCAAGTGGAGTACCTGCCGCTGTATCCGGGCAATCAATGGGTGTATCGCGGCGCGGCGGGGCAGTTTACGCTTGCCGTGGAGAAGCCCGCCTCGTTGGAAGGCCGCGACTATTTCCTGGTGAAGGGCTTCCCGTCCACGCCGGAGGTATATCTGCGCAACGACGGCGAGGGCCGCGTGTGGATGTGGGATGCGGCGGCGAAGCGAGAGAAGGTTTGGCTGGATTTCCAGGCCGACGAGGCGCCGACGGGCGTGGATCCGTGCAACGCTCTGAGCCGGGTGGAATCGCGCGAGGCGAAGTATAACGGGCCAGTGGGCGAGTTTGTGAATGGGCTGCGGGTGCGCTACACCGTGGCTGGGTGCGCGGACGCGGGTGTGGAGAGCGATCTGTTCCTGCCTTATGTCGGGCTGGTGCAGCGCATGGTGCAGACCATTGCCGGTCCGCGGGCTTACGAACTCGTGTATGCGCGGCTGGGCGAGATTGCGGTGGTGACGGAGCCGGAGGTGAGCTTTGGCGTGGCGGTGGACCGGGCGGGCCTATCGGCGCGGTTGACGCTGCGGAACACAACGGGCTCTCCACTGGAGTTGAACTTTGGATCGGGGCAGACGTTCGATGTGGCTGTGCGAGATGAAGAGGGCAAGGACGTGTGGCTGTGGTCCGAGGGGCGCGGGTTCACGCAGGCCTTGCGCACGGAGACTGTGAGCGGCGAGCGGCTCTGGGTGGTGAAGCTGCCGGTTTTGAAGCCTGGCCGGTATAGCGTGGAGGGCTGGCTGACGACGTCCGGAGGGCAGCGATTCGCGGCGAGCGCCGGTCTGGAATTAAGGCCGTAGCGCGGCTGGGATGGCGCAGTACCCTTGCTAATGACGGAAGTTCGCAGTAATGTTTCGTTCATGAGCGATACTCGTGCGATCCGTTGGAGCGCTTGGACTTTGTTTGTCACGGGTGTCTCCCAACTGCTGGTACACCTGCAGACGATCAGCCAGCTCGGAAGCCCTCCCAGTGAGAAGGCGAGCGCTGTGTATCAGGCGATGAGCGCGTACACGGTGCCGGATTTTCCGGTGGAACGTTCGATCCTGAGTCGCTATTTTGGATATAGTCTCATGATGGCCGCCACCTGTCTGCTTGTGGCCGCCCTGGTGCTGGTGGCGGTGAAAGCGATGGAGAATGATCCCCAGGTGCTGCGACGGTTTGCCAGGATGTATACCGGCGGCCTGCTGGTGTTGACGGTGATCTCGATCAACTATTTTATCTGGCCCCCGACGGTGTTTCTGCTGGTCAGCTTTGGCCTGGCCGCATTCGCGCTGGCGCGATTCCGGAAGGTGGCCTGAACCGCTGATGCCGGGTGAAGCTGAGATGATCCATCGCGCGCTGTTCCCGCGCCGGCCGATGCCTCACGGCGTGGCTGCCGGCTATGAGGCGGCGCGGGCCAAGTTTTTTTTCGATGACGTCCATGCGCGGCTGGTTGCGTTCCTGGCTGAGCACGGGTTGGATGCCGAGGCCGTAGAATATGCGCTGCGGTTGCGGCACGGTCCGAATGGGCTAACGCGGCGATTTCAAGTGATGCTGACGTTATGCGAAGTGCGTTCCGCCTATGACGGGGCGTTTGTGCAGCGGGAGCGGGCAGCGGGGCGGGCGTGGGCCGGGGCGCCGTGGATGGCGTTGCGGGCGGCATGGAAGCTGGCTCGCGGAATGTATCTGATGCGGACTCATCGTCTGGACAGCATCCTGCATGTTTGATGCCTGCGTGGTGGGGAGTGGGCCGGGCGGGGTGTTTGCGGCCTACGGCCTGCGCGGGCGGCGGGTGCTGATGCTGGACGCGGGCGTACAGCCGCCGGCGCAGCCTGCGCTCGACGGCAATCTCTATGACGTGCGGCGGAGCGGCCCGGATCTGGACCGCGAGTTGATTGGCGACGATCTGCGCGGCCTGGAGCACATCTTCACGCCGCCGGCCAGCCTGAAGCTGAAGTCTCCGGGCACGGCGTATATTCTGGACGGGGCCGAGCGGCTGACGCCGGTAGTATCGGAGACGTTCCGCGCGGCCATCAGTTTGGCGCAGGGCGGGCTGGCGAACGCTTGGGGCGCCGGCGTGTATCGCTTTACGGACACAGATCTGCGCGGCTTTCCGGTGACGGCAGCGGAACTGGCGCCGTTCTATGACGAGGTAGGCCAGCACATTGGTATTTCGGGCGCGGGCGATGATGATCTGCGGGCCGACTTTGGAGACGAGCCGCAGTTGCAGGCGCCGGTGCGGCTCTCGCGCAACGTGGCGCGGATCCATGCGAAGTATCAGGCGCGGCGGGCGCGGTTTCAGGCGGCGGGCGTGCGGCTGGGCCACGCGCGCCTGGCCGTGCTGACGGCGCCGCACAAGGGGCGCGCGGCGTATGCGTATCGGAATCTGGAGTTTTTCCAGGCGCACGATCCTGCCATTTACAATCCGGCATTCACGCTGCGAGAGATGATCGCGGCGCACGAGATCACCTACGAGCCGGGGTGGATTGTCACGCGCTATGAGGAGACGGAAAGCGGAGTGCGGGTGCACGCACTGGCGCTGGACGGGCAGCGGAGCCAGGTGTTTGAGGCGCGGAAGCTGCTGCTGGCGGCGGGCGCGATCAACTCGGCGCGCATCGTGCTGGCGTCGAGCCACGACTTTGCCACGCGGCTGCCGCTGAGCGACAACCCGATCGCCGTGTTTCCGTTGATTGACCCGCGGGCGATTGGCTTGCCGCTGGGTACGCACGACGCGGCGGTGGCGCAGCTCAACGTGATTGTGGAGGAGGCGGGGCGCACGCTGCAGGGGAGCATCTACGGATCCACCGGGGCGCTGCGCTCGGATCTGATTGCGAACTTCCCGTTGCCGCTGCGCTCGGGCGTGGCGTTTGCGCGGGTGTGCGCGCCGGCGCTCACGTTGCTGATGCTGTTCTACCCGGAGACGTCGCGGGACACGAACTATCTGCAACTGAGGCCGGACGGCGCACTGCGGGCGGCGTATCAGTGGACGCCGGATACGGCGATGGAGCGGCGGCTGTGCGGGTTGTGGCGGCAGTTGGGCGTGGTGTGCCTGCCGCAGTTGATCCAGCATCCGGCGCCGGGCGGCGGCATCCACTACGCGGGTACTCTGCCGATGGCGGCGTGGCCCGGCCGGTACATGACGTATCCCGACGGGCGGCTGCATGGAACGCGCCATGTGTACTCGTGCGATGGCGCGGTATTCCCAGCGCTACCGGCGAAGAATCTGACGTACACGATCATGGCGCTGGCGCTGCGCACGGCGACGCGGCTGCGCGGGGCATTGCGATGAGGATCCTGGTAACGGGGGCGTCGGGGTTTATCGGCTCGGCGCTGGTACGGCATCTGGGGGCGGACGGGGTGAGGTACCGTGAGCCGGCGGGCTTGGACGCGGACGTGGTGATCCACTGCGGCCACGACTTCACGCCGGGCGCGCAGGGGCGGAATATAGAACTGGCGCGGGCGTTGCTGGGTGCGCGGCGGGTGCTGTATTTCAGTTCGTGCTCGGCGGTGGCGCAGGCGCGGTCTGAGTATGGGCGGACGAAGTATGTGATTGAGCGGATGTTCCTGGAGGCAGGCCACACGGTGATCCGGCCGGGATTGGTGATTGGGCCGGGCGGCCTGTTTATGCGGACGGCGCGGGCGATACGGAGAGCACGATTTGTGCCGTTGGTCAGTGCGGGGCGGCTGCTGGTGCCGGTGGTAGCGTTGCCGGACCTGCTGGCGGCAGTGGCGGCAATCGTCGAGGCTCCGAAACGGGCGGAGTGGAATCTGTTTTTGCCGGAACTTGTCGCCCAGCGCGACTATGTGCATGCCATCGCGCCGCGCGCGCGGATTGTGCCCGTGCCGGTGGGGCTAGCCTTTGGCCTGCTGCGCATGGCGCGCGCGGCCGGGATTGGGTTGGCGGTGGGCGAGGAGAATCTGCTGGGCATTCTGGATTCGCAAGGCTTGCCATGGATTTCGGATTTGCCGGGGCTGGCCGCTCACCCCCGCACGCTCGCTACGATGGTGAGCGAAGCACTGGGCGATCATGCGTAAACTGACCTACTGGCTGGCCGATCCGATACTGCGCGATCATCCGTTTGGCTCGGCATCGTGGTTTCAAGCGCAGAGATCGATTATCGATGCGAAACCGCTGATTCGCGCCTGCTATGAGCGCTGGTACCGGCACCACATGGCGGACGCGGCCACGGCGCCGGGGCAGGGGTTGCTGGTGGAACTGGGCGCGGGCGGCAGTTTCTTAAAGCGGCTGCATCCGGAGATTATGGCCACCGACATTGCGACGGGCCGCGTCGATCTGGTGTGCGACGCCAGGCGGCTGCCTCTGCCGGACCGTTCTGTGCGGGCGCTGTTTCTGGCGCACGTCTACCACCACATTCCGGATATTCGCCTGTTTCTGAACGAGGCGCGGCGGGTGCTGACGCCGGGCGGGGTGATCAGCATCATCGATTGCGCGCACACGCCGTTTGGGCGGTTCTTCTTCTCGGCGATTCATCCGGAGCCTTATGACAGCCGCACGAGGGAATGGTCATTCCCCGAGGGCGATTCGCTGCTGGATTCCAATCAGGCGCTGACGTGGATCACGCTGATCCGGGACCGAGCGCAGTTTCTGGCCGAGTATCCGGAGTTTGAAATTGAGGGTCCGGACCTGCTGCCGTGGTTTTCGTATCTGGGCAGCGGCGGCGTGAATCTGCGGAGCCTGCTATCGCAAGAGAAGGCGGAGTTCTGGCAGAAGGCGGACCGGATGTTGCGGCCGTTGGATGCGGCGTTCGCCGTACACTGGCATTTCTGTCTGCGGTTGAGGAATCCGGGTGAGGCGGGGAGGTGATCTGGGAAAGCGCAACGGGAGTGCGGCGGAGGCAGAAACGCCGCGCCGGGCTGGAACCGCGGCGCGGCGTTCAGCTCCAGTAGGGAGGAGACTACTGGAGCTTACCCTTTAGCTTTTTCACCAGATCCGTGGCGATCCGCCGTTTACCGGCGTCATCGGTGGCCATGCGGAAGTCGTGGGTGACGAGCGGCTTTCTGGTCTTCATGTCGATTACCTGAAGCGTGGTGTCTTCCGCGCGGCCGGTGTTCTTTTTGTAAAGGATCTCGGCCGAAACAGATGTAAATTTGTTGCCCAGTAGGACTTTGAGGTCCGGATGCATGGCCTCTTCGATAAATTCCACGTTCAGTTCCTGCTGCTCGGCTGCCTTCTCGATGTAGGTTTCCAACCCGCCCATGCGGTCCAGGAAGACGGTTTTCCGGTCGGCGGCGGCGATTAGCCCGGCGACGAGGATGAGTGACGAGATGACGGTGCGACTGAGGAGAGCCATATCTGCTGTGTTGGATTCCAACCAGTGGCGAAAGGTTTCAGGATCGCGTTGCAGCCTGCCGTCAGGGGCGGCCGAGGTGGAGCAGTTCGTCGCGCGAGAGGCTCCTGGGAACCCGTGGCCTAGCCGCCAGGCGGAGGAGGGCGCGTTCCAACAGGAAGTTGTCCCAGTCTCCGGCGGGAGACGAGGGGAGTTCATAGATCATGGGCTCGGCGACCAGGCGGCGCAGCATGGCGGGTGAACTGCGGGCCCCGCGCCGGGCAGCCAGGCGGCGCTCCTCGCGCTGGGTGAGCTGGCGAATGGCGGGCGAAACGGAGCGGAAGCCGAGCTTGCGGTAGAACCAGAAGGCGCCGGATTCGATGGCCTCGTCGTTTTCGTGGCCCAGTTGATAGGGATCGATGACGAAACAGGTGGTGCCCAGCATCTGGTGGCAGGCCTGGAGGATTTTGGCGTAGAGCCAGGCCGTCTCGCCGGCGCGGAAGGTGTAGTAGAGGTTGAAGCCGGCGTCCATGCGTTCGAGGATGGTGAGGCCCTCGAAGTAGCCGATGGGCACGCCATTCTTCCAGATGGACATGGCGTAGTAGCCGCGTACGGGGAGGCGGTGGGCGGGCGGGACGCCGGAGAAGAAGAGCTCCACGCCGCGTCCGGGACGGATTTCGTGGACGCTGGCGGGATCGCCCCAGGTGAAGCCATGCAGTTCGCGGTAGCGCACGGCGGAGGTATCGCGGGCGAGGGCGAGGATCATCTCGCCGGCGGCCTTGCCGAGCTTGCGGGTGGGCAGTGGGGCGGCGGAGGGGATCTGATCGAGCGGGGCGTCGTGGCGGGTCAGGAGCGGTCCGTCGTGGCAGAAGAGACTCTTGACGGGGAGGCGCATGAGGGTGCGGGTGGCGGTGCTGGCGCCGAAGTCCCAGCGGAGGGGGAGTTGGAGGCTATCGTAACGGGCGGCCGCCTCGTGGATATCAGGCCAGCGGCGGGCGATGGCGCGCAGCAGCCAGGCGAGGGGGGCGCGGCCGTGTGCGGCGGCGTCCAGCCAGCGCTCCCAGGGGATGTGCGCCTCCACCAGCGCCTGTTCGTGGGCGAGCGGGAGCAGGGCGGGCAGCAAGCGGCCGAGCGCTTCGGGCGTCTCCCAGGCATCCCAGGCGATGCGGATGTCATCGCCGTGGCGGCGCGAGAGGTGGAGGGCGACGCCGTAGCTGAACACGGCTGTCATGCCGCTGCCGGCGATGCCGCTGACCGCGTATTCTTCGAGCGGTGTGAGGTCGGCGCCGCTGGCGCGTAGATCGTTGACGAGGGCAGGGAAGTGGGCGAGATCGTCGTCGGCCTGACGGGCCTGCCCGGCGGAGGCAGGGTAGGCGCGCCGGTAGAGGAGTTGCTCGTGGAGCTCCGCGAGTTTTGCGATCTTTGCGGCGCGCATCTGACCGGATAGTGTACACCCGGCGGCGGCGGAGTGTGGCGGCCTAGACTTTGGGCAGCTCAAAGCCCTTGCGGCGCGGGCGCGAGAGCATGGCGTTGGCCTCGGTGTCGTCGATGATCTGCTCCTGCACCGGATCCCAACGGACGCGCCTTTGCACGTCGCGGCAGATATTCATGAGGTGGCAGACGGTGGTGGATCGATGGCCGATTTCGACGCTGGCGTTGGGCGTCTTGCGGGTGCGGATGCAGTCAAAGAAGTTGGCGATGTGGAATGAGTTTTCGCCGGGGCCTTCCGGAAAGTCCTGGGGCGCGCCCTGGATGAGGCTGATGGGGTCGGCGACGAGGGTGCCGCGCTTGATTTCGAGCTTGCCTTTTTCGCCGAAGAAGATGCCGCCGAGATCGGAGTGATCGGGCCGTTCCGGCGCGGTGCATTTCAGCAGGGTGCCGGAGGCGTAGCGCATGACGACGGGTGCGGTTTGGCCGGGTCCTTCGGGCGTGTATTCGACGGGGCCGGTGTCGTCCGTGCCGAGGGCGCACTGGATCTGATCCAGGGCGTGGGTGCCCCAGCCGGAGACGCCCCAGCTTTGGCCGCCGCCGTCGTAGTCCCAATAGTTGGCCCATTTGAATTGGAGCAGCTTGTTGTAGGGCCGGAGCTCGCGCTGGTTGCACCACTGATCCCAGTTCAAGCCAGCGGGCATGGGTTCCTCGGGCTGTGGAGTCCACCGGCGGGGCGGCTGGAAATTGCAGGCCTGCACGGTGTGGACTTTGCCGAGGCCGCCATCGCGAATGAATTTGCTGGCCCAGGCGTTGATGGGGAGGGAGCGCTGCTGGGTGCCGGTTTGGAGCACGCGCTTGTAGCGCTGGACGGCGTTGGCGAGGATGCGGCCTTCCTGCACGGTGAGGGTGAGCGGTTTTTCGCCGTAGACGTCGAGGCCGGCCTCGAGGGCGTGCATGGCGATGAGGACGCGGGCGTGGGTGGTGGTTTCGACGAAGACGGCGTCGAGCTTTTCCTTTTCGAACATGCGGCGGTAATCGGGGTATTTCGTCCAACGCCGGCCCTCGGGCCGGAGGGTGGTGGCGCGGTCGAGGTGGGGCAGGTAGCAATCGGCGATGGCAACGATATCGGCGCCTTCGAACTTCTCGTTCTTCAGCAGCCAGCTGGCGCGCCCGCCAAGGCCGATGAAGCCGATGCGGAGCCGCTCATTGGCGCCAAAGACCCGACTGGCCGAGAGTGCGGTGACAGAGGAGGCGAGGAAGTGGCGGCGGTTCATGCTGACGCTACGCTATCGAGGGGCGCGGCGTATGTCAAGGGGTAGCTAAATGTCTCTTTATCTTGTTGAGAAACTGGCGGGCCTCGCGGCGCTTGGTGTAGGGGTCGCGGTTCATTTGAAAGGTATGGACGACGCGGACCTTTTTGCAGTAGGGGTCGTAGAGTTCCAGGACGGAGTCCTCCATGCGGCCGGTGGACTTGCGGTAGGCCTTCATCTGAAGCTCGTTACGGAACAGGGGCGAGAGGTAGACGCGATAATCGGCGTATGTGCCGGGGCCCTGCAAGGGGACCGGAAACCGGACCTCCAGTGCCGCGGCATGGACGTGTCTTTCAAAGCCCCAGAGACGTTCCAGTGAGACGGTAGTTCGCCGATCGTGGGCGAGCGTGGTGAACTGGCAGAACAGGGCCAGTCCGAACAGGGACCAACGCAGCATGCCAGCTACGATGACATCGAATTGCGCCGGCTGCAAGCACTTTAATTGCTATTGCTTTGATTGCTATTTGGCGCGCGCCGCGGCCTTGCGAATGTAGGCGGCGGCGTCGGGGGTCTCGCAGCCTGTCTGGCCGTGATCCACGGTGACCTTGCCGATGCGCGCGGCGGCGGCGAGGGCGAGTTTCTGGAGTTCGGCGCCGCGCAGGCCGACGGCGATGACGGCGGAGTTCATAGCGTGGCGGACGCGGTTCTGCGCCTTGTGGATGTGCGTCTCGATATGGGTGAGCCGCTCCAAGGCGTATTCATCGGTGAGGGCGCCGTCCTGTCTGGAGAGCTGGGCGAAGACCTGCCAGCCGGTCTGGGCGACGTACTCCTTTTTCGACTTCATCCACCGCTCCATTGTTTTGCAGGCCAGCGGCGTGGCGGCGGTGAAGCGGGAGACGGCGTCGGCCAGAGGGTAGCCGTTGATGGCCTCCACCCATGATTCGAGCTGGGCGGCGGAGGCTTGGGCGGGATCGGCGATCATCGTGGCCAGCACGCGGGCGTCGAAGTTGCCGGTGGCCCAGAGGTCCCGGGCGAGCGTGTGATTGACCTTGATCTTCTTCTTCAGCGCGCCGAGGTTGGCGAAGCTGACTCCGAAGAGAGGTTCGCCGGCGCCGTGACGGGCGTAGACTTTGCGGTTCTGCGCGGTGCCCATGGATTCGAGAGTGGCCAGAGTCTCCTGAATGGTCATAGAAGTAGATCGTAGCGCAAGCGCATCATTCCGGAGCAGAGGATCGATGTGCTCGACGCTGGGCGGTTGTCTGATGCTGCGGGGAGGGCTTGGCGCTGGCCGGGCCGGTTTCCTCCGCAGCGCGGCGCCCTGCCTCGCTATAATAGGCGCCGTGCAACTCACCTGGATTGATTGGGCCGTCGTCGCCCTCTACTTCGCTTTCAACATCGCTATCGGGCTCTACTACAAGGCACGCGCCGGCCAGAACGTGAGCGAGTTTTTCCTCTCCGGCCGCAACGTGCCGTGGTGGCTGGCGGGCACTTCGATGGTGGCCACGACCTTCGCGGCCGATACGCCGCTGGTGGTGACGGGCCTGGTAGCGGAGAAGGGCATCGCCGGCAACTGGGTGTGGTGGAACTTCGTCGCGGGCGGCATGCTCACTGTGTTCTACTTCGCGAGGCTGTGGCGGCGCAGCGGTGTGATGACGGACATCGAATTCTGCGAGATCCGGTATTCGGGCAAGCCCGCGGCGATTTTGCGCGGCTTCCGCGCGCTGTATCTTGGCCTGCCCGTGAACTGCATCATCCTCGGCTGGGTGAACCTGGCGATGGTCAAGATCCTGGAAGCGATCCTGGGCGTCACTAAAACAGAGGCGCTGCTTCTCGTTTTATGTCTGATCGCCTTTACGGGGTGGATTTCCACCCTCTCCGGCCTATGGGGCGTGCTGGTGACGGATGCGTTCCAGTTCGTGGTGAAGATGACCATGGTGATCGTGCTGGCCTACTCCGCCGTGGCGGCGTGCGGCGGCATCGACGCGATGGTGGAGAAGCTCCATGTCATCGACGTGCAGCGCCAGACGACGATGGGCATGAAGGGCTCGGTGCTCGATTTTGTTCCCGACATCAATTCGGCGTGGATGCCGCTGGTGGCGTTCCTGGCATTCATCTCGTTGAACTGGTGGGCCGTGTGGTATCCCGGCGCGGAGCCGGGAGGCGGGGGCTATATCGCCCAGCGCATGTTCTGCGCCAAGGACGAGCGTCACTCGCTGCTGGCCACCATGTGGTTCAACATCGCGCACTACGCCATCCGGCCGTGGCCGTGGGTGCTGGTGGGCCTGGCGAGCATTGTGCTGTATCCCGAGCTGAAGGATAAGGAATCCGGCTATCTGGTGGTGATGATCCATCACCTGCCGCCATCGTTGCGCGGGCTGATGGTGGCGGCGTTTGCCGCCGCGTACATGTCCACCATCGCTACGCAGCTCAACTGGGGCGCCAGCTATCTGGTGAACGATTTCTACCGGCGCTTCGTCAAGCCGGAAGCGAGCGACAAGCACTACGTACGGATTTCGCAGCTCGCTACCGTGCTGGTGACCATCGGCTCGGCCGGTGTCACTTCCATGATGGATTCCATCGGGGGCATGTGGCAGTTGTTGATGGCGCTGAGCGCCGGCACGGGCGGCGTGCTGTTGCTGCGCTGGTTCTGGTGGCGCATCAATGCGTGGAGCGAGATCTC
This sequence comes from Bryobacterales bacterium, assembly GCA_016721425.1. GTDB lineage: Bacteria > Acidobacteriota > Terriglobia > Bryobacterales > Bryobacteraceae > Paludibaculum. The sequence goes on along the minus strand of JADKID010000017.1, from coordinate 138,543 downwards.
GTCGATGGCGGCGTCGCTGGTCTGTTATTTGACGCTGCGCTTCGGCTTCCACCTCACCACGGACAATCCGAAGGAGGCGGCGTGGATGACGATCATCACGGTGACGTTCACGACGGCGACGTGGATTGTGGTGACGTTCCTGACCAAGCCTGAGCCGAACGCAACGCTGCTTTCGTTCTACCGGAAAGTCCGGCCGGCCAATGGCTGGGGGCCCATCGCGGCGCAGGCGCCGGAGGTGGTCGTGGTCAAGGACGGCTTCTCCAATCTGGTGTGCTGGCTGGCGGGCTGCGTGATGATCTACGGCATCCTCTTCGGGACCGGGAAGATCATTCTCAAGGACTACCCGATGGGCGCCCTGATGATTGGCGCGGGCGTCGCGGGCGGGGCGTTGATCTACTGGACGATGAGCCGTCGCGGGTGGAGCTCCATTGTGGATTAGGCTGGCGCTGATTGTCTTCGTGTGTGCTGCGACGGTCGAGGCGGCAACGCCGGCGGAGTTTGGCCTGGCCGACTACCGCCGTGCACTGCAGGAGCGCAACCTGGCGCCGGAGCGCTTCCGGATTCTGACCGAGCTCTCGATGGTGCTGCCGCATGATGGCTTCTCCATCATGGGCAACATCGTGCGCGGCGGCAGCCAGCGGGGGCTGATGTATGGCCTGCTGGAGGCCGCCGATCAGATCCGCCGGCAAGGCCATCTCTCCTCCGCCAAGGTGGAGCCCGCCGCCGCGATGCGCGGCATCCGCTGGTTCCTGCACAACGAGGAACTGGAGCGCGGCTGGTATTACGATCAGGACCACTGGCGGGCGTTTTTCGAGATGCTGGCGCGCAACCGCTTCAACCGCTTCAACCTCGTCTTTGCGCACCAGACGGCCTACATGGCGCCGCCGTACCCGTTCTGGGTTGTGGTGCCAGGCTTCCCCGGCGTGCGCGCCAAGGGCCTCTCCAGCGAGCAGCAGGCCCGCAACCTGGAGGCACTCAAATTCATCTCGCAGACTGCCGCCGAGTTTGGCGTGGACTTCACGCTGGGCATCTGGGAGCACGATGTGCAGAAAGAGATGACGTCCAGCGTGGAGGGCCTGACGGCGGACAACATCGGCCCGTATTCGAACGCGGCGCTGAAGATGGTGCTGGCGGCGTGTCCCGGCATCCGCAGCGTGCAGATGAGGACAAATGCGGAATCCGGCATCCCGGCCGAACGGCAAGTGGAGTTTTACCGCGACTGGATTTTTCCGGCGCTGCGGGACTCGGGCCGGTTGGTGCAGTTGGACCTGCGCGGCTGGCTGATGCAACCGGGGTTGATGGAGGCGGCGCTGGGTGCGAAGGTGCCGCTGCGGCTTTCGTCCAAGTTCTGGGCCGAACACCTGGGCCGGCCCTATCCGCCCGCCGAAACATTTCCGAACTACTCGTTTTTGAACTTCCTGGAGAAGCCCGGCGTGACGGACCGCGAGCGCGTGTGGCATTTCTATTTTGAGCTGTGGGGGCTGGGCTCGCATCGCATTCTGCAATGGGGCGACCCCGACTATGTGCGGCAGGCCGTGCCGTGGTTCCGGCTCAGCGGCGCGGAAGGATTTGAGATCGATCCGCCGCTGGCGCAGAAGGGCTTTGGCAATCAGCCGGGTACGTACGGGATCTTCACGGCGGAACAGCAGGGGCGCGTGTTCTGGAAATACGAATGGCAGCGCTACTGGCTCTTTTATCAGTTGTGGGGGCGGCTCAGCTACAACCCAGCCGAGCCGGACCGTCTGTGGCTCGACGAGTTTCAGCGACGCTTCGGCAGCGCCGGCAAGGACGTCTTTGAGGCCACGCGCCAGGCCAGCAAAGTGCTCAACGAGATCGTCACGGATTTCACGCCCGATCCCAATATGTACGTCTGGCCGGAGATCGATGCCGGCGGTCCGCTGGAGAAGTACGTCCAGGTGCCGCCCAGCGACTGGCGATCTGTGGCGAAGTTTGACGAGCATACGCGGAACCGTTTGCAGGGCGTGGCGTCGGCCAAGCAGAGTCCTCTGGAGACGGCGGAGCGGCTGCACGAGCTGGCGCTGCTGACGGACCAGTCCGTGGAACGCGCGCAACTGGCGCTGGGCGATCAGCACAAGGAGTGGAGCGGCACCAGGCCGGATTTGCAGGTGCTCTCGCTGCTGGCCCGCTATCACGGCCGCAAGCGAATGGCTGCCGATCATCTCTCGTGGTTCAACGCCACGCAGGACGAGACGAGCCTCTATGCGGCGCGGCGGGAGCTGAACGGCTCGCTCCGCGTGTGGCAGGATCTGGTCAAACTCACCGATGGTTTGTATCCGGCGCGGATGTCGTATGGCCCTACCGATACGGGCCACTGGAAAGACAAGCTGCCCGCGCTGGAGGCCGATGCCAAGGCGCTGACCGCGCGCGAGCCCGCGGCCTCCGCCGATACCGACCTGCGCCGCTGGCCGCGCACGCTGCCTGCGCCCGTTTTCCAGCACAGCGCGCCCAAGCTGATTGCCGCCGGCAAGCCGATCACGCTGGCCTTGCAGCTGGGGCTGGCGAGTCATGCCACCCAGGTGCGGCTGCACTATCGCGCCCTGAATCAGCTCACTGCCTGGAAGACGATGGAGGCGCCGGCGGCGCGCGCCGTCTTCACGATTCCTGGTGAGGAGATCGATGCGCGGTGGGATTTGCAGTATTACTTCGAGGTGCTCAATACCGAAGGCACGGGCTGGTTTTGGCCCGATCCGCGACGCGGTACGCCATACCACGTGGTCACCGTCGAAGTGATGCCTGTGCAATAACCGTGAAATAATACCGGCATGTTCCGAGCAGCACTTCTCCTTTTAGTCTCTCTCTGCGCGTTCGCGCAGGATCCGCCGTTCTTGCGCGAAGGCGGCTGGACCCCACTACTCAATGGCACGGATCTGAAGGGTTGGCACGCCCTCGATCCTACTAAGCCGCACGAGTGGAAGGCTGTGCGTGGCATCGATTGGGACCGTGTCGGCAATCCCAAGCTGCTGCGCGGCATCGGCACATCCGGTGACCGCATCATGAATGGTCCCAATGGCCGCACGCAGAATTGGGTGAGCGATGAGAAGCACGGTGATGTGGAGCTCTATATCGAATTCATGATCGCCAAGGGCGCCAACTCCGGCGTCTACCTGCAGGGCCTGTATGAAGTGCAGGTCCTCGATAGCCACGGCGCCACCACGCCGCTCAATACGGGGGACGGCGGCGCGATCTATCACCAGTGGATCAACGACAAGCCTGTGGGCGGCACTGTGCCCAAGGTGAACGCCAACCTGCCGGCCGGCGTGTGGCAGAGCTATCACATCTGGTTTCGCGCGCCGCGGTTTGACGCCTCCGGCAAGAAGACCGAGAACGCCCGCTTCCTGCGCGTGATCCAGAACAACCAGTGGATCCAGGAGAACGTGGAAGTGCTGGGCCCGACGCGGGCTCACATGGCGATCCCCGAGGCTCCGATGAATCCGCTGATGGTGCAGGGCGATCACGGACCGGTGGCCTACCGCAACATCTACTGGCGGCCGTTCCGCGGCGTGCCGGAGTTCCACTAAACGGCGATGGGCTGGATTGATATCTCCACGCCGTTGCGCGGCGACATGCTGGTGTGGCCGGGTGACGACGCGGTGCGTGTCGAGCAGACTCTGTTTCTCGATCGCGGCGATACCTACAACCTGACGCACCTGGCGATGAGCGCGCATACGGGCACGCACATCGATGCGCCGCGCCATTTTCTGCGGGCTGGCGCGGGCATGGAGACGATGCCTCTGGACGTGATGATGGGGCCGGCGCGGGTGGTGGATGTCAATGATGCGGAGGCAGTGCGGGCCTGCCATGTGCCGGCGGATCTGAAGCCGGGCGCGCGGGTTCTGTTCCGCACACGCAACTCCACGGAATATCTGGGCAGGCCGCATTTTGTGGAGCAGTTCATCTACGTCGCACGCGATGCGGCGCAAGCCTTGGCGGATGCCCGTGTCGCGCTGGTTGGCATTGACTATCTTTCTGTTGGCGGGTTTTCGAACGATCTGGTGGAGACGCACGAGATCCTGCTGGGCGCCGGCGTCTGGGTGGTGGAGGGCATCGTCTTGACGCACGTCCCACCCGGCGAGTATGAGCTGGCGTGCATGCCGCTGCTGATCCCCGGCGCCGATGGCGCGCCCGCCCGGGCTATGCTACGGGAATGCAGAGACTGACTGGGAAAGTCGCACTGATCACCGGCGGGACCAGCGGCATCGGGGAAGCCACCGTCCGCAAGTTCATCGAGGAAGGCGCCTCCGTGATGATCGCCGCGCGTCGCGAAGAGAAGGGCCGGGCGCTGGCGGAGGCTCTCGGCGCGCAGGCCGGTTTCATCCAGACCGACGTCCGTCACGAGGACCAGATCGCCCACGCCGTAGCCGTCACAGTGCAGCGCTTTGGCCGCCTCGACTGTCTCTTCAACAACGCCGGCGAGGTCCAGGGCGATGGCCCGCTCAAGGTGGTCACGCCGGAGAGCTTCACACTGATGTCGGAGACTCTTCTGGGCAGCGTCATCTATGGCACGCAGCACGCCGCCCGCGCCATGCAGGCCACGGGCGGCGGCGCCATCATTAACAACGCCAGTGTGGCGGCGTTCTTTGGCGGCTATTCCTTTCACGTCTACGCCGCTCTCAAGGCGGCGGTGGTGCAGTACGGCCGCTCCGTCTCGCTGGAGTTGGCGCCTCATCAGATTCGTGTCAACGCGGTCTGCCCCGGCGGTGTGGTCACGCCAATCTTTGGACGGGCCACGGGTCAGGATGTCGAGACGGCCGATGCCACGGCGCAGCGCGCGGGTCCGTTGCTGGACCGGCTGAATCCCATGGGCCGCGCCGGGCGCCCCGAGGACATCGCGAGTGCGGTTGCGTTTCTTGCCAGCGACGAAGCCGCGTGGATTACGGGCCAAACGTTAATTGTGGACGGCGGCGCGACGGCAGGCCGCAAGTTCGAAGAGACGGTCTCGTTCTTCGGCGAATTGAGGAACGAACTGCGCAGGAGCTAGATGCGGCCCGCTTTGATCGTCAGCCGGCTAAACTCCGCGCTGAAGCCCGCGCCCTTGGGGCTGCACGCGTACAACCCGCACACCACCGCGCGGCCGCGCCCTTCGTGCAGTTGCGCCATGCGGATCTGATGCCAGGCGTGGCCATCGGCTGAGCTATCCACGATGTAATCGTCGCCCTCGCGCCGCACGCGCAGCCACACCTCGCCCGCACCCGGCGCAAACGCCTGCGTGGACCAATCGGAGTAGCCGAAGTTGGTGACCACCGCGCCCAGCGCGCTGGCGCCGTCCGGTTCAAACTCCACGGAAGTCTTCAACCAGCACTCCGGCGAAACGCGCACCATCAGGCCCGCCTGGTCATAGCGGTGGACCGGCTCGAAGCTCACGTGCGTCGTCATCACGAAATCGCCGTTGACTTCGAGGCCCAGGAAATGGCCGCTATCGGCGCTCTGTACGTTGTGCGTCCGCTGCCAGAAATCAGTGGGCGCGTCCGGCTCCACGCAGAGTACGCGCTGCTCCCTGTCGATCATCCAGTGCGATGGCTCGCAGTGCCACTCCAGCCGCGCGTCCAGTTGCTCGTGGTCGAAATTCTCACGCAGATCACTTGCCGCCATGGGGGGAACTCCTCACCAACAGAATGCCACTCCGCGCGCGGGTGTGCTGTTTTCCACCTACACTGGGAGTCAAAATAGAAGGGACGCCCATGACCACTGCTCCCACGTCCGCCGCCATCGTTGATCTGCGCACCGCGCTTGAATTTCTGGCATCCATTCCCGGTCAGCTGATCTCCACCCGGACGCCGGTGGATCCTGTCGCCGAGCTCGCCGGAGTCTATCGCCACATTGGCGCTGGCACGCCTGTCGCGCCGCCCACGCGGATCGGGCCCGCCATGCTGTTTGAATCGGTGAAGGGCTACACGATGCCCGTGGTCACCGGCGTGCTCGCCAGCCGCCAGCGCACGGCGCTGCTGCTCGGCAGCACGGTGGAGCGTCTCCCGTTCGATCTGCTCGACGCGCTCAACCATCCGCGCACACCCATCACCATCCCCAACGCCGAGGCGCCCTGCCAGCAGGTGGTGATCCGTCCACCCTTTGACCTGCGGACTCTGATCCCCGCGCCCACCAACACGCTGCTGGACGCCGGCCCGTATTTCAACATGGGGCTGATCCGCGCCGAGGATCCGGAGACCGGCGAGAGCGACGTCACCATTCACCGGATGTGCCTGCAAGGACCGGATCTGCTGAGCGTCTATTTTGTGCCGGGCCGCCACATCGATCAGTTCCGCATCAAGGCCGAGAAGGCCGGCCGCGCGCTGCCCGTCTCCATCAGCATGGGGCTGGATCCCGCCATCTATCTCGCTGCCTGCTTCGAGCCGCCCACCACGCCGCTCGGCTTTGACGAGCTCACCATCGCGGGAGGTCTGCGCCGCCGCCCGGTGGAGCTGGTGGATTGCCTCACCGTCGCGGCCAAGGCCATCGCCCGCGCCGAGATTGTGCTGGAAGGAGAGATCCTGCCGGGAGAGCGGATCCGCGAGGACGTGCAGACCAACACCGGCTACTGCATGCCCGAGTTTCCCGGCTATCTGGGCGTGGCGCAGCAGTCCTTGCCCGTCATCCGCATCAAGGCCATCACGCACCGCACGAATCCCATTCTGCAGACGATCATTGGCCCTGGGGAGGAGCACGTGAACCTGGCCGGGATTCCTACCGAGGCCAGCATCCTGCGCCTGGTGGAGAACAGCATGCCCGGCCGTCTGGTGAACGTCTACTGCCACTCCGCCGGCGGCGGCAAGTACCTGGCCATCATGCAGTTCAGGAAGGCAGCCGCCAGTGACGAAGGCCGCCAGCGCCAGGCAGCGCTCACCGCCTTTGCAGCGTTCTCCGAGCTGAAGCACGTGATCCTGATCGACGAGGACGTCAACCTCTTCGATACCAACGATGTGCTGTGGGCGATGACCACGCGCTACCAGGGCGATGTCAGCACGATGTTTCTCCCGGGTGTGCGATGCCATCCGTTGGATCCTTCGCAATCGCCTGATTTCAGCCCGTCGATTCCGGCGCATGGGATCTCCTGCAAGACCGTTTTTGATTGCACGGTGCCCTTCCATCTGAAGGAGCGTTTCCGCCGCGCCGAGTTTGTGCCGGTGGACGTTTCCAGGTTCGTGTAGTCCATGACGTCCGAGCCGTTGGTTTTTGTTGGCCGCCAGGACCCTCGCGCTGTGGCGTGGGTGGCGCCAGGGTGCGACGCGATTACCTTCGGCGGGCTGACCGAGCGCGCGGAGGCTTTGCGCCGGCGCTTTCTCGCAGCCGGGCTTACCAAGCGCACCATTATTGCAGCGGGCTCCTTGGCGCCCCTGGACCTGGTAACTGCGTTTCTCGCTGCGTCCAGCGACTGGGCGTTCGCCGCAGTGAATCCGCACTTCAGCTCCGCTGCGCGGGAGGAGTACCTGCGGGACCTGCTGCCGGGCGCGCTGCTCGATGAGGCACTCCATCTGCAACCGCTCGCCGGTGGACGGATTCTCGACGCTTCGCTCTGCCTGCTGACGTCAGCCACCACGGGACGCGCCAAAATAGTGCCGCGGACCAAAGCCCAATTGGAGGATGCCGCCTGCACCACCCGCGATGCTCTCGAACTCTCGCCGTCGGACCGATTGCTCTGCCTGACGCCGCTGCACCACTTGCAGGCGCTGGGCTCCTTCTTTCGCAGTGGTCCGGTGGAGGCAGCGTTGTCTATGCCGGACCGTTTGACGCCGCCCGGTTTCCCCGCTGGCTTGATGAGTTTCAGCCCACCTGGTTTACCGCCAGTCCCACGACGCTGGAAGCCATCCTCGCCATTCGCGAGCCGCTGCCTCGCTGCCTTCGCTTCATCCGGACGATCGGTGCGCCCCTGCCCGCGGCGACGATGGCCGCCGTGGAAGACCGGCTCCAGGTTCCGGTGATCGAGGGCTACGGGCTCACCGAGATCGGCGTCGTCACCTCCAACCCGCTGCCGCCACTGCCTCGCAAGGCCGGGACTGCCGGGCCCTCCGCCGGGCCGGAGATTCGCATTGCCGCCAACGATGAGATCCTCGTCCGTGGCCCCTCGCTCTTCAGCGGGTACCTCAACACGGACGTCCAGCCCTTTGACGAGGAGGGCTGGTTTCGCACCGGCGACCTGGGCCGCCTGGATGCCGACGGCTATCTGCGCGTGATTGGACGGCTCAAGGAGATTGTCAATCGCGGCGGCGAGAAGATCGTCCTCGGTGAAGTGGACCGGGCGGTGCAGGGCCACACCGCCGTGCTCGAGTCCGCGGGCTTCTCCGTCCCTCACCCCACACTGGGCGAAGATCTGGCGTGCGCCGTCGTGCTCCGGCCCGGCCACTCCGCTACGCCCCAGGAGTTGCGCCGGTATGCGCGCCAGGTGCTGGCCGCCGAGAAGGTACCGCGCCACTTCGTTATTCTCGATGCGCTGCCGCGAGGCTCCACGGGCAAGGTGCAACGTCAGCGGCTCAGCCTGCCGGCGGCGCCCCGCTCGGATCTGATAGGCATACCCATCGCGCTATGCGCACTCTGGCGCGAGGCTCTGCGTCAGGAGCCGAGCTCGGCGATCGACGACTTTTTCCAGTGCGGCGGCGACTCGCTGAGCGCTGCCTCCTTTCTGGCCGCGGTGAGTGCGGATTTCGTCATCCCACTGGAGCAGCTCGATCCCTTCTTCGAGAATCCCAACCTGGCCTGCCTGGCGGCGATCATGCAAGACCAGCTCGCCTCTCCGATCCAGCCGCGGCAGTTCACGTTCTTCCCCAGTGCGCCCGGTCCGGCGCTCTTTCTAATTGGCGCCACGGCCAGTAGTGTCTTGGGGCTGCGCGCGCTGGCCTTGGCGCTGGGGCCGTCGCGGCCGGTGACCATTCTGAGAACCGCCGGGGAGCCGCCGGATCGCGTGCCCGGGCACCTGGACGCGGTGGTCCGCGACAGCATTGCGGTGATCCGCGAACTGCAACCGTGTGGGCCGTACCTTGTGGCAGGCCACTGCTACGGCGGCATCGTCGCATTCGAGGTGTTGCGGCAGTTGATGTCTGAAGGCGAGTGCCTCCGCCGCCTGATCCTGCTGGATGCGCCCTGTCCCGGGCCTCACCGCCTGCACGCGCGTTGGCACCTCCTGGAGGGTGTCGTCCCATTGCCGGCGCGGCCGCGCGGCATCCTGCCATCGCCGCTGCGCGCGGATCTCGAGTTGCACCAGATCTACGCGACTCAGCCGCGTGTGCGTACCCTCGTGTTGGAGGATTCGCGCGTCTCGTGGAGGCGCTTCACCTCGCGCCGGATCCACTTTCATCCCATCGAGGCGACGCATGAATCCATGCTGCAGGCCCCGGCCGTCCAGCCGGTCGCACTGCTTCTCAGCTCACTTCTTGATGCGTAGCGCGATGTCTTCGGTGAAGGCCGGACCGCGCAGCTTCACGGTGCCGCCGCGATGCGCCAGCGGCCTCATCTCGATCACCTTGCCATCCCGCGTGCTCACCCACTCCACCGAATACTGGCCCGCGGTAAGTTGCAGCGTGAGCTCGGCGGGGCCCGTGCCGTTCAGGTAGATCGCGTAGGCCTCGCCGGGCGAACTGAGAGCCTGCCACTCCATGCCCGGGGCGTGGCGCACCGTGGATTGGTCGGCCCTCATGCGCAGGAAGGGCAGGCCGTGCAGGAACTCGCTCACCACGCGGAACTGTTTCCGCAGCGCCGGGCTGCCGCCGCCGGGGCTCTTTTCCTGCGCGTCCGTGCCGTCCTCATGACCCACGCTGAACGAGTAGTCCAGGTGGTTGAAGGCGCCGCCGCCGGCCAGCAGGAAGCGCCAGGCTTCGCGCCGGTAGGTGGCGTCCGCTTTGCCGGCGAAGCCCGTCTCGTCGTATCCGATGGGCACGTTGAGGCCCGTGTTCCACAAGGCAGCCTCCGGGTGCGCGTAGTGGAAGTTGACGATGTCCGCGCCGGCCAGGACCGCTTTGAGGGAGTGCCGGAAATTGCAGACGTTCCAGGCCACGCTGTGCTTCATGGGCAGCGCGGCTTCCTCGCTGCGGATCCACGAGGCCACCAGCATCTGCCACTCCAGCGAGGCTTCGTCGGCCAGATCCACCGAGTTCGGCCAGCGCTTCGGCTGATAGCGGTTGATCGAATCCACTGCCACGCCGCGATCGGCCCACGGCTCGTTCTGGATCTCGTAGATCACGTTGTCAAATTCGTTCAACTCCTGCACGATGCGCCGAGTCATGGCGTCCTGGAACGCCAGAACATTTCCGTTCTTCTTTGTATTGAGTTCCTTGAAGTCGTTCACCGTGGTCTGGTTGCTGTTGTTGGCCGGATGGAAGGGGCTCACCGCCCACTGCTTGGCGCTGTAGGTGGAGCAGAACAACGTCATCTCAACGATCAGGCCGCGCTCTCCGGCCGCTTTCACGAACTCCTTGAGACGCGTGAAGTAGGCCGGGTTGAATTGCGACAGATCGAACTTGCCGTCTTTCTGCGGCCAAGGCGCCAGGAACCGGCCGGGCGCGGGCGCCAGGGTATTGCGCTCGATGCCAAAGTCGCCGGGCACCTCCCGGTAGGAACCGGAAAAGATCCGCACATAGTTCATGCCGTCGGCTGCCATCGTGTCCAGGTATTTCTTCCAGTCGAAATCGAGGTTCAACACCGCGCCGTAGTGCTCGGCGGAGCTGACGATGATCATCGGCTTGCCGCGGAAGAGGAAGTAGTTCGGATTGGCCGGGTGCGGTTTCACTGCCTCAGCCGCGCCCAGGCCCTGCGCCAAAATCAGAAACGCCAGAAATGTTCTCATGACCAGAACGGTTCTCCATCCACCAGATTTGCCTTCAGATACTCCATGTTCAGATCCAGGCCCAAGCCCGGCCCGTCTGGGACCTTCAGCTTACTGTTCACCACGACAGGCGCGCTGCCGGCGGCCATCTTCTCCACGTGCCGCGTGGGCCGGCCCAGCGCGCTCTCGCTCCGGTAGAAGTTCTGGATGGCCGCTCCAAAGTGCGCGTTGGCGTAGCACAGGATGAGCGAGCCCACGTTGTGCAGCGCCACCGGCGTGCGCGTCATTGCGGCGTAATCGGCGATCTTCTTTGTGCCCGTCATACCGCCCGCGAACGCCAGATCCGGGTGAATGATGTCGGCCGTCTGCGTATCGAGGAACGGCCGGAAGCCGCGGACCAGTTCCAGCTTTTCGCCCGTGAGAATCGGGATCCGTGTGGAGCGCTTCAGCGCCGTCCAGCCCTCGTGGAACGTGACGTTCAGAGGGTCTTCCAGGAAGAGCGGGTTCATCGGCTCCACGGCCTTGGCCACGGCGATGGCGCTGGGTGTATCGAGCTCGTTGTGGCAGTGCACCGCGATGTCGATCTCCTCGCCCACCGCGTCGCGCGTGTTCTGATAGGCGCGGCGCACCTTGCGCAGATCGCTGCTGTCCAGGGTGTTGGCGAAGCGCGCCGAGGGCACGCCCAGCACCGGATCGATGCCGTTCTTGAAGGCGTTGAAGCCCTCCGGCATCGCCTTGATGCGCGCCGCCCACTCCTTGCACGAGCCGGGGTCCAGCATGTTGAGGCCAATGCCGTGCGAGTACATCGGGATCTCATCGCGGAACGGCCCGCCCATCAGATCACACACGCGCCGGTTCAGCAGCTTGCCGGCCAGATCCCACAGCGCCATGTCGATGCCGGAGATCACGCCGATCTGCGCCATGTAGGTGTGCATCAGCGAGGTCATCTGATGGAAGTGAACCTCAATCGCCAGAGGATCTTTCCCGATCAGATACTGCTTCATCGTCTCGATGCGCGCCCGCGCCATGGGGCCTGTGGCGCCCGCCTCGCCGAAGCCGCTGATGCCTGAGTCCGTATCGATCCGAATCAGGGAATTGCCGGCGATGTTCTTGATCGCCATCGCGCGGACGGTGGTGATCTTCACCTTGCCGCGATCCGGCGCGGCGAAGGCCTGGAGCTTGGGAAACAGCGCCACTGCCGGCAGAGCGGCCATGGCGCGCAGCAGGGCGCGGCGGCTATGAGTGGCAACTGACATGGACAGGGACCTCACGCTGCAATCTATCGCAATTCGCGCGCGATTGCCCGTCTCCCGTACTCTGGTACGAGTGAGCGGCTTTCTCGATCTACTCCGCCATAATCGCAACTACCGCAACTGCTGGTTGGGCCAGACTGTCAGCGAGATCGGCGACCACTTCAACTCCGTCGCCGTGCTCAGTCTCGCCCTGCATCTCACCGGCAGCGGATTCACGGTGGGTGCGGTGATGATCGCGCGCGTGCTGCCGGCCGTCATCGCCGGACCTGTTGCCGGCGTCGTGCTGGATCGCTTTGACCGTCGCAAGGTGATGATCGCCTCCGACATTCTCCGCTGCGTGGTGGCGCTGCTGCACATCCTGCTGCTCACTTATCGCCAGACGTGGCTGCTCTACACGCTGAGCGGCCTGCTGATGTTCGCGTCGCCGTTCTTCAACAGCGGACGCTCGGCCATCCTGCCGCGCCTGGCCAGCCGCGAGGAACTGCACACCGCCAATGCGCTCACGCAGACCACGTCCTGGCTCACTCTTTCCATCGGTACGCTGCTGGGCGGCGTCAGCACCATGCAGTTCGGCTACAAGTGGGCCTTCTTCGCCAACGCCCTGAGCTTTTTGTTCAGCGCGATCGCCATCGGCAGCCTGCGCTCGCTGGAGGGGCACTTCCGGCCGGATCGCAGCGGCGCGGCCAAGCTCCGCGGCTCCAATTACGAGGAGTTCCGCGAGGGTCTGCGCTACATGACCGCGCGCCCGCTCATCCTCGGCATCGGCCTGCTGGGCGTGGGCTGGTCCACCGGCGGCGGCGCGGCGCAGGTGCTCTTCACGCTCTTCGGCGAGGTGGTATTCCAACGCGGCCCCGCCGGCATCGGCCTGATCTGGAGCTTCGCCGGCATCGGGCTGGTCATCGGCGGTATCATCGGCCACCGCGCCGGCGCCAAGTTGGGCTTCACACAGTACAAACATGTTGTGACGATTGCGTTTTTTCTCCACGGTCTCTGTTACGCGCTCTTCAGCCTGGCGCCGGAGATCTGGGGCGCCATCGTCTTCATCGCGCTTTCCCGCGTGGCCATGGGGATGAACTCCGTGCTCAACCGCACCATGCTGCTGCTGCACGTGCCCGATGGCCTGCGCGGGCGCGTGTTCACGACGGTGGAGACGATGTCGAATGCCGTGATGATGCTCTCCATGGGCGCGGCCGGTGTGGCGTCGACGATCTACACTCCGCGCCAGATCGGCTTCGTCGCCGGAGCGCTGAGCGCCTCCACCGCCATCTTCTGGGCGTGGGCCAACGCCGCCGGCAAGCTCCCGGAGCCGGAGCAGGAGATGGAGGCGCCGCGGCGCGAGTTTACCGAGCCTGTGACGCCCGCGTGATGTCGGCCTTCAGTGCCGCCAAGAGTGCGGTCTGTGACGGCTCCAGGTAGAAGTGCCCGCCCTGGAAATCGCGCCGCTGGAACAGGCCCGCGGTCTGCGCCGCCCAGGCGTCCAGGTGCTGCGTTGTCACGTTCGGATCGGCCTCGCCGCCGTAGGCGAACAGCGGCATGGCGAGCGGTTCGTCCGGCGTGTAGGCGTAGTGGCGGTAGAGCCGCGCGTCGGAAAGCAGAGCCGGCAGCGCCAGCTTGAGAAGCTCGGGGTTGTTCAGGACACTGGGCGGGAAGCCCTCCAGACGCCGCAGCTCTTCAATGAAGCCTCGCATCGAGGGTTCCGGCGGCGGCACGTGATTCAGGCGGTACTGCGGCGCGCGCGCGCCGGAGACGTGAAGCGAGAGCGGCTGTGGCAGGCCCGCGCGGCGCAGCGCCCGCGCCAGTTCAAACGCGATGCCCGCGCCCATGCTGTGTCCGAAGAGCAGAAACGGCGTATCGAGGAAAGGGCGGATCTCGGCCACCAACGCGGCGATCAGCGGCTCCATACGCTCAAAGGCCGGCTCGCCCGCGCGGGTCTCGCGGCCCGGCAAGCGCACCGGCGCCACGGCCACGAGGGCCGAAAGCGGCTCGCGCCAGGCGCGGTAGGGCAGCGCGCCGCCACCCGCCCACGGCAGGCAGAAGATGCGCGGTTTGCCCGCCCGCGCCTCCTCGATGCCGGGGAACCACGGGCTCGTCTCCGGCTTGCCAACGGTTGTTCGCTGCTTCAGCCGCAGGGCGAGCAGGCGCTTCTTCTCATCGCTCAAGCCCGGCTTCGGCGCGGGCGGCGGCTGCTTCTTCGGCTGGGTGGTGAGCTTCAGCAGGAACGCCTCAAACGGTAGCACGCTCAGATTCTCCGCATACTCCAGCGCAGCCTTGCGCGAAGCCGCGGCCAGCTCTTCCCAGTGCTCGCGATCCGTGGTGAGCCGCTCCAGGATCTGCTGCCACGGCGTGACATCCTGCGGCGGCACCTCCGCTACCGGCACCATGCTGGCGTCAACGGATGGCAGATACTTCGTAATCGGATTCACGCGGATCAGGTACGGCACGCCGAGCTTCGCCTCGTGCAGTCCGCCCACGTCGCTGGCCATTACTGGCACACCCCGCGACATGGCCTCCGGCACGATGCGCGACCGCGCCTCGGCCCACACCGAGGGCACCAGCATGATCCGCGTCTGCCGCAAGAGCCCGTCGATGTTGTCCATATGCGGCAGCACCGTGATGTTGGGCTCGCTCTCCATCGCGGCCAGTTCTGCGGCCAGGGTGCCCCACGTGGGAATGGCCGCGAAGCGCAGGTGCGGCATGCGCCGCGCAAGTTCCAGAAAGATCGAGATGCCCTTCACCGCGCAGGGATTCACGATCGCTACGTAGGGGTTGTCGAAGCGCCCCAGCAGCGGGTACTCCTTCACCGGATCCAGCAGCGAGATGGGTACGTGGATGGCGTCTATGCCGCTCCACTCACGCACGTACGAGGCGACATAGTGGCTGACGCCGACCACGCCATCGGCCCGCTTCAGCGTCTCCGTCTTGGCAGCGCTCACCATGGAACTATCCGGGCCGAACGGCACGGCGATGGTGGCCCGCACGAGATACACCACGCGCGAACGGGGCGTCTTCACGGCCAGATCGAACAGAAGGTGGCCCGGGTCGTCGGTGGAGGTGATGATGATATCGGGGTCAAAAGTGTCGATTTGTGACTGGAAAAAGCCCCTTAAGTGCGGATTTTGCGACAGTGCGCGCACGTCCACGCCGCCCAGCCGGAAGTGGACGCAAGCTTCGTCCGTGGCATCCACCGGCACGTTGCGAACGGCCAGTTCGCGCAGCATCTGTTGGTGCCCGTCCGGCCCGAACTTCTCCACGCGCGTCACCACGCGTACGCTGTGGCCTCGCGCCGCCAGCGCCTCCATCAGCAGGCGGTTGGACTTGTCGCCGCCGCCGAGGGAAGGGAAGTAGGTCGAGTTGTGCGCCAGCAGGATCTTCACGACGATTCCTTCTTGTGCCGCAACCGCGCCAGCAACAGCGCCCGTTTCGCCGCGTCCAGACTCTTCGCCGCCGCGCGGATCGGCTCTCGCGAAGGCTCCAGCGACAGTAGCATCCGCTCGAAGTCCGCTACGTCCAACCCGCCGACAAAGCGCAGCGCCGCCGTTCGCGATCGTTCGGCCTCCGCCCAATAGGCCGGCTCGTCGGTCAGCAGTTCACGCAGGGCCGCCGTCCATGGTTCCAGGTCCTGCTGCGGCACCACGGCGCGCGGCATCAGGGTGTCGTCGAACTCGCGCTCGTAGCGCTCCACGGGACGCACCGGTACCACGTAACCCGTGCCAGCCTTGGCCTCGGCCAGCCCGCCGGAATCGCTGGCGATCACCGGTAGCCCGCGCAGCATTGCCTCCATCGTGATCAGGCCGAAGCCCTCATACCAGACCGAGGGCATGAGCAGCAGCCGCGCTTCCCGCAACACCTCGTCGATGTTTAAAACATTCTGGAGCAGTCTCGTGTTGGGCTGGGCGGCCAGCGCAGCGCGGTCGTCCGCCGTAGTGCCCCATCCGCTGAGCGCCGCAAACTCGATATCGGGGAACCTTGCCGCCAGTTCCAGAAAGATGCCGAGCCCCTTCACCGCGCACGGATTCACCATCAGCACGAAGCCCGATCCGAAGCGCCCGAAGCGCGGATAGGGCGCCTGCCCGTACATCGGCGGATGGATCACGTGCACTGCGCAACCCAGATTCGTCCGCACGTAGCCAGCCATGTGCGTGCCGATCACCACCACGGCCGCAGCCGCCCGTGCTGCCTGCGCGTCGCGCTCGTCCGGGTGCCAGCTCTCCGGTCCGAATGGGAAAAACTGCGGCGTGTGCGCCAGATAGACAATGCGGCCGGGCGCCACCGCCGAGGCTTCGCGCAGCAGCACGTGGCCAACGTCTTCGCTGGAAACGAGCACCCAATCCGGCTGCCAGTCCCGGATGTTCTCACCCAGCATCGCCGTGCGAAATGAGAGGTTCTTGACGCCGCGGATCGTAATGCCGTCAATCGCGCTCTGATGGTCCTCCGCGCCGTCAGCAGTGGGCGCCACCACCAGGCAAGCATGACCCTGCGAGGCGAGGTGGGCCAGCCACTTCAGATTGGAGCGCGTGGACCCGCCGCGCGGCGGGTCATACGACGCGTTCGAGGTGAGCAGAATTCGCATTAGCGCGCTCCACCGTCGGCGCCGGCCTGCTCCTCTTCCGCCAGCAGCGCGCGAACTTCCTCGTCGCTCAGCCCTTCAATCTCGGCCAGCAGAGCGTTGTACTCGTCCGGGTCAATCTCGCCCAACTGCCGCGCCTCAATAGCCCGCGCCAGCTCGCTCAGCGTCAGCGATCCGGAGTAGACATCGTCCACCGTCAACTCGATCGCGAACTCCTCCTTCACGCGCATCAGCAGCAGCACGGCCAGCAGCGAGTGCCCGCCCAGATCGAAGAAGTTCGCCGTGTTGGATTCCACGGGCCGCTGCAGCAGCTCGGTCCAGATCGCGGCGAGTCTGCGCTCCACTTCCGTGGCCGGAGCATCCGGTGAGCTCACTGGCTGCACCGCCGCAAGCGCCTGCTTGCGAATCGCGGCCAAGATCTGCGCCGGCGTCTGCAGTCGCCTGGCGATACCCGCAAAGTCGATGTAACGATGCGCCGCGCCGGCCGCCTTCCGCGGTTGGCTCACCGGCGCCGCCACCGCTGCCGGATCCGGCTTCCAGCGTAGCGCCTGTAAGCTAGCGGCCCTGAACCGGAACACGCTGCCGTCGTCGCGCACGTCCACGGCATCGGCCCCGAGGCTTGTGAGAAACTGGGCCGCCGGCAGATTCTTCGCCGTCTCGCGGAACCGCACGGTCACGTTGTAGATGCCGTGATCCAAGGCGTGCTCGGCCAGCGCGGAGAGCATGCGGTGCTCCACGCCGCGGCCCAGCGCCCGGCAGCTCAGCAGGAAGGTATCCACGGCCAACTCACCCTCGCGCCGTTCGACGATCAGCACACCCACCAGGCCATACTCGCCGAAGCGGTCCGACACCTCAGCCGTGAAGATCTCGTGGCGGCCTTCGTTCAGCAGTGCCTGAAGCTCCGCCTCGCCGCGGCGGATCGTCGTGCAGTTAAATTGATTCGTGCGCTGCGTCAACTGGGCGACGCGTCCCAGCCGCTCCTGCGCCATCGGCTGAATGTCCACCCGCAGGTTGAGCCCGCCAATGAACTCTTCCAGGCTCGCCGCCTTTTTCACTGCGCGGCCAAACTCCAACGTCTGCGCCATCATGGTGCCGCGCTGCCGGTCCTCTTCCGTCACCGCCAGATGGTCGAATGCCCAGACATGCTCCAGGAAATCCGGCAGTTCGTCGATGTTTTCCGGTAGCGCCAGCGGCAGCGCCTCGGGCGCGCCTTCGGCCACCTCCGCGCACTCCTTGGGGTTGTCGTCTAGGAACAAAAACGTGTCGAGGCCCACGCTCAGTTCGTCGCTCAGCGCTGCCAGATTGGCGGCCTTGGAATTCCAATCCAGGCGCCATGTTGTGAAGTGGCGCAATTGGAGCGGAAACTCCGGATGCGCCGCGAACGTGTCGAAGACATCCTGCTGGTTGTTCTTGCTGGCCAGCGCGAGCATCATGCCGGCGTCGCGCTGACGTAGTAGAAACTGGTGCAACTGCCACCGTGCCGGATCCAACGAAACGCCGGCAGGTCCGTCCTCGCCGCAGATGCCGTGCCACAGCGTGTTGTCGCAATCCACCGCGATCACTTTGTAGGGCGGCATGTACATGGCCTGGATGCGGCGGATCAGGGCGGTCCCCAGAGCGGCGAAGTACAGCTCCGTGTAAGGAATGCGGCCGATCTCTTCCGCGCCGGAGTCGAACCGCGCCTCCACCGGATAGAGCCGCTGGATCTCGGCCTCATCCAGATACTGCAGGCCCGGCACGCCGGCCAATGTGAGCTCCACGGCCTGCCACGCGCGGGCCAGGCTTGCCGCGCAATCGGGATTCCCGGTAAACGCCGGCGACGAAGGGCAGCGGCAGACCAGCAGCGGCTCTTTCAGCCGGGAGGGTGCCGCGCGCAGCGCCGCGGCCAACTCCGCAGCGTTCGATTCCAATTGCGCCAGCGCCGCCGATTCGAGCTCTTCGAACTGGCCCAGATCCTCATAGCGCAGCAGCACTACGTTGACGCCGTGGGTGTTGTGCGCGAACTCGCCTGACGGATCGAGGAGCGTCTGCAGGATCTGGTTGTAGGGCGCGAAGCGGATCTCGACGTCGCGGTTCAATTCTCGTCCCCAAAACTGCAGCGCCGCGCGAACCGGCTCGGCTGTGAAGCTCGCACCGATGGCGATTCGGAAAGGGGGAACAGGCGGCTGCTCCGCAGGGAGGCTGGGGTTGGAATCAGTCACTGGCTAGAAACCAACATTGTATCGCTAGGGCGCCCACCGGCACATTACGCCGTATCCTGGTTTTCATGCGTCTCGTCTTCTTCATGCTGGCTTGCGTTTCCCTTTTTGCCCAGCGCCCCGTCCACACGTATTCCATCGTCGCCCGCGATTCTGTCACCGGCCAGATGGGCGTGGCGGTGCAATCCCACTGGTTCTCCGTCGGGGCCATCGTGCCGTGGGCCGAGGCTGGAGTGGGGGCCATCGCCACGCAATCGTTTGTCGATCCCAGCTACGGCAAGCTGGGCCTGGAGATGCTGCGCACCGGCAAGTCCGCGCCGGAGACACTGCGCGCCCTGCTGGCCGGCGACGACGGCAGCGCGGTGCGCCAGGTGGCCATTGTCGATACGCAGGGCCGCATCGCCGCCCACACCGGCGGCAAGAACATCGAGCTGGCCGGCCACGTCACGGGCGACGGCTTCTCCGTGCAGGCCAATATGATGCTCAACGCCACGGTGTGGCCGGCCATGGCCCAGGCCTTTTCTTCGACGAAGGGTGATTTGGCTGAGCGGATGCTCGCCGCGCTGGCTGCCGCCCAGGCTGCCGGCGGAGATATTCGAGGCAGTCAGTCCGCCGCGCTCATAGTGGTGAGCGCCAAATCCACCGGCAAGCCCTGGGTGGACCGCCTCTTCGATCTGCGCGTGGACGACAACAAGGAGCCCATCGCCGAGCTGCGCCGCCTGGTGACGCTGCAGCGCGCCTACAACCACATGAATGCCGGCGACCTGGCCGTGGAGGCCAACGACAACCAGCGCGCCCTCACCGAATACCGTGCTGCCGCCGCGCTGGTGCCGGGCAACCTCGAGATGGAGTTCTGGCACGCCGTCGCGCTGGTCAACATGAACCGGATCGACGACGCCCTGCCGCTGCTCCGCCGTGTCTTCGCCGGTGACGCCAATTGGAAGGAGCTCACGCGGCGCCTGCCCAAGGCGGGGTTGCTGCCAGGCGATCCGGCGGTGCTGCGGCGGCTGGTTCAATAGCGGGCCCCATCCGGCCGCCCGACAGCGCTATCATTCCACGGTGCACCTACTCCGAGCCGCTCTCCTGATTGCCACAGCTTCCATGCTCTCCGCCGCCCCTCTGCGCGTTGTCATCGCCGGCCTCGTTCACGGCCACGTCGATGGCTTTTTCCGGCAGGTGAAAGGCCGCGATGTCGAGATCGTCGGCGTCTCCGATCCGGACCCTGCTCTCCACCGTAAGTACGCCGCCAAGTACGGCCTGCCCATCGAGATCTTCTCCACCGATCTCGCCAAACTGCTCGACAAAACCAAGCCCGAAGCCGTGGCCTCCTTCAGCAATACATTCGACCACGCCGAGATCGTCGAAATCTCCGCCGCCCGCCGCCTGCCCGTCATGATGGAGAAACCCCTGGCCGTCTCCATGGAGCACGCCCGCCGCATTCAGAGAGCAGCGAAACAGGCCAACATCCCCGTGATCGTCAACTACGAAACCACGTGGTACCGCAGCCACGGCGCACTCTACAAACTCCTCAAGCAGCAGGCCGCCGGCGGCGAGATCCGCAAGATGGTCGCCATGGATGGCCACCAGGGACCGAAGGAGATCAACACTCCGCCGGAGTTCTTCAACTGGCTCACGGATCCGGCCAAGGGCGGCGGCGGCGCGCTGTTTGATTTCGGCTGCTACGGCGCTAATCTGATGACCTGGATGATGGACAATCAACGGCCCCTCTCCGTCACCGCCCTCACCCAGCGCATCAAGCCCGCCATCTATCCCAACACCGATGATGAGGCCACCATCCTGGTGGAATACCCGCGCGCTCAGGGGATCATCGAGGGCTCCTGGAACTGGCCCTTCAACCGCAAGGATTTCGAGGTGTATGCGCAGAAGGCCTACGCCGTGGCCGTGGGCGGCGCAACGCTGCGTACGCGTCTGCCCGGTGCCCAGGAGGAGACCCGTGCCCCCGAGGAACTTCCCGCCGATGAGCGCGACTCCATCTCCTACCTCACCGCCATCGCCCGCGGCACGCTGAAGCCGGCCGGGCTCTCTTCGCTGGAAAACAACATGATTGTGACGGAGATTCTCTCCGCGGCGCGCGAGTCGGCCCGCACGGGGAAACGGGTTGTGCTGCCGTAGCGTTTCAGCCCGCCGTGCGTTGATCTCTCTCAGCAGTCTTGTACGCGTGACGTCACTCGTCTATACTGGTATTCAGGGTTGAATGATCAGGAGCTATCGCGACCGGAACACGGAACGATTCGAAGCTGGCCTGCAGGTGCGCCAGTGGGAGCCATTTCGGAGGCAGGCTGACAAGCGACTGAGGATCCTCGATGCCGCTACGTCGCTGTCCGATCTTGCCGCGCTCAACTCAAACCGCTTGGAAGCCCTGAAGGGAAGCCGCAGGGGGCAGTATTCCATTCGGATCAATGACCAGTGGCGCATCTGTTTCCACTGGCCAACGAATGACCCCGGTCCATCAAACGTAGAGATCGTAGACTACCACTGACGAAGGAGATTGCCATGGCACGCACACCGATCCATCCCGGAGAGATCCTCGGTGACGAGTTGGACGAAATTGGCCTGTCGGCGAAAAGGCTGGCCGATGTCATCGAGGTGCCACCCAACCGGCTCTATCAGATCCTGGCCGGGAAGCGGAACCTGACGGCCGACACGGCCTTGCGCCTCGGCCAGTACTTCGGCATGTCGGCGGACTTCTGGATGAACCTCCAGAGCGCCTACGAACTCGATCTCGCGCGCCAACTCCTGGGGAAAGCGATTCAGCGAATACCAAGGCGCAGCGACACGGTGCAACTGCAACATTCGGCATAAGCGATGTTCATCCGGGATTCTTCCGTCGTTTTGCCCGCCGGGCTCTCTTCGCTGGAAGACAACATGATTGTGACGGAGCTTCTCTCCGCGGCGCGCGAGTCGGCCCGCACGGGGAAACGGGTGGTGCTGCCGTAGGGCTTCAGCCTTCCTGACGTCACGGGTCTATCAGGACACTGGCTGGCACACGCACCGATGGACGAACCTCCGGAGCGCCTACGAACTCGATCTGGCGCGCCAACACCTCGGATCGATTACTACTTCTTCAGCCGTTTCACCGGCCGCTTGGCCTTCGCCCGCCGCGCCACTTCCACCGCCGCCCGGCCCCACTCCAGCATCACGTCAGAGTTATCGAAAAACTCCGGCGGCGGCGGGTAATACTGCATCACTTCCGGCTTGTCCGGAAACGGCTGGAAGGGCCGCGCGCCGATCGCTTCATAGGTCGGACGCGTCTCTGCATCCACCTTCAGAAACACCTCCTGGCTCGCCACCAGCGCGAACACCAAGCCGTCGCAGTATAGGCAATGCCCGCCGAACATCGCGCGCGCAGTGATCTCCCCGAGCGGCGCCAGCCACTCCTGCAGGAATTCAATGTACTGGGACATGCCCTATTCTAGCGGCCGGTACCAGAGGTTCCGCCACTTCATCGTCGTGTCCGGCGCGCCCTTGAATCCGGAGTGATCCTGCAGCATCAGCGGACCCGGCTCGCACATTCCTTTGCGGAAACGCAGCACGGAGCGGTCCTGCACCAGCACGCCGTTCAGCAATACCGTCACCCAGCCCGGCTCCAACTCCTGGCCGCGGTCATTGCACTTGGGCGCGTGATACACGATGTCGTAGCTCTGCCACTGCTCCGGCTTGCGCGACGCATTCACGAGCGGCGGGTACTGGTTGTACACCGCGCCCACGATGCCCGTCGGATAAGTCGGATTCTCATATCCATCGAGCACCTGCAACTCCGTGACGCCCTGCAGATAGATGCCGCTGTTGCCCTTCAACTGGTCCTTCTGCTGCGGCATCGCAGGGATGAAGTACTCCAGATGAATCTGCGCCCCGCGGAACTTCGCCGTCGTGTAGGCATCGCCCGCGCCGGTCCGGCAGGACATCTCGCTCTTCACCGCCGCGCAGCCCGAGGGCTCGCCGCCTTTCTTCACCCAGCCGGTCATATCTTTGCCGTTGAACAACACCACCGCATCGGAAGGCGGCGCCGCGCCCATGCCCGGAGTTACCACGCGCGGCTGATCGGCCGGGCGCTTGCCGCCCTCGGCCATCTCCCACGGGATCGGCAGCGTCACCGCGCCCGTTGCGGCCCATTCCGCCCCGCGCGTGAAGGTCACCACAAATGCGGGCGTCTTCACCGCCGGACCGTCGTGGCCCAACGCGTTTCCATAGACCCGCCCCTTGCCGTATTCCAGAGTCCACAGCATGGGCTGGTGCAAGCCCTCGCCCGGAGTGGGCTGCTTCGCCTTGCCGTCGTAGAGCTTGTGCTCGTCCCATGCCGTCGCCAGCACTTGGTATGTGCCCGCCGGTTGCCACTTCAGGTTGGCGTACAGCTCGTCGGCCGGCTGACGGAACTTCTTCTTTAGTCCCTTGGTGATCGGGTGATCGGCGTCCTTCACGTCCACTTCGAAATTGTGCCCCGGCGAATGGTGCCCGTTGTTCGGCCGCCAGTTGCCGCCGCTCAGCTTCTCATATTCGGCCCAGCCGTCGAAGGCCGCCGTCGAGAAGTGGTACATCACCAGACCCTTGCCCGACTTCACATAATCCAGCAGCGCATTCTGCGCGCGGTCGCCCCACCACAGCTCTTTCTTCCGGCCGTCATAGTAGTTCAACACCACCAGATCGTAGCCTTCCAGCGTCTCCGGGCCCGCCCCGCGAAACTCCTCCGTCACGCGCACGTCGAAGCGGCCGGTGTCTTCCAGCGCCTTCTTCAGCAGCGGCGACACGGTTTTCCAGTCGTGTCCGCCCACGGCCCCGCCCGTGATCAGCAGTGTCTTGATCTTCGGCGGCGCCTGCGCCATCACCACGGAACAGGAGAGAAGAGCCAGCAGGACAACGGATCTCATAGTCGAAATTTCCTCGCCACTATTCTATGCCCTCCTGAGCTTGATACACTCTCGGTTTCCCCTTCGAAGGAGTACCCATGGCCGACACCATCAAATACGTTCTCGACGAGACCCATCTCCCCAAGCACTGGTACAACCTGGTTGCCGATCTGCCGGTGCCGCCGCCACCAGTGCTGCACCCCGGCACACTCCAGCCGGTGGGTCCCGATGACCTCGCCCCGCTCTTCCCCATGAGCCTGATCATGCAAGAGGTCTCCACCGAGCGCGAGATCGAGATTCCCGAGCCTGTCCGCGCCATCTACCGCCAGTGGCGCCCCAGCCCGCTCTACCGCGCCCGCCGCCTGGAAAAGGCGCTCGATACGCCCGCCAAGATCTATTACAAGTACGAGGGCGTCAGCCCGGCCGGCTCGCACAAGCCCAACTCCGCCGTCCCCCAGGCGTTCTTCAACAAAGAAGCCGGAGTCAAGCGTATCGTGACTGAGACCGGGGCAGGGCAGTGGGGCTCCTCCCTCGCCTTGGCCGGCTCGTTCTTCGGCCTGGAGATCGAGATCTTCATGGTGCGCGTCTCCTACAACCAGAAGCCGTATCGCCGCGCGCTGATGGAGACCTACGGCGCGCGCTGCACCGCGTCGCCCTCGAATGAGACCGTCTGCGGCAGGGCGATTCTGGCCGAACGGCCCGATCATCCCGGCAGCCTGGGCATCGCCATCAGCGAAGCGGTTGAGACCGTGGTGCAGCGCGACGACACCAAATACGCCCTCGGCAGCGTGCTCAACCACGTGCTGCTCCACCAGACCGTCATCGGGCAGGAAGCCATGCTCCAGCTCGAAATGGCGGGCGACTACCCCGACGTCGTGGTGGGCTGCACCGGTGGCGGCTCCAACTTCGCCGGCATCGCCTTCCCCTTCATCGGCAGTGGCCTGCGCGGCGGCCCCAAGCCCCGCATCGTCGCGGTGGAGCCTGCGGCCTGCCCGTCCCTAACCAAGGGACGCTATGCTTACGATTTCGGCGACACCGCCCACCTCACGCCGCTCACCAAAATGCACACTCTGGGCAGCACCTTTACGCCGCCCGGCTTCCACGCCGGCGGCCTGCGCTACCACGGCATGGCGCCGCTGGTGAGCCATTGCGCCCGGCTGGGTCTGCTGGAGCCCACCTCCGTCCCGCAACTCGCCTGCTTCGAGGCCGGTGTCCTCTTCGGCCGTACCGAAGGTATTCTGCCTGCCCCGGAGGCCAACCACGCCGTCCGCGGCGCCATCAAGGAAGCGCTACGCTGCAAGGAAGAGGGCAAGAGCGAGACGATCCTCTTCAACCTCTGCGGCCACGGCCACTTCGACATGCAGGCGTATATGGATTACTTCGCCGGCAATCTCACGGACGTGACCTACGACGAATCGGAACTGGCCATGGCGCTGGCCGGGTTGCCGTCCGTGGGGGCCTGATCCCGCGCTGATTTCCGGGTGGCGGCCCGCCAGCCGCCCCCGCGCGTCCGTGCTCGCGCTCGGCGCACCGCTCCGGCAGTCTTGCGCACGACGCCGAGATTCTCGTTTCCAGGAAACTCCGATGCTTAACCTCAGCATGCACCACTAGAAAAACACGATTCGTGTGAGAAACTGTGTGCATGGACAAAAGCGCGCGCCGTTCCCATGCTGCGGCCAATCGCCAACTCATTCGCCGCAGCGTCGCGCTGCCGCGGCAACTGGTGGACGATGTCCTGGCCTGCGCGCCCCCCGAACTTGCCCACAATCTGAATCAGCTGGTCGCTGCCTCGCTCCGCGAATACATCGCCCATCGCCAAGCCCTGGCTTTTGACGAAGCCATGCGTGAGATGGCGGCGGATCCGGGCATCCAGGCCGCCTCCACAGCGATTAGCGCCGAATTTGATGCCGCCGCCATGGATGGACTCCGCCGATGATCGCCCGCGGCCAGATCCACTTCGTCAATCTCGATCCCATCCAGGGCCGTGAACAGTCCGGCTACCGCCCCGTCCTCGTCGTCTCGGCCGATTCGATCAACCGCCAACCCCTCGTCATCTCTGTCATCGTCGGTACGGATGCCGCCCATCTTACCCGAGACTATCCCACCAATGTCCGTGTCACCGCCGCTGAATCCGGCCTCCCCAAGGACACCGTCTTTCTGGCCTTCCAACTCCGCTCTCTCGATCCCGGGCGCTTGGTGGCTCCCCATGCCGCTGTCGTCCCGCCAGCCCGCATGGAAGAGGTCGAGCAAGCGCTTCGCCTCGTCCTGAGTCTCTGAAGTCACCGCAGGATGTTGCCACGTTCGCCCCGCTCGTGCTCCGGCCATGTTCTAATCAATCAATCCACTGGGAGGTCCCATGAACGTCATCGACAAAGCCATTCAGAACCAACTCAAGAACATCGAGACTCGCTCCGGCAAGTCGCTCGCCGAGCTCAAGGCGCTGGTGCAGCAGAGCGGCCTCCAGAAACACGGCGAGATCCGCGACATGCTCAAGCGAGACCTCGGCCTGGGCCACGGCGACGCCAACACGCTCACCCACTACGCGCTCGATTCCATCAGCCCCGCAGCGGTCGAATCCCCTGCTGCCGCTGACCCCCTGGTGGACGAATTCTACGCCGGTCCCAAGGCCCCGCTGCGCCCCATTCACGACAAGATCATGGCCGCGATCCACGAGTTCGGCCCCTTCGAAATCGCCCCCAAGAAGACCTACCTCAGCCTGCGCCGCAAGAAGCAGTTCGCCATGGTCGGCCCCGCCACCAACACGCGCATCGAGGTCGGCCTCAATATGAAGGACGTCCCGGCCACCGATCGCCTCCTCCTGCTGCCGCCCGGCGGCATGTGCCAGTACAAGGTGAAAGTGACCGCAATCGGCGAAGTCGATCAGGAATTGATCGCCTGGATCCGCCAGGCATACGACGCCGCCGGTTGAGCCGCCGCCGGCTTGCTACAATCGGAGTTGCAGGACCGCTTGTCCGGCTTACGCCCGCGGTCAGATTCGAGACCTCCGATGCCCACCCATCCGAAGGGCCGTCAGGCCCGCGTGCTTTTGTCCTCCGTCTTCGGCCCCTACGCGCAAGACGATCAGTTCGGCAGTCGCTCCATCAATCCCATGGAGCTCTATCACAACCAGGTTACGCGAGCGCAGGGCCCCTACTCGCTCCGAATCTTCCACCGCTCCTGGGGCATCATGTTCATCCAGCAGAACATCGAGAATCCCTCCACCGTGCTGGATTTCCCCACCCGCGAGGCCTTCGAAAAGGAGCTCACCGAAAACCATTACGACGTCGTCGGCATCAGCTCCATCATTGTGAACGTCGGCAAGGTCCGCGAGATGTGCAAGATGGTTCGCCGCCTCTCGCCCGCTTCCACCATCGTCATCGGCGGCCACGTCACCTCCATCCCCGGCCTCGATCTCATCGTCGATGCCGATCACATCGTCAAGGGCGAGGGCGTCGGCTGGATGCGCACGTTCCTCGATCAGGACCCCACTCAGCAGGTGATCCACCCCCAGATCGCCTCCGGCTTCGGCCACCGTGTCATGGGCCTCAAGCTCCCCGGCGCCATCGGCTCCACCGCCGCCACCATCATCCCCTCCGTCGGTTGCCCCATGGGCTGCAACTTCTGCACCACCTCCGCCTTTTTCGGCGGCAAGGGCAAGTTCATCAATTTCTTCGATAGCGGCCGCCAGATTTTCGACGCCATGCTCAAGGCTGAGAAGGAGTTCAAGTTCAAGGCATTCTTTGTCATGGACGAGAACTTCCTGCTCCACCGCAAGCGCGCCATGGAACTCCTGGATTGCATGAAGGAGGCGGCCAAGAGCTGGGAGCTCTACGTCTTCTCCTCCGCCAACGCTATTCGCAAGTACACCATGGAGGAGCTCATCCAGCTCGGCATTTCCTGGGTCTGGATGGGCCTGGAATCTCCGCTCTCCGGCTACTCCAAGCTCGATGGCACCAACACCGTCGATCTTACCCGCAAGCTACGCGAAAACGGCATCCGCGTGCTCGGCTCCTCCATCGTTGGCATGGAGCACCACACGCCGGCCAACATCGCCAGTGAGATCGATTACGCCTGCTCCCACGAGACCGATTTCCACCAGTTCATGCTCTACACGCCTCTGCCGGGCACTCCGCTGCACGCGCAGATGACCGACGAGGGCCGCATGATCGATGTCGATCTCGCCGATGTCCACGGCCAGTGGAAATTCAACTGGAAACACCCCTTCATCTCGCAGGATGAGTCCAAAACATTTCTGGATCTGGCGTTTTTGCGCGATTTCGAGCTGAACGGCCCGTCGCTCTACCGCATCTGCCGCACCACGCTCGAGGGCATCAAGAAGTACCGCATGCATCCCGATCTGCGTGTGCGCGAGCGCTTTGAACGCGAGGCCCAAGCCCTCCAAACCTCTTACTCCGCCCTCCTCTGGGCCATGGAGCGCCACCTCCGCCAAACCAACGAAGCCGTCGCCGGCCGCATCCACTCGCTGCGCAAGGATATCCGCCAGGAATGTGGTTCGCTCTCCTCAGCAGCGGGCACACTGCTGGGCCCGCTCATGCTCTGGCTCACGCGCCGCGAGGAACGCCGCCTGGAGCGGGGCATCACCTATGAACCCGAGACGTTCATCGAACGCAAAAACTGGGTTGAGGCCTGACCGGCCCGGTCCGCCGGCGCTAGGCCGACGGCTGAACGAATTTCCGGTACGCCCACAACAACAGCACGGCCCCGATGGTGGATACAATCCACCCGGCCGCCTGGCTGTCGTCATAAAGCCCCGCAAACTGACCGATCATCGTGCCCACAAACGAGCCCGCGATGCCCAGCGCCATTGTGATCCAGAATCCGCCCGGATCCTTGCCCGGCATGACCCATTTCGCTATCGATCCCACAATCAGGCCCACGATCGCCGTCTTGATCAACCAGAACATTCTTCTGCCTCCTGCGGAAACCAGTTTGACGCATTTGCGTCACTATAGTTGAGGAAACTAAATTACCATGCGTGCGCTTGTACTGCTCGTCGCCTCCGCCGCCATCGTGTCCGCTGGGGAGGCTGATGCCCTCCGCCTCGATGCCGAGCTCCGCGAGCGGCACATGCCGTACTCCACCATTATCGATCCCGTCTTTCAATCGCCCGATACCATGGAGATCGCCGGCTATACCCGCTGCGGCGACTCCGCCATCTGGACCGGCCACTACCTTGCCGCGCAAAGCTACCGCTGGGCCGTCACCCGTTCGCCCGAGGCCCGCGCCAACGTCATGGAGGCCCTCAACGGCATCCGCAAGCTCGTCGATGTCACCGGCACTGATCTTCTCGCCCGCTGCGCCATCCCCATCGATTCGCCCTGGGCCGCCGGCATCGCCAGCGAAGAGGCCCCCAATCAGATCCGCGCCGGAGTCGTCGATCAACAGAACTATCTCTGGGCCGGCCGCACCTCCCGCGACCAGTACTCCGGCGTGTTCTTCGGTCTCACCGCCGCCTGGAATCTCGTTGACGATCAGGAAGTGCACGACTGGGTCTCTATGCTCGCCACCCGCATGCTCGATCGACTTCTCGCCGATCGCTGGCTCGTCCGCATGCCCGATGGCGACATCTCCACCACCTTCATCGGCCGCGCCGATCAGCAGCTTAGCCTCCTCAAGCTCGGCCGCCGCTGTAATCCCAAGCGCTTCGAGTCCTCCTACAAATCACTGGCCAATCTCGCCGCCAACTCCACGGCCATTCCCATCGCCATCGAAACGGCAGACCCTTACAACTCGTACTTCAAGTTCAATCTCGATCACATCAACCTCTGGAATCTCCTCACCAGCGGTGACAGTTGGTGGATCCGCATCGGCTACCAGGCCGCCTTCCGCACACTCCGCAACGCCACGTGGGAACACCAGAACGCCTTCTTCGACGTGATTGAAACTGCCATCGAGGGCCACGACGATACCCGCGATCAGCGCATCCGCGACAACCTCGACGCCTGGCTCCAGCGCCAGCGCCGTGATTTCTGGGTCGATCTCCGCCCCACGCGTCCCTCCTGCGGCGACGACGACAACCGCGCCTGCGAGGTGGTCCCTGTCATCGAACGCACGCCCACCGATTTCCTGTGGCAGCGCAGCCCCTTCCAACTCTACGGCGGCCTCTACGGCACGGTCGAGGGCGCCGGTATCGATTACATCCTGCCCTACTGGATGGCCCGCTATCACGGAGTGCTGGGTCCGGACGCTCAGGAATAACCCAACTCGCAGCCCATCTGTCTGGCAGAATGAGACTGTGGCCTCATTCCGCGACCGGATGAATCCGGAAGCTATCCGTTTCCCCAGTAACTTGCGCGTCAAGATCCTGCTCTTGAGCGCCCTCGCCGTGGATCTTCTCTGCGCCGGCGCCGCTCTGTTTGTCGGCGGCTCCGCTGGAAACCGCCTTTATGACGCCACCGTGATCATCGCCTTTGTCGCGTTCAAGCTCTACTTCTGGCCCCGCGAGATTGTCCTGGATCAGTTCGGCATCCACTCTCTAGGCCTCTTCTCCCGGCTCAATACGCACATACCGTGGAACGAGATCGGCGATGTCGGTCTCGCCACGGAAGTGCCCGGCTTTGGCCCGCTGGCCCTCGGATGCCGCAATGAAACGCTGGAGTTCCACTCCACCACGGGCACGGCCTGTGTCGCTCACACCTCCCACCACCCGGATCGCGATCGCCTCGTCCGCGAGGCCCGCCTCCGCGGCGCCGTCATCGACGATTCTGCGCTAACCTAACGCCAAAGGAGCCCCGATGCCCCGCCTCCTCGCCTGTCTTTTTCTCATCGTGTTGCCTCTCTTCGCCCAGTCCAAGGCGATCGAAATCCCCGCCAATCAGACCTGGGTCGACACTGGCATTGATGTGAAACCCGGCGACCTGCTGCGCTACGAGTCTACCGGCTCGCTGAAGTACGTCGATGCCCAGCAGGCTGCCACACCCGAAGGCATCCCCCGCGGCTGGAAGGATCTCATCCGGATCCTGCCTCTCAATGACGCCGGCCGCGGCGCCGTCATTGGCCGCATCGGGGCCGGCGCCGCCGCCCGCGCATTCCTCATCGGCGCCCGCCGCGAGAGCCGCGCTCTTGTCGCCGGCCGCCTCTTCGTCGGCATCAATCAGCCCGCCGGTTCGTCCGGCGAAGGCGTGTTTCAGGTGAAGGTCGAAATCGTTGCTCGCGCCGGCGAGGCCGAAAACTCGTTCACCGGCACGCTGCCGCCCATCACGGATGCAGAGCTCGCCCAGATCCCCCGCCGCGTCGTGGATAAGGACAACATTCAGGGCGATCGCGTCAATTTCCTGATCCTCGGCACCGAGGAGCAGGTCAAGCAGGCGCTCCTCGCCGTCGGCTGGGTGGTGGTCGATCGCAGCGTCAAAGACACCATCCTGCGCGGCGCGCTCGGCACGTTCTCCAAACAGGCCTACCTCACCATGCCCATGAGCGAGCTCATGGTTTTCGGGCGCGCGCAGGACTACGGCTTCGCCATGTCCGATCCCATCCAGACGGTCATGGCCCGCCACCACTTCCGCATCTGGAAGGCGCCATTCACCGCCGGCGGACTCACTCTCTGGGTCGGCGCCGGTACACACGACACCGGGTTCGACAAGGACCAACGCACCGGTGGTATCACCCACAAGATCGATCCCGAGACCGACAAAGAGCGCGAATTCATCGCCGAATCGCTCTCTCAGAGCGGCCAGGTGGTCAAGACCGCCTACGTCACGCCCAAGGACACCATCACGAAGGCCGCCACCGCCCACGGCCAGGAGTTCTTCTCCGACGGCCGCATTCTGGTCATCTATCTCAAACCTGAAAACGGCAACGCCGCCGTCCCCTTCAGCGACTACTTCTGCTCCGTCCTCAAGCAGAACAACCCCGATGGCGAAGATTCCGGCGCCTGCGCGCAATGGTTGGAAACCCCTGGCAAAACCGATCTCGCCCTCGCCGCACCTTCCACTCAATACCGCGTGCTCGTCGTCCCCGGCATCATGAACACCTGCGTCGCCGATACGCCTGCCTTCGACAAAGGCCGCAAGGTGCTGACGGAGAAGTACGGCCTCACTACCGAGATCCTCTCCGTCCCCAACGACTCCAGCGAATCCAACGCCAGGGCCATCGCGGACTTTGTTCGCAAATCGCCCGAAGACCAGCGCAAGTTCATCCTCGTCGGCTACAGCAAGGGCACTCCGGACATCCAGACCGCTCTCGCCCTCGATCCCAAGCTGAAAGACTCCATCGCCGCCTTCATCAGCGTCTCCGGCGCCTCCGGTGGATCCCCCATCGCCGATTCGCTTCCCATGCAGATGGACGCCTACCTCGCCAAAGCCAAACAGGGGAAGTGCGAAGGTAACCTCGCCGAGGGCTTCAAGAGCCTCAAAAAGGAGACCCGCCAGCGCTTCCTTTCGTCATACCCCCACCCCGCCGTGCCCACCTATTCGCTCGCTTCGCTTACCACCGCCGAGCGCGTGCCCAGCACGGCCAAGCAGACTTTCCTGATGCTCTCCGCCTACGATCGGCAGAACGACGGTCAGCTCCTCAAAATGGACCAGATCATTCCTGAGTCCACCTACCTGGGCGCCGTCTGGTCCGATCATCTCGGCGTCGCGCTCGCCATGAACTCCAAATTCCCGCGCGCCGCCCTGTTCGAGTCGCTCATCCGCTTTGTCCTCGACGATCTCAGCAAAGGACCAAAGCCACCCGCCGCCCCTGCCGCCAAGCTACCCGCCAAAGCGGTAGGATGGGGCCAGTAACTGAGTGCCACGCGTTCTCTCCTATTTCGCCTCGGCTCTCCTCCTGAGTGCCGCGTTTTGGCTCGGAGGCTGGCCTTGGGCCGCGCTCTGGGCTCTCGCCTTCGCCCTCCTGGCCCGCCAGGAAGGCCCCGTCCAGGCGCTCGCCGCCGCCGGCCCCGCCTTCTTTTGGCTCGCGCTCTTCCATTGGACCGGAGACCGCCGCCTCTTCTTCCCCTTCGCCATGCATCTGGCGCAGGCTTCTTCGCCCGTTCTACTCGCCACGGCCTTCTTTGCCATCCGCATCCAGCAGTTCGCCACCCTGCACGTGCTCACCGTCGAGCTCCTGGTTGCCGCCGCCGTTCTGTCCATCGGCTACGCCGGTCGCAGGCAAGCCCCGCCCGGCCTGTCCACCCGTGTCGTCGCCTCGGCCATCGTCGCCATCCTCGCTCTCGCCGGCCTGCTGATATGACTATCTGTCATAACAAATTGCACAAGAATTGTTTTAACAAACGTCGGATTCATGTTACTCTGAGCGCGACGTAAGATTTTTCGCCCAATCCCTAAGGAGGCATGTCGATGCTTCGTTTCGCCCGTATCTCCTCCACTGCGATTCTCCCGGTCTTTCTTCTCTCCGCGCAACTCGCCCTGCACGGCCAATCCCTCATGGTCGGCCCCAGCTCCGTCGAATTCAGAGCCCAGGTGGGCGCCACCACCTCCCAAAGCCAATCCGTCCTGCTTCTCGGGAATCAGACCACCAGCAGCACCGTGTCGGTCACCGTGTCCAACGCCTCCTGGCTTAGCACGCCGGAAGCCATCGTCACCATTCCCCGCCGCATCACCATCACGGCCAACCCCGCCGGATTGCCCGCGGGTACCTATACCGCCAACGTGATACTCCAGAACGCAGGCTCCCCGCCTCTGCAAATGCCGGTGACCCTGACGGTCTCTGCCAGTTCGCAGTTGGTCGTCAACAAGAGCACGCTCCAGTTCGTCTATCACACCGGCAGCGGCAAGGGTACGTCGCTCAGCGATGCCACGGGCGCTTTCCTCCATTCCTCTTCGGATCAGATCGTCGTCACCAGCACCGGCAATCCGGTCGCCTACACCACCTCCGTCGCCACCTCGGACGGGGCCAACTGGCTGATTGCCGCGCCTACCACCAGTAGCACTGCGGACACCCTCATGGTCCGCGTCAATCCCGTGGGCCTCGTGGCGGGCGCCTATACCGGAACGGTGACGCTCCAGGCGCCGGCCGGCGGATTGCCGGTCGCCGTCAGCGTCCAACTCGTCGTCAGCACCAACCCCTATGTCGCGCCGTCGGCTGCCGCTCTCAATCTGGCCGCCTATTCCGGCGCCGTTGCGCCTGTCACTCTGCCGCTCACGCTCAATGCCAGCGGTACGGTTCCCTATGTCGTCTTCGTCACCGGCGGCGGCTGGCTGAGCGTCACGCCCGTCAACGGCAATGCTCCAGCGACGCTCACCGTTTCCGCAAACCCCGCCGGCCTCCCACCAGGCATCTATAACGGCCAGCTGCTTCTCACCTCTTCCTCTTCCGCCAACCCGACCTTGACGATTCCCGTCACTTTGACCGTTTCGCCGAATGCCGTCCTTTCTCTTTCCACCGATGTGCTGAACTTCAATTTCAAGCTTGGCGACAAGGACATCAGCGCCCCCCAGACGTTTACCATCTCCTCCATCCCGCCCGGCGCCAACTACACCATCAAGAGCACCAGCCCCAACGCCGGCGCTTCATTCGCCATCGGGCCGGTCACCGGCCAGACCATCGGCGGCACTCCGATTGGAGTCCTGCCCGCCGGCACCGTCACAGTGCAGGCCAATGCCGAGGGTAATCTGGTCCCCGGCACCTACTTCGGCAATGTGGAGGTATCCGGCGCCGGCAATACCGTTGCAGCCCGCCTGGTGATGACCATCACCAGTTCCTCCTTCCTGACGCTCAGCCCCGCCGACGTCACCTTCAACATTCAACGCCCCTCCACCTTCCAGAATGTCAAGCAGGTCGCGGTAAAGAGCAGCGCCGCGCCCATCCCGTTCGCCATCGGTGAGATTGTCTACAGCCCGGCCGCTACCCCCTGGCTGCGCGCCACCACCGCGGAGACGCTCACACCCGGTACGGTAAGTCTCGCGCTCGATCCCACAGTGGCAGCCGCTCTGGTGGATGGCACCTACACCGCCACTGTCGCCCTGGACGCAACCACGCGCATCAACGTCACGCTGAATCTCTCCGCCAACCGCCTGCTGGATCTCACCCCGCCCGAACTGATCTTCACCGCGCCCATCGGCGGCACTCCTCCGGCCTTCCAGAACCTCACTGCCAGCGCGACCGATAACTCCGCCATGGGCATCGCCGTCACCGGCGCCACCACCTCCGGCGGCACCTGGCTGCTGCTCGCGCCCGCCGCCTCCACCCCCGCCACCATCGGAGTAGGCGTCAACTCCGCCGGCTTGGCCGTCGGCCGTTACGAAGGCTCAGTCGTCGTCTCGGCAACCGGCGCCAACCCGCCGCCTGCTCAGCGCACCAAAGTCACTCTCATCGTGCCCCGGCCGGCGCTCTCGCCGCCTCGCCCGCCAGCCTGCGCTTCACCAAGAGCATCACCGGCACAGATCCCGCTCCACAGACCGTCGCCATCGCCGGCACGGTGGGCGCCATCAGCTATTCCGTCGGCGCCGCCACCAGCGACGGGCGGTCCTGGCTCCAGGTCACCCCGGTGGGTGGCATCACACCAGGCGCCATCACCGTCACGGTGAATAGCACCGGTCTCGCGCCGGGCAACTACACAGGCACTATCGCCATCTCGTCGGCCGACGCCAGCAATTCGCCGCTGCTCATCGGCGTTACCTTCTCTGTGGCCCAGGCCACTTTCGTGGTCTCGCCCTCCGTCGTCAACTTCGGAGCGCCCACCGGTTCCTTCGCTTCCATCTCCCAGCAGTTGCAGGTTAGCGCCAATCCCGGCGGCGCCGTTCAGTTCACCGCCGTCTCCTCTCAGCCGTGGCTGACCGTCAATCCCGGCGCCAGCTCAACTCCGTCGAGCCTCAACGTCACACTGAATCCCGCCCCCTTGCCCGCCGGCGTCTACTCCGCCACCATCACGATCACCGCCACCCAGGCGCAGGCCGCCACGATCGTCGTTCCCGTCAACGTTGTCATCGGCCCCACTGCCACCGTCGCGGTCACGCCCGCCTCGGTGAGCGTCATCGTGCCTCGCGGCGCCAGTCCGCAAACCGCCGCCATCACCGTGGCCACCTCCGCTGCCTCCACGCCCATCAATGCCGTGGCCAGTACCACGAGCGGTGGGAATTGGCTTACCGTGAATCCCGTATCGGGCTTCGCGTCGCCCACCCTCAATCTCTCGCTGATCCTGGATCCCACCGGTCTCGCCGCCGGATCCTACACAGGCTCCGTTCTGATCTACGCGGCCAATGCCACCAACAGTCCCATCGCGGTGCCCGTCACCCTGAATGTCTCCGCGGGCCGCCAGGTTCTCTCCCAACTCGCCGATGGCCAAGGCTGGCAGACCACCATCACGCTGGTGAATATGGAGAACGTGCAGTCCGATTTCACCCTCCGCTTCTACGCGCAGGATGGATCGCTTCTCCGCTTGCCCATCGAAGGCAATCCGGGCCGCCTCGAAGCCTATCAGGGCGTCATCCCGCCCGGAGGCTCCCGCACCATTCGCACCGCCGGCACCGACGCCGCTCTCGCCCAGGGCTGGGCTGAACTCGAAACCACGCACCAGATCGGCGGTGTTGGCATCTTCCGCCAGCGCATCGCCGGCAGCCCGGATCTCGAAGCCGCTGTCTCCGTGACAAATCCCGCCAACCGGTTCCTTCTGCCCTTTGACAATCTTCAGAATTTTGTGACCTCCATGGCCCTGGTGAATACCAATACCCTGCAATCGCGCGGGCTCAACATCACCGGCCGCCTGGAGAACGGCGGACCTCTCTTCCAGGACGCCATCAACCTCCCGCCGCGTGGTCAGACCGCCGTGGAATCCTACAAACGGTTCCCATCCACAGCCAACCAGCGTGGCGTGCTGGATATGACCAGTTCCGGTGACTTTACCGGCCTCGGCCTGCGCTTCAATCCCACCAACGCATTCACATCGTTCCCGGTCCTCACCATCCCGGCCGCCCCAGCGCCCAGCCAGTTGCTCTCGCAGCTCGCCGACGGCGGTACGGCGGATAGCTGGCAAACCACCATCGTTCTCGTCAATCTCGACACCCAGCCCGCGCCGTTTACGCTGAAATTCTGGTCGCCCAACGGCGCCCCGCTGTCTGTGCCCATCACCGGGCAGGCTGCGCCGGTTACCACCATTTCGAACACCATTGCCGCAGGCGGTACCCAAACCATCACCACGCAGGGTGGCGGGTCGAACCCCTTCGGCGGAACATCGACGCCCCTCATCACCGGCTGGACGGAACTCCTCTCCAACAGTTCCGTCGGCGGCGTTGCCGTCTTCCGCCAGCGTGTCACCGGCCGCCCCGACTTTGAAGCGGGCGTCACCGCCACGGCCAGCGGACGCAACTTCCTCCTGCCCTACGACAACACCGAGAACTTCGTCACTTCCATGGCGCTTGTCAATACCAACGCCACCACGGGCGCCACCGTTACAGTGACGCTGCGTGACGAATCCGGCGCCGTACTCGGCACCGATTCCATCGGCCTCAACCCGCGCGGCCAGTTCTCGTTCCGCCTCATTGACCGCTTCCCACTCCTGGCCAGCCGCCGCGGCGTCGTGGAGTTCACCACCGCCGGAACGGATATCTCCGGCCTGGGCCTGCGTTTCAATCCGTCGGGGGCCTTCACGTCGCTCCCGGCTCTGCCCAAATAGCGTTTGAGGATTGGCCGGAGACTCCGGCCCTAATCGTCGCCGGTGGTATAGAATGAGGGCCAGTGAACGGCCACAAGATTCTCGTCGCGCAGAACGATCCTGTCCTTGCGGCCGAAGTCTCCAGCATTCTCACCGGCGCCGGTTACACCGTTGCGCCGACTGTCTCGGAGTCGGGCCAACTTTCCGTTGCCGTCGCGCACCACCAGCCCGATCTGCTCCTTGTTGACCTGGACTTGCCAGGCGGCTGGGAAAATGCCGCGCTCCCCGTGCCGGTCGTGTACCTTTCCGCCTCGCCTAGCCATCCTGGCCCCCTCGTCCTGAAGCCTGTGCGTGGCCACGAGCTCACTACAGTGGTGGAACTGACCCTTCGCAACGAAGCCCTCGAGCGTCAATTGCGCGAACGGGAATCGGAGCTTCGCACCTTGATAGCGAATGTGCCGGGCGCAGTTTACCGCTGCGAGCTTCGGCCGCCCTGGCGCATGAGCTATTTCAGCGATCACCCTCTCAATCTCACCGGCCGTCCGGCTGCTGAGTTGATCAGCGGGCAGACCAGCTGGGCGGATCTCATCGTTCCGGAAGATCTGGCCGAGGTCTCGCGGGTGGTGGAGACGGCGGTCGCCAACCGCCAGGCCTTCCAATGCGAATACCGCATCCGCCATTTGGATGGGGAGATCCGCTGGGTGCAGGAGTCCGGGCGCTGCGTCGAGCACCCCGACGGAACGCCCAGCCACATCGACGGGGTCATCCTGGATATCTCGGCGCGCAAACTCTCCGAGGACGCGCGGGAGCGGGAGCGGATTGAGTTGGCCGCGATCTATGACCAAGCGCCAGTCATGTTGTGTGTCCTCGATAGCGAGCGCCACTTCCTTTACGCCAACCGCGCCTTTGCGGAGATGGCCGGACAAGACAATGACGAGTTGCGCGGACAATCTGTCTGCGAGGTCCTGTACTGCGCAAGCGATTCCAATCATCCCCATTGTCTGATCTGTGAGGCGCTCACGGAAACGCTACGTACCGGCGACGCTCAGCGCGACATTGAGTTTCAGGCCATGGTTGGTTCGCGCTCGCTGCATCTGCTCGCATCTACCGCCCTCATCCCTGCTGCCGGCGCCCCCCGCCTACTGCTTTGCCTCTCCGATGTCACGGCCGCGGAGAGTTCGCGCCACGCGTTGTCGCGCAGTGAAGAGAAGTACAGGGCGCTAATCGAGAACGCCGGCCAGGCCGTTCTCGTTGTCCAGGCTGGCATTGTCCAGTTTGTTAACGCGGCAGCCGAGACGCTGATGGGTGAGAGCCGCCAGGCACTGCTCCAACGGCCCGTCACCGACCTGATCCATCCGGACGACCTTCAGATGGTCCTCGAACGCCACCAAGCCAGATCCGCCGGGCTGGCGGCGCTTCCGAGCTACACGTTCCGTGTTCTCCGCGCGCCGGAGGGATTCAGATGGGCCCATCTTGACGCGGTCCAGATCGAATGGAACGGTCAGCCGGCCACGCTCAGTTTTCTCAGCGATATCACCCATCAGGTTCAGCTGGAATCCGACTACGCCACGCTCTTTTACAGCATGCAGGAAGGATTTGCTGTCCACGAGTTGATCCTGGATTCCCAGGGCCGCCCAATCGACTACCGTTTCATCGCAGTCAACCCCGCTTTCGAACAGATGACCGGCCTGGAGGCCGGCCAGATTGTCGGCCGGAACGCCACGGAAGTGTTGCTCGGCCTGGAACCGCACTGGCTGGCCACTTACGCTGAGGTTGTTCAAACGGGAGTGCCCGCGCGATTCGAGAATCACACGGCTCCGCTCGACAAGTGGTTTGAGGTCTATGCATACCGGCCCAGAGAGGGGCAGTTCGCCTGCGTCATCGAAGACATCACTGAGCGCAAGCAGATGCAGGAAACGCTGGTGTTTCTCGCCGAGTGCGGCTATACGGCATCCGGCGAGAGCTTCTTCCAGTCGCTGGCGCGTTACCTGGCCAACAAACTGGATATGGATTTCGTCTGCATTGACCGGCTCCTGGGCGACGGACTCCAGGCGCAAACTGTGGCCGTGTACTGCAACGGAGAGTTTCTGGACAACATCGTCTATGGCCTGCGCGACACACCATGCGGTGACGTCGTCGGCAAGTCGATCTGTTGTTTTCCGCGAGATGTCCGCAAGCTCTTTCCAAACGATCCGGCGCTGGAGGATTTGAGAGCCGAAAGCTACGCAGGAACCACGCTGTGGAGCTTTGACGGCAAGCCGGTGGGCCTCATCGCTGTCATCAGCCGCAAGCCCCTGCTCAACTCCAAGTTCGTCGAATCCGTGCTCCAGATGGTTGCCGTTCGGGCCGCTGGCGAACTGGAACGGGAGCGGGCCGAGCTGGCGATGCGGGAAAGCGAAGAGCTCCACCGCACGATTCTCAATGCCTCGCCGGACGACATCAGCATCACCGATCTGCAGGGCCGGATTCGCATGGTGTCCCACAAGGGGCTGGCCATGTTCCGGGCAGACCACCTCGATGAATTGCTGGGACGCCCACTGACCGATTTCGTGGTGCCGGAAGACCGGCAGCGAGCCATCGACAATACCCGGCTCATGATTGAGGGCGGCGGACGTCGCGGCGAGTTCCTGGCGCTTCGATGTGACGGCACTGTTTTCGATATCGAGGTCAATGGAGAGGTGATTCGCGGCGCTGATGGCAGCCCCTCCAGTCTCCTCTTCGTCGTGCGTGACATTACCGAAAGGAAGCGTGTGGAGGCCGCCCTCCGCGCCAGTGAGGATCAGTACCGCACGCTCATCCACAACCTCTCTGCCGGCGTGGTTGTGCATGGCCCCGGCTCCCAGATCCTGCTCGCCAATCCCACGGCCGCCCGCATTCTCGGAATCACCCAGGACACGATGCTGGGTAAACTCGCGGCCGATCCCGCGTGGCGTTTCGTGCAGGGCGACGGATCGCCGATGCCGCTGGAGCGCTTTCCGGTTGTCCAGGTCCTCCGCACCGGCCAACAGGTCAACCAGTTGCTTATCGGCATGGTCCGACCGGACCGCATCGAGCCTAAATGGGCACTGGTGGACGCCTACCCCG
The DNA here is from genome assembly GCA_016721425.1 of Bryobacterales bacterium. Lineage (GTDB taxonomy): Bacteria > Acidobacteriota > Terriglobia > Bryobacterales > Bryobacteraceae > Paludibaculum. Next base: position 98,253 of record JADKID010000017.1, on the reverse strand, counting down.
TACACAACGACGAGGGCTCTGTGGCCCAGGTTGTTGTCACTTTTCTCGACATCACCGAACGCAGAATCGCCGAAGCCCGTCTGGTCCACGCGCAGAAGATGGAATCAATCGGACGTCTCGCCGGCGGCATTGCCCACGATTTCAACAATCTACTCACCGTCATCAACGGCTACAGCCTGCTGATGATCGATAAAGTTCCCAGCCTCGACCCCTTGCGGTCCGATCTCGAGGCCATCCTTCGGGCGGGAGAGCGTGCTGCCGTGCTGACCGGGAAGATCCTCGCATTCAGCCGCAAGCAGTTGCTCCAGCCGCGCGTCTTCGATCTCAACCTGGCGGTCAAAGAACTGCGGCCCATGCTCATGCGCCTGGTTGGCGAGGATGTCGAGATCGCCCTGACCGCTGCCGCTGAACCGCTCTGCGTGAATGCCGATCCGCACCAGTTGGAACAGGTGGTCATGAACCTTGTCGTGAATGCGCGCGACGCGATGCCGTTGGGCGGCAAGCTCGTCATCGGGGTCGCCGCCGCCGAGTGGAACGCAGAACTCGCTCGCGAGTATCCCGAGGCCTCGCCCGGCGACTACGTTTTGCTCAGCGTTGCCGACAATGGCGGCGGTATGGATGCCCAGACTCGCCAACGTATCTTTGAGCCTTTCTTCACTACCAAGGGCGTGGGTCAGGGCACCGGGCTCGGTCTTTCCATGGCTCAGGGTATCGTCGCCCAGAGCGGCGGATTTATAGCAGTGCAATCCGAACTTGGGTGCGGTGCAACATTCCAGGTGGGTCTTCCCCGCGTAGCCGATCCAAGAGCATCCGAGCTGCCCTCTGGCAAACCGCGCGCCCCGGGTGGTACCGAATCGATTCTTTTGGTAGAAGACCAGGCCGATGTTCGCCACTTGGCGGCCTACGCCCTGCACAGTTACGGCTACAACGTGACTTCGGCCTCAACCGCGGTTGAGGCGCTTGCCAGATTCGAAGAAACGTCCGGTTCGTTCGACCTTCTGCTCACCGACGTCGTCATGCCTGGTCTGAGCGGCCGTGAACTGGCGGACCGCCTTCTCGAGCAATGCCCTGGTCTCAAGGTCCTCTTCATGTCCGGCTACACCGGAGACATTGTCATGCGCCACGGAGTGGATGGCGAGGACTCAGCGTTCATCGAGAAGCCCTTTACACCGGATCAGCTCGCCGCCCGCGTGCGCGCCGTTCTCAGCCCTGTCTAGCATCCCCGGTGATAGAGTGGACCCCATGTTCCGCTCCGCCATTCTGTGTCTCGTCACGCTTCTCCCGCTGGCCGCTCAACCCGCCCCCGGCAGCGGTTGGTGGATGAACGAGCCGCTCCGCTGGCTCCAGACCAATCTTCGCGAGCCTGACGCGGCCACCGATCCGCTTGCCCTTGTCCAGCAGGCCGCGGCCTTCCACGCCAATGTACTGCACCTCAACATGGGCGGCATCGCGGCCACTTACCCCACCCGCGTCGAGTTCCACTACGCCAGCCCGCAGCTTCCGCCTGGCCGCGACTTTTTCGGCGACGCCCTGCGCGCCGCTCACGCCCGCCACATCCGCGTCGTTGGCCGTTTCGATTTCTCCAAGACCCGCAAGGAGGTCTTCGACGCGCACCCCGAGTGGTTCTTCCGCCAGGCAGGCGGTGCCCCCGTCATCTACAACGGCCTTTATTCCACCTGCATCAACTCCATCTGGTACCGCGAGCACGCCCCCAAAATCCTCACCGAGGCGCTGACCCGCTATGACGTGGATGGCCTCTTCTTCAACATGTTCGGCAACCAATCCAGCGATTACAGCGGCAAGGCTCTCGGCCACTGCCATTGCGAGGCGTGCCAACGCAAGTTCCACAGAATGTTTTCGCGCCCGCTACCGGAAAGTGCTGCTGATCCGGATTACCGCCGCTTTATGGCCCTCTCCGCCCAGGAGGTTGCCGCCGATTTCGGACGCATCATCCACCAACTCCGGCCCCTGGCTGGCTACTTCAACTACCTGGATGAATCCACCGACGGCATCATGTCGGAATCCAACACCGGCGTTACGCGCCCGCTGCCGCTCTGGCCCTACACGTCCTCCGCCAACGTGAACCGCGCCCGCAACTCCCAGCCGGCCAAAATGTCTATCAATCTCTGCATGCAGTTCGTGGACTACGCCTGGCGCTTTGCCACCGTGCCCGCCGGCGAGATCGCGCTACGCCTCTGGCAGAATATCGCCCACGGCGGCGCGCTCGCATTTGCCATCAACGGCACCTTCGATCAGCAGGATCGCCAGGCCGTCGAGACCGCGCGGCCCATCTTCGCCTGGGCTGCCGCCAACGAAGCGCTGCTCCATTCGCAGCAGAGCGCCGCCCGCGTCATCCTCCTCTCCAACGGCGATCCATCCAGCTATCGCGGCCTCTTTCGCTTTCTCTCTGAGGAGCACATCCCCTTCGCCGTAGCCAGCAACCTGGAGTGGACCGGCAAACGGCCCGTCGATCTCGTACTCACTCCTGGCCCCATGCCTGCCGGCCTGGCGCCCTACCTCGCCGCCGGAGGACGCGTGCTCAGCATCGGCGCGCTGCCCGGTTCGCCCGCGGTGCACGGCTACGTCCGAGTTCGGGATACCAAGCGCTTCCCCTCGCTCAGCCTCACGTCCCTACTGCTCCTCGATGGACCCTTCACGGAAACCGCCGCCCAGCCCGGTGCGCCCTTGACGCTGGTGCCGCCCTCCATGTTCGGGCCGCCCGAAAAGATCCACATCGATATCCGCGACACCGCCACGCCGGCTTTGCTGGCCTCCCACGAGGGCCGCGCGCTGTGGCTGCCCTGGGAGCTTGGCACGCTCTACTACCGCCACAGTCTGCCCGCCCACGCCGCGCTGCTGCGCGATCTCGTCAACGGGCTGCTGCCGCACCGCCAACTCGAAACCAACGCCCACCCGCTCGTTGAGATCTCACTCATGCAGCAGAACGGCCGTACGCTGGTCCATCTCATCAACCTCAGCGGCCACTCCCAAACCGCGTACTTTCCGCCTGTTCCCATGCGCGATCTTCGCATCGTCCTCGACGGTCAATTCGTCAGCGCCCGCCTGCACCGCGTCCCCTCCGTGCTCCCCACCCAGACCACCGGCGGCCGCACCAGCCTCACGCTCCCGGAGCTCCGCGATTACGAATTGATTGAGCTCACCCGTGCCGCCCCCTCCACTGTGAGAAAATAGAGGGTTCGTATGTCTCAAATTGCATTCCTCTTCCCCGGCCAGGGGTCACAGGCCGCTGGCATGGGCAAGGCCCTCGCCGAAAAGTACCCCGTCGCCAAAGCGATCTTCGAGCAGGCCGATGACGCCCTGGATTTCGCCATCTCCCAGCTCTGCTTCGAGGGGCCCGACGATCAGCTCCGCCTCACGCAGAACACCCAGCCAGCGTTGCTGACTGTTTCTGTCGCCGCCTGCGCCGTGCTGGCCGAACTCGGCTATCACCCCACCGTCGTCGCCGGCCACAGCCTCGGCGAATACTCGGCGCTGGTGGCCGCCGGCTCGCTCGAGTTTGCCGATGCCGTGCGCCTGGTCCGCAATCGCGGTAAGTATATGCAGGAGGCGGTGCCTGCCGGAGTGGGCGCTATGGCTGCCATTCTCAATCCGCCGCTGGATCAACTGGACACCATTCTCACCGCCGCCGCGCAAGGCGAAGTGGTCTCCGCCGCCAACTTCAATTCGCCTGGCCAGATGGTCATCGCCGGCCACGCCGGCGCTGTCGCCCGCGCCTGCGAGGCTCTCAAGGCCGCCGGCGCCAAACGCACCGTGCCGCTGCCCGTGAGCGCGCCTTTCCACTGCGCCCTCATGCAGCCCGCCCAGCAACGCCTACTGGCCGATCTCGAAGCCACCCACTTCGCCGATTTGCGCGTGCCCCTCATCAACAACATTGCCGCCATCGAGGTCAACCACGGCGTCAATGCTCGCCAGGGCCTCTACCTCCAGGTACCCGGCGCAGTCCGCTGGACAGACTCCATGCGCGCCCTCGCCGCACGCGGCATCACCAAGGCCGTGGAAGTGGGCGTTGGCGCGGTGCTCTGCGGCCTCATGCGCCAGATTGAGCCCAACGTGAAAATGGCCAAGTTCGGCGATCCCGCCGATCTGGATAAACTCCATGAGCTACTCGGCTAGACGCCTCGCTCTCTTCGCATTCACTGCTCTTCTCCTCCGCGCCCAGGAGCCCAGCGCCCTGGAGCGCGCCCCCGCTGCCTTCACTGACATCACGCCCGGCGCCAACTTCTCCGGCTGGACCCGCCTCGCCATATCGCCCGACAAGCCCGACCCCACTTCACAGTGGTCCCTCCAGCCCGGCGGCGTGGTCCTCTGCGAAGGCAACCGCGGCCACGAATGGCTGCGCTACGACAAGCCGCTGGCCGACTTCGTCTTCCACGTTGAATTCCGCTTCACCAAAATCGACGGCAGCCCGCGCTACAACAGCGGCATCTTCGTCCGCACTCTGCCGGACTACAGCCTCTGGTATCAGGATCAGATCGGCGCCTCCGCCGGCGGCCACTTCTTCGGCTACATCTATGTGGATGGCGCCCGGCGCCGCTTCGACCTCAGCCCGCGCATGGTGGATCAGCGCATCCGTCCCGCCGGCGAATGGAATACAGTCGAGATCACTGCCGAAGGCACCACGCTCACCTCGTGGGTCAACGGCGCCGTGGTCAGCCAATACAAATACTGCCCAATCGAAAAGGGCCATGTCGGCCTCGAGGCCGAAGGCTTCCGCATCGAGTTCCGCAACCTCAAGATCAAAACGATTCCCGCCGCTCCGCTACAATGAGACTGTCCATGAACCTGAAATCAACCGCGTCCGTGCTGCTCTTGGCGGCTCTTTCCGCCGGTGTCGCCTGCAAGAAATCAGTGCCGGCCAACGTGGCCGCTACCGTCAATGGCCGCGCTCTCACCTACGCGGAGATCGATAAGCAATACAAGCGGCAATTTCCGCAACAGCCCGAGGGCATCTCCGCGGATCAGGTTCAGTTCCAGAAGCTCGAACTCCTGCGTGTCATGGTGGACGAGGAGATCATGCTGCAGCGCGCCGAGAAGCTCTCGCTGCTCGCCAAGGACGATGAAGTGGATTCCCGCCTGGGCCAGATCAAGGCGCCCTACACGCAGGAAGAGTTCCAGAAACAGCTCGACGCCCAGCAGATGAATCTCGATGAGCTGAAGGCGCAGATCCGCCGCTCGCTCTCCATCGACAAGCTCCTCAATCGCGAGATCGGCAACCAGATCAACATCAGCGACAAGGACGTCAACGAGTTCTACGCCGCCAACAAAGCGGCCTTCCGCTATCCCGAAACCAACTATCACCTGGCCCGCATTGTCGTCACGCCGGGGCCCAATCCGGATTCCCGCAACCTCGCCAGCAACAAGGCGCTGAACGTGGATCAGGCCCGCAAGAAACTGCTCATGATTGAGGCCCGCCTCAAGCAAGGTGAGGATTTCGGCAAGCTGGCGCAGAACTTCTCCGAGGATCCGCAGAGCGCCGCCAACGGCGGAGACATGGGCTTTGTGCCGGAATCCGCCCTCGCACGCGTGGACCCCGAAACCCGCAAGGCCGTCATGACCCTGCTGCCCGGCGCCGTCTCCCCGCCCATCTCCACCGAAGGCGGCTGGCACATCCTCAAGCTAATCTCGCGCGAGCCCGCCGGCCAGCGCGAACTCGATGACCCTCGCGTCCAGCAGAACATCCGCGAGACCTTGCGCACCCGCAAGGAGCAACTGCTCCGCAACGCCTACGTGGAAGCCTGCCGCAACGAGACGCAGGTCACCAACTACCTCGCCCTTTCCATCGCGCCCGGTTTCGAAAAGAAGTAGCCGTTCCTTCAGGAGCTGTCCGCTATGCCTGTTGCTGACCTGGTCCCCATCGAGTGGCCGTCCGAATGGCAGGATCCGGCCCTGCTCAAGCTGTTGGAGGGCTCCCCGGTCAACTGCCTGCTGCTACCGAAAGACGCACCGCCCGGTTTGCGCGCCGCAGCAGAGGCCGGCGGGTTGGCCTGCCCACCGCCGCCTGCCTGGAAATCCTGGAAAGAGATCGATTGGAGCGTCAAATCCGGCCCCGTCTGCATCGGCGACGGCGTCTGGCCCGAGCTCGCCATGAAGGGCGCCGACGCCGGACAGGACTCCACCGGCAGCGGCCCCACCGGCGCCCCCTGGCTCGACGCCAACGGATGGCTCATTCGCCTCGCCCGCGCCCGCGCCGCCGGCCGCCCCGTGTGGCTCCGCTCTGATCCGCCGGAGAAATCCGAAAACCTCGCCACCGAAAACTACCTGCTCGCCCAGAGCGAGGCCGCCGCCTATGGCGCGGTGCGGCCCCTCTGGATCGCGCCCGCCCACGCCCGCCAGGTGGCTGCCGGCAACCCCGCCCTCCAGTCTCAGTTCAAGCGCCTGCTGGCCGGCATCGCCTGGCACCGCGAACACCGCGAGTGGTCCCAATGGCCCGTCCTCGCCCGCCTCGTCATCGCCTCGGATTTTGCCGGCCCCAACGAATACACGGCCAGCGAGACCTTGCTGCTGGCCGCCCGCCGCAACCTCTCCTTCCAGCCGGTGGAGTCAGCCCGGCTCAGCGCCGTTGCGCTCCGCGGCCGCCGCGCGCTGCTCTATCTGGATACGCAACCGATGACAGCCGCCACCGCCGCCGTGGTGCAGCCCTTTGTGGAATCCGGCGGCCTGGTGCTCTGCCTGAAGGCCTCTGCCGCGGCTCTGAAGGGCCTCAGGCCGCTCGCCGAGACCCACCCGCGCTTTGCCCTGCACGCCTGCGGCAAGGGCCGTGTGGCCGTCTGTAGCGGCGAATGGGACGATCCCTACATGCTGGCGCTGGATACCCACCTGCTGATGAGCCGCCGCTACGACGCCGTGCGCCTCTTCAACTCCGGCTCGCTCAGCTATTTCCACACCACCTCGCCCGATGGCAAACGGTGGGTGGTCCAGATGCTGAACTACGCCCGCCGCGGCGCCGCCCACCAGGTCAGCCTCCAGACTTGGCAGAAGGTGCAGGCGGCCCGCTTCCACTCGCCCGAGCTCCCCCAACCGCAGACCCTGGAGCTCCACCGCGAGCCCGGCATGCAGGAAGTCTACCTCCCGACCTTCAAAGTGTACGGTACCGTAGAATTAGAGATCACTCCCCATGCGTAACCATCCGTGTCCTGGCCTTTCCCGCCGCAACTTCCTCGCCGCGGCCGGTGCCGTCTCCGCGGTTCCGCTCCTCGGAGCGCCCTCCTCCGCGCCCGCCGCGCCGGTGGCCATCGCGCGCTGCCCGGATTACGGCGCCGCCCTCAAGCCCACGCTGAAGACGATGATGGATCAGCTCGGCGGCCTCGCCAAGCTCGTCGGCGGCAAGACCGTCACCATCAAGATCAATCTCACCGGCTCGCCCAACCAGCGCATGGGCAACACGCCCGCTGAGCACGCCCAATACACCCACCCCGCCGTGGTCGGCGCCGTCGTCCGTCTGATGGGCGAGGCCGGCGCCCGCCGCATCCGCATCGCCGAGGGCTGCTTCTCCTCCTCCGATCCCCTCCCCGAGTTCATCATGGATGTGGGCTGGGATCCCGCCCCCCTGCTCAACGCCGCCTCGCGCGTCGAGATGGTGAATACCAATCTGCTCGGCAGCTACAAGAAATACGCCCGCTTCCAGACGCCCAAGGGCGGCCACATCTTCCCCGGCTTCGATCTCCACCCCGCCTACGAAGAGTGCGACGTGCTCGTCTCCATCGCCAAGATGAAGGAGCACGCCACCTGCGGCATCACGCTCGCCATGAAGAATATGTTTGGCGGCACGCCGCTGACCATCTACGGCGACCACGCGGGCAAGGACGGCCCCGACGAGAACGGCACCCAGGGCGGCCGCGGCACCATCATGCACGCCGGCGCCCGCGGCCCCGCCAAAACCGCGCCGCAGGAAAACGACCCCAAGTCCTCCCGCGAGGACAAGTACCGCATGCCCCGCATCGTCGCCGACATCGCCGCCGCCCGTCCCATCCAGATCTCCATCATCGACGGCATCTACACCATGGCCGGCGGCGAAGGCCCCTGGAATTATGGCCGCCTCAAGCCCATGCGCCCCGGCCTGCTGGTCGCCGGCACCAACGCAGTCTGCACCGATTCCGTCGGCGCCGCCCTGATGGGTTTCGACCCCATGGCCGATCGCGGCACGGCGCCGTTTGAGCGTTGCGATAGCTCGCTGAGACTGGCCGAGGAGCTGGGTGTCGGTACCCGCGACCTCAGCCGCATCGAGATCGCCGGCCTCTCCATCAAGGAAGCCGCGTTCCGCATCCGAGCCTGACGTGCGGCAGCGCATCGAACGGAGAATCCGAAAACGTCTCCGCCTCATGCGGCACAAGCAGCCGTGGTTTGTGGCCATGCTGCGCAGGCGCGAGCGAGGTGGCCTTTCGCTCACGGCGGCCTTGCGGCAGGCGATGTGCGATGAGAGCGAGGACTGGCAGAACCGTGGAATTGCAGGCATCCTGCTGGCGCAGGCCGATGCCCGCGGCGTACGGACTACGCTGCTCGATCTGTTCTTTGCGCAGACCGAGAAGTTCGCTCTCTGGAGCACCGCCCTCGCGATCGAAAAGACAAAGGATCACGGTGCCATCCCTCGCCTCATCCTGGCGCTCTCCGACGACAACCCGGATCGCCGGCACGCGGCCGCTCGAGCGCTGGGCTGGATCTTGCCTCAACGCACGCGGGCGTCGAAGGCGCTACTGCACGCGCTGATCGACAAGTCCCAGCCCCAACCGGTGCGCGAAGAGGTGGCGGAATCCCTCGCCTATTCGAACTACCAGCCCGCCATCCCGCATCTCATCGAAGTGCTCGACGAGCCGGATGTCCGCATGCGCTTCTGGGCGGTGTTTGCGCTCGGCAGCCTGGGCCGCTGGGGCGGGCTGCCCGAGAATTGGCGCGTGGATCGTCGCGTTGTCGAAGCGTTGGAGCGAATGCTCGGTGACAAGGAGGAGCCGACCGGGAACTGGTGGCCGGTGGGGAGGGAGGCGCTCTCAGCCCTGGCCAATCTCGATCCCCACTATCAATCGGTCTACGAGCAGGAATGCCAGAGAGTCCGGGACGATCCGAACTCGCCGCCGGAGGAGTTGAGATGGGCGGGTAAGTGGGTGTCTTCCACCGAGGCCCAGACCTGAACTTGAAGGCTGCATGATGCGAAATCTGCCCACATTGCCGAAACTCCTGCCGATACTCCTGGCGCTCGTTCAAATTGCACAAGCCGCCGAGTCAGTGAGCCTCCGCGTGGAGGCGGTCAACCCCATAACCGGCGCGGTTCTCTCCGATGCCAGGGTGCGGGTGCAGGCATTGGACGGCAAAAGACTCTGCATCGGCCTCGGAGTGCTGTCGTGCGCATTGCCTCCAGGGGACTACAGGTTGAGTGCGTCCAAAAGAGAATTTGGCGGCAGGGCCTATCCCGTGCACCTTTCGGCTGAACATGAGTTCAGGCGGATCTCAATCTGGTTCGTAGCCCCCATCACCTATGACCGGCGAGATTCGCTGGCTGGTAAAAAGAATCCACGCTCAGGCCGAATTGACGGAATGTCTCAGGCTGAAGCCGCCACAGGCTACTGGCTCAAGGCCTCGGCCGTATTCGATTCTGCGCTTCAGGCAGAGGCATACGCAACCACCCCTGAGTTTCGCTTCAGCGATCTCCCCATCGGACTGTATCAACTGGTGGTCTCTCCCAAAACCGGCGCCAATCGAATATTCCAGCTGGAAGTGCACGACGGCTGCCGCCTGATCACGATTCCATCGAAAGAGGATGGCGGTAGCCTTCTATGCAATTGACTGGTCTGGATCCCGAATCACAGTTGCGCGCTCCAGGCCAAGCGTTGCGGAAGATCCGATTGGCCCTCTGCGCGCTCCTACTTCTCCCCATCGCGCACGTCCAGGCCCAAGTCGTCCGGCCGGTCCTGCTGCAGAAAGTGGAGCCCACATTCGATCTGGGCGGCAAGCCCTTCTTCACGGATCTGGCAACTGTCACGATCACCCTGGACCCTCGGGGCAATCCGTTTTCGTTCGAATCCGTCACCAGCCTTCCGCACAGCGTCGTGCAGGCCCTGTCCCAGTGGAAGTTCAAGCCGGGGACGAAGGACGGCAAAGCGGTGGCGTTCACAATCGAGGCGATCATCCCCATCCGCCGGCCTCTGGAGCAGATCCCCTATTTGACCGCTCGTCCCTCGGTCTCAGACGGCGGCACGTTGCAGTCGGCCGCTCGGGAAGGCGAACAATTGGACTGGGCGAAGGCCGCCAAATTGAGAACGCGGCTCAACGACGATTTGCGGAGTCTGCCGGACAGGGTGTCCTTGCTGGTGTTTGCCTCTCGTCAGACTGGTCCGGAGGCGCGGCAACTCCACTTCGAGCAGCTCGATTGGCTAGTTCGCAATCAGCCCGGAATCGGATTGCTGGGTAGAACGGCCGCGGTGATCTCCTCTCCCGCCGGATCGCCTCGGGGCGAGCAGGGCTACGAGGAGATCAAGGCCCTCTGGCTGGACCGGCTGGCTGAGCGGCCGAACGACGCAGTGGACCTGGGCCATGCGACGTACTTCTTGAGGTTCGCTGAGCCGGAGTTGGCTGAGAGCCTCCTGCTCCCCGCCGTCTCCAGGCATGGCGCCGCCGGGGCATGGCTGGGCGAGCTCTATGGGTATTCCGCCCTCGGGGTCCGGTCGGTCGAGCCCAGCACCGGCCGCGTGTTGGACGCCCCATCCGCGTTGCCTGCGACAGCCTTCGGACAAAAAGCCCGCGCCGCCCTTCGCACCAGTGAAGACCCACGTGTAGTCCTATCCGCCCTGAGTACCGTCGCCAGCGCCGGGCGCGAACTCGCGGGCAGTGGCAGGCTCCCGAGCGGCTACGACGCCTTCTGCGCGGAACTGCTCGCCCGTGCCAAAGTGCTCTATCCCGATACTTCCGAATCGTGCGACGGCCCGCCCCTCCGTCCCGAAACTCTATACAAGGATCCGCGCGTCGTCAAGAAGAGTCCGCCCCGCTATCCCCCCGACGCGAAGCGCCGGATGATCACGGGGCGGGTCATCTTTGGGGCTGTGCTTGGCAAAGACGGGGCGCTCCGGTTCCTTGAATCCCGGAGTGGTCCAATTGCCTTGTATGACAGCGCCCGCACCTGCGTCTCCCAGTGGGTGTTCCAGCCCGCCGTGGAGGGGGCTGTGACCGTCGCGGCGACGATTGCGCTTGACGTCAACTTCGAGCTGGTATCGCGATGATTCGGGCAGGAGGACCTCGGGGATAACGCACGGCGCCGCACCCCGCCCAACCCGCTATCATGGCTTATGCCTTGGCTCGAACCGGTGACCCTAGCCTCCGATCACGCCCGCCTGGAACCTCTCTCCCACGACCATCACGACGCGCTCTGTGACGCAGCCCGCGATGGCGAGCTATGGAATCTCTGGTACACCGCTATCCCGACGCCGGACACCATGCGCGCCGAAATCGATCGCCGCCTCGCGCTCCAGGCCAAGGGTTCCATGCTGCCCTTCACCGTGCGCACGCCCGATGGCCGAGTCGCCGGCATGACCACCTACATGAACGTCGATGCCGTCAATCACCGCGTCGAGATCGGCTCCACCTGGTACGCCCAATCGGCCCAGCGCACCGGCCTGAACACCGCCTGCAAACTGCTGCTGCTCCGCCACGCGTTCCAGACCCTCAACTGCATCGCCGTCGAGTTCCGCACCAACTTCTTCAACCAGCAGAGCCGCCGCGCCATCGAGCGCCTCGGCGCCAGGCTCGACGGCATCCTCCGCAGCCACATGGTGCTGCCCAACGGCACGGTGCGCGATACGTGCGTCTACAGCATCGTGCCCGCCGAGTGGCCGTCGGTGGAGGCGCATCTCGAACACCAGCTCCGCCGCCCGCGCTAATCGAACGATGTCGGCCACTCCGGATGACGGTGGTGCTCGAACATGTGCCGGATCTGCGCCGGGGTCACGCGCGTCAATGAAAGCGGCGGAATCTCGTCCTCCGCGAAGAAGTCCACCCCGTCCGTCTCCACGCTGTGCGCCGCCGCCCCGCCCACCAGCCGCGCCACGAAGAAGAGCTTGTAGGTGTAAAACGGAATCGCCGGATGGCCGTGCAGATCGCGGTCACACACCGCGGCCAGCTTCACCAACTCACACTCGTAGCCGGATTCCTCCCGCACCTCGCGCACCGCGTTGACGCCCGGTGCGCTGCCGATGTCGGCCCAGCCGCCCGGCAGAGTCCACAGGCCGTCCTCCCGCTCGCGCACCAGCAACAGCCGGTCACCGTCAAACACCGCCGCCCGCACGTCCACCTTCGGCGTCGCATAGCCCACGTCGCCGCGGAACAGATCCACGATCCGAGCCGCGTCGGTGACGCCCGCGCCGTCGGCCATGATCTCCGCCGAAATCTCGCGGATCGCCTCATACCGCTCCACGTCAAACGGGTCCTTCGCATACGTCAGCCCCGTCTGCGAAATGGCCTGCAGCCGCCGAGCCCATTCGAGCCAGATTGCGTTGTTCACGTTTCCATCTTAGTGGCTAGAATGAGGACAGCCGAATGTACCGCCTAGCCCTCGGTCTCGTCGCAGCCACGCTCTTCGCGCAGCCGGTACCCGTCGATACGGAGATGGCCAACCGTGCGAAGCAGCTTCTGGAATCCACGCAGCTCAAAGACAAGGCCTGGGGCGCGCGCCTCGCCGCGAGCCTACGCCTCCCCGGCTTTGAGAAGACGCTCATCGCGGAACTATATGCCTGCCAGAAGTCCCGGGACGCCGCTACCGACGGACCGGAGTACGCCTACATCCAGTCCCTGTTTGACTCGCTGATCGAGCTGGAAGCCGAGGTGCCTGCCGACGCCATCGCGCCGTACCGGTCGCGATGGAAAGCCGAGGCGATTATCTTGCTCGCTCGTGGACGACAGACCACCAGTACTCTCCTGGAAATGCACCGCGAGAAACTTGCGGCGGCCGAGTGGATTGCCATCACGAACCTGTTGCTCCAGCGCAGATCCGCTCAGCTTCTGGAGCGCATGCTCGAACAAATGCCGGTTCGCCACAGTTTCTTCAAACTGGAGCCAGGCAGCCAGGATCCTCTCGTCGGGCCGGGGCCGATGCATTGGGACCAGGGCGAGGGAACCCGACGTAACCTTCCCTCCGGCTTCCCGCCCATCTCGCTTTACACCCTCACTCTGAATGCCGACAGCGGCAACAGCCTGATCGCCGCTGGCCCCAGGAACGTGTACTTCCGGCGGGCGCTCATCCCGACCAATGGCGAACTGCGGTGGCCCGTTTACGAAGAACCCCCTCCGATCTTTCGACCAGGCGACTGCGAACTGGAGTATCTAGCCCGTCTCGCCGACCGGCCTGAGGAGCAGGTCCGGTGGCTGTTCAGTACCCGTTCCGAGCTCAAAGGACGCAATGCCACCGATATTAGCCGGGAGATGGACAAGAAGCTGGACGAGCAGCTCCTTGACATCCGCCATTTTGTCCAAGAAACGATGCTTCGAAGCCGGAGCGATCCGTTCTTGGTTCGCCTGCAAGTCAAACCCTCGTTGACGGACTTTCGGCGCGGCAGCAATGCCACGCTCCCCCAGCCCAACCCCCGCGAACTGGTCCTCGATCTCCGCTAGCCGCGCCCTACCCCATCGCAACTTCGATCACGCGCACCGCTACGAAACCGATCTACTCAACAATCTGACAGATCTTCGAGCCCGAGAGAACCCTCAGCTCACCCAACCGGCACCTCGACCTGGGTCACGAAGACCTCATTGTGATACCGCCTAGTGCTTTCGGACGGCGTCGCCGTTTCGAAAAACAGCGTGAGCGCCTCGATCAGATTGGCCCGCGCCTCCTCGATCGACGTACCTTGGCTCGCGATGCCGAACTCCGGGCACAGTGCAACGTAGCCATCATCCTCGCGTTCAATAATCGCGATTACACGGTGTGCTGCTTGCATCGCCCCAGTCTAAGCCCCCTACCCCATCCCCACCGCAATCTCGTCCGCAATCGCCTGCGCCCGCGCGGCCACCCGCTCCATCGTCGGCCCCTCCACCATCACGCGCGCCAGCGGCTCCGTGCCCGAAAACCGCACCAGTACCCGGCCCGCTGCGCCAAACTCTTCTTCCGTCGCCCGGATCGCCGCCTGCACGGCCGGCAAATCCTCCAGCGGCCGCTTCGTCACGAAACGGATGTTCACGAGCTTCTGGGGATATGCCACAAAGTCCGATGTCAGCTCGTCCAGAGTCTGCCCGCGCTCCGTCGCAATCTCCAGCACACGCAGCGCCGTCAGGAGCCCGTCGCCCGTCGTCGCGTACTTCAGGAAGATCACGTGCCCGCTTTGCTCGCCGCCGATCGTGTGCCCGCTGCGCAGCATCTCCTCGATCACGTAACGGTCGCCCACCGCAGTGCGGATCAGCGGAATCCCCAGGCCCTCTATGGCCCGCTGGAAGCCCAGGTTCGACATTACCGTGCCCACCACCGCGGTCGGCTTCATGTCCTTCGCCGCGATCAGCATGCAGTGGTCGCCATCAATGATCTTGCCCGAGCCCGATACCAGGATGCAGCGGTCCGCGTCGCCGTCAAACGCCGCGCCGAAATCCGCTTTCTCCGCCAGCACCCGCTCACGCAGCGCGTCCACGTGCAGCGCCCCGCAATTCAGATTGATATTGCGCCCGTTCGGATCGCACCCGATGCCGATCACCTCCGCCCCGAGCCCCGCGAACAACTCCGGCCCGATGAATGATGCCGCCCCGTTGGCGCAATCCAGCACCAGCTTCACGCCGCGCAGAGACCCGTGAAACGTCGAACGCAGGAACTGAATGTAGTGCCGGTCAAAAGCCGGATCGTCCACCAGCGGAAACGGCTCCGGCGTCAGGTCCTCCGCCAGCAGCGCGAAGATGCGCCGCTCCAGCTTGCGCTCTTCCTCATCCGGCAGCTTGTATCCGTCGTGGCTGAACACCTTCAGCCCGTTGTCCTGGAACGGATTGTGCGAGGCCGAAATCATCACGCCCGCCACGAAATCCTCGGTCTTCGTCAGATACGCCACGCCCGGGGTTGTCGTCAGGCCGGCGAAAAAGGCCTGCGCGCCGGCGTGCGCCAATCCGCCCGCCACGGCCTCCGCAATCCACGGCCCCGATTCGCGCGTGTCCATGCCGATCACCACCCGCGGATTCCCATGATGCGCCACCCACTCGCCCAGCGCCGCGCCAAAGGCATACACCGTCCTGAGATCCAGCGGCGCCACTCCGGCCACGCCGCGGATGCCATCGGTTCCAAACAATTTCCTCGACATTGATTTGCTCCGAATGAAAAAGTTAGCTGCTATTGAGGCAGAAGCGTCACTCGCACCGTTACGCTGGGCGAGGACTGAAATGTGACCAGCGGACTGCCCGAAAAAGCCGTGGTCCGTAGCTCCGCCGGGCTGCGCACACCCGCCAGGTTGATGGGGTCCGCATCCAGCACGTCAATCAGGTCCACTTTGCTCTTCGGGCCTACAATCGTCAACCTCTCCGGCGTGATCTGCACTGAGCCCACGCGCA
Source organism: Bryobacterales bacterium (assembly GCA_016721425.1). Lineage (GTDB taxonomy): Bacteria > Acidobacteriota > Terriglobia > Bryobacterales > Bryobacteraceae > Paludibaculum. The sequence goes on along the minus strand of JADKID010000017.1, from coordinate 82,737 downwards.
TTCCCTCGGGCACGTTTTCAAAACGAGCCAGAATCGGAACCGGTTTGCTCGATCGCTCATCCATGCGGACCCGGATCTGCGCAGGCACCGCTCGCTCCAGGATGATCCCTGCCGGCAGTGTCAGGTTGCGCCGGTCAACTGTGAACGTGGTCTGGCCGGGCGTGTGAATCGGGGAGAGATCCACAATCACCGGCATCTGGCTCCCGCTCAGCCGGCTTAGCGCCGGAGACGGTCCGCGCAGCACCAGGTGCACCTGCTCGACGATATCGGAACTGATGTCCAGGTCTTTTGGAATATTGCGGTACTGGATCGGCGCCGTGATCGATGTGGTGGCCTCGCGCGCTCCGTTGTGGACCATCCAGAGGACGAACGACGCTGCAACGCTGGCAAACTTCCACCAGAAGTTACGCGTCAGGCTGCGGAGCTTCATCGCGCCGCCTCTCTCGGCACCGGCGCCGGTTTGCTGGATGTGTTCGCAACGGAGAGACCACCGCCCAATCGCCGCGCCAGGCGGTCAATCGGCACCTCGGATTCCAGTTCGCCCGCCGCTGCAATCGAGATGGTGCCGCGCTCCTCGCTCACCACAATCGCCAGGCAATCCGCCTCTTCCGTCACGCCGATGGCCGCCCTGTGGCGCGTCCCGAGCTTCCGCGACAGCTCCGGATTCATCGTCAACGGCAGGAAACACGCCGCCGCCGCCAGGCGCCCGCCCTGCACAATCACCGCGCCGTCATGCAGCGCCGCGCCCGGTTGAAATATCGCCAGCAGCAGATCGCGCGTCACCCGCGCATCCATCGGCACGCCGCTCTCCACAAAAGTCCGCAAACCGATGTCGCGTTCCACCACGATCAGCGCGCCGATCTTCTTCGACGCCAGATGACCCACGGCCAGCAGGATCTCGTCCGCCACCTCGCGCGTCTCCAGCCGCGATCCAAAACCAATCCAGCGCCGTTCCCCGATTCGCGCCAGCAGCCGCCGGATCTCGCTCTGGAACATGATGATCACGCCCAGCGCCGTGTACGGCGCCAGCGTCTCAAAGATGGAGCGCAGCAGGTTCAGGCCCGCAAACACGGAGACCGAGTAGGCAACCACCACGATCCCGATGCCGATCAGGATGTGCGCCGCGCGGCGCCCGCGGATCAGAATCACCACTTGATAGATCAGCAGCGCCACCACGAGGATGTCGATTGCCGAGGTGATGGTCATCTGCGGCAACAGGTCCAGGGTGCGCTGCATCAACTCTTTCAAACAGTTTCCTCCGCGAATTCCGGCACGGGACTCCGACCCTTCAGTTTAGCTGATCGCCGAAACAGATCAGGCGGATTTCAGTTCCGTCCACAACCGGTCGCGCAGCAGTTGCGCCGCCGCGGGCAGCGCCTGGAACCACTCGCCCCGCTCCAGTGTCTCCGCGTCCGGGTATAGCGCCCGCAGTCCGCTCACCTCTGCCGGCAGCATCCGCCGCGCCACGCCGTTGGCCGTCGCCGTGCGCGATACCCTCACAATCCCCGCCGCCACCTCCGGCTCCAGCAGGTAGTTCAAAAACTCGTGAGCCAGCCCGGCCCGCCGCGATTCGCGCAGCACCACCGCGCAATCGGCATACAGCGCAAAGCCCTCCCGCGGATACGCATACTGCAAGTGAGGCGCCGCGTCGATCGCTTGCTGCGCCGTGGTCGCCCACAACTGGCAGGCCGCAATGTCGCCCGCCACAATCTGGTCCCGCACCTCCGCGTTCAGGTACGCGCGCAGCAGCGGCTTCTGCTTCATCGCCTCGCCCTGCGCCCGCCGCAACTCGGCCTCACCGGTGGAGTTCAAGGACAGGCCCAGCTTCTTAAGCGCCGCGCCAAACACCTCGGCCGGATCGTCCAACATCGTCACGCGCCCCTGAAAGCGCGGAGTCCACAGATCCGCCCAGGCGCGCGGCGCATCCGCCAGCCGCGTGTCGTAGAGGATTCCGCTGCTGCCCCACATATACGGCACGCACCATGCCAGCGCCGGATCCCACGCCGGCCGCTGGAACAGCGCGTCGAGATTCGCCAGATTCGTCAGCCGCGCACGGTCCAGCCGCGCCAGCAGCCCCATCTCGCGCATCGGCTCGATGAAGTAGTTCGAGGGGAACACCACGTCCCACCCCGAATTCCCCGTCATCACCCGCGCCAGCATCTCTTCGTTCGATTCGTAGATGGCGTAGCGGACCTTGATCCCCGTGCGCGCCTCAAACCGCGCCAGCGTGTCGTCGCCCACATAGTTGGACCAGTTGAAGACGTTCAGCCGCGGCGTGTTGCCCCGCGTGCATCCGGCCAGCCCGGAGAGCCCGAGAAAGAAGAGTGTGCGCCGCCGCGTCATGCTTTCCTCAATCGCTCCGACACTATAATCAGCAGGCCCAACCCGAACACGATCACCGTCGAGATTGCATTCACCACCGGGTTGGCGCCGCGCCGCGCAATGGCGTACAACACCATCGGTAGCGTCTCCGAATCCACGCCCGCCACCATCGACGTGATCACGTAGTCGTCGAAGGAGATGGTGAACGCCAGCAGCGCCGCCGATACGATGCCCGGCATCAGCGACGGCAGCGTCACCCGCCGGAACGCCTGCCACGGGCTCGCGCCCAGATCCATCGCCGCCTCTTCCAGCGTCGCGTCCATCGTGCGCAGCCGCGCCAGCACCACGATCACCACCAACGCCAGGCAGAAACTGACGTGCGCCAGGATCACCGTATGCAGCCCCAGTTGCACGCCCAGGAACCGGAACACCCACTGGAACAGCGCCAGCAGCGAGATGCCCATCACGATCTCCGGCGTCACCAGTGAGAGCGACAACGACACACCAATCGCACGCGAATCCCGCTTCCATAGCCCGTATGCGCAGAGCGTGCCCACGGCCGTCGCCGCCGCCGTCGCCACCAGCGCGATCACCAGCGAGTTCGCCGAGGCTTCGCCCAACTGCCCGTCGCGCAGCGCCGCCGCGTACCACCGCAGCGAGAATCCCTCCCACACCGCCAGCCGCGAGCTGTTGAAGCTGAACACCGCCAGCACCACCAGCGGCAGATGCAGAAACGCAAACAGCATCGCCGCCGAGACGGCCAGCACGCGCTTCATACCAGCGGCTCCCCGCCGCGCCGCGCGTGCAGCCACAGCAGCACCATCACCAGCCCCATCAGCCCCAACGCCACCGCACTGCCAAACGGCCAGTCCCGCGCGCTCGTAAACTGATTCTGGATCAGCGTCCCGATGAGAATCGTCTTCCCGCCGCCCAGCAGGTCCGGCGTCAGATACGCGCCCAGGCACGGGATGAAAACCAGGATCGCTCCGGCCCGCAGCCCCGGCGCGCTCAACGGCAGAATCACGCGCCAAACCGTCTGCCAAGGGCCCGCGCCCAGGTCCGCCGATGCCTCTACCAGCGCCGGGTCCATCCGCTCCAAAGTCGCAAACAGCGGCAGCACCAGGAACGGCAGATACCCGTACACCAGCCCCACGATCACCGCCCCCCAGTTGTACAGCAGCGGCAGCGGCTCGCTGATCACGCCCATTGCCAGCAGCATCGTATTGATCAGCCCCGTATCGCGCAGCAGGAACATCCACGCATACGTGCGCACCAGAAAACTCGTCCAGAACGGCAGCATCACCAGCGCCAGATACAGGTTCTTCCGCGCGCCCGAGCGCGCAATGAAGAGCGCCAGCGGAAAGCCCAGCACCACGCAGATCGCCGTCGAGACGCCCGCCACCACGAAGCTGCGCCACACGATCGCCAGATACAGCGGATCCGCCAGCCGCATCCAGTTCTCAACCGTGAAGGGCGCCGACACCCCGCCGTATGCCCCCCGCGTCAATACCGTGTAAACCGCGAGTATCGCCAGCGGCGCCACAAAGAGCCCCGCCAGCAGCGCCGCCGCCGGCGTCAGGAAAATGAGGCGCAGCCGCTTCATCCCGGTACGTTCAGCTCATCGCGCGCATCCCACACCACGTGTACGCTCTGCCCCTCGGCGTAGGGCGTGTCGTGCCGCGCCAGCTCCGCCACGCACCGTTCGCCCCCCACGGTCACCGCCTCTACATGCAAACAGTTGCCGAGAAACGTCGAGCTCACCACCGTCGCCGCCACGCACCGCGCGCCGCCGTTCACCGCATCCACGCTCAGCCGCGTGCATTCCGGCCGCACGCCCACGCCCTGCACCCAGTTCACCGCGCCCAGAAATCCCGCTGCGAATCGCGTCCTCGGCGCCAGATACAGCTCCCGCGGCGTCCCCAGTTGCTCCAGCCGCCCGCCGTGCAGCAGCGCGATGCGGTCCGATACCGAGAGCGCCTCTTCCTGGTCGTGCGTGATGAACACAAACGCGATGCCCACCTGCCGCTGCAACGCCCGTAGCTCCGTCCGCACCTGCGCACGCAGATTCGGATCCAGCGCCGAGAGCGGCTCGTCCAGCAGCAATACATCCGGCCGCAACACAAGCGCCCGCGCCAGCGCCACCCGCTGCTTCTCCCCGCCGGAAAGCTGCTCCGGCTTGCGATCCAGCTTCCCGCCCAGTTGCAGCATCTCCACTACCGGTTCAATGGAGCGCTCCACGCCGCGCCGGTAGCGCAGCCCAAATTCGATATTGGCCCGTACTGTCAGGTGCGGAAACAGCGCGTAGTTTTGAAAGACCGTGGCGACGTTGCGCTCGTGCGGAGCCTTGGCGGCCAGAGCCTCGCCGCGCAGGATCACTTCGCCCTCGGTAGGCGTTTCAAAGCCCGCAATCAGCCGCAGCGTCGTGGTCTTGCCGCAGCCCGAAGGACCCAGCAGCGAGAAGAACTCGCCCTCCTCGATCTCCAGCGTCAGGGCTTCCAGCGCGGCGTGCCCCGGATACCGCTTCGTGAGCCGCCGCAACTCCAGCACGTGGCCCATCGCGCCCGTCAGTCGACGATGACAGCGGTGCCGGCGGCGGTCACCATCAGCATCCCGCCGCCATGCGAGGTCGAGATGGTCTCGTAATCCAGATCCACGGCGATCACTGCGTTGCCGCCCATCTGCCGGGCCTGCTCGCACATCTCCGCAATCGCCAGATCCTTGGCTTTTCGCAGTTCGCCCTCATAGGAGGCGCTGCGCCCGCCCACGATGTCGCGAATGCCGGCGAAGAAGTCCTTGAAGATGTTGGCGCCGAGAATGGCCTCGCCACTGACGATGCCGAGATACTGGCTGATGTTTTTGCCTTGCAGCGTGGATGCGGTGACAACAAGCATGATGGGAACCTAGTAAGGGATTTTAGTCACACTCTCGCGCCAAATGGCAAATGGCCGCACGGCCTCCTCCGCCAGCAGCCGCGCCGTGGGCAGCGCCCGCGCCTCCTCCGCCAGCGGAATCTGCGCATAGAGAAAACTGTCGTCGAAGCCCGCGTCGGCCGCATCGTGCCGCGACGCGGCGTAATAGAGCGCGTCGAGCCGCGCCCAATAGATCGCCGCCAGGCACATCGGGCAAGGCTCGCACGACGCATAGATCACGCACCCGCGCAGCTCATGCGTGCCCAGCTCCCGGCATGCCTCACGGATGGCCACCACCTCGGCATGCGCCGTTGGGTCATGCCACGTCGTGACATGGTTGGCGCCCTCGGCGAGCACTGCGCCGTCGCGCACAATCACCGCGCCAAACGGTCCACCCGTCCCCCCCGTCGCATTGTCAGAGGCGAGCGCGATCGCCCGCCGGAGGAAATCTTCATGCACGATCATCAGTGTACTGCCACGTGGCGCGCGATACGAAACGCGCCCCCTAGCCCTCCCACCCCCTCATGAGCGAAAATCAGATCTGGGCCCGCGCCCGCTTTGCCCGCCCTGAGGAGACTATGGCCGTCCAAATCGATGCGATTACCGTCAAGCGCAGAACTCTGTTCGAGCATGAGAACACCCCGTACTCCTGCCTCGATGCGGAGGTCAGCTCTCCCACCGCCCGCGGCGGCCAAACCCTGGTGCGTCTCAAGATGCGCAACCTCCTCACCAACGCCGTCTTCGAGAAGACCTTCAAGGCCGGCGACAAGTTCAAGGAGCCGGATCTCCAGCGCGTCCAGACCTCTTACCTCTACAGCGATAGCAGCGGCGCCCACTTCCTGGATCAGGAAAGCTACGAGACCCTCACCCTCACCGATGAGATGGTCGGCAACGCCACGGACTTCCTCATCGGCGGCCTCCTTCTGCAGTTGCTCAAGTACAACGGCAACCCCATCGGCCTGGAACTCCCGCCCGTCGTCGAGCTCGAAGTCACCGTCTCGGAGCCCGGCGTCCGCGGCGATTCCTCCAGCGGCAGCGTCACCAAGCCCGCCACGCTCGAAACCGGCCTCGAGATCCGCGTCCCCCTCTTCATCAAGGAAGGCGAAAAGGTCAGGGTGTCGACGGAGACTCGCACGTTTGGGGGCCGGGCTTAGGCTCGTCCTCCCGCCGCACCTGCGCCAACCCCCGCGGATAGCGCCGCCCGTTTAACAGCGCCCCAATCCACGTCGGCCGCACCATCAGGTCATAGCTGATCAGCAGCAGCCCCACTGCCGCCGCCAACACGATCGGCACCTTGGCCAGCGCCGGCAACGGCAGCGGCAGCAGCAGCACCTGCAACCCCACCACCACCGGCATGTGCACGATGAAGAGCCAGTAGGACGCATCCGACATGTACCGCCACCGCGCGCTCGCCCCGCTGCAATACTTCAAAAACAGCCCGGTGCACACGAAGATCATCAGCCAGCAGAACAGCACGTTCCCCGCCGCCTTCACAAACGGATACGTCCCGCCTGGCACCAGTCCATACACCAGAAACGCCGGTACGCCCACCGCCACATACAGCGGGATGTGCTGCCGGAACCGGTCCAGCAGATCGCGATGGTGGTACAGCAGCCACCCGAATGCGAACGGAGGAATATAGGCCGCTAGGATCGGCAACTCCGGCATGAACCCGTCGCAGTCCTTCAGGTTGCCCCGCATTCCCGCCAGTTGCACCCAGGAAAACAGCGCGAACAGCGCCGGCGCATACCACCGCTGCAATGCCCACCGGTACGCCGCATGGATCCGCTCCATCCAGCCGGCCGGCCACCACTGCGACGCCCAGGCTACCAGCCCGCCAATCGCGTAGAGGATCAGCAGATACTCCAGAAACCACAGGTGCAGCGGATGCAGCCTGCCCAATACCGTGCCGCTCGCAAACGCAGGCCAGACGAACTGCGAGCCCTTCTCCAGGCTGATCACCATCGCCGCCACCACCGGGAACATCAGCGACCAGAACAGGGCAAACGGAATCAAGATCCTCTTCACCCGGTTCGATGCAAATGCCGCCGGCCCGCGCCCGTTCCACAGCAGCGCCCCGAAAAAGCCGGCCATCACGTAAAACGCCGGCATCCGGAACCCATGGATGATCCCCAACGTGAAGTCCAGCACCGGCGTCGGGTGCGGATCAATGTACGGCCAATGCCCGTTGCCGGAATAGCCTACCACTACATGCAGGTAGATCCCCATCAGCATCATGCTGGCCCGCATGCTGTCCAGGGCGTGATATCGGATGTTGGCTGAACTCATTTCAGGATGTGGCTCTCCCATTCTCCTACGCGGCGGGCCCGCCCGAAGTTCCCCAAAACAACGCCGGACACCATCCGGAAGTAAGCCGCATCCCTATATCCATCTGAGGTAAATCGCCCACACGCGGAACTGAAGTACCAGTCGATCTAGTACTTGTATGAGAGAACAGCGTTCCGAACCTCGGATGATGTGCGCGGATCTGGTGGACCTCCGCTGGCGCGAAAAATCCGGCCGCAGCCGCCGGCTCGTGGCCAATCTTGAGGATATCTCCGCCTCCGGCGCCTGTCTCCAGGTGGACGTGCCCATCCCGCTCCTCACCGTCGTTCGCATCTCTTATCCAGCCGGCGAGTACCATGGCGTGGTCCGCTACTGCCAGCACAAGGATTTCGGCCACCTCATCGGAGTGCACTTCGAGGATGGCTCCCATTGGTCCAAATCCGAGTTCAAGCCCCTGCACCTCCTGGATCCCCGAATGCTCACCCGCCGCGCCACCCGCCGTGCGCCCCCGCCGCTACGCCCCACTAACTAGAAGCAATCAACGGCGTCGAAACGGTCGCCGCTCACTGCGCGCCCACCCCCCGCAAATTCACCTCAAACAACTTCAAAATCCTCTTATACTCATCCGCCCAGCTGCTCGCCTGCACAAACCCGTGATCCTCCACAGGGTACGCTGCCAGCTCCCACCGCTCCTTTCGCAGCTCGATCAGCTTCTGGGCCAGCCGCACCGAATCCTGGAAATGCACGTTCACATCCACCATCCCGTGACAAATTAACAGCGCCCCCTGCAACCCTGCCGCATGGTAAATCGGTGAGCTCCGCTTGTACGCCTCCTGATCCTTCTGCGGCAAATTCAGAATGCTCCCCGTATACCCGTGGTTGTAGTGCGCCCAATCCGTCACCGGCCGCAACGCCGCCCCCGCCGCAAACACGCCCGGCTGCGTGAACATCGCCATCAGCGTGATGAACCCGCCATACGATCCGCCATACAGCCCGATCCGCTTCGCATCCACGCCCTTCTCCCGCACCAGCCACCGCGCCGCGTCCACCTGATCGTCCAGATCCTTGCCGCCCATAAACCGGTAGATCCCCGTCCGCCAGTCCCGCCCGTAGCCGGCCGACCCGCGGTAGTCGATATCGATCACCGTGTACCCGCGCTCCATCAGCAGATGGTGGAACATATACTCGCGCGAATAGCTGGACCACCATCGGTGCACGTTCTGCAGATACCCCGCGCCATGCACGAAGATCACCGCCGGGCCACCCGCCTTCCACCCCTTCGGCTGGTACAGCCGCGCCGGCACCTTTGCCCCGTCCCGCGCCGGGATCTGCACAATCGGCGCGTCCAGCCACGCCCGCGCGCGAAATTCCGCCGCCGGCGACGTCGTCACCCGCTTCATCTCCGCCCCAGGCCGGTTGTCCATCAGATACAACTCCGGCGGCTGATTGGTGTAGCTGAAGAGCACCGCCGCCGTCTTCTCATCCGGAGAAAGCGTCGCCTCGAAATTCCCCGGCCGCCGCGTGATCTTCGATCGCGCCCCGCCGCCCACGGGCATCGAATAGACGTGCCGCTCATGCGGGCTCTCCTCGCCCGTATTCAGCCAGAACACCTTTTTGTCCTGCGAGAGCTCCGCCGATTCCACCTCCCACGGCCCCGACGTCAATTGCCTCGGCTCGCCGCCCTCCCAGCCCACCGCATACAGATGCGACCACCCGTCCCGCTCCGCCTGAAACCACACCGTCCGGTCATCGCCCAGCCACCCTAGCGACCGCCCGCCCGGCCCGTCCACCCACGCGTCGTCGTGCAAATGGAACAGCACCCGCAGCTTGCCCGTCGCCGCGTCCACCGCAAACACCCATCGATCCTTGTTGTTCCCCGCGCGTCCCAGCAACGCCAGCTTCGTCCCGTCGTCGGACCACTGCGCGTTGAAGAGCATCACCGCGCGCTCCACTTCCTTGTCGCCCTGCTTCTCTTTCTGCCCGTGGTCGAGCCACACCACCTCGCCGCTCTGTGTCCGCACCAGCGCGGTGCGCATCCGAGCCTGCGCGTCGCCCACTTTCGATCGCGATGGCAGGCTCTCCGTGTAAGCCGATTCCGTCACATAGCTGGGCACCACTGTGTTCTTCGCATCGGAGGCCGGCTCCATCACCGTGGCCAGCACATAGCTCTCGTCCGGTGACAACACCAAGCTCGCCACAGTCTGCCGCGCTGCCAGCGTCCAAGGCTTCCGCGCCTCTTCCTTCTTGCGCTTGGCCTCGTCCTCCTCGCGCTTCTTCGCCCGACGCTCGATCACCTCCAGCAGCGCCCGCTCTTCCCTCTTCGCCGTCTCCTGGCTCTCCGTGCCCTTCTTGGCCGCGTCCGCAGGACCCGCGCCCGCCCCACCCGCGCCCGCCGGGCGAATGTTGGTGAGCTGCTCCAGCATTCCATCCGTCAACGACAGCGCATACAAATTCCCGCCGCGCACAAACGTCACCCGCTTGCCGTCCGCGGTCAGGCGCGGATTCGTCTCCGCGTCGCCCGTCTTCGTCAGTTGCCGCCGTTTGTCGTTCGTCCGGTCGTAGAGATAGACATCTCCGCGCTCGGCATACACCACCCACCGCTTGTCTTTCGATTCGTGCCCAGATACCGGAGGCGCCAGACGCGCCTCTTCCTCCGTCAGTTGCTTCAGCCCCGCTCCGTCACGCCCCACCACCCACGTGGAGAACTCCTTCTCCAATGGCTCCGCCGCCTGTTTCCACAGGAAATACACCCGCTGCCCGTCGCCGGACCAGCGCACCGCCCGCGGCGCGTGTCCATACAGCTCCGGACCCCGCATGATCCAATCCACGGTCAGCGGCGCCTGCTGTGCAGGGAGGAGAGAAACACACAATAAGAGCGAGACAACTGGTTTCAACACAATGAAACCAGTGTCGCAAACACGAGCTACTTTTCGGCGATCGCGTACACGTTCTTCATCCCGCGCACCACGATCATTCCCTTCGTGATCGCCGGCGTTCCCATCATCACCTCGCCCACCGGGTTGGTCGCCAGCAGCTCATACGCCACGCCTGCCTTCACCACATGCACCTCGCCGTCCTCGCTCGCCAGATAGATCCGCCCATCGGAGGCGATCGGCGACGCCGAAAACGATCCACCCTTGCCCGCAATCCGCTGCTGGTACTTCCGCTCCCCCGTCGCCGCGTCGTACACGCTCAAAATGCCCTGGTTGGAGCAGATGTACAGCAGCCCGCCGTACACTATCGGCGAGGGCTGATATGAGCCGCCCCTCATCTTGCTCCACAGGATACCCTCGTTCGTCTCCACGCCGTCCTTCAGCGTGATCTCGCCCGTCGCGCCCCAGCGGATCGCCAGGATTGGCTGTACGGGCGGATACCCCGCCGTCACGTAAATCAGCCCTTTGCCCAGCACCGGCGTCGGGCACGTGATCTCCGAGTTCTTGCCCAGATACTGCCAGATCACCTTGCCCGTCTCCGGATCGTAGCTGCGCACGCCCTTGGTCCCGTTGGTCACCAGTTGCGCCTTGCCCTCATACTCCAGCACCACCGGAGTGCCCCACGTCGAGATCTCGTCCCTGCTCGTGCGCCATAGCTCCTTGCCGCCCGCCGCGTCGTAGGCCGCGATGAACGATCCCTTCTGCTGATCGGCCTGCAAATACACCCGGTCCTTCCACAGCACCGGCGAGCTCGCTACACCCCACTGATAGTCCGGGTCGAAAAACCAGCCCGAGTCCACCACGCCCAGATCCTTCTTCCACAGCGGCTTGCCGTTCAAGTCGTAGGCGTACAAGCCCTCACTGCCAAACCACGCCACCACACGCTTGCCGTCCACCACCGGCGAGGGCGAAGACTGGCTCGCCTTTGGGTGCCGCTTCGTCTTCGGCACGCCCTTAAACGCCGTCTGCTCCCATAGCATTTTGCCCGATTTCAGCTCCAGGCAGATCACCTTCCACGTGTGCTCGCTGTTGTCCTTCGCCGGTTCCGTGTCGCCGTATAGGCCCGCGCGGAACTCCGATTTCGGATCGGACGAGACCGACGTAACCAGAAACACCTTGTCGCCCCAGATCACCGGGCTCGATACCGAGATGCCCGCCACCGGCGTCTTCCACGCCACGTTCGTGCCCTTTTCCGCATCCCACTTCACCGGCGGCGCCATGCCGTCGGAGATTCCCGATGCCATCGGCCCGCGGAACGCCGGCCAGTTCTGGGCAAAAGCCCCCAGCGTCGCCATCGTCAGCACTACCGCGATGCGTCTCATTGTGCTTCCACCCTCTTCATCGGGAATACCCGTCCGCCCTGCGAGAAAGTGACCACCCCGGCCTTCCCGCCCTCCACCGTGAACTTCCACGTCGCCCCCGGCTGCACCAGCAGCGCAAAGGTCGTGTCGTCAAACGCGCCCATCTCCAGGCTCTGGCCCTGCACACCCAGGAATAACTTGCTCTCCTTCAGCGTGAACGTCACCTCGCCGATCGGATCGCCCTTGAACTTGCCCTCATACAGCTTCAACGTCGCCGGGCTCACCACCGCCGTCGGCTTCGGCGCCGGCTTCGCTCCGGCCTTGGTGAGCAACTCAACCACTTCCGGCTTCTTCGTCGCCTCCGCCGCCGTCAGCCCCTTCGTCAGATCGGCCGGCGTCAGTTTGCCAGTCGCCAGCAGCATCGTCGCCATCTCCACTGATCCGCGCTCCGCCGCCGCCTCCAGAGCCTCACCCGCGCCCGTCGCGCCGCCCTCGATCAACGCCTTCACAATCCCGGTGTAGCCTTTGTCCGCCGCCGCGGCCAGCAGCGACATCTTGTAGAACGTGTCATTGACGTTCGGCGTCGCGCCCTTCGCCAGCAGGAACTTCACCATCTCCTCGTGGCCGCCGCGCGCCGCGAAGAACAATGGAGTCTGCCCATACCGGCTCTTCGTCTCCAGCCCCGCGCCCTTTTCCAGCAGCGCCTTTACCCCCGCCAGGTCGCCCTTCCGCGCCGCCGTCAGCAGGTCTTCATCCAGCGCAGGCGTTTGGCCCAAAGCCGCCGCGCACAACAGTATCGTCAACCACCGCATCGGTAGCCCTCCTGTCCTCCGGTCCATTTTACAGGCTCTCCCGCCAAGAAAGCGTAGAATAGAGTACATGTTTACGAGGGGACTGCTCTGGACCGCGCTCGTCTTCACTCTACCGCTCCCGGGCGCCGATTGGCCCGAATGGCGAGGCCCGTCCCGCGACGGCCGCTCCACCGAAAAGAACCTGCCCGAGAAATGGTCTCTCGCCGGCGAAAACCTCCTCTGGAAAGCCCCCTACGGCTCGCGCTCCACCCCCGTCGTGGCCGGCAACCATCTCTACATGGTGAACGGCGCCGGTAAGGGCGAGACGCTCCAGGAGCGCCTGCTCTGCCTCGATCTCGATACCGGCAAGCTGCTCTGGGAGCACCGCTGGAATCTCTATCTCAGCGACGTCCCCCCGCATCGCATCGCCTGGTCCTCGCCCGCCGTTGATACCGAGACCGCCAACGTCTACGCTTTCGGCGGCAACGGCACGCTCATCGCCCTCTCCAAGGATGGCAAGCTCGTCTGGCAGCGCTCGCTCGTCGAAGACTACGGCCTCTTCACCACTCACGGCGGCCGCACCGTCTCCCCCATCGTCGATGGCGATCTCGTCATCGTCTCCGCCATCGCCAGCACCTGGGGCACCCTCGCCAACCGCTCCCACCGCATCCTCGCCTTCGATAAACGCACCGGGGCCACAGTCTACGTCTCCACCCCCGGCGGCCGCCCCTACGACACCAGTTACTCCAACCCCATCATCACCGAGGTCAACGGCACACGCCTCCTCATCACCGGCCTCGGCGATGGCTCCGTCGTCGCCGTCAAGCCGCAGACCGGCGAGCCCGTCTGGCGCTTTGAGATGGCCAAGCGCGGCATCAACACCGCCGTCGTCATGGCCGGCAAATACGCCATCGTCTCCCACGGCGACGAGAACCTCGATACCAATGTCATGGGCATGATCGCCGCGGTCGATGCCGGCTCCAAGGGCACGGTCCCTGTGGCCAATGCCAAGTGGGCCAACCGCGGCTTTGAGGCAGGCTACTCCTCGCCCATCTCCGATGGCGACCGCGTCTACCAGATCGACAACAACTCCAACCTCGAAGCCTTCGATGCCGAAACCGGCCGCACCCTCTACAAGAAGAGTCTCGGCGCCAATCAAAAGGCATCCCTCGTCCAAGCCGATGGCAAGCTCTACGTCGGCACTGAGGCCGGCCACATCTTCATCCTCAAGCCCCGCGGCGAATCCGTGGACGTGCTCAGCGAGGTCACCCTGCCCGTCAGCCAGACCGGCCTCTATTCCGCCGGCACGCCCGAGCCCATCCTCGCCAGCGCCGCCGTCGCCCACGGCCGCGTCATCTTCGCCTCCGCCGATAACCTCTATTGCATCGGCCGCAAGACCACGCCCACTCCCACCGTTAAGCAACCCCCGCTCCCCGCCGGCGCCGGCCCCGTCGCCTGGGTGCAGGTGCGACCCGCCGAGGCCCTCCTCAAGCCCGGCCAGACCGCCGCCTTTCGCGCCTTCTCCTTCGACGCCCAGGGCCGCCTCCTCCGCGAGGAAACCGCTGCCTGGTCTCTCGATAAACTCCCCGGCGCCCTCGACGGTGCCACCTACAAAGCGCCCGCCGCCAACACCGGCCAGGCCGGCCTTGTCAAAGCCACCGTAGCCGGCGTCACCGGCGAAGCCCGCGTTCGCGTCGCGCCCGCCTTCGGTTGGTCCGAGGACTTCGAATCCATGGCCCCCGCCGCCGTGCCCCCCAATTGGATCAGCGCCGTCGCCGGCAAATTCGAAGTGCAGGAACTCGAGGGTAACAAGGTCATTGCCAAGCTGCCCAACGAGACCCTGTTCAAGCGCATGCGCATCTTCTTCGGCCCCAATGACTTCCACGATTACACCGTGGAGGCCGATGTCCGCGCTCCCGAAAGACGGCGTCAGCAGGGCGACGTCGGCATCTTCGCCCAACGCTATGGCCTAGTCCTCTTCGGCAACGCCCAGCGCCTCGAACTGCTCCCCTGGCAGCCCGAAACACAGCGCACCGTCGCCGTCAGTTTCCCCTGGCTCAAAGACACCTGGTACCACCTCAAACTCCGCGCCGAAAACCTGCCCGACGGCAAAGTCCGCCTCCAGGCCAAGGCGTGGAAGAAGGGCGATCCCGAGCCGGCCTCGTGGCTCATCGAGAAGATCGATCCCGTCGGCAACCGCGAGGGCAGTCCCGGCCTCTTTGGCGACGCGCAGTTTGGCGTCTTCTATGACAACCTGAAGGTGACGGCGAACCGATGAAACACTCTATCCTCACTCTGGTCCTCGCGGCTCCGGCCGCACTCTTTGCCGGCGACCCCGGCACCAACGATTGGCCCATGTGGGGCGGCACCGCGGACCGCAACATGGTCTCCTCCCAAAAGGGCATCGCCACCAGTTGGGATGCAGCCAAGAAGACCAATATCAAGTGGGTGGCCACGCTCGGCTCCCAGGCCTACGGCAATCCCGTTGTCGCGGGCGGTGTAATCCTCGTTGGCACCAACAATGAGGGCAACAAGGATCCCAAGATCAAGGGCGACAAGGGCGTCCTCATGGCCTTCCGTGAATCCGACGGCCAGCTGCTTTATCAGATCGTCTCCGACAAACTCCCCGCCGGCCGCGTCAACGATTGGCCCTATCAGGGCGTCGCCTCCAGCCCGCTCATCGAGGGCGACCTCGCCTACTACGTCAACAATCGCGCCGAGGTGGTCTGCTTTCAGATCAAGGATGGCAAGGTGATCTGGAAGTTCGACATGATGGAAGAGGTCGGCTCCCAGCCCCACAATCTCGCCAACTCCTCCCCCGTCGTCTGGGGCGATCTCGTCTACGTCTCCACCTCCAACGGCCAGGACGAGAGCCACGTCAACATCCCCTCCTCCAAGGCGCCCTCCATCATTGCGCTCAACAAAAAGACCGGCAAGCTTGCCTGGGAAGACAACTCGGTGGGCGACAAGATCCTCCACGGCCAGTGGTCCTCCCCCGCCATCGGCAAGATCGGCGACGTCGTGCAGGCCGTCAGCGCGCAGGGCGATGGCTGGGTCCGCGGCTACGATGCCGCATCCGGCAAAAAGCTCTGGGAGTTCAACACCAACCCGCCCGAGTCCGTCTGGCCCAAGACGCGCAATGAGCTCATCGCCACGCCCATCATCCACAACAACCGCGTCTACATCGCCAACGGCCAGGACCCCGAACACGGCGAGGGTGTCGGCCACCTCTATGCCATCGACGCCACCAAACGCGGCGATCTCACCCAGGCCGGCCGCCTCTGGCACTTCGACAAAATCCGCCGCTCCATCTCCACCGGCGCCCTCTACAACGGCGTCCTCTTCTACGCCGATTTCTCCGGCTTCGTCCACGCCATCGATCCCGACACCGGCAAGGAGTTCTGGGTCCACGATATGCTCGCCGCCATCTGGGGCTCGCCCATGGTGATCGACGGCAAGATCTACATCGGCGACGAGGACGGCGACGTCACCATCCTGGAGGCGTCCAAAACCAAGAAGCAGATCGCCGAGATGAACATGGGCAGCAGCGTCTACTGCACACCCGTGGCCGCCAACGGCGTGCTCTACGTGGTCAACCGCAACCAGCTTTTCGCTATCAAGTAAACGCGATCGCTTCGATCTCCACCTTCACGTCGCGCGGCAGCCGTGCCGCCTGCACCGTCGCGCGCGCCGGCGGGTCCACCGGGAAGTAGCGTCCGTAAACCTCGTTTACCGCTGCAAAATCGTTCAAATCCTGCACAAAAATCGTCGTTTTGAGCACCGTTTCGTACGACGCCCCCGCGGCCCGCAAAACAGCGCCCAGGCTCTCCAGCACACGCACCGTCTGCTCCTCAATGCCGCCTTCCACCAGTTGCCCCGTCGCCGGATCCAGCGGGATCTGCCCGCTGCAAAACACCAGCCCGTGGTGCTTCACCGCCTGCGAATACGGCCCAATCGCCTTCGGCGCCAGTTCAGTCGAGATGATCTCTTTCATGGCGCTCCCTACCGGTTCAATACGTTCTGCAGCCGCTGCGCGTGCAGCTCATGAAGTGTGCGCATCACGTTGTATGCGCTCAGCTCCACCAGCAACTTCGTCACGGCCGCGTGCTGCGCATCGTTCAACTGCCCTTCCACTTCTTTCATCACGGCTACCAGCGCCAGCTCCTGCCGCTCCACTTCCTGCTTCTCGATGATGCCGTCCGCCATCGCGTCCGCGAAGGATTCCAGCTTTCCCACCTGCTCGTCAATCACGGGGTGGTGCGTGCTCTCGTCAAACCAGTTCATGCGTGCCATCAGGTCCTCCTAGTTCATCTCCAACTGCCGGCGCAACGCCGCATACCGCTCCTGCAACGCCGCCCGTCCGCCCGCGGCATCGATCCGCATCTGCACGGCCGCCGGCAAAAACTGCTTGTCCGTACACTCCAATATCGCCGCGATCTCCTGCATCTCTTTTTCCATCCCGCTGGTCGCCGGCAGAAACTGCGCCACCGCCCCGGCCAGCGCCTCGCGCGTGATCACCTTGGATCCGCCCAACAACGATGCCCGCTGCGCCCGCCCCACCAGCCCCTCCACATCCGCGCCTGACAACTGGCCCACATGCGGGATCTCCGGAATATCCTCTGCCGCCAGGGTCGCGCCCGCCTTGCGCGCCATCGCCACGAACATCGCGCGCAACTCGGCCTGCTCCATCGGATAGAACAGCGGGATGTGTACTTCCGCCCGGCCCTGCCGCTTCAAATCGATCGGCAGCAGATCCGGCCGCGCCGTCAGCAGCATCCACAAAATCTTCCCGCGATACCGCGTATCGCCCATCTGCGTCGCGATCATCGAAAACACCCGGCTCGACGTGCCGGAGTCGCCCTGCTGATCCCGATCGCCCAACGCTGCATCGGCCTCATCCACCACAACTACCACCGGCCCCAGCGCCCGCAGCAGATTCAAGAGCCGCTCCAGATTGCCCTCGGTCTCGCCCACATACTTCGAGCGGAAATTGCGCAGCACCACGCACGGGATCCCGATCTCCCCCGCCAGGCACTGCGCCAGGAAACTCTTGCCCGTCCCCACCGCGCCGCACACCAGATACCCCATCGGTAGCGTCTGCAACTCGCCGCGCTTCAGCAGTGTCGCATCGTCCCGCAGCCTTTGTTTGATCGGCGGATGACCGATCCACACATCGAAGTTCCAGCGCGGCTCCACAAACTCCAGCAGACCCTGCGATTGCCGCTCGATCAATTCCTTCTTCAGCTTCCGCAGCCGCGGCGCATCCAGCCGCTGATTCCCATCCAGCGCCGAGCGCAGCATCACGTTCAGATCGATCAGCGAAATTCCCGCCGTGTTCGCGGCCAGTTCCGGCGCGCTGTAGTCCGAAAACTCCGCCATCGCCCGCTCGCCCACGGCAAACCCGATATACTCCTGCCGCGCTTCCGCGTCCGGCAGCGGAATCTCAATCGACGCCGTGTGCGGGCTCGCCACCAGCCGCTCGCTCAATGCCGCGAGCTTCTCGTCGATCAGGACAAACGCCATGTTCAGCCGCTTCAGGTGCGGGCTGGCCGCCCAGTTCAGCAGCGTGACAATCTGCGTGGCCGCCGGCATCGACAGCCGCCCCGGCTCCCCGGCCGGCAACAGGAAACTGGCCTGATCGATAATCACCGCCGCCGATACGCGGTCGCCCTCGCTCGCCATGATGTTGTTCTGCACGAACCGGTCGATCATTGCGAACGCCATCGCCGGATCGCGCCTCGCCTGCGTCAGGTCCCCGACCTTCCGGTTCGCCAGCACCACCATCTCTTTCAGCCGCGCCGCGTCCGCCCCCGCAAACGCCCGCAGACCCCGTGCCAGATCGTAATGCAACACCAGGTCCCAACGCCCGAAGATCTGCCCTGTCAGGTAGTCCGCCAGCGTCGTGTATCCGCCCTCGCTGGCGATCAGATCCTGCACATTCCCATGCAGCGCAAACAGCGCTGTCGTGCGCGAGAAATACAGCTCGGACAACCGCGCCGCCCACGGCGTCATTGCTTCACCTGCCCGAAGTCCGCGCCCAGAATCACCGGCGGCTGCTGCATCTCTTCGACAAACCCAGTGATCTCCTGCAACTCGCTGATCGCCTTCTCCGTGGAGTGCATGCTGGCCGTCACCGAATCGATCTGGCTCGTCAGGAAGTTCGGATCCTGCCGGTTCACCGCCGCCTCCGTGATCGCCTGAATCTTGGCCTCAATGCGGTCCAGCTCCACCCGCACAAACTCCGCGTTCTTTTTGGCGCTGCTGTAGTTCTCCAGCCGCTGCTCCTGCACCGCCACCGAATCCTGCAACGATCGCAAGATCCGCTCGTCCCCGCCAGCCTGCGCCTCCGCCTGCTGCCGCGCCGAATCCAGCTTCGCCTGAATATCCCGCACGTCCGTACGCTGCAAAAACCGCGTCATCGCCTGCTGCGAAACCAGCAGCCGCAGGAACACCCACAGCAGCCGGTCCAGTGCCGCCGTATTCGGATCTTCGCCGGCCGCCTCCTGCTTGCCCCGCACGCCCATGGCGATCTGCCGCATCTCCAGGCACCGCGCCCGCAGTTGGTCAAACCGCTGCCGGTCCTGCATCGGAAACTGCGCCACAATGTCCTGCACGGATCGCTGCCCGGCCACCGCCGCCTGGCTGCTCGCCTCCTGATGATGCTGCGCGTCCACCGCGTCGCGGAACTTCGGGTGCGAAATCAGCCCCGTCAGATACACCAGCTCCGCCGCCGCCACCAGCGGCAGCGCCACGTCCGGCAAAGGGCTCAGCAGCGCCGCCGCCGCCGCGCCCAGAAACAGCAGCACATTCCAGCGGTAGAAAAAGGCGCGCTTCAGATACACGCCCGCGCCCGGGCGTTGGATCCCTTGCGTCGGCGGCAGCGGTGGCAGCGGTGGCGGCATCAGTCGCGCTCCTGCCGGGCCGAAGCCTCCAGCTTCTCGATAATGTCGCGGATCTCCAGCGCCACGCGGCCAAACTCCTTCTCCCGCTGCATCACACGCGCCGGCCGGTCCGGAGCCGGCACTTCCAGCTCGTGCAAAATCGTCCCAGGCGCCGGCGAGAAGATGTACACCCGGTCGCCCAGATACACCGCCTCATTCACATCATGCGTCACAAAAAAGACCGTCGCCTGCAACTCCCGCCACAACTCCACCAGCAGATCCTGCATGTTCAGCCGCGTCGCCGGATCCAGCGCCCCAAACGGCTCGTCCATCAGGATGATCCGCGGCTTCAGAATCAATGACCGCGCAATCGCCACCCGCTGCCTCATCCCGCCCGAAAGCTGGTGCGGATACTTGGACGCATCCCGGCCGATGTTCAGCCCCACCTTGCCGATCCACTCCCGCGCCTGCTCCTCCCGCTCACGCCGCCCCACGCCCGCGCACTCCAGCCCAAACGCCACGTTGTCCAGCACCGTGCGGTTGTCAAACGATGTGTAATCCTGGAACACCATGCCGCGGTCCGGCCCCGGCCCCTCGATCTCTTTGCCGAAGACCGTCACCGTCCCCGTCGTTGCCGGGAAGTGCGGCCGCAGCCCGGCGATCAGCCGCAGCACGGTGGATTTGCCGCAGCCCGATGGGCCCAGGATCCCGATGAACTCGCCATTGCCCGGCCGGTCCGGCACTGAAAACGTGACGTCCCGGATGGCCGTATACTCCGCCGACGTCCCCTCGTGGAAGGTCTTGCTCACCTTCCGGAAATCCACCACCATGGCCTCTGTCGCTTGCTCGCTCATTCGGACCCCGCCAGATAAGGAAACAGGCCCCGCTGCATCCACAGTAGAAACCGGTCGATCAGAAACGCGATCAGCCCAATCAGGAACAGGATCAGAATGATGTGCTCGGACAAGCCCCGCCGCTGGCTGGTGGAAAGCAGATAGCCCAGCCCGTGTTCGGCGTTGATCAGCTCCGCCAGCATGATGTAGCCAAACGCCATCCCAAACAGCGCCCGCAGGCTGGAATAGATATTCGGCAGCGCCAGCGTGATCAGCACCTTTCGCACAATCTGCCACTGCGTGGCGCCCAGCGTCTGCGCAGTCTCCACATACCGGTCCGGCACCGACGTAATGGCCCGCACCGCATCGGAAAAAACAAACGGCGCGCACGCCACAAACAAAAACATCACCTTCTGTGTTTCCTCAATGCCAAACCACAGAATCGTCAGCGGGATCAGTGCCGCCACCGGCACGTTCCGCCCGAAGATGGCCACCGGCGCGCTCGCTGCGTCGAATACGCGCCAGGAGCCAGCCAGGATGCCCAACGGCACGCCCACCAGCGCCGCCAAGCCAAAGCCCAGCAGCACGCGCCGCAGCGTCGCCGCGATGGAGGCCACCAGAGCCCGCTCGTTCACCAGCGAGCCGAAGCTCCGCACCACCTCCAGTGGCGACGGCAGGATCACCGGCGAGATTAACCGCGCCTCCGGCGTAGCCCCCAGCGTTGCCAGCCACCAGAAAACGATCAGCAGCGCCACGGTCAACAAACCCAGCAGTTTTGCGACGAATGGCGGCGGCGCCACGCGGATCTCCAACAACCCGCGCAGCGCCCCGCTGGCGCTCTTGGCCATGACTACTTGGTGGCCTCGAGCGGATACACTTTGATCTCCACCCGCCGGTTCTTGGCGTTGTTCGCCGCGTCGCCCGCATCAGCCGGCTTCGCCCAGCCCATGCCGTTGGCCGTGAACTGGTTCGGCTGCAGCGTCGGGAACTTCCGCACCAGCGCCTCTTTCACCGCGTTGGCGCGGTTGAACGAAAGCTCCTGCACGGCCGTCTCCGGCACCTGACCCTTCATCGACGAGTCCGTGTGGCCCTCCACGATGATGCGCGCCGCGCCAAACTGCCCGGCCAGCTTGGCTACCTCTTCAATTACAAAATTCACGTTCGGGTCGTACAACTCATCCACCGTCTTGCCGTTCTCGGTCTTCGTGACCTTCTTCATCACGTCATGCGAGTTCGGGTAGAAGTGGATGACAATCGTCTTGGTGAGAATCTCCTCGCTCTCGCCCTTGATGCTCGATGCCGTCGCCGGCACGAAGTTCACCGCGTACTCGTCCTTCTGGTTGGCGTACTTCGCCTCCTTGCCGAGCTTCGCGATGACGGAGAAATCCATCACCTGGTCGAAATCCACCTTCTCGCCCGCCACGCCGATCCGTTTGTACAGGTAGTACGCCGTATTCCAGGTCCGCTCGAAGTTCGTCGGATTGTTCTGATTGAGGAAGAACTCGCGATTCTCCGCGTGGTTCGTGCTGTGCGCGTCGCCCAGCATCCCCAGCGCGTCCGTCTCCGGAATCGAGTACCCTGCCGCCATCAACTTCGCCACGGCCTGCTTGGCCGGCTGTTCCTTCAACGCTTCCATCGAGTCGAAAATGCCGCGCACCAGGCCCTCAATCACGTCCGGATTGTCCTTGGCGAAGTCGGCCCGCGCGAACCACACGTCGGCGATCAGCTTGTTCGCCGTCGCCGTCGAGACCAACAGCCGGTTGCCCTTCACCTTCGACAGATTGTAGATGTCCGGCGCCCACGATACCGCGCCCGCAATCGACTTATCCGCGTTAAAGGCCGCCGCCGCCTGAAACGCATCCTGCGTGAACTTGAAGTTCACCTCAGCCGGCTGCACCCCGGCGTTGATCAGCGCATTCAGCGCAAAGTAGTGCGAGGGCGAATTTTGCGCCAGCACCACGGTTTTGCCCCGCAGATCGCCCACCGTCTTGATGTTGTCGCGCACCACGATGCCATCGCCGCCATTCGAGAAATCCACCTGCTGATAGACGCGCGGCATCACCCGCGAATCGCGCTTCAGGCTCTCCAGCAGCAGCGGCACCATGTCCAGCGTGCCCCACCCGATATGCACGTTGCCGGCCGCGTACGCATCGCGCATCGCCACCGGATCGTCAATCAGCGTGAGCTCGACCTTGAAATCCTTGCCCGAGGGCGACTTCCATAGCTTGCCCGGCTTCATCCCGTTGTTGGCCAGAATGATCGGCGCCCAGCCCGCCCACACATTCAGCGCAAAGCGCACCGTGCGGTCGTTCATCGGCTTGTAGCTGGAGATGCCCTGCACCGGAGGCAGCTTCGCCGCCGGCACGTAGTTGTACTCCTTGGCCGTGGTGACGCTCTGCGTATCCGGAGCCTCCACGCCCTTGCCCAGTTCGCTTGGACTGAAAATGCCGCCCGGCTTGCCGTCGGCGGCCTGATAACGCCAGAGCCCGTATCCCACGAGCCCCGCCACCACGGCGAACACGGCCAGATAAAATGCGGGTTTCGGTTGTGCCATATATTACAGCTTTTCCTCTGTCGTCTCCTTGGGCGCGCTCACCGCGGGTCCAAGGTCCTTCGTCGAATCCGGTAGTTTCGTGGTTTCCGGTGATCGCAATCCAAGCTCCGCTTCGAATTGCGACAGGGCGTCCTCGGCCAGCGACTTCTCCATCTGCTCCTCAGCCTCGATGCTCGCCAGCCCCTCGTGCGAAAGATCGGCCGCCACCCGCGCCTTGCCCCGGTTGCGATCGATCCGCTCCTGCACCACGCGCTCAATCTGCCCGAAATCTGTGGTCACGCTCAGGTTGAATGACTCTGAGAGCGCCGCGATCTCCGCCTCCGCCGAGCTCATCTTCAGCTCCGCGTCATACTTCTGGATGTTCTGGCGCACCTCCGCCAGCTTGCCCGCGGCGTGCTTGATCTTCTTCAGATTGTTCTCGTACGCCGTCTCGTGCAGCCGCAGTTGCTCCTCATGGCCCGCCAGTTCGCCCTTCGCCTTCTGCAACTCCAGAGCAAACTTGGCCGCCGTCTCGCGGTTGCCAATCTTCAGGTAGGCCTTTGTCTCGGCCTCCAGCTTTTTCACGTGGTCCTTGCTGCTGGCCACCTGCCGCGTCAGCCGCTCCACCAGGCCCCGGTACATCTCCAGGCCCTGGCGCCCTTCCTTCAGCTGCTCGAGCGCCTGATCATGCTCATACTGCATCTGCGCAATGGGATCTGCCTCCCAGAACACATTGGCGATCTTGTTGATTTGAGCGCGGATCGCGCTCCAGAACTTGCCGAGAATCACGGTGTAGACTCCGATTAACGAACATCGCGATAGGGCCTGGAAACAAGCCCGGCAAGGGCGAGTGTATCACGCGCCGCCATGCCGGCATACCGTCTCCGTTTGCCACTGTAACGAAATACGAGTGCGCCGCGAAACCAGTTCAGAAAATCGTGAGGTTCAAATGGCGAATTCGACGTGGAACGTCGTGCCCTCGCCCGCCGCGGAGCCAAACCACGCCTGCCCGCCCAGATAGCTCTCCGCCATCAGCTTGATGCTATAGGTACCCAGCCCCCGCCCGGTCCCCTTCGTGCTGAAGGAGCGCTGGAAGACATGCGCCCGCACATGGTCCGGCATCACCGTTTCATTGTGCACCGAGAAACGCACCCGGCCCGGCTCCGGCATCGCGCACGTGGCCGTCACCGCCATACCCGCGCCAGACGCCTCCAGCGCGTTCTTCAACAGATTGATCAAAATGCGGCCCAGCAACGCGGCGTCCGTGGAGAAACGGATCGATTGCGCGCCGGGCAGCAGAATCACCTGCTTGTTCTCCGCCAGCCCAAACGCCTGGCATGTGTCGGCCGCGCCCTTCAGCGCCTCCACCGAATCACACTCCGTGATCTCCACAGCCAGTTCGCCATTCTCCGCCGCCAACAATGTCCGCTGGCTGCGGATCTCGTCCACCAGCGCCCGCGCTGATACCGCCAGCATCCCTACAAAATCGCTCCGCTCCTCGGCCGTCATGTCCTCCTCGGCCAACATGCTGGAGACACTCTGCACCGCTCCCGCCCGGTTGAGAATGTCGTGGAAAAATGTCCGCTCCAACGCCTCCCGCCGCTTCTCGCCGCTGATGTCCGTCAGCGAATAGCACTGCCAGCCCGCGCCCAACTCCGGCATCGGCCGCACTTCCACCGCGTACTCCGCCGAGATCTCCCCGTCATGGTTCCGGCACTGCAACAGGCACTCGCCCGTACTCGCTTTTCCCTGCTGCCCCCCGATCAGTGCTTGCATCAGGCCACAGTACCGGCACGCGTCGCTTGTTCCGCATCCACCCGGCAAATCGGTGGCATGGACACAGTGCAGCAGTTCGCCCGGCCTCATCCCCAGCGCGTCCGCTTTCTCTGCCAGGCCGCCCGCCTTGGCGCAAGCTTCATTGCAAAAGATGATCTGCCGTTCCAGATTCAGCAGCGCCACCATGCCCGGCGCCGTGTCCAGCAGAGCTACCAGCGCAGGACTGTCACCCACCTGCCGCGCCTGGCCCAGGATCTGCGCCCGCGGCAACCGCTCGGCCGGAAGGAAGTCAGTCTGGATCGGCATAGATCCTCCAATTGGACTATCGGATAGCTCCGTCCTAAACCTTAGTGTCTACCCATGCCGGTCCGGCCGGCACACCCAAAACATTAAAATTTGTCCAGTCGCCGTCTTTTCTGTTGACGACATTGGGGCCCGAAAAGCATAATGGGTTCAACACATAAGTCTTCATTGACTTAATTGCATCCCCGTAAGGTGTCCCAGCACCTTACAGCCCCTCTGAACGAGGCCGTGCGGCACCCAGCCACACGGCCTCTTCTCCTTTTAGCGGCCCCCTCCTGTTACGTTGAATCCCTCCACCACGATCCGAGGCTGCTCTCCGCGCGTATCCGCCTGCTGCACTTCCGTCCGGATCGTCCGCTTCTCGCCCGGCATCAGCGCAATATAATTGTCCCCATACA
Source organism: Bryobacterales bacterium (assembly GCA_016721425.1). Lineage (GTDB taxonomy): Bacteria > Acidobacteriota > Terriglobia > Bryobacterales > Bryobacteraceae > Paludibaculum. The sequence goes on along the minus strand of JADKID010000017.1, from coordinate 57,471 downwards.
GCACCGGCAGAATCCGGTCCCCCGTCTGCGCCCGCACCGCCTTCAGCCGCACCATCAGCGCCGGCGTCCTGGCCGGGTTCGTCAACTCAGTGGTCAGCGTCCAGGTCGCCCCCTTCCGCTCCGCTTTCGTCACCGCCTGCAGCGCCACGCTTGGCAGATCCCGCAGCGCCCGGTAGTTATACTGTTCCGTGCCGCGCCAGTAGAAGTTTTCCGAGATCACCGCCGCCCCGCGCGTCAGCTTCAGCCTCAGAAAATGCACTGGCGTCAGATCCGCCGGATACTCCATCCGGATCGGCGCCTGCACACTATCCTCTGCGCTATCCAGCGCGGCCGCTTTGGTCCACCGTCGCACGCCAGACATGTCGATCACCTCCACCGTCGCCGTCAACCCGCTGGCATTGCCCCCGTTGTAGTTCACCACCTCCACCGCTTCCGAAACCGGATTCCACTGAATATGCAGCGGCTCCGACGCCTTTCGCGCGCCGAAATACGCCGCCGTCGGCTCCAGATAGTAGTCATACGTCTGCCAGACAAACGACGGCCACGTTGGGTGGCTCATCCAGATCAGCAGGCCCATGCGGTTCTTGCTCTGCGCCTCAAACATCGCCCGGTAGCCCTCGTAGTTGACGAACTGCGCCAGCGTCACCCACTCCTCCACCGTCTTCGCCCCGCCATAGCTTTTGTTGATGCTGTCGATGAACGAGGCGCCGCCCTGCGCGCCATTCAGGCAGAAATCGTGCAGCCCCCACTGCGCGCCCTGCGGCCACATCGCGCTCTCCGGCATCATCGCCCGCAGGCTGTCCATCGTCACAATGTTCGGCATGCCCATCTCGCTATGAAATTTAGGCGTTGCCCGCTGCTCAAAGTAGAGCTTCAGCGGCTGGGCGCGATACGGGCCGTGCCCGCTCACCACATCGTCCGCCGAGCTCGAAATGTAATGCAGCCCCGGATGCAGCTCGGCCAGCAGCGCCCGGATCCCGTCGTCCAGAGGCTTCGGCGGATAGCCCTCGTTCCGCCCGCAATACAGCCCCACCGAGGGATGATTCCGGATCCGCAGCACCGTGTCCCGCGCGTTCGCCAGGAACATTGCATTGTCATCCGGGTTCGGCCCGTCCACCGGATTGGCCAGCCAGAAATCCTGCCACACCACGATGCCGTGCCGGTCGCACGCCTCGTAGAACTCATCCTCCCCGATCATTCCCACCCAGTTGCGGATCATCGTGAAGTTCATGTCGCGGTGGTAGCGCACCGCCGCATCGTACTCCCGCCCGCGGTACCGCAGCATCGATTCGCCAAAGCCCCAGTTGCCCCCGCGCGGGATAAACCGACGGCCGTTGATCCACATCCGCAGCGCCGCGCCCTCTTCACTGAAGGCAAACTGGCGCACGCCCGCCTGGAACGTTGTGGCATCCGATACCGCCTTCGCGCCTGTTTCGAAGTGCAGCTCAACCGCATACAGATGCGCGTCGCCGTACCCCGCCGGCCACCACAGCCTCGGCTTCAGCATCCGCAGATCCACTTTCACCGTCTTCGTGGCCGCGCCGTCCACCGTCACCGCCTGCTCAAACGGCAGTTCGCCAAACCGCCCGCGCAGCTTCCCGCTCACGGCGGTGGCCTCGTGATTGCGCAGCGTCACCTCAATCCCGATCTCGGCCCGCGACGTATCGGGCAACGGCAGCGCCGTGGTGACGCGCGGATTCTCAATCGAAACCGCGCCCGTCTCCGTGAACCGCACGTCGTTCCAGATTCCGGTGTTGCGCCCGCGAATCGTCGGGATCCAATCCCACCCGATGGACGCGTGATACGTCGGGTTGTCCGCGCCCAAGGACCCGCCGTTCTTGTCCGGCTCCTGGAATGTCTTCTCCTTCACGTTGCCCGGCGTGGCATTCTTCTCCACCAGCACCGCCAGCGCGTTCGGACCCGGCTTCAGCCGCCCCGTCACGTCGAATTTTCCGCGTAGAAAACCGCCCTCGATCCGGCCCAGCTTCTCGCCGTTCAGATACACATCGGCCTTCCAGTTGATGCCGTCGAAGTTCAGCCAGACGTGCCGCCCGGCCGCGATGGCGGCTGACTGGATCTCAGCCCGGTACCAGAAGTCGGAATAGAAAAACGAGTCCGAAATCATGAGCTGGTTGTCACCGAAGTTAGGGTCGGGCAACGCACCGGCGTTGTAGTAGCTGGTGAGAGTGGTGCCAGGAACGGTAGCGGGCACCCAGTCCTTGTCGTTGAACCCTGGGAGGGAAAGGGCCTCCCCGCCGGCTGTGACCTGCGAGCTGCGTTGCACTCTCCAAGTTCCGGTCCGGGTGCGTGCCTCCGGGACTGGCCCGCCGCGTCCAAAGACTTCTAGTTCAGAGAGCACGTAACCGGGCGCAAGAAAAGCGCGCTGGAGGTGCAGGCGGACGTAGCGCGCGCGGTCCGGTGGGTCCAGGTGTACGCTGTTGGCGATCGGTGCGATGGTCCGCCACGCCTTCGCATCATTGGAGGCTTCCAAGGTGCCCTCGGCGGCACCGCGAATCCACTCCAGTGCGATACGGTCAAATGTACATTCCGCGCCGAGATCCACCATGACCCACTCCTCACCAGTGCCCGCGCTCATCCATGCGCTGGTGAAGTCAAAGGGACCAGCCGCCTCCAGCCGCTTGCCATTGCGTTGCAGCGTCAACTCGCCCACCTGCCACAGCGTGACGGAGGCCGCATCGAAGCTCACCCGGTAGAACCGGCTGTGCTTCACCCCGCCAAACGGAATGGAGACCCGAAACTCGCGTTTTGGCCGCTCGGTAGACACCGCCCGCCCGATCTCCTCCCATCTCTGGCCATCCTCGGAACCGCTGACGATGCAGGTCCACCCTGCCGCGCCCTGCGCCGTCATCCGCGGCCGCGCGTCAATCGCCAGACTATCCGCCTCCGGCGCGCCATCGCCCCCGCCCAACTCCATCTGGATCCAGCCCTGCCCGCCCTTTAGATCCACCGTCGAGATCCAGTTGTTGTCGAACAGCCACTCCCGCTCGTGCTTCTTCAGAATGCCGTGCTCGCTGGTGCTCGTTACCACCCACCGCGGCACCCGCGCGTGCTTGATCCCGTCGGTCACCAGTTGCGCCGTCAGGTTGTAGTCGTAACTGCTGGAATGCCAAGCCGGACGCCGCAGCGCCAGGTTGCGGTACGTCGTGGCATCAATCCGCATCACCGGCGATACGTCGTCCTTCGGATCGCCCGGATAGACTCCGATGCCGCGTGTGTAAGGCTGTGCCGCCATGGTCGCCGCCGTCAGTAGAGCACTCAGCAGTATCCGTTTCATCTAAACCGTCCCTTTGCTCAAACGGGTCAGCGCAAAGGCATACGCGCCAATCGCCGTCGCCTCGCTGGTTCCCAACTTGGAGATGCCCACGCCCGTCCGCTGCAAGCCGTCAAACCGTACCGTCCGCCCGCTGCCCGGCACCCGCAGCTCCTTTGTCTCCCCGCGCAGGAAATGCGCCAACTGCGCCGGATCCTCCAGGTTGAACGCCTGCGGGATCAGCCGCCGGAACAGCTCCCCGTTGGGCGCCGTGTAGCTCCCGTTCATCTCATGCACAATCGCCGGCAGAAACTGGCTCTGCGCCCCGGCGATCCCGCCGCCAATCACCACCAGCCCGTCGATCAAAGTGCATGCTTCCGCGATGGCATCACCAGCCACTTCGCCCAGCCGCCGGAACGCCTCCACAGCGGCCGCCTGCTGGCCCTCAGCGCGCCCCTCCGCGATCTCGAAGAGCACCCGAGGCTCCGGGGTCTCATCCAGCGTCAGCCCCGTCAGGGCCGCATACACGCGCCGTACGGCCCGGATCGATGCGCCCTCTTCCGCGTTGATGCCGCGCTCCAGCTTATGCCGGATCAGCCACACCTCCCCAGCCACCGAGTTGTCGCCGGTCAGCAACTCGCCGTCCCGCACAATCCCACCGCCAAAACCAGTACCCAGCGTGAAGCCCAAAAGATTGCGAAATCGCTTCGGACTCCTGCTCTCCGCCAGCAGCCCGTTCACGTAAGGCAGAAATCCCGCGGCCGGCTCGCCATAGGCAAACAGGTCGCCATCGTTATTCAAAAAGACCGGCAGCCCAAACTCGTCCTCCAGCATCGGCCCTAGAGCCACGTCGCGGTAAGCCGGCAGATTGCGCGGCCCTACGATAATCCCGTTGCCGTAATCGGCCGGGGCAGGGAAGGCGAAGCTGATGGCCACCGGAGCCGACGGCAGCGCCGCCTGCACCCGCCGGAAGCCCTCGATCATCGTGGCCAGCGACAGTTCCAGTTCGGTCGCATAGGATGGCAGAGCAAAGCTCTCCACCACGGCCTTGTTCCCTTGCAGCGCGGAGAAGACAAAGTTGGTCCCCCCGGCGTCCAGCGTCATCACAATCCGCGAATCGTTCGAATAGTCCTGCATAGTCGCTCCATCTGAATCACCCCCAAGGTGGGGCGGTCCCCCAGGACCGCGCCGGACGCCCTCGTCCGGCCAAGTCCGCCAAATTAACCCTTCACCGCTGATCTGTTCAAAAACGCCGTCCAAGTGATATACAGCACGGCCGCCAAAGGAACCAAAAAACTCAATTCCACACTCGTCCTATCCGCCATAAACCCTGTGATCGGAGGCACGAACGCCGCCCCCACAATCGCCGTCACCATCAACCCCGAAAGCTCGTTGGTATGCTCCGGCATGGTCTCCACTGCCAGCGAGAACACCAGTGGGAAGATGTTCGCAAACCCCAGACCCACCACAAAGAAGCTGGCAATCGCCAGTGTCTGATCCGGCAGGAACAGGCCCAGCAAACCCAGAATCGAAACCGCGCACGTCACCAGGAAAAACTTCCGCGGCGACATCCAGTTCATCAGCACGCCACCCGAAAACCGCCCGATGGTCAGCGCCGTGAAGAACAACCCCGTCCCCAGCAGCCCCACCTTGTTGATGTCGATATCAAACCGCTCTTTCAAATAGAGCGGGATACTCGCGCTGACACTGACCTCGGCCCCCACGTAGAAAAAGATCGCCCCCACCATCGCCAACACATAAGGATTCTTCAGCAGCGCCAGGCAGGACCCCAGCGTCGCCGCCGCGTGGTCCGATTTCTTCTCGTCCACCTTCAACCCCGCCACCGCCACAACCGTAATCGCCAGCGCCACCGCGTAGATCGGAAAGATCACCTTCCAGTCCGCGCCGAAATACTTCAATGCCAGCACCGGAATCATCGGTCCGGAGAGCGACCCGATCGCCTTCGCAAACTGCGCCAGCGACAGATTTCGCGAGTACTTCCCCGGCTCCGAGACATCCCGCATGATCGGGTTGCCGGCCACCTGCAGGATCGCCGCGCCACACCCGGAGAGCAGCACGGTCAGCAGAAACCGCTCAAACGAATGCAGCCCGAAACTCGCGTTCAACAGTCCGAACAGCGTGACCAGCAGCCCGATCATCAACACGGTCTTTTTTCCGCGCCTGTCCTGGAAAATACCCATGGGCACCGAGAGCAGCCCAAACATGCTGAACCCCACAAACGGGATCAGATTGGCCACCGTATTACTGAGCTGGAATTCGTTCTTGGCCAGGCTGACAAACGGGCCGACGGCATCGGCGAAGCCCATGGCGATAAACGCAAGGATAACGGGCGTGGTCCGCAATTTCATGATGGTTCGATACACTCCGGGACGAAGTGAAAGTATATCGTGCGCGGCCGCGCGCGGTCCCCCGAACTACCGCTTCCAATCCAGCGTGCCCACCAGCTCCCGCACGTTGCCGATCTTCTCCTCGCGCAGAAACTGATCAAGCTCGCCCGCAATCCGCAGCGGCGAGCACGGATCCCAAAACGTCGCCGTCCCCACCTCCACCGCCGACGCGCCCGCAATCAGAAACTCCGCCGCGTCCTCTCCACTGCCGATCCCGCCCAGCCCGATCACCGGGATCTTCACCGCCCGCGCCGCCTCGCACACCATGCGCAGCGCCACCGGCTTGATCGCCGGCCCCGAGAGCCCGCCAAACCCCGCGCCCAGCCGCGGCTTCCGCGTGCGGATGTCAATCGCCAGCGAGACCAGCGTGTTTACCAGCGACACCGCGTCCGCCCCCGCCTGCTCCGCCGCCAGCGCCAGCGGCTCGATCTTCGTCACGTTCGGCGAGAGCTTCACAATCACCGGCCGCTTCGCCACTTTCTTCACCGCCGCCACCAGCTCGCCCAGCAACCCCGCGTCGCTCGAAAAGAAGATCCCGCCGTGCTTCGTATTCGGGCACGAGACATTCAGCTCATAGCCCGCCAGCCCCTCGTGATCCTCCAGCACACGCACCACCTCGGTGTAGTCTTCCATCGCGTAGCCGAACACGTTGGCGAACACCGCCGTGTCAAACTTCCGCAGCGCCGGCAGCTTCTCCGCCACAAACGCACGCACGCCGATGTTTTGCAGGCCGATGGAGTTCATCATGCCCGCCTCGGCCTCCCAGACGCGCGGCGGCGGATTGCCGTCCATCGGCTCGCGCGAGAGCCCCTTCACCACAAAGCCGCCCATCGCATTCAGATCGAGAATCTTCTCGAACTCCACGCCGTAGGCAAACGTCCCCGACGCCGCCAGTACCGGATTCTTCAGCGCAATCCCGCACAGCGTCGTACGCAGCCTCTCTGATGCCTTTACGCCCAATCCGGCCTTTCCCGCCGCTGCTCGCGCGCCGCCGCCCGGTACTTCCTGGCCTGCTCCGGCTCCATCGACGGATTCTGGAACTTCACATCCATCAGCTCTGTCAGCGCTGGGAAGACCTGCGTATTGCGGATCAACCCGCCAAAGCGCTCCGCCCCCGGCCCCAGCGCCGTCACCAGCGTGTAGTCCGACGTGTGCGAAGTGCCGGTCCACCCAATTCCTACGTGATTACCCACAACCTGGCCCATCAAACCCACCAGGCTGTCGAGCTGCTTGCTGGCGCTGAGCCGTTTCTGGCCGGAGGCCGCGTTGCGCAGGATCTCTACTTCATCCGGCGTGAATTCAAAGCCGAAATGCTGCCGCGCCAGCTCCTGCACCCGCTCCGCCGTGGGCTTCTGCACCATCGCCACCGCCGTGTCCGTCTTCATCGTGTACTCGGCCGTCCCGCCCAGCCGCGGCGACACTGCGAAGAACGAGCTCTTCACCGCCGCCAGCCTGTCAAAACACTTGGTGCTGTCTCTGTACTCCGTGCCCATCCCGTTCAAACCCGGATTGGCGTTCCCGTGATCGCTCGTCAGCACGATCAGCGTCTCCGGATGCTTCTCCGCAAATCGCAGCGCCACCTCGATCGCCTCGTCAAATGCCAGCTGATCCCACAACAGGCTCGCCGCGTCGTTGGCGTGCGCCGCATGATCCACCCGCGCGCCCTCAATTTGCAGCAGAAATCCATTCGGCCCGCCGCTCAGCGCCTGCAACGCCACATCCGACATCTCTGCTAGTGTCGGCACCAGCTCCCGGTCCGTCTCGCTGTTCCTCTGGTCCAGCGTGTACGGCAGATGGCTTGCCGAAAACAGCCCCAGCATCTTCGAGGACTTCAGCTTCAGCAACTGCTCCCGCGACGCCGCATAGCCAAAGCCACTCTTCCGGAAGTCGCCGATCAGGTCGCGCTTGTCCGCCCGCGCCGCCGCGTCAAAGAACTTGCGCCCGCCGCCCAACACCACGTCGGTCACCTTTAAATACTGCTCCGCGATCAAGGCCTCGTCGTCGCGTTTGCGGCTCACCGCGGCAAAGCCCGCCGGCGTCGCATGCGTCACCGTGGCCGTCGTCACCAGCCCGATCCGCTTGCGTTTGTCTCGCGCCAGTTCCGCGATGGGCGTCAGCTTCGTGCCGTCCGGTAGCACGTTCACCCAGCCGTTGAAGATCCGTGAACCCGAGCCCCAGCTCGACGAAGCCGAGGAGGAGTCCGTCACAATCGAATCCAGCGAGGCCATGTCCATCGATCCGCGATGCACCCGCGGCACATTCAGCAGTTCCTGCCACACCAGGCCCTTGCCGCTGCGCACACGCCGTGAGAAATACTCCGCCATCGGCAGCACCGAGGGGCTCATCCCATCGGCCACCATCCAGATGATGTTCCGCGGACGCGCGCCCGGCTTCTCCGCCGCTTGCAGCGCCTCCACTCCACCCGCCAGCGCCGCAAGTGCCGACGCGCGCCCAAAAAACGATCTGCGACCGATGATCTGACTCATAGCTCTTCTCTCAAGATACTCGCCGAATGGCCTCGATGACCACATCCGGACGGTCCAACTGCACCCAGTGGCCGCTCTCTTCCGCCACCACATGCGTACCCTTCGTCGAAAGGGCCGCTGTCCGCTGGTGCGCCGCCACCACCGCCGCATCGCTCTTCGACGCCGAGATCACCACCATCGGCACGTCCCGCAGAGCCCCGTCGTCCAGCGGCAGCGCGCACGTCTCCGGCAACCGTTCCAAATACTCCGCCATCGTCAGGAAACTGCGCGGCAGACACCAGTGCGCCCGCACCATCGGCCACACTTCGGCCGGCATCTTCCGCACCTCACCCACCAGCCTGTCCGTCACCGGGCTGCCCTTGCCGCTCGATGCCTTCGCCATCAGTTTGGGGATGGTGTGCGAACCGGACATCAACAGATCCAGCGCCAGCCGCACCACGCCCAGCCGCGCGAGCGTCGCCCCGCGCCGCGCCAGCATCACGCCCTTGCCCAGCCGCTGGGCGTTGCCCGGCTGCAAAGGACACCACTCCGCCGGCTCCAGCGGATCCACCAGCACCAGCCCGCCCACCAGCGCCGGATACCGCGCCGCAAAGTGCCGCAGCATCAGCCCGCCAAACGAGTGCCCCACCAGAATGTAGGGACCCCGCAAGCCGGAGAGCTCTAGCCACCCGTGCAACTCCCCCACCAGATTCTCCATCGTGCGCGGCGTGCGCGCCGCCGGGCTCCACCCATACCCCGCCCGGTCATAGCTGGCCGTCCGCTGCATCGCGCCCAGCCGCTCCTGCACCAGCCGCCAACTCAAGCTACTGGCCGAGATACCGGCCTCCAGAATCACCGCCCGCCCGCCGGCCCCCGTCTGATAGACGTGTACCCCGCCGGCAAACCGCCCCGGCGCCGCGTACCGCCGTGCGTCCCGCCGCTCCCCCAGCCACTGATACAGCAGCCCGCCGGCCACTACTCCCGCCAGCAGCACCAGAAACAGCATTACCCCTCGGCCTTGCCCACCACGATGATCGACACTGCGATGCCGCCCATCTTCGTGTGCAGCACCTGATCGTGATCCCCCACCGCCTCCACGCCAGCCGGCGACGGCGGATCGTCCTTCCAGATACTCAGCACCAGCGGGTGCGGCGTGCCCGACGCCTTGCGGCTCATGTCCATTAACGGATCATAGGCCGGCTTCGCCGACGCGTCCGTATCCGTGGCCGCCGGCGATAGAATCGCGAAATCCCGCTGCGGCGCCACGCCCTGATGATCGCCATTCATCGGGAAGTAGCTGTAACGCATCGTATAGACGCCCGGCTTGATGGTCTGGCCCCGCCGGTCGGCAAACCGCGCCGGATACCGCACCACGCCCAGCAGCGCCCCGTGCGGCAGTGCCAGGGATGCATTCTGCTCCACCGTTCCGCCCGCCGGCGCCGCCGCCACCAGCCAGATCTCGCACACCACCGCCCCGTCCGGCCTCAGGATCTTTATGCCATCCTTTGCCAGCGCGCCGGCCACGCCCGCCACCTCCGGCGGCGCTGCCCCCGCCGGTTCGGCCTTATATTGAGCACACAGAGAGAACGCCGCCAGGGCGGCCATGCCAAGAGATCGAAGTATCGCCATTACTTATCAGATGCCAGCACCGGCAGTAAGATGCGATCGAGTTCCGCATCTGTCCACGCCGCCGGCTTGGCGTCCCGCAATAGCGACCAGCGCTCCACATGCTCCACCGCCGCGCCCGCCTGCACCTTTTGCAGCGGCCCCATCGTCTCAATCTCCAGGAAATCGGCGTTCGTGAAGGTCTCGTAGGAGCAACCGAAATCGGGATGCGATGCCGGCGTCGGCGCCGCGTCGTAGCGCTTCAAAAACATCTGCCCGTTCAGGAAATAGGCGCCCCACGTCTTCGGATTGTGGTGGCCCAGCTTGGTGGGCGTCGCGTTGCCCGGCACCTGCTGCAACATCAGATACTTCTTCGTGATCGTCCACCGCGGATCGCTCAAGTCGCTGAACGCCCACATCACCAGTGGATTGGTCGGCTGCAGCATCTCCGGGTGCGTCCCGCGCGGCGGGAAGCCCGTCACGCCGCGCCCGCCCGGCGCCATCATCGAAAGCGCCCACGCCGCATACTCCAGCGGCATCGCGCCCGTGTTCTTCAGCCGGTGGATGATCGTCACCCCCGTGCCGCTCGCCGCCAGCCGGATCTCCAACTGCTTCTCCACCCCGGTCTCTTTTTCCACCGGCTGGGTGGCGATCAGCACGTCGCCGCGGATCTCCACCTTCACCGCGGAGTTGTCCGGCGGATAGGTGTACTTCACGTCCTCCGGCCCCACCCAGATGCGGTGGCCGCCCCGCTTCACCCAGGCCGGCTCGCCGCTCTTGCCGGCCGTCTCCTTCTCCACCCACAGGAAGTTCTGCCCTCCGATGAAGCCGTAGGACATGATGCGCGGCCCGATGTCGGAGGTGACGATCAGCTCTGCCTCTCCGTTGGAGATCCGGTAGCAGTTCGGCCAGCCATTCCAGGCGGTCTTCTCGATCTTGACGGCAGCGGAAGTTGTCATAAGTGTTGCGAGTGCGAGCGTGAGAATGCGACTCATCGGCTGCTATTCTTTCCTGAACGCCAGAACCGCGTCAAGCGGAGCCCCCGTCCGCCGGCACTCCACACCCGTGAATCCAGCCCCCTCCAGCAACGCGCGATACTCACTCTCCGTCCGCTCTCGGCCCTCCGTGCACACCAGCATGTTCAGAGATTGCATCTGCGCCGCCACCGGGCCGCCCCCGTCTTCGTCCAGCACACACTCCGCCACCAGCACCGCCCCGCCCACCGGCAGCGCCGCGTGGATCTTTCCGAGCAGCGCGCGGATCTTGTCTTCCTTCCAATCGTGCAAAATCCGCCCCACCGCGTACAGATCAGCCGGTGGCAGCGGATCGGTGAAGAAATCACCCGCCTCCACGCCCAGCCGCCCTGCCGCCCGCGATTCCGCGATCTGCGCCCGCGCATGCTCCACCACCACCGGTAGATCAAACACAATCCCCCGCAGATTGCCATACCGCTCGCACGCCGCAATCGCCAGGTGGCCCGTACCCCCACCCAGGTCTACGAGATCCCGAAAACGGCTCAGGTTAAACACCCTCACAATCTCAGGTGAGCTCAACCGCCCCAGCCCGTGCATACCTGAGAGGAAGTCCCGCCGCGCCTCCGCCGTGCGGAAAAAGTGATCGAAAATCGACCCTTGCCCCCCAAAAACACTCTGCCACCGGTTGGAACCCTCCTTGACGGCCATATCCAGTTGATTCCAAAGCGGAAACAGCACTTTATCGGAATATAGGATGTAGCCAGCCAGAGTGTCCGGGCTCTCACGCCGCAGAAATGCCGAGGCCACGTCCGTATTGCAGTACTGCCCTCCAACCTTGGTCATCAGACCCAGTCCCACACAGCCGTTCAGCAGGCGAATCAGCGCGTTTTCATCGAGTTGCAGCTCCGCTGCCAGCTCCGCGGCCGTACCGCCACCCGCCTCCAGCCGGTCGAACAGTCCCAACGAAACGGCCGTGAACATCGTCTTTGAACGGCGGAATGCCTCAATCAGCTCCAGAATGGGGGAAGGATCAGCCATCGGCATCCTTCTATTCTGGCGCAGCTAAGGCGTTATCCCCTAAAGTTCCTGGCCCCAACTGTCGAAGGTTACAGCAGGTTGCACCCATTTTGATTAAGCCGAAACCGGTCCGCTCTATCGCGACTAAGTTCTCGCTGTTCACGGTTGCGCTGGTTCTTTGGGTCATCGGCGCTGTTCTGGCTTACGATATCGTCCTGAGCGATCGCGGCGTCGAGCCGGCCAAAGTGATCCTGCTCGTCGTGATCCTGCTGCTGGTGGCCGGCGCCATCGCCAAGTTCACCTCCCGCTTGCTGGTCCGCCCGCTCGCCATTCTGCAAGAGGGTATTCTGCGAGCCGAGTCCGGCCGGTTGGATGCCATCGAAGTGAGCCGTACCGGTGACGAGATCGAACAATTGGGCAGCAGTTTCAACCTGATGATCGCCGCTCTGGCCTCCTCTCGCTCCGAGCTCAGGGAATATCAGGAACATCTTCAAGAAAAAATCCACCAGCGGACCGATGAGCTAGAACAAGCCCTGCAGAAGGCGGAGCTTGCCAACACCGCGAAGAGCGAGTTTCTTGCCAACATGTCCCATGAACTGAGGACGCCTATGAGTGGAGTGATTGGAATGATGGATTTGCTGTTGGACGGTCCGCTCACCGCGGAGCAGCGCGAGCAGTTACACACCGCCCAGGGGTGTGCCCACTCTCTGCTGGCGCTCTTGAATGACCTCCTGGACCTATCTAAAATCGAGGCTGGCAAAATGGACTTGGAAGAGATTCCTTTCGAAATTCGAAAACTGGTTGCCGATTGCGTGCGCACCCATCAGGTGCGCGCCGATTCTAAAGCCATCACGCTCAGTTGGGAAGCCGATCCCGGTGTGCCCCAGCGCCTGCTCGGCGACCCCCTGCGCGTACGCCAGATTCTCTCCAACCTCTTCAGCAATGCCGTCAAGTTCACAGAGAAGGGCCAGGTACACACCTCCATCCGGTTGGACCGGCCGGCGCAGGGCCCGGATCAGCCTGCCATCCTGCGCATCGCCGTATCCGACACAGGCGCCGGCATACCGCTGGAAAAGCAGGCGTGGATCTTCGAAAAGTTCACCCAGGCCGATGGCAGCACCAGCCGTAAATTCGGCGGCACCGGGCTCGGTCTCGCCATCACCAAGTCCCTGGTGGAACTACACGGCGGGGCCATCTCCGTCCAAAGCGAAGCCGGCAAAGGTAGTGTTTTCACCGTGACCCTGCCGCTGCTCGTCGCGCCTGAGCCCGCCGCGCCGCAAAATCGCCAGAGCGATCTTACCTCCGGTATTCCGGTGTCCGAACAAGGCCCCATCCTCCTGGTGGAGGATAACATGATCAACCAGAAAGTGGTGGTCTCGCTCCTGCGCAAAAAGGGCTATCAGGTGGAGATTGCCAGCAATGGCCAGCAGGCGCTGGAGCATCTCGCTGCTGGCCGTTACCGGCTCATTCTGATGGACGTCCAGATGCCTGTCCTCGATGGTCTGGAGGCCACCCGCCGCATCCGCGAAAATCCGGCTTGGGCCACCTTGCCCATCGTCGCCATGACCGCTCACGCCATGAACGGAGACCGCGAGCGCTGTCTGCAAGCCGGCATGAACGCTTATCTCGCCAAACCAGTCGATCACAAATACCTGCTCAAGCTGGTGGAACAGTACCTCAACGAAGGCCAGGACGGCCCGCCTCAATCCACCGAAACCCCGTCCGCTTCCAGTGCCGAAGTCGAATCAGAGATTGTCAGCCAGATGGTCCAGTTGTTTCTCCAGGTCGCGCCCGATCGCGTCAAAAAAATGCACAACCTGGCGCTGACAGGCGATCTGGATGCTCTCCGCAAGGACGCTCAGAAATTGCGCGGCGCTGCACTCAGCATCTCCGCCTCCCATGTCGCAGCCTCCGCCGCCGGTCTCGATAGTGCCGCGGCGCGCGCCGATATCGATGCTGCCCGCGCCAGCCTCGCCGAGCTGGAACAATCCCTGGCGGCCCTCAGTAATTCCCGGATTCCGGTTCTTCGCTCGTAACCGCTTCCATCTCCAGCAGCATCCGCTTTTCGTCCGGCGAGCCGTGCTCGTCCAGGTGCAGATCCACGAACGCCCTGCCTGTCTCGTCCAGGCCCTTCATGTGCCCCGTCAGAATGTCGTACACCCAGCCGTACAACTCCATCGCGCCCTTCTCCACGCCGGCCCGCACGCTCGGGTGAGTCAGTAGATTCCTCACCTGCAGAATCACGTTCTGCTCCACCATGCGCTCCATCTTTTCGTGGTCGTCCACCCCCGGATACTGCTGCTCCACCTCCAACCGCGCCGCTTCCCCGTGCCGGCACCAGTTCGCCACGTTCGGCATCCCGGCCACCTTCTCCGGATGCAGGATTCCCTTCATCGCGCCGCAGTTGGTGTGCCCGCACAGCACAATGTCGCGCACCCCCAGCGCCTCCACCGCATACTCGATCGACGCCAACACGCCCTCGCCGCCCTCTCCGTACGGCGGCACGATGTTGCCGGCGTTGCGGATGATGAACAGCTCCCCAGGATCGGCCTGCAGGATCAGATTCGGCACCACCCGCGAATCCGAGCACGTGATGAACAGGCACCGCGGATCCTGGTTGTGGTACAGCCGCTCAAACAGAGAGCGGTGCTTCGGGAATGCGTCCCGCTGGAATGTCTGGAGCCCCTCGAGTACGTCTCTCATCTCAGCCAGGATCGCACAGCCCCGCGCTGGCGAGAGCCTGGATCTTGCTCCACGTCTCGAATACATCCTCCCGCGTGGTCCCCAGATTGCCAATCGCAAACCGCAGCATCCACTGCCCGTTCAGCCGGTTGCCTGCCAGGAACGCCTGCCCGGACCGGTTCACCAGTTCGATCAACCGCTGGTTCTCCTCGTCCGTGCCCTTGTACCGGAAGCACACCAGCGACATTGGCGCCGGCGCCACCACCTCAAACCGCGCATCGGCCTCAATCGCCGCCGCCAGTTCCCGCGCCCAAAGCATGTGATCGCGGATGATGGCGCACACCCGCTCATACCCGAAGCTGCGCATCACAAACCACAGCTTCAGCGCGCGGAACCGGCTGCCCAACGGCACCCGGTAGTCCATCAGATTCACGGCCCGCGGATCGCCCTGGCTCGCCAGATACGGCGGCACCAGCGCGTAGGCCTCGCGCAGCGTGTCGGGTCTTCTGCAATAGAAAGCGCTGATGTCGATCGGCGTGAACAGCCACTTGTGCGGATTCACCACCAGCGAATCGGCCCGCTCCGCCCCGGCCAGCATCCAGCGGTTCTCCGGTAGCATCGCCGCCACCCCGCCATAGGCCGCGTCGATGTGATGCCACAACCCCTCGCGCTCCGCAATCGCCTGCACCTCCGCTACCGGATCCACGCTCGTCACCGACGTCGTGCCTACCGTCGAGACCACACAGCACGGCCGCAGGCCCGCGGCGCGGTCCGCCGCGATCATCGCCGCCAGCAGCTCCGGCCTCATGCGGAACTCACCGTCCACCCCCACCTTCCGCACGTTCTTCTGCCCGAACCCCAGCGCCAACGCACCCTTCTCAATCGAGGAGTGCGCGTGCTCGGAGCAATACACCGTGAAGCCCGGATTCGATCCGCGTTGCCGCAGATCCGGATCCGCCATTACCCGCGCCGCCCCCAACGCGTGAAACGTCGAGCTCGATGCCGTGTCGTGAATGATGCCGAAAAACTCCGGCGGCAGCCCCATCCACTGCCGCAGCCACGACAGCGTCACCTCCTCCAACTCCACTGCCGCCGGGCAGCTCTTCCACAGCATCCCGTTGACGTTCACCGCCGCCGCCAGCATCTCGCCCAGGATCCCGGCCGCCGACGCACTCACCGAAAAATAGGCGTGAAAGCGTGGATGGTTCCAGTGATTCAGCGCCGGCACAATCAGCTTTTCGAAATCGGCCAGGATCGCCTCCATTGGCTCGCCCTCCGCCGGCGCCGAGGCCGGCAGCTTGTCGATCAGATCCCCCGGCTGCATATCCGGCGCCACCGGATAGTCGCGCGTATGGCTCAGATACCCCGCGATCCAATCCACAATCTCGTGGCCATGCTTCTGAAACTCTTCCGGACTCATATCCTGGGGCCGCATCGATTCTCCAATCCGTTTCGGAGTCGATTCTCCGTACGTCTGCTTCAAGTTATACAATGGCGCTAGGCTAAGGTGCCGACAACATGGAAATGAAGAACTCCCAAACATCCCGCCGGTCGTTTATCGCCGGCCCCGCGGCGGCTGCAACCGCCTTCACCATCGTGAAACCGGAACTGGTTCGAGGCTGGGCTCCGTCGACTCTCAAGATCGGGCTGGTAGGTTGCGGCGGACGCGGCACTCAAGCGGTCCTCGACGCGTTCAAGGGCGATCCGGCCGTCGAGCTCGTGGCCATGGCCGATGCCTTTGAAGACAAGCTCGAAGGCAGCCTCAAGCGCCTCAAGGCCGGCCCCATGGCCGCCCGCGTCAAGGTCGAGCCCGATATGCGCTTCGTCGGCTTCGACGCCTACGGCAAGCTGCTCAAGACCAATGTGGACGTGGTGTTCCTCGCCACCCCGCCCGGCTGGCGCCCCACTCACCTCGCCGCCGTCATCGAGGCCGGCAAGCACGTCTTCTGCGAAAAGCCCTTCGGCGTGGACGCCACCGGCGTGCGTCTCTCCCTCGCCGCCGCCAAGATGGCCACCGAGAAGAAGCTCACCATCGTCAGCGGCGCCCAGCGGCGCAGTGATCCGCTCTATCTGCAAAACGTGAAGGCCATTCAGAACGGCAGCCTCGGCGAGGTTACCGCGCTCTACGCCTACTGGGTGGGCAGCCCCGTCATCCAGCAGCGCGGCGGCCGCAACCCCAAGTGGGGCGAGTTCGAATGGCAGCTCCGCAACTGGTACTCCAATCTCTGGATCTGCGGCGATCAGATCGTCGAGCAGCACCTCCACAACGTCGACGTCTGCAACTGGATCATGGGCGGCCCCCCGGTCAGCGTCACCGCCAGCGGCGGCGCCGCCTGGCGCCCGCAGGATGACATCTACGGCAACATCTACGATCACATCTCGGCCGATTTCGAATACGCCAACGGCGTCCACATGTCCAGCCACTGCCGCCAGTACCCCAGCGGCAGCGCCCAGCGCGTGGAAGAAGTGATCCAGGGTGCAAAGGGCCGCATGACCCTCAACCAGACCCAGGGCGCCCCCGGCTACTGGGAAGAGCACACCAAGCTCTACAAGTCCATCCGCGGCGACGGACCCTACATCAACGAGGGCAAGGACGTGGCCGAGAGCACCCTCACCTGCATCATGGGCCGCGAGAGCGCCTACTCCGGCAAGAAGATCACCTGGGACATGATCATGAACTCCCAGCAGGATCTCATGCCGAAAAAGGAAGTGTGGAAGTACGACGGCCAGAACGCGCCGACGCCGTTCCCGGTGCCCGGCAAGTACAAGTTCGTCTAAGCACAGGACTACCGCTCCCTGACACCCGCAGCTCCGTTTCCGAGCCGCGACCGTCAGGGAGCGGTCGCCAAACTGCTAACCCAATGGAAGTGAGGCCGGGCATGGTTTCCCCAATCGCGAGATTCCGCGGGGCACTGCTCGGCCTCGCTGTTTGTGATGCGCTCGGCACCGCCGTCGAGTTCCAGCCGCCCGGCTCGTTTCCCCCCGTCACGGAAATGACCGGCGGCGGCGCGTTTCATCTCGAACCAGGCCAGTGGACCGACGACACCTCCATGGCCCTCTGCCTGGCCGAGAGCCTGATCGAGCGCCGCGCCTTCGACGCCCGCGATCAGATGGAGCGCTACGTCCGCTGGTGGCGTCACGGCCACTGGTCCTCCACCGGGCACTGTTTTGACATCGGCACCACCACCGCCGCTGCGCTGCGCCGCTTTGAGGCCACGGGTGATCCTTTCAGCGGCTCCACCGATCCGCGCGCCGCCGGCAACGGCAGCCTGATGCGCCTCGCCCCCGTGGCGTTATGGTTCGCCCGCGACGAGGTGCAGGCCGTCCACGAGGCCGCGCGCAGCTCGCGCACCACGCACGGCGCGCCCGCCTGCGTCGATGCCTGCCGTTACTTCGCCGCGCTGCTCTGCGGCGCGTTGCGCGGCTGCCCGAAAGAGGAGTTGCTGGCGCCCGGTTTCTGGCGTCATCAGCCGCTCGTGTCGCGCATAGATGAAATCCGCCAAGGCTCGTTCCTCCACAAGGAGCCGCCCGCCATCCGCGGCACCGGCTACGTGGTGGAGAGCCTGGAGGCGGTGCTCTGGGCCTTCGCCAAGTCCACAAGTTTTGAGGATGGCGCGCTGCTGGCCGTCAACCTGGGCGACGACGCCGATACCACCGGCGCCATCTACGGCCAGATCGCCGGAGCGTATTACGGCGAGGAGGCCATTCCGGAGCGCTGGCGCGAGGTGCTCCACCGCGGCGACGAAATCGGCCGCATGGCCGAGAGATTGGAAGCGTGGAAAACTCCGGGAACAGCCACCTCGCCGGCTTCGTAATATTTGGTGGCGCACAAAGGAGCGCCATCCGTGTATCGAACTTTCCTAATCGGCCTGCTCGCCATGTCTCCCGCCATCTTCGCCCAGGACGCCGCCAAAGGCCACTGGACCGGAGCGATCGAGGTGCCCAACAACACCATGGCCATCGAGGTCGATCTCGACAAATCCGCCAATGGTTGGATCGGCTCCCTCGCCATCCCCGCTCAGGGCGCAACCGGTCTCCCCCTGGAAGCCATCGCCTTTCAGAACGGCAAGTGGACCTTCCGCGTCAAAGGCGCCCCCGGCGAGCCCACCTTTACCGGAACCATCTCCGAGGACGGCAAGGCAATGACCGGCGACTTCGCCCAGGGCCCCGGCATCATGCCCTTCAAGCTCACCCGCACCGGCGATCCCAAGGTAGAGACGCCCAAGACCAGCCCCGCCGTCGCCAAGGAGTTCACCGGCGCCTGGGAGGGCACGCTCGAAGCCGGAATGTCTCTCCGCCTGAAACTGAAGATCACCAACGCTGAGTCCGGCGCCACCGCCACCCTCACCAGCGTCGATCAGGGCGGCGCCGAGATCCCCGTCAGCGCCATCACGCAAAAAGACGCCAAGCTCACGCTGGAAGTGAAGGCCGTCAACGGCGGCTACGAAGCCGAGCTCAACAAGGAAGGCACGGAGCTCACCGGCACCTGGAGCCAGAACGGCAACGCCATTCCGCTCAAGCTCAAGAAGGCCGCCAACTAACCTACTCCGGCAGCGCGAACGCGTAGTATGATCCGCCCGACTTCGTCCCGGACTTGCCGCCGCCCGCGCCGATCACCACATACTGCCGCCCCTTCACCGCGTACATCGCCGGCGTCGCGTTGCCCGCTGCGTCCATCGTGTACTCCCACAGCAGCGCGCCCGTCTTCTTGTCATAGGCGTGGAACTTGGCGTCGTGATTCGTCGCGCCAATGAACAGCAGCCCACCGCTCGTCACAATCGAGCCGCCATAGTTCTCTGATCCCGTATGCCGCACGCCCTGCGCCACCAGCGCCGGGATCTCGCCAAACGGGATCTTCCACGCATACTCGCCCGTGTTCAGATTGATCGCGTTCAGGGTCCCCCACGGCGGGGAGACGGCCGGGTATCCGTCGGGATCGAGAAACTTGTTGTACCCGTCCATGTTGTACTTCTGGTCCAGGGGCGACGGCGCCGCTGCCTCCTGGATCACTTCCTTCTGCTCACCCTTCATCAGGTAGCTCAGGATGGCGTTCAACGCCGGCTCCTTCAGCCGCGCGAAGCCCGGCATCCGCCCCGCGCCTTTCCGCATGATCTCCATCACCTGCGCTTCGGTGCTGCGCGACGTGAGGTTCTTCAGCGACGGAAACGAGGGCGGGCTCCCTGCCAGGTCTTCCCGGTGGCACCCCGCGCAGTTCTGCACATACAGCGTGCGCCCGTTCTGCGCGCCGCTGCGCCGCGCCGGCACCAACCGCAGGATCCACGCCATCTCATTGGCGTTCACATAGAACAGCCCGGTGTCGGGATCAAACGTGCCGCCGCCCCACTCCCCGCCGCCGTCAAAGCCGGGGAAGACAATCGTCCCCTCGCGGCCCGGTGGCGTGAATTGCGGTCCGTTCTTCAAGCTCTTCAGCCGGCTCAGCACAATCTCGCGAGCCTGCGGCGTGCGGTTGGTCACCACGTCTTCCGTGATCTGCTGCCGCGCAAACGGGGCCGGTCTCAACGGCAGCACCTGTTTCCGCGCCAGCACTTCGCCATCCACGTCCGAGGGCGGTACATCGCGCTCCTCAAACGGGAAAAGGCTCTGGCCCGTCTCGCGGTCAAATACCCAGACGAAGCCGCTCTTCGTGATCTGCGCCACCGCGTCCACTGGCTTGCCGGCGCGCTGCACCGTTACCAGCGTCGGCGCCGTGGGCAGATCGCGATCCCACACATCGTGCTTCACAAACTGGAAATGCCACACCCGCTCGCCCGTTCTGGCATTCAGCGCCAATAAACAATTGGCATATAAATTGTCGCCAGCCCGATTCGCCCCGTAGAAATCAAAAGACGCCGAGCCAGTCGGCACAAACACCAGCCCACGCTTCTCGTCCAGCGTCACGCCCGCCCAACTGTTCGCCCCGCCCGTATAGGTGTGGGCGTCTTTCGGCCACGTCTCATAGCCTTTCTCGCCCGGCGCCGGAATCGTACGGAACATCCACTTCACCGCGCCCGTGCGCACGTCGTAGGCGCGGATGTGGCCCGGCGCCGCCGGCAGTCCCTCGCTCACCAGTCTCCCGATGATCAGCTTGTCCTCAAACACAACGCCCGGCGTGCTCAGCGTCACGGTCAGCGCCGAGGAGTCGCGGCCCAGATTCTCCCGCAGATCCACGCGGCCCTTCGCGCCAAAGCTCGTCACCGGCTGGCCGGTCTTGGCATTCAATGCGTAGAGCCACGGCCCGGAGGCAAAGTACAGCCGCGCCTCGCCGCCGCCCTCCCAGTAATTCAATCCGCGGTTGCGAAAACTCCCCGGCACCTTGTCCTTGCCATGCGGATCAAACCGCCAGATCTGCTTGCCCGTGGCGGCGTCCAGCGCCAGCACGCGCAGCTTGGGCGTGGTCACGTACATCACGCCGCGGATGACCAGAGGATTGCATTGCATCTCCGTGCCCGCCTCGGCCTCGCCCGTATCGAAGCGCCACGCCAGCTTCAGCCGCGAGACGTTCTCCGTCGTGATCTGCGCCAGCGTGGAGTGCTTCCCGTTGTCGAAACCGCCGTGATAGGCAGGCCAGTCCTGCGCGTAGACGGTCGTCAGGATTGTAAAAGTGAGAGTGAGTCGGCCCAGCATGTCGTGTTGGACATTATAGACTCAAGTGACATGCTCCGGGTTTTCCTGCTCCTCCTCTGTGCGCTTGCGACGGCCCAGGTGCGCTTTCCCAAGCCCGAACCCGAGCGCACCTTCCCCGAGCTGAAAGTCTACGACGCCCAGGGCTCGCCGCTGCGTACCCCGATCGAAGACTGGGCCGGCGCGAAGGAGCGCGCCCGGCGCGACCCCGCCTGGAAGACCTGGGTCTCCGCCCGCCGCGCCGAAACCGACGACTGGATCGCCCACCGCCGCGACCGCGTCGAATGGGTGGCCGGCTGGTGGCATGACTTCGTGCGCGAGTCCGATGGCGCCTTCCTCGAATGGACCCCCGAGCCGCCCCAGGGCGTCACCGCCAAAGTCTTCGGCGGCTGGGTCTTCGGCTTCCGCACGCGCAACGGCGAAAAGGTGGTGGAAGCCGCGCGCCTGTGGCGTCTGACGGGCGACGCGAAATACGCCGAATGGGCCGCCGCCCAGCTCGATTTCTACGCCGCCAACTACGAGAAGTGGCCCATCCAGACCTCCAAGAGCAAGTCGCGCCTCATGCACCAGAGCCTCGACGACGCCAACATGCTGGTGCGCTTCGTCCGCGCCGCCCGCACTCTGGAAGGCTTCGCCGCTCCGCAACGCAAAAAACAATGGCAGCAGAAATTGTTTGGCCCCATGGCCCTGCTGCTCGACGAGACATTTCAGCGCGTCCACAACATCGCCTGCTGGCAGCGCACCGCCATGGGCATGGCCGCGCTCTACAACAACGACGAGGCACTGTGGAAACGCGCTATCGACGGCGAGTACGGCATCCGCCGCCAGATCGCCGACGGCATCACGAGTGATTCCCTCTGGCTCGAACAATCGCTGCTCTACAACAACTACGTCGTCTCCGCGCTGATGCCCCTCTTCGAAGAGGCCGCGCTCGCCGGACGCGGCGCCGAGCTGCGCCACGAGATGGCCGTCGCCGAGAATCTCCAGCTCGGCCCCTCCGTCCTGCGCTTCCCGGATTCCCGCCTGCCCACCCCGGCCGATTCCACCGGTGTCACCAACCGCTGGCCCAACCCCGGCGCGCTCGCCTCCACGCGGCGCCTCTTCCCCACCTGGCTCGGCAATGAAACCGCCGCCGGCCAGCGCAACTGGGATACGCTGCTCGATCCGCCGCCCCCCGCCGCCGCCCCGCACCCGCTGCCGCCCGTCACCAGCCGCAGCCTGGAATCCAGCCGCATGGCCGTGCTCCAGCGCGGCGCCTGGCAGGTCTATTTCCACTACGGCCAGCTCGATCCCTCCCACGCCCAGGCCGAGGCGCTCAACTGGGAGGCCTACTTCGGCACAGCCGATGTTTCGCACGACGCCGGTACCGTCGGCTACGGCTCGCCGCTCCACAAGGGTTTCTACCAGACCGGCCCCGCGCACAACGTGCCGCTCATTGACGGGCTGGGTCAGGAGAAGTGGGAGCCCGGCGAGCTCCTCGCCTTCTCGTCCAACGAAGTCTCCGCCCGCCAGCCCAAGTACCGCAGGAACGCCTCCGCCGAGCGCCGCCTCACGCTCGACGGCGAGAGCCTGGTGGATTCCGTCAAAATCACCACCACCGACGACGCGTCGCACCGCCTCGGCATCACGCTCCAACTCCAGGGCCAGGTCGAGCTCCCCGCCGGCTTCGAAGCCGATCCGCAGTTCCGCCTCAACCCCTATTGGCTCGACGCGCGCACCATGACAGCCGGCCGCGAGCTCCGCTTGCCCGTGCGCATCGGCGCGCTCCGCTTCGAGCTGAAAGTGGAGGCAACCGCGCCCATGAAGGTCACGCGCGCCGATGTGCCAGACGCACCCCCCGCGCGCCGCCACGCGCTCTACTTCGAAGTGGAGGGCAGGGAAGCCGCCTTCACCACAACCCTCACCCCCTCCCGCCAGGCCGCGCTCGCCGAGGAGCAGATCGACACGCGCGCCGAGAACCAGCGCAAACGCATCGAGATGAATCTGCTGGGCGCCGCCGATACCGAGGGTGGCGAGAGCCGCCGCAACGAGAACGTGCAGTTCAACCTCGTCGATAACAACGCGCTCAAGGAGCTCAATCTGCGCGTTGGCACCACGGCCACGCTCGTGCCCGAGTTCAAGGCGGATCGCTCCTACTTCGGCGCCGAGTTCGGCAACGTCCCCGCCGCGCCCCTGCACGTCGCCGCATCGAAAAGGCCCGATTCCTTCCATGGCGAGCTGCGCTGGTCCCATCTCAACTCCGTCACCAGCGCTCGCACATTCTTCCAGGCCGGAGACGTCCAGCCGGCGCACGAGAATGACTACGGCTTCAAAGTGCAGACCAAGGCCTGGCGCGGCGCCTGGGTGCAGCTCGATGGCGGCCAGCAGCACATCCGCGGCCAGGTCAACGGCAACGTGCTGGTGCCCAAGGCCGATGAGCGCACGGCGCTCGCCACGGACCCCGCCCTGCGCGCCCGCGTGCAGCAGTTCCTCGACGCCTATCCCCGGCAACTGCCCAACCGCACCGACGTCAATCAGCGCGCCCTCAACACCAACGCGCCGCAGCGCGTGAATAACGATAGCGCCGGCGTGCGCATCGATCAGGAGGTCACCGCCAAAGACCGCCTCACCGCGCAATACAATTTCACCGCCCAGGATGTCGATGCCTTCCAACTCGTCGCCGGACAGAATCCCGATACGCGCATTAAGGGCCACCGCGCCCGCCTGACCTGGACCCGCGCGTGGGATTCGCGCACCGTTGTCGAGGGTACTATGGGTTTCGATCGCCTCGGCACGCTGCTCGTCCCCGAGCCCAACTCCGTCGGCCAGATGATCTCCACCGGAGGCCTGGAAACACTGGGTCCGCAGGCCATCATCCCGCTCGATCGCGCCATGAATCTCTTCCGCTACGCCGGCATCGTCCGCCGCGCGCAGGGCCGCCACAACTTCACCGCCGGCTTCGGCATCGATCGCCGCCAGATGAATGGCGCCGAGACCGACGCCCACCGCGGCTACTTCGGCTTCGGCAACGACTTCGGCCGCGATTCCATCACCAATCTCCGCCTCGGCACGCCCTCGCAGTTTGTCGGCTCAATCGGCAACATCCATCGCGGCTACCGCAATTGGGAGAGCCAGTTTTACGCCGGCGATACCTGGCGCCTGCGCCCCGCCACCACGCTCACCTACAGCCTGCGCTGGCAGCCCGTCGCCGTGCCGAATGAGGTGAACCACATCAACACCATTCCCTATTCGGCCGATCTCAACAACCTCGCGCCCTCGCTCGGCATCGCCCACCGCCTGCCCGGACACTGGGGCGCGCTGCGCGCCGCCGCCGGCGTGCAGTTCGGCGAGATCTTTCCGGTCACCTATTCTCAGGTGCGCTTCAGCCCGCCCGGTAGCGTGAAGTTCGCCGTACCCGCGCCGGATCTGCTCAACCCGCTCGCCAATGTCGCGCAGGCCAAGGGTAACGTCTACGCGCTCGATCCCGAGCTGGCCACGCCCTACAGCTACCAGTACAACGCCTCCTGGGAACTGGAGGTAGCCAAGCAGTGGCGCGTGCAACTCGGCTACGTCGGCAGCCGCTCCCACAAGCTTCTGCTCATGTGGTACAAAAACCGCGGCCGCGTGGTGCCGGGCATTCCGCAGACCACCGCCACCATCAACGACCGGCGCGCCGATCAGAGCATTGCCGATTACCGTTGGGTGCTCAACGGCTCGCGCGGCTACTACGATGCGGCCCGCGTCAGCGCCGTGCTGCCGCGCTGGCGCGGCGTCACCATGGAGGCCGCCTACTGGTTCAGCAAGGCCATGGACCTGGGCAGCGCTTATACCAACACGGCTTACGACGCCGATACCCGCCTTTCGCGCAGCGCCTATGAGTTCGAGACGCGCTCCGACATGAAGGGCCTCAGCACGTTCGATCAGCCGCACGCCTTTCTGTGGCGCGGCTCGTATTCCGTGTGGCGCGGCATCACCGTCTCCGGCGTCGTGCTGCTCAAGAAGGGCACCCCCTTCAGCATCAGCGCCGGCTCCGACGCCCCCGGCTACGGCAACGTCGATGGCAACGGTCCGGATCGCCCCAATCTGCTCGATCCCTCCATCCTCGGCCGCACCGTCGGCAACCCCGATACCTCCCGCGCGCTCCTCCCCCGCTCGGCTTTTTCCTATATCCAGCCCACTGATCCGCGCGGCAACCTGGGCCGAAGCACGTTTCGCAAGGGCGGCATCCGCAACGTCAACGCCGCCGTATTCAAGAGCTGGAGCATGGACACCCGCCGCCGCGTGACCCTCCGCGCCGAGGCCGTCAATCTCTCCAATACGCCGCAGTTCGCCGATCCCGGTCTCGACCTCGCCAACGGCAACTTCGGCCAGATCACCAACACGCTGAACGACGGCCGCACGTTCCGCGCCGCGGTGACGTTCGGCTGGTGAGCGCGGTCGCGTTTGCCGCACTCCGCGCGTATCTGCCAGACTGAGAGCACGATGATTCTGCGGATCGCGCTGGCCGCGACACTTGTATCCTTTGCCGCACCCGCAACCGCACTCGCCCAGCAACCCGGCGAAACCCTCAACTTCGGCATTGAGTGGCGCTTCGTCCGCGCCGGAGACGCCCAGGTGAAATGGTCCGGCGATTCGCGTGCCGAGCTCGTGCTCAGAACCACCGGCATCGTCGCCTCGCTCTACTCCGTCCTCGATACCTACCACTCCACCTACGACCCCGGCCTCTGCATTACCGCCATCAGTCTCGAAGCCCACGAGGGCCGCCGCAACCGCGACGTCAAGGTCACCTTTGATCGCGAGAAGAAGCGCGCCCACTTCCTCGAAAAAGACCTCAACACCGGCGCCACTGCCACCAACAAAGAGATCGACGTGCCCGCCTGCGCCCACGACGTCATGGGCGGCCTCCACAAACTCCGCCAGCTTCGCCCGGCCATTGGCAAGTCCGTCGAACTGCCCATCAGCGACGGCAAGAAGATCATCATGGCCAAAGTCGAGGCGCAGCAGCGCGAGACGATCACCACGCCCCTCGGCCAGTTCTCCGCCATCCGTTACGAGGCTTTCCTCTTCAATGGCGTCTTTTATGGCCGCAAGGGCCGCCTCCTCATCTGGATCACTGAAGATGAGAAACGTCTCCCCATCCAGGTCCGCATCCAACTCCCGTTCTATGTCGGCACCATCACGCTCCAACTGGAGAAGACTCAATAAAACAATGTGGAAGCTTTCTGTTTTAGCCGCTTTTGCGCTCTCCGCCCCCGCCCAGCAGCCGCAGGTTGCCCCGCTGAACGATCCGCAAGCCCTCGTTCTCTATGAACGCTGCCTCCAGTTGATTGAGGCCAGCGGCGTCGCCAGCGCCGAGCTCGGCCGCGCCAGCCTGCCGCTCGCCGAAAATATGCGCCAGTCCGTCGATAGCCTCAAGTTCCTCGGCATGCGCAACCCGCAGCTCCACTACCGCTACATGATGAACCTGCGCGCCTTCCTGCTGCTCTCCGATACGCTGCCCCGGCCGGCCACCTTCCCGGAGATGGCCAAGCAACAGCTGGCCGAGCTGCGCGACAGCCTGCTGCGGATCGAAATTTACTACCAGCGCCAGATCGAGCAGTTGCAAAACGATCTCCGCTCGCCCGATCGCGATGCGCTCAAGCGCTACGCCGCCGCCAACGTGCAGCTCCCCCCGCCGGCCGCCAAAAGTGCCCGCATCGTTTTCTACGGCGACTCCATCACCGATGGCTGGCGCCTCAACGAATACTTCCCCGGCCGCGATTTCGTCAACCGCGGCATCAGCGGCCAGATCACCGGCCAGATGCTCGGCCGCTTCTACGCCGATGTCATCGCCCTCAAGCCCGCCGCGTTTCTGCTGCTGGCCGGCACCAACGACATCGCCCGCGGCGTGGATCCCGCTGCCATCCAAAACAACATCCTGATGATGTGCGACCTCGCCGATACCCACAAGATCAAGGTCATCCTGGCCGGCATCCTGCCCGTCTCCGATCACCACAAGGGCGCCAACCCGTCCTACGAGCGCACCCGCCAGCGCCCCATCCCGGCCATCCTCGAAATGAACAAGTGGCTTCAGGCTTTTTGCGAAAAACGTGGCTACACGTATCTGAACTACTACCCCGCCATGGCCGGCGCCGATGGCCAGCTCGCCCCCAATCTCGCCGACGACGGGCTCCACCCCAACCCCACCGGCTATCGCATCATGGCTCCGCTGGCGCTGGCCGCCATCGAAAAGGCGCTGGGTCCGCCAACGCCGCAACCCGCCGCCAGGAAGCGGCGTCTATTCTAATGGCATGAAGCTCCGCCTGATCCTCTCTGTGTGTCTGCTCGCCGCGCTGGCCTTCGCCCAGGGCGTGACGATGTCCGTCAATCAGTTGAAGGGCTTCGTCCGCTCGTCCATCCGGCTCAAGCACCCGGATAAGCAGGTGGCCGATTACCTCAAGAACGTGAAGCTCAACGAGAAACTCACCAGCCAGGACGTCGAAGAGCTGATGAACGAGGGGATGGGCGAGAAGACCACCACCGCCATGAGCGCCCTGGTGAAGGCCACCG
This sequence comes from Bryobacterales bacterium, assembly GCA_016721425.1. Classification (GTDB taxonomy): domain Bacteria; phylum Acidobacteriota; class Terriglobia; order Bryobacterales; family Bryobacteraceae; genus Paludibaculum. The sequence continues at coordinate 29,900 of JADKID010000017.1, read as the reverse complement.
CCAACTTCACCACGCCAGTCACCGACGCGCCGCTCAAGGCCGCGCCCCCGCCGCCCATGCCGCCGCCGCCCACCGAGCTCCAGAATAAGGTGATCAGCGAAGCCCGCGAGATCGCGCTGGGCTACGCCAAGCGCCTGCCCGATTTCATCTGCCTCCAGATGACCTACCGCTACGTCGATCCCTCGGGCCTGGAATACTTCCAGCTCGCCGACAAAATCGCCGCCCGCCTCAGCTACTTCGAGCAGAAGGAAAACTACAAGCTCATCTCCGTCAATGGCGGCCTCACCGAGGGCGATTTCGACAAGCTCGGCGGCGCCACCTCCCGCGGCGAGTTCGGCACCATGCTCAAGCAGATCTTCGAGCCCGCCACACAAGCCGAGTTTCAGTGGGAGCGTTGGGCCAAGCTGCGCGGCAAGATCTGCCACGTCTACAGCTACCGCGTCGTCCAGTCCCGTTCCAACTGGAGCATCTCCTACCAGAAACAGCTCGAAATCAGGCCCGCCTACCGCGGCCTCATCTACGTCGATCGCGACGTGCCGATGGTGGTGAAGGTGACGATGGAGGCGGAAAACATGCCGGCCTCGTTCCCCATCCAGGAGGCGCGCAACACGCTCGATTACGACTTCATCGACATCGCCGGCAGCCAGTTCCTCCTGCCGCTGAAATCCGAGATGCGCATGCGTGAGGGCAAGCTGCTGGTGAAAAACTCCACCGAGTTCCGCAACTACCGCAAGTTCGGCGCCGAGGCCACCATCACCTTCGACACCAACGTCGAGCCGCTGCCCGAAGAAAAAGAAAAGCCGCCACAGCAATGAGCCAGAAGGACTACGCCACGCACCCTGCCGTCGCCATGGAAGCCAAGATCCTCGACGGCCTGAAGGAAAAGACCGGCCGCTCGTTGGAAGAGTGGGTCGCGCTGATTCTCAAGTCCGGCCCGTCCGGCGAGAAGGAGCGGCAGGCGTGGCTCAAATCCGAATACCAGCTCGGCACCAACTACGCCATGTGGCTGGCAGCCCGCGCCGCTGGCAGCCCGGGCGGCTACGACCCCGACGGCCTGGTGGAGAAAATGTTCGCCGGCAAGAAGGCGGGTCTTCGTCCCCTCTACGATCGCCTTCTCCATCTCGGCTACTCGCTCGGCCCGGACGTGACAGCCACGCCCTGCTCCACCATGGTGCCCCTGCGCCGCAAGTTCGTCTTCGCCCACATCAAGCCCACCACCAACACACGCATCGATCTGGGTCTCGCCCTCGGCGCGCTCCCCGGCGAGGGCCGCCTCCTCGAAACCGGCGGCTACGCCAAGAAGGACCGCATCACCCACCGCATCGGCCTCGTCTCGCTGGACGAGATCGATAACGAGCTGATCCACTGGCTGCGCCGTGCCTACGACGAGACGCCCGCCGCCTGACGACCGGTTGCGGAATAGCCAATCCCGGAATCGGACACCCCGCCGGAACCCGGCCCCGTGTTTGCTTATGTTTCGCGCGGCCCGCGAACTGCACTACAGAACCAACCGGCCATGGCACTCACCGACGATTTCAAATTCGCATTTCGTTCCCTCTCCAAGCATCGCGGCTACGCGCTGATGGCGGCCGGCACGCTCGCCCTCGGCGTCGGCGCCTGCACCTCCATCTTTAGCGTCTTTGAGGGTGTGCTGCTGGCGCCGCTGCCCTACGCGGAGCCTCAGCAGATCGTGAGCCTCACCACGCGCTGGCAGGATACCGGCCGCGTCAGCCCGCGCGTCACCGGCGGCGATCTCGTCGACCTCAACAAGCGCGCCGATCTCTTCTCCGCCATCAGTTCCTACTACGGCGGCGAGATGGGCGTGCAGTTGCAGGGCAAGGCCGATTTCGCCGGCGTCTACTTCGTCAACGACGGCTTCTTCCGTGTGTTCGCCGTGCAGCCTCTGGCCGGACGCCTCTTCCGCGCGGAAGACGCCCAGCGCGCCGCCGTGGTCAGTGAGGGCTTTGCCCGCCGCCAGTTTGGCAGCGCCGAGCGCGCCGTCGGCAATAATCTGCGCGTCGAAAACGTCGCCTATGAAATCGCGGGCGTCGCGCCGGACACCATGCGTTTTCCCGATAAATCCGATGTCTGGCTCTGCGGTCCGGCCGCTCCGCTCAACGTCAATCGCACCGCGTTCAACTACAGGGCCGTCGCCCGGCTGCGGTCCGATGTGCCGCTCGAAAAAGCGCAGGCCGCCCTCGCCGCGCTCGGCACGAATCTGGCGCGCGAGTATCCGCAGAGCAATAAGAATAAGACCTTCGCCGCGGTGCCGCTGCGCGATCAACTCGCCGGGCCGGTAAAGACCACGCTGTGGTGGCTGCTGGCCTCGGCCGGCCTGCTGCTGCTACTGGCCTGCGCCAATGTCTCCAATCTGATGCTGGCGCGCGCCTCGGCGCGGACTCGCGAGCTCGCCGTCTGCACGGCGCTGGGCGCCTCGCGCGCGCATATTTTGCGGCAGACCCTCGCTGAAAGCACGCTGCTGGCCCTTGCCGGCGGCGTACTCGGCGCCCTGCTCGCCTACAACCTCACAGACGTGTTGCTGGCGCTCGCGCCGGAGGGCATCCTGCGGCTGGATCATGTCTCGGTGAACCCTGTGGTGCTGGGCTTCGCGCTGCTGGCATCGCTGGCGGCCAGCATCGTGGCGGGCCTCAGCCCGGCGTGGCAGGCGAGCCGCGTGGATGTGCATACCGCGTTGAAACAGGGTCACGGCCGCGGTGTCGTCGGCGGCCAGCACAGGCGTCTGCGGCAGGCGCTGGCAGTGGCGCAGGTGGCCGTGGCCGTGGTTCTGGCCGTTGGCGCGGGCCTGCTGGGCCGCAGCCTCGCCGCACTCAGCGTTGTGACCATGGGCTTTCAACCGGAGCGCCTGATGGTGATGTATGCCCACGCCCCGGCCGGCACGGAAGCGGAGTACGTCGAGGTCACGCGCATGTTCGCGCGCCTGTTGCCGGAGCTGGCGGCGCTGCCCGGCGTGCGCGGCGCCGGCGCGGCCATGGGCCTGCCCGCCGGGCGCTACGGCTCCAACGGCTACTACCAGGTGGAGGGGCGGCAGGACATCAAGCCCGAGGCCGGCTTCCGTCTGACCAGCGCCGGCTACTTCCACGTCATGGGTGTTCCGCTGCTGCTGGGCCGCGAATTCGCCGAAAGCGATGTCTTCGAAGCCGAGCCCGTCGCCGTCATCAGCAAGACCCTCGCCGCGCAGGTCTTCCCTGGCGAGGACCCGCTGAACAAGCGCCTGCGTTGCGGCCTGGATCGCGACGTCTGGATGCGCGTGGTCGGCGTGGTGGGCGACGTGCGGCCAGATCCGGCCACCCCCGCCGGGCCCGAGCTCTACATGCCCCTGCCGCAGCATCCCTTCATGGCGAACGAGGTGACCGTCGTCCTGCGCACGGCCGGAGAGACCGCGCCGCTGGTGGAGGCGGTGCGCGCCACGGTGCGCCGCGGCCGGCCCGGCCTGGCCATGAGCTTCACCAGCATGGATCGCCTGCTGGCCGATACCAAAGCCGCGCCGCGCTTCCGCGGTTGGCTCGCCGGCGTCTTCGCCGCGCTCGCTCTACTGCTGGCCATGGCCGGCGTTTACGGTGTGATCTCCTACCTCGTGCATCTGCGGCGCGCCGAGGTGGGCCTGCGCCTGGCACTGGGCGCGATGCCATTGGAGGTGGCCTGGATTGTGCTGCGCAGCGCGGGCGGGTTGCTGGCCGCTGGCCTCGTCATCGGGCTGGGCCTGGCCGTGGCCGGTGGCGAGGTGATGCGCGGATTCCTCTTCGACGTGCAGGCCGTGGACGCCCGCACTTATGCCGGCGTGGCCGTGATGATGGCGCTGGCCGTCCTGTTGGCCACGGCCGGCCCGGCATGGCGCGCGTCGCGGGTCAGCCCCATGGATACGCTGCGCGAAGACTAATCCACGTGGTGCGTGACGTACTCCGTCTTCACCGCCGAGTCGCGGTCCAGGTACACGCGCAGCAGCATCTGGAAATGGCCGTGCCCCGGATTGGCCTTGAGTTTTTCCATGAGCACAGCGGCCGAGCGGGGATCGGTGAGAAAGTCCACTGCGCCCAGGGGCGCAGCCGGATGCTCCGTCATCAAGGCCAGAATCGAGCGGCCCGGCTTCAGCCCCTCATAGGTCGCCACAATCGCAAACGCCACTGCCGCCGGCGGCGTGTAGGCCAGCGGCTCGCCGGCCTGCGGATTGCGGTTGAACACCATGCCATCCTCTCCAAACGCGAAGTCCTGCTGCACCGGTAGCCCGCGCATCAGCGAGTTCATTTGCCACGCGCCCAGCAGGATCAGATTGCCGGATGAGGCGGAATCCCAATTGGCCAGATGCGACGGCTGTGCGCGCAGTGGCACTCCGGCCGAGGCGAAAAACGATGTCAAGCGCTGCACCGCCAGCGTATCGCCCATCGCCGCGTATTCGTGGCGCCCGCCCGCGGGCACTTCCGGGCTGCCGAAGACCACGAGCGCTGGGCTGTTCAAGGTGAGGAAGCCGCCCCACACCGGCGCGAACTCCTGCGCCATGTTCTGCTGCCGCGAGATACCAAAGCGCGCGTCCAGGTCGCGGATCCGTTGCTGCAACACCGCCGCCCACACGAAGCTCAGCACCGCCGCCGCCAGCGCGACGCCCAGCCAAAACCGGCCGGAGCGCAACAGTTCCCAATGGAAAGCCTGCCGCGGAGCGCTCTCGCCGCGCCGCTGGAACACCACGGCGAAGCGGCCCTTGGGCACGTCAATGACGATCTCGTCTCCCACACCGTCCACGGCGTAATACTCTTCCAGACGCTTGCGCAGCCGGCCCGCCTGCACGCGCACGGAGGCGTCGCGCTGCGGATCGTAGCTCGGCGGCTTGCCGCACGCCTCCACGCCGACCGTGTATTCCTTCAACTCCTCGTTCGGTGCGGTGAGCGCCTTCTCGCCCAGGTAGGCCAGCAGGGTGCGCAGTCCGTCGGAGTTCTTCAGCCCGGGGCATCGCAGGACCCGCTCCAGTTGCGCACGCGAGACTTCCGGCGAGAGGCTCACCCCGCCATCTTACTGCAATGTAACCGGCCGTAACGGCCTGGAATCCTGATGTTTCCGCGTTTTCGGCGCGGTCTCCCGCATACTGGCAGCGAACGGAGAACCGCGATGACACCTGTACTTCTGATGGCGCTTTTTCTGACCGCCGCCCCGGCGGACTATCACCAACTGGAGGCGGACGCCGAAAAGGCCGCCAGCCAGAACACCTACGTTGAGGCGTACAAGCTCTATGGAGCCGCCCTAGATGCTGCCCGGCAAGCCGTAGGGCAAAACCATCCGGATGTGGCACGCCTCCTTTCCCGCGTCGCCCTCATCATGGAATTGCAGGGCGACGTCACCGCGCCGGAACCGCTCTACCAGCGCGCCATCCAGATTCTGGAGGCGCCCGCACTGGGTTCCCCTGTCGAACTCGCCACCGTGCTGGAACTCTACGCCGGGCTCCTCAACAAACAACTGAAGGTCACCGAGGCGGAGAAGCTGCGCGACCGGGCGAGGCCCATCCGCGCGCGCCACATCCGGGAGATGCTCGCCCGCATTCCCCCGCCTGCCATCACCGCGCCCGCCCTCAAAATTGGCGGCGGCGTCAGCGCGCCGGTGATGATCAGTAAGGTGGAGCCCAAGTACACGCCGGTGGCAAAGCTTGCCAAGCTCCAGGGCAGCGTGCTGGTGACGATTGTGATCGGCGTGGATGGCGCAGCACGCAACATCGAAGTGCAGCGCGGCATCGGCCTCGGCCTGGACGAGCAGGCTGTGGAGGCGCTGCTCCAGTGGAAGTTCCAGCCCGGGACCAAAGATGGCCAGCCCGTCGCCGTGAAGGCCAACGTGGAGATCAACTTCCGCCTGCTGTGATCCGGTTACCGGATCTGATACGATCAAGCCGTTTCAGGTCCGATAGTCGTAATACTGAGGCCTCATGTTCAAGCTGTACGCCCTGTTCGCGCTCCCCTGCCTGCTTGCTCTTTCTCAGCCGCTGCCGCCTTCCTTCAGCATCTCCACGTACGCCGGGTCCTATACCTCCGGCGATGATGGGCCTGCCTCGAAGGCGCTGATCCACGTTCCGTGGGGCTTGACCTTTGACCAGAAGGGCAATCTCTATTTCTGCGAATGGTACCAGGAGAGGATTCGCCGCATCGAACCCGACGGGACCATGCGCTGGGCCGCCGGCGCCCCCATGCTGCGCGCCGCGCCGTACAATCTGTCGGAAGGCCCGGTCAACCGGGTGTACCTCAACTATCCGCAGTTCATCACCACTGCGCCCGACGGTACCATCTGGTTCACCACCACGGGCAACATCTATCGTTTGAACGCGGACGGCACCATCTCGAACATCGCCGGCCGGGGCTCTTCCTCCAAGCAGAGTCCCGACGGCACGAAGGCCAAGGAAGCCTACATCGTCAACCCGCGCGCCATAGCGGTGGATTCCGTGGGCCGCCCCTACTTCACCGAATACGGGAGCAACACAGTGCGGCGCTTCAGCGCGGAGGGGTTGCTGGAGACCGTCGCCGGCACCGGAAAGAGCGGGTCCACCGGCGACGGCGGCCCGGCGCTCCAGGCCACCTTTGACAGCATCACGGATCTCGAATTCGATGCCGCCGGCAACCTCTATGTCTGTGCCTCGGAGACGATCCGGAAGATCGATGCGGACGGCAACATTACGCGTTTTGCCGGAGATCCCAATGCCTCCTATGGCGTGGCAAACGGCCCTGCCCTCAATACCAGCATCCTGCCCACACGTTTCAAGTTCGCGCCCGACGGGCAGGCTTACATCGTGGAGCCGCAGCGCATCCTGAAGATCGACAAGTCCGGCAACATCAGTGTGGCGCCAACCCCGAAAGGAATTGTCAGCTCGCCCAATGATTTCGCGGTGGACGCGGAGGGCAACATCTGGCTCACGGACGAGAACAATGTACCCGGACAGATCATCAGGATTACTCCGCAGGGCAAGGCGGAGGTGGTGGCGGGCGGCCCGTTCTACAACGGTGACGAGATCCCGGCCATCGACGCGCTCATGGCTGGCCCGGAGGCCATCGCCACCGATGGAAAGGGCGGCTTTGTGTGGGTGGATGTCTTCAACGAACGATTGCGGGGCGTGGATGCCGAGGGTGTGATCCACACGCTGGCAGGTGCGGCCGCGCCGTTTGTTTCCGTTGGTGTGACGGCGGCCGATGCGGCCGGCAACACTCTGTTCTACAGCGGCAACTTTCTCTACCAGCGCAACGCCACGGGCAAGGTGACCGCCCTGGCGGGCAAGGCGAACTCCAGTTCCACCGCGCCGGCGGAGGGCCAACTCGCCGCGTCGCAGCCGATCCGCTACGTCACTTGCCTGGCCTATGATCCCCAGGGCCGTGTGGTTTTCTGCGACTCCGGCACCATTTGGCGGATCGAAGCCGATGGCCGCATCTACCGCCTGGCCGGCACGGGCGTATCGGGCGTATCCACGGAGAAGGGGCCGGCGCGGGACCTGAAGGTGAGCAACCCGCGATCCGTGAAGTTCTCCGGGGAGACGCTCTATTTCATCGACGGCGCCCAAATCAAGAAGTTGACCGCCGATGGCACGTTGGAGACAATCGCCGGCGGCGGGAAAGACAACAACTGGTGGGTGGTGGGACGCCAGAGCCCAGCGGCCACAGCCAATGCGAGCGCCAACGGAATTACGGTGATGCCCGATGGTACGGTGTACGCTACCACGAGCAACGACTACGTCTACCGCCTGCGGCTGGATGGATTTATCGAGCGAATCGGCGGTGATGGCGCGGCACGGTTTACCGGCGACGGCGGGCCAGCCCTGATGGCATCTTTCAAGGTGCCCTCCGGCATCACGCACGATGCGCAGGGCAACCTGTATGTCGCCGACCGCAACAACAACCGCATCCGCAAGTTGACTCCGTTGTTGGCCGCAACGCTGCGCAAAGCTGCGGGTGATGAGCAGACGGCAATTGCCGGCAAGCCGTTCGAGCTGCCGCTGGAAGTAGAGGCCGCCGCCGAAAACGGCATCGCCGTGCCGATGGTCCCGCTGGAGGTGACCATTGTGGAGGGCGCCGCCGCGCTCGACAAAGGCGCGTCCAGCACCGGCGCCAATGGCCGGCTGAGCATCCAGGTGACGGCACAGGATGCGGGTCCGCTGGTGATTCAGGTGGCCGCAGCGGGGCTGGAAGCGGTGCAGTTCCGCCTCACCGTGCAGCCCGATGTGCCGCCCGTGCCGGAGGTCCCCGCTCTGGCCTCGTACGCCGAGCCCGCCGCGCCGGGATCCATTGTGATTCTCTCCGGCGAGAAGCTCTCTTACACGGGCACGGTGATCGCAACGACGGAGGCCGATCTGACCGAGGGGCGCGTGCCGGATTCGCTGAGCGGCCTGTGTATTGTGTTTGGTGAGACGCGCGCCGCGATGATCGCGATCTCCGCCAAGGCGGTTGCCGTGCAGGTGCCCACGGGCCTTGCGCCGGGCGCGGTGAGCGTGCGCGCGGTCAATGCGTGTGGCAGCGAGACACCACTAGCCAGCGAGCCCATCGAGATGCAGATCGCCGAGACGGCACCCGTGTTGTTCTACTCGGCGTCTGATCCGGAGTACGTCGTGGCGCATCCCGGCACCGATGGTTCCATCCGGATCTACTTCACAGGCGTGGGCCTGCCGGAGTCTGCTCCAGCGACGGGCGAGATGCCGCCAGAAGCGCTGGCGGCCAAGGCTCCCGTGTATCTCTGGCTGCAAGGCCAGGAACTGACGCGCGAGCAGATCCGGTTTGCCGGATGGGCGCCGCGCGCTGAGGGTTGGGCCTCCTTGAAACTGCCGGCCCTGTTTGGCGATGTGCCGCTGCTGGCGCCGGGCCTGGCTGTGGTGGAGATCGTGCCGCCTGCCGAGATCGGTGATGCGCCGTGGGCATTGACGGTAAAGGCCGGCGAAGTGGCCACGACGAAGCCGGCGCTGTTGAAGAGGCCGTAGCGGTGCGTGTTACTGCCCGGGCCAGTAGCCGCGCTTGGCGCGGACGGCCAGCTTGCCATCGCGCACCCGCACGGTGATGGCGCGGAACTTGCCGTCGGTGCTGGTGTTGGAGGGGACGTAAGAGAGCACGTAGTAGTCGCGGCCATCAGCGACGGCGCGGGAGATGCCGGCCAGCATGTCGTTGCTGTTGCGGAACGAGGTGCCGCCAGTGGTGGCGGCGATCTCGTCGAGCGTGCCGCCCGCTTCGGCGGCATTGCGATTGAGAGCGCGCTCCACGGCCGGGCCCACCCGGCTGGTTGAGCCGCGGCGCGAGGACTCCTGATAGGACGACGTATAGAGCCCGCGCGAATCGATGGTGTGGATGGTGACGTTGTTCTTGGCGGCGAGGCGGAAGACGGGCTCCATGGCGTCGGTCATGCGCTCCATCTGACGCAGTTGGATGCCGCGCAGTTCAGGGAAGTAGGCGCTGAGCAACTCGTAGGCATCGCGGCCCGGCGAGATCTGGAATCCGGCTGAGATCAGGACCATGGTGCGCCGGCCGCCGGCGCGGCCGAGTTGATCGACGAGCGAGCGGAGGTTGGCCAGGAAGTTCGTGGTCTGCAGCCGATCGGCTTCCGCGATACCGGCGGCGACGTTGGGCAGGGCGGAGCGTTTCTGATCGCACATGGGGTCGCGATTGTCGCAGGCCACCCGCACCTCGTTGAGATTGCGCTCGAAGGCCTCCATCTCGGCGGCGGCGCTGCCGGTGCGGCTGCCCTGGAAGAGCTTCTGAAATCCGCGGTCCTCCAGCACGCGCATCGCGTCGGCGGGGTCCGTGGTCATGTTTTGCACCACATGCATGGTGGCGCCGGCGGCGATGACGGCGTATTGCGAATCGCCTTTCTGCTCGGAGCGGAAGAGCTTGATGAGGGACTGGCGGACCTGGTTGAAAGTGGAGAGCGAGGAGTGGAGCGTATCGACGCAGATGAGGTAGGTGCGGCGCGGTCCGGCGGGTTGCGGCGTGGCGCTCTGGCGTGGCTTGGATTCGGCCTGGAGGATTTCGGCGTGCTGGCCGCCGCTCTCGATGCCGAACGAGGAGATCTTCTGTTCCACGCCGTCTTCGAGAATCTGAAAATCGGACTGCTTGAGGCCGGCGGCGAAGTGTCCGTCGCTGGCAGTGACGGCGACGGGCACGATCACCTGGCGGACGTCGACTCGGATGGTATCGCTGGCGCCCTGGGCTTTGGCGAGGTTGGCGCGGGCGACTGGATCATCGGGCCGCAGGCGGACGGCCTCTTGAAACTCGGCGGCCGCGGCGGCGGAGTCGCCCCGGCGGTAGAGCGCGATGCCGAGCGCGTTGTGCGGCGCGGCCGAATTGGGCAACGCTTTGCTGACGGCGCGCCACTCGGCTTCCGCGGCGGCCATGTCTCCGGAGTTCATCAGCGCCGCGCCAAGATGGAAACGGATGGCGTGGCGTTGCGGGTCCCGGCCGAGCGCATCCTTGAGGATTGGGATCGCTGCCGCGGCCTGTTTTTGCTGGGTGAGCGTGACGGCGCGAACCATCTGCTCCAAGGGCTCTTCCGGAGTCTGGATGCCGCCGAAGCGATGCACGGTGAGGAACTCTCTGCCGGCCGTTGTGGCGGCGTCGACGATCACGGAAGAGAGCACGCCCGTCTCGGTGAAGCGGATGTCTGTGCTCCACCTCTCCAAAGGAACGCCCTCGATGCGGCCGTAGAGGGATTGGCGGATGCGCAGGACGCGCTTGGTTTCCTCGTCGATCCAGAGCAGGCCCTGGCGCCCGGGCACGATTGTGGGTCGCAGGAATGCAAAGACCAGCGACGTGCCTGCGCCCTCTGTCACGCGCCCGACGAAGCGGAAGCGCGTGTTTTCGAGAGCCGCGGGCAGCAGGAAGTTGAGTGACTCATGGAAGCCGGAGGTAATGAAGAATCCGGCGGGCTCGCCCGCGGGTAGATCCGTGCGGGCGTCGCGCCATCCGGAGGCGGTCCAGCGGACGGAGTAGCGGGCCTGTTCGCGGCGGGCAGCGGCGAGAATGCCGCTGTCTTCGAACTGCATCTCGTTGATGTCTTCCGTCTGGCCGGTGGCGGGTTGCGTCTTGAGACCGGTGATGACGGCGCGGAGGATTTCGTCGGGGAATTCAGGGACGGGTTCGGTGCGGAGGCCGGCGAGGTAAGGCAGGGTGCGGGCGAGTTCGGCGGGTGCGGTGTCGACGAGCGGGGGCGGGTCCGGCGGCGCTCCGCAGAGCGCGGCACTGAACACAAGGATGACTGCGATGGCGCGCACCGGTTTCACCTTCCGCTATAGAAGCGTATCACTCCGCCGGGACTCCGCGGCGAGTCTTGTTTCCGGGTTGAGGGCCTGATAGTCTGAAGATTCCGAAGGAAGGCAAGGAGAAACCATGGACAAAGCGAAGAGCATTGAACTGCTAAACACCGCGGTGGGCGAGGAGCTGCAGGCGGTGAACCAGTATATGTACTTTCACTTCCACCTGGATGATCAGGGCTACGGCCCGCTCTCGATGTTGCTGAAGCGGACGGCCATTCAGGAGATGGGCCACATTGAGTTGCTGGCCGAGCGGATTCTGTTCCTGAAAGGTGACGTGGTGATGCAGGCGGCGGGCGGCGTGGAGAAGATCATTGACCCGGAGCAGATCCTGGCCAAGGCCGCGCAGATGGAAGAGGACGGGGCGCGCTCGTACAACATTGCGGCGATAGCCTGCGGGGCGAATGCGGACTCGGTGACCAAGCAGCTGTTTGAGAACCTGGTGCAGGACGAGGAGCGGCACTTCGACGAGTTCGACAAGCAACTGGAGAAGATCAAGCGGTTTGGCCCGAACTATCTGGCGCTGCAATCGATGGGCGCGGGCGAGGAGCAGGCAGGGCCGCCGAAGGCGTAAAGCGGGTTGGTGCCGGCGGGCGGGAACGGGATACAATTCTCAGCCATGAGAACCGTGATCGCCCTATTCGTTTTGGGCGGCCTGATGGGGGCTGCTCCGCGGGTGGAGAAGATCGAGCCGCCGAGTTGGTGGCTGGGCGGAGTGTGGTCACCGGTGCGCGTGCTGGTGCGGGGCGCGGAGTTGCAGGGCGCGACGGTTTCGGTGGCGGCGCCGCTGAAGATTTCCGGCGTGAAGGTGAACGAGCGCGGCACGTATCTGTTTGCCGACGTGGTGATCCCGAAATCTGCGAAAGCGGGCGCCTACAGGATCACGGTGAAGACGGCGGCGGGCACGGCGGAGACTTCGTTTGAAGTGCTGCCGAAGCTGGCGGCGGCGCAGCGATTTCAGGGCTTCGGGTCGGACGACGTGATGTATTTGATCATGCCGGACCGGTTTGCCAACGGCGATGCTTCCAATGATGATGCGGGGGCGAAGGGGCTGCTGGACCGGCGCAAGCCGCGGTATTATCACGGCGGCGATTTTCAGGGAATTCTGGATCGGGCCGGGTATCTGAACGAGCTGGGCGTGACGGCGCTTTGGCTGAATCCGTGGTACGACAACGTGGATCATCTGAACACGAAGGAGACGTACGGCGGGCAGGCGATCACGGACTATCACGGGTATGGGGCGGTGGACTATTACGGCGTGGAGTCGCGCTTCGGCGACCTGGCGCTGCTGCGCAAGATGACGGCGGAGCTGCAACAAAAGGGCGTGAAGATGATTCAGGACCAGGTGGCGAACCACACGGGTCCTTTTCATCCATGGGTGCAGGATGCGCCGACGGCGACGTGGTACAACGGCACGGCGCAGAAGCATCTGGCCAATGACTGGCAGACGTGGACGCTGATGGATCCGCACGCGACGGTCGAGACGCGGCGGACCACGCTGGATGGATGGTTTATCGACATTCTGCCGGACATGAATCAGGGGGACGCGGAGGCGCGGCGGTACCTGATCCAGAACAGTCTGTGGTGGGTGGGCGTGGCGGGGTTGGATGGGATCCGGCAGGACACGCTGCCGTATGCGCCGCGCGATTACTGGCGCGATTGGATGACGGCGCTGCACGCCGAGTTTCCGCGGGCGAAGGCGGTGGGCGAGGTGCTGGATGGGGATCCTGCGTTTGTGGCGTTCTTCCAGGGCGGGGCGAAGCGGTTCGATGGCATCGATACGGGCGTGGATGCGATGTTTGATTTCCCGCTGATGTATGGGATGCGGAAGACGTTTGCCGAGGGGAAGACGGTGAAGGAAGTTGCGCGCGTGATGGCGCACGATCATCTGTATCCGGACACCTCGATGCTGGTGACGTTTCTCGGGCTGCACGACGTGACGCGGTTCATGAACGAGCCGGGCGCGACGGTGGCGGGGATGAAGCTGGCGTATACGTTTTTGTTGACCACGCGCGGGATTCCGATGATCTACTACGGCGACGAGATCGCGATGCCGGGCGGGAACGATCCGGATAACCGGCGTGATTTTCCGGGCGGATGGAAGGAAGACGCGCGGAATGCATTTACCAGCGCGGGGCGGACGGCGGACGAGAACGAGTTGTTCGAGCACGTGAAGAAGCTGATCGCGTTGCGGAAGGGGAGCGCGGCGCTGCGACGCGGCGGGACGGAGAATCTGATGGTGGGCGAGCAGCAGTGGGTGTATGCGCGGACGATGTTAGGGGCGACGGTGCTGGTGGTGTTGAACAACGCGGGGGCGGAGGCGGAGGTGGTGGCGCCGATGCCGCCGATGCTGCGGGGCAAGTGGACGGACCGCGCGGGCGGGTTGGGCACGGTGGAGGTGGGTGAGGTGTTGCGGGTGAAGTTGGGCGCGCGCAGCGGCGCGGTTTTGACGCGGTAAGGAGTTGTCATGCAGAAGCCCCGTTTGAGTTTCTGGCAGATCTGGAACATGAGCTTCGGCTTTCTGGGCATCCAGTTTGGCTGGGGTTTGCAGATGGCGAACATGAGCGCCATCTACGAGTATCTGGGCGCCAAGGCGGAAGACATTCCGATGTTGTGGCTGGCGGCGCCGCTGACGGGGATGATTGTGCAGCCGATTATCGGCTCGATGAGTGACCGGACGTGGGGGCCGCTGGGGCGGCGGAGGCCGTACTTTCTGGTGGGGGCGATATTGAGCTCGCTGGCGTTGATTGCGATGCCGAACTCCTCGGCGTTGTGGATGGCGGCGGGGTTGCTGTGGATCATGGATGCGTCGATCAACGTGAGCATGGAGCCATTCCGCGCGTTTGTGGCGGACATGCTGCCGGACGAGCAGCGGACGCGCGGGTTTGCGATGCAGAGCCTGTTTATCGGGCTGGGGTCTGTGGTGGCGTCGGCGCTGCCGTGGATGATGTCGAACTGGTTTGGGGTGGTGGGCAGCGGGGGCGGCGGCACGATTCCGATGAGCGTCAAGCTGTCGTTTTACGTGGGAGCGGCGGCGTTTTTCGGGGGTGTGCTGTACACGATTGTGACGACGAAGGAGTATCCTCCGGAGGACCTGGCGGCATTTCGGCGGAAGAATGAAGACACTAAGGGCGTTGGTGCGTTTGCCGCTGAGATCCTGAAAGCCGCGAAGGATATGCCGCTGGTGATGAAGCGGCTGGCGCCGGTGCAGATCTGCACGTGGCTCGGCTTGTTTTGCATGTGGCTCTACTTCCCGGTGGCGGTGGCCCGCAATGTATTCGGGGCGCCGGACGAGAAGAGCCCGCTCTTCCAACAGGGCGTCGAGTGGGCAGGGCTGTGCTTCGGGATGTATAGCGTGATCACGTTTGTGTTCGCGTTTTTCCTGCCGGGGCTGGCCGAGCGGTTTGGACGGCGGCTGACACATTCGGTGTGCCTGCTGGCCGGGGCCGCGGGGTTGCTCTCGGTGGGTGTGATCCACGAGCCGAAGCTGCTGCTGCTCTCGATGACCGGAGTTGGCATCGCATGGGCGAGCACTGTTTCGATGCCGTATGCGCTGTTGTCGGCGTCGTTGCCGGCGGAGCGCACGGGCGTTTACATGGGCATATTCAATTTCTTCATCGTCCTCCCGGAGATTGTGGCCTCCCTGGCATTTGGTCAGGTGATGACACACCTGCTGGGCGGCAACCGCCTGGCGGCGGTGTTGATGGGCGGCTTCTTCCTGGCCGTGGCGGCGCTGCTGGTGCGGCGCGTACCGGGCGAAGTAGAAGCGGGTCGTTGAAATCGGACGCCCGACGGACACCGTGGGGCAGGTAATCGCCCGGGGCCTCCGGAGAGGCCCCGAATTTTTTCGAGCTGATCGGGATGAGAACCGGTCTATGACGCGCCGTCCTAAACGGCGGCCCGCTAGGGGAATCAGCCACGTCTTTGCGGCTGACGCTCTACTGAAGGCGAAGGGATCGAAGCTGCGCAGCGAAGTCATCCCCTACAGACGAGCTTACCTTGGGGTGTCAAGAGCTGGATGGGTTAAGTTGTTGAGGAATATGCGAAAAAAGGCGTGTGAACGAGTTTGTTTTCACCAGCGGAATTGGGGACGTGAGGGTGGAGGAAGCGAAATCAACGCGGCTCGCGCTCGAGAATCGCGCCGAGGTCGCGCTTGCCGTGCAGCACCCGGATCACGCGGATCAATTTGGGCTGCGGTTGTAGGTAGTAGAGGCGGATATCCTCAAATCCGGGAACTGGCCAGGATCGAAGGCCAAATAGACGTGGGTTGTCGATGATTCTCGGGCTTCCAATCCCTGGCTGCTTCTGAATCTGCTCTATAGCTTCTTGAACCGCCGCTGCAAACCGCTCAGCGGCAGTATCGGCGAGTTCGTCAACATAGTGTTTTATCTGATTGAGGATGTCTGCGTGCGCTGCTGGTCTGACGACGAGCTTCATGCAAGCTTCTTCTTCTTGACTGCGAGTTGCCTAGCCTCCGCTTTCAGTTTCTTCCAGAACTGATCGTTGATCTCAAGGTCGTCGCCGCCTCGGTCGAGACCTTCGAGGAGGAGGGATTCGAGCCGCTTGTTTTCCTCTTGCTCCTGCGCGGAACGGAGCAATCCGCGGAAGAACTCGCTGACATTGCCGTAGCCCTTGTTTTTGACTTGATGGTCCACGAACTCACGGAGCGATTCGGGGAGTGAGATGGTGACAGTGGTCATCGGTGTTCAGCCTCCGGGATTGAAGTTCTACTCATACACTATCACGGATAAGAAATGTTCATAATTGTTCTTATGCTTCACTGCCATCGCTGGTCCTGCCGGCCGGCTTGGCGCGGAACGGGACAGGATCTGGCCTTCATCGAACTGCGCTGGTGCGACTGGCTGTGGCGCGGGGCCGGAGCGTCCGCCCAGGGCTCAGGCGAGGTGCACGGTCTGGCCGATGGCGCGGAGGGGGACGCGGGTGGCGGCGGAGGCCCCTGCGGCAGTGAGGATGCTGTGGATGGGCTCGGCGGAGGGTTTCTGGTTGAGGTGGACGGTCTGGAGATGGACGGGGAGGATGACGTCGGCGCGGGCGTCGCTGGCTGTTTGCCAGCCTTGTTCGGGGCTGGAGGCGCCGATGGGCACGAGGGCGAGTTCGGCTTCGCCGACGTGACGTTTGCCGAGCTGGATGACTCTTGAGAGAATGGCGTGGGAACGCTGGAGTCTACGGCGGCGGAAATCAGGGATTGCAGCCTGCCAGGATGAAGTCCCTAACGCTTTTGCCCTGTAGTAGTGGTTTTACGGCCGGCACAGAGTCTGTATCGCGCTTGCCGAGAGCCACTCGCAGGGAATAGGTGAGAGGCGTGACGGTCTTTCGCTTCAATTCAGACCAATACACCGCCAGCTTGATCTCACGTTCCAGGCCGGGTAGGCGGACGGCCCGCTCCTCGCCCATGTCACAGATTTCACCGAACGGGTCCACGATGAAGCCGGACCTGACGTCCGGGTCGGTGCATGTCTCAACCAGTTCGTGGGTGAAGATCCCCGGCAGGTAGCGCCACGATTCCTCGACGGTGCTGGCCGATTGGTGCAGCAGCACTCCGTAGAAGACAGTGGTCCCTTCCTCGTTGAATGTGTTGTGGTAGCCGTCGGCGTCTTTTTGTTCCACGACAATCGGGATGGGGTCCTGGCTGACTACGGTGAAGTAGATCATTTCCTCATTGTCTTGAGGCGGCCGTGCTTTCAGGGCGTCTCGGGCCACGTTCCTGATGTCCTCGTCGCGCAGGAGCCAGATGTTGCCCGCCACGAATTTGCGGGGGTCGGGGCCCAGCGAGCCCAAGTCGCTGGTGTCCACGCTTGAAAAAACGATCTCGGCCCGTCGGATGCCGCGATACTGAACCAGGTGGGAGAGGTAGGGGCTGGCGAGAACGGCGTCGAAGGCGCGGCGGACGTCGGTGGTGGAGATGGCCCCGGTCTGCCAGCCGGAACCGCGAAAGCTGAGTACGATTTTCGCTCTCTGGAGGACGGGGCCTCCCTGGTCTCTGAGTAGTTCATTCGCCATGCTCTCTCCCGAAGCTGATTTACGTCCTGCCCGTGCGGATGTGCTGCGAGACGTAGAAAAATCTGGGGTCGTTGAAGCTGCTGAAGCTGTCCAGCGCATTCCGGTTGGCCCCGAACCACTTGTCGATGATGGCAGCCTGGCCTTCGAGGTCGAACGACTGGGACCACGAGGCGTGCTGGTTGACCTTCGCCTCGTCGTATTTGTAGTTGGCGCTGGTGAGGGCTTGGCAGAGGAGGCCGGGGAGGAAGGTGGCGTGGTGGATTTGCCAGGCATGCATGAGTTCGTGGATCAGCACCTGGCCGCCGGCTTGATAGGCTGCTCCGCGGACGTTTTGTTGAACGTCGGGTTCGAGCGTGTGCTCGAAGTTTTCGCCCATATTGACGAGGATCTTGCCATCGGCG
This sequence comes from Bryobacterales bacterium, assembly GCA_016721425.1. Lineage (GTDB taxonomy): Bacteria > Acidobacteriota > Terriglobia > Bryobacterales > Bryobacteraceae > Paludibaculum. Next base: position 12,212 of record JADKID010000017.1, on the reverse strand, counting down.
ATGCCCGGCATGGTGAATTCGCGGGCCAGGAAGCCGTTATCCGTGTTGGTGGGGTTGTAGAGGTTCGTGATGAGGATCCGTTCCACCGGCAGGGTACCTTTGAATACCTGGAAGGCGAGTGCGATCTCGGCATCGTTCATTGGGCGGAACTGGACTCCGGCGAGGAGGGCGACGGCAGAACCGGCGGCGAGGGCGGGGATGATGGCGCCGGGTCCGAAGACGAGGAGGACGCCGCTGGCGACAGTGACGCCGGCGAGGAGTTTCGGATTGCTGAAGGTGACGCCGGTGGCGGCGCCGAGTTCACCGCCGAGCACGATGACGGCGCCGACGATGCCGGAGAATTGGGCGGCGACGTAGGTTTTGACGACGGTGAGAGCGACGTCGACGAGGGCGCCGGTGATGCCGCTGAGGTTCTTTTCGAGATCGGTTGCGAGCTTGGGATCGAGGCGGAGAGCTGGCCAGAAGGTGCGAATGGCGTCGCTGGCGCCGTCCTCGTTCCACTCGCGGTGATCGGGTCCCGGGGTATCGGAGCCAAAGACGCGCCCTCGTGTTTCGACGACGATGACGATGCCGGCGGCGCAATGCACCGACGCCTGCACGCGGAACGCGAAGGAGGGGAAGCCTGTGGCGTTCAGATGGCCGCGAAAGGTATAGGTGCCGTCGCTGCGCATGATGAACTCAGTGGCGCCGTGGAGGGCATCGGCGTCGAGATTGGCGGAGAGGTGACGGGTCTCGGGCTGCTCGAAGAACCGCGTCAAATCGGTGAGTGAGAGCGGCTGGCGCAGGCCAAGCGAGAGGGCGAGGTCAGCCCGGACGACACGCATGGCGGGAATCGACGATTTGCTGATCGCCTGGCGGAGACTCTTCATTGGTTGAGCTCCGGCTATTGCAGGGCGATGAGGATGGGGATGAGACCCTGGCCGGAGGCGAGGGGACGCAACGCTTTGCCAATTACCGAGCCGAATGCCTTTCCGGGGTCGCTTGCCGCCATGGCGTGGCCGGGTGTGGGAGAAGTGGTCAGCAGATCGCCGACAGAGATGGGGCTGAACTGAGCATCGACCTTGCAATAGACTTTGCCGAGCAGGGCGATGGGCTGGCGGACGGCACCGGTATCGCGCTTGTCGAGGACGATGCCGGGTTTGAAGGCGCCGGCCCCGGAAATGACGCCGGCGACGCGTTTGTCGTAGGCGTAGAGGCTCTCGGTGAGCGAGCCCGCGTCATTGAGCACCATGACGGTGCCTGGCGCGACGGCGGTGGCTTCGGCGATGTCGAAGTCTTCTGCGCAATCGGCGTTGGTGAGGTTGATGTCGCCCTTGACGACGATGTCGCCGTCGACGAGGAGGTTGCGGGTGACATGCACATCTCCTCCGAAGAGACCGGCGACGCCTCCGCCTTTGTGGACGGCCCGCAGCGCAGCCGGCCCGCTTTGCGTTTTGGCGTCGATGCCGACCGAGCTGACACTGGTACCGGAGACGCCTGGTCCGTCAATGGCTTCGCCAAAGACACCGGAGGAGCCGAGTCCGTCGCCGGTGCTCTTGCCCCACACGCCCACGGCCTTGCTCACGCCGAGGACGCCAGGCCCGCCGGCGCCGGCGTGGACGGCCCGCAGAGCGGCCGGCCCGTTGTTGGATTTGGCGTCGATGCCGACCGAACTCTGGCTGATTCCGGAAACGCCGGGGCCATCAATGGCTTCGCCGAAGACACCGGAGGAGCCGAGGCCGTCGCCGGTGCTTTTGCCCCAGACGCCAACGGCCTTGCTCACGCCGAGTACACCGGGTCCGCCCTTGCCGGCGTGGACGGCGCGCAGGGCGGCCGGTCCGTTTTCCGATTTGGCGTCGACGCCCACGGAGCCCAGACTGGAACCGGAGACACCGGGACCATCGATGGCTTCGCCGAAGACGCCGGCGGAGCCGAGGCCGTCGCCAGTGCTTTTCCCCCAGACTCCGTTGGCTTTGCTGACGCCGAGCACGCCGGGTCCGCCGGGCCCGGTGTGAGTGCCCCGCAGCGCGGCTGGACCACTATCGGTCCGGGCGTCGATGCCGATGCCAGTTGCCGAGTCGCCGAGGACGCCCGATCCGCCTTCGCCGCTATGGGAGCCGTGGACCGCGGCGAGATTCGGGTCGTCTGTTTCGCCGATGAGGTTGGGCATACTTGCACCTTTTCAGAATCAGATTCCTGTGGCGTAGCGGGGTCCACGCTGGACGAACACCAGCGGCGTGCCAGGTTAGCCGACGAAGGATACTGCTTGCTTCGAACGGAGGAAGTTCGATCCTCCGCGGAAGCCCCAGGGTAGATGAAGTGTGGGGCAGGCGCGTGAAGGTGTCAAGAGAAATCGCTCCCGACGCGGACTCAGGCCAGGTGGAGGGACTGGCCGATGGCGCGGAGGGGGACGCGGGTGGAGGCGGAGGCTCCGGCGGCGTTGAGGATGCGGTGGATGGGCTCGGTGGAGGGTTCCTGGCTGAGGTGGAAGGTCTGGAAGTGGACGGGGAGGATGACGTCGGCGCGGGCGTCATTGGCCATTTGCCAGGCCTGTTCGGGGTTGCAGTGGAAGCGGATCCAGGGGTTGTAGGCGCCGATGGGCATGAGGGCGAGCTCGGCTCCGCCGACGTGGCGGAAGAGATCGGTTTGGGCGGTATCGCCGGCGAAGAGGACGCGGCGCTTACCGATCTGGATGACGTAGCCGTTGTAGCCGCGCCAGGTATCGGTGCGCATGCGGGCGCCCCAGTGGTTGACCTGGATGGCGCGGATGGTGGCGGGGCCGACGCGGACCTCTTCGCCCCAACCAACCTCCTGAACGCGCTGGTAGCGGGGGACGCGGAGGAGATCGGACGTGGCGCGGGCGGTGACCACCTGCTGTTGCGGGTTTTCCATGGCGCGGAGGGTGGGGATATCGAAGTGATCCATGTGGGCGTGGGAGAGGAGGATCAGATCGGGCTTGGGGACGGATTCGAGTTCGATGGCGGGCTCGACGAGGCGTTTCATGCCAAGCGTGAGGGGGCCGAGGTTGAGGCCGATCCAGCGGGAGAAGACGGGGTCCGTGAGGATGGTGAAGCCGTCGATTTTGAGGTAGACGGTGGCGTGGCCGAGCCAGGCGGCGTGGATGCCGGTATTGGGCCAGGCGGCGAGATCGGGGCGATGGGGGGCGGGGAGGATGGGGTGGCCGAGCTCGCTGGCGAACTGGCGCCAGAACATGGGGGCGGCCTTGTAGGCGAGGCCGGCGCCGACTCCGGCGACACCAATGCCTAGGCCGGCGAGCCAGCGGCGGCGGGCGATGGGGCGGGTGGCGTGGGCGGTATCAATAGCCACCGAAGCGCTCCTCGGTCCAGGGGTTGCCGTTCATGTGGTAGCCGTTGCGCTCCCAGAAGCCGGGGCGGTCGTCTTCAGTGAACTCGATGGCGCCGATCCATTTGGCGGATTTCCAGGCGTAGAGGAGGGGGACGATGAGGCGGGCGGGGGCGCCGTGTTCGGCGGTAAGGGGCTCGCCGTCGTGATGGGTGGCGATGAGGGCGTCTGGTGCTAAGAACATATCCAGGGGGAGATTGGTGGTCCAGCCGTGATCGTAGCCGTGTACTAATACATACTTGGCGCGGGGCGAGATTGTTCCAGCGAGTTTGACGAGCTCGGTGGTGGAGACGCCGGACCAGAGGTTGCCGAGGCGGCTCCAGCGGGTGACGCAGTGGAAATCGCTGAAAACTTCGACCTTGGGGAGGGTGTTGAACTGATCCCAGGTGAGGGAGACTTCCTTTTCCACCAGGCCGCAGAGCTCGATGCGCCAGTGTGCCATGTCGATTTGGGGGGGGCCGGAGGCGTCGAGGACGGGCCACTTGCGGGTGCGGCTCTGTCCGGGCGGGATGCGTTGGGCGCGATGGGTGTCGGGGCTGACGATGACGCCGGGGGGCTGATCGGCGGGCAGGCGGAGGGGCTCGGCCTGGAACTTGTTGAGCTCGAACTCGAACATTATTTGGGGCTCCCGTGAGAGGAAGTGCGCGCTGCCGCCACTACAGACACGACGAGCACTATGACTCCAATGCGAGGATACACACTGGTATGGATGCTGGCGGTGGCTGCGGGATTCGCCGCGGGCAAAGATCCTGGCGCGCCGGCGGAGTATCTGGGGGGAACGCTGGCGAGTTTGGAGATGGGAGCGGGTGGGAGTTTGCGGACGAACGACCCGATCTCGCTGGTATTTCTGACGAAGAAGAACGCGGTGCGGGTGCCGTATGAGCGGATCAATCTGGTGGAGTATGGACAAAAGGTGGACCGGCGGTTGATGGAGGCGATTTTGGTATCGCCGTTGCTGATTCTGAGCAAGAAGCGGGCGCATTACGTGACAGTGGGTTTTGAGACGGAGGACGGGAAGCAGCAGGCAATGCTGTTCCGGGTGGAGAAGGGGGCGATCCGAGCGGTGCTGGTGAGTTTGGAGGCGCGGACGGGGCGGAAGGTCACCTTTATGGATGAAGAGGCGAGGAAGGCGGGGAAGGGATGCGGCGGCTGGTGATGGGGTTGCTGGTTTGTGCGGCGGCGGCGCGGGGGCAGGCGGCCGAGGATCTGAGTGGGGAGCTATTGGGGTTGAAGCGGGTGTTTATTGATAAGTTTGGGGGGGGCGAGGGGTCAGCGCAGTTGCGGGACATGGTGATTGCGAGTTTGCAGCGGGCGCGGCTGTTTGTGGTGACGGAGAATCCGGATCGGGCGGACGCGGTGTTGCGCGGGTCGGGGGAGGATCTGGCGTTTACGGACCTGTTCCAGAGCGGGGAGACGGTGGGGGCGCGAGGGAACATATCGGGGGGGAAGGGGACGTCGTCGAAGACGCGGGACTATTTGTCGTTGGGCTCGGGCGTGAACGAGAGCGAATCGACGCGGATCCAGGAGCGGAAGCACGAAGCGTCGGCGTCGGTGCGGCTGGTGAACAAAGAGGGGGATGTGATCTGGTCGACGACGCAGGAGAGTTTGGGGGCGAAGCTGCGCTCGGCGAGTGCGGATGTAGCGGACAAGATCACGCGGCAGTTGGTGCAGGACTATGAGCGGGCGAGGGGGCGCAAGGGGCAGGGCGTGGGCGGGGCGGCGGCGGTGGAGGTGGGGCCCGGGCTGGTACCCGGGAAGGGGCAGTAAGGGGCGCCGCAAGGTTGAAGTAAGTGCTGGAAAGCTATGATATGCTGAGGGTTTGCCGTTGTAAGACAACTGCGGACAGGAGTACTTCGTGGCTGAAACTGAGAGAGGGCGATCGCTGCCGTGGAAGGCGCACCGTTTGCGTGGGCGGGTAACGCTGGAAGAGATTGCGGAAGTGACGAAGATCAGCAAGCGATTCCTGGAGGCGATAGAGCGGGGTGCGTATGGGGAGTTGCCGGGCGGGGTATTCACGACGAGTTATATCCGGCAGTATGCGGCGATGATTGACTTTGACAGCGGTGAGATATTGGGGGATGAAGCGGGCGTGGGGCGGGGCAAGGCGGTGGTGGCTGAAGTTGAGGGTGGAGGGGATGGGGCCGGGGGTTGTTGGGGGGCGTGCTGGAAAAAGGCTGAAGGGTGTGGCACGCCGGCCGATGAGAGAGATGGAAACAATCCGAAAGAAAAGTTAAGAGTGCCTGGGTGTTGACCCGATAAGGGGAATGAGGACCCGGCAGGGCCGCAGAGGAGCGGATGCCGGGGAACACTGAGATGCGCTTAGAAGACAAATACATGTCCGGAATTGGACCATCAGAGTTAAGCCGAACGCAGGGTGCGGAGGCGGTAGACCGAAAAGCGGGCAGAGGGGCCGGCGGCGTAGGGCGGTCGGGCGGCGAAGACGAAGTGACGCTCTCGGGCTTGACGGAGCGGTTGCAAGGGCTCTCGGCGCAATTGGAGGCGGAGGGGGAGAGTTCGGCGGCGCGGAGTGCGAAGTTGAACGAGCTAACGGCGCTGGTGGAGAGCGGCAGGTATTCTCCGGATGTGGAGGAGATGAGTGGGACGTTGATTGAGGGAATGCAGGCGGAGAAGCCGTAGAGCCAGATTGAGGAGGCGCGCTCGATGAGAGAAGCGAGCGGAGAGCGCCTGTTATGGCGAACCCTGGAGCGGCTGGACGAAGTGGAACGTCTGCTGCTGAATCCTGAGCCGTCCGGCCTGGGAGCCCTGGTAGAGAATCTAGAGGCGTGTTGGGGAGAGCTGTGCGCGGCGGAGCGACAGGTGTGTGCGGACCAGGACAGTGGAGCAGGCGGGCGGGCGTGGCGTGGCGAACTGGAAGAGGTGCGAGGGCGGGTGAGCCGATTGGCGATGTTGCTGGATCACGCGCGGGCGATGGTGTGGGGGTGGCAGAGAGCGAGCGGGGGAGTTGGTGATGGGTCCGGGGGCGTGTTGCGGCGGTTGAACGAGGAAGGTTGAACGATGGGGAATCTAATGGTGTCGTTGCGCAATGCGAGTTCGGCATTGCGGGTATTTGAGCGTGGGATGGGCGTGGTGCAGGCGAACGTATCGAACGCATCGACGCCGGGCTATGCGAAGCAGCGGCAGGGATTGGAGGCGATGCGGGTGGACCTGGACCGCGGGTTGGCGGGCGGGGTGCAGTCGACCGGCACGCTGGATTCGCGGAGTGCCTACATGGACAACACGGTGAGGCAGCGGATGGATGGGTGGGGCAGTGCGGACGAGCGGACGGAGCAGTTGTCGAAGCTGGAGCCGGTGTTGGACATCAGCAGCGACGCGGGGCTGATGGCATCGATGAACGGGTTGATGCAGGCGGCCTCGGCGGCGGCGGTGTCGCCGAACGACCGGGCGGCGCGCGAGGTGGTGTTGGAGCGGGCCGATGCGCTGGCGCGCGGATTCCATGCGGCCTCGGACGGGCTGGCGGCGGTGCAGGCGTCATCGGAGGTCTCGCTGGCAAACGGAGTAGTGAAGGTGAACGAGTTGGTGAGCCGCGTTGTGGAAGTGAACCGGGAGATGCGCGCCGACTACACGGCGCAGCGGGATGCGGGGTTGCAGGCGAAGCTGCACAATGCGTTGGAGGATCTATCGGAGTTGGTGGACACGGCGGTTTTGTATGCCGAAGACGGGAGTGCGAGTGTGTATTTGGGTGGGCAGTCGTTGCTGGTGATTGGCGGCGAATCGTATCCATTGCAAGCGGACACGGCGGGGCATCAATCGCGGGTACTGGGGGCTGACGGGACGGATTTGAGCGGGCAGATTGGGAGCGGCCGGCTGGAGGCGCTGTTGGATTTGAACAACTCGGTACTGCCGGGGCATATGGCGGATCTGAACCGGCTGGCGGAGTCTGTGGCCGATAGCGTGAACGCGACGTTGGCGGGGGGTGTGGACCGGAACGGGCAGGCTCCGGCGCAGGGGTTGTTTGCGTACACGGCGGGGCTGGGGAGTGCGCGGACGTTACAGGTGACGACGTTGACGGCTGATGAGCTGGCGTTGGCGGCGCCGGCGGCGCCGGGTGGCAACGCGGTGGCGCTGCAACTGGAAAAGCTGTTTCAGGGCAAGAACATTGATGGAGTGACGTTTTCGCAGTTTTACGGCAACATGGCGGCGGCGGCGGGCCGGCAATTGGCGGGTGCGCGGGAGAGTCTGGGCGCGCAGGAGCAACTGGTGTCGCAGGCCAAGGAGATGCGGGACGAGGTGCAGAAGGTGAGTTTGGACGAGGAGGCTGTGGTTCTGATGGAGTTCCAGCGGGCCTATCAGGCGTCGGCGCAGCTGATTCAGACGTTGAATCAGATCACGGAGACGACGATCAACATGATCCGGTAGTCGGGATGTGGTAGGCGGGATCGGTAGGCGGGATCGGGTAAGTGGGAAGAGGTGTGGTGATGGTGAGAAATCTGGACTCGGGCAGTGAGCGGTTCCTCGCGAATCTGCGATCGATTTCGGTGCGGATGGACCGGGCGGAGCGGGAGATTGGCAGCGGCAAGCGGGTGACGCAGGCCTCGGACGATCCGGACGCGTTGGCCAACCTGATGCAGGCCCACACGAGTATCGCTCGGCTGGTGCAGACGAAGACGAATCTGAGCCGGGTGCAGACGGAGGTGGACGCGGCGGAGAGCGCGATGCAGAGCAGCGTGAAGCTGATGGACCGTGTGCGGACGCTGGCGATGACGGGGGCCAGCAACATGCAGACGGCGGAGACGAGGCAGAGCCTGGCGGGGGAGATCGGCTCGATCATTGAGCGGATGGTGGGGATCGCAAACACGGAGGTGGACGGTCGGTTTATCTTCTCGGGCGACAGCGATCAGGGGCCGGCGTTTCTGTACAACACGGCGCAGACGCCGGTTTGGGGCGCGTATCTGGGGACAGCGGCGACGCGACGGGCGATGCATCCGACGGGGGTGACGTTTGCGGTGTCGCAGGATGGCGGGCAGATTTTTGCCAATGCTGATCCTTCGAAGAACGTGTTGCAGGCGATGGAGACGATGCGGGCGGCGCTGCTTTCGAACGATGAGGCGGCGATGAGGGCGGCGCTGGCGCCATTGGGGGACATCTCGAAGCACCTGAACATGGCGCTGGCGTTTTACGGGACGGCGCAGAGCCAGTTGTCGGAGGCGGCGGACACGACGGAGAAGCTGAAGCTGCGGATGGAGACGGAGCGTGCGAGCCTGGAGGACTCCGATGTGACGGAGTCCCTGGTGGAGTTGCAGCAGTTGAAGTTCAGCCAGCAGGCGGCGTTGGAGGTCCGTAGCAAGGTGCCGAAGACCAGCCTGTTTGACTACCTGGGGTAGGCTCGCGTGGGAGTCTACCAGAGGAACTTGGCGCCGAACTGGAACATGCGGGGTGTGCTGACACCGCCGATCTGGCCGAACTGGCCGGTGCCCATGTTGGTGTTGATATCGGTGAGGTCCATGTGGTGCATGGCGTTGAAGCACTCGACGCGGAACTGCACGATGGCTTGTTCGGCGACGCGGACATTCTTGAGGGCGACGGCGCTGGTATTGAAGGTGCCTGGTCCGCGCAGCACCCATCTGCCGAGGTTGCCGTAGGTATAGGCGGCAGGGCGGGCGAAGGCGGCGGTATTGAACCAGCGGTAGATGCTGCGCTGTTCGACGGGGAGCTGCCAATCGCCGACGAGATTGGGGCGGGTGGCGATCTGGCCGGCGGCGCTGGTCATGGAGACGGAGTACATTCTGCCGGAGTTGATCATCCAGAGTCCGGTGAGGTTCCATCCGCCGGCGATGCGGCCGAGGAGACCTTTCTGTTCCTTGAACCAGGGGAGAGCGTAGGAGTGGCTGAGGACGAGGTTGTGGCGGCGGCTCTCTTCGAGCTCGGAGCGATCTGAGCGGATGTCGAGCGGATTCTGGAAGCCGCTGGCGATGCCCTCATTGCCGTAGCCGATGATTTTGCCGAGGGTGTAGGCGACGTTGTAGGTGAGGTCGCCGGTGCGGCGGGCGGCGGTGACCTGGAGCGAGTTGTAGCTGGAGGTGGCGGCGGGCTCGACGAGGCTGATGCCGTTGAGGCCGCGATAGGGCAGGAAGGGCCGCAGATCGACGCCGGGGTGCGCAGCGAGCTGGGCTGGGGTGAGGATGTTGAGCGGGCGGGCCCAGGAGAGGTGGCGGCCGGCGTTGCCGACGTAGCTGACGTCGAGGGAGGTTTTGTAGGGCAGCAGAGTTTGGATGCCGAAGCTGTAGTTGTAGACGGTGGGGATTTTGTAATCGGTGGGGAGAGAGCCGGCGTCGATGGGAGTTTGCGGATTGTAGGGGATGCCGGCGCCGGGGTTATCGGTGGAGGCGTTGAGCACGGTGGAGTTGAGGGTGAGCGGAGCGCGGGCTCCGAGGGCCCAGCCGGAGTTGTTGATGGGAGTGACGCCCTGGAAGATGCCGGCGCCGGTGCGGATGGCGAGCTTGCCGTTGCCGAAGACGTCCCAGGCGAGGCTGACGCGGGGTTGGAAGTTGGTTTTGCGCAGCGGGTTGTAGCCGGTTGGGAGGCCGCGGAAGAGGGCCTTGACGGCGGCATCGGCGTATTGGGGGACACGGCCATTGGCGGAATCGGGGAAGCCGGAGCCGGGCATGACCAGGCCGTTGTAGGCGTTGCCGGAGCCGGGGACGAGGATGCCGTTGGCGGCGACGAGGGGCGCCTTGGCGGGGTCCCAATATTGGGGCATGAAGGCGACGGTATTATTCCACTTGGTGGACCAGGGTGAGATGAAAGAGTAGCGGAGGCCGAACTCGGCGGAGAGTCGGGAGGAGACGCGCCAGGAATCCTGGATGTAGAATTCGCGGTCGTAGCCCTGATAGACGGTTTGGACAGGGGGCCGCCTTCCTGATAGGCGTCGGCGTTGCCGAGCATGGCATTGGCGAGCGGGTTGCGCGAGTTCTTGGGGTTTTGGGCGGAACTGCCGAACTGAAAGGCGCCGTTATCGGAGGCAGTGTTCAGCTGATTGTAAGACATCTGCTCGAAGTAGACGCCGGCCTTGATGACGTGTGCGCCGAGGACCTTGCTGAAATTCTCACGGAGGGTAAAGGTCGGGGTGGCCTGTTTGCTGTAGCCGCCGCCGGTGGTGGTCTGATAGCCGGAGATGATGGTGACGGGGATGCGGGTAGGGTGGTTGATGGTGTAGAGCGAGGGGAAGCTGAGGCCGTAGGTGGAGCGGAAGGCGCCGTCGCCGCGGGTGTCGAGGGTTTCGCGGTAGGCGGAATAGCCGACGGCGAATTCATTGACCGTGGTGGGGTTGAGGGAAGTGGTGAGGCTGACCATGGAGCTATCGCCGCGGCGGGTCTGGACTGCCTCGAAGAGGGGGAAGGGGTTGAAGCTGTAATTGGAGGTAGTCTCCTGGCTGCCGGGCATGAAGCGGAAGCTGAGCTGCCAGGTGGGCTTGATGTTGTAATCGACGCGATAGATCTGGTCCATGGCGTCGGTGGGCTGGCTGCCGGCGTTATAGAAATTGCCGCCGGGGCCGACGTAGTTGGGATTGGGATAGACCTTGGCGATATAGCGGCCGTAGGCGCTGATGCGCGAGGTGGGGATGACGTTGCCGGGGAAGGGCGCGCCGGTGGAGGGGTCAATGGGCTTGATGGCGCTGGCGTTGAAGTCGCCGCCCTTTTCGAGGACGGTGGGGACGTTGATGAATTTCTGAGTGAAGCCGGGGGTTTTGCGGGCTTCGAAGCCGACGAAGAAGAAGAGCTTGCTCTTATCGGCATTCCATTTGCCGGGGATATAGGCGGGGCCGCCGAGCGTGGCGCCGAAGTCGTGGTAGCGGAGGTGGGGGCGGCCGCCGGTGACGAACTGCTGGCCGGCGAAGGCTTCGGAGAGGAAGAACTCGAAGGCGGACATGTGGTAGGACTGGGTGCCGCGGCGGGTGGTGTAGGCGATCTGGGCGCCAGTGGTGCGGCCGTATTCGGCGGCGTAGTGGCTGGTGGCGACCTTGAGCTCTTCGATGAAATCGACGCCGACGATGTTGTTCTGGGTGACACCATCCTTGGTGTTGGTGTTGCTGATGCCGTCGACGGTGATGAAGTTGGTGTCTTTGCGTTGGCCGTTGATCTGGAGGCCGCCCATGGAGAAGCTGGTGCCGCGGAAATCGGTGGAGAAGTTGCCGTAGCGGGAGACGACGCCGGGCATGATGCCGAGCATGTAGTAGGAATTGCGTCCGGCGAGGGCGAAATCCTGCAACTGTTTCATGGTGACGGTGCGGGAGACCTCGCCGTTGGCGGTCTCGATGATGGGCGCGTCGGTGGTGACTTCTACCTTTTCAGAGAGTTGGCCGATTTCGAGCTGGAACTTGAGATTGAGGACCTGATCGCCATCGAGGCGGATGCCGGTGCGGGAAAAGGATTTGAAGCCGGCGGCTTGAATGCGGATTTCGTAGTCGCCGACGGGCAGGCTGAGGGCGTTGAAGACGCCGGTCTCATTGCTGGTGGTTTCGCGCTGGAGGCCGATGGCGGGAGAGAGGATGGTCACCTTGGCGAGAGGGACTGTGGCGCCGACGGGATCGGTAACTTCCCCGGAGATGGCGCCGCGGCTTTGGGCGTGAAGCAGGGGCGCAGCGAGGGACAGAAAAGCTAGCAGGACGAAACGATACATCATGACCTCTCCTCAGACAGATGAACGGCAGTGTACCATTATTTTGCGCTGTTGTACCGCTTTTTTGTGTTCCGTTTTGATGACTATGCGCGCCAGCTAATGAGCTTGGGTTCGGTCATCTCCTCGATGGCGTAGCGAGGTCCTTCGCGGCCGGCGCCGCTGAGTTTGACGCCGCCGTAGGGCATCTGATCGGCTCGGAACTGGGGGACGTCGTTGATGAGGAAGCCGCCGAC
>JADKID010000016.1 GCA_016721425.1 Bryobacterales bacterium | reverse complement strand
TCCGTTCTGGCTGAAACTCACGCCGAGAAACGCGGCCAGCGGCCAGAGTCTTCTCATCGAGGTCCTCATTTGACAACAATCGTGCCGCGCATCAGGTTATGTCCCGCGCCGCACGGCCTCGAGCACTCGAACGCAAAGGTACCCTTCTCCTTGGCGACGAATCGCACCCGCGCCTCACCCTTGCTGGATTGCGGAATTGCAACATCGATGCCCGCACTGGGAATGCGGAACCCGTGGTCCGTGTCGTCGCTCGTCAAGACGAACTCAATCAGCTCGCCTTGCTTCACCGTGATCTTCGAAGGATTGAAAGCGAAGCGCTCGGCGACGATCGAGATCACGCGGTCGGCCTTGCGCGTCGCCTGATCCTGCCCAAATGCCGAGGCGCCGAGAAGAACTAGTCCAAGGAGTTTCACTAGAACCACCATCCAATGCCAAGATTGATTCCATTGATCGGGCGAACCACTGTGCTCGCGTTGCGGTTGAAGACGTAGTCGAACTTGATGGCGACGTCGGCGTTCGGTTTGAACGTTACGCCGCTGACCCACGAGGATCGATTGAACTGCGGCAACGGGGTGTACCCATCCGGCATGCGGTGCTGGGTATCGTACTTCTCGTACCGGGTGAAGAGGATCAGGTCGAGCCGGGTTCGCCGCGGGAGCACGTGGAGTCCGGGTTCAAAATAGTACCCGCGCATCTGGCTGGCCACGTTCGGGTTGACGCCCAAATTCTGTTCGAGGCGCCGGTTGAGTTCCGCCGCCTGGCTGACCCACGTATTCGCGAACAACCCGCGCAAATCGAGCCGGCGGAAGCTGTAGCGTCCGTCGAACTCGGCCATCGTCACGCGGGGATTCACCCCTGGCGTGTTGTATCCGGCGTGCCCGGAATAGACACTCGTGCCAAGCGTCATCCGCCTCACTCCGGCGTACTCCAGCCGCGCTACCTTCGCCGGATTCCGGAACGAAGCGTCAAACCCCGCGGTTCGGCCGCCGGTGATCCCTTCCTCCGCATTGAAACGGCTGGCATCCAGTGACGACGTCACATAGGTGCGATAGCGGAAGCCGCGGCCCAAATCGCCGGTTAAGCCGAAGCCGAGTTCGCGCCAAGTGGTCGGGATGATCACGGTCTCGACAAACGGGCGCTCCACGCCGTTGAAAGCGGGCGGCTCATGCCTCTCGTTGATGATGCCCACCGGGGTCAGCATCATGCCTGCCCTCAGATTGAAGGCTGGTTTGATCAGGAAGTCCAGGTAGGCTTGCTCCAACGCCACTTCGCCGGACTCCTCGCCGCCTTCCACAAAGGCATGCTCCACCTCCAACTCGCTCCAGAACTTGATCCGGTCGGAGAAGCTGTGTCCGAAAAGGAGCACGAAGCGGTGGAAGTCCGGCCTGAACGGTTCGCCCAAGTCCTTGTTGAAATGGAAGTCCATGTAGCCTGCGACCGGCAGTCGCGTCTCGCCCCCAGGCGAGCCCTGGTAGTCGCCGGTGACGGAGACCGGCACCAAACCTGGCCCAGCCGGCTGGACTGCCGCTGGTACAGGCGCCGCCGGCGAAACCGCCGCCACAGAAAGCGCCGCCGGTTGCCTCGCCGCCAGGACCGCTGCCATCTTCGTCTCGAGCAATTCGAGACGTCGCAAGAGCTCCGACGCCCGCGAGTCGGCGCCGAACGCGGGGTCCAGAAGGCGCATCTTCTCTTCCAGTTCCGCAACCCGGCGCTCGATATCAGTTGGCGCCTGCCCGGACCCAAGAGTCTGCATGAGAAGCCCGGCCAAGATACACTGAAACATCGGATGCTTCACCATAGCGTAGCTGTTTCCATAACTAACATGAATGGTCCAGTATTAACTATGGTTAAGTACGTGTCAAGTCCGATCACAGCCGGGAGTGCATGCGATAGAGGTTTCAGGGCGTGAAGATCACCATATCCAAAGAGAACTACCTAAAGACCATCGCCGAAGCGGAGTCCGAGGGAGAGGCCGTCATTGCCGCAACTCTCGCACGGTGGCTGCGGATCTCACCGCCCGCCGTGACCGCTGGAGTCCACCGTCTGAAGCGCGATGGCCTCATCCGCGTAGCGAAGGAAGGAAAGATCCAGTTGACACAGCCGGGCCGTGAGATCGCGGACCGGGTACTCCACCGTCACCACTTGATTGAGCGCATGCTCGCTGAGATGTTCGGCATGGAGTGGTACAAGGTACACGACGAAGCTGAACTCCTGGAGCACGCAGTGTCCGAGGATTTCGAGCAGAAGCTCGTCGCTGCGTTAGGATCGGGGAAGACCTGCCCACACGGAAACGCAGTAGGCTCAGACACGCCGCAAGATCGTAGGGTGCGGGGCTGGACTCCGCTGGACGAGGTGAATTCGCCGGGCCATTTCCAACTCGTCAGCGTCTACGAGCGCGACCGCCAACTGATGGAGTTTCTCGACGGTCTAGGACTGAAGCCGGGCGTCTGCTTCTCGTGGGTGGGCCGGAATTACGACGAGACCGTGACTCTCTCCGTGACTGGCCGGCCCGTCCAGGTGGGGGCGCCTGTCGCCAAGCGGGTCTGGGTGACAGCCTCGCAATTGACCGGGGACAGTCCGTGCGGGAATGCCGAGCAACCCGCCCAGGGGTCTCAACCAAAGTCACGCTCTGGCCGGGCTCGTCGAGTTCAACAATCGTAGCCCGTTGAAGATGACGAGGAGGGAGACGCCCATGTCTGCTGCGATGGCAGCCCACAGGGAGGCGTGCCCGCTGAAGGCCAGCACAACGAAGATAAATTTCACCGCCAGGGAGAGGATGATGTTCTGCCGAATGATCGATACCGTACGCCTGGAGTGGGCGATCAGCCACGGTAGCTGGTGCAGATCATCCGACATGAGAGCGATGTCGGCGGCTTCGATTGCCGCATCGCTTCCGATCGCGCCCATAGCTATTCCGAGACTGGAGCGAGCCATCGCGGGAGCGTCATTCACTCCGTCGCCGATCATCGCCACGACACCATACTTCTGAACCAGGGACTCCATCACGGTGACTTTGTCCGCGGGGAGCAGCTCGGAGTGTACCTCGTCGATCCCAGCCTGCTTTGCGATTGTGCGAGCCGTGCCCTCGTTGTCGCCCGTCAACATGACGACGTGCGCTATGCCAAGCGCATGAGTCGCCGCCAATACCTCCCGAACTCCAGGGCGAAGCCGGTCGGCGAGGGCAATAAACCCGCACACGTGGGTTTCGTTGCCGATGACAACCACGGAATGGCCCGTCTTGGATAGTTCATCCAGTAGCGAATGAACTTCCGGAGTTTCCTGTCCGCGCTCTTCCAGAAACCGATGAGAGCCCAGCCAGAACAGCCGGCCGTCCAGTATCGCCGTCGCGCCCTTGCCCGGGATCAGGGTGAAATCCCGTGCATGTTCTGGTCTCAAGCCGCGACTGGTCACGTACTCGCAAATAGCGCGGGCCAGCGGGTGCTCGCTCGATGCCTCCAACGCTCCAGCCCGTTCCAGCAACTCCTGCTCCGTATGGCCATTTAGCGCTACAACTTTCGCAACCGCCGGTTTACCTTCGGTTAAAGTGCCGGTCTTGTCCATGGCGATGGCCTTCAACCGCGCTGGCAGTTCGAGAGCCAGTCCGCCTTTGACCAGAACCCCGTTGCGCGCGGCCGCAGCGAGACCCGCGACAATGCTGACCGGCGTGGAGATCACGAGCGCGCACGGACAGCCGAGGACCAGCAATACCAGCGCCTGGTAGAGCCACACGCCCCAAGCCTGCTGGAACGCCAATGGTGGGATCGTAGCCACCAGAATCGCAATGGCAAAGACCACAGGTGTGTAGATCTGAGCGAACCGGTTGACCCACTGCTCGGCCGGAGCCCGCCTGCCCTGGCTCTCCGCAACCAAGCGAATCACATGGGCCAACGTCGTATCTGACGCGATCTTCGTCGAGCGCACCTCAATCACGCCGTTGCCGTTGATCGTGCCGGCGAATACGGCGGAGCCAGTTTCTTTGGACACGGGCAGACTCTCACCGGTGATCGGGGCCTGGTTCACTTCCGTAACGCCTTGGGTCACGGTCCCGTCGAGTCCAATCCTCTCGCCGGGGGGAACTCGAAAAATCGTTCCAACGGCAACCTGCGCCGAGGGCGTCGCCTGGCTCGTCCCGTCAGGCAGCACGACGCCAACCGACTCTGGAGCGATCTTCATGAGAGCTTCCACCGCTCTCCGCGCACGGCCCACGCTCCATGACTCGAGCGCGAGGGAGAGCGCGAACAGGAAGCTGACCGTTGCCGCTTCGAACCATTCGCCGATGCCAATGGCGCCCACTACCGCAATCGTCATCAGCAGGTTCATGTCCGGCCGGAGGCGGCGAAGTGAGTACCAGGCCTTAGGCAGAACGAACCAGGCGCCGGACAACACCGCTCCCATGTAGAGCACCCTCGCGATCAAAGGGATTGTCGCAGTGGCGCCGAGCCCCTCCGACCCCAGTGCGGCCGCCACGCCCCCATTCAATGCCGCATGCGTCGCGAAGCCCGCTACAGTCAGTACGCCGCTGGCGACAGTCGCGATCGTTTTGCCGTTCCACCCCCGTGATGGAGTTGGCGCTGTTGCGTTGTCTACTTGCCACAGTTCGGCGCGCATTCCTGTCCGTCGGACAGCGTCCGTGATCGCCGAGGCGTCCGGGCGAGAACCAGATACCGTCAGCCGTCCTTGGAGCACGTCGAAAGTCAGGTTCTCTTCACCCCCGACCAGCGAACCGAGTTCGCGCCGCAGGACGGCCACTTCTTCGGCACAGTCCATCCCATGAATCTTGAATTGAATGCGATCAGGCACCGGCATTTCGCCTCCTCTCGATCCACAGATAGATCGCCGGTAGCACGAGCAGCGTCAAGGCTGTCGACGTAACCAACCCTCCGATGACTACGGTGGCCAAAGGACGCTGCACTTCGGCTCCAGCGCCATGCGAGAGGGCCATCGGCAGAAAGCCCAGACTCGCCACGAGCGCGGTCATCAGTACGGGTCGCAGCCTCGTCCTGGCACCTTGCTCCACGGCGGCCTCCGCAGCCAGACCAGTTTCGCGAAGCTGCGCGATGTATGTGAGTAACACGATTCCGTTCAGTACCGCGATACCGAACAAGGCGATAAATCCGACTCCCGCCGAAATGCTGAACGGCATGCCCCGCATCCAAAGAGCGAGGATTCCACCGGTAGCCGCCAGCGGAACATTCAGGAAGATGAGCACCGCCGGCGAGACAGCGTGAAAATTGAAATACAGGAGAACGAAGATCAGCAGCAACGCGATCGGAATGGTGATGAGAAGCCGGCGGCCTGCACTCTCCAGTTGCTCGAACTTGCCGCCCCAGTCGAGTGTATAGCCCTCCGGGATTTTGACTTTAGTCTCCAGCACCCGTCTCGCCTCCGAGACAAATCCCGCAAGGTCTCGTCCGCGGACATTCACCTCAACGCTAATGCGCCGCTGCGTATTCTCGCGGCTGATCTGCGCGGGTCCCTCTTCCTCGACGATATCGGCCAACTGCGCAAGGGGGATAAAATGGCCGTCACTGTCCCCCACCAGTAGATTCTGTACTGCTTCCAAGGTTGCGCGGTGATCAGGGGCAAAGCGCACCTGCAACGCGAACCGCTTGTTTCCTTCGACGACTTGACCCGCGACCTTCCCCCCTATCGCCTCCACCGTGTTCAACACGTCTTGAGCGTCGAGGCCATGCCGGGCGATCGCCTCGCGCCGGACGCGGATTCGCAGGTATGGGAGCCCCGCCACACGCTCCGCCCGAACGTCGGCGGCGCCCCGAACCTTCTCTACGACTTTGACAATCTGCTGCGCTTTCTCCCGGAGAACTTCGAGGTCGTCTCCGTACAACTTGATAGCGATGTCGGAGCGGACGCCAGCCTCCATCAACTCCTGCATCCGCATCTCAATCGGCTGGAGAAAGCCATAGGCGGCCCCGGGTGCTTCTACTTCGAGTGCTTCCTTCATCGCTGTCACCAGATCTTCCTTGGATCGTCCTGTCGGCCACTCCTCGACCGGTTTGAGCATGACATAGACATCACTCTGATCGATCGCCATCGGATCCACCGCCACTTCAGGACGCCCGGTGCGGCACACCACTTTGTCGACCTCCGGGAACCGCTTGAGAACCGTCTCGATGATTTCGTTGCCATGCAGCGACTCATTCATTGAGATGCCGGGCACGCGGTACATCATCACCAGGATCGACCCCTCGTCCAACCTCGGAAGGAATTCAGCCCCAAGGAACGGGACGATCCCCAGAGAAAGAACGAAGACCAATGCCGCCGCTGCCGCGGTCGCGACAGGAAACCGCATCACGCGGACCAGCACCGGACCATAGACCGCACTCACCTTGCGCATCAGCCAGGTGGTCTTCTCTGTGGCCTTGTTTCGAAAGGCATACCACCCGAGCACGGGCATTAGTGTGAGCGCAATCAGCAGTGACGCGCCTACGGCGAACAGTACTGTGATTGCCATTGGATCGAACATCTTGCCTTCCACTCCGGTCAACGTCAGAACCGGCACGTAGACCAGGAAGATGATGACGACACCGAAGAAGATCGGGCGGGCCACTTCCTTACCCGCCTGCCTAACCGCATCCAGTGCGTTCTCCCCTTCCTCCCTATGGCTTAGCCGGCGGAGAATATTCTCCATCATCACCACGGAACCGTCGACGATGAGACCGAAGTCGATTGCGCCCAGGCTCATGAGGTTTCCCGAAATTCCCGCCTGCACCATGCCAGTGAACGCAAACAGCATCGAGAGCGGAATGGCCAGTGCGACGATGAGGCCGCCCCTGAAGCTGCCCAGAAGGAACAGAAGCACTGCGATGACCAGCAACCCGCCCTCGACGAGATTGCGGCTGACGGTCCCGATGGTTCTACGAACCAGGTCCGTACGATCGTAGAAGGGCTCCACTCGCACCCCAGATGGAAGAGTCTTCTCGATCGCTGCGAGACGTTCTTTCACGCGATCAACAACCGTTCGCGAGTTCTCGTGCAGCAGCATCATGGCGATTCCGAGCACCACTTCGCCTTTCCCGTCCTGCGTCGCGAATCCCTGGCGCACCATCGGTGCGAAGCGCACGTCAGCGAGATTGCGAATCAGGATGGGCGTTCCGTTCGGTGATGCGCCCACCACGATGTTTTCCACATCCGACAGGCTTGTGATCAGTGCCTCGCCCCGAATCAGAGACTGCTGTTCCACCCGCTCCAGATACGCGCCGCCCGCGTTGGCGTTGTTTCGTTCCAGCGCCTCCAGAACCCGGCGTAGCGTGATGTGGTAGCCGGCGAGTTTGGCGTTGTCTACCGTAACTTCATAGGTTTTCAGTTCTCCGCCATGCGAATTCACCTCCACAATTCCAGGGGTGGAGCGCAGCTTCGGTGCAATCTCCCAATCGAGGATGCTGCGCAGTTCCATCAGCGAACGCCCCTTGCCCGTCACCTTGAACATGTACACTTCGCCCAGGCCTGTGGTGATGGGACCCATTTCCGGTGTACCCATGCCAGGCAGAATCGCCTCTTTGGCCTGCGGCAGCCGCTCCATGACGAGACGCCGGCAGAAGTAGGGGTCCATGTCCTCCTTGAAGTACACGGCCACATAGGAGAGGCCGAACTTGGAAACGGACTGGATCTTCTCAATGCCCGGAAGCCCGCTCATTGAGGTTTCCACCGGAAACGTGAGGAACTTCTCCACTTCGAGAGGCGAGAGACTGGGCGCTCGAGTGAGAACTAGAACCTGATTGGGTGTGATGTCCGGAACGGCGTCGATTGGCAGTTTCTGCAGCGAATAGACGCCGGCGGCGGCTACCAGCACGGCCGCCAGAATGACGATGAAGCGGTAGGAGAGGGCCCATGCGACAAGTCTTTCCATGGTTACTCTTCCCCCAGTTCCTTGCCCGCAATAATCGACTTCAGGTGGAACGCGCCGACCGTGGCCACAGGTTCGCCATCCCGAAGTCCGGAGAGGATCTCGACTTGGCCGTTCACGGTCTTCCCCACCTGGATCTCTCGCGTTTCAAACTGCGTGGCTCCACGCCGGACGAACACCACCGTCTTGCTGTCGAGCTGTTGGATGGCTCCAACCGGCACCGCCAGCGCCTGCCGGCTGAATGTGGTTGGCAGTTGCACCGTAGCGAACATGTCGAGTTTCAGCAGCACCTTGCTGTTGGGCACCTCGCAGCGGATCTTCGCCGTGCGGGTCTGAGGATCCAGTACGTCGCTGATGTAGGTGACCTTGCCCGCGAACGGTTCGTCCGGATAGGTGTCCACGTGGATAATCGCCGATTGGCCGATCTGGATGCGTCCGAGATCTTTTTCGTACACCTCAGCCTGTACCCAGACGAGTGAGATGTCGGCCACAGTGAACAGTTCAGCGCCTGATTCGACGACTCCGCCCGGCGAAGCCATCGCCTTGATCACGATGCCGTCGAACGGCGCCGTGATGGCCGTGATGACGGGCGTGTTCGGATCGGTGTTTGGTCCGTCGAATCGTCGCAACCGCGTACTCAGGCCTGAGGTGATGCCCTCCAGCGCCCGAGCGTTTTCTTCCAATGCCTGGTACTCGGCGCTGCTCTGCTCATAGTCCTTCATGGGGGCCGCCCCGATCTCGGAGAGCCTCCGGTTGCGTTCGACCTGTTTCGCCTGCAGCGTCAGTAGCACCTTCGAACGCTGGAGGTCGGCCCGTGCCGAAGTCAGTTGCGATGTGAGCTCACCGGCTTCCAGATTGTCGATTCGGGCGAGTTCCTGCCCCTGGCGTACACGGTCGCCAATCTTTACCAGCACATCCTGGAGGCGCCCGCGAGCCAACGGGCGCACCTGGCTGACGCGGCTGTCCACAGGCTGCACGGTGCCCGTCACTTGGAGATACTCGGACAATTGCCTGACCTTCACTGGAGCCACTTGCAGTCCCACGTTCTTCTGCGCCACCTCCGCCATGGTGATCAGCCCAGATGCTTCTTTGGCTTCCTTCTCTGGCGTCGCTTCGGGCTTCGTTCTTGAACAAGCCGCCATAGCGAGACACAACCCGATCACTGTCCATTTCCTGTTCATTTCAGATCTCCTCCTACGGCTCGTTCCAACTCCACCAGACCTCGGAGCACGTCGGCTTCCGCATCGATGAAGTTCATTTGTGTGTCGATCAGCCGTCGTTGTTCATTCAGGACGTCGAGCAATCGCAATTGACCAAGCGCATAGGCCTGCCGGATCACCTCAATGTTCTTCTCGGATTGCTGGAGAACCCCGCTGTTCAGAATGCGAAGCGAGTCGCTGGCGGCATCCCACCGCTCCCAAGCTGCCTCCACTTCAAGCGGGATCGTTGCCTCCAGATGCTGCTTGAGCGACCTGGAACCCGTCGCCCGGGCCGCTGCTGCCTCGATGTTGCCGAGGTTTCGATTTCTCGAAAGCAGCTGGAATGAGACTCCGAACGAGACGATGTTGTCCTTGTCTTTCAGTGCGGCCGGCTGGCCCACCGCAGTGAGCCCGTACAGGCCGCCGAATTGCCCGTTTCGAAGCGCATATCGTGCCGTCAGAGTCAGATCGGCGCGGGACTGGGCTTCCGTCAGGGTCACCTCGGCGCCTGCTTGCTCTTCCACAATTTGCGCGACACGCAGATCCTGCCTCTGCGCCAAGGCCGATGAAACCAGTTCACCCAGCGGATACTTGCGGCCGGAAGCAGAGGTCGAATCGATAGAGAGGCTAATCGGTTCTGCGATGCCAAGGCTGCAAAGCCGGCGCAAGTCGGCCAGCGCCACGCCCACTCTTCCTTTGATGGCGCGGCGCAAGGCCTCAGCGCGGTTCAGTTCCACCAGTAACAGTTGGCCATCCAATGGAGCGGAATCACCCTGTTGAACGCGAGATTCGGTCAATTTCGCCGATTCCTTGTACGTCCCGATGAGCCGGTCGAGAGTGGCAAGCCTGGCTTGTTCGGTTACTGCATCCACGTATCGGAGCTTCACATCGATCACCAGCCGGCGCGTGCGCTCGCCGAGTTCCGCTTGGGCCAGTGCGACGCCTTTCTCAGCAAGGCGGATCCGTTTGTCGCGTTTCCCCGCCATTTCCACAGGGTGGGAGTAACCGGCGGCGTACTCCTCTTCTCCGGGAGACCCCAAGGGGCGGCCGGTGGTCCCCTCCAATTGAAGGCTCGGGGCGGGCCTGATTCCGGCCTGGCGAAGAAGTCCGCGGGCCTCAACTACCCGCTGCTGCGTCGCCTGCAGTTCCCGGTTTCTCTCGATCGCGATCCTAACCAGATCGTCGGCGGAATACGCTTCGGCGCTCCCGTTCTGAGCCGCCACGAGGGCACACAAGAACGGTGCCACCAGTGACAGCGTCACCTTTGATGACATAACTCACTCCTGAAATGAAGTCGAAAGAAGTACGAGGAGAAGTTGTCAGACGCGGGGAGGGTGGTAGATGTGCGGGGCTTCCGCTGAGGGGGGATTGCACTGCACCAGGACCAAGGTCGGCGCCGTATCAATCGTGGGAGTCAACTCGATTTGTGGGCTCACGACGATGTGAAAACAGCAGCAAAGACAACTGTCGCCATCGGGCGCCTTGGAAGTGCCGCCGTCGCCAGGGATACGGGTGATCTCGCACGTGGCGGGTGAAATCAGTTCACATGCAAACAGTTCCACTCCAGTCAGCAATAGGATTGCGACCGCAATGGCCCGAAAGACTGTGATTCGCGATGGCATGTGCCCTACGTTTGATTCTCCCACACCCGCTGGGTATCGTCGAGGTTCGACCTGCGGCGTTCACGCCTGGGAGCCGATCGGATCGACTTCACGAACTTGCCGCCGCGGCGAACCGTACGCTACCGCCAAAGTGTGATTACCAGCCCGCCACCGATGATCAGCCCCCCGCCAACCCACACCGGAGCCGAGGGGGCTTCGTGGAACAAGGCCCAGGATAGGATTTGTGCCACGACAAAAAAGAACACAACATACAGCCCAAGCAGTTCACCGAACTTCCAAGGCGGCCGGTTCACAGTGTAGCCATAGCCGAAGAGAACTACGCCTCCGATCAGAAACCAAAAGGCGCGTTGCTAGGAAGATTCACCAAGGCCCTTGCGCACAATCGCGTCTCCTCCGGCCTCCAGCAACGCCGCGATCAGCAATAGGAGAATGGCCGCCGGTTTGGACATTCCTCCATCAAACCACGTCCATTCGAGAACTAAGAGTGTGCCGAGTCCAGCGACACCGCCTCACGTCTCACCTCTGGAGACTTGTTGACCAAGATCGTCCCAAGAACATACACTCGAAAGTACGTTGCGAGTTTTGTCGGCACTAACGGCCACCGCTGCGCTGCTTCTCAGCTTCGCTCAGGCTCCGTTCGCCCACGTGCATCGCCGCGATGCAGACCACGGGCACGCGACGGCAATGCCGCACTCGCATCTGCGGTTGTTGTCCGACCAACACCTGGCGATGCATGGACCGGATGACGATGATGACGTCCAGCCAGTGGACTGGGTCGTCCTCGCAAAGGACTCTGTACAACCTTTCGTCGCGGAGATCAGTGAGCCGGCGATTGCCCTCGCTCCACCCGCCCGGCATGAGCCGCTACAGGCCCCGGCGCCGCGCGCTCACGACCCTCCCGGTCTCATTCAACTCCCCCCGCGCGCTCCCCCAGTCTAACCACCTCACCGGGCACGCTTGACGTGTGTCCAGCCCGATCCTGCTCCTTCATTGAGGTGGAGAAATGTTCCCAATTTCAACGACTCAGGCCCGTCGTGTGGCCCTCTTGAGCCCCTTGATCCTTGCTGTGACGTGTTCGGCACAGGCTTGGACGGAAGCCCGGGTTCTCAACGTGTTCGCCCAGCAAAGCCCGCAAGCCGTGGCGGCGCGCGCACAGGTTGCGGTAACGCGCGCCGATGCCAGAGGCCGCGGTCTGTACACCAATCCCAGCTTTACCTACAGCCGTGAAGGCGCGGGCCTCACACAGTTCTTCCAGGCCGAGCAGACGCTTCCGCTCACGGGAAGAATTGGAATTCTGCGCCAAACCATGGCGTCGGCCGTTGGCGCGGCCGAGGCGGAAGCCGATGCGCTGGTCTGGCAATTGCGCGCCGAGGTTCGCCTGGCGTATCACCGCCTGCTGGCGCTCCAAGGGCGCCAAGACGGGCTCGACGCCACGCTCAAAGACATGCAGGAGGTGATCCGCATCCTCGCCACCCGAGAGAAGGAGGGTGAAGGATCGCGCTTCGACCGGCTTCGCGGAGAGCGGGAACTGGTTGACATTCGCTCAGAGTTGATCTCACTACAAGCCCAGACTGCCGAAGCCCGAAGTCGCTTGCTGGTGTTCCTCCCGCAAGGCACTGAGATCGCCAGAGTGGAGGGCGTCGTTGACCCGACTGATGAGCTGCCCGCGCTGGCTGATATGGTCTCTCGGGCCACGGCTGCCCGAGCCGAACTTCGAGTGGACAGCCAACTGATTGCGCGACTCCGGTTGGAGCAGCAAGCCGCCGGGCGCCTCCGCTATCCCGAGCCAACGCTGGCTGCGGGCCTCAAGCGCGCCGATGTTTTCGATCTCGCTCAACCTGGAAAGCCTCCGTCGGAGCGAGCGCAGAATGGCTTCGCCGTCGGGATCACCGTACCCATACCTTCCTTCAATCGCGGTCAGTTTGAGGTCGCCAGACTCCAGGCCGAACAGGCCCGCGTCGAGGCGCATCGCCGTGCGCTGGAACACCAGATTCGGCAGCAGGCAGCCGGCGCTTTCCAGACACTCACGCTCCGGCGTGGCGCACTTCAGAGCTATCGCCAAGAACTGGGCACCCGGAACGAGGATCTGCTGAAGATTGCCCAGGCGGCCTATCAGGAAGGCCAGGCTGGCATCCTGGAGCTCCTCGATGTCCTTCGGCTGCAACGCCAGTCGCAACAACGGGTGATCGAATTGGGCACCGCCGCGCGGGAAGCGCAAATCGAGTTGGAACGAGTGACGGGCCAGGAGGTGGCGAAGTGAAGAGAACCTGCATGTGGATTGTCTGCGCGGGGTTGGTGCTCTCTTCCTGCCGGCCGGGCGCGCAAACCGAAGCGCCAGCGGCGCCCAAGAACGAAAAGGCGGAACCGCACAAAGAGGCAGTGAGTCATTGGACAGAGAAAACTGAGCTCTTCATGGAGTACCCGACACTCGTCGCGGGCGTGAGGAGCCGTTTCGCTGTCCATTTCACGAGCCTTCAGACCTTCAAGGCCCAGAAGGCCGGCAAGGTTGAAGTAACGCTCAAATCGAAAGACGGGTCGATAGAAGTGTTCACAGCAACCGCGCCCTCGCGGCCTGGAATCTTCGGCCTGGACGTCCTGCCGAAAAGACCGGGTGAATACGAGATGACGGTCGCGCTGTCAGCGGCCGACGTGACAGACCGGCATGAGCTCGGTGCGGTGCAGGTCTACCCGGACGCGAAGGCGGCCGAGCACGAAGACCAACCATCTAAGGAAGAAACCGTTGCCTTCCTGAAGGAACAACAGTGGGCGCTCGATTTCGCAACCGAAATCGTAAAGGCCCGTCCAGCGAGAGAGGTCATGCGGGTGCCCGCCGAGATCTCACCCCACGTGGGCGGAGAGGCGGAAGTGACGGCGCCATTCAGCGGCCGTCTCGCGTCCAGCACTGTGCCGCCCATCGGCACCACGGTCCAGAAGGGACAAGTCCTGGCGACGATTGTGTCTCCCACCAGCAGCCCCTCGGAACTGCCCGCTCTCGAATTGGCGAAGACGGAGGCGGAGGCCGCGCTCCAACTGGCGCGCAAGGAACGAGAGAGGGCGGAGAGACTGCTGAGCGCCGGCGCCGGCCCCGCTCGCAGAGTCGATGAGGCGCGATTCGCGGAGCAAACGGCGGAAGCGCGCATCACCGCGGCCACGGCCCGGCTAACTCAATACCAGGCGAGCCGGGAAGCCGCTGGGTATCCATCAACAAGTACGCCGATACTGCTTCGCGCACCCATCACCGGCCTGATCACGGAGACCCACGCCGCCTCCGGCTCCAACGTGGAGTCGGGCACTATTCTGTTTAGGATCATGGATGCGGATACAGTCTACGTCTCCGCCATCGTCCCCGAATCGGAACTTCCGCGCATCGCGCAGTTCCGTGAGGCGGAACTGGAGTTGCCGGGTGGGACAACAACACGGAGATTGAACCGCCTGGTCTCGGTCGGAAGAATGGTGGATCCGAACACGCGCACCTTCCGGGTCATTTACGAGGCTTCCAATGCAGATCGCTCTCTAGCCATCAACCAGACTGTCTACGCGCGTCTCCTCGGTCCCACCGGCGCACCGCAACCGGCCGTGCCGGCATCTGCCGTTATCGATGACGGCGGCCGACCGGTCGTGTTCATCCAGTTCGATGGCGAGGCCTTCATTCGCAGGCCCGTGAAACTCGGGCAGACGGAGGGCGACTATGTCCAGATCGCTGAGGGCATCAAGCCCGGTGACCGCGTTGTCTCGCGGGGCGCTTACCTGATTCGCCTCTCGGCCATGTCCAACCAGATCCCGGCACACGGGCACGTTCACTAAGCGAGCGAACCATGATTGACAAACTGATTCGCTGGTCTCTCCAATACCGGGCCGTCGTCGTCGCCCTCTCGATTGCGTTCCTGGCGTGGGGTATCTACGTCGCCAGAGAGATGCCATTGGACGTGCTGCCGGACCTCACGGCTCCGACCGTGACCATTCTCGTCGAGGGTAAGGGCATGGTGCCCACCGAGATGGAATCGCTGGTCACGTTTCCGATTGAATCGGCATTAAACGGCTCGGCGGGCGTCCGCCGAGTGCGTTCGGCAACGGCCGTTGGCGTGGCCGTTATTTGGGTGGAGTTTGACTGGGGCGAGGATATCCATCGCGCGCGCCAGATTGTGACCGAGAAGGTGAACCTTGTCTCCGGCTCGCTGCCCCCCGGCGTCGAGCGGCCCTACCTGGCGCCGATCTCGTCGATCATGGGCGAGGTTTTGTTCGTCACGCTGGAGTCCGACGCCCATTCCCCGCTGGAACTGCGAACCGTTGCGGAGACGATTGTCCGGCGGCGCCTCCTGGCGGTGGGGGGTGGACAGAAGCAATATCAGGTATTGATCGATCCCAACCGATTGCGGCAGTTCAACGTCACACTGGATCAGGTGGAAACAGCTCTACGCCAGGCCAACCGTAACTCCTCCGCGGGATTCCGGGTGTCGGGTGGGCAGGAGTATTTGATCCAGGGGCTCGGCCGCGTTTCCAACGTCGATGAAATCGGCCAGATCGCCGTTACGGCGCGGGAGGGACGTCCCGTATTCATAAAGGACGTTGCCGCAGTGCAGATCGGGCCAGCGCTGAAGCGCGGTGAGGCGTCCCACAAGGGCGAGCCAGCCGTGATCCTCGGCATCCAGAAGCAACCTGGCGCGAACACGCTCGCACTCACCAGAGCGCTCGATCAGACGCTCGACGACATTGAGAGAACCCTGCCCAAGGGAATGCACATCGACCGCAACATCTTTCGTCAGGCCGACTTTATCGAACGCTCTCTCGACAATCTGAGCGCCGCGATCACCGAAGGCGCGTTTCTGGTGATCGTCGTGGTCCTCCTGTTCCTCGTCAACTTCCGTGCGGCGTTCGTTACGCTGTTGGCTCTCCCCTTGTCGCTCGTCGCCGCCATTTTGGGGCTCCAGTGGATGGGGCTGACCATCAATGCGATGAGCCTCGGCGGACTCGCCATTGCCATCGGCGTGCTTGTTGACGACGCAATTATCGATGTCGAAAACGTGATGCGCCGGTTGCGCTTGAACGCCCGGCTACCGGAGGAGGAGCGCCTGAGCCCGATGGAGGTGATCTACCGGGCCAGCAGTGAGATCCGCCAGTCCATCGTCTTCGCGACGCTGATTGTGGGCCTGGTCTTTCTTCCGCTATTCTTCCTCACCAGCGTGGAAGGGCGCCTGTTGAGGCCTCTTGGAGTTGCGTACGTCATCGCCCTGTTCGCATCGCTCGTGGTCGCCTTGACGGTCACACCGGCTCTTTGCTCGTTCCTGCTACCGAATGCGAAATCGGTTGTGAGCGGACATGAGCCGTGGCTGGTGCGGAAGATCAAGGCAGCCTATCAGCCGGTTGTCGCGTGGTCAATCGATCACAGCACGGTTGTGATCGCGTTTTCTATGCTCCTCCTGATCATCGCGATGGCAAGCTACCCGTTCATGGGGCGAGCCTTCCTCCCGGAGTTCAACGAGGGTACCCTGACTCTCAGCGCCGTGACACTGCCGGGCACGAGCTTGGCCGAATCGGACCAGTTAGGGAATGGGTTGGAGCGGATCCTCCTGTCCGTCCCAGAGGTGACCTCGACCGCACGCCGGACCGGCCGTGCGGAACTGGACGAGCACGTTCAGGGCGTCGAATCGGCCGAGATCGACGTCAATCTGCAGATGAAAGGCCGCAGCAAGCAAAAGGTGCTCGAAGAGATCCGCGAGAAAGTGACGCTGCTTCCAGGCATGAACGTCACGATCGGCCAGCCTATCTCTCACCGCATCGACCACATGCTGTCCGGGACGAGAGCAAACATCGCCGTGAAGATTTTCGGTGATGATCTCATCGCGCTCCGGTCTCTCGCCAAGCGCGTGCAGGCGTCAATGGCGATGGTGCCTGGCGTGGTTGATCTCTCCACGGACCAGCAGACCGACATCCCGACGCTTCGGGTCAAAATCGATCCAGTTCAATCGGCCAGGCTCGGACTCCAGGCCGGCTCGGTTGCCGAGACGGTGCAGACCGCGTTCGTCGGAAAAGAGGTAGGCCAGATCCTGGAGGGGCAGGTGAGTTTCCCGCTCGTCGTCCGCTTTCAAACCGGGCCGATTGAGCGACTGAAGCAAGTCCGCGACCTCCTGATCGACTCTCCGTCCGGGCCCAGGGTGCCCCTCGGATCGATCGCCGAAATCCGGGAGGATCGTGGGCCGAACTTCATCACGCGCGAAGCCGTGCAGCGAAAGATCGTTGTGCAATGCAACGTCGCGGGCCGCGACCTTCGCAGTGTAGTGACCGACATTCAGAGGCAGGTGGCCAGAACTGTTCCGCTCCCGCAGGGCTACCGGATCGAATATGGTGGGCAGTTTGAGAGTGAAGCCAGCGCGTCCAACCGGCTTCTATTGCTGAGCGGTTTCGTGCTCGTGGGCATACTCCTGATCCTGATCACCGCGTTCAAAACTTTCCAGGACGCACTGGTGATTATGCTGAACCTGCCGTTTGCCTTGGTTGGCGGTGTGGCCGGCGTCTTCCTATCGGGCGGAATTCTCTCGGTGGCGTCGATCATCGGCTTCATCACACTGTTCGGAATTGCGACGAGAAACGGCATCATGCTGGTTTCTCATGTCCGGCATCTGATGGAGGTCGAGGGGGAAACTGATCTCAGGAGAGCCGTCCTGCGTGGCGCTTCGGAACGGGTCTCACCAATCCTGATGACGGCGCTCGCGGCCGGCCTGGCGCTAATTCCAGTTGCCCTGGGATCGGGCAAGCCCGGCAGCGAGATTCAGGCGCCAATGGCCGTGGTCATCCTTTCCGGGCTGTTCACGTCGACCTTGCTGAATATGATAGTCATTCCGTCGGTACTGGGCCGGATCGGCCGGCCAACAGCCACGACCGCCTCGTAGCTCTTTCCGCCAAACGGCGATTCGGGGGAGACTCGGGCACCTCGAGCCGGGAACGGTCCGTATCGGCAGTTGCGAACCTGTTCGAACCCGGGCGTTCCTGCCGACGCTCGTTAGAGTCTCATTCGGAGCAGCTTAATAGAATTCAGGAAGACCAGGATGTCAGGGCCCAAGTGAAGGACGGCCGCCTGGATCGGTCCTATCCAACCGAGCAAGGCAGCGATAATCCCGAGGACGTGTACGACACCAACGCCCACAATCAAGTTCTCTTGAATCGTGCGGTAGGCCTTCCGGGCTATCGTTCGGCCCACAACTATCTTCGAGAGATCATCGCCCATCAGGGCGATGTCGGCTGCTTCGATTGCTGCTTGTGTCCCGGCAGCTCCCATGGCGATGCCCACGTCGGCTTTAGCAAGAGCGGGCGCGTCATTGATCCCGTCGCCGACCATGGCCACGATATGCTTCTGAGCCTGTAGCTCGGCGATGCACGCCACCTTGGCTTCCGGCAGCAGTTCGCTGCGAGCTTCGTCGATCCCCGTCTGCGCCGCAATAGCTTCAGCTGTTGCCCGATTATCTCCCGTGAGCATGATCACGCGCTTCACGCCTGAGGCTCTAAGCCCCGCAATAACTTCTCGCGCGCCAGGGCGCATCGTATCGGCCACGTGGATCCGCCCAATGACTCGGCTCTCGACTGCGACATAGACCAAAGTCTCGTTCGGACTTCCAGACGAGGATGGGGCGGTGATTCCATTCTCTGCCATGAGCGCCTCATTGCCCACCAGAACCGGCTTATCCTCGATAACCGCCCTAATGCCGCGTCCCCGAAGCACTTCAAAAGAGCTGGGCTCGGGCAGTTCCAGGCCGGACTGAATAGCATGCTCGACCACGGCTTTGGCGATCGGGTGTCCTGAACGACGGTCTGCCGCAGCCGCCGCCCGCAGCACTTCCTGTGAACTGACGGCCGGATCAAGTGACTCAACTTGCAGCACCGCGGGCTGGCCGGTGGTGAGCGTCCCCGTCTTGTCGAACACCACAGTGTCCACCTTCGAGAGCAGCTCCAGGTAAACGCCGCCCTTCACCAGAATGCCGCTGCGGGCGGCGCGCGCGATTGCCGCTATCATTACCATCGGTGTCGCGAGCCCGAGTTCGGCCGGCGAGGTGAAAATCATGAGCGTCACTATCTTTCGGATGTCTCGGGTGAGTAAGTAGACAGCCACCAGGAAAACCAGTACGACTGGAATCAGCCAGGCTGCAACCCGATCGGCCAGACGCTGCACCGGCGCCTGAGAGTCCTCGGCCTCCTCAACCAGCTTCGCAATGCGCGCGAACATGGTGTCGCTACCAACACGCTCGGTTTTCACATCAATCGCGCCTGATTCAAGAACCGTGCCGGCAAATACCCCGGCTCCATTCGCTTTGTCTTTCGGTACACTCTCACCGGTGATGGGCGCTTCATTAATCGAGCCGCTTCCACCCACGATCACGCCATCGACTGGGAGCTTTTCCCCGGCCCGGACGAGAACGATATCATCGATTTGAAGACCACTGATCGGGACCGCTCGTTCCTGGTTATCGGTTCTGACCGTTGCGGTCTGCGGCACGGAGCCGATTAGTCCCTTGATGGAAGCTCGGGCACGGTCCGTGTTCAGCTCGGCGATGAATTCGGCGATCAGGATGATGATCATCAGGACTGAGCCGGCAACGGCCTCACCGCCGAGGACAGCAATCAGCGTGGCGAGCGTGATGAATATCGCTGTTCCGATTTTGCGTTCACGAAACAGCTCCCGTAGGCCGGTCTTGACCAGCGGATACAATCCGACCGCGACGGCAATCCAGAGCACAAGCGCCGGAACAGAGTGCTGCTGGAACAGCAGCGCGACGATGGCGACAGCGACGATTCGACAAATCTCCACCCAGCGATCGCGGGTGAGTAGGCTGACAATGGTCGGTTGAGGTCCCGGCTCGGTCGAAAGCGTCACACTTACTCCCATTCAAGTTGACGGTTTTGGCGCCTACGGTCGAAGCACCACACGCTAAACCTATCGCAATGGAGGGCCACTGAGCAGATCGCTGGTGTCGTACGTCGAGTCGCTTACCAAGATGGGAAGCACGAAACCGGATCGCGAGTGCAGAGGCAGGTGTGGAGGCGGCAGAGGGGAGGAAGGGCGTCCGCGAGCAGCCCTCAGAACTCCTGCCCCTCTACCGATCACCTTCACTTCGTGACGCTCTTGGCCATCTCCTCATGCGCAGCGGCCATGGCCCGCATCTCTTTCGCGGCGTTGCGGCAATGCTCAGCGTAGTACTTGCAGTGCTCAGCCGTCTTGGGTCCCATCGGATGTTTGCTCGAACTCATCTGCGGGTTCGCGGTGTATTCGGCCGCGAGAGCCTCATGTTCCTTAGCCTCGGCTTCGTGCTTGGCGGCCATCGCGGTGTAGTGGCGGGCCAGTTTCATGTGATCGGCTGGTGTCTTCGCGCTAGCGACGAGAGCCTTCACTTCTTTCGATTTCAGTTCGCCCGTGGGCTCTACCGCCGCCACTTGCCCGGCCGAAATCACCATCAATGCAGCGAGAACCATCGATGCGGCCACGCCTCGGTTCCAGTTCAGAAACGCGTTTCTCATTTCACTTTCTCCTTGTTGCCCGCTCAGCGACCTGGTGAGCTCTGACACACTTATGAACTGCAACTCGAAGGCCAATCGGACGCGGAGTTGAAAGTTATTCATTATCAGGAGAGTTCGAGATGCACCCCAACTTAGCGACACGAGGCGATTGGACATGGAGGGACAGCGGATGGAGAACATTGGGCACCACCTGCCGACGAACGCAACAGTGGCGGGCTCCGAACTGCATTCTCGGGTGTACGATAGGGTCAAGGAAGGACTGCAATGCAAAGAAAGAGCATTCTCGCCAGCATCGTTGCCATCCTTGCCCTTTCCGTACTCGGGTACTCCGCCTGGAATTTCGTGAAGGAGCGGAGCGCGCAATCGTGCAAAGCGTGCACGAGACCCGTCCACTCCCACATGAAGACGGTCGCCGTCTTGGACGGCAAACGCGAAGTCTACTGCTGTCCGGCGTGTGCGCTGTCAGAGCACCAGCAGTCCGGGAAACAAGTGCAAGTGGTCGAGCTGACCGACTATCTGAGCAATGAGCCAGTGGAGCCGGAGCGCGGGTTTGTGGTTCGCAATGGCGATGTGAACCCATGCCTCCAGCATCATCCGGCTGTGGGCGAAAACAACCAGCCCCTCCAAGCCCACTTTGACCGCTGCTCCCCAAGCGTTCTCGCATTCCAGGACCAGAAGGCGGCCGCGGCATTTGCAGGCGAACACGGAGGCCAAGTCGTGAAGTTCTCCGCCTTCGCCTCTGAGTTTCAGCGATAGGTTCTCACGCCTTGACGCGCCGGAGGCGCAAGGCATTTCCGACCACGGAGACCGAGCTGAAACTCATCGCGGCCGCCGCGATCATCGGACTCAAAAGCAAACCTATGAATGGGTAGAGCACGCCGGCCGCGATGGGCACGCCGAGCGCGTTGTAGACGAAGGCGAAGAACAGGTTCTGCTTGATATTTCGCATCGTAGCGCGGCTTAGCCGGCGCGCCCGTACGATACCCCCGAGGTCGCCTTTGACTAGGGTTACGCCAGCGCTCTCCATTGCCACATCAGTACCCGTCCCCATGGCTATCCCGATCTGGGCTTTCGCGAGTGCCGGGGCATCGTTGATGCCATCGCCCGCCATGGCCACGAAACGGCCTTCGTCCTGGAGCCGCTTGACCGCGTTGCTCTTGTCTTCCGGTAGCACCTCGGCAATTACTTCGTCGATTCCCAGCTTGCTGGCCACTGCCTGGGCCGTCGTTCGACTATCTCCGGTCAACATGACAATCCGGATGTTCTCTTCGTGCAATTGCCGAATGGCTTCCGCCGTGGTCGCCTTGATCGGGTCCGCAACACCGATCAGCCCGGCAAGTTTTCCGTCCACGGCGACGAACATGACGGTTTGGCCGTCCGCCCGCATCGTCTCGGCCTCAGTGGACATGCTTGCCGGACTGACCTTTGAGTCTTCCATTAGCCGGCCGTTGCCGAGAAGCACGTCCAGCCCGTCCACCCTGGCTTTGACCCCCTTGCCCGTGACGGATTCAAAGCTATCGGCAGCAAGGAACGGAATGCTCCGCGCCTCCGCTCCTGCCACGATGGCAGCGGCAAGGGGGTGTTCACTGGCGCGTTCAAGGCTCGCCGCCAACTGCAGCAGGCGCGCTTCCTCAAAGCCGGCCGCGGGTTTCACCGCGACCAATTTGGGCTTGCCCTCGGTGAGCGTCCCGGTTTTGTCCACCACTAGCGTATCCACCTTGCGCATGAACTCGATAGCCTCGGCGTTCTTGAATAGCACGCCCATCGTCGCGCCTTTCCCTGTCGCCACCATGATCGACATCGGTGTCGCCAACCCCAGCGCGCAGGGGCAAGCGATAATCAGGACGGCCACGGCGGCGATCAAAGCGTGGGCCATCCGCGGCTGAGGTCCAACAGACGCCCAGATGACGAAGGTAAGGATGGAAGCACCTATCACGATGGGCACGAAGTAGCCGGCCACCTGGTCAGCCAGCTTCTGAATCGGTGCACGGCTCCGCTGGGCTTCAGACACCATTCGCACGATCTGAGACAGCAGAGTCTCCGAGCCGACCCGATCGGCTCGCATGACCAGCGACCCGGTGCCGTTCACAGTCGCGCCGGTAACCCGATCGCCAGCTCCCTTCTCGACCGGGATCGGTTCGCCAGTAATCATCGATTCGTCTACGCTGCTCGTTCCCTCCTCCACCACGCCGTCCACGGGTACCTTCTCTCCCGGCCGGACTCGGAGTCGGGCGCCAACCTCCACCTGCTCCAAAGGGACATCCGACTCCGAACCGTCATCGCGAACCAGGCGAGCAGTCTTCGGCGTAAGGCCCAGAAGGGCCTTGATGGCTGCGCCCGTCTGGCTACGGGCCCTTAGCTCCAGCACCTGGCCCAGCAGGACTAGCGTAACGATGATCGCGGCGGCCTCGAAGTAGACAGCCACACCGCCGTCAGCGTCGCGGAAGGTCTCTGGGAATAGTTCGGGCGCCAGAGCGGCGACGAGACTGTACACATAGGCGACCGACACGCCGAGTCCGATGAGCGTGAACATGTTCAGACTACGATTCACAATCGATTGCCAGCCGCGAACGAAGAATGGCCAGCCGCCCCACAGGATTACAGGGCTGCTGAGGATCAGTTCCACCCACGTCCAAGTCCGCGGGGAAGCCAGCTGCAAGAGCGGTTGCCCGGGGATCATGTCGCCCATCGCGACGATCAGCACTGGGATAGACAGGACGACGCTGACCCGGAAGCGCCGCTGCATATCGGCAAGCTCGGGATTCGGTTCGTCGTCTGCCGAAATCGTCTTGGGTTCCAGAGCCATGCCGCAGATCGGACAGTTCCCGGGCTCACTGCGCACGATTTCCGGATGCATGGGGCACACGTACTCTGTGCGCGTGGCCGCCAGCGGCGCAACTGGTTCCAGGGCCATCCCGCACTTCGGGCATGTACCGGGTCCTTGTTGCCGGACCTCAGGATGCATCGGACAGGTGTATTCGTCTTTGGTCGCGGTAGTTTGGGGCCGCGCTTCATCTGCAGGCGCCGATTGCGGTTGAATGTACCGCCTCGGTTCACGTTGGAACTTCGCCAAACAGTTCTGGCTGCAGAAAAAGTAGGAGTGCCCGGCGAACGAATCCTGGTATGCGGTGGACCCAGGATCTACGGTCATGCCACAGACCGGATCGCGCGCTGGCTCGTCCGGCTGGCCGCCATGATGGTGGCCTTCGTGTCCCGCTGCTTCGTGGTTCATACAATGACCTCCGTTCTTTCGTTTGTCTCGTTTGAGCCCCGGCCTGCCGGCCCAATTCGTCACGGCAGGCGTTTCAGCAGTTGTTGGCGTTGGGTTGGTTTGACTGGCTATTGAGCGGCTTCTACCTTCTCGATCGCGATGCCTTTGAGGCCTGCCTTTTCCATGACCGTGCCGGAAACCTTGACCTTTTTCTCGATGTATTCCATTAACTTCGAGTTTGGGTTCTTGTGATCCAAGGAGACGGGCAGATACAACGTCTTCGTTGACTCGTCGTAAATCGCGAGAGGGTTCCCCGAGGACCTTGGTCTTCTCGAACAGCGTTCCGGTCACGGTGACTTTTTGCGCGGCGAACTTCTCCGGGGTCTGCTGATCGCTGAGTACGTAGACTTCCTTGCCAACCAGTAGCGCGTACTTCGTCTTCGCGTCCATCTTCACGCACTCCCGGACGCACTTGTCGTCCGGCGTGATGCCCATGGTGTGCTTGGCGCCGCACATGGTGTCGGTAATGACGCCAGTGAACGTCTGCGGTTTGTCGGCAGCGGCGAGTAGGGCCGCGCCAAGGATAAGACTGCTGATCATCGTCTTCATTTTGCTGTTGAGTTCCTTTCTTCGATCGAGGTCAAAAACTGAAGTCCCTTGTCGTGGTTCAGACGCTTCCATAGCGTCTCGAAGTGCTTTTCATCCAGTGGCTGCTTGAGCTGGAAGTTGAAGCCCTTCATGCTGCCGTAGTGCGACTTGGCACGTTCGTAGGTCGTAAGCGTAAGTTGGTAGCGGTCGGAGGTGCTGACGTTCTCAATGTCCTGATATCGCCAAGTGCGCGACTGGCGCGGTTTGTCCGTCTTGTAGACGATGCGATCCGATCCCACCTGGAGGACGCCATCGGATCCCTGAAGTGCGCCGAGCAGCTTAACAGGCAGTTCCCAGAGCATTCCGGACTGGGAATCAGCCACCGCGGCCACGAATCTGCGATCCAGTTTGTCTTTCAGCATCGTGTAGGCAGTATCGAACGACTTCCCTTTGGGGAGGAAGAACTCGAATTCCTTGTCGATGCCGAGGAGCCACTTTCGATCCTTATAAGTCACCAGCACCAGTTTGTCCGGCGACACCCAGAGCTCCTGGATCTCCTGGTAATCGAACTGAACACGCTCCAGCTTCGGCGCCTTCTTTGCATCCTTCTTCCGCTTTCCCTCGGGGATCACCTGCTGGTAGCCCACCCCCTTCTCATTGATCGTGAGCACGCCGGAGTGATCCTTCAGAGCACGCTGGTGCCGCACCTCGTAGGTGAGCTCAGCCGCCCCAGCCGGGGCGAGCGCGAAGAGCGCTACTAGGAGACTTACGAAGTAACTAGCTTTTTGACTTCTGTGTTCCATTTCCAAACCTCATAGATTGCCGGGTAGACGACGAGTTCAAGAATGAAGGACGTGAAGATTCCCCCGATCATCGGCGCGGCGATGCGCCTCATCACATCCGCGCCAGCTCCGGTGGACCACATGATCGGGACGAGTCCCATGAACATCACGGCCACGGTCATAAATTTCGGCCGGATGCGTTTCACCGCGCCGTCATGGATTGCATCCTGAAGATCGGTCAGGCTGTTCATCTTGCCGTCCTTCTTCGCTCCTTCATAGGCGATGTTCAGGTAAAGCAGCATGAAGATGGCGGTCTCGGCGTCGACACCGAGCAACGCAATCAACCCGACCCATACGCCAATGCTCATGTTGTAGCCGAGGGCATACAAAAACCAGATCGCACCCACTGCCGAGAACGGTACCGCCAGGATGATCAGCATCGTCTCCGTGATCGACTTCGTGTTGATGTAGAGCAGCATCATGATCAGGAACAGCGTCAGCGGCAGTATCACCGTGAGCTTCTCCCGGACGCGCTGCATGGCCTCGTACTGACCGCTCCAGACGAGGGTGTACCCCGCCGGAAGCTTTACTTTTTCGCGGACCAGTTGCTTGGCTTCCTCCACGAAGCTGCCGACGTCGCGCCCGGCCACATCGACGTAGACATAGCCGTTGAGCATCCCATTCTCATCCCGCAGCATGCCGGGTCCGCTGGAGAGTTTGATGTCCGCGAGCTGCGAGACAGGGATTTGGGTCTTGCCGTCCATCGTCGGCACCAGAACCCGGTTGAGCCGGTTGATGTCACTGCGAAAATCCTGCAGGTAGCGGACATTGACCGGATAACGTTCCCGGCCCTCAATCGTGGTGGTGACGTTCTCCCCACCCACGGCGCTCATCAGCACGCCTTGCACATCCTCCATGCTGAGACCGTAGCGGGCCATCTCCTCACGCTTCCACTCGAAGTCCAGGAAGTAGCCTCCGCCCGTTCTCTCGGCAAACACGTTCCGTGTGCCGCGAACCTTAGGCAGGATGCCCTCGATCTCAGTCCCGATCTTCTCGATCTGTTTCAAATCGGAGCCATAGACCTTGATGCCCACGGGCGTGCGCACTCCGGTGGTCAACATATCGGTGCGACCTTTGATTGGCATGGTCCATGCGTTGGACACACCAGGCATCGTGAGCGCGGTATTCATCTCTTCCACCAGTTGTTCGCTGGAGATATGGTCGGGAGTAATGTGCCGGAAAGCTGACTTGACCCAGTTTGGTGTCCACGTCCACTTCGAGTACCACGTATCGACCTTTCGCCATTCAGCCTGTGGCTTGAGGACGATGGTGGTCTCCATCATGGAGAACGGAGCCGGATCAGTGGACGTTTCAGCCCGGCCGGACTTTCCCAGTACAGTGAGAACCTCCGGGAATTTCTTGATGATCCGGTTCTGGGTCTGCATCAGCTTTTGTGCTTGCGCGACGGAGATACCAGGCAGTGTCGACGGCATGTACAGCAGCGTGCCTTCATCGAGGGGCGGCATGAACTCGGATCCAAGCTTCTCGTAAATCGGTATGGTCACCACCACCATCGCGACTGCTCCCGCGATGACCAGGTACTTCCAGCGAAGCGACCAGCGGCAGATCGGGTCATAGACACGCATCAGAATCCTGCTGATCGGGTGGTTTTCTTCCGAGTGGATCTTGCCGACCAGGACCGCGTTCACAACGCGGGCCACCCAACGCGGCCTGAATTGGAAGTTCTCCATGTGGGTGAACAGCAGCCGCATCGCCGGGTCCAACGTGATGGCCAGGAACGCGGCAATGATCATGGAGAAGTTCTTCGTGTAGGCCAGCGGTTTAAAGAGCCGCCCTTCCTGCGCTTCCAGCGTCAGCACCGGCAGGAACGCGACCGCAATTACCAGGAGCGCGAAGAAGCTGGGACCACCCACCTCCTTTACGGCATCGATGATCACCCGGTGGTAGTCTTTCTTCCGGCCGGTGCGTTCCCATTCCTCAAGGTGCTTGTGAGTCTGCTCCACCACAACAATGGCAGCATCCACCATCGCGCCAATCGCAATCGCGATGCCGCCGAGGGACATGATGTTTGCGCTGACACCCATCAGCTTCATCGGGATGAACGAAATGATGATGGCAATGGGAATCGTGAACACAGGGATAATCGCGCTTGGGATGTGCCAGAGGAATATGAAGATCACCAGCGCCACAATCACCATCTCCTCGGTGAGAGTCCCTTTCAGGTTTTCAATCGAACGAAGAATCAGATCGGAACGATCGTACGCGGAGACGATCTTCACTCCCTCCGGCAGGCCGGGCTCCAGATCCTTGATCTTCGCTTTGACGCGATCAATGACCTCGAGAGCGTTCTCGCCCTGCCGCATAACGACGATGCCCGAGACCACATCGCCTTCGCCATTCCAGTCGGCGATGCCGCGCCGAATATCGGGGCCCAGGACGACAGTGCCCACGTCTTTGACCCTGACGGGTACGCCCCCCTCGGTGCTCAACAGGACGATGTTGCCGATGTCATCGACGTTCTTTGCGTAGCCGCGCCCGCGCACCATGTATTCGGCTCCGCTGAATTCGACAAGCCGGCCACCCACGTCGTTATTGCCCTTGCGGACCGCCTCCACCACTTTCATGATCGGAATCTTGTACGCCTGGAGCCGGTTGGGATCGACGTTCACCTGGTATTGCCGGACAAAACCGCCTAGCGGCGCGACTTCGGCGACGCCCGGCACGGCCTTCAATTGGTACCGCAGAAACCAATCCTGCAAGGAACGAAGCTCGGAAAGCGAGTGCTTTCCGCTCTTGTCTATGAGGGCATATTGAAATACCCAGCCGACACCCGAGGCGTCCGGGCCTAACTCGGTCTTCACGCCCTGCGGAAGCTGTTGGAGGACCCCGGAAAGGTATTCCAGAGTCCGCGAACGCGCCCAATAGATATCAGTCCCCTCTTCGAAGATGATGTAGACGAACGAATAGCCGAAGTCCGAGAACCCTCGGACGTCCTTTACCCTCGGCGCGCCCAACATGCTGGTGACGATGGGGTAGGTGACTTGGTCCTCCATGATGTCGGGGCTTCGATCCCAACGCGAGTAGACGATCACCTGCGTGTCGCTCAGGTCTGGAAGCGCGTCGAGAGGAATGGTCTTCATCGACCAGAGGCCAGCCACGACCGCGAATCCGATGAGGATGAAAACCAGGAACTTGTTTCGGCCGGAGAACTCGATGATGCCGTCAATCATGTTTCTTCTCCCCGGCCGGCGGCATGTCCATCCCTGGCATTGCCCCGCCCGCCGCCGGCCTCGATGGCGAGGAGTCCTTGCCTGTGCCGCCTGCTGAGCCATGCTGGTGCCCTGACATACCCGCCGCAGAGGATTTCAACTGGCTTTCGGAGTCGATCAGGAAGTTGCCTGAGATGACGATTCGCTCGGTCGACGCCAGTCCTTTTGTGATCTCGATTCGATCACCGATACGTTCCCCGGTCTCAACCTGTCGCGGCTCCAGGTAGCCGTTGCCGCGGTCGACGAAGACCGTCTTTTTCAGTCCGGTGTCCAGGACTGCTTCTGCGGGTACCGTCATGCGCGCGGACAAGGCGACGCTGAAGTCAACATCCACAAACATGTCGGGCCTGAGTTGCATATCCGGGTTGTCAGCCTCGATGCGGACCTTCAATGTGCGAGTAGTGGGATCGACTTCAGGCTGGATGTAACTCACCCGACCGTTGATCTTCTTGCCACTCCCATACGAGAGGCTCACGCGCGCTGGCATCCCGATCCGGATCATCGAAGCCTCGCTCTCAAAGACGTCGGCCATGATCCAAACCTTGCTCAGGTCGACCACAGTATAGAGTTCGGTTTCCGGGGTAATGCGCTGCTTCGGAAATGCATTGCGCATCATGACGTAACCGCTGATGGGCGAGTAGATCGTGATGTTCGTCAGCGGCTTCCCGGCGCGTGTGATCTCCTCAATCTGGGCTTCGCTCAGAGAGAAGAGTTCCAGGCGCTTGCGCGCTGCGGCAAGGAGCGAGTCACTCTGCTGTTGCGAGCCGGCCAGCGGGCTGTCCTTCATGATTTCGCGACTTCGAATCGCAAGCAGGTACTCCTGCTGACTGGCTAACATTTCCGGGCTGTACAGAGTCAGAAGCGGCTGGCCCTTTTCCACCAGCTTGCCCGTGAAATCGACGTACACCTTCTCAATCCAGCCCTCGATTCTGGTTTGCACTTTTGAGAATCGAGTTTCATCCATCGTGACCTTCCCCACGGACCGGAAGGAGTGAGTGCCCGCGCCGGCGGTTACGTCAGCGAACTTGACGCCGATCATCTGCTGCTTCTCCGGACTCACGCGGATGGTGCCCATCGGCATCGCTGCCGGATCATTCTCGTAGACTGGCTCAAGGTCGCTGCCAGTTTCCGGATTGATGCCCGGCTTGTCCGACTTGAAGGCGGGCGCCTTCGGGTCCTTGTAATACAGGATCTTGCCCGTCGGCTTTTGGGCTGCCGCGCCGACGGGATGAGCCGAGTCATCATCCGGCACCAGCTTCATGCCACAGATCGGGCAATCGCCTGGCTTGTCGGAGTGGTAGCTAGGATGCATCGGGCAGTGGTAGCCCTTGGGCTTGTTCGTTGAGGCTCCTGCGTGTTCGCGCGGGCCGTACCAACGTCCATACCCATAGCCGCCGACGAACCCGATGGCGATTAGCACAAAGAATAGGATTATGCGAAGAGCTTTCATGGAATCGTGCCTCACTGGACCAGCGGACGTCCCGTCATCTCTTCGAGACGGGCGAGGGCCAGATAGAAGTTCTGCAGCTCCTCGTAGTAGTTCATTTGGTATTCGACGACGGTGATGTAGTTCATAAAGACGCTGAGAAAATCGACCGAGCCGGTCTCATACGATGACAGGGAAGACTCCAGGGCGAGGCTTGCCTGCGGTATCACAGTCTTGCCGTAGACCTGGACCAATTGCGCCGACGTCTCCGCCATCAGGTAGTCGTCCTGAATGCGAAAGTGGAGCCCCTGGTTGGTCGCTTCGTACGTCTTCCGCGACTGCGCCAGATTCTGCGACTGCTCCGTCACAGCGGCACGCTGTTTTCGGAAGTAGTAGAGCGGGATCTTGAAGTCGGCGCGGAACATGTACATCGGGGCCATGCCGCCCATGTTGTAGTAGCCGCCGTTCAACGTGAAGTCAGGATAGTATTCCTTGCGCGCCATATTGACGGCGACTTCAGCGCGCTGGATCATCTTCTCGTCTCGTCGCAACATGGGTGAGTTCGCCTGAGCCGAGGCATAGAGTTCCTGGAGTCCAGAGGGCAGATCCATCGCTTGAAGATCAGCGGGCCGGCTGAGCGGAGATCCCGGCGCGCGATTCACCAGACTGTTGATTTCGGCTGCCCGCGCCCGCTTCTCCCGCTCGAGTTGAATGCGTTTGGTCTCCAAGATCGAGATCTGAGTTTGCGCCTTGAAGACGTCTTGCTGCGCCGCCTTGCCCACCGAGTAGCGCGCTTCGGTGATCTTCAGGAACTTTCGGAGCAGATCAAGGTTCCGGCTTAACACGTCAACGGCCGCGAACGCATAGGCCCGGCGGAAGTAGGCCTGCTTCAGTCGCGAAACCACGCTGAGTTTCGCCTGCTGATACTGTTGCCACTCCGCCTCCGATTCCTTGACGGCCATGTCGCCGGCCAACTTGCGCTTCCCGGGGAATGGAATCTCTTGAGAAATCATGACCCCAATGTTGCTGGTCACCTCGGTTCCAAGCCCGGCGCCCGGCCAGGGCCGTCCGCTGCTGTTGTAG
Organism: Bryobacterales bacterium; assembly: GCA_016721425.1. Lineage (GTDB taxonomy): Bacteria > Acidobacteriota > Terriglobia > Bryobacterales > Bryobacteraceae > Paludibaculum. The sequence goes on along the minus strand of JADKID010000016.1, from coordinate 411,724 downwards.
CCGGGGGAGAACATCGGATCGGGCAGGCTACTCACTTGACTCGGCCGCTGCCTGGCCGCTTCATAACGCTTCTGCGCCGCGACGATCTCCGGATTGTTGTCCAGGGCTTCGGTCAGGAGGTCCTTGAGTTCTATTCGATCCGCTTGCGCCCAAAGCCCAGAGGCGAGGAATGGCACGAGCAGCAGCGCCCGGCCCATCAAAGGTGATCGCACCGTGTTGTCCTTCCTGGTTGCCACAGCCCCGAGTACTGCACGCCCCGTGCCAACTGGCGAAGTGGCCCGCTAACCCACTCACTTCTCGCAGCATAGCGCCCGGTTCGGCCCATCGCGAGCCTCCTTGACGGTCGGCCAATTGGAGATTCTCGGACTCACGTTGGACAATATTCGGCAATCCGGCCATCCCACGAGGTCTCGGGCCTATGGGAACCATGTGCAAACGTATGGAACGAGATCGTTTAGTCCCCAGGTTTCAATTGGTGGTCGAAGTGCTCTACCGACGACGTGGTAGTCAGAATGAACTCCAAGACGAAGGTGATTCCTCGTCTGGCTTACAACCTGTTGCTCCTCGCGTTCTCCTTCGCCCCTCGCTTGCTCGCGGCGGAGGGCATTCCTCGATGGGAACAGGTGCTGAATGAAGTCCTCGATCGTGCTGAGCAAGAGCGACGGGCCAGAGAGACTCCGCCCGCGCTACAGAATCCGCCATCTGCGGTCGAAACCATCCCCTCACCCGGCATCCGCCCGCTCCGGCCTATCATTAGGAACTTCGTTCGGTACTTTCAGGGTCCGGGCGCGAAGAGCTATCGGGCATCCGTGAGCCGCTTGCAGGAGTACCGCCCGATGATTGCGCGGGTTTTTCGCGCGGAAGGGCTCCCTCCGGAATTGGCTTGGATCGGACTCGTCGAGAGCGGATACGATTCGGCGGCAAAGTCACCCAAGAATGCTGTCGGAATCTGGCAGTTGATTCCGGAGACGGCCAGGACGTTCGGCTTGACCGTATCCCAACGTGACGAGCGCACCGACCCTGAGAAGTCCACGCGCGCCGCCGCGCGCTACCTTAAGTTTCTCTATGGTAGGTTTGGAGACTGGACTCTTACCTTAGCCGCGTACAATGCGGGAGAGAGACGTGTTCAGAGCGCGATTGAACGAGCGCAGGACCGCGATTTCTGGCGGCTTTCCGCGTCCGGAATGCTGCCACGCGAAACGCAGGCATACGTTCCCGCAGTGCTGGCAGCGCAGTTTCTAGGTGAAGGCAGGGCAATGGAAGAGGGATCAAGCGCAGATGACGACGCAACCAAACGCACGGCCAAAGTCGAATTCGCGCCCTTCTCAGTCTCGCGGTGATGCGTCTCTGCCAGATGAGGCCATACTGAGGATGGAACCAAGCAGGCCAAGCCTGAACTGGACAGCCGTTGCGCTGGTGCTGGCGGGAATCGCCATCACTAGCGCAGGCCATTACCTGACGCCCCGCGACATGCGCCTGTGGCACGGCATCTTCCAGCGGCTCTACTATCTCCCCGTCGTCTACGCTGCCATCGCCTTTGGCTGGGTGGGTGGGCTTGCGGCTGCCATCCTGGCCGCGCTTTTGTATATTCCTCACATACTGACCATGTGGGGGCATGAGCACAGTTACGCGTACGAGCAGTACGCTGAGATCTTCATGTTCCTCGCAGTGGGCCTGGTCACCGGCGTGCTATCGGACCGGGAACGCAAACGACGCGCTGAGTTGCAGATCACCGCGCAAAAACTGACCCACGTGTATCGCGAACTGCAGGATACTTTTGAACAGGTCAAAAGGGCCGATCGTCTTTCGGCCATAGGTCAACTGGCGGCGGGCTTGGCCCACGAAATCCGCAATCCGCTGGCAAGCATCGACGGCGCTGCCGAGGTACTCGCCGTCGCCGATGATCGACCGGAGTTGAGGAAGGAGACGGTGGGCATCATTCGCAAAGAGTGTTCACGCTTGAACCGCCTGCTGACCAGCCTGCTCGATTTCGCACGGCCCCGGAATCCGGAGTGGCGTGAAGTGGATCTCTCCAAGGTATTGGATTCCGTGATCGACCTGGTGAGTCACTCGGCGCGTAAGAGCATCAAATTTCACAAGGAAACCGGCCCGGGAGTCCTGGGAATCCTCGGCGATGAGGAACAGTTGACCCAAGTCATCTTGAATCTGACCCTAAACGCCGCGCAAGCGATGCCGGATGGCGGCGATGTCTGGCTTACAACCCAGCGAGACGACGACGGCATCGTGATCCAGATCAGAGATCAGGGCGCTGGAATTCCTGAGGAGAACCTGGACAAGATTTTCGACCCGTTCTTCACGACCAAAGACACGGGAACCGGGCTTGGCCTGTCCGTGGTCCATCAGATAGTCACGCAGCATGGCGGCACCGTGACCGTAACCAGGAACCAGGACAGGGGTACGACATTCAGTCTGTTCTTTCCGCAGTCACGAGGAGACCTTCGATGATTGGTAAGAGGATTTTGGTCGTCGACGACGAAGAGAGTCTCAGCCGCGTTACTCAACTGAAGCTCCAGCAGGCCGGCTACGAGGCGACGACGGCCAGCGATGGCATTCAGGCTCTTGAGGTGCTCGCGAAACACCCGCAAGACCTCGTCCTCACCGACCTCAAGATGCCGGGAATGTCCGGCATCGGATTGCTGCAGAAGATCAAGGAGGAGTACCCGGAGGTCATCGTCGTGGTGGTCACGGCGTTTGGCACGATCGAGTCGGCGGTGGAAGCGATGCGCCTGGGTGCGTACGACTACATTATCAAGCCGGTAAACTCAGATGCGTTGAAGCTGATCGTTTCTCGCGCACTGGAGCATCATCGCCTTCAGGAGGAGGTCAGGAACCTTCGCAGCGCAATCGACAGGAAGTTTGGGTTTGAGAACATTATCGGCAAAGCCAAGAACCTGTTGGCGACTCTCGACAACGCTTCGCGAGCCGCGCAGAGCGACTCGACCGTGCTCATTCGCGGCGAAACCGGCACAGGCAAAGAACTCCTGGCGAAAGCCATCCATTTCAACAGCCCCCGCCGCGACCGGCCCATCATCGTAATCAACTGCGGCGCGATCCCGAAGGAGTTGCTGGAATCCGAGCTCTTCGGACACACGAAGGGATCATTCACCGGGGCGCTGGCTAACAAGCTGGGCAAGATTGAGATGGCCGATCAGGGGTCGCTGTTCCTGGATGAGATCGGCGAGATGCCGTTGGAGTTGCAGGTCAAGATTCTGCGGCTGATTCAGGAACGTGAGATTGAGAAGATAGGGGCGGCGGCTCCCACGAAGGTCAATGTGCGCATCATCGCAGCGACGCACCGGAATCTCCAGGCGATGGTGGAGGATGGCACATTCCGGGAGGATCTCTATTACCGTCTCGCCGTAATCCCATTGACCCTTCCGCCCATGCGGGAGCGCCCCGACGACATCCCCGAGTTGGTGGCAATCTTCTTCGAGAAGTTCAAGGAGCGGCTCAACCGCCCAAGCCTGAAACTGCCACCCTCCCTGCTTCCGTATTTCTCCACCTATCGATGGCCCGGCAACGTTCGCGAGCTCGAAAACGTCGTGGAACGGCTTGTTGTGCTTACGCCAGGCGATGAGGTGACCGTTTCAGATCTACCTGATTTCCTGGTGCGCGAGCGGCCGGCGATGGAGGCGATTCAACTGGAGTTGCCACCAGAGGGGATCAGCATCGAGGCGGTAGAGCGCGAACTCGTTCTCCGGGCTCTGCAGCGATTTAACTGGAATCAGACGAAGGCCGCCGAATGCCTCGACATCAGCCGCAAGATGCTGATCTATCGCATGGAGAAGTTCAATCTCCGCAAAGAAGATTGAAGGCAAAAGTGTCGGTCCCTCTTGCTGTCATTGGCGGACAGGTATTCCAGGGCTGTTCGACACGGAGTTTCAGCTCGAGCTCGGCTGGCATTCGGTGCCGCCGGATCCCGGCTCTTCCGAGTTGCCAGAAGGCAACGCGATCAGCGTCCCAGACACTCATACGAACCGATCGTTTTCGGCGAGAACCTGAACTGTCTTCGCGATCTTGTCCAGGACTCGGTGATCCGCGCCGAATCGGCAGATCGCATCACAATGCTGTGCGAGATCTGAAAAGAGTAAGTAGGAAGGCTGCGTCCGGTTAACATTGACGAAGGAGGGCCGTTTGAGCTGGGCAATCACTTCCTTTTCGCGAACGTCCGGCACCACTAGACACAGTTTCGTCTCGTGGTCCGGGAGGGCGAGGGCCAGGTCGCTGAGTCTCAGGATCCCCGAGTAGATGGAAGTGCTCTTCTCAACTTCAAACGCGCTGACTATCCGGTGCGTTTCTTTTTCGAGCCAGAGGACGTCGATCAGTTCGATGGTACCTGCGACGTCTTGAGCGAGGCCAAGACTAGGCATACACGGCCGACACAATTGCGAGAGGTAGTTGCCATTAAAGGACCGGTTGCGGTCGTTGCTTGCCACACAGACCTCATAGCCTAGAGAGCTGCCGATCCTGCAGAGCAGATACTGCATCTGCGTGTGAGTTTGATCTTGGGCCAAGTCGTCCAGCACCTGCTCGTGGCGCCGTCGGCGCAGACCTTCTAGTTTCGCCCTCTCTATTTCGAGAACCAGATGCGCATTCTCTTCGAGCACCAACTTCCCGGCACCAATCTCGAATAGCAGACCCGAGATTGCCCCGAGACCATTGGAGAGCACTGCCCTGAACTGCTCGTTTGTTCGCAGGACCGCGTCTCGCATGTCCAGGTAGCTCGCCCAAGAGCCCAACTTGCAGTTGGCGTCGAAGAGAAGGTTGAAGCCGTTCAACATGGCGGTGTTGGTCGGCGGGAGCAGTGTGGGGTGCAGGAAGTAGAGGATGTTGGCGGCGGCTGGACCGAGGCCCTTGATCCTCAGCTTGTCCAAATGATGGATCTCACGCAAGATTTGGTCTTCTCGCGAAGCTGACAGACAGTTGGCCAGGAACTGGCCGAAAGCCCGCTGGTTCGTTTCGTTCTCGTAGATGTCCGGGATGCGGAGCTTCGGCTTCCAGTAGAAGGCATGCGCGGCACCCTCAAAGACCTGCTTTTGCTCCGTGATACAGTTCAGGACGAACTCAAGCGAGGAGCCCCTAAAGTCATTTCCAAACCGGCCGGAGCGCATCTCGTCAACGACTTGTCCAACTCCCCGGCGAATACCGCGAAACGCTTTCAGCCGCTCGGCGCTTCTTGTGAACCAAGTGTTGTAGACCGACTCCTGGTCACCGCGGTAGGTCTCAACAATTTTACTGAATCGTTCTTCCTGAAGCATTCTTGATTGCCAAACGCCAGTATACGAGGCAATGAACCATTGGCACAGCATACCTTCAGACTGGCGCCATATCTGAGCTGAGCGGCATCAGGTAGGAAGAGAGACGAGAATCACCTTGACTCTATACCTAGGTACAGGGTCTAGCCTGAGATTGGGTGGACGAAAGGAGTAGGGATGAAGGCGCTGAAGATCGGCGAGGTTGCGGCCCTCGGCGGAGTGAACCTCCAAACTATTCGTTACTACGAACGAGAACTGCTTCTCCCGAAACCCCCGCGGCTCGCTTCCGGCTACCGAATGTTCCCGGAGCAGACGGTCCGGAGGGTACGCTTCATTAAGCGTGCGCAGGAACTCGGCTTTTCCCTCGCTGAAATCCGGGATCTGCTCTCGATGCAGGTTGACCCAAACAAGGACTGCACGGATGTACAGCGACTGGCGAAGGCAAAGATAGCCGATATCGAGGAGAGGATCTGCACTCTCGAATCCATGAAGCGGGTGCTGACAGGGCTGAGCGAACTGTGCCCAGGCTGTGGGCCGGCGAATGAATGCCCGATTCTCGAAAGCATCGACGCGAAGGAGGAGCGATGAGAGTTGAGCTGATCTACGATGCGGGCTGCCCGAATGTAGCGGCGACGCGAGCAAACCTTTTACAGGCGTTCGCGGCGGCCAAACTCGAAGCGAAGTGGACGGACTGGGAACGATCCTCACCGGCCAGCCCTGCATACGTCGCTCGCTTCGGTTCCCCCAGCGTGCTCGTAGACGGGCTCGATGTAGAGGGCGAGAACCCGACGGAAGGCGTTTCCTGCTGTCGACTCTATGCCTCCGTCGAGGGGCGCTACTCCGGATCTCCTGCCGTGGAGCTCATCGAAGCCTCTTTTCGCCGGGCAACTCTGAGGACTGCTCCGGCGAAGAATACTGGCATGTGGAAGCGGAGCTTCGTCGCAGCTCCCGGTGTCGTTTTGAGCCTGCTCCCCTTCGGAGGCTGTCCGGCGTGCTGGCCAGTGTATGCCGGCGTACTATCTACGCTGGGATGTGGCTTCCTCCTTTCATCGGCCTACCTGTTGCCTCTCACCTCGCTATTTCTGTTCTTCTCAGTCGTTGTTCTCGCCTATCGAGCGAGATCGCGCCGCGGATACGGCCCGTCTGTTCTTGGGCTGATTGCCGCGATCCTCATTCTATGGGGGAAGTTCTCGCTGGAGTCGAACGTCGTCCTCTACGTGGGCGCGGGACTCCTGATCAGTTCCTCGCTCTGGAATAGCTGGCCGGTGCCCGTGGCACGCAGGTGCCCGCGATGCGCTCCTTCGGGCACGGAGTTTGTACAGTTGAACGCTACGGAGAAATCATCATGACTGCGAACAAACGCAAAGTAGAAGTGTTTAGCGCCGGGTGCCCGGCGTGTGCTGAAACGGCAAACCTGGTGCAGCGGATTGGCGGCTCGTCGTGTGAGGTCGAGGTGCTTGACATGAACAAGCCCGACGTCGCAGCAAAAGCAAGGCAGTACGGTGTTAAGACAGTCCCTGCTGTGGTGATTAATGGAAAGCTTGCAGGTTGCTGCACTGGCGAGGGGCCGAATGAGGCGGCATTGCGGAGTGCAGGTCTTGGCGTCACCATGTAGCGAGCGCGAGCCAAAGCGAATATCAAGGTGAGCCTTGGCGCCCCCGCCTACTATTCGCCGACGTGTTCTCGGCCTCTGACCGGCCTCTGCAACCTTGACTCTTCTATCCTTGATTCAGAGATTACTGCCCAAAAATGCACAATCGCTGTTCTCTCAGGGACATTGAATCCGAGCCTGAGCCTTGATCTACCTGTCGCCCCCTGGTCCAAGCCGGACACGATTCCTGTAACTCCTTCAAGCATAGGCAGGTAACAGCGTGACTCGATCAGTCGCCGAGAGTCCCGCCGATCTGGAAGACGACGTGCAAACTCACTTGCGTGCGCAGTGAGGCAAGGCGGATACATCGGGCACCACTCCTCCGGTGCGATGAGTCTTGCCCGGCTCTGGCTCCCTTCCTCCGGGTAGCCAGAGCTTGCCAGGTGGCCGGTACCCTCCGGAGCCGGCCACCTGGGTTTTCGAAAGTAGGAGTACCGAACTCGCTTGGGAGCACGCACTTGAATTGCAGGATTATTCTCTTTTTCGCCGCCACGGTCCTCGCGACCTATCCGTCAACGAGAGCTTGCGAACCACGCAGCAGAGGGCAGGTACGTGTCGACGGCGCAGTGACGGCACTGAAACCAGACAGAATCGAGATCAGCGTGGGCCAACGTCCCGAGGCGCTGCTGTTAACAGAGAGGACTCGAATCCTGCAGGGTGGATCGGACATTGATGTGTCCGTGTTGAAGCGGGGCGATCGAATTCTCGTCCAGGGTGTACGGCTCAGGTCTGGGCAGATTGAAGCGCGTGAGGTCCGAATTGGTGACCGCGCACAGAGCGCTCCATTCGGTGATGCGCCGACGAGCGGCGGACACAAACACTGACCGCAGGCACTAAGAGGGAAGAGTGATGACCAGAAAACAGTTTATTTTGGCGGCACCATTCGCCGCAACGCTGATGCGCGGTGCCGACGTGGCCCGTGTGGCTCCGGAACTACTTCTCACCGATACCAGCGGTAGGCAGATCCGCCTTAGTCTACTGCGCGGCAAGGTAGTCGTTCTCGAGTTCATGTTGACGACCTGTCCCCACTGCCAGAACACGGCGAAGCTGATGAGCCGGCTGCAGAAGGAATACGGCTCTAGAGGCTTCCAGGCCATCTCGCTGCCGTTCAACGACGAAGCGCCGAGTGCGGCGCCGGCATTCGTGGCGACGCATCAAGTGACTCATCCGGTTGTGGCAATCCAAAGAGAACGGGTCTACGAGTTTGCTCAGTTGTCGCCGATAATACGGCACTCAGTGCCGATCATGGTGTTCATCGACAGGCGCGGCCGTATTCGCGCTCAGTTCGAAGGCGATGCTGCATTCTTCCAGAACGAAGAAGCAAACTTCAGACTCAAGATCCTGGAACTCCTCAGGGAGCCGGGATCGCGGCCAACTGACGGCGTCACACCAACCAGGAAGAGTCCCGCTCCAACTTCGGTGAGTACGTTGCGTCCTGCCACGCCCACGGAATCGAGATGACACTGCGCCTCCTCCTCATGCCACGTTTGACTGTTATCTTGTGGCTCGGCGTCGGTTACGCGCAGCATTCCGGCCAGCCAACACCCAAGCCCAAGCCTTCGCCAAAGGACGATTGTTGCGTGCTGGAACCGTTACGTCCCAGTGCCCCCAGTGGCACGCTCAGCGCCATCTCGCCCAGCACCGCAATGCAACGACTGGTCGAAGGGAACCCCACTAGCCGGGTCAGCGTGATTATCTACGAAGATCTCCAATGCCCGGATTGTGCCGAGTTCCGGAAGGCCCTGGACGAGATCCTCTTGCCGAAGTACGGGGACACGGTTGCCTTTGAACACCGCGACTTCCCCCTGCCCAAGCATTCGTGGGCGAAAGATGCCGCGATCGCGTCGCGGTACTTCCAGACACTGGACTCCAAGATCGCGGTACAGTTTCGGCGGCAAGTGCTGGGGCGAATCGGCGCGACCAGTGCGATGGGATTCCGCAGCGCGCTCATCGCCTTCAGCCGCGACAACCGCCTCGATGCGGAGAGGGCCCTCGCCTCCCTGACCGATCCGACGTACGCGCGCCCGGTGGACAAGGAGTTTCAGGATGGCGTCGCGGCTGGCCTTCGTCGGACGCCTACTGTTGTCATTGCCGGCCAAGAGTTCGTCGAGACGATCAACATCGACAAAATCCAGCGAGTACTCGACGCGTTACTCGGGAACCCGCCTCAGAGTCACTGAGCAGAAGGAGAGTCAGAATGCAACGTAGATGTTTCGCGGTTTTGTCCCTGATCGCCGCGCTGATCGCTGGGGCAGCCTTCGCTGCAGCCTCTGGGAAGCCGAAGGAAGAAAAGACCAAGGGAGAGATCATCTCGGTGGGCGAGGACAGTCTACAGATCAAGACAAAGAAGGCGACGATCACGGTCATTCTGACGCAAAAGCCAAGCATCGTGATGGATGGCGCCCAGATGCCGCCGGCGGCTCTGAAGCGAGGGGTCAAGGTGACGGTCCTGGGCGCGGCGCAGCCCTCTGGGGAAATCATCGCACGAGAAATCCAACTCCCAGCTCCCGCCTCCGCCATGCCGATGCAGATGCCATCAGGGTCCGGCGGTCACTCTCATTAGTTGTGAGCCCGAAGGAAGACAATGTCCAAACACAATCAAGAAACTCCGAACTCGGCGCGCCAACAAAAGCGCACTGAGTTCACAGGCTCGGGACGTAAGAGCTCGAGTCGAAAAAAGCTCGTCCTGGGTCTGCTCATTGCCGTCCTGGGCGTCGGAGGATACTTCGCGGCCGGCAATCTCAACGGGCAGGCCAGCCAAGCCAAGCCGATTAGTGCCGTACCCGGACCGTCGGCGGTGAAGATCCCGATTGCCGAACTCGACGGAGGCAAGGCGAAGTTCTTCGACTACAAGACAGCGGACAACAGGAACATACGGTTCTTCGCAATTAAGAGCTCAGACGGCGTCTATCGGGCGGCACTGGACGCCTGCGATGTCTGCTGGGAGGCGAAGAAGGGCTACGTCCAGGATGGAGATGACATGGTATGTCGCAAGTGCGGGAGGCATTTCCACTCGGCAAAGATCAACGATGTGACTGGCGGATGCAATCCGGTGCCCTTGACGCGCAAGGTCGTCGATGGCCACCTCGTTATCGCCGCCAGCGATCTTGAGACCGGGAAGTCTTACTTCTAGAGAACCGGCTGACAACTAACCATGCGGATTAGCACTATCGCTTTTGCGAACCTTCGGCGCCGGAAGGGGAAGGCCCTGTTCCTGGCGTCTGGGATCAGCATCGGCATCGGGACGGCAGTTGCGTTGCTGAGTCTCAGTGGTTCCCTTCGGGAAGAGATCGGCTCGCAGTTGGACCGCTTCGGGGCCAACATCGTCGTGACGCCCCATTCCGACAGCCTTGCTCTGGACTACGGCGGGATCTCAGTTTCAGGTGTATCCTTCGACCAGCACCAGCTCTCGAACGAAGATGCCGCGGGCATATTACGAATTCCCTATCGCAAACGGTTGAGCGTGGTGGCACCGAAACTGCTAGGCACAGTCGAGGTGGCTGGTCGGAAAACGCTCATCGCAGGTGTCGACTTCGCCAGCGAACTGCGTCTCAAAAAATGGTGGCGGCTTAACGGCCGGGCGCCCGAATCGGCCACTGAAGTCCTTCTGGGATACGACATAGCGAGGGCTGTTTCCGCAATCGAGGCACTGCCGGGGACCTCCGGCGCAGCGGATCAAGGCACGGCCCACCATTCCGCCGCACCCGATGTGTTCCGCGTCACGAGGGAACGGGTGACCGTCGGGGGCCGCGAGCACCGAATTGCCGGCGTCATCGGTCAAACCGGCGGTCCAGAGGATCGCATGGTATTCGCGCAACTTGGCCAAGTCCAGGATCTGCTAGGCCGGCCTGGTCAGCTGAGCGTTATCGAGGTGAGCGCGCTCTGCAAAGACTGCCCGGTCGAGGATATGGTTGCCCAGATCCGAAAGGAACTTCCGCACGCGAACGTTTCGGCAATTCAACAGTCGGTGCGGGCGCGTACTGAAGCGGTGGACCGTCTGACTCAATTTTCCATGGTCGTCTCGGTGGTGGTCCTCGCAATCGGCGCGTTGATGATCTTCACGACAATGATGAGCGCGGTCGTTGAGCGAACCAAAGAGATCGGCGTGCTTCGCGCGATCGGTTTCCGCCGGACCCACATCATCAAGGGCCTCATGATCGAGGTAGTGATCATCAGTGCCGTTGGAGGCGTGGCGGGGTGGTTCGGCGGTCTGGTGGCCAGTCGGTTGGCCTTGCCCTATTTCACCGAGGCTGGAGCGCAAATCGAATTGCGCGTCTCTCTAGCGGCGTTTGCGATCGCAGTGGCGATGCTCACCGGCATCATCAGCAGTATCTACCCCGTGATGCGCGCTTCTCGCCTCGATCCTTCTGAAGCAGTGAGGTACGTGTGAGGGAAGAATCATTGGCTTTCGTGGCTGTCGAGAACGTCAGCAAGACTTACAGCGATCAGGATTCCAGTGGTGGGGTGCAAGTGCTTCGCGATGTCAGTGTGGAGATCGCCGAAGGGGAGTTCGTCTGCTTGATGGGACCATCTGGATCCGGCAAGAGCACATTGTTGACGATCCTTGGGGCAATGAACCATCCGTCAGAAGGGCGGCTCGTCATCGACGGCATAGACGTGTACGCACTCTCCGATGAGCGCCGCGCGGACTTCCGCTTGCAGTATCTCGGATTCGTGTTTCAGCAGCATCATCTGATGCCGTATTTGAATGCAATTGAAAACGTGATGCTGCCGCTGGCGACTCTTAAGCTCGCGGGTATCGAAAAGCGGCGGCGGGCCCTCGATGTGCTCGAAAAGGTCGGCCTGGGCGACAAGGCCTCGCGTCTCCCAAGCCAGCTCTCCGGCGGCGAGCAAGGACGGCTCGCCATCGCCAGGGCGCTGGTGAATGATCCCCCGCTATTGCTGGCCGACGAGCCAACTGGGACGCTAGACACCAAAACAGGCGACGAAATAATGAAGGTCTTCCTCGATCTCAATTCGCTTGGACAGACCATCTTCATGGTGTCTCACAATCCCGCAAATGCCGCACTCGTTCACCGCGTGCTCCATATTCGAGACGGCGAATTCGAGGCGACGTCCGACAAGAAGGATGCTCGGACTGTGACGCGCCTCAGTCCAGCGCTTTGACGACGATCGCGCCGGTCTGTTCCCATGCAAGCACCACGGCTCCACTGGAAAGAGCCACCATGCTCGGATAGGCGGCATTGCTATCAAACGTGAGGGCATCCTTCTGCCCGGGTGGTACCACCTTCAATTGCTTGCCCTCAGTCCACGCCAAGGCAGGTCCTCGTGGTGTCGATGCGAGGATCGGATGCCGCCCAGCACCGATCCGCTGTTCCAGATGCGCACCTGCCGACAAGAAGACTTCTCCCTCGCGCCGCCAGATCGTTAGGGGCGCTCCGTCGGCGCCAATTTGAAGTCCTCCGCCATCCATCGGACACGCGTTCAGCTTCCAAGTACCAGAGCCGAGCTTGGCTGCTGGGCCGAAGGTCTTTCCGCCGTCATCGGAGCGGACCAGGTACATATCGCGGTTTCCGTCAATCGAGTTCCGAAACATCACGAAGATGCGGCCTCGTGCGTCAATGGCCGTCGTCGGATGACAGCACTCGCAGACCGATCCAGATGGAGATTCGTACACAAGGGTGTTCGACGACCACGTTGCACCTCCGTCAATTGATGTCGAACCATACAACCGGGTACCCTTCCCGCGCAGATCGAGCCATGTGGCGAACAATATGCCCTTACCACCCGAAGCCATGGTGTGCAGCCCCTCACGCGCCGCTGCTGGCACATCGTTGATTGCCTTCCCGGAGGACCAGGTCTTTCCACCATTCACGGAGCGCCATGCGATCAAATCGCCGTCAGCGCCGCCGCCCTTCGCCCCTACCACGGCGGAGATGACAATAGCCTCCGGCGTCATCGCGATTCTCGGCCCTCTTCTCATGCCGAGCGAGAGTTTGCCTTGCGAGGAGACGACCACTGGCGCGCTCCAACTCTTGCCGGCGTCGTTGGACTTCGCGAAGAAAACTCCGTTGCCCGCACCGTAGGTCAGTACCAGATGGGTTCCATCGGTAGCCAGTTGCGGCTGGCGATTCGGCAAGTCGGCGGACTGTGGCGCAATCTGCGCCGCGAGGAGAAGAAGGAGAACGGTCATGTTGTACCCAGTTTCGGAAGGTTGCTTTCATTGTAGACGCGGTGGGGGCACGTCGGTGTGCCCTCTTTGCTCGGTACGTACCCCCAGCAGCTTTCGCAAGTGGTTGAAAACAAGCCAGAGCATCGTGGCCCATTGTTTGCTCAATAGAGATCGTGACCGATAGAAAATCATTCTCAGGAGCAATCAAGATGAACAGACTCTTTTCTCGTACAGCGTTGCTGACGGCGGCGTTCACGACGCTAACCTTCGCGCAGATGGGCGGTGGAATGGGGCCGGGCAACTCAAGCAACCCCGGCACAACCGGCATGAATTCCAGTCAGGGCATGGTGAGTGGGATGGGCAGCACAATGGGCATGAGCGGGGCAATGGGGTCTCGCGAGATGATGGACGGGCCCACTATTGGACCGGATGGAACAGTCTACGTCGTACGGCACGTTTCTGCCTCGACCACGAACCAGGGAATGATGCCTCCTTCCACCGGCGCCTCCAAGTATGAACTGGTGGCGATCAGCGCAGTGAACGGTGCGACTAACGTGGAAGCTTGAAATCGCTGGCGCCATGGTGTCAGAGCCGGTGTTAGCGAAGGACGGCAAGATCTTCATGACCGCTTCGGACTTTGTCATGAACGGCAAGAACCAGTCCGGCGGTGGGATGATGAATCCTGGCACCGCGACCGCCACCGCCCGCAAGTCCCGCTTGATCGTCGTGACGGCAAATTCCACCTCGGCGAGCATCAGCAGCACGATCGAAATGGACTCCGACGTTCTCTCCGCTCCGAAGGTCTCTGCTGAATCCGCCGACTACTCGGTCTATGTGACGGGTTTCGAGATGGGAGTGGATGACAAGGACACAGTCGCTAGCGGCCAGAAAACCTTGTACGCATTCACTTCGGCCGCCAGCCTCAAGTTCAGCGTCAAGATCAACCAACCGTAAGCCGGGTTGCTGCTGGGGCCATACAGCTTTGATCCGTCCAGACTGACAGAAGGCGGGGCGACCAGCCCCGCCTTTCGCGTCCGCCGCGTGGAGGAACGACAGGCCCGGCACCCGTTTGGATTGCTTAGCAGCCTTGCAGACTTGCCAACGGGACGTGGCACGCAAGGTAGCGCATGTATTGCGCTGTCACGTGAAGCCGATGGTTTGCATCCAAGCGTATGTGGATCAAGAAGTATTGTTTTAAGGAGAAACGGAATGACGACTATGAATTTGACCAGAGCGGGATGGCTGTTGAAGATCGGACTTCCAGCTTTGTGCGCCGTCCAGCTTATCTTTGCGCAAGGCATGCCAGGAACACCGAGTCAGCCGGGAACAATGATGATGCCTGGCGTTACTGGTATGGCATTGGGGATGAACGGGATGGGCATGATGACAATGGGCGCGGATGGCACCTTCTACATCGTGCGTCGCCTCCCTCAGACCACTGGCGGCTCGACGACGCCGGACCCGACGACCTACAAGTCCCAAATGGTCGCCGTGAACAGCCAGGATGGATCCACGAAGTGGACGCTGGAGATCCCTGGGGTGATGATGTCCAAACCAGCGCTGGCTCCGGACGGCCGGCTCTTCCTTACGTCGGGCTCAATCGCCTTTGACCACCAGGGCATCCAGGGCGGGATGATGGGCTCGCAAAGCAATAGCAACCTGTCCACTGGGAAGTTGATGGTAGTGACAACCGACGGCTCCTCTGCTCAGATTGCCGCGCAGATCGATGTGGACTCCCACCTCATGGCAACTCCCGAATTCGGCCAGAATGCGGACGGCAGCTACACGGTCTACATGACTGGATTCACCATTTCACAGGCCACCCAGCAGCAAGGCATGGGCGGCAGCTCGATGGCAGATGGTGAGTTGGATTTGTACGCCTTCCAGCCCGATGGCACCCTGAAATACAAGACCAAGCTAGGAGACGGCCAAATGGGCTACGGACCTGGCTACCCCAAGCCGTAACCCCCGCCTCGCGCCATGGCGAGAGAGAATATTGGATGGACCCGGCCACATTCCGATGTGACGCTGCCCAATCCCGCACACCAAGTGTCCAAGAAACTCCAGTAACCACCACTTTCGGCGCAATTTGGGGGGCTTCGGGACTGGCGGCTTGATTGCATGGATCAAGCCCAGGTAATCCAATGAACCTCGAATGCAGCTGTACCCTGGTCTTGCCTCAACCGTATGACCAGGCTCGGAAGCTGATCTTAGCGACGTTGAAGAATCGATGCCTGCTGGTCGCATTCGATTTCGATGTGGCCAGCGGCATATTTCGTTCAGCCGGAGTGAGATTGCCGAAATCTTCAGTGCTCGGCGTGGATTGCCCGTATCAACTCCTAGAGGCGTTCGTCGCCGACGCTGCCGCTGCCGTTTTCTTCCCCCTTCACATGGTCCTCTCCGAGCACGGATTGGAGACCCAAGTGCGCATTCTGGCACCACAGGTTCTCAGGGCAGCCGGCGTCACTCCAGCGATCGCCATCCCTGTCCACCGTACACTACGGCGCATACACGAGGCCCTGGCCGCGGTTGGAGCCTATTCCGCCATGCGCGTGCATGAAGGCCAGTTGCCTCTGGAAAGCGAGGTCTTGGACGCGATCTTCCAAGAGGAGGTGAGCGGAGGATGAAGCGGAAGAAAGACCGGCCCTTGACCCCGGCAGAGCGTCGATCGCTCTTTCTTCTCAGCGCGTTCCTACTGGCGGCCATTGGTCTAGGTTTGTGGCTGAATCTGAGCCAGCACGAAATCGTTCCCCCCAGTGAGATTCTGGTGCGATCTGGGCAGGACCTCCGCGTTCCCCTGGCGGAGCTAAGCCTGGGAAAGGCACGGATCTTCAAAATTGAGGAACAGGAAGGCGGACCCATTCGAGTCTTCGTCAAGCGACAGGATCACGGCCGTGTTGTCGTCACATTCGCAGCCTGCCGGCGTTGTGACAGGGCGAACCGGCCGAGCCGGGTATCCGAGGGGCAACTCATCTGTGGTCACTGCGGGGAGCCGATGCCACTCCTCGCGGAAGGCGCGACTCTTGCCAAAGAGAAGGACTGCACCCCCGTTCCGGTCCAGTTCAGAATCGACGGCGATTCACTCCTGGTTCGTGCGGCGGACATCGAGGCTGGTCGACCATTGTTTGCGAGGAACCAGAACTGACAGGCCAAGGCTCATCAGCCCTGGATCTCCAGCAATCCCATCATCCCGAGGTCCTCGTGGTCCAGGATGTGGCAGTGGTACATGGCAGTACCCGTAAAGTCGCGAAACGCAGTCCGAACTCGAATTCGCGAGTTCGCACGAACCAGAACGACGTCCTTCCACGCCCGAATTGGCAAACCGTCCGAACCGATCACCTGAAATGGATTCGTGTGAACATGCATCGGGTGATCCATCATCGTCGGGTTGATAAACTCCCAATCCTCGACGGAGTTCAAAACCACGCGAGTGTCGATCCGGTTTGGACTGAAACTTCGCCCGTTGATGGTAAACGTCATACCACCGCCGCCCATCATGCCCATGCCCATGCCTTGACCCAGTTGGAAGCTGCGACGCACAGAGGGGGCGGGAAGAGGATCGATTCCGACGAGCTGTTTGGGCAGGCTCCATGTGCGGTCGGCTTGGCCTTCATAGACAACCGTGGCGAGCACGATCGTACGGGACGGCGCACCGCCCATACCGCCCATCATCCCCATCCCACCCCGGTTGTAGGGCAAGCTCAGCAAGCGGTAGCTGCCTTCGGGCCTCGCGCCCCTCACCATCACCTCGATGCGCTCGCCCGGCGTGAGGAGAATCTCGTCATGCTCTTCAGGCGCCGGAAGCGCGCCGCCATCCACGGCGATCAAGTACAGCGGATGCTCCTCCAACCGCAGCCGGTAGAATCGAGAGCTGGAGGCGTTCACGATCCGCATCCGAATCCAGCCGTCCTTTTGAATTCGGAACGGAGGGTTGGCCTGGCCATTGACGGTCACCAAGTCGCCCTCTCGGCCAATCATTCGCTCCATGAGGCCCGGTTCAACCGGACGCCCGCCGCTGTCGACGCCGAAGTCCTGCAAGACGAGGACAGCTTCCGGTGCGTCTGCAATTTCCGGGATCTGGTCCAACTCACCACGCACGATGAAGACGCCTGCCAGGCCGCGCGATACCTGGCGCGCGACGGACTCGTGCATATGGGGGTGGTACCAGAAGGTTCCGCCCGGATGCGAGGCCGGCAGATCGAACTCGTAGGTGAGACTCTCCCCAGCGGCGATTTCGAGGAGGCTGTTGTCGGCGTACCCAGTGGGCGGGACATGCAGCCCGTGATAGTGGAGGTTAGTCGGCTCAGGGAGGCTGTTGGTGAAGCGGATGCGCACGTGGTCGCCCGGCCTTGCTTCTATGGTTGGCCCAGGGATCTGCCCATTGAATCCATAGAGATAGCCGGTTGTGCCACCGACCTCGATCCACATCTGCTGGGCATCCAGATCCACCTCGATGAGCCCAGTGTTCGCTGCAGGCCCGGCGCGAAGCACCGGGACAAGCGCGCCGGCGGCGGCCATCAAGAAGCCTCGACGATTACACTTCAACATACCGGCCTCCCCAGACTTACAGAATATCTTCCATCATTACCAAGCAGTCCAACTGCCAAATGGGATGTCACTGTTTTCAATCAGTTGAATCTTCAATGGTGGACGGGCTCGACTACTTTGGGCACGGTCGTGTGCCCGTGGTACCTGCGATGCTGAGAGCAGGGAGAATCATGGTTCGGATGGCGCTCAGCAATTTCAAACCCGTGCTCATCCGGTCACTCTACGTGCTCGTCGTGCTGGCCGTTCTGCCCTTCCTGATCTGGAATGGCTTAATCCAGCAGGTGAGTGCGGAGTGGAACGACCTGATCGTGCGGATGCGCGGCGCCCAGACGAGTCCGGCATTGAGCCAGGTCGTTCTCGCCGCAATTGATGATCACACCGCGGCACGTTACGGACCGCTGCCTCTGAACCGCGCGAAGCTGGCCGAGGGCCTCGAAGCACTGGCGCAGGCACAACCGCGGGTGGTTGTTCTGGATCTGCTCATCAGCGAACCTGGAGACCCGGCTCAAGACGCACGGCTTTCCCGCGCGCTCCATCTGTTCCCCGGAGCCGTGTTGGGCGCGGCACTAGAAAACGATGCCGGCGAGCATCCTCGCTGGATTTTGCCACTACCTGACCTAGCTCACGGCCGCTCCACAGCCCACGTTCACGCCGCACCCGATGCGGACGGCGATGTACGCTCTGTCCTGCTCATAAAGGAAGCCGATGGACAGCGCTTCTGGGCCCTGGGCCTGGAAGCGGCACGTCTCGCCACCGGCACGAACCGCCCGCTCGAATCCGCCGACGCCGTGACTCTAGGTCCAGTCCGCATCCCGGTGAGTGAGAATGACAACCGCTCCATGCTGATCAATTACGCCGGCCCCGAAGGCACCTTTCCCCGGGTGAGTTTCGGCGCGCTGCTGGATCGCACGGCCGATGCCTCGAAATTCCGCGGCAAGATCGTAATTGTTGGAGCGACGGCCCAGGGCAGTGGCGATCGACTATTCACACCTCTCTCTAGCGGCATCGGGATGAGTGGCATCGAGATCCACGCCAATGTCGCCCGCACAATTCTGGACCGCGCGTTTCTGGTACCCCTGACCGTCACCGGTGAATTCGTCGGCAGTCTGCTTCTGATCGGATTGTGTGTCGCCGCCATCGTCTGGCTCCGCGGGTTGAGGCTACTGCTTGCCTTGTCGGGTGTCGGACTTCTGATCGTCGCGGGCGGGCCGGTCTCTCTTCGGTTCGGCTATGTGCTCCCTCTTGGTTCGTTCATGGCAGTGTGCCTGGTAGCGTCCGCTATCGCAGGAGTCAGTGAGTATGCCCTGCTCAGCACGGCGCTGGCCGGCGAGACCACGAAGCGAAAGGAATATGCGTTTCGGGTACAGGCGATCGCGCATGAAATCAAGACTCCGCTCACGGCCATTCAGGGCTCCAGCGAGATGATGTCCGAAGGAGGCATGCCTGAAGAGCTGCGCGTGGAAATGGCAGGCCTGATTCATAAGGAGTCGAAACGGCTGACGACATTGATTCAGACTTTCTTGAACGTGGAACGCCTTGCGTCTGGATCGCTGACCCTCCAGCACAAGGAGATCGAGCTGTCGTCTCTTTGCCACGAAATCGTCGAACGAGGCCGCCTTTATGCCGCGCGTAAACGCATCCAGATCGAGGCGACGATTCCTGCTATCCACCTGTCCGCCGATCCGGACTTGCTCTCGTTCGCGATCTACAATCTGATCACGAACGGGGTGAAGTACAGCCCTCGGAACACGACTGTCAAACTGAGCGCGGAGGACAGCGGGCCTGAGGTTCGAATCTCCGTTGCGGACCAAGGCTACGGGATCGCTTCCGCCGAACAGGAAAAGATCTTCGAGAAGTTCTATCGTTTGAAGAGAGACGAGTTGGGCGGCGAAGAAGGCACTGGGATCGGTTTGGCCCTCGTGAAGGAAATCGTCCATCAGCATGGTGGGCAAATCTCCGTGGAGAGTACGCCCAACGCGGGTTCCCAGTTCACGATCACGCTGCCGAGAGGGTAAAGGATGAGCAAGCCGGAGATTTTGGTTATCGATGACGATGAGTCCATCACCGCGACGGTGTCCAACTACCTCGCCTCGAAGGGCTACCGTGTTACCGTTGCCAACGACAGCGAGGGCGCTCTCGAATTACTGGACGCGGGCAAGTTCGCCATCATTCTCAGCGACATCTACATTGACCGCCTAACCGGTCTGGACATCCTGCGTCACGCGCAGGAACGGGACGCTGGCACTCCCGTCATCCTTATGACCGCGCGCGGGTCAGTGCGGACGACCGTCGAAGCTGAGATGGGAGGGGCTTTCGACTATCTCGCGAAGCCGTTCGATTTGAAGGACCTGCTGGTAGTGATCCAGCGCGCGGAGCGCAGTCGAGAAACCCAGCCTGACGGAGAACCCGCCGAGGATCTGGAGCAATTCGGTGGCATGATCGGGTTCTCCGCGCCGATGGTGGACGTCTACAAGCGCATCGCTCGTTCGGCGCGATCCGATGAGTCAGTCCTCATTCTCGGCGAAAGCGGAGTCGGCAAGGAACTTGTTGCCAAGGCGATTCATGATCATAGTTCCCGGTCCAATAAACCCTTCGTGGCAGTGGACTCCGGGGCAGTTACCGGCTCGCTGTGGGAATCGGAGGTGTTCGGATCGCTGAAGGGGGCATTCACCGGCGCCGAGCGCGATCGGCCCGGCATCGTAGAAACAGCGCGCGGAGGCACGCTCTTTTTTGATGAGGTTGGCGAAGTGCCAATGGAGTTCCAGCCCAAGCTTCTCCGGTTCCTGCAGGAAAAGGAATACCGGCCAGTGGGCGCCGGCGCGCCACGTAAAGCTGACGTGCGGGTGATAGCGGCCACAAACCGAAGCCTCGATGAGATGGTGCGCGACGGAAAGTTCCGGAAGACCTGCTCTACCGGCTCAACGTCCTCCGAATCGAAGTGCCCCCGCTGCGCGAGCGGAAAAGCGATATCCCGTTCCTCGTGAAGCGGATTCTGGGCGAGGGGTGTGCGTCCTCCGGGAAGAACCTCTGGTTTGAGGCTGAAGCGGAGGAGGTTCTGACGCAACATCAGTGGCCTGGAAATGTTCGCCAACTTCAGAATGTAATTCGCCGATTGGTCACCATGGAGCCACAGGGTGCAGTCTCGAAGGATGCCGTGGAACGCCAACTTGGGGAGTCAGTCGGCTCACAAACGGAGGAGGATGAACCCGTGGAACTGGATGCTCTCGAGCGCCAGCAAATCCTGCGCGTACTTGAACAAGCGGGAGGCAACAAGACTCGTGCTGCTGAACTTCTGGGGATCCAGCGTCGGACCCTCTACAAAAAGCTCGCGCGCATCGAGCGCGATCAGAGCGCATAGGGGCGCAGTTCCGTGCCCCAAAGCCCCACTGGCTGCCAAGTCGGGGACATCCTGAGAGTGGCACCGTTGATTCGGGGACACTTCCGATTTTGGTGATCAGATTGCATGCTCAGTATTCGAAGGGGTTTGAGATGTTAAGAGCGAGAATTTTCCGAGGGGTGGCTTTGGCGACTGTTCTGCTCGCCGGCCTCACCTTTGCCCAGGCTCAGGTGCCGGATCCCGGTGCCGCCAGGGTTGTCTCCCTGGCGGGGACTCTGACGCTCAAGGGCTTCCGCCAGGAGTCGCGCCTGCTCCGGCTCAACGATTCTGTCCAATCTGGAGACGAGCTTTCCACTGGAGAGAACTCGCACGCTGTCCTGCAGACCAATGATGGAAGTACGGTCACCATCTACCCCGACTCGCACGTGATCTTCAACGAGCGATCTGCTGACGTGCGCGAGTTGCTCCACTTATTCCTAGGCTCAATCAAGGTCCACATTGAAAAGTTGAGCGGCCGCCCCAACCCACAGAAACTGACAACGCCCACTGCCGTTATTGCGGTCCGTGGAACGACGTTCAGCGTCTTTGTGGACGACATGGACGCCACTCTGGTCGCAGTCGACGAAGGGCTTGTCGGTGTCGCCAGCCTGGAATCCCCGGATCAGGAAGTGCTCCTTAAGGCGGGTCAGCGCAGTTGGGTGCGGCCCGGACAACCGCCTCAACAGGCACAGGCGTTCCGCGGCCGGTCTGAACGAGCGGATCTGATCCCGGCGTCTGGAAGGCAATCAGGCATGGGGAGCGGCAGTTCCGGCATGGGAGCCGCCATGTCACAACAGCCAGGGAGCATGAGCGGCGCGCGTGGGATGGGCTCAATGAGCGGCAGAGCCAATCCGCCGCACTAAGGCAACAATGCGAGTAGGCCGTCTTTTGCTGATGTGTCTGATGGTGATCTCGGCCTCCGCCGCCGGGCAAATTGTGTCCGCCGACGTGGGTGCCGGGATCGCGCAGATTGACCGACTCGCAGCGGACCCCGACGCCAAGCTTCAGATCATCCAGTTGATGGCCGTTGATCTCGGTACTCATCGAAATCACCTGATCTTTCTGAAGAAGCAAGGGCAGGACTCGTTCGGCCAAGTCTATGTGAACGAGCTTCGTAAGCGCGGCTTGGACGACGACGCTATTCTCAAGAAACTTCGCTTGATCGAAAGCCCGATGGTCGAACGTCTTCAGCCCGAACGCAGCGCCACGGGCTTCACGCCAATTGCATACGTGGGAACGGCCGCCGACCATAATTCCGCAGGGACGTTCGTCTCCATTTCACCAGAGTTTGGCATGGACTCTCGCCGCTTTGCGTTCGTTGTCGGCCTCCCCATCTATCGGTTCTCCGCCACCCAGCGGGAGTCCGCCGGAATCGGGGATGCCTATGCCTCAGTGTTCGTCCGCCAACCCGCCGGATCTTTCGAACTCGGCGCTGCGTTGACCGTCGCGGCGCCCACAGGGAACAGCGATGAAGGTCTCGGCGCAGGCCGCGTTTCCGTCGATCTGAATGGAACGGTGCAAAGGCGATTCGAACGGGTTCGACCGTTCGTGACCGTTGGATTCACAAACTCCCTGTTCAACAACGTCGGTTACCAGCGCCCCTTCATCAGCAATGGGAGCTCTCTTTACGAATCTGGCGGAGTGGATTATCGGGTTTGTCGCCGATTGACCATTGGTCTGGGCGGCTTCGGAGTGCAGGCGATGGGCGACCAAATGGTCATCAGTCAGATGACGGAAACCACGCCAGCGGCAACAACTATGCCAGGAATGCCACCTGGGCATATGCCGCCCGGTATGGGCGCTGGCTCGGCGGGTTCCGGCGCGATGCCCGCGGACTCGATGCCGTTCTATGGGCACGCACCCCAGACCGTCGTACCCGGATCGGACGTGTCGGATCACGGAGTCTCGGCCTGGGCCTCGTGGTCATTCTCTCCGGGGATCACTCTGGGCTTCAATGTGGCCCGAAGTATTCCGTATGAACTGACCACGGTCCGAGTGGCTCTTGGCTTCGACCTCTCGCGGCCTCTTGCCCGCCTACTCCAAAAGTGACTGCGCAGAGATGGCTCGTTCCCGCGCTTAGAGCCTACATTCTCACCTCGATACCCACAGGATTCGGAGAGCCTCCCATCAGCCTCTGCCCGAATGGACTCTTCGATGTTCATCGGACTCGTCAGCCGTACGGCCTGCCATTTTGGTGCACGAGTGGATTGGGTGAGCGCTCCTAAAATGCAATGCCCGGCCGGCGGTGAGCGGGATGTCCGCAACGAATACCGGTTCTGTCTATCCCTGGGCTGTGACTAACGAGGCGACTTTACCGCGGCTCGAATAGGATCATCCGCTCCAAGCTGGCCTTCTCGTTCACCGTCAAACCCGATGTGCCGTGGGCTCCAGCAGACACTTGCGCAGACGCGCAATTTGCGGCTCGTCGGCAGCTAGGAACCCATCCCGCAGCACGATTTGGGTCACGGGTCGACTCGTACGATCGCAGGGAATATTCATCGAAACAAAAGGCTCTCCCTCCGCTTCGTCGGCAGTGGAACCACCGGTAACCGCCAGAGACCTAGTATGGCGAATTTGGGCTGTTTTCAGGCCCGCGCGAGGCCCAGTTCCGCTTCAGATCGAGCGCCGCGCACACCGGTCGCCATTCGCCTTGGACCTTCACCAGTCCGCGGAGACTGAACCGTCGGAACGTAGGCTTTTTCCTGATCCATCCGAGGGCCGGCACCACCGTCGATTTCCGCTTCCGGTACCACGCGTTACCGTTCGCTCCCGCCAAGCACCGCCGCATTGTCCGGGACGCCCTGGCATTCCCGCCGTGCCTGCGGTTCTGGCTTGTCCTCTCGCCCCAGCGCCACGTAGCCAGCAGCTCGCTTGACTGCAAATGTCCGAAAAGCTTCTTCGGCGTGGTCCACCGCATCTGCCAGAACACGCTTCGACTTCTGGCCTCCCTGACCTTCTGCGCGTCTCGCACGCCGGCAAAAGAACCGGCGTCTGCAGGACACTGCCCCACGTCGTTGGCCGCAATCAGCCTCGAATCGCCATCCACCGCCACCTGCGCCTTGAAGCACTGCTGGAAGCCAGCTCCGTCTTCATGATCTGGCTCTCGTGTTCAGTGAAGTTGTCCTGCCACTTGTCCGGCACTACCCCAAGACTCCTACCCATGCTTGGATGGCCCGGCTTGCGTCCCTGGCCCCGATGAGCCACCGTCCCCCTCGTGGCGACCGGCATTACGATCCTCTTCCTTTACCTGTTGTTTGACCGCTGTTTCGCCTCATGAATCTTACTCACTAACGACACCGCCCGCGACTTCAAGCGATGTAGTACTTGAACAGTTTTGCGTAACCCGCACATTCTGCGCTTCTATCGCCCGCTGCCACTGTCTCGCCATGGCCAGTTGTGGAGGGCATGGCGGCGTAAATCAAAATGGAAACCACCCTACCATCAGCGTAAGTATCTCGGACATGGGCCGGAGAACGCGTTCTGACCAAGAACAGTGTATCGCCGCTCAAGAACGCTTGTCCGGGTGAAGTAATACTCAAAGGCTTCTCTCGCAAGTCCCAGTGGATATGTACCTACACCGTTCAGGTGCACACTACAGCTTGTGGTATAGTAGCAATTGGGTAGGTCCATTTCTTCCCCTCGCCGACCTATCCGAGGGAGTACCTTCATGGCGTGGAACTTTGACCGAAGCAAGGATCGCCTACAGCGGGAATGGAAGCGCATCACCGACGCAGGCGTCACCGTCAAGCCCCTCACGAGAGAGATGGGCTTCTCAAACCTCTCCCCAACCGATACTAGGATCGTCACTGGAGTCCACGTCTATGCTGACATCAGCAACCTGCACGCCGTCCTGTGCGACCCCCTCCAGCGGCGCGACGACTACCGGCGCGTGTACCGAACCCTTCACCTGACCAGAATCGAACTCCAGCGTATCTTCCAAAACGTCTTTAGCGGCGACAAAATCCAGGTCCAAGGCGGCAAGTTTCACGGGCTCATCTTCCGCCCATACAACAATCCATCCGCTATGGCGTATGACGCGGTCCTCGCCGGTCTCGCCATAAACTCCGCCCTCACTACATCGTTCGCGGAAGTCTTCCCTAGCTACCCTTCGCTTATACCCGCCATCGGACTTGACCTGGGAGATTGCCTCGTCGCCAACATCGGAGCGCGCGGCGACCGCGAACTCATTAGTATCGGCAACGCCGCGAACAACGCGGCGAAAATCCTCACGCCCGGAACCCTGACCATCGGCCAGAGCCTATTCAACCGCCTCTCCGAAGAAGTACAAGGATGGTTCACCAGGAACGAGAACTCGTACGAGCTTGACCCGAGCGACATCGACGACCTGGAAGCGCTGATCAAGGATGCCGGGTACACGTGGTCGACGAAGTCCTCCACCAACAACCTGCAGAACAAGAGAGACGGCCTACCCCTCGCGGACATAGCCATTGAGGACGCGAGAGAGAAGATCGACCTCACCCGGCTTGGACCACGATGCGCAAAAACCGTACCCGCGGCATCACTCTTCGTGGACATCGACGGGTACACCAGCCTCGTGGACTCCCTCAACCAAAACACGGACGATCTCGTCAAGGCTGTGCAGGTCCTTCATTTGTTCCGGTATGAACTCCGTCACGTGTGCCAGAACGACTTTGACGGCATCGCCCTCCAACACCAAGGGGACCGCCTACAAGCACTCCTGCACGCCCCCCACGATGACGATGGCGACGTCAAACAAGCCGCGATCGACCTCTGCATCGCCGCGAACTCGTCCGTCGAACTGGTCATCAACGAGTACCACGACATCCTCGGCAAACTCCACGTCGCCATCGGGTGCGCGTTCGGCAATTCACTTGTCGGAAAGCTCGGCGTCAAGGGAGACATGGACTACCTCTGCATCGGGGACGCGACCAGCACCGCGGAACGCCTCCAGCTCGCCATGCCCGGCAACCACCTCGGTATCACGAGAGACGTGCATAGCGCGATCACCGACGACGCCATCATCGAATGCTTTACCTGGAACCGGGCGACAACCTGCTATGAGGCCACGAACCTCACTTTCGAGGACCTCGAAGAAGCCGAAGACGCTAAGGCCTACAAGACGGCTGCGGCAGCAGGGTACACGAGCATCGGAGCGATCCTCATCGCGCCGCGCACCAGCGACTACGTCCCACTGAAGGTCACGCGCCCATACGCCGAATGAACACCATCCAGTGGCACCGACTCTCCACGGCACGCCTCCAGCGCGAACGCGAACTCCTCACCACAATCCCCTACTTCACCCTCGAACGAACCATGCTAACGCCAACGAGCGACTTCACCGCCACCGGCACCCTCCACTACTTCGGGCGACGGTCAAGCAAGCAACACACGCTCCGCGTCAGACTAGAGTATCCACGAACCTTTCCGAGAGAATCCCCGCGAGTCTACGACCATGAGTCCGTACTCAAGCCCGACCCCAACGGCCACCTGCTAAGCACGCACGAGCTCTGTCTCACTCTCCCGGAACGCGGCGAGTTCAGCACCGGAGCCGACCACCTCACCCGGGAGGTTCTCGACGCGGCACTCCTGTGGTTCCACAAACGACACCTTTACGACAAGAACGGCACGTGGCCCGGACTAGCAGAGCGCCACGGCATCTTCGCGATCATCGATCTCCTCATCGAGCGCGGAGTCATTCCAGACGAGCACACCATCATCGAGTGGATCATGACGCACGCGCTCACCCAGGCCGGCCATCTCACGACACCCGACCGGTACGCGCCGTGCCCGTGCGGCAGCGGCAAACGTGTCCGTTTCTGCCACGGCAACGAACTTGACCCGATCTACAAACGCCTCGAACGCATGCCGCGCGCAGCCCATGTAACGACCGCCCTGGGAAACAAAGACGGAGAACCACACCATGGACAACGATACTAGCCACCTCATTGAGGCGAACAAGGACAACCTGGCCCGCGTCATCGGATTCGTCAGCGTGATTGACGCCAAAGCACAATTCGTCCTCACTCTGGTCCTCGCGCTCACCAGCTTCCTCAGCACCCAACTCAGCGCATACCTCGACGCCCACCAACGATTGAGCCAAGCCACCACCATTACCACCATCTCGTTCGTCGTCCTGGATGCCGCCTTATTCGCCTGCATCGCTCTCTTCTTCGCCAGCGCGACCGTCCTTCTCCTCAAAACGATTGCACCCCGAACTGCACAGCACACCGGGAAATGCTCTCCCTTGTTCTTCGGCACCATCGCCTGTCTACCCCACGAAGACTTCAAAAAGATCATGCGGGAACTGACGCCTACAGACGTGATCGACCGCCTCGCCGACCAGACTTACGACAACGCAAAAATCGTCACGGAAAAAGCGAAGAGCGTCACACGTAGCGTCAAGCTATTTCTGGCCGGCGTAGCGTGCTTCCTGATCTTCACGATGGGTCGAAGCATCCTCCTCGGCATCGTCGGAGAGAAATAGCGCCGCCAACGACCACCGACCCAAACCCTCCGCCGAAATCCCACACCAACCATACAGCTTCCGTGCGACACGGTCATTCCTCCGGGGCACCGATCATCGCCGCCGTCGCGGGCACGCCGATGATTAGCGGCGTGTGCTGGCTTTCCTAAACCCTCTTCGATAAGGCAGTTCCGCTGCTTGTCGCACCCTCGTTCTCGAAACCGCTCGCAAGCTGATCAACGGCGATGAAACGCTTGGATAGATTCGACCATTCGGGAATTCTCGAAGTCCACGAGAATGGCGTCGCCAAACCAGCCACCTAGTCCTCGCTTTCCTCCGTCAGACAAGTGGGCGTAGCTGGTGGCTCCCTGGTGCATTAGGTCTTGAGGCAGATAGCGTTTACCTACCTTGCGTACCCAACTCCTGCGCCACGTCCTCGCGCGTTAGTAGAGAATAGGACATTCGGTACTTGAACGCACATAGCCCAGACCACATGCTTCCACCCCCGACCATTCAGCTCCCTCGTCCCGGCATGCTGGCCACAATCCGCAATCGTCGGGGGCTCATTGCATCCGTTGAGCCGTTCGACTCCCAGGAAGGGCGGCTTCATCTCGTTCGAGTCGAATACACGGACAGCGACGGCGTGGCCGAGGACACGGTCCTGTGGGAGCGGGAGCATGGACGGGATCTCCTGGAACCGAACGCACTTCCACAGGTTCAATCCGAAGCGTCGATGGAGCCGCGCGAGTTTGATGCGCTGGTTCGAGCGGCGAGGTGGGCCGCGCTGACTCCATTTCTGCATCCGGACGGGTCCGGCAAGGCGCCAGAGGCTCCCATCTCCGCCCCATTCTTCGGCGCGGTGCAGGTTGATGACTTTCAGCTCGTTCCGTTGCTGAAGGCCCTGGAGATGCCGCGCGTATCGCTCCTCCTCGCAGACGATGTCGGATTGGGGAAGACAATCGAAGCCGGCCTCATTCTCACAGAGCTGCTGATCCGCCGTCGTGTGCGGCGGGTCCTGATTCTCACGCCCGCTTCACTCACGCAGCAATGGCAACGCGAGATGAAGACGAAGTTCTCTCTCAACTTCGATCTCATCGACCGAACCGAAACACATGCGGTTCAGCGGCGACTCGGACTCGACGCCAATCCGTGGCGCACGTTCCCGCGGATCATTGCCTCGTACTACTACCTGCGGCAGCCAGATATCCTGCAACAGTTTCTCGCGACCTGCCGGGTCACAGATGCGGCCTCCGGAGGCCCGCGCGCCCAATTGCCGTGGGATCTTCTTATCGTGGATGAGGCCCACAATCTGCTCCCCTCGCCCTTCGGAGAGGACAACCAGCTCGTCAAAGCACTCAGGGAGATCACACCGCTGTTTGAGCACAAGCTCTTCCTCACGGCCACCCCGCACAACGGCCATACGCGGAGCTTCTCCGGACTGCTCGAAGTCCTGGACCCGGTGCGCTTCACGCAAACCAGCGAGTTCACGGACAAAGAGAAGGAGCGGGTCCAGCAGGTAGTGGTCCGCCGACTCAAGAGTGAAATCAACGACCTCGACACCAGAAACCACCGGCCAAATCGGTTCCCGCAACGTCATCTCGACTCCAAGCAACTCTTTCTCACCAAGGAAGAGCGTGCACTTTCGCTCGCGGTCGCCGAATTCCGGAAGGCCGTGAAGTCGAAGATCGCCGCATCTCAGAAATCGGAACAGCTGGCTGGCAGCTTTGCCATTGAGATCCTCTCCAAGCGCCTTCTGTCATCGCCATTCACGTTTGCTGAATCGTGGTACCGATTCCTGGATGGGGCGCATGGGGATGCGGCTGACGCCACGGCAGTGAAGGCTGCACAACGATCTCTTGAAGAGGATCTCGATGACGACGGCGAAATCGAGAGCCGTACCCACCATGCCGCCCGAACTGTCGGCGCCTGGCTGAAACCGCTCTTGCCGGATCTCACCAGCGAAGTTGCGGCGATTGACCATGCCCTGGAGCGCCTCGGGCTCACACGAGCCGACGGGGCTCTGCGAGTGCCGAGATCAGACTCGCGGTTCGACCGGGTTCTCGAAGTCGTGACTCAGAACCTGCGCGACGGCAAGCAGTGGAAACAGGACGAGCGGCTGATCATCTTCACCGAGTACAAGACCACGCTCGACTACCTCTTCCTCCGCTTCAAAAGCGAATTCCACTCGGGCCACGAGTCTCGCATTCGCGTCCTCTTTGGCGGTAAGAGCCAAGCTGGTCTCATGAATCGGGATGAGGTCATTGCGGCCTTCAACGACCCTGAGGACCCAATCCGCATCTTGATCGCAACCGACGTTGCTTCCGAGGGCTTGAATCTCCAGGAATCGGCGCGACTGGTCTTCCATTTCGATATCCCTTGGAACCCCTCACGGCTGGAACAACGTAACGGCCGCCTCGACCGGCACGGGCAGGCCCGCGACGTCACGGTCTTTCATTTCACGAGTGAAGACGACGCCGACCTCAAGTTCATTGGAAAGGTCGTTCAGAAGGTCCACGAGATTCGGGAGGATCTCGGCTCGATGGGCCAGGTATTCGACGCTGCCTTCGAGCGCCGGTTCCAGGATCAGGAAGACACGGACCCGCTCATTGAACATCTGGAGCACGACTTCAATAAGGCCAAAGGCCGCGCCATCGTTCCCCGCGACTCGAACGAAACTAACGGCGAGGAATACGCCAAGCATCTCGCGGAGTTTGGGCGCCACATTGACCTGTCTCCCGAGACACTCAAGCAAACCCTGGAAGTCGCACTGGCGTCGGGCTTCGGCTATCCGAGGCTCGACGGGCCGGATGCGAAGGGGCGCATGAGGTTGGCGACGCCAATCCCGCCACGATGGCAATCCCTGATCGACGACACGCTTCGGCTGGAGCGGAAGGGTGCGGCTCTCGGCGCGCTCCCCGCCATCGTGTTTGACCCTGCGTTCTTCCTGGACGCGTCGAAGGGCCGAGCTGTGTTCCGTGCAAAGCCTGATACGGTTTTGGTGCACTTGGGCCACCCTGTGTTCCACCATGCCCTATCCACGCTTGCACGCCTGAGGTTCCCAGGCTCCGGACGAAAGCAACGCGATCACACGGCCAGCCGTTGGACGGTCCGCACGGGTAACCTGCCGAAGGACGTGGATGCGCTCATACTCCTGACGGTGGAAGAGTTGGCCATCAACGAACTCCGCGAGCCGTTCCATCACTGGACACGGACCTACCAGATTCCCGTGCGGCAAGGCGACCTTGGTGATCCGCTCCCGTATCAACAGCCAACCGCCGACCGGCCCGGCATTCACGTCAGCGATACCGCCCTGATTGAAGGCGCGAGGCATATCTGGGAAGACGTGGAACCGGACCTTCGAACCTTCGTACAGGACCGCGCGGTTTCGCTCACCGAAGCGCTAAAACAACGCCTTGAGTACGTGGGCGCCGAAGCCATCAAAGCCGAACAGGAGCGCTTCCGTCTGAGACTCAAGGAAGTGGAACGGGCGATGAGCGAGAACACCATTGCTAAGTTGGAGAAGGAGCGCGATCGGCTGATCGCCGATATGCGCCAGCTCACTCTCATCGACATCGAACGCCGTGCCCAAGAGGACCGGCTGCGGGATCTCGACGCCGAACTGCAACGCCGGTCCAGTCACTTCCAGGAGCTTCTTACGCGCCTCAAGGCCGAACAGGATCGTGTACTTTCCCTCGTTCTCCCCAAGCGCTACCAACTCAGGCAGTCGGCCCAGGTATTCCCAGTCGCTGTAGAGATCCGTTTGCCGGGGAGCGCTCGATGACCAACCACGTCGATCCCCTCAGCCAGTTCACCTGGTGGTCGAGTCTCAAGCACGGGGGACTGCTCATCTCCCCAGCGCGGCTCGCCCATCACTTTTCCGCGCAGAAGCCGGAACTGTCCTTCTACTGGGCCGATCGCCTCCGCAGTGCCGTCCAGGCGCAGCAGAACTCCGAGAAGCAGGGCGCACAAGCGGCACTGCTCGACACAGTCCTGGAAGGCATCCTGCAATTGCCATCGCTGGAGTGGAAGAAGGCAAGTGCCGTCGGTGCGGAGTGGGGCTATCGGCTCATCACTGGCGAGAACTTCAAACCCCGCAGACTCTGGCTGGGAACCAACGGGGCGGTTCTGCCCGTCTTCGACGACGACGTCAAACAGATTGGTATCGGCACAGGCCGCCGCAGCATCGCGCGAGTCGTTGAATGGCTCCGCAAGAGCCAGCAGAAACTGGCCCTGCTCACCAACGGCGTCCAATGGCGGCTGATCCACGCCGGCCCGGACTACGAGGCATGGTGCGAGTGGGACATCGCGCTCTGGTTTGAAGATGGCGAACCCAGCGATCAGGTTCTGGCACTTCTGCACCTTCTCAGTCCCAAAGCTCTCACGCCGCCAAAACAAGGCGAGCCCGCTCCGCTCATCGCGGCCATCCAGGACACCCGCAAAGGCCAGGCAGAGCTCTCCGCCAACCTGGGTGAACGTGTTCGGCTGGCGGTGGAGCACCTCATCCACAGTTCCGGCGAAGTGATCGACCATCTACGCGCCGAGAGCGTGGCCGTCTCTCCGCGCGACGTCTACATCGCGGCGACTCGTCTCGTGATGCGCTGCGTGGTGGTCTTATTCGCCGAGGCGCGCGAACTGCTTCCTCGCACCGATCCCATTTACAACGACAGCTATTCCCTCCAAGGTCTCCGTGGGCAGTTGGACCGCATGGCAGGAGGACGTTCCGCCGATACGCTCCGCAATCAATGGAGCGCCTGGCCGCGACTGCTATCTCTCTTCCGGCTCATCTATGAAGGCTCGTCCCACGAGGGGCTGCTGGTCCGCCAGTACGGCGGTGGGCTCTTTCAACCCGGACAGGCCGGCTCCACAGACCCCATTCTCAGGGCGTTGGCACTATTCGAACACCCAAACAATTCACCCAGCGATCACGCAATCCACTACATCCTCGAGCTGCTGACCCGAGCCTGGGAGCGCGTGCCGCAGGGGCGCACCACCAAGCTCATCCTGTCCTCCATCGACTTCTCGGATCTCTCCACGGAGTACATCGGCATCCTCTACGAAGGCTTGCTCGATTTCCAGCTCCGGCGCGCCGACTCGCCCATCGTCTTCCTGAACCTCGGCGACCAACCGGCGCTTCCATTCATGCAGCTCGATGCGATGCCGATGGATGAGATCTCCAAGCTATTCGAGAAGTTCAAAGTAGCGGAGAAGAAGGGCGAGTCCGGCGACGACGACGCTGAAAAGACCGAGGAGGAACCCGAAGACCAATCGCCAGAGCAAACGGGCGAGGACGAGGAAGTTGTCGTTGAGGTCGTCACCGAGGAAGACGTTGCGGACACCGATGACGCCTCGCAGGACCGCGAGCATCTACGCCAACAGATACACGCTTGGGCCCGCCGAGCGGCGGAAGCCGCCAAGCTGGTCAAAAAGCCGAAGGGCAAGCCGACACCCGAGAAGCAACGGGACTACGACGAGGACCTGGACAAAGCCGCCCGGACCCTGGTCCCGCGCACGATCTTTCCCGGTGAATGGTATCTGGTCCGCGAAGGCAATACCAGAAAGGGCTCCGGCACCTTCTACACCCGTCCCCAGTTGGCGGGCCCGATCACGCGCCGCGCTCTTCGCGAATTGGCTTACGACGGCGACATCCCGCGGACACCGGAAGCAATCCTCGCGCTCAAGGTGTGTGACCCGGCCTGCGGCTCGGGCTCCTTTCTTCTTTCAGCGCTGCGGTTCTTGACGGAAGCACACGTGATCGTGCGCCTCGCGGACGGGCACGCTGCAACCAGGCTCGGCGACGAGACCATCCCCAAGCCCATCGGCGACCCTGACTTCAACGACTATCTGCGAGCCTACCTCCGCCGGCACATCGTCGAGCGCTGCCTCTACGGCGTCGATCTCGACCAGCTCGCCATCGAGCTCGGCCGTCTCGCCCTATGGATCGAGACCATGGACCCTCGGCTGCCCTTCGGCTTCCTCGATCACAAGATGAAGACCGGCAACGCTCTCATCGGTTGTTGGTTCGACCGCTTTCAGGACTATCCGGCCATGGCCTGGGACCGCGACGGCGGCGACAAGGACAGAAAGAAGTTCATCCATCACTACCGGGAGCAGGGGACTTCCCCCAAAGGCGACAAATGGACCCACGCCATCAAGGAGCGGAAAGAGCAGGTTAAAAACGAACTTGTCCGATTGATCCGGGCACGCCGCGAGCAAGCCTTCGAGTTCCTGGAGAAACAGCTTTCGCCGATCGGCGTACACGATCACCTGGTGGGAGTCTTCGAACATATTCACAATCTGCCAATACACGAGACCGAGGAGCGCCGGCGCCTGTACGAGCAGCATTTTGGTCCCGGCTCAGCCTATCGTCAGCTTCGCGGGGCGTTCGACACATGGTGTGCGATTTGGTTTTGGCCGGGTGATCTATTGGAACACGCACCGCTGCCGGCGGATTTTCTACACCCCTCTGCCAAGGCGAGAGACATCATCCGCGAGCTGCGCGCCGCACATCGATTTTTCCACTGGGAGTTGGAATTCCCAGATGTCTTCCATGGGGAGGCTCCAGGCTTTGATGCCGTCATCGGCAACCCACCGTGGGAGGTACAGAAGCCGAATTCCAAGGAGTTCTTCTCCGATGTGGATCCGCTCTATCGCAGCTACGGCAAGCAAGAGGCGCTCGACCGGCAATTGGAGTATTTTCGCCATGAGCCGCGAGTGGAGCTCGATTGGATGCACTACTGCGCGCGTCTCAAAGCCCGATCCAATTGGGTGAAGTATGCGGCGCATCCCTTTGGCGACCAAGTGTGGCTCGACAAAGATGAGAAGCCACACCACGATTTCCCGCTAGACAAGAAGTTCAGCCAATCCGCCGCCGATCACAGATTGTGGGCGGACCTGCGCAAAGGCCGCAGTGGTTTTGCAGATCCAGCGCACCCGTTCCTGCATCAGGGTTCTGCTGACCTGAACACGTACAAGATGTTCCTGGAGACCGGTTATGCACTGTTGCGTGGCGGGGGACGTTTGGGCTTGCTAGTTCCGTCGGGCATCTACTCCGATAAGGGTGCGGGATCACTGCGCCAGTTGTTCTTGAAGGAGTCTCGCTGGAGCCACCTGTACGCATTTCAGAATGAGCGCTTCATCTTTGGCGCCGTCCACCACTCGTTCAAGGTGGCCGCGATCCAAGTGGTGAAGGGGGGCGACCCAGAAAGCCTCCGAACGCGATTCCGCCTGGGGCCTGGGGATTCGCCCGAGGCGCACGAACTTGAAACCGATTTCCCAAATGAGGATGGCTACCTGGCGTTGTCGGTGAGCGAGATCGAGGAGTTCAGTCCGCACTCTGGTGCAATTCTCGAAATCCGTACACCTCGCGACCTGGAGATCGTAAAGAAGCTCTACACGAACGGCGTGCTGCTTGGGGACAAGTCGCCCGATGGCTGGAACATCCCGATACGCGACGGAGTTCGACATGACGAATGACTCCGCGCTTTTCCCGCCCCGCTGGAAGTGGGAGGACAAGGGGTATCGCCCGGATGAGTACGGCCACTGGCTGCTGGGCAACTGGCAGCCGTACGACGGGCCGAAGAGCATCTTGGAGCGTCCGACCGGCCTGATCCTCTCGGCCGACGGCGCAGCGGCGGTGCAACTGTCGGATGTCGAAGAGGTAGCGTTGCCACTCTATCAGGGGGCGATGTTTCATCAATTCGACTTCTGTGCCTCGGCATATCGAAGGATCGAAGGTAAGCGCGGGTTCAAATGGGTCCGCGCTAGGGGGGGGTAACAAGTCGCTGAACCTCAGTATCTGATGAGCCGAACGCACTACCGCGCAACGGAGCATCGACTTCGGTTTCAAACTGGCCAGCCGAAGATTGCCCGAACCAGTGATACTCGAACGTTCATTGAGCCTATTTCCAGATGTCCCATGTGGCGATGCCTTATTGGTACTGGGTTCCAGAGACCCGAGCTTGGTGCTTGTCAGCTGTCTGAATTCGTTCGTTTTGACTGGATGACTAGGCGAGCGGCATCGGCTGGCACCAACCTCAGCTTTGGATGACGTCCCTGATTAGGCCTCTATTGGCCCTGGGCGCACTCCCCATGAAGAGCGGCGAGCGCCTGATTCCTTTCCGCGTCAGGTTTGCGCGACTGTGGCAGCAAGAAGTGATCGGTCCATGGCAGAACCTTGGGCCATGACTCGCGACGCCTTCGAGTGCGGGTCATTGTTGAGGCGGTCATCGCATTACCAATATGGACTGATCGGGAAGGAATTACGGCATATTTTGCGTGGATGTGACTATCCGCCAGATACCTTGACCGAGAAGTTCACCCGAACCTTGACCCGAAGGGATTCTGGCGTTACCAGAAGGAAAATCCTGGAACAGCGGCTCTCAGTCCTCGCCAGTGTCGCGTTCGACAACTCAGAAAGTGGGGTCGAGCGTTTCTGGCTCAGAATGAAGGCGAAGGCTGGATGCTCCCGAAACAATTCGCCTCGCGGACTACGACCTCGGTCATGACGGACGAGCGAAGGAACGTCAGCCCGTTGCATCGGCACTCGGACCGCGATTCTATCCCTGGCAAGTGCAGCAGTCGGTCGAGGATTCTTGGGAGGAATGCGAACGCCACGCCGAAGTCCTCGCTCAACTGCTTCTGTCACCAAGTTCAGAGGAAAAAACCGACCCCGCCACCGGCGCTCCAGTCGCCGTCGATCTTTTCGGGAATCCGCTGGACACCGACCTCTTCGGGAATTTGGTAGTTCCACCGAAGCGGAAGAAGAGGTAACCAACCAAGTCAGTGCGACTAAATATCGGAACGAACAAGTGCATTGGATCCGGGGGCCGACGAGGCAGTGTGCGCGGCTCCACAGAAGTAGCGTCTGGAGCATAATTGTCAAGGTGACAAAGAGTCGACAGCAAAGGCGCCGGGATGACTCTCCATCTGCAGGATTGTCGCCGTGCGATTGGCTCAAGAGAACTGGAGAACGATCTTGCTGAAATCCTTGTCTTTGGAAAACTTTACAGTCTTCCCCGAAGTTGAACTCAACTTCGGCAAGAACCTGAACGTGATCATTGGGGAGAACGGAGCAGGAAAGACTCATATCCTGAAAGCGGCATACTCGGCAATCGCGGTGAGCGCCGCAAGGGCAAAGGATGGGGCAACCGAGGTTCCCAGCAAGGCTCAGATTCAATCGGCTCTGGCGGAGAAATTGCTGACTGTCTTCCGGCCAGATGGCCTTGGACGACTCGTCCGAAGGGCGCGCGGACGCAGCAAATGCCGGCTCAGCTACAGATTCGACCGACGCGAGCTGAATCTTACCTTTACGTTTTCCACTGTGGCTAGGACGGAAGTGACCGTTGAAGTCATGCCGACTACTCGAGAAAAGAATCTGCCGGTCTTCCTGCCCACGAGGGAACTGCTGACAATCGCGCCGGGTTTTGTGGCGCTGTATGAAACTACCCACCTTTCCTTCGAGGAGACATGGCGGGATACCTGCATCTTGCTGGAAGCGCCGCTCGCTCGCGGTCCCCGCGAGAAGAATATCAAGAATCTGCTGGTGCCCCTTGAGGCGGCCATGGGCGGGAAAGTGGAAGTGGACAGAGCCGGCCGCTTCTACCTCCATGTGGACTCGGGCAGCATGGAGATGCACCTTGTTGCCGAAGGGCTACGAAAGCTCGCCATGGTGGCGCGGCTCATCGCTACGGGCTCTCTTCTTGACAAGGGCTATCTCTTCTGGGATGAACCCGAATCCAACCTGAATCCACGGATCATCAAGACGCTGGCCAGGACCATCATGCAGGTCGCGAAGAGCGGCATCCAGGTGTTTATTGGGACCCATAGCCTGTTCCTGCTCCGGGAACTGCACATCCTCCAGACTCAGGAATACCTTGGAGTCCGACACGCGTTGCTTCGGGCTCCATTTTGAACCGGACGGCGCCGTTAGCGTGCGGCAGGGCAAGACGATGGATGACGTTGGAGACATTGCCTCGCTCGATGAGGACCTGGAGCAGTCGGACCGGTACATCAACACCGAGATGGGGCTGAGTGCTGAACCTGGCGATGCCGAACCAAATGCAGAAGGCGGGAATTGAAGCGTCATGGCCACCCTTCGGGTCGATTCGTTGAAGTTTCATTTCCGGCCAACGATTGAAACTTCAAAGTATGATGCGTCCGCTCACTACCTGACAGTGCTGCGGCAGCAGGATAAGAAGGCTGTCGACGTCGTCGCAATCGAGGTGGGAGCTAACCCGGATCCAGTCTGGCTCATCGAGGCAAAGGACTTCCGAATACTTCGGGGCGCGCCCAACCAATCCAATACAAGCGGCCTTGCTAAACTTGTGTTGGAGAAGGTGGTTGATACTCGCGATGGCCTTAGGGATGCGGCGATCAACGCGACCGATCCCACTGAGAGGCGTTTCGCAGAAAGGGCGATCACAACCACGAACACGAGGATCGTTTTGCACTTGGAGCCGTATCAGGGACCGGCTACAAAACTACTACCTCGCAACCCCGCGGCCGGAGTGTTGCAGAAACTGAAACAACTAGTGAAGCATATCGACCCGGAGCCCAAGGTCTTGAATATTACCACCTCCCGCAAGGCCGCTGTGCCGTGGACGGTATCGTGATGCCGATGAGCTTGCTGAACCCGATCACGTACACGGAAAATGTCGTCGAGGATTTTCTCCGTTATCAACTGACGACGTACTCCTTTGCCGATCCGAACTTGCATCGCCAGATGCGACAGCTCTTGAACTTGGACCAAACGCGACGCACACCGCTTTTGGCCGGCCCCTTCGTCAGCCTCTCGCGTAGCTTTCGCCGGGGACCCAGCATGCGGGAGATGGCCGACCAGGGCGTGCTGCATCCGCTGCTGGCAAACATCGCGGACCACGAACATCTCTACGGGCACCAGGAGACGGCAATCCGCTCCATCGTGGCCGGAAAGGCCACGCTGATCTCGACGGGTACGGGCTCCGGCAAAACGGAATGCTTTCTCTATCCGATCATCAGCAAGGCGCTGGAGTTGCGGGACTCGGGGGCCTCGGAAGGGATTAGCGCCGTTATCATCTACCCGATGAATGCGCTTGCCGAGGATCAGCTTGGCCGGTTGCGCGAGTTGTTGTGCGGAGTCGGCATCAGCTTCGGCTTGTACGTCGGCAAGACGCCCGGAGCTGGCAAGCGACGTTACCGGGTTCCGGTTGCCACAAGGCGCATCCCGAGCCGACTACGCCGCGAAGGTGGCGGAACTCCGGACGCAGGGGCAGCCGGGCGCGGTCCATCCACCGGAGGAGTTGGTATCGCGTGAGGAGATGCGGGCCGCGGGCAAAGCGCCGCGAATTCTCCTGACAAACGTCAAGCAGCTCGAATTGTTGCTCACGCGCCAGCACGACATCGAGATGTTCACCGGAGCGCGGTTGGACTTTCTGGTGGCGGACGAAGCGCACACCTTCTCAGGTGCGAACGGAGCTGAGACGGCCTGCCTCTTGCGACGCTTGCGCAGCTTCTGCGGGAAGAGTGCCGAGGAGACGGTCTGCATCGCGACTTCGGCGACGATTGCCGACCGCAGCAACCCTGCTCCGGCGGTGCACTTCGCATCGAGATTCTTTGGCGTCGCGAAGGAAAACGTGGCGGTGGTCTATGAGGACTACGAGCCGGATCTGTGGGCGGCCAAGCGTAAGGCAAGTCCGGCGCTGCCCGGCAACCAAGTGCTGCAGCTTCGGAACGTCCTGGAGGCAATCGGCAACGTGGACAGTGATCCACCGGCGTCGCTCAAGCTGCTGAAGGGAACGTTCCAGTCGTTGACCGGCCAGGCGCTGGACATCAGCCGGTGGCAAGACAGCCTGTATGAACGCTTGTCTGGCAACGAAGTTGCCTATCAGATTGCCGATGCGCTAATGAGACCGCGCCCGATGGGGGATCTGGTCGAAGATCTGGCACAGAGGTTGGGACGGCCGGTGCCGGAGGAAGAGGTGCTCATCTGGCTAGCCTTGGGTGCAGCGGCCCAGCGCGAAGGGCGGGCGCTGCTGCGTCCGGTTGTCCACGCCTTTGTACGCGGTGTAGCGGGCGGTATCGTCACATTCCCCCCGAACGCCGGAAGCGCACGGCTTGCGCTGTCGGCGGAGGAGGTCGGGGCGGGCGAACAGGGATTGTTCCGCTTGCCGCTCATGACCTGCACAACGTGCGGTCAGCACTACTTCGTCCATCACGTTCGCGACTTCACGTTCACCGACCGCGCGCCGGGTGGTGGGGAGGCGGTGGCGAATCGTGTGATCTGGCGCCCTCTCGAGGAGCAGTTGGGCGGGGACCGTGTGGTTCTTCTCGACCACTTGGTGGTAGATGCCGCTTCCGGTGATGATGACGACGGCGATGAAGATGACGACGGTCAGCCGCCGCAACCTCAGCTTCGCCCGCCACCCAGGAATTCCGCACCGCTGTACCTTTGCCGCCACTGCGGCACGATTCATGCTGCCCGGACGGAGCAGTGCGACGGGTGCGGCAAACAGGGTCCACTGGTGGACCTGTTTGCCGTGCGGCAAAAGCAGGAACAGCCAGGAAAGTTGATTTCCTGCGTCGGATGCAGCGCCATCGGCCGCATTCAGTTGGGGCGGTACCGTGAACCGGCCAGGCCGGTGAAGGCGAGCGCCGTCTCCGACGTCCACGTGCTGGCGCAGAGCATGATCCACCGCGCAGAGCGGAAGCGGCTTCTGGTCTTCTCCGACAACCGCCAGGATGCGGCATTCCAGGCCGGCTGGATGCAGGACCACGCGCGACGGTACCGTTTGCGTGCGCTGATGTTTGCCCGGTTGAGTCAGACACCGCTCCAGGTGGGGACACTCGTCTCGCAGCTGGATCAGGATCTGGATCAGGATGATGATCTGTCCCAGGCGCTGCTTCCAGAAGTGTGGAACGTGGCGCGAAAGAAGGCCGATCTTCAGGGTCACGCGGCCGAGCGCCGTCATTTCTTGCGGATCTTGGTGTTGCGCGAAGTCGCGACAGGCGCCCGGCAGCGGATCGGACTGGAACCGTGGGGCCGGTTGGTGGTCGACTACGCTGGACTGGATCCGTCTCTCGCCATATTCCAGAGCTGGGCGAACCAGTTAGGGTTGAGACCGGAGGAGTTGCGGGATGGAGTCGCGGCGGTGCTCGACTTCACACGCCGAAGCCGGGTTCTGTTGGATCGTGATGGGCGGATCTTTTCAAAGATCTGGCAAGAGGGAGATCGCGAGATCGCCAACGGGTATCTGCCGCTGTTTCGCGGCGGGCCCAAGGGCGTGAAGCTACAGCGTGATCCGGGCGATACCGCAGGGCGCGTGGCCCAATGGCTGGGCACTCGACCGACGTCAATCGTGCAGGCGGCTCAGCGTTGGGGCGTCCATTCGAACGATGTGCCGGCGTTCCTGCAGGAACTCTGGAGGACGCTCACGGACGAATTGCACTTGATCGTGCCGGCCGCGTTGACGGGTTTTCGAGACAAGCCATTGCCGGGCACAATGAACGTGCGCCAAATTGACGCGGATCAATTGCGCCTGCGAGCCGGTAGCGGCATATGGCGATGTCAGGCGTGCCGCCGTGCCCACTCGCGCCCGACGCCGCGCCTTACTTGCCTGGCGTGGCGTTGCACCGGGACCCTGGAGCTTGAGACAGAGGGTCCGGACAACTATGACCTGATGATGCTCGATGGGCGATTCGACATG
The DNA here is from genome assembly GCA_016721425.1 of Bryobacterales bacterium. Taxonomy (GTDB): domain Bacteria; phylum Acidobacteriota; class Terriglobia; order Bryobacterales; family Bryobacteraceae; genus Paludibaculum. Next base: position 370,616 of record JADKID010000016.1, on the reverse strand, counting down.
ATCCGCCCACGGGAGCATTCGGCGCAGATCCCGGGAGCGGACCGGGAAGAGCTGGAGCGCATGTTCAAGGGTGACGGCGACCGCATCAACACGCTGGTCTGCACGCCGACGCTGGAGTTGGGCGTGGACATCGGAGCGTTGGACTCGGTGTTAATGCGCAACGTGCCACCCAAGGCTTCGAACTACTGGCAGCGTGCTGGGCGGGCCGGCCGTCGTCATCGAATGGCGTTGATCCTGACGTACGCGCGGGCGCATTCACATGACCGGCCGTACTTCAGTGACCCGTTGAAATTGCTCTCAGGAGAGATTGCGCCACCCAGTTTCAATCTGCGGAATGACGTGATGGTGCGGAAACACGTTCACGCAATCATATTGACCGGGTTGCACCGGTTGTCGCGTCCCAACTCTGAGCTCGCCGATACCGAGCGGATCGAACTGGTTGGGGTCTTGAAATGCTGCTTTCCGAATCGCGTTCGGGAGTATTTGTTTGAGACCAACGGTGAACTCCGGCGGCGACTACCCGATCTTGCTCCGCTGCGCACCGTTCTTGGCAGACACGCCGGCCGATTGCATACGGACGTGGTGGAAGCATTTCGGCAAGGGTGGCCAGAGGATGACGCCCGAGTTGTCGAACCCGCGACTCTACGGACCTACATCGAGGAAATGGATGGGCAACTTCAGTCGGTTGTCGAACGGCTGAAACGCCGGTTGGAGTGGGCGATCGACCAGATGAATCGCCTCGACGAGGTCCGGCGCAAGCAGGGGACGCTCGATCCGGAACAGGATGCGCTGCGAAATCGATGTGACCGTTATGTCAAGCGGCTCAAAGGCAACGATCCGCGCAAACGAAGGAACGCGGAGGGTTTTGACGACACGAACACTTACAGCGTGCTGGCAGCCGAGGGCTTCCTGCCCGGCTACGGTTTGGACAACGGCTGGGTGGTTGGAACGCATGAGGCACCAAAGTTCAACCCGAGCTTCCGCGATTGGGAGTTGCGCCGGCATCCGTCGCTCGCCTTGCGGGAGTACATCCCAGGCAACCTGATCTATGCGAACGGGCACCGTTTCATTCCCCGCCACTTCCGGTTGGAGCCCGTGGAGCCCACCCGCTTCATGGTGGATGTTTCCAATGAGGCCGTGGCGGAGATCGAAGGAACCCTGACGGCCGGCCTCGGGTCGCAAACGATACCAGCAGTTCCCGTCTGCGACGTCAATCTGCCCCACAACTCACAGATCTCCGACGACGAGGACTACCGATTCCAACTCGGAGTTGCCGTCTACGGTTACGAGCAGGCTCAGCACGGCGGCGGTAAGCAGTATCGCTGGGGGGATCGAGTTATCAGCCAGAGAACAGCCGTCCGGCTTCGCCTGGTGAACGTCGGAGCGTCGTCCTTGGCTCGGAACTCCGGCCCTCTAGGCTACCCGGTTTGTTTGGTCTGCGGGCAGAGCCGGTCGCCACTGGCATCGCAAGCGGATCGTCAGGCGTTTGCGGAGGAGCACCGACTGCGCTGCGGCAAGCCGGTGGAGCCTGTTGGGTTCTATGCGGACGTCATCTCCGACGCGATCTCCTTGGAGAGCTGCGTGGACCGCGAAGAGGCGTATAGCGTTATGGAAGCCCTTCGATTGGGCGCGGCAGAGGTGCTCGATATGGAGGTCGAGGATCTGCAATTGCTGGCCATCGGACAACCAGGTGGCAGAGGCTTGAGCCTGCTGCTTTATGATCCGATGCGGGGGGCTCCGGACTTCTGGACCAGATGAGAGATCGCTGGCCGGAGGTCGTGGCGGCGGCGAAGAGGGTCGTGGCCGACTGCCCATCTCTGTGTCAGTCAGCGTGCGTGGATTGTCTGCTGCACTTCCGGAACTCCTACTACCACCGGCACCTGAACCGGCACACGGCGTTGGATCGGTTGGAAGAATGGGGCGAGACCCTGGACTTCACGCACGATATTCCTCCCCGCCTACCCACTCCGACGGCTGAGGAGGTGCCGGTCAATGACCCTGAACTGACCTTGCGCGCGATGCTGGTCCGCGCCGGACTTCACGGCTTCCAGCCCCAGCGGTCCATTGACCTTGGACGCCCACTTGGCGCGACAACCCCCGATTTCTTCTACGAGCCGCGGAATGACGCCTATGAAGGCCTGTGCATCTATCTCGACGGCATGGGCCGCCATCTGCATGGACGCCCCGAGACACGCGAAAGGGATCGCGACATTCGTGAAGGCCTGCGGAATCGCGGCTACGAGGTTGTCGAGATTCAGTTTGGGCAGTTAACCGACCCGGACGCAATGCGGCAACACTTCTTCCGCATTGGCCGCTTTCTGCTCGGCAAGGACGCCGCGCAACGCATCCGCGACGACTCCTCCTGGTACGGCGCACCCGTGGTAGAGACTGAACAGGCAAGCGAAGGTTGATCGATTTACAGTCGTCTTGCGGCGCGGTGCAGAAGGACTACGAGGCTGCAGCTAAGCGCTGAGAGTCACAAGCGCTCTGATGCCGATCGCATCGAGGATCTCTTGAAGCCTCGCGATCGCCACCGTTTGGTATTCCGTCTCTTCGTAGCGGCTGATCACCTGCTTGCTCACTCCCAGGCGACGCGCCAATTCAGTTTGTGAGACTCCCTTGGCAATCCGGATCTTGGCGATGAATGGGGCGACATGGTCGAGTCGATCGACATTCGGCAGAGTCAACTCGCCGGCCTTTAGTTGATCGTACTCGTGAAGTTCGTCCTCAAGTTGCCGGATCATGCCCTGATAGCTGCCTCGAATCGCCGCCGAGCGCCTGCCCGTCGATTCCAACTCCACCTTGGCGAGTGCCTGCCGAAATCCAGCTATCTGAGCTAGCGTCCGGTCCCTTTGAGCATCGCTCTTGATCATGATCGTCCCACCTTCACCACTTGAATCACGCCCCTCGGCTGACCTTCCCGGTCCTGCCGGAAGAATTCCGGGAAACCGACCTCCGGCCTCGCCTGCATTGCCGGATGAATGAAAAACTCAAGGCCGAGGTCGGCCCACATCCGCCACTTCCACTTCCGAACCTGTGTGACGAAGAGCAACTCGAAGTCGGTCCAATACGGATCGAGGCGATCGTAGACACCCTGGTCCGGCTCAACCCAATAGCCGTCGATGTCGCCTGGATCAGGTTTTTCCGTGCAGAAACTCCCGTCGATGTAAATATCCTCGATCCCGGCATCCCAGAACGAGTTGACGGCGGCGCGAAGACCTTTCAACAGCCATCGACGCCGAGGGGAAAACGCGAGACGCCTTCCTATCTCTTCCAACGTTGCTCGATGATCGCCCGGCGGCAGCGCACCGGTCGTGGGGTCAAATGCCGGAATCAAGCTGCCTCCATAGTTTCAGAGATAATATCACTTGTCAACCTTAATGATGACATCGCGGAGTGTCACCTCGCAATCGCCCCGCCTGCCTGAGCCATTGCCACGAGCGTGGCAGCCGCGTATAAGGTGAGATTATAGACAGCGTGCGAAGCCGCCGCCGGCGCAGTTGACCCGGAAGCGTGCCTCAGCCAGCCGTAGAGCATTCCGGTCGAGATGATGCACGCCAATTGTAGCCAACTGACTCCAGGCTGCGCGCAATGGGCTAGCGCGAATACTGTCGCAGACGCCATCACCACGAGTCGATCGCGCATGGGCTCGTCGGCGACGCTTTTCAGTGCCCAGACCAGCACCGCGAACAGATACCCCCGGAACAGCACTTCCTCCAAGACAGGCCCCAGGGTCACCTGCAGGACGGCGAGCCGCCAATCCTCGCTGAGCAGCGCGCCGCTTCTACTGGACGAGCCGATCGCAGAGACAATTGCGCCCGCGACTAGTCCGCTCAGCACGGCGGCCAGCCAGCCGCGTCGGTTTGCCGGGCGCCACGCTGCGTAGGCCAGCCCCAAGCCTCTCAGCCTGCCCAGGTTGCGATAGGCAAACACCAAGAATGCTGACGTTCCTGCAAGCCCGCAGATGGTGTTTCGCGTTCCTGACACAACGAGAAACTGCCAACTGCCGAGCAGCAGCAACCAGAATAGAACTTCCCGGAACTCTCCGGCTGGCTTCATGAGCTGCTGCAATCGTGGCATGAGGTTCTCACACGATGCAAAAGTCACGACTCCGGTAGTGTACCTGGCGGTGCCAATCGGCAGCGCGTAGCCGAGACACGGAGACCCGCGTCCCCGCTCCTACTCTTCCTGCCCGATGGGGTTGGCCGACGACATTTGGTCTTGCCTGGTGACTCGGTGGACAATTGTGCTGAAGCGCGCCTCTCTCCAGTGCGTCGGTGAATGAAGGATGCCGGCGACCGACCACCCCGCTCCTGATCAAGTCCGTTCGGCTCGACGCGCCGCCAGGCGAGCCCTGCCTTGCCGGTTGGCCGTTTCCACACGTGGATGGGAGCTGCTAAAGTAGATGTTCTCTGACAAACGGTCCGGGCTGCCTCCCCCAGAAGCAGGTTGTTGATGGCGCATAGAGACTTCGAAAAGCTAGTCGTCCAAGTCCGTCTCGACACCAGACAGAAGGCCCTGCAGCAATCCCTCCTTGTGCCGTGGCGACGTCTGGAAGAGAGCGCTGCGGAGTACGCTGATTGGCACATCTTCGGGTTGTGGGTCCGCACGATCGCTGAGGGTGAAGAGCGACTGCCCGAAATCGTCAGATCGTCACTGAGAGCCCGTTGTCCTGGTTTCCTTGAACGCGAGACGGGTCGGCGGGAAAAGGCGCTGAAAGACCCGCAGCTGATCTGGCACGCTCTGGAGGAGTGGATCGCGTCCCACGTCTTCGCAGAAGCCAAGGGACAAGGTTGGTTTGACGCGGTGATGTACTACGCATACAAAGACCTCCGCGTAGAACAAGCCTGGAGCCAGTGGGAACGCACCAATGACGCTCGGAGTCCCAAGGCGCCTTCAAGCTGGCCGACCCTGCAAGAATGGACCGAACAGGTTTCCAATATCTATTCCCTTACTCACCCTGCAGGTGAGAACGCCAGGGCTCTCGAGGCCTTAGCCAAGGTGGAACCCGACCGCCTTCGGCGTGCCGTCTGGGATTCGCTGGAGTCCCGGGCGTTAGCACTCTGGATGGTCTGCAACTGCAAGCCGGGCCAATCACTCGAGGATCTGGCCCTCGACGAACTGCAGCGGCGTTGCCCGGGTTTCCTGGGTCCATCGGGTGACCGGCCTCTCTGGGACAGGTCCTTGTTCTATCGCTTGATTCGTTTTGCAGAAGCCGGTTGGCGCGTCAGCGCTCACTCGGAGGGGTGGCGAGCTGCGTTGCGTTATCAGGTCAGGAACCATCCGCGCTACCACCGACTCATCCACTACGTTCAGCACTGTCACGACGAGTGGGTTCACGTTCTTCCTCGATCCTCGTCATCGTTCGACGAATGGCTCCGCACGGCCGACGAATACTTCGTTGAGCGGACAGCCTAGCCTGTCAGGTACTACCTGCCGGCGCTCGCCATTCTCGGTCGCTCTTCCTCGGCGGGGTAACCCATCTCTCGGAGCCAGCTACGCATATCTGGGCTCAGAGTCTCGTAGGGGATCTTCTCAGGGTAATCACAAAGGAATTTGGACAAGGACCGCTCCGTGATTCGGCCGCCTTTCGTGAGCAACCGCTTCGTCTCGACCCAATACTGGACCCGTCCCGGCAGCACCGAGAACATCTCAGCGACTTCCTTCACTTTGTACCCGCCCAAACTCTCAGCCTTGTATCCGAGATCCCACAGCTTCTTCCGAATGGCCGTGACGGTCCGGCCGAGCCGCTTCGCAATCAACGCGAGGGAAGCATTGCTGTCAATGGACAAGAGCAGGTGGTTAACATCCGTTTCCGACCATTGCGGCGCTCGGCGCCGGCACAACGCAAGTGCAGCCGCGCGCTTCTTGATCGAGCACCAGGACCACGTAGGTTGATGCTGGTGGATCGCGCGCCGAGCCGCACGCAGCCCTCCTCTGGTCCAAGCTGCCTTCAGAACCTCATCCAGCTCCGGAGTCCACCGGCAGGTCTTGCCTCGCGGCTTACCGCCATTCAGAACCTTCATGGACCGTACCTTGCTTCGTTCGTTCGACGCTTTTCATGGGCACCCTCCTCATGACATCGTGTGTGAGGCGCCCGGCGCGCCAGTCAGTAGACGGAGTCCCAGTTACTTCAGCTATAGACGTGCGTTTCGAGAATGCAGGCATCGGGTATTCGCTTCCGCAACCACACGAGCGATGCCGTTCCACGGTCGATATGACACAACTGCATGCACGAGGCGGTCCAGCACCGTACCCGCGACTATGCCAGACAAACCTGGCCCCGTCCAATGCCTTTTGCGCCGAGATTCATTCGCTGAGGGCATTAATGGCGGGTCGGGTGAATCGACGGACGGATCAAGACAACCGGCGATGATCGAGCCGATGACACAGAGTCGTCCTGCAAAACATTACTGAAGATCCATAGCAGCCTCGACGAGATGCCACGACAGGCAGGCTGGTCCGACCGACGCAGACCGACGCAGTCCGACCGACGCCCAGTCTCCGCCGTTGGCAAAGGGTGAACGGTCTTCATCAAGCTCGCTGTACCTCTCCCGAGACCATAGGTCGCCAACCGGTGACGTCGGTGGAGGTTCAGCGAAGATTCTACCGAGACTGCGCGTGTCAAATGTAGTGGGTTGTCAGAAGCGATATTCCGACTTACACTATTTTTCAGTCAAGTGGAGCACGAACGACAGATCGACTACTTCGAGAAGTATGCGCCGCTCCTGCGTCTGATGGCCACCGAGAAGGACTTTGACTTCCTCGCTTCGGAACAGGGATATACTTCCGACCTCGCCATCTCTTACCGTGGGTTGCGCCGGGAAGCAGTCCGGGGCTACCTGTTGGAGCTTGCGTCGGATTTTGAAGACCTTGAAGAAGCGCTCACCCCTCTAGCCGCAAGCAATGAAGAGCTCGCCCGATCTCTGTATGAGGCCCGCAAGACCTGGACGCGCGCCGTACTCTATCTGCGCGCCAGGCTGGTCCTCGAACTCCTCCTGCCCACGCCAAAGCCTCGGTCGTCGCCAGGTGCATTCCGCCGAGTGCTAGTCCGGATGCTTCCCGAGCCAACCTCGGCAAGGAAATTGCTTGGAGCGATGAACGACCTCAGTCGTCGCCTGCAAGTCTCCTAACGGTGCGGCGTCGACAGCGTTGCGATGCGGCGTTTCGATCCAACTTCGCGAGGACTTCAACGCTTGCCAAGAACAATTTGGTTTCATTCAAGGAAGCCTCCATTGGCGCAATGTCCCGGCAGAATTGGAGAAACCGTACGGGAGGAGGGAAGGCGCCTTCATACGCCAGTGTGTCAAGGTAAGGCTGGAGGTCCCTCTGTTTTTCGCGAAGGTCGAGTCCAAGCCATCGGCGGAAGGCGCGAAGGTGCAGGTCATTGAGGAGACGCTCGCAGTCGTCGGTCCACATGTCCAAGCCGAAAAGCACTCTGGCGGCGCGTTTCCTGTCTGACCGCAGAAGGTTGAGGAACACGCACTGAGCAAATGTCGAGGGAACCTGCGAAAGTTGGAAGTCCGCGGATTCGTCTAGCGAGATTGCACTGGTGTCATCTCTGGTTGGCATCAAGTTCTGTTTCATTCTTCTTCCTTCCCCAACGACGAAGAGACATTTTGCGGGCGAACTCGCTTCTCTCCTCACTCGACATCTTCGCCCACCTCAAAGAACTCAGAGAAGCCGGGCTTCGGTCGGCGCTTTCACCAATCTCCGTGGTTTTTGGTTCCAGCGATTCTTCAAAGAGGCGAAGAGCCTTCTTAAGCACCTCGGTGGATGATGAGCCTGAACGGTCGGTCAGCCTTTTTAGCTTCACGAAGAAGCTGGTTGGGAGTTCGAACCAGACCGGCAGGAGGTCTCGATACTCGGGCCGTAGCTTTGGCATCCGAAAGAATCCCTCCGCAAGCATCATAACAAATCTTGACTTTCCTGTGAAGGCATGTTATCTCTGTACCATTCAGTGAGGTGATACGGGATGCACCTTCTGCAGTTGATGCTAATCGCCGCCTTTGCTGTAGAGGGGATGCTGATCGTCCGGGTCTTTTCCCTTCGGTTGCAGTATCAATTTCGATGGTTTCTGGGCTACCTGGGATACTGCCTGGTAATGGGGGCTCTTGCCACGGTAGCCGGAGTGAATTCCAGGCTCTACTGTCATGCCTATTGGCTGAGTCGGCCAGTTGACATGGTTCTGAAGTTCCTGATTGTCAAGGGTCTCTTTGGCGACCTCTATTCAAGGAACCGCGGGCTTCGATGGATGGCGCGGTTGCCAGTCCTCGGAGCTGTCCTCGCCGGAGTTGCCGTCGCAACCGCGATGCTGTACGCGTCGGCCCAGGTGCGCGCGGCCTGTACCGATCTCAATTGCCAGTACGCTAGGTTCTTGGAAGTCAGGAGCTTTGCTTTGGCCGCGCTCGTGGTCTTTATGCTTGCACTTCTGGTCCAGATCAGAACAACTGTCAATGTGGGTTGGAATACCAGCGTGCATGCCATCCTGCTCACCGTGCTTATGACGTCCCAACTGTTAACGGACTCGCTACATTTGTTGCCCGTTAACAGGTCCCCTCAGACGTTACTTGTGCTTAACATGGGCCTGACCGGCATCCACCTACTGTGCATAGTCATGTGGAGTGTACTTCTCAGAGCTGAGCCTAAAGCTGAGCCGCTACGGATGTTTAGACCGTATCCTGCGTCGCAAGATTCCTTGCTGCGACTTACGGCGCTCCTCGATTCGTTGGGCGAGGAGGCCAGCATTGGCATCCGCCGTCGCATTGCCGATTTTGAAATGCCGCTAAAAGGAGGTAGTCAAGTATGGCCACGGCAGTGAGGTCTGAAGGCAAGGAGTCCAGGCAGATTGTCGCGTACAGGATTCACGACATAGCTGTCGGCAAATTCCCGCGACTGGTTTGCGCGTCTCCCGACCGAACCTGGATGGATGTGCAAACGGGGGGATGGGCGAACCGCTGTTTACCGCTCCGAATGGCGAACCAGGCGGGCTGGTTCATTCTGAACGATGAGGAATTCGTCGCCGCCTGGGACGGAAGCAATGACACAAAGGGAGTACAGATAGTCACCAAGGGCGCGAAACCGTATTATGTCCAAAGTATGTTCGGGGTAGGCATTCTGACTTGGGTCGTCCCATTTCTATTTCGGACTCCTCCCGGTGTCAACTTGCTGGTCCGAGGGCCTTCCAACATGGCGAAGGACGGCATTGCTCCCCTTGACGGCGTTGTGGAGTCCGATTGGCTTTCCGCTCCGTTTACAATGAATTGGAAATTCACTCGATCCTTCAAAAAGGTCAAGTTTGAGCGCGGGGAGCCTATAGCCATGATCCTTCCTATTCGTCGGGGAGAACTTGAAGCCTTCGAGCCCCAACTGAGGAACATCGAATCTGAGCCGGAGCTGCATCAGGAGTTCCGCACCTGGTGGGCGAAGCGCAAGGAAAAAGTCAACGAGGACCCATCCTCGCCGACAAAGAACAAGATTCAGGGGCACTATATCCGAGGCGAGTCCGTGACAGGCACGAAGGCGCCTGAGCATCAGAATCGGTTGGAGTTGCAGGAGTTCACGGAACTCGAGGCGGCACTTCTAAAGGAACCGCCACCGAATGAGGCGCAGACTGCGCCAACTTCCCGCGGTCTCCTTTCGAGACTGTTCGGACGGTGAGGCTGGGCCGATCCGCGTTGATCCGCGACCTCGCGGGACTATCACGCCGGCCCATTGGAATTTGACGGTGCGCCGCCAATCTGCAGCTCACCGGGGATGTCGGAAGGCCAAGGCCGGTCGTGTGCCGGGATTCCTTGGTTTCCCAATGAGGACTGAGCGCCTCGGCTCGAACACAGGCGCACATCCGGGAACGTGGGCTGTCTTGGCAGCCCGCAAGTTCGACGGTTAGTCGTAAGCAAGTTGAGTCGAGGATGTCAATCGACTGAGGCGGGACCTTGGCCGGTTCGGATTCGACCTCGCTCGAGATGCTCAGGGCACTCCTCCAACCACACGTCGCCGAGACGATTCGGGCGAGTAGTGGAAGCTGAATGTATTCGCGCCGACGTAGCCCATCGAGCAGCATCAACCGTCTCTCAAGAACGAAGGCGGGGCTTAGGGCAGGATGTGAACCGTTGAGAAAGGGACCACTGGCGTGAGCCGGATGCTGGAATTGAACCCGACGATCGAGATGAGACAATGGCGCTACGTGGTGGCTGTCGCCGAAGAACTGCACTTCACTAGGGCGGCGGAACGATTGCATCTCACTCAATCATCTCTGACCCGCCAGATATTGCAGCTCGAGGAAACACTTGGGCTGCAGGTCTTCAACAGGGACACGAGGAACGTGAAGCTGACGACGGCCGGTGAAGTGTTCGTGGACGAGGCGAGGCGGGTCCTTGCGTCCGCCGACCGGGCGGTTCGCCTAGCACGAGGGACACACGCCGGCGAATTCGGCGATGTGCGGATTGCCTACTCGCCGTTTATTGACCTGCGTGCCGTGAACTACCTCAAGACTGCCTTGATGGCTCTCCGCCCGAGCCTCCACATCACGCTAGAGGGAATCTCAACAGCGGAGCAAACCCCCAGGCTTTCGGATGGAACCTACCAGGCAGCGCTCGTGTTGTTGCCCTACCAGGATGCCGACATAGCAGCGGAGCCTCTCTTCGAAGAGCCGCTCAACCTCGCCATTGCCGTCGGCCACCGACTGGCTCGGAGAAGACAGGTCAACCTTCAGGAACTGGTCCACGAGCCGCTGATCTGGATGACTCGGCGGTCGAATCCCCACTTCCACGACCAGTTTCTGGCTTGGTGCCGGGCAGCCGGATACGAACCTATCGTCGCCCAAGAAGTGACCGGATTGTTGGAATGCCTGCAATTCGTCTCGGATGGGGTAGGCATCAGCTTTGTTTCTGCATCTGCACGGCGAAGCCACTTTGAGGGGATCGCCATTCGTCCGCTGGTCGGTCCCCCATTTCCCGTGCGGACAGGCGTTGCTTACCGGCGCGACAATTCTTCGGCCGTTCTGCACAGTATTCTGGCGGTGGCGCGTCAGCAGTTCCGAAAGGGCGTTGGCTGCGAACTGCCAACTGCGAAGTGAAGGGCACGAAACGGCCCCGGAATCCGGTGCATCCCAGAGCCGGCGAACGATCAATGGGAGCGTCGAGGTTCACCTGAGATTGGACACTGGCAGAGGAGCTCCCGGCGACGCTGATCATCCGGGACGAACCGCGCCTTCAACGCAATCGGACGTGGCTTCCCTTCACCAGAGAGGCTCCGGGGATCGCCTCGCCTCGCGCTATGGCGTCCGAAAGAATCCCGCGCTGGAGATCCCGGTGGACTGTCTTTCCTTCGGCCTCTCGCAGGCGGTCCCTCAGCGGACCAGCGGGCAGTGCCTCCAGAATCTCGCGCCACTCGGGCCATGGAACCTCAACCCTGGCGCGATAGAAGCTGTCCGGGATGTGTGCGGTCTCTTGGAGTACCAGCGACGGGACGCTGTTGGCCTGCAAGCTGATCGTGTTCAGCTCGCCGCGCAACTTCCTAATTTCCCGCGTGAGCATGAACCACGCGAGCATGTGCTTCAGGCGCTTCTCCCGATTGTCAGCGGCCCGGTACCGCGCTTGGAATCGCTCGGCTTCGCGCTTCGCGACCTCGGCCTCCGCTTCCTGTGCCTTCAGGTAGTCTGCGATCCGGTCTACCTTATAGCCGAATGCCTCGGCGTACGTGGTCAACGCGTCTCTGAGTTCCTGGGACACCTCGCCATTGTTGGCTTCTGCTTCCTGTTCTGCCGCCTCGACCAGTGCGTCGAGCGCCTCGTCGATTGCAAACATACTCAAGCCCTTGGCAACATCACGGGCTGTAGTGGTGATCGGCGCTGTGTTCATGCCGCCTTACCTCGCTGTATCTCTTCGGCGTCCCCGGCACTTCGCGGCTCCTCAAATCCACGGAACAGCTGCCGTTCCAATGACGGGACAAAGGCCGTGAACTCATCTTCGGCCGGAGCGGCGTCGATCAGCCGGAACACCTGCTCCAGTCGCGCATCCATCAGATCGAGCAACGACAGCGCAAAGGCCTCGGGCAGCATTGGCCGGCGCAGCGCACCCTTGTCGAGGTCCCCGTGATGGCTCACGATGAAGTGCTGCAATACGGTCTTTAGCTCGATGGAGAATTCGGGCAACGCCGCCACGTGACGATCGAGGATCTCCAGGCCCAGCGTGACGTGCTCAATCAATTGCCCCCTCATTGTGTAGCTGTAACGAACGCCCTTCAGTGCGAGCGTGTCTATCTTTCCCAAGTCGTGGAGAATCGCGCCGGCGATCAGCCAATCCCGATTGAGGCGCGGGAAGTGTCCCGTGAGCACGACAGATAAACTGCACAGCGACAGGATGTGCTCCAGCAGGCCACCGCAGAATGCATGGTGGATCTTCAACGCCGCTGGCGCCATTCTCAGTCGTTCGGCGATAGACGGGTCGTCCGTGACCGCCTCAAGCAACCGACGCAGTGTTCCATCGCCAATCAGGGCGATGAAACCCCGGAGCTCGCCCCACATTGCCTCGGGGTCCCGGTCCGATGTCGGATAGAAATCACCTGGGTTGTAGTCGCGCGAGTCGCAGCGACGAATGCGGCTCACAATCAGCTGCGGCTTGTCATTGTAGTGCTCGATCGTGCCCCTCACCTTGACGACATCGTTGCACGCGAACAACTCCGCGACGCCCTCCGGGTTGTCCCAGACTTTGCCGTCCAACTCGCCGCTTCGATCGGCAAAGCGCAGGGCGAGGAACGATCCCCCATTGCGCTTGGGCCGGAGTTCCTTCTCGATGACCGCCGCCAGGAAAGTGACCTCGCCCGACTGCGGCACCTCGTTGATGTAGAGTCCTTTGTTTTCCATGTCTCGTATTCCTCCGCCGTACTGGCCTTCGTGGACTGGCGGGAGCTCTTCTACTCCAGTCCGCCAGTCCTGCTGGTTGGTCATTTAGAACGCCAGCGAGAGCTGGGCATCATCGTCATAGCGTGGCCGGCGTGTGGCTCTCGGTCGTGTCAGCACCAGATCCACAAGAGCATTCGGCGTAGATCCAGGCTCCGGTAGACCCTGTGACTCGGCTTCGGGCACCGCAATCACCTCGGGCATCTGGGTGAGATGATCGATCGCCGCGGCTCGGCAGCGATCGCCCATGTCTGAGTGTTGCTTCTGGATCTGCCGCCACAGTTCGTCGGCTTTCTCGCCGACGCCTTTCTGGGTCACCAGCTCACGAGCCATCGCGGTGAGGATGTCATCATCCTCATCAAGGCCCTGCAATCCGTGACTGGCGAACTTCCCCTCCATTGCTAGAGAGACCAGGAGCTTCTTGCCCATTAGGCGAAGACAACTCTCCTGCATCGTGCCCGCATAGGACAGAAACTTCACCTTCACGGGCCGAGTCTGTCCAATCCGCCACGACCGCCGGCTGGCCTGTCGAAGAGTGAATGTCGAGTAGCCCGACTCGTAGAACAGAATTGTCGGTAGCGCCAAAAGGTCCAACCCCGTGGCCACCAGGCGTGGATGTGCAATGCAGACGTGCATGCCCGCCTTCAACTGGCGCTCATACCAGGCCTCGCGTGCTTCGGGAGGCACTGCGGTGGTCAGCACTTCGACGTGGATGCCCTCTCGGTTCAGGATATTCTTTAGCCGCTGGGTCACGTCCCTCTTTTGCGTGTAGACGGCAAACACTTGGCACCGGCGCCCCTGGGCGAGTTCTGCTTTCACCTCCTCGACCAGGCGGCGCTCCTTTGCATAAACGAAGGACTCATCGAGGTCCGGTGGGTCCGAGATCACGAATCGCTCGCGCTCACTGGTCTCCGGATCCGTGCAGTAGCCGTATAGCGTGCCGAGGCCGAATGGGCGGTCGGGATAGAGCATGAGTGCGTTCAGGCCGGTGCTGATCACCGATTGATTGCCCCGGTGCTCCTCCAGGGCCTCCTTGATGTCGGCCTCGATCCGCTGATAGGCTTCGGCCAACACACCATCCATTTCAACGCTGACGACCTCTTCCTCGTAAGAGGGAAGCGCGTCCGAAATGTCCTCCAACGACACAAACGCTCCAATTTCCATCAGGAATCGCCCGAACAACAAGGGCGACGCTCCGGGACGCCGTCGAACACGCGTGGCCACTTTCGGTTTGTCCGAGCAGGCGTTGTCCTCCGGGGTAATCGTCGTGACCTTCTCCAGGACGCCGTACGTCTCCGAGAATGCGCGGACGCCTGCGTCACCGTATGCGAATCCTTCATCAATCATCTTCTGCGGCTGCAACCGAAACAGGATGTTGAACAATTCGTCGGCGTAGCCGCCATTCAACGTCCCGGTCAGAACGATCGTGCGGTCAGCGCAAGTGGCGATGGTTCCCAACGCCGCGCCCTGAGCCGTGTCCCCTTTCAACTCATGCACTTCGTCCGCGATGCCGTAATCGAAGAAGCCTTTCATGTGGCGCCCAATGAAATCCATAGGCGCACAGCGGCGCACCTTCGTCCCGTCTGCCTGCCAAAGGGCGCTGTGGAAAGGACGCCTGGACTTCTGGGGACTAGTCTGCTCGTCCGGAAGCACTAGTTCGCAGTGCTTGACCTTCCGAAAGTCGGCTCGTCGCAGTTGGTCGTTGTCAGTCAGGACTGGCCTTCCGGTGTCGGGATTAACGACCGCACCGTGGAATGGCCCGCTGCGCGGAACGCCGAACGCGTGACGCCAGTGATAGGAGAGCTTGGCCCGATCCCTTCCAACGATGAAGACTGATGGGCAGTCGCAAGTCAGGGTCCACCGTGCCCGGGCCGTCCTGGACTGTTTCCTAAGCCGCAGATCGCTGAGCGTTGTCTGCAGACCTTCGCGGATCACCCGGCCGTTCCTCAGCCGCACTTCATTCACGCCCGTGTAGCCGTTCGATCCCACGCCATTGCGAATACCGTCGATCAGGAACACGCGAACCCGAGGCAGGGTCGAGAAACACTCCCGGGCCATCTTGGTCACGAGCTGGGGCGGAACCATCGCCAGGGCGGTAAAGGGCCTGCCCTTCGCGTGGACGAAGATGGCACCAAGGGAGATCAGAGTCTTTCCCGTGCCGCACTCGGCTATTGCACCAGCAGTGCGCTCCGTTTCCAGTCTTTTCGACAAGCCGGCGATCGCTAGCGCTTGGGCGGCATACGGCCGGCGCCGCAGCTGCGCCAACTCCGCCGGCAGCGGTTCACCAGGCTGATGCAGTGGCGGGAACTGTTTCAGAATCCGCTCTTCGAGCTGGTGAGCGAATTCACGGAGGTACGATGAAATGTCTTTGGGTGTGTTGCTCATGTGGGTTGATTCCTCCAAGTCGTCCCTTCAGCCGTGTGTAGGGACGAAGCGGCCGAACTCGTCGTTCGGTCTTCCGTCTCAGGGAGTACTCAGGAAACGCTGCGATCTGGCCATCCGAGAATCCGAGCTTCAGGCGGCTTCTTCCCGCGCAGCTTCAACTTCGACTCCAAAGCTGTCTGGCACGAGCCAGGAGCCCGATTCCCGGCCTTCTGGGATTTGAATCAATCCCCGCTTCAGACCATGACCGATCCATCCCAGAAACCTCTTTTTAGTGCCCATCACGAGGATGGGCTTGCAGCCAATTCCGACAAGCGGCTGGATCGCTCCCCTTCGGCTGAGTTCGCCGGCAACCCAGTGGCTCCATTCCGCCAGGACCGGCAATCCAAACCGCACGCCCAACCGGTACAGTACAAACGCGGGATCGTCGTCGCACAGGACCGTCCGCCGCGCGCTCTGATTTCCGCCCGCGCACGTCTTTGTGAGTTCGTCCGACATCGCCACCAGGTGGCGCAACGGGCGCCGCCGTCCCGGAACGCTGATCGAACTTCGGTAAACGGCGGGGGACTCGCCCACGGTTACCATGCGCCGGTCGATCCCCGGTCCGGAAACGTAAAATCGAGCTTCTTCCGAGAGCGCCGCCGCGATGGCGGCGATTTCTTGATCGTTGCCGACAACCGACAGCAGGTGGCACTGCGCACTCCTGCTGGCTTCTTCATGTTCTGCAATCATCCGGTCCATACGGAGCCGGACATCAATGGTGGTGTCTCGCGTGGTTTTCGTGAACTGCAGAGTGCCCATGCGAAGATGCGCGTTCCTCATGGCCCCTTCTTCCCTTCGTCCAGAATCGCCGTGGTCCCGTCGGCGTAAACCAGGGTGAGTGATTGCGTAAAGCGCTCGCGCTCCCGAATTGTCGTCACTCCACCGTCGTCGGTCTCCTCAAAGCGGTCGGTAACCTTGATCGATTCCCACCGTGCTACATGCAATTCCGGTCCCTCACCGAAGATCCCGTTGAGAAGCCCGGACGTCGTCAGGAGACCCACGTGGCCGCCATGCAACGGCGTCAGCGGTCGCCCGGTCGCACGCAACTCGGGCGCAAACAGAAGCCGTCCGGCTTGCCTGTAAGCTGCGGACGCGGGTAACTGGTCCTCGACAGCATCCAATGGAATGCCGCGATACACGAGTTCTGCCGGTCCGCCCGGGGGAACTACGAACTGCTTGTCTGCGGTGTCTGGGAGTATGGGCAGTTCTTCGTATCTCCGGGCAAGCTCGATCAACTTCGCTTTCGCTCGGTTCACGTCCCAGTCTCTGAGCTGCTCTCGTTCGCGCCTGGTCCGGCGCACGCCAAACACGATAATCTGCTTGTAGCGGACGGCCTCGGGTTCACTCAACCGATACAGGGCCTTGTCCCGGAAATGCACAGCCAGAATGTCGGCGCAGACTGGCAGCCGATCACCAGGAATCACGAGCACCAAGACACCGCCCGGCTTCAGCCATCGATATGTGTGATCCAGGAACAGGTACTCCATCCTGGCATTGCGTCCCTCAGAGACCTCGAAATCATACGGCGGGTTCTCGAACAGGCACGAAAAGGTGTCGACGGCACAGTGGGTATCGAAAGCATTTCCCTGAACCACCTGGCCGAGACTACTTCGGGCTTGCTCCGCCCGAAAAGCGTCCAACTCGATGGCGAAGCGGTTCGCGTTCGTGCCGGACGTGATTGTCGCCAGCGCCGCCCCAGTGCCGGCACAGGGATCGAGGACGTTGGCATGCTCCCCGCTCCTGCCAAAGTCCAGGAAACCCCTGACACGTTCCGCCTCTCTCTGCGCCAACGGAAAATAGCCGAGCTTCTGGCGTGCGATTCCGCGCATATTCGGATCTCCTATCGATGGGCCGGTAGTGCGTGAGCTATGGATGTGTAGCAGACTGGTGGCTTCGGGCCGACCTTCCGGTGTTCCGACCGCGGCCGCTCGAATGGCCCGGCTGGGCCGCCGTTACTCCGACTCCTTCTGCCCGCAAGTGATAGGAGAGACTGGGCGTTCCTCCACCGAACTCGCGTCACTTGCCGCCGGGTGGGTCAGCCTGCGCAGAGACTTTTGGTTTTGCCATCCAGTCCGATTTAGACTGAGGGCGGAGTAGAGACATGCGTTGCTTTGAATGCGGGGCCGATTTCGACGAGATGAACGAGTCTCAGCCCGTCTGCCCCGGTTGTGGAACCGTGCCGGAAGGCCATGACGTTGACGTGGGCCTTGACGCACTTCTGGATGGAGCCGCGGCAATCGGCGCCGACGCGCTCGAGCAGGTCGAAGACCCAGGTCCGGACCTCGATCAGGCCACCGATCCGATCCGCCTGCCGATCGACCTCCAGGAAGCGCGCGATGATGCCGAGGCTTTGCTGCTCGCGACTGGGTATGCCGCCTTCGATCTACCCGGGAGATTTCGAGTCTTCAGACTTCCGACTGACCTCGTAATGTGAGGATGACCCGCCGTGCAGACCTCAGTTGGATCACGCCAAGCGGTTCCGCCGGCCACCGTGGTGTGCGAGCGGGTGGTAGGACTACGGCCTGACGGCAACGTCGTCAGGTGCCTGTTCTCGAACGACCGCCTTCTGAGCCTCTCCAGCTTTCTCGCCAACTTCATCCGGCCCTCCGATCAGCTTGAATTCGATCCTGCCTCTTGGGAATCGAGTCCGGAATTGCGGGTCCTCCAGAAGTCAGGGCGACGGCATCGCGAACTCTATTTCGGGTCGATCGGCTATGTGACGCAACCAAAGGCTGACAAGCGCAACGAGTACTTCCTCCGTGCTGAAGTCACCGCCCCACGCCTCGGCATCAGTACTGTGCATCTTTCCAGTGAAGCCGTTCGAGAGTATTTCTACTTCTTCAATCGTCGGCGCCCGAACTGCGAAGAGGAGACTCTGTACGACGTATTGCGGGCGGCGCAATCCACCTCGCCCGCCGATCTACGTCTTGCTTTCAGGCTGCGCCTGCTTGAGTTGCAGACCGCCGGGGCGGAGAGAGACCAGTTGCAGTCCGTCGAGCGAGCCTTCAACCTCCTCGCCAACCCCGAACTTCGGTCCTGCTATCAGACTCTGCTGCTCGACCCGGATGCCCCCGCGCTATTCCCCTACGGTGGTTTTGGATCACTCCTCACCCTGGGCGAACTGTCTTCGGACCGCACAACGTTCTTTGCCAAGAGGATCCTGTCATTCCTGCCAGACCGCCGTGAGCGCCGCTTCCGGGCACCCCTCCGGAAGATCGAGTTTCTCGACGGTTACGCGGTCTACCGCGACAGTCGCCGCAAGGCCGAGTTGATTCTGGACCCGATCTCGCTGCCGGTCTCGTGGGACCCGACATGGAACCAGTGGAGGCACCTGCTGAGCACAAAGTTCGGCGTTGAGGCCACCTTCGTCAAGAACGGGAAGTACCGGTTGCATCGCGGGGAGTGGCACCTGGTGGAATGGGAGACCGCCCTGCCGAGCCGCCAGAGCATCAGCCTACCCGCCGACAACCAGTTGGTTCTGGCGGCCGCCCGGAGAACTTTCCACCGACTCGGTCAGTTCTTCGACTCCATCCAACGAATCCGGACTCGCCTGGAACGCGAACCTCTGGAGCGAGTGGAACTGACCCGTGTCTGCGACCAGTTCGGCATTCCCGCTGATTTCGATATCGCGCAGATTTCGTGGAAGCCCGACTACGATTCGTTCTACTATAGCCAGCTGAAAAAACGAACCCGCAAGATGTACCTGTTCCGCGACGAATACATCTTCGAGCTCGAGCGCGCGATTGTTGTCGAGGTCCCTGAGCAAGGCCATGCGACTTACATCTTTTCCCGCCATGCCAACCTCGAACTGTGGGTACGGGAGTATTGCCGAACGCCGAAAGATGATATCCGCCGCAACCGCGCCAACGCCGCCGAGCGGCTTGGATTCGTAGGGCGCGTCATGCACGGTCGCAATCCGCGGACATGGCTACGGGAACTCCGCGCAAAGACAGGCGAACCGGTGGATTACTCACTTGCCGTGGATCCATCGTAGAGACTTGGGATCCCCATGTATCGCCGCAGCCGCCTCATTTCCGCGTCTGAGATTGGGACCTGGTGCTATTGCAGAAAGGCATGGCATCTGCAACAACGAGGCTATCCGTCTGCCTTGACCGCCGAAAGAGAAGCCGGCAGGCTCTATCATCAAGCCCATAGTCGGGACCTGCAGCGTGCCCGCAGGCAACGGATTGGCGCCATCCTCGTAATGACCGTCTGCCTTTTGCTTCTCGCTCTGTTCGGTCTTGCACGCGTGTGGGAGCCCCAGTGACGTCCGCTGCCATCTTCCTGACCGGGATTTTTCTCCTGGCGCTGTTCGTCTGGATCCGTGCCAACTGTCGGATATCGCGGAGCGGAGTCCCAGATGGTCGTATCGTCTACCAGGACACTGATCGCCGGCACGAGTTGAGACGTCCCCTTGTTTCACGCCGCTACGGTCTGACCGGTAAGCCGGATTACCTGATTGAAACTGCCGATGGAGTCGTCCCGGTCGAGGTCAAGTCGCGCGATTGTCCCCGCAGCGGCCCACGTGACAGCGACGTTGCCCAGTTGATGGCATATTGTGTCCTCATTGAGGAGACCTACCATTTTCGTCCAGCGCACGGCGTCATTCAGTACGCGGACCGGTGTCAGTCCATTCAGTACACACCACAAGGGCGAGATCGGATTCTGCGGACGCTTGAGGAGATGCGGGAAGCCGACCAGACTCAGTCCGTTCATCGTGATCACGATAGACCCGAGCGCTGCCGAGCCTGCGGCTTCCGGTCTGTCTGTGATGAGGCGATCAAGTGAGCCACTAAGCCCGGATGGCGGTCGGCCAGTCCGAATGCTCCGGCTCGGTTGCCCTCGCTAACCTGGCTGAGTCTCTTCGCTTGCGCGCCGTTTCCCTCTCCTGCGTAGCGCGTTCCAGAGCGCCGGATCAACGCCAATCGGCTGCACGCGGCTCCCCGCCACATTCACGAACGCGCCATGGTGGGTGATCTCACCATGCCGAAAGAGTCTCGCCAAGAGGGCCAGTGCGTGGTTGGCAAGCGCCGGGTTCACAAACGGTTCCTGCCGTTCGAGTGCCTCGACAGCACTACAACTAGGCTGCCCGTCGTTGTCGAGTGACGGTTCGACCACTTCCGGAAACAACTCGGCGACGGTTCGCAATCGGGTGGCCGCTCGCTTGTTCACCCAATTCAACGGTTGGCCGAGCACGAACTGCCCGCCCGCGGTATGATTCCCCAAGTCCAGCCAATATGAGACGCTGCTCCGTTGCCCGGTCACCTTCTCGGCGATATCTCCCCGGGCGGCTCGGCTGTCGACACATCCGATGACAATGTCGACGCGATCCACGCTCGTGCTCGAGGAGAAGTACTGCGGCGCTGCATGCCAATTCAGACCCCAAAAGAGGTTCACCCTTGACACAAGAACAACGGCCTTCCAGTGCCCGATCTCGGCCTGACTGAAAGGTTGGCGCACGCAGTTCGTCGCCGATACGACATCGCCGTCCATCAGCGTCACCTCCAAGCCGCCTCGATGACCGTGGACCAGCATTGCCTGGTGCAGATACGGTAACCCGGCGGTGATTGCGCTGCCGTTGCCGCCACAGCCGACCACCAGCACGCGTACGGGCTGTCGGAGCAAATCCGGTGACAAGTTGTGCACCATCGATCACCTCCGCTCGACAAACTGTCGCAAGGTTTCGCGTGCGTCTGTCAGGTACGTCACAGGGAAGGGCTTCCTGCTTCCTGCCAGATGGTGGCAGAGCGGAAGGAAGCCGCCCGGAAAGCTAGTCAGGCGCGCGGCACCGTAGGCGTGGGTGAACTCGCTCTGGAAGAACCCGCGCTCCCATCCTTCAATGGCCTGCACACCCGACGATTCTGGGATCCGCATTGAACCAAGGCAGATTTCACCCGCATCATTGCCGTTCCAAAATGGCGCCGTCTTCAAGCCCGTCTCAGCCAGCGGCCGATCATTCCTCTCGAGTGCGCGGACCCAGAGGCTACCGCCGGTGACCTTAAATACCAAGGGCGGTATTGGGTAACGCTTTCCGTTGAGGTCCTTTCCCGCTTCACTCCCTTCACTGAAAAACAGAGTGCGATGCTGGGCTGGGCTCCACCAGACCATGCACTCTGAGGTCCGAACGAGCACGCACGGCGGCAGGATCTCTGGCGCTACATACGCCCCCAAACCTGCTGATAGCGCGCGCAGGAATTCTGTCGTCAACGGCTCAGCCTCGCCAAGATACGGCGCCCCTCCGGCTGGTCCTTGCTTCGCCGGATGCCATGCAGCGAACACTTCGCTTCCACCTCGGTAGACAACAACGGCACCGCTTAGCGCCATGCACTGACCGCCGCCGATCGCCACGCTGACCTCCATCGCAGCCCCCTCTCTACTCCACCAGATCCATCATTGTGGTCATCAGACGCGCACCTTGCCGGAGAGTGCCGCAGATGACTCCAAGCAACCGGAACGCTTCGCCGACGCTGTCGGCATCTGCGACCCGGAACGGAAGGATGACGTTGGGTTCCGGCGGACATTCCAACATCCCCTGAGATTCCTCGTCGAAACATCCCTCAACGGCGTCGTGTCTTTCGAACACCGCCACGAGCGCCGGCACTGGAGGATTCGCGTCGATCAGTTGCGCTTCGGCGAACTCTCCCATGCCTGGCCGCTTCGCCGCCAGCGATGCCGCGCTGAGTTGCAGCAATTCTTCGAGCAGCGCTCGCACCTTGCGGTCGTGGGTGGTTCCCAGCAACTTCTCGATGAAGCGTTCTTTCAGGGGATTCCACTTCTTGCGCAGGCAGTGCGGGATCGCGGCCGCCACATCCGGCAGTTCGACCGTTTCGCCCTCAGGATCGGACTCATACCACTCCCGAAGTTGTTCGACGCGATCCAGGGCGTCGCGGTAGTCATAGACGCGGACCCAGCGGTTGAGGGATCGGGTGAAGAGATCGACGAACGTGAGTGGGAGTCGCGGATGGAATGACTCCAACAGTCGAAGAGTCGGTCCGAGGACCACGTACCCTGCGCTTTCTGGCTCCAGAACCAGATACATCTCATCCTCGCCGCCCTGCCGCTCACCTTGTCCGCAGGGGTCCAGATCGGAGACGAGCCCCAGATGAAGGAACAACTCCTTCTCAATCTCTGGACCGCCGTGCGTCCGCACCCATTCCCTCAACGCGTGTTCGACGAAGCGGGACGGGTCTCTTCCCACCTGATCCCACTGTCGGCGGTGTGCGACTCCCGTCGAGAGGAGCGTCATCCCCAATCGAGCCGCGACTTCGATTCCGCCGAGAAAGCGATACTCTGTTGGGATCCCATCCAGCCTGGGGATGCTCGATCCACTGCCGGTCGCCATCAGACAGTTGGCGGTAGCCACCCTGGCGGCGGGGTGAGGTAAGCACTCTGCCGTCGCGCCCGGCCGTCGCCCAACGCCCGGCAAATGATGACACATGCCTGCTTCCAGTCTGAGCATCGCCGGTACCTCTCCAGTAGTGTTTGTTGCGAAGCATGTCGTCCTTGGACAAGCAGGGCCAACTCACCCAGGACTTCCTTGTCGAGGTCTTTTTGCGCCGTTCCAACCTTGGCTTTCATCGGCAACCTCCCTCCGAACTGGGAGCGGATTGGGTCTCGCATTCCCACGAACCGCCCCCTCGGCGCCTCATCCCTTCGACCCGATCGCGCGTTCGAAGGTGTACTTCATCGTGTCGCCCACAGGTTCCGGCCCGGTGACGACTGCCGTTGCGATCTCCGGATATTGCATCGCCAGTACTCCTCTCACATCCTCCACGCTCATCGCCGGATTTGGATCTGGCAACTTCACGCCATTGAATGAGAATTCGCGGCGCATTGGTGAGGTCTTCATGATGCACCTCCTTCGTCGCCGTCTTCGGCGGGATCCAGGTGTTCAGGGTGTGTCGGCGATTCGCCTTCCATTTCTGGCAACCCATCGAATAGACTCAGCATCGGCGGCGGCACCGGCGCCTGAGCCGGTTTCTCCGCTCCGCTCGGCCCTGCCTCTGCCGTCTTGCTCTTCACTCCGCCGCTTCCGACTGTCTTCTGTTTCTTCTTGAGGTCTTCGCGTGCGGTCTTCTCCGCCTCGTCCCGTTCCCGCTGGATCTGCGCCAGGTTATTGCTCAGCCCCACGTGGCCTGCCACGAAATCGCGGACATGAATGGGGAGGTCGCGGTCAAGTTCCTCCGGGGTTCCCACGCAACTCAGCGGCGTCGTCAGGGCCGTGTTCTCGCTCTCTTTCATCCGCTTCGGGATCACAGAAACGGTGAGGTGTTGCTCGTCAGCCTTGGAGACAATCATCATCACCGTGCGCTCGGCGAGCATCGGCATCAGTTGGGTGAAGAAGCCGCCCGCAGGTTCCGTTGTTGGTTCGCCCATGGTTGTCATTCCTCCTTATCCACCAGTTCGGTCTTTCGGATGTGTGGTGCTCCCAGCCCTTCAGAACGGTGCGCCGTCATCGGTGGGCACATGGGCATAGTTGTCCGTCGGACCTATAGGCGAGGCCGTTTGCGTCCTCGGTTGTCCGGGCACGGCACCGGTGCCATTTCCGCGGCCCAAGAACCGGACCTTCGACGCGACCACTTCGACGGAAGTTCGCTCAGCGCCGTTCTTGTCTTCGTACTCTCGAACTTGCAGGCGACCTTCGATGTAGACGGCATCGCCCTTGACCAGATGTTCAGCGCACACCTGCCCGATCCCATTGAATGCGACCACGCGCAACCACGTAAGTCGTTCCTGAGGATCTCCGTCACGGTTTCTCCACCGCTCATTGACGGCGACCGAGAAATTGACAATCTGGGAACTGCTGTCCTTGCTGAAGGTCACCTGCGGCGCACCGCCGAGGTTCCCAATGATCTGAATGTTGTTCAAACCAAGCATTGTCTACGCTCCTTTCAGGTCTGCTTACACAACGCACCGCCGCGCGAGGACACACCGGTCCCCGCGCGGCGTTGGTGCGGCTAGATTGATGCGATTGACCCTCCGGGCAGAATGCCCGAGGGTTGAAACGGCCGAACTACGCCGCCCTGGCGACGATCGGCTTGCGCGAGTGTCCCGCTTCTGCCGGTTCTGGTGCCGGTGACTCGATCGAGACCCGTAACGCCATTACCCGACTCTGAAGCACATCCAGGCTGGCCTGAACTTCGGCATTGTCCACCCGTACGATCAGCTCGTTGAGCGTGACCTCAATGCCCTCCAGCACGCCAGCGACAAAAACAGCATCGAGCGCCATCGGGGTTCTCCTTTCTCCGGACTGGCTATTCCTCATTGAGGCGGAATTTCCTTCCCGGTCGCTTGACGATCAGCGTATCCAATTCAGCCGCCAGATCCGCCATCCCCTGCTGAACCTTCGCGCGCACGCCGGCGGTAGTCCGAAGATCGTCCGCGCTCACACCAAGGAGCAGGCCACGGGTCTTATCCACCAGTGACCTTAACTCCGCATCGTCCGTCACATTCCGGAAATTGAAAGTTCCGAGGAAGTCGGCAAGGTTGGAGACCGTCGACTCCTTGAACTTCAACGGCTTGCCGTCCGGCCCGTCCTTCAGCCGATCACGCATATGCTTGACCAGTTCGGCCATCGCGGATCGGAGCACTTGTTGGATTTCCTGTCCCGCTTCCGCCATTACCTGGGCCGCTTTCTCTCGCTCGTCCTGCCAGATCTTGGTTGAGATCTCGCGGAGTTGGTCGGGAACGCCGAAACTGATGTACTGCCAGTTGAACGTGAACTGCTGTTCCACGTACTCCACCGGCGGGTAGTCAGTCGGATCGTACAGAGACCGCAAGCGCTTCCCGGCCTCCTGGCACAGTAGAGGGTAGACGGCCAAGAACTCTTCGATCAGACCCTT
Organism: Bryobacterales bacterium; assembly: GCA_016721425.1. Taxonomy (GTDB): domain Bacteria; phylum Acidobacteriota; class Terriglobia; order Bryobacterales; family Bryobacteraceae; genus Paludibaculum. The sequence continues at coordinate 345,449 of JADKID010000016.1, read as the reverse complement.
TCGGCGCGCCCCCAACTGTCGGAGCCTACCCTCCATCTCCTCTAGCAGTGCGAGGGGACACAGATGAATGCCCGCTTCAAACGGCAGGCAGGTGTCGTACAAGTAGCGCCGAACCTCGCCGTCGAAGTTGGCGATCGCACGCAACTCTCTCGAGTCCAGCAGGTGTTTTGAAACCCGAATCTGGCTCTTGTCCGTGTCCACCTCGACCTGTGAGTTACTCACCTTTCGCGTGTTGCCCAATCGGCCGAGCCGGACCTTCACACACACGGTCTTCTGGGCCAGATCCTGACCCACACTCTGAACATCGATCAGCACCATTGGCATCGCAGCCATCCTTCGCCTCCTTTCATCCCTATCGGTTACTCCATCGCCGATCCGTCAGGCCGGAATCGGATCTTGAAAGACACGCATCGAGCCGCACAGTTCGACGCCGGTCTGTGTTGTGTCAGCGCACTGCACCGGACCAAACTCGATCCCCTGCGCGGTCCGCACGTAATGCTGTAACACCATCACCGCAATCAGCCGCGTCTCGACGATCACGGAGATCGCCTCGCGGCGGCGGCCCAATCCCGCTGCTTCCAAAGCGCCGATGCCACGCGGCAGCAATTCCGCCAGAAGCCCCCGCTCCAACGCTCCGAGCCGGTCTCTGTCCGGGACGAAGGCCCACGCATCGAAGCCGGTCACCACGGCGCATGCGCCGGTTTCGTTGGCCCGCCGCCGCAGAAACGCCCACAAACTCCGCTTGCCCTCCGGACTGTTCAGCAGTCGCTTGTCAATCAGCACCTCCGCCAGGCAGCTCTCGTATGCCAGGTACACCACGGGGTTGGCGTCTCCTGTGCGGACAAGTTCGTCACGCAGGATGTCCACGAGCTCGATGGCACGGTCCCGGAGCGCGTGAGTCTCGTTGTATTCGGGCACACACACCTCCCCTATTGCTGTTCAGCCGTCCTTTGTTTCTTGGTTGTGATGGATCGCGGCGCACTGACGCCGATTGACTGCCTGAACGGCTCAGATGGGAACCCCGAGCACTGGGAAGCCGGTGACAACCGCCTTCCCTTGGTGCCCAATGGTGACCTCGACGAGCTGCGGGCCAAAGTCGCCCACCTGGTAACGGTCGCTGAATAGCACGAGTCGTTGATTTCGGCTAGTCCGCAGCGGTTCGGTCGCAGGCTGAGTTTGGTCGTAGCGCCCCATGATCGCGAAGTCCAACAATCCGCGGACCTCACGCCACAGCGCTGTTTTCCGGTCCACGGTAGTCTTCGGCCGGGTCAAATACTCTCCGGAGGCCAACTCGCACTCCGTGTAGCCGGTGAACATGCCAAGGCTCACGGCTGGCGCCGCGTTGCGAAACTCCTGCATCAGTGCCAGCAGCGCCCCGGCCTGCTGCATCGGTTCGCCGCCGGAAAACGTGACGCCGTTTAGTGGTCCCGATCGGCGTGCATCTTCAAACAGATCTACGACGGCACGAACGCCCACCTCGCTGCCCCGGAATTTGTGTGTCTCCGGATTCCAGCAAGCGCTGCAATTCAAAGTGCAGCCCTGAAAATAGACCACGGCGCGCGGTCCCGGCCCGTTCGCCCGGCTTGTCGGTACGAAGGCATGTAGAAGCACAACGCCCCCTCCTCACGTTCTGAAGGCCGGGCACGCTCACCTGCTGGCCTTTATCTGCTGGCCCTGTGCGGTATCCGCCTCAGTGAAGAACGCGGGCTTCTTTCGCTCGATCTTGACGCGGTCATTTCCCTGAAGGGCGTTCAGCACCTTGTCGCACCCGTGGCCCGCAAATCCCTCGAGGTCGATCGAGCTGTTGCCCTTCTCGTCGATGAGCACCGTAATGGTCTTCTGCTGCATGGTCCTCTCCTATCGCGCCACAAATTGCAGGCGGATCTGTGGCCCGTTCGGGGTCTGAATGACTTCCTTGCCCCGAAAGATGTAGCCCTTCGCTTGGGCCACCGCCATCGTCTGCCGTTCCTTGTAGCTCTGCTGGACTCTCCCGAGCCACTTGTCGTCGTAGCCGATGCGGCGATCGTAATCGCTCAAGATCGCCCGAAACCGACCCTCGGCTCCCCGTGCGAATCCGATGTCATTGGACGCACTGTCCAACTGAGCCCGTCGAAGGATGACGTGGGCTCGCTCCGGTCGCTCGTCACCGTGATAGCCATACAGTGCGGTGCCCTCGGTCGAGACCTCGACGTTGTAGCCCATCGCCGTTAGCCCCTCGACGAGGAACCGCTGTTCCCGCATGATTGTCTCGAACTCCGCGTATGCTGACATTTCCCTTGTTCCTTCCTGAAGCCCGTACGCCGACTAATACCTGCACTTACCCGGGAAGACCGCAGCCCCACGGACGTCTTGGCGATGTTGATCGCATGCGATAACGTGCGTCCGCGGCAACGTGAATACATCCCTGAACAACGCCCGGCCGATGGCCGCCGGTCAGTTCTTCGAGCCCATAGGACGGCCAATTGCTCTAACGGCCCGAAGGGCGTGCGGCGTTCCTAATCCTTCGTTACGGTATGGGCAGCGCTGCCACTTCGGTGGTTTGGGTTACAAGTTGACGTGACGGGGACTTCAGGAGTGATCTCCCAGAACGCCATTTCTGGCCAACTTCCGATCGACGATTCAGGAGTTGGCGGCGCGTCCAAGGCCATCATTGATGAGCGGTTGTGTGAGGTTGCCCCACGCAATGCGGCCGAGTTGCTCGTCGGTCGCAACTATCGAGGCCAATTCCGTCGCCCAATGGTAAAGTCACTGGGTTCGAGTTCTGCCAACAGGCCACTTTCTTCCTCGGCACCAGCCGCTGACACCTTCTTGGCCCAAAGCAACGTGAGCACCGCATTGTAGTTCGGCAGGTAGATGGAATAAGCTCCAGCAGTGTCCCCACGCTTTCGGCGACTTGTCGGTCCAGCCACATCTCCGCGGGCACAACCGCAAAGTCGGCAGGGACGACGCCGCCCTTGAAAAGCCGGGTGGCGAAAGAGCCGTCGGCGGGACGTTCGGCGAGCGGAAGATAGAAACGGAACGCCTCGCTGCGGGCGCACCAGCGCGCCTGGTTATCCGAGCTCCATACCATCGCGCAGGGCAGGCCGGTCAGCCGGAGGAAACAGCGAACCGTGGCAGTAAGACTCGTTTCGAACTCTGTAGCGACCGTGGAGATTTCGCGGAGCGAGAATTCCTGCAAGCTGAATTTCTTCGAAAGAACCGTGCTCGGCAGCAGCAGTTCGGCCGCGAACTCGTTCGCCTCTATCTCGGGCCGGTCCAGCTTGGCATCGAAGCTGTCGATCTTCTTTTCATCGCATACGGTCTTCAGCAGGCAATGGTGCGGTATTACGAAGTGCCCGATTTCATGGGCGACGGTGAAGCGTTTGCGAGAGGCCTCCCTGATGGTGGCTTTGACCGCGATGATGCCCTTTTGGCCCGCCATACTGCGAACCAGCGCGCCATCGAACCCACTGGCGGGGACTTCCTGGACGCGAAGGCCCAGTTCCTTGCAGAGAGCTTAAGATCGGGCGGCGCGCTTTGTTACAAATCGCTGGCTTAGGTGAACAGCGAGTTGAGCAGCCGGGCTCATGGCTCCTTTCCTCGTCGTCCCAATCTTTCTGAAGGTCCTCGGTCAGCGCATCGACGATGGCCTGGTCGTCGTTGTCTAATTCGCCGTCGCGATTTCGATACGCATAACTGGGATCGAAGACGGGACCCGTGAACGGGGCTTTGATAGCGTCCACGATCTGACGCAGCTTCGAAGGCGCCAGATTGTCCAGCGTCTTGATCTCACGGGTGGACTCAAGCGCTGCCTGGACATGATCGGGCGGCAATTTGCCCTGAAGGCGATGCTTCATCGCAGCGACCTCGGCGATGGAGCGGATATGGGCCCGCGCGTCGGTGCCGGGCGCGAAGGCGGCAAAGAGCAGGCCCAGTTCGTTATCGGCAAGCTCCGCCGGATATCCGAACAGATTGTTCAGAAGGTCAGGCTCTTGTCTTGGCTGCTTGTCGCGAGGCATAAAGTTCCCGTACCCTTCCTTCCTTAGCAGGCGGTCCTTCAGCTTGGATACCTGATGGGGCGTCTTACCCAAAATATCTCCCAATTCTTGATTCACGTTCGGGCCTCCGGATGTCATCTCAGCGGCGGCGATAAGATCCCGCAGCGGTGCGTCATCGCCCACAAGCATATAGAGTCTCTCCGTGCAATCGCCCTTCGCATCGGCGGGAGCTGCACTCTGAGGGGCCGCTCTTGGACCCCGGAGAGGGCTGTCAGGTTATCATCCTCCAGAGGGCCGCCATGGTGCTTCTGCCGCCGCAGGTGGTCGACGATCTTGTTGTGCAGAATTTTGCCAAGGTACGCTTCTATGCGCCCCTTGCTTTCCAGCCGAGACCGTCGGGGACTCCAGAAACTCCTTAAACACTTCTCCCACAACGTCCTCATAGTCGAACCCGCCATCGAAAGTGTCCGGACCGCCGTATTGACGGACGATCCCCATGCCCCTGAGCGAGAGGACCTTGTAGACCCTGACGAAGTCGATGTTCTGGAAGCGGTTCACGTTATCCGGACCTGCCAACAGCCTTTGTCGCCGAGCGCGCCTTCACTGGCCATACGGAGCAGCCGGTCCGATCTCCCCTCCGAAAATAATTTCTGATCGCGGGGGAAACTCACTAGCCCCTCATACGTAAGGCGGTGGAGGTTCTAAAGAGCCTTTGTCGGCGGCAACGCCCTCCCACTGCTTTCAGGATGTCTTCAATTATGGCTTTACAGATCACTCGAATCAAACCCAATCCGCCGGGTAAAGACCGGGATCGCCAAGGACAAACCCAGGCTGCCCAACTCGCGGCCGAGTGGGTCGATTTCAAAAATGACGGAACCACTCCCTTTGACTGCTCTCAGCTGGAGTTGTGGCATCGTGCCTATCACGCAGGACAAGCGCCCACCTGGGAGAAGATCATGTCGTTCAAAGGGACCCTTCAGCCGGGGAAGACGGTGCGGGTGCATTCGGGGAGCGGTCCCGACAGCGTGGTCCGGGACGAAGACCGCCGGGGGGCGGACTCTCACCTGTTCACGGGCAAGGACTATGTCTGGAACAACAAGGAAGGCGACACGCCGGCGCTCTACAACCCCACGACGAAGGTCACGCTTGATGCTGCAAGCTACGACCCGAATCCGCCAGAGGGCGAAGTGCTGGTCCGCAGCGGCGACAAGCTGGTTCCGACCACCAAGGCCGCCTATTCCTACTCCCTGCGCTAATCCCCTATCGCCGTGGAGTGTCGCCATGGCGGCCCGTGCCTTCGGGCCGCCAGCCGTTCATTTGGAATTAAGGCGAAGTCTGCCGGTACGGCTACACGCCCTACACGCCAGCCCGGATGTCAGCTATAAACAAGAAACGGGGATAGACCCAGTGGCTGACGAAACGACGAAGACTATGAGGTAAAGGCCTGCGCGTCCGACGCGTTATCCGATAGCGAGTGGGGCGCTGCGTAGAGATTATTGGTGGCCGGAGGCGCTGTCGCGGTGAATGAGGTGAAGCTGCGCGCGGCGACGACCCTGGTGCTGGCCCGAAAGGAAAGCAGGATTGTCGGTGTGGGAACGATCAAGGGTGTTCGCAAGAAGTACGCCGCCGGTATCGCGGGACCAAGAAAAAGCGGCTATGCGTTTCCTTCGGAAAGCCCGGAGCTGGGTTATGTCGCCGTAGATCCGGAACACCAGAGAAAGGGTCTGTCTTTTCGCCTTGTCACGGAGCTTCTGCGGGACAGGGTCGGGGGCGTCTTCGCCACGACCGACCATGAGGCCATGAAAAAGACATTGACGACGGCTGGGTTCGAGCGAAAAGGGAAAGGGTGGCGAAGCCAGCGGAACGCGGAGCTTTCCCTCTGGATCAAAAGCTGACGTCCGGTTTCTGTTGCCGCGTGAAAGCAATGCGGCACGATTCGCCGGAGTCGTTCGCAGTACACGAGAAAGTAGGCGCGCGAAGAAACATTGCCCGATCAGGCTTCGGTGTGTGGGATAGTATGGGGCTGGGATCCGGATGCACAATGCCTCGTATGTACTAAGGTAGATTTCCTCCGCGAGGCCATCGTGAGTTTCCTTCGCCATAAAGCAGCCTATTTCCGCTGGTGCGATAGAGGACGCCCCGAAGGAGATTCGTTGGCCGACTGGTTGTGGGCGGAAGAGGCAATTCCCATTCTTTGGCCAACAAAAGTGACCGCGGAGGATGACACCAAGTCGTTGCGATACAGAACCTCGTTGGTGTAACGGAGAACCCCGTGTCAACGAGGTAGGACATCCTGCAGCGCGTTGCGCTTATTCTGTATGGTTGCCCCGAATGACGCGCCATACGTAAGTTGGCCACAAGTCCTTTTATACCGGCCAATCCCTCAATCAGGTCGCCCGTTGGACGAAGCACTCAGCGTCCGATGGATCGACTGCATTTTTTCTTTTCGTTCGAGTTGTCTTTCCTGAGAACGCCCAAGAAGTCTCATCTGGCCGGCCATCCATAGGTCGCCTCCCAGTTGGCACAAAGACCTCTTGCCGTCCTCATTTTCATTGTGCAAAATGGTTCTGCTTGGTCTTGAGCGACTCGTCGCGCCACCGCATTGAATCGGGCAGACATTGGCCGGTTAAGTCCCGTTGTGAGAGATTGATCGCCTGGCTCCGATTCCTGATTCAAAAGCCATCTCGGGAAACCAAGATTGCTGAGTAGTCGCCGTTCCGCTGAATGGCGTCGCGCGACTGCGACTCGTACGTCACAGATCAACCTCGGGCGTTTTCCGCCAAATTGACGAAAGCGGACCTTACGAGCGGCCTGGCGGAGCTTCCCTGAACGCCGTTTGGGGTCAACTTCCGGATGGCCGAACCTTTCGTCCGAATCCTGCCAACTAGGGGTTTGAGCGCTGAACGAGGTGCATACACAACGCGGCTCTAGGCTCTAGATTTAACGACGTTTATCTATGACTGGGGGCAGACACTCAAGTACTTCGATCATCTTCGTGTAAATTCAAACCAGACAACCTGCGCCGTGTGCGAGACACGACTGTTCCGGTCTTGGAGCGATGGAGGGCGATATTTTCGATGATGCCATCGTCCGGATACTGCGAGCGGAACGTGGGAAAGGCTTCCCGCAGACATGACCGAAGCCAACCGATTCGTTCGTCCAATGCCCCTTTATGTACCCACAGCGCGTTCGCCGTTTTTGAGACTTCTCGGGCGCGACGCACCAGCCATTCTTCCGTGTCGCTGGGAGCGCCGAATCGCGTGATGTAAAACGCGATAACCTCGCGCCACCAGTCATCGCCCTGAAGAAACTCCTTGAGCGGCACTTTTAGGCGCTCGCCCGTGGGCTCGTTGAGGTGTTCGGATGCGAGAAACTCCTGAAACGATAGATGGCTGAACCGTATTCCACCGCCTGTGCTAACGATAAGTCCATCCTGAAGTAGTTCATCCAGCAGTTCCTCCCACAAACCTTCGAGACTGGAAAGGCTGCAGCGGATCGCGCCGCGGAACTGGTCGAAGGCTGCATCGCGGCGGCGGGCGAGGTGGTTCATGCCCGCCAGTCGAACTAGAACGGTTCGTTTATCATGCTGCCCGAACTTCCCTCCCCGCTGGACGCCTTTGATCGCATACCATCCGCCACACCTCAGCTCCACGAACAGGGTGTACAGTCGCGTGCGAGTTTCCGGCAGGCACTGCTGGCGCTTGTAAACAGCGCCGATCAGCATTGCGAGCAGAGGGATTCCCATGAGCGGCTGCAACGTGGGGTAGCGTGATAGTTGTTCGAAAAACCGGTCCGTCGCCTCATCCGATTCCAGCCACTTGCGTACGAGCGCGCGCTGCTGAGTGCTGTTCAGTTCGTTTACACTGAGGCGGACGACATCGTTCAACCACGGCCCCACCACGTGGTCGCGCGCCGTGAATATCACCTGTAGATTGGGAATGCGGTCGACGACGGTTCGTGCCAAATCGACAACCTGCCGTTGTCGACGAGCTTCGGTATCTCGTCCAAGCCGTCCAGGTACAGACGTATTGTGGTGTGGTGTTGGGAAGACTGGAGTAACTGCCGCAGTTCCGGAGCGTCGAAGAATGCCTCGTCAGTGTTCGCGGGCACACCGTATGCGAATCGCGACAGCGGGACGTATACTGGAAGAACTCGACCCGTTCCCTCGATCATCGACTCGGCGCTGGCGAGTGCCTGCCAGCGGCAAAACGAGGTCTTGCCAAATCCGGCGGGTCCAGTCAACAGCACTAGGCGAGGAGCGCCGTCCAGGAAATCTGCATCGAGACTGAGCCTGTGTTTGACCGCCGTCTGATCGCGTCGGATCGAGTCGGGCACGGTGTCCTCGAGATCGAGTAGGCGGCAATGCGCCCTAAACTCCGGACTGAACAGCCATTCGAGATCCGGTTTCGCGCGCCAATTGATTCGGATGTGCTGGCAATCTTCCTCGAGATTGCGAACGATGAGCGCTTTAACCTCCTCCGCCCGAGACAGCCATGACTTCGTGGCAGGGCTGAGCTCAACTGGAGTGGTTATCGTCCGCTCGGTTGGCAGCTTTGGGGCAGCGCGCGGCGGTTCGCGGCGGCGGTTCTCTGGTCCGGCGCTTCGCTTCCTATCCTCGGCGGTCAGCGTCTCAAAATCCTTCAAGGCGGCAGCTGCAGCCGCTTTGCAGGCGGCGCTCCAGTCGTGATGCAGCGCATCGATATAGCCGGCCAATGCCGCCTTGCTGCTTCCACCCGCTTCGATTGCACCGCGATTCTGGGGCAGGCTTCAAAGTAGTCCACCACATCCATCAGCTTTCGAACGCGCTGCTGGATTGCACGAATGTCAGCCAACCGAACCGGACCGGCGGGAAGCGACAGATCCTGACGCAACGTGTCATCAAGAAAGCAGTACCGCACTTCCGCCGAGAAGCTCTGCGGCACGTACATCTCCTGAAAGCTTCCTGGTAGCGCCGCCGGGAGGTTGCGACCCAGGATGACGTTGATGAGAGCCGTGTCTTTCGATAGGCCGGCACGCATTGCGCTGAGATAGGACGACAGTACGCTCGACTCGAACAACAAGAAATCTTTCCAGTGAGCGGCGAAGAGTCCCATCAACCGCGTCCCGCAGACGAATTCGACGGTACGGCCTTGGCGCGCCAACCGTTTCGCTACCGATTCAGAGGCCGAAACAGGCGTGTCGTACGGGCTGATGATGTACACGCCTTTGATCTGTTCGGGCTGGCCGTTGCTAGGATTGGTATAAGGCTCGTCGAATGCCTGCTCGGCTTGAAGCAGGACCTCCTTCGCCGATGTTCTTGCCGAGATCGATCCGGTAATGCGCTCTTTCTTGACAACGCACGCGTAGGGAGCACGCTCATTCATGCCGCCGCGTGCATAGAAAACTATATCCTTCCCCTTCTCCAGCGTGCCGTGGGTGATCCGCACCTCTTCGCGCCCCATTTTTATGAGAAGATTTCGCAGGCATTGCCGCAGGTAGGCCTCGTCTTTGAACGCGCTGGCGAAGCGTTCCAACTCGTCCAGAACCGGGACTGAATTCTGTGGCGGCATTTATAGGGCAAACCGATTTGGCAACTGATCCAGAATGCCGGTATTTGACGGACAACCTGCGATAGGGGTCCGGTCATCACCTTGTCTGGCGTAGACGAGCGGCTGCTCCTTAATTGTAACCACGACGAGTAAATTTACGTATAGAAGGTCTTGTCATCTGGTATGTGCTGGCCAGCAATCGCGTGACCGCTGATGTCTCCCTAATCAACGCAGCGCGACGTTGTGCATGTAGCGGTCCACACGTGGACTATCGGGGCCATCAACTGGCCAGTTCGCGGATTACGCACCATTCGGAAGTTGAGAGTTCGTCCCGGTCCAGAAGTCCTTTTATACCGGCCAATCCTCAATCAGGTCGCCCGTTGGACGAAGCACTCAGCGTCCGATGGATCGACTGCATTTTTTCTTTTCGTTCGAGTTGTCTTTCCTGAGAACGCCCAAGAAGTCTCATCTGCCGGCCATCCATAGGTCGCCTCCCAGTTGGCACAAAGACCTCTTGCCGTCCTCATTTTCATTGTGCAAATGGTTCTGCTTGGTCTTGAGCGACTCGTCGCGCCACCGCATTGAATCGGGCAGACATTGGCCGGTTAAGTCCCGTTGGCGGAAGTGGCGTCCGCGGGCGCGCCAGTGTGATCTCCTCGAATGCCGTTTCGGGCAGCGTCCGCATTGCCGACGATCTTAGAAAGAATCTCAAATCCGGCGCTGCATGTTTCTCGACCAGGAGGCTGATTCGATTGAATCAACGGAATGGCGGGAATCGACAGGTTAGCGCTCCGCTTCAGCGGCGGTGCTCGCAGCAGGTCCTTCGTTACAAGCGTCTGTTACGTGGCTCCGCTCGAAATATCTCGCAGATCACCGGGTTTGCCAGCCTTCCTGGGACTAGGGCCGGTGGTTTTGTCCAAGGCTGCTCCACCAATGCGTCTTGAAACCACTGCTCACGAAGATTTGCGTGCTCGGTGACGATCAACTGGAAGCCAGGAACGTCTTCCTGAGTAAACTTCAGCAACAGTTCGAACAAACGGCGCACCGCATCGAGGTCGGCGTCGGCCTCAGTCCTCTGCACCGATCCGTCGGCGTCTTTGTAGACCTGCTCGGAAGGAAAGTGACCTGGGTCGGCTGGTCAATGAGCAGGAATCGCGGGATAGGGCGGTCATTCTGCGACGCGAAGAGGTGCAGTGCAAGCAGTACCGAAAGGTGGTACGCCAGATGGTTCTCACCGCCGCCGGTTCTTGCCATGGGGACTGGACGTTCGGGCCGATCGAAGATGATCGTCATTTGCTGTAGGTTAAGCCGCGCAGGGTAGGGGCCGAATTCGGCGTTGAACTTCTGGATGTATCGCGACACTTGGGCGGAGATGTTGTTCAGGATCGAGGTCAGGCGTTCGTTGCTGTCGTCGGCACCGATCTGGTCCTCAAGCTGCTTCACCTTGTTGCTGAGGCGGCGATTATCAGCTTCTAGCCTGGCAAGATCCTCGTTCGGAAGGAGCGTTTCCAGGAACAGGCTAATCCGACCGACTACGCGGGCTGCCGCATTATTGCGAGTGCCCATCTGGGCGACGACCTCGTTTGCCAAGATCGCCGCAGACAGCTCCGCTTCCTTGAGCTTGATAACACCCGCGATCTCGTTCGCCTGACTGACCAGCTCGGCCAGGTAGGCATCGAGCTTGGGGCGTTGGCCGGTGGCGATGCGCAGTTCCTTTTCGAGCGATTCCAGTTCGTTAAGCAGGACAGTTGGCGATGGGGGATTTCAGAGCCAAGTTCGGCTCGCTAAAAGGCCATTGCCATTCGCCGGTGGATGGATTTTTGGGCAGAGCCTTGATCGCGGCGAGCCGGTCCACCTGTTCTGCCGCTTCGCTTTCGTACCCGCTGGCGCGCCTGGCGAACAACTGCGCCGCGTCGATCCTCGCTTGGGCGTCGCGACGCTCCTGGCGCAACTGGCCCAATTCTTCCTCCAACCGCGAAATCCGGCTGCCGTCGTCGTCGGGCACGGTTTCGGGCTTCCACAATAACGCCGACCTCAATGCCTCCATCATCCCATCGGCATTGGAATTCTCATCGGTGTTGTTGATAATGCCAACGGTCCTAGCTTCCGAGTACAGACCGATGGCCATCTCGTACGATGTGTCGACGGCGTTGCGCGCCTCCTCCAGTTGCTTAGCGTTGATCCGCAACGACCGCTGCGCAATACGGAGACTGGATTCCAGCGCGTAGCGGTCGTGCGAGGAAACGCCGAGCAGGATCGGCAGCGTGTCACGGATCATTAGCGGTTGGTGCGGCTCATTCTGGCGGTAGAAAAGCTGGTCCTTGTTGGCGACCAACCCCTGTTTCTGGAACAGATAGTAGAACGCGTGCTTAACGTTCGCATCGAAGCTGTAGCGGCTGTGTTCGAGTGCGACAGCGGTTCGGTTCTCGGGGATACCACGAAGGCGTGACAACAGTTCGACAATGCTGTCGTCGTCCGTGTTGACCGCAAGGTCCTTGAAATCGGGCGCGATCAAGTGGGTGCCCCGTCGGAGCATTGCAGTACTACAGCTTGCGCCGCCGCCAGGCGGACGGCTTAGCGACAAACACTTTCTCGTTCTCGAACTGGTAAATCACCGCAAACCAAGCCACCTTATCGCGGATAACGCCTTCGGGAACGTTGAACGATGAACGCCCCATGCAGTACTCGATGATCTCGGAGAGCGCGGACTTACCGGTCGAAGAGCGGCCGGTGATTACATTCAGGCCATCCACTTTGAACCCGAGATCCCGGCGCTGGCCGTCGTAGCTATAGATATGTATGGAGCTGATCTTCATGGACGAATCCCGAAAGTCGTGTAAATGGTCACCCTGTCTCCGATGCGTGCGAATTCTCTCCCGAGGAGGCGCGCCACTTTCTGGCAGGCAACGGTCTCATCTGTTCCAGTTCCTTCAACGGTTTTACGCACTTTCTTGGGAATTGTCTGGATGCGGCCGTCGTCGGTGACGGCGATGCAGCCCCTTTCCATCAGCAACCCGAACCCCTCGAAGGCATACGGCAGCATCTGGGTAACCCGGTTAGGGAAGCCCACCATGACCTGCTGGTTCTTCTCTGTGGTCTTGAGTAGGTAACTGCGCGGACTGCCGGCGATTACCTCGCGCGAGTCCTTGTGTAGACACAGGGGCAGAACCAACAGTGATAGCGAGAAGGACATTCCGCGGGCGTCTTCTTCCTCGTAGCCTTGCAGAGCGCGAAACAGGACCAAGCCGCAGAAAGCCGGGTTGAATAGGTTGCGAATCTCGAAGGGCCGATGATCCCATCGCTTCACAGCTTCACCCCCAGCACTTCGCCGAGACGGTCGAGGAACCTGGGATGCCAATGGACTCTGGCTCAGGCGTGGTATTAGCCAGGAGGTGGAAGCTGCCGCGAAGCACATAGGGCTCTGTTACCCTCGTTCGGATGCGCAGGGACTCGATCTTCCCCGTCTCGAACTCCGCCCAGTTGTAGAGGGTCGCGCCGGCATCCCGTAGCGCGTCTTCGGCGCTGTCATCCTTCAGTTTCTCGAAGGCGACATCCTTATAGCGGCCCCACTCGTCAGCCAGTCGATCCTCGTATTCCTCGACCTCTCCCGACACCAGTAGGTTCTCTCGCGCCCAGGCCGACCGCTGCTCGAACGCCCGATAGTAGTCCAAGATCGCATTCCTAATCCGGTTAGAGGAAATGCCGATCTCTCGCAACTGCGTCACGAACAGGCGTGGGTCAGTCTCGGTGTCGATCTCCTCGGCAGGCACTTTTCCCCTGAAGGTGATTGGGAGGTTGCCCGCCTTATATTCCTCGGCGAAGTTGGACAACTTATCCGAGACTTCGTAGCCGAAGATTCCCTCAGTGCTGGCGCCGGTCAACTGCTTGATGACAGTGTCGGCCCACCAACCTTCCAACCGCTCGAAAACGAGGTCGCGGTGCTCGCGCCGGATGCTGCGCATGTGCTTATCCCGGATGGTCGCTGGGATGTCGCCGATACGAGGGCTATTGTCGAAGATCAGGATGCGCTCGAGAAAATCCTGCCTCTCGGAATCACTCAGCTCGTGGAACTCCTCAGCAATCGGGCCGATGATCTGCGACTTCGACCTAGCGAGCGCGGCATCTGTCAACTGTACCAGCGTGGCTGCACCAACGGTAGCGGCGGGTCGGTCGGGGAGAAGGTGGACGAGGAGCGAGTCGGCCGATACCGTAGCGGTGGTGAACAGGTAGAATCGAAGGTTCGATATGGCTCGGCCATCACGCTTGTATCGTGCCAGCCAGATGTTGACGGACTTCCAAAAGTCGGTCGACAGGTCGGTTAGCCTTTCGCCAACAGCCTTGTGCTTGAGAGCTGCCAAGGACTTGGCCCCGTCTCCTGTCATGAAATCGAGATCGTCGTCTTTCTCCAAAAAAACGCAGGTGTTCTCTGGCAACCGCAATAGATGGAGCAGGGCGAGACGCCCCTGGTAGATGTATCCCAGACCTTGTTCGCCGGCAGAGTATTTGTCGGTGGGCAAAAGTGTCATCGCTCAATCGGCCACTATGGTTAGTACGATTGGCCACGGTTGCACAGACAATCACCGGGCAACGCCGTCCATAACAGACTCGAACCACAGGCTGGTACCAATGAGTGCATTGCGGCAGCATAGATTTGTTTAGGTAACCCCCACCGTGGTTCGTCGGCTGTGCCGGCAACGCAGATCTTCCACGAATCGGTGAGAGAGCCTCGACGTTGGCGACCAGGATATTCCCATGGTGAAGGACCACGGGCAGTGGAGTTGTTGATGACATTCCCCGTTCCCATTAAGACCTTTAGAATCGTGAGTCTATCGCACGTATGAAGCCCGCAACCGAGTCTTTGCGTTGGTCTTTGCGTTGGTCACGGCGGGGAAGTTTAGGGCTTGGAACGAGGCCTGTACCTCCCTGATCGATCGATAAGCCGGGGCCCGAATTTAGATTCCGGTTAGCGCGATGCGTCGGAGGAGCCCTGGAGTGGGTTCCGGGTGAATTGGGGTGCAAAAGGCTGGGCGGTTTCATCGCACCCGGCGGGGGCGGGCGAGCCGCTAGAATGGGCGAGTGAAGAAGGTACGCAAACAGTCCCCGACCGAATCCCCGTTACTGTTCGAGATTGACCCGGAGCCCATACCAGAGACGCCCACGGCCTTGGGTGGCGTGCCGTTGTTGGTGCAGGCGTTTCGCTCGCTGGCGCTGCCTGCGAAGGTGCGCGAGCACGTACGGATTAAGGAGCGGGAGCGGGGCTACGACGAAGCCACGATGGTGGAGAGCTTTGTGGTGTTGAATGCGGTGGGCGGGGAGTGCTGCGACGACTTTGAGCGGCTGCGGGAAGATCCGGGATTGAGCGAGTTGATCGGGCACGGAATCCCCTCGCCGGCGGTAGCCCGGAAGTTTCTGGAATCAGTTTCACGAGGAGGAGAAGATCGAGGCGGCCAAGCGTGGCCGAGTGGGGGATCAGATCGCCTACATACCGGAGGAGAACGCGCCTCTGGATGGGCTGGGATTGGTGAACCGGGCGTTAGTGCAGGAGTTGGGGCGGCGGTGCCCGGATCAACGGATCGCGACGGTGGATCAGGATGCAACGATCATCGGGAGCAGCAAGCAGTTTGCGTTGCGCACCTACGAAGGAGAGCGGGGCTACCAGCCGATGCTGGCTGTGTGGGCGGAGATGAACGTGGTGCTGGCCGATGAGTTTCGGGACGGGAATGTGCCGGCGATGATGGATCCGCTCAACGTAGCGAAGAAGGCCTTCGCGGCGTTACCGGAGACGGTGAAGACGTATTACTACCGGGGGGATTCGGCGTGTCATGAGAGTGGACTGATGAACTGGCTGCGGGATGGGGAGCGGGCTGAGGGGCCGCGAGGCTTCATTGGCTTTGCGATCAGCGCACGGATGAGCGAGGCGTTGCATAAGGCGATCGGAAAGGTGCCGGAAGCGGATTGGGAGGCGTACGGGAAGGCGAACGCGACAGAGATCCGGGAGTGCGGAGGTGAGTTTCGTGCCCGGGGAGAAGTCGGAGCACAAGGACACGCAACCGCTACGCTACATCGCGATCCGAATCCGGCAGCGGCAAGAGGATCTGTTTGCCGATGGGAGCAAGGTGAAGCATTTCGCTGTGGTGACCAACATCGGGGAGTGGAAGGCGGCCCGGTTGATCGAGTGGCACCGGGAGAAGGCGGGAACGATCGAAGGAGTGCACGACGTATTGAAAAACGAGCTGGCGGCTGGGGTGATGCCTTCGAAGTACTTTGGAGCGAATGCGGCGTGGCTGCGGATGGCGGTGATTGCGTACAACGTGATGACGGCGCTGAAGCGGCTGGCGTTGCCGGCGGAGTTGTTGATGGCGAGGCCGAAGCGATTGCGGTTCCTGATCTTCAATACGGCGGGGCGGGTGGTGCATCATGCGCGGAGCATGGTGTTGCGGTTGGCGACGGCGGCGGGGCGGTTGTGCGATTGGCTGGAGGCGATGAGGCTATTGCCGATCCGGGTGTAGAAGGGCGGGAGATTCCTTATCGACGGATTTTGAGACCCCATTTTTAGCGGAAGGCTGGCCGGAGTGCGCCTCTGAACGGGAAACGGACCTGTTTAGCCGGAACAGAGCACACGCCGAACTGGTCTCGGGGATGCCGCGGGTTCTGGAACAATGCCGTTCCCCTGCTGCCGGCCAACCGGAGTGCCTCATACGGGGGGATCCTCGCGGCTCGGGCGGGGTACCGGGCGTTATCGAGCGATTAGGGTACCTTAATACCTCTTGTCATTCCCACGCGGTCGGTGGTACGGCAAAGCCTGTCACCTTGGCCGCGGTGTTGACGCTTGGGTTACACGCAACTCGGAAGTTGACGGACCAGAAGTCCCGTTGGGGGAGATTGATCGCCTAGCGCCGATTTCTCCCGTAGAAGCCATCCAGGGAAACCAAGTTGAGTGAGTAGCGCCAGTGCGTCACGCTTCTCGCTGGGCCGAGAGATCAGCCATCTCCCGGTGAAGGGCGTTATAGGAATGCTCGACGTCAAGACTCCTCGGAGGTCGGCATTGCAACTGCTATGACGACCTATCCGCTCGCGCGCCCAATGCCCATTCCAACAACAGGGACTCCTAGGAGATCCGACCTTGGGCGCATCACTGAATTCTGGTGGAGGTTTGACGCCCGTGGCTCAACCCTCCATGCCCCGAAACGCACGGCCCGCGCGCGGCGCCGGCGCAGATTCCTGGAATTGGTAGACACCCGGGTAAGATGCACTGATAAACCTTCCCGAGGCCTGTTGCCTCAGCATCTTGATCTGCTCCGCGGCCGACCGGGATACCGGAACGATGTACTCGGCCGACTCCCGCAGCGAGAGCTTCAGCCGATACGCCTTCCGGCAACACTCTTTGATTTCGGACCCGGTCCACCCCTCGTCGTCCGGCAAGTCACCGGAGACGCCGTACTTACTCAGGTAGATGTCCCAAATCGCCGCGCGCTCTTCGGGCGAGGGCAGATCAAAGAAGAAGGTTCCTAGCGTGAAGCGGCGGCGCAATTCCGGTGGCAACGTGCCGATCGAGTTGCATGTGGCAATCCACAAGCTCCGGCCGTTGGTCACCGCATCCACGACCTTCAGCGCAGCCCGGAGGCGGCTGCCTGACTCGCCCACCAAGGCGTTCTGCATACCTCCCAAATCGAAGGCAATCGTCGGAATTCGAGCCGTGTTGCCGGTAGCTTTGGCAACCAGGCTCTTGGCCGCGCCCGGCGGCCCAATCAGGATGCACCCATCAGCGTTTCGGTCCTGCATCCAGGAGAGGATCGTGCCTGTCAGCTCGGTTTTGACTCCTGACAGGTCGGTGCCCGTCCCCGCGAACGCCTTCTCGATCTCGTCCAGAAACACAATGCCTCGCGGCGCTTCTTCTCCGTCGATCACAGCAGTCAGGAAGCGTTTGATATTCTCGCACCCTCCGATGTCGCCGAAGGTTTCCCCGCCGCGCCATACGCTCAACCCAGGCGCCTGCTCGATCACCTGCCGCTTCCGCTCCCAGAGGTGCTCCAGATCCAGCCCCTTCTTCGACAGCGACATGGCCAGCACTTGTTCGGCCGGGAACGCAGCCAGGCCCAAGAGGGCTTCAATCGCCTTTTCGCTGGCCTCTGACTCCAAGGCCGGCACCTCCGCCGCGGTCATTGTCTCCGCGAGCACGCGAGTCAGATCGTCGGCTGCCGGAAGCGGCTCATCGAGCACCAACACGTCCTGGGTGATCTCGTCCGGAAGGACCGCCCCTGGTGTCGTCAGAAGGACCAGTGATCGGCCGTCCGCCTTGAGCACATCCCGCAGATTCCAGATCGCCTGGCTCACTTGTGGGTCGCTCCAGAAGCGATGTGCGTTGGCATACAGCAGCACGGCGTCCTCTCCCATCTGAGCGGCCAGCGCGAGGGCATCCACCGGTCCGACACTGGCCGCATCCCGGTCGGCCAACATTTTCCCGATTTCCCTGGTACCGGCATCATTCACTTTCACAAGTCCGCGGACGATATCCCATTGCACTACAGCGGCGCCGCTTCCGACGATTTCCTCGACGCGTGCCACCGTCAGGGCCGGATCCGCAGTCCGTACGGCGATCAACGGCGTGGAGACCCGTCGGGCCGCCCTGAGCGTTTGCACGAAGTGCTCCATGTTCCCGTGATTTGAACTCATCGTTTCCTCCTGCCTGGGCGCTCTCACGCAGCGTTTTCCCGAACTGGTGCCGCCGCTCCACATCGGTGCGCAAAGAACTGTTCGTGCAACTCCGTCAGGTGCTGGTGGAAGACGGCCGCTGCCGTCTTGATCTCTGGGTGCTTTGCCACCAACTCATCCAGTGAGCGTTGTGCCAGGCCCGCCCGGTCGTTGGCCTCGATCAGATCGTGGCAGCACTCGCACGCAGCCCAGTCGCCGACACTCTCGCCTGCGAGATCCGGCGTGCAGTAAGCGATGAAGCTCCGGGCTGGGTACCGCCACGCTGGATCGAGCCCTGAGCAGAAATCGCACAGCATGATTGCATCGTTCATATTTCTCCACTCCTCTCCAGAGGCGACGATGGCCTTCGTGCTATGGCCGTCGTCTCCGAATTCGCGAGCCACTCTCACTCCAACTCATCCAATTTCCGACGGATGATCTTGCCCGCCAGGGAAGTCCAGTCCCGAGTGTTGGCCGCGCTCTGGCGTCGCGCGTCGATCTTCGCAAGAACCCGCACACTGGATTCCAGTCGTTCCTGCGTCGTCATTGAGGATCTCCGCTCTTCGCCGAGCCAAACGATCCAGCTCCGACTGCCGCCATCGCGGTAGAGGGTGGCCCTACAACTTGAAGTGGGCGTGGGTAGCCGGGCGAAGCCGACCTTGCGACTTCCTCTACGTGCTCCCTAACAAGCCGCCCGCCATTGATCACGACGAACAGTCTTCGTTCAGCCTTGAGAAAGCCTTCTGCAACGAGATCTAAGTGTCGGCCTGATTCGCGCAGGTAGGTCTCTCGCCGTGAGCGCCACTCAGCCTTCGTGCGCCGGTTGTTCATACTCTGAACCCTCCGCTTCATCAGTCGAATCGATTGGCGTCTCCGCGGTCGAGAGTACCGTTGCCATGAGTGTAGAAAGGAAGGCAGGCACAACGCGCCGGCTTGGCATCTCGCTTGGCCGTGGCACGGTTTAGGGGCGATCTCGCCTACCTCTCCCCCACCGCAAAGCCCAACTTCTGCCGGGCACACGCGACCGCGCGCCAGTACTCCCTTGCTGACTGCAGTTGCATCTCGTCGACGGTTCCATCGGAGTTAACCGCCACGCATGGCCGCGTTTCGTGAGCTACCGCATCAACCTCGTGAAACGTCGCTCCATCCGAGACGAGCCGTGCTGCATCGTAGTCTCCGCCCACATCGTGATGGCCAATGAAGATGTACCCCTTCTCGGCCAGTTCCTTTAGGTCTGAGGAGTGGCCGAAGTTCGCCTGTTCGTCCACGAGGAACAAGACGCCTTCCGGCAATTCCTCCCAGTATTCCTGCTCACCGAATCCCAGATCCTCAAACACCCCCTGGTCCTCGGCGCGGCAGATAACTTCCATGTACGTTCTATCTCCCATGGCCCCTCCTGGAGACGCGGAATGGCCGCGCCGGAACTTGCCGGCGTGGCCATTGCGCCAATTCTTCGATGTGCGTTGTGGCGACTGACGCCAGAGTGCGGCCTGGGCATTGGGACTGTGCAGCGCAAGGCTACCGCTCGTGCTCCGACGGTCAGGGACCCCATGCCGAGAAGGGCAACGCCTTACCAATTCACGGCCGTGAGGTAGACGACCGATCCAACCGCAACCGAAGCCACAATCCGCTGCCACTTCCGCGGTCAGTCCGCCACTTCATCCCGCGGCGTTATCGGGCACTGCCCATACGTCAACTCCGCCCTGTTGGTGCTCTTCGACCCATCGCCTCGTGTACTGCTGCAAGCCTTCCAGCCACACGGCCGGATTCTCAGATTCGATCTGGGCGCGCTCGGCATCCGTGAAGCAACTGCCTCCGGCCTGTCGATCTCGGGATTTCTGCATGTACTCGGCAAGCTCACCGGTGGCCCGAGCCATCGGAAGATACAGCCACGCCGGGGTCATCGCGAAGGCAAGCTTGTCGGCGTAGCAGAGTTTCGAAACCGGTACTCCATGCTTCCTGGCCCAATAGCGCGAATGCCGAACCGTGAAGTCGGCCCACCGCTCGCCGAAGAGCCAGCCCATGATTCGTCCTCCCAACAGGACGTGATCCTCACCCTCCAACCCATCCATGTCGTTGAGTCCAACATAACCAATGTCATGTAATCCGAAGGCAAACCAGAGCGACGGGATCCACGGGAACCCGTAGAGCATGGACCAGCCTCGGGCCACGAAAAATGGGTGAATTAGAAGGCAATGCGCTCCGAACAGTACGCTCTTCGTACCCACTCTCATCCTGGCTCTCCTTTCCGCGCCATCCCCGGCGCACCTTCCGGTTCGGCGTGCGCGTGGCAATCCCTCGACCGCCAATTGGCAATACGCTCACTTCCGCGCAACCAAAAACGGGCTCACGAGCGGCCGTTTGATCGTTCCATTCTCAGGACAAACACCTGCTCCACTGGCTGTGGCACGATGTCCAGCCTCGGAGTAAACTCGGCCGTGGGAACCTGTTCCCGATGGGATTCCCTTTTGATCGGGGCCAACCGATTAAAGACATGAATCAGGACCGGCGTTCCCGCGAGAGCCCCAAAGAATGTGCCAATCTCGGAAGCTCGGAAGTAGCTGGCGAAGATCACCAGCAAAACAACAAAAAGGCAGACGACCAAGCCTGCGTTCTTCAGTCGCTCCATCTCGCCCTCCGTTTCTGAATCCGTCGCTGTTCGACCCGTGTCAGCGGTGCACCGCTGCACCTTGTCGACGCCAAAGCGTGGCATCGCCGGAAATGGCAACCCGTCGCTCGAACGTAGCCGTTTCAGCCATCCATCCGGGCAGCGACTTCCCTTGCTCAAACCGTGATCACCTGTCTATCTTCCTGTTGAGCATCTGGGAGTGGGGCGTCGCCGTTCGCTGCGGCCTTCGGTTTGGCGGCCGTCAAGTAATGCTGATGGGTACATCCCAAGCAATTCGCGCCCCGTACCGCGGCCTTCAACACGCTCATGAACTCGGTCGGGATCTCCATTGGCTCCCCGGCCTTGTTGAAGAACTCGGGTACGATCTGGCCGGCCGCCTGCTTGTCCTCTCCAGTGAGATCAAGCGGCAGGTGTCCTTCGCGACCTCGGAAGACGACTCTCGATTCGACACGGCCGCGTCTGCCTTCCGACGATTGCGCAATATCGTGGTTGGTGATGAGCACGTCATACGTGTTCCCCACTCGGAACACCTCGACGCTTACCAAGCTCGGCGCGATCACTACGGCATGCCGGCCGTTCACCGCCACTGAATCGATCGGTTGCAGCCAGGTCATTCGGTCGCCCTTCTCATCGCAATAGGTGACGTATCGGCCAATCGCCTTGGTCGCGCCGCCGGACTCAACGCCGCGGAGGACCGACCGTTTCGCCAGCGTCTGGTACTGCATCGACACCTCCGTCTGACAGACGATTCCGGCCTCCTGCAATCGCCTTTCGATTCGGCGACGTTCTCCCCTCGAAGCAAGACTCGGTTGCCTGGGCACCTCCCGCCCCTTCGGTTCTGGCCGTTGCGGATTCGACATCGTTGGAAATCCTCCTTCTGCTTGAGATCCAGTACTCCATGGCCAGCATGCTGGCTGCGACCCCGACCAACTGAGCGCACAGAATGCCCGGATTCCAAGTTCCCGAGTCGATGCGCCACGCGAGGTGAGCAACAAGAGCGAGCAGTGCTGTCGCGACGAAACTCCAGTCCAACATCACGGCCCGCACCTTTCTAAAGACACTCCGGCGTATTGCGATCATGCCGACCTCCTGTCGGGGATCGGCCGCCCCAGCGCCGCACGAATCATTGGTGCTGTACAACCCGCCCAGCAGATGTACTTGCGGGGTTCCTCCACCAAGATCGCCAGGTTGTCCCCGCTCCTGTCATGACCTTGCGCGGCGCACGATGGACAGCGTGCCACCCAGTTGCGGCCCACCTGTCGCCGCACTTCGACGTAGTCCAGGATGCGAAAATCTCCAGGCCTCGACACGATGGGCTCTGACGGGTCGACTCGCCGTACGCAATCTTCAGAACCCTCCGGAAACGTCTTCCCGGCAATCATTCGCTGCAGATGCTTCTCTTGCACTCGATTAAGCCCTCTGAGATAGGCGAACTGGTCGTCGAGATTGTAGTCGGCGCCGTAGTACCAATCCCGCCAGCCCCGACTCTCTCGGGCTCCCCAGTGAACTCCCAAGGGCGCGCGGATCGCGTTCCCGAATTCCTCGGGGCGCAACTGGTCCTGCTTTGGGAAGATCTCGATGCCATCGGCCAGCCCGCGGCCCTTCACATGAACATTGAGCGTGCTGGCCACGTGGTGGATGTAAATCCGAGCGTCCCGCGCCAAGACGGGGGTCTCAAAGAAGAACCAGAGATGGCCGCCCCGCCTGGACTTCTCTAGGCCGGCGTCGATCCCGTCATCCTGCAACTGGCGTTGCACCTTGATGAGGTCTTCGAGCGCCTGTTTGTAGTCCGCATCAATCGCCATCCATTTCGATCGCTGTGTGGACGGGTTGATGGCGTAGATCCCGATTGTGAGTTCGCCCGCCAGGTGGCGCCGGACGGTATCGAGGGTGAGTTCCACCGGCTCCCCACCCTCTCTCGCTTTCGGCCGGTAGTAGTAGTGGCGGCCACTCTCCGGGTGCGGCCGGAGAGATTGGATGGTATAAGCCCGCCGGTTCACGAATAGCTCGCTGAACCCACGGGCCATGTCGAGCGTCGCTACCAACCGGTGATCCATGACCGTCCCTCCATGCTCGTCTATACACCGAAACGACATCGCTTTTCAAAAGTCGTCTCAACGCGTCTCGGCAAGGTCTCTCGGGTTTCGCGCAAGCGCTTTGAGACCAAAGACTTGCGCCATCTGCTCAAACTCCTCCAGCCGGTAACCGCCGTACCGCGGCACCTCGGCCAGATCCACCATGAAGAACGTCTGCCGCGCGCGATCGTAGATATAGAACAAGCCGGACTCCGGGTCGTCCGGCACCATTACGAAGAGCAGGGCGCCCTTCGCGTAGTCCAGCCACTTCTTCAGGCGTCCTTCCGCCCATCGCACAAACTCAAGGATGAGTTTGTCTTCGTCCAGCCGGTCCAGCCCAAGCCGCTTTGCAGTCGAGTCCTGGACTCGCAGCACCTCGTTGACAATGAGACCACTTGGAACCCTTGCATTTCTCCTTTCAAACCGTCAGAGAGGTTATCACCTTTGCCCGCAAGATGACCGTGTACACCGGCACAGGCGCTGGCATTCCTGCCGGCGGCCATTGTCAACTACCCTCGAGTATGCGACTGCGAACTCGTTACCATTTCGTGCCCCCTCCAGCGTTGTCCGCGCGCAGTGCTCCGAGACACATGGCAATCGGTGGGTGAACCCTAGGCGGACACGCGCGGCCAGTGTTCGGCCATGCACCGTTCACAGTCAGCTTCACCATTCGCGATGATGCAAAGTGCGTGTTCTCGGCGTAGCCCGCCATCCATCCCGATCCGACCACAGTCCGGTAGCGGGACGTTTCTAGCCGATTGCGTCGACGTTGCGGGAGGCAGGATTGGGCTTCGGAAAAGTTCGCCAGGTTCCATGAAGCCGGCTACCAGCCAGCATGTGGAACGGTCGGGCAATTCTCTAATCACATACACAATATGAGCGTTCCGGTCGTCAATTCGTTTATGAGGCTATTTGAGGAGTTCCTCCAGGATGCGCGGTATGCGATGC
Source organism: Bryobacterales bacterium (assembly GCA_016721425.1). Taxonomy (GTDB): domain Bacteria; phylum Acidobacteriota; class Terriglobia; order Bryobacterales; family Bryobacteraceae; genus Paludibaculum. The sequence continues at coordinate 321,601 of JADKID010000016.1, read as the reverse complement.
GGAGCATGCGGCGCGCGCCGGGATTCACTACCGTAGCGGTGCTGACTCTGGCATTGGGGATCGGCGCCAACACGGCGATCTTCAGTGTGCTCTATGGGGTGTGGCTTTCTCCGGAGAACTATGCCCAAGCAGAGCGACTCGTGGATCTCAGCATGCAGCAGTTGAGCGGTCACAGGTTTATGGGAGGCACATCCTATATGAACTTGGCGGACTGGAAGGCTCAATCGAGTACCGTCGAGGCATTCGAAGTACACCGGTACACACACCAGGTGAATGTCACGGGGAGCGAAGGTGCGGAGGAGGTGATTGGGCACCGGGTCTCGGCGAACCTGTTTGAGTTGCTGGGCGCCCGCCCGACAGTGGGGTACCCGATACAAGCGGGTGCGGACTGGGGGACGGGACCGCGCGAAGCGTTGATCGGCTACGCGTGGTGGAAAGAGCGGTTCGGAGGGGACGCGGGCATAGTGGGAAGGCATATCCAGGTGGATGACGAAGCCTTCACGATAGCGGGCGTAATGCCGCCGGGCTTCTCGTTCCCGCCGATGGGGTCGGCGGACTACCGCCCGTGATTGGCTGTCTCTGAATCTGCCAGTGGAGCAGGAGCGCTCCAGAGAACTGCATTCTCTGTCCGTGATCGCGCGATTGAAGGCCGGCGCTTCTATCCAACGGGCGCAGACGGAGATGGACATCATTGGGGCGCGGCTGGCGAAGGAATATCCGCAAGAGAATGGCGGCTGGGGAGTCAAGGTTACGAGCCTCACCGATTTCAGGCAACTGGAGGATTTGCGGCCAGCGCTGTTACTGCTGATGGCGGCGGCTTCGCTGGTGCTGCTAATCGCGTGCGCAAACGTTGCGAACCTGCTGGTGGCGCGCGCCGCGGGGCGCGAGCGCGAGATGGCGGTACGTCGGGCGCTGGGGGTTACGTGGCAGCGTCTGGCACGCCAGCTTCTCACCGAGAGTGGGATGCTGGCGCTCGTCGGCGGCGCGGCGGGAGTGCTGTTGGCATATGTGGCGCTGCCGCTTCTGAAGTCTACTCTGCCGGCCGCATGCCGCGGGCCGACGAGATCGGGCTCAACGGCACCGTATTGGGTTTCGCGGCTGGCATATCGCTGCTAACCGGGCTGCTGTTCGGGCTGGTCCCGGCTGTGCGGCCCCGAGGCGGCCCCGGTCTGGGTTCGGGAGGGCGAGGGATTACTGCTCGCAACTTTACTGGCCGACTGCTGGTAACGACCGAGGTGGCGCTGGCACTGGTGCTGATGGGCGGCGCGGGACTGCTGATCGAGAGTTACCGGCGGGTCTCTATGGTGGATCTCGGTTTCCAGAAAGAACATGCGCTTACGATGCGGCTGAAGCTGTCGAAACGCGACTATGCGGACGGCCAGCGAGTACGTGCATTTCGCGAGGAGTTGCTGCGGAGGGTGTATGCCTTGCCTGGCGTGCAGTATGCCGGCACGGTGTCCTCTCTTCCGATGGGAATGATAATGCAAGGAACGGGCTTCGTGGTCGAGGGGCGGCCGGAGACGGAATTGGAGAACCCATTTGCCTCATACGCGAATACCAGCACGGATTATCTGCGGGCAATCGGCATTCCGCTGGCGGGTGGCCGATATTTCGAAGAAAGCGATGGACCGGGGGCTCAACCGGTAACGATTATCAGCGAATCCCTGGCGCGCGCCTGGTGGCCGCAAGTCGTGGCGCTGGGCAAACGTATCCGGTTCGACGGAACGTGGTTCACAATCGTGGGGATCGCCAAAGACGTCCGGCAGGATTCGCCGGAGCGGGCTGCGAGGGGCCAGATCTATGCGTTGAACCACCAGTTGCCGTTAAATACTCAAGGATCGGCCATGGGGAGGTTCAACGTGCTGGTCATCCGCACGGCAGCGGATGCGGGCGCAATGGCGGGAGCGGTGCGGCGGGCGGTGGCGGAGATCGACAGGCACCAACCGGTGGCCGGAGCGCGACGATGGAGAGCGTTGTGGAGAGGAGTCTTGAGTCGCGGCGGCTCAACACCCTTCTGCTGGGGCTATTCGCGTGGCTGGCGGTGTCGCTTGCCGCGGTGGGGGTGTTCGGGGTGGGATCGTATTCGGTTGCGCGAAGGACTAAGGAGATCGGGATTCGCATGGCGTTGGGCGCGACGCCGGCCTCAGTTTTGGTGATGTTGGCACGGGAGACGCTGCTTTTGGCGGTCACAGGAGCAGGAATTGGGCTGGGTGGAACGATCTTTACGTCACGGCTTCTGACAAGGTTTCTATTTGGTGTGACGCCTGTGGAACCAGCGATTATTGGCGCCGTGGCGATGGCGCTGATAGCCGTTGTGATGGGGTCCGGGCTGTTTCCAGCGCGGCGGGCCATGCATGTGGATCCGGTGGTGGCCCTGCGGGAGGACTAGCTGGAAGCGGGGCACTCGATGAGCACGTCTATCGATCCAACGTGCATCAGCATGCTGGACTCGGCACATAGATCCATCCTTGCGCATAAGCAGAGCCTTACGGCCGCAGTGGACCGTTGCGGGCCCAAAACACGAAGCCAAGGACCGCTCTGCCTGCCTAGAACTCCGGCATGGTAGACGATAGAGCCACTCCCGTACATTGGGACGGTTCGGTGTCGCTAGCCTTTGTTTCATAGGGTCGTCTACGCTGCTTCTCGGAAAGTACGCCGAACGGGGCCTGGCGTCAAGTTCCGGCGAGATTCGCAGACTGGAAAAGACAACCGCCCCGGCAATCATCTCGGATCTATGACAAGTCTCAGTCTGACATTAACAGCCTCACCGCTAAGTCAACCACCGTACCCAGTTGGAATTCCGCTTCAATCCGTCCGGCATGGCGCAGTTCCGAACTAGATGAAAAGGAAAGCCGGGGAGGGCGGCACGAGGCCAACAGTCCCTTCGGAAGGCACCGTTGGCCTTGCACACTTGCTACCGCCGCTCGTGCGTAACCCGATGCGGCGTGGCGTCTGGACGTTCTGCGGGATGACCTGCTGTCATTGATTCGGCTGGCAATCGGTCTCCGCCCGCCGATGGGGTGTGGACGCCCACCACACTATGCCGGCTCGACAACACCAGTGAAGCATCCGCCGGCAATCAAGTCGCCCTCGCCATCCGCTCGAGCGTGGCGAGGGCATCGCGAACTTTGCCGGCATCCTGAGCACCCAACTCTCTCAAGCCCGCGAAACTGAATGCACCGCTCGCCGCCTCATTGATGACTTGTGCGAGCGGTCGTCTAGTCATTCCTGACACGCGGTTCGCTTCCCGAAGTAACCGCCCTCGCACCTCACCGATGCTCGACTCCTCACCGCACGGCGCGCCATTCCGGGCCGTGCCGTTTGGAAGGGGCACCTGGAGTTCCCTCCATTGCGCTAACTCCTTCGAGGGCTTCGACCAACCCACGGAGCACCGTACCATCCGGGATGTCGTCAATCGACGTGCTTACCAGGTTGAGTTCTCGACACACCGCTGCGTGCCTTTGCTCACCAGCCGCAGCTACAGCGACCCGCAGTCGTTCGACACCCCGTGATGTGTCCTCGAGCTTCTCGAAAGCCGCGCTCATCTTTGCCATGTCCCTGATCCTCTCCGGATCGTCAACCTTGGCGACAGCTTGGAGCACGCTTTTCGCGAGACCGAAACCGACCTTCCCGCATAGCACCTTCACCTGGCCGAGCAATTCATTCCGATAGAGACCGCCCTTCGAAGTGGCCTGCGCGTTGTTCGTTACAACTAGTTTCCCATCGGAGGTCTGACGATGATTATTCGCGCCGCCGCGCGTTGCAAGTTCCTGCCTCTTTGGGCACGCCCAGTCGGGCAATCTCGGTGTCTCCAACGGGCGCTTCTTTTCGTCCAGATCCACCCACTGTCCTTCGAGGTCGTACAGATAGCGGCCAAGTCCGAAGCACGAACAGGCCCGCTTGAACGCCTGGGCTTCAGCGGCCGTGCCGGCGTTGTCGTTGTCAGCCCACTCCTCGCCGAGACCCACATGTCCCCAAGCCAAAGATGGTGACCTTGGACGTTACCACGATCTTTGCCGTGATCGTTCTTTCCGTCGCACCGCGTTCTTTCCGTTCGAAATTCTGAACCATCTGGACGTTGTAATCGCGAGTCCAACCAGATGGCGTGAAGAGCACGTTGAGCCGGTCCGTGTACGCGCGCGGGTCGGCGTAAGCGAGCAATTGGCCACGGTCGCGAGGACCCTTCGACCCACCAACCTTGCAGGTGTTCGTCACTCGCCACTTGATTTCCGCTGGATCGAAGGGCTCTTCGAGCGCTGCTACCAGTTTCGAAGCGCACTCCGAACCGAACGTGGTTACGGTCGCCGAACCGACCGGCTGTCCATTCTTCACGACTGCCGCAACAGGCGTCGCTCCATTTCGCGGCTCCGTCTCTTGCATATTCTGTTCCTTTCCTTCGGTTCCTTTGAATTGACATACCCGACTGGCTCAGCTTGCACCCGTTGAGAAAACTCAGCACAGTGGCACCATTGCCGCAGGCCTACTTGGCTTCCGGCCGCGCGGTGAACGATCATCACCCTGCTGTTTCAAACCGCAAACCGTCACTGTCGATCGATCTCCATCGAGCGTCCACTTTCGAGCGCGTTGCTGGCTTCAGTCCCAACTCTTCAAGTTCGTAAGGCCCACAGAAGTCACGGGCCTCGCCACACGCGCGCAAGAAATGTACGCAGGTGCCGCTAGTTCGCGGGTCATTTAGATTCCTGCCAAATCACAGCACTCTCATTCCCCGCTGGTACCCAATCGTCCTCGCCCACCACTATCAGCGCCGACTCCCGTGCAATCTCTACGTATCAACTGGCGTATCCGACGCCACGCACACTGCCGTCCTCCCAGGTCTTGGTCATTCTTCACGGCGTCTAAAGGTAAACCCGCCGACGCTGCCAATCCGCCCTCACCCCCAAAGCCGCAACCGTCAGCCAAACGGTCTCCGATTCAATAGGTAGTAGATCCGTATCTGCCTACAAACACGACCACTTTCGCAATCGCGCGGCGGTCAAAGGGTATGGCAATGGGTATGGCAATAGGCAGGCAATGAATGGATACCCGCAGTCGGACGGCTAGCGTGAGTTTCCTTGCAGAGCGGAAACTAACGGAAAGGTCACCAATCGGCGGCTGTCCATCACCTTGGTTTCGAAGGCGTGCAGCCGGAACTCGTCCAGAACTCCGAAGTAGACGGCCTTCGCGCTGCGCTCGAAGAAGCGGGAGACATAGCTGAGCAGATGAAAATTGGAGGTCAGGTAGAGTACGCACTCCACATGGGTCTCCTTCTCGATCAGGTCACGGATTTGCCAGTAACGCTTCGGTTGCTTGGGCTTCCGCTCGTATTCAAGCGCGAACTGCACATCCCTCCCGCCGGTGTTCACCGTGATGATCGCATCGTAGTCCTTGGCGAACCGAGCCCCGGTGAATTCGTTTTGAGATCGAATCTCAAGCTCGCACTTCCATGACACGAGTTCTTGTGTCCGCAATACCGAGAGGTGAATTTCGTTGATGTCGAGAGAGTGCTGTACGGCGTTCTCGTCGATGTGATTCGCCCTGCTCCCGATCATCATGGCGGCAGACTCGCCCTTCCCGATCAGGTACGATGCACCGCGCTCCGAGAGTGCGTAGACCCTGACCCCGGAGACAAAGCTCAGGTCAGATCTGACAATGAGCCGGTGTTCTACCAAGCGCTGCACGCGCCAATTGAGCGTCCGCCGCGGCCAGTAATGCCCACTGAGCTGAAGAAACTGGCACAGCTGATCGTGCGAGACGTGCCGGGACCTGAGAACTTGCCGCAACACCGCATGGTCGTTGACTGATGCCAGGTCGATGCTCCCTTTCACGTAAGCGCATGGCTTCACTCTCCTAGATCGACAGCATGAGCCGTGCTTTCCACGGCGCCTGTGCAACGGGTTCGAGGAAGAACGTGCCCAGCCGGCCGCGCAACCAGCCATACGCCGGCATCACCAACAACAACTCCTGGTCCTGACCACACTCGCTGAACGAGATCAGATGCGCCTCGGGATGCAGCCACTCCCCGAGTCTGTCCCTATCGATCCCGCCGGTTTGCTCCGCTGTCGCCGTGATAAGGTACGCATCGGGCTTCGTGCTGGCCCCGGAAGAATTGTCCGGAACAGCACTTTCTTCTGTCCGTTCCAGACGCATGGCGGTTCACACTCGAACACCTTGTTCAGCATCCGATGCGTGCAGTCGGGACGCAGTCCGCTGTTCCAATTGAACCGCGCCACTCCGAACACGCGCGGCCGGTTCTCGCATCCTGGCGCCAACGAGAACGCCAGTTGTGTTGTAGTAAGCCGCATCCAGGTGGGTGAGCCGATCTGGACTCTGCGGATCTCTGGCTGCCCTGCGTGACCAAATGCTCCCAAACCCCAGGACCGAAATCAGCATCGCTGCTCCTTCACGCGCCCCTCAATCGCCGGTTTTCGACCTTCGCCGCGGCCAGCGCCGTCTCCAGGCGATTGATGCGCTCGACCAGCGGCGCCTTGTCGTCGGCTTTGAGCGCTGTTCCATTGCTGACTCCGCGACCAGTGCCAACGCCGACTCTCCGCGTCGCCTCGTCTACGCGCACCGCGAAATCGGCCACCAAGGCGGCCTTCTGTTCGAGTTCGGCCTCCAGCCTCTTCTTATCTGAGTGCGCATTGGACAGCTCGCCGCGCATCCGTTCCAGTTCCACCACCAAGTCAGCCGTCTCCCCGGCATCACCCATTCGCACACCACCGTCGCCGGCCTCGATCACCTGATTGCATCGCTCGATGTGAGTGTTGTGCTTTCGAGTTGCTTCACCGGCCCCGCTCCTTCCAGTAAGTCGCATAGTTCATCGCGTCCGCCGTTCTCTCCGCCAACGCTCCGAGCCGCTCAATGTGATTCCAGCGCTGCCAGATGATCACGACGACGGAGTAGATGAGGAATAGCGACAGACCGCCGTGTACACGAAGTACTTGTTCCCGACTGAGTTCTCCAGGAACACGCTTCGGCGCTGCTCCCAACTCATTCCCCAGTCGATGTTCCCAGGATTCAGGGAGCGAAACATGGCGTCGTACCAAGTCATCTGCTGGCCCCGGTAGCCACCCTGGGCGGCGAGTGGCGAATAGCGAGCCGATGGCGACGATTCGGCGGCACGATCTGGGTGGAGAATTCGCGCCGGTTGGCGGTGACCCAAGCTCGGCTGTCCCGCCTTCGCGCCGGCCGCCGGCGTGACCGTAGCCTCCGGCTGAGAGTACGCGGGCGCAAAGCCGATCATCCCGGCCACAGCTCCGACGTAAAAGATACATCGCACTTTCAGTCGCATCGTCCTACCTCCTTCCATGCATTCGTCGACCGATGGATGCCGCCAGTTCTGGATTCTTAAATCGCAGGTTGGCGCCCTGTGCATCCGCCCTCGATTGCCGGAGTCGCGCTGCCAGTTCCACTTCAAACCCCGCAAGGCCGACATCGGGAGGCGTCCGCACGTGCAGGTGCCGGTGCAGAGTCCCTTCCGTGTCGTCGGTCATCAGGATTTGCATTTGGCCCTTTGGCAAGTTCTTGATCCGTTCATCCTCCGCCCGGTACTCCCGTTCTTCGCGTTCTGAGCCGCTCGCGCCCCTCTCGAAACGCTCCAACCCGAAGATCTGTTCGCGGACCAGCGAGACCGTTCGCTTGGTCACCATGTGCTCGGCCGATGCGCGGATAAAGAACTTCGACGTCTCCTCATCCTGGGTCCGCATCGCGATCTTCGTATTGGGCGCACTGGTGACGTCAGCCTGGAACCCCTTGCCGACTTGAAGTAGCTGCGGAAGGCTCTGCATGGAAAACAGAAAGGCGGTGTTGGTGCCCCGCGCCGTCTGCAGAATCTGCGCGAAGTTGCGGTATCCGAATGGCGCGAACTCGTCCAACACCACGCTCAGAATCGGCCGGTTCTGGCGCTTGCGCTCTTCCTCGCTCTCGTAGCGTCTGCCGACAACGAGTTGCAGATTCTGCAACAACATCTTCCCCAAGGCGCGAACTGGCTCGGTGTTCTTGTTGATATTGAGAGACACGAACAGGATCAGCTCCTGGTCGATTACGTCGTCGATGGACAGCAGTTCCTCGTATGGACCGGTGATCACCGACAACTCGTCGTCAAGGAATGTCATGCATTCGTTGAGCAGGCCTTGAATCTTCGGAACCCGATCGCGGTCGTTGAATGATTCGAGCAGGTTTCGGACGGACATCTCGAAGTTCAGTCCGCGCTGCGTAGAAACGTCCCGGTCGGACTGAATGTGCTTGCGCGCCTTCTCGATCTGCTCGCGAAGCACTTCCTCATCGAGCGCCATTACGATGACGTCGTAGAAATTGAAGGCGACTCCCGTGTAGTGCAGTATGCGAACGATATCCGCGAGGTAGTTCAGCTGGTGCTTGGCGAAGAACTCGTCGTGCAGGTTGAACGACCCGAATACCATGTTCACTTGCGCAATGTAGTTCTCGTCCCCCGTGTGGAACGGGTTGTATAGGCAGGAGAGATCAGGCCGTGCCGGATTGATCAGCCGCAGATCGTCAAGGCGTCCGGCACGGTTGATGTGCGGCAGCAGTTCGTAGAAGAAGTCGAGATCACCCTTTCCGTCGAAGATCACCATCGGGATCTTGTGCCGGTCTCCATCCGGTCCGACTCTCCGCGACAGATCCTGGGTGATGATGTTCTTGAGCAACGTCGTCTTGCCACTGCCGGTCATGCCCACCACAATCCCCCTGCATGACGCACTTTTTGTCCGCCACAACCACGGCGATCCATGCACGTCGTAGCCGAGCACAACGGCATTCTGTGCCCATGCCTTCGCGGCATGCTTGGCGTCCGCGGTCGGGTTCATGACCATCGGTGGATGGCGTGTTTGGTTTTCCTTCCACTGTCGTCGTTCGGCCAGGAACCAGATCGCGATTCCGGGAGCGGCGATCGCGAGGACAAGATACACCAGGAACTCCGCCATCTGAAGATTCGTGAAGTGATACGCTCTCGTGCCGAAGAACCAGACGGCGAAGAGACACAGTGCTGCCAGTGCGGTGCACACAAAAACAGGAGACGCCGACAACGGCGGACGCTCGCGGTAGGAATCCTCTTGAAATGAATCTCGGATCATAGTTCTCCTTTCCTGGGTGACGCCTTTCGTAGGGTTCGTGGCAGGCCTGCCGTGAGGGTCAACTGCGAAGCTAGGTGAGTAGTGCCAGGTCGGCGCCCGTCTCCGCTGCCATCGCCGTCGCGGTCCTGACCCTCTCTTTGACCGCTGCGATGGCCGTGTCCGTCGAGCCGAACTCGGCCTTCTTACTCCACACATTGCGCAATCCCACCAAAGTACCGCCCTCTTCTTAACCGCCCCGGTGCGTCGTGTTTTCATTGGGCTGCTCATGACTGCACCTGGATACGCGGCGCGGCAAGGTTAAAGAACAGAAGGGCCGCCGGAACGAGGGTGAAGCGCACCGAACAGCACCGTCTCCATCTTTGGCTTCCGTCTTCTGTCTGGCTCGAAAGGATTTCCGGGGCTCCAGCACGATGTTCAGCACACGTTTCGCGACTCCAAGATCTTGTCGCTGCTGCATCCTGACTCAAATGCCGCCAGTACCTCCTGGCCGTCACGGAGGCGTCCACCTGACCGACGCGCATGGCGGTCGCCTTCGCCGGGCTATCCCAAGAACTTCTCTGGCGTAATCTGTTTTGCCGTCCACCATGGCTAGAGCACCAGAAGCGCGCTGACCACACCGTCCGCGTCCGCCGGAAATGCGAGTTTGATGACCGTCCGCGCACCTCCTTGAATTGTTTGTGGCAGATCGAACGCGACTACCCCATGGGCGGTCTGGCCGGGTCGAACCGCGGCATCCCGCAACTCCGCGTGGACCAGTGGAACCGGCACCTCGCTCTTCCACTTGAGCTGGTACTCGCCGGCCAGTTGGCTATTGGCCAGCGGAATGAGAGACTGCGGCGCCCGCGGTGAGTTCAACGTGAAGACGTCGGGAGCCGCCGTTAGGTAGACGTTCCTGCCCCATTCACAACGGCATACCGCAGGTAGACACGGCCTGCATTCTGGTAGATGTCCTGCAACACGATCTCCACATTCCGGCGGTTTCTCGCGGCCCCAACCACCTTGACGGGCGTGCTTTCCAGCAGCATGGCGGTCGGAATCGCTGGTTGCTCCGCTGTGGCCGGAGGTTGGACTACTTCGTCTTTGGGGCTCTTACCTGGGTTCGGTTCCTGGTCGATCGCGAAGTGCATCTGCTCGACCGATCCCGCCGGCACCAGCTCGTAGCTCTGTCGGCCCGAGGCGGTCCAAAGGTTCAAGCGGCTGAATGAATACCTTGTTTTCGCGCCACTCGATCTTGAACGACGAGCTGCCAGCAGCCACTTGCGTGACGGGCTCGTTCAGTTCAATCACGCTGAGGTGGTTTTGTGCGGTCCCCAACCGCGTGATCTTGTTGCGGTCAGACTTCTGTATTTCGATCCTCTGGCCGAATGCGGCCAGAGTCGCAATTACGATGAGCGCTGGTGTGCGTTTCATGGGCTGTACTCCTTCGGCCGATCGTTGCTCTGTCCAAGCCCCTCCAGGGAGGCCCGGATGTCAGGCCTCTCCTGAAGGCGCCCTACTTCACTTAGTCCAACGCTGGCTTCGGAACCATGGGTCTCTGCTTAGAGCCGGGAAGCTCAAGCTTCCGTCCCGCACTTCGGCCCGCGCGGATTCGAACTCCACGGGATGCATCCGCCGAGTTCGGCCATGATCGTAGATCAGTTCGCCATCTCTCCTCACCTGCATGAGGAAGGTCCCCCGCTCTACGAGCTGTCCTTGGCCATCGTCGACCTCCTCGACGAGGTACACGTTGCCGTCTTCGTCGATGTACACGTCTCCGTTCACCAGATCGGGAACCGCAACAGTGACCGGCCGGCCACCCGTTCGTTCCGCAATCATGTTGACGAGTTCCTGCGGAAAGGCGTAAAACACGATGCTCCCGGTACTCTTGCTCCCCTTGCAGGTAATTGCATAGAGAGCGGCGAGCCAGTCGCATGCATTCGCCGACTTCCGTTCAGCCCACTTCCGGACGAGATGGATCATGTTTCTCATCTCTTGCCGGGAGCGTTCTTCATACCAGTGCAACGCCGCTTTCGCCTTGTTGCGCCGCTTGAATGCCTTCCTGCGCTCCACTACGTTCTCGAGATCACAGGTGTTCAGAGCGCACTGGGCATCCTCGACTTCCTGCTGGTACTTCTCCCGCTTCTTCAGAATCAGCCCGATGTTGACGCCGTAGACCTTTGCGATCTGCGCGGCATCTTCATACATCTCCCGATCAAATCGCCCGTTGACGATCAGACCACGAAAATCCGCCAGGGGCCGGACATCGCTGAAGAAGTCGTCGGGCTCCTTCCGAATCACGTTGTAGAGTTTGCCGATCTTGTCTGTGGGGTCTCACAGTCAAGTGCACCGGCAGATCGCCCACGCGCTTTTCTTCTTTCAACCGGAGCCATGGCGCGGTGACTACCTGCTTTCGAACGCTGACAATGAGATCCTGGTTCGGCGTGGTCCCGTGCTTGGGGCATCGAGTGCCGCCTGGAGCTCTTTCGCCAGCACTTCCGCGAGGTCAGGGCGGCCGGCTGCATGGCAGGACGACATCAAGTCAGTAACAACCCCGATTTCGTTGCCCTTCGCCGACACCGCAACCTGGGGCAGATTCCACCAGGCGGAATGCTTTTTCTTCCGTTTGTCCTTCTCGTTCGAGAGTGTCTCGCGGTGGTTGAAGCGATCCTCGATCCACCGTGGAACGGCTCTCCTCCACCACGCAGACGATGTCGAAGTCGTAGTCGCCTCCGTTCTTCGCCGCCGTCTTCGAGTGAAGGGTGATCGTATGGTCAGCCGCAGTTGACCGCAGACGATCCGCTCGGATGCCTCTGTCTCCGACATCGCGCACCCTTGCCGCTGCAGGTCATTCATTAGCCATGCCGCTGTATCCTGAGCATTGATGTTCTTCAGCGGAAGCAGATCGTCCTTGGACCGAATCGGATACCGGACTTCGAGCAGGCGCCGCGAGCCGAGACTCGTAATGGCGTACCCCTCTGGCATCCAATCGGAACCCGAGTAGACCTGTCCGTTGTCGAGCACCAGGTAGCCGTCGTCAGCCAGCGCGAATGCCGGAAGCTTGAATCCTCCGGCCGTTGCGAGTTTGTACGACCACCGGCACAGGATCCGCTGAAGCTGGTTGTTGATGAAGGGGAACTTCACGAGCTGGCCACTCCCATCGGCCTTGAGCGCTGCCTCCACCACGGTTCGTTCAGCGGACGTGTACTCTCCGTCTTCCGTGGGGTCCTCGTCTCCGTGCACTGACCGTGACGTTTTCGAGGTTCCCAGAAGCCGGAATAGCTCATCGAAGTTGTTTTCCTCGACCGTTGCCTTGAGCGTCTGCACTTGCCGAAGCGCGTGCGGTAAGACCTCGAGATCGATGGTGGACTCCGGAGCGTGCGTCAGAAGCGTGTAGCTCGATTCATACTCCAGTTCGCGCGAAACCTCCCTGATGCCCAGAACGATTGGCCCATGGAACATTTGCGCATCGCCGGAACAGAGCTTGGACCACGTTGACTTCTCGATCAGCGCGGGCTTCACGGAACTCTTTGGCAGGATGATGTCGGCGCAGATATGATCCGCGGCGTCATCCTCCACAACCTTAAAGCTTCCCTTGGCCTGCGTTCGATTAAACGCGAGACGGAACTGATAGAAGTGACGGGCCGGGAGACGCAGCTTCTCAAATAGCGAGCGCCGAATCCAACCGCGGCAGTCATTCGTGCCCAGAGTGTGGTCTTCCACCACGAGCACCCGTACGTCCGGCTCTTCGATTCGCACTTTGCAGGGCGAGATCAAGATCCCGAAGTAGGTGATCGCCGCTTCTGGCCACTGCTGGAACCTGTCGGCAATCGGCTTCTCGAACTCCTTGCTGACAGCGTAGTACTTGCCGTTCTTCGCGGAGCCGGAAGCGCCGATGAGCCGAAACTCAACCCCACCGATGGTGAACCTCGCCAGAGCCTGTTCCACCTTGGCACGCCCGTAGTCATCCAGCTCATTGCCGGGGATCTCAACCGTAGCGACTCGAATCCCGGGATAGAGGGCATCGAGCAACGTGTTGTCGAGTTGTCCCTGCTTGGTGAGCTGCATGCTTTTCTGGGCTACCGTTCCTTCCTGATCGATTTCCAGTGCGAGCACTGGCAATTGGGACGTAACTATGGTTTTCAAGGGGCATCTCCTTATCTGTCTCTGTTGAATCAGCAGCAGACCGATAGGAGCGCCGTCACCGGTGCCCCCTCAAGCCTGTTGCCGTGAACTTGAATCAAGTTCCCGGGTGTCAGGCTCAGAGAGCCGTTACCGGGTTGTTGTACTGCTACGCTGCCTTTGTTCGAATGGTGAACTGCCGGATTCGTCGCCATTCCGCGACGCGGTCCTTCAGCTCATCCACAAGATCCGGGAGCGCTTCCACCACCACACCAAAGACAATGCCGCCGATGAAGAGCAGTCGCTGTTGCCAGGTCATGCCTGCACTGATGAGCATTGCCAAAACGATTGTGAGTAGTGTCGCCATCTTGTTCCTCAACATGGTGATTCTCCTTTTCTGTCTGTTGGCAGAACAGCAAGGAGTCCGCTGGAATGGGTCTCTCTGCTATCCTTTGCCGAGTTGGTGAGAACTCTGGCCAGGATTTTCAAGGAAACCCGACCAGCACTTTCCCGTATCAGAGCCACGGGTCGCTTACGCACTTGTATGCATGAAGCCAAAGCTGCCGGTTATGAATCTCCTACTTCTTCTCGTGTCGGATGGCCTCCTTTTTGATTACTGGCGCGCCACTGCTCACATCGACGTCGGCTTTCCATTCAGTCACCACGGCGTAGGTGCCACTCGCGCGAAATGACGCGGTGAGGGCTTCGTTTTCCGAGGCCACCTCCTGGCCAAGATGGAGTCCGTCGCTACCCGATGCCTTGATCAGAAAGTACCGAGCCATCGAGGGCTCCCCTGGCTTGGCCGCCCTTCGGCCCCGAGCATTGCGCTCCTTCCTGGGAGCCGTAGCCTTCGGCTCGGCCGAACCGTTCGAAATTGCATTTGTTGCTGTCCCCATCGCATTGCTCCCTCCAAGTGATTTGCGGCCCGCGCGCCTTTCGAGCCGCGGGCCGCGTCGCGTCCTCTCTCAGGTGCGCGAAATCGCCAGGTTGCGCTGGCGTCGCTCCCACCGGACCCGATCCCGAGATGCCCTCTCCTGAGAGGACCGGAACCGGCAGAACCCGTCATCGGTTCCCCAGGAGGCTCGACTCCTGCAAGAGACCTATATCCTTTTCGCCTACCATCTGTTCTTCCCTGTACTCGGCAACCAACAGGCCGCTGGGCACACGTTCAGTTCGCCGATCCTGAATCAGCCGCACGTGATACTTGCCGACAATGCGATCGGTGAACTCGCTCTTGTTTCGCACCCGATGAACTTCCTTCACCCCAAAAGCCTGAAACGTCCACGCCTGGCCCGGGACCGGTTCGATCGAGCGAATCTTGAACGAGGAAGTGATCTGCTCCTCCTTGATCTTGCCGATCAAGTCCTGGTACCGGAGCAGATTGAGGCTGTACATCCGCAAGTTCGTAGTCATCATGTTGAGCGCGTCGGCAAGATTCTTGTCGACCGAGGTGGGTGTGTACCGCATGTAACTCTCCAGGAACTTCCTGACCACGGCGCGGCCCTCAATGTCGGTAGGCGCGGCTTCGCCACTTGACGCTGTCACTAGTGCGCTCGGCAGTCCGCCTTTCACTGCGGGTGGCGGGCTGGCCGGCCTGCCTCCGACGACGGTCGCCTCCCCGTCGGCCGAGACGCGGATGACCGTCGGAGGCTGCAGCCTCACATAGATGGCAAACAAGAGAGACACCAGAGCGATCACGCCGAACAGACCGGCCATCAGCATGGACCGATTTGCGTACGCTCGAAGCTGGCCGTCGTGCTCGTAGTACTTGGTGTACCGTGCCCGTTCCGGGACTTCTGTGTCGAGGTTCGGCTCCACGTTTCGATTGAACATTTGAGGGTGAGTCCTCCTCTATGCGTCTTCCGGATCAGCCCTTCTTGCTGGAAGGGATACCTTTGAATGAACCCAGCGCGGCGCCGACCGCGTGAACCACGGTCATCATCGAGCTGCCGATCTCTCCCGTCACAATCCGTCTGGCGAGGAATGGGATCAAGGCGACCATGACTGCGAACAAGATACTGGCGAGCGACATCAACAACGCCCCGCCCGCTCCCTGAAACCAGCCACCGAGGCTGTTTGCCGCCAGCATGGCACCCAGACTCTGAGCGTTGATAGCCGTCAGAAGCACGCTGAAGAGCGCGTATACGATGCCCCACGCGTGAAAAACGAACACGTTCACCAGATAGCTCCGCGCCAGTTGGCCGACCCCGAAGGCCGGGTAAAGCGCCAGGACCATGGGTCCCGTCGCATAGAGCACGGCGCCATAGAGGCAATAGAGGATTGTGAAGATCAGCAGAGCGATCGGGAAGATGATGGCGGCGATCAATTGCACCAGGACGCTAATCAGAGCCACCAGACTGCTGACGACCAGGTTGAACCAGTTCGCGTTCCCGAGCCCCTGATAATACTGATTCACCTGAAGCATCCAGTTGTCTGCCCAATCATTGGGCGAGATCGTGGCCGCGACTTGATTGAAGGCGCCATTGACGTTCCGAAAGATCGCGCTGTAATTCGAGACGACCAATCCTAGGAGCAGGAACTTCGCCGCGGCGATGCCGATCATCCGCGCATCCCCGCCCCGCGTGTAGGCCTCGTAGACAGCAAACAGGGCGCAAAGCAGCAGAATCGCGTTAGCGATGTTGATGATCGAACCCATCGGGCCACCGGCGCCGTCGATGCCGTTCAGTACGGTCTGGAATGTCCGTTCGAAGAAGAACATGGCTCCCCTCACTTTTTGAACATGTTCGTGAAGTCCCGACGCGTATCGCTGGCGTGATTGGCGTTGAATTTCAGAGAGGCTCCCGTGTTCGCCATGTCGATCGCACGGATGCGGAACATCTCCGCCATGGCCGATTGCGTGAGCGCGTGGGCTTTCACGAGCATTGCCGCCGCCTGCGCCTCAACCATCGGCGCCGTCCCCGGAGCAGCGGCAGCCATCTCGGCCGCCAACTGGTCGGAAGCATCCATCAGGCGGTCTGCCGCATCGTCAATCGCGATCGACTTCTTCAAGGCGGCTTGCGCCGTCGCGTCTGTCATATCGATGAGATCTCGCATCGGCGCGGGTGCGTCCGTCGCGGGCGGTACGGCCTGATAGACCCTCGTAAAGCTGCCTGTCACTTGCCCAATGCTCCCCGCGCTACGTGACAGGAGCACAGCCTCCAGTTGACGTGGATTCGCCAGCGTGGCGCTCGCCACATTGAGATTCGCAAGGCTGCGGATCGAGTTGTAGATGCCTTGCACTGCGCCAACGACGCCACGAGCCCGGTCGATAGCGACTTGTGGGTAGATGGTGTTTTGGAAGTAGCTCTGGATTGCAGTCAACAACCCGTTCACGGCGTTCAGAGCTCCGCTGATCGCCTGTAAGCCAGATCCGATCACGTTGGTGATGGCTGTGTTGATTCCGCCGATTGCTGTGACGATGACGGCAAGATCGATGCCGAGCAACTGGCCGTGCACCGGTTGCGGCGCTACAAGCGTCAAAAGTAGAACCACCACGAGAATCTTGGTGCGCTGAGCCCAGATCCAACTGGATAGCCCTCTCACCCAACCAGAAGTCCTCGGCATAGTTTGTTCCCTCGCTACTTCTTGAACATGGTCTGCACATCATTGCGGAACTGCGCCCCAAACATCGCGTTTCGCTTCCGAATCGTGTTGTCGTGAGCCACACGCGCGGCTTCCTGGCGGATCGCCGCCGCGATCATTCGTTGCATCATGGCCTGGGACCTGACCGCCGCCGTGATTCCAGCGCCGGCGAGGTAGGGTGCTGAGCCCGGAGCCATGACCAATCCCTCGTTCTCGATCGTGTCTCCAGCAGCCATCATCTGGTCCACCATGGCGTCCGAGGCCTTGAGCGTCTTCAGATTTGCCAAGGCCATGGCATCATCGATGTCCGCCAGATCCCGTTCCATGGGGTGCGCATCCGCCGGTTGAGGAATAGTTCGATAGGTCTGCCGGAAGGCATTGGTTAGTTGGGCGAAGTCCCCGGTGCTACGATTTCGAATGCTGCCCTCGAGGGCCATCGGATTGGCCAGTTGGGCACTCGCTACATTCACGCGCATCAGTCCGGCGAGAGGGCCTCGAAACTGGGCAATCATCGAGTTCACCAAGGCCCGCGCCTGATTGACCAGGTTCAGTGGGTAGACGATCTGCTCCCAGAGAGTCCGAAACTGCCCGAGTACTCGATTGATCGCGCCAAAGGTGCTGTTGATGGTGTTCAGCAGCGGCCTGATGAGGTTGTTGATCGTAGCCACGACCTGCGCGGCCGCAGCAACGACTGCAGGGATCCCGAGTTGAGCCATTGCCGGCGGCGCGACGGCCGTAGACGCGATCACTCCCACCAATGTGAATGCCACCGCCCGCCGCACCCGCGTCAGCAGGAGTAGGCCGAGCAGGGTTGCGATTAGCAGTGAGAGTAGCTTCATATAGTTCCTTATCTCTCCGTCGTTTCTGTTGTGACGACCGGAGCCAGACAATGAGTCAGCCAGTGAAGCAAAACGCCTGCTCCCGAGGCTTGGACGAGTCCTCCGACGTCGGGTACCCGGTTCCTCACGCCTTTCCTCCCGCCATGCCGGTCACCGCTCCCGACAGTTCTTCGGGGAGCGGTTCCACTTCCGCAAGTCCGTTCGGGAACCTTCGCCCCAACTCCTCGTACACTTCCAACTGGGGCCGGTTTCGATTTCGACCGAAGGTGAAGTCCCGGTAATGGCGCTCCCGTGGGAATGTCGTACACGCCCAATATTCGACGGGAGTTGGCACCAGCCGGATGGTTTGAGTCGTTTCGGCCTTCTCGCCGATCACCAGCAGCGCCTCGGCGCTCCTCCCTTTCCTCGGTGCGCCGAAGTGCTTGATTTCATCCAGCGCGACTTGGTTGAGGGCCAGATGGTTCGCCAGTGGTCCGACATCGCCAGGCTGGCGACCGATGATTTTTGTTGAGACATTGCGGACAATACCGGGACCATGGAGGCGAGGCTGAGTGTCGGTTCCAACGAAGTCTTCCAGCGTTTGGGAGATACCCCACACGCTGCCGCCGCGTTTACGCGCCGTTCGGAACAGTTGCACCACTTCCGGAGCGAGTACCGCAGAGTCAAGCAGTGACCAGCATTCGTCGAGAACCGTAATGCTCTGTTGACCGCTCCTGCCGGAAGCCCTTTCCTGCATTGCGTGAGCAATCATCATGCTCATCGCTGTCTCGAGTTTGGGATCGTCGCTCAACCGCTCTACATTGAAGAACAGCCAGTCTGCGTCCGTTTTCAAAGTCGTGTGCTGGTCGAACAGCCTCGAATAGACTCCCTTCTCGCCGGTCCACTCGCGCAGCTTCAGGGCCGCCAGTTTCGCCTCCTCAACAGTCCTCTCCATCCGCTCTTCATCGCGCCATTGCTGAAGCTCCTCCCGGAGGTCGTTGAACGTCGGTGTTGGGTTGCTGTGACGGATCGCGCAGCGCTTGTAGGTGCGGCTGATCGCCTCACTCAGTAGATTGTCGAGCAGGGCGGTATCCGAACGTGGGCTGTCCCCGATCATGTGACGGGTGAGGTTCTTGAGGAAGGCGACCTTGTCTTTACCGGGCGCCGTCGTGCCAGGAGCCAGATCCCAGGGGTTGAGGGTGACGCTGCCTTCGAGATCCACGTCGATGGACCGTCCGCCCATCAAATCAACGAGCGGCCGGTAGGAGTCACCCCGTTCCAGAATCGAGATCAGCGGCTTCAGTCTGGCCATCATCAGCAGAAACAACATCGCCATGAACGTTTTTCCGCCGCCTGATGCCGCCATGATCAGAACATTTGCGTCGGCGAGCGACGGATCCCAGGGCGAGAAGGGAACCAGTTGACGCTTAGGGGTCTCCAGCAGGATCAATGGTGACTGCGGCGTGCCGCGCCAGGACGTCTCCACTGGCAACAGGTCGGCGGCATGGATGGTCAGACAGTCGTTCTCGCGCTGATTTTCCTCGGTTAGACCGGGAAGGCAACCGACGAACAGCCGGCGCTTTGCCAGGTCCTCCGGCAACCCCCGGCTTCCATTCATCTGCATGACCGTGTACAGCACCTTCTGCCGCCGGTCGGACAACACCCGTTCTTGCTCCGCCAGGTCACGATGACTCTGAACTGGCTTCGACGTGCGGACGCCGATCACCATGCTGGTGCGACATGTCTTGAGCGAGCTTGAGATGAGGTTTTCCAGCGTGTCGACCAACTGCCGCTGTGCGACCTGTGCATCGACGTCGATCCGCATGTTTCCGTCGCGGTCCCGTTGTGCCGCCTGCATCTTCTTGAGACGCCCCTTGTAGTGCTTGATCATCGATGCCTGGTCCGGGATCATGATGTCCGTGTTGACGGTGACGGGGAAATCGAGTCCGACCAGTTCGCGGAGGATGCCCGGATACGTGGCATCGGGCAGGTCCTTCAGTGTGATGAACGAGTACAGCAGCCCGCCGATGCGGATATAGGTTTCTTCCTCGTGTTCGATGTTGGTGTTGACGATCTGCTCCCGTGCGCTCCGATGCCGGAACGACGATTCGGGCCGCCGCAGTGGGATTCCGTCTAGCATCAGCGGATGCAATGCGCGCTTCATTTCGAGGAACAGTTCCTTGTCGGTCATCCGCAGCACCGCCATCCCGGTTGCCCTTAGTGTCTGCTCGACGCCGGAGAGAATGGACCCAAACTCCGCCAGGAGATCAGCGTGCTCCCTCTCCGTTCTCTGGATGCACTTGTTCGCCGACAGGCTGAAGCTGTCCAGGCTGAATCGGCTCGTCAGTGTCTTTCCGAAACTCACGCCCGGCAGTTCGTGATGAACTAAGGGGTCCCAGTGAAAGTAGGCATTGAGAAGAGGCCGCAGGTAGTAGCCGGCGTTCTCCTTTTCCCTCCATGCGTCCAGCCTCAGGCGATCCAATGCCGCCAGCGTCGGATTCTGATTCCGGAGTTGAAGCCTGTATCGCTCTCGCAGGTCGCCGAGTCCTTCCGTGATTTCGAACCGCAGTTGCATCCGCATGGAGCGTTCGGGCAAGGACCTGACGAGCGCTTCGAGGGCCATCTTGGTGCGATTTCGGCCATCCTCGTTGTGGTAGTAGGAGTTGATTCCGCTGAGCTCGTAGCCGGCCACGAAGGCGCCGGTAGTCCGGACGATCACGTCGTCCAGAATGTCGCGCACCGGCAACAGCTCGCAGAACGCCGGCTGATGCAGAGATGCCTCATGCTGTTCGAAAGTCGTTGGCATCGGACTCCTCCCCTGCTTTGAAGTAGTCGACCTTCATCCCCGAATCCGGCTCAAGGCCGCAATAGATCCGGGGCTTGGTGTGCCAGGACATGAAGTCCTTGAGGTAGCCGCGCGGCTTTCCGTACTTGAACAACATCAGGAACGGGATGCTCAGTACGGGAACGACATACTGCAGGAACACGTTCATCGGGATCCCGAATACATGGCGATCGATCCAGCGTCCGAAGATGTTGGTAATGGCCGCCAGACCGATCACCACGAACCAGTCTTCGAACTCCAGATACAGGAAGCTCACCCGCGTGTGCAGATTGCGGTGAACCGGGCTGATACTCAGTGCCATTTCCGTCTGTTCCCTTCTTTCAGCTAATTCCCGCTAGTCCCTGAGCAACGAACCACTCCGCCAACCTCAGCAAGCCCGAAAGAGCGAGGCATAGGGCTGCGGCGCTGAAGTGCCGCATCCACGCCCCGCCGGCATAGACTCGATGACCGATGCCCGCATACTGGAGGAATCCGTGGAGGAGTTGCAGCACCGCGTACACGGGCAGAAAGACGTTGCAGGTCCAGTTCACCATCCCGCGCAGCGTGATCCAGATCAGGTCCGGGTTATTCCAGGCAGCCTGGGCGGCGAACGTCTCGAGTCCTCGCAGGACACCGGAAACCATCAGACAAAGGAAGCCAGCCCAGGGCGTGTAGGTGTGAGCTTGGCCGTGCGCGAATCTGAGGACGCCCAGCGCAAAGAAGAGGGCCGCCAGCGTCGGCATGATCACGTTGCCCATCCAATTCGTCAGGTTGGTGATTCCGGTTAGGAAGTTCATATTGCCTCATGTGCTACATCATCGAAACCACCAATCGCCAAAGAGCGGAGACCGTCAGGAACGCCGCGGCACAGCCGACGAGCCGGATCGCGGGGCGCCCGAAGGCGAAGTTCGCCACCGCGCCGATCACAGCCAAGCCCGCCGCGATCGGCATGATCCGACTTGCCGTGTAGGTCCACGCCCCTTCGAGGACCGCTACCGTCCCGAAGCGCGTACCGTCATTCCAGCCTTGGAGAAGTGCCGCCGTCGCGGGGATCGACAATAGGAACATGGCGCCCAGAATCGAAGCCAAGGGCGTATAGCCTTCGCTCAGGTCGATGACCGAGCGGAGGACCATCCAGGCCGCGAGAACCGGAACTAGGCGCCCAATCACGAGAGTGTTGACGAAAATCGCGGCATCATTGCTGAATGCCGCCATCCACCCGACGCCAATGCCGCCGCCAGGAAGTGCGGCCCCCACGCCCCAATAGGCAAACCAACCGAATACCTGCGGGAGAGTGATCATCACTATTGCCCAAAACATCCACTTGGAGAATCCTCCGCCGCCTATCGAGAACGAAGTGGTCCCTTCGCGTCGCAGCGCGATCCCAGCCAAGACGAGGGCGACAAGTGAGGCGGGAGCCGCGAGCGCCAGCAGAAATCGGATCGCGTCGAGTATGAGTTGTGGAACCGCCATTTCGCGCCCCTGATTGGTAGGCTCGGCAGGTCGGACTCTTGGGAACCGGCCTGCCGTCCAGTTGCTGGCCCGAGAAGACCGCGATCTAGGAAACTCCGGCGCCGCCTTGAGCGACCCAGAACTCGATCAACCGGGTCACGCCCGATATGGCGAGTAACCCGGCGGCAGTCACAAGCCACCGGAATACACCTCTTCCCGTGGCATAGCAGCCCACGGCTCCCAATACCGCGACACCAGCGCCCACTGGCGCAATCACGTTGCCGATCCAGTTGACGAAGTTGAGGAACGCACCTTCCGGTTGCGCTCCCGTTTGGCCCTGCACAGCGACGTTCACCTGCGGAGCAGCCCCAAGGTTTTGAGCGAGCGCTACGCCCT
The DNA here is from genome assembly GCA_016721425.1 of Bryobacterales bacterium. Taxonomy (GTDB): domain Bacteria; phylum Acidobacteriota; class Terriglobia; order Bryobacterales; family Bryobacteraceae; genus Paludibaculum. The sequence goes on along the minus strand of JADKID010000016.1, from coordinate 299,339 downwards.
GCATGATGACCAGGCAGAGTGCAAGTGCGATGACGACTCGTTTCTCGAATTGATTCATGGTGCGGTTGACCTCCATGCGATTGGCATTCCGCCCTGCTCCCCACAACGAATCCCAGCGCAGGTGCCGGATCGGAGCGTGGCTACCAGGGCGTGGAGGCAGAATAGATCAAGCGGGCCGGCGTTTTCAAAAGTCTCGAAATCGAAGGATGGATGGGATTCACAGGTGCAATCAAGCTAGTGACGGAATCGGGCGTTGCGTGATCAGGCGTCCAGGCTAAGGGCGGGTCCGAATGCGTTTCATCGCTTCCGTGAAATCGTCCCAGACGAGCGGCGGCAACTGTTCAGCATCCTCGGCCATCCGCCTCATCGCCATGCGCATTGCGCTGTGGCAAATGGCTTCGAGGTCGGCCGGCGAAATACCTTTTAGCCGCCCCGCCAGAAGTTCCACCGAAATGTCGTCGGCCAGCCGGATGCCGTCCAAATGCTTGCGAAGTAGTCGGTGGTAACCGCTCTCGTGGGGTGTGCCGATCTCGATCTTCTCCGAAAACCGGCCACCGCGAAGGATTGCCGGGTCGATGCTGTCCACGTGATTGGTGGTGCCGATCAGAAAGACATTGTGCTGTGGTTCCAGTTCGCTGATGAGGCTTCGCGCCTGCTCGACCAGTTGGATATCATGCTGCGACTGTAGACCGTTGTTCCGCGGCAACAGGCCATCCATCTCATCGATGAAGATGATCGACGGGCTATTCTCTTTCGCTCGGGCAAAGAGTTCGGTGAGTTTCTTGACGGATGCTCCGGTGGCGCCTCCGAGGATGTCCGCGGCGGTGATGGGGTAAAAGCTTCGTCTGGTGTGGGTCGCGATCAGGCGCGCAATCATCGTCTTGCCTGTACCTGGAGGTCCGATCAGCAGCAACCCGGTTGGCACTGGCAACTTCAGTCTCTCTCCGTACGCGGGATCCATCAGCCGAACCAGGTTCCGCAGATCAATCTCGGTGTCGGGCGACAGAACCACGTCCGCCCACTCGACTTCCTTGAATGCGGCGCGGTCCTTGCCGCCAGTGTCTGCCAGAGCCCGCGCAACGTCCCGGTCTTCGATCGCCCTCTGCTCTTGCGCCGCGAAGAACGCTGCCCGGTCCACCAGCGTGCCAATCTTAGCCGCGCTCCATCCCGGTGTCTTCTTCGCGAACCCTTGAACGTCAAACCGCCTCGATGGCCGTTTCTTCAACTGGGCTTCAAAGATCCGGGCCCTTTCCGCTTCGTTGGGCAGATCGAGTCGAATGTGCAGATCGAATCGGCCCTCTCGTATCAGTGCTCGATCCAAACCGTCGTAGAAGTTGGTTGCCGCAATGAGAATCACCCGGGAACTCTTTCGCCCCTCATCAATGCAGGTCATCAATTGAGTTGTCGCCGAGTTGTATCCTCGAGCCGCGCCGCCAGTGTCGTCTGCGTCTCCGAGCTGCTGGCGATGTGCGCCGATGGCATCTAGCTCATCGATAAACACCACACACGGTGAGCTGGTTGCGGCTTGTCGGAACAAGTCCTCGATGTGGCGTTCCGTCTCGCCGACATATTTGTGGTGAAGACCAGCGGCCGAAATGTAGATGTACTTAAGACTGAACTCGCCAGCAACCGCCTCTGCCAAAAAGGTCTTGCCCGTTCCTCGTGGACCGTGGAGCAGAATACCGTTCCTCACCACCCCGTATTGGCCGAACTGCTTCCCATTCAGGTTCGCCTGAACCAGTTCCTGGATCTGCCGCTTCGCCTCCGCTAGGCCCCCGACGTCGGCAAAGGTAATAGCAGGTTCTCTCGCCGTGGCCCCGCTCGAGGACCGGCTTCCGACACCGCTAACGATTTCCTGCCTTGGTCTCATTGTTAGCAGGGCTGGGATTACCAAGCAGAGGACGACAAACAGGCCCACAGCGACGGCCTTGGCGAGAAGTGGGTAGCTTTTCTCAATCGGTATCGTTGCAAGCATCCCCATCCCGATGAAGAGCACAAAACCGCAAAGAAAATAGCCGGCAAACAACGCCAGACGGTGGAATAGCGTCCTGCCATACACGATGAGCAGCACGCAGACAACGGCGAGGATGACCACAACTGGATGGAGTTGCGAAGCAATCACGATCACGGTCAACAAGGCCAGAACGACCGCAGCCATGCTGCCCGTGAACACTCGCTTGAGCTTGTCCGGCGCATTATTGGCGATGAGCCCGCGGATCTCACGGTACCCGTCGCCCAGGAATCGCCCCAACTGCCCAGACAACCAGAGGAGCGGACTGGTTTGGTAATCAGGCCGCACAGCTGACTCCTTGGGGCTACTCTACCCTATCCAAAGCTCACTCGCCACCCGCATGACACCCGCAACGTCCGCTTCAGGCCGAACTGTCATCCGAGTCGATCACAATGCGCAGCAATTCGATCCCGGCCTCGCGCAATGCGACGGCCTTCTTGGTGACGTACGCCGCATCGTAGTGTGTCTCTAGCGTTTCACCCAGATCCTTCAACGGTTCTTCCACCCGCCCCAGCGCTTCCTCGAAGGAGATCTCCCGAAAGCTATTCCTGTCCGCCGCTTCGTACGCACGGCCATCATCATCCAGGAACAAGTAGCGTCGGCTGATCCCGTGCTTGTACTGATTGATCCCGTTCACCCGACCCATGAACATGAAACCGACGCACCGCGACGTGCCGAGTTTCGTTTCAAGTGGTCCCCAATTGGGTGCCATCGGCGCCTCACTGCTGTGGCGGCGGCTCCGCCGTTCTTGTTGCCGAGACCTCACGATTCAGTCGGATGATCTCATTCTTGAGCGAAACCAGCTCCCGAAACTCCGCCGCACTTGGCAACGACTGCCCATCGACGGCCGCGAGGTTTGGCCGTGAACCTGGCGCCGCGGACGGAATCAGATCGGATCGATTGGCGGTCGTGGCCGCTTCCTGCAGCACTATGTAGAAGCGGGTGTTGCCGGGAACCGTGACGACGATATTCTGTGAGTACGCCATCGCCATTAGCTCCTGTTCGCCAGCAAGGCCGATATTTGAGGCGATTCGTTCCCGCATTAGTACGCTCTGGTCGAGTGGACCACTCAAGCCTCCGGAGCCACGGCCCCCTACCAGGTACGCCGCCATCGTTCCGATGCCCGTCAAGGAACGAACCAGCGCACGCTTTCCCCGGTTCCGTCCGTCGACAAGCCCTTTCAGCGGTCCATAGTCCAGACCGACCCCGCTGCCTTCAATGGTTTCGGTGGTGCCATCAGGCATTTCGAGCGACGTGAAACGAAGCCCCACCTGCCCATGCTGATTGGCTTGCGCCAACTGGCCAATCGCCTTCGTGCCTGCAGGAATGACGATCTCGCCGTCTCGCTCGTAGTTGTATTCGATCACCGCGATGGCCGGCGTCTTCACCGCGCTGCTGACGGCGGTCTGCAATCGCGCCACCAACCGACTACCGCTCGGCATCAAAGTCGAGACTCCCTGCCGCTCAATGAAGGCGGGCTGCGATGTTGACCGGCTGGCGGGCATCACCGCTGCCGAAGTCGAATTCCGTACGAACACCAGCGAGGACTTCTTTAAACCCTCCGCGTCATTCACTGGCTGAGCCACCGCCGCTACTGGCGGGGGTGCCGCAATCGCAGGCGGCGGTGTATAGGCGATGTTGTTCTGACGCCGGTAGGCCTCCAGGGCCGGATCGTTGAACGCAGGCAAGTTGTTCAACGCATACTCGCTTGGCGCATTGGCGGATGGCGGCTCGTGTGGTTGCGTGTTGCGTATCTGCCCACCGCGGGATGTAGCCAGGATGTCGTCAGAGCTCAGTTGCTCACCATTCGGATCGGCGCCTCCCTGATCGGCGCTGAGCAGAGGTATGCCCGATCCCGCACGCCCTACTGGCTGGGCTGTCCCTTCCGGTCTTCCCAGGCTCGGCTTCGTTCGCCTCTCCCGAGCGCGCGTATCGGCACCCGAAGTGGAGAACAACGCCAGAAATGCGAAGCCACTCAGCACGACTGCGGTGGCGAGGACCAGGAACGCTTTGCTCCGATCCATATTGTTTTGCCCACGTGCATTGAGCTCAGCCGGCTTCGGTCTGTTGCGTTCTTCCTGCATCCGTCGCCAGAACTGCTGCACGATCCCGCCAGGGCGAGTTGGCATCTCTTCGGATTCACTATCCGTAGGTTGCTCCTCCTCCCTGCCATTGCTTGGCTGGGTGCCTGCGTCAGTCAACACGGCGTTGTCCAACTCAGCAGGCTCTCGCTCAGCCTTGTCGCCGCGAAATCGTTCATTGGGCATTGTAAACAACCTCCCGGAAGCTGCTAATTCCGAACCCAATCGGGGCCAGAGCAGGGCGATCCACCGCGCCGGACTCGGCCATCTGCAGGAATAGGGTCTCGTTCGACTGTTTGAATGACGGACGTTGGAACACCACGACGCCATCTGATCTCTCTCCCGGTCCGAGCCGCCGTCGGCTCATGCGGAAGTCAGTGATGGGGAGTTGTTCGGCCGTTGACCACCTGGACTTGCGCACGACCTTTCCGCTCGTCCTCTGGCCCCCCAGTTGGATCTGCGGTGGCATCAACTCAACAGCGTGGTCTTCTACGTTGACAACCGAGAACAACACCACCACCTCCCGGCCCTGATCAATCACCTCGCTTACGCCTGTCTTCACCAACTCCTTGCCGGCAGGAGAAATACCGGGCTTCTCCCCGTACAACGCGGGTAGAGGCGCTCTCCGTTGCCGATCGAGGAGCTCGTCGAGAGCCTTCAGTTCCAGCTTCTTGGCATCCGCCGCCGCCAGCGAAGGCGGGGTTGACCGTTCCCTCGCGGCGCCGGCTTCGATCAGTGCGGCGGGCTGAAGTGGAGTTGCCGCGATCGAGGGGGCGATCGAACGTGCCGACGTTGACCCACCGATGCTGGCAATTTGCGGGACTATCGCCGAGGGATACTCGGCTGGCTGGATAATGAACTGCCCAGCCGGTCTGTACTTCATCAGGAAATCGACATCCTGTTGCTGGTCCGCCTTTGGTTCACCTCGGCTGACCAGGAGCAGGTGAACCTGCAAGCCTCGAGCTGTGGAGATGAGCAGGTTGGACTGCGCGGCCTTCGCCGTGATGGGCTTGACGAACACGAGACTCGGTTCACGATCAGAATGCTCGGCCGAGAAGGAGGCTGGGTCGCCGACCACTACCGAGTTAATCGCCTCCGGCATCCGGATCGCAGTAGCGAAACGCGGTGCCAGGTAAACAGTTGTGACTTGGCCGTCCCGAATGGGCCGGCCGACGACCTGCGGTCGCACCTGCAATTGAGCCGCTGGCTGGCCTGGTGCTTCACCAGCGAAGGCCAGCATCATGATGATGGTTCCAGGGAACCAGTGCTTCATTTTCACGGCACACTACCTCCTTCCATCTTTTTCCGGGCGAGGACTTCTGCCTGAATGTGCATCCGGCGCTTCTCTCGGTACAATCGCCCCACCTCACGTACATACCAATGGACCTCGGCGTTCGAGTAACGCAGTCTGGCACGCAAGATTCGGTTCTCCCCGGTCAGATAGGCCGCCGCGACCAACCGGAGGTCGCCGTCGAACAAGTTCAGCAGCCTGGCGAGATAGGCCACTCCGCCTCGAATGTTCTGTTCAATGTCGAAGCGGTTCGTGACTCCAAAGGTCACCGCGGTCGCGGGCATCAGTTGCATCATCCCCACTGCCCCCTTGTTCGACACAGCTCGCGGATCCCAGCCCGACTCAACCTCGATAATTGAGTGGACCAGTTCCCTCGGCACCTGATAGACAGCGGCGTAGTGATCCGCCCATGTCATGGCTAGGATGCGCTCATCCTGCTGCGCCGGAACACACTGCCGCGCCAACCGCATACATGCAGAACAGGACCGCCAGAGTTCTCATTCGCATAGGTCGCAATCCAACTACCAGGTGGTCGAGCCCTCCAGCAGTCCGCTCTCCTCTGGGTTCACGTGGAAGCGCCCGGCATACTGATGCGAGTCGTGCACTAGTGACGCAAAGCCGTCCCGTAACAGGAGGCGTTTCCGATCAGACTCCGTTTTCGCTACCAGCGGCAGGAGGATGTCTCGCATCTCCGGCGTGATGTCCTCAAAGCCAAGGAGTTCCAGCGCCTGAGCAAGTTCAAGCATCTCAGCGATTGAAACTGGCTTCTCCATCTGCCAACCGCGCAGTGCCTGGGCCAGCCCGGCAATGAGGCGCCGCAGAGCAGGATTCGCGGTCGTGCTACGAACCCGCAGAATCTCCGTTTCTCGCTCGACGGTCGGGAACTCCACCCTGAGATAGAAACTGCGCCGCCGCAATGGATCGCCAAGCCGCCGCACTTCGTTCGACGTCAGAAGTACAAACGGAACCGTCGTATGCTTTACCGTTCCGAGCTTGGGCACCGAGATCTGCCATTCCGAGAGGATCTCGAGGAGCAACGCTTCGAAACCTTCGTCCACCTTGTCGACTTCGTCGATCAACAGCACGCACGGTTTGTCGTACAACAGCGATCGCAGGAGCGGCCCTTGGACAAAGAAATCGAGAGTGTGCAGGCTACTCCGGATCGCCGCCCAGTCTTTCTCAATTCGGTCCGCCTGCGTGTCGAGGAAGAGTTTCTGAAGCGCGTTGTCGAACTTCCCGATCGCCTTCTCTTCATTGATGCCTTCGTAGCACTGTAGGCGCTCGATGACGGTGTTCCCCGCAGCAGCGATCGCCTGAGCCAGCGCGGTCTTGCCGCAGCCTGGCGGACCCTCCACGATGACCGGCTTCTGCATCCGCGCCGCGAGGTACACAACTTGCAGGGTGACCGGGTCGATCACGTACTTGGCCGCGTTCAACCGTTCGGCGAGATCTTCAATCGAAGCGAACACGAGTTCCCTCTGGCCTCGATTCTACGAGCAGGCCGTCTTTGATCCCCACTATCTGCGCCATCGCAATTGGCGCCCGTCTTCCTAGCAGACTTCACTGATAACTCGCTTCCACTTACCCGTAAAATGTTCCTGGCCCCATCCGCCCGGCCCTGTCCCATCGTCGCCATGCGAGCAACCTGAAAAACGTTCCTGGACCTTTCTCCGCTGTCGTACCGGAGCCGGCGACCGGAAGAATGTTCATGGAGCTATCCGGGCCCGCTTTGGTTCCCGTCGTCCCAATGCTCACCGGAATAATGTTCTCGGAGCTATCGGGTGGTCTTGAGCGACCGGTGGCGCGCGACCTGAAAAACGTTCTTGAACCTATCTCGTGTTTCCGCGTCCGCGCTTGGCGAATTCGGGAGCCAGAAAAATGTTCGTGGACCGATGTCCGGAGTTCCTCGGGGCAAGCGAGCAGTCCGAGCACTCTATGGTGCGCAGCTTTTTTGTGCAACGCTGAGTCCCCGCTGCTTTGGTGGTTCGTGGCCTACGGTCCAACGAGTCACGCCCGAACTTGAAGAGATCTGAACTCAGGCAGCACCTGGAACGGGATTGTCTTCTCAGGCAGTGCTTCTGCAATCAGATCGACTCTTTCAGCGGAGCCGTTGCCGAGAAACTGATCGGCGCGATTGAGGTGCCACACGCCATGCGGGTTGAGGCCCATCAACCGTGTGCAGACGAAGTCACCAGCCACAGGGTCGTCGGCGAGGACGATCTTGCCGAGCATCCGATGCGTTCCGTGCAGGGGTCCGTTCCCTTCCATCGCAACGACCCCGTCAGCGATGACGAAGTGAACGGGAACAGTCGCGCAGATATCAAGGATGCTCCGATGGATGCCCTTCCAGTGCAGAACATTCTTAGGCCATCCGTATTTCGTGCCTGGCACGATGCCGAACATGTTCTTCATGCTCAGTGTGACGCCGGCCCAATGGTGGGTCTTGATCTTCGGCATCGACACGATGAAGTCCGAGGCCAGCACGGTCCTGGGCAGCCATAGATGGTCGAGTCCAGTGTAGTTCGCCCTGGTTTGCACTTTGCACAGCTCATCCCGATTCAGGTCAACGAACTTGATCCGCTGGCCGCGCAGTTGATTCTCCAGTCCGCTCTCGGCCAGGACGAGATACGTGTCGCGCTGATGGCCAGGGCCCTCCCCTACCAATACACGGCTCGCACCGAGTTGGAGAAACGCTTCGGCGGCAGCGCCTACGAGGAGAGGATTGGTATTCACCTCCACGCCGGCGATGAATTCCACGAGGTTAGGCTTGAGGAGAACTGTCTTCGCGCGCAGGTCAAGGTGAAAGGCTCGGAGACCCGTGAGAAGAAGATCCAGCAACCGTTCCGAATAGCCATCCGCCGAGAGTATTGCCACCCTTGAACGCGGCGGTCGCCGGTCGCGCAGAAGCATCTCCTCGGGGAGGAGACGTGCCGTCGCCATTCCTCCGATCGCCAATCCAGCCGCGCCAGTTACCAGCCTCCTGCGATCCAGCGTCGTCATATCCGCACCTCGAACACGTTCTCTCCCGTTGCCGCTTCCAGCGCCAAGACGCTTACCGCGAGTGTGCAGTTGTCTGTGACGCTTGGGGCGTGGCCCAGCAACTCCGTCAGTTCTTCCGCCCGAAGGGCCAGGCTCTCGCTCGCCTCCGCGCTCACCCTACGGTAGGCTGCGAGGGCGAGAATGCCCCAAGCGAGGCTATAGGGCGACGGACACCCTGCGAGACGGTGTGCCAACCAATGGAGCGATTCCGCCAGGCGGCTCTCCTGTTCATGTCCTGCCAGCGCCAGTAGGGCGATGGATGTCGCGTCAATATGCGGTGCGACGGGCACATCGAATGCGATTCCGTTGCCCGAATTCCATCCGCCGCCGGGGCACATTCGATCGAGAAGCATGCTGATCCCCAGGTCAACGCGCTCGTCGAGTCCGGTGGTTCTGTGGATGCGGCACTGTCTTGCCGTTTGAAGCGCCAGGATGCTGAAGGCGGTCGGGACTACCCAGCTTGTCGTTCCCGAAACCCAACCCCAGCCGAACTTTCTTGGATCGAATCGCACCTTGTTATCGACAGTCCGTAATTTCCAGCGCCACAGCCAGTTTGCTTCGAGGCCTCGAACATTCAACAGCCAGCAGATTCCGGAAGCCAAGCCCACCCTGTCAGACCGGACGCTGATCAGGGCCAGGACGGCAAGTGCCGTTACCCACGCTCCCTCTTCCTCGTCTCCAGCGAAATTCGGCCAACTTCCGTTCGGGTTCTGAAGGCCTCGCAGCGCCCGCACTGCACGAAGTAGCATGATGTCGTCCGTTCGGCGAAGCGCCAAGATCGCAAAGCACGTGGTTTCGACCGAGTCCTGAGCCGCATGGTATCCCCATGCTCCGGATGGCCGTTGCTTCAGCATCAACAATTCCCGGATCGCCGGGGTGACGCGATCGATGATCATGACGAACCTTCGGGGCGGTCTGGTTGCGATCGATTGCCGCATCAGCATTGTGCAGTCGAAGGCATCAGGACACGAAGAGTCTCGACGAGTGACTGGAACCACAGGCGGTGTATCCGGATCTACCCGATCGAACGGAAGGTGCGATTCTGCCGGTCGCCAAGGACGTCCGTTTGAGCCCGTCGCGACTCGACGCTGCGGACCCTCAACGGCCCGGAACAGACTTTTGGAGGATCACCCCCAGTTGCCTTACAAATAGGCATGCGGCGAGGGAAATCGTTGATGCTCGTCCACACGGCAGAGTTCCAGTTCAGGCCTTCCCGCCGTCGCAGCGCTCCTGAGAAATAGAGTCGGACGGAGTAATAGGATGAGTTCCGAATTCATGAATCAGATTCTCCAGACAGCCGAAGCCGGACTTCGAACGCCGCCCTCCGCCCTGGACTATGAAATGGCCTATCAGAACCGTGTTGCCCTCGATAGAATCAGGTTCGCGATCAAACAAACCGAACCATTCGCCCGTCATTCCGGCGAACTGCGAGAAGCGACCCTTCAACTGGTCGATGCCTTGGATCGTCTGGAATCGGCTGACCGCCATTTCCAAGGCCGATTCCACCTCCGGTGTACCCTGGGACTGACTGACACGACTCGCGATCACAACAACAGCTTCTCGACCCCACCTCATCCATCGCACTGTCCCCCGGAGGCGGAAAAGCGAAATTGCGATCTCCAGACTGCGAGGAAGCATCTCCGGAGGCGGCCAAGATGGTAACCGCGATTCGGAATCTCCAAGCTCTTCCCGTCCCGATCGATGACACCTTCGAAGCGCATTGCAGCATCGAGGACATTGCACGGCGATGGCGATTGGGTGGTAAGTATACGCAGTCCGTTCTCTCCAGTGTCATTGGCGCGGTGTTAGCATTGGGCCGGACGATTGAGGCGCTCATATGAGTTGCGCTGCCTTGGAGAAGCATTACCGGGTTGGGGAACTCGCCTCGCTGTGGGGTTTCGCCGACAACACCATAATTAGAATGTTCGCCAGTGAACCAGGAGTGATCCGCCTAGAATCCGGCGCGGGGCGGCGAAAGTACACGACGCTATCGATCCCCGAGAGCGTTGCCTTACGTGTTCACGAGAGACTCGGCCACAAGCCGTTCCAGACGCAACCTGCGACTACGAACCCACTTCGCATAGTACGCCTCCGTGACCTTCACGCTCGAGTGGCCAAGGAGCCGCGCAACATCCTCAAGTTGAAAACCCGCCAGGAGTTTGCGAACCGCGAAGGTGTCCCTTAGACGATGGGGCCGGCAATCGGCAACTTCACACCGAGGGCCCACCGTCTTCATCCGCTCATACACCTCGTTTGCCAGATAGGCCGGGTTCTTGCTCGAACCGTAGTGGAATGGAAGTTTCGTTGACAGCCATTCACAGGCGTCGATAGCTTGTTTGAGGCGGTCAGAGATGTAGGCCTCAAGCACTCTGGGCTTTTCAGTTCTCTTGTGCTTTTGCGGCTGATAGGTGTAGATCCACAGATGCTCGCCTTGAGTGGCAAGTGCCGGGTCGAAACGAATGGAATCCCCGACCCGCATGCCGGTTTCCAGCATCAGTTCCAATAGGAGCCGGAATGTCTTCGGGTGTTTCGCGTATCCGTGGGTGCCTCCGGTGAGTTTCAGTGCTTCATCGAGGATTCTCTCGACCTCTTCGTCGGAGTAGGGCTCTTTTTGCTCATAGACGGCCCTGTGGGCCGTCACTCGGTCCACGAGTGACTCTGTGATCCACCCGCGACGAAAGGCGTCTCGTAGAAAGCAGCGCAGTTTCGCGACGGCAGTGGATTTCGACGTGTCCTTTAGCTTGGGCAGACCATCAATCTTAAACGTCTCCAGGAGATCGACGGTAAGTTCGCGCGTGAAGTAGACGCCTTGGCGTTCGCAGTAGGTCGTTAGGCGAGAGAGCAAGAGATCATGGTGCCCGTAAGTCTTCTCGCTAAGTTCGTGCCGGCGAGATGCAAGATACTTCAAAACACATTCGTCGATGCGGTGACCGCGGACGGCTTCGGTCTGAGATTGCGCCACCAGAGAGGCCCGCAACGCCTCAGCTTCGGGGAGTGCTGTAAAGCCTGTGCTTTGGCGGGGAACGAGCCCATTGTCAGTTCGCCCATACATCCAGATCGGGCATTCACAGTTGAGAAAGAGACGTCTGGCCCGGGCCGGCAGTTTTGACTTTTGGACCCGGCAGGCCTTGAGGTGCCTCCGATAGAGGACGAGAGACATGGGTCCAGTGTACACGGCGATGTACACGGCGTCAAACCACGTCCACAACTTACTGATTCTTTTATGAGTTGGCTCCCCGGCATGGATTCGAACCACGATTCACGGCTCCAAAGGCCGCTGTCCTACCATTAGACGACCGGGGATTGAGGCAGGCGATCTCGAACCACTCCAGTTTACCGCACCCAACCCTAAGACAGCAGCAACTCCAGGTCCTCTCGCCCCAAATCCCGAATCAGACTGTTGTCCTCGCCCAGAATCGCATCCGCCAGATCCCGCTTCGATTTCTGCAACTCCAGCACCTTCTCTTCCACTGTGTCCTTCGCAATCAACCGGTACGCGAACACCGGCCTCGATTGCCCGATCCGGTGCGCCCGGTCCACCGCCTGCGCCTCCACCGCCGGGTTCCACCACGGGTCGAGCAAAAACACATACTCCGCCGCCGTCAGATTCAACCCCAGCCCGCCGGCCTTCAAACTAATCAGGAACAGCCCGCACTTCTCATCCGTCTGAAACCGCTCCACCCGCGCCTGCCGGTCCGTCGTCGATCCGTCCAGATACTCATACACAATGCCCGCCGCGTCCAGCCGCAGCCGCACAATCGCCAGCATGCTCGTGAACTGCGAAAACACCAGCGCCTTGTGCCCTTCCTCCAGCACCTCCGTCAACTGCTCCATCAGCACTTCCAGCTTCGCGCTCGGCTCCGCCGACCGGCTCGAATCGATCAGCGCCGGATGACACGCCGCCTGCCGCAGACGCAGTAGCGCCTCCAGCACATGCATCTTGGAACGGCCCATTCCCTGCTTCGCCACCCTCTGCAACAGAGACTCCCGGTAGTGCCGCTTCAACTCGTCATACTGCTTGCGCTGCGTCGCCTCCAGCTCGCAGAAGATCGTCTGCTCCGTCTTCTCCGGCAACTCCTTCGCCACCTGCTTCTTCGTGCGCCGCAGGATAAACGGCCGCAACGCCTGCGCCAGCAACTGCCGCGCCTCTTCGCTCGGATTCCGCGACAGCCCGCCGGCCATCTTCAACACCCGCGCCTCGCCCAGCATCCCCGGATTGAGAAACTCGAACAGGCTCCACAACTCGCCCAGATGGTTCTCCACCGGAGTTCCACTCAGCGCCAGCCGGTTCCGCCCCTTCAACAGCCGCACCGCCTTCGCCGAAGCAGTCGACGCGTTCTTGATCGCTTGCGCCTCGTCCAATACCACGTAGTCAAAGGCGTGATCCTTCAGCCGCGGAATGTCCCGCACCAGCGTGCCGTAGGTGGTCAGGATCAGGTCGTGCGACGCAAACAGCCGCATGTCGCGCGACAGCCCCGTATACTCCAGCACGCGCAGTTGCGGTGTGAAACGCTCCGCCTCCTGCCGCCAGTTGAAGACCAGCGATTTCGGAGCCACCACCAGCGACGGACCCGCGCCCTCGGCCCGCCGGCCCTCCAGCGCCGCCAGCACCTGCGCCGTCTTACCCACACCCATGTCGTCAGCCAGGCATCCGCCAAAGCCGAACTCGCGCAGAAACTCCATCCAACCCAAGCCCTCGCGCTGGTAGTCGCGCAGCGTTCCCACAAACCCTGCCGGCTGCTCCAACGCCCGCACACCCGTGAAGTCTCTCAGCCGCTGCCGCGCCCGCTCAAACAGCTCGTCGCAATGGATCTCACCCTGCGACGCCAGCAGCGCGTCCAGCAGCCCCGCCTGGTTCTGCCGGAATCGGAGATGATCGTCTTCCGTGTGCCCCAGCCCCACCAGCGGCGCGAAGCGCTCCAGCCACTCTTCCGGCAGCAACCCGTATGTTCCATCGCCCAGCAGCACCATGCTGTCGCCGCGCCGCAGCGCCGCCAGCAACTGCGGCAGCGTCGCCTTCTCGCCGCCATACTCCACCTCGCCGCGCATCTCAAACCAGTCGATGCCCGACGTCACAGCCACCTTCGTCGCACCCGGAGCCCGGAACGCCTTGCCCTCCGCCTCCACGCGCCACCCTTCGTGTACCAACTCCCGCACCACCGCCGGCAGACGCTTCGGGGCGAGCTTCCATCGCTCCTCGCCGCGTTGCGTCTCCACCCTCAACCCCAAATCCTCCAGCCGCGCCCGCGCCGCATTCTCCGCTCCGCCGTCGCGCGGTACAAACAGCCGCGCCTGGCTCACGTAGAACCCCCGGCTCTGGTTCGCGCTGCCTACCGAGCGGTCCCCATACCGGTACACCAGCTCGGCCCACAACTGCTCCCCAGCCCGCGCGCGCTCACCGTGAAACCGCACCGCCGGCGCCATCGCCCGCGTCTCCTCCGTCCAATGCCAGTCCTCCGGCAGATGCAGCGGCGGCGTCCGCCCGTCTTCCGTGAGCGTGCGCAACAGCTCGTCCAGCTCCGCTGTCTCCACGCCAATCGAACCAGACGACCGCAACTCCCGCACCCACGCAAAATGCGCACCCGGCGCAAACCGCGCCACGGTCTCCTTCGAGATCAACAAGCCGTCGCCCATCAGCAACTGCGGCTCGCGCAGTTCCATCCGTTCGCCATCTCGCCGCAGCGCCCCCTCCAGCCGCCACTGATCCTCTCCATCGGCGCGCAACTCCAGCACAAACTGCCACGCCGCACCGTCGTCCCACGCCAGCGCCGCGCCTATCTCTTCCGGCGGTCCCGCATGCAGACGCAGCCGCCCCGTGCGCGCCATCCGCGGAGCCAGGATCAATGCCAGCGCCCCCGGCAACTGCACCCGGTTCGGCAACGCCTCATAGCTCGGCGTCGCCATGTAGCCGTAATTCACGCGCCCGCCCGCCAACTGCGCCAGAATCTCCCGATCCTCTCCGTCCGGCACGCTCGCCAGGTCGCCCAGCCGCAGGCTCAAATCCTTCGGCTTGCCCATCTCGCCATTCACCTTCGGCGATTGCAGATGCAGCGTGATCACCAACCCGCCCGCATTGCGCGACGCCTGCACGTCCAGCGCATACACCACCGCCGAGCCCGCCGGCCACTCCCGGTGCGGCCGCTGCGGCTCGCCGCCCTGGTCGAGGATGCCCGTCAGGCGCCGCCGCCAGTTCGACACAGCCGCCGGCGCCGGCGTCCGCGAAGACTCCTCCTCAAATTCGTCCCCATCGTCATCCATCATGATCAGCCGCGACATTCGCGACGCCGCCCGCAGATAGCCCTCTTTTTCCGCCGTCAGCACCACGGCCCACAAATGCTTGCACGATCCATTCGAATCGAAATACGGGCATCCGCACGAGACATACAAGCCTCCTGCCGAATACCGAATCGAGACCTCGTAGACGTCCGTGCCGCGCACAATCGCCGTCAGCGCCGCCTCGTCCCCTCGCAGCACCTTCACCTGCCGCGCGCGGAAATACTCCAGCCCGCGGTGACGAACCACAGCCGGGAAGTCCCGCGCCAACAGTGCTGTCAACATGTACTCCGCCATCGTGCGCCGCGCTACTTCGTCTTCATTGGATCCGCCGGCCGCCCCGGTAGACGCTTCCCTGCCAGCTTCATCGCCTTCAGCACTTCTTCGATGCCGCGCTCCAACTGCGGGTCGCGCCCCTCCATCACAGACTTCGGATCGTTCTCCACCACGATGTCCGGCTCCACGCCCACGCCCTCAATGATCCACTCGCCCTTGGCATTGGCAAATCCAAACTCCGGCACATTCACCACGCCGCCATCCACCAGAGTCCCGCGATTCGAGATCCCCACCACGCCGCCCCAACTCCGCTTCCCGATCAGTAGCCCCAGCTTCGACTCCCGGAACATCGCCGGGAAAATGTCCCCATCCGACGCCGAGTTCTCGTTCAGCAGACACACCATCGGTCCCATCATCACGTTGTCCGGATACGTCGTCGGATCATCAATGCCGCGCGGATACGTCAGCGCCAGCACCTGCCTCCGCAGCCGCTCAATCAGCATCCGGCTCACATTGCCGCCGCCGTTGCCGCGCATATCCACCACCAGCCCCTCCCGCCGCGTCTGCCCGTAGAAATACTTGATGAACTCGCGGATCCCATCGGCCCCCATGTTCGGCACGTGCAGATAGCCCACGCGCCCCCCGGTCGCCTGATCCACGCGCGCCCGCGCCGCATCCACCATCGCCAGATAGACCAGATTGTTCTCGTTGTCCACCGGCTGGATCACCACCTCACGCGCGCCTTCCATCGCCGCGGTTGTGTTCACCGTCAGCCGCACCGCCTTGCCCGCCTTGCCCCGCAGCAGCCTGTACGGATCCACGTTCGCCTTCAACTCGTCGCCATCAATCGCAAGCACATACTCGCCCGCCTTCACGTTGACGCCCACCTCTGTCAACGGCGAGCGGTAAACCGGCTCCTCGTTCTGACCCGCGAAGATCTTCGCGATCTTATACCGCCCGGCCGCCTCGTCCAGCTCAAACCGCGCCCCCGGCAGTGCCACCTTCGGCCGCTCCGGCCGCTCCCAATCCCCGCCGTCGATGTAGGCGTGGCCCGCATTCAACTCCGAGATCATCTCGCCGATGATGTAGTTCAAATCCGAGCGGTGCGTCACGTACTCCAGCATCGGCGCATACTGCTGCCGCAGCGCCTCCCAATCGTAGCCGTGCATATTCTTCGCGTAGAAGAAATCCCGGTAGCGCCGCCAAACCTCGTTGAAGATCTGCGCCCACTCCTGCGACGGCACCCGGTCCACCACCAGACCCGCCGTCGAGACCGCCTTCTTCGAGCTCGCCCCGCCCGGCTTCACGTCATACAGCGCATACGCGTTGCCCTGCCCCACCAGCATCTTCTGCCCGTCGTCCGAGATCGCGTAACCCGCCGCGCCCTCCACCAGCACCGTCTCTTTCCGCTCCTTCAACGCCAAGATCATAATCGCGTCCGGCGCATCCGGCCCGCGCCCGTAATACGGGTTCCCGCTCCGCGAATAGAGTAGATGGCCCTTCACCGCCATCAGGTTGTCGTAGTTGCCCGGCGCCACCGGCACCCGCACAACGCGCTGCTCCAACCCGTCAAAATCGATCCGCACTTCCACCTTCGCGCCGTCCGCCTTCTTCTCCTCCGCCTTCTTCTCTTCCGCGATCTTCACCTCGTCGCTCTCCGGCGCAAACGGATTCTTGCCGTCCTTCCGCAGCGCCAGCGCGTAAATCGAAGTGGAGCGCGCCGTCGCGTAGTTGAACTCCGCCCCGCTGATCAGCGGCGCAAACTCGCGGTCGCTCAGATAGTAGAGGTACTGCCCCTCCGGATCCCACGCCGGACCGCTCTCGTTGAACATCTCACCCGTCACCCGCCGAGCCTTCCCCTCCGCCGCACTCCAGATCCAGATCGATCGGAAATTGTGCATGTCCGTCAGGCTGAAAGCCAGATACGCGCCATCGGGCGACCACACGTAATCCATCAGGAATCCGCGCTTCTCCTGCGCCACTTCCACCACACTCTTATCGCTCAGCGTGACGACGTATGCCTTCCCGTCCCGGTCGCTGAACGCCACCCTCTTCGAATCCGGCGACCACACCGGCCGGTACCGCATCGTCTTCCCGCCGCGCGTCAACTGCTCCGCCGGCCCGCTGCCATCCTGGTTCACTACCCACAGCTCTTCCTCGCCCGTCCGGTCGCTGATCATCACAATCCGCCGCCCGTCCGGCGACCACGCCGGCGCCTTGTCATGCGCGTTCGAGCTCTTCGTCAGATTGCGCGCCACGCCCTTTTCAATCGGCGCCGTGAACACATCCCCGCGAGCCACAAACAGCGCCCGCTCGCCCTTCGGGCTCAGATCGTACGCCGCCACCTGTCCGCCCACATTCAGCAACGAGGGCCGCGACGCCAGCCCATCCGAGGGCACGTTGATCGAGATCTTCTTCGCCTGCCCGCTCTTCACATCCACCACGTTCAACTCGCCATCGGATTCGTACACAATCCGGCCCTGATCCCCCCGGCTCGGCCACCGCACATCCCACTTCGCCGATGCCGTCAGCGCCTTCACCTTCTTCGATCCCGGATCGTACTCATACAAATTGAACGTCCCCGTCCGGTCGCTGTTGAAATAGATCCGCCCGCCCATCCACATCGGCTCCCGCTCCGTCCGCGGCGAATGCGCCACCGGCTCCAGCGCTGCCGTCTTCAAATCAAAAACAAACAGATCCTGCTGCCACCCGCCCTGATACCGCTTCCACGTCCGGAAGTCGCGGAACAGCGGCGAATACACCACCTTCTGCCCGTCCGGCGAATAATCCCCCGCACCCGATTTCGGCATCGGCAGCGCCTTCGCCGCGCCGCCCTCCGCCGGCACCGTGTACAGCCGCGATTCCGCCGTCGTCCACGAATCCCGCAAAGACCGGAACAGGATCGACTTCCCATCCGGTGTCCACTCATACACCTGGTTGTCGTAGCCCCACCGCGCCGGCAACGGTCCCTTCGCTGGATACCACGTCAACTGCTTCGGCACCCCGCCCGACGACGGGATCACATACACTTGCTCATCCCCGTCATACTGCCCCGTGAACGCGATCCACTTGCCGTCCGGCGAATACTTCGCAAACAGCTCCAGTCCCGGATGCGCCGTCAGCCGCGCCGCCGCCCCGCCCGCCACCGGCGCGGTCCACAAATCACCGGCATAGGTGAACACCACCCTATCGCCATGTACATCGGGAAATCGCAGCAGCTTCGTCTGTCCAAATCCACACGCAGCCGCCACCAGGAGAAGAATTACAAATCGCATACAACCCGCATCCTACCATGCTGCTCGCGCTGGACCTGTCTACAGCTTTACACTTTACGCTAGACGTATGAGCGATCAAGAAACGAGCCACTCACAATGACCATCACCGCCCTCGCCCGCCAGCACGGACTCTCCCGCGCCACTCTCCTCTACTACGATCGCCTCAACCTGCTGAAACCCTCCGCCCGCCTCGCCAACGGCTACCGCCGCTACACCGCCAAAGACGCCGCCCGCCTCACCCAGATCTGCCTCTACCGCCAGACCGGTCTCCCCCTCGCCGACATCCGCAAACTCCTCGACAAACCCCACAAGGATCTCGCCGCCGCGCTCGAGCGCCAACTCTCCGAGCTCGCCACCCAGATCGAAGCCCTCCGCAATCGCCAGCGCATCATCGTCGAGCTCCTCCGCAACCGCCGCCTCCTCGAGAAGGTCAACATCATGAACCGCGAGACCTGGGTCAAGCTCCTCCGCGCCTCCGGCTTCACCGACGAAAACCTCCATCAGTGGCACCGCGATTTCGAACGGCTCGACCCCGATCACCACCAGCGCTTCCTCGAATTCCTCTGCATCCCCAGCGACGAGATCCAGGCTATCCGCGCCTGGTCCAAACAGGCATAGAACGGGACCCGCTGGGCCCTGCGCCAGCGTCCACCAGATAGAGGCACCCGATACCCACCGCGTACGCCAGCAGATCCAAAAAGCTGAACTGCACGCCCATCAACCGCGCGCACGCCCGCACCACCCACTGCTCGCTCGCCAGCAGCTGCAACGGGATCATCGTCAGTTGAAACGTCTCGATCCCCGCCATCACCACCATCGCGCACACGCCCGCCGTCCGCGCCCTCCAAAACAGCCGCAAAATCCCGTAGATCATCATCGCGTACAAGGCGTCGCCCAGGTACTTGTCGAAGATCACGAAGCCAGTGTGGAAAACCCTTGAAAGCAGGCCCAGTGCAATGATGCCGGCGGTGCACACCACCCAGGACCTGCGCGAATCGAGACGGACGGCCATTCCTTCATGGTACGGGGCTACCGCCCCCGTTCCTGGTTCATCCGCTTGACGGCCTTGTGAATCGCCTTCCACTTCTGCTTCTCCGCCCTCTGGACGTTGAGATCCGCCTCCCTCGCATGGTGCCGCGCCTCGCGTTGCAGCTTCGCGAAACTCGCCCACCGGTCTGCCGGGATCCGCCCCTCCTCCAGCGCCTGCCGCACCGCGCAGCCCGGCTCCGCCTCATGCCGGCAATCGCCAAAACGGCAAAGCGCGGCCAGCTCAGCGATCTCAGGAAACCCCAGATCGAGCGACGTCTCGCTGGCCAGCAAGCCCAGCTCCCGCATCCCCGGAGTGTCAATCAGCCACCCCCCGCCCGGCACCGCCATCAACATACTCGCCGTCGTCGTATGCCGCCCCCGCGAGTCGCCCGCCCGCACCTCGCGCGTCGCCAGCGCCCCCCCGGTGAGAGCATTCGCAATGGTGGATTTGCCTGCGCCCGACGAGCCCAGCAACCCCACCGTCGCGCCCTCCCCCAGCCACGGCCGCAGCGGCGCCACGGAGAGCGCAGCGCTCAGCGTCACCACCTCCGCCCCTCCGGCCGCCGCGCGCACGGAGGCCACCGCCGCCGCCACATCCCCGCAAACGTCCGCCTTGTTCAACACCACCACCGGACGCGCGCCGCTCTCCCAAGCCAGCACCAGATAGCGCTCAATCCGCCGCAGATTGAAATCGCCATCCAGACCGCACACCACGAAACACACATCGATGTTCGCCGCCACGCATTGCGACGCGTGGGCCCGCCCCGCGGCTCGCCGCACAAACGCAGTCCGCCGCGCCTCCACTTCCTCCATCAGGCAGAAATCGCAGGCCCGCCGCACCCGCACCCAATCGCCCACTGCCGGCAATTCGCCATACGCCCGCAGCGCGCCCGAGGGCTCCGCCGCCGCTTCCCCGCCCTCTTCCAACAGCACACGGTACTTCTCCTGTGCGCCGAACGACACTCTGCCCCGAATGAGGGGATTGATCTCCATTTGGTTCGCTCCGTATTCAAAGGACTTGAACACACGGCTCCCGCCCAGCCGCTAGACGGCAGGTTGCATTGGATCAGCGCTCCTGCGAAGCGCGCGAGTTAGCGAACAATGGTAGACAAATTCCAGGCTACCAAATATCCAAGCCCAAACAGGCATAGAATCGTCTCCATGCTCCGCAGAGAATTCCTCGCCACCGCCGCCGCCGGCGCCTCCGCCTTTGCCAAGTCCGCCCGCCGCCCCAACATCCTCTTCATCATGGCCGACGACCACGCGTCCCACGCCATCTCCGCCTACGGCAGCCGCATCAACCAGACGCCCAATCTCGATCGCATCGCGCGCCAGGGTGTCCGCCTCGATAACTGCTTCTGCACCAACTCCATCTGCACCCCCTCGCGCGGCGTCATCCTCACCGGCCAGTACAGCCACGTCTCCGGAGTGAAGACCCTCAACGACCCCCTCGATCCCGCCCGCCAGAACGTCGCCAAGCTCCTCCAGGCCGGCGGCTACTCCACCGCCATGGTCGGCAAATGGCACCTCCACAAAAACCCCACCGGCTTCGACTACTGGAACATCCTCCCCGGCCAGGGCGCCTACTTCGATCCCGCCATGATCGAGAACGGCGAGAACCGCAAATACACCGGCTACACCACCAATCTCATCGCCGATCACTCCCTCGCCTGGCTCCAGCGCCGCCCCAAAGACAAGCCCTTCTTCCTCATGTGCCACCACAAGGCGCCCCACCGCAACTGGCAACCCGCGCCCAAGTACGCCCACCTCTTCGACGGCCAGACCATCCCCGAGCCCGCCAACCTCTTCGACGACTACGCCAACCGCTCCATCGGCGCCCGCAACGCCACCATGCGCGTCGGCGAACACATGATGAAGTCCGACGTCAAAGTGGACATCCCCACCAACCTCAAGGGCAACGACCTCCGCCGCTGGGCCTACCAGCTCTATATCAAGGATTACCTGCGCTGCATCCAAAGCGTGGACGACAACGTCGGCCGCATGCTCGACTACCTGAAGGCCGAGGATCTCGAAAAGGACACCATCGTCATCTACACCTCAGACCAGGGCTTCTTCCTCGGCGACCACGGCTGGTTCGACAAGCGCTTCATGCACGAAGAGTCCCTCCGCATGCCCTTCCTCATGCAGTACCCCCGCGAACTCAAGCCCGGCGCCGTCAACAAGGACATCACGCTCAATCTCGATTTCGCCGAGCTCTTCCTCGACTACGCCGGCCTCCCCGCCCCCGCCGACATGCAGGGCCGCAGCTTCCGCCGCAACCTCACCGGCCACACCCCCAAGGATTGGCGCCAATCCATGTACTACCGCTACTGGATGCACATGACCGGAGACCACCACGTCCCCGCCCACTACGGAGTCCGCACCAAAACCCACAAGCTCATCTACTACTACGGCAAGGCCCTAGGCTCCACCGGCTCCAGCAACGTGGACACCCCGCCCGAATGGGAGCTCTTCGACCTGGTCAAGGACCCCGCCGAAATGCGCAGCGTCTACGGAGACCCGGCTTACGCCAAGGTCACCGCCACGCTCAAGCAGGAGATGGCGCGGCTGCAGCAGCAGTATAAAGACCAGCCCGCGGGTGTCTGCGTTCCCGCCGCCCAACACCGGTCCG
Source organism: Bryobacterales bacterium (assembly GCA_016721425.1). GTDB lineage: Bacteria > Acidobacteriota > Terriglobia > Bryobacterales > Bryobacteraceae > Paludibaculum. The sequence continues at coordinate 277,432 of JADKID010000016.1, read as the reverse complement.
GCTGACCCTACCCGGGGCTTCGTCGGAGCCTCGCGCCGCGCGGACCCCGCCTGCCGGCTGCCCCCCCCCCCCCCGCCCCCCCCCCCCCCTCGGCAGCCTGCTTCATCTCCTCCAGCATCGTGGCAGTCGGTCCAAACGTTCACTTGCTGAATTGGCCGTGGGGTCGTCGGCTGAAAGTCGATTCCCCCGCTGGCCCTGCCGCCAATCGCCGGTCGGCGTCGGTCGGGGTTGCTTCCTTGGCCGATCCGGCCCTCGCGATCCCCTGCATGTCTGGCTGTAGGTATGCCTGGCCGCTCCCCCCACCTCACTCAGCAAACACCTCTTGCAGCGTACCCAACGTGGCCGACAACGTCTTCGCCCGCACCACTCCCAACTTCTTCCCGAGCCGCACCTTGTCAACCGCGCGCATCTGGTCCAGCAGAATGAAGCCCTTCTTGCCGCCATGCGTGACGCCAATCCGGAACGGCGCCGCATGACTCTTCGTCATCATCGGCGCCACGATCACCGTGCGTAGAAAATCGTGCATCTCAGCAGGGGAAATCACTACGCAGGGGCGCGACTTCCTGATCTCGCTTCCGACGGTAGGATCGAGATTCACGGACCAGATCTCCCCGCGAGTCACCACGTCAACTCCGCGTCCGCGGCATTGCCGAATTCGCCCATCACCAGTGCGTCATCGCCGGCTTGCGCGATCTTCTGCGCCGCCTCCGCCCACCCCCTCCGCACCGGGCTGGCAGGCCTACGGAGCACGAGCGCGTCGCCCTCAATGGTCATCGCCACCCCCGTCTCGCTGCTCAGGCCCAGTTGCGCCAGCACCGGCTTCGGGATCACCACGCCTTGTGAGTTGCCGATCTGTCGGATGTTAACCTGCATTGCTCGCATAGTAATAACAATGTTATTCCCGACAGCGTTCGCTGTCAAGCACCGTCCTGCGGTCTTCCGTTGCCCTTGCCGACCCGTTCCGCCTGCCAAATGGACAAGCGTCTCAAATCTTCCTCGGTGAGCCGTGCATCAGTCCGCAAACAGCAAGACAGCGATACATAGGCGGTGCGACGAGCCAACGCCCTCGGCGAGGTTTAGGATCACGACGCCTTCCGCACCCGTCGCGCACCGCGCGCCAAGTAGTGCTGATCCAGTGCCTGCCTGACCAGAGTCTTGATCACCGCCTGGCGGCTCACATTCAGCTCCTCGGCAGCCTGCTTCAACTCCTCCAGCATCGTGGCCGTGAGGTCCACGTTCACCCGCTGAATCGGTTGGACCATTCTTCCCTGGCCCTTGAAGAATTGCGAGACATCCTTGCCTTGATCCGCCAGCCGTGCAATCGCGTCGGCGGAAACCGGCTGGGCGGGCTTAGGAGTTTTCTTCATACACTCGGACCTCCTCAGACGTCGATCTCCACAGAGTGACTAGGTGTAGAACCTCGCCCTCTTCGTCTTGCCTGACTTCAAAAACGACAGAATACAGCCGGTCGCCGACCCAGCCGACGGCCAGGAACTGTTCTGGTACATCGGATCGTTGATCGAGCCAGTAGGGCCGCGAGAACACCTCGCGTACCTCCTCGAAGCCGATGCCTCGCTTGGGGTTCGCCCTCAGCCGTGCGCTCTTTCGAAGGTCGAAGCTGAACCGCATCTGGTATGACCGTTATACCACTTTGAAACAGCCGCTGTGCCCCGAGAGCGCAGGACCTCCTGAGAAAGTGCACCAAGGCGCACTCCGAAGCCGGGTGATAGAAGCGGCCCCCCTACCTCCGCGCCGCCCCATCCCGCTGCCGCCCCGCCGCGGCCTCCTTCAAATACTCCGTGAACGATTGGTGCGCCTTTGACAAATACCGCCGCTCCAGCCGGACATAACCGATCCGCCGGCTCGCCTTCGGCTCAATCTCGAGCAGCCGGCAGCCCTGGCTCAACCCCCGCACCATCTCCGGCACGATACTCACCCCAAAACCGGCCCGGATCAGCTCGAAAATCGTCAGCACCTGATCCGCTTCAAACTGGCCCGCGAATCGCGCCCTCCCCCGGTCGCAGACTGAGAGCGTTTCGTCCCGCAGACAGTGCCCATCCTTCAGGATCAACAGGCGCTCTTCACAAAGGCGCCGCAGATGCACCTTCTCCGCCGAGGCCAGCGGGTGGTCTTCTCGAACCGCCAGACGAAGCGGATCGCGGAACAGCTCCTTCATCACCAGCCCTGCCCCTTCCACAGGCAGGCTCACGATCGCCACTTCGATCATCCCGTCCAGCACCTGCCCCACCAGTTCCGCCGTCGTACCCTCGCGCACATGCAGATCCACGTCCGGGAATCGTGCGATGAAGCCCTTCAACAGCGGCGCCAAAAAATACGGCAGAATCGTCGGAATCGCCCCCACCCGCAGCGGACCGTGCACTCCGTCCCGCGCCCTCTCAAAGTAGTCCGGCAACGCCGCAGCATCCTCCAGCAGCGCCTGCGCCTTGCCCAGGATCGCGACGCCCACAGGAGTCAATTCGATCCGCCGGATCAGCCTCTCAAATAGCGCCGCCCCCAGGCTGTCCTCCAGCCGCGCGATCTGCTCGGAGAGCGACGGCTGCGCGATCCCCAGCTCCTTCGCCGCCTTCGTGAAGCTGCCCGTCCGCGCCACTGCGCAAAAATATTCCAATTGCCGCAGGTCAAACCCGCGCAGCCGAGTTGCGTTCGCCATAGGTAAAGCCGATTAACAGTATAGTCGCAATACCATTGACCTATGCAACTGCTAGACCTACACTCGACATCATGAAGTACCTGAAGTCGCTCCTCAACGGCTTAGTGGTTGCCGCCTCGCCCTTCCTGCTCGCAGGATTAGCCAGCGCCCAGCCGCCCAAACCAAACCAATTCTGGTGGCCCGAGCAATTGGACCTCTCCCCCCTCCGCCAACATTCCGCTGAGTCCAATCCGTTCGGCAAAGAACTCGATTACGCCAAGGCATTCTCCACTCTCGATCTCAAGGCAGTCAAGCAGGACATCAACAAGGCGCTCACCACGTCGCAGGACTGGTGGCCGGCCGACTACGGCAACTACGGACCATTCTTCATCCGCATGGCCTGGCACAGTGCCGGCACCTACCGCGTGATGGACGGCCGCGGCGGCGCCGATGGCGGCCAACAGCGCTTCGACCCTCTCAATAGCTGGCCCGACAACGCCAACCTCGATAAGGCCCGGCGTCTCCTCTGGCCCGTCAAGCAGAAGTACGGCCGCAAGCTCTCCTGGGGCGACCTCATGGTCCTGGCCGGCAACGTCGCCATGGAGAACATGGGCTTCAAGACCTTCGGCTTCGCCGGCGGACGCGCTGACGATTGGGAGCCCGATCTCGTCTACTGGGGTCCCGAAAAGAAGTGGCTCGCCGACGAGCGCTATACCGGCAAGCGCGATTTGCAGCGGCCCCTCGCCGCCGTTCAAATGGGCCTCATCTATGTGAACCCCGAGGGCCCCAACGGCAACCCCGATCCCCTCGCGGCCGCAAAAGACATCCGCGATACCTTCGGGCGCATGGCCATGAACGACGAAGAAACCGTCGCCCTCATCGCCGGCGGCCACACCTTCGGCAAAGCCCACGGCGCTTACGATCCCGGCAAGTGCGTCGGACCTGATCCCGCCGGCGGCCCCGTGGAGCAGCAGGGGCTCGGCTGGCAGAACAAGTGCGGCAAGGGCAACGCCGGCGATACCGTGACCAGCGGCCTCGAAGGCGCCTGGACCGCCACGCCCGTGAAATGGTCCAATCTGTATCTCGACAACCTCTTCGCCTTCGAATGGGTGCAAACCAAGAGCCCCGCCGGCGCCACTCAGTGGATACCCGCCAAGGATCAGGCCAAGAACCTCGTTCCCGACGCCCACGACCCCGCCAAGCGTCACGCGCCCATCATGTTCACCACCGACCTCGCCCTGAAGTTCGATCCCGCCTACCGCGCCATTGCCATGCGCTTCTGGCAGAAGCCCGCCGATTTCCAACTGGCCTTCGCCAAAGCGTGGTTCAAGTTGACCCATCGCGACATGGGCCCGCGCTCCCGCTATCTCGGTCCGGAAGTGCCGGCCGAGGAGCTCATCTGGCAGGACCCGCTACCCAAGAGCAACGCCGCACGCATCGATGAAAAGGACGCAGCCTCGCTCAAGGCGAAGATCCTTGCGTCCGGTTTGACGGTTCCTGAATTGGTGCGTACTGCCTGGGCCTCGGCCTCTTCGTTCCGCGGCACCGACATGCGCGGCGGCGCCAATGGCGCCCGCGTCCGCCTCGCGCCGCAGAAGGACTGGGCGGTCAACAACCCCGCCGAACTCACCAAAGTCCTGCAGAAGCTCGAAGCCATCCAACAGGACTTCAACCGGGCCCAGACCGCCAGGAAGATCTCGCTGGCTGACGTCATCGTTCTCGCCGGCAACGCCGCCATCGAGAAGGCCGCCAAGGATGGCGGACACGCCGTGCAGGTGCCCTTCACTTCGGGTCGTGCCGATGCCACACAGGCGCAGACCGACGTGGTCTCCTTCGCCGCTCTCGAACCAGCCGCCGACGGCTTCCGCAACTACTACCGCACTGGGCAGGCGCTGTCCCCGGCTGAGTTGCTGGTCGATCGCGCCAATCAACTCAGGCTCACTGTGCCCGAGATGACGGTGCTCCTCGGTGGCATGCGCACTCTCAATGCCAACACCGGCCAGGCCGCGCACGGCGTGTTCACCAGCCGGCCCGGAACGCTCAGCAATGACTACTTCGTCAACCTGCTGGACATGTCCACCAAGTGGAGCAAGTCCTCGGCGCCGGACGGCGTCTACGAAGGGCTCGATCGCAAGACCGGCGCCCGCAAGTGGACAGCAACCCCGGTGGATCTCATCATCGGCTCAAACTCCGAACTCCGCACCATCGCCGAGGTCTACGCATCGGCCGATGGACAAGCCAAGTTCACTCAGGACTTCGCCAAAGCCTGGGCCAAAGTCATGAACCTGGACCGCTTCGACCTGCGCTGACCGGCACAGACATGCGGGACGGCGGCGGCAACTCCGTCGCCGTCCCAATGTCATTCACACGCCTTTTTTCGCATATTTCTCAACGACTTAACCCATCCAGCTATTGACACCCCATGCTAACGTGGTTTTGGGGATGACCCGCTGGCCAGCTTCGATCCCTTCGCCTTAGTAGAGCGGCAGCCCCATGGCGTGGGCTGTTTCCTATGCGGGCCGCCGTTTAGGACGGCGCGTGCAAAACCGGTTTTTGACCCGATCAGCTCGAAAAATACGGGGCCTTTTCGAAGGCCCCGGGCGAATATCAGATCCGAATCGCCTCGGCAACAAAAGCAATCACCACCGGCGAGGGAGTAGTGCGTCCCCGCTCTACTCATACCGCAGCGCATCAATCGGATTGATCCGCGCCGCCTTCATCGCCGGATAAATCCCGAACATTACGCCCACCACAAACGACACCCCAAATGCGATCACCACAGACGCCGTCGTCACAATCGTCTTCCACTCCGCAAACGTCGCAATCGAATGCGACAACCCAAACCCGAACGCAATCCCCAGCAGTCCGCCCCCCACCGAGATCAACACAGACTCCAGCAGAAATTGCCGCACGATGTCCCGTCGCCGCGCGCCGGTCGCCCGCCGGATCCCAATCTCCCGCGTCCGCTCCAACACCGTCGCCAGCACGATGTTCATGATCCCGATCCCGCCCACCAGCAGCGAGATCGCCGCAATCGCCACCATCACATACGTGAACACCTTTTGCGTCTGCTGCTGCTGCGCCAGCAGCGCCGCCGGAATGGTCACCGTAAAATCCTGCGTGTTGTGATGCGTCGAGTTTAGTATCGCCGTCACGATCTTCGACGATTCAATGCTGTCCGCGCCAGCCTTCAACCGGATGTCGATCCCGTCCAGTTCATCGCGCATCTGGCTCGAGCGGTCCCAATACCGGTACTGGAACGCATTCAACGGCACGTAGATCACGTTGTTCAAATCCAACTGCGTGCCGCTCACCCGCGTACCCAGCACGCCCACCACCTCCAGCCACGTGTCGTTCACCTTCACAAACTGCCCCACCGCCTTCGTGTAGCCCAGCAGGTTCACCTTCGCCTTCTCGCCCAGCACGCACACCGCCGCGCTCTGCTCGTCGTGCCGTTCGCCGAAGAACGCGCCCTCAGTCAGTTTTAAGCTGTGGATCACCGCGTACGGCGAGCTCACGCCGTACAGCTCCGGCACGTCCCCCGCCGGCTTCGGAACGATCCTCTGCGGATGCAGCACGCGCCGCGGCGAGAGCGCTTCCACGCCCTCCAGATTGGCCTGCACGATCCGCACGTCCCGCTCCGTCAGGCCCGGCGAGCTCCGCCGCCGCTGCTGTAACTCCTCCATGCTCGTCGCCGTCCGCGACTCCACCAGCACGTTGCGCACGCCCAATTGCTCAATGAAGCGCAGCGATTCTTCCTTCGCCCCCTCGCCGATCGCCAGCATCCCAATCACTGAGCCCACGCCAAACACAATCCCCAGCGCCGTCAGAAACGTGCGCGTCTTCTGCGCCCGCAGATTCGCCAGCGATTCGCCGATCTCCGTCAATAGCCGCAGCGTCATCCCGATCCCTTCAACGCCTTCAGAGCCCCGCCGCCCGGCGCTCCCGCGTCCTTCTTCTTCGACGATTGCTCCGGGCTCGCCATCGACACAATCTGCCCCTCCCGCAATCCCGTGATCACCACCTGGCTCTCACTCCGCCGCACCAGTTTCACGTCCGCCGGCGTGAACGACTTCCCTGCCTGCAGGTAAACGAACTTCTTCCCGTCGCTCTCAAACAACGCCTGCGAGGGCAGCCACAGCGCGTCCTTCAATACCTGCGTCGTCACCACAATCCGCGTGCTCATGCCCGGCCGCAGCTCCGCCACGGGTTGCTCCAACGCAAACAGGCACTCGAACTTGCGATCCCACTGCGGCCCGTCGGTCCCGCCCACCGATTTCACCCGCGCCACGAACTTCTTCTCCGGCATCGCCACCACCCGCACCTCCGCCGGCTGCCCCACCGCCAGGTGCCCGCGGTCCAGTTCCGCAATCTGCGCCCGGATCTCCCACGAATTCAGGTCCGGGATCTGCGCCACCGCCATCCCCGCCCGCGCCGTGTCGCCCACCTTGAAGACCGGCAGCGACATCCCCCAGAACATAAAGTTGCCGCTCTGGTTTTGCTGGATATTCACGTACCCGCGCGACTTCGCCTTCAACGTCATCGCGTCGATGTTCTTCTTTGCCGTCGCCGCCTTCACCCGCGCCTTGTTGCGCGACGCCTCCTGGATCATCACTGACGCCCGCGAGGTCGCCTTGCGGTTCGCCACATCCTGCTCCAACTGCCGCAGCTTATCCTTTGCCGCCTCCACCGCCAGCGTGTTCTGCCGCGCAATGATCTGTGCCAGTAGTGGATTCTTTCGCGCCTCCAGCTCCGCCAGCTTCAAATCAGACCGCGCCTGCACCAGCGACGCCTGCGTCTCCTCTTCCTTCGCTGCCGACTCTGCCTCCGCCTGCGCCACCTGCTGATCGGCCTCCGCCAGATCCGCCTCCGCCTCCGCCAGTGCGTACTCCTGCTCGGTTGTGTCGAACGCCGCCACCACGTCGCCCGGATTCACCTCCTCTCCCGGCTGCCGCAGCGTCGTGATGATCAGCTCCCGCGCCCCCGTCATCGGCCCGATCAGCATCTCCGAATTGCTCCCCTGCAACTCGCCCTTCGCCGTCACCGTGAACGCCACGTCCCCGCGCTTTACCGTCGTCACCGGCAGGTCAAACGTCGCCGCCGCCGGAGCCTTCTCCGGACCCGCGCCACGCACCGCCCAAGCCACACCAAGCGCTGCCAGCGCCACCACCGCCACTACAACGCCCGCACGCCATGCCCGCTTCACTTCTTCACCTCCGGCTCCACCAGCGCCACCGCCGTGCCCGCCGCCACCCCGGTTACCGCCACCTCGTCCGGATTGCGCGCCTGCACCTCCACCTCGCGCGGCGCATAACCCTTCGCGCTCTGCACATACACAACCGGCTTGCCGTTCTTCGTAAACACCGCCTTGGCCGGCACGCTGATCGCGTCCGGAATGCGCCGGATCACCACGTCCATCGAGCCGTTCATGTCCGGGCGGAATCGCGCATCGGCGTCCGCCAGCCTCGCATACGCACGGAAGTTGTAAGTGGGCGGCCAGTCAAAAGACACCTGCGTCATCGACGACAGCTCATCCAGCTTCGCGGAGAGCGTCAACTCCGGCAGCGCGTCCAGCCGGATCCGCACGTCGTTGCCCACGCTGATCCGCCCGCGGTCGATCTCCTCCACCTTGCTCTCCATCTCCAGTGTCTTGAGATCCGGAATCACTGCCAGCGTCGCCCCCGGCCACGCCTGGTCGCCCACCTTAAAGGGCTTGGCGTTCATCCAGCCGGCCGAGTAGTTCGGCATGTAGATGATCACGCCATTGAGCGGAGTCTTCACCTCCATCTTCGAAAGCCGGTCCTTCGTCAGGTCCACCTCATACTGCGCCTGGTCCCGCACTCGCGTCAGCGACGCCAGCTTGGATCGTCCCGACGCCTCGTGCAATCCCACCGTCGCCTTCTGCACCTTCAGCTTGTTCTCGGACAAGCCGAGGTTGATCTTCGCTTCCTCGCCCTGGATCGCGCTGAGAATCTCCTGCCGGCTCACCTCCAGCTTCGCCTTCTCCAGGTCATACCCCGCCCCGGAAAGATCCCGCCGGTCCGCCTCCGCCGTGATGCGCGCCTCCGCCTCGGCCTGATCCAACGTGGCCTGCGCCTGCTTCAGCGCCGCTTCTTTCTCCTGCAACTGCTGCTTGGCGCCGCTGCCGTCAAAGCGGATCACCACGTCGCCCTCTTTCACGGCCGAGTTCTGCGGCGCCAGCCACACCACGCGCAGATCCGGCACATTGGTGGGCGCGTTGATCTGCACGGAGCGTCGCGCGTGCAGCTCGCCGCGGCACCGCGTGATCACCAGAAATTCGCCCTTCTTCGCCGGCGCCGTCGGCAGGCTCGTCGCCGCCTCCGCCTCCCGCAACCGCATCACGCCAAACCCGGCGCCCGCCAGCACCGCCACCGTCACCACACTCTGCACAGCGCGCCGCAGCGTCATGGCTTTTTCTCCGCCTGGCCCTGAATAATCACTGCCGCCGAAAGATCCGGCAACAGGTGCGAATCGTGCTTCTCAATCAGATAGCGCGCCGCAAAGCGCTTGATCGGGCTGCCCAGATCCGACGTCGCCACCGGACTCGCCGAGAGAAACTTGGCCGGCAGAATCAGCTCCGGATACGCGTCCAGCCTCACCATCGCGTGCGAACCAGGCCCCAGGATCGCCCCGTCCGGCTCGCCCACCGACGTGTGCACTTCCATCTCCGCCGGATCGAACAGCCGCAGCAGCGCCTGCCCCGGATATACCTTGTCGCCTTCCTGCGCCGGACCGCGCGATTCGCCCCGCCAGATCGATTCCAGCGCCACCATCCCCGTGTGCGGCGCCTTCACTACCAGCCTGGTCACATTCGTCGACGCCCGCTTCAGCGCCACCGCCTGCCGGTCCCGTTTCAACTCCACAATTCGCAGCGCCGCCTCATCCACCTTTGTCCGTTGCACGTGGGATTTTTTCAAAGACTCAATGTGCAACTGCGCCGCGGCGGCCTTCTCTTCGTTCTTGGCCCGCTCAATCTCGCTCAGGGTTTCGTTGCGCCGCAGTTGCAGACGCGCCTTTTCCAGGTCCGCCACCGACGTGCGGTACTCGGACGAGCGTGTCTCCTCGTTGGCTCTATTCTCGGCCTGCCGCTGCTCGATCTGGTGATTCAGATCGTCGAGCTTGGCCTGTGCCTCGCGCGCATTGTCCAACTGCGCCGTGCGGTCAAACTCGGCCAGCACATCGCCCGGCTCCACCGCGGTGCCGCTCGGCAGCACCTTCACGATGGTGAGTTGGGAAAACCCCTGGCCGGAGATCTGCGGCACCTGCACGGTGAACTCGCGCACCGCCTTGATGGTGCCTGTCGCCCGCACCTGCCGCATCGGCACACTTGGCGCGGCCACAGGCAGGCCGGCCGGCGCGGTGGAGACAGCCAAGACGGGCTGCTGTTTCTGGCAGCCCGCCAGGCACACAATGACACCAAGGAACAGGGCACACCTGGGCATCGGAAATTGTCCTTCCAACGATCAGACGATTAGACGCCTCGATTCGTGGAATCGTTCCTAAGAAAAGGACAATTCAATCGGATGCTCGCCTACCGCAGCGAATTCAGCAACGCCACGGCCTTGCTCAAAGTGACCCAGCGCTGCTCTTCGCCATGCACGCCGGATTCCACACACACCGGCCCCACGTAACCCGTCTCCCGCAAAACGCCCATGAATTTCGGGATATTCACCGAGCCCTCGCCCAGCAGCCGCTCCGTACCCAGCGCCCCGGGTGTTGCCGCGTCCGGCCAGTCTCCGTCCTTGCCATGCACGCTGATCACATGCTGGCCCAGCAGCCGGAATGCCGCAATTGGCTCACCAGATCCATACAGGATCATGTTCGCCGGATCAAAGTTGATCTTCACGTTCGGGCGCGCCACGTCCTTGAAGAACTCGAGCAATTGCACTGCCGGCTCCTGCCCTGTCTCCAGGCAATAGGTCATGCCAAACGTCGCCGCATAATCCGCAATCCGCCGCACCATATCGCGCACAGCCACATACTCGGGATGCGCCGGATCGTGCGGGATATAGCCGACATGGCACCCGAAGCTCTTCACGCCCAGCACTGCGCCGAAGTCGATCACCGCCCGTGTGCGCAGCTCGCGCTCCGCCCGCGTGGCCTTAGGGATGAAGCCCACCGTGCGCTCCACCGTCGGAATATCGTTATAGCTTTCGCCCTCATAGGCGGCAAATACGGTGAAGATGTGGAAATCCTCGGCCGCCAGCGCAGCCTTCCACGCCGCGGCGTTCGCCGGGCTCAAGTCCGCGTGGCCGTCCAAAGCCAGTTGGCCCGAGGTCACCCCGCAGCCCTTCACGGTTCGCACCGTCGCCACGGCATCGGGCTCGGCCCAGAAGAAGATCCCGACCTCACGGTCCTTTAAAGTAGGCATGGCAATATAATCCCTTTCCGCATACGCGCTTCTTCCAACAGGCGGGCCACCTTCACGGCCGCCGCGGACGATTCCGGCGTGCACCGCACCGGCCGCGCACCCGTCCGGCAGCACTCTACAAAGTACTCGATCTCGGCCTGATACCCATCCACATCGGGCAACTCGATGACGTGATCCTCGCCCCGCCCGTACCAGTGCGGAGGCCGCCCGGCCGTGCTGAACTCCATCACCGCATTCTCGCCCACCACGGTGTATTCCATCGAGAACGGATACGCCGAGGGTAGATGCCAGCCGCCCGTGATCGTCACGCTAAAGCCGCCCTCGTAGTGCAGCTCGGCCGTCATCATGTCGATGCCCGCCGCCAGGTCTTCGTGCCCGGTGGCCGACACAGCTTTCGGCAGCCCGAAGCACACCAGAGCCATGTCGATGTCGTGAATCAGCAGATCGAACACGCCGCCGCCCGACGCGCTCTTATTCGTCATCCAGATGCTCCACGCCGGAGCCCCGCACCGCCGCCGGAAGATCGCGTGGCGCGGCGCGCCCAGAGTCCCGCTGTGGACGGCCTCGATCAGCGGCAGATACGCCGGGAAAAACCGCAGCACCTGCGCGCTCATCAGAGTCTTGCCGGCCTTCGCCGCTTCCGCCATCATCTGGTCGCACTCTTCGCCGCTCAGCGCCATCGGCTTTTCCACCAGCACGTGCTTGCCGGCCCGCAGTGCCGCTATCGCCACCGGAGCGTGCATGGAGGTGGGCAGACACAGGTCCACTGCGTCCACATTGGCCTGCGTCACACACTCCAGGGCGTCGGCATATTTCGCCGCCGTCGAGAAATCCACGGCCTCCCCGGCCACGTCGAGGTTGCCCCCCACGCCCGAAAGATCACCCGAGAGCACCTTGGGATCATTGGAGCTCACCGCCCCAATCTCCACGCCGGGTATCCGCTTGTAGGCCTTCAGGTGAGTGAGGCCCATGAATCCGAGTCCAACTACTGCGATGCGCATAGACAATCGCCATGGTAGCAAGCGCGACACCCGCCCGCTTCCCCACGGGCCGGACACGCGCTAGACTCGCGGTTGTGAGAGCAATTCTCGGTTTTCTTGTCCTGTCCGCGACCGCCGTCTCCGCCCAAGACCCATCGGCCATCACCGCCGCCATCCAGCTCGATCAGGCCGGCTACCTGTCGGAGGCGCCCAAACTGGCCATGGTGGTCGCCGAAAACCGGCAACGCATCTTCTACCTCCGCCGCGAGTCCGATTCCGAATACGTCTACGCCAACTGGCTCTCCGACGCGCAGCCCGATGCCAATTCCGGCGATGACGTCCAGATCGCCGACTTCTCCGACTTTGCCGAATCCGGCCGCTTCTTCCTCGACATCCCGGAGGTGGGCCGCAGCTACGCCTTCCAACTTGGCGCCGAGACGTTCCGCCGCCCCTACTATCTGGCCATGCGCTCCTTCTATGGACAGCGCTGCGGCATCGCAGTGGATCTGGGCCCGGAGTTCCCCGGCTACCGCTACGCCGCCTGCCACACCACCGGCGCCTATCACGACTCCTCCGGGAAGAGCGGCCCGCGCGCCTCCGCCTACGGCTGGCACGACGCCGGCGACTACGGCCGCTATATCGTCAACTCCGGCATTACCACCGGCACTCTTCTGATGACCCATGAGCTCTTTGGCCCCCGCCTGGCCGGCACCTCCCTGAACATTCCGGAATCGGGTAACGGCACCCCGGACCTGCTCAACGAGATCCGCTGGAATCTGGAATGGATGCTCACCATGCAGGACGCCGACGACGGCGGAGTATGGCACAAGCAGACCAGCACGGCCTTCGCGGCCTTTGTCATTCCGGACAAGGACCTCACGGTCAGCCAGGTGATCGGCACGCCGCGAAGCCCGTACAAGTCCTCCTGTGCCTCCGCCGATTTCGCCGCCATCATGGCCATGGCCCGGCGCATCTACGCCCCCTACGACTCTGCCTTCGCCGAGCGGGCGGGCCTGGCCGCCGCCCGCGCCTGGGATTGGCTGGAGCTCAACCCCTACGTCACGTTCAACAATCCACAGGGCGTCAGCACCGGCGAGTATGGCGACGGAGACTGCTCCGACGAGCGCCTGTGGGCCGCCGCCGAGCTCTGGCGCACGACGGGCAGCGACGCCTATCACAGCCATTTCCTGGCCAACTACGAGCGCTTTGTGGCCTCGGCCTCCACGCCCAGTTGGCCCCACATGGCTCCGATGGCACTCTGGACCTACGCCCTTTCGGGCCGCGAGAGTATCGACGCTACGGCCCGCGACCTCATCGGCGCCCGCGTCACCCAGGTCGCCAATGATCTGGTGGACCGCATCGCCGCCAGCCCATACCGGACCGCCATGACCAGCAGCGATTTCATCTGGGGCTCCAACGCTCAGGCCGCCAACTACTCCATGCTCCTGCTGGTGGCCAACGCGCTGTCGCCGGATCCGCGTTTCCCCAACGCCTCGCTCGAAAACCTCCACTACCTGCTGGGCCGCAATCCCTTCTCGGTCTCGTGGGTCACCGCAGTGGGATCGGAGTGGTTCAAGAAGCCCCACCACCGCCCCAGCGCCGCCGACGGGCTCCTGGAGCCATGGCCCGACCTGCTGGCCGGCGGCCCGAACAAAGACCGCAACGACAATATCCTGCTGAACTTACCGGCCGGCCTGGCACCCATGAAGGTCTGGTCCGACCATCCGGACAGCTATTCCGGCAACGAGAACGCCATCAACTGGAACGCCCCGCTGGTCTTCATTCTGGCTGGCGCACTACCGGATCCGCCCAAGCCGGAACCGCCGCCGGCGCCAAGCGCTGCCCCATTTCGCATGGGCGGCCGCTGAGCGCTTCACTCCCGCCTGCGGCCGTTAAACCCGGACTTAGAACGAAAAACAGCCCGGCAGAGGAGGAGGTTCTGCCGGGCCGAGATACTTACGATCATTGCACGGGAGGAAGTCAGAGTCTTGGCTCGGATCAACCATCCACGGCCCAAACGCGTTTCCACTATTCGGGCCTGCTGCTATTAAACATTACCGCCAGCGCGGAAAGCAAGAGAAAACGACAGATTCCAGAATGAAATTGTATACACGTTTGTGAACTCACGCTACCCGCTGGACTCGCCGACTCCACCCTGCCATTCTGTAGCGGAGATGCCGTTCCGCCAGATCCCAGTTCTACCCGCAATCCTAGCCGCTATGATGACTCTATCCCTCACCGCCCAAATCCTGCCGCCCACTGCCGCCGTTCGCCCCAAAGTAATTGAAAACCATGGAGATAGCCGCACCGACAACTACTTCTGGCTGCGCGACAAAGTCAACCCCGAGGTGATCGCCCACCTGGAGGCGGAGAACCGCTACACGGAATCGAGGATGAAGGCCACGGAGGAGCTTCAAGCCACCCTCTACCGGGAGATAGTGGGGCGCATCCAGGAAGACGATACTTCCGCGCCCACGCGAAATGGCGAATTCGAATATTACACCCGAACGGCAAAAGGTCATCAGTATCCGCAATGGTGCCGCCGCCGGGGCGCCAACGGCGCTGAGCAGGTTTTGCTGGATGGCAACGAACTGGCCAAAGGCCATCAGTACTTTCAAGTAGGAGTATTCAGCGTCAGCCCGGATCAGAAGCTGCTCGCCTATGGGACCGATACCGAGGGCGACGAGATCCTTACAGTCCGGGTGAAAGACCTGACCACCGGGCAACTCCTCCCGGACCGGATCACCAACGCCAACTACTCCGTGGTTTGGGCCGAGGACAACAAGACTCTCTTCTACAACGTCCTGGATGCAGCCAAGCGTCCCTATAAGGTATTCCGCCACACTCTGGGCGAGGCGAAGCCGGACACGGAGGTCTTCCACGAGGCGGACGAGCGCTTCACCGTGGAGGTCGCCAAGACGCGCAGCAAGGCGTTTGTATTCTTGCAGATCAACAGCGCCATCACCAGTGAAGTGCGCTACCTGCCCGCCGCCAAACCCACCGCCGCCTTCCAAGTGCTCTACCCGCGGGTGCAGGACGTCGAATATGAGGCCACGCACCATGGCGGCCACTGGTACATCCGGATCAACGACACGGGCCGGACGTTCCGCCTGATCCAGGCGCCGCTGGCCGACCCTTCACAGAAGAAGGAACTGATCCCGGCGCGCGGCGGCGTCACGCTGGAAGATGTCAGCGCCTTCGCCGATCACCTGGTGATCACCGAGCGCGAGCAGGGGTTGCTCCAGTTGCGGGTGCGCCGGCTATCGAATGGCGCCGAGCACTTCGTCACCCTCCCCGAACCGGTCTACACCCTCGCCGCGCAAGGCGGCCCGGAGTTTGACACCATGCTCCTGCGTTTCAACTACACAAGCCTCGTCACGCCGCCCTCCACTTTCGACTACGACATGAACGCCCGCACGCGGACTCTGGTCAAGCAGCAACCGGTGCTGGGCGGCTTCGACAGCAAGAACTACACGAGCGAGCGGATCTTCGCCACCGCCGCCGACGGCACGAAGATCCCGGTTTCGCTGGTTTACCGCAAGGGCCTGAAGAAGGATGGCAAAGCGCCGGCCCTGCTCTACGGGTATGGCAGCTACGGCATTCCGTCCGAGCCCAACTTCAGCTCGGAACGGCTCTCCCTGCTGGACCGCGGCTTCGTCTACGCCATCGCCCACATTCGCGGCGGTTCCGACATGGGCAAGCTCTGGCACGACGCCGGCAAGATGCTGAACAAGCGCAATACGTTTAGCGATTTCATTGCCGCCGCCGATTTGCTTTCGAAGGAGAAGTACACGCAGCCCAAGCGCCTGGCCATCATGGGCGGCAGCGCCGGCGGCCTGCTGATGGGCGCGGTGGTGAATATGCGTCCGGATCTGTTTGGCGCCGTCATCGCCAAGGTTCCGTTCGTGGATGTGCTGAGCACGATGATGGACGCCACGCTGCCGCTCACGGTAGGGGAATACGAGGAGTGGGGCAACCCAGCCGACGAAAAGGCGTATAGCTATATGAGGTCGTATTCGCCTTACGACAATGTGGAGAGCCAGGCTTTCCCGAACATGCTGGTGACGGCCGGGCTGAACGACCCGCGAGTGAGCTACTGGGAGCCGGCCAAGTGGGTGGCGAAGCTGCGCGCCGTCAAGAAGGACAAAAACCTGTTGCTGCTGAAGACCAACATGGGCGCCGGGCATTTTGGGGCGTCGGGCCGGTATGAGCGGTATAAGGAGACGGCGTTTGATTACGCGTTTCTGTTCCAGGCGCTGGGCGTGGAGGCGCGGTAGCCAACGATAATACGGTAGGAGCCTCAACAATGACGACAAACCCCGAGCTCGACCTCGTTCTGGAGCGCATCATCGACGTTTCACCGGAACAGGTGTGGAGAGCGTGGACGACGCCGGAGCAGTTAATGAAGTGGTTCACGCCGGCGCCGTGGAAGACGATTGATGCGGAGATCGACTTGCGGCCCGGCGGGGCGTTCTGCACTGTCATGCAATCGCCGGAGGGCGAGAACTTTCCTGCTGCGGGCTGCTTTCTGGAGCTTGTCGAAAACCGGAAGCTCGTTTGGACCAACGCCGTGGCGCCCGGGTACCGGCCCGCCAATGTGGCCGGCCAAGGCTGTGGAGATCTGGTGTTCACAGGTGTGATCCTGATGGAGCCCCATGGCGCGGGGACGAAGTACACGGCGATTGTGATGCACGCCGATGCGGAGACCTGCCAGAAGCACGAGGGCATGGGATTTCACCAGGGCTGGGGCGCAGCGCTGGATCAACTGGTGGCGATGGTGAAGGCGGGGTGATTTTCCGCTTGACAATGTACTAGTTAACTAGTACATTGGGCCATGCTGACTCGACTCGCAGCTCTGGTTTTGGCCGCTGCGGCGTGGTCCGACCCGTCGCCGCATCAGGTCCGGATGGTGACAGTGGAACCGGGTGTGCAGTTGGAAGTGCTGGATTGGGGCGGGACGGGGCGGCCGGTGGTGTTGCTGGCGGGCTATCTCTCGGCGCACGCCTACGACGATTTGGCGCCGCGGCTGGCGGAGACCCACCACGTTTACGGGATTTCGCGGCGGGGCTACGGCGCGTCGTCGCAGCCGGAGACGGGTTACACGGCGGCGCGTTCCGCCGACGACGTTTTACAGGTGCTGGAGGTGCTGAACCTGCGGGGCGTCATTCTGGCGGGCCATTCGTGGGGCGGCCAGGATCTCTCGACGATTGGCGCGCGCGGGGCGGAACGGGTGGCGGCGCTGGTGTACATCAACTCGGCGGAGGACCCCACGCTCACGATGGCGGACTACGAGATGCCGAAGGGCCAGGCGGAGCCGCCGCCCCGCCCTTTGCCGCCAGCGCCGGACCTGAGCTCACCGGCCGCCTATCGCGCGTGGCAAATGAAGGCGCACGGCATCGCGTTTCCGGAGGCGGAATTGCGGCAGGCAGTTACGGTGCGCGAGGATGGCAGCCTGGGCGCCAACCGCACCCCCAAACGCATCCGTGATGCGATTTTTGCGGGCCGGGCGAAGCCGGAGTACTCTGAGATCCGGATGCCGGTGGTGGCGCTGTTCGCCACCGGGGGCGGGCATGGGGCCGCCTATGACGCCGTGGGAAAACGGCACCGCGAGGACCTGAGAAACGGCGTACCTCATGCGCGGGTAGTGGAGGTCCCCGGAGCCAACTTCTATCTCTTCTCGTCGCACCCAGAAATCGTGATCCGCGAAATCCGGGCACTGACGACATTGCGATGACGCAGCCGTCATTTTGTTATCATTCGGCTTCATGGCCGTGACCAGCAACTACTCCATCGGCGTCGATCTCGGCGGCACCAATCTGCGTGCCGCGGCGATTGACGCGACGGGCCACGTGCTGGGCAAATCCAGCGGCCACACCGATCTGCAGGACGGCCGAGACGCCGTGGTGGATGACATTGTCACGGCGATTCGCGCCCTGCGCGACCAGTTTGGACAAGCGGAGCTCACCGGGGTCGGCGTCGCGGTTCCGGGCTTCATCGATATCAAGAACGGCTTCATCGTCGGCTCGAACAACTTGCCGCAGTTTGACCAGTTTCCGGTGCGGGACGTGATCAGCCAGCATCTGGGCACGCCGGTTATTTTGGAGAACGACGCTAACGCGGCGGCGATGGGCGAAAAGTGGTTGGGCGCCGGGCGCGATGTGGACGATCTGGTTCTGCTGACGCTCGGCACCGGCATCGGCGGCGGGATCATTGTCCACGGGCGGATCTTCCACGGCTTTGTCGGCATGGCCGGCGAGATCGGCCACATGACCGTCATCCCCAACGGCAATCCGTGCGGGTGCGGGAGCCAGGGGTGCCTGGAGAAACACGCCTCGGCGACGGCGATTGCGGCGATGGCGCGCCTGCTGCAACTGGGCGACAATCTGACGTCCAAGCAAGTCTACGAACTCGCGCTCGGCGAGGGAAACCACGCCCACAAGGCCCGCCAGATTTTTGAAGCAATGGGGACGGCTCTGGGTATCGCCCTGGCGAACCTCGTCAACGTCTTCAACGCACCGCTCTATCTGCTGAGCGGCGGCCCGCTGCCCGCCTGGGAGTTTTTCGCTCCCTCTATGTTCCGCGCCGTGGAGAAGCGCAGCTTCACCTACCGCAACACCAAAACCCGCATCGAGAAAGCCACGCTCGGCAACGAGGCCGGCCTCTACGGTGCAGCCTATCTGCCATTTTTTGAAGCGGGCAAACTATGACCGCCTCCCACATCCGGAGAAAGTGATCTTATGTACTGGCTTGGAATTGATATTGGAACCGGCGGCAGCCGGGCTCTGCTGATCGACGCAGAGGGCAAAGTGGTGGCCGGCTTCACGGCGCCGCACGAAGACATGAAGATGGAGCGCCCGATGTGGGCCGAGCAGCGGCCGGAGGACTGGTGGGACGCCGCGCAGAAGGCCGTGCAGGGTGTCCTGAAGGCAGCCGGGGTGAAAGGCGAGCAGGTCAAGGCAGTTGGCCTTTCCGGCCAGATGCATGGTCTGGTGTTGCTGGACTCCGCCAATCAGGTGATCCGCCCGTCGCTAATCTGGTGCGACCAGCGCAGCCAGCCGCAGGTGGACTTCATCAATCAGACCGTGGGCAAGGCGAACGTGGTCGCCCACACGGCAAACCCGATGCTGACGGGCTTTACGCTGCCCAAGCTGTTATGGGTGCGCGACAACGAGCCGGCGAACTTTGAGAAGGCGCGCAAGATGCTGCTGCCGAAGGACTACGTTCGCTATATGTTGACGGGCGAGCACGTCACCGAGGTGAGCGATGCCTCTGGAACGGGCCTGCTGGATGTGGTGACGCGGCGGTGGTCGTCGCCGATGGTGGAGCGGCTGAAGCTCGACTCCGGGTTGCTGCCGGACTTGAAGGAATCGGCCGACGTCACTGGTGTGATCACAAAGGCGGCGGCCAAGGCTACGGGTTTGAAGGAAGGCACGCCGGTGGTCGGCGGGGCCGGCGATCAGGCTGCGTCGGGTGTGGGCAATGGCATTGTGAAGCCCGGCGTGGCGTCATGCACGATTGGGACGTCCGGTGTGGTGTTCGCATCGCTGGACCGGCCGCAGTATGATCCCACGGGGCGGGTGCACACGTTCTGCCACGCGGTGAAGGGCAAGTGGCACGTGATGGGCGTGACACAGGGCGCGGGGCTGAGCCTGCAGTGGTTCCGGAATAATCTGGCTCCGGGCGGCGAATACGACGCCTTCATGGCCGAGGCGCAGACGGCTCCCCCGCTCTCGCATGGCCTCTTCTGGCTGCCTTATCTGATGGGCGAACGGACGCCGCATCTGGACGCCATCGCGCGCGGCGGCTGGATTGGCCTGACGGCCAAGCACAATCGCGCCGATATGATCCGTGCGGTGGTGGAGGGCGTGAGCTACTCGCTGCGGGATTGCCTGAGCGTGATTGAAGGCATGGGCGTGGAAGCGCATAACGTGCGGGCCTCGGGCGGCGGAGCGAAGAGCCTGTTCTGGCGGCAGATGCTGGCCGACATTTTCCGGCGCGGGATCTCGACGCTGGAGAACACGGAAGGCTCCGCGTACGGCGCGGCGCTGCTGGCGCTCTCGGGCGAGTACGGGACCGTGGAGGCGACGTGCGAGGCGACGGTGCGCGAGGCGGATTGCCTGATCCCGAACGTGCACGAATCGGCTGCGTACGAGCGCGGGTATGAGGTGTTCAGCGTGTTGTATCCGACGCTGAAGCCGGTATTCGGGCTGATTCACCAATTGGCCTGTGGGGGGCCCCCCCCCCCGGGGCGGCCCCGGCCCCGCCCCGCCGGGGCCCCGGCGCCCCGGGGCGCGGGGGGGCCCCCGCCCCCGGCGAGAGCCAGGAAGGGCCGGCGGTGGCTACCCGACGATCGTTTCTACAGACGCTACCGGCGGCGGCGAGCATGGCGCCCGCGCCGCCGCGGGGATCGGCGCGCTTGATAGCACGGGTGGTGTTCTCTGAGTTTCAAGGCGGCGGCACGCGGGCCAGCGCGTTTCTGATCCGGCAGGGCCGGTGGAAATTTGTGTATCACTGCGCGGCTCCGCATCAGTTGTTCGATCTGGAAGCGGACCCCGAAGAGCTGGTCAACGTGGCGGCGAAGCAAGCGGGCGTGGTGCGGCGGATGGAGCGGGAGTTGCGGCGCATCTGCTCGCCGGAGCGCGAGAATGAGCGGGCCGAGGAGTATGCTCGGCGGCAACTGGTGGCGCTGGGGCGAGCCCCGAAATGAGGATCTAAATGGTGATGGATCGCAGACAGTTTCTACAATCGCTGCCGGCTGGCGCGCTGGTGCAGGGCGGAGCGATGGCGCGGCCGAACATTGTGTTTGTGCTGGCCGACGATCTGGGCTACGGGGATTTGGGCTGCTACGGGCAGACACGGATTCAAACGCCCAATATCGACCGGTTGGCGGCTGAGGGCATGCGGTTCACTTCGACGTACGCGGGCAGCACGGTGTGTGCGCCGTCACGATGCTGCCTGATGACGGGCAAGCACACGGGCCACGCGCGGACGCGCGGCAACAAGAGTCCGAATCTGCCGCTGCGACCGGGCGACATCACGGTGGCGGAGGTGTTGAAGAGCGCCGGCTACCGTACCGGGCTGTTCGGCAAATGGTCGCTGGGGCAACTGGGCTCGACGGGCTATCCGAACGCCAAGGGGTTTGATGAGTGGTTCGGCTATTTCAGCCAGTCGCACGCGCACAACTACTACCCTGAGCATCTGCTGCACAATTACGGATCGTATCTGTGCCGGGGCAACACGGGGACGCAGCGGAAGGACTACGCGCCGGATCTCTTCACGAGCCGCGGGGTGGATTTCATCCAGAAGCAGCCGGCGGCGCAGCCGTTTTTCCTCCATGTCTGTTACACCGCGCCGCACGCCAACAATGAGATGGGGCGGGACACGGGGAACGGGATGGAGGTGCCGGGCGACGCTCCGTATTCCGGGATGGCGTGGCCGCAGCAGGAGAAGAACTTTGCGGCGATGATCACGCGGATGGATTCCGATGTGGGCAAGTTGATGGATGCGCTGCGGGCGAAGGGCGTGGCGGACAACACGCTGGTGGTGTTTTCGTCCGACAACGGACCGCACCGCGAGGGCGGGCACAGGCCGGAGTTTTTCGAGAGCAGCGGGGCGTTGCGCGGGATCAAGCGGGATCTGCACGAAGGCGGGATCCGGGTGCCGTGCGTGGCGCGATGGCCGGGGCGGATTGGGGCGGGACAGGTGAGCGGGCATCCGTGGGCGTTCTGGGATTTTCTGCCGACGGCGGCGGAGGTGGCGGGGGTGCAGGCGCCGGCAGGGTTGGACGGGGTGTCGATTGTGCCGACTCTACTGGGCCAGAGCCAGAAGCCGCACGAGTATTTCTACTGGGAGTTTCACGAATCGGGGTTTGATCAGGCGGTACGGATGGGCGATTGGAAGGGCGTGCGGAAAGGGCTGAAGGCGCCGGTGGAGTTGTATGATCTGGCGACGGATCTGGGCGAGCGGAAGAACGTGGCCGGGACGCATCCGGAGGTGGCGCGGCAGATCGAGCAGTGGATGGCAACGGCGCGGGTGGATGATGCGGAATGGCCGGTGCGGACGAAAGAGCAGGCGCAGAAGCCGGCGGCGCGTTAATTGGGAATTGAGTAGACCGTCCCCGAATTAAGTTTGTCAAGGACGGAGGCGACTAGCTCTTTGGCTTGGAGGATGCCCAAGAGGATGAGCTGGACGTCCATGGCGGGCTTGCCGGGTTGGCGGGCGCTCTGGCAGTAGACGCCGTGCTGGCCGACCAGGACTAGGGCGTCGGTGAGGACATCCAGGGTAACGGCGAGGCGGCCGGCCTCGAGGCCGAGTTGAAACTCGCTGCGCTCGAGCTCTTCTTTTCGATCAACGAACACTGAGGTTGGCGGCATGGGAAGTTATGATGGAAGCAGCAATGAAACTCCTCGCTGCCCTCCTCGTTTTGATGCTGCCCGTCGCCGCCCAGACTCCACAAACGGCGATCAGCAAGCGCATGAAGAATGACGCCGCGTTGACCGCGGATCCGAATGACCCGATGTGGAAGAAAGCGCCTCTGGTGGTGGCGGTGAATAACGCCAAGGGCGAGCCCACGCCAGGCCACCGTACGGAGATCCGCTCGCGCTGGACGGAAAAGAACCTCTACTTCCTGTTCACCTGCCCGTATGAGCAGCTCTATATGATCGCGCCGCCCGTGACGGACAAGGAGACCAACAAACTGTGGGAGCACGACGCGGCCGAAATTTTCATTGGGGCGGACTTCGTCAACATCTGGCAGTACAAGGAATTCCAGGTGTCGCCGCAGTCGGAGTGGGTGGATCTGGACATCGACCGGAAGACCCCAAAACCGGAGGGCGGGTGGAAATGGGACTCGGGTTTCATTGTGACGGCGAAGCTCGACCCGGCGAAGAAGATCTGGTATGGGGCGATGAAGATCCCGGTGTCGTCGGTGACGGACAAGGCGGTGAAGGAGGGGACGGAGTTCCGGGTGAACTACTACCGGTTCCAGGGGCCGCCGCCGAAGCGCGCCAACATTGCCTGGCTGCCCACGGGGCCGACGGGCAATCACCACATCCCTGAGAAGTTCGGCCTGCTGAAACTGGAGAAGTAGCGGGTGTCCGAAGAGCGCAGTCTTCGCATCTCGCAGGTGGGCTTGCGCGGCATCGTGGGCAACGGGCTGACGGCGGCGCATGTGCTGGATTTCGCCGCGGCGTTCGGGACGTTTCTGCCCGATCACGGCAAGGTGGTGATCGGGCGGGATCCGCGCGCGTCGGGCGTGATGCTGCGCGAGGGCGTGGTGGCGGGGTTGCTGGCCACGGGGCATGACGTGATCGATCTGGGGATCGTCTCGACGCCCGTCATCCAGCACTCCATCCAGCGGCTGGACGCCGTGGGCGGCATCTCGATCGGCGCGAGCCACAACGCGGCCCAATGGAATGCGCTGAAGTTCTTCGGGCCGCGCGGCACGTATCTGAACTCGGCGGAAGCCGGCGAGCTGCTGGATATCTATCATCTGAAGAAGTTTGGGTTTGAAGAGTGGCAGACCATCGGCCAACGCCATGAGGACCCCACGGCCACCGATCATTATCTGGACGACCTGGCGCGCGTATTCGACCTGGACAGCCTGCGGCAATTTCGCGTACTGGTGGATTGCACGAACGGTACGTCGGCGCTGATCTTGAAACGGATGAACGAGCGTTTCGGCACGCAGTTCATTCTGATCAATGAGCCGCTGGAGGGCCGCAACTTTGCGCACGAGCCCTCGACGACGAAGAAGATGGTGGGGCTGCAACTGGCTCCGCTGATCGAGCACGTGGGGGCCGACGCAGGGTTTCTCTTCGACATCGACAGCGACCGTGTGGCGTTCGCCACCGAAAAGGGCGAAGCGGTGAGCGAGGAGATGGTGCTGGTGCTGCTGGCCGATCTGTTTTTACAGCACCGGCCGGGGCGGCTGATCATCACGAGCATCTCGACGACGGCGCTGCTGGATGACGTGGCGGCGCGGCACGGTGGCAAGGTGGTGCGCGTGGCGGTGGGGCGGCAGGCGGCGATCGACGCGCTGGCGAGCTACCGGCCGGAGCAGATCGCGGTGGCGGGCGAGGGCACGGGGGCGGTGATGATGCCGCAGTTCCGGTTTGTCTACGATGGCATCGCCTCGATGCTGGGCATTCTGAGCGGCATGGAAAAACTGGGCTGCACGCTCTCGCAACTGGTGGGGCGGTATCCGAAGTACTCCATTTTGAAGGGCCAGATCCCGCTGGAAACGCACCGTATTCCGGAGTTGCTGCTGGAGTTGGAGGAGCGGTTTCCGGACGGCGAGCGGACGACGTTGGATGGGCTGCGGATTGATTGGCCGGGCAAGTGGGTCCATGTGCGGGTTTCGCAGACCGAGCCGCTGGTGCGCGTGATTTGCGAGCAGTGCGGCGAACCGCCGCGCGCGCTGTTTGATGAGGTCATGGACCTGGTGAGGGGCTACACGGCATGAAGCGCGTCCATCAACTCAAGATCAGCGTCTCTGGGATTCGCGGCGTGGTCGGTGATTTTCTGACGCCGAATCTGGCTTGCGCGTTTGCGCAGGCGTTTGGCACGTATGTGGGTCCGGGGCCGGTGGTGCTGGGGCGGGATACGCGGGCGACCGGCGAGATGCTGGAGCACGCCGTGACTTGCGGGCTGCTGGCAGCGGGCTGCGAAGTGGTGAAGGTGGGCATTGCGCCGACACCGACGATTCAGGTATATGTCTCGGAGATCCGCGCGCGGGGCGGCATCGCAGTGACGGCGTCGCACAATCCGCCGGAGTACAACGCGCTGAAGCTCTTCAACCGGGAGGGGCTTTTCTTCAACCACTACGAGCGCAATGAACTGCTGGATCTGTACCACCAGAGCGAGTTCCGGCAGGCGACGAACTCCGAGATCCGGCGCGTGGTGACGGATATGGATACGCCGACGCGGCGGCACATCGCGCGGGTGCTGGCGCATGTGGATGCGGAGCGCATCCGGCGGCGCGGGTTCCGCGTGGCGCTGGACGGGGTCAACGGCGCGGGCTCGCGGATGAGCGTCCACTTCCTGAAGGACATACTGGGCTGCGACCTGCACGCCATCTGGGTGGACCCAACAAAGGTGTTTCCGCGGGAGGCGGAGCCCACTCCGGCGGTGCTGGGTGAGTTGCAGAAGCTGATCGGGCGGGTGAGCGCCGAGGCGGCGTTTGCGCAGGATCCGGATGGCGACCGCCTGGCTGTGGGCGACGAGACGGGCCGTATTCTGGACAATGACGACGTGCTGGCGCTGGCTGTGGATTGCGCGCTGCGCCGCAAGCAGGGCCCGGTGGTGGTGAATCTGACGACGTCGGCTGTGATCGATGACGTGGCGGCGCGGCACAACTGCCGGGTTTATCGCGCGCCGGTGGGCGAAGCGAACGTGGTGGAGCGGATGAGGGCGGTTGGAGCAGTGATCGGCGGCGAGGGCTCCAACGGCGGCATCATCTTCCCGGCTGTGCAGTATTGCCGCGATTCGTATATGGGGATGGCGTTCATTCTCGACCGCATGGCGGAGACGGGGCAGACGCTGGGGGCTCTGGCGGCGACGCTGCCGCGCTACTACCGGCGGTTGGGCAAGATGCCGTTTGAGCACGGCCGACTGGGGCAGATGATGCAGGACCTGGAGACGGTGTTTCCGGGCGCGCAGGTGGACCGCAGCGACGGATTGAAGCTGATGATGCCGGAGGGCTGGATTCACGTGCGGGCATCGAACACGGAACCGCTGTTGCGCGTGGCAGCCGAGGCGAAATCACAGGAGGCGTTGGACGAGTTGTACGGGAAGGCGACGGGCGTGGCGTAGGCCTGGGCTGCGGCTACTGAGCCGACGGCGACTCGTTCAGGATGATGGTGGTGGACTTGCCCTTGGCCTTGTTGGTGATTTCCTGGATCGCCTTTTCGCGCTCGGCCTCGCTGGATTCCAGCTTGTCGATGTAGAGCCGCTTGTCGCGAATCTGAGCCTTGAGCTTATTGTTCTCGTCCTTCATGCGCTGGATCTGCGCGCGGCTCTCGCGGTAGGCGGGATAGCCGTGGGGGCCCTGGAAGACGGCGAAACAATAGAAACCCGCTACGCCGAAGGCGCCGAAGAAGGCGAGGTAGCGGAAGATGGAACCCATAACGGAGTGGACAATCCTACCTACTGTTTATATCTTCTTTGGACGGATATGTAAAGAACGCTTTGCCTGGGCCCGATCGCTCGATCGGCCGGCGGGCGAAGCGTGGTGCGGAGGGCCGCCTCCTGGCCCCAAAAACCACAAGGGGCGACTGCCCTTGACGGGCGTCGCCCCCTTGTGGGAAGGCTGGCGGACAACAACCAAAGAGCCGAAATCAGAACACCAACTTCAGGCCCAACTGGAGTTGCCGCATGTTGTTGCGTGTACTGGTGAGACGGCCGAAGTTGCCTGACGACACGTTGGTGTCGGGGTTGCCCCAGTTGGGGTGATTCGGGAAGTTGAACCACTCCGCCCTGAATTGCAGGAATCGCTTGTCGCTCTTCAGGTTGAAGTTCTTCAGCATCGAGAAATCCCAGCCAATGATGCCCGGCGAATTGAGCGTATTGCGTCCCACGTTGCCGAACTGTCCGCGATTGTTGATCACGAAGGCGCCGGTGTTGAAGAATCGCTGTGGATCCTGTGCTCCACGGTCCAGCTCTGGTTTCTGACCGGTGGCGTTCGGCCGATCGAAGAAGCCTCCGGTATTCGACGTGTCCTGGCCGTTGGTGACGGTGAGCGGGAAGCCGGATTGCAGTGTGATGATGGTGCTGGCCTGCCAACCGCCGGCGATGGCATGGGCCACGGGATTGTCGATGGTGTAGCGGCGGCCGTCACCGAAGGGCAGGTCCCACAACGTGGAGGTTACCAGACGGTGACGGACGTCATGGGCGGAGCGGGCGCGTTCGCAAGCCCGGCAGTAGCTGTTCTGCGGGAAGAGTGTGTCGCCGCCCTGGTTGCGAATGGCCGACGCCGTGTCGATGGACTTGGCCCAGGTGTAGCTCACCAGGTAGGTCAACCCATTGGAGTAGCGCTTGGTCAGCTTGGTGCCCAACGAGTGATAGCTGCCATTGCCGGAGTTGTCCACCAACTGAATGCGCCCAAACGTCGGGAATGGGGAACGGTTGGGGACCGAGCGGCTGTCCACCGCCGGGTCTGCCGGGAGCGCTTCGTTGACCGCGCGGAGAGCCTCGAGCCGATGACTGATGCTGCCCAGGTAGCCGGCCTCAATCGACACGTTTTTCGGCAGTTCGCGCTGGACATTGAGCATGAACTGGTTCGAGTACGGTGTGCGCCGGTCGTAGGGGTTGGCAAAGGTATACGGCCTGAAGACGTTGGCGACGCCGCCGGCGATGGAGGCCAGGGCGTTACCCCAGTTCAGGTTGGGGAAATCGGTCTTGGAGTTATCGCGCAGGCGGCCGGCCAGATTGCGCGCCATGTCGAAGCGGGGGTTGCCGCTATCCTGCGAGTAGAATGTGCCGGCGCCGGCCCGGATGACCCATTTGGCGGTCGGCGCCCAGGAGATGCCCAGGCGAGGGGCGAAGTCGTTCCTGTCAACCCCCACCAGGCGATTGCCCAGCGAACCGTCGCAGCGCACCTGGATATCGGGCCAGCGGATGCCGATTCCTTCATAGCAGTTCTGGCGCGAATCGCCCTGGCGCATGAAGTACGGGAAGAGGCTCTTGTCCGTCACGTTGGCGTTGGCTAACGTGAGGTGAGCGTCGTAAGGAACGATGCCGTTGAAGAGTTTCCCCGTGCTGTCTGTCCACGGCGGAGTCAATTCGTAGCGCAGGCCAAAATTCACAGTGAGCTTGCTGGAAATGCGCCATACGTCATCGAAGTAGAGCGCGTAGCCGACGGAAGAGAATTTGGCATCGGCGATGGAGACGGCGGCCTCCGCCTGATAGGTCTCGCCCAGGAGGAAATCGGCGAAGTTGTCGCCGGTGCGGCCGGGTGTAGCCAGGTTGAGAGTGGCGTTGTTGGTGAAGGTGAACTGGCCACGTGCGAATTGATTCCCCACCTGGTTGTAGTGATCGTTGCGGACCTCGCCGCCGATCTTGATGGAGTGTTTACCGCGGATGATGGAGAGGTTGTCCACGATCTGCCAGGAGGAGTTGGTGTTCTCATAAGGGCCTTCCGAGTCGTTGCCGAAGCCGGCATAGACGCCTTGCAGCGAGACGTTTGGAACGCCCCACTGTACTGGGGGCCCTCCGGCCAGGCCGGGGACTTTCAACTCGCCCACGACGTCGCGCGTGAAGGCCAGTTCAGTCCCGTTGGTGTTGTAGAAGCGCGTATAGCCGTAGCGAGCCTCGTTCACCGTCGTCGGGGAAAAGACGCGGGTGTTCGAAGCCATGTATTGAGAGAAGTTGGTGACCAGCTTGGTTCCGTTCAACTTCAGTGCTTCGTTGCTCTGGTTCTCATCGCCCCAACTGTAGCGGCCGGACCATTGGGACTTCGAGCTTTCGACGAAATCGAAGCGGCCCACGAACTGGTCGCGATTGATCGGGCGGCCCTGTGATTGGACGAGGTTGTTGCGGATGTCGGCATTGGGCAGGTTCGGAAGCGGCATGAACTCCAACAGCTGCTTGGATGTGGGATGGAGCCGCGTGGAGGGGATCAGGTTCCCGGCAAACGGCTGAGCTGTATTGACGCCGCCGACGATGGCACGCGTTCTGGGGTCGTAAATCCCCTGTGTGCGAAGGCTGGCATTGGGCGTGGTAACAACGTCGGTGAAGTTGCCGCCCTGCATGGCGCCGGTAGGTACGCTGCTGACTGCCTGAACATTGCGGCGCTGGCGGAACCACTCATAGTTGGTCATGAAGAACAGGCGGTTTTTGCCATCGAACAGTTTTGGAACACTGATGGGACCACCCAGAGTGAATCCGAACTGGTTCCACTTGAAGGGATCCTTCGGAGGGCGGGCGGCGGTGAAGGCGTAGTTTTTTGCGTCGAGTTTGTCGTTGCGGAGGAAGTAGAACAGGGTGCCGTGGTAGTCATTGGCGCCCGCTTTGGTGGACATATTGATTTGAGTGGCGCCGCGGCCGAACTCGGCTGGGTAGACTCCGGACTGCACCTTAAACTCCTGTAGCGCGTCCACCGATGGCAGCACCACAAAGGTATTGAAGTTCGGGTCTGTGTTCTCCACGCCATCCAGCGTGTAGCGATTGTATTGGGCGCGCTGTCCGCCAACGGAGATGGACTGGTCAGACCGGATGCCGCCTTGCCGCGAACCAGCCTGTCCGGCCGATGGGAATCCGAAACTGACGTTGGGCGCGAGCGCCACGAGGGAAAGCGGATTCCGCCCGTTGAGCGGCAGTTCCAGGATGCGCTTGTTCTCGATGACGGTACCGACTGTGGCGTTCTCGCTCTGCAGAAGCGCCGCCTGGGCCGACACCTCGACGGTTTCGGACGTGGCTCCGATTTGCATATCGATGTCGACGCGGGCATTGAGCTGCACCTGGACCTCGATATCGGAGCGAGCGAAGCCCTTGAAGCCCTGCTTTTCCGCTTTCAGACCATAGATGCCCGGCTGCAGAGCCGGAAACGTGTACAGGCCGGAGCCGTTGGACTCCGTGGCGCGTGTCGCGTTGGTGGCCGCGTTGGTCAGCGTCACCTTGACACCGGCAATCAACGCACCCGAGGGGTCGTGAATTTCTCCGGAGATGCCGCCATAGGTTTGCGCGAAGGCGGCGGTCGCGCAAATTACCGCCAGGAGTGAGCTGCGCACGGGGAGGCTCATTGACATGGAATCCCTTCCTCTATCTGAATTCGCTGGAAGCCGGTCCGGCTTCGATTCGGTAATGCATTTCGTCAGACTGTGCGAAGCAGGTTGAGCTGCCTTCGCACACCAGCCCAGGTGGGAGATATTCTACACCAGATCGTCAACGAATGAGTTGAGTGCTTCGGCTTGAGGCCGTCGGCAGAAGGATGCGGCGCGGCGCGTGTGTGATAATGTCGCGATGAAGCGGCCCTATTTACTTCTGCTCGCCGTGAGCCTCTGTGGGACAGCCGCCGGCCAAAGGCGCAAGATTGTCATCGACCAGGATGGGTCAGGACCGGGCGGCTCCAATCAGATGGCGATGATGGTGCTGCTGCAATCGCCGGAGACCGAGGTGCTGGGTCTGACGATGGTAACCGGGAATGCATGGCGGGATGAAGCGGCGCAGCACACGTTGCGAATGCTGGAGCTGATCGGCCGCACGGAAGTCCCGGTTGTGCCTGGGGCCGTCTACCCGCTGGTGCGAGGCCAGGAGGAGACGCGGCTGGCATTCGCCCTGCATGGAAAGCCAGTGTGGCTCGGGGCGTGGGGCAGCCGAACGGCGGATGTCCCGTTGCCGGAGGGCGGCGTGCTGCCGGCGCACATGAATTCCGGCCGGGTGCTGGGTGCGTACGAGATCCCGCCGATGCCGGAGGGCAAGCCGGCGACGGTGCCGCTGAAAGAGGACGCAGCCCACTTTTTGGTGCGGCAGGTGCGTGCGCATCCGGGAGAGGTGACGATCTTCGCCGGCGGCCCGCTGACCAACATTGCGCTGGCGATTGCGATAGAGCCGCGCTTCGCGGAGATGACGCGTGGCATCGTTCTGATGGGCGGCAGCCTGAATCCGCAAACCGAGGATCCGGAATTCGCAACCTCGCCGCGGCACGAGTTCAATTTCTGGTTTGATCCGGAAGCGGCTCGCATTGTGCTGCGCGCGGCTTGGCCACGGATCGAGGTAACAACCGTGGACGTTTCGATCAAGGCGATGTTCACGGAGCAGATGCTGGCCGAAATATCGAAATCACCTCATGCCGTGGCGCGGTATGTGGCGCAGTACTCGCAGGAGCGCTACTACCTTTGGGATGAACTGGCGGCGTGCGCGTGGCTGGATCCGTCGATCATTACGCGGCGGCGGGAACTGCACATGGACGTGGATTTGAGCCACGGTCCCAGCTATGGATATACGTTGACGTGGGTGGACAAACTGAAGCCGGCGACGGGAGTGCGGCTGGTGCAGGCGCAGGTGGATCTGGATCTGCCGAAGTTCACGCGCCAGTTTGTGAAGCTGATGTCGGCGCCGGCGCCGGGCAAAGCGGAACGCGGGGTGCAATGACCGACAAGATTGTGGTGTTCAGCACATGCGGGACGGCGGAGGAGGCCGAGCGGGTGGCGCGGCATTTAGTGGAGTTGCGCGTGGCGGCGTGCGTGCAGATCACGGCCGGAGTTCGCAGCTTCTATCACTGGCAGGGCAAGATGGAAAGCGCGGAGGAGTTCCGGCTGACAATCAAGAGCCGGCGCGATCTTTTTGGCGCGCTCTGTGCCGAAATACGGCGGGTGCACAGCTACGAAGTTCCGGAGATTGTGGCTCTCCCGGTGGTGGACGGCGGGGCAAGCTACCTGGAGTGGATGGACAAAGAGTTGCAGCCGCTACGAATCCTGTGATTGGATAGGTGCTCATGCCGACGCCTCAGGTTCCTACTCGCGCGCGCCACTGGGTAGTGGTCTTCGCCGTGACGCTGGCGGTGCTGTCGTATATCGACCGCGTCTCCATTTCCAAGGCAGCTCCGTACATCATGAACGACCTGGGGCTGACCAAGACAGAGATGGGGCGCGTCTTCTCGGCCTTCGCGCTGGCCTATGCGCTGGCGGAGATCCCGAGCGGCTGGATGGGCGACAAGTACGGCGCGCGGGGCGTGCTGATGCGGATCGTCTTGTGGTGGAGCGCCTTTACGGCGTCGGTGACGGTGATGTGGAGCGGGACGTCGCTCATGATCAACCAGTTTCTCTTCGGGGCGGGCGAGGCAGGCTGCTTCCCGAACCTCACGAAGAGCTTCACCACCTGGCTCCCCTCGAACGAACGCGTACGGGCGCAGGGCATCATGTGGATGTCGGCGCGATGGGGCGGGGCGTTTACGCCACTGATCTTCGCCATGATCTTCACGGTTCTCCCCTGGCGGGCGGCCTTTTTGATTTTCGCCTGCCTGGGTCTGATCTGGGCGTTCTTCTTCTTCCGCTGGTTCCGCGATGATCCGAAGGATCACCCGGGCGTGAATGCAGCGGAGCTGGAACTGCTGAGCGAGAACCGGAGTGTGTTGGGCAGCCACGGCAATGTACCGTGGAAGAAGCTGCTGGCTAACCGGAGTGTCCGCCTGCTGTGGCTTCAGTACTTCCTCATCACCTACCCCTGGTACTTCTACATCACCTGGCTTTCCACGTATTTGCGTGAGTACTACAAGATCAGCAACGAGATCACCAGCGCGTGGTACGCCATTTTCCCACTCCTGTTCGGAGGCATCGGCTGTCTGCTGAGCGGGATGATGCTGCCGCGCATCGCCGCCAGGCTGGGCGGCACCGTGAAGGCCCGCCGCACCGTGGCGACCTTCGGCTTCATCGGGGCCGGGAGTTTCATCCTGCTGTGCATCCAGCAGAACAACCCGCTGTATGGAATGCTGGCCATGGGCATGGCGAGTTTCTGCAACGATCTGGTGATGCCTTGCGCATGGGGCTCGTGCATGGATATCGGCGGCAAGTATGCCGGCACGCTATCGGGCTCGATGAACATGATGGGCAATATGGCCGGGTTCGTCGCGCCGCAGGTGGGCGGCATTATTCTCGATGCCACGCGCGGGACGGCATACCCGAACGGCGACTACAATATGTTCCTCTACACCATGGCCGCCGCCTATTTTCTGGGCGCCTTCTGCTGGCCGTTCATTGACCCCACAAAACCGCTCGAACAGGACTAAATCACCGTGTTGAAATTTTTCACTCCTACCCTCATTGCGCTCGTTCTCTGCCTGAGCGTCGCCAGCGCAGCCAAGCCCGGCAAGCGCGCCAAGAACGTGATCATCTTTCTGGCCGACGCGGGCGGCCTCTCGACGTTGAACGCTGCCAGCATCCACGGCTATGACGAGGCGCAAAAGCTGTACGTTCAGAGCTGGCCGAACATCGCACTTTCAGACACGTCGACGGCCTCCAACTGGGTGACCGATTCGGCCGCCGGGATGACGGCCATCGTCACTGGCGTGAAGACGCACAACGGCGTCCTCAGCCAAGGGCCGGACGCGGTGCGCGGCAAGCAGGAGGGCACACCGCTGAAGACGCTGCTGGAGTATGCCGAAGAGCATGGACTTTCCACCGGCGTCCTCTCCAACGTCTCCATTGCGGACGCCACGCCGGCGGCGTGCTATGCCCACGCCAGTGACCGCGCGCGGGCCGCCGACATTTTCCTGCAGGTATTCACGCCGCGTTTTGGGGATGGCGTGGACGTGGTGCTGGGCATTGGCCGCAAGCCGATCTATGACAGCGTGACCAAGCTGGGCAAGAACCTCGACGAGATCGCGGCTACGAACAAGCGCCCCATCTATTCGTCACTGGCCGCTGTGCCGGCCGACAACCTGCGGCCCATCGCGCTGCTGGAAAAGGACATGAACCTGCCGCAGGCTTCGCAGATCGCCTTGAAGGCGCTGTCGCGCAACAAGAAGGGCTACTTCCTGATGATTGAGTGGGACGCCCACACGGACGATCCGAAGCGCGGTCTGGATAGCGTGGTGGGTTTTGACAAGCTGATCCGGGAGATCGCCGGCCAGGTGAATTTGAACGAGACGCTGCTGGTCTTTGCGGCAGACCATTCGTTTGAGCTGCGCTCGGTGGGCGGCAAGCGCGGCGAGCCGATCACAAAGGGTTTGGAGGAATGGAAGAAGACGCACGCCGCTAAGGAAGTGATCCAAATCCCTGGGTTACGCGTGGGGCACAGCCATACGGGGGAAGAGGTGGTGGTGGCGGCGCAGGGTCCGGGGGCCGATCTGGTGCGAGGCTTTCTACCGAATACGCGGCTCTTCGATATTATGATGAGCGCCTATGGATGGAAACCAGACGCGAAGAAGAAGTAGGCCGTGACGCGCCGCACGTTTCTGGAAGCGGCCCTGCTGGCGCCGCCGCCGATTGTGGACACCCACATCCACCTGTTTGATACGGCGCGCGCGCAGGGCGTCCCGTGGCCGGACAAAGGCAACGCCACGCTGTTCCAGCCTGCCTTGCCGCCGCGGTTGCGCCGCATGGCCACGCCGCACGGCGTGACGGGCGCCATCGCCATTGAGTGCAGCCCGTGGCTGGACGACAATCAGTGGCTGCTGGACACGGCGGCGACGGACCCGTTTCTGCTGGGCGTGGTGGGCAATCTGGAGCCGGGGCAGCCGGCGTTCCGGGCGCAGTTGGAGAAGTTCCGGCGCAATCCGCTGTGGCTGGGCATCCGCTATGGGAATCTGTGGGGCCGCGACCTGTCGGCGGCGGTGCGGCGGCCGGAGTTCATTGTGGATTTGAAGGCGCTGGCGCAGGCAGGGCTGGTGCTGGACACGGCGAATCCGAATGCCAAGCTACTGGGCGGTGTGCTGGAGGTGGCCGCGCGGGTGCCGGAACTACGGATCGTGGTGGATCATCTGGGCGGGATGGAGCCCAACGCGCAATGGCGGGAGTTGGCCCAACACCGGCAGATCTACGTGAAGGGCTCGGCGCTGCTGGGCCGGGCAGAGCGGTTGGATGTGTTGTTTGAGCTGTTTGGGCCGGACCGGCTGATCTATGGCAGCGACTGGCCGAACAGCGATCAGTTGGGCACGTATGCGCAGGTGTTCACGCTGGTGCGCAACTACTTTGCGGCCAAGGGGCCGGCGGTGTCCGAGCGGTTCTTCTGGAAGAATGCGGCGGCCGTGTACCGCTGGAAAACGAAATAGCAGGGAACCCGCCGAGCGCTGCGCTCGTTGTATGATTCAGGAGTCAGATGTCTGTTCCCAAGCACGGCCAAGCTGCGTTCGGCGAGGCTGTTAAAGTCGCCCTATTTTCGCTCTACTCTAGTAAGTTGCGTAGCTTTCTGACCCTGCTCGGGATCATTCTGGCTACGGCGACGCTGATCGCCGTGATGGGTGTGATTCACGGCATGGACGTGTATATCGCGCAGCAGGTGTCTGACATGGGCGCCAGCGGATTCCGCATCCGGCGCATCGGCATCCTGGGCCAGGTGGAGCCGAAGCGGCTGATGGAGCTGCTCAAGAAGAACCCGGAGATCACGCGCGAAGAGTACGATTTTCTGCGGGAGAAGGCTCGTTTCGCCAGTGAGATTGGGATGGAAACGGGCCGCAACGTACCCATCCGGTATGGCGACGACAATTTGAAGGACGTCTCGCTGCAAGGCTACACGCCGAATATGGCGGCGATCTCGAATATCCAAACGGACGCGGGCCGGTTTTTCCTCGATGGCGAGAACAACCGGCGCGCGGCGGTTGTGGTGATCGGCAACGACATCCGCGAGAAGTTCTTCACGGGCGTGGATCCGATTGGGAAGACGATCGCCATCGGGGGCGTGCCGTTCACGGTGGTGGGCGCGTCGAAGAAACTGGGCAGCGTCTTTGGCCAATCGCGGGACAACTTTGTGTGGATCCCGATCGAGACCTACTTCAAGATCTACAGTTCGCGCAAGGGCATTGGGTTGAACGCGACGGCGCTGGACCCATCGTTCATGAACAGCGCACAGGATGAGCTACGCATGCTGCTGCGGGCCAAGCGCCATCTGCGGCCGGGCGAGGAAGACAACTTCGGAATCTTCGGCTCGGACTCGCTGGTGGCGATTTGGGATCAGCTGACGGGCGTGATTGCGGCCACGGCGATCGCGATTGTTTCGATCTTCATGGTGGTGGGTGGAGTGGTGATCATGAACATCATGCTGGCGGTGGTGACGGAGCGCACGCACGAGATCGGCATTCGCAAGTCAGTGGGCGCTCGCAATGCCGATATCATGAGCCAGTTTCTGGTGGAATCGTCGGTGTTATCGGCGGTGGGCGGACTGGTGGGCGTGATGCTGGCGTGGACGGCGGCAATCATCGTGCGGATGACGACGCCGGTGCCGATGGAGTTGCCAGTCTCGTCGATCTTCCTGGGCGTGGGCATCTCGGCCGCGGTCGGCTTGTTCTTTGGGGTGTTCCCTGCCCGGCAGGCCGCCAAGCTCGATCCCATTGAAGCGTTGAGGGCCGAGAAATGAGATTGAGCGAGATGAGATCGGCCGCCGGGATGGCGTTCTCCACCATCCGCGAGCACAAGACGCGCAGCCTGCTGACCGTGCTGGGCGTGATTATCGGCACTGGCTGCGTGATCGCGGTGGGCTCTGTGATTACGGGCGTGAACGGCGCCGTCACCAACATCACGAATAGCATGGGGCCGGACACGGGCTTCACGTACAAGTTCAACCTGGGGCTGCGCGGCAACATCAGCGGCGACGAGTTCCGGCGCAAGCCGTTCACGTGGGATACGGCGCAGGCACTGCTGGCGCGGTGCCCGTCGGTGATCCATGTTTCGCCGTACCTGTTTAGCCCGAATATGTTCAACAACTTCTTCGAGCGGATCAAGTACAAGGGCAAGGAAGTGTTCCAGGTGGAGCTGGCGGGCACCACGGAATCGTACTCGGCCGGCAACGATCAGAAGATGCTGTTTGGGCGCTACTTCACCGACGATGAGAGCCGCCGCCGGCAGCCGGTGGTGGTGATTGGTGAGGCGATCTACAAGGGCCTGATGCCGGACAGCGATCCGGTGGGCAAGTGGGTGAACGTCAACGGGCAGGAGTTTGAAGTGGTGGGGGTGATGGCGAAGCCGACGGCATCGTTCCCGGGCCAGGAAGACAAGCGGGTGCTGCTGCCCTTCTTCACGATGAAGAAGATGTTCCCGAATGCGAAGGAGATGATGATCGTCTTTATCGCCAAGCCGGGCATGCTGCCGCTGGCGCAGGATGAGGTGGGCGTGGCGCTGCGCATTGAGCGGCGGGTGCCACCGGGCAAGCCGGATGATTTCTGGATTTCGTCGGGCTCTCAGATGCTGGAGGATTTTCAGCGCATCACTTCGATGGTGGCGCTGGTGATGATCGTGTTGAGCTCGATCGGGCTGCTGGTGGGCGGGGTGGGCGTGATGAACATCATGCTGGTGTCGGTGACGGAGCGGACGCGCGAGATCGGCATCCGCAAGGCGCTGGGGGCCAAGCGTAGCGACATCATGTTCCAGTTTCTGACCGAGGCGGTAGTGCTAACGTGCCTGGGTGGCATGCTGGGGATGCTGGTGGGTTGGGGGATCTCGACGGCGGCGCGATTCGCGTTTCCGAGCCTGCCCACGTCGGTGCCGCTGTGGGCGGCCGTGCTGGGCGTGGGCGTATCGGTAGGGGTGGGCCTGTTTTTCGGACTGTGGCCGGCCAGCCGCGCGGCGGCGCTGGATCCGGTGGAAGCGCTGCGGCACGAGTAGCTGTTTTCCACGATCGGGCTATACCCGCTCCAGTAGCCACGCTCGCACGTCCAGGGCCTTCGCGAAATGCAGTGTCGCCGGGGGGCCTTTCATTTCGATGCCCAACCAGTCCCCCAGTGTATTGACCCGCACATCAGCCTCGGCGGTCTGGAGCGGCCAGGGCGCGTGATCGATCTCGCCGCGGTAGAGGTGGCCTGCCCGATCGGCCGAGTAAAGGCAATAGCGCTCGGTGAGCCAGGATTCCAGGGTGCCCGGTGTGGACCGGTATACGGATCCCGTGGGCCGGAACGTGGCGGCGAACTCCGCGCCGGGCGCACCGCGGTGCGTTCGTTCAGCGGTGTAGCTAATGCCCTTCTCCAATTCGGAGATCTGAAACCTGGCATCGAAATACGGCAGGTGAAACAGGCTCCGGGCGACCCGAACAGCCAACCTCTGACCGGCGTCGAGGCTGAAGAACCAGACTCCGGGCTTGCCGCCGGCAGTCACGTAGGTTCGCAGGTTCAGTTCGGGAAAGGCATGCAGCCCCGGTACGTTAGGCGCCAGGCGCGGAGAGACGCCCTCCATCTGGAACGGCACGGCGGCGACGTAGGCGCGGCCGTCAAACAGATCCACTTCCAGCCCCTCAGGCAACAACTTGCGAAGGACAGCGGGATCGGCCAGCCAATGAGCGAAGAGCAGATCGCACCATTGCATGCGCATAATCCAGGGCTTCGGCGGAACGGGCCAGGGACGATGGCTGGGGAGCTGACTCATGAGAGGAACCGGCCTTTCCACTGGGGCGGCGGGAGCGCGCAAACCGCGTCGCGCCCGAAGATCTGGTAGCGGCTCTGAGCCACGAAACGATAGCAGGCAGCGAGGAGCGGGCCTGGCAGCCGGCTGGCGAGGCGAGCCAGCCACGGCCAGGGCCACTTCAGCCGCGTGAGGATTCTCAGGACGGCGATTTCGGCGTAGAATACCTGCTCTTTATCGATCAGAACGACCGAGGTCAGGTGGAGAGTGCCCAGGCGCTGCCGGGCGAAATCGGACTGGAGAGGCGCGAAATCGAATTGACCGGCAGGGTCTCGCTGCAGGACGAACTGGACAAAGCGGCTACAGAGATGGCACACGCCGTCAAACAGAATCACGGGCCGCGCTAGTTCCGCCACTTGATTCCTCTCCCTTCTATGATGCGCATAGGGTGTATCGCGCCGCATTTCCAAGGCAGGGCTTCCGCTGACGCTGAGGGAAGTGGCGGACGGCGACGGATTCGACTGCACCTCGATGCTACGATAAAAATCTGCGATGAATGAATCCGAAGCGGCCTCGCGCTCCGTATCCGGCAGTGGGGACCACTCCGACGTACGCGCTGCCCGCGAGGCGGTGTGGAAAGAGTGCGTTCGCCGCTGCGCCGTGGAGGAGACCGCTGCGCTGGCTCAACTCTACGATGAGAGCAGCGCGGTGGTCTACGCAGTGGCCATTCGAATGCTTGGCAACGAGGCCGATGCCGAAGAGGTCACCTTGGACACCTACACACAGATCTGGCGCACGGCCTCCGGTTACGATCCGGAGCGTGGCAGCGTCAGCGCCTGGCTGGTGACCATCGCCCGCAGCCGGGCCATTGACAGGCTGCGCACGCGCACGGCGCGGACTCACCGGGAAGACCCGCTGGACAGTGGGGCGGAACCGCGCGACACCAGCGCCGACCCGGAAGAGAGCTCCATCCTCAGCCAGCGGCGCCGGCAGGTGCTGGCGGCGTTGGAACAACTGCCCGCCGAGCAGCGCCGCGCCTTGGAGCTGGCCTATTTTGCGGGTTGCCGCACGGCGAGTTGGCCGAGCGCCTGGGGCAGCCGCTGGGCACGGTGAAGACGCGGATTCGGCTAGGCATGATGAAAATGCGCGAGTTGCTTGGAGCATAATGTGAATTCGATGGAACCCATGCAACCCGAGACCGGCCACGACGAGTTCCTGGAACTGGCGCCGCTCTACGCCGCGGGCGCGCTGGATGCGGCCGGCGCGGCCGGGTTTGAGACGCACCTCCAAGGCGGCTGCCAGGCCTGCGCGGCCGAACTGCGCGCCCTGGAGGAGACCGTGGCGGACCTGGCCTTCGCGCTGCCCCCGCGCGAGCCGCGCGCCGGACTGCGCACGCGGCTGCTGGACCGGATCGCCGCGCCTGCCACGCCCGTACCGAATCCGCTGAGCGTTCTGGTGCGTGCAAGCCAGTTGGAGTGGAGATCGGCCGGTGTGCCGGGCGTGATGTTGAAGCGGCTGTTCGTGGACAAAGGCACCGGCAACGTGACATCGCTCTTGAAGGTGGAGCCCGGCGCAATCTACCCGGCGCACCGCCACGCGGGGCTGGAACACACTTATGTCATTGACGGCGATGTGATCTTCAACGACCACGAGCTCGATACGGGCGACTATGAGGTGGCGATGGCCACCACGGCGCACTCCACAGTGACCTCGCGTGAGGGCTGCCTGCTGCTGTTGATCCACAACGAGCGCGACGAGATCCTGTTCTAGGAATTCTTCGCACGGGAGAAATCCAAATCTCCGTTCCCCGCGTAGCTGGTGATGTGGTCCTCCACAATGCCAGAACCAACGAGGAGATTTCCCGTGAAATTCCAGAATGACGTAGTGAAGCCGGGATTAGCGCTTTTCCTGACTTCGCTGATGCTGCAACCGATACCCGTCTTCGCAGCGAGCCACCGCGAGGCGCCCATTACCGCGCTCGATCATAAGGCCGACATCACGGACTGGTATACGTTCGTGAGTCCGGAGCGGCCCGACCGGGTGGTGATGATTCTCAACGTCGATCCGTTCCTGGAGCCCGCCAACGGCCCCAACTACTTCCCCTTCGACCCAGGCGTGCTGTACGAAATGAAAGTGGATAACGACAACGATGGAGTGGAAGACGTCACCTTCCAATTCCGGTTCCAGACCGAGATCCGCGCGCCAGGGGTCTTCACCGGTTTTGTCGGCAATCTGGCCGGCATTCCGCCGATCACCGCGCTGGACGGCGCGGGCTCCGAGGGTTTCTCCCTGCGGCAGTCCTACTCCGTCACGCGCGTTACCAAGGACGGCAGCACCAGCCTGACTGACGGCAAGAACTACTACGCCCTGCCCAGCAATGTTGGGCCGCGCACGATGCCGGACTATGAGGCGCTGAAGGGACAGGCTGTCTACGACCTCGGCGGCGGCATCCGCGTCTTTGCGGGCACGATTGCCGACCCCTTCTATATCGACCTCGGCGCGGCGTTTGATTCGCTGAACTTCCGCAAGTACGCGGGCGGCGGCGTGCTCTCCGAGCGCATCGATAGCGACACTCGATTCAACTACGCGCCCAACACGCTGACCGGCTTCAACGTGAACACAATCGTGCTGGAGGTGCCCATCTCCATGCTGACGCGTGACGGCAAGATGCACGCGGCCGGCGAGAAGCAGGCCGTCATTGGGACCTACGGCTCAACGTCCCGCCCGAAGGTGACGGTGCTCCGTGACAGCACCAACCCGAACCAGCCGGAGACGTATGCCCAGGTGCAGCGCATGGGCAACCCGCTGATCAATGAGGTGATCATCGGCACCGGCTCAAAGGACCGTTTCAGCATGGACGACCCGAAGAACGATGCGCAGTTTGCGGCGTTCTTCCTCGATCCGCTGCTGGCCAAGATCTTTGCGTCCATCGGTGTGCCGGTGCCGAGCGGCCAGCGCACGGACCTGCTGCCGCTGGTGCAGTATATGGCGCCCATCTGCCCGGGCTGCGGCAAGGCGGACGCCGGTCCGGTGGCGGATCTACTGCGGTTGAACACCGGTATCCCGCCAGTGCCGACGGCGAGGCAGAAGCGCCTCGGCTTCCTCGCTGGAGACACGGCCGGATTCCCGAACGGCCGGCGTCTGAACGATGACGTATTCGACATCGCCTCGCGCGCCGTCGCCGGAATTCTCGCCGACAGCGCCAAGTACGGCACGCCGCTGGGTGATGGAGTCAACGTGCCGGCCGTTCCCACGTCTGACACGTTCCCCTACGTGGCCTCTGCCTACAACGGGCGAGAGAGTGTCCACGCCGGGCCGGCACAGGTCAACTAACAAACCGGAGGGCTGCCGGCAGTTCAGAGCCGGCGGCCCGCCACCAGGAGAAAGGACTCATCATGCGCTTACTCATCACCTCGCTGGTTGTACTCTCCGCCTTCGCCCAGACGGCCCCTTCGCCGGCCGAAGTCAGCATCCGCAAAGCCCAGGCGGAGATCGCCAAACAACCCGGCCACGCGCCGTATTACAACGCTCTTGCCATGGCGTACGCCCGGCGCGCCCGCGAGATATCCGACACGGCTTTCTATGACAAGGCCGAGGAGGCGCTGAAGAAATCCATGGAGCTTGCACCCGGCAACTACGAGGCGCTGAAGACGCGCGCCTGGCTGATGCTGGGCCGGCACGAGTTTGGGCAGGCACTGGAGCTGGCCACGAAGCTCAACAAGCAGAATCCGGACGATCTCGCGGTGTACGGTTATCTGGCCGACGCCCACGTGGAGCTTGGCAACTACAAGGCCGCGGTGGAGGCCACGCAGTGGATGCTGAATCTGCGCGCGGGCAATACAGCCGGACTGACGCGTGCGGCGTATCTACGCGAGCT
Source organism: Bryobacterales bacterium (assembly GCA_016721425.1). Taxonomy (GTDB): domain Bacteria; phylum Acidobacteriota; class Terriglobia; order Bryobacterales; family Bryobacteraceae; genus Paludibaculum. The sequence continues at coordinate 235,554 of JADKID010000016.1, read as the reverse complement.
GCACGGGGACCTCAGCGGCGCCATGGAGCTGATGCAGCGCGCCTATGATTCCACCGCCTTTCAGGAATCCGAGGAGCGCGCCTGGTATCTGACGCAGATCGCCCATCTTCACCTGCTGGGCGGCAACGTGGAGAAGGCGGAGGTCTACGCGAACGGGGCGCTGGGCCTATTTCCCAACTACCACTACGCGCTGGGCGCGCTGGCGAAGGTCCGTCAGGCACAGGCGCGGCACGCCGACGCGGCGCTGCTGCTGGAAAAGCGCTATCAGGCCGCGCCGCATGCCGAGAACCTCTTCGCCCTTGCCGCGGCACTCCATTCCGCGGGAAAGAAGGCGGAGGCGGGCCGTGCCTTTGCCCGATTCGAGAAGCTCGCGCTGGGTGAGGCGGAAACGGCAGACAACGCCAACCACGAGCTGATCGCTTATTACCTGGATTACGCCGGAAAGCCGGCCGAGGGGCTCAGGATCGCGGCGAAGGAGATCGCTCGACGCCAGGATGTCTCCACGCTGGATGCCTACGCCTGGGCGCTGGCAGCCAATGGCGAGCTCCAGCAGGCCGATGCGCAGATCCGGCGGGCTCTGGCGATTGGCGTGAAGGATCCTCAGATTCTGAGGCACGCCTCGTCGATTCAGGCACGGCTGCGGGCGCGGCCGGCCCAGACGGCTTCCCGTTGACAGTGATCGGCCTGGCAATACTCTGGCCTGTTCCGCTCTGAGGCGGAGAGGCCGGAGTTCCGGGCCGGGCTGGTGATCTCTATTGAGGCAACGGCAGCAGCTTCGCGATGGCCGCCGCCACTTCCGCGGCCAGGGCGGCGCTGCCCTTCTCGTTGAAGTGCACTCCATCGGCGGCGTGCAGCTCAGGATGATCGCGCACGACGGCAAAGAGATCGTTCACGGGCAATCCCTCACGTTTAGCGAAGTCCACCACGAGCTGATTGCGGCGGGCCATTCTCTCCGTCTTGGGCATCACGCGTTCCAGATGATCGCGCTCGCGGACGTCGGTGGTGGTACACCAGATCACCTTGGCGCGGGGGGCTTCCTTGCGGAGCAGTTCCAGCGCCTGCGGGAGTGCTGCCGCGTAGGCCTCTTCGCTGTAGCCACTGCCGTGCATGCCGTTGTTGAAGTGGATGATGTCGAAGGTATGTTCGCGCAGCACCAGCGTCACCTGATCGAGCAGGGCCGGATCGCCCAGGCTCTTGGACGTTGCCAGGCGCGCGACGTAGGTCTTGTCTTTCAGATTGAGCTCCACTTGCTTGCCGTAGCCCCGCGTGATGGAATCGCCGATCAGGAGAACGCGCGGCAGGGCGCGGTCATTCGTATTGGGAATCCACACGTCGAGCCACTCGATGCTCTCGCGCACGACCGGGCCGGAGGCTGGCGTCTCCAGGAAGTCGCGGCCCACGCGGGTGAAGGTGATGAACTGCGAAAGGGCGCTGACGCCGCGCTCCCAGAGGACGCCCACGGTTCCGTCCGCCATGGTGGTGAGGTCCGAGTAGGCGGCCAAGCCGGCGGCGATGGTCCGCTCGTTGACCCAGGTCTGGCCTTCGTCGTAGCTGACGCGCACGACTAGGTTTTTCCGTCCTGGTCCGGAGACGCCGGTCCACACCAGCCGGTCCCGATCGCTGCCGGCGGCCTTCGTGGTCAACCGCTCGATGGCTGTGGCCACGGGGGTGACCGCCTGCCCGGCGACAGGACGGCTCCAGGTGGCGCCGCCATCGCGGCTGATGCCCACCCAACGCCGCTCACCGCTCGCCTGGCGCGCGTCCATCATGACGGCGCCGTCGGCCAGTTCCACGAGTTGATTTTCATCGGTCAGCGCCGGCAGCAGGGCGCCGCGCTTCCAGGTTGCGCCGTGGTCGTCGCTCCACACCGCGTAGGCCCGCATGAGGCTCAACGAGCCGCGCCAAGCGCCCGCCGCGCCCATGGCGCTGCACGTATCGGGGCACATCGCCGCAGGCAGCAGCAGGCGGCCGTTTTTGGTTTGGATGGCGCCGCCGGGGCCGAAGAACATCGCGCCCCAGGCGCCGAAATCGCGGGCCTCGCGGGTGATGTCGCGCGCTGCGGACCAGTGGCGCCCGTGATCATCGCTCCAGCGCAGCCACGCCTGGTTGTCGTCCGTGCCGGGGCGGCTCTTATATGTGCCCATCCCCGGGCGCCAGCGGTTGTAGGCGATGTAGATGCGGCCGCTGGCGCGGTCCACCACGGGCGTGGGATTGGAGGCGCTCCACTTCTCACCGGGATCATCGAGGACGACGAGAGGGGACCACGTCGCGCCGCGATCCGCGCTGCGCTTCAGCACCAGATCGATGTCGCCGTCGCCGGGGTCGCCCTGGTTCTCTTTGCGCCCTTCGGCGAACGCCAGCAACGACCCGTCGGCCGCCGCGACAATGGCCGGGATTCGGTACGACCGGTAGCCCTCCTCGCCGCTGCGGAACACGTCCGTGTGCGTGGCAGATGGATCGGCGCCGCGGCTCACCGCCGCCAGCAGCAGCAACACAACTGGAGTCTTCATGGTGATTGTCCCCGTTCAGTGTAACTGTCTGGCGGTGATGCCTGTACCCTGGACCTATGCGCGACATTGTGAGAGTAGCGGCGATCCCACTGAACAGCCAGAGCGGCGATACCGGCGGGAATCTGGAACGGATCGAGGAGGCGTCGCGCGAGGCGGCGGAGGCCGGCGCGCAGATCGCGCTGTTCCCGGAGCTCTCGCTGTGCGGTTTTATCCCCAATCACCCGGTGGGCGACCACGCAGCGTGGCTGCGCACGGCGCTGCGGGCGGCCCGTGCCGGGGCGCAGACGGTGCCAGGACCGGCCACCGCCGCACTGGCGCAGATCGCTGCCAAGACCGGGCTGCTGATCGCGGCGGGCCTGCTGGAAGACGCCGGCAACTGCCTGCACAACACGCACGTGCTGGTGGGGCCGGGCGGGCTGCTGGGGGCGTGGCGCAAGCTGCATGTGCCGATGTTCGAGATGCCGTTCTACAACGGCGGGAGCGGGCTGGCGGTGGTGGAAACGGAGCTGGGACGGATCGGCGTGAACATCTGTTTTGATGCGCTGATTCCGGAGTCCACACGCCTGCTGGCCGTGGAGAATGTGGAGATCGTGCTCTTTCCGTTTGCGGCCGATCCGGCTCCGGGGACGGTGGAGGCGTGGGCGGAGTGGGCGCTGCCCGCGCTGCGCGCCCGCTGCGGGGAGAACGGCGTCTTTGGCCTGGCCGCCAATTACCTGGGGGACGTTTCGTGCGCGGGCGTGGAGCAGAGCTTCCCCGGCGGCGCGGTGGCGGTGGGGCCGCGCGGCGAGGTGCTGGCCGGGCCACGGGCTGGAATGCTGGTGACCGAATTCCACCGCGAAGATCTGCTGAGCGCGCGGGCCGAGCCGGAGGCGCTGTTCCGATTCCGCCGACCCGAGTTGTATGGGCCGCTGACGCGCCTGGGCTGAGCGGGTCTCAAGGCAGCAAGGGGGGCGGGGCGACGCGATTGGTATGGACATGCTCGGCGTGGTAGATGCGCACGAGCTCGGCGAAGGCGTCTTTCAGCACGGGTCCCTGAGGCTTGCCGCCGGTGTTGCTGAGCTCGTCGTCGATCAGCGCGCGTAGATAGAGGATCCGCCAGCGCCAACTGTGGCGGGCCTGCGGAGAGAGGATGCGGTCCGACTGGCGGATCAGTTCCAGCGCTTCCCTGGTTTGCCGCGGCGGCTTTTCAAAACGGCCGTTCTTGCGCCGGTGGTTCGCCTCCAACAGCTCGACGGCGCGCAAGACAGAGGTGGCCACAGCGGGCGAGAACTCAGACTCCGCGTACTCGCGGAGTGTCTCGATCGCGGTCCGTTTCGGGTCCCAATAGAACTGGCTGTAGATCACCTTGTTGAGGTCTTCGTAGATGCCTTCGGAATAGGGCAGGCCGCCTGTGACTTTGCCGGAGACCTGGTTCCAAAGCTGTTGGAGGTGACCGGGCAAGGGGTTGGCCCCGTAGCCGCCCCACGGCGCCATGCCCCACATGCTGATCTCCGGGAAGTTGAGCAGCGGCAGGCCGCCGGGTACGCCGCGCTCGAGCGGGTAGCGCGGGTAATCCTCGTGAGCGTCGGCCATGATGTAGTTCGCCCACGGGGTATCTTCGGCCAGCACCTTGGTGAGGCCTTCCCATTCGCCGGCGGGGGGAGAATCGAACATCCAGGTGGAGAGCACGACTTTCATTCGTGGGAACTGGGCGCGAGCCATCCGCGAGAGATCCCGGCAGATGTTCACATAGCCGCGCGCGCCCCACGGCCAGCACTGCGGGCAGCCGCAGCCGCCCTCGTCATAGGGCCAGTAGGTGACGAAATCCAGGCCGATGTCGCGATATTGGTTGAGCAATCCGGCCCAGACGTGCAGCAGGTATTCGTGGCCGGCGGGCAAGCTGGGGCAGACGTTGACGCCGAGGAAGCCGCGGCGGCCCCAATCGTCCGGATACGGTTTCGCGCGGAGTTCGGCGGGCGCGGTGTTGAAGACCTGGTTGGGCGCCACCAACGCGCCCACCTGCATGCCTGCGCTTTTTGCGGCGCGCATCATGGCGCGGATACGCAGGAGATTGCTGCGGGCGGCGGGGTCGTCATAGGAGGCGTATTGCCAGGCGGGAAAGGAGAAGCCCAGGGCGTTCACGCCCCAGAGGGCGAGGTCCTCGACATACCCCTCGAGTTCCTCCAGGGGCGCTGCTTCGTAGAAGTTGCCAAAGTGCGAGGCAAGATAGACGCCGCGCAGCGAGCCGGCGGGCTTGGACGTTCCGCGCCACTCACCGGCGGTGAACACGCCGCCTTCGCATCGCGAGGTGCGGAAGAGCTTGCCCAATCCGTAGAGCACTCCGTGCTCATCGCCGCCGGTGACGCGGATCGCGCGGCGCGGGCCGTTCGCAATGGAGAAGCCCTCGGGTCCGATTTCCGAGCTGATCCGCAGCTCGATGGTGACGGTGCGTGCAGTAGACGCGGCGCCGCATCGCTGATTCACCCGGCGGGTGAAGATGGCCGCGGCTTTGTCCAGGAGCGGCCCGTGGGTGGCGGGGAGGCTGAGGCGGAAAGACTGCGCTGCGAGCGCGGGGAGGATCGTGAGTAAAACTGCGGCGGCGAGGCGTGCAATTCCGCGCGCGTCGTCCGTCTTATCCATTTCGATGCGTCTGGCTTTGCCGCAATCCATTGCCTGAATTCTCTAGCGCAGATCGGGAAGAGACTGTCCTTGCCTGCTCCCCCAGAATACAGTGACGCTGGACGGCGTTTCGACTCGCAGTCGATGGCTGTTATGACTCGTTCAGTGTCAAAGAGGGCGAGAAGGTGTAACTGAAACCCGCGGAGCGAGTGCGGCTCTGGTGCCGGGTGTGCGGCGGGCCAGAGGCGCCGCACTTCGGCTACGCTGGTAGTCGCTGTCCTTGGGGGGCGGCGCTACCAACCCATGAAACCTGGACTCTCACCGGCGCGCTTCCGGATCCTGCTATCGCTGTCCGCTGGACTTCTGGGGGCCCCGGCGTGGGCCCAACCCTATCTGCACCCGCCGGCCGTGGATACCTATGCGACACACGATCCGGCGGGGGTCACCACGCTGCCCAACGGCCGCCAGTTGAAGCCGGAGGGCAAGCACTTCTCGCTGGTGCGCTTTCCGCATGGCCTGGCCATGAGCCGCGACGGACAGATGCTGTTTGTGCCCAGCGATGGAGTGGGGCAGTTTCTGACGGAGTGGCAATCGGGTGCGCCGAAGATCACGGAACTGGCGCTTCCCAAGCCTGAGGGAAAGAAGAAGTTTCATCTGAACGCGGGCGGCGCCGATTTCTCTCCGGACGGCAAGCTGCTGTATTGGAGCAGCGGCGAGAGAGGCACGGTGTTCGTCTTCGACACGGGCTCGCGGCAGTTGCTGGCGGAGATCCAGCTCAACGCTGAAGTGGCGGGGCGGAAGTTTGAAGACAGCTATGCGGCCGACCTGAAGGTCTCCGAAGACGGCCGGTATCTGTACTGCGCCGATGTGACCAATTTCCGCCTGGTGATCGTCGATACGGGCGACCGCCGCGTGGCGGGCTCGACGCCGGTGGGGCGCTATCCCTACACGCTGGCCGTGTCGGGGAACCGCGTGTTTGTGGCGAATATCGGCCTATTCGAATACAGTGCGGTGCCGCCGCCGGCCGACGGAAAGTCCGATCCGCGCGGGATGACCCGCCCCGCCTACGGCTACCCCAGCAAAGAGGCGCGCGAGGGCGTGACGTTCGAGGGACGCAAGATCCCCGGCCTGGGCGATGACAACGGGCCGCAATCGTTTTCGGTCACCGGCGTGGACGTCTCCAACCCGCTGGCTCCGAAGGTGCTGAGCCACTGGAAGACGGGGCTGTTGATCCGCGCTCCCTCGGACAACGGCACGACGGTGGGCGGCAGCGCGCCCAACTTTCTGGTGGCGAGCGGCGACAGCCTGTACGTCTCGAACGGCAACAACGATCTGATTGAGCGGATCGATCTTGCTACCGGGAAGCTGCTGGCCAAACAACGGATTACGCCTTCGCCGCTGGTGGCGCGCCTGCGCGGTGTGGGTCCCTCCGGCATGGTGGTGTCGGCCGATGGCGCGCGGCTCTTTGTGGCGGAGAGCGGCATCAATGCGATCGGCGTTCTGGACGCGCGGACGCTGGAGGTGCTGGGCCACATTCCCACCGCCTGGTACCCCTACCGCCTGGCGATCTCCCCCGACGGGCGGCGCCTGGCCTGCGTCAATTTCAAGGGCTTTGGCAATGGCCCGAACCTCGGCCCGAAGGCGCCGAAGACCGAGTTTCAAGGGCTGCGCGGCGTGATCAGCATCCTGGACCGGCCGGACGGCGAGGCGCTGCGGGCGATGACGGGACGCGTGCTCGAATACAACGGCATGGTGGATCGCGCGGCTGACCGGGCGGCGATGTCCTCGCCCATCATCCCGGCCACGGTGGGCCGCGCCTCGCGGGAGATCAAGTACGTGGTCTTCATCACGAAGGAGAATCACACATTCGACGCTATCTTCGACCGCGTGCCCGGCGCGAAGCACGACCCCGCGCTGTTGCGCTGGGGGTTGCATCAGACCATCACGGGTAAGGGCCAGCCGACGCTGGAGGATGCCGCCGTGATGGTAAATCACAATGCGCTGGCGCGCGCGTTCACGGTGAGCGACAACTTCTATATGGAGCCGGAGGCCTCGGGCGTGGGGCATCGCTGGCTGGTGGGCGTGCAGCCCAATAACCTGATGCAGATGACGTATTCGCTGGGCTGGTCCTTCAAGAAGAACAGCACGGCTCCGGGGCGGCGCTACTCGATGGGCTCGAACGGTTCGCTGATGCCGGAGGACTACCCGGAGGCCGGTTCGATGTGGGAGCATCTCGGCCGGAACAAGGTCAGCTTCCGCAACTACGGCGAGGGCTTCGAGTTTCCCGGAGTGGGGGAGGAGGCCGACGAGCATCCCACCGGCGCGCGCGAAGTGGTCAACGTGCCTATGCCGAAAGTGCTCTTCGACAACACCGCCTTTGGGTTCCCCATCTTCAACATGAACATCCCGGACCAATACCGGGCGCACTGGTTCATGCGCGATGTGGAAGAGCGGTTTATCCGCGGCGGGAAGAAGTTCCCGTCGTTTATCAACATCGCCATCTGCAACGATCACGGCGCGGACCCGAAGCCGGAGAAGGGCTATCCCTACCTGGCCTCGTGGATGGCGGACAACGATCTGGCGCTGGGACGGATCGTCGAGTTTCTCTCGCACACGCCGTATTGGAAGAACATGGCCATCTTCGTCACCGAGGACGACTCCGGCGGCGAACCGGATCACGTGGACGCCCAGCGCAGTGTCCTGATGGTGATCAGCCCGTGGGCCAAACGCGGCTACGTGTCGCACCGGCACACCACCATCCTCAGCATGCATCGGACGCTGTACGGGATCTTCGGCCTGCCGTCGCTGAATCTGTTTGACGCGCTGGCCAACGATTTTTCCGACAGTTTCACGACGACTCCGGACTACCGGCCGTACAAGGCCGTGCCGGTGGACCCGCGGATCTTTGATCCGGAGAAGGCCAAAGACCCGAAGGACCCGGACTACGGGCAGGCCCGCAAGATGCGGTCGATCGTGATGGACGACGACGAGGAGATGGAGAAGATCCTGAAGCGGGGCGACAAGGAGAACGCGCCCCGGCGCAACTAAGGGCCGCGGCTGAGCGGCAGGTTAGCCCCAGCCGCGCGCCGGCTCTATTTCCGGCGCAGCGCCACCTCGACAGCCAATGGCGGATCGTCCGCCCAGACACTTCGCACCCCGGACTCTAATCTCGTCCCGCGCCGCCGTCTTGAGACGACGCCTACTCCAACTTGCGTCCACTAGGGCCCGGATGCGCCGCCGCAAACGCCGTTTGGCGTGGTTTCAGGCCGGGACTTTTGGCGTCACGGCTTCCAGCAGTTTCAGAACGATCGTTTCACATGCGTCCGGAGGCCCATTTTGACCTCCCCGCGTTTCGCAGTACCATGGAACCCTGACGCCGGAGGCGATCCGTCCATGAACTCCGTCCTGGTGTTGCTCCCGTACCTTCTGATGCAAGCCCCATTGGCCGCCGTACAAGTCGAGTTCAGACTGATCGATCCGGAATCCAGGCAAGGGCTCGCCGGCGTGCCAGTCCGCCTGGTGCTGGGCCAGACGCCGGGCTGGCAGGCGCCCAACGCCGGCCACCGCTTTGTAACGGACGCAAACGGAGAGGCGCGCTTCACGGCCGACGGCCTGGTGGATCGCCGCTGGCGCATGGCGCCCTACGCGATGACCGGCCTGAGCCGGCCGCGGCGTTCCGATCACATGTTGGTGGCCGCCGAACTGGAACAGGTGGTCCCCGCTGCCGGCGGCGAGACCAACCGCTATCAGTGGCTGCACACGCTCGACATCGATTGCGACTCCGCCACCGAGTGCTCATCTTCCGGCATCACCGCCGTCTACACCCGCGACGCCCAGGGCGGCTTCACGCGCCAGGGCCAGAGCGCCGGGGGCGGGCTGAAGATGCCGGAGTTGGGCGGGCTGGTGCTGAACGGCCCCGGCTACCGCATAGAGAGTGTCTCGCTCAGCCCTGAACCGGAACAGAAGGGCTGGCGTCTGAAACTGACGCTGTTGAGAAACCCGCCGCCTGTCCGGCATTGAAGGGGGACTGGGGCGCCTGAACCGGAACCAAACGCCCCGAGGCTGGCCGGCCCGTTTCGCGGGGATCTGAGAATTCTTCGCGCGCCCTGTTCCCCCCCGCCGGGGCCTCCTGCTATCATCAGTGACATTTCCAACCCCGATTCCGGCCTGGGACCGACGGGGCGAGGCACAAAGTGCCGGGAATTCCGGATTGCTGGAGAGGGGATGCAGTTTGCCGCCACACAAGATTCTGGTCGTGGATGATGAGCCCGACCTGGAGTTACTGATCAGCCAGCGATTTCGCAAACGGATCCGCGCCAATGAGCTCGATTTCGCCTTTGCCGCCAATGGCGCCGAGGCATTGGAGAAGTTGCGTGCCGATGGCCAGACCGAGGTGGTACTGACAGACATCAATATGCCCGTCATGGACGGGTTGACGCTGCTCACGCGCCTGCACGAAAACCACCCGATGCTGCGCAGCGTGATCGTCAGCGCCTACGGGGACATGGCCAATATCCGCACGGCACTCAACCGCGGCGCGTACGACTTTCTCACGAAGCCGATCGACTTCCAGGACCTGGAAATCACGCTGGACCGCACCATCCGCGAGGCTGGCGCACGGCGGCAGGCGGCGGCCGACCGCGAATCGCTGCTTTCCCTGACCAAAGAGCTCGATGTGGCCCGGCGCATCCAGGAATCGCTGGTCCCGCGGACATTCCCACCGTTCCCTGAACGCACGGACTTCTCGATCTACGGGCGCATGATCCCGGCGACGCAGGTGGGCGGCGACCTCTTCGATTTCTCGCTGCTGGACGACCACCGTCTGATGTTCGCCATCGGCGACGTTTCCGGCAAGGGCGTGGCCGCCGCGATGCTCATGGCCGTTACGCGCACGCTGCTGCGCGCCGCCGCCCGCAAGGGGATGGGCCCTGGGGAGTGTCTCCACGAGGTGAACCAGGTGCTGCGCATGGAACGCGTCTCCTCCATGTTTGTCACCGCGTTCGTCGGGGTGTTGGACGCCCGAACAGGCGAGGTGGAGTACAGCAACGCGGGTCACAACCCGCCGCTGCTGATCCGGGCGGGCGGCGGGGTGGAACCCACCGAGCTGACGGGCGGCCTGGTGCTGGGCCAGTTTGCCCGCGCCACTTACGGAGTGAAACGGACGAGGCTGGCGCCGGGAGAGAGCATCGTACTGTACACCGATGGCGTCACCGAGGCGATGAGCCCGGAGTACGAGCAGTTTTCCGACGAGCGTTTCCAGGCGCTGCTCACGCGGCTGTGGGGCCGCCCGGCGGAAGAGCAGGTCCAGGCCGTGATGGAGGCGGTGAGCGGCTTTGCCCGCGGCGCACCGCAGTCCGATGACATCACGATGCTCAACATCACCTATGCCGGCAGTGGCGGCACGGAAGGGCAGCCCGCATGAAGAAGTCTCTCCCAGTGATCCTGGTGTGCCTTGGCGCGGCGCTGCTGCCCGCCCAGAAGCCCGCCGTAACCAGCGCGCCCGCCAGAGTGGGGCACCCGTTTGTCACCCACTACATCCCCAATACATATGGCGGCTCGGCCCAGGGTTTCTCCATCGCCCAGGACGGCCGTGGCGTGCTCTACTTTGGCCTGGGCAGCGGTCTGGTGGAGTTTGACGGGGTCTCCTACCGCGCCATCGCCACGCCCGGCAACACGGTGGTGCGGGCCCTCACGACCGACTCCACAGGCCGCGTCTACGCCGGCACGGTGAATGACTTTGGCTATCTGGCGCCCGACGCTTCGGGCCAGATGCAGTACGTTTCGCTGGTCGAATTTATCCCCAAGGAGCAGCTCGGATTCCAGGACGTTTACTCCATGGCCTGGACACCGCAAGGGCTCTTCGTTCAGGCGCCCGAGCGGCTTCTGCGGCTGACTCCGGAAAGCGCCCCCACCGCGGAGCGCATGCCGGGCAAGTGGCAGGTGAAGGCCTGGCGGCCGCAGGGGCGAATGTCGGCGCTCTTTCATATTTTTGGCGCTACCTATGTCCGCCAGACGGGTGCAGGTCTCCAGCGCGTCAACGGCGACGCGCTCGAATTGGCGCCGGGCGGAGAAACGTTTGCGAAAAGCAGTGTTCAGTTGGCGCCCTACTCGGGAACCAGCCTGGATGACGGCGAGATCCTGATCGCGACGCCCCGCCTGGGGTTTTACCTGATGAGCCGCAGCGGTGTGCGCCGCTTCCCCACCGATGCCGACGCCTTGGTGGAGCGGCTGGGTGTGTCCCGCATGGTGACGCTCCAGGACGGCACCTTCGGCCTGGCGCTCGGCGGCGGGGGATTCCTGAATCTGGACCGGGAGGGGAAAACCAAGATCTATCTCGACCGCGCGTCTGGAGCCTTGCTCGCCGATGGCGGGCTCTCGGTCTTTACCGGCCGGGACGGCCTCGTGTGGCTGGGCCTCCAGAAGGGCATCGCCAAGATCGAGACCCCCTCTTCGCTCTCGCGTTTTGGAGAGTCCGCCGGGCTCACCGGCTTCGTCAATGATCTGGTTCGGCACAAGGGCATCCTCTACGCCGCCACGATGAACGGCATCTACTACCTGGACGAACGCGAGGGCGTGTTCAAGATCGTGACCGGGCTGCCGAAGGGCGTGGTTTCCTCCGCTTTTTCACTCACGGTTGTGGGAAACCGGCTGCTGGCGCCGCTTTCGTTCCTGGGTCTGGTGGAGATCACCGGCACGACGCTGAAAGAGGCTGGGCCGCGCCCGTTGGGCGCGGGGTCGGCCTTCGTGCTGTACCAATCCATCTACGACCGGTCGAGGCTCTATCTGGGTTGTGACAATATGCTGGTGGCCTATCGCATCGAACCCTCGGGCAAGCTGATTTTCGAGGGGAAGGTGGCCGAGACGCCCGCGATCCGTTCGATCGCCGAAACGTCGGCGGATACCATCTGGCTCGGGCTCGAGAGCCAGGGGGTGGCGCGCATCCAGCTCAAGGGCAGGTCTCTGACGAACGCCGCCGTCCGCCAGTTTGGCCCCGCCGATGGACTCGCTGGGGAAGGTGGCGTTTCCATTCACAAAGTAGCTGGCCGGATACTGTTTGCCGTCCGTGGCGGCGTGCACGAGTTTGACCAGAAGAGCGGGCGCTTCGTCGCCTCGCCGCAGTTTCAGGTGGTGGGCTTCGGCGGTAATCCGGAAGAGTACGGCATTGTCGAGGACCGCCAGGGCAACATCATCGTGAACCTTGGGCAGGAGACCGCTGTCCTGCGCCCGAAGAAGGAGGGCGGGTACGCCGTGGATACCACCGCGCTGCGGCGCATCGCCAACCTCGACGTCACCAAGACGTATATGGACGAGAGCGGCGTAGTCTGGTTCGGCGAGGCCGACGGTCTAGTCCGCTACGATCCAAAGATGACGGCCGATGCGGAGGCTGAATTCCCCGCCCTGATCCGGCGCGTCACGGCCGGCGAGAAAACCGTCGTGTACGGCGGAGGCGGATTTTCCGGGGCAGGCAAGGCACAGGCGCCGCTCCCATGGGGCAGCAACGCGCTTCGTTTTGAGTATGCCGCCACCAGCTTCCACGATCTGACCGCCAACCAATACCAGACCCGGCTGGAGGGCTTCGACGACAACTGGTCGGCGTGGACCGACGAGACGCGGCGCGACTACACCAACCTGCCGCCGGGCGAGTTTCGCTTCCATGTGCGGGCCCGCAATCTCTTCCAGAAGCCGAGCAGCGAGGCCGTTTACTCGTTCACGATCCTGCCGCCCTGGTACCGCACGTGGCTGGCGTATCTGTTCTATGCGGTGCTGCTGCTGGGCCTCGGCTTGGGCATTGATCGCCTACAGCGCCGCCGTGTGGAGACCCGCGAGCGGGAACGCGCCCACTTGCGGGAAGCCGAACTGCGCGCCGAAACCGCCGCAGCCCAGGCGCAGACACTGAAGGCTGAGAACGACCGCAAGATGAACGTGGAGCTCCTTAGCGATATCGGCAAGGAGCTGACGTCTTCGCTGGAGCTCGACACCATTTTCTACAGGCTCTATGGGCACGTCAACCAACTGATGGACGCCAGCGTCTTTGGCGTGGGTCTCTATCGCGAGGCGGCCCAGGAGATTGATATCCGCCTGGCCATGGAAAAGGGCAAGCGCTATGCGCCATACACGCGGGACGCCAAGGATAAGAACCAGTTGCCGGTGTGGTGCATCGACAACCGCCAGCCTGTTTTCATCAACGACATCTCAACGGAGGCCGGGAAGTACATCAGCGACTACCACGAACTCGGCAAGACTCTGGAGGACGGCACCCAATCCCAATCGCCCAACTCGCTGATCTACCTGCCGCTGATCGTGAAAGAGCGCGTCCTGGGCATTATCACGGTGCAGAGCTTCGACAAGAACGCCTACACGGCCTATCACCTGGACCTGCTGGAAAACCTGGCCGCCTATACGGCCATCGCGCTGGACAATGCCGACGCCTACCGCCGGTTGAAATCGGCCCAGGATCAGCTGGTGGTGCAGGAGAAGCTGGCCTCACTTGGCGCGCTGACCGCCGGCATCGCCCATGAGATCAAGAACCCGCTGAACTTCGTCAACAACTTTGCCGAGCTATCGGTGGAGTTAAACCAGGAGCTGCGCGAAGAGATCGACAAACACCGCGCGGTGATCGGCGAGGCGGACTGCGGCGTGATCGAGGAGTTGCTCGGCGACCTGGAGAAGAACGCCCGCAAGATCAACGAGCATGGCCGCCGCGCCGATAGCATCGTGCGCAGCATGCTGCTCCACTCGCGCGGGCAGCGCGGCGAGCGCCAGCCCACCGACATCAACGCCATGCTGGAAGAGTACGTCAACCTCTCCTATCACGGCATGAGAGCGCAGGATTCCGGCTTCAACGCCACCATCGAGCGGGATTTGGCCCCGGCGATGCCGCTGGTCAACGTGGTCCCGCAGGACCTGAGCCGAGTATTCCTCAACATCCTGAACAATGCGTGCTACGCGGTCAATGAGAAGAGCCGGAAGGTGGGCAGCAACAACGGCTACGCGCCGACGCTCCGCGTGGTTACGGCCGACCTGGGCGAGCTGATCGAGGTGCGCATCCGCGACAACGGCATGGGCATCCCGCCCGAGGTGCGCGCGCAGATCTTCAACCCCTTTTTCACCACCAAGCCGACCGGCCAGGGCACGGGCCTGGGCCTCAGCATCAGCCATGAAATTGTGGTGCAGGAACACGGCGGACAACTCGACGTACTGACCGAACCAGGCCAGTTCACCGAGTTCGTAGTCCGCCTGCCCAAGGAGAAACAGGACGTGGCAAAATGACCGTGTCGTCCGCGTGTGCCCGTCGCCGAAACGAGAACGTCCGGGAGGAATCCAAGTGAATGTAATGGTGGTGGACGACGAAGTTGATGTTCAGATGCTGTTCCAGCAGCGATTCCGCAAGGAGTTGCGGGCGGGCCAGATCAGCTTCCACTTCGCGCTGTCAGGAGAAGAGGCGCTGGCGTTGCTGGAGCGGCGCGGAACCGATATCATGTTGATCCTTTCTGACATCAACATGCCGGGCATGAACGGGCTGGAACTGCTGCGCGCGGTCAAGGACCGCCACGGCCATCTGAAGGTGTATATGATAACGGCGTACAGCGACGAGGCGAACCGGCGGCAGGCTGAAGAGTATGGCTGCGACGACTATTTCACCAAGCCGATCGACTTTACGGAGCTGAAGGAGAAGCTCGTCGTCTAGGCGACGCGAAGTAGCGAAATGATGGAGTCCGGCATCAGACAGCGTCACTACCTGATACTGGCCTCTACGCTCCTGCTGACGTTGATTGTGCCGCCGCTGATCGCCGCGTTCGGGATCAGCGGGCGATTCGTCGAGTTCCTGCTGATCCTCAACCTGGCCGCGGCGGCATTTGGAGCGGAAAGGCGGGGCGACAGAACGCGCATACTACTGGTGGTGATGGGCGCGGGCGCGCTGCGGGCGGCGTTGCACTGGTATCCCGTCAGGGCCCTTTTCGCGCTGACGGCGGCACTTTGGATCGGGCTGGCCATCGCGGCCATGGTGCGGGCGCTTCGATTCGCGCTGCGCGGCCGGCGGATCGATTCCGAGCACATCCTGGCGGCACTGAGCGTCTACCTGCTGGCGGGGCACTTCTACGGCTTCGCCTATTGGCAGATCGAATCCACGTGGCCGGGGTCGTTCTATCTCTATGGCGCCCCCACCGCGCTGGGGCAGTTCGATCTATCCTCCGCCACCTATCTGAGCTTCGTGACGATCGCCACGCTTGGCTTTGGGGACCTCACGCCGCACAGCGAGGTGGCTCGCGGTTTCGTGATCACCGAGGCGGTATTGGGGCAGTTCTATCTGGCCGTGCTCGTGGCGCGTCTGGTGGCCGGGTACGCGAGCCGGGACACGGTCAGACGCGGTAGCAGCCCAACACCCGGAGCATGTCCGCCAACTCCTCCAGATGGCCCAGGGCCCTCTTGACGCGCTCCTCTTGCACGTTGCCCAACAGGTCCAGATAGAAAAGGTACTCCCACGGCCGCCCACGCAATGGCCGGGACTCGATCTTGGCAAGTGAGATGTCGCGCAGTGCGAACGCGCTCAACGCCTTGAACAGAGAGCCTGGCTGGTTGTGGGTCGTGAAAACCAGCGAGGTTTTCCAACCCTTTTTGTTGGGCTCGTCCAGCGGCAAGGGGCGCTGGTCGGGCCGGCGCAACAAAACGAAGCGGGTATAGTTCTGGCGGTCGTCTTCGATGGAGCGTTTCAGGATGCGGGCCCCGTAGATACCGGCTGAGACTGAGGAAGCGATGGCGGCGGCGTCCTGGAGGCCCTCGGCCATCACCATTTTGACGCTGCCCGCGGTGTCGTAGAAGGGAGTGCGCTCCATCGCCGGATTGGCTGCGAGGAAATGGAGGCACTGGTTGAGGGCGACGGGATGCGAATACACCCGTTTGAGGGCGGAGAATTTGACGCCGGGGGCGGCGATCAGGTTGTGGACGATCCGCAGGTTCGTCTGTGCCACGATGCGGTAGTCGAAGTTGAGGAGGTGATCGTAGTTTTCGTGGACAGAGCCGTGCAGGGTATTCTCAATGGGAATGACGGCGGCATCGACGCGCGCGTCGCGGAGCGCTACGAAGGCCTCTTCAAATCGCTGGCACGGTTCGACGACGACGGTAGGGCCGAGCAGTTGAGTGGCGGCCTCGTGGCTAAAGGCGCCCAACTCCCCCTGAAAGGCTGCTCGAATGGGTTTAGTTCTGGCAGACATGGTGGTTCACCGCTAAGAAAACGGTACTACGGCTCTTTCTGACCAATCGCAAATCCCCGCATTCACCTTGCAACTGTTCCGAATTCAGAACACAATCAATGTAGCGGCACCCTTTCCAGTCCCGGGGGCCACCGTATGTATATCGTTACATTCCACTTACGGGGCGCGCGAGCATCTTTGGAGCGATCCCGATCATATCATGGATGAGCCCGGCCAGAAACTGAAGCGAACTCGGGAGAGGCTCGGCCTGAAGTACAGAGACGTTGAGGAATTCAGCCTGCAGATCGCGGATCGGCGGAAGAACAGTGAATTCAACATCGCCATCAGCCGTCTGTCGGACATCGAGAACCGCAATGTCGTACCTTCGGTCTTTAAGCTGTACTCGCTTTGCGCGATCTATCGTCTGGACATCGCGGAGGTACTGAGGTGGTATGGGGTGGACGCGGGTCTGCTGGCCGCGGACTCGGCGCAGATCGCGCCGGCGAAGTCGCACCTTCTCTCGATGGGGCGTGAACCTTTGGGACTGGTACAGAGCGGCCAGGTGCAGGTTCCGCTGTCGCTCGATCCCGGGCTGGATCTCCGCCAGACCACGTTTCTGAGCCGGTTCATTCAGAGCTGGGGCATGTTGCCGCTGATGCTGGTGTCCGGCCTGGACCTGAAGAACCACCGTTATGCTTTCGTCGGCAGCGACGATTACTTCATGTATCCGCTGCTGCAACCCGGCAGCCTGCTGCTGATCGACGAATCGCGGCGCAAGATTGCGGCGGGGGGCTGGACCTGCGAGGCAGACCGTCCGCTGTATTTTCTAGAACATCGTGATGGTTGGCTCTGCGCCTGGTGCAGCCTGAGCGGCGAGACTCTGGTGGCGATCCCGCATCCGGCATCCACTGCGTCGCCGGCGATCTTTGCCTATCCGTCCGGCGTGGAGATCATTGGCCAGGTGAGCGGAGTGGCCAACCGGTTTGACCCGGCGCTGCGTCCCCACACTCGTTCCTGATGACATCGAGAAGCAGTTCCAAATCGCCGAGATAGAGCTGGATCTCGGGCGGCGAGGCGGAAATGGGGGGCAAACCGCGGTAGGGCGCCAAGCGCCGCCACGTCTCCACCATCGTGCGGCGATCAGTGGGCTGTTCGGCCAGGAAGAGATCCAGATCCGCTTTTTGCCTCTCCAGATCCAGAGCCAGCCATTCCTGGAAGACCTGCACATGGCTCTCCCGCATGGCCCGGTCTGCCTCAACCTCGCTGAAGACCGCCGCCAAACCGTAATGCTCGTACCGGCCTGAGTGGGGATTTCGAATGCGCGCCAGGTATTCCATGCGCCCAAAAACGGAGTGAATCATGGAGAGCGTGCGCCGCCATAGATCTTCGGCGGGGCGCCGATCCTGTTCGAAGTTGCCTACTTTGATCACCAGTTTAAATCCTACCCCCAAATGGAGCTCTTGCCTAGATCCAAACTTGACGCGGGGCGGAGGCAAGGCCGGAAATTCAAGATTTTCCGAAATTCGGACCTGCGGTGACGGCTGTTCCGATTACCGAAAATCATAGGGCTGGCACCTTAAAACCATAGTTCCAGCGATACGCTCGTTCTCACGAGCACCAGTTCGGTTCAAGTTCCAAAGGAAACCTTCACCATGACAAAACGACTCCTCCTCCTCGCCGCGATTCTGGCCATCCCTACCATCGGCACCACCAACCTGGCGGTGGCCGGGGTTCCGATTCCGGGTTGCCTGCCCTGCCCGCCCGAGCCGCCGCCGGTTGCCGGCGTGGAGCTTCCGGCCGAAGCGCGTTGACGCTGAAATCGGGCCGGTTTGATATGATTGGGTGAATCGCCGCAGTACCCGGCGATTCACCCCGTGCCTGACATTTCGCAGTTGGAAACAGTTCTCTGGTATCTCGGTCTGCCGATCATGGCGGCCATTTTGTGGCGTTTGTACGCACTGGGGTTAATCGGACGGTACCCTGCCCTGTTTTGGTGCCTGGGTGTGCAACTCGCCCGGGGGGCAGGTCTGACCTTGCTGAAGGTCAACACCACAGCCTACGCGGTGACCTACATTGTCAGCCTGCCGGTCGTACTAGTGGCCTATGTCTGCGTGGCGCTGGAGATCTACTCGCACGCGGTTGAGAGTTACCGTGGACTTTTCATCGTGGGCAGACGAGTGATGCTGGGCGTATTTGCGGGAAGCGCCGCGATCGCCATCCTGATTCACTTGGGGGAACTACGCGCACCGGGCGAGCAATTCCAGACACTTCGGGCCGTACTGCTGGTGGAATCGGCAGTGTGCTTGATGCTCCTGATGTTCCTTGTGGCGATCGCGATCTTCCTAGTCTGGTATCCGGCGAACGTACGAAAGAACGTCCTGCTGTATAGCTTCTCGTTCTCGTTCTACATGGGTGCGCAGTGCGCGACGCTATTTTTGCGCAATTCCGATCCGACAACGATGGTTCGGATCGCAAGCATGGTGCGACTGCTACTGGACAACCTCAGCCTGGTGGCGCTAGCGGTATTCCTCCAGAGCGCCTGGGAGAGCGAGCGGCGGCCGAGCGCAGCGGGGCTATCGGCGGAGCAGAGGCAGCGCTTGTTGTCGCAGTTGAACCATCTGAATGCCACCCTGGAGCGCGGTGCAAAACCGCCGCACTCGGCGCGGTAGCGGCACACCTTAAATTAAATTCATGGTCGAGTTGCGATTCCCGATTGCGGCAAGTTCAAAATAGAGTTAGCATGAACTGAATTCAAAAGGGAATCGGATGGGCTTCGCGATGACTCCAATTCTGAACTTGACCCTGTTATCTTTGATCACGCTGAGCGTCCTGCTATGGATGTACCGGCGGCTGGCCCTGCCTCGCGAATGGCAGACGGATCTGGAGGCGTGGTGGAGGGAGTTCACGCCGGGCCGTTACGATGCGATGGCTCGCCTACTGGCCCCGAAAGACCGGGAGTACCTCCTGGCGCTGCCCGGGTTTCGTCCAGGCATGGAGCAGCGGCTGCGCCGCCAACGCATCCAGGTTTTCGAGGCGTTTCTGCGCGAGCTCAGCATGGATTTCTACCGGCTCCACGCGCTGGGCTCGGAGTTGGCGCATGCCTCGATGGCGCCGGAGTTGCACGACGAACTGTTTCGTCAGCGGGTGCGTTTTAGCCGGGCGATGTGGCGCATCCGGCTGGAACTGATCGCCTATCGATTGGGCGCCGGCACGGTAGACCCGTCCGTGGTGGTGGACTCCCTCAGAATCACCAACCGCCTCTTCCAACCGGTCCTGGCCGGCGCAGCGGCGTAGAGCGGCTGGCGCCGGCGCGAAACCGCGCTGGGGCGCCGCGTGGCGCGCGTTCACAGCCGCTTGAGCATCTCCTTGGCCTCCTTGAATCCCTCGAAGAGCTTCTCCTCTACTTTAAATTCGCGGGTGTGTACACGGCGCCGGGCGCCGCGATGATCCACAGGGTGCTTCAGGTGGAGCATCTCGTGATAGAGGACGTATTCCACAGCCAGGCGGGGGACACACTCGCGATCCAGAATCCGGCTGAGGATGATGGCGTTGTGGGTATGGTCAAAGTGGCCGAGCAGCCAACGGGCGACACCCTTGCTCCAGCCAAGTTGCGGCTTCTGCATGAGGCCGCCGAAGTACTTCAAGCAGAGCTCATCGAAGATGGGGTCCAGATTGTAGACCTCGCCCTGGGGCCCGGAGACGTATTTGCGGCCCTTGGTCTGGCGGACCAACTGGTGGGTGCGGCGCACTTCCTTGCGATTCATGTACTGGCGGTAGGAGGCGGCGTGGCCAGGCGGAAGTTTGCGGCGAAACAGTTTAGAGAGCAGGATCCAGGCCAACGACTCGCGAACGGGAGCCGGCGCGCCGGCGATGAGGGAGTTGAGGCGGACCTCAAGTTTTCCGGCGGCGAGATTGATCTTGCCCATGGTATTGACGTAGGGCCGAACGATGCAAACTATGGCAGGCACGGACTTTCCGCGCGCGATCTCGCCGTAGATCCGCGCGAAAATCTCTTCGTTGGTCTCTTCGGCCGAGAAGGGCAATACGCCTTGGACTTGCATCCTACTTCTGAATAGCATATCAATGGAGTTTTGCTTCTGATTCACACGACTTTGTCCTGAACCGGCCGGCCGCGTCGCCGGGCGCTGATTTACCTCAGCCCCGCCGCCACGGAGGCCGTCGCGGATGGGAGGTATTTTGCGGAACGTCAAGATTAGCGCGGTGGGTGCCTGGGTGCCGCCCCGCGTCCTTACCAATCAAGATCTCGAGAAGATCGTGGATACCACGAGCGATTGGATTCTCGAGCGCACCGGCATCCAGCAGCGACACATTGCCGACCCGGAGATCGCCACGTCCGACATGGCGATTGAGGCGGCAAAGCTCGCACTGGCCGAGCGCGGCACCACTGCCGAAGATGTCGAGGCGATCATCGTTTGCACGGTGACGCCGGATCACATGTTCCCGTCGACGGCCTGCATCGTGCAGAACAAGCTGGGCGCCAAGCACGCCTGGGGATTCGACCTCATCGCCGCGTGCTCGAGTTTTGTCTACGGGCTGACTACGGCCGCCCATCTGGTGGGCGCAGGCACGCACAAGAAAGTGCTGGTGATCGGCGCCGACACGATGAGCCGGATCATCGACTATCAGGACCGGGCCACGTGCGTCCTGTTTGGCGACGGCGCGGGCGCGTTTTTGATTGAGCCGGGCGACGAGGACGGCCTGGGTTTTGTCGGTTTCAAAAACGAGATCGACGGCTCCGGCTGTGACGTGCTGAAGATGCCGGCCGGCGGTTCGAGAATGCCGCCCACGCACGAGACCATCGACAAACGTCTGCACTATGTCCACCAGGACGGGCAGCAGGTCTTCAAGTTCGCGGTCCGCCGCATGGGCGAGGTTTCGGCCAGCCTTTTGGCGCAGCATGGACTGAAGCCCTCTGACGTCAAGCTGATGGTGCCTCACCAGGCGAACCGGCGCATCATTCAAGCCTGCGCCGACCGTTTGGGCATGCCGATCGAGAACGTGTTGATCAACATCGAGCGGTATGGCAACACGACGGCGGGCACGATCCCGATTGCCACGCGCGAAGCGCTGGACACAGGGCGGCTCAAGAAGGGCGACCTGGTGCTGTTTGCCGCCGTGGGCGCGGGCTTCACTGTGGGCGCCAATCTCTGGCGCTGGGCCTACTAATTCCCGGGGCCTCTCCTGTTATGCTGTAGGCAAAGAGGAGAGGCTGCCATGTCGACGCTCGCCACGCGGTACCAGGAAGGCCGCAAGCAGGAAGACTTCCGTCACTACGATGACGCCACGCCGGCCGTGGTACACGAATTCTACCGTCAGAACCACACCAGCCAGACCGTGGACTTCAACCGGGCCAAGCGGGCGCAGTGGCTCCAACTCAACCGCGTGGAGATGAGCGTGTGGGACCTGATGGTGGAGCTGAACAAACTGGTGGACGACTCCGACCCGGATACCGACCTCTCGCAGACCGAGCACAACTTCCAGACCGCCGAGGCGATCCGCGCCGACGGGCATCCGCGCTGGTTTCAGTTGACGGGCCTTATTCACGATCTGGGCAAAGTGCTGTGGCTGTGGGGCGAGCCACAGTGGGCTGTGGTGGGCGATACGTTTCCGGTGGGCTGCGCGTGGTCCGACCGGATTGTCTTCCCTGAGTTTTTCGCGGCCAACCCGGACGCACAGGTGGCCGAGTATCAGACACGGCTGGGCATCTACGCGGAGAATTGCGGCTTGGACAACGTGATGATCTCGTGGGGCCACGACGAGTATCTGTACCAGGTGACGAAGAAGTACCTACCGGTGGAAGCGCAATACATGATCCGCTATCACTCGTGCTATGCGATCCACCGCGAGGGGCAGTACGAGCATCTGCTCAACGCGCAGGACCGGGAGATGTTCGAGTGGGTGCGGCGGTTCAACCCCTATGATCTGTACTCCAAGGGCCACACGAAGCCGGATGTGGATGCGCTGACGCCCTACTACCAGGAGCTGATCAGCGAGTATTTCCCGCCCACGCTGCGCTGGTAAGGGCGGGCTGCGAGGCGGGGCGGTGAGGGGCGGTGAGGGACCACGGCGGCTAGGCCGCGCTTGTGGTGGACACTGCGGCCGGAAGTACGGGCAGGTGGACACGGCAATCGCGGGCGGCGGACGAGTGAACGGGCAGGGTGAGGGCGAAGCGGAACGTGGAGCCATTTCCGGGTGAAGAGGTGACGGCGATGGCGCCGCCCATGGTCTCAACCAGGCGTGAGGAGATGGCCAGACCGAGGCCTGTGCCCCCGCGGCGGCGGCGGAGCGAGCCATCCACTTGGACAAAGGAATCGAAGATGACCCGCTGCTTGTCGGCAGGGATGCCAATGCCGGTGTCGGAGACGGTGAATTGCAGGGTGGCTGAGGCTGCATCCAGATGCTGAAGGATGACAGCCACGCAGACCCGGCCGACTTCCGTGAACTTCACGGCGTTCCCCGCAAGGTTCAGGAGGACCTGGCGGAGGCGGATGGCGTCGCCGGTGAGCCGCGCGGGGATCGCCGGGTCTAGGTGGACCTCCAGATCAAGCCCGCGCCGCTGGACCTCTGGCAGGAACGTGATGCGGACATGATCGAGCACAGACTGCAACTCCAACGGCTCGCTGACCAGGTCGAGATGCCCGGCCTCAATGCGGGACAGATCCAGGATCTGATTCAGCAGAGCGAGTAGGGATTGCGCGGAACTTTGCGCCATGTCGAGGTAGTCCCGCTGTTCGGCGGTAAGGTCGGTTTCCAGCGTGAGGGCGGTCATTCCGAGCACGCCGTTCATCGGGGTGCGCAATTCGTGGCTGATATTAGCGAGAAACTCGCTTTTGGCCTGATTGGCCTGCTCGGCGGCGGCGCGCGCCTGCTCGAGTTCCCGTATTTTGGATTGCAGAAGCTGGTTATTCTTGAGGCCGGACCAGTAGCAGCAGTTCAGGCTGCGGGCCTGAATCAGGCCGAAGAACGTGAAACAGGCGATACCGAAGGCGAGGATGGAACTTTCGGCGTCGCCGTTGAGGAGTGTGCCGGCAGCCACGGGCAACGCGCAGGCGCACAGATTGAAGCGGAGCAGGTGAAGATCCGCGATGGTGGTGGCAATTGCACCGGAACTAACAGCGAATATGGCGATGATGGCTAGGTGGGTATTCCCGTGAGAAACCGGATGGTTGGTGACAACCACGGTGGCAAAGACGCCCCAGGTGAGAGCGGCGGCACCGATGTTCAGTCGCAAGGGGAGGTGCGGGTCCCACTGAAAGCGCCAGCGCCCGCCTGTGAATCCGGTCAGGATCCAGAATCGCGTCAGGGCGAGAATGGTGATGCTGAAGCCGAGGCAGGCGAATGCCGCAGGCACGGTATGGAGGAAGGAACCGCCGGCACCGAGGATGATGACGAGCAGGACTTGGGCAAGCACCGCCGTGCGCCCCCTTTCGGCGAGGTGCTCGTCTGCCATCCGCTGCAATTCGCTTGGCGCCGGGATCAAGCGGTCTACCGTCTCTGGGAGCAATGCCACGTCGCGCATATCGGCACCGGAAGGCGCCGCTTGAGAATTTCCGCTTGGTTCCCGCTAGAATCCGGCCGGGCCCTCCCGTCAGGGCTTGGCCAGCATGGATTTCACGAGCGACTCGATCTCGGCTTTGAGCTTGCGGTGCTCCTCCGGATTAGCGGGTCCGGCGAAGCCGGCATGGATGGCGCGCACCTTGTGATCGCGACCTAGGTAGAGGGCCGCCGGATAGGCTGCGAAGCTGGCGAGTTGGGGGAGTTTCCGCAACACCTCGCCGTCTTCGGTGGTGCCGGCGAGGAGCATGGGGTAGGTGATGCCGTGGCGCTTGGCAAAGGCGCGGAGTAGCTCGCGATCGCGCTCGATTTCGCCGGTGTACTCGAAACCGAGGCCGATGATTTCGAGCCCTTGGGCACGGTAGCGGCGGTAGAGATCCATGAGGAACTCGGCCTCGTCGTGGCAGTTGGGGCACCAGGAGCCCATGATGGTGGCGATGACGGCCTTCCCGCGGAAGCGCTCGCTATCGAGGGAGACCCACTGGCCGTCGAGATCCTGGAAGCGGAACTGGAAGGGCTCGGCCGGGTTCTTGACGGCGACGTAGCGGGTGGGATCGGGCGGCTCGGGGATGCCGGCGGCCTTGGCTTGGTCGAGCGGGACGGCGCGGAAGCCGGTCTTGCCGTCAATGCGGCCTTTGAGAGTGCCGTCGGGCGCCAGTTCCACTTCGAGGAGAGTGGCCCGGATGCCGTCGAAATGGGAGAGGGCGAGGCGGGCGCCGCGGACCGTGCCGGAGAGTGTACCGAAATCGCCATCCACGCGCTGGATGGTGCCTGTGACCTGATCGGCGGACTGGCGGAATCGGCCGTCCATGACGCGGACACCCTTGGCGGCGTCGGTTTCGATGCGCCAGGCGCCGGCGAATTGGGCGAATTTGGCGCCCTCGGCGGGGGCGGGCGGGGCAGCGAACGGCTTGGCGGTGAAGGCGCGCTGGACGAGGCCGGCACGGGTGCGGCGGGTGTAAGCGCCGGTGAGGGCGCCGTTCTCCAGCTTCGCCTTCAGGTCCGAATCGAAGTAGGCCCAGCGCAGATGGAGGGCGCCGCCCACGAAGGTGGCCGAGGTGCTCCAGATGCGCTGATCGCCATCGACGATGGCGCCCTTCATGGCGGCTCCGGCGCCCTGGAGCTCCAGTTTAAACGGCACCTGGCGGTCTTCCACGGTAAGCACGGCGTCCCACAGCCCGCGGGGCAGTTGCTGGGCGGCGCAGACGGCGGCGGGGATGAAGAGCAGCGGGAGAAATCGCATATTAGTCCTTGCTTGTATTGTATGGATTCTCCGGCCACGCATGCCTGGGATAGCGGCGGGAGAGCTCCTTGCGAACCTGGGGATAGAGCCGCTCCCAGAAGCCGGCGAGATCCTGGGTCATCTGAACCGGACGGCGGTTGGGGGCCAGCAGATGGACGGTGACGGGCGTGGCGGCGGCGCCCACGCGCGGAGTCTCGCGGAGGCCGAAGAAATCCTGGAGGCGGGAGGCTGCCCAGGGCGGCTGTCCGGGCGTGTAGTTCACCCTGGTTTTGCGGCCGGAGGGGAGGGTAAGCCACTCCGGGGCGAGGCGGTTGAGCCGCTGCTGGGCTCCGTTGCCGGCGAGTTCGAGCAGGGCACGCTCGAGGCCGCCGTTGCGGGTGCAGGTTTCTAGCTCGGCGAAGCTGCGGAGGCCGGCGGCGAGGGCGCGCAGGGCGGCGGGCAGGTCGAGCGGGTCGAGGCCTGCAAAGGCAGCGCGATTGCGGAGGGCGTCGATGGCATCCGGATCGGCGAAGCGGTGGAGGCCGGCTTCCACTGCCTTGGCAGCGAGCATTTCCGAGGCGAGAGCGGGATCCGGCATGGCACCGCGGCTCTCCTCCAGGACGAGTTGGTCATAGACGAGTGCGCTGACGGCGTCGACACGCTCGGCGGTGCGGTTCCACTCGACGGTTTCGCGGGCCGTCACCTGGTTTGGGAAAAGCTCCAGGAGCCAATCCGGCTCGACGGGCGATGCCTGACGGACGAGGGGGAGACCCTGATCGGGGCGCTCTTCGATATCGAGGGCAACGAGGAACTCGGCCTTCTCCACGCCGGCGTCGTTGGCAAGGACGGCGGAGGCGCCGCCGGAGAGGAGCAACTCGGTGGCCTTGCGGCGGCGGGCCACGCGATCGGGGAAGGCCAGGAGATACGCCTTGTGCAGGTCCTGCGCGGGGCGGCGGGGCATCAGACGGCGCAGTTGCGATTCGATCTGTGCGGAGTTGGACCGGTTGCCGGAGGCGAGGCGGGCGGCGGCGGCGATACCCTCCGCGCCGCCGTGGAGGGCCAGCGCGGCCAGGCGGGGATGGAGCGGGAGCGCGGCGAGGTCGCGCCCGAACTTCGTGATGCCGCCATCGCGATCGAGCGCGCCGAGGCGGTGGAGGAGATCCTCGGCCGATTGGAGGGCTGCCTCGGGCGGGGCGTCGAGCCACGGCAGGGCATGGGGATCGCGGAGGCCGGCGGCGTGGAGATCGAGGCAGAGTTGGGCGAGCTCGCGGCGGGCGATTTCGGGCTGGTCGTGTTCCGGCCGGCGGAGGAAGTCCTCCTCGGTGTAGAGACGGATGACCAGGCCGGGGCCGGTGCGGGCAGCGCGGCCGGCGCGCTGGACGGCGGAGGCGCGGGGGACGCGTTGGAGCTCGACGCGCGGCAGACCAGTCCAGGGATTGTCGCGGGCGACGCGGGCGAGGCCGGAATCGACTACGGCGCAGACGCCCTCGATGGTGACGGAGGATTCTGCCACGTTCGTGGAGAGGATGACCTTGCGCTGGCCGGGCACGGCGGGCAGAACGGCGCGGTCCTGCTCTTCGGGGGGCAGGTCGCCGTAGAGGGGCAGGACGAGTGCGCTCGCGCGGATGGCGCGCTGGCAGCGGCGGATCTCGGCGGCGCCGGGGAGAAAGACAAGAACGTCCCCGACCGGCTGGTCGCGGAGTACTCGTTCGACGGCCGCGGCAACGCGCGTCTCCAGCGTTTCGGCCGAGTGGGGCGTGTAGGCGACGGTGAGGGGAAACAGGCGGCCCTCGCTGCGCAGGACGGGACAGGCGCCGAGATGGCGGGCGATGGTTTCGCCCTCGAGCGTGGCCGACATGACGACGAGACGAAGATCAGGCCGGGCGCTTAGTTGCAGGCGGCGGAGCAGGGCGAGAGCGAGATCGCCCTCCAGGTGGCGCTCGTGGAACTCGTCGAGGACCACGGCGCCTACGCCGCGCAGATCGGGATCGGCCAGCAGGCGGCGGGTGAGCACGCCCTCGGTGAGGAAGCGGATGCGGGTCTTGGGACCGGCGAAAGATTCGAAGCGTACCTGATAGCCGGTGGTTTCGCCGACTGGTTCGCCCATTTCGACAGCGACGCGGCGGGCGGCAAGGCGTGCGGCGAGGCGGCGCGGCTCCAGGACGAGGATCTCGCCGAAACCTGCGCCGAGGAGGGCCGGCGGGACGCGGGTGGTCTTGCCCGCGCCGGGCGGAGCTTCGAGGACCAGGTTGGGGTGATCGCGCAGCGACTTCACCAGGCCGGGAAGAAGCGCATCGACTGGCAGGGTCAGCACTAGATACACTGTACCTATGATTTCGGCATTGCAGGCTCCCGTACGCCATCTTTTCGGACCCGGCCCGTCTCCGGTGCACCCGCGCGTGTATGAGGCGATGAGGCAGCCGATTGTGGGCCACCTCGACCCGTTCTTCTTCCAGGTGAATGAAGAGATCCGGGGCTGGCTCCAGGAGTGCTTCGGCACGAAGAACGAATTCACGATGGTGATTTCCGGCACGGGCAGCGCCGGCATGGAGTGCGCGGTCACCAATTTCGTGGAGCCGGGCATGAAGGTCGGCATCTTCGCCAACGGCTATTTCAGCGACAGGCTGACCGAGATGGCCAAGCGGCACGGGGCGGTAGTGGCGCGGCTGGAGAAGCCGTGGGGCCAAACCTACACGGACGCCGAGGCGCAGGCCTTCATTCAGGCGGAGAAGCCGAAGCTGGTGGCGTATGTACAGGCCGAGACCTCGACGGGTTGCTACACGCCCGGCGACGGCATCTGCAATGCGGCGCACGACGCCGGCGCGTTGGTGATCGCCGATTGCGTGACGAGCCTGGGCGGGATGCCGGTGCGCGTGGATGAAGCGGGCATCGATATCGCCTACAGTGGCACGCAGAAGGCCCTGGGGTGCCCTCCTGGCCTCGCGCCGGTGACGTGCTCCCCGAGGGCAGTGGAATACCTGCGGGCGCGTCCTACGCCCTCTGTGAGCTGGTATCTGGATCTCAAGCTGCTACTCGACTACTACGAGAATGCGCACCGCTATCACCACACGGCGCCGATCTCGATGTTTTATGCGCTGCGGGAGTCTCTGGCGATCATCGCGAGCGAGGGCCTGGAGAAACGCTGGGCGCGGCACGAGGCCAATCACGAGGCGTTTGTGGCGGGCCTGGCCGAGCTGGGGATGGGGATGCTGGTGAGCGAGGGCGAGCGGCTCTGGACTCTGAATACGCCGCTGATCCCGGCGGGCGTGGATGACTTGAAGATCCGCAAGCACCTGATGGCGAATCACGGAATTGAGATCGCCGGGGGGCTGGGCCCGCTGGCTGGGCGTGTTTTCCGGATTGGCACGATGGGGTATGGCTCGAGCCCGGAGAATGTGGCGCTGCTGCTTTCGGCGTTGAAAGAGGCCTTGGCGGCCTAAGAAATGCCCTCCGTCACACCGGAGTCCGAATACCGGCAGAGGCTAGCCCGGCGCAATACCGAGATCGCGGAGCTTGCCCGCAGGGACAACCTGATTGGCTATGTACGGCTCGGCGTGGGGCTGGGCGGCGTGTTTCTCTTCTGGCTGATTTTCGTGCACCACAGCGGGCATCCGTTGTGGATGCTGGCGCCGATTGCGGGCTTCACGGCGCTGGTGGTGATGCATCAGCGGATTCTCCGCGGCCTGCACACGGCGCGGGCGGCGGCGGAGTTTTGCGAGCGGGGCCTGGCGCGGCTGGACGGGACGTGGCCGGGGCAGGGCGAGGACGGGACGCGGTTTGGAATCGCGGATCATCCTTACGCCGATTCGCTGGATCTGTTCGGGCGGGGGTCCTTGTTTCAACTGCTGTGCTCGGCGCGCACGCATTCCGGCGAGGAGTGTCTGGCACGGTGGCTGCTGGCGCCGGCGGAGCCTGGTGTGATTGCCTCGCGGCAAGGCGCGATTGCGGAGTTGCGCGGGCAGCTCGATCTTCGCGAGGAACTGGCGCTGCTAGGAGAGACGGTGCGCGCCGGTATTCACCCGGATCATCTGGCGCGCTGGGCTGCGGCACCGGCGCTGCTGCAACGGCCGTGGTACCGGGTGGCCGCGTTTGTGCTGCCCACATTCCTGCTGGCAGGGGCGGTGGTGTGGAGCGTGTGGGATCTGCGAATCCCGTTTCTGCTAGCGTTCCTCCTTCAGGCGGCCTTTGGTTTTCATGTGCGCCCGCTGGTGAACGAATCGGCCGAGGGGCTGGACGAGCCGGCACATGAGTTGGGCCTGATTGCTGAGTTGCTGGAACGGATCGAGAAGGAAAAGTATCAGTCGGCGCACCTCACCGGCCTGCTGAGCGCACTGGCGTCCGAGGGCCTGCCGCCGTCGCGGCAAATTGCACGTCTGGCGCGGCTGTTCAACCAACTGGAGTCGCGGCACAACCAGTTCTTCGCACCCATCGCGGCCATGCTGTTGTGGGGCACGCATCACACGATCGCGATTGAGAAATGGCGGCTGGCGCACGGTCCGTTCATTGGCCGGTGGATCGCGGCGCTGGGTGAATTTGAGACGCTCAATTCGCTGGCGGGGTATGCGTACGAGCATCCGGCCGACCCGTTTCCGCGAGTGGTGGGCGGGCCGGCGCTGTTCGATGGCACGCAACTGGCGCACCCGCTGCTGCCGGTGTCGCGGGCGGTGGCCAACAGTATCCGGCTGGGCGCGGAGCAACCGCTGGTGATCATCAGCGGCTCGAATATGTCGGGCAAGAGCACGATGCTGCGGACGATTGGTGTGAACGCCGTGCTCGCGATGGCGGGCGGGCCGGTGCGGGGCGAGGCGCTGACTTTATCGCGGCTGACGCTGGGGGCATCGATCCGGATTGTGGATTCGCTCCAGGAGGGACGGTCGCGTTTCTTCGCCGAGATCACACGGCTGGAGAAACTGGTGGAATTGACGGGCGCTGAGGCGCCGCTTCTGTTTCTGCTGGACGAACTGCTGAGCGGAACCAACTCGCACGACCGGCGGATTGGGGCGACTGCGGTGGTGCAGGGTCTGTTGAAGCGCGCCGCCGTTGGCGTGATCACGACGCACGATCTGGCGCTGACGCAGATGGAGGGGCTGAACCTCCATTTTGAGGATCACTTCGAGGATGGCCGAATCACGTTCGATTATCAGATCCGGCCGGGCGTTGTGACGAAGAGCAACGCGCTGGAGTTGATGAGGTCCATCGGGCTGGACGTCTGAGGACGATAGAATAGTGCGCGATGAAACCGAAAGGTCCGCGCCGATACCTGCCCTGGATTCTCCCGCTGCTGGTGGGAGTGTGCTTGCCGGTAGCGGCGCAAACGAGTGATCAGGCGCTGGTCCGCGAGGTAAAGTCCTTGCGGGATGCGCTGGAGCGCAACGCCGCAATCACGACGCGCACGCAGATCACGCTGCAGAAACTGGTGATGCAGCATCAACGAGTGGAGCGGATCATGCGCGATCTGTTTGACGTGCGGCGGCAGATGGACGTGGCGACGGCCGACCGGGAGAAGGCACTGGCGACGATCCGCACCTGGGAGGGCAAGATCGCTGAGCTGGGGGCAGCGATGGGGATGGGCGTGCGCGGTGTCTGGGAGGACACAATCACCAAGGCCAGGCCCGACGTGGAGCGCGCCAACGCGGAGATGCAGGGGTGTCAGGCGCGGCACGCGGAGTTGAGCAATTCGCTGCGCACGGAAGAGGCGAAGCTCGCCGTCCTGACGAACCAATTGGAAGAGATCGAACGTAGCCTGCCCGTCTGGAAGTAACCTCATGGACTGCACCAACCGGATCATCAGCAATACCCCTGTCGTGCCGTGGATTGAGCGCACATGATCGCGCCGAACCTGGGCTTGGGCGTAGGCTTCCACTCCGTGGGCGCCATGCTTTCGGCGAACTGCTACGCGCCGCAGAAGTACGTCAAACATTGGCCGTGGGAGATCTTCTGGATGACGCAGGCGGCGTGGTGCTGGCTGCTGCTACCGATTGTGGGTGCGATGGCCACCATTCCGCACCTGGGCCAGGTGCTGGCGGAGGCGCCCAAGGATCTGATGGTGATGGCGTTCCTGATGGGCATCTTCTATGGCATTGGGGGCACGACATTCAACATCTCCATCCGCTACATCGGCTTCTCGCTCACGTATGCGATTGCGGTGGGTCTATCGGCCATTCTGGGCACGCTGACTCCGCCGCTGGTGCGGGGGGATCTGGGGAGGCTGATGCGGAGCGCCGGCGCGCCGTGGCTGATGGCGGGTATTGCGGCCGGCGCCGCGGGCATCGCCTTGTGCGGCCTGGCCGGGCGCTGGAAGGAGCAGGACCTGGCCCAGGGCGGCACGCTGGCCGGATTCTCAATGGTGCGCGGCCTGGCGCTGTCTCTGGTCGCAGGCGTCTCCTCGGCCGTCTACGGCATCTCGCTGGACGTAGCTGCGCCAATCGCCGAGATCGCAGAACGCTATGGCGCCGGCATCTGGAAAGGCAACGTGCTCTATCTGTTCTGCAACAGTGGCGCGTTTGTCACAGCGTTTGCCTACAGCGCCTTCCTCGCCCGGCGCAGCGGGTCCTTCGCACTGTTGCGGAGCTCGCCGCGGAATCACCTGCTGGCGCTGGCCACCGGGACGCTGTGGTACGGACAGTTCTTCTTCTACAACCTGGGGCACGTGCGGCTGGCCGGCGACTATGCGTTTTCGAGCTGGGCGATCCACATGATCCTATTGGTGCTGTTCAGCAATCTGGCGGCACTGGTATTCCGGGAATGGGCCGGGTGCCACGCGCGGACGCGGCTGACAGTGGCCGCAGGCCTGGTGGTGCTGTGCGCGGCCGTAATGATGCTGACCTACGGCAACTCAATTACGGGTTAACGCCGGGCAATCAGTCTTCCTCGCGATCGTCCTTCCAACGGCCGCGGGCGCGTAGTTCGCGAACTTCCACGTCGGCCATCTCCTTGAGCCGCAGCGAATCGATCTTGGCCACACGGTTGAGCGGCAACTGACCAGGCTCGACGATGACGTAGTGCAGCGGCCGCATATAGCTGGTGAGCGAGCGGGCGTGGCGCCGCAACTCGGCCTCAGTGAGCTCGACCCCGGGGCGCTTTTCGACAAAGGCGACGATGGCCTCCACCCAGATGGGATGCTCGACGCCCACCACGCCGCAGGCCGCCACTTTTTCCGCAAGCGCGCAGATGTGGTTCTCGACATCGCCAGGGAACACCTGGTAGCCTGCGGGCTTGATGACCCACTTGGCGCGGCCGGCGAAGTGCAGGCCGGCGGAGTCCACATGACCCATGTCGCCGGTGTAGAGATAGCCGTCGGTGGAGATGGTGCGGGCTGTCTCCTCGGGATCGTTCACGTAGCCGGCGAAGGTCTGAGGACCACGGAAGCAGACGTGGCCGATCTGCCCATTGGGCACCTCGTCGCCGGCGTGGCCGTCAGAGTGGATCGGCTGGCGAATCGTCATCGGATAGAGTTCCATGGCGTAGCCGATGCCCGCGGCGAGTTCATCCATGTCTCCGGTGGGGGATGTGTAAGTACAGAAGCCGGACGCCTCCGTGAGGCCCAGGCCGGTGGCGACGCGCGGGGCCATGGTCTTGAGCTTATCGAGGAAGGGACGGGGGACGGACTGTCCGCCATAGACGACGATATCGAGGCTCGAGAGGTCCCGCTTGCCGTAATCGGAGTGGCGCCACTCCATGAGGAACATCGCGGGGATTTGGCCCAGAAGACGCACCTTGTATTTCTCGATAGCCTCCAGGGTCTTGCCCGGATCGAAGAGCTCCAGAAGGACGGCCGTGCCACCGTGGAAGAGCGCGGTCATCAGCAGCTCGGCCTGTCCGCCCACGTGCGAGGATGGCAGATTCACCATGACGCGCGAAGCCTGAAACTCGAACGCCTCGCCGAGGCAGAGGTTCTGCGCGGTGATCGATCCGTGAGTGAGCAGACCCGCCTTGGGGCGGCCGGTTGAGCCGGTGGTGAAGATGACCTGCGCGCCATCGGCGCGGGTCACCTCGGGCCACTCGACGGGCGCTGTGTTGGCGGCGGCGGCGCGGCACAGGCCGGCAAATGCTGCGCCATCCCAGAGGTGCTCAATCCAGGGGCAATCTTCGCGCGGGTCCTGGCCGAGGGCTGTGACATAGCCGCGGGGGCGCACGACGGAAAGGCATCGAACCACGTCGTCCTTGGAGAGGCGCAGATCCAGCGGCACGTGGATCACACCGATGCGGAAGCAGGCGTATTCGAGGAAGACGTGCTCGGTGAGGAGCGGCAGGCTGGTGGCCAGGAAGTCTCCTTTGCGAAAGCCGAGGCGAAGCAACTCCGCCGCCAGCGCCATCGACATCTGTTGCAGCGTGGCCCAAGTGGCCGTGGTGTCGCGAGTGGCGTTGATCAAAGCCGGAGCGCCGGGTGTGCGCGCGGCCCAATAATCGACGGCGCCATGGATCAGGTGGCGGTCCCGGTATTCGGTCTCATACAGGGCCAGGGTGCAATTCGGCAGAGGCATCTACAGTATCTTCGTAAGATGAAGCTGTCTGGCGCAATCGCTTTTTTGCTGCCGGCCCTGGCATTGGGCGCGGAACACTATCTGTTTTCCTCGTTTCGGGGGAACGGAGAGTCCGGCGTCTACTTCGCGCATTCCACCGACGGCTATCAATGGGCGCCGCTGAATGGCGATCAACCTGTAGTGAAGCCGCAGCACCCGGGGATGCTGATGCGCGACCCGCATCTGGCCAAAGGGCCCGATGGGTGGCACATGGTTTGGACGACCGGGTGGACGCGGGGCAAGGAGGCCGGGGCGAAACTGACGATCGGCCATGCGGCATCGGCGGATCTGATCACATGGGGCGCGCAGCAACTGATCGAGATCCCGCTGGAGGGCGCGCGGAATGCATGGGCGCCGGAATCGGTGTGGGATGCCAACGCGAAGCAGTGGATCATCTTCTGGTCCAGCACCATTCCGGGGCGGTTTCCTGATACGGAAGGCACCGGAGATACGGGCTACAACCATCGCGTGTATGCCATCACAACGAAGGATTTCAGGACGTTCACGGCGCCACGGTTGTGGTTTGACCCCGGCTTCAACTGCATCGATTCCACGCTGGTACAGACGGACGGTAAGTGGGTGATGTTGTTCAAGGACGAGCGCAAGAACCCGCTGCAGAAGCGCCTGCGGCTGGCCACGGCCGCCTCGCCGATGGGTCCGTGGAGCGGCGTGACGGAGCCCTTCACGGGCGATTGGATCGAAGGGCCCTCGGTGTTGAAAGTGGGCGGCGAGTGGCTGATCTTCTTTGACCACTACGCCAAGCCGAACTACTACGGGGCGTACCGGACAACGGACTGGAAAACGTTCGAGGACGTGTCGCCGAAGATCAAGTTCCCCGAGGGCCAGCGTCACGGTACGGCAATCACGCTCTCATCGAGCGATCCATTCGTTCAGGAGTTGGGGAAGAAGCGCCCGCGGTAGGCCCACAGGCCGAGGGCGGGATTGGAGATGTAGAACACCTCTTCGCCATCCACATCGTTGAAGCCATCGACGAGCTTGGCCGGATCGTACTTGCGCGTCATCTCGTCGAGCGGCGCATAGCGGAAGTTCACGCCCTCCACCTCTTCGCGCGTCAGATGGCCGGGGCAGTAGGTGATGGAGAAGCGGCCCTCGGAGGAGCCGTGAATGAGGTGCGCGGCAGCGCCGAGGCTGGCGGCCAGATCAGCGTTTGCTTTGACGAGTTCCAGCACGCGCGGCGAGCCGACGTACCCGTACTTACGGATGAGCTTGTCGATAGTGGGGTCTTCGCCGAACTCCTTCACACCTGGAGCAAGCACGATGAGCTCGGCGTCATCGGCCAGCGCCATGCGCGTGCGGTAGACGCTCTTGTTGCCGAGCCAAGTGCTGCGGAACTCGGAAGGATCGAGGAAGACCACCGCCTTCTTGATCTCGCGCTCCATCATCACGAAATTGACTTCCAGGCTGAGGGCCGATGCCTTCTCGAAGCACTCTACATCGTCGCCGATGTACATGCCGCGCATCACCAGTTCACCCTTGTCGTTCTTGCCCATGACGGTCTGGACGTAGACGATGGGTAGGTGTTTGGCGAAGTGATCCGAGGCGTAGTTGAGCACGCGGCGCACAGGCGTATCGGCGCGGCCCATGATGCGCTCCATGCCGTACACGGCGCCCAGGAAGTGGCTCTTGTTGATGCCTTCGCTGCCGCCGGTGCCGACGAACACATTCTTGTTGTAGTTGGCCATGCCGATGACTTCGTGGGGCACCACCTGGCCGAGCGAGAGGATGAGATCGAAGCCGCCCTCAACGAGGAGATTATCGACCTGCGCAGGCCACGTGAAATCCAGCAGTCCTTCGGAGACCTCGCTCATGTAGGAGCCGGGGACCTCGCCGAGCGTGGTGATGCCGCTCTTCCAATCGTGGACCCGGAAGAGAGACGCGGGCACGCCGCCGAACATATGTTCGATCTCCGGCACAGACATGGGCACGTGCGTGCCGATGGCCGGCAGCACGTCGGTGAGGCTCTCGCCGTAGTAATCCCAGGCGTAACGGGTGAGTTCGCCGGCGCGGGAATGGAAGCGCGTGATGTCGGGCGGAAGGGCGAGCACTTTGCGGCGCGGCCCCAGCTTCTCCAGTGCGCTATAGAGACCCTGGCGGATGTCGGCGGGCGAGAGCTCCGTGGTCTTGGAACCGGCGGCAAAAAGCAAACTCATTACTCGATTATATCGGTTCGCCTTTGACGTACTCCGCCACGCTGTCGTAAGTGCGGTCTTTGTAGAGGCGGCCGCCATCTTCGACGGGCGCGGTCCAGTTGTTGGCCCAGGAGTCGCCGGTGTGCTGCATCCAGATTTTCAGGCCCTCGTCGAGCTGGGTCATGGTGGAGGCGGCGGAACGGTCAGCCACCAGATTGCGGCGCTGGAAGGGATCGGCCTCCATGTCATAAAACAGCCAGGCCTTGTTCTCATAGCGGGCGTAGAGGTAGCGCTCCGTGCGGACGCCGCGCCAGCCGGCGGCGGTGCGGTCGCCCTGATACGGGCCGAAGATCTGGAGGAAGGCGGAGGCCGGCGATTGCGACGACTTGCCTTTCATCACCTCCGAGAGATCCGCGCCTTGCATGGCTTTCGGCGTGGGCACGTCGCAAAACGGCAGCAGCGTGGGGGCAAAGTCCACATGCGTAAACAGCGCCTTGGAGACTTGGCCGGGCTTGATACGCTGCGGATAGCGGACGATGCCGGGGATGCGGATGGATTCGTCCCACGGTTTGCGCTTGAGGATTTCACTCTGGGAGCCGAGCATGTCGCCATGATCGGATGAGAACAGTACCAACGTGTCTTCCTCCAGCCCAAACTGGCGGAGCCCGCGCATCATGCGGCCCACCTGATCGTCCACCGCGGTGATGGCGGCGTAGTAGGCGGCGATGTCCTTGCGCCCCGCGCGCGGCGTGTCTTTCCAGTTGGGCCGCATCGTCAAGCCGTTGGGCGGGTAGCGCCTCATGTAGGGCTCTGGCGCGCCGTAGGGATCGTGCGGCGGGCCCATGAAGACGGAGAGAAAGAAGGGGCGGTCATCCTTCTTGGACGCCTCCATGAACTCCAGCGCGAGATTGGTCCAGCCCTCCGGCTCGAAGGTTTTCAGGCGGCGAGGCTCGGGCGTATCGCGGAAGTAGGTGTTGTCGAAATGGCGGTGGGAGCACTCGTTGGCGGCCCAGAAATCGAAGCCGTGGCGGCGGGGGCCTGGCGGCACAAAGCCGGGCTCGCGCGGGCCGCCGTCCAGGTGCCACTTGCCGATGAAGCCGGTGCGGTAGCCGCCCTCTTTCAAAGCAGACGAGAGCGTGACGGACGACTCGCGAAAACGCAGGTCGTTGGCGGTCATGCCGTTGGTGTGGCAATACTGCCCGGTGAGGATGGCGGCGCGCGCCGGGCAGCAGACGGGCGTGTTTGCGATGGTGTTGGTGAAGGTCATCCCCTCACGGGCGAGCTGATCGATATGCGGGGTCTGGACGTCCTCGTTGCCCAGACAGCCCACGGACTGCGCGCGCAGCTGGTCCGGCAAAATGAGCAGGATGTTCGGACGGCGCGGGCGTCCAAGAAGCGTCGGGGCGGCCAGAAATGCGCGGCGGGTCACCATGGTTCACACTGTATCGTATGACTCGCCTGCTTTTGGTCCTCTCTTTTGGCTTGACGCTGTACGCGCAGAGCTTTCAGGCAGGATATGCGCGCCGCGACATCACGCCGCGCGAGGCGGTGCCGATGTGGGGCTATGGCTCGCGGCACGACGCGCTCTCGCAGGGCACGATGGATCCGCTGTATGCCGACGCCGTGGTGATCCAGGCGGGCGACACGAAGATGGCCATCGTGGGGCTGGACCTGGGCCGCTCGCCCACGGACGCTTCGCTGGAACGGATCCGGGAGCGCGTGCAGAAAGAGACGGGCATCGTTCACTCCTTCATCGCCGGCTCGCATACCCATCATGGACCGGTGCTGGAGCTGACGGACAAGGAGAAGCGCGGCAAGGGCCGTTTCGACGCCGCCATCCGCTACTACGCGCAGATGGAAGGGGCCATCGCGGCCGCCATCATCGAGGCGAACTCACGGCTCGCGCCCGCCCGTCTGGCGGCCGGCTCTGCGGCGCTGGCGGGCTTCAACACCAACCGCCACACCAAGCTCGCGGTGAAGCCCAGCGACCGCGAACTGGCCGTGCTGCGGCTCGACGCGGCCGATGGCAAGGCGCTGGCGATGATCGTCAACTTCGCCGCGCATCCCACCACGCTGCCGGACACAACGTTGCAGTTCTCAGCCGATTACGTGGGCGCAATGAAAAACGCGGTCAGCGCCGAACTGCGCATGCCCGTCGTCTTCCTGCAGGGCGCGGCGGGGGATCAATCCGTGAACCGGGAGAAAGGCGTCTATACGGAGTACGGGCGGGCGCTGGCAGTAGAGGTGATCCGGCTGGCGCGGGAACTGCAACCGGTGGCGCCGTCCGCGCCCGCGCTGGTGGTGAAAGATCAGCGTTTCCAGTTCCCTGCCCGCATTGACCTGAACAATCCGCTGATCCTGCAGATGTACGCCAAGGCGTTCTTCCCGGAACTGGTGGAGAACTTCGCCGACGAGTACACGGGCGGCGTGCGGCCACGGCTCGGCGTGGCGCTACTCAACAAGGAGATTGCGTTTGTGGCGGGATCGGGTGAATTCTTCAGCAATCACGCCATCCGGCTGAAGGAGCGGGCACGTGTGAAGACACTGTTCTTCCTCGGCTACTGCAACGGCTACCACCAGTACTTCCCGACCATTGAGGCGATCGCGGAGGGCGGCTACGGCGCCGATGCCACGGTCTCGCCGGTGGCGCCCGGCGCGGGCGAGCAGATGATGAACACGGCGCTGCTGTGGATCTATCAGTTGCTGGGCAAGATCCGGTAGGTTTCAGCGCACGCGCAGCAGCACGACGCCATGGCGCGGGACCTCGATCTCATAGCCGCCTTTGAGCTTGCCCAAATCCTTGTGCTGCCAGACATCGCGCACGTTCTTGGCGCCGGAGACCGCGTAGTTCATTTTGGCTGCGGTCTCGCCGCGATTGAAAAGCCCTACGGCCGTGCCGCCGTCGGCCAACGGCTTGGTCCAGACCTCCAGCTTTCCATTCCTCACCAGCGGCGCTGCCTGGCGGCCCAGCTCATCCTGGTTGATGTCGATGGCCTCGTCGTTGGTGAGGATGGCGAGGGTTTCCGCGTCGAGCTTGGTGAGGTCGCTGCCCAGCACGAGCGGCGCGGAGAGCATGCACCACAGCGAGAAGTAGGTCTTCTGCTCGTCGCGCGTGAGCGGTGTGGGACCCAGCGTCTGGCCGACCAGCACTTCGCCGATCAGGATGTTGTCAGGATCGTTCCAGCCGCCGGGACCGGCCCATTTCTCCTTGCCCGCCTGGCCGAAGCCGATCTTATCCACGGAGGCCCAGAACGAGTTGGTCTTTGTGTTGCCCAGCGAGATGTCGCCCGTGGTGCGCCAGTAGTTGCCGCCCACTTCCCTGCCCCACTCGTGCACATCGCCCATGCCGTACTGGCAGAGGTTGAAGACGATGTCTCGCGGTGCCTTCTTCACGAGCCCGCCCATTAAGACATAGGGCCGCTTAAATGTTTCCAGGGTTTTCTCTGGGGCGACGCGGCTGTAGGCGCACCAATCGTACTTCAGGAAATCGAAACCCCACGCTACGAACTGCTTGAGGTCCTGCTCTTCGTGCTGCCAACTGCCCTCGTATTTGGCGCAGGTGAGCGGCCCGGGGCCGATGTAGATGCCGGCCTTGAGCCCGCGGGCGTGGACAAAATCGACCAGCCCTTTCATATCCGGGAAGTCGGCGTTCGTACGAAGGCTGCCGTCGGGGTTGCGGGCAGGATCGGTGCGGCGCGGATTGGGCGAGCCGGGCTTGATGTTCCAGCCGTCGTCGAGGTTGATGTAGGTGTAGCCGTGATCGGCGAGGCCGGAGGTGACCATGGCCTCCGTCTGCTTCCTGACAAGCTCGGCCGTGATGTTCTCGTAAGCCATGTACCACGTAGACCAGCCCATCGGCGGAGTCAGAGCGATGGTGTCTCCGGCGACGATTTTGAGTTTTCGTTCATCCTTGCCTTCGGCATTGGAGACACGCAGCGTGACGTTGTACGTGCCGGCGCGAGCAATTTTGCCGTTGATGATGCCCTGGGCCGGATCGATGGCCAGGCCCGCGGGCAAGCCCTTAGCCTCAAAGCGCATGGGCCGCGCGCCGGTGGCGGGCACACGGTAGAGCACGGGGTTGCCGGGCCGCACACCGTGGATTTTCGGGCCGTGAATTCCTGGTTGTTGCGCGAGCGCAGCCAGCGTGATGAAGAGCAGAAGGGCAAGACGCATGGAGTTACTCCTGAGGTTCCAAAGCCTGCGTGATGAGGGTGTGCCAGGTGGACGGATCGGGATCGGCGCCCGGATCGGTGAGGTATGCTTCCCAACGGCAACCAGCGGGTCGGCGGCCGGTAGTCTCGAACCACTCGTCCAACTGCGCGTGACACGCCGGCAGCCCGTCGTAGGAGCCAGCGTGCAGAAGCGTGACGCAAGGCCCGCCATCGAGAACGATGGAGGCTACTTCTGCGGACGGCGGCAGGGCGTCGAGCGTCGGCGCGCCCACCTCGATGATCATCAGCCCGCCGGCGCCAAAGCCGAGAAAGCGCGTGAACGGCGCGCCTCCGGGTGTGCCCCCTAATTCTTGAATGTGCGCGAAAACGGGCGGCAGCAAGCGGTGCAGCGCCGCGCCAATCCCGCCGGGCGGCACCTCGGCCCGTATCACCACGGCGGGCTGGGCGTCGCGCTGCTGGATCTGCGGCACACTCATGCGATCATGCTCCGCTTGGCGTATTCCAGGCTACGCTCCAGGTCAAGCTTCTGCTGCTGCTTGAGCGCCGCCTGATATTCCGGCACCTTGGCGCCACCCACATCCTCCACCACCATTGCGCCCATCAGCGGGCCACCCTTCTTGACCAGCGACACAAAGCGGGCAAACTCTCCGGCGCGCGCCTTGGGGAACGCCTTCCAGAAGCTGTCCTCCAGGTAGGGCACAATGCGCGGCGGCCGGCCAGTGATGATCTCCAGATGCAATGGTGCCTGCGGACAGAGCTTCTTCTGCAACTCCGCCAAACGTTTCAGATCCACGCTGCCGTCGCCGCACGCGGTCCACATAGCGGCGCATCCGCGCGGGTGCTCAAAGAGCGCGGTATCGCGGACATGCGTGGTCACTGTGACCGGCCCCAATATCTCCAGCGTGACCTCGGGGTGCTCGGCGCACCAGATGGGGTTGCCGGTATCCAGACAGGCCGCCACGGTATCGGCGCCGGCCGTGTCAATCAACTGTCGCAGTTCCCAGGCCTGGAGATCGCCGGAGTGGTTCTCAATGGCGATCTTCACACCGGTTTCCAGGGCCACCGCACGCGCGCCGCGCAGCACCTTCAACAGGCTCTCCATGTGGTATTCGATGCCGTTGGGGTGGAGCCGGTCCACTGAGTCGCCCAGGTAACAGCGCAATGAACGCGCACCCACGGCCTGAGCCACGCGCAGCGCTTTGGTGAGATTCTCCACCGGATCGCCGAAGCTCGCGCGCCAAGCCTTTGCAGTGGGGCAGACGCAGCCCGTGCCGCCGTCAATGGCAATACCCAGCTCCGCCGCCTTGGCTTTCACCTTCGCCAGGTGCGCCGGTTCGAGTGACTCGAAATCGCCGAGCGACGAGATCTGAATCGCTGTCAGGCCATGCGCAGCCGCAAAGTCCAGATGCGCCATCGCCTTCATGCCCCAGGCGCGGATGGAGTACGTGTCGTAGCCGAGCTTGAGCCCAGAGGCAGCCGCCCGCAGATTGCGAACCGTGGCAGCCAGCGAGGTGAGAAGAAAGTTGCGGCGCAGCATGTTGAAACCGCATTATCCTATATCATGCTCTGCCTTCTGGGATTCCTCCTTCTCGCTGCTCCGCCTACACCCAGCGGTCCCGCCGTCGGCCAGCCAATTCCGGCCTTCTCCGCGACAGATCAAGCCGGCCGCACGCGCACCCTGGCCGACCTCGCTGGAAAGAAGGGCCTTGTCCTGCTTTTCGTCCGCTCCGCCGATTGGTGACCGTGGTGTAAGACGCAACTCGTGGAGTTGCAGGACCAGCGTGCCGGCTTTGAGCGTCAGGGGCTGAACGTGGCGGCCGTCAGCTACGACACTCCGGAGATCATGCGTGATTTCGCCACTCGCAAGAACATCACCTATCCTCTCCTCTCTGATCCGGACTCGCAGATGATCCGGGATTTCGGGATTCTCAACGAGAGCATGAAGAAGGGTACGCCCTTCTACGGAGTGCCTCACCCGGGCACGTACATTGTGAATCCACGCGGCATCGTGACTAAGAAGTTCTTCGAGAACGACTATCGCGAACGCTACAGTTCGGGGACGATTCTGTGGCAGACATCGCCGCAGGCGGTGCGTGAGGGCTGGCAGGAAGCGGAGACGAATCACCTGAAGCTCCGCTGGCGCGCCAGTGATCCGAAAGCCCGCGGCGGCAACCGGACGGCGCTTCGGGTGGAGGTGACGCTGAAGCCGAAGATGCACGTCTACGCGCCGGGTGTGCAATCCGGCTACATTCCGGTGCAGTGGACTCTACCGGCCAACGAGGTTGGCAAATCGACCGAGCCGGTATGGCCGCAGGCGAAGATCCTGAATCTGAAGGCGATCCGGGAAAAGGCGCCCGTCTACGAAAAGCAATTTACGGTGGAGCGGGACGTCACTTTCGCGCAGCAGAAGCCGCTGGAGGCCATTGCCAAGGACGGCAAGGTCAACATCGAGAGCTCGTTCAAATATCAGGCCTGCGATCACAAGGTCTGCTATCCACCGGTGACCATCCCTCTGAAGTGGGAGTTCGCCTTCGAGCCTCACGATTCGACGCGAGTGCCTGCCGGCATCCGCCGCAAGTAGTGAGCGGCAGAATTCACGAAACATTCAGTGAGCCGAAACCGCTTGGTTGTATCCTGACGTTTATGACTCACGGCCGGCTCATCTTCCCAACCCTCTTCGCGATCGCGCATTTGCTGCAGGCCCAGACCCCGGAGCGCCCGGTGCGTGCCGTGGTTGATCCCGGCGTAGTCACTACGCGGCAAGGGATCACGCCAGCCGGCGTGCCGACTGTCTTCACAGGCAAGGTGCATGGAGTGGCCTTCGGCGCGACTCCGGAGGAGGTGATCGTGCTGGGCGCGACCCATCTCTACCGCATGGATTGGAAGGCCAACCGCGTCATCGAGCAGACCCTGCTGGACGGCGGTCCGGGTATGCAGAGCGTGCGCTGGGACGCATCGGGAAAGCGTGTGCTGGCGGGCGTACTGCGCAAGGCTTCCGGCCGCGCCGATGGGCGGGCGCGAGTGCAGTTGCTCTCCTTCGCAGGCGGCGAAAAGACGGTCGCCGGCGATGACCTGGGCGCGGCCATTGCCGGCAGCCTGGATGTCGCGTCATTGCCGAACGCCAAAGGTCAGCGGCTGGCCGTGGTGGCGTTGACCGCCAATAACAAGCTGGCTGTAATCGACGTGGAAAAGGGCGAGCGCCTGGGCGAAGTCTCCACGGGCATCGCACCGTTCGGGGCGGTGATCTCGCGTGACGGTTCCACGGCCTACGTCACCAACTGGGGCGGACGCCTGCCAAAGCCAGGAGAGCTCACGGCGCCCACGGGGGAGTCGCCAACTGCCGACAAGGTAGTGATTGACGAGCGCGGCGTGGCCTCCACGGGCACAGTGACGCGGATCGATCTGAACAGCATGACTGCCACGCACACGATACCTGCGGAGCTACATCCTACGGCCATCATCTGGGATGAGCCGCACCATCGCCTCTACGTGGCGAACGGCAACAAGGATTCCGTCACCGTCATCGACACGCAGCGGCAGAGCATCGTGCGCACCATCCCGATCCAGCCCTTTGCCGTCAAGGCTGCGGGCATCGCGCCCTCGGCGCTGGCAATCTCGGCTGATGGCCAGAGACTCTATGTGGCTTGCGCCGGGATCAACGCCGTGGCCGTGGTGCAGACGGCGAGCGGGCAGTTGGCGGGCATGATTCCAACGGCGTGGTTCCCGAGCGCGCTTTCGCTCAGCGGCGACGGCACGAAGCTGGCGGTGGGCTCGCTGCTTGGCGCCGGATCAGGCTGGCGGGAGGCGCCGGCGAAGCGCTTCGTCCACTCGTATCGCGGCATGGTGAGCGTCGTGGAGTTGCCCGATGCCGCCCAGTTGGCGAGCTACTCCACGGCGGTGGCGGAGAACAACC
Source organism: Bryobacterales bacterium (assembly GCA_016721425.1). Classification (GTDB taxonomy): domain Bacteria; phylum Acidobacteriota; class Terriglobia; order Bryobacterales; family Bryobacteraceae; genus Paludibaculum. Next base: position 191,700 of record JADKID010000016.1, on the reverse strand, counting down.
ATATGAGGCTCGCCTCCGCCGCGCCGTCCCCTGCGGCTGTGAAGCCGGCGACGAAAGCAGTCGCTATTCCGGCGCGGGCCGGCGACCCATCGCTGATCGAGCACGTCGTCTACATCATCAAGGAGAACCGGACCTACGATCAGGTTCTGGGCGACCTGCCGCAGGGCAACGGCGACCCGTCGCTAGTGATGTTCGGGCCCGACGTGACACCCAATCCAGCACCGGCTGGCCGAGGAGTTCGTGATCCTCGACAACTTCTACGCCACGGGCGGCAACAGCGCCAACGGCCATCAGTGGGTGACCCAAGCCAGCGAGACTGCCTACACGCTCTGGCCCGGATACGCCGGACGCAGCTACCCTTACGACGGCAACGACCCCATCGCCTACGCCTCGGGCGGCTTCCTCTGGGACTACGCACTGGCGCGCAACAAGACCGTCAGAGTGTACGGCGAGTTTCTGCCCACCAACCGCGTGCGCACCGTCACGCGCCAGGCGCTGCTGGAGCGCTGGCAGAAGGGTGAGGACTTCACGAAGATGTGGACGGCCTCCTCGCCGCTGCCCAAGCTCAACTCCGTGGTGGCCCGCAATTTCCCGGCTTACTCCACCACCATTCCCGATGTCGTCCGCGCCGAAATCTTCCTCGCCGATTTTCGGCAGATGGAGAAGGACGGCAGCATGCCGAATCTGACGCTGCTCCAACTCCCTTCCAATCACACAAACGGAACAACGCCAGGCGTATCGACTCCGAAAGCCATGGTGGCCGACAACGATCTGGCGCTAGGCAAGGTGGTGGAAGCCATTTCAAAGAGCCGGTTCTGGAACAAAACGGCGATCTTCGTGGTGGAAGACGACGCTCAAAACGGTGTGGATCACGTGGACGGACATCGCACCGTCGCACTGGCCATCAGCCCGTATACCCGGCGGAAGCATGTGGACTCCACTTTCTACTCCACGCAGAGCATGGTGAAGACGATCGAGCTGATCCTGGGCCTGCCGACGATGTCGCTATTCGATCTGATCGCTCACGATATGCGCAACAGCTTCACGGATACTCCGGACGTTGCGCCCTACCAGGCCGAGACGCCGAAGCAATCGCTGTTTGAGCAGAACCCGAAGCTCCAGGCGTTGCGGGGCAAGGCGCGCGAGGCGGCGCTGGATTCGATGACAATGCGGTTTGAGGTGCCGGACGCGGCGCCAACTGAGCGGCTGAACCGGATCGTCTGGCATCAGGTTCGAGGCTGGAACACCCCCTATCCGGGCGCGCGTAACGCAGTGTTCGCACCGCTCAGCCTGGATGTGGACGACGACGATCGCCACTAGCTAGCGGGTCACCGCGTAGTAGACGACATATAGCCAACCGAACAAACCGTGGATGATGGCCCAGAGGATCGACTTGTTGATGGACCAGGAGATCGCGACGGCGATTGCGGAGCCAAGACCGATCCCCCCTTTGGCGGCGTCTGATGTCTTCATAGGCAGATTCCTCCAACGGATAGTGTGGACTTGAGTGCAGAGTACCATGGCCCAGGGAGAGGAGCGCTGAATCAAACTCCCGTTTGTAGGCCCAATGCCTTAGGTTCTAGGACTGTCGGCCTATGGACACTACGACGCCTGGCAGTCACGCTATATCTAGACGAGAGCTTGCATGACTGAAAAGCGACAACATCCCCGGCACCCGGTCAGCGAGCACACCCATATTTTCTGGACGGACTCACAGGGCCGTTACTGGCAGGAAAAGGCGAAAGTCGTTGATATGTCGGCCTCCGGCCTTGGCTTGGCGTTGAAGAACCGGGTGGAAGAACGAACACAAATTGGGCTGCGGTCCGGCATTGGCAGCGTCACCGTCAGCGCCTATGTCCGCCACGTCCGCCAGCGCGGATTACTCTATTTCACCGGCGTGGAACTACCTAGGCCGGAATAGCCTTTGCGCGGATGATCTTCTCCATCACCTCGGCAAACGTATCCACTTCTTCTAGCGTGGTGTAAACGTTGGGCGTGATGCGCAGCCCCTCATACTCGCCCTTGGTCACAATCGCCACCGTCCAGATGCGGTGCTTGTCCCACAGGTGCTTGGCGAGCTTCTGAGAATCGAAACCGTCGATACTGATGAACCCGATCGCGCAGGATTGCTCCGGGTCCTCGCTGTTCAGGATCTTGACGCCGGGCAGATCCCTGAGCCGGTTGGACCAGCGCTTGCGCAGATAGCGGAAACGTTCCGCCTTGCGTTCGCCGCCGATGCTGTCGTGAAAGTTGAGCGCCTCCGTGATGGCCCCACGCTGCGAGGCCGGATGCGTGCCGATCTCCTCAAACTTGCGGATGTTGTCGTTCATGGACGCCGGCGCGGCCATCAGCGGCCAGGTCTTGGCGATCTTGTTACGCCTGACATAGAGCATGCCCGTGCCAATGGGGGCCAGCACCCACTTGTGCAGCGAAGTCCCGTAGTAGTCGCAATCGAGATCGGCGTGTTTGAACGGAAACTGGGCGAAGGCGTGGGCGCCATCCACCACAACCTCGATGCCTCGCGCACGGCCCATCTGGCAGATTTGCTTCACCGGGAAGATCTGGCCGGTGCGGTTGGTGATGTGGCAGATGTGAATCACCTTGGTCCTGGGCGTGATGCTCTCTTCGATGCGGCGGGCCAGGTAGTCCAGGCTGGGCGCCGGCACGGTGAAGGGGATCTGGCGCAGGACGATGCCCTCGCGGCGCTCGCGCTGCTGCCAGGTGGTGATCATGCGCGGGTAGTCCTGGTTGGTGGTCAGCACTTCGTCGCCACGCTGGAGATCCAGGCTGAGCTGGACAGTCTCCAGCGCCTCACTGGCATTGCGCGTAATGGCGATCTCTTCCGGATCGCAGCCAAACTCGCGGGCCAGGCGGCGGCGCACGGTTTCGATGCCGGGATCGAGCACGTTCCACATCCAATAGGACGGGCTCATGTTCTCAATCTCCAGGTAGCGTTTCTCGGTGTCGCTGACGATCTTCGGAGACGGCGAGACACCGCCGTTGTTCAGGTTGATCATGTTCCGGTCCACCGTGAAGGCGTGCCGGATGTTGAGCCAGAAATCCTCGTCCCTCGCCACAGTATCGGCCGGGCGGCCGGCCACGGAAGCAACGGCGGACTGGGCGCGTGCTACGGAATCTGTCTGCAGGAGGGCAAGAGCACCGGCGGAAGAGGAAAAGAATCGGCGTCTGTCCATGAATCAGAGTAGACGCAACCGCCCGCGAGGGTCAACGGGCGGGGGCGCGCTGCAGCTTCATGAGTGCGTCGATGAAATCGAACGGCGCGTCGATTTTCACCTGAATCAGGTTTTCGCGCGCCTCCACTCGGATGCCATCGTAGACCTTCAGCATGGCCGCCTCGGAATCCGGCGTGCGCAGCCGCAGTATGCCGATGCCGGCGCGGATCGTGTCCTGCACCTGCCGGGCGAGCTCATGGTTCGGGTATTCGCCTTCGGCCTCCATGCTGATCGCGCTGGCGAGATCGGCGTGGAGCGTGACGCGGCCGAGGGACTTGGCAAGCCGCGCAAAGTTGCCGGCGTTGCCTTCGTCCGGCAGTTTCTGCGCCATCACGCCGGCCTGGAGTGAGACCAGCCAGGCGTGATCGGCCGGCAGAGTCTTGACCAGATTCAGCAACTCCACGGGCGGCGTCTCCGCGTTCTTATCACGGTTATCCACCACCGCCTGCAAGTCCGTGATTTTGCCGGCGACAGCCACGCCGGAGTTCAGGAACAGCACACCGTCCTCGCCCTTGTAGAGGATGTAGTAGCCCTTGTGGCTCATGCGCTGCAAGCCGGGCAGGGCGAAGTTGGGCTCCAAGCCGAACTCGCCGCCGAACTTACCGCGAATAAAAAGCAGAGTCCGGCTGGGACTCGCCGCGTAGACCAATTCCCAGATGTCCTTCGTGGCGTCGATCCCTGTCTTTTCTTTGAAATTGTCCAGCTCCGGGATGCGCCGGCCGATCACGTATTTCTGGTAGAAGGGCGTGCCTTTGAGCCGGTCCAGCCGCAGGCCGGCCAGCACGACGCTGTCACCAGGGATCAGCGGCGCGATGGCGGCATCGACACGCGCCCGAGTGGGCAGCAGGCGCTGGCAGCCAGGCAGTACCAGCAGTGCAGCGGCGGCAAGCAGCAGGGAAGCGCGCATCGGCGTGCTCACGCGTTACGGCAGCGGCCTGACGCTGACTTCCTTGAAATACACCGTCGAGTTCTTGTCGTGGTTCTGGAGACCGATGTAGCCGGCGTTGGCCCGCGGGCCGCGCACCGGCTCATACCACTGCTTGCGCTCCGGCACGGGCTGGCCATCTTGATAAGTATTCACCAGCGTGCCATTGACAGAGATTTTCGTTGTTTTGCCCTGGATCTCAATCTCCATGGTGTTCCACTCGCCCTGAGCCTTTTGCTGGCGCGAATTGACCTTGGAGAGCGAATAGATGGCCCCGGTGGAGTGCCACTCGTCACCACCGGCGTCGATCTGCACTTCAAAGCCGTTGTGCACTCCATACCACGGGTCCGGGGGCGGCTCCGGCAGGCGGATGATGACGCCGGAGTTGGCGTGCGCGGAGGCCGTTTTGAAGACCACTTTGACCAGGCAGTTGCCGAGCCTCTCTTTCTCGTAGAAGAGCAAGCCCATGCCGCCTTCCGTCTTGAGGAGGCCATCCTCCACGACAAAGCGCCCCGGGCCGGTCATCTTCCAGCCGGCGGTGTCCTTGCCGTTGAAGAGCGGCCGGAAATCGGCGGCTGTCAACAGAGCGGGCGCCATCATCAACACGAGTGCGAGAGTCTTCATAGATTTTCCGATGCCTGTCCGAGCGTCACATTCAGCAGGGTCTTTTTGCCGTTGCGGAATAGCGTGAGTTCTACTTTATCTCCCGGACGCTTGCGGGACAAGGAGCGCGACAGGGCATCCAACCGGTCCACCTTCACGCCGTCGATGGCCATGATGAAGTCACCGCCGATGCCGATCTCGGCGTTGCCCGCCACCAGCACACGGCGCGGTCCTCGAATCCCGGCCTGTTCCGCGGCCGAGCCCTCGGCCACGCCCTGCACCAACAGCCCCCCGGCTTCCGGCAGACCAAGTTCCACCGCCAGGTCGCCATAGACAAACATCACGTCCACGCCGAGCCGCGGACGGGCCATGCTCTTGTTGTTCTGAAAATCCTCGATCATCAGCTTCGCCCGGTTGATCGGCATGGCGAACCCGATGCCGATGTTCCCGTTCTGGCCGAGGATGGCGGTATTGATTCCAATGACGTTGCCATTGGAGTCCAACAGCGGGCCGCCGGAGTTGCCGGGATTGATGGCGGCGTCGGTCTGAATCATGCCCTCCAGCTTGCGGCCGTTTTCGTCGCCGATGTCTCGCCCCAACGAGCTGACGATTCCGGTGGTGAGGGTGCCCTCCAGACCAAACGGGTTGCCGATGGCCAGCACCTTTTGCCCCACCTGGAGCTTTTCGGAATCGCCCAGCGGCAGATAGGTGCTCAGGTCGTTCCTGGGCGCGATTTCGATGAGGGCCAAGTCATTGGCCTGGTCGCGATAGATGACGCGGGCCTTATATTTCTGCCCGCCGGTGAGGGTGACCTGAACTTCCGGCGCCCGGCCGCTGACCACGTGATTATTGGTCAGAATTCGGCCCTTGCGGTCGATCAGGAATCCGGATCCGGACTCGGCGGCGGGGTAGATGCGGAGGAACCAGTCGCGCTGATAGACGGTGGAGGTGATATTGACGGTTGCCTCGTGGGCCCGTTTGTAGATGTCGATGTTGTTGACTTCATCGCTGCTGAGGCCCGCGCCGTGAGTGACATCGGGGCCGCTCCACGATGGCAGATCGCGATTGGAAATCAGGTTGGTGAGTGCGCCCCACTTCTTCCAGGAGGTGCCCACGGCAAATGCGGCCACCATCAGGCCGGCGATGATGAAGATTCTCGATTTCATTGTGGCAGCCCGCGCAGAACCGCATACAGGCGGCTGCTCTGCACGAGCGTCATCTCCTTTTCCCCTGAAGTATCGATGACATAGTCGGCGTACTTGCGTTTCTCTTCCAGCGGCATCTGGCGCTGCAGGCGTTCCAGAACTTCCGCGCGGGAAAGGCCGTCGCGCTTGATGGCCCGCTCAATCTGCTGCTCATCGGAGCAGACAGTGAGCACGAGCTTGTCAAAGCGCTGATAGCTCCCCGTTTCTATCAGGATAGCGGCTTCCACCACGACGATGGCACGCGGATGGCGCGCGGCTATGCCGTGCATCCACTCCTCCTCAAGAGCAATGACGGCCGGGTGTACCAGTTTGTTCAACTTTTCCAGCGCGTCCGGCTGGCCGAAGACGAGCGAGCCCAACGCGCGGCGATCGATGTGGCCCGTGTCATCCAGAACCCCTTCGCCAAATGCCTCGACCACGCCGGCAAAAGCGGAGCCGCCCGGCTGCATCACCTGATGGCCCAGATCGTCCGCCTTCAGCAGATGGCAGCCGAGATCGGACAGACACTTTCCGACAAAGCTCTTGCCCGTGGCCAGGCCGCCTGTCAGTCCAACGCGCAGCATGACAGCGTTAGCCGAGCCTCGACTCGGCACTCTGCACGGTATTGGCCATGAGCATGGCAATGGTCAGCGGACCCACTCCGCCGGGGACGGGCGTGTATGCCGAGGCCGCTTCAGCGACATCCAGCGGATGGACATCGCCCACCAGCAGGCTCCCTTTGGCCTGAAATGCATCGAGTTTGGCGGCGTTGCCGCGCAGGATGGCCTGGGCTACGGCGGAATCGGTCACACGGTTGATGCCGACATCAATCACCACGGCGCCCGGCCGGATGAACTCCCTGGTCAGAAAAGCCGGCCGCCCGATGGCGCCCACCAGAATGTCGGCCTCGCGGCAGACAGCGGACAGATCGCGGGTTTTGGAGTGGCAGATGGTCACCGTGGCATGGGCGTGCAGCAGCAGCATCGCCATCGGCTTGCCGACTATGTCGGAGCGGCCCACCACTACCGCCTTGGCACCGGCCACCGCGATGCCGGAGCGCTTTAAAATCTCCATGACACCGGCCGGTGTGCACGGCCGGGGCGCGGGTGCATTGGCCACTAATTGACCGACGTTGAAGGGGTGGAATCCATCCACGTCCTTATCTGGATGAATGGCCAGCAGCACGGCCCGCGCGTCCACCTGGGGCGGTAGCGGCATCTGGACGAGAATGCCGTCGATCTCCTCTCGGCCGTTGAGCGTCGCTATCTCGGCCAGCAGGTCTGACGTGGAGATTGTCGCCGGCAGCCGGATCTCCTCGCTCAACATCCCTAGATCACGGCAGGTCTTCACCTTGTTACGGACGTAGATTTCGCTCGCCGGATCGTCGCCCACCCGGATCACCGTCAATCCCGGCGCCCGGCGCCGCGCGGCCAGTGTCTCAATCCGGGGGCGGAGCTCCGCGGTGATCTGCTGCCCCATCAATTTGCCGTCGAGAATACGCGCCATGCTCTCTCCAACTTAGCAGAGGCGCGCGTATCGGACGATGTTGATCTCAATGTGAAACGCCTGAGTTGCAGCCGGCTGGCGAATCGCATGTTCAGGTAAACAAACCCCTGTTGCTGCGCAGCGGAAACGCCGATGAACGAGGTAAGGGAAATGCCGCGATGACACACACCGCCAGACGAAGCGCTGCCGGCGCACTGGCGCTGGTAGTCTGTGCGCTGGCAGGCGGCTGCGAGATTGGATCGGGGGCGGCCGAGCGTGTGCGGGTCAGCGATCTGCGGAGCCTGTCCGGTAACGGGCGCCAGGTGGGTCTAACGGGCACCGTTACATTTGTCGACGAAGGCCGCAAACAGCTCATTCTGGAGGACGCCACGGGCGGTGCGCGAGCCGAGATCCCGGCGGGCCTCACTGGCCTGGAGCCCGGAGAGCGGGTGGACGTCACCGGCATCGCGACGGGGGGCGGCCGTGCGCCGGCGTTGGTCCAGACGCGGATCCGAAGGCTGGGCCCGGGCAAACTGGCACCGGCTGAGCGGGTCACACTGGAACAGCTCTACAGCGGCCGTTGGGAGTACCGGCGAGTGGCGGTGCGCGGAGTTGTTCAGCGGGCAGAATTGGAATGGTCCGGCCGGCCAGCGCTGGTGATTGCATCGGCGGGGCGGCGCGCCACGGTTCGGGTCATTGGCTCACCGGGCCCGGCATGGAAGTTGCTGGTGGATTGCCAGACAGAAGTGACGGGCGTGGTGGGCAGCACTCTGGACTCGCAGGAACGCGTGAGTGAGGTGCGCATCTGGGCGGCCGGATTGAGTGGGATCCAAACGGTGGAACCGGCGCCGGGCGCGGAAGGTACTCCGCTTCTGGAAAGTGTAGCGGCAGCTCTGCGCATGGCCCCTTTGCCGGCGCACCGCATCCGCCTACGAGGCAAGGTGCATCTGGACCGCAGCCTGGCCGAGCCGCATTTGCGTTCGGGGGACAGCGAGATCCTGCTGACGTCATCCCAATATGCAATCAGTGGCGAAGGCGAAAAGGAGTACGCGGGCTTTCTCATGCGGAACGCCGGCGCCACGGTATTCACGCATGCCGAGCCAGTCGCCTCCGGCCCCAGTCAAACACTGACCACCTCGCGGCAAGTGCAGAAGCTATCGCCGGTGGAGGCGGCGGCGGCCAGCCCGGTGAAACTCCAGGGTACTGTCACCTTCTTTGACGAAGGGCCCCAGATCCTGTTTGTGCAAGACCGGGAGGGCGGAATCTTCGTCGCCCAACAGGCAGCCCATCGCGTCCTCCTGCGTGCCGGGCAGACCGTTCAGATCGAGGGGGTCTCCGGAGCTGGCGATTTTGCTCCAATCGTCGTGGCCCGGTCGATTCGCGTAATCGGGGAGAGCGCCCTGCCGCACCCAGCCAACGCCAATCCGGAAGACATTTTCGACGGGATGTTGGACAGCGATTGGGTTGCCGTCTCGGGAGTGGTGGAGGCGCTGTCGAGCGATCCACGGGACGGTATCATCGAGCTTCGGGATGGCCCCCATCGGTTCCGCGCCCGGATCCAGGGCCGGAGGAGCCTGGATGCCGCGCTGCTGGGCGCCTCGGTGCGGGTACAGGGCGTCGCCGGCGCGCGATTCAACGCCCGCCGCCAGTTGCTGGGCATTCAGATCTTCGTTCCCGATCTCGCCCTGCTGTCCGTCGTCAAGCCGCCGGCTGATCTGGCCCTGGCGGCGCCCACACCCGTGGACCACCTGCTGCGGTTTTCGCAGGAAAACCGGCCCGGGCAGCGCGTGCGTATACGGGGCTCCGTCATTGCCTCACAACCGGAAGGCCCCACCTACCTCCGGGACTCCAGCGGCAGCGTGGAGATCGGCCATCACTTGAAAACGGAGCTCCAGCCCGGTGATGTCGTGGAAGCCGCCGGTTTCCCTGTGCTCTCTGGATTCAGCCCACTGATCAGCAATGCGGTGATTCACAAGATATCGGAAGGTCCGCAGCCCGAACCGGTCCGGTCCGATCCGGACGAGATCATTGAGGAGGGCTACGACGCGCAGTTGGTACAGTTTGACGCCGTGCTGTCGGACACGGTGGGCCAGCGCGACGGGGAGACGTTGTTGTTTCAAGCCGGCACACGCCTCATCCCGGCGCATCTGCGTGGCAACGCCGCCGGGCACAGGCATTGGGACCCGGGCAGCCTGCTCCGCGTGACAGGCATCAGCCGGATGGAAACAGCGCAGATTGGCGAGTCGATCCTGCCTACGTCGTTCTCGCTGACTTTGCGCGGCCCGGGCGACATTCAGGTACTGCGGCCGGCGCCGTGGTGGAGCGTGCAAAAAGCGATCCAAATCGTGGCGTTATTGGCCATTTTGGGTGCGTTTGCGGCCTTCTGGATACTGATTCTGCGCCGCAGGGTGCGGCAACAGACTAGCGATCTCCTGCTGGCGAAAGAGGCCGCCGAGCATGCCAACCGCGCCAAGAGCGAGTTCCTGGCGAACATGAGCCACGAGATCCGCACTCCCATGAACGGAGTGCTGGGCATGGCCGAACTGGCGCTGGATACGGAGCTCACCCCTGAGCAGCGGGACTACATCGCCATGGTGAAAAGCTCGGGCGAGAGTCTGCTGGCGGTGATCAACGACATCCTTGATTTTTCAAAGATCGAGGCCGGCAAGCTGGACTTGGCGCCGGCGGAGTTCTGCTTGAACGATTGCCTGGTGGACGCGCTGCGAGTGGTAGCTGCGAAAGCCCACGAGAAGGGCCTGGAGCTTGTGTGTGATGTCGCCGATGACGTGCCTGCATACGTCATCGGCGACGCCCTGCGCCTGCGGCAGGTGGTGCTGAATCTGGTGAACAACGCGGTCAAATTCACCGAACGCGGCGAGGTGGTTCTAAGCGCCTCGGTCGATGGAGACCTGATCCGCTTCTCCGTGCGGGATACCGGCATCGGTATTCCGTCCGAAAAGCAGAGGAAGATCTTCGAGCCCTTCTGCCAGGCCGATGGCGCGACAACGCGCAAGTTTGGCGGCACCGGACTGGGCCTCACCATCTCCACCCAGTTGGCGGCACTAATGGGTGGGAGCATCTGGTTAGAGAGTGAGCCGGGCGTGGGCACAAACGTCTTCTTCACCGCAAGGTTCCAGCCGGCGATGGCGGAGCAAGCCGTTGCGGGCGCGGGACTGCCGGGTCCCGAGGGCCTGCGCATCCTGGTAGTGGACGACAACGCTACAAACCGCCGCATCCTGGAGCGCCAGTTGGAGCGGTGGGGAGTTGTTCCGGTGTTGGCGGCCAGCGGCTCCGAAGCGCTGGAACTGCTACACGCCGCAGAGGCGCCATTCGCCCTGATCATTACGGATTGCCATATGCCAGGGATGGACGGTTTCACGCTCACGGCCGAAGTGCAGAATCGATGGAGCTTTTACCGCGGACGTGTACTGATGTTGAGCTCGGCCAGCAGCGCCGGCGATGCGGCGCACTGCCAGCGCATGGGCGTCACGCGGCATGTGGTGAAGCCGGTGAAAGGGCCGGACCTGCTGGACGCGATCTGCCACATGGTCAACGACGTTTCGGCCTTGGCGAACCTGGAGCTGGCGGTCCGCGCGACGCCGGCAACTCCACGGGTGGCGCCCGCGCGACGACTGAACATTCTGCTCGCGGAGGACAATCTCGTCAACCAGCGTGTCGGGTTGCGCATGTTGGAGCGCTTGGGCCACGTTGTCACCGTGGCTGGAGATGGTAAGGCGGCCGTCGAACAGTGGGCGCCGGGCCGTTTCGATCTGATCCTCATGGACGTGCAGATGCCGCAGATGGACGGATTTGAGGCCACCGCCGCCATTCGCGCCCGTGGCGGCGGCACGCCAATTATCGCGCTGACGGCCCACGCCATGTCGGGTGACCGCGAAAGGTGCCTGCGGAATGGGATGGACGGCTATCTGCAGAAGCCCATCCAGCCTAAGGAATTGGCAGCACTGCTAAATGAACAGATGGATGCCAAACCTTTGGGGAGGGAATCATGAGTGGAGCAGACGAGACGGGTCCGGAGCGCGTACCCCGGCTGAACGCATACCTTCTGTCGGGAGCGATCGTCTGGACCCTGGTGGTTGGCATTTCCCTCGGCGTCACATTGCTGCTGGATGAGCGCTCCATCAAGGAACTGGCGCAAGTAGAGGCCGGCATCGTCCATGAAGCGCTATCTCTCAATGCCTCCGCGCTGATGACAAGCGAGAAGCCGCCCGGAGCCACTAGATTCCACGGCCACGTGGTGAGCCTGGAGACGCGATCCGGCGCCCACGCCGCCGACAATTGGGAGAGGCAAGCCCTCAATCGACTGGCAGCGGGCGCGGGCGAGGTCAGCGAGATCACGAAGACCGGCGGTGACGAGAACCTGCGGCAGATGCGCCCCATAGTGATTGGGCCCGTCTGCAAGCACTGCCACAGCGGACAGGAACTCAAGCAAGGCGATCGTCGCGGGGGCATCAGCGTGACCATCCCTCTGGCGCCGCTACAGAACGCTCACCAGCCGCGGGTTCAGATGGCTGTCGCGGGGTTTGCCTTCCTGTGGGTCGTCGGCCTTGGCGCCTGGACCCTGGCGGCGCGGGCCATCCAGAAGCGCAAGCGGGAAAACCAGGAGAGCATGGCGATATTCCGCGAACTGTTCGATGGCGCACCAGTCGCTTACCATGAGCTGGACATGAACGGCGTCATCATCCGGGTGAACAAAGCGGAATGCGAGCTTCTGGGCTTCACCCCATCGGAACTGTTGGGCCGCCTGGCCTGGGAGTTGACAGCCACCGCAGACCAGGAGGCCAGCCGCCAAGCTATCTGGCGGAAACTGTCGGGCGCTCAAGCGCTGGTCCCGGTGTTGCGTCACTACGTCCGGCGGGATGGCACGACAATCGTCCTGGAGATTCACGACACGCTCGTGAAGAACGCGGCGGGCGTGACAACCGGCCTCCGCTCCCTGCTTCTGGACGTTACGGACAGGCAAAAGGCAGAGGACGCTCTGCGAGCGAGTGAACAATCGTACCGGCGGCAGTTTGCGGAGAACTCGTCCGTGATGTTGCTGGTGGATCCGGCCGCCGGGCAAATCATCGACGCCAACAGGGCGGCGGAGCGGTTCTACGGCTACACCCACCAGCAACTGGTGGGCATGCCGATCACGCAGATCAACACGGCCGCCGCGGACGTGGTGCGGGAGGATCTGGCCACCATCCCGGAACTGGGAGGAAAGCGCTTCCAGTTTCAGCATCGCATGGAGAATGGTGTGCTGCGCGAGGTGGAGGTCTCGGCGAGCCGAATCCAGATCGACGGTTGCAGTCTGCTGCACGCCATCGTCTTCGATGTTACGGCCCGAAGAAGGGCGGAGGCGGAACTGGAAACCAGCCGGGAGCAGTACGCGCTGGCTGTCAGCGGCAGTAATGACGGGATCTGGGACTGGAATATCCGCAGCAACACCCACTTCCGTTCCAGGCGTTGGACGGAGATGCTCGGCTACGGAGAGGGCGAGTTCCCAAAAACCGCCACCGCTTTTGAGGAGCGCATCCACCCGGAGGACAGAGACAGAGTTTTGTGTGAGTTGGACCGCTATCTGAAGGGTGAGATTCCCATCTACTGCGTCGAATACCGAATTCGCCACAAGGAGGGCGGCTATCTCTGGGTGATGGCAAGAGGCGCTGCGCTGCGAGATGAGCAAGGCATTGCTTACCGCATGGCCGGGTCGCATAGCGACATCACGGACCGGAAATGCGCCGAGGAAAGCATCGCGCGCTATCTCCACGACCTGGAGGAGGCACGCGCGGAACAGGAAAGAAACGCGGCGGAGCTGCTGGTGGCCAAGGATGCCGCCGAGTCGGCCAACCGCGCCAAGAGCGAGTTTCTCGCCAACATGAGCCACGAGATTCGCACTCCCATGAACGGCGTGCTGGGCATGGCCGAGTTGGCCTTGGACACCGAACTCACGCCGGAACAGCGGGACTACATCTCGATGGTCAGGACGTCGGGGGAGAGCCTGCTGGCGGTGATCAACGACATCCTCGACTTCTCCAAGATCGAGGCCGGCAAGCTGGAGCTGGACCCGGTGGACTTCTGCCTACGGGACTGCCTGGTGGACGCGCTGCGCGTGGTGGCGCCGCGCGCCCACGGCAAAGGAGTGGAGCTCGCCTGCGAAGTGGCGGAAGACGTCCCGGACATGGTGCGCGGCGACGCCGTGCGGCTACGGCAGATTCTGCTGAATCTGTTCAGCAACGCGGTGAAGTTCACGGCACAGGGCGAGGTGGTGCTCACCGCAAAGATGAAGGGAAATCTGGCGGAGTTCGCCGTGCGGGATACGGGCATCGGGATTCCGCCGGAGAAACAGGCGCACGTCTTCGCGCCGTTCTGCCAGGCCGACACTAGCACCACCCGAAAGTTCGGAGGCACCGGGCTTGGGCTATCCATCTCCAAACAACTGGTGACCCTGATGGGCGGCGGCATCGGGTTGGAAAGCGAACCGGGACGTGGCACCACCGTGCACTTCACGGCACGGCTGGAGCCGTCCGCCGTCAGGCCCAGGCGCGTGGCGGAGACTCTGCCCGGCCCCGCCGGGATGCGGGTCCTGGTGGTGGACGATAACGCCACAAACCGCCGGATTCTGGAGCGCCAACTCGAGCGGTGGGGCGCCACTCCCACCCTGGCGGCAAGCGGGCCAGAGGCGCTGGCGCTGTTGAGCTCGTCCGGCGGCCCGTTCGGGCTGATCATCACCGATTGCCACATGCCGGGTATGGACGGATTCCAGTTCGTTGCCCGGTTGCACGAACAGTGGCCGTATTACCGGAAACGCGTGCTGATGCTCAGTTCAGCCAGCACCACAGGCGATGCAGCACGCTGCCACGCGGTGGGCGTGAGTCGGCATGTGCTCAAACCGGTGAGAGGAGTGGACCTGCTGGAGGCGATTGGCCGGATGATTGTCGAGACCAGTTCGCTGGAAAATTTGAGCAAGGCGGTTCATCCGGTCGCGCAGGCCAGCCCGGCGCCGGCCCGCAGCACGCTGAGAATCCTATTGGCGGAGGACAACCTGGTCAATCAGCGCGTAGCCCAGCGGATGCTGGAGAGGTTGGGCCACCGCGTTCAGGTGGCCAACACCGGATCCGAGGCCGTCGCGCACTGGCAACCCGGCCTCTTCGACCTGATTCTGATGGACGTTCAGATGCCGGAAATGGATGGGTTCGAGGCCACGGCGGCAATCCGAGCCGCCGGCGGAGCTACCCCGATCATTGCCTTGACGGCCCATGCCATGACGGGCGATCGAGACCACTGCCTGCAGCACGGAATGGATGGCTACCTCCAGAAACCGATTCAGACAAAGGAACTGACGGCTGTGCTGGAGCAATACCGCTACGCCCGAGTGACTACCGGCACGGCGGTGTCTTGACGTTCCAGCGCAGGATCGCCGGAAATCCACTGTCGAAGCCCAGCACCGAGATCGCGGCGGTGCCCAGCGCAAAGTGCTTCGCCGCACGGGGATCCAAATCGAGAAAACGCGCCGTCAGAATCCGCAGGAAGTGGCCGTGCGAAAAGACGGCAAACGTGCCGCCGGCGTTCAGGATCTGATCCAGAACAATATCGGCGCGCTCCGCGACGTCCTCAACCGTCTCCCCGCCGGGCACAGGCCCGCTCCAGACAGACCAGCCCGGAAACTCCTGGCGAATCTCTTCCAACGTGCGGCCGTTCAACCGGCCGTAGTCCCACTCCTGCACCATGGGCTCCAGCCGCGCCTGCGGCAGGTGGCCGGTGATCTCGGCCGTGCGCCTGGCGCGCTGCAACGTGCTCACCAGCACACGATCAAATCCGGCGCCGGCCAGCAGTGCCGCGGCCTCGTGCGCCTCCGCCTCGCCGCGCTCGGTCAGCGGCAGATCCTCCCGGCCCGTATGTTGGCCGGTTTTGGACCACTCCGTTTCCCCGTGACGAATCAGCCAGATCTGCGATGGTGTCGACATTCAGTCTCGATGGTCTCATGCCACCGCGCTGAATTTCTCCTGGCGGGCGCCGCAGATCGGGCACTTCTCGGGCGGCGCTCCAAACTCGATGTGGCCGCAGATGGGACAAACATAAAACCCGGTCTCGGTCAGGTCCCCGCCCTGCTCCAGCGCCTGCAGGGCGAGTTTGTAGAGCTCGGCATGGACTGCCTCCGCCTTCATGGCAAAACCGAACATGACCTTGGCGCGGTGCCCGTCGGCCTGCGCCTCCGCCAGCATCGGCGGATACATCGTGGTGTATTCGTAGGTCTCGCCCTCAATGGCGGCCTTCAGATTGTCCGCGGTGGTAGCCACGCCGTCCATCGCCTTGAGATGGCCTTCCGCATGGACGCACTCCGCCGCAGACGCGGCGCGGAACAGGCGGGCGATGTTCGGCAGTCCGTCCTGATCCGCTTTGCGCGCGAAAGCGCGGTACTTCTGGCTGGCCTGACTCTCGCCGGCGAAGGCTTCTTTCAAGTTCTCAACGATGCTCATGATGCTGGTTCCTAGCTCCTGGCTTTCAGCTTATCAGGCTGGAAACTCCTGAACCCCTGCCATCGCCCGCCCCCAGGGTGCCCCCCGGGTGACACCGGCGTTCAATGGGATTACCATGACAGGACATAGCGGGCCGGTCAGTCCCGCCATTCGAACCGGCAATAGGAGTTCAACATGCCATTCTGCGCCAACTGCGGCACGAACATGACGGGGACATTCTGCCCCAACTGCGGCACACCGGCCAGCGCGCCGCCCGCCGCCGCGCCCAATCCCCCTTCGGGCTTTGCCCCTCCCCCACCCACGCCGCAAGGCGCGCCCTACAATGCACAGCCCGCCGGCCTCTCCGAGAACGCAGCCTGCACCCTCTGTTACATCGTCGGCTTCGTCACCGGCATCATCTTTCTGGTCATGGCGCCGTACAATGCCAACCCGCGCGTGAAGTTCCACGCCTGGCAGTCCATCTTTTTCAACATCGCCTGGATCGCATTCTGGATGGCGATCAACGTCCTCACCTCCATGGCGCATATCTTCGCCCTCGTGCTGCTGCCCATCTACGCGCTGATCTCCTTCGCGGGCTTCCTCTTCTGGCTGTTCCTGATGTGGAAAGCCTATTCCGGCGAGAACTTTGAAATCCCGGTGATCGGCCCGCTGGCCCGTCAACAGGCAGCCAAGTAGACTTATCATCGAATCTGTATGAGCTACCTGCTCGCCCTGGATCAGGGCACCACCTCCAGCCGCGCCATCGTGTTCGATGAGCGCGGCACCACCATCTCAGTCGCGCAGAAAGAGTTCACACAGATCTACCCGCAACCGGGCTGGGTGGAGCACCGCGCCGATGAGATCTGGTCCACCCAGCTCTCCGTCACCGTGGAGGCGCTCGCCCAGGCCCACCTCACGCCCAACAGAATCGCCGCCATCGGCATCACCAACCAGCGCGAGACCACAGTCGTCTGGGACCGCGCCACCGGCGAGCCCATCCACAACGCCATCGTCTGGCAGGACCGCCGAACGGCCGCCTTCTGCGATCAACTGCGCCGCGACGGACTCGAGCACGAGATCCAGCAGCGCACCGGCCTGATGCTGGACCCCTACTTTTCCGGCACCAAACTGCGCTGGCTGCTCAACAACGTGCCCGGCGCCCGCGCCCGCGCCGAAAAGGGCGAACTCGCGTTTGGCACCATTGATTCGTGGCTGATCTGGAATCTCACCGGCGGCAAGGTCCACGCCACCGACCCCTCCAACGCCAGCCGCACGATGCTCTACAACATTCACACCGGCGCCTGGGACGACGAGTTGCTGCGCATCCTGGAGGTCCCGCGCTCCGTCCTGCCGGAGGTGCGCCCCTCCAGCGGAGTCTTTGGCGAAACCTCGCCCGATATCTTCTCGCGGCCGCTGCCCATCGCCGGCGTCGCCGGAGATCAGCAGGCGGCGCTATTCGGCCAGGCGTGCTTCGCTCCGGGCCTCACCAAGAACACTTACGGCACGGGCTGCTTCATGCTGATGCAGACTGGAACAAAGCCCGTGGCGTCCACCAATCGCCTGCTCACCACCGTCGCCTGGGATACCGGCGCGGGCCTGAACTACGCGCTGGAAGGCGCTGTTTTCATCGGCGGCGCAGTCGTGCAGTGGCTGCGCGACGGACTCCAGATCATCCGTAATTCCTCGGAAGTGGAGGCTTTGGCAACCAGCGTGCCCGATTCCGGCGGCGTCATTCTCGTGCCTGCCTTCACCGGCCTCGGCGCGCCGCATTGGGATGCGTACGCGCGCGGCACCATGCTCGGCATTACGCGCGGCACCACCTCCGCCCACATCGCCCGCGCGGCTTTGGAGGCCATCGCGTTCCAGGTGGCGGACCTGCTCTCCGCCATGCAGGCCGATTCCAGCATCGATCTGAAAGAGCTCCGCGTGGATGGCGGCGCCTCCCAGAACAATCTGCTCGCCCAGTTCCAGGCAGACCTGCTCGGCGTGCCCGTGGTGCGCGCCGGCGTCACCGAAACCACCGCGCTCGGCGCGGCCTACCTCGCCGGACTAGCCTCCGGCGTCTTCCCCAACCAGGAAGCCATCGCCCAGCAGTGGAGCGAGGGCCGCCGCTTTGAGCCCGCCATGGATCGTGACCATGTCGGGGCCTTGCGGGCGAAATGGACCCGCGCCGTCGCCCGCTCCCGCGATTGGGAGACCGAATGAACCGCACGGAGTTACTCGACAGGCTGCGCGAACACGGCGAGCCGTGGGATCTGCTGGTCATCGGCGGCGGCGCCACCGGCGTGGGCTGCGCCCTCGATGCCGCCTCGCGAGGCTACCATGTCGCCCTGATCGAACAGGACGACTTCGGCAAAGGCACCTCGTCACGTTCCACCAAGCTCGTCCACGGCGGTGTGCGCTACCTGGAGCAAGGCAATGTCTCGCTGGTGATGGAGGCGCTGAAAGAGCGCGGCATCATGCGCGACAACGCCCCGCATCTGGTATCCGACCTCGCCTTCATCGTGCCCAACTATGAATGGTGGGAGGCGCCCTTCTACGGAGTGGGCCTGCGCCTCTACGACCTGCTGGCCGGCAAATACGGCTTCGGCGCGTCGCGAAACGTCACCAAGGAAGAGACGCTGGAATCCATCCCCACGCTGAAGCACGAGGGGCTGCGCGGCGGCGTCGTCTACTACGACGGACAGTTCGACGACTCGCGCCTGCTGGTGCATCTGGCCGTAACGGCCGTAGAGCAAGGCGCCACTCTGGTGAATTACTGCCCGGCCACGGCACTGCTGAAATCCGAAGACGGCATGATCCGCGGCGCCGTGGCGAAGGATCTGGAGACGGGCAAGGAGTTCGAGATCCCGGCCCGCGTCGTCATCAATGCCACCGGCTGTTTTTCCGATGAAGTCCGCCACCTGGCCGACCCGCAGGCTCCGCCCATGGTGGCGCCGTCGCAGGGCGTCCACCTCGTCTTCGATGCATCGTTCCTGCGGGGCAACACCGCCATCATGGTGCCCCACACCTCCGACGGCCGCGTAATGTTCGCCATCCCGTGGCACGGTCACACGCTGGTGGGCACCACAGACACCGCGCTCGAGAGCGTCTGCCTGGAGCCCGCGCCCTTCGAGCAGGAGGTGCAGTTCATCCTGGAGACGGCCGGCCTCTATCTGGATCACCCGCCCACCCGCGCCGACATTCTCTCCGCCTGGGCCGGCATCCGCCCGCTGGTGAAATCAGCCCCAGGCGCCTCCACTTCATCGCTCTCACGCGACCACTCCATCCACATCGACCCCAACGGCCTGCTCACCATCGCCGGCGGCAAATGGACCACCTACCGCCACATGGCGGAGGACTGTGTGAATCAGGCGGCGCTGCTGGCCGGCCTGGAAGAGCGCGATTGCGTCACCCGCAAGCTGCGCATCCACGGCTACCACCACCACGCCTCGAAATTCGGCCACCTCGAAGTCTACGGCTCCGATGCCATCGCCATCCAGGACATGATCCGCAACCACGCCGAGCGGGGCCGCCAGATGCATCCCGCGCTGCCCTACGTAGAGGCCGAGGTGATCTGGGCCGCCCGCTGGGAAATGGCCCGCACCGTGGAAGACATCCTCTCGCGCCGCACCCGCGCACTTCTCCTGAATGCCCGCGCCGCCATCGAAATGGCCCCGCGCGTGGCCCAGATCCTCGCTGTCGAGTTGGGCCAGGACGCCGCCTGGCAATCCGCCCAGGTTGCAGCCTTCACAACCCTTGCCGCCCGCTACCTGCCTTAATTCGGGGACGGTCTACTCAATCACTTTATTCCGCCGGAGAAGTCCACGCGGTCCATCGCCAGAAACTCCCGCACGTGCGGATGCTCGCATGCCTCCAGCCCGCTTACCGGCCCGAAATAGATCACCTGCCCGTCGAAGAGAAACACCACGCGGTCCGCCACGCGCCGCATCAGGTCCAGATCGTGCGTCACCACTACCGAGGTCAGCGACAACTGCTGCTTCAGCCGCAGCATCAGCGTAGCCATCTGGTCCGACATGATCGGATCCACCATCGTGGTCGGCTCGTCATAGAGAATACACTCCGGCTGCGCCGCCAGCGCCCGCGCAATCGCCACCGCGCGCCGGTAGCCAGTGGAGAGGTCGGCCGGATAGGCGTCCTCAAACTCACTCAAATCCACCATGGCCAGCAACCCCCGTACCACCTCCAGCTTGTTGGATTCGTCATAGTCCTCACGCAACTCCAGCGAAAACAGAATGTTCTCGCCCACCGTCAGCGAGTCAAACAGCGCGCCGCTCTGGAACACCATCGTCACCTTGCGCCGGATCAGACGCAGCTCGGCCTCGCTGTAGTCCGTGATGTCCTGATGGGCGACAATCACGCGCCCCGAGTCCGGCTTGAGAAACCCCATGACATGACCCAGGCTGACGCTTTTCCCCACGCCGCTTCGCCCGATGATCGCCAACGTCTCGCCGGGCGACACGTAAAAATTGCAGTCGACTAAAACGGGGTAGTCAAACGTCTTATAGACGTGGCGGAACTCGATGTAATGCGGATAGCGGTCCTTCACCGGATCCATGCGGCCCACTCCTCGTCTGTATTGACGTTGCGGATCAGCCCTTTAGACGGCACGGCCACGCGCCGCAGCCGCAGCGCCGCCAGCACGTCCCGCACTCGGTACAACCCCGCCGCCAGCGCCTGCTGCACCGCCGGCAGCGCCCCGGCGCCGTACACGGCACACAACGGCTCGTCCTGCCCCATTTCGTTCACCGCCACCACCGCGTCCACGTCCGGCCCCACGCCCCCCACCAGCTCTTTCAGAAACGACACGTCCACGCCCGGCATGTCGCAGGCCAGCACCAGGCTCGACGCCGCGCCGCCCTCGCGTAGCGCAGCTTCAATACCGCTCAGCGGGCCGCACCCGGCGTATCGCTCCGCTATGCAGGGGATCTCCAGATGACCATACCGCTCCGGCGCGCCCACCAGGCTCACGTCGCCAGCCGCCTCGCGCGCCTGCTCCGCCACCCATTCCACCAGGGTCCGCCCGCGGTAGGGCAGCAACGCCTTGTCGCGCCCCATCCGGGTGCTCCGGCCCCCGGTGAGCACGAATCCGCCTGTCCGCATGAGACAATCTTAGCAGCGGCCCCGGCCCTACCGAGCACCATCCTCAGGCAATTTACCGTTTGTATTCCTCGCATGGCCCGTTATAATCAAGAAAACAAATTCATGACGATCTGTTTCAGCCTCCTGCTGGGCGCTTCGCTGGCATATGCAGCGGAGCCGGCCACCCGTGTGGCCAGCACGGTGCGCGCCGATACGCGCACGGGCAGGCTGGTGCGCACCACTGTCATCGCCCCCAAGGTGATCCAGCCCAGGGTGGTGGGTGCGGCGCCGGCAGCCCCCGCATCGCCGGGCGCCACGGTGCAGGAGATCGTCGACCAGGCGGCGAAGGACCACAACGTGGATCCGCTGCTGGTTCATTCCGTCATCCGCGCCGAAAGCAACTACAACCCCAACGCCATCTCGCCCAAGGGCGCCGAGGGGCTGATGCAACTGATCCCCGCCACCGCGCGCCGCTTCGGCGCCGCCAACAGTTTTGACGTGCGCGAGAACATCACCGCCGGCGTGAAGTACCTGAAGTATCTGCAGGAGATGTTCAAGGACGATCGCCTGGCGCTCGCCGCCTACAACGCCGGCGAAGGCGCCGTCATCAAGTACGGCAACGTCCCGCCCTATCGCGAAACCGAGCAATACGTCTACAAGGTGGGCAAGAGCTACGGCGATGCGCGGAAGCAGCAGCAGGCAGTGAAGGCCGCCAACATCACGCCCGCGGCACCCGCCCCCGCTCCGGCCGTCGAGCCGCTCCGCCATCTCGATGTCGCCACCGATGCCGACGGCCGCATCATCCTGAGGACCCGGTAAGGAGACGATCTGACCATCACGCCAATCGGATCTCTGCTCGGCATGCTGGCGCTCTGGAGCGCATCGGCCGCGCCGCCGCCCGCCCCGGCGCCGTCAACCGCGCCGCCCCCGTCCACATTGGTTTCGGTCACATCCGTTCGCTTCTGGTCCCTGGGCAACACCACGCGCGTCGCTGTGGAGCTCAGCGGCGAGACGAAGTTCAAGTTCGAAAGGCTCACCAATCCGGATCGCCTCTTCGTCGACATCGCCGACACCCGCATGAATCTCGGCCCCAAAGGCATGCACATCGTCAAGGTGGGCGATAAGCTCGTCCGGCAGGTCAGGGTGGCGCAAAAGGACGCCCGCGTCACGCGCATCGTGCTCGACCTCGAGGGCCACTTCGAGCAGGACATCTCCCAACTCTCCAGCCCCAATCGCATCATGATCGAGGTGCGCGGTCAGGGCTCGAAACCCGCAGAGACCGTCGTCACGCAAAGCCGCACCGCGTTTGAGAAGATCCCGGACAAGCCCGCCGCTGCGGCGCCCGCACCCGCACCCGCACCCGCGGAGCCAGTCAAGCTGGAACCCGCGAAGCCGGAACCCGCCAGGTTGGAGATCGCCAAGGCAGAACCCGAGCCCACGCGGCCGCCCCCTGTCATCCCGCCCTCCTCCAACGAGCCCAACAATCCGCCCACGCCCGCGCGCCCCAACGACACCGGCAACCGGTCGCTCATCCGCGCCTTGGGTCTAAAGCTCGGCAGAGTTGTGCTCGACCCCGGTCACGGCGGCAATGACCACGGCACCACCGGACCCACCGGCCTCACCGAGAAGGAACTGGTCCTCGACGTCACGCTCCGCCTCGGCGCTCTGATCGAGCAGCGTCTCGGCAGCCAGGTGGTGTACACGCGCACCACCGATGTCTACGTCCCGCTGGAAGAGCGTTCCGCCATCGCCAACAAGAACCACGCCGATCTCTTCCTCTCCATCCACGCCAACGCCACGCCCCTGCGCGGCATCTCCGGCGCGGAGGTCTACTACCTGAACTTCACCAATTCTAAGGAGGCCATGGAGACAGCGGCCCGCGAGAACGCGTCCCACGGCAAATCGATCTTCGAGTTGCGCGAGCTCATTCAGAAAATCGCCCTGAAGGACCGCCTGGACGAATCACGCGAGTTCGCCGGATTCCTCCAAACGTCGCTCGCCGCCACCTGGACCAGAATGAATGCCACGGCGCGCAACCGCGGCGTGAAAAAAGCGCCTTTCGTGGTGCTGATCGGCGCGTCCATGCCCGCCGTCCTCTCGGAAATCGGTTTCATCAGCAACCCGCGCGACGAGGCGATGCTGAGAAAGCCCGAACATCGCCAGCGCCTGGCCGAGGCGCTCTTCAGCGGGATTCAGAGCTACGCGGCGTCTCTGAGCCAGGTTCACACGGCCGCCGCACCCACCAGAGATTGATCAGCAGCAGCGCGGCGCCCACCGTGATGGCGCTATCGGCCACGTTGAAGATCGGGAAGTGGCTGTGGCCAATAAAGAAGTCCAGGAAATCGGTCACGCTGCCGAAAACCACGCGGTCGTAGAGGTTGCCCATCGCACCGCCCAGCACCAGCCCGAGCGCCGCACGCATGGTCCAGTGCTCCGAGGCCGGCGTGCGGCACGCGGTCCACAGCATCCAGCTCACCATTGCCAGCACCGCCACGGAGAAACCGATCAGCAGCTTGTTGCTGCCCGTATCGGCAAAGAGGCTGAAAGCGATGCCCTCGTTGCGCGCGTGAACGATCTGAAAGAGGCCCGGGATCACCTTGTAGGTCTCCCACGGCCCCACTCGGGTCTCAATCAGATGCTTGCTGCCGCGGTCCAGCAGCGCGATCGCCGCCGTCACCGCAAAGGGCCACCACCGTGTCATCGTCAGCCGCCTACAATCTCGTGAACCGCCGAGGCGCACGAGGCGCACACCGTGGGGAAGACGGCATCGGAGCCGACATCCTGCGTGTACTTCCAGCACCGCTCGCACTTCACCCCGTCGGCGCGCAACACGGTCACCGCCAGTTCCTCGTCGCCGCTCTCCGCCAACTCCACCTGAGACGTGATGAAGAGGCCCGGCAGTTCCGCCTGATACTGCAGCAGCAGCGGATAGATCCCCGCCGGGGCGGCCACGCGGACCTTGGCCTCCAGCGGCGCGCCAATCAACTTCTCGGCGCGCGCCGTTTCCAGTGACTTCAGCACGATGGGGCGAACCTCCATCAGCCGGTCCCAGTTGGCGCTCAGCTCGCCGTGCTCGGCCGGCAGCCCCGCCGTCAGCTCGGCCCCCGTCGGCAGCTCCGAAAGATGGACGCTCTCCGGCGCACCCGCCGGCCGGCGCATATGCGACCACACCTCATCCGTGGTAAACGCCAGCAGCGGCGCCGCCAAACGCGCCAGCGCGTAGTTCACGCGGTACAGCGCCGTCTGCGCGCTGCGCCGCGCCTTCGATTTCGGCGCCGTCGTGTACAGCCGGTCTTTCAAAACGTCGAAGTACACCGCGCTCAGATCCGTGGTCGCGAAGTTGTAGATGGCCTGGTACACACGGTGGAACGAGAACTCGTCATACGACGTCCGGCACTGATCCACCAGCGCCGCGGCGCGGTACAGAATCCACTGGTCGATCTCCGCCAACTCCTCCGCCGGTACGGCATCCGCGGCCGGATCAAAGTCCTGCAGATTGCCCAGCGTGTAGCGGAACGTGTTGCGCAGCTTGCGGTAGGCGTCCGTCAGCCGCTGCAGGATCAACTCCGACATGCGCACGTCTTCGTGGAAGTCCACAGACGCTACCCACAGCCGCAACACATCGGCGCCATATTGTTTGATGATCTGTTCCGGCTCGATGACGTTGCCCAGCGATTTCGACATCGCCTTGCCCTCGCCATCCAACGCCCAGCCGTTGGTGGCGCACTCCTTGTAGGGCGCCTCGCCCTTCAACCCCACGCCCACCAGCAGCGACGAGTGGAACCACCCGCGATACTGGTCCCCGCCCTCGAAGTACATCGACGACGGCCACGGCAGCCCGTTCTCTTCGCGCAGCACGGCCAGGTGGCTGGATCCGGAATCAAACCACACATCCAGAATGTCGTTCTCTTTGCGGAACTCATCGCTGCCGCACTTGCCGCAGCGCGCTTCCGGGCCCAACAGCTCGGCCGCAGTCTTCTCATACCAGATGTCGGCCGTATGCTCGCGGAACATCGCCACGATGGGGTCCAAATACTTGCGATCGGTGAGCGTTTCACCGCATTTTTCGCAATAAAACACCGTGATCGGCACGCCCCACACGCGCTGCCGCGAGATGCACCAGTCGGGCCGCGTCGCGATCATGTTCGAGATGCGCTCCTGGCCCCACTCCGGGTGCCACGTCACCTTCTTGATCGCCTCCAGAGCCTTTTCACGCAGCCCGTTCAGCTCCATGCCGATGAACCACTGCTCCGTCGCCCGGAAGATCGTCGGCTTGTGGCAGCGCCAGCAGTGCGGGTAGCTGTGGTCCAGCTTCTTCTCACCCAACAGCGCCCCGGCCGCGGCCATGATCGCGCTGACAATCGGGTTGGCCTCCCAGATCGTCTTGCCGATGATCTCTTCCGGCAGACGCCCAGCGGCGCCCTCGGCGTGGAAGAACCGTCCGCCAGCATCCACCGGGCAGAAAGTCGGCAGGCCATACTTCTGACCCGTCGCATAATCCTCGCCGCCATGGCCGGGCGCGGTGTGCACGGCGCCGGTGCCCTGCTCCAGCGTGACGTAGTCGGCCAGCACACCCTTCGATTCGCGCTCCAGGAAAGGATGTTGGAAAACCGTGCCTTCCAACTCCGAGCCCGGGAAGCGCACCAGTTCCGAATACTCGGTCCAGCCGCAGTTCTCGGCAGTGACCTTCACCAGATCCGTGGCCACAATGTAAACCACGCCATCGGCCTGCACAGCCGAATACGAGAAAGTGGGATGGAAGGCGATGCCCACGTTGGCGGGGATCGTCCAGGGCGTCGTTGTCCAGATCAACCCGTACACGCTGCGTCCGGCCAGCACCGGGCTCAGCTTTGCCGCGTCACTCAGCATGGCAAAGCGCACCCAGATCGACGGGCTGGCGTGGTTCTCGTACTCCACCTCCGCCTCGGCCAGCGCCGTGCGGCAACTGATGCACCAGTTCACCGGCTTCAGCCCCTTGTAGACGGAGCCCTGCGCAAGAAAATCGACAAACGCCCCGGCGATCACCGATTCATAGCCGGCGCTCATCGTCGTATACGGCGCGTCCCAACGCCCCAGCACGCCCAGCCGCTGGAAAGACTGGCTCTGCAAATCCACAAACTTCTGAGCGTACTTGCGGCACTCGCGCCGGATCTCGGCGACGCTCATCTTCGCTTTCTTACTGCCAAGCTGGCCGTCCACCTTGATCTCGATCGGCAGGCCGTGGCAATCCCAACCGGGCACATACGGGGAGTCGTGGCCCGCCATCGTCTTGGACTTGATCACGAAGTCCTTCAGAATCTTGTTGAAGGCGTGGCCCAGGTGGATGTTGCCGTTCGCATATGGTGGCCCGTCGTGCAGCACATACATCGGCTGGCCGGCGTGCGTCTCGCGGATGCGGTCGTAGAGCTTCGTCTCGGCCCACTGCGCGAGCAACTTCGGCTCCATGACAGGCAGATTCGCCTTCATCGAGAAGCCGGTATTCGGCAGGTTCACGGTCTTTTTCAGGTCAACACTACTGGGATCCATGGCGGGTATACTCCTATGGTACAAAATGGGTGCAACGCGCCGTCGGAAAGGCGCGTCAGGACATACGATGAAGCTGTCTCTCTGCGCCGCCGCGCTGTTTGTGTGTGCCCTGCACGCCGAGACCGTGCTGCTCACCCACGATGCGCAGGGCAGCCTCCTGAAAACCGGCCACGCCGCGCTGCGCAAGGGTGGCTACGTGCTGGCGCCACGCGAAGCGCTCTTTGGCGCCGCCTCCGCCCAAGTCATCGACGACAAGGGAGCGATGCACGCCGTGCTGTGGATCTCAGCCGAGGATGCGGAAGCCGGCGTGGTGGAGCTGTTCGTTGGCGCGCAGGCCCCCGCCGGGCCCGACGCCGCCTCCGCTATGGGCGCCCGCGTCCAGATGACGGATCACCAGGCCAAGGTGCTCAAAACCCGCGAGGCCGGCGGATTTGGCGTGATCTCCCGCCTCGATTGCGGTGGACCCAAGGACTCCGCCAGCGGACCTCTCTACGACGAACACGGCCTGCTCGCCGGCTGGCACGTCACCCGCACCATCGACGGCCAGGTGCTTGCTTTCGCCGTTCCGCTCGCCCGCCTCGATGCCATCAGACAGACACTGCATATCTCGCTGGCCGAGTGGAACGCGAAGAACGAACGCGCCCGCGAGTCGAACTATCAGCGCGCGCTCGGCCACCTCTTCATCGAGGACTTCGACGGCGCCCTCTACTACTTCAGGAAGGCCACTGAGGCAGAGCCGCTCAACGCCCGCGCCTGGTACCACCGGGCCTTCGCCGAGGGCAAGAACGGTCACGGCGCCGCCAAAACCGCTTGCTACCGCAAAGCCATCGAGCTGGACCCATCCTTCCCCCCGGCTCACTACTACCTGGGCTTCTCGCTCATCATGTCCGGCGACCAGAAGGGCGCCGTGAAGGAATATGAGACTCTGCGCGAACTCGATCCCGCCTGGGCCGTCCGGCTGAAGCTCTTTCTCGACGCCGCCCACGTGGATGTCCTGGAAAAGGGCAGACCCGGCGCCGACTCTCACGTCGGCCACTAAAACGGCATAATCGAGAGGATGCCTGGCCCGCTTGAATCTGTCATCAAGGAAAAAGTCCTGCAACGCCTGGCGGGCGAACGTGCCTACCAGCGCGGCTGCGAGCTCCACCAGCACGCCCATGTGCAGCCCTCGGAGTTCACCGCCGAGCTCGCCGCGGCCGACGTTCTCGACGGCGCCACTCGCTCCGTCACCCTGACCTCCGAGGCCGGCGAGCTCGATCCCGCCTGCCCCTGCCCCGAGGCCGAGGGCGGCCTGCTGTGTGAGCACGGCGTGGCCACGGCGCTGGCCTGGCTCGCCTGGCGCAAGTCCGGCAAGAAGGTAAAGCCCGTCCGCAAGAAAAAGCTCTCCATTGAGGAGTCGCTGGCGCTGCTGCCGCCGGAGCGCCTGGTGCGGATGATCCTCGATGTGGCCGCCGCCCACCCCCTGGCCAACGCCGCTCTCCAGCGCTTCGTTGCGCTGCACTCCACGCAAGGTCTCGATGTCGTCGCGCTACGCAAGAGCATCGCCACCCAACTCGCCGCCGGCGGAAAAACCGCCATCCGCAAAGTGCAGGATCTTCAGGCGCGTGTCGCCCAGGTGGAGCGCGACATCCGGCAGGTGATGGCCGGCGGCAATCCCTACGCCGCTCTGGATCTCTGCGAGGTGGCCCTCGCCCAGCTCATCAAGCTGGCACGCTCCATGGATCGCTACTGGAACGATCTGCTCGTGTGCAAGAGTCACTTCGAACTGCTCCACGCCGAGATCACCGCCGCTGCCCGTCCCGCGCCGGCGGAACTCGCCGGCCGCATCGCTCACCTCATCGCGCTGGCCGCACCCATGGCCGCCTTCGCCGATGTCGGACAAACTCATGGAGCGGCGCTGGGCGAGGTGGGCCTGCGCGAGCTCCAGTCCCTGCTGCCCGAGAATCCGCTCGCCCTCCATCTCAACGTGTCCATCTGCGAGTCGCTGGGCGACACCGCGTTGATGCGACGCGCCATCGAGGCGCATCCCAATCCGGGCGCTTCCTGCTACGTGGCGCTCGCCAATCTGCACTTCCAGCAAGGCAACCTGCCCGCGGCCATCCAGGCCGCTCAGGACGGCATGGCCAAGGTCCGCTGGGACAGGCAGCCGCTGCAAAGGGCTCTCCTGCCGTGGATCGCCGCCGCGCAAGGCGTTCCGGCTGCGCTGGAACAGGCGCTCGCCTGGCTCCGCAAATCACCTTCGGTCCTGGCTTATCGCCAGCTCCGCGAAACCGCAGCCAGCCTCAACTGCTGGCCCGAATGGCGGGTCCGTCTGTGGGAACTCCTCAAAGACGGCAAGACCGTGCCCGCCTGGGTGGCCGTCTCCATCGTGCATGCCATCCTGATCGACGACGACAATCCCGGCGGCGCGCTCCAGCTCTACCGGGACCGGCCCAACGGCGAGCCCGACCGGCTCCTCGACATCGCCTCCGCCTACGAGCCCGTCAACCCGCATCTGGCCATCGATCTCCGCTTCGAGCACGCCACCCAACTCATCCTCGATGGCCGCTATCCGGACGCCGTCGCCTCGCTCTGCTCCGCTGCCAAACGCGCCGAGGCCTGCGAAGACTCTGATTATTTCAATGAGCAGATGCGCCGCTTCGCTGCCCTGCACAATCGCAAGACCACACTCTTAAAGCTGTTCCGCCTCAACGCGAACGCCCTCGGCCTAACGGGCGCCCAGCTCACCTAACAAGCCTTCGGCCTTCTCCACGTCGCGCAACAGCCACAGCAGAAAACGCACGTCCACGTTCACGTTGCGCGCCACCTCCGGGTTGTAGCCGAAATCGTTGGCGACGTTTTCCCACACGCGATCGAAGTTCAATCCCACCAGCTCGCCGCGACCGTTCACCACCGGGCTGCCGGAGTTGCCGCCCGTGGTGTCCGCATCGGCCAGGAAGTTGAGCGGCATCTTCGAGGCGTCCATGCGCGCCGCCGCGTTCAGCACGGCCGGCGGCACCGCGAAGGGCTCCTCGCCCGTGTGCTTCTCCAGCATGCCGGCCAGCGTGGTCTGCGGCGTGTAGATGACTCCGTCGCGCGGCGCGTAGCCCTTGACGTGCGCGAAGCTCACGCGCAGAGTGGAGTTCGCATCCGGCGCCACCGGCTTGCCCGCCTGCGCGATCACCGCTTTGCGCCAAGCCGGACGCAGCCTCGCCACGGCGCCATCGTGCGTCTTGGTCGCGGTCTGGAACGCGCGCAGCTCCGGCTCCAGCCGAAACGCCAGCTCCAGCATCGGATCATGCCGCGCCCGCAACTGCTCCGTCGATTCCCCAAACATTTTCAACCGTTCCTGTAGATCCGTCACCCGCGTCTGTTCATACGCGGTTTTGACCACAAAATTGTCAGAACATGTCGCATTCTGCGCTCTGAAACGCGTCATCCAATCCGTGAACACCGCCTCGTCCGCCGGACGGTAGAAGCTTTTCTGCTCGCGCTCCATGCGATCCCGCAGCCGCGGCAGCTCGCGCTCCATGTAGTCCGTATCGCGCTCCATATCCGGCTTCACGCGCTCACTCGCCAGCCGCACCAGCGTCGTCGCCTGCTTCAATGCCAGGGGCCCGTTCTGGATCGCCTGATAGAGGAAATCACGCATCGCCATTTTGCGCCGCGCTGCCGCGCGCCGGTCCAGATCCCGCTTCGCTTCCACGGCCGCCGCAAACTCCGGCCGCCCCGCCGCCCACGTCATCACCAGATCCTCGTGCGCTTTCTGCTTCTCGATGGTGCGGCCGCGCTTCAATCCGGCCAGTTGACCCTGCCCGTTCTTGGCCGCGTTGTTCAGGCTCTTGAGCGTGGCGGCCACGGCGATCTGCCCGGCCGGGCTGTCCTTGGTGGCCTCTTCCATCAGCCGGATCCACTCGCCATAGACTGTCGCACGCGGCGAATAGAAGTAGTCGCGTTGATCCGCCATCTCGTCGGCGGTCAGCGCCCGCACGGTGCGGCCCGGATAGCCCAGCACCATCACAAAATCGCCCGTTTTCACGCCGTCGCGAGCGATGGGGAAATAGAACTCCGGCACATACGGCTGGCCGTCTTTGTAGGCGCGCGCCATGGCGAAGTCGCCGGTGTGCCGCGGCCACATCCAGTTGTCGATCTCGCCGCCATACTCGCCGATGGCCCGCGGCGGCGCGTACACCAGCCGGATGTCGCTCAACTCGAAGCTCTCGATCAACACATATTGCAGGCCGCCATCAAATGCAGCCACACGGCAGCGCGCGCCGGCCGTCTTTTCGCACTCCGCCACCAGCGCCTTCTGCTTCGCGTCCATCGCCTTGTTGCGCGCCAGATCGTCGCCCCCGGCGGGCGCGGCCGCTTCCACCTGTTTGGTCACATCGGTGAACTTGCGCGGCACGGTGACGCGCGTGGTCTTGCTGGGCAGCTCTTCTTCCCGCGTTCTGGCAAGGAAGCCGTTGGTGATGAGATCGCGCTGCGGCCGGCTGTGCTCCTGCAACACACCGAACAGGCAGTGATGATTGGTGAGGATCAAGCCGCTGGCCGAAACGAAGCCGGCCGAGCACCCGCCGATGTTCACGGCCGCCGCCAGCAGGCCAGTGCCGCGCCGCGGATCCCACAGCCGCGAGACCGGCAACGCCAGCCCTTCCTTCTTCAGCCAGGCAGGGTCCAATTCCAGTACCTGCTGCGGCGTCCACTTCCCTTCTCCACCCGTCAAAGCCATGCAACCCGCCGCGGCAAGCGCCGCCCACTTCATCCAAATGCGCGTCGACATTAAATTCCTCTCCAGCGGCGCTTCACAAACGCTCGTCTACAGCATATAGTGGTTGCGCTAAGTGCGGAAACCGGGTGCGGCATGACAAATGACATGATCCAGTGCGCCGAAGACATTCAGAAGTGCTGGCGCGATAGCGACCTCGCCCTCGAACTGGGGGACGCCGAGGGCGCCAATGCCGCGTTCACGCACGCCTTCGAGGTCGTGGACAACTTCCCTGCCTTGCTAGAGGAAGACATTCGCGCGCTGCGCTTCCTCTGCATACTGACGTGGGTGAAGGTCTCGGCGGCGCTGGAGACCACCGGCCAGGAAGAGGAATCCGACGAGGCCCGCCGCCAGATTTTCTCGCTGGTCGATGAGATGCTCGGCCCCACGGCGCAAGGCATCGGCGCTCCCTGGATCTCACTGGATTTCACCAAGGGATTGGAATCCAAGGAGTCCGCCGATCTGGTAGGCCGGCTCTACCTGCTGTGCAACAAATGCGGACGCCGCGACACGCTGCTGTGGGGCCGCTGCTTCATGGACATTGATCTCAAGGTCCACGGTAGCGGCAAGGCCGCCGTCAACTAACCGCCGACGATCAGCAGGCCGCGCGCAAACTCCACAAATCGGCGCACATCCTCGAAGTTGCTGGCCACGCCCAGGGAAACCCGCACCGCGCCCGTGCTCTTGCCATCGATGCAGAGCCGGAAATCATCGACAGTGAACGCGTGCTTTTCCTCCACCACGGGCTGATTGAAGCAGCCCAGCAACTCGGTGCGCGACAACTCCAGCGCCACCTCACCGCCGCCTGGATTGCAGAAGCAGCCGGTGCGCAGGGAGATCCCGTGCCGGCTGGCGTTCTCCTCCACCGAACGGTGATCGATGACGCGCCCGGCGGCATCATAGAAATTCATCGTCAAAGTGCCGCCGCGGTGCTCCGTATTGGCAGGACCGTAGAGCCGCACCAGCGGCTGGCCGTCCGCATGACGCAGCAACAATAGCTGCTCGATCAGCCAGCCCGTGAGACAGCGGCAACGGGTGTGAATGGTGTCGAGGCCTGCACGCTCCAGATGCCGCAGCCCGATCTCGACCCCCGGGATGCTCAGATAATCCAGAGTGCCATCCTCAAAGCCCGGCGCGCCGTCGGCCATGAAGTAGCGGTCGCCCTGTACGCTGGCCACCGTGATGGTGCCGCCGGCAAACCACGGCCGGTGCAGCTTCCGCAGGGCCTCGCGCCGCGCCAGCAGACAGCCGATTCCGGTGGGATAGCCGAACATCTTGTAGAACGACAGCGTGACGTAATCCGGCTTGTAGACACTGAGATCCAGCCGGTTGGTTGCCACAAATGCCGCCGCATCCAGCAATACGTCCCACCCCGCCTCCTGCGCCCGCGCAATCCAGCCGAGCGGGTGCTGCACACCGGAGAAATTCGACTGCGCCGGATACGCGAAGAGATTGTGGCCGCCCGCGCGGGCCAGCTTCCACTGCGTCTCCAGCACGCTTTCGTCCACGCGCATCTCCGGCAGGTTCACCGGCACATAGGAAATCTCGGCCTGACGCGCCCGCGCATATTCGCGAATGCCGTTGACGGAGTTGTGATTGTCGAACGTCAGCAGATAGTGGTCGCCGGCCGTGAAGGGGTAGGATTCGCCCACCAGTTTGAGGGCAGTGGAAGCATTGGCGGTGAAGATCGCCACATACTCATCCGGCGAGGCCTGGAAGAACTCCAGCACCTTGGCTCTGGCGCGCTCCACCAGATCCGTGGTGGCCTGCGACGTGGGATTGCGGGAGTGCGGATTGCCAAAAAGCCCCTTCCGCAGCAAGAGGTTGTGCTCGCTCACCTGGCTCTCGGCGTAGAGTCCACCGCCGGTGTAGTCCAGATAGGCGTGCCGGGTGGCATCCAGACGGCTATATTCCTGGGCACGCAGTTCGTCCAGGGAGACGGTCTGCGCGTACTCCGGATACATCTCCAACACGCTCAACTCGGCTGGCACTTCCATCCCTCTACTAAATCACACCGGATGTTCAGGTATGCAGCTCAGATTCTTGCGTTTAGAGTTATACTTGGGCCGATCGAGGATCAAGCCATGCAAGACCCACAAGTTCTCGTCGCCGGCGCGGGGCCGGTTGGACAGTTCGCGGCTCTGGCGCTTGCCCGCCGCGGAGTGCCCGTGGAGATCGCCGATACCGGCATCTGGCCCTGCAAACACAGCTATGCGCTGGCGCTGCATCCCCAGACGATCCGCTTGCTCGAAGGCTACGGCCTGCAAGAGGAGATTCTGGCGGAGGCCTACCCGGTCCGCACGATCGGCCTCTACGACAAGTCCGGCAGACGGGGGGCATCACGCTGGGCGATCCGGCCGATCCCACGGCGTGCCTGGCCGTCCTGCGCCAGGACTTCATCGAAAATATGCTCGAACGGGAGTTGGCGGCCCGCGACGTCAAGATCCAATGGCGTCATGAAGTGGCAGAGCTCACTCCCAATGCCGGCTCCGTCACGGTGTTCCTGAACAAGCTGGAAAAGGAGAGCCGCGGCTATATCGTGGCCCACAACGAGTGGGTTGTCGCCAAGACCACGGAGACGCAGGTTCCTTACGTGGTAGGCGCGGACGGGTACAATTCGCGGGTCCGCCGCAGGCTGGGCATTCAGTTTCCCGAGGTCGGTGCGGCGCAGTATTTCGCGGTATTTGAGTTCCAGACGAAAGCCGATCTGGGCCATGAGATGCGGCTGGTCTTCGACGAGGGCGGCATGAGCGTGCTGTGGCCGCTACCCAACGGCTACTGCCGCTGGAGCTTTGAGCTGCCCGACTACCACGACATTGACGCCGAGATGATCAAGGACCGCCTCTTCACCGCCGGCCTGGGCTACTTCCCCACCGAGCGCCCCAAGGAGCGCGAAGCGTCTTCAGACCCCGGCCACCCCGCCATTCTCGGCGAAACCAGCCTGCGGAATCTGCTGGCCGATCGCGCACCGTGGTTTCTCTCCACGGTGGATCACATTACGTGGCGGACCGTAGTCCGCTTCGAGCGCCGCCTGACGTCCAGTTTCGGCAGTGGCCACTGCTGGCTGGCCGGCGACGCCGCGCACACCACGGGCCCGGCCGGGATTCAGAGTATGAACATCGGGATGTTTGAAGCTGAGGAGTTGGCGGCCGCACTAGCCAGCGGCGCACCAGGCGAATTGGACGCCTACAACGCCCGCTGGACGCAGGCATGGAGGCAGCTCCACGGTCTGGAGAGTCCACTGCGCCCCGGCCCCACAGCAGACCCTTGGATCGCGCAACACGCCGCCGCGCTGACGTCGTGCCTGCCGGCGCACGGGGCGGAGCTGGCGGCCCTGGCCGGGCAACTGGGGCTGCGGTTCTGACTTCTGGACGGGTGACGTCAGTCCGGGCTCGCCGCAACTAGCGGCAGGATTGCGGAGAGCAGGGTTGGGATGTCGCGTTCCACGATAGCCCATACAATTGCGGGCTCGATACCATCGTAGTTGTGGATCAGAATGTTGCGGGCCGAGATCATCTGCCGCCATGGGATCTCGGGATGGTCCGCGCGGAACTCAGGCGCGATCTTGCCGGCGGCCTCTCCGATGATTTCCAGGTTTCGGCAGACTGCGTCAAAGATCACGGAGTCCGGCATTGTGCCCGCTTCCCGGAGTTCTCCACATACGGCGATCTGCAGGCAGCAGTCACGCATGTGCCGTAGGTAGGAGGACGAACGATTCTCTGACATAGAGTTCAAATGGCGATTGCTTCAGCGAGAATCCGGTCCCGGAGATATCGCAGTCCACCAACCGTTACGACATCGACTCGCACCCCGAGCAGGTCCTGGACGTCTGCAACAAACCCGGCCAAGTCGAACAGGCTCCGGCCTTGGTCCATGTCCACCAGGAGGTCGACATCACTGGCCGAATTGTTGTCGCCGCGGGCAACCGAGCCGAAGACCCGGATGTTGCGGGCGCCATAGAGTTCCCCTAGGCGCACAATTTCGGTCCGCTTCTCCCGGCGAATTGTGTCCAACGTGACCATGATTTCATTGTGCCCCAGTTCGAAGCATTGTCCTACGGTGAATAGCTCAGGTCCATTACCCAGAGCTGCAAATCACAGGGCGGAATCGCTCTCGGAATTGCCGATAGGACGAACGGGAGCTCAGGCGCTTCAGCGAGCGGAGTATCCGTGAGGAGCCTTTCCTCGCACATTTCGATGGCGAACTTCAGGTAGCGGCGAAGCAGCAACAGGGGCGGGAATTGGTCTCGTCCTTTCAGCCATTCGAGAGCGTCGTAAGCGCCTTTGGAACTGTTGCAGGCGCGGCAGGCCCAGACCAGGTTATCCCCGGCGTTTTTGCCACCGCGCTTCCGTGAAATGAGATGGTCGGCCGCCAGGCGCTCCCTGCTGCCGCAATAGCAGCAGGCCTGGGGTAACACCATCTTCAAACGTTCATCATCGGCAAGCGCGCCAACGTGCATGGTTTGCTTTCGCGGACCAGTGTAGAGTCGACTTCGGATCATGTAATGGACACGCCCGTATTCCTGGGCGTTGGCCGTAACGGCCGCGTGCGCCATCGCGAGGCTCGCATAACGCCAATGGAGCAGTTCGCCAACCGTCGTCACCTCCATGCATTACGCCCCGCCCAGCGCCTTCTGCCCCGCCGCCAGCACGGCCAGAATCCGGTCCACGTCATAGACGCACCCGGACCATGCGCCACCGCTCACGGCCTGCAACGCCGCCCACAGCCGCGTGTCGTCCGGCAGGTCTTTGTCCGCACGCAGATCGTCCCGCAACTCCCGCGCGTCCAAATCCACGCCGATCACGTTCAGCGTCCCCTCCAGCCGGTTGCGATCGATCACGATCTCGATCACGTCGCCATCGCGCACCTTGCCGATCGGCCCGCCGGCCAGCGCCTCCGGCGACACGTGCCCGATGCAGGCGCCGGTAGAAACGCCGCTAAACCGCGCATCGGTGATCAATGCTACGTGCTTGCCAAACGGCAGGTATTTCAACGCACTGGTCAACTGATATGTCTCCTCCATGCCCGAGCCCATCGGCCCGCGGCACGCCAGCACCAGCACATCGCCGGCCTGCACCCCGCCGCTCTTGATGGCCTCGATGGCATCCGGCTCGGTAAGGAACACGCGCGCCGGGCCGCGCTTGCGATAGACGCCATCGGCGCCCACGACGCTGGGATCAATCGACGTAGCTTTGATCACCGAGCCCTCCGGCGCCAGGTTGCCGGTAGGGAAGCAGACCGTGGAGGTGAGCCCGCGCATGGCGGCCTGATCCGGGCTCATGATGACGTCATCGGGATCGATACCGTCGCGCTCCTTCAGCGTCTTGCGCAGCGCGGCGCGCCGTTCGCTCTGCTCCCACCAATCCAGCGCGTCGTCGAGCGTCTGGCCGCTGGCGACCAGCGCCTTGGTTTGCAGCAGGCCCTGCTTGCGCAGATGCAGCATCACCTCCGGCACGCCGCCGGCCAGGAACACCTGCACGGTGGCGAAGTGGCGCGGCCCGTTGGGCAGGGCGTCCACCAGGCGCGGCACGCTACGATTGACGCGCGCCCAATCGTCCACCACGGGCCGCCGCAGCCCGGCATGATAGGCCACCGCGGTGAGATGCAGGATCAGGTTCGTGGAGCCACCAAAGGCAGCGTGCAGCACCATGGCGTTTTCCAGCGCGGCGGCGGTGAGCACGTCCTTCGTCGTCACGCCGCGCGCCTCCATCGCCAACACGGCCCGCGCCGAGCGGCGCGCCATATCGGCCCAGATCGGCTGGCCGGAGGGCGCCAGCGCCGAATGGGTCAACGACAAGCCCAGCGCCTCCGCCACCACCTGCGCCGTCGCAGCCGTGCCTAAAAACTGGCAGCCGCCGCCCGGCGAGGCGCAGGCGCGGCAGCCCATCTCCGCCGCGTACTCGCGCGTGATCTGGCCGTGGGAGAAGCGCGCCCCGATGCTCTGCACCACAGCGGCGTCTTCGCCATCTTCCGGCAGCAGCGTGACGCCGCCGGGGATCAGTACGGTGGCCAGGTCGCGCTGCGCCGCCAGCGCCATCATCATCGCCGGCAGGCCCTTGTCGCACGTGGCCACGCCCAGCACGCCGCTGCGCCGCGGCAGCGAGCGGATCAGGCGCCGGAACACCATGGAGGCGTCGTTACGGAACGGCAGCGAATCGAACATCCCCGTGGTGCCCTGCGAGCGGCCATCGCACGGATCCGAGCAGTAGCCGGCAAAGGGCACTGCGTCCAGGGCCTTCAACTCGCGCGCCGCCGCCTCCACCAGCAGGCTCACCTCCCAGTGGCCGCTGTGATAGCCCAGCGCCACCGGTGTGCCGTCCGGCGCGCGCAGGCCGCCGTGGGTACTGAGCAGCAGGATCTCTTTGCCGCCCATCTTGGCCGGATCCCAGCCCATGCCGGCGTTCATTGTCCAGCCGAAAAGATCGCCGCTGGGCGCGTTGCGCAGCATCTCGTCGGTGAATGGCAAGGAGCCTGCCGGACCGCGCGCCTTGCTGCGCACGTCGAAGAGCCCGGCCTCGCCGGAATCGAGTATGGACGTCAAACTGGGTACCTGGGTCTGGGCTGCCATGCTTCCAATCTTATTTCATGCGAAAATCGCGCAATGCTCTTCAGTCGTGTCTTCTGCGCCGCGGTACTGGTCTGGACTCTGGCCGCCGCCACCCGTCCGATCGCCGCCGACGACATCTACGCCTTCCGCTGGGCGGCCGATCCGCAGATCTCGGCCGATGGCACGCGCGTCGTTTTCACGCAGGTCAGCGTGAACGCCAAGCACGACGGCTATGACACCGCCCTGTGGCTGGTGCCCACGGCCGGTGGGCCGCCGCGCGCGCTCACCGCTGGGCCGCGCGATTCCAGCCCGCGCTGGTCCCCCGACGGCACCCGCCTGGCGTTTCTCCGCTCCATCGAGAAAGACGGCAAGCCGCAGCCCGCCCAGATCTGGATTCTGCCCATGGAGGGCGGCGAGGCCCGGCAACTCACCACGCTGGCCAAGGGCGCCTCCGCGCCGGTCTGGTCGCCCGACGGCGCGCGCATCGCCTTTAGCTCTACCACCAAGCCGGAGGATGACAAGAAGAAGGACGAGACGCCCTCCGACGTGCGTGTGATCACCCGCGCCGTCTACCGCGCCAACGGCGGCGGCTACGTGGATTTCGACCGGCCCGCGCACATCTGGACCGTCGCGGCGCAGCCGGGCCAGACCGCCACGCAAATCACCTCCGGCGCAGGCGGCGAGGGCACCCCGGCGTGGTCGCCCGACGGCACGCGGATCTACTTCACGGCCGAGCGAGATCCCGAGCCGTATTACAAGCATCAGGACGGCGATCTCTACTCCGTCCCCTCCACGGGCGGAGCCGTCTCGCCGGCGCTGCACGTCGATAGCGCGCTGCGCGCCGTCACCCTCAGCCCCGACGGCAAGTCAGTCGCCTTCGTCTCCGCCATCAACGGCGCGCCCATCCGCTCCTATTCGCAGCCCGATCTCTGGACCGCCGCACTCACAGGCCCGCAGCCCCGCAATCTCACTACAAATTACGATTTCGACATCGGCGGCGGCCCCGGCGGCGACCAGGGGCCCCCGCGCGCCGGCGGCGGCTCGCGCCCCATCTGGAGCGCCGACGGCCGCTCGCTATTCGTCGTGGCAGAGGAACACGGCAAGGCCAACCTGAAGCGCATCCACACGGATACGGGCAAGCTGGAGCCCCTCACCGAGGGCAACCACGCCGTCTACGCCTACAGCGCCACGCCCGACGCCGCCCGCATGGTAGTGGCCATCTCCACCCCCACCAACATCGGCGATCTCTTCCTCCTCAACACCGCCACCAAGGCGCTGACCCGCTTGACGAACATCAACGAGACCCTATTTTCTCAACTGAAACTGACCGAGCCGGAGACGATCTGGTACGACTCCTTCGATGGCAAGAAGATCCAGGCCTGGGTCCAGCGCCCGCCCGATTTCCAGCCCGGCGTGAAGTACCCCCTGATCCTCAACATCCACGGCGGCCCCCACGCCGCCTATGGCTACGTCTTCGATCATGAGTTCCAGTGGATGGCCGCCAAAGGCTATGTCGTGCTGTATCCCAACCCGCGCGGCTCCACCAGCTACGGCCAGGATTTCGGCAACATCATCCAATACGCCTATCCGGGCGACGACTACAAGGACCTGATGGCCGGCGTGGACGAGCTGCTGCGGCGCGGATGGATCGATCCGGCCCGCCTCGGCGTCACCGGCGGCTCCGGCGGCGGCGTGCTCACCAACTGGACCATCGGCCACACGGACCGCTTCAAAGCCGCGGTCAGCCAGCGCTCCATCGCGGACTGGCGGGACTTCTGGTACACCGCCGATTTCGCGCTCTTCCAGCCCACCTGGTTCCGCGATGCCCCTTGGAAAGAGGAGGCCGATTTCAAGGCCCGCTCGCCCATCACCTACATCGAGAAGATCACCACACCCACCATGTTCATTGAAGGCGAAGCGGACCTGCGGACTCCGCCGACGGCGGGCGGCGAGCAGATGTTCCGCGCGTTGAAGTACCGCCGCATACCAACGGTGATGGTGCAGTTCCCCGGAGAGTCCCATGAGCTATCGCGCTCCGGCAAGCCCAGCCACCGTGTGGAACGGCTCCAGCATATCGTCGCGTGGTTTGATAAGTTCATCCTTGGGCAGGTGATCCGGACTTACGATCTGCCCAGCGGCCCGCAATGATCCCCACCGCGCACCTCATTATCCTCAACGGACCATGCGCCGGCGCCTCGTACCCCCTGGGGATCGGCGAGGTGCTCGTGGCGGAGGGAGTGTGCATCCGGTGGGAAAGCGGCCGCCACGTGGCGCAGGCAACGACTGGCCCGGCCACGTCACTCACCGCCGGAGAGGAGTTTCTGATCGGGGAAACCCGCTTCGCCTATCAGCCCGCCTTGCCCACCGAGGACCGCCACACTCTGCTGCGCGCCACCACTCTGCTCTACCTGTTCCGCAGCTGGGAGCAGATGCGCGGCGACCCGGCCGCCCAGATCGTCGAGGGCCACATCATCCACATCATCGCCGACCTGCTGGGCCATTCCGGCACGCTCACCGGCGAAGTGGTGGATTCGCCGGAGCCGCCCGTCGTGGGCAACGCCGTGACCTTGCCTCTGTTCATCCAAGGCAAGCTGGACGCCACGGTGGTGCTGCACCTGCCGCCGTCCGATCAATATGTGGATACCCTCAGTTCCATCGCCAGCCTGGCCTCGATAGCCCTGGAGAGCGCGAGAGAGACGGCGACGCTACGCAACGAAGTGGCGCTGCTGGCTGAGCAGATCTTCTCCAGCGGCATCGTGGGCGACAGCCCGCCCGTGCGCCGCCTGCTGCAGATGATCGAGCGCGTGGCGGCCAGTGAATCCACGGTGCTGATTCTGGGCGAGAGCGGCACGGGCAAGGAGCTGGTGGCCCGTGCCATCCATCAGCGCAGCGCGCGCAAGGCGCGGTCTTTCGTACCCATCAATTGCGCCGCCATCACCGATACGCTGCTGGAAAGCGAGTTGTTCGGTCATGAGAAAGGCGCTTTTACCGGCGCGGCAGCCCAGAAGAAGGGCCGCCTGGAGATGGCCCAGGGCGGCACTGTGTTTCTCGACGAGGTGGGCGAACTGGTGCCCGGCCTGCAGGCCAAACTTCTGCGGGTTCTGCAGGAACGGGAACTGGTGCGCGTGGGTGGCACCCAGGCCGTTAAACTCGATGTCCGCGTGCTGGCAGCCACCAATCGCGACCTCGCCGCCGACGTGCGCAACGGTGCATTCCGGGAAGATCTCTTCCACCGCCTGAACGTCATCGCCCTGCGCACTCCGCCGCTGCGGGAGCGCAAAGATGACATTCCGGCCCTGGCGCGCCACTTTCTGGCCAAGATCTGCCATCAGTGCCGCCGGCGCATGACCGGTTTCTCACCCGAAGCCGAGCGGGCCCTGTTCTCCTATGACTGGCCGGGCAACATCCGCGAACTGGAAAACGCCATCGAACGGGCCGTAGTGTTGGCCGAAACGGACACCGTGCTGGCCGAGGACCTGCCGGATGCGATCTCCGAGGCGGCGGCAACAGCGGCGCCGGCCAGCGGGGCGTATCAGTACACAGTGGGTGAGGCCAAGCGGGAGAGCATCCTGCGGGCGTACGAACAGGGCGGCGGCGATTACAAGGCCGCAGCGCGCCTGCTGGGCATCCACCCCAACTACCTCCTAAGGCTGGTGCGGAACCTCGGGCTGAAGGACGAAGTGGCCCACCGCTCGTCCAAATAATCCTTTTGGTTCACCGATTATCCGATTGGTGAATGCTCCGCAGGCCCACCACGTGACAGGCGTCTCGTGTTTTCAGTCTCTTAGGCTCCGGCGGCAGAATGGCCATTCAACTGCTTATTACTTTGCAGAGTTCAGTGGAAGATCACGAACTCGATAGTTCAGCCGTGGCGCCAAAAGGGCGCGCGGTTCAGTTTCGGGTACGCTCACCCGAAGGGCCGCCTGCCATCTCGGAGGAGGAGACGGGCTGGCCCCGCCGCTTGCATCTCCCCGCAAGCGGTGCTCGCTGGAGGCGGTTTTCATGCCGCCTCCAGCCAATCTGCATTGGCGACGGGCAAATTGCAGGAGTTTGTTCAGTACCGCGGCTCCGGCCAGCGCATCGCTTTGGCCGTTGGCACACTCGCCTGGCCGGGTTGGGACGCGGTTACGGGCTTGCCATTGACTTGGTAGATCCCGCGGACCAGTGGGGCCATGGCCTGGGTCTTCGGGCTGATGGCACTGACAACTCACTTTGCCGCACCGGACCGAAGCTGGAGAAATCGAGCTACTGTCGCACACAAAGAGGCCCAGTTGGTTCCTCACTTTCCAGTCGCACATGCCACTCGCACTGTTTTCTTGAAACATTGCACGAGTAGTGATAGTCTCGTTTCGTGATACTCCACTTTACATCGCAAGTAATATTCTTGCTATTCTGGTCTTCTTTGTTTCCGCTTTACGGAGCGCAGGCGGAAGCCGGCACTCGCCAGGCCGGGTCACAACTGCGTGTCTATGCCGTAACGCCAATCACTGCTCCAGAGCGAGCGGTGTACCAG
The DNA here is from genome assembly GCA_016721425.1 of Bryobacterales bacterium. Taxonomy (GTDB): domain Bacteria; phylum Acidobacteriota; class Terriglobia; order Bryobacterales; family Bryobacteraceae; genus Paludibaculum. Next base: position 149,396 of record JADKID010000016.1, on the reverse strand, counting down.
GTATTTGCGGCCGAAGTGGTTGAAAATGAGCGGAGAAGCCAAGATCGCTCACTGCCGGAGGAACATCGCAAGGTATTGAGCACGAAGCTTCAGTTCGTCGCAGCAGTGCAGGAGGACGATTACCGCGCGCTGAAGTCAATATGCGCGGACCTCATAGCGGATCTGGAGACGAATGCCAAATTGGGAAACGATGTACTGGCCAATTCGCGGCTGACGAAGGCTGAGCGCGATGCGGCGATCGGTGAGTTGCGCGCACGAAGAGACGAGACGATCGACGGTGCGATCGACCGCTGGAAACGTCAGATTGGAAGGCGCTTTCGATGGGTGGACCAGAATATCCGCGCCTACATCGCGCCGGGTCTGCGAGTCGGATACGTCGATCCGGTTGCAGCCGAATCCAAAGTGGGGGCGTCCAAGTGATGTATCGGCAGGTTTGTCTCGTACTGGGTGCTCTGTTATTCGCCAACCACCTGGCTGGCCAGGACTTGACCTTGATGACGACGCTGACTGTGAGTCGCTCCGGCGCCCAAGGGACCTCGTTCACTTTCCTGCCATATGGCTGGGTAACCTCGAGCACGCTGCTTCTCAGGCGCGACGGCAACACCGTGGATTACGATTCGGGCAGCGGAACCCTTGCGGGACAGGGTGTGTTCCTATCAGTGGGCAACTCAACTTACCCGCCGGCAAATACACTATTCGAGTTGTTCGCGGAGGCCGAGGGCGAGTTGTCCGACTACGGTTTCTTCATCCGCACTCAGGATCAGTATGGATTGACGCCTCCGCCGAGCGTCACAGTGAGCGGGAGTTCGGGCGCAATCGATGGCGGAACTGGTTCGTTCTACGCTTTGGCTGAGGGTGGCGCGGCAACGTAGTATGAGTGGCTATATTCGGCGCCAGCCGGGGCTGGCAATAATCCTGCCGTCGCGTTCAATAGCTCAGGTGCAAGCGCGATCTCTGACGCACACTGGTTTGCGCTTCCCTGGCAAGAGTGTCCGAATTGATCGTCCTGGTACACGATTCGTGCTCGTGGGCTGATCGATGGCAGTTGGCACGAAGGAACGGCGCCGTATGCAGTTTCTCTTCCGGATGAGGCAGGAAGGGTTGAAAACCCGATCGTGTCTGGCAGTATTGTGATGTTGCGGAATTCAGATGGAACTTGGCGGGTGAGCCAGAACCACCTCGTTCGAACCCAGCCCATCCTCTCGATTCATTTGGATGCTGCTAGCCAGTTCTATTCGAAGATCAGCCAGCACGAGAATGTGCACGTCGCGCAATTCACCTCGGGATTGTTCGCGAATTACTGGGCTCCGGCTACTGCTTATGCTCGCGTCCAGAGCTTCACGGATACTGAGGACTATCGCCTCCTCGCAAGAGTGAACGCCGATGTCACGGCCTACAATCAGGAGCAGAGTGCTCTGGCTAGTCCGGTGATGAAGACCAGCGGCGAGAGCCAAGCATACGATGTGTCGGACCCAATTCAGCCTCAATTCTTTTATCAGCGGTCCTGCCGTCCGGCATTTCAGGAAAAGGTGACGTCGTGAAAGTATTTTTGATTTCGATTGCTTTTCTGATGGGCCCCTGCCTTTGGGGCCAAGTGGCTGGGACCATTGAATCGGGATGGCGCACGGGTCATCTGTATGAACGGCTGGTGAGGAGTGAGTTGGTGGTTCGTGCAAGGACGGTGGACTGGACTCCAGTCATGTTTCGCAATATCCCCAAGCCGGTGCTTCAGCCTGACGGCGGCTACCTTTCGCCGGATTTGAAGGATGTGAACGGCGGAGCGGTTACGAAAGTCGAATTCCTGGAGCCCATCTGCCGTCAACGGGACTTCGAGATTCCGGGGGCTCCCAAGGACCTCCAATCGAGCCCTGTATACGTGTTTTCGCCAGCCGGGGCTCGACAGAGCGATCTGTTTCCGGGGATGGATCGCGGGCGAGAGTCGTTGTTCAAGGGACGAGAGTATCTCCTGTTTCTTGTCCGACACCCTAGGCAGAAGGCGTTGTTGGAGAAGTACCAATTGGATGAGGACAAGACGTACTATCGCGTTTTCGAGGGCTACCTCGGCGCACAAGAGCTGGACGTCACCTATAGCGCCGGCGAGCGGCGCCTGGGGGACCGGTTGCTGAACGCGGTGGAAGGGCTTTGCGGTGCGGTGAGGGCGGCGGATCCGAAGGAGAAGTTGGCGCGACTACGGACTTTGTTGGAGAACGCCGAACCGGATTGGCGTGAGAGTGTCACGCAAGCGATTGCCGGGGTGGAGGCGGCGTTGCGCCAGCGCCAGTAGCGAGGATTCCGAATTGAGGAGGCGATGGGCTCGCGGATGTTGGCCCGTCGCCGCTGGATGGATTCGATGGACCCGCCGGTCATCGAGAGTGTCGCACACCTGTCTCATCGCACCAACCCACAGCGAGGGCCCCCACGACGATCCGAAACCAGTCTAAAATCGTTTCTAAGGATCCTGTTTTGCCAAACCACCACCACCCTGTCGTCGCGGTCTATCCCGGCAGCTTTGATCCCATCACCAACGGGCATCTGGACCTGATCCAGCGCTGTGCGCCGCTGGTCGATCGGCTCGTTGTCGCAGTCCTCCGCAATGAGCATAAGAACCCGCTTTTCAGCCTCGCTGAGAGGGTGGCAATGATGCGTGAAGTGCTGGCGGAGTTCCCCAATGTCGAGGTGGATTCCTTCGACGGGCTGCTGGTGGATTACGCCCGCGACAAGCACGCGCAACTGCTGCTGCGCGGCATCCGCGCTATCTCGGACTATGAGTACGAGCTTCAGATGGCCCTGATGAACCGCCGCCTCGCACCCGAGATCGAAACGATGTTTATGATGGCGGGTGAAGCTTACTCGTTCATTAGTTCTAAACTGGTTAAAGAGGTGGTCGGGCTCGGAGGCAACATCAACGGCCTGGTCCCTCTCTCCGTCGAAGAGAAACTCAAACAGCGTTTCCTGAGCCGGGTCTAATTCCATCCACGTCAGAGCAGCTCAAGAATGCAACAAACGACTACCCAACTCGCAGATCGCGTCTCTCTTATCAGTGTCTCTTCCACCGCCAAGGTCTCGGCCGACGCGGAAAAGCTGCGCCGCGCCGGCGTCGACGTCGTCGACTTCGGTGTCGGTGAGCCGGATTTCCCCACGCCGGACAACATCAAGGCCGCCACGGTCCGCGCCCTGGAGCAGAACTTTACGCGCTACACCGCCATGGCCGGTGTCCAGGAGCTGCGCCAGGCCATCTGCGACCGCCATCATACGGATTTCGGCACCAGCTACACCGTGCCCGAGTGCGTGGCCAGCGTCGGCGGCAAGCACGCCATCTTCAACCTCACCCAGGTGCTGATCAATCCGGGCGACGAAGTCATCATCCCCATTCCGTATTGGGTCACCTACTACGACGTTGTCAACTTCGCTGGCGGCAAGCCGGTGCTGGTGGAGACGCGCGAGGAAGAGAACTTCGCCCTCACCGCCGCCCAGGTGGAGCACGCCATCACGCCCAAGACGAAGTTGATCATGGTCAACTCGCCCTGCAACCCCTCCGGCGCGCTGGTGGAGCGGGAAGAGTTTGAAAAGATCGCGCACATCGCTAAAAAGCGCGGTATCTGGCTCATGACTGACGAGTGCTACTGCCGCTTCCTATACGACAGCGAGCCCTACTCCGTAGCCTCGCTGCCGGACATGAAGAACACCATCATCGTCGCCGGCTCACTCTCCAAGACCTACGCCATGACCGGTTGGCGCATCGGCTTTACGCTCGGCCCGGTGGCCGTCTGCAACGCCATCATCAAGCTCCAGTCTCACTCCACTTCCAACCCCACGTCCATCGCGCAGAAGGGCGCCATCGAGGCCCTCAACGCGGATCAGGGTTCGGTGGACATCATGCTCGCCGAATACCGCAAACGCCGCGATTACGTGCTGGGCCGGCTGCGCGCCATGCCTGGCGTAAAGTGCGCCGAGCCGCGCGGCGCCTTCTATGTCTATCCCAACATCAGTTGCGCGCTCAGCCCCAACGGCATCCGCACCCCGCTGGAGTTCGCCGATAAGCTACTGGCCGATTCGCACGTCGCCGTGGTCCCCGGCGAGGCGTTTGGTACCGAAAAGCACGTCCGCATCTCCTACGCCAGTTCGCTCGAGAACATCCAGAAGGGCCTCGATCGCTTCGAGCAGTTCCTGCGCGCCCACACCGCGTAAGCATGCCGTATCGTATCCCTCCTGTTTCCTTGGATAAGCTCTGGGGCTCGAAAACGATCGAGCCCTGGTTCGCCCCCAGGCCCGGCTTACTCGGCGAAGTCTGGTTTCAAACCGAGCCGCCGCTCAGCCTGCTGACCAAGTTCATCTTCACCTCGGACCGTCTGTCCGTGCAGGTGCACCCCGATGACGCCCAGGCCCGCGAACGCGGCCTGGAAAACGGCAAAACCGAGATGTGGCATGTGCTCCGTGCCGATCCCGGCGCCACCATCGCGCTCGGATTCCGCCACGAGATCACGCTGGATCACGCCCGTGCCGCCGCGCTCTCCGGCGAGATCGTCGATCTATTGGATTGGAAACCCGTCCAGCCTGGCGACACGTTCTTCGTCAACGCAGGCACCGTCCACGCCATCGGCGCCGGCATCGCCCTCTGTGAGATCCAGCAGAACTCCGACACTACCTACCGCCTCTACGACTATGGGCGGGACCGCCAGCTCCATCTGATCGACGGCTTCGCCGTCTCCCACCTCTACCCGTGGCAGCCCCAGGCGGCCCCACAGGCCCTCGATGAGGTCTGGACCCGCCTGGTGACCGCCGAGTATTTCGAGACGGACCTGGGCCTGCTCAGCGCCCCGCATCAGCTTCCACCCGCTGGCGCCTACCGCCTTCTGGTCATTCTGGAAGGCGCCGGGCGGATCGCTGGCCAGCCCTACAACCTGGGTCAGTGCTGGCTGATCGACCCCGCCGAGCCCGCCGTCGAACTCTCGCCCTCGACGCCCACGCGCATCCTGCGCACGGGTCCGCCTTGCCCGTTGCTATCCTGAAATAGCACCCAGCGGCATGCGTCGCCCTCCTTTTCTTCTGATTGCATTCCTCACCCTGGCCGGATGTTCCACCGCGCCGGACCGCGATCCTGTCCTCGGCGAGGCCTACATCGGCCCCTCCACCCTCCAGATTCGGGAAGAGCTCACGGCCCGCGCCGAACTGGTGGCCACGGCGAAGCATGGCGAAAAGGTCGATCTCATCGGCCGCCGCCGCCGGTTCTATAAAGTGCGCGTCGCCGCCGGCGGCGAGGGCTGGGTCGACGGCCGCCAATTGCTGTCGCGCGCCGACATGGATTACCTCAGCCGCATAGCCGAGCGCGCGCGCCAGGCCCCCTCGCAGGGCCGCGCCTCCGTCTTTGAGGCTCTCAACGTCCATACCGTGCCCAATCGCCAGGCCCCCAGCTTCTTCCAGATCACCCATGACGGCCAGGTGGATGTCATCGCCCACGAGCTCGCACCCCGCATCCCCTTCGACCCGCCCGATTTCATTCAACTGAGCCCCGTCGCCCAGATTGTGCGCAAGGCAAAGAAGAAAAAGGCGGCGCCCGCGGTAGAGCCGCCCCCGCTGCCCAAACCGCCCGCGGTGCCGTCCAACTGGCTGGAGCTTTCGCGCAATCCGCAGGGCCTCATCCCCACAAAGAAGGAACCGGTCGATACCCCCACCCCGCCCAATGCGATCCCTCTGGACCCCTGGACGCTCGTTCGTGCTAAGGACGGCCGTGCCGGTTGGGTGCTCACGCGTATGCTGCTCATGGCCATCCCCGATGAGATCGCTCAGCACGCCGAGCGCGCCCACATCTCCGCCTACTTCAGCCTCGGCCAGACGCTGGACAAAGGCGAAGCCAAGCCGGTTTGGCTCTGGGCCACACTGGTGAAGCCTGGTTCCGGCCACGACTTCGATTCCATGCGGATCTTCGTCTGGAGCACACGCCGCCATCGCTACGAGACCTCCTACATTGAGCGCAACCTGAAGGGCTGGCTCCCCATTCAGGTGAAGAAGGAGGGCGGCTTTTCCGTGGTTGTCGAGGAAAAGGATGGACGCGTGTTGGAGCGCACCTACGGCCTCACCAACTACCGCGCCAAGGTGGTTTCCCGCCAGCCCGCACAGTGGCCCGCCGCGTGGGCGCCGGCATCTAAGGCGCCAGCCAGAGGCACGAAAGCCCCGGCCGCGGTCGATCCGCCCTGGCAGGACAAGGCTAAGGGTCTGATCGAGGACCTCAAGGGCAAATTGAAGCGCTGAAGCACAGCCGCTTCCAGGCCGTGCCAACCACGGCGCGGGGCTACTCCGGAACCACCACAAAACTGCCCGCAATCGTGCCCGGCCTGACCGTCCAACCTGGAGCCAATTCCAATCGCCAGCCAGGACCGGACAGCGGACGCGCGGACAGTTCCGCTGGCGCGCTCACGCGAAGCGTTTGGTTGTCCGTAGCGAGCAACCCACCGACATCGTCAATCTGGAGTTTGCCCCAACGGCTGACGAAGGTTCCGGTCGGGTATACGGTACCGCTGTCGCCGAGCGGGACCAGGTTGTTCGGGTTGAAAGAGCGCCGGAGTTCCTCCGTTCTGGGAAACAGAAGCACCGGACCATCCAGGAAGCGCGCTCGGTAGCCTGCCAGCAACGCCTGGGTCCGCACAGCGCGGCCACGTTCCGCCGCTGCCACTGCGCGAAGTCCATAGCGCTCCCCGCGGGATTGAGCCAGATGGACGGGATCTGTTCCCGCTCGAACGTTGAGCGCGTGGCCCAGCAGGGAGCCAAGGCTGGAATCGCGGGTAAGCCCCTTGCGCCAGCCTGGAGCATGCTTGTCCAACAGCAGGCCGAGCGCTGGTCCCGTCGCGTACGCAAACGATCGGGAAAACGAACTCTGATCCTCAAAATCCTCCACCGCGCGGGCAACTCTGACCGGCGATTCCCCGGACTGGCCCAGCGCAATCACCGTCCCGGTGTACTCGGCGAGTCCTTCCTGAATCTCCAGGGCGGACTCCAGAACCTGGGCACGCGGGTGGAGGGAATGCCGGACAGCCCGGAAAAGAAGGGCGTCCTCAGCAGCGGTCCGGGCAGCGGCGCCGTCCAGCCGCAACGCCTGCGCCAGAGCTCTCAGTTCCAGCCGCAACCAGAGTCGCCCGGATTCGGAGTCCAGGTGACCGCCCGCGGTATCGGCCGCCCGCAGTCCGAGTCTCGCTTGCAGGCGGTGGAACGATTCGTGAACGAGCAATCGCAGCCGCAGGAATTCGTCCGTGGGAAGGGGCAGCGACACCATCGCCCAGTCCTCGTTTCCCCACCGAATTGAGGTGTTGGCAATCAGAATCTCCGGCGGGAGCGAGCCTACAAATAAGCCACCGGCATCTCGGAACGTCCCTTCCGGATCCGGCATGTTTGCCACAGTCATTCGGCTTCTGGAATCTACCAGTAGCAGCCTGCCGCACAACGGCACGCCCCACATTCGGTCACCAGCCTCCTCACATACACGCTGGAATTCCGAAAGTCCTAACCTCGCCGCAGTGAGGTCGGGCGCGGTCTGGGCGGGCAGCGAGCCCGCGGCGAGGGAGACCAGGAGTGCGATCCGGAAGGGGTTGTGCCAGGCTGGCTTCGACTCGCGCATACCACTTAGACCACGATCAGACCGTTTGGTCTCGATATTGAAGATGAAACCGCTAGGTTGCGGTCATGGCGCCGGCGAGTTCGGCCACCCCAAAATGAAACTGGCGGCCACAGCGCAATCGCCGTGGCCGCCAGAATGTTCTAACCGGGATTCGAACTAGTCGCCGTGCGCGGCCGACGTCTCTTCCGTCTTCACCGGAGCCGCCGCGATGCCGCCGATCTGCACCAATCCGGTCTCGGGCTCCTGCATGACATGCTTCTTATACAGCGCCATCATGCGGGCGTTTTCCGCATCCTGGGCGATCTTCAGCTTGCCGTCGCGTGCGCGGATCTTTTCTTCCCGCGCCGTCTTGGCGATACCCAGGTTGTCAAGATCCTTCTGGGTCTCCTGCGCGACAAGCTCCTCACGCAGCACCAGGCGGTGATCCTTGGAGTTCATGTTGACGGCCTTGCCGCCCGCAAAGATCTCGTGCCGGCCGTGCTCTTCGTACCACTTGGTGAGAGTGGCCGTCATGTGCATCTTCTCCACGATATTGCGCCAGCCCACGCCCGTGTTGTAGGCGCAGAAGCTGATCTCGCCTTCCTGCGTGGCGTACGGAATGATGCACTGTTCGGTGCGGCGGAAATCGTAGTTGAACAGATCCTGGAACCACATGCCCGCGATGAACAGGAAGTTCCAACGATCCTTGCGGCGCTGTTCGATGTCGGTAAGCGTGCGCTCGCCATCCACCTTGCCGTACTTGCGGCCGGTGGCGCCGAACGTCTTGTCGAACTTCTGCAGCAGGTCCGTCAGCTTGAAGTGCGTTGGCGACTTGAACGGGTCGTAGTTGCGCATCAGCGCCAGCGCCATGCCGGCCACCGAAAGGAACCGGCCGCGGGCCGCGTCGTTGACCCGCGCGATGTCACGGGAGAGGCGGTCGCCGTTCAGGAACTTCGTCACCGGGACGGCTTCCTTGGTTTCCTTGTCCACCATGATGGCCATGCCCGTGCCGCAGTTGGGGTGGCAGCCGCAGCTGAGAGCGCCCCAATCGGCGTTCGGCCCATGGACCAGATCGGCCCAGTCAGAAAACGTGGACATGAACGAGATCGGATACCAGTCACGCGTCGGCTCGCCGAGGCCCGTCTGGTTCTTCACGTCATGCGCCAGGTGAGAAAGCGTGTAGCGCTGAGCAGCGCGCCGCTCGTCGGTCACCGCTTCGTCGCGGCCCGTGAACGACACCGGCTGGAAGCTCAGGAACGAGATCTTCTTGGGGTTGTCCAGCGCGAACTGAATGATGCGGCCCACCTGCTCGTTGTTGATGCCGTTGATGATCGTGATCACCGGGACGATATCCACACCGGCCGTGTGCAGGTTCTCAATGGCCCGCAGCTTCACGTCGAACAAGTTGCCCACCGCGCGATGCGAGTTAGCCGCATTGCCGATGCCGTCAAACTGGAGATAGGCGTAACGCAGGCCGGCTTCGGCCGCCTGCTGGGCAAATTCCTTGCTCTTCGCAAACTCGATGCCGTTGGTGGCCACCTGCACGGAGTTGTAGCCAACCTTCTTGCAGTACCGCACCGCGTCCAGGAAGAACGGGGAAAGCGTCGGCTCGCCGCCGGAAAACTGCACCGACATCTGGCGCCGGGGCTTGATCTTCAGGGCGTTGTCGAGCATCGTCTTGATGTCTTCCCAGCTCAACTCGTGGACGAATCCAACCTGGTTGGCGTCCATGAAGCAGGGGTCGCACATCATGTTGCAGCGGTTCGTCAGGTCGATGGTCAGCACCGAGCCGCGCCCGTGCGTGATGGTCGACGAGCCGTGGTGGTGCAGGTCCGCATCGTTGTGCGCGCGGATGTCACGGCCAGGGAAGACCTCTTCCAGGTGCTTGAAGAAGGCGGCGTCCATCGCCATCACGTCTTCAAACTTGCCGTGGATCGGACATTCCTTCGTCATCAGGATCTTGCCGTCGCGCTCGATGATCTGCGCCTTGATCTCGCCAGGGCGCTCGTTCACCAACACGCTCACGTCCCGCTTGCCGTCAATGATTTCCTGACGGACCTCCGGGATACACTTGGGGCACAACGAATCGGTGGTACGCGGCCAGCCCAGCTTCGGCTTCATCTTTTCGTACGACTTCAGCAGGGGCTTGTCCGACCACTTCGGCGTGAAACCGGGGTTCGGGCTGATCTGGTTCAGCGTGTCGAAAATCTGCCAAACGGCCTTCGCCGCTACGGTTGCTGCCTTTTCCACGTACTTGATCGGCTTGTGCATTTTTCCTCGTGGACTCCTGTCATGGTTCCGCCTGCTCCGTGCGCGAGCAGACAGGTGTTCATTACAATTCTATTCAGATGATCGAAAGGGGCTACAGTTGTTTGTCGAACAGCACCCTTTCGCCTCTGAATGGAACAATCCGGGGTTAAACGGAGCGCCCGGCATAGTAGCATGATTCCAGAGGAGATACGCCAGATTCCGTCCATCGCCAGCCGCGCCTGCTTCTTTGATGCCGCCCGCGCCCAGGGGTTTCAGCTCGCGGGCGTCGCCCCGGCTGTGCCCGTGGCGGACTTTCCCCTGTACCAGCAATGGGTTGCGGCCGGCATGGCAGGCCCGATGGCCTATCTGACCGATCACCGCGCCGCCCTCCGCCAAGACCCGCGCTCGCTCCTGCCCTCCGCCCGCTCCGTGCTCTGCCTCGGGCTCCTCTACAACACGCCCGGCCCGGAGCAGCACTCCATCTCGCGCTACGCTTGGGGGCCATCCGACTATCACGACACGCTCCGCTCAGCCCTCCAAGCCCTGACTAATCAACTACTTGCCGCCTGGGGACCGTTCGAATACAGGCTCTCGGTGGATACCGCGCCTCTGCTCGAACGCTCCCTCGCCCGCAACGCCGGCCTGGGTTGGATCGGCCGCAACACCTGCCTCATCAACGAGCCCTACGGCTCCTGGTTCTTCCTCGGCGAGATCCTCATCTCCCTGGACCTCCCCCCGGACACACCGCCGCCGGATCGCTGCGGCACCTGCCGCGCCTGCATTGACGCCTGCCCCACCCAGGCCTTGGTCCCCGCCCCCGACGGCCGCTACCGTCTCGACGCCCGCCTCTGCATCTCCACCTGGACCATCGAGCAAAAGGGCGCGCTCGCCCAGGAACACCGCGCCCTCTCCGGCAGCCACATCTTTGGCTGCGACATCTGCCAGGACGTCTGCCCGTGGAATCGCCGCGCGCCTCTGACCACCGAACCCGCGTTCCAGCCCGTCCACGCCAACCCCAACCTCACCGAACTCGCCGCCCTCACGCCAGACGCCTTCCGCGCCCGCTTCCGTCATACCCCGCTCTGGCGCACCAAACACGCCGGCCTGCTGCGCAACGTCGCCACCGCCATGGGGAACTCCGGTGATCCCGGCTATCTCCTCGATTTACAGCAACTTGCCACCCACGACGACGACGCCGTCCGCGAGCACGCCGCCTGGGCCATCGGGCGCCTGGAGGATCTCCCCCGGTGATACTCCTGGCTACGTTACTCCTTCTGCAAACGGCATCCAACCCGCTCGTCGTAACGGGATACGACCACTTCTACAACATCGAGTTCCCCCAGGCCATCGCCGCATTCCAGCAGGCCGCCACCGAAGACCCCGCCAATCCACAACTTCAAAACCATCTGGCCCAGGCCGTGCTCTTCTCCATGATGTTCCGCGCCGGAGCGCTGGAAACCGAGATGGTCACCGGCGGCAACGCCTTCGCCCGCCAACCCGGCATGGAACCCACCCCCGCCGAGCAGAAGCTGTTCGACGAAGCCATCGCCGAATCGATCCGCCTCTCCAAAGCGGCGCTGGAAAAGGACCCCAACGACACCGCCGCACTTTACGCCCAGGGTGCCGCCCTCAGCTTCCGGGGCACATACAACTACCTCGTCCGCAAGGCTTGGCTCGACGCCCTGCGCGACTCGACGGCCGCCCGCAAACTGCACAACCGCGTCGCGGAATTGGACCCCGCCAACATCGACGCCATGCTGATGCAGGGCGCCCATGACTACATGGTGGGCTCGCTGCCCGCCACCACACGCGCGCTAGTCATCCTCCTCGGCTTCCACGGCGACCGGGAGGGCGGCATCCGTACCCTGCAACTGGTCGCCGAAAAGGGAACGGACAACAAAGTGGACGCCGAGATCCTCCTCGGCATCATCGCCCGCCGCGAACGCCGCCCCCAGGACGCCATCCCCATCTGCCTCAGCCTCCACGAGCGCTACCCCCGCAACTGGTTGATTCTCTTCGAGCTCTCCCAGATGTATGCCGACCTCGGCGACAAAGAGAAGGCTCTGCAAGCCCTCACCCGCGTGGAGGAACTCAAACTCGACGGCTCGCCCGGCTTCGGCACTCTCTCCCTGGAACGCATCGAGTACGCCCGCGGCAATCTCCTCTTCTGGTACGACGAGACAGACGCCGCCATCCGCCACCTCCGCCGCGCCACCGCCAACGCCCAGTTCCTGGACCCCAATTCCGCCGCCAGCGCCTGGCTCCGCCTGGGCCAGTGCCTGGACCTCAAGGGCCTCCGCGACGACGCCCGCGCGGCCTACCGCACCGCTGTCCGCGATTGGCCCCACTCCGACGAGGCCCGGTCCGCCCGGCGCTACCTGAGCCGCCCGTTTACACAAAAAGAAAAAACCTCAATCTCCGGAGCGAAGTGATAGAATCCTAACCCATGGGAATGATCTCTGAGTTCAAAGAATTCGCCCTCAAGGGCAACGTCATGGATCTGGCTGTCGGCGTCATCATCGGTGGTGCCTTCGGCAAGATCACTACCTCGCTCGTGGAGGACATCATCAACCCGGTCCTCGGCCTTGTGCTGGGAAGAGTAGACCTCACGCAGCTCTACGTTCCGCTGGACGGCAAGACCTATGAGAACCTCGCCGCAGCCAAGAAAGCCGGCGCCGCGGTTGTCGCCTACGGCAACTTCGTCAACATCATCATTCAGTTCCTGATCGTGGCCTTTGCCATCTTCATCGTCATCAAGCAGATCAACCGCTTCACGCGCCTCTCCGGCGACAATCTGCCCAAGTAACGACTCTCCTAACCCGACGCTGTCCTTTCGCGGGGGATTTCGCCCGCGGCCGCGACAAGTGTAAGGAGTGGAACTGGCGACACAGGAGACAGGCGAATCAGAGTTGGTGGCTGCGGTCCTGAACAAGGACCGCAAAGCCACCGCTGAAATCGTGGCGCGTTATGGTGGCGCCTTGCACGGCTATCTCTGCCGCCGCCTGATGCCCAGGCACGACCTCGTCGACGACCTCTTTCAGCAGGTCTTCCTCGAAGCCTGGCAATGCCTCCATCGCTTTCGCCAGGAATCCGGCTTGAAGGCATGGCTCCTCGCCATCGCCCGCCACAAAGTTCAGGACCACTACCGCTGCCGCCTCCGCGAGTGTGACTGGGACGAGAACACCCCGGAACCCGCCGCCGACTCCGACCTGGTCCTCGACCTCGAAACCCAGCAACAGCGCCAGCGTATTTGGACCCTCCTCGAAGAGATGCCGGAAGAGCCCCGGACCCTCCTCCTCTGGCGCTACTGGGAAGGACAGAGCGCCGAACATATGGCCGCCGCCACCGGCAAAACCGTCAAGGCCGTGGAACGCGCCCTGGCTCGCGCCCGCGATCAATTCCGCGCAAAATGGAATAGCGAGACTCGCCATGGATGATGATCTGATCTTCAAGCAGCTCGCCGCTGACACCGCCGAGGACAACTTCCCGGAAACCGGCGCCCCCGCGCGCCTGCTCAGCCTCACTTACAGCGCCCTCATCGCTGCCCAGCAGGAATCAGGCCCGCTGCTCGATGTCACCGCCACCAAGCAGGCCGGCCACCCCCTCTGCGTTTTCGAAGAGCTCGTGCAGATCACGCCCGTCGGCACGCCCGTGAAGCAGATGTTCTATTGCAGCGTCTGCCACGCTCGCGTTCTGGCCGAGCACATGGAACATGCCCCCATCTGGTGGCCGCACTGCCCGTACGCCCAGTTCCAGAAATAGCCGAGGCAACTGCTAGAAGAAGAACGCGAACCCGAACCAGTTCTGGAAATTGGCCAGCTTCCGTTGCCCCACCGGCGTCAGCGCCTCGCTCATCGGATTCCCTTGAATCGTCTCCGAGAAGCTATACCGGAACGCCGCGCGCTTTGTCATCATCAGGTCGATCCCCACCGCAAACCGGAACGCTGGCCCCGTTCGCGACGTGGAGTCCGCCGGCCGCGCGGGCACGCCCGAAACCACCGGCGCCCCGTCCGCCTGAAGCTGAGTCCGCGTGAATCCCATCCCAGTCGATAAGTACGGCCGTACCCGGCTCCGGCGGTTCCGGAAGTACAGCATCCCCTCGCCCATGCCGGTGTGCAGCGTCGCCCGGAACGGCTGCGCGTACGCCTCCGCCGGCACCGTGCTCCCATACGCCAGCAGCACAGCATTCCGATTCCACGAATAACTGCCCATCACGGAGAAGAAGTCTGTCAGGTGCCGCCCGCCGAAGGCCACCGCCGTGGCTCCATTCTCGGGCTTGTAGGAACTGAACCTCGCCCCCGCGGCCGTCACATCCGTGCGCGCATCGCCGGACAACGTCGACACGCCAAAAAACCCGCCCACAAAGCTGTCTTGGGCGGTCAACGAACCAGCGAACAGCAGCGCAACGGGGAGCCAGCGAAGAACCATCATCTTTTTTGAGTTTAACAGAGGGGGATTTTCCCGTTCACTTCGACATTGCTTGCGTCAGGCACAAAGCCTGCATGAATCTCTGGGAGGCAATCAATGAAAACTTGGACCAAAGCGGCCATGGCCGCAACGATGATGTGCGGTTTGGCAATGGCCGGCGATGACGCACGCCCGGTCCCCGGCAGCGGCCTGATCGATTCGCCCGGCAACTACGTCCTGCAAGGCGATCGCCGGTCCGTCTCCACAAGCCGCGCGGCCATCGAGATCACCGCCAGCGATGTGACGCTGGACCTCAATGGCACCATGATCTCCGGCCCCGGCGGCAAACTCGGCGTCGGCGTGCGCATCATGGGCGCCAGCGGAGTCCAGGTGAAAAACGGGCTCATCTCCAATCTCGCATTCGGCGTTATCGTCATGAACAGCCGCAACGTCGTCCTGAAAGACCTGCAAATTCGCGGCGAAGGCCTGCCCATCGTGACACTCCCTCCGGAAACCGCCATCATGATCGTGCAATCCCGCAACGTGGTGGTGGAAGACAACGCCATCTACAACACGGGCCTCGGCATCTTTGTCCGTGGCGGCATGAGCGGCGGCAACCGCATCGCCAACAACACCCTCACCGCCGGAATGAACGGCGCGCTGGGCATCTGCTACAACCCCGCTGACAACGACCCCATGGGGCCCCGCGGCGATCTCATTTACGGCAACCTCGTCTCCGGTTTCGGAACCGGCATTCAGGCCTCGTCGATGTCGATGGCCAATGTTTTCAAGGCCAACACCATCTTCTATCGCGGCGGCAAGGCCATCGAGCTCATGAACGACACGAACATGGAGATGGATAACACCAGCGCCATGCTGCCCTAGCCGCCTGCGCTGCCTACGGCCGGACCGCTACACTGGAACTACATGTTCCTGTTCGGTCCGGCCGTGGTTCTGAGCGCCTTCCTACTCTTCCTCGTCCAGCCACTCGCCGGGAAACACCTTTTGCCTCACCTCGGAGGCTCGGCGGCGGTCTGGTCGGCGTGTCTGCTTTTCTTCCAAACCGCTCTCCTCGCCGGCTACCTCTACGCCCACGCTCTCACGCGCTGGCTGCGCCCCCGCCAGCAGGCCATCGCCCACTCCACCGCCCTGCTGGCCTGTATCCTGCTGCCCCGCTCCGCCATTGAAAGCGGCCCAGGCGCCTCCCACCTGATCGCTTCCCTCGCTCGTTCCATCGGCCTTCCCTACCTGATCCTCTCCGCCACCAGCCCGCTCCTCATGCACTGGTACTCTCTCACTCATCCCAACGGCCGGCCCTATCGCCTCTCCGCCTGGTCCAACGCCGCCTGCGCCGCCGCGCTCCTCTCGTTTCCCTTCTTCTGGGAAGCCCGCTTCGGCCTGCGTCAACTCGATCAGATCTGGTTCTGGACCTTTGTCGCCGAGGCCCTGCTCCTGATCGCCACCGCCGCTGGTCTCTATCAGGCCAACCCTGCTATCCCCCCGCGTCCGCTCATTAGCGGCACGCCCTGGCAGGACCGCGTTCGCTGGCTCGCCTGGCCCGCCCTCGGCGCGGGTTTCCTCATGGCCACCTCCACCCATCTCTGCCAGGTAGTGGTCCCGGCTCCGCTGCTGTGGGTCCTGCCGCTCCTCGTCTATCTCCTTAGCTTCGTCTGGGTCTTCGAGCGCGATCGTTACAGCCCCATCCCCGGCGCCGCCGCGGCTCTCGGCGGCCTGCTGCTGATGACCGGCGCCCTGCTCTACTTCGACCTCCAGGCCGAGCTGATCGTCAAGGTCATCCTCTACACCACCGGCCTCTTCCTGATCTGCGTTTTTGCCCACGGCGAGCTCGCCCGCCGCAAGCCCGCGCCCGCCCGCCTCACCAGCTTCTGGAGCCATGTCGCCGCCGGCAGCGCCCTCGGCTCTTTCGCCGCCGGCTCGCTCTCGCCCATGATCTTCAAGGGCTACTTCGAGCTTCCCCTCCTGATGGCCGCCACCGCCGCTCTCTGCCTGTGGCGCCTGCGCGCCGTCTCGCGGTATGCGCGCCAGGCCGCCGCCTTCACCGCCATCCTCGCCGCCACCCCCGCCCTCGCTCACGTCACCGGTTACTACTCCGGCCTCATCGCCTCCGGACGCAACTTCTACGGCACGCTCCGTGTGCTCGACGAGGGCCGCACGCGCAAGTTGCTCCACGGCCAGGTCACCCACGGCTCCCAGTTCCTCGACGCCCCGCGCGATCGCCAACCCACCGCCTATTACGGCCCCCAGAGCGGCGCCGGGCTCCTGCTCAGCCGCCCGGGCACAAACCGCCACATCGGCGTCATCGGCCTCGGCACCGGCACACTCGCCACCTACGGACGCCCCGGCGATGTCATGCGCTTCTACGAGATCAACCCCCTCGTCATCCAGATGGCGCGGCTCGATTTCCGCTACCTCCGCCAATCGGAGGCGCGCATCGAGATCGTCGAGGGCGACGCCCGCCTGCGTCTCTTTCAGGAGCCTCCTCAGCGCTTCGATTCGCTCATTGTCGACGCCTTCTCCGGCGATTCCATCCCCATGCACCTGCTCACCCGCGAAGCCATGGCGCTCTACTTCCGCCACCTCACGCCGGATGGCACGCTCGCGATCCACGTCTCCAATCAGTTCCTCAATCTCGAACCCGCCGTCCACGCCCTCGCCGCCGATTCCGGCCGCGTGGCCACCACCATCGCCGGCAAAGCCGACCCCGCGAGCGCCGTGCTCGCCTCCACCTGGATACTCATTCCCAACCCGTTGCCGCCCACGCCGCCGCCCTCCGCCGCCCGCGTCTGGACCGACGACTGGAATTCCCTTCTCCCTGCGTTACGCTAGTCAAGGATTCTCATGCTCGAACAGAACATCTTCCGTGAATACGACATCCGTGGCGTCGCCGATCGCGACATGCCCACAGAGGGAATTGTCGGCCTCGGCCGCGCCCTCGGCTCCTACCTGCGCCGTCAGGGAGCCCCCAAGGTCAACGTCGGCCGCGATGTCCGCCTCAGCGGCCAGCGCCTCCGCGACGCGCTGGTGGAGGGCCTCCTCGCCGCCGGATGCCAGGTCACCGATCTCGGCGTCGTCCCCACACCGCTGCTCTACTTCTCTGTGGAGCACCTCGGTGCCCAGGCCGGCGTCATGATCACCGGCTCGCACAACCCCGCCGATTACAACGGCTTCAAAACCATGCTCGGCAAGGGCACCATCTACGGCGCCGCTATTCAAGAGGTCTATCGCATCCTCGCCGCCAGCGATTTCGAAGCCGGTGAAGGTACGCTCGCCACCGCCGACGTCATGCAGGCCTATGTGGACGACGTCGCCTCCGCGTTCCACTTCTCCCGCCGCGTCAAGGTCGTCTTCGATGCCGGCAACGGAGTGGGCGGCCCCACCATGCACGCCCTGCTCGAACGTCTCAACGTGGATGCCATCGAGACCTACTTTGAGATGGACGGCCGCTTCCCCAACCATCACCCCGACCCTACCGTCGAAGAGAACCTGGAGCTCCTGAAAACCGCCGTCCGCGAATCCGGCGCCGAGCTCGGCATCGCCTTCGACGGAGACGCGGATCGCATCGGCGCCATCGACGAGCAGGGCCGCGTCGTCTGGGGCGACATCCTCATGCTCATCTACGGCCGCGAGATCCTCACCCGCAAGCCCGGCGCCACCTTCATCAGCGAAGTGAAATGCTCTCAGACCATGTACGACGAGCTCACGCGCCTCGGTGGCAACCCCATCATGTACAAGACCGGCCACTCGCTCATCAAGGCCAAAATGAAGGAGGAGCACGCCGAGCTCGCCGGCGAAATGTCCGGCCATATGTTCTTCGCCGATCGCTACCACGGCTTCGACGATGCGCTCTACGCCGCCTGCCGCCTCATCGAAATCGTCGCCAACTCCGGCAAGCCCCTCTCCGCCCAGACCGACGGCTTGCCCACCACCATCACCACTCCCGAGCTCCGCGTCGATTGCGCCGACGATCTCAAGTTCGCCATCGTCGAAAAGGTCAAGGCCCACTTCCAGGCCATCCGCCCCTGCAACGACATCGACGGAGTCCGCGTGAAGTTCGATCACGGCTGGGGCCTGGTCCGCGCATCCAACACCCAGCCGATCCTTGTCCTGCGCTTTGAAGCCGATACACAGGAGCACCTCGACGCTTACCGCGCCGAAGTCGAAGCCGCGGTGGAAACCGCCAAGCAGGCCTAGCCTCCCATGCGCGCCCTCTTCATCGGCGGTACCGGCATCATCAGCACCGCCTGCACCCGGCTCGCCGCCGATTCCGGCATCGAGATGACCCTCCTCACCCGCGGCCTCCACAAAACGGACCTCCCCGCCGGCGTCCGCACCCTGCACTGCGACATCGACGACCCCGCCTCCACTCGCGTCGCCCTCCACAACGAGTCCTTCGATGTCGTCGTCGATTGGATCGCCTTCACCCCCGATCACATCGAGCGCGACCTGCGCCTCTTTGAGGGCAAGACGCGCCAGTTCATCTTCATCAGCTCCGCCAGCGCCTATCAGAAGCCGCCGGCCCACTACCTCATTACGGAGTCCACCCCACTCGCCAACCCGTTCTGGGACTACGCCCGCAACAAGATCGCCTGTGAAGAGCGCCTGCTCCGCGCCTACCGCGAGACCGGTTTCCCCGTCACCATCGTCCGCCCCTCCCTCACCTACGGCGACACCCAGGTCGCGCTCGTCATGAACAGTTGGACCCGCTCCTATACCGCCATCGCCCGCATGAAACAGGGCCGCAAAGTCGTCGTGCCCGGCGACGGCTCGTCTCTCTGGACCATCACCCACAACACGGATTTCGCCAAGGGTCTGGTCGGCCTCATGGGCCATCCCCAGGCCATCGGGCAGGCCTTCCACATCACCACCGATGAGGTCCTCACCTGGGACCAGATCGTCGGCATCACGGCCGAGGCAGTCGGAGTGGAGCCGCACATCGTCCACGTCCCCTCAGACTTCATCGGCGCCTGCCTGCCCGATCGGCTCGGCGGCCTCCTCGGCGACAAGGCCGTCAGCGCAGTCTTCGATAACTCCAAGCTCAAGAGCCTCGTCCCAACCTTCACTGCCACCACCCCGTATGCCCAGGGCATCCGCCAAACACTCGCCTGGTTCGACGCCGATCCTGCCCGCCAGTTGATCGACACCGAGGCCGATACGGCGCTCGACCGCCTCATCGATGCCTACGAATCCGGCACCGCCGAGGCGCTCCGCCGCTTCCAGTCCCTAAAATAGAGACAGGTGCTTCTCCTCCTCGCCCTGGCTCTCTCGCCACTCACTATCGATTACCCTGCCGAGGGCGCCCTCTTCCCGCCCGGCTTCGCCCCGCCCACCATCCTGTGGCGCGACACCACCGCGGCCAAGACCTGGACCATCCGGATCACTTTCGCCGACGGCGCGCCGCCCATCCGCCTTGCCTCCAACGGCCCCCGGCCCACGCTCGGCGAGATCGATCCCGATTGCGTCTCCACTGCAAACCAGCCGCCCACCGTCGACACGCGCCAGCACGCCTGGAAGCCCGGCCCGGCCACCTGGGCGCAGATCCAGCGCCACTCCACCGCCGCCCCAGCCATCGTTACTATCACCGGCGTCGTGGAGGCACGCACGGTCTCCAAGGCAGAGGTCCGCCTCCGCACTTCCACCGATCCCGTCGGCGCGCCCATCTTCTATCGCGACGTCCCGCTCATGCCCGCCCAGACCGCCACCGGCGCCATCCAGCCCCTCGCGCCCTACGCCGTGCGCCTCGTCAAATGGCGCCTGCGCGACACCAGCCAGCCGCAGAGCCGCGTCGTGATGCAGGATCTCCCCGTCTGCGCCAACTGCCACTCCTTCTCGCGCGACGGCCAGGCCATGGGCATGGATCTCGACGGCCTCCAGAACAACAAGGGGCAGTACTTCCGCGCCAAGCTCCAGCCCGACGTAAACGTGACCGCCGCCGACGTCATTCAATGGAGCACCGCCCAGGGCCGCCTCAAAAGCCCCATCCGCGTCGGCTTCATGTCCCAGATCTCGCCCAATGGCGACGCCGTCGCTACCACCATCGATACGCCCGGCTCCACCTCCAGCAACTATTACGTCGCCAACTTCGCCGATTACCGCTTCCTCCAGGTCTTCTTCCCCACCCGCGGCCTCCTCGCCTGGTTCCGCCCCGATACGGGCATCCTCCAACCGCTCCCCGGCGCCGACGACCCCGCCTACGTCCAGTTCGGCGCCGTCTGGAGCCCCGGCGGCGATTCGCTCGTCTTCGCCCGCGCCAAGGCGCAGGACCCCAATCCGCCCGGACGCCCGCCGGCGAAGTTCTCTAACGACCCCAACGAACTCCAGATCCAGTACGACCTGTACAGCATCCCCTTCAACAACGGCCGCGGCGGCCAGGCCACACCCATCGCCGGAGCCTCGCAAAACGGCATGAGCAACACCTTCCCCAAGCTCTCCCCCGATGGCCGCTGGCTGGTCTACGTCCAGGCCCGCAACGGCCAGTTGATGCGTCCCGATAGCCAGCTCTATATCGTGCCCGCCGCCGGCGGCCAGGCCCGCCGCATGAACTGCAACACGCCCCGCATGAACTCCTGGCACAGCTTCTCCCCCAACGGCCGCTGGCTCGTCTTCTCGTCCAAAGCCCGCTCGCCCTACACGCAGATGTACCTTACCCACATCGACGAAAATGGCAACGACACGCCGCCCATCCTCATCGAGAATTCCACCGCCGCCAACCGCGCCGTCAACCTCCCGGAGTTCGTCAACGTCCCGCCCGGCGGCCTCCAATCCATCGGCGGCCCCGCCTTCGACTACTACCGCCTCTACGACCGCGCCCTCTATCTGGAGAAGGAGAAACGCTTCGAGGAATCGGCCGCCCAATGGAAGGCGCTCCTCGACATCGCCCCCGGAGATCAGGCGGCGCAGCGCCATCGGGACCTGACGCTCCTGCTCGCCAGTAGGCGCACCGATGCGGCGCTGGCCCACTGGCGCGAGTCCCTTCGCCTCAATCCCAACGACGCCGCCGCCCTCCGCGGAGCCGCCTGGATTCTGGCCACCCATCCCGCCTTACACCACCCCGCCGAATCGCTCACCCTGGCCACGCGGGCGCTCGCCCTCGCTGGCCCCAACGACGCCGCCTCGCTCGACACCCTGGCCGCCGCCTACGCCGAAAACGGCCGCTTCGACGAAGCCATCGCCACCGCCCGCCGCGCCATCGCCGCCGCGCCCGCCCGCGCCCCCATCATCCAGCGCCGCATCCAGCGCTATCAGGCCGCCATGCCCTGGCGCGAATAGGGGGTACAATGCCCTCGTGATCTGCCGCACCCTCTCCCTCCTGATCCTCGCCGCCGCCACACTCCCCGCCCAGGCGCCGCTCACCGCTCGCGCCGTCATCGAACGCATCCAGAAACAGACCGGCGTCGCGTGGCGCGCCGAGACTGTTGACACCTTCAAGGCCGGAGATCCCGGCACAGTCGTCACCGGCGTGGCCACCACCATGATGGCCACCTACGACGTGCTCCAGCGCGCCGCGGCCCAGGGCAAAAACCTCGTCATCACCCACGAGCCCATCTTCTACAGCCACCTCGATCAGACCGCCGCGCTCTCTGCCGGCGGCGACAAGGTGTGGGCCGAAAAAGAGAAGTTCATCCGCGAGCACAAGATGGTGGTCTGGCGCTTCCACGACCACTGGCACATGATGAAACCCGATGGCATCATGGTTGGCGTCACGCGCAAACTGGGCTGGCAGTCCTACCAGGATCAGACCACCAAGGGCCTCTTCACCCTCCCCAAAACAACCGTGAAGCAACTGGCCCTCGAGATCCAGAACAAGCTCGGCCCCAAGGCCCTGCGCGTCGTCGGCCCCGCCGATATGCCCGTGCAGCGCGTGGCCCTGATGCCCGGAGCCGGCGGCCCCGCCGGCCACCTGAAGGCACTCCGGCGTGACGACGTCGATGTCGCCGTCATCGGAGAGGTGCCCGAATGGGAGACCATCGAATACGTCGCCGACGCCGACGCCCAGGGTAAGAAAAAGGCGCTCATCCTCATCGGTCATATCGAATCGGAACAGCCCGGCATGGAGTACTGCGCCGAGTGGCTCAAGGGCTTCGTCAGGGAAGTGCCCGTTGGCTTCGTGGCGGCCAAGGACCCCTTCTGGCAGGTGCGCTGAGTGGAGAAGGTCAACCTCCACGCGAAGCTCGCCCTCTTCACCGACCATTGGGCCCCCCGCATCGTCGGCGAGCTCAACGGCCAGCACGTCAAGCTGGTCAAGTTCCAGGGCGAATTCGTCTGGCACAAGCACGACGTTGAAGACGAGATGTTCCTCGTCCTCCACGGCACCTTCCAGATGGAATTCCGGGACCGCACCGTCGCCCTCACCGAGGGCGAATTCCTCATCGTCCCCCGAGGCATCGAGCACCGCCCCGTCGCCGCCGAAGAGGTCCACGTCCTCCTCTTCGAACCCGCCGGCACACTCAACACCGGCGACGCCACCGACGTCTGCACTGTCCCCTCTCCTGATCGTCTCTAAGCTGCCTCTTGACACCAGGTGTAACAAGCTGCATAGTACACTTGTGGTCCCATTCCAGCTCACGCTGAAGTCCGGAGTCCCCATCCACGAGCAGGTCGCCTTCGCAGCCAAGAAGGCCATCATCTCCGGCCGCCTCCGGCCCGGCGACCCATTTCCTTCAGTCCGTAGCCTCAGCACGGCCATGAAGATCCACGCCAATACCGCACAGCGGGTCATCGCCCAGTTGAAGCAGGATGGCCTGCTGGAGGTGCGCCCGGGCATCGGCACCGTGGTGGCGCAACCGCCGCCGTCGGCCCGCCGCGAGCGCGCCCGCATCCTCGGGGGCGATATCGAATCGCTCACCGTCGAGGCCATGAAGATGGGCGTCACGCTCGAAGAGTTGCAGGACTTCATCGCCGAGCAGTGGCGCAAACTCCAGTCCGGCAGAGAGGTTCGGGAGAAATCGAAATGATTCAGATGCAGGCGCTCACCAGGAACTTCGGCACGTTGCACGCGCTCCAGGGCGTCGACCTGGAAGTCCCGGCCGGTTCCGTCTTCGCGCTCGTCGGCCCCAACGGCGCTGGCAAGACCACGGCACTCAAGCTATGCGTCAATCTGCTCCGCGCCACTACCGGCCGCGTAACCGTGATGGGCGTGGACTCCCGCCGCCTCGGCCCCGGCGAACTCGCGCACATCGGCTACATGGCCGAGAGCCGCCAACTGCCCGAGTGGATGCCCACCGGCTACTTCCTCTCCTATTGCAGGGAGTTCTATCCAAACTGGAGCGACGATGACGCCGCGGAGCTCATCCGCCGCTTCGACCTCCCACTCGATCGCCCTCTCAAATCGCTCTCCCGCGGCATGCGCATGAAAGCGGCACTGGCAGCCACTCTCAGCTATCGCCCGCAACTCCTACTCCTCGACGAACCGTTCAGCGGTCTCGACGTGCTCGTCCGCGAGCAGTTGATCGAGAGCCTCCTCGAGCGGACGCCCGAGGCAACGATATTGCTCGCCTCGCACGACCTCGCCGAGATCGAGAGCTTCGCCACGCACATCGCCTATCTCGACGAGGGCCGGATTCAATTCGCGGAGGAAATGAGCACGCTCAACGACCGATTCCGCGAAATCGAAGTCCTGCTGGATAGCCCTTCCGATCCACCGCCAAGCCCGCCGCCCGGCTGGCTGAATCTGCAGCAATCGGGAGTCACGCTGCGCTTCACCCACGCTTGCTACGACCCCGATTCCACCGAGGCTGAGATTCGCCGCCACTACCCCGCCCTACGCGAAATCACCGCGAGCCCCTTGCCCCTGCGCGCCATCGTCTATGCCCTCGCAAAGTCATCAGGGAGGACCTCTGCATGAAACTCATTTGGCCTATCCTCCGCAAAGACGCCCGCCGGCTCTGGCGGGAGATTATCGTGACACTCGCCATTCTGGCCGTGCTCACCTGGGTTGACAGTTGGCGCAGCGACTTCACACCCGGGTCAATCGAGGGTTGGCTCAATCTCCTGCTACCCTTCGCCTGGGCCTACCTCATCGCGCTGGTAGTCCTCGAAGACCCGCTCGTCGGCGACCGTCAATTCTGGGTCACCCTGCCGTGCCGCTGGCAAGTCCTGCTGGCGGCGAAGGCGTGCTTCGTCCTGGCGTTCATCCACATCCCCTATCTGATCTCCTGCATGGTCATTCTCACCGCCCGCGGCTTCGCGCCGTTCTCTTTCGCACCGCAACTTCTGGAGAGGCAACTCCTGCTACTGCTATGTCTGACTCTACCGGCAATCGCACTGGCTACGGTGGTGAGGAACGTGACGCAGTTCCTGCTGGGCGGCTTGCTGCTCAGCATCGCGGCTATCCTGCTTGTCTTTGGCATGAGCGGCCATTGGTGGGCGCCCTGGATGCCTGCGGACGAGGCACGCTACCGATTCGCCCTCTTCGTTCTTACGCTGGGCGCACTCGGGGTGATCCTCACTCAGTACGCCCGGCGTGCGGTCTTGCCGGCCCGCGCCGCCGGAACCGCAGCCATCCTCTTCGCTACGATGGCATTCGCATGGTTGCCGCGTCCGGTGATTGCGAGAGTCCAGTGCGGCCTCGCGCCCCGGGCCTCCATCACCAAGCCCCTGTCCCTCCGCGTCGCCTCCGAACACACGGAACCCCTCAACGCCACTCGTGCGGGTATGGTCTCCCAAACAAAGGTCACGATTGCGATTCCCCTCGGACTTGACGGCGTACCGGAATCTGCTCGTGTGTCCTTAAGACAGCTGTCATTCCGGATGGACGAGACCGATGAGCGGCATGACGCAACGACGCAGCCCTTCGGGCTTTCGTGGCCCGAACCGCGGTTGCGAATTGCAGCCGTCATACAGGAACCGCCAGGCCAGAGTTGGCAGTTCCTGAGTCTCGCTCCCGCCCTGTACGACCAGCTCAAAGGGTCCGCCGTCACGATCCGAGGCACTATCATTATGAACTCGCTCAACCCCAAAGCCCCTGTCGAGGTACCCATCGGCAGTCGTGTGCCCGCCCCCACTCTCGGCTTCTGCGCCAGTTCCGTGGTTGAGATCCGTCCGGATCGGCAGGCCTTGAAGGTGGGCTGCGAATCGCCGACCGAGATACCCTACGGCGTCCAAGTCACGTTGACGGCAGCGAATGGAGTGTCCTGGAAAGAGCGGCTCGGCAACGCAATGACCGGGAGCCCGTACCCGCAAATCACTTGGCTCTCGCCTTTGAATCGGCGCGACGCGTTCTTCCACCTGACCGCTGAGGATGTCTCAGGTCGGGCAGGCAGCCGCTGGCTCGCGCCAGTGAGTGCGTTGAAAGGCTCGCGCATCGTCGTCACTCCGGTTCACTCGGCCTGCGATCTGATCAGCTACGAACTCACGGGCATTCGGCTCGCCGACTATCTCGTCAGATAGTTCACACGCCGCTCTTCTTCAACCGCACGCCTGCCTTGCGGCCTGGTGCGAACTTCAGCTCCAGAATCCCGCCCGAGTCTGTCTTGGCCTCGTACATCTCTTCGTCGTCCACCTCGACGTCGTATCGGGTATCCGGCGCCAGGCCGACCAGGAAACCAACCTCCTCCACCGGCTTGGCACCCTCCTCCGGCGGAGGCAGCCAGCCGGACTCCACCTTGAGCCCCGCGGACGCGAAGAACACCTGGACCGCACCGAGGTTCATCGGCGCCGGACGTCCGTCCAGTTTCACCGCCACGCGGGCACCGTTCGTAAACGCCTGTGCCTGCCCGCCCCAATATCCAAACCAGGTGGCATCCTCATCCCAGCCGCCGCGAGCCAGCAGTTGCCCCTGTCCGTGGAAGAGATCCGGCATGTAGGAGAAGCTCAGTCCCGGCTGATACGGATTGGCCCACAGGAAACTCATAGGCGACGGCGAACTCACTGCGCATGAGAAACCGGTCCTGCATCAGCCAGCCTTGCAGGAACTGGTGCGGCAGGGCGTTGACGTCGAAGCTCACCATCGCCAGTTCCGCCGCACGGGAGAAAGCCGCCTCGCGCAGATCCGGCTCGCCCTTGCCCACATACGCCGGCACCCGGTATTCGTTCTCCGGCGCAGGCCACGGCCTTGGGTAGTAGGAGAGCATCTGCATCGGCGCCAGATCCTCAAACCACTGCCCTGCCCCCTCGCGCAGATCCGCCCGCAGGTTGTCGCGCACCACGTGCAGGAACTCCATCATCGCGTAGAGGTCCTCGCGCCTGGCAAAGACGCCCGGCTCCGTCTTCAGGCGCGGCACGATCTTCGCTTTCCACCACCCCTCCACCGCCCATTTCAGGTAGGCCTGCGACACCTGCGGCTCCACATCGGCCACGGCCAGCGCGGCCATCGTTCGCGACCGCACCACCGCCATCTGCTCCGTCCTATCCGATAGCGCCCCCACCAGCTTGCGCGCCAGCATGGACGATTGCGCTTCGCCCGCCGCCGCCTGGCACCAGTCGTACACCAGAGCCATCTGCCGGAGCTCGGCCGCCGCCGCCGGGTTTGCCTTCACCGCCCACTCCGCCGCGGCCTTGCAGGGCGCTCCCTGGCCGGTGACCGTCCCCCACAGGGCCAGGGTGAAGCCCGGCTCCGTCATGCGCGCCTTGCCCGCCATCAGCGCGTCAAACTGCTGCCAGCGCATGGACTCCCGCTCGCGCTCCCGCTTCACCAATTTCAGCCGCCGGGCGTTTAGCAGCAGCCGCGGCGGCTCACTATAGACCTGATAGTCGATCTCCTGGGCCATCGCCGGGGCCATGCACACCCACATCGCGGCCAAGCTGAGTCCAACCTGTGTCACCATGCCACACCTCCTGCGTCCACTCACCCCGCGGGCCCAGCCAGCCGCGGTCGCGACTGTTGATAACAAAGGACTTTTTTCTCCAGCATCGATGGCCATCAGTTTGCTACACTCATAATCGAATTGATGATCTCTCTTTAAACCTGCCCTCTGCTGTAACGGGCTTATCGGGAGAGCGAAATGGAGTTGGAAACGTCGTGCTTGCGGGAGCCGGTGTTAGAGTTCTCTTCCATTCGTTCTACCGGTTGCAAGTTGCAACAGAGGGTAATTTTTTTGATCCGCGAGGTCGTCATCAAGGTTTTGATCTCCCCCTGAGATGGCGGGTATCGGTGGTCCCCGGGTTCGCTTGGTGAAGGGTAGTTGAACGCGGCATCTTCACTAGGAGTTTAGGGAACACAGGCTCAAGGATTCGGTTCCGCCGTGGCCCCATCTCAAAGCCCTGACAAGGGCAGGCCGCATTGGATTGACTCACCCCGAGTGACTCCTCCCCAGAGGCGATCCAATGCGGCCTCCTAATTTCTAATAGCTGAGCGTCCCGCTCCGCGACTCTTCCTCTTCATTCGGCAGATACACCGCCTTGCACTTTTCGCAGCGATAGAGCTCGGCGTCGGCGCCGAACCTCTCCTTCAACTCGTCGCCAAAAAAGAACCAGCGCTTCAGGTGCCCGGCACAGAGCTTGTCCTTGGCATCTTTCAGCCCGCAGGACCGGATGCGCGGCGCCCGCCGCATGATCTTCGTACCATCGCTCAACGTACCGACTTCCACGGCCTGCGGGACGGGCCGGGTCGCTTCCGCATACTTGGGATTCGCCATAAACTCCTCTGAAACAGCAATTATGTCACACGGGCGGTGATCACACCGCGGGCCACGCGGGCTTGGACCAGGGTGGCGGGCGGGGCGTCGGACGGGGACTTCACCACCTGGCCCTGCTCGTTGGTCACGATGGCGTAGCCGCGATCGAGAATCGCCACCGGGCTGAGCGCGCCGACTCTGGCGGCCATGGGTTCCAGGCGGAGTTGTGCGGCGTGCAGGCGCGCATGCACGCCAACCGACAATCCATGCTCCAGGGCCTGCACGCGGCTGCGACCGGCGGCGATGGCGGCTGTTGGGCCGGCTGCGGCCAGCCGTTGGGATGCCTCTTCGAGACGCTTTCTCATGCGCATCAGGCGCGCCCTGGGGTCGGCTGCGCGGAGGCGCCCATCGAGCTCGTCAAAGGCCTGCCAGCCGCGGCCGATCTGCCGCGTGACCAGATTGGCGGCGCGCTCGACACCCTGCTTTTGGAGCCGCCGGGCGACTCGGCTGATGAGGAACCGGACGGCCCGCGAGGCGCGTTGGCGGCCCTCGTGGATGGCGCCGAGGATGACGGCCTGATCGCGCACGACCATCTCGGCCGCGGCCGAGGGCGTGGGGGCGCGCAGGTCCGCGACGAAGTCGGCGATGGTGAAGTCCACCTCGTGGCCGACGGCGGAGATCACCGGCACGGCTGAGGCGGCGATGGCGCGCGCAACGGCCTCCTCGTTAAAGGTCCAGAGGTCTTCCAGAGACCCGCCTCCGCGCCCGACGATGATGACATCAGCCCAACCGGACGAGCTGAAGTGGCGCAGCCCGGCGCAGACGCCCTCCACCGCGCCTGTGCCCTGCACTTGGGTGGGCCAGAGCCGGATCTCCAACCCCGGCCAGCGCCGGCCGAGCACGGTGAGCATGTCGCGGATGACGGCGCCCTTGGGCGAGGTGACGATGCCGATGCGGCGGGGGTAGGCCGGCAGCGGACGCTTCCGCTCCTGCGCGAAGAGCCCCTCGGCGGCCAGCTTCTGCTTCAACAGTTCGAGGGCAGCCTGGAGCGCGCCAACGCCATCGGGCGCCATCGACGAGACGATCAATTGATACTCGCCGCGTTCCTGGCGGACCTCCACTGAGCCGCGCGCCACCACGGCCAGGCCGTCGGCCGGTGAGAAGCGCAGGTAGCGGAGTGAGCCCCGGAACAGCACGCAGCGGATCTGGGCGCCGGCATCCTTGAGGGTGAAGTAGGCGTGCCCGGAGGACCACACCTTGTAGCCCGAGATCTCGCCGGCCACGCGCACGTCGTCGAACTGCCCGCGCAGCAGTTTGTGGATGGCGCCGGTGAGAGTGGAGACCGTGAATTGATCCATCGTTGCTCCTCAGAGTCTCACAACGCGCGACGCCCCGGCCGTGGAAGCCGGGGCGTCGCGAGCTCGAACGGAGTGTGAGCAGTGAGGCTTAGAACATGTTCCAGAGGAACTGGTTGTAGACCTCGTGGTGATACTGCACTTCCGGAGCTTTGACGAAGGTGCCAAGCTGACGGGGGCAACGGTCGGCCGAAGCCTGCTTGAGGTCAGCGAAGCGGCCCTTGACGTCCTCGCCGAGGAGCTTGCGGTCCACTCGGCGGCGCGGAAGTTGGCCATGGCGTCGTAGACGTTATCGGGGAGGTAGCGTTCTGCCTGGCGCAGATTCTTGACCTTGGAGATCTCGCCTTCGAGGCCGGTCTTGAAGACCGAGTACAACACCATGTAGGGGTTGGCGTCGGGGCTGACCGAGCGGACTTCAACGCGAGCACTGCGCTCGTTACCGATGGGGATGCGCACCATGGAGCCGCGATCGGTGGCCGAAGCCTTGATCTGGTTGGGGGCCTCGAAGTGGGGGTCGAGGCGGCGGTAGGCGTTGACGCTGGCGTTGAGCGCGAGGCAGATGTCGTTGCCGTGGGTGAGGATGCGATCCACGAACTGCCAGGCGAACTTGCTCATCTTCTCTTCGCCCTTGGGATCCCAGAAGATGTTCTTGCCGCCCTTGGTGATGGAGACGTTGGTGTGCATGCCGCTGCCGTTGACGCCGACGACCGGCTTGGGCAGGAAGGAGGCGGTGAGGCCCATCTTGGTGGCGACCTGGCGGCAGATCAGCTTGTAGATCTGGATCTGATCGGCGGCGGCGACCACGTCGGCGTAGCTGTAGTTGATTTCGAACTGCGAGGGCGCGACCTCCGGGTGATCCTTCTCGTTTTCGAAGCCCATGGCGCGCTGCACTTCGGCGGTGGTGTCGATGAAGAGGCGGAGGAGATCGCCGGGCAGGGAGTGGTAGTAGCCGCCGGTGTTGACGTAATCGAACTTGCCGGTCTCGTGATAGCTGCGCTCGGCGTCGGTGCCCTTGAAGAGGAAGCCTTCGATCTCGTTGGCGGCGTTCAGGGTGTAGCCGTTCTTGGCGAACTGCTCATTGGCATAGTTCTTGAGAACGCCGCGGAGGTCGCCGGAGTAGGCCGAGCCGTCCTTATCGATGACTTCACTGAAGACGAGGCCTTGCCGGCGCCGAAGATGTCGGAGGGGCCCAATAGAAGGATGACCAATCCATGGACAGGCGGAGATCGCTTTCGCGCTGAGCGGTGAAGCCGCGGATCGACGAGCCGTCAAACGTCAGGTTGTCATGCTCTTGAGCAGGAACTTCTTGTCATAGTCGAGCATGTGCAGGCGGCCTTCGAGGTCGCTGAACATGACGGTGACGGCCTTGATCTGCTTGTTGTCGGCCAGGTACTTAACCCGCTCCTCCTGGATCTGGTGGGCCGGCACGCGATTCTTACGCTGTTCCTTGGCTTGCAGGTTGAGGTCTTCGAGTTCCGCGTAGGAAAGGGTCAGAAAGTCTTGCAGTTGGTTCGGCATCGGTCTCCTCGAGCTAGAAAGTCTTACATGGGCGGAAAGCGTTGCCAGGGCAACCGGAGCTTTGGGCCTTCCGACTATAGATCAATTATCGAATGCACCCCCTGCCACCCGGCAATCGGATTTTTTTATGGGCCCCGTTCACGGAATTGATGGGAGGGGCGAAGAACCGTCATGGACACCCCCCGGACACTCTGCTATCGTGGCCCTAGTTCAACGGAGACTCCACGACGATGACCCCCAAGGAAGCAATCCAGTACGGCCTTGACAATGGCGCCCGGCAGATTGACGTCCGCTTCACGGACATCCCCGGCCTTGCCCAGCACATCAGCTACCCGATCAGCCAGTTGACCGAGGATTCCTTTGAAGAGGGATTCGGCATTGACGGCTCCAGCATCCGGGGCTGGGCGGCGATCAACGAGAGCGACATGCTGCTGATCCCGGACTCGAAGACGGCGTACATGGATCCGTTTTTCGAGACTCCGACGCTGTGCATGATTGGCGACATTCTGGACCCGATCACGCGGCAGCGCTATGACCGGGACCCGCGCTGGATCGCGAAGAAGGCGGAGCTCTTCCTGCAGAACAGCGGGCTGGCCGACACTGTGTTTTTCGGCGCCGAGGCCGAGTTTTTCATCTTTGACAACATCCGGTTCGACCAGAACCAACATTCGGGCTACTACTTCATCGACGCCGAAGAGGGCCGCTGGAACTCGGGCCGGGCGGAGAACAACCTGGGCTACCGGCCGCGGTACAAGGAAGGCTACTTCCCGCTGCCGCCGACGGACCACTACCAGAACCTGCGGGCGGAGATGGTGGAGGTGATGTTGAAGGCGGGCCTCAACATTGAGTGCCACCATCATGAAGTGGCGACGGGCGGGCAGTGCGAGATCGACCAGAAGTTCGACACGATGGTCAAATCGGCCGACAACATGATGCTGTACAAGTACTGCATCCGGAACGTGGCGCAGAAGCATGGCAAGACGGTGACGTTCATGCCGAAGCCGCTGTTTGGCGACAACGGCAGCGGGATGCACTGCCACCAATCGCTGTGGCGCAACGGCCAGCCGCTGTTTGCCGGCGACGGCTATGCGGGTTTGAGCCAGATGGCGTTGTGGTACATCGGCGGGCTGCTGAAGCACTCGCGGGCGCTTTCGGCGATCATCGCGCCGACGACGAACTCCTACAAGCGCCTGGTGCCGGGCTACGAGGCTCCGGTGAACCTGGCATACTCGCGGCGGAACCGGTCGGCGGCGGTGCGAATTCCGATGTATTCGTCGAGCCCGAAGGCCAAACGGGTGGAGTACCGTCCGCCGGATCCATCGGCGAATCCCTACCTGTGCTTTGCCGCGCTGCTGATGGCGGGGCTGGACGGGGTGATGAACCGGATTGATCCGGGGGAACCGCTGGACAAGGACATTTACGATCTGTCGCCGGAGGAGTTGAAGGCTGTGCCTTCGATGCCGGCTTCGCTGGACGAGGCTTTGGCGTGCCTGCAGGACGATCACGACTTCCTGTTGAAGGGTGACGTATTCACCGAGGAACTGCTGGAGACGTTCATCAGCTATAAGCAAAAGAACGAGGCGGATGCCGTGCGTTTGCGGCCGCATCCGTATGAGTTCGCGATGTACTACGACATTTAGGGGCCGGTGCGGGGGGCAGGGCATGGCGGCGGGCCGGTGCGCCCGCGGCGGCGGCCATCGTAAGCGGCTTCTTTTCAACGACATTTGGGGTCGTTTGCCTCTGGGCGCGTTTCCACTCGAGACGGGCGCGGTTGGCGTCGCGATGGAGCGCATGCATTCGGGCGCCGATGGCGAGGAAGAGCGGATTGGTGGTGGCGAAGTGGTGGACGCCGCGGGCGAAGTCGCCGTGGTGGCGGGCAATGGAGTCGTTGAGGAGTCGCGTCTGGAAGGAGGCGAGTTCCTCGATCCACTGCATGAGGAAGAGGTAGCGGGTGAGCGGCTCCCGCTCGGCCGGATTCTCCACGGATTCGATGGCGGGACCGACGACGGCTGCTATGCGCTGTTGCCACACGGGGTGGATGGTGAACTTGCGGGCATAGAGATGGTGGGAGCAGGCGTTGCGGCTGGAGCGAGCCTTGCCGGCCGGAGTGGACGGCCCGTGCGATTTGCGGCCATTGGCGCGATTGGCGGCGATCTTCTTTTCGAGACGCGAATGAGTGACATGGCTCAGCTCCCGGTGCGGTTCGTGGGTGGGCGAACGATCTGGAGAAGTGCGCGCTGGCAATCGTGCTGGGTCTTATGGAACACACGCAGAACCTGGGTGATTTCGGGGCTCTGGTAAATGAGCGCGGTGCGGCTGATGTCGTCGATTGACTCGAAATCCCGATCGACTGCTTCGCGCTGGGCGGCCACTTCGGCGTCGACGATGGCAGAGTCGAAATTGGCGGCGCGGAGGGCCTGCCAGGCGTTGGAAGTGGCGAGTTCGACGAAGACGAGGTCGACGGCGGAATGGCAGTTGAGGCGATCGAGAATGGACTGGCGGATTGCCTGGATGGCGGCTGGATCCTCGAAGAAGAGCAGGGAGCCTGGGCCTGGGCCGGTGATGAGGTTGTGATCGAGCTGGCGGCGGATACGGCGCCTGGGGGGGGGTGGGTGGCTGGATGGTGGCTGGCTGGATGGTGGCTGGCTGGATGGTGGTTGTCGGGATCGTGGTTGCCGGTGGAACGAGTTCGGTTTTCATCTGGTGTGGTTGTCCTCTCGGCAAGGATTGTAGACCCGGCGGAGGGGGCAAAACGGAGGGTTTGCGATTTCGTGTTGGAAACAAAGGAGATCGATTTGAAAATCGATGTGAACGGGGTTTGCGGGGGGGGATTTTTGGGATCGTCGTCGGCGTATCCAGTCCATTTTTGCGTGTGAAATATCCTGGAGGGAGGGCGGAGGAACTCCTTCGCACGACAGCACCGTCGTATCCACTGCAATCAGCCGATATGAGGCTGGCAGGGCCTACGAGATGGGACGAGGATCAACACAGACCGACTCGAATGATGGGGTCTGAGTTATTGACGTGCTGGAGGGCGGGCTTGAGAATATGAAGCAGCTCAGATATGGCCACGAGACGACTGAGGGTGACGACTAGGTTGAGCGTTCCGGCAGGGCAGCTCTGTGTCAACTGCGCGTCGCACGTGAAACGGCACCGCTACCACAGGTTGCCATGTCCAGTATTTGCGGCAACACCAGGTGAACCGCAAGGACGCCGGCGGGCAGCAGGGAACCCGCCGGGCTGAGCGCACACGATGTCCAAGTCGAGGGTGTTTCCTCCGCACCGAGGACCCGGGGCTACGTTGGTGGGAACAACCGGGAAGTTGGAGATTCCACACTCGGCTGGAATATTTCTTTGAATTGATGGGACTATGAGTGGCCGGCGAGGACGGGCAGCGCTCCGAAGTCAGGGTGGCGGTAGACGGTTGCACCGGAGCGGCGCATGGCAAACTTGGCTGTGCGAAGGGCTGCGATAGAAGACTGGCCGGAGCAGGAGAGCTTCGTGGATGTTCGCCGCGATGATGAGAGCTGGTCATCTCGGAGGCGGCGTGAGGAAACGCTAGCGCCAACGGGCAGCGCTGCGCGGTGATGTTCAACGCCATCGCATTGTCGCTTTCGCGTGCGCCTGGCACGGCGAACAACTCAATGGGCGAGTGCTCCACCAAACGGGCCGCCAGATTGCGTCCGCGCCACGTGGACTCCAACCACTGCCGATACTGCTCCGTCAAGGAGTCTGTTTTCGCTTCACGCAGAGATCCGGATCCTCCATTGTAGAGATGGTGGAGCCGGATCTGCGCTGTTGCTTGGTTGAGGCTCGCCGCGCAACGGCGAGGCTAGCACCTTAACGCGGGTCCCTCGCGGACTGCGTTTTCCTTCTCCACAGCACCGTTCCCAAGATGGCCATGACCGTGAGCGGTAGCGTTCCAGGCTCAGGCACCGAACTGAAGGACAAGTCGTCGATGGGCGGCGTATTGTATGTGCGCGCCGAGGTATTGTCCGTGTCGAACCGAATGCTCGCGATACCGTTTGCATTGAGGCTGAAGACTTGCGCTGATGGTGCGAAGGTGGTGCCTTCGCCGGTGCTGGTCAAGACCGAACTTGAGGCGGACAGGGCCGTCGCCGTCCACGCCGGTCCGGTACTGTCAGGGTTGATCTGAGTTCGGACGAAAGACACGTTGGCAACCGGACTGGTGAAGGTGAAGAAGTAGGTGTAGGTGGAATTGCTCGGTGGCGGATTATCCAGCAGCAGCAAATTGGAGCCCGAGTAGGCTTGAGCTCCTCCGACGGGAGCGCTGTTGCAGATCCGCGCGGACGCTGCACCGGTGACTGTAATTCCGAAACCAGCCATGTAAGCGGCTCCATCGGAACATCCCGATACGGCCACCGAGTCGAACGTCAGCACTGTAGCGCTCGCACATGTCGTGGTTGCGAGCAAGAGGGTCGCGAATAGGGCATTGAGCTTCATTGGCATGGGTCTCCTTGGTGAATTGGGGTTGATATTCTCTGAACCGACCGGAGCATACTTCCGAGGTTCGGGTTGGCCGAATGTGAATTGAAATACCGGCCGTACGCCGGATTTCCGGAGGTAGAGGGCGACTAGAAAGTCCGCCATTGCTGCTTCCTGTGAGGACCCACTTCACCCCTACCGCACAAGACTGTTCTGGCGGCACCGGAGCTCACGAGCGTCGCGTCCAACCCACAATCCGGGAACAGTCCGCTGGGGCTTGCCTTCTCTGAAGCGAAGACTCCGGAGATCGCTCTTGGTCACGTGTCAACAGCCGCTTGGTTTGTCTCATATCGGTAAAACAGACGGAAGATGATTGATTCCACAATCGGTGAGAGAAATTTCTTTGAACTGGCGAGCCTACGGCTGGCCGGCGAGGACAAAGGGCGCCCAGAAGTAGGGGTGGCGATAGGCGGGGGGGCCGGAGCGGAGCATGGCGAGCTTGGCGGTGCGGAGGGCGGCGGTGGGGGATTGGCCGGAGCGGAAGGCACGGTAGAAGCCGTGCATGAGGCCGGGGGTGGCGGCGTCGTTGGCTTCCCAGAGGCTGACGACGACACGGCGGGCGCCGGCGTGGAGGAATGCGCGGGTGAGGCCGACGACGCCTTCGCCGCGGGTCAGTTTGCCCAGGCCGGTCTGGCAGGCGGAGAGGACGACGAGATCGGCGTCGAGGTGGAGATTCAGGATCTCCGACGACCGGAGGACGCCGTCTTCCCTGCCCGGGTTGGTGAGGGAAAGGACGATGCCGGAGCGCTGCGGGGCGGCCTCATCGAGGACGGCGTGGGCGGCGAAGTGGAGGATGCGGTAGCGGGGAGTTGTTCCGATTTCACGGAGGCCTCGTTTGCTTCGGCGCCTAGGAGCAGACGTTCGCGGGCGGCGGGGAAGAGGGCCCCGATGCGGTTGAGCTCGACTCGGGTGTTTGGGAGTTGGGGGAAGCGGGCGCCTGCGGATTCGTAGACCCTTCGGACGAGATCGGGCGCCGAGACCTGGGCGGCCGCGTTGCGGGAATAGAGGGGATCCCCGTAGGCCAGCAGATCCATCGCGGCGGGCGGCGAGGGTTTCGCCGCGAGTAGGGCAGCGAGGATGGAGGCAGAGGGGGCGTAGTGGATGGCCAGATCCTCGATCAGGAATCGCGGAGGCTGGCCGGCGGGCGAGGCGATGAGGGTCTCGAAGGGGAGGTAGTGGAGAGCTCCGTCGGGGACGATGGTCAGGTTGCTGAGGCCGGCGAGTTGACGAGACAGCGGCGCGATGAGGGTCTGATGGAGCTCGCGGGCGGTGGCTGTGTAGGCGTCGTAGGCGGCTTGTGTCTTGGGCCGGGTTGTTATGAACGCGCGATAGCGGGTGACGGTTTCGGCGATGGCGGCGCGGGGGGGCAAGGCGAACATCGAGACGCCGGCGGCGGTGATCAGCCAAGCCTGGGAGCGGGCATCGCCGAGGGAGAATTCGAGGATGGCTGTGGAGGTGCCTGCGAGCGAGGCTTGGATCTGTTCGGCGTCGAGCGGCGCGGGGAGCGCTGACTGGGCGGCGCGTGCCTCGGCGAGATCCTCGAAGAGGGTTCTGACGCGGGCGCGTTCGGCGTAGGAGAGGGCGAGCCGGTCGAAGCCTGCGTTGGGTTGGCGGGCGTGGAGACGGGCGAGGAGGGAGACCGTTTCGTTGTAGTAGACCCAGTTCTGTTCCAGCAGGCCGGAGCGTTGGGAGGCGGCGGGCAGCGCGCCGCGGATGGATTCCAACTCTTCGATGGCCCGGCGGTAGTGCTGGAGGGCTTGTTGGAGGTTGCCCTGCTGGAGCTGCGCCTGGGCCAGGCCGCGGCGGGCCTGCACGGCGACGGGCAGGTGGCCTGCGGATTCGGCGAGAGATAGGCTGCGTAAGAAGGCGACGGCCGCCTGCGACGGCCGGCGCAAGTTCAGAAGGCAATCGCCCACAGCGGCCAGAGCTTCGGCCTCCGGCTTGACGGCGTGGAGTTCGGCCGCCAGGGTGGCGGCAGCTTGCGCCTGGACGAGAGCGTCGGCGGGACGCCCGAGGCGGAGCAAGCCTCGGGCCATGGCGGTGGAGGCGAGAACCTGGAAAGGCCGGAATCGCTCAGCGACAATAATCCTCTGACCTTGCACCAGCGATGGAAGCGCCTGGGCGGGTTGACCTGCCCGGAGGGCGAGCATCCCCATGGCGATCAAGGTGCGGGACTCTTCGCCCTTATCGACGTAGCTGCGGGCCATCGTCAGGGAGGCGCGGTAGGCACGCTGGGCGCTGGAGAAATCGCCCAGGACGGCGTGAATATCCCCGAGGTTTGCAGAGCTGGCGGCGGCGGGCGAGAGGTGGCCGATCTGCTGGAATCCCTGGACGGACAGGGTCCCCCATTCCAAGGACTTGAAGTACTCGCCCAGATCGGCATAGATGTTGGCGATGCCCCGGCAGGCCATGGCCTCCTGCCAGGCGAGGTTGACGGTCCTGGCGACGGTTCGGGCCTCTTCGTACGTCCTCAGGGCTTCCAGCGAGCTGCCCGCGGCCCGTTCCACGTTTGCCAGTTCGAGAAGTACGTCCGGGGCGCAAGTCTGATTGAGGCCGGACGCACAACGCTGCCGGGCGGCAAGGAGGGATTGACGGGCGGCGGCGAGGTCTCCGGCCTCCTCGTGCTGCTTCGCGATCATCCGCAGGCAGTGGACTTCGGGATTCCACGCTCCGAGCTCCTGGGCACGCGCAAGTGCCTGGCGAAACTTCCCGGCTCCGGTTGTGAGCTCTACAGGGGAGGCATCGTCAGTTGCGCCATTGAGAAGCATGGCAAATTCAAGGTCAACAGCGTCGACCCGGATGGCGTATTCGTACAGCCACTGGGCATTCTGCTGCGGGCCGGCCGATCCGAGGGCTGCGTCGGAGCCACTCAGTTCCAGGTAGTAGAGGGCGGCCAGATCCTCATCCTTCTGGGCCAGGGCCACGGCCAGCCCCTGTCTCAGAACCTGCTGCGCCTGTTCTAGCTTGCGGGCCAGGTTGAGGATCCGACCCTCCAGGAGCCGGGTCGCCGGATTGTGAGGGTCGATGGGCGCCAGGCGCTCAGCGTGCCGCAGTGTGAGAGTGGCGGGGGCGACAGCTTGGAGCGAGCCGCCGACTCCGGGATAACATTCGGCACGGCTGGGGTCGACTCGAATACAAGCCGCGAATTCGCGAAGGGCCGGAGCGAGTCCGCCCTTCGAATATGCTGGATTGGCCGCGTAGACAGATCCTCTCCCGTAGTGTCCCAGGGCGACCTCGCGCGGACCGGGTCCGGCGGCGGAGAGGAACTGCAACGCCTCCTCGCGGCAAGCTCCCGGTCCGCAGGCGTCTCCAACCAGGCGGTAGGCACGCACGAAAGTGGGGTTCTCGCGAATCGTTGTCTTCAGAAGCTGGAAGGCTTCCAGGTGTTTGTGCTGCTGGATCAGCACCCAGGCGCGGTTGCACTGCTGGGCGGGCGTTTCGGCATAGAGGGCGACAGCGGCGAGGAGGAGCAGGATTGGCAGGCGGGGCGCCATGGAGTTCAGCTACCGGACGGTGAACTGGAATTGACCCGAGGGGGCCGGCGCGTTGGCGGAGCTGAGCGTGAGCTGGTAGCTACCAGGCGGGAGCAACGCGGGGTCACAGTGGAGGAAGAAGTTGCCTTTGTCGTCATTGGGCTGGATGGCGAGGTCGCGGAGTATGGTGGCTCCAGACTCGCTGGTAAGGGTGACCGAGTAGGTCTGGCCGGGCTGGACAGCGACGAAGAAGGTCAGGACGAGGGGTGTACTGTTGCGGGGGGCCGTGATGGCGGTCGGGGCGGCGCCGGGGCCGCGAGTGGCGTTGAGATCGAGGAGGTGGGCCTGTGTGGCGAGAGGAGGGGTGGAAGGCGCTGGCTGCGTGTAGCCGCTCCAGGTTGTATAGGCGAGGACGAGGGCAGCACACCACCCGAGCGCGGGTTGGCTGAGCCAAGAGAGAAGGTTGGCGCGCGGTCGTGGAGGGGTGGGCTGGGTGGCCGCCAGTTTTTCGCTGGAACTGGTGATCGATGCGGGGCTGAAGCCGTTCCCATTCACGGGAAGTGGGCGGAGTCTGCGCCTGGGCGATTGCGTCGAACGAATCGAGCCGCTCGACGAGGATAGAACAGAGGCCGCAGGTAGCGAGGTGGGCCTGCAGCTCGGCGGCCTGGGTTGGGGCGAGCTCGCCCTTGCGGTATTGCTCCAGCAGATCCGGTCCGGGGCAGAGGGGGGGCGGATTCATGATGGAGCTTCTGACCTCCTCATGCGGCGGATGCCGTTTTGCAGGTGGGACTTCACTTCCTTGGCCGTGAAGCCGCAGAGCCGGGCGATCTCTTCATACGATTGGCCGTTGAGATAAAAAAGCTGGACGCAGAGGCGCTGGGCATCAGGTAGTTCGGCAATGCGCGAGGCGAGATCGAGCGTCACCTCAGGCGTGGCGGCAACGTTGGGGGGTGCGGGCGGATCCTCAAATTCGTCAAGAGGGCGTGGCCCACGATGGAGCGCCTGCATATAGTTGATGCATTGGTTCCTCGCGATTGTGGTCAGCCAGGCAGAGAGCGAGCCCCCGTGGTAGGTATGCGCCTTGTTCATGGCACGCATAAACGTCTCCTGCGTCATGTCGGCGGCTGCCTCACTGTTCCTGAGCAGGGCGTTGCAGCAGAGAAAGACGCGCGCCCTATGGCGATGAAAGACCTCGGCGAAGTATTCCGGCGCAAACGATTCCTTGAACCTCTCCATCAAGGTATCATCGGGCAATTCAGATGGAATCTCGCTCCTCATTCAGGAAACAGTGTAGATACATAGTATTCCACAAACACGGAGAAAGACAGCTTGTTTTACGTACGGGTTTGGCAACGTGTGAGATGGTCTCAGCAAGGGGCAAGCGGCTCTTCAATGCGGGAGGGCGGTCGCATTGGAATAAGAACGCTAGCGTCGCTGAATGGCGAGGCGATCGATTGTCTGCCGATGAATGGACCTTGCGCTGGCGGCCGGATGTGACCTGTGAAGTACTTCTGGCGGCTGCGCGGGGGTCAGAGCACTCCGGAAGCGCCCAAACAGATGAACATCGCCTCGCAACCAACGGGAAATGTGGGTTCTGCGCGGAATAAACTCCCGCCTGTCAGATCCTCGGGAGCTGATACGACTAAGAGCGACGATTGGGGACACCCCCCGGGGCCCTGGATGTCCTCAGGCTACCCAGAACACCTAACCAGACAAATCGCTGAGAATTCGGGATGGCGCAATTACCCTAGCTGCCCGTGGTAGAAGGGCTCAAAACATGCGACCCGAGAAATGTTCTGGGCAACCAAGCAAGCAAGTATGGCGGTGGGTCGCAGGAAACCAAAGCAGCCGCGTCAGTGGCTCAGCTCGAAAGAGACGCCCCGGACGGCACGACACCGCTACTACGGCAAGGTCAACGAGGTAGTGAGTGAAGCCGGGTTTGACCGCAAGGTCGAACACTCGTGCCGGGCGTGCGAGCTGGGTCTTCCTGTCTGTGCCGCTCCATACCGTTCTCCTAATTGGCACCGGGAGAGGGTTCGCCTAGAACCCAGGACACCGCTCAGGCGGCTGCCTTCAACCTGGCGCTGATGATTCGCACGACGTGCGAGATGGGCAAGCCGAGAAGCCTCGGAAGAGGTTTCGATCCTCTTCTGGCCGTGCAGATCGCAGTTGTGGTGCTCTATCTGGCCTGGACGGCGAGTGACAGCGAACCCGAACCAAGCTCGGCGTGAACGCGACGGGCTGGGATCGTCGACTGGCCGCCAGCCAAAACGGCACTACTGCCGCAGGCTGCCAGTAGTCATAGCCGCGGCTGCGGCGGCCATAATGCAACATCGAACCAAGGGCTCTCTTCCACCCAGATTTCGTTGGGTTTTCGGCTGCGGCGGCCGGCAAGAGCGACGTCCAGGTTCAGCGCCCGATCGATGGTGCGGGCGGCCATCGTTTTGATTGCCGCCGGTTCGGGTTCGTCTTTCGCTCCGGGTTCGGTGGGGGAGGTGTCTCAGTTTGAGAGAGGCAGCCATGCGCGAGTCAGTTCGTCCCATCTTCTTCAGAACATTCGTGTTGATAGCGTCACTTGATGGGGGAAGATGAGGGTATGCGGGGCGCGCAAAAAAGACGGTGGTGTCTGGTAATCGAGATGGCCACCAAAATGCATGCGAAAGTCGAGATCTGTTTGGAGTAACTGGATTGGCCGATGGAGAGGCACTGAGGTTCTTTTTCAGGATGTTGGTTCGACGAGGAATTGCTGCGGCGGCGGTATTGCTGGGGTTCTGGGGCGCAACGGCCCATGCTCAGATGTCGCCTGGCGACCTGTCTCAGGCGCACAAGGATCTCGAAGGACCGCTGAAATGCGTTTCCTGCCACGCGTTTGGCGCCGGTGCAGCACAACTCAAGTGTCTGGATTGCCATGAGGAGATCCGGCGCCGGCTCGAAGAGAAGCGAGGCTATCACGCCCGCGTCGTGAAAGGAACGTTGAAGCAGGCCAGTCAAGATTGCGCCAGGTGCCACGCCGAGCACAACGGACGGCAGCACCAACTCGTGCGCTGGCGCACGCCCAAGGCCCGTTTTGACCATAAGGAGGCGGGCTGGGCTCTGGAGGGGAAGCACGCGCCTCTGGCCTGTGAAAAGTGCCACAACGCGTCGAAGATCTCGCCGGAAGACAAGGCCACCCTCAAGCGATCCGATCTCGGTAAGTCTTACCTAGGACTTTCACAGAAGTGTACGAATTGCCACGTGGATGAGCACCACAATGACCTGGGGGCGAACTGCCTCCGCTGCCACA
Organism: Bryobacterales bacterium; assembly: GCA_016721425.1. Classification (GTDB taxonomy): domain Bacteria; phylum Acidobacteriota; class Terriglobia; order Bryobacterales; family Bryobacteraceae; genus Paludibaculum. Next base: position 107,445 of record JADKID010000016.1, on the reverse strand, counting down.
ACCAGGAAACCTGGAAGGCGCCGCCGGGATTCTCGCATGACAAGTCTGCCTATCCGTTGACGGGTCTGCACCAGAAGGTTGGGTGTGAGAAGTGTCATAAGAGAATGCCGCCGCAGGGCGGGCATGTGCAGTACAAGAACTTCGGGTTCTTTGAGACCTGCAAGTCCTGCCACAAAGACCCGCATGGCGGATCGTTCGCCGGAGACTGCCAGAAGTGCCATTCGACGAACGGTTGGAAGCCGGCGCGTCCGGCGGAGGGTGGCTTTGACCACGGAAAGACAGAGTATCCGTTGAAGGGCAAGCATGCGGCGGTGGAGTGCAAGAAGTGCCACAAGACGGAGAACTTCAAGGCGAAGGTCCCGCACGAGCGGTGCATAGACTGCCACAAGGACCAGCACAACGGGCAGTTTTTGAAGCGCGATGGAGGGGAGTGCGGCGCCTGCCATACGGAAACGGGCTGGAAACCGGCGTCGTTCACAGCGAAGGATCATGCCAAGACGCGCTATCCGTTACTGGGCAAGCATGCCACCGTGGCTTGCGCGGAGTGCCACAAGGGCACTGGGGCGGCCACCAACTACCACCCCGAGTTTGTATCGTGCCGGAACTGTCATGCGGACCGTCACCGGGGCCAGTTTGCAGCGGCTCCGCACGAGAACCGGTGTGAGCGCTGCCATGCGGAGCAGAGTTGGAAGCAGGCCCGATATACGCCGGCGGATCACTTGAAATCGAAGATGCCTCTGACTGGTGCGCATGTGGCCGTGTCCTGCGTGGAGTGCCATCAGCGGGCGGCCAACCCGGAGGAGACCAAGTTCCGGTTTGGGAGTACGCGCTGCGCGGAGTGCCACGAGACTCCGCACGGGACGCTGGCGGAGAAGTTCGGATCGTGCGAGAACTGCCACACCACCCGGCGGTGGAAGGAAACCGGACCGTTTGACCATTCGACGACGGGCTTCGCGCTGACTGGCAAGCATCGCGGGGCGACATGTACGGGTTGCCACAAGCCGGAGATTCCCGGTGGCCGGAAGCTGATCACATTCCGGGGCACAACGCAGCAGTGCGGGGCTTGCCACGCCGATGTGCATGAGGGGCAGTTTCAGACGGCGACGGAGCGCAAGCCGGATTGCGGGCGATGCCACACGACGAGCAACTGGAATCCCACCGGGTTTGATCACCAGAAGCACTCGACGTTCTCGCTGGCGGGCGCCCATGAGCTAGTGCCTTGTTGGATGTGCCACGCAAATCGGCGTGAAGTTGGCACGCGAAAGATCGTGATCTATCGGGGTACGCCCAAGAAATGCGAGGAGTGTCACCGATGAGGGGACTAAGCGTATGGGTGTTCCGGTTGCTGGCTGGAATCACTCTTCTGGGCGCCGGATTGGCAGCCCAAACGCAGGCGCCTCCGGCGGCCCGCCGCACCGCGAGTCCGCACGGCCCGTTGCAGGTGGCGTGTGAGAGCTGCCACACGGCCAACGCGTGGAAGCCGATCCGGCCGAGGCCGGACTTTGATCACAATTCCCAGACCAAGTGGCCTCTGTTGGGCATGCATCAGAACGTGGCGTGCAAGTCCTGCCACGTGGATACGAAGTTCAAGAACGTAAGCAAGGAGTGTTCGTCCTGCCATGCCGACATTCACCGGCGGCAATTTGGCGGCAACTGCCAGCAGTGCCACACGGTGAAGGGCTGGCGGGTGGCGATTCAGCAGACGCGCGAGCACAACAACCGGTTCCCGTTGATCGGCGCGCATGCAGCGGCATCGTGCGAGAGTTGCCACAAGAATGCGGCAGCCGGGCAATACAAGGGGTTGAGCACGGAGTGCATGGCGTGCCATACGCCGGACTACAACAATTCGGTGAACCCGCCGCACCGGGCATCGAAGATTCCCATTCCATGCGAGCAGTGCCACACGATGGATACGTGGGCCGGAGCGAAGTTTGACCATGCCGCTCTGGCGCGCTTTGCGCTGGATGGCGGCCACGCGCGCCTGGCGTGCCGGGATTGCCACGCGAACGGACAGTGGGCCGGGACGTCGGCGCAGTGTGTGAACTGCCACATCAAGGAATTCAACGCCACTCAGACTCCGAACCACGCGCAGGCGGGCTTTCCGCGAGAATGCGCGGTGTGCCACACGACGGCGCAGTGGAAGGGCGGAACGTTCGACCATACGGCGGGCACGAAGTTCCCGCTGACCGGCGCTCACACGCAGGTGCAGTGCAACTCCTGCCACGTGGGCGGGCGCTTTGCGGGCACGCCGCAAGCCTGCGAAGGCTGTCACATGGACGCATTCAACAAGAGCACGAATCCGGGCCATGCCGCGTCGAATTTCCCGCGCGATTGCGCGCAGTGCCACACCACCACGCAATGGAAGGGCGCAAAGTTCGACCACAATTTAAGCCGCTTCCGTCTGACCGGCGCGCACGTGCAGGTGGAGTGCGCCAGTTGCCACATCAACGGGAAGTTCACCGGCACCACTCAGACGTGCGAGGGCTGCCACATGGGCGTGTACACGAAGGCGGTGAGCCCGGATCACGCGGCGGCGGGATTCCCGAAGGATTGCATGCTCTGTCACACGACGGCGGCGTGGAAGGGCGGCAAGTTCGACCATGACACCGCCACCAAGTTTCCGTTGACGGGCGCGCATACCAGCCAAACCTGCGCTGCCTGCCATGTGAACGGAAACTTCACGACGACACCGGGCACGTGCGAGGGCTGCCATCTGGCGGCCTTCAACCAGACGAAGACGCCCAACCATGCGAGCGCGGGGTTCTCGAAAGAATGTACGCAGTGCCACACGACCACGCAGTGGAAGGGCGCGCAGTTTGACCACACCAAGACGAAGTTCCCGTTGACCGGCGCGCACGCCCAGGTGCAGTGCAATGCCTGCCACGTGTCGGACAAGTTCGCCGGGACATCGCCGGCGTGCGAGAGCTGCCACCTCGATACCTTCAACAAGACGACGAATCCGAGCCACGTCAATGCGGGGTTCCAGAAGGATTGTGCCCTGTGCCACACAACGACACAGTGGAAGGGCGCGAAGTTCGATCACAACACGGCGACGAAGTTCGCCCTGACCGGGGCGCACGTGAACGCACAGTGTCTGGCCTGCCACGTGGGCGAGAAGTTCGCCGGCACGGGCCAGACGTGCGAAGGCTGCCACATGGCGGACTTTAACAAGCCGGCCAACAATCCGAACCACGTGACGGCCGGCTTCCCGAAGGATTGCGCCGTCTGCCACACGACGACGCAGTGGAAGGGCGCGAAGTTTGATCACAACACCACGAAGTTCGCGCTGACCGGTGCGCACGTCAACCAGCAGTGCGGGCAGTGCCACGTCAACAACGTATTCAAAGGCACGGCGGCGACGTGCGAGGGCTGCCACCTGGCCGTATTCACAAGCGCCGCGGATCCGAATCATGTGGCGGCTGGCTTTTCGAAGGATTGCACGGCGTGCCACACCACGGTGCAATGGAAGGGCGCGCAGTTCGATCACGCCAAGACCAAGTTCGCCCTGACCGGCGCTCACGCGAATACGCAATGCGCACTGTGCCACGTGGGCGGCAAGTACGCGGGTACGGTGATGACGTGCGAGGGCTGCCACACGCCTGACTTCACCAAGGCCGTCAATCCGAACCACGTGACCGGCGGATTCCCGAAGGACTGTCTGCTGTGCCACACGACGACGGCGTGGAAGGGCGGAAAGTTCGATCACAGTACGGCGACGAAGTTCGCGCTGACCGGCGCCCACAATAACGCGCAGTGCGCCCAGTGCCACGTGAACGGCGTGTACAAGGGGACGGCGGCAACGTGCGAGGGCTGCCATCTGGCGGAGTTCACGAAGGCCGTCAGCCCGAACCACGTGGCGGCTGGATTCTCAAAGGATTGCTCGATCTGCCACACGACTACGGCGTGGAAGGGCGCCGTGTTCGATCACAACAAGACGAAGTTCGCCCTAACGGGCGCGCATGGGAAGACGGAGTGCACGGCGTGCCACGTGGGCGGGAAGTACGCCGGCACGGGAATGGCCTGCGAAGGCTGCCACATGGTGGACTTCAACAGGCCGGCGAACAACCCGAATCACGTGACGGCCGGTTTCCCGCGCGACTGCGCAGTCTGCCACACCACGGTGCAGTGGAAGGGCGGCAAGTTCGATCACAATACGGGGACGAAGTTCCCGCTGACCGGCGCGCACGTCAGCCAGACCTGCCTGGCCTGCCACGTGAACAACGTATTCAAGGGTACGGCGGCGACGTGCGACGGCTGCCACCTGAAGGACTACACCAAGACGACGAATCCGAATCACGGCGCCGCTGGATTCTCGAAAGACTGCGTGGTGTGCCATTCGACGACGACGTGGAAGGGCGCCAAGTTTGACCATGCGAAGACGAAGTTCCCGCTGACCGGCGGACACTCCAAGCCGGAGTGCGCGGCCTGCCACATCAACGGGAAGTATGCCGGTACGCCGCTCGCTTGCGAGGGCTGCCACATGCCCGATTTCAACAAGGTGACGAATCCGAATCACGTGACGGGCGGGTTCCCGAGAGACTGCGCGGTGTGCCACACGACGGTGCAATGGAAGGGCGCGAAGTTCGACCACAACACAACGACGAAGTTCCCGTTGACGGGTTTCCACACAACGGTGCAGTGTTCTGTATGCCACGTGAACAATGTGTTCAAGGGGACGGTGGCGACGTGCGAAGGCTGCCACCTGAAGGACTACAACAAGCCGGCGAACAATCCGAACCACGTAGCGGCGGCGTTGCCGAAAGACTGCGCGCTGTGCCATACGACGACCACGTGGAAGGGTGGAAAGTTCGATCACAACACGGCGACGAAGTTCCCGCTGACCGGTTTCCACAAGACGGTCTCGTGCAATGCGTGTCACGTGGGCAATGTTTACAAGGGGACGGCGGCGACCTGCGAGGGCTGCCACATGCCCGATTACAGTAAGGCGACCAACAATCCGAACCATGTGACGGCCGGGTTCCCGAAGGATTGCGCGGTGTGCCACACGACGGTGCAGTGGAAGGGTGCGGTGTTCAACCACAGCACGGCGACGAAATTCCCGCTGACCGGATTCCACACCACGGTGGCGTGCACAGCCTGCCACGTGAATAACGTATTCAAAGGGACGGTGGCGACGTGCGAGGGTTGCCACCTGAAGGACTACACGAAGACGACGAACCCGAACCACGCCAGCGCGGGGTTCTCGAAGGACTGCACGGTCTGCCATACGACGACCAGTTGGAAGGGCGCGACGTTCGACCACTCCAAGACGAAGTTCCCGCTCACCGGCGCGCACTCGACAACGCTCTGCACCGCCTGCCACGTCAATGGCGTGTACGCGGGCACGAATCAGACTTGCGATGGCTGCCATCTGAAGGACTACACCAAGACGACGAACAACCCGAACCACGTGACGGCGGGCTTGCCAAAGGACTGCAAGCTCTGCCACACGACGACGACGTGGAAGGGCGCGGTGTTCAACCACAACACGGCGACGAAGTTCCCGCTGACCGGGTTCCATACGACGGTGCAGTGCTCGGCCTGCCACGTGAACAACGTGTTCCAGGGGACGGTGGCGACCTGCGAGGGCTGCCATCTGAAGGACTACACGAAGACGACGAACCCGAACCACACCACGGCCGGGTTCGGGAAGGACTGCGCGCTCTGTCACACGACCACAACGTGGAAGGGCGCGGTGTTCAACCACAACACGGCGACGAAGTTCCCGCTCACTGGATTCCATGCCACTGTGGCGTGCTCGGCCTGCCATGTGAACAACGTCTACAAGGGTACGGCGGCGACATGCGAAGGCTGCCACCTGAAAGACTACAACAAGACGACCAACACGCCGAATCACGTGGCGGCCGGGCTGCCGAAGGACTGCGCGCTGTGCCACACGACGACCACGTGGAAGGGCGCAGTGTTCAACCACAACACGGCGACGAAGTTCCCGCTGACCGGATTCCACACAACGGTGCAGTGCACGGCGTGCCACCTGAACAACGTGTTCAAGGGGACAGTGGCGACGTGCGAGGGCTGCCATTTGACGGACTGGGCCAAGACGACGAATCCGAACCACGCCAGCGCGGGTTTCTCTAAAGACTGCCTGGTTTGCCACACAACGACGACCTGGAAGGGCGCCAAGTTCGACCATTCCAAGACGAAGTTCGCGCTGACAGGCGGACACGCCAAGCCGGCCTGCGCGGCTTGCCACATCAATGGTGTATACGCCGGTACGCCGCTGAATTGCGACGGCTGCCATCTGAAGGACTACAACAAGACGACGAACAACCCGAACCATGTGACGGCCGGGTTCCCGAAGGATTGCACGGTTTGCCATACCACGACGACGTGGAAGGGCGCGGTGTTCAACCACAACACGGCGACGAAGTTCCCGTTGACGGGCTTCCACACGACGGTGCAATGCGCCGCGTGCCACGTGAACAACGTGTACAAGGGGACGGCGGCGGCGTGCGAAGGCTGCCATCTGAAGGATTACAGCAAGACGACGAACAATCCGAACCACGTGGCTGCCGGGTTCCCGAAGGATTGCGCGGTCTGCCACACGACGACAACGTGGAAGGGCGCTGTGTTCAATCACAACACGGCGACGAAGTTCCCGTTGACGGGCTTCCACACCACGGTGCAATGCGCCGCGTGCCACGTGAACAATGTTTATAAGGGCACGGCGACGGCTTGCGAGGGCTGCCATCTCAAGGACTACAACAAGCCGGCCAACAATCCGAACCATGTGGCGGCCGCGCTGCCAAAAGACTGCTCGTTGTGCCATACGACGACGACGTGGAAGGGCGCGGTGTTCAACCACAACACGGCGACGAAGTTCCCGCTGACAGGTTTCCACACCACGGTGGCGTGCTCGGCGTGTCACGTGAACAACGTGTACAAGGGCACTCCGGCGGCGTGCGAAGGCTGCCATCTGAAGGACTACAACAAGACGACGAACAATCCGAACCACGTGACGGCCGGATTCCCGAAGGACTGCGCGGTCTGCCATACGACGACAACGTGGAAGGGCGCCGCATTCAACCACAACACCGCGACGAAGTTCCCGCTGACAGGCTTCCATACGACTGTGCCCTGCGCATCGTGCCATGTGAACAACGTGTTCAAAGGCACGGCGGCAACTTGTGATGGCTGCCATTTGAAGGACTGGACTGCGACAACGAACCCCAACCATGCCAGTGCCGGGTTCTCGAAGGACTGCACGGTTTGCCACACGACAACAACCTGGAAGGGCGCCAAGTTCGACCATTCCAGGACGAAGTTCCCGCTGACAGGCGGACACGCCAAGCCGGCCTGCACGGCCTGCCACATCAACGGGGTGTACGCCGGCACACCGCTGAATTGTGATAACTGCCATCTGAAGGACTACAACGGCGCGTCGAATCCAAACCACGTCACGGCCGGGTTCCCGAAGGATTGCACGGTTTGCCATACGACGACGGCGTGGAAGGGCGCGGTGTTCAACCACAACACGGCGACGAAGTTCCCGCTGACGGGCTTCCACACCACGGTGCAGTGCGCCGCGTGTCACGTGAACAACGTGTACAAGGGTACGGCGGCGACCTGCGAGGGCTGCCATCTCAAGGACTACAACAAGACAACGAATAACCCGAACCATGTGGCGGCGGCGTTCCCGAAGGACTGCGCACTGTGCCACACGACCACGACCTGGAAGGGCGCGGTGTTCAACCACAACACGGCGACGAAGTTCCCGCTGACGGGTTTCCACACCACGGTGCAATGCGCTGCGTGCCATGTGAGCAACGTGTACAAGGGCACGGCAACGACGTGCGACGGTTGCCACCTGAAGGACTACAACAAGACCACGAACAACCCGAACCACGTGGCGGCGGCGCTACCGAAGGACTGCGCGCTGTGCCATACGACCACAACGTGGAAGGGCGCGGTGTTCAACCACAACACGGCGACGAAGTTCCCGCTAACTGGGTTCCACACGACGGTGCAATGCTCCGCGTGCCACGTGAACAACGTGTACAAGGGTACGCCGGCGACGTGCGACGGCTGCCATCTGAAGGACTACAACAAGACGACCAACAACCCGAACCACATAGCGGCCGGGTTCCCGAAGGATTGCACAGTCTGCCACACGACCACGACGTGGAAGGGCGCGGTGTTCAATCACAACACGGCGACGAAGTTCCCGCTCACCGGATTCCACACGACGGTGGCCTGTGCCGCGTGTCACGTCAATAGCATTTTCAAAGGCACGCCGGCGACGTGCGACGGCTGCCATTTGAAGGACTACAACAAGACCACGAACAACCCGAACCACGTGGCGGCGGCGTTCCCGAGGGATTGCACGCTATGCCACACGACCACCCAGTGGAAGGGTGCGGTGTTCAACCACAACACGGCGACGAAGTTCCCGCTGACCGGGTTCCACACCACGGTGCCCTGCGCCTCTTGCCACGTGAACAATGTGTACAAGGGCACGGCAGCCACGTGCGAGGGCTGCCATCTGAAGGACTACAACAAGACCACGAACACTCCGAACCATGTGGCGGCGGCGCTGCCCAAGGACTGTACGTTGTGCCACACCACCACGACGTGGAAGGGCGCCAAGTTCGACCACACGGCGAACACCAAGTTCCCCCTCACCGGCTACCACGTCACCGTGGCGTGCAGCGCCTGCCACGTGAACAACATCTACAAAGGCACGCCGGCCACTTGCGACAGTTGCCATCTGAAGGACTATAACGGCACGACGACTCCGAACCATGCGACGGCCGGATTCCCGAAGGATTGTGCGGTCTGTCACACCACCACTCAATGGAAGGGCGCCGTCTTCAATCACACCACCGCAACGAAGTTCCCGCTGACGGGCTTCCACACCACGGTGCCGTGCGCCTCGTGCCATGTCAACAACGTATACAAAGGCACGGCCACCACCTGCGATGGCTGCCACCTGAAGAACTACAACGCCACGACGAAGCCGAATCACGTGGCGGCGGCCTTCCCGAAGGATTGCTCGCTGTGCCACACCACCACCCAGTGGCTGGGCGCCAAGTTCAATCACACAACATCCACGAAGTTTCCGCTGACCGGGTTCCACACCACGGTGGCCTGCGGCGCCTGCCACATCAACAACGTCTATAAGGGCACGCCGGCCACCTGCGACGGCTGCCACCTGAAGAACTACACGGCTGCGACGAATCCGAATCACGTCACGGCCGGGTTCCCCAAGGACTGCGCGATCTGCCACACCACCACTCAGTGGAAGGGCGCCGTGTTCAACCACAACACGACGAAATTCCCGCTGACGGGCAAGCACACGACGGTGAACTGCGCGCTGTGCCATGTGGGCGGGCGGTATACCGGAACTCCGACCGATTGCTACGCCTGCCACCGGACCGTGTACGAATCCGTGAGCAACCCGAATCACATCACCGCAAAATTGCCGACGACCTGTGCCAGTTGCCACACGACGACGGCGTGGACCGGCGCCAGGCTGACCACTCACAAGTTCCCCATCTACACGGGCAAGCATGCGGGCAAATGGACAACGTGTAACGATTGCCACACCACGCCAACGTCGTACGCGGTCTTCAGCTGTATCAACTGTCACGAGCACAACAAGACATCCATGGACAAAGAGCACAACGGGCGGAAGGGCTATGTCTACGCCAGCCCGTCGTGCTACCAGTGCCATCCGCAGGGCAAGAGCTAGGCATGATCAGGTTCTTCCTCACAGTCATGATGTTGGCAGCCGTCGCGGCGGGGCAGGGCGCTCCGGCGACTCCGGCCGCGCCAGCCCGTCGCAATTTCGCGGTGAAGCAGGTGGTGCCGGGGATGGTGTATCTGGATGGAGGGAGTGCCCACGGACTGGCGGAGGGCATGTCGCTCAAGCTGGAGCGTCGCGCGCCGGGAGAGGCCCGTATGGCCACGCAGCGGATTGGCGATCTGGTGGTGGTGTCGGTGGCGACACAGTCCGCTTTGGCCGAAGTGAGGAATCCGGAGAAGGAAGCGCAACCGCAGGTGGGTGATGTGGCTGAGCTCTCCGGCAAGGACGCGGAGGCGTTTGAGCGACTGGTGGCCGCCAGCCGCCGGCAGCGCTACGCCCAGGTGATCAGCTTCACGAGTGGCGATCCTCTGGAAGAGGAGGTCCGCGAGTACGTGCCGAAGCCGCAACTGCGGGAGGTGGGCCGGCTGAGGGGGCGTATCGGGTTTGAGGTGAATGTCATCAACGACCGCAGCCCGGGCGGACTGAGTTCACACCAGGAGGGCATTTCGGCACGCGTGGATTGGACGCGGATCGACGGCACGTACTGGAACCTCACCGGGTACTGGCGTGGGCGCTGGAACACGCGGCGGTCGGGTTCCCAGCAGCAGACGATGATCGATCTGATCAATCGCACATATACGATCGGGATGTTCTACAACAACCCCCGCTCCCGCTACACGCTCGGATTCGGGCGTGTCCTGGTACCGTGGGCTTCAAGCCTCAGCACGATCGACGGTGGATATGCGGCCATCCGGATTGTGCCTCACGTGACGGCCGGCATCTTTGCCGGTTCCACGCCGGACCCGACGCAATGGAACTACGACCCGAACCGGCAAATGCTGGGGGTCTTCACCAGCTTTGACCAGGGCGCCTTTGAGAAAGTCCGTTGGACCGGCACGGTGGGAGCGGCAATTACGCGCGTACGCTGGCGGCCGGAACGGCAGTTTCTGTTTGTCGAGAACTCTCTCTATGCGGGGTCGAAGTTCAGCATCATGCACAGCATGGAAGCGGACCAGAAGAATCCTCGCTACATGAACGGCGAGAAGGGTACGATGCTGAGCCGGAGTTTTCTGACGGCCCGTTTCCAGCCCTCGACGCGTCTCTCGTTCGATGTGAACCAGAACTATTTCCGCGGGTTGCCGACGTTTGATACCGCCCTGATTGGCACCGGCCTGCTGGACAAGTATCTGTTCCAGGGCTTCAGCGGCGGATTCCGCGCGCAGCCGCTCAATCGCCTGGTGCTCTCGGCGAACTGGGGCAGAAGCAAGCGCGAAGGGGATGAGAAGAGCTCGTTGAACCAGATGTACAGCGTGGGCTGGACGCGGCTCCCGTGGATTGGCGTGCGTGTGGACGGGCGATATACGCGATTCAACAGCACGTTTGGAAGCGGCTCCTATGAATCGGTCAGCCTGACACGCGAGATGGGCAACGATCTGCGGCTGGAGTTGCAAGTGGGTCAGCAGAACTTTGCGGGGCCGCTGACGCGGCAGAATCGCTCGCGATTCGTCAATGGCCAGGCGGACTGGAGTTTGAGCGAACACTACTTTCTCATGGGTGGCTGGCTCTCTTATCGAGGTGAAGTGCAGAACTACGATCAGATATTTTTCACTCTGGGATACCGATTCTGATGGCGCGATTCGGGCATCTTCTGGTCACCACTCTGCTGCTTGCCGGGGCGGCGGAGCAGGCGCGCGCGCAGCGCCCGGTGGCGCTTCTGGAAAAGGCAGGGCGGCAGGCCGAGGAGTTTGCTGCTCTGTTTCCGGCTCTGGCCTGCACGGAGAAACTGACGCAGTTGAAGTACGGGCAGGGCAATAAGGTTGCCAACCGGCGGGAGAGCGTGTTCGATTACCTGATCCTGCTGGAGACGGCCGGCGACAGCTTCACCGTGGAGGAATCACGGCTGGAAAAGAGCCGTCCGCAGAAGGAGCCGCCGCAGGCGTTGCTGGCGACGACGGGTTTTGCTGTGATGCAGGTTGTGTTTCATCCGCATTTTCAGGGCAGCTATGATTTCAAGGAGATTGAGCCTGAGACGATTGGCGGGGTGGTGTGGAAGAGGGTACAGTTTGAACATCTGCCTGGCCACGCCTCGCCCACCGTGCTGGAGGTGAAGGGTCGTGAGTACCCGATTGCGTGGCGTGGCACGGCTTGGCTGGCGCCGGACACCGGAGCGGTGAACAAGATTCAAACGGAGTTGCGCGAGCCGCTGGCCGACATCGGGCTGGAGGCTTTGACGTCTTCGGTGGAGTATGGACCGGGAGCGGCGTCCGTGACGGTTTGGGTGCCGAAGCTGGCCGTGGTGGAGGCCCGCACGGCGCATCAGCACTGGCGGAATCAGCACGAGTTTTCCGCCTACCGGCGATTCGAAGTCAGCTCGGAGCAGAAGTTGCAGGAGTTGCCGAAGCAATGAGGACGCTGATCCGGACACGGCCGCTGAAGGAGATGGGCCATCGGGCCGTAGTGACCACGCTCGCGTGCGCGTCAATCGCGGTGGCGCTGTACCTGGGCTGGGAAGGTGCGGGCTACTACCTTCTGCCTCTGACTGAACGTCCGTTTCATCCGCAGCACGTAGCCCTGCGGCCGGCCGGATCCATGGGCATCAAGTTGGGATTGGCGGCGGCGTTTCTATTCGCTGGGATCTATCTGTATCCGCTCAGAAAGCGCATCAAGCCGATGCAACGCTTCGGCAAGACGAGCCGGTGGCTGGACGTCCACGTGACACTGGGCCTGATTGTGCCCATGGTGGTCACCTACCACTCCTCGCTGAAACTGAACGGTCTGGCGGGGATGGCTTACTGGATCATGATGGCGATTGTGATGAGCGGCTTTGTGGGGCGCTACCTATACGCGCAGATTCCGCGCAGCATGGGGGCGGCCGAGCGATCCCTTCAGGAGCTCTCGGATGAGGCGGAAGCCCTAGCCAATGAGCTGCACGCGCAGAGCATCTTCAGCGAGAAAGAGTTGGATACTGTATTGGAGCTGCCGTCCTCTAGCGAGGTGGCGGCGATGTCGCTTTGGGCAGCGATGCTGACGATGGCGAGTCTCGACCTGCGCCGCCCGTGGCGGATTGCCGCAGCCCGGCGCAAGGTACTGAGCCCGCGCGAGCTTTGGACTACGTTCGGCGGATTGCGCCGTAGCAGCCACGATGAGCTGGAGTACGTACTGGCGGCTGTGCGCGAGCAATCGTGGCTGACATCGAAAATTCTCTTTCTGAGCAGGGCCGGCCAGGTGTTCCACCTGTGGCATGTGGTCCACCGCCCGTTCAGTTATGCCTTCGTGGTTTTGGTGGCGGCGCACATTGGGACGGTGCTGCTGATGGGCTATTTTTAGAACGGATTGATATGGACACTGTTTACTCATTTGCTGGTGCACTGGTGATCACGCTGTTCACGATGCGCGGCTATTGGAAGAGGTTGAGGAACGGCGCGGCCGGTGCCGGCGTGGCGGGCTCTGAGCGGCCACGGAAAGGGCGGGTGTAGTATGTCGAACTCGAAGGCCGCAATGGCGGCGCTAGCGCTGGCTGCCCTGCTGGGTGGCGCTCTCTGGTACGGAACGAACCGGAAGACCATACCGGACGTAAAGCCTCAGCCCGCGGCGGCTGCGGCGCCCGACACGGCGCATGAGAAGATCACGCTGGAAGAGCAGCTCAAGAAGAAGCCGGGCCACGCCCCGGTGCTGCTGCGCCTGGCGCAGATCGCTACCGAACAGAAGCAACCCGGCGAAGCCCGCCGGCGCTTGGAAGAGGTGCTGAAGGCGGAGCCGAAGAACATAGAGGCGCTGCTCGAACTTGGGCGCGCCTGTTACGAGTTGGATGATCTGCCCTGCGCGATTGCCGAGACGGAGAAGATCCTCGCTAGCGACCCCAATCACGTGGATGCGCTCTATAATCTGGGCGCCATCTATGCAAACAGCGGCGATGTCGCCAAGGCACTACCGCACTGGCGAAAAGCTGTCCAGGTCGCTCCGGAATCCGACAGCGGAAAGAAGTCCGCCGCCGGACTCAAACAGTTGGCGCCCGGAGGGCCCGGCGGAGTCTAGGCTTTCGCCACCTGCCGGCACGCGAACATCCAGCGGTTGGGAACGCTCCTGTCAGAACGGCTGTCCTGTCGAGCGTGGCCACCATCACCGTTGGGATCCCTCTGACCGACGGGATGCCGCCGGCCAGCGCTTCCCTCTCGTTCGCACCGAGTGCTAACTCCGACTCACGCCCTAGAACGACGATCGAGCCGGCCGGCGAATGGTTCAGCCGGATAGCCCCCAAAGTATGAGTCTTCGGTGCGTGTGCGCGAAGCAGCAGTCGAATTCGTCCCAGCCGGCTCACTATTTGTGGCGTCCGCCTGAGGAGGTGAGTCGCGCAGCAGAAGACGTTCAGACAGCGGTTGGCTTGCTTCGAAGCGGATATCGCCGCGATTCCCGAAGCTGAATGCGCACGAAGGGCAATTGCTGTCCTCACTGCCGCAGTCTGATCACGCTGGAACTCAACGGACGATCTCCCCGGGCCGTGGACAACTCTCGGCATTGCGAAGAAGTGCCCAATGATGTAAGCTCAACCTTTTCCAATCTCAAAGGCGATATTCAGAGGCGCATGGCCGATCACCAGGAAAATGCTGCGGAACGGTTGGTGATTACGGCGAGCGAGCTCGGCGCCGCGCCGATGGGCGGTATCGCTCCGGCCGCTGCAGAGCAGCGCTCCGGCATTCCGTGGTGGGGCGTAGTCGTTGGTTCCGTATTGACTCTGAGCCTGCCGTTGCTGTGCGGCGCCTCGATTGCGGTGCGGGTGTTTCTCCGCCACCGCGAACGCCAGAGAACGACGTGGACAGCGTTTCTGTGCACGCTGCTCATCATCAGCGGCCTGATCACCTCTGTGGCAACGGCGTATGTGTGGTTTCTGAAGGCGCCGGCGGTGAGAGAGGCGGCGCTGCTTCCTCTGGGGCTGGTATCGCACGATCTCGCCAGCTCGTTCGCGTCCTTTCCGGCGACGGCGCCCTTGAGCGCCGTCGAAATTGCCGCGCAGACCAGGCGCCTGGTTTTTATCGTTTTGCCGGAACCGGGCGGACCGCTGCGGAGGCTTCGCTGGAAAATTCGGCCATTGGGGCGGCGACCCTGCTGATGGCTGACGAGAACGGGTATCTGCTGGCGACGAACCGCCACGTGGCGGAACCGCCCACGCCGTTGATGAAGAATCAGGCAGAGCGCGTGCTGGTGGTATCGAGCGCCGGCAGCTATGCCTACGCGGATGTGATCGCTCGGCACCATGATCTGGATCTCGCACTGTTGTGGATCGCCCGCCGGACGGGCAGCGCGCGATTCCGGCAGCCTGTCATCCGGTATCCGGACCTGGTGGTGGGCAGTGGGGTGTATGTGATCGGTCATCCGCAGAGCCCCCCCCCCGCCCCCCCCCCCCCCCCCCCCCCCGCCCCGCCCCCCGCCCCGCGCCCCCGCCCCGCCCCCCCCCCCCGGGCCCGCCTTTTTCCTTGCCCCCTCCCCACGGGCCCCCCCCGCCCCCGCCGCCCCCCCCCCCCCCCCCCCCCCCCCCCGGCCCGCGGCGGCCCGCCCGGCCCCCCCCCCCCCCCCGGCCGGCGTTTACGTTTGAAGCGGGCAGCCCCGCGGGGAAACCTGAATTTCGCAACGCGCGTCGACGCCTTTTTGACCGAGGCGGGCTGGACATTCCAGGGGGACGGCCGGGGCAGGCTGAAGAGCTTCCTGGCGTGGGGTCAGAATCGGGAGAGGTGATATGCCATCGATTAACGTCACGGTTTACGACTCGACAGAAAACAAGAGGGTTCCCGTGGAATTGCCGGACGACGCGCCCGCGAACAGAATCATCGCGGTGTTGATCGAGAAGCTGCGACTTCCCCAGACCGGGCCTGACGGCGCGATTCTCAGTTACAAGTTTCATCACAAGAACTCCGGTCGGCAGGTCCAGGACGGGCAGACGCTGGCGGATTCCGGGGTGAAAGAGGGCGATATTCTGCGGCTCCAACCGGAGATCACGGCCGGCGCCTGGCCCGCAGGCCAATGAAATGAAACAGGACCCGGTACGCATAGCGACGGCCGATGTCGTGGAAGACCGCTTCAGCCGATTCCGACTGTTGCAGTGGTGGGACCAGGAGCGCATCCGCGCCACAAGAGTCCTGGTCATCGGCGCTGGCGCATTGGGCAACGAGATTCTGAAGAACTTGGCATTGCTGGGCTTTGAGCGCGTCGTGGTGGTGGATTCTGACCGGATCGAACTCTCGAACCTTTCGCGTAGCGTGCTCTACCGGGAGGGCGATATTGGCCGCACCAAGGCTGAGACGGCGGCAGCGGCGTACCATCGCCTCTACGATCAGGCATCGGTCGTGGCACTGCCTCTCAACGTCCTGTTTGACGTGGGACTGGGTCTATTTGGGTGGGCCGACGTGGTGATTGCCGGTTTGGATAACCGCGAGGCCCGGCTGTGGATCAACCGCTGCGCGTGGCTGATGGGCCGGCCGTGGATCGACGGCGCGATTGAAGGGCTGAGCGGTCTGGCGCGGGTGTTCCTGCCGGGGCAGCCTCCATGTTACGAGTGCACGCTGGGCGAGGCGGATTGGCGACTGCTGGATCGCCGGATGTCGTGTAATCTACTGACGCGCGAGGACATGGAGGCGGGGAAGGTACCCACGACGCCCACCACGGCGGCGGTCATCGCCGGCATCGAGGTCCAGGAAGCGCTGAAGCACATTCACGGCTTGCCGGTGCTGGCGAGCAAGGCTTACGTGTTCGACGGAGTGCGCCACACGTCGTACGTAGTGGAGTACACGGAGAATCCGGATTGCTGCGGTCATCACGTCTATGAAAGGGTGGTGCGGCTGCCAGGGAGTTCGCCGGACCTCAGCCTCAAGGATCTTTACACGGCTGCGCAGGTCGAGTTGGGGTCGGACCATCCGGTGGTGGAGTTCAGCCGCGAGATCATTCAGAAGCTGATGTGCCCGGCGTGCGGCCAAGAGGAAGAGGTGTTTGCCCCGGTGGGCACCGTGGATTTGGAGCGCGCTCGATGTGCAAAGGACGGCGTCACGCGGGCGGTGGTGGCGATCCACAGCTATAGCGGCACCGAGAGCTATGGCGAGCGCAAGCTGAGTGAAGTGGGGCTGCCGCCGTGGGACGTGTATACAGCGCGCGCCGGAGAGAGCGAAGTGGCATTCGTGATTGCCGGGGACGCGGCCTTCGTGGTGGGGTCGCTTGCGGTGCAGGAAGGAGCGTTGCTATGAAGCGCGGATCCAAGCCATCGCAGAAACAAAGCCAGCCGGACGAGGCTCCTGCGGCGGGCGTGCGGTTTGAGATTCACTGCCAGGTGCTGCGCGATATCCGGAAGCACGCGCGCTCATCGATGAACGAGGAGATCTGCGGCGTACTCATTGGCGTGACGAATGACGGGAAGACCGTGGTGGAGGCCTCGATTCCCGGAGAGGAGGCCCGCCAGGGAGGCAGCCATGTCACTTTCACTCAAGATACGTGGACGCACATCTACCAGATCAAAGACTCGCAGTTCCCCGAAAAGCGGATCGTCGGCTGGTATCACTCCCATCCAGGGTTTGGCGTGTTCCTCCGAACACGACACGTTCATCCATCAGCACTTCTTTTCAAACCCCAGCCAGGTTGCGTGGGTGTATGACCCGCAGAAAGAGGAGGAGGGGTGCTTCGCGTGGGACGGCGGCGAGCTCAAGCGCATGACGGTGATGGCCCTGCGCGACGAGCCGAGCGGCCCCGGGGACTGCGAAGATCACAGGCCGAGTGAGTGGTTGGCGGAGGAGGCAGTAGCTCCAGAGGCGCCAGCGAGAAGCCGCCGCGCCCGCATTGTGCGCTGGGCGGCGTTGGTGCTCTCCCATGTGTTCGCGTTGCTATTGGGCGCAGTGATCGGCGCCCTGCTGGCGCCCCAGATTACTGTGATCCCGGAGGGGCCGGAGACCGGGCTGGGTGCATCGGCGCCTAACGCGGAGTACAGCCAATCCAGCGCACCACAGGAGGGCGGCAAGAGATGAATCCGGACACGGGTAATGACAGCGGCAAGATCCGTATCACGCTGGATGATCTCGACCGCGTCCAGATAGCCGAGGCGCACGGGGCGACAGGGGGCGAGGCGCGCAGCTACGGCAATGTCGAGGAGAGTCCGCTGCCGGCAACAGTGGAGGAATCCGGCGGTAGCATCCTGATGAAGGGGTGGTGCTATCTCGGATTGGCGGGCCTGACGGGCGTGCTAGTGGCGTGGGCGATCTGTGAACCGAACTTCCGGGATGGCGGTAGCCCTACCTGGGCCAACTATATTCTCTTCCCGCTAATGCTGGTTTTGACCTGCGCCGGCTTTGGCATCGCGGAGAGCGTTGTGGAGCGTTCTCCGCGCAAAGCGGCCATTCGCGGGCTCTTGTCGCTCGGGCTTGGCACTGTGTTGGGTTTCGTCTTCTATTTCATCGCCAACATCATCTTCACCCTTGGGCTCTCGATTCTATCGTCCTCGGGTGGTTTTTCGGTGCACAGTCCGGGGCTATGGATCACACGCGGGATAGCGTGGATGGGTTTTGGTGTCGCCGGCGGGGTGGTTTATGGAATTGTCGGCCAGTCCGGCAAGAAGTGCCTCTACGGGATTGCCGGCGGCGTCCTGGGCGCGGGGCTCGGAGGCTTTGTTTTCGATCCGATCTCGCTGGCAACCGGCGGTGCGGGGGCGAGCCGTGCGGTGGGCATGGCATTGTTCGGGGCGGCGACGGGAATTGCCATGGGCCTGGTGGAGAACGCCTTGAAGGACAGGTGGGTGTATGTGTCGGCGGGGCCGCTGGCCGGGAAGCAGTTCATCCTGTACAAGGCTCTGACCACGATTGGCAGCGACCAGTCCTGTGACATTTATCTGTTCAAAGATCCAGCGGTGCGGCCGCAGCACGCCGTGGTGGAACTCCGCGGGACGCGCGCCATTGTCCGCGCGGCGGGGCCCATGTTCGTCCAGGGCAAGCCGGTGAGAGAGGCGATGCTCGAATCGGGCAACACCATCCAGATCGGGCGTTACGCATTTTTGTACAGGGACCGGGAGCGCGCGGCACGATGAATCCTGTTTGTCCATACTGCAACTCGGAGATCGAGCCAGGCGATCCGAACCGGATGGATTGCCCGAGCTGCGACGGGGCGCATCACAGCGACTGCTGGGAAGAGAATTGCGGTTGCACGGTGTTCGGTTGCGCTTCCGCGCCGAGCGAGGGTCCGACGGTGACGATACAAGCCGCCGATCTGGCGCCGGCTCCGCCTTCTCCTTCTGTCGCAGCCCATGGAGCGCCCGAGTTCACCTTTGGCGGTTACAGTTCTCCGGCCCTCGAACGCACATTCCAGGCTCCTGACTACGCCGCCCTGCCCAAGAGCCGCGTGACGTACATTCTGCTTGGGACATTTGTGGGATTCCTGGGTGTGCACAATTTCTATGCGGGCTACAAGGCCCGCGCCATCGCTCAACTCTGCATCACGATCTGCACTCTGTTTATGGGCGCGATTGTGTCGTGGATCTGGGCCATCATTGAAGTCTGCTCTGTGGACCGGGACAGTCGGGATATTTACATGGTTTAGGGGACCTGATGAACTACTACGTTTCGCGTGATGGCCAGCAGTACGGTCCGTATTCGCTGGCTGACCTGCAACGGTATCTGGCGCAGGGGAATATTCAGCCGACGGACCTGGCCCGGAGCGAGGCACTGGAGCAGTGGCTCCCGGTCCATCAGATCGTGGGCAACATTGATATCCAACAGGCACCGCCGCCGCAGTTATGGCCGGTTCCAGTGTACGCGCAGGATTGACGGGCGGCGCCCGCCACGGCGTTGGCGCGCCCCCCTGGCCTGCACTGGGGACTGGTTTTGCTGCTGAGCATTGTTACCTGTTACCTCTTCGCGATGGTCTGGATGTTTGTCGAAGCAACCTACGCGCGCAAGCTAAGGACAAGCAGCAATCCGTTGTTGTTTTATGGCCTGGGAGTTCCGCTGGCCTTCCTGGCTGGATTCATGTCCGTGAGTCCGGCCCTGCGAGGATTGTCGAGTCTGATTCAGCTTGCCGGCGGTGTGCTGATCATCTGTGGCCATTTCAGCCTGAAGAATGCACTCGAAGAACATTACAACCACGTTGAACCGATTAACCTTCATCTGAGCGGGGTAATGACCTTCTTTTTCAACGTGATCTACTTCCAGTACCATTTGAGCAGGATCCGGAACTGGAAGATGACGGGCGTTTTGAGCTAAGGAACAGGACCGCAGAATGGGATTGTCGATACGCCATCTAAGGTCGAGGCCAAGCAGAACCGCCGGCTGCGTGGGTAAGGAACCGTGACGATACAACTCCCGCCGCGAGCTCTGGTGCTGAGCGTGTTTTGCGCCCTCATCCCTACGGCCCTGTTGCTGGAGTATTGGCCCCCGCCGCATCACTGGTTCTACCCGCGTTGCCCGATTCACGAGTTCCTCGGCGTTTTGTGTCCGGGCTGCGGAGGAACGCGGGCAGTCGCTGCCCTCCTGGCCGGCAGATGCGACGACGCCATCCGGTTCAACTGTTTGATCGTGGCGCTGAGCCCGCTCACGTTGTATTGCGCGGCATTGCAGGCATACTCCGCGGTTCGCTGGAACCGCTGGCGGATGCTTCGCGTTTCACCACTGGCACTGCGCTTCCTCTTCGTGGCCGCAGGGGTGTTCACCGCCGCCCGGAATATCAAAGATCTCACCTGGTAATTTGACTGGTAATTTTGAAATGTTATCCCCCAGAATCAGACGCCTCACGCAGGACCACGAGAGATTGTGGGCGAGGTTTGCCGACTGGCCCCTGATCCGGCTCACCGGAACAGCAGGGCTGCCGCCCGAGTACTATCGCGTGACTTATGCCATTCGCGGCCTCTATGTCGATGCGACCGGTCAGATCCTAGAGCGGGCGGAGCACGTCCTGGAGATCAATTTGTCGCTCGGCTATCCGCGGCGCGCCCCGCAGTGCCGCATGCTCACGCCGGTCTTTCATCCGAATTTTGACGACGCCAGCGTGTGCATTGGTGACTTTTGGGCTCCGTCCGAGCGATTGGATGATCTGATTGTTCGGGTGGGGCGAATGATCGCCTACCAGGAGTACAACACGAAGAGCCCTCTGAATGGGCTGGCCGCCCGCTGGGCCGCGGAGCATCCGCAGTTCCTGCCTGTCGAGACCCGCGAGATCGGACCTCCGTTGCTGGAGAAGAGCGAGATCGAGGCGCGTGTGCGCGCGGCGTCCTCGAGCCAGGGCGGCCAGACCGAGACGGCTACCGATCCCTGGCCGGAGAGAATCATCATCCCGTGAAGCATTGTCCCAGCGCATGGTGGAGCGTGGCGATCGTCCGAAACTTCAGATAAACTTTAGGGTCTGAATCTATCAAACCGTTGAGCGGAGCCGGGCAATGCAGCTTTCTACCGCTAGGCAGATGGCACCGGTGATCATCAGCCTCACGATCACGGCAGTGTGCCTTTTCGGGGCCGCCGGGCGCCAGGATTGGCCGAAGGCTTGGGTTTTACTGGGGCTCTCGCTGGCCACCGGGCTGGCTTTTACGGCCGGGCGTGATCCGGAGTTGGCCGCCGAGCGGCGGAGCGTCCAGCGCGGCAAGAGCTGGGACAAGGTGCTGGTGGGCATCACGGTTTTACTGGGGCCGATGGCGTTGTGGATTACGGCGGGGCTGGACGAGCGGTTTCATTGGACGAACGGCGTGTCTGCGATTGCGTTTCCCGCCGGTCTGGCGGCGGCTGTGCTGGCCGCGGCTCTGATGGCCTGGGCGATGCGGTGCAACCGGTTCTTCTCCTCGGTGGTGCGTATCCAGAAAGACCGCGGGCACACAGTGGAAGAGGGCGGGCCGTATCGATGGATCCGGCATCCCGGCTATGCGGGGGCGGCGGTGTTTCTCCTGGCGACACCTTTGATCCTGGGTTCGTATTGGGCGCTGGCGCCGGCGGCGGCAACTACCGCGTTTACCGTGATCCGGACCACGCTGGAGGACAGGACCCTGCATCAGGAGCTCGACGGCTATGCCGACTACGCGCGCAGGGTGAGATACAGACTGTTGCCGGCACTCTGGTAGGTTAGACGGCCATGCCCAGGCCGACAATGTTGGCGGCCAGGATGATGATAATCATGCCCACCCAGAGAATGGCGACGGGGCGTTTGTCCACCTTGGCCCACTCCTTCAGCGCCAGGCCGACGAGGCCGCCGAAGAGGACGTAGCCGCTCATGTGGAGCATCCAGTTGGTGTAGGAGAGGTTCTGCGGAATGTTGGCGGCACCCCAGGCGTAGAAGAAGAACTGGAGGTACCACATGATGCCGCCAGTGGCGGCGAGGGCGGCGTTGCGAAGGTTGATGGCGAGCGGCTGGGAGTAATCCGCTTTGAAGGAGAGCTCGCTCTTGAACGCGAGCCGGGCGATGCAGTAGGCAAAATTGATGAGCGCGCCGCCGCCCATGATGATGACGTAGCTGGGCAGCGCGGCATAGAGCGGGTCTACGCCCAGTTGCAGCGCTGAGGTCTCAATTGGCTTGGACGCGTCGATGGCGAATGACATGCCGGAGGAGAAGATGCCGCACATGATGGCGAGCATCAGGCCCTTCTTCAGGTCGAACTGCTCGGCGGTGAGACCGAGTTGTTTCTCCTTCTGATGGCCGGCATAGGTGACGACGGCGACGCCGAGCACGGCGACGAGGATGCCGGCGAGGGTGATGAGCCCGCTGTTGGTGGTGAACAGAAACAGGAACTGCCCGTGGAGGACGGGCGGAATGAGCGTGCCGATGACGAGCGTCGTACCGATGGCGATGCCGATGCCGAGGGACATGCCGAGGTAGCGCATGGTGAGGCCGTAGTTCACATTGCCGATGCCCCACATGCAGCCGAAGAGAAACGCCTTGGTGACGACATCGGAATCCAGCGCCGCGTAGAAGGCGCGGAAATCGGGCAGGAGGAAGAGACTGACGGCAATGGGTAACAGAACCCACGAAAAGATCCCGGCGACGGCCCAGGTTGTCTCCCAGGACCACTTTTTCACTTTGCCGATCGGTGCGTAAAACGATGCGGCTGAGGCCGCACCAACCATGTGCCAGCCGATGGCGCCAATAATGGAATTCACTCGAGCTCCTTGTGTGGGCTCACGATTTGGGGCGTGAGGTTTGCCACGTGCATCCGATTGCGACGGATTGCAGCCACTGTATCACGAGGGCGGGGCGGCGCCCCTATTCGAAGCGAACCAGGTGCACCTTCAGCAGGCCGATCTTTGCACTCGGCAGCGCCGGTTGAAAGTGCTCGTCTCCGTTGATGCGGCGGCCTGGGACCCACTTGCCCTTTTCGTAACGGCCCTCGTCTTTGGACGCAATGGCGACGTGCGGGAGCCCGGGGGAATCGACGGTGAAGGAGGGGTCTCCGTTGGCGCCGATCAGCAGGAACTCATCGGGAGCGGTATGGATGACGAGGGCGAACGGCCGCAGGTCGTTGGGCATGGCGCGGGAGGCGGAGGTGACGTTGCCGGGGAGCTCGTTGGCGGCGGCGGGTGGGGCAGGGGCGCCGAGGCCCCGGCTCTTAGCGAGCGTGATCTTGTAGCCGCCCAATGAGGCGGGCTGGGGCTGCTCGCCCTCCACGTTGAGGATGGCCGCCACTTTGCCCGCGGCCTGCCATTCGGCCAATTGCGGGAGCAGGTGGGCCAAGGCCTTGTAGGCTTGGGCGACCTGGCCTTCGGGCGGGAGATCTTCGATGCCGAAGGGAGACCAGCCCCAGGCGGCGTGGCGGCCGAGCGCCCAGAAGAGATTGCCGACCTGGTCGCGCGCCTCAGGGATGAACAGCGGGTTGCCGGACCGGGCGTATTGGGCGCAGACGCCTTTGAAATCCTCGACGTAGATATCCGGGGCGATGAGATCGATGGAGGGCGCGGCGGCGCGATAGATGTCGATGACGCGGGCAACGGGGCCGCCGCTGGGATACTGGCCGGGCAGATCCTGACCGGGTTGGGGACCGAGCCAGGCGTTGGCAAACATGGGGATGTCGAGTTCGGCCTTGCCGGCCTTGGCGACGTCTCCGATGAAGCGGCCGGTGTAGTAGGCCATGAAGGCCTCGTTGGCCCATTCGCTGTCGCCGAAGACCTGGGACCAGGTCCCGCTGGTTCTGGAGCCGTTGCGCGCCCAAAGCTCGCGGGTTTCGGGGAGGAGCGTGGCCGTGTTTTTCGTGAGGTAGCTGAGCAGCGCGGCGGGCACGGGTTGGGCCCAGGCGGCCTCGGCGAGAGGGGAGCGATCGCGGCTGTCGCCCAGGCTGCCGGCCTCATTTTGCACCTGCATCATGATGACGGTGTGCTGCGGGTCCACCAGCCGGATATGGCGCATGAGGGCGCGAAAGGCGCGGGCATCGGCGTTGCGCGTTTCGGCGGCAAACGGGCTGAGCGGTCCGGTGCCTTGCTGCTCCATGTAGGTGGCGAGAAAGGAGGACATGCCGGCGTTGGGGCGGATGTTCAGCACCATCGGCGGGAAGCGCTTGCGATCTGCCTTCACCCAGCGCGGCACATAGCTGGAGCCGGCGTTTTTCCAGGTGGCGAACCAGATGAGGACGAGCCTCATGTCGCGCGCTCGGGCGCTGGTGATCTGGGCGTCGACGAGGGAGAAATCGAATCTGCCCTCCTCGGGCTCGATCAGTTCCCAACTGACTGTGCCGATGACGGTGTTGAGGTGCATGGCGCCGAGCTTGTCCCAGATGGGCTTCATGTACTCGACGCTGGAGGCGCTGGAGTTGTGGAGCTCGCCGGCCAGCATGATGTAGGGCTGATTGTCGACGAAGAGCTGCCGGGTTGCGCCGTTCTGGCGGATTTGGGGCAAGGGGACCGGCTGGGCCAGACACGTCGCGGCCGACGCGCGAATAGCGAGGATGACAAGGGGAACCAGTGCGGCGGGTTTCGAGAATGTACTGCTCATGTTTGCTCCTTTCGCGGCACGGCTCCGCTGGCGGGTGAGATCGAATTCCAGCCTCCGAAGCATATCAGTGACGGGCGTTGAGAGGTGGCGGGCCTGGGCGCGTCGCATTCGCGGTGCGGTTGTTATATGGTGTTGCCATGACAACTCCGAACCCGACCCGGCGATCCGTTTTCAAGACGATGCTGGCGGCGACGGCCGCGGGCGCGGTGCACGGCGAGGAGCCGCAAAAGGACCGGATCCGCCTGGATACGGAGTATCAGACGATTGAGAACTTTGGCGCATCGGACTGCTGGACGATGCAGAAGGTGGGCACTTGGTCCATGGCGGCGCGCACGCGGGTGGCCGATTTGCTGTTCTCGACGAGCAGCGGGATTGGGCTCTCCTGCTGGCGGTTCAACATTGGCGGCGGCCTCACGGATCAGATCACGACGCCGTGGCGCGCCGTGGAGACGTTCGAAGTAGCCGAGGGCCAGTACGATTGGACGCGGCAGGCGCCGGAGCGCTGGTTCCTGGCGGCGGCGAAGGCGCGGGGCGTGCCGCAGTTTCTCGCGTTTGTGAACAGCCCGCCCGGAAGGATGACGCGCACCGGCATCACCTACGGACGGCCCGGAAAAGACACGACCAACCTGAAGCCGGGCTTCGAAGGCCAATTCGCCCGTTATCTGGTGGACGTCGTGGAGCATTTCCGGATGAACCCGGAGCAGAGCGAGCGCATTGCGTTCGACTATCTCAGTCCAATTAATGAACCGAACGTGGACTGGAACGGCAAGAGCCAGGAGGGCTGCCGGGCGAGCAACTCAGATATCAAGGCAGTGCTGCGCGCGCTCGACGCGGAACTCCGGAAACGCAAGTGCCGCACCGAGATCGCGGGCATCGAGGTCTCCGGACTGGCTCCACTTTATGCGGCGGCAGACAAGATGTCGAAGACCTACGGGGCTCCCTACGGCAACTATGTGGATGAATTTGCCGGGGACAAGAGCGTCGCCGGCATGCTCAAGCATCGTTTCCTGTATCACGACTACGGCTCCGATCGGCTCAAAGGCCAACTGGTGGAGGACCGCCAGGCTGCGCGCAGGAAGTTCGACCAGTACCCCGGATGGAAGCCGTGGATGTCGGAATACTGCGTGATGACGGGGTCGGAAGGGAAGGGCGGCGGGCGACGGGATCTGACGATGAACACGGCGCTGGACGTGGCCCGCATCCTGCACCTGGACCTGACGCTGGTGGGTGTGACGGCCTGGCAGTGGTGGACGGCGATGTCCGGCGTGGACTACAAGGACGGCTTGATTTACACGGACTGGAGGAAGCCGGGCGACGCGGAATCGGTGATCCCGAGCCGGTTGCTGTGGGCATTCGGCAACTACAGCCGGTTTGTGCGTCCGGGGATGCGGCGGATCGGGTTGGAGGGGGCGGGCCACGAGGTGACGGGGCTGATGGGTTCGGCCTATAAAGACGAAAAGGCAAAGCGGGTTGTGGCGGTGTATGTGAATATGGCTGCGCAGGCGAAGCGGGTGCTGCCGGAGTTTGAGGCCAGGAAGGGCGCGTGGCGGCTCAAGAGTATTACGCCCTATGTCACGTCGGATCGGGCGGGCGATGAGTTGAAGGAGTATCCGGCCGCGGCGCCTGGCGGTGTGATTGAGATTCCGGCGCGCTCGGTGGTCACGCTGGTGGCGCAATTCGGGTAGGTCAGGCCGGAGATGCGGATACGGGCGTGGCCGGTTTTTCCGCGGAGTTGGGCCGTCGAGATGGCTGCGTCACGGCGCTGAGGGCTTCCGGAGTGCGGCTCTTTCATTCCGCTTGCGGCGTGCCGCAGCCACGGGCAGTGCTTTGGGCTGTCATCGCCGGATCGCCGCCGGGGCCTGTGCGGAGATTGGGAATTGAGTCCCCAAATTAAGGGCGCTATCGCGTCCCGAACGTGAGAGTGGCCCACCAGCTTTCCCAATCGGCCTTGGTACGGTCCGCACGGCGCTCCATCACGATGGCGTGGAGTTTGTGGAATCCGCCCGGCGCCAGTGGCACGCGGACAACGCCCTGGGCGTCTGTATTGCCGAGGATCTTGCGGTCCGCCTTGCCGGCGGCCACGGTCTGTAGCTCGACCTCATGGCCGGCAGCAGGTTTGCCGCGGAAGAGCAATTGTACACGGATGGCGGCGCCGGGCTTGGCGGCGTATGGATCGTCCAAGGGCACAAACTCGATGGCAAGCCCGGCCGCGTGATTGAACCAGCCGTCGCCCGCGCCGGTCACCAGCAGGCTCTTCACGTACTTGCTGTAGATCTCCTTGCCGGCGCGATCGGATTCGCCGTTCTTCTTCCGCCACTCGGAGACGTACTTGAGTCCCTCGTGCTCCAGATACTCTTCGAACTTCCTGGCGTCGAGTTCGATGAAATTCGGCTCGGTGCGGGAGAGGAGCCAGAAGTGGCCTTTCGCGGGCGCGGTGAACCCGGCGACGGTGAGGGTCTTCGATTCGTCATGGATTCCCGTGAACGCGGCGTCACCGGTGGCGGAGATGCGTCTGGCATCTTTGAGGCGGGAGAGAACCACCGGGTTCTGGCTCACGGGGAAAGCGTCGCCGCTGTGGTATTCGACGCGCACGGTCTCGCCGGGCGCCGTCACGCACTTGGCAGGCTTGAGGTAGAGATCGTGGCCGAAGAGCGCGGTCGGGATCAGCAAACTCATAATTGGCAGTCGCATGGTGATAGGACCTCGTAGATTAGAAACTCAATCGCAGCGCCAGTTGTACGGAACGCGGCCCGCCCTGCTGGTAGAGCGGGCTGAGGCCACCCAGGCCCGTGCCGAGCATCTGCGTGGCGCGGCCGAAATTGCGGCCCGTCATGACGCCGGTGGGATTGGCGAAGTTGGGGGTATTGGTCAGGTTGAACATCTCCGCCCGCGCCTGGAGGCCGAAGTGCTCCGTCAGCCGAAACGTGCGGCGCACAGCCACGTCGAACTGCGCCGCGGAGAAGCCGCGCATGACGTTGCGTCCCAGTGTGCCCTGGCGCCCCTGCGCGAAGGGGGCGTTGCCGTCGAAGGCCGCCGGGTTAAAACGCTTTCCGCCGGCGGCAGCGGGATCGTCGAGGTAGAGCGGTACTCCGCTGACAACGTCGGGCCGGCTGACGGTGGTGATGCCGTAGCCGAAGGGGTCGCGGCCCGTCAAGACGTTGACAGGCGTCGCACTGCGGGCGCGGAAGGTTCCGTCCCAGGCGAAGCCGCCCATCACGCGCCGCCAGCCGGCGCCTTGGGCGACCTGGTAGCTGAGCACGATGTTGGCGGTGTGCCGGACATCGAAGGAAGACGGCCCGCGATCCTGGCGCGGATCGAGCCGCAGAGCCGGAGCCTGGAAATTGTTGATGGATTCGTCACTGGCGGTATCGAGCGACTTACTCCAGGTATACGAGGCGAGCGCCTGGAGGCCCTTCGCGAGACGCCGCTCATACTGCGCTTGCATCGCATGATAGCCGGAGTCCGCATTGCTGCGCACCGCGTCGATCCGTGTGAAGGCGGGGTTGTAGCGGCGCAACTGCTCGATGCGCGCCAGACGCCGGCCGGAGGCGCCGACATAGGCGAGCGTGAACTGATCGCTCGCCGTGAGTTGCCGGGCGAGAGTCACGTTGTATTGGGCCACGCGCGGAGTCCGGAAGTTCTCCTGGTAGGCGAAGACACGGGCATACGGGGGATCCAGGCTCGCCGGGGCAGGCTGGGCACTCATGCGTGGATCAGCGTAGGGCACGTTGCTGTAGGTGGCAGTCCGTGTGTAGGGCCACAGGCTGGTGGAGAATGCGTTGCCGGTGAAGCCGTAGCCGAGATCATAGAGCAGGCCATAGCCGCCGCGCAGCATCCAGGTGCCCTGCTGGTTCAAACGCAACGCTGCGCCCACGCGCGGCGCCCAATTGGCCCAATCCGTGGCATAGAACGGCGAGTTGGCAGGCGCCAGCGCGACCCTGGCGGCGTCATCCAGATTGACCGCCGTGGCGGGCATCTTGCCGTTCGCCTCCTTGGGGCTGGGCACCACTTCGTAGCGCAGCCCGTAGGTGAGCGTCAGGCGATCGTTCACGCGCCACGTGTCCTGCGCGAAGCCTGACCAGTTGGAGAAGAGCGGCTCCATGACGACGTCTGGGGCGAAGAGTGCGCCGGTGGGTGCGAGATCCGCCGCGAGTTGCCCGATGTTGGCGTAACGGAACTGGCGCCGGTAGGAGCCCGAATCGGAGTACGGATTGAGCCGCCGCCAATCGAAGCCGAACTTGAACGAATGGCGGCCCGGCTGGAAGGAGAGCGTCTCGACGAGATTCCACTGGCGCTGGGTGTTGTTGACGAACAGGCCGTCGCTCAGCGTGTTGTCGCCGGCGGGATCCACTTCGATATAGGCGTAGCCTTTGTCGCGGTTGGTGAAGGAGGGATAGAGCGTGGCCATGGAGGGCGAGACGGCGCCGCCGAAGTTGTCCATGTCGTAGAACAGCTTCGTGCGGGAGCGGGAATAGTTGAGCCGCACGTCGTTCAGGATGCGCGGCGAGATGGTCCACGTGGCGCCTCCTGTGTAGGTCTGCACATCGACCGAGGTCACAGAAACGCAGCTGGTCGCGCAGTACTTGGCACGCTCCCGATTCTCCGAGGGCGTCGTACTGAGTCGTCCAAAGAGCTGCAGGCGATCGTTCACCCGATGATCCAGGCGGGCACTGGTGGAGTGAAGAGATGCGGGGTTGGAGACCGTGGCGATGTAAGGCGTGGTGAGCGGATCGGCCGCGGTGGCGGGCGCGACCGGCAGCGGGAAAGCATTCAGTAGTTCGCGGATGGCGGCGCTGCCCTGCTGCCTCGCAGCGAGCGAAGGCACGGTAAGGGGCGGGGTCACAAAGGGCTGGCGCAGCGAGAGCGACTCGTGGGCGATGAAATAGAACGAGCGATCGCGGAGAATCCGTCCTCCAGCGCTCCCGCCAAAGTCGTTCTGCCGCAGCGCACCGCGCGCCAGATTGTTGGCATTGCCGAACCAGTTATTGGCATCGAGCTTGTCATTGCGGAAGTACTCAAAGGCCGAACCGTGGAAATCGTTGGCGCCGGAGCGGGTGGCAATGGAGACCTGGCCGCCGGGTTGGCGTCCATACTCGGGAGAGTAGGTGGAGGTCTGAATGGCGAACTCCTGCATCGCCTCCAACGAGGCGAGCGAGGTGGTGGTGCCGAGGGCGGTCATCGCGGGCACGGTGCCACCGGCCGGCTCGTAGGGTGTGACCGAGGCGCTGGTGCCGAAGTTCGCGCTTACGCCATCGATCTGGAAGTTGTTCGACGAAGGCCGCTGGCCGTTGACACTGAACTGGCCCGGGGTGGGCAGCGAGGCCGCGGTCACGACGACGCCGGGCGCCAGCGCGATGAGGTTTTGAATCGTGCGGCCGTTCAGTGGCTGGTTCCCGACGAAATCCCTCCCGATGACCGTCCGGACTGCGGGCGACTCCGTGACCACGGCGGTTGTCTGCCCGACCACATCGACTGAATCCCGCCGCGCGGCCTCGTGCAGAATCACTCGCACGCTGGCCTGCAGATTGACACTGATGGTGATGCCGTCGTGCTGCACCGGGAGATAGCCCTCCAGTTGCGCGCCCAGACGGTAAACCGCCGGGCGCAAGCCGCTAAATACCACGACGCCGGTGGAATCGGCGAGCACCGTGCGCTGCTGGTTGCGGGCGAGGTCGGTCAATGTGACCACCGTTGCGGGCAGTGGGCGCCCGGAAGCCGTGACCACGTCAGCGGTAAGGGATCCCACGACGCTCTGCGCGGGAAGAAGCGCGGAAAGGAACGTCAGGCCAATGAGGCATCGGGTGAGCATGGTCTTTCCAGCATACAAAGTTTCCATTCGTATGTTGTGTGGCAGATTGTCGCACCGCGCCAGCCGGCTGGATACCCTCACGGTTTTCGATGCCCATGCCAGGCCGAGTGGCTCCGGCAAGCGGACCGATTCCCAGCATCAGCACATAGCAATTTCCACGATGCCCGTGCATCCGGACCAAGGCAGCTGCGTGGAAGCAGTGGTCTTGCGGAGCAAGGGCCAGGACCTGGGCAAGGTGGCGGATCAGATGATCGCGGCCAAGGGCGTTCTGCGCGGCGGGTTGGGCGTCGTGGAGCCGTCGAGACCGGGGCTGACTGTGGCGCCTACCTGCCCTGCCAGTACGCCCTCTGACCGATGTAGTCGGGATCGGGCAGATTGGCGAGGATGGTGCGCCGCAGTTCCAGCATGTCCACCTCGCCCTGCTTCTTGTAGAGCACCTTGCCGTCCGGCGCGATCAGCATGGTAAACGGCACCCCGGTCTCCCATTTGGCATCGAAAGCGGCTTGCAGTGCGTAGGTGTCATCGGCGGCGAAGTAGTAGTTGCGCATGGTGGCCTTCTGCTTCTCCAGAGTCTTCAGCACACCGGGTCTCTCGTCCGGCAGGTTGGCCGCCACGGTCACCATGTCAAAGTCCCGGCCCCGGTACATGCGGTAGGTAGTGTTGAGGCCGGGGAACTCCATCAGGCAGGGACCGCACCACGTGGCCCAGAAGTTGACCAGGAGAACCTTGCCGGTTGGATTGGCGCGGAGTTTCTTCAGATCTGCCGCCGTCGCCGGCTCCAGCCGGATCGGTTCGGCCTCGATTTTACGCAGTTCGTCGAGCTGGCTGGCCTGCTTGGAGCGCCACTTGGTGGAGCAGCCAAAGACGGGCGTATGGGTGGTAGCGACGGGTTTGCCGGCGAGGAGGGCGTCCATGGCGAGGCGTGCATCCTGGATCTTCACGAGCGATTCGCGCTGGCTGTTGTCGATGCGTCCCTCGTAGCGGAGCTTGCGCTCCTTGTCGAAGATGAAGATGTGAGGCGTGGCCTGGGGGCCGTAGGCCTGCGCCACGGACTGGGTGGGGCCGTCGTCCAGGTACGGAAAGTTGAACTTGCGATGGGCGGCGCGAATCTTCATGTCTTCAAAGCCGTCGCTGACGTCGGTGTAGCCCAACTCACCGAGGCGGATGCCATCGGGAGCGTTGGGCTGGATGGCGACAACGTTGACGCCCTTGCCGCCGTAGTCTTCCACCAGCTTCTTGATGCGCCCCTCATAGAGCTGGGCGGTGGGGCAATGGTTGCAGGTGAAGACGATGGCCAGGACCGGGGCCGTGTACTCACCGAGGGAATGAGTCTTGCCGTCAACGCCTTGGAGCGAGAACGGCGGGGCCTGGGCGCCGATAGCGAGGGTCGGGTGGGCGTCTTCGGCGCCGAATGCAGCCATCGCGGCCAGGGCGAGCACCATGGTTCTGGAAGTCATTTCACTCTCCTGTCAAATTCTACCTGCAACCCGGCCTCCGGACTTCGTGTTTTCATTCACGCTAATCTCGTAGAGGACACTCCGCGCGCCGCATGGGCATTCTCTCTCGCACGATCTTTTTCGAAATCACCGGCAGTGCTCTCCTTGGCGCTCTCCTTTTCGTATTCGTTCTGTTCCTGCAGAAGGCCGGCCAACTGTTCTCGATCCTGGTTTCGGCGACCACGACGCCGGAGACGGTCGGCTACCTCTTTCTGCTTCTGCTGCCGGCGACGATGCCTCTGACCATCCCTCTGGGCTCACTGGTGGGCGTACTGATCAGCCTGAGCCGGATGTCGTCCGACGGCGAGATCACCGCGATGCGGGCGTCGGGAATACCGGCGCGGCGCGTGACGCTACCAGTGACGGCATTTGCCTTGCTGGCAGTGGCGCTCACCGGTTACTGCTCGCTCAAACTCACGCCCTGGTGCAATGCGGAACTGATCCGAGTGGTCAACCAGATGGGCGCGGCGCAACTGACGGCCGAGATTCAACCGCGCGTGTTCGAGGAGTCATTTCCGAATACGGTGCTCTATGTGGGCGATGTACTGCCCGGGCAGCCCGTACGGTGGCAGAACGTCTTCATGGCAGATCTGACTCCGCCCTCGGAGCGCAAATCGGCCGGACCGGGCGAGAAGAGCGACGCACCGCGGGTGACCATCGCCTCGCAAGCCATTGTCACGGCCGATTCGGCCCGCAACCGGCTGCAACTTTCGCTGCTGCGCGGCTCCACCTACGAAACCGCTCCTGATCCCAGCGAGTATCACAAGATCACATTCCCGGTTGGCGAGCAGGTGCTGGAGGCAAGGCAGCGCGGCGCGGTAAGGGCCAAGAACTACACGGCCACTCCAACGCTGGAGTTGATGGGAGAGACGCGCAGATCGCTGGAGGCGCGGATCGAGTTTCATCAGCGGTTGGCCCTGCCTCTGGCGTGTCTGCTGCTGGCGCTGACCGGCATCCCGCTGGGTGTGTCGTCGCGCAAAGGTGGAAAATCGGCCGCATTCGTCATTACGGTGATTTTCGCGTTCCTCTACTATATGGCGCTGATCTCGCTGATCAGCCTGGCGCGGGAGGGCAAGATCCCGGCAGAACTCGCCGTGTGGCTACCGAACGGGCTCTTTGCGCTGGCCGCCACAATCATGCTGATCCGGTTGGAAAGACCCGGCGACAAGGACGTTTTCGCCGGACCGCGGCACTTCGTGCGCGAACGGTGGCAGGGTCTGCGCCACTATTTCTCCAAGGATCAGGGGCCGCTGGCCGGCGGGCTGAGCGGGTTCTCGAAAACCCGGTTTTTCCTGCTGCCACAGGTGATCGACACCTATGTGGTGACCAGCTTCCTCTTCTATTTCGGACTGCTGCTCTTCTCGCTGGTGCTGCTCACTGAGGTATTCAACTTCTTTGAGTTGTTGGGCGACGTGTTCAAGAACGAAATCGCCATCGGCGATCTGTTGCGCTACCTGTTCTTCCTGGCGCCGAAGCTGATCTACGACGCCGCCCCGGTGAGCGTACTGGTGGCGGTTCTTGTCGCGTTTGGCGTGATGTCGAAAAACAACGAGATCACGGCGATGAAGGCGTGCGGCGTAAGCCTTTACCGGCTGGCGCTGCCGGTGCTGGTGACGAGCCTCGCGCTGAGCGGCGCGCTCTTCGGATTCGACCACTATGTCGTCACCAACGCCAACCTGATCCAGGACGCCCTGCGCAACAAGATCAAGGGCAAGCCGGTGCAAACGTATCTGAACCCGCAGCGGCAGTGGATCTTCGGCCGCGGCTCGCGCATTTTCTACTACAAGTATCTGAACGACACGGAGGGAGTGCTGGGCGGCGTGAGCGTCTATGAGCTGGAGCCGAAGACGTTCCGATTGCATAGGCACATCTCCGCCGAGCGCGCGCGTTGGGAGCCGGCGTTGAAGACGTGGATCTTCCAGAACGGCTGGGTGCGCGACGTGCGGCAAAAGGAAGACGTCTTCCGGGCGTTCCAGGGCGAAACAGCCACATTTGCCGAGTTGGACGAGTCGCCGGCGTGGTTCACCAAAGAAGTGAAGACTTACAAGCAGATGAACTATCTGCAGTTGGACAACTACATCGCGGAACTGCGGCAATCCGGTTTCAACACGCTACCGCTGCAGGTGCAGTACCACAAAAAGTTCAGCGTGCCGCTGTTCGCGCTGGTGATGGCGCTGCTGAGTGTCCCGTTCGCTTTCCTGACGGGCAACCGCGGGGCGATGACCGGGGTGGGCGTCAGCCTGGGCGTGGCGATAGCCTACTTTGCGTTGAACTACCTGTTCGAGCAATTGGGCAACGTGGCGCAACTGCCACCGGAGATGGCTGCATGGAGTCCGGACGCGGTGTTTGCGCTGGCCGGCATCTACCTGATGACCCGGATGCGGACGTAGACTGGCGGCTTACCGGGCCGGCGTCGGCTTCTCGGCGCCCGTCAGATTCCAACCCGGCCACGCCGGATCGGCTGCCGGATTTTTCTGTGGCATCACAGCCCCGGCTTCGCGCCGCCACACTCGCAGGCGCGCCCCCAGCAATTGAGCCACTTCCGGATGCCGGCCGATCAGGTTGACCTGCTCGCCCGGATCGTCCTTCAGATTGAACAGCTCCATGCGCCCGTCGGCGAGGAACTCGATCAGCTTCCAATCGGCCTCGCGAATCGCGCTGCCCGGCTCCCCGCCCTGATTGGAGTAGTGCGGATAGTGCCAATACAGGGGCCGGGGCGCGAGTTTGCCGCCGCGCAACAGCGGCATGAGGCTCACTCCATCGACTGTGCCGGCCGGCGTCCCCGCCAAATCGCAGAAGGTCGGCAGGAAATCCACGCTGCACACCGGCGTGTCAATCACGGCGCCGGCGCGGATCGTGCCCGGTAGCCGCATCAGCAGCGGCTCGCGAATGCCGCCCTCGTACAGATGCCCCTTGCCGGCGCGCAGCGGCGCGTTATCGGTAACCGCGCTCTGCGCCTTTCCCTCGTACCGCAACCCCCCATTGTCGGAGAAGAAAGCGACCAGAGTGTTCTTCGCCAGCCCGGTCTGATCCAGCGTACGCAGGACGCTGCCCACGCTGGCATCGAGACTCTCCAGCATGGCGGCGTAGGTAGGGTTGTAGCGGCCCCCGCTCGCCTCCCGGTGCCGGGCGATCTCCGATTCCCGCGCCTGGAGAGGAATATGCGGCGTATAGTGCGCCAGATAGAGAAAGAACGGATTCGCCTTGTTCTGTTCGATAAACCCGGTGGCCGCCTCTGTCAGCTTTTCGGTGAGCGATTCGCCAGCGGCCAGCTTGAGGTTGGGCAGTTCGGCCGGACCGAAATAGCTGGAGCCCAGTTTCCCGCTGGGCGGAGGGCTGCCCCGGTGGGTACCGCCGACGTTCAGCGCAAAGCCCTGATCGGTAGGCAGAAAGCCCTCCCCGCCGAGATGCCACTTGCCCACGGCCGCGCTGCGGTAGCTGCCCGCCTTGAGCCGCTCCGCGATAGTCTGCTCCTCCAGCTTGAGATGATCGGCCGTTCGCGGAGTCACCACCGGCCCGCCCCCGTGCGACTCCCGTCCGGGAATCCAATCCGTGACGCCGGTGCGAACCGGATAGCGGCCGGTGAGGATGCTGGCGCGGGTAGGCGAGCACACAGGGCAGGCCGCGTAGGCTTGGGTGAAGCGCGCGCCCTCGCGGGCCAGACGGTCCAGGTTTGGCGTAGCCACATTGGGATTGCCATAACAGGAGAGGTCCTTCCAACCGAGGTCGTCGGCCAGGATCAGAACCACGTTGGTGGCGGGACGCGCCGTAGCGGCGGCCAGCATCGAAGTAAGAAAACTACGGCGTTGCATGGGGAAATTCTATGATAGGCGCAGGAGGTAGCCGGCGGATGGACAGGCCGTCAAAATCGGGAGTGCGGGAGATCGCCCGGCGGGCCGGAGTTTCGCTGGGCACGGTGGACCGCGCGCTCCACGGCCGGCAGGAGGTGAGCGAGGTCACACGTGAGCGCGTACTGGCGGTGGCGCGAGAACTCGGCTACCAGCCCAATCTGACGGCGCGGGCGCTGGCGGCCGGCAAGTCCACCATCCGGATCGGCATCTGCATTCCCAGGGAGATCCGGTTCTTCTACGACCAGGTGCGCGACGGCATCCTGGAGGAGATCCAGCGCTACTCTCACCTGGGCCTGGAGGCCCTGTATGAGCCGGTACCCAGCCTCGGAGTGGGAGAGGCCGCGGCCATGCGCCGCATGATGAAGCAGGACGTACGTGCCATCCTGTTGACGCCCGGTCATCCGGCGCAACTGGCGCCACTGATCGACGAGGCGGAGAAAAAGCACAACATCCGCGTCGTCTGCCTGGCGAGCGACGATTCCACCAGCGCCCGCTCCACGGCCATCTCCGTGGAGCCGCGGCTGAACGGTACGCTGGCTGCGGAGTTGATGGCCCGCATCACCCCGCACGCCGCGCGCGTGGCGGTATTCACCGGCATGCTGGCCACGGAGGATCATGCCCGCAAGGTGCAGGGCTTTGTGTCAGGATTCCAGCGCGAGTCGCCCGCCGGCCAGATCGTCGCCGTCGTCGAAGATCATCAGGAGGAGCGCCAGACGCGCCGCAAGTGCGCCCAGCTACTCAAAGCTCAACCGGATCTGGCGGGCATCTACATCAGTACTGCTAACTGCCTGCCAGTATGCGAGACCATCGAGGCGCACAGCGCCGCCGGCCGCGTACGGGTGATTGCCACGGATCTCTTCGTGGATGCAGTGCCATTCTTTCAACGCGGCGTCATCGCCGCCTCCATCTACCAGCATCCTTACCTGCAGGGCCAGACCGCGGTGCGGCTGCTGGTGGATCATTTCCTCCAGGGTGCGCCCATGCCAAACGCGCATTATCTCAACCCGTCGATCGTGCTAAAAGCCAACCTGCCCCTCTTTCGTGAGATTGCCGGTTGAGCCCATCGGCCGGACGATCACGCGGACTGTCCTGGTTTCAACACCATTGTCGAATTCCAGCACGTATCGCCCCAGGAAGCCCGGCCCCAGCTGCCAGACAAAGACCCCGGTTTCCGATTCCAGCGTGGAGCCAACCGGCAGCGGCACACGATCTTCGTTGTGCACCATCCGGCCCCGCCAGGGCAGCCCGCGAGGCAGTTGCAGGGCGACATGGCCCAACTCCTCGATCTCGATATCGCCACCCCCGACTGCCGCCGGCGTGATCCCCAGCGCGGCACGAGCGGCAACCGCAGAGCGCTCCGGCGCAGGCCCCTCCGCCACAGCCGCAGTGGCTGCCACCGGCTGCGGCGCCTGGGTAGCCTCCACAGCATTCCGCACAAAGAAGAAACGGCTGCCCAGCCCATCGACGCGCCCCGCCACATCCGTCACCACCCATGCGATGCTGTGCATTCCATTGGAGAGCTTCGTCGTGTCGAGTGAGTAGTCCGCCGCGCTTCCGTTGGCATTGGCGTAGCTGGGGAAGAGGGTCGCAATGTCGCTGCGATATGAGTTGTAACTCGCGTTGGCCAGCCAGACGCCGTCAATTGCGATCCAAATGCCTTTTCCGGACTCGTCCACTTTGTAGGGCTGCGGCGTCAGCGCCCATCCGGTGACGCCGTAGGACGCGCCCGAGACCACTTCGCCTGGCCAAGGCGCATCGATCGTGCCGAAGGGCTTGGTGGCCTTGGCGTTGTTCACCGTGATGGTCTTGACGCCCAGTTCCGTTTGCTTGCCCTCCTCGTCCACGGCAATGGCATGGATCTTGTACGTTCCATTGCCCGACGGCCCGCCAGTGGGGTTCGGCAGGAAATTGGTCAGCATCAGATAGCCCCATCCGGCGCGGTAGTTGTTGGGCTTGTCACCAAACAGGGATGCGACGTCGGGCCGGGCGTCCGGAACGAAAATCGCGTCACCGATGTAGACCAGTCCGTTCGGATAGACGCCCTCCCGCCCGACGGGCTCGCGCCATATCTGCACCTTCTTGACACCCACGTCGTCCAGCGCCCATCCCGTCACCGGGACGCTGGATGCCAGTACGGCTGTTCCTCCGGCAGGCGTTTCGAACGCACCAAAAGGCACCCCCGTGGCGGGCGATACCGCGAGGTAGACCTGAATGACGATCTTCGCGCTGGTAGATGTATTGGTACTCAGTGTGAGAGTCCCAGGCCAGATTCCGGAGGCCGGTAGGGCGGCATGGTTTAGCGAGACGCTGAATACGCCGGACCCTGTTCCAGTTGCCGGTGTGACCCGCAGCCACGCCTTGTCCGAAACCACGGTCCAACTGACGGGCAGATTATCGCTGATATCAACGACAATCTCCTGTGTCGTGGTCGCCGCTGTCCCGCCGAGGGTGGCGCCGAAACGCAGCACGGTCCGGCTCACACCCACCGTGCCGGTCACCTGGGCCACGCTGAAATTCACCGTCCGATTGCCGGCCAGAGTGAACGTAGAGGTTGCAGGTGCAAACGTGAAATTGGTGCGCGCCGCGGCCACCGTGTAGGCGCCGGCCGGGAGCCCTGCAAAGACATAGGCGCCGTCCGTGCCCGTCACAATACTGCCCGTTCGGAGCCCGGAGAGCGACACTGTCACCTTGGCGAGCGGCGCGCCGCTGAGCGTGACTTTGCCGGAAACTGCGAAGACGGGATCGACAACGATCTGCCGCGACGCCTGTCCAGCCTCCAGATTGGGCCAGCAGAAGTAGGGGCGCTCCGCGCCGCCGCTGTCATTGAAATCAGCCGCTTCGTACGCCATCTGGTAGTAGAAAACAACGCCGCCAGCGCCAGGCAGGACGACAGGTGACGCGAGCGCCCAGGCGCCGTTGCCGCCATCGGTCAACTGACCAGCGATCGGCAAGCCGGCGAGGTTTTGGGTGGGAGCCGCAGTGGCGCCGTAGAGTGATGGGTGGATCGCGCCCAACGCCGTATCGCCCGGATCGAGTAGATTGGCGATGACCTGGACGGTCGTGCCGGCCGGAGCGGACGACGGGGTGGCCGGGTCCAAGGTCACTGTGTAGTCCGCCAGCGCCACCGGCGCATCCGTCGTCGCATTTGCCGGCACGCTCACGCCAATCGCCTTGCCCGATCGCAAGATCGAAGGCGTCGCCGCACCCGCCCGGATCGCAATCACTCGCACCCGGTAGCCACTCCCGAGCGGCACCCCCACCGTCACGCTGCCCGGCGCCTGGCCCGCTGCAAAACTCGCCACCATGCGCACAGGTTGCGCCAGCGCCCCCTGATCCACCACCGCGATCAGACGCGTCGCCCCCGCCGGCACCCCGGAAACTACAATCCGGATCCCCGTCGGCAACGTAGCCGCAATCTGCCGCAGCGCCTGCCCCGCCTGCACGTCCGGCCACACATAGACAGGCGACTCCGTACCCGACGAATCATTGAAATCGAAGGCATTCGCGGCGAACTGGTAGTACGTGGTGACAGCCGTAGCCGGCAGCACCAGCGGCACCGTCAAACGGTACTTGCCCGTGCCTGCACTCTGCACCACACCCCGCGTCTCCGCCCCGCTTAGATTCGCCGTGAACGGCTGCGCCTGCCCGTACACACTGCCAACTGCCACCCCCGCCAAGGCGCTGCCCGGATCACCAATCGTCAGTTCCAGACTGACCGTCGTGCCCGCCGCCGCCGAAACCGGCGTACCCGCCAGCGGCGTGAAACTCGGATCGGCCAGCGTCACCGCGGCACTCGATGGCGCCGCCACCCCGCTCACCTGACCCGCCCGCAGAATCACGGGCCGCGCACTCCCACCCGCCAATGCCACCACTCGAATCCGGTAGCCGCCCGCCGCCGGCACATCGACATTCACCACCGCTGACGTCTGCCCGACCGCATAACCTTGCGCCACCCGCAATGGAACAGCCAGCGTCCCGCCGTCCACCACAGCCACAACCCGATTCCCCGCCGCAGGCAGCCCCGACACCGTGACACCAATGGTCCCGGCAATCTGCACCGCCGTGAAGTTCACCGTCTGATTGGCAGCCAGCGTAACAGCAGCCGCCCCCGGAGAGATCGTGAAGTTCGATCGCGCCGCAGACACCGTATAGCTCCCCGCCGGCAGGAACGCGAACGAGTACGCGCCATCGCCCCCGGTCACCACACTCCCCGTCCGAGCCCCGCTGAGCGTCACCGTCACCCCGCTCAGCGCCACCCCATTTAGCTTCACCTGGCCAGACAGCGTGTAGACAGGATACGCCGCCACCTGATTCAGAGCCTGCCCCAACTCCAGATTCGGCCAGCAGAAATGCGGCCGCTCCACCCCGCCCGCATCGCTGAAGTCGACGGCCTCGTACGCCAGTTGATAGTACAGCGCGCCGCCCTGACCGGGCAGAGTAACCGGCGCGGTCAGTTTCAGAGCCCCGTCCGAATTCCTCTGCAACACACCACTCACCGCGCCAGCCGCCAGGTTCTCCGTAAACGGAACTAAGGAGCTATACAACCGGGCGACGCTCAACGCCGAGGCGGTCTCGCCGTTATCACTGGCGTTGGCGATGACAGTAATCTGCCCACCCGGCGGCCCCGACGACGACATCGCCGGGTCCAGCGCCACACCATAATCCTCCAGCGCCACCGCCGCATCTGTCGTCGTATTGGCCGGCACGCTCACACCAACCGCCTTGCCCGATCGCAAGATCGAAGGCGTCGCCGCACCCGCCCGGATCGCAATCACACGCACCCGGTAGCCGCTCCCGATCGGCACCCCCACCGTGATGCTGCCCGGTGCCTGGCCCGCCGCGAAGCTCGCCACCGTGCGGATGGGCTGTGCCAACACCCCCTGATCCACCACCGCAATCAACCGAGTCGCCGCCGCCGGCACGCCGGAAACCACAATCCGGATCCCCGTCGGCAGCGTAGCCGCAATCTGCCGCAGCGCCTGCCCCGCCTGCACGTCCGGCCACACATAGACAGGCGACTCCGTACCCAACGGATCATTGAAATCAAAGGCATTCGCCGCGAACTGGTAGTACGTGGTGACAGCCGTAGCCGGCAGCACCAGCGGCACCGTCAAACGGTAACTGCCCGTGCCCGCACTCTGCACCACACCCCGCGTCTCCACCCCGCTCAGATTCGCGCTGAACGGCTGCGCCTGCCCGTACACGCTGCCAACTGCCACCCCCGCCAACGCACCGCCCGGATCACCAATCGTCATCTCCAAACTCACCGTGGAGCCGGCCGCAGCCGAGACCGGAGTACCCGCCAGAGGTGTAAACGCCGGATCGGCCAGCGTCACCGCCGCACTCGATGGCGCCGCCACCCCGCTCACCTGACCCGCCCGCAAAATCACGGGCCGCGCACCCCCGCCCGAAAACGCCACCACTCGAATCCGGTAGCCGCCCGCAGCCGGCACGTCGACATTCACCACCGCTGAAGTCTGCCCGGCCGCATACCCCTGCACAACCCGCAAAGGAACAGCCAACGTCCCGCCGTCCACCACAGCCACAATCCGATTCCCCGCTGCCGGCAACCCCGACACCGTGACACCCATGGTCCCGGCAATCTGCACCGCCGTGAAGTTCACCGTCTGATTGGCAGCCAGCGTCACGGCAGCCGCCCCCGGAGAGATCGTGAAGTTCGATCGCGCCGCACTCACCGTGTAGCTCCCCGCCGGCAGGAACGCAAACGAGTACGCCCCATCGTCCCCAGTCACCACACTCCCCGTCCGTGTCCCGCTGAGCGTCACCGTCACCCCGCTCAGCCCCACCCCATTCAGCCTCACCGCGCCCGACAACGTGTACAAACTGGGATTCGCGTTAGCACTGATCTGCTTCAGAGCCTGTGCTGCCTCCAGATTCGGCCAGCAGAAGTGAGGGCGTTCCACCCCATCGGCATCGCTGAAATCCAAGGCCTCGTACGCCACCTGATAGTAGAAGACGCCTCCCCCTCCTGGCAGAACCACGGGCGTGGTCAGCTTCATCTTCCCGTCTGGACTCTTCTCCAGCAGCCCGATGAGTGGAGCAACCGATAGATTCTGAGCAAAGGTGGAAGCGGCGCCGTAGAGCCGGGACGCGCCCGCACCGGACGCAGTCTCGCCAGGGTCCGTCAAGTTGACGATCACCGTCACCATGCCGCCCGCCGTCCCAGCCACCGGCGTGGCTGCATCCAGTGTGGCCGTGTAGTCCACCAGCGTCACCGCCGCAGCAGCCGTCGCAGCGGCAGCCACCGTTACGGCAGCGGCCTTGCCGGACCGCAGGATGGTTGGCGTGGACAGGCCGGATTTGAGTGCGATCAACCGCACCCGGTAAGGTCCGCCGGGCGGGACGCCCACCGTGATGCTGGCCGGCGGCTTGCCGGCAGTGAAACTGGCTGCCGCGCGGGCCGGCCTGGTCAGCCCGCCCTGATCGACCACCGCGATGAGCCGCGTCGCACTGGCCGGAGTCCCCGTGAACGTGACGCGAATCGACGACGATAGAGTCGACGCGATCTGGCGGAGCGCCTGGCCAGCCTGCAAGTTGGGCCAACAGAGCTGTGGCGACTCGCGTCCCGAGGGGTCGTTGAACTCATACGCGTTGGTCGCAAACTGATAGTAAGTAGTGGCCGCGCTTGCCGGTAGCGCCACGGGGACAGAGAAGCGATACACGCCTCCGCCCAACCCCTCCAGCAGCCCGGGCCACTCGGTCCCGTCCAGGTTCGTGGTGAATGCCGCAGTCCGGCTGTGTGCACTGGCCACCGGCATGCCCGCCGCGACATCGCCGGAATCGGTCAGCGACGCTTCCAGCGAGAGCGTGGAACCAGCCGGCGCCGATGCCGGGGTGGCGGACGAGAGAGTGAACGTGGGATCGGCCAGCGCCACGCCTGCCGTGCCCGGCGCCGCCAATGCGGTCGCCTTACCTGTCCTCAGGATGACCGGCACCAGACTGCCGGGGGTGAACGCTACCACGCGCACACGGTAGCCGCTGCCGGCCGGCACCTCTGCCGTCAGCGTCGACGATGTCTGCCCTGCTACATAGTCCTTCACCACCCGGACCGGACGCTGCATTGCCGCTCCGTCCACGACAGCGACAATGCGCCGCGCTGCCGCCGGCAGGTTCGAGACGGCAACACTGATCGTCGACGACCCTTGCGACGCCAGCGTGAGCGGCACTCCGCCCGCGCTCAGATTCGGCCAAAACCAGTAGGGTTGCTCCACCTTGTTGGCATCGTTGAAATCCCAGGCGTTGTAGGCAAACTGGTAAGAGAGAGTGGTGCCCGCCGGCGGCGTGGCCAGCGCCGCGGAGAGCCGGTATACACCTTCGGCCAGCCGCTCCAGCGGGCCTACCCGCTCGTCGCCCAGTTGATTGCCGGTCAGCGCACTTGGCAGGCTGTAGACCCGCGCCGCGGAGGCCCCTGCGCCCGTATCGCCTGGATCAGAAACGCTGGCTGCAAGCGTGACGGTGGATCCGGCCGGCGCCGAAGTTGGCGTGGACCCATCCAGCGCCGCATTCAATCCGGCAAGCGCGATCTGCGCGGTCACTGCCGTCAGGTTCGGAACATACAGTCCCGCGGTCTTTCCGGATCGCAAGATCGCCGGGTACGCCAGGCCCGCGGTGAAGGCAATGGCGCGCACGCGGTACGGCCCGCCCGCCGGCACTGCCAGTGACAGCGTGGCCGTCAACGCACCCGCGGTGACATCCTTGGAGAACCGGATCGGTGCAGCCAATCCACCCTGATCCACCACGGCAACCACGCGCGTGGCGGCGCTGGGAATTGCAGAAACCTGAAGATTGATCGTCTGGGCACACGTCCAGCCATGCAGTAGCGTCACCAGCGTTGACAGCAACAAGGAACGGGCGGTCAACGAGTGCGCTCCCGAACGTGGCACGAGGGCACTAAGCGGCGCGGGTTACGGCGAATCGGCGGCGCGATCCAGAGACCCGGTGGATCTCTGATCTATTTCTATCACAGTTCAACGGCCGTGTCAGGCCCCATCTCGCGGTCCCGTACGCCGATCAAATACAGGATCCCGTCCAACCCCAGCGTCGAGAGCGATTGCCGCGCGCTGGCCCGCACCAGCGGTTTGGCGCGGAACGCGATGCCCAGCCCCGCCAGCCGCAGCATCGGCAAATCGTTGGCGCCGTCGCCCACCGCGATCACCTGCTCCAGGCTGAGATTCTGCTCCGCGGCCAGTTGCCGCAGCAGCGCTGCCTTGCGCGCGCCGTCGACGATCTCACCCGTCACCTCGCCAGTCACACGCCCGTCGCGGATCTCCAACTCATTGGCGTGCAGGTGATCGATCCCCAGCCGCTCCTGCAACACGCGCCCGAAAAACGTGAAGCCGCCCGAAAGGATCGCCGTCTTGTAGCCCAGCCGCCGCAGCGTACCCGCCAGCCGCTC
This sequence comes from Bryobacterales bacterium, assembly GCA_016721425.1. GTDB lineage: Bacteria > Acidobacteriota > Terriglobia > Bryobacterales > Bryobacteraceae > Paludibaculum. Next base: position 63,188 of record JADKID010000016.1, on the reverse strand, counting down.
TGCGCCGTCGGTCAACGGAATCCGCCGCAGAACGGTATCGAGCGCCGTCTCCGGCAAGCCCTTCAGCAACCCCACGCGCCGCCGGAAGCTCGCCTGAAAATCGAGCTCACCGCGCATCGCCGCTTCTGTAATGGCCGCCACCTGCTCGCCCACTCCAGCCTCGCGCGCCAGTTCGTCGATCACCTCGCCCTGGATCAGAGTGGAGTCCATGTCAAACGCCACCAGCCGCCGGTTCCGCCGCCAGATGGAGTCGTGCTGAAACGAGATGTCGATCTCCCCGCCTGCCGTCAATTCCGCCAGACTCGTGCGCAACCCGTCCTCGTCCACGCCCGCGCCGCTGGCGCTGAACTCCGCACAGAATCGCGGCGGCGTCGCAGCAGCGTGCAGCGGCGAGCGCGACGAGAGCCGGTCGATGCGATCGATGTTGACGTTCGCCGCGGCCAGAACACCGCTCACGGCCGCAATGTGCGCCGCGTCGATCACCGGCCCCAGCAGCGTGATAATGAAGCGCTGCTTGGATTGCGACTCCACCCAGGCGTCATACTCCTCCGCGGAGGAGGCAGAGAATTTGATGGTGACGCCCAGCGAGTGCGCCTCCAGCAGCAGATCGGTCAGCAGCGCCGACGAGCGCATCTCATCCGTCAGTTCAATGAGGATCCCCAGCGCCAGACCGTCGTGAATCACGGCCTGCCCGATATCGAGCACGCGCACGTTGTGACGGCCCAGGATGGACGTCAGCGCGTGAGTGAGGCCCGGCTTGTCATGGCCGGAGACGTGGATCAGCAGGGCGCTGGACGCGCCGGAGGTGGGCATATGTTTCCAGTGTAGCTACACCCGCAGAAACCAGCCCTTGCGGTACAGCACCCAAGCCACGGCGAACATCAGCAAGGTGTAGCACACTGCGTACAGTAGTGATGCGTTGATCGGCGAGGCCACGGCCAGGAAGACGTTCGCGTAGATCCACTCGTGCCACTTCAGCAGATGCAGCGTCTCCGCCAGAATCTCCGACACCATGTAGATCGCAATCGCGTTACTCCCCAGAATCACGAACGGCCGCGCAATCCGCTTCCAGCCCAGATAGTCGACGCACCATACGCAGATCGCGAACACCACGAAGTCCAGGCCCGCCATGAACAGCGTGAACGAACTCGTCCACAGCTTCTTGTTGATGGGCAGCCACACGTTGCAGATCAGCCCTGCCGCGATCAGCAGATTCCCTGTGAAGAACAGCCACGCCGTCCGCTCGGCCAGTGTCTTCTTCAGCCGTAGGATATGCGCCGCCATCACGCCCAGCAGCGCCGTGGCAATCGCCGGCAGCGTACTGACAAGGCCCTCCGGGTCCCACGTCTTCGTATGCCTGTAGTTGTGCACGCCCAGCACGATGCTGTCGACGTAGTGCGCGAAGTTCCGCTCCACATCCAGGAACCCGGCGCCCACTCCCGGCACCGGCGCGTAGAACATGATCAGCCAATAGGATGTCAGCAGCCCAACGATCCAGATGATCTGCGCGCGGATCGATGACGTCAGCCAAATCGCGGTGGCCACAACGTAGCAAATGGCGATGCGCTGCAGCACTCCCAGCAGCCTCTGCGTGGAGAGATCAAAGTGCGGGAATGCGTAGACCAGCAACCCCAGCGCGAAGAGAATCGCCGCCCGCCGCACAGCCTGCATCATCAACTGGCCGCGTGCCACCCCAGCCGCCGAACGCTTGGAAAGCGCCAACGTCATGGCCACGCCAACGATCCACAGAAACGACGGAAACACGGTGTCGGTCAGGGTCCATCCGTGCCACTCCGCATGTTCCAGCGCACCATACGTCACCGGCCCGCCCGCGTCGTTGACCAGCACCATCAGCGCCATGGTCAGGCCGCGGAAGGCGTCCAACGAGATCAGGCGCTCGCTCGTGGGTGTTTCACTCATAACGCAGCGTCTCCACGGGCGTGATTTTAGTAGCCGCGCGCGCCGGATACAGCGTCGCCGCCAGGGACACTAACAACGCGGCGCCGATGATCCACAGGGCGTCCCACGGGTTCGGCTCAAACGGCACGTACGAGAGCGAGTAGATCTCCTCGTCCAGCGCAATCCACTGATAGTGGCCGGCCAGGAAAGAGAGACCATAGCCGAGCACCAGGCCCAGCACGATGCCGGCAGTCGCAATCATCAGGCCCTGGCTGATGAAGATCCGCGCAATCTGCGAGCGCCGCGCGCCCATCGAGATCAACACGGCGATGTCCCGCCGCTTCTCCATCACCATCATGAAGAGCGCCGTCAGAATATTCAGCGCCGCCACCAGTTGGATCAGGGAAATGGTGATCACCGAGACGCGCTTCTCCATCTTCAACGCGCTCAGCAGCTGACGATTCTGCTCCATCCAGTTCGTCGCGCCCAGCGTTTTCGGCGCTACGCTCTCCGCCAGCCGCGCCGTGGCCGGCGCCTGCTCCAGATCCGTCAATCGCAGCTCGATGGAATTCACCACGTCACCCAGCGAAAAGATCCGCTGCGCCTCGGCCACCGTGGTGAAGGCGAACTGATTGTCCAGATCATAAAAGCCCGATTCAAAGATCGCCGCCACGCGAAAGCGTATCTGCCGCGCGCGCATACCGAACGGCGTCAACGAGCCCTGCGGGCTCAGCAGCGTCACCATGTCACCGGGGCGCATGCCGATCCGCTTCGCCAGTTGCGAGCCCAGGATCAACCCCGCCTTCGCCGCATCCCCCTGCCGGATGTGCGCGCGGAATTCGGGTGAGTCCAGAGGCATCCCCTTCACCGTCGCCTCGGCCGATTGCATCGGGCCGCTCAGCATCACCTTGCCGTAGAGCGCCGGCTCGGCCGCCCGTACGTTCTCCAGCTTGCCGAGCTTCGCGCATAGCGCCCGCCAATCCGCAATGCCTTCCGACGGCTCTTTCTCCAGCAGCACCACATGCGGCGTCGCGCCTAGCAGACTCCTTTGCAGCGAACTGCGAAACCCGTTGTTGATCGCCAGCGCGATCACCAGCGCCATCACGCCCGCCGCCACACCCAGCACGGACACCACCGTGATCAATGAGATGATCGCCTGCCGGCGTTTCGCCTTCAGGTAGCGGGCCGCGATGAATGTCTCGAAGGATGAGGTCACTTTGCCGATGCTTCACGCAGCCAGTCTGCGATGCCGATCTCGCCCTCGGGCCGCAACAGCGGAAACAGGATCACGTCGCGGATCGATTTCGAATTCGTCATCAGCATCGTCACGCGATCAATGCCGATCCCCTCGCCGCCCGTCGGCGGCATGCCATAGCAAAGCGCGCGCAGATAGTCCTCGTCCATCTGGTGCGCCTCTTCGTCGCCCTTTTCCTTCATCGCCAGCTGCATCTCAAATCGCCGCCGCTGCTCGTTCGGATCGTTCAACTCCGTGAACGCGTTGCCGATCTCCATGCCCGCCGCGAAGATCTCAAAGCGGTCCGTCATCGTGGGATCGTCCGCATTCTGCTTCGCCAGCGGCGACACCTCTACCGGATACTCGTGGATGATCGTCGGCTGGATCAGAGCCTCTTCGCAGTGCCGCTCAAAGATGTCCACCAGGCACTCGCCCGCGGTCGCCTTCTGTGAGTGCGATTGCAGCCACGCCGGGTCCTTCACCTCGTCCATCGTGGGCTTCACCGGACCCTTCCAGAATTCGCAAACCGCCTCGCGCATCGTGTAGCGCCGCATCTTGCCGAAGTCGAGCTCCAACTCGCCAAACGGCACCACCGTGCCGCCCGTCGCGTCGATGGCCACCTGCCGCAGCAACTCCGCCGTCAGGTCCATCAGATCGCGGTAGTCCGCATACGATTGGTAGAACTCCAGCATCGTGAACTCCGGATTGTGCCGCGTCGAGACGCCCTCGTTCCGGAAGTTGCGATTGATCTCGAAGACCCGCTCCATGCCGCCCGCAATCAGCCGCTTCAGATACAGCTCTGGCGCGATGCGCAAATAAAGGTCCACGTCCAGCGTGTTGTGATGCGTCACAAACGGCCGCGCCGCCGCGCCGCCATACAGCGATTGCATCATCGGCGTCTCCACCTCAGTGAAGCCCTTCGCCTCCAACTGCCGCCGGAACGAGCGCACCACCGCCGCCCTCGTCTGGAACACCTTCTGCACGTCCGGATTGGCGATCAGATCCAGATACCGCTGCCGGTAGCGGATCTCCACATCCTCCAACCCGTGATACTTCTCCGGCAGCCCCATCAGGTTCTTCGAGAGAAACGTCAGCGAGTCCACATGAACCGAGAGCTCGCCGGTGCGCGTGCGGAAGAGATAACCATCCGCACCGATCACGTCGCCCAGATCCAGCAACTGGTAGAGCTGGAACTCCGTCTCGTTGATGGCGTCTTTCTTGATGTACACCTGCAACCGCTCACCCGATTGCTGCAAGTGCATGAAGCCGGCCTTGCCCATGCGCCGCACCGTCATGATGCGGCCAGCAATCCGTACGCGCGGCTGGGCCGCCTCCAGCTCTTCCGCGGTCTTCGGGGTGTAGCCCGCCAGGATCTCGGGGATGGTCACGGATGCTTCAAAACGCTGGCCGTACGGCCGATAGCCGAGCGCTTCGATTTCGCGAATGCGCGAGAAGCGCTGGTCAAACAGTTCCTGTTCAACGGACAAGAGACAACTCCTTGGGAAACTCCTATTATAATGGGCGGTTGCGGTCTCTTTCTATCATCATTCCCGCGTACAACGAAGAGCAGCGGCTGCCAGCCTCTCTCGACACCGTGCGCGCCTACCTCGCAACCAAGTCCTTTGACTTTGTGGAGGTCCTTGTCATCAACGACGGCTCCAGCGACGGCACCGCCGCCATTGTCAGGGACTTCGCAGCCCGCGACCGGCGCATCCGGCTGATCGAGAACCCGGGCAATCGAGGCAAGGGCTACAGCGTCCGCCACGGCATGACCGAAGCCTCCGGCGAATGGGTGCTGTTCACCGACGCCGATCTCTCCGCTCCCATCGAAGAGCTCGATCAGCTCGCCTCCGCCATCGCGGAATCCGGCGCCGATGGCGCCATCGGCTCCCGCGCGCTCAATCGCAAGCTCGTCGGCCGTCACCAGTCTCTCGCCCGCGAGCTCAGCGGCCGCACCTTCAATCTGGTCATGCGTTTTGCCACCGGCCTGCCCTACCGCGATACGCAGTGCGGCTTCAAGGTGCTCAGCCGCGCCGCCGCCCGCACCGTCGCCCAACGCCAGCAGAGTGAGGGCTTCGGCTTCGACGTCGAGATCCTCTATATCGCCAAGAAGCACGGCTTCCGCGTCCTGGAAGTGCCCGTCCGCTGGTTCAACGCCGAGGGCAGCAAGGTCTCCCTCTGGAACGGCATGCAGGCGTTCCTCGATCCGTGGAAGGTCCGCTGGAACGACCTCAAAGGCCTGTACAAATAGGAGCCCCCCCATGAACAGACGCTCGGCGATGCAGCTCCTCGCGGGCGCGGCCGCCACCTCCTGGCAAGCGGACGGAGAGACCGATCAACGCTGCCTCCGCTTCACCACGCCAGCCACGCGCTTTACCGAGTCGCTGCCGCTGGGCAACGGCCGCCTCGGCGCGATGATCTTCGGCGGCGTGGACCACGAGCGCATCATCCTCAATGAGAGCTCCATGTGGTCCGGCTCGCGCCAGAACGCCGATCGCGAAGGCGCCGCCCAGCATCTGCCCGAAATCCGCAGCCTCTTGCTCGCCGGCAAAAATGCCGAAGCCGAGCGCCTCGTCAATCAGCACTTCATCTGCGCCGGCAAAGGCTCCGGCAATGGCAGCGGCAAGGAGGTGCCGTTCGGCTGCTATCAAACTCTAGGTGACCTGCGTCTGGATTTCGCCCCCGGCAGCACACGCACCGCCTACGTCCGCGAGCTCGACATCACCCGCGCCGTCGCCAGAATGGAATACCAGCGCGATGGCATCCGCTTCACCCGCGAGGCCTTCGTCAGCGCACCCGCCGAAGCCATCGTGCTCCGCCTCACCGCCTCCCGCAAAGGCGCCATCACTTTCGACGCCCGCCTGAGCCGGGCCGAACGCGGCGCCATCACCGCGGATGGCAACAACGCGCTGCGCCTCTCCGGCCAGCTCCACAACGGCACGGACGGGAAGGGCACCAAGTACGACGCCCGCCTCACCGTGCGCGCCACAGGCGGCAAAGTCTCTACCGCCGGCGATGCCCTGCACGTCGAGGCCGCCGACGAGGTCCTGCTCTTCATCACCGCCGCCACCACCTACGCGGGCTTCGCCGGACGCCCCCGCCAGCAGGCTGACCCCGCCCCCACCGCCAGCTACGCAACCCTACTCGCCGCCCACACCGCCGACTACCAGAAGTACTTCAACCGCGTCTCTCTCGATCTCGGCACCGCGCCCGGCCCCGCGCTCGCGGCATTCTATTTCCAGTACGGCCGCTATCTGCTGATCTCCTCTTCCCGCCCCGGCGGCCTGCCCGCCAATCTACAGGGCATCTGGGCGGAGGAAATCCAGACACCCTGGAACGGCGATTGGCACCTCGATATCAACGTGCAGATGAACTACTGGCACGCCGAATCCGGCGCACTCTCCGATCTGCACAGCCCCCTCTTCGCCTTGATCGATTCCCTCATCGAGCCCGGCTCGAAGACGGCGAAGGCATACTACAACGCCCGTGGCTGGGTGGCCCACGTCGTCACCAACCCCTGGGGCTTCACCTCGCCCGGCGAAAGCGCCTCCTGGGGCGCCACCACCTCCGGCTCCGCCTGGCTCTGCCAGCACATCTGGGATCACTACCTCTTCACCGGCGACAAGGCCTTCCTCCGCAAAGCCTACCCCGCCCTCAGCGGCTCGGCCCGCTTCTACGCCGACATGCTCATCGAAGAGCCCTCCCACAAATGGCTGGTCACCGCCCCGGCCAACTCGCCCGAAAACGCATTCCGCACGCCAGCCGGCGAGCGCGTCCACGTCTGCATGGGCCCCACCGTTGACATGCAGTTGCTCCGCTATCTCTTCACCGCCACCATCGAGGCATCCCGCATCCTCGGCATCGAGCCCGCCTTCCGCGCCGAACTCGAATCCAAGCGCGCCCGCCTCGCTCCCTCCCGCGCCGGTACAGACGGCCGCCTCATGGAGTGGCTCGAAGAATACCCCGAGCCCGAGCCCACCCATCGCCACGTCTCCCATCTCTGGGGTCTCTACCCCGGCTCCGAGATCACGCCCGACGAGACCCCGCAACTCGCCGCCGCCGCTCGCCAATCCCTGGAACGCCGCACCGACGCCTCCACCGGCTGGTCTCTCGCCCACAAGATCAATCTCTGGGCCCGCCTCGGCGACGGCGACCGTGCCCACAAACTCCTCACCATGCTGCTCGCTCCCGCCGGCGTCAATACCAACAAGACGAACTACACCTCCGGCGGCGGCAGCTACCCCAATCTCTTCGACGCCCACCCGCCCTTCCAGATCGACGGCAACTTCGGCGGCGCTGCCGGCATCGCCGAAATGCTGCTCCAGAGCCACAACGGCCTCATCCGCCTCCTCCCTGCCCTGCCCGCCGCCTGGCCCGATGGCAAGGCCACCGGCCTCCGCGCCCGCGGCGGCTTCACCGTCGATCTCGCCTGGCAAGCCGGCAAGCTCACCACCGCCTCCATCCGCTCCACCCTCGGCGGCCTCTGCCGAGTCAGCCATCACGGCAAAACCACGGATCGCATCACTAAGCCCGGCGAGACTGTACTAATTAGCAAAGATTCATGAGAGACTAGGAGTATGCCCTATCCGGAGCCGTTGATTATCCCCATGCGGGAAGACCTCACCAAGTTCGGCGTGAAGGAAGCCCGCACCGCCGCCGATGTGGACACCGTCATAAACGCCAGCGGCACCGTGCTGATGATCACCAACTCCGTCTGCGGTTGCGCCGCCGGTAAAGCCCGGCCGGCCGTCGGTATGGCGCTGCAAAACGCGGTGAAGCCCGACACCGCCGCCACCGTCTTCGCCGGCGCCGATGTGGAAGCCGTGGCCCGCCTGCGCGCGCAACACCTCCAGGGCGTCCCCCCGTCTTCCCCCTCCATGGCGCTGTTCCGCGACGGCAAAGTCGTGTGGGCGCTCCACCGCTTTGAGATCGAGAGCCGCCAGGCCCCCGAAATCGCGGCGCTCCTCACGGACGCCTTCAACCGCTTCTGCGCCAAGACCAGCGCGTAACCGGACCCTTTACCTTGAGCTTGGCGGCTGAAGCGGCAAACAACCACGCCCCGCCCCCGTTTCAGAGCCGCGACCGTCAGGGAGCGGTGCCCCCTTGGGCATCTTACCGGTTCAGCGCCGGCCGGCTGCGGCCCTCCCGCTGATACGTCTCCAGCAGCTCCGTCAGGCTGCGCACCTCCGCCGGCTTCTCCGCCCACAGGTTGCGCGTCTCGCCCGGATCGTCGCCCAGATGGTACAACTCGCCCGCCGGCTCGCCTGGCTTCACCTCGATCGTCACCGGCTTCGTAAATCCTCCGGACCCGCGCCCCAACGCCAGCTTCCACGGCCCCCTCCGGATCCCAAACAGGCCCTGCGCCGAGTGATGCACCACCGCATCCCGCAACGGAGTCACAGCCTTGCTCCCCATCATCGCCGGAACCAGCGAGAAGCTGTCCTCTGCCGCATCGCGCGGTAGCGTCTGCCCCGAAAGCTCCGCAGCCGTCGCCGCCAGATCCGTCAGACACCCAAGCTGTGCCGACTGCGTGCCGCCCTGGATCCGCCCCGGCCAGCGGGCAATGAACGGGATCCGGTGCCCGGCCTCGTAAATGTCAGCCTTCATCCCGCGCCAGCCCGCATTGGCACGGTGTCCAGTCTCCTCGATGTCCACCTGCAGCCACCGCGACCCGTTATCCGAAGTGAAACAAACCAGCGTGTTCTGCGCGAGCTTCGCATCCTCCAGCGTCCGCAGGATCCGCCCCACGCTATCGTCCACTTGCGTGACGAAGTCGCCGTACGTCGAGACCTTCGTCTTGCCCTTAAACGCCGCGGTCGGCGCCCACGGCGTGTGCGGCGCGGTCAGAGGCATATAGAGAAAGAATGGCTTCGCGGCCGACTGCGCCTTCAGAAACCGCTCCGCTTTGCTGACGATCGTCGGCAGCACGTCTTCCACCTCGAAACCCGGCGTTATCGCCCCGCCACGGAAAAACCGCCCACGGATGTCGCCCATTCCGTGGTCACCCGGCGTCTCCAAAGTGGGCGGCGCCACGGCCCTGTCATTCTCGATCCAGAGGTACGGCGGCATGTCCAGCGAGGCTGGAATGCCGTAAAACGTGTCAAATCCGTGATCGCTGGGGCACGGATGCAGCGGTTTCGTAAAATCCGCCTTGGCCTGAGAGCCCAGCCCCAGATGCCACTTCCCAAACACACCAGTCGCATACCCGCGCCCCTTCAGCAAAGACGCAACAGTCGGCCGCCCCCGCTCAATCAGGTTCGGCGAGTACCCCTGCAACACGCCCTTCTTCAGCTCAGATCGCCAGCAATAGCGCCCCGTCATGATGCCGTAGCGCGTCGGCGTGCACACCGACGAGGGTGAATGCATGTCCGTAAAACGCACCCCCTGCCCGGCCAGACGGTCCAGATTCGGCGTGGGAATCTTCGATTCGGCGTTGTAGCAGCCCAGATCGCCCCAGCCTAGGTCATCGGCCAGAATGTACAGAATATTGGGAGACGGCGGCCTCACAATAGGCGCGGCGGCAAGTGGCAGGGCTCTGAGAAAATCGCGTCGTAGCATGATAGAAATCTCGATTCAGACGAAGCAGTCCGGAACGGGTAGAATATCAGTATGCGCACTCCTCTGATGGCCGGCAACTGGAAGATGTTCAAGACGCCGGCGGAAACCACTGCATTCTTCGAGAAATTCCTGCCGCTCGTGGCTCAGTCCACCCACGCGGATGTCGCCATTTGCCCGCCGTTCGTCAATATCGCTGCGGCCGTCGAAGCCACCAAGGGCAGCCGCGTCGGTGTCGGCGGCCAGAACTGCTATTGGCAGAACAAGGAAGGCGCCTTCACCGGTGAAGTCACGCCCGCCATGCTCAAGGCCGCCGGCTGCCAGTACGTCATCATCGGCCACAGCGAGCGCCGCCAGTACTTCGGCGAGACCGACGCCACCGTGCTCGCCCGCACCAAGGCCGCCCTCGAGGCCGGGCTCACCCCCATGGTCTGCGTCGGCGAGTTGCTTGCCGATCGCGAATCCGGCAAGACCAACGACGTGTTGACCACCCAGTTCACCGGCGGCATCGCGGGCCTCACGCCCGAAGAGTTCGCCAAGATCGTCATCGCCTATGAGCCCGTCTGGGCCATCGGCACCGGCAAGGTGGCCACGCCCGAGATCGCTCAGGACACCCACAAGGCCATCCGCGATCTGGTGGAAGCCAAGTTCGGCAAGGACGCCGCGGCGGCCGTGCGCATCCTCTACGGCGGCAGCGTCAAGCCCGACAACGTCACCGGCCTCATGGCCAAGCCCGATATCGACGGCGCCCTCGTAGGCGGCGCGGCGCTCAAGGCGGAAGACTTCGCCGGCGTCGTGAACTTCTAACGCACTAACGCTCAGACGCGCTCGCGGGCGCCAGGATCGCCTCAATCAGGCACGGTCCCGGCCGCCCGCACGCCTCCGCAAACGCACTCGAAAACTCCCCCGCCGTCCGCGCCGCCACGGCCCGCACGCCCAACCCTTCCGCCATCCTCACCCAGTCAATCTCCGGCCGCCCGATGTCCACCATCTCTTCCGCTCTCGGCCCGATCACCGCCGCCCCCGTCCGCTTCATCTCCACATCCAGAATCCGGTAGCGCCGGTTGGCGAAGATCACCACCACCACGTTCAGCCGTTCGCGCGCCATCGTCCACAACGCCTGCAACGTGTACATGCCGCTGCCGTCTGCCTCCAGCGCGATCACCTTCCGCCCCGGGCAGGCCACCGCCGCCCCCACCGCCACCGGCAACCCCTGCCCAATCGAGCCGCCCGTCACCGGCAGCAGATCGTGCGCCGCCGCAGTGCCCAGCCACGCATTCACCGGCTCGGCGGAGGAGACCATCTCATCGCACACGATGGCGTCCCGCGGCAACAGCGCCGCAATCGTCTGTCCCATCGTCTCCAGCGTCAGCGCGCCATCCTGCGGCAGCGATGCCGCCGCCAACGTCGGGACCGAAGCATCCGCAAACTCCGCCGCCAACACCGCCAGCGCGCCTGCCCCGTCCTCATCCTGCTTCGCCAATACGTGCATCCGGCAATCCAGCGGCGCCAGCGTGCTCCGCCGGTTCGGATAGCCGAAAAACGACACCGGCGCCTCGGCCTCCACCAGAATCAGGTCCTTCAATCCCGCCAGCATCTCCTCGGCCGGCTCTGGAAAATAGGCCACGCGCGGCACTCCGAATACCCCACGCCCGCGCCGGATCCGCCCCGCGTACCGGTTTGCAAACACGCGCGTCCCCGTCGCCTCGCTGATCCGCCACGCCCACGCCAGGGCCTCCTCGGACAGCGCACTGCCGCTCAGCAATAAACCCGTCGCCGGCCCCAGCAGACTCCGCGCCTGCCGCACGTCCGGCACACTCCGCGCTGCCACGTCCGCCCGCCCGCCCAGCGCTCCACCCGCATTCCACGAATGATCCGCCGGGATGATCAACGTAGCCACCTGCCCCGGCGCCGATCTCGCCGCGCCCACACATTCGCAGGCCGCCTCGCCCATCCGTTCCGCGCTCTCCAGCGTCCGCACCCAGCCCGATACCGGCTGCGCAAACGCCGCCACGTCCGCCGTCAATGGCGCGTCATAGCGCAGGTGCTCGGTGGAATGTTCCCCCACGATGTTCACCACCGCCGACCGCGCTTTCCGCGCGTTGTGAAAGTTCGCCAGCCCGTTGGCCAGCCCCGGCCCCAGATGCAGCAGCGTCGCCGCCGGCCGACCCGTCATCCGCGCAAAGCCATCCGCCGCGCCCGCGCAGACCCCTTCAAACAGGCACAGCACCCCGCGCATCTCCGGCACACGGTCCAGCGCCGCCACAAACTGCATCTCCGACGTGCCCGGATTCATGAAGCACGTATCCACCCCGTTGGCAATCAGGGTCCGCAGCAGAACCTCGGCGCCGTTCACTTCTGTCTCTTCTCCGGCGGCAACACCACGGCTTCCCCGGCGCGAACGCCATACGTTGGCCCCATCGTGCGGTAGTCCACGCCCGTTCTCCCGTTCCAATCCCACATCACCTTGCCGCCCAGCAAAGTCATCTCGCAGAACAGCCGCCGCCGTCCCCCGTAAAGCCCCCGATCGGAGTCGGCGAACTGAAAATCACCCTCCATCATCCGGAACACCGCGATGTCGGCGTCCGCCCCCACGCTTAGGTGCCCGTGCTGCGTCTTCGATATGATCTGCGCCGGCTTCCACGTCGAGCGCAGCACCACTTCCCGCAGCGGCATCCCCATCGCCAGAAACTTCGACATCGTCGTCGGCATGTCCATCATCGAGCCGTTCATTGATCCCGTGTGCAGATCCGTAGAAATCGAATCTGGAAGAAATCCCTGCGCGATCGACGGCACCGCGTTCCGCCAGGAGAAACTGCCGCCGCCGTGGCCCACGTCAAACACCACGCCGCGCGCCCGCGCTTCCTTCAGATAGTCGTAGACCTTCCCCTGTCCGTCCACCCACGGCGTCGCCGGCCGGTAGGCGTGCGTGCTGATGTCTCCGGGCCGCAGCTTTTCCGTCACCAGTTGCCAGTACGGCCGCTCCGGCTTGAAGTATCCGAAATCCACCATCACCGGCTTGCCCGCCAGTGTCCCTGCCGCCACTGCCCTCTCCACCGCGATCCACGCCGGCCCCTCGAAATGCGCCGTCTTTACCCCCACCACGATGTCCGCGTGCTTCTTGGCGAGCCCTGCCACTTCTTCGGGCTTCATATCTTCGGGGTGCTGCTCCGCGATGTTGGTCATCATGCCCAGCCCCGCGATATTGATGAACGCATACGTGTGCGTCTGTGCCCGGTCCAGCACCGTCTGCCGGAAACTCTCGAAATTCCGCCACCCTGAGCTGCCGGCGTCCGCCATCGTCGTCACACCGCTGCGGAAGCTGAAATCGTCCGGCCTCACGCTGCTGTCACCCGCCCACGCATTGGCCAGGCCCGTCGTGTGATACAGGTGCACGTGAATATCGACGAGCCCCGGCGTCACCACCATGCCCTTGACGTCGAGTACCTGCTGCGCCAGCGCGGCATCCAGAGCCGGCCCAATCGCCGCCACCTTGCCACCGCTCACCGCCACATCCATCACGCCGTCGATCCCGTTCTTCGGATCGATCACCCGGCCGCCCTTCAGCATCACGTCATAGCGCATCTGCCCGCTCACACCGGACAGGCACAGCAGCAACAAACAGGCGGTTCTCATTCCGACCATTATGGTCAGCCCGCCGGGTCCTAGTCGAGGCCCCGCCGGTCTTTCATCTCCCGCCCGATCTCCGCCAGTTGCTCCGCGCTCAGATGGACACGTGCATATTCCTGCAAAACGTCATCCTCAGACGCGATGTGCGCCCGGTATAGTGCGCACAGCCGCTCCACCAGATGACGCGCCTGCGCCGGACGGTCCAAGCTCAGCTTCAGCTCCGTGTAGATCCGGTGCGCCTCCGTGTGGTCGTGCTCCAGCCCCGCCAGGTAGGCCCGCTCACCCCGCTCCAACGCAGCCATCAACCGCGGAAACAGGCTCTCTTCTTCATCAGCCGTATGCAGAGCCCCGCTGGTATCCAGAAACGCAAATGCCGAACGGAACGCGCCCAGCGCCTCCTCCGTGCGGTCTTCCAAGTGCGCCGCCGCACGCTCCAGCGTCTCCAACCGCTCTTCGATCCTGCGGTGACACGCCATCAGATGCTCCAGCGGCTCATCGAGAGACGACCGTCGGGCTGCACCGGCAAACAACGCTTCCGGCTTGATCATGCCTCCATTCTCCGCCACAACGTCCGGGTTGGCAGTGATCCCAGTCACCAACACCCTTCTCCTACATCGGCGCCGCCGATAGCAGCGTCTCAATCTGCGCCTTCGCCTCCTCAGCCGACGCACCCACCCAGGAACTCTCCGCGTTCGGCAAAAACGCAGTCAGTTCGTCGTACCCCCACTCACGATCCGGCGAAAACGCCGCATAGCCCAGCGTGTCGGTCAACCGCCAGCTCACCTGAATGATCGTGTCCAGACACGCCTCACCCAAAATCGGCTCGTCGTGGTGCGTCGCTATCGCCGCCGCCAACTCGTCCGGGAAATTCCAGTCCTGCGCCAGATATGCCCCCGCCGCACAGTGGTCGATCTCAAACAGATCTCGCTCCGTCTGCAACAGGTCAAACCCGAAATCGTTCGACACCTCCAACATTCGCGTGTACTCGTCCGGATAAGCCGACATCAACCCCAGCGTCCCCAGATTGTGCAGCAGTCCCGTCGTGTACGCCGAATCCCTGCCGATCCTCGCCACCCTCGCCGCTTCCTCCGCAATGAACGCCGTCACCAGGCTGTGGATCCAAACCTTCCGCAGCGCCTGAATCCGCACCGACGAGCGCACCATGTTGTGTAACGCCACAAACGTCGCCATCGATTTCACCCGGTCCATGCCCAGAAGCACAATTGCCTGCGACAGGCTCGTCACCTCCCGCCGCGCCCCAAACAAGGACGGGCGAAGGTTTCAGTCATTGGTCGGTCCCTCTCCGTACTTAACGGTCAGAACCGGCAAAGCTTGAATCATCGCTGTGTATAGTTTCTTTGACATCAAGTCAATGTTGACTTACACTGTGTACAGAACGATCGACACGATTGGAGACGCGCACATGGACTGGTCCTATCAGGAGAAGAGCATCGCCGGGTCACTCGCCGCCACCGTCCTGGTTTACGGCAACTACTTCGGCGGCTCGCTCCGCCAATGGCTCGATGGCACCCCGGAAGAGCATCCCGTCGCCCGGCTTCTCGGTACAATCGCTCTCCTTGTCACCATCGAAGTGGTCTATCAGATCGTCGTCGCCATCGCCGATCGCCCCGCCCCCAAGGACGAACGCGATCGCTCCATCGACGCCAAGGCAAACCGCAACGCCTACGGAGTCCTCGTGGTCGGACTGGCGCACCTGATCGGCTGCGTGCTCATCGCCGAGGGTGTCACCAGTCCGTCCTGGCCCCCGCTCCCGCTCACGCCATTTCTGATGGCACAGGCCGCACTAGCAGCGCTGATCGCCGCCGAGGTGGTCCGGGACGTCACCCAGCTCTACTACTACCGCGCGGGCCTCTAACATGAGCGCCACCGGGATCCGCAACCGCATCCGCGAACTCCGCTTCCACGCCGGCGAAATGACCCAGCAGGCGCTCGCCGAGCGCATCGGCGTCACCCGCCAGACCATCATCGCCATCGAGCAGGGCAAGTACTCGCCCTCCCTGGAAGCGGCCTTCAAAATTGCGCAGGCTTTCGGCGTGCCTTTGGAACAGGTCTTCCAGTATCTGCCGGGCCCCGAATCGAACTAGCAGGCCATATTCATTTGCCCTCCAGGCCGGATACCCCTAATCTGGATGAATACCGCGATTCGTCCCTGGGAGGACCAATGAGGGGAATCTCTCTGCTTGCGCTCACTCTGCTGGCCAGCCTGTCTCAGTTGGCGGCGCAACCGAAAATCGATCTGAAGTCCGGCGTCCGCACTCGCGCCACCGTCGCGGACCCCACTAGCCTCGCCCAGGGTTCTGCCTTCCTCATCACTGGCACATCCCTCGGTCCAGAAGAACGCGCCTCCGCTGAGGTTCCCTATCCGCAGGATCTGGCCGGCGTCACAGTCACGCTCACCGCCGCCGCCGATGCGAGCACCTTCAGCGCCTACGTCATCTCAACCGCGCCCAACCGGATTGACGCCATCGTGCCATCGGCGGCCCCGCCCGGCAGCTACACCGTCTCCGTCAGCGCTGCCGGTGAAACCAGCAACCCCTTCCCGGTCAGCATCGTTGCCGCCAACGTTGGCCTCGTCACCAATACCGGCGCCAGCGGCGGCATGGCACAAGCGAAGATCCTCATTCCAGACGCCGAACCCACCGCCGTCACCTACGTCACCGCCGTCACCCCAGGCGCCACCGTCGAGTTCCTCGCCACCGGACTCGGCGCCACGGGCGAAGCCGATAACGAGTTCCCCGCAGAGGCCCATCGCGTCGACGGAGCCGTGCTCCTCATCGCCGGTCAGGAAGTGCCCATCACCTACTTCGGCCGCGATCCGGCCCGCCCCGGCTTCGACAAGCTCATCGTCACCCTCCCAGCCGAAAACATGCCGCTCGATTGCTCCGCGATGTTCCAGATCCGCTTCGGCGAAACCACCTCCACTCCGTTTTCACTGCCCATCGCCGCCGAGCCCGGCGTCCCCTGCCAAAACTCCCTCGGCATCTCACCCGAAGGCCTCCAAACCCTCTCCAATGGCGGAGAAGTCGTGCTCGGTGGCATGACCCTGGCGCGGGTCATCGCCTCTGTCAAATCAGGCCCCGTCACCTACGAATCCACAGGCGATCAGTTCAGCGGCGGCTTCGTCGCCTACAGCGCACAGGCCATCTCCAACATGATGGCCCGCAGCCAGTTCCTCCGCGACGCCCTCAATGCCAATAGTTGCACCGTCTACACACCTCTCCCCGGCAGCGGCGGCACGTATGTGGACGCCGGCGACAGCCTTTCCCTCACCGGTCCCGCATGGACCATTCTGGTGCCCCGCACGCCGACTGCCCCCAACGTCTACAGCCTCCTGCTCGCCCAGGCCTTCACCGGGATCACCATCCCCCCCATGCCCGGCGCGCTGAATCAGCCCTTCACCCCCGGCCACTACAAGCTCGATGGACCCGGCGGCGCCGTCGTCGGTCCCTTCTCTGTTGAAATCGACGTCAGCGAGCAGTTCCAATGGACCAACGGAACCGGGCTGGACTCCGTGGACCGCGAAAACGACCTCATCCTCACCTGGACCGGCGGCGCTCCCAACGACATGGTGCAGGCCAGCGGCACCGTGCGCGGCTACGCGCCGGAAAACCCGGCTCAGGTCGTCGATCGCGTCTTCCAATGCTCTGCTCCAGCCGCCGCCGGGCAGATCGTCGTGCCGTCCTCCATCCTCCAGCAGATGCCGATCCTGAAATCCGTCACACCTGCCCCGGGCGTGACGTTCTACGGCTCCCTGGCATTAGCGCACACCAGTCCCAACGACAATTCAGTCGCCTTCCGCGCCCCTCTGGTCGCCGGAGGCAGCACCGAGACCGCAGGCTTCGTCTTCGGCTACACCTACGCCCGTTCGACGGTGCTCTTCCCGTAACTCACCCGGCCCGCCCAAGGTCGTCTCAGCCCACTTCTGGTAAACCAGATTAAATCTGTTCCAACTCCTCCCCCGAGCCCTCTTAGTTCTAGAGATCCACTGGGAGGATTCTGAATGACTCGTAAATTGGGCTGGAGCCTTTTGGCTTTTCTGACGACCACGGGGTTGGCCTTTGCCCGCAGCAACGGCCCGTTGCCCCGCTATACCGGCGCACCCGGAGACAACCCGGCGGCATGCACTGCCTGCCATACCGGCACCCTCAACTCGGGCCCGGGCTCGGTGAAAATCGTGTTCCCCGGCGCGCTCCAATACAAAGGCGGCGCCACCTACCGCATCAAAGTCGAAGTCCGCGATCCCGAGCAGGTTCGCTGGGGCTTTCAGTTCACGGCGCGTCTCGCTTCGAACCTGGAGAAGGGCCAGGCCGGCGATCTCACCGTCACCGACGGCAACACCAGAATCACGTGCGAAAACAACGCGGCCAAGCCCTGCCCCGCCGACGCCCCAGTTCAGTTCATTGAGCACGTCGTCGCTGGCACCCGCAACGGCACGCCGAACGGCGTCGATTTCGAATTCGACTGGACCGCACCTGCCGCCGGCTCCGGCCCCGTCAACTTCTACGTCGCCGGCAACGCCGCCAACGGCACCGGTAACAACCAGGGCGATCGCATCTACACCAACACCCTCAGCCTCACCGAATCCAACACTCCGGCCCTCGCCGTCCCCGCTACCGCCTACGCCGTCCGCGGCCTCGTCACAGACCTCACCCCCGATTGGGCCGATCATTTCGATCCCAATCTCAAGAACCCCTGGGGCATCTCCATGTCCCCCACAAGCGCCTTCTGGATCTCCAACGCCGGCAGCGGCACCACCACGGTCTATAACACCGCCGGCGATCCCTTCCCCACCGCAGCACCCATCGTCGTCAAGATCCCCAACGGCCCCGGCCGCTCCGGCCCTTCACGCCCCACCGGTCAGGTCTGGAACGGCACACCCGCCTTTGAAGTGGCCGCCGGCAAACCCGCCGCGTTCATTTTCGCCACCGAATCCGGCACCATCTCCGGTTGGAATCGCGACGTCGATCCCGGAAACGCCGTCCTCATGGCCGATACCCCTGGCGCCGTCTATAAGGGCCTCGCCTCCGCCAACTCAGACTCCGGCCCCATGCTCTACGCCGCCAACTTCAGCCAGGCGCGCGTCGACGCCTTCGATTACATGTTCCAGCGCGTCACGCCCGCCGGCGGCTTCCGCGATGCCAATCTGCCCGCCGGTTACGCCCCCTTCAATATCCAGCGCATCGGCAAGCGCCTCTACGTCACCTACGCCATGCAGGACGCCGGCAAGGCCGGCGATCAGGCCGGCGACGGCAATGGCTTCGTCAACGTCTTCGATTTCGATGGCAACCTCAAGCAGCGCCTCATCTCCGGCGGCGCTCTCAACTCGCCCTGGGGCCTCGCTGTCGCGCCCGCCTTCTTCGGCGACTTCAGCAATACCCTGCTCGTCGGCAACTTCGGCAACGGACGCATCAATGCCTACGACCTCGCCAGCGGCCAGTGGGTCGGTGTTCTCTCCTACAAGGACGGCACCCCCATCGGCCTCGAAGGTCTCTGGGGCATCACGTTCGGCAACGGACGCACCGGCGGCGATGCCAACGTGCTCTACTTCACCGCCGGCGTCTCCGGCGGCGGCGCCAAGGAAGACCACGGCGTCTTCGGCAGCGTCGCTGTTCAGTAGTTCCCTCCAGCCATAGCTGGATCGCACAAAGGGGGTGGGTGCCAACCCGCCCCCTTTTTCTAGTGTTTGCGGGAACTTCCGCCGCATTATCGCGTATCTTGGATGCAAGGAGTTCTCTGCATGCGTGCTGCGTTTTTCGCATCTGCTCTCATTTGGTCCCTCGCCGCCTTCGGCCAGGACGCCGCCAAACCTGCCCTCACCGCCGAAGACATCATCGAGAAATCCATTCAGGCCAGCGGCGGCCGGGACGCGATCATGAAGATCACCAGCCTCGTCGCCAAAGGCTCCATGGAAATCGTCGCCATGGGCGGCACCGCGGCCACGGAAATGTACTCCAAGGCCCCCGATAAGCGCGTCAACATCACCACCGTCGACGGCTACGGCGAGGTCAAGCAGGGCTACGATGGCAAAATCGCCTGGAGCTCCGAGCCTCAGAACGGCCTCGTTGAACTCTCCGGCGATCAGGCGGCCGCCTCACGCCGCGAGGCCCAACTCAACGGCGAGTTGCGCTGGAAAGACCTCTACAAGTCAGCCGACGTCATCGGCAAGGAAAAGGCCGGCGACCGCGATTGCTGGGCCGTCAAATTCACTCCCGCCGAAGGCAAACCCATCAACCGCTGCTACGACGCCGAGACATTCCTTGTCTCTAAAATCGTGACCAGCGTCGTTTCCCCGGAAGGCCCCGCCGAAGTCTTCGTGCTCCTCTCCGATTACCGCGATATCGGCAACGGCACCAAACAGCCGCACACCCTAAAAATCACCATGCCCGGCATCGGCGACCTCATCACCAAGTACAAGGAATACCTCTACAACGTGGACCTCGACGACGCCAAGTTCGCCAAACCGAAGAGCTAGCGCCCCGCCCTCTGGCCCGGCGCCGCGAAGTTCCGGCTCGCATCGTCCAGCACCAGTGTCCAATCACTGCCAAACCCCTCCGACGGGCAGACAAACTCCCGCGGAGCCGCGTTGTCATAGTCGCCCGCCGCATGGCTGGATCCCGTCCGCGGGTTATACCACCAGCCCTTCAGCTTTGCAGGCAGTTTCGGCAGGTTCACCGTGAACTTCCGCCCCTGCCCGCTGTAGATCATGGCGTAGCCGTCGCCGCGCGTGGCCGCAATGTAATCCGCATCCGCCAGCGCATCCCCCACCAGCGATTGATCCGGCACCCGCGATAGATAGGGCCGCGATTCCATCAGAAACCGCAGATGCTGCATCTGCGCCGCGCCCGGCCTCAGGATCGCCTGGTCCCAGTACAGCAGCGGACCGTTGATCGGCTTCCGCCCCGCCGCGTACATCTGCCACACCGAATGGTTGCCGTAGGTGTGCCCCGCCCCGCCCGAAAACACGTCCCACCACGCATACTGCCGCACGTGCGCGTCAAACGAATACCCGTTCAACTTCGCATTGAACCCCAGCGGATGATCCTCATACAGCGGCTCGCCATCAATCGCCGGCTTCACCGGCGTCAAGGCGTAGTCCTTCGCCATCTTCGCCCACGGGGCCGCCTTGCCCGGAATCCCGTGCCCGTTCTGCTGCATATTGAAGTCCAGCCACGCATCGCCGTGAAACTGCGTCGAGGACGTCTGCCCGCCCCGCGGATGGAAACTCATCAGCACCGCCGCGTAGTCCTCTTTGCCCGATACTCCAATCGCAATCCCTTTGGCCATCGCCCGCCACACAGGCTCCACACCCGTCGGCGTCCGGTCCCCGCCCAGGATCCAGATAATCCCCTTGTCCTTGTACCGCTTACCAATGAACTCGCCGTAAACCT
Source organism: Bryobacterales bacterium (assembly GCA_016721425.1). GTDB lineage: Bacteria > Acidobacteriota > Terriglobia > Bryobacterales > Bryobacteraceae > Paludibaculum. The sequence goes on along the minus strand of JADKID010000016.1, from coordinate 42,461 downwards.
GAGCGTTCGCCACCGTAAACAGCGTGCTCCCTTTGTCACTCACCGATGAGCCCCACGTCGGCAGCAGCGCAATGTACAGCCCGCGCGCATTGGCCTGGTCCACGATGAAGTCCACGTGATCCCAATAGCTGGAGCCCCGCGGCGTCAGTGCCGGCCTCGCCGGGTCTCTGTCGATCAGCGGCGACTTGCCATACGCATTCGGCTCGTTCACCCCATCCAACTCCGCCAGCGCCACGGCCTGAACCGCGGTAAAACCCTGCGCCGCCCGCATATCCAAGTAGCCAAAGCCTGCCCCCGGTCCAGCCGGTGAAACAACTCCCACGCCGTGTCGGCCAGGTAGAAGAACGGCTTCCCGTCCGCTGTGACAAGAAACCGCTGATTGTCGCTGACCTTCAGCTTGGGCAGCGGCTTGGCCGCCATCAGCGAGGCTGCAAGAAAGAGGAAAGTAAGTGTCCGCACCATAGTCGCTTCAATTGTATGCCCTACGCCGCCAACCCCACTCGAAACCCAAATGGAGCCGCCCCATCCTCGTAGTAACATCAGGTTGTATGGATTTGCTCCGGGCAAGTCCACTTTGGTCCAACCGATCCCAAGCCTATGCGCACCGTAATCACCGAACAGGATGTGCCGCGCTCCGGGGCGCTCCACGTCACTCCAGGCGCCATCATCACCCCCTCCGCGCGGGATCTGGCCCGCGAGCGCGGCGTCGCCATCATCGAAACCGCCGCCCAACAGACCATCGCCCTCGGCTCGGATCACGGCGGCTTCGCCCTCAAGGAATCCCTCAAACCCATCCTCACGGAGCTCGGCTGGCACATCCGCGACGTGGGCGTTTTTGAAGAAAAACCAGCCGATTATCCCGACATCGCCCACGCCGTCGCCCGCCTCGTGGCCGACAGTGCCGCCACCCTCGGCGTCATCGTCGATGGCGCCGGCATCGGTAGTTGCATGGCCGCCAACAAGGTGCCCGGCATCCGCGCAGCCCTATGCTATGATAAGGCTTCCGCGCGGAATAGCCGCGAGCACAACCACGCCAACGTGCTCACGCTCGGCGGACGTATGCTCACCGCCAGCCAGGCCGAAGACGTGCTCCGCACGTGGCTCGCAACTCCCTTCGGCGGTGGACGGCATCAGAATCGAATCGACAAAATTACTGAAATCGAGCGGCGATACTCAAATTGGACTCCTTAGAAATCGATAGACTAGCCTCGGAAATCAGCGACGCCATCCTCCGGCAGTTCTGCTCGCAGAAGGCGCGCACCATCGTTGACGCCGGCGCCGATCGCGTCGCCACCAACGCCGACATGACCAAGGTCGATCCGGCCATCGCTGCCCTCATCGATCACACCATCCTCAAGCCCGATGCCTCCCGCGAAGAGGTCCTCAAAGTCTGCGCCGAAGCACGGCAATTCAACTTCGCCAGCGTCTGCGTGAATCCCTACTGGATCCCCCTCGTCGCCGCCGAATTGCACGGCACGCCCGTCAAGGTCTGCACCGTTGTCGGCTTCCCCCTCGGCGCCACCTCCACCGCCGCCAAGGTTTGCGAAACTGAAAACACCGTCCGCGCCGGCGCTCAGGAAGTAGACATGGTCATCAACGTCGGCGCGCTCAAAAGCTGCGATCACGAAACCGTCCGTAACGACATCCAGAGCGTCGCCGAGGCCGCCCACCGCGGCGGAGCCATCCTCAAGGTCATCCTCGAAACCGCCCTCCTCACCGACGAGGAAAAGGCCATCGCCTGCACCCTCTGCAAAATGGCCGGCGCCGATTTCGTCAAAACCTCCACCGGCTTCGCCAAGCAGGGCGCCACCGCCCACGACATCGCCCTCATGCGCAAAATCGTCGGCCCCGAGATGGGCGTCAAAGCCTCCGGCGGCATCCGCACCTTCGAAGACCTCAAAACCATGACCGACGCCGGAGCCAGCCGCATCGGCGCCAGCGCCAGCGTCAAAATCGTCGAGGCGGCTAACCGCTAATCCCATGGCCGTCCAACGCAAGACCCGGGTCCGCTTCCGGGAACGGGCAGAACTGCTCGATTTCCTCCTCGAAGTCTCGGCTGTCACCACCGAGACGCTCGATCTCGATCGCCTCCTCGAAAACGTCGCTACCATCATCCGCCAGGTCATCCCGCACAACCTCTTCGCCATCCTCCTCTATAGCGAGGCCCGCAAAGGCATGCGCATCCGTTACGCGCTCGGCCATCGCCAGGAGATCGTCCAAAACCTCATCGTCAAGATGAACGAGGGCATCACCGGCGCCGCCGCCGCCACCCGCCAGCCTGTCATGGTTGGCAACGTCCTCGATGACCCGCGCTACCTCAACGCCCTCGACGCAGTCCAAAGCGAGCTCGCCGTCCCCATGGTCGCCCGCCAGAAACTCGTCGGTGTGCTCGATCTCCAGTCCACCACTGCCAACGCCTTCTCCGCCCAGGATCGCGCCCTCCTCCAGCTCATCGCCGCCCGCGTCGGCGCCGCCATTGAGAACGCCCGCCTCCATCGCCGCGTCGAGCGCCAGAACAAAACCCAGCGCACCCTCGGCAATATGGCCCAGGAGTTCTCGTCCATTCTGAAACTCGACGAGCTCCTCGAAAAGGTCGCTCGCAGCGTCCACAGGCTCATCAGCTACGACGCCTTCATGGTGCTCCGCGTCGACGAGCAGGGCCGCCACCTGCGCAGCGTCTTCAGCCAGCGCTTCGATCAGAAACTCCAGCTCGATAGCTTCCCCATGGGCCAGGGCATCACTGGCGCAGCCGCCGCCGGCCGCAAACCCGTCCTCGCCCGCGACACCGCCGCCGATCCCCGCTACATCGAATCCCATCCCGACATCCGCAGCGAGGTCGCCGTGCCCCTCATCGCCAAGGGCCGCGTCATCGGCGTCATGGATCTCGAAAGTGAGCGCGTCGGCTACTTCACCGAAGACCACGTACGCACCCTCTCCCTGATTGCGCCCTCCGTCGCCACCGCGATGGAAAATGCGCGCCTCTATCAGGAGCTCGAACAGCGCGAACACCTCATCCAGGGCGACCTCGAAGCCGCCCACCGCCTCCAGTCCATCATGATGCCCCAGGAGGCCCCGCCCCTCACCGGCCTCGATGTCGGCATCAAAATGAAGGCCGCCCGCCTTGTCACCGGCGACCTCTTCGATTTCTTCGAATACGACGACGAGCACGCCATGCTCGCCTTCGGCGACTCCAGCGGCAAGGGCGCCGCCGCAGCCCTCTACGGCGCCCTCTTCAGCGGCCTCCTCCGCGCCGCCGCACCCCGCCGCCGCAGCCCCGCCCAACTCCTCCGCTCTCTCAACGAGACCCTCATGGAGCGCCAGGTGCCCGCCCGCTACGTTACCCTCCTCGTCATGCTCTGGCAGGCCAGCGAGCGCCAGTTCCTCATGGCCAACGCCGGCTCTACCACCCCCCTCGTCTGCCGCCGCGGCGAGATCCTCCAGCCCCAGGCCTCCGGCGTCCCCGTCGGCCTCCTCGAAAACATTGAATACGACGAAACCATCTTCTCCGCCGAGCCCGATGACGTCGTCGTCCTCTTCAGCGATGGCGTACAGGATCAGATGAACCCCGCCGGCGAAGAGTACGGCAAACGCCAGCTCCGCCGCTTCCTCGAATCCAGCTGCGACCTGCCCGCACAACAGATCGCAGACCGCCTCCTCGAAGATGTCGAACGCTACCGCGAAACCACCCAGGTCCATGACGACCAGAGCGTCATCGTCCTGAAAGTCAACTGAAAGCTCCCACCATGCCGAACCCGTTTGAATACCGTGACGCCGTCCTCTACTGCGAAGACGTCGAGCTCACCAAAATCGCCGAACAAGCCGGTACGCCCTGCTACGTCTATTCGGCCGGCGCCATCCTCTCCCGCTATCGCGCCTACGACGACGGCCTCGCCGGCCTGCCCCACCGCGTCTGCTACGCCGTCAAGGCCAACTCCAATCTCAGCGTCCTCCGCCTCCTCGCCCAAGCCGGCGCAGGCTTCGACATCGTCTCTGGCGGCGAGCTCTACCGCGTCCTCCAGGCCGGCGGCGACCCCGCCTCCGTCGTCTTCTCCGGTGTCGGCAAGACCCGTGCCGAGATCGACTACGCTCTCGAACAGGGCATCCACAACTTCAACTGCGAGAGCGAGGCCGAAATCGCCCTCATCAGCTCTCTCGCCACCCGCCTCGGCAAGACCGCCTCCATCGCCATCCGCGTCAATCCCGACGTCGACGCCGCCACCCACCCCTACATCTCCACCGGCCTCAAGGAGCACAAGTTCGGCATCGATATCGCCGAGGTGGAATCTGTCTACCAGCGCGCCGCCACCCTGCCCGGCATCTCGCTCGACGGAGTGAGCTGCCACATCGGCTCCCAACTCCTCGCCGCCGCCCCGCTCGTCGAGGCCGCCCGCAAGCTCCTCGCCCTCGTCGGAAGACTCCGCGCCGCCGGCATCGCCATCACAGAACTCGATCTCGGTGGCGGCCTCGGTGTCCCCTATTCACCCGCCGACGACAAGCCCAATATCGCCGCCTTCCTCGCCGACATCCGCACCCTCGTCGCCGGCGCCGGCCTCTTCCTGCTCTTCGAACCCGGACGCTCCATCGTCGCCGAAGCCGGCGCCCTGCTCTCCCGCGTCCTCTACCGCAAAAAGAATGGCGAGAAAGAGTTCATCATCATCGACGCGTCCATGTCGGAGCTCATCCGTCCCGCTCTCTACGACGCGCACCACGAGATCCTACCCCTCCGCCAATCCAAATTCGGCACGGTGAAGGCCGATGTGGTGGGACCCGTCTGCGAAAGCGGTGACTTTCTCGCCGTGGATCGCACAGTGGCCAACGTGCTCCCCGGAGACATGGTCGCCGCCATGACCGCCGGCGCCTACGGCTTCGCCATGGCCTCCAACTACAACGCCCGCCCACGCCCCTGTGAAGTCCTCGTCGAGGGCGCCACCTGGCGCATCGTCCGTACCCGCGAAACCTACGCCGATCTCACCCGCGGCGAATAGACCGTAAATTCTATATCTTTCGATAGGATTTTAACGAACAGCGGTAAAGTTAAGACTGCAATATCTGTCTACCCGTATAAACTATTTGTAACCGTCCGCGCGTTCTCACCCGTCTGTCCCCTACAGGGGGATCAGCTCTCCCTTCGGATCTGCGCTAACTGGCTTCGGTTAGCGCGCTGGATCAACCGTATCGAACGCCGCACGGCGCTGTGCCCGTAGTGTCTGCGAAACTTCGTTGCTGACCACTCCTCATCCTGCGTGCATCCCGGACCCATCGTCCTTTCGCGATCCTGCTGGTTTTGGCATCCGCGAGGGAGGACAGTGGAAGAGGGTCGTGACGCGCCACGGCGATAGCGACTACGACGCGTTAATGCGCTCGGGCCTCTACGACTCCCTCGTGCGGGACCGCCTCCTCGTCGCCCACCGCGAGGAGCATACCAGCCGTAGAAACATCCCCGGAACCCGGCTCCTCGTCCCCACTCAACTCGACTTCATCTCCCAGCCCTACGAATGGTGCTTCTCACAGCTGAAGGACGCCGCTCTGCTGACGCTTCAGATTCAGCAGCGAGCTCTCGCCCACGGGCTCTCCCTGAAGGATGCATCGGCGTTCAACGTTCAGTTCAGCGAAGGCCGCCCGGTATTTATTGACACCCTCTCGTTTGAGCGCGCCGCGGATCGGCCCTGGATCGCCTACGAGCAGTACTGCCGCCACTTCTTGGCCCCACTGCTGCTGATGCAGTCGAAATCTCCGATGATGGCCAAGATGCTCGGGGTGAACCTCGATGGAATCCCGCTCGATGTCGCGTCGCGCATGCTCGGTCTCTCCTCGTACTTCAATCTGGGCACCCTGCTTCATATTCACCTGCACGCCAGAGCGCAAAAGCACGGAAGCCGCGGCTCCTCTGCCGGAGTGAGCGGCAGCAGCGCTCAGTTGCGGATCGTGGAATCGCTGCGCGCGGTCACGGAAAACATCAGACTGTCCGGCGGCCACAGCGAGTGGAGTGACTACCCGGCCCACATGGAGCACTACGGCCATCTGGCCGTAACGTTCAAGTTGAGTTTCGTCCGTCGTCTCCTGGAGCGGTCTACCCCCGGCCTTGTCTATGACCTCGGCGGCAATACCGGGACCTATAGCCGGCTCGCCGTCGAACACTGCAACCGCTGCGTGCTCTACGAGGCAGACCCGCTCTGCGTCGAGGAGGTCTACACCAAAGAAAAGGCCCGCGGATCGGGCAGTATCCTGCCCCTCGTGATGGACATCACAAACCCCACTCCCGCCGTCGGCTTGAATCTCACCGAGCGCCGGGGGGTCTTTGACCGGCCAAAGGGCGCCCTCGTACTCGCCCTCGCGCTCGTCCACCATCTGCGTCTGACGCACAATATTCCATTCCGGTTGATCGCCGAGACGTTGGCAAGGTTCGGGCGCACCCTCATCGTCGAGTACGTGGAACCGGATGACCCGATGGCGAACCAGTTGCTCCCTCGCGAGCGGCCGATCCCGGACGACTACAGCCTCGACGCATTCCTCGCGGCGTTCGCGCCATATTTCCGGCTTCTCGAACAGGCGTCCATCCCGGGCATGCGCAGAAGACTGATGGTCTTCGAATGTCTACATTGACCCGGCTGGTCAGCCCGGCCAGTTGGCTCGGCCGCACCACAATCCTGGCCTGCATAATCCTCCTGCCATTTGTGGGCTTCCTGGCTGGGGACGGTTACCCGCTGCTGACTCCGGAAGCGCTCGCCGGAATTGCCCTTCTCTGGATCGTCTGCGCCTGTCTGGCCTTCTGCTTTCGGGGACTGGCGTTCCGGGGCATCTTCATCGTCGCGGTCTGTGTCATCGCTGCGGTGCCGCTGCAACGGGAAGCGTCACGCTGGGCGGCCATCCCTCTCGCCGTCACCATTGTCGCGCTGGCATCCGTGTCTGCGGGCCTGATGGCACTGCTTCACGGGCGTTTCTACCAGGTACTTGCCACTTTTTCGCTCGGGATGCTCGCCGCTCATCTCGCCCCGATTCTGCTGCCAGCCGGAGCGCCACGCATGGCGCCGGAGAAACCCGCTCACGTCCTGCGACTGATCCTCGATGAGCACATGGGACCAGCGGGCCTGCCTCCGGAAATAGCGGCCTGCCGCCATGCCGCCGATACCATCCGGACGACATTCGGAAATGCCGGCTTTGAGCTCTTCCCCTACGCTTACAGCAACTACGCGACGACCTTGGACTCTGTCCCCAGCCTCCTGAACCGCGTCCTGCTTCCTCACCGCCACGCGCTCCTCCAGCAACCCGCGCCCGATCTCCGTGGCGTCTTTCACGCCAACACCAGTAAGTTCCTCGATGAGTACAGAGCGCGCGGTCTTGCCGTGCGTCTCGTCCAATATCGGAACATCGACTTTTCGAACGGACGGGGGGCCCTCGTCACGCAGTACCCCGGGTCACTCGCGCATCTGGCACGCGCGCCCGGTTCGTGGATCGACCGGTTTCGCCTCGTCATCGGCCACTACCAGGCATCCAACGCCGTCCTCGCGCGCTTCAGGGGCTTCTTCCCGTTTCGTTGTGGCTTACGCATGGTATTGCCGATTTCAGCCGAGGCCATCTGGCCTGACGGGCTGATCACTGAAATCACGGCCGCGGCCAAGCCGACTCTCTTCCTCGCCCACATCCTGAGCCCGCACGGGCCTTACGTCTACCGGCCAGATGGATCGCTGCGCGACATCCGGGTCTGGGCCAGAGACGAGGACTACGAGCGCCTGAACCGCCAGGACTACGAGGAACGGTATACGCGCTACGCCGAGCAGGTCGAATATGTGCAGTCGCAACTCGGACGCCTCTTCGACGAGCTGCGAAGGGCCGGCCTCCTCGATCAGATGTGCGTGGTGGTCCACGGAGATCATGGCAGTCGGATTCTACTCCAGCGTCCAGGGCTGAAGCCCACCCGCGTGCATGGACCCGCCGGCGTTGATCGCTACGACTATGACACGGCCCCGGACCCCCAGGACCTACGGGACCGCTTCTCTGTGCTTCTCGCCATCAAGCTGCCGGGACGGCAGGCAGCCACCATCAACTCGGATAAGGGCTCGGCCCAACGATTTCTCTCGGAGCGCCTTTACGGACAGGAAATCGTAAGACCCTCGCCAGTCGACTCGGCCTTCCTCTTTGATGCGCAGGGCAAGCCACGCGAGATTCGAATGGGTAATCTATGGGACCACTAATGCTGTGTCTTCTCTATCTCAACCCGGCTGCGGGCAGCCTGGCCTACCAGATCGTCGTGGGTTTCATCCTGGTGATCGCCACCTTCTGGCGCAAGCCTTGGAGGTGGCTGTCGTCCGTGCTGCGCAAGGACAAACGGGCCTGACGCCCAGTGTCTACAGAAGCTTCAGAATCGCCGCTTCCAGCTCCGCCACCTTCACTTCGCCGAAGAAGGCTCGCACCTTCTTCCCCGTCTTGTCGTACAGAAATGATGCCGGCAGCGCGCCGGACCACTTCCCGTCGATCGCCGCCACAAACTTGTCGTCGTCCTTGGCCTTGCGTACATACACCGGCGCCGGCACTTTCAGCTTGTCCAGATAAGCCGCAGCGTCCTTCAGTTGCTCCGGCTCATCGGCCGAAATCGTCACAAACTGATACCCCTTCGCCCGCAGCTTCGCCTCCAGCGCCACTAGTTGCGGCATCTCCTTGCGGCACGGCACACAGTACGTCGCCCAGAAGTTGACGAGCACCACTTTGCCCTTGGCGCCGGCCACCAGCTTGCCGTACCCCGCCTCGTCCACCGGCTTCAAATCGGCCGCCACGAGCGAACCTGCGAATAGTGCCAGCAATGCAAATGTGCGTTTCACGTTGATTTCCTCGGTCTCTTGATCACACAGCCAAACGATTTCGTCTTCGCCACCGGCGCCGCCCGCCCGGCCAACACCGCCTCCAGCGCCTCTCGCGTGTAGTGCCTGGTCACACGCGCCGCATTCCGCGCGTCGTCCACCGCGCCCCGGTACGCCACCTGGCCGTCACGCCCCAATATCACCACCAAAGGCGTGGATTCCGCCGCCAGCACGTCAGCCACCACCGCACCCTCGTCCTTGTGCACCGGAAACGGAAACTGCACATCCTTCGCGTGCTTCGCCACCATCCCGGCCGGCTCGTTGATGTTGGAGTTGACGAAAAGGAGCTGCACCCCTCGCGCCTGATACTCGCGGTAGAGCGCGCTGAATCGGTCGTTGTAGTCGTTGCCGATCGGGCAGATCGTCGAAATGAAAAACACCGCCGTCACACGGCCCGCCGTTTCAAACTGCGCCGGCTTGCCGTCCGGCGCCCGCAGTGGCAACACCGGAGCCAGCGCAGCCGCCATCAGCAGCGCCGGCAGAAACACTACTTCTTTTCCTCGGCTGCCTTGGGCTCCAGCTTCAGGTTCACAATCGCATCCAGGCGCTTGTCGAACACCGTCAAACTGCGAGTCCCGCTCGCATATTCCTTGTAGTCCGCCCGCAGCTCGAAATCGATGCTGGTCGGCAGATTCTGAAACTGGTACGAGCCCTTCTCCTGCGTGATGAAAGACCGTACCTGCAGCGTCTTCAGGTTCTTCAGTTGCACCACCGCCCCCGACACCGGCGCGCCATCCGGCAGCGTCACAATCCCCTGAACGTTGCGGATGTTCGGGTCGCGGGCCTTGTCTTTCTTCTGGTTCGTCCACTGCAACGCCATCATCAGCGTCGTGGTCAGGGTCAGCAGCAGGATCAATCGGCGTGCCATGGTTATTTGCCTTTGGGAGCTTCGGGCTTCAGTGTGAAATAGATTTCCAGTCGTTCCGCTTCGCCACCCAGCACGGCGGGCTTCTCTTCGCGGATCAGGCCAGCCGCCGCCACACTAACGACGTACTCTGCCTGGGCTGCCGGTACACGAAAGCTGTACTCGCCCCGGAAATTGGACGTAGTCTTCTGCACCTTCGGTGCCTTCACGCCCACCGGTGGCTTCTTCACCGAAAGCGTCACCTCGGCGTTGGCCAGCGCGAACCCAGGGTCACGAAAGACCGTGCCCGCCACAATGGAGGGTTCCGGCGGCGCCTTCTTGTCCGCTGCCACAGCCGCGAGTCCAAATAGCCCAACGAGAAGGGCCAGTCTAGCGCCAATCATCCTCGTCGTCTTCTTCTTCCTCGTCGTCTTCTTCCTCGTCCTCATCATCCTCATCGATCTCTTCGTCGAGGTCGTCCTCGTCATCGGACTCACCCTCGTCTTCAACTAGTTCGAGTGGATCCACCGACGTGACCGTGAAGTTCCGGCCACACTCCTCGCAGAGGATGCTTTCCCCTTCGTCAAGCTCGTCCTCTTCGACGTCGATGTCGGAACTGCATTCAGGGCATTCAATCATGATTGAGTCACCTCAAGGTAAGGGCTGAGCGGAAAACGGTCAGTCCGAATTGTCGCCAAAGACAACAGCGATTTGCAACGGCCCCTCAATGCGCGTTTGCGGCGCGCTCTCGCTCCTGCCTGGTCAATGTTTCTATCTCGCTAGCATACTGGGCCAGAGCCCCTGGAACAACCACCGCAATCGCCTGCTCCATGTCCGCCCACGTCGCGATCATGTGCCGCAAGTGCAACCCCGCCAAACCCATGCACCACGCGTCGGTCAACTCACGGCCCTCAGCGCTCGCCACCGCCATCAGATCGGCATGCATCAGCGCCACCACCATCTCGCGCTTCTCCTCGCCGCTCGTCAGATAGTACTTGCAGTCCACTGCGTCGCAGTGCCGGATCGAGATCGCATTCTGCTGCCAGCGGAACTCCGCCTGCCACACACGCCCAAACGGGTCGGTCACTTCAAATTGCCGGAGGTTCACCATCATTCCCTTCCATCCTAACCTACTGCGCGCCGATCACAACACCGCGCCCGGCCCAAACAAAAGCGGGCCCGCAGGCCCGCCGTTCCAACATCACTTTCCCTCTCCGCCCCTCGCCGTCTTACCAGTTCTGCAAACCGTTGTGACGCACGTGCGAGAGGAACTCGTCCCGGCTGTCTTTCCTGTGACGGAACGCCCCCAGCATCGCCGAAGACGTCGTCGAAGAATGCTGCTTCTCCACGCCCCTCATCATCATGCAGAAATGCCGTGCCTCTGTGATCACCCCGACACCCACCGGATCCAGCACCTCCCGGATGCACTCCGCAATCTGCTGCGTCATCCGCTCCTGCACCTGCAACCGCCGCGCGAATACGTCCACCAGCCGCGGAATCTTACTCAGCCCGATGATCTTGTTCTTCGGAATGTAGGCGACATGCACCTTGCCGTAGAACGGCAGCATGTGGTGCTCGCACATCGAGAAAAACTCGATGTCCTTCACCACCACCATCTCGTCGCACTTCTCGTTGAAAACTGCGCCGTTCACGATCTTGTCGATGTCCGCCGTGTACCCGCTCGTCAGGAACTTCAGAGCCTTCTCGGTACGCTCCGGCGTCGAGAGCAAACCCTCACGCCCCGGGTCTTCCCCCAGTCCGCGCAGCACTTCCTTCATGTGCGACGCAATCAACCCGTCGTGGCTGATCGCCTCCACCCGCTTCGGCTCCAGGATCTTAACTACGGCTTTCGCTGATTTCATCAAATTTGTCTTCCCGTCCCACCGGCTCCGGCGCCAACACCTCAAAGATGTTGTTCCGCGTCTCCCGGATTCTTAGCTTTTCCAGACGCGCGCCGCTCCCGCCAAACGCGATCGGCCACGCCTCGCTCAACCTGCGCGCTATCACCTGCGACAACACCTCCGTCGTCGGTGACAACGTCGCAAACTCACTCACTTCCACATTCAGATTCCGCCGGTCGAAATTCTTCAACACCACTGCCTGCACAAATTGATCCAACGCATCAATACTGATCAGCCGCCCGCGCGTTTCATCCACATACCCGCGGATCGTCACATCCACCACGTAGTCATGACCATGCCCGTAAGGGTTATTGCACTTCCCATACACCGCCCGATTCTCTTCGACGCTCAGCTGCTCACTATGCAGCCGGTGCGAGGCCGAAAACCGGTAGCGCCGCGTCAACCGCACGTCCGCCATCGCTATCGCCCCTCGTAGTCGACAAACAGATCTTCCGTCTCGTACAGCCGGACGTTCCTCAACCGCGCCGGCCCCGTCGCAAACCGCGGCGCCAGCCGCCGCCACAGTTCCACCGCCAGGTTCTCCGCCGTCGGCGCCACCGTGTCAAACGGCGGCACTTCCAGATTCAGATGCCGGTGATCCATCGGGACTAGTACGGCCTCTTCCAGAATCGACTTCACTTCCTTCAGATCCACAACCATCCCCGTCACCGGGTGCGGCTCCCCCTCCAGTGTCACTTCCAGACTGTAGTTGTGCCCGTGCCCGTGCGGATTCGCCTCCGCCCCAAACAGAGCATCATTCTCCGCTTCGTTCAGCGCCGGGTTGTAACACGTATGGGAGGCCGAGAATTCGACTCGTCGTGTGATCCACATGAACAGTCTGTGCCCTCTTCTCTCAGATGCGGAATCGAGAGCCGCCGATACAATTATAGGCCGTCACGCTAGAATGGACTTGTCGATGAAGAACCAAGAAAAGACCGTTCGCCTCCTGCAGACCGCCGCGCTCGTCCTCCTCGTAGGACTCTGCTACCTCATTGCCGATTCCCACCGCGAGCGCCTCGTCTCCCTCGGCGACAAAGCCCCCTCTTTCCAGGTCACCACCGACAAAGGCAAGAAAATCTCCCGCGCCGATTTCGGCGGCAAACTCCTCATCGTCAACTTCTGGGCCACCTGGTGCCCGCCCTGCGTCGACGAAATGCCCTCCCTGCAAGCCATGGCCAGCCAGCTCGCCCCCAAGGGCGTCGTCGTCCTTGGCGTCAGCGTCGACAGGAACGAGGCAACCTACAAGCGCTTCCTCCAGCAGGCCAGCATTCAATTCGAAACCGCCCGCGACCCCGAAGCCAACATCAGCGCCGAATACGGCACATTCAAGTACCCCGAAACCTACGTCATCAATCGCGAAGGCAAGGTCGTCCAGAAACTCATCGGCCCGCAAAACTGGATGGACCCCGAACTCCTCAAGAGCCTCGAATCCTTCCTCTAGCCTCTAGCTGCACATAACCATAGACTGCAAAACAGGCGCCCTCGGCGGCCAGGGCTCCACCCTCGGACTCCCCATCGAGTGCAACCCGCAACGCCGTCTCAGACCCGTCCTTGATCACGACCTTCATTTCCGGTCGCAAGATCAACTCAGCTCACAGAGTAACTCCTCCATGCGAGCCTTCCTTTCCTCGGCAACTTTCGCCTTCTTCCTCCCGCCATACGAAACTCCTAGCCAAAGCAGGGTTAGAATCACCCAGACGATGTACCCCTGTAGGTGCCCACGCTCAAGATAACCCCAAAGCCCAATCAGAGCCCCGCCAACAAACATCGGCGCGGCCCAAAGGGCGGATGCCCTTGCCAGGCTAGCTTGGCGTGATAGGAGAAACGCCGCCTTCTGCAGTTGGGACCGCGTGTCCACGGGCCCCGGCAAAGCCTGGCGGGACCAACTCCCAAATAGCCAACCCGCGGAGGCTGCGATGGCCAACCCGGCAGCCATCAGGGAATACCCGGCGCGAACGACCGGCGTCTTGCCTGTCGCGGCACAGAAAAACACCAGGGGCAGCAGCACCAGGTGAAGCGGAGCCCACCAAAGGTTCGCCCGCCGCTGCCTTTCCTGGTCAGCCTGGTCCTGAGCCAATATCAACTGGATCGAATTCATCACCGTCTCCTTTGCCTCTGTCTCCTGCGACGTCCAAATCTCCTGCAATGGGTCGCGCCTCATGCCTTGACCTCCTTAGGGACGAGTTGCTTTCGAATGCGCCCCAATCGAACGGCTACGGTTGCCGCTTGGACGCCAGTGACTTCCTCAATTTCCTGAGCCGTCAGACCTTCGAGCCACAGGAGAACCAAGCTCCGGTCCGCCGGTCGTAGTTGCGCCACAGCCCGCTCCAAATCCATGCGGCCCAAGTCCACCGGCTGAGCCTCTGGTGGAGTGGCGTCGTCCAGGGCCGACTGCCGTGATTGGCGCCGTCTGTCCCGAAGCTGCCAAGTCAAAGCCACGTTGTGGGCAATGCGATAGAGCCAAGTGCGTTCGCTCGATTCACCGCGAAATGCTGGAAGGGAGCGCCAGACGCCTAAGAAGATCTCCTGAAATAGGTCCTCACGGTCAGCGGGTGCACCGGCATAGACTGAGCATAAGCGCCGAACCGCGCCCGCGTAGGCCGCCATCAGCCCTGCAAACCGTTCTTCATTTCCGAATCCGTGGCTCACACTGAAGATAGTCTAATCGAGGCTGCGAAACCTAACAGGATGACGTGAAAAAAGAGGGCCCGAAATGGGAAGTCACAAAACGACTCGGATTTGAAACTGACCGAGTGCATCCGATGGCGTATTGGTCGCCGCCCCGTTTTGACGCGGATACACTCCGCCCCCCCACCAGCCGCTAGCCCCCTGCCCCCGCCTGTAGTAGATTGGGGAAGTCCATGTGGAAAGATGACCTCATCCGCATCGTCGGTCCGCGCGGTTATCTCGACCGCCAGGAAGACCTTCGCCTCTACGAATACGACGGCGGCGTCGACAAGTCCCGCCCCGATATCGTAGTCCTCCCCCGCACCACCGCCGAGGTCAGCGCCATCGCACGCCTCGCCTCCACCCACGGCGTCCCCGTCGTCGGACGCGGCGCCGGCACAGGACTCAGCGGCGGCTCCATCCCCGAACGCGGCGGCATCATGATCGGCTTCGCCCGCATGAACCGCATCCTCGAACTCGACTACGCCAACGAGCGCGCCGTCGTCGAGCCCGGTGTCGTCAACATCGAGCTCAACCAGGCCATCGACCCCGCCGGCTACTTCTACGCCCCCGATCCCTCCAGCCAGCGCGCCTGCACCATCGGCGGCAACGTCGCCGAGAACGCCGGCGGCCCCCACACCCTCGCTTACGGCGTCACTACCAATCACATCCTCGGCCTCGAGGTCGTCCTCCCCGACGGCCGCATCATCAACACCGGAGCCTATTGGCCCGACACCCCCGGCTACGACCTCACCGGCCTCCTCACCGGCTCCGAAGGCACCATGGCCCTCGTCACCAAGGCCACCGTGCGCATCATGCGCAAGCCCGAAGCCGTCAAAACCCTCCTCGCCATCTACAACACCGCCGACGAGTGCGGCGCCACCGTCAGCGAAATCACCGCTCGCGCCATCACCCCAGCCGCCCTCGAAATGCTCGATGGCTCTATGCTCCAGATGGTCGAAGAAGCCGTCCACGCCGGCTATCCCCTCGACGCCGCCGGCGTCCTCCTCATCGAGCTCGAAGGCCTCAAGGAAGCCGTCGAAGAACAGGCCGAAGAGGTCCGCAAAGCCTGCCTCGCCTGCGGAGCCCGCGAAGTCCGCGAGGCCAAGACCGAATCCGAACGCCAACTCCTCTGGAAAGGCCGCAAAAACGCCTTCGGCGCCATCGGTCGCGTCAGCCCCTTCTTCTACGTCCACGATGGAGTAGTCCCCCGCACCCAAATCGCCCCCACCCTCCGCCGCATCGATAGCATCTCCGCCCACTGCGGCCTCACCATCGGCAACATCTTCCACGCCGGCGACGGCAACCTCCACCCCATCATCCTCTTCGACGCCCGCAAGCCCGGCGACATCGGCAAGGCCCAGAAGGCCGGCTTCGACATCCTCGAATACTGCATCGAGGTCGGTGGCTCCATCACCGGCGAGCACGGCATCGGCATGGAGAAGATCCACCTGATGAACAAGCAATACCCCGAAGAGACGCTGGCCATGATGCGCCGCATCAAGGAACTCTTCGATCCCGCCCGCCTCTTCAATCCCGGCAAGCTCCTCCCCGCCGGCCGCGGCTGCGCCGAGATCCGCCAGGCCCCGCTCACCCACGGCAACATGCTCTAGTTTCAACCATGAACCGGCGCCACTTCCTCCTAACCGCCGCGGCCCTCTCCACCTCCGCCCGCGCCCAAACCAAACTCTCCCCGAAAGCTCGTGTCAACCTCATCCTCAACGGAAAAAGGCCTGATCGTGCCCCTTTCACCTTCTGGCGCCACTTGGCGATTCCACTCTCCCCGGCCTCAAGCACGCCGCCGCCACTCTCGAATTTCAACGCAAATACCACCTCGATATCGTCAAGGTGATGAGCGATTACCCCTACCCCAAGGCCTCCGCCGCCCAGTGGTACCAGCTCAAAGTCGAACCCACGCCCTTCCCCGAACAACTCGTCGCCCTCGATCTCATCCGCGACGGTCTCAACGGTCAGAAACACTTCCTCGAAACGCTCTTCAATCCCTGGAAGGTCGCCGAAAACCTCTCCTCCCCCGATGCCGTCCTCCAGCTCATGCGGGACAAACCCCAGTCCCTCCTCGACGCCCTCGAAGCCATCGCCCAATCCGAAGCCAACCACGCCCGCGCCGCTCTCGAACGCGGCGCCTCCGGCGTCTTCCTATCCATCGCCAACGCCCAGCAAGGCCACCTCTCCCGCGACCAATACCGCAAGTTCAGCGAGCCCTTTGACCGCATCGTCCTCGCCGCCGCCAAAGACGCCCCCTTGAACACGCTCCACCTCCACGGCGACAAGGTATTCCTCGATCACTTCTGGAAGGACTGGCCCGCGCCAGTCATCAACTACGATCCCTTCGGCACCAAAACCAGCCTCGCCGCCGCCCGCAAGCAGTTCAACGGCATCCTCATGGGCGGCCTCGATCACAACACCCTCGCCGCCCCCGCCTCTCTCGCCGCCATCGGCACCAAGTGGATCTGCGCCCCAGGGTGCTCAATCCCCGACGAATCCTCCCACGCCAGCCTCCTCAAACTCTCCAGATCCCTCCAGGCCCCCAGATGACCTGGAACGAGCGCCGCTGGGACCTCTACGCCCCCTTCTACGATCGCTTCATCGCCTTCACTCCCCAACGCCAACGCTCCCTCGCCCTCGCCGACATCCAGCCCGGCAATCGCGTCCTCATCGATGGCTGCGGCACCGGCCTCGACATCCCCCTTCTCCCCCCAGGCATCGAAATCGACGCCGTCGATCTCAGCTCCCGCATGATCCATCAGGCCCGCCTCAAGTCCACCGGCCTCAACGTCCGTCTCCAGACCATGGACGCGCAAAACCTCCAGTTCCCCGACGCCTCCTTCGACGTCGTCATCCTACACCTCATCATCGCCATCGTCCCCGATCCCCTTCGCGCCCTCCAGGAGGCAGTCCGCGTCCTCAAGCCCAACGGCCGCATCGCGCTCTTCGATAAGTACTACGACGGCCCCGGCCAGCCCCGCCTCATCCGCCGCATCCTCAACCCCCTCATGCGCGCCGTCGCCACGGACATCAACACGCGTACCCTCGATCTCGCCCGCCAGGCCGGCCTCCGCGTCACCCACGAGGAGACCGCCCTTCTCGCCGGCCTCTTCCGCCTCGCTACCCTACAACGTCAAACTCAATCACCTTCTTCATCGGCGTGAACCCGCACAGGTAAATCCCCGTCCCCGCCAGCTTCGCCTCCGCCCCCCGCACCTGCGTATACGCATGCTCCCCAAAACCCGGCCCAAACCGGATCGCGTCCTGCCCCACCCGCGCCGTCGCAAACCCGCTCTTCAACAGCATCGCCTGCGCCACCCCCGGTGCCGCCGGCAAGCCCTCCACCTGCGCCGTCTCCCGCAGCGTGATCTCCACCGCCAGAGGCACCTTCGCTGTCCCCTCCGCCACGATCTCCATCGTGAATCCGCCCGCCCGCTCGCGCACCGTCACGCTGTAGCTCATCTTCTGCACTTCCGTCTGCCGCCGCTGCCCCCGCACACTCCCCCACGCTGCCGCATCTACCGCCCGCGGCGGATCCAGCGGCTGATAGTAGGGGCCCATCATCGTCTGCGTCATCCGGTACCCGCCCTCGATCTGCTCAAACCGCTCCGGCAGAAACTGCCCCTTCCCGAAGAACGCGCTCGCAAACCGTACAGCCTCAATCACACACCCGCCCTGCCGCATCGTGAAAATCCGCGAGTTCCCATTCATCATCACGCTCGCGCTCATCTTGCCCCGCCGCACCCGCGCAATCCCCAGCACCGGCATCAGCTTGTGAAAATCCTCCGGCAACGCCTTCGATGCCGGCAGCGGCTTCAGCAACTCCGCATGTTGCAGGTATGCCGACAACGACGCCCCTTTCCCCTCAATCCGCCGTACCACCTCCGCAAACTGCCCGTCCCCATCGTGGATCGCCAGATACCGCAGCGGCAGCCAATACCGCTCCATCCCTCCCCGGTTATACTGATCCTGCCGCCGCGAGATCTCCGTCACCACTTCCCCGCCCGGATGCATCAGATACAGCATCGACCGCAAATTCCGCCGCACCGGCTCCAGCAACTCCGGCCGTCCCGTCTTCATCGCCACGATCACCAGAGCCTTGTCCGTCACCGGGTTGTACACCGTCGTCGAGCGCTCGTTATACTGCCCGTCCGCATCGATGTCGATCCCCTCCGCCAGCCACTGCCCAATCCGCGCCGTGTACTTCGCGTCCGGATACAGCTCGTTGATCTGCGCCAGCGCCTCGCAAACCACCCATCGATGGTTCGGTGTATGCACCCCGCCCCGCGCCAGCGTCTCCCCAGCCAGTTTCACAAACGGCTCCAGCGCCGCCGCCACCGCCTCGTTCTTAAACTCCCGCGCCAGCTTCGCCGCTCCAGCCACCCCATGAATCACAAACGCCACATCCGGCGTCGAATGGAAATTCGTCACCAGCAGATCAATCGTCCCGTCCGCATGTTGCTTGCCCCGCATATAGGCAATGGCAAGAAGCATCCGCTCCTGCAGCACCGCCGAATGGTAATGCCGCGACCCCCGATACCCCCACGCCGCCATGCCCGTCTCCACCAGGCCTGACCCGGCTCCCACGCTATACAACCCATAGTCGTCCGCGTACCCGCCGCACTCCGCATGCGCCCGGTCCGTAATCTGCAACTTCAGCAGCCGGTCCACTGCCGCGTCATGCCGCTCCACCAACTCCCGGTCAATCCCACCCTCCACCATCAACGCAGGCGCCGCCAAAGCAGCCGCAAACTCCCGTCGCGAAACATGCAAGGATTCCATGCCCAGATTATCCCCCAAACTCCACCCATCCACCCTCCACCATCCCACCCATCCCCATCTCCACCCATCCCCAACCCCCCCCCCTCCACCCATCCCCAATCCCCCATCCCCAATCTCCCCCATCCCCACCCACCACCCCACCCCCCCCCCCCCCCCCCCGGGCGGTCCCCTGACCGCAACCGGCCCCCTGGCCGGTTCACACTCAAACCCAAACTCACCCGCTCCGTGCTACGATCCGAGAATCGCTCCACCCCCTGGGACAAAGGGAACAGCATCACACTCTTCCATTCGGGCATCAAACCTAACAGGATCTCTCTTCACCCATGACCACCCAAGCCGCCCGCGAAAACCTCGACGCCTGGACCCGCGAAATCGTCGCCTGGCACTTCTCCCCCGAAACCGGCGCCCCCTTCTGGCTCGACTACGCCGCCAAGCTCGGCTGGGACCCCCGCAAGGAAATTCACGTCTACAACGACCTCGATAAACTCGGCGAGTTCCAGGACGATTGGCTCCGCGGCGGCCCCGTCCAGCGCTGGATCCCCCGCGGCTACGCCGGCAAACCCGTCTACGTCTTCGAAACCGGCGGCTCCACCGGTGTCCCCAAATCCCGTATCTCCATCGACGACTTCCGCATCGATTACGAACACTTCTCCACCACCCTCCCCGACTCCGCCTTCCCCAAGGGCGCCGATTGGGCCCACATCGGACCCTCCGGCCCCCGCCGCCTCCGCCTCGCCATCGAGCACCTCTGCCAGCACCGCGGCGGCGTCTGCTTCTGCGTCGATCTCGACCCCCGCTGGGTAATCAAACTCATCAAGCGCGGAGCCATGCAGGAGGTCGAGCTCTACAAGCAACACGTCATCGATCAGACCCTAACCATCCTCAAGGCCAACCCCAACGTCAAGTGCCTCTTCATCACGCCCAAGCTCCTCGAAGCCCTCTGTGAGAAGGTCTCCCTCCGCAAGCTCGGCATCACCGGCATCTTCTGCGGTGGCACTGAGATGACACCCCAGTGGTGCCGCTTCGCCGTCGAAGAGCTCCTCGATGGCGTCGCCTTCCACCCCACCTACGGCAACACCCTCATGGGCCTCGCCGTCAGCCGCCCCCTTCGCGCCGAAGAAAACTACGCCATCGTCTACTACCCGCCCAGCCCCCGCGCCATGATCGAAATCGTCGACCCCGACAACACCACTCAGGTCGTCGACTACGGCCAAACCGGCCGCGTCCGCCTCACCACCCTCACCAAGGAATTCTTCATGCCCCGCTTCCTCGAACGCGACGAAGCCGAGCGCGAACTGCCCTACGAAAAATACCCCTGGGACGGAGTCAAGAACGTCCGGCCCTTCCGCCAGCTCGAAAAATCAGTCGTCGAAGGGGTCTACTAAATGCGCCACGTCCCCATCCTCCGCCACGGCCGCGAATACCGCAGTATGGATCTCGCGCCCGCCATCCACTTCAAAACCCGCCAGCCCATCGCCCAGATCAGCCAGGCCAACGTCGGCCTCATCCGCCGTGATCTCCTGCTCGATCAGCAACGCGCCACCGATGCCCTCGCCGCCTTCACCACCCGCGAATTGATCGCCCTCTGCGCCCGCGCCGGAGACCTCTTCCTCAACGACGATCTCGACAACGAGACGCCCCAGCAGTACGTCGAAAACGTCTCCGCCACCACCGGCATGCCCCACGCCCTCGCCCGCGGCAACATGGCCAAAATCAACTCCATGTGCGCCAATATGGAGACCGTCCTCGCCGGCCTCACCCGCAACGTCCCCCTCGACGTCCTCGACCAGGGCTACATCAACGGCGATCAACCCGTCAGCTTCTACCCCCGCGGCCAGTCGCTCGGTGTCGTCCTGCCCTCCAACTCTCCCGGCGTCCACTCCCTCTGGATCCCTAGCATCGCCCTCAAAACTCCGCTCGTCCTCAAGCCCGGCTCCGCCGAGCCCTGGACCCCCCGCCGCATCATCAACGCTTTCCTCAAAGCCGGAGCTCCACCCGAGGCCTTCTGCTACTACCCCACCGATCACGCCGGCGCCAACGAGATCCTCCGCCTCACCGGCCGCGGCATGCTCTTCGGAGACATCGGAGCCGTCAAAAACTGGGCCACCGATCCCCGCATCGAGCTCCACGGCCCCGGCTACTCCAAGGTCGTCATCGGCGAAGACTGCATCGACGATTGGCCCACGTACATCGACACCCTCGCCGCCTCCATCGCCGCCAACGGAGGCCGCTCCTGCGTCAACGCCTCCGGAGTCTGGGTCCCCCGCCACGCCGACGCCATCGCCGCGGCACTCTCTGAGAAGCTGAGCCAGATCGTCCCAAGGGCCTCCGACGATCCCCAAGCCACGCTGGCCCCCTTCGCCACCCCCGCCACCGCCCACCGCATCGACGCCACCCTCCAGGCCGGTGGCCTCCCCTCACGCATCGCCGAGCACGACGGCTGCACCTATCTCCTCCCCACCATCGTCCGCTGCGATTCGCCCGATCACCCCCTCGCCAACAAGGAGTTCCTCTTCCCCTTCGCCAGCGTCCTCGAAGTCCCCCAAAACGCCATCCCCCACATCCTCGGCCCCACCCTGGTCGTCTCCGCCATCACCAGCGACAAGGCCCTCATCCGCCGTTTGCTATCATCGCCCCAGGTTGGCCGTCTGAACATCGGTGCGCTGCCCACCAACGCCATCCGTTGGGACCAGCCCCACGAAGGGAATCTCTTCGATCATCTCTACGCCCGCCGCGCCTTCGAAATGTCAGTAGCTTAGTCTCGCGTCAAATGCCTGCAACCGCATCCAACCCGCCGGCTTGGCCCGGGCCGCGCGCGGGGGGGGGGCCCCCCCCCCCCCCCCCCCCCCCCCCCCCCCCCCGCGGAGGGGGGGGCCCCCCCCCCCCCCCCCCCCCCGGGGCGGGCCCCTGGCCGGCGCCCTCGCCGGCCCGCACAAACCCCCAACCCGCCCCCCAACGGCCGCCCCATGAAAATCCTCTCCCTCACCGCCGGCGCCGCCTCCATGTACTGCGGTTCCTGCCTCCGCGACAACTCCCTCGCCGCCGAACTCCGCCGCATGGGCCAGGACATCACACTCGTCCCCGTCTACACCCCCACCAAAACCGACGAGCCCTCCGAAAGCACAACCGCCCCCATTCTCTTCGGCGGCATCTCCGTCTACCTCCAACAGTCCTCCGCCCTCTTCCGCCATACCCCCCGCTTCCTGGATCGCCTCTGGGACTCCCGCTGGGCCCTCACCGCCGCCGCCAAACGCTCCCTCTCCGTCAATCCCAAGTTCCTCGGCGAAATGACAGTCGCCATGCTCGAAGGCGCCGACGGCCCCATCGCTCGCGAATTCTCCAAACTCGAGCACTGGTTCTCCCACGAACACCGCCCCGACGTCGTCAATATCCCGAACACCCTCCTCATCGCCATGGCCAGCGCCATCCGCCACGTCTACAACGGACCCATCGTCTGCACCATGCAGGGCGAGGATCTCTTCCTCGATCACCTCCACGAGCCCTACCGCGCCCACGCCCTCACCCTCATCCGCCAGCAAATCCAGCATGTCGACGCCTTCCTCTCCATCAGCGCCGAATACGCCGCCGTCATGGCCTCCCTCCTCGAAATTCCCCCCGCCAAAATCCACGTCATCCCCGTCGGCGTCGATCCCTCCCACTTCCACATCGCCCAACCCGCCGCCCCCACCGCCCCCTTCCGCGCCGGCTACCTCGCCCGCGTCGCCCCCGAGAAAGGCCTCCATCTCCTCTGCGATGCCTGGCGCCTCTTCCTCCCCGCCTACGGACAACCCGCCGAGCTACACGCCGCCGGCTACATCGCCCCCGACCACCAGGCCTACCTGAGCCCCCTCCGCGATACACCCCACTTCACCTTCCACGGCGAGCTCGACCTCGCCGCCAAACAAACCTACCTCGCCTCCCTCAACGCCTTCTGCGTCCCCCCTATCTACGACGACCCCAAAGGCCTCTACGTCCTCGAAGCCCTCGCCTCCGCCGTCCCCGTCATCGCCCCCGCCCGCATGGCCCCCCGCGAACACCTCCAATCCTGCGGCGGCGGCATCCTCGTCCAACAGGACTCCCCCCAGGCCATCGCCGACGCCCTCCTCACCCTCGCCCGCGACCCCGCCGCCGCCCGCCAACTCGGCCACCAGGGCCGCACCGGAGTCACCGAAAATCGCTCCCTCCGCCGCATGGCCGAACGCACCCTCGATCTCTACCGGTCGCTGTAGATGCCGCAGATCCACCGAGGTCGCGCAGCCGTTTCTGCCTTCCACACACTGCACAGTTTCGAGTAGCTCGGGAGCGAATCCAGGCTCGAACGTGTTCCATCCGCGCCGATCGCTGACCAGGAGTCTCCTTGGGACCTGTAACGTACGACCACAACCTGCACATGTTGCCGCTGGCCCATCCCTGCCGGACAATGTCAGCGAGCTTCTTGCTTTCGCGGTTGCCCAGGGTGGGGCCCGCGACGAGGTCCAGACGTCTCCCGCTCTCTCTGACGTACAGCACCGGCGCCCTCTCTTCCCGGAACTCGCCTTGGGATGTTAGTCTGATGGGATTAACTGGAGGCTTTCGTATGCTTTCCGTCGTCCCGACCCACCGCTACCCGTCCCTCAAGGCGATGGCACTGCTGAGCATGCTATCCGCATTCCCACCGCACGCCTCAGCCCAACCCATGCAGTCCCTCAAGGGCGCAGCACCTGTCGCAGAGGGGAGAGACTTCATCGTCGTCAACCGCGTCCGGTTTCTCGACAGGATGGGATTCGATCGGCCCATCGAGGCGTTCAGCGTCCTGCTGCCAAAGGGCTGGAAGCACGAGGGAGGCGTCCAGTGGGGCTCCGTGCAGGGCTGCCGGGGAGAACTCGTTCGACCGGCAATGAAGGCGAGTTCCGCCGACGGGAGTGTGCGAATGGAGATGTTTCCGGCTCAATCCTTCTCCTCCACCGATGACCCCATGATGCTTCAGGCCCTGCAAGCGGGGGCTCAGTCCGGTGGATGCAAAGTCAACCGGCCGTTCAGCTCCGAGCAATTCGTGGAGGGCTTCGCGCGGCGGGACTTGGGGGCGCGGGTAACCAATGTCCGGCCCGATGAGGGCCGCAGGCCCATGATGCAAAGATTGGATGACCAGTCCAACGCGACGGCCCGGCAATACGGGCAGAATTCACAACAGCGAACCACGCTGTCGTTCGGCGATTTGACGTTCCCGGACGGCACCGAAGGACTACTGCATGCCGTGGTAGTTAACGTGACCCAGCGCCAGCCGAACTATGTGGGAGGCGGGTCCACAACCTTCAGCAGCACGATGGCCACGGCGGTGCTGATCCGGTTTCCTGCTGGGCGCCGGCAGGAGGGGACGGGCCTACTTGCCATGATCATGGCAAGCCACCGGATGAACCCGACTTGGCAAGAAGCGCAGTCCCGATTCCTGACCCAACTGGGCAATATGGAACATGCGGCAAGTATGGAGCGCATCCGTCTCATGGGCGAGCAGAGCCGGGCCTATGCCGAGGCGCAGAACGTAGCCAGCGAGCAACGCATGCGGAGTTGGGAGCGGCGTCAGGAGTCCCAGGACCGGCAACACAAATCGTTCGTGCAGGCCATTCGCGAGGTCGAAACTTGGAGGGACAGTAACGGAAGCGTGGAACTGACGGCCGGTTACGAACGTGCCTGGAGCCGCGGCGACGGCAGCTACCTGCTGACTAACAAGCCCGGATTCGACCCCGCTGCCGCCTTCAAAGACGCTCAGTGGCGCCCCATGCAGCGAGAGCAATAGGCGCCGGGCTTGGCGCCCTACCGAACCTCCGCCGCTGTCGTGTTCCGCTCCGCCATGGCCAGCGCCATCGTCGCCCAGTTCGTCCCTGCCGCCGAGATCCACTGGTCAAATCCATGCGGAAACCCCGCATCGAAATACGGCTGGAACGTCAGCGCCCGCGACTTCACATACCACGACCCATCCTGCTCCTGCGTCCGCAGCAGATACCGCACACCTCGCTGATACGCCGCGTCAGTCACCGCCAGCCCTGCCGTCTGCAACGCTACCAGCGCCTTCCCCGTCGCATAGGCATTGCTCCCCATCGTTTCCAGATCAGACCACCCGCCATCGGTGCGCTGCAACGCCAGCAGCGCCGCCACTGCCTTCTGCACAGCGGCTTTGTCCTTGCCAGCCCACGCCAGTCCCATCACCCGCCAAGCGTAGTCCTCGTACGTCATCGCCGGCGCATTCGCAATCCAGTTCGCCGCCAGCTCAATCGACTTCTCATACCCCGCCCGGTCCACCTTCGGCGCGTATAACTGTAGCGCCCGCATCGCCCGCACGGTCTGGCCGATATAGTCGGAACAGATCGGCGGCCGCGTGTCGGTGATCGGATACGCCCAGTGCCCATCGGGCGATTGACGCATCTTTAAATACATCGCCACCGCGTCCGTATTGAGATCCGCCGGATACTGCTCTGCCCCCAGTCCCATCAGGATGTAGCCCAAAACACCGCTCCCGAAGACATCTCCAACCGGAACGAAGAAGCCCTGGTGCAGGCGATCACGCATCTTTTCCACCACCCCCGCGTTGGCCTTCAACTGCTGCGCCGCCAGTTGTTCGTCCACCCGGAATCCATTCTTTCGCGCCGCCCCCATCATCATCGCGGCCAGACTGTCGTTATGACACGAAATGCACCCCGCCTTCGGTATGAAATTCGCGTCCGCCTTTTGCAGCAGCGGAAGGCTCCCCTCCACCGCCCGCGTCACCGTGTTCTCCAACCGCGGCCGGAGCACCACGGGCGCCGGAGCCGAGGCCTTCGCGCCAGCCTTCACCAGCATTCGGACAACCGGCGTGTCGCCTCTTAACTTCGCAATGTCCAGCACCGTCAGCCCCGAATCACCGCCCCGTTCATGCCGGTCCTTCGCGTTGACATCGGCCCCGCGTTCCATCAGCAGCTTCACCACCTCCACCGGCGCCAGATCCGATCCCGCCGCATACATCAGCGCCGTGCGCCCCAGCGGGTCAAACGCGTTCACCTCCGCGCCCCGGTCGAGCATCAGCTTCACCGCCCGCAGGTCCCCCAGTCCCGCCGTATCCGGCAGCGCTCCCGTAAACACCGCACGGTCCTCCATCTTCGCCGCCAGCAGTTCCAGACACTGCCCACACCCGCTCGCCACCGCCAGCACCAGCACCGGCGGCCCGCTCGCTTTCACGTCCGCCCCGCGCTCCACCAGCAGTTTCAGCGTCGGCAACTCGCCCGCCGTCGCCGCCTCCATCAGCGGCGACGATTCGCTCGGCGGTATCGCATTCGGATTCACCTTCGCCCCGCGATCCAACAGCAGCTTCACAATCGCCGCGCCGCCAGGTCGCCGCGCCGCAATCATCAACGGTGTGCGCAGTTGCTCAGACCGCGCGTTCACATCCGCCCCGCCATCCAGCAACAGCCGCGTCTTTTCCAGATCCGTCGCCGCCCACATCAGCGCTGTCGCGCCCGCATCGTTGCGCCGGTTCACATCCGCTCCCTGCTTCAGCAGCCGTTTCAACGTCGCCCCGTCCGCATACAACACCGCATACATAAAGGGCGTCGAGCCCTCCGGCCCGCGCGCGTTCAGCAGTTTCGGATCGGCCGCAACTTGCTTCAAAAAACTCTCCAGGTCGCCCGTCCGTAGTGCCTCCACCAGCGCTACCGCCTTCGGATTCACCGGCGGCAGCTCCACTTCATTCGAGAGCGAGTCCGGCCACTCCGCGCCCTGTTCAATCCACTTGCGGATCACGCTGATCTGCTCCGCACGCAGCGCCCCCGTCGGCGGCATCTGCGGCCCAAACTCAGTCCCCGTCAGCTTGTGCAGCAGGATGCTGTTCTCCGCGTTACCGGGCACGATGCGGCGTTCCTTGAGAGCCGAGCTTTTCCGATCCAGCCGCAATCCGTTGATCTGCTGCGCCGGCCCATGACAAGGCACGCAGTTCTGCCGGAAGATCGGGTGCACGTCTTTCCCGAAATCAACCCGCTCAGCCGTCTGCGCCGCCAGCACCCCGGCACTCAAACAGCAACCCAGCCATACATGCACAACTTTGCAGCGTTTCATCCAAGCCTCCGCGGCCGGGCCGCCAGTTCAAAGTTCCCAGACTGAGAATTCCCAGATCCTCGTGAGTATAACTCCAAACTCTACCGCTTCGTCAAGAACCTACTCGCGGCCCCGCCTACCGCACCGGCCCCGCCTGCTGCAGCACCGTGAAGGGCTTGCCCCCCACCAGAATGGTTCCCACACGAGGCGCCGCCTCAGGGTTCTGCTCGGCCAGAAAGCGGATCTCCCGGCGGTCCGCCGCCCGCTCCACCCGCAGCACTCGCAGCCACGGCACTTCCGCCTCCGCGGGCACCAGGTCGCCCAGACTGTAGTAGAACGTCAGCATGCCCACCGCCGCCTCCCCGGAGATCACCGTCTCCGGAGGACGCAGCGTCACATACTGCCGCTGAACTTCTCCGTCCGCGTACTGGATCACCCGCACCGGCGCTCCGTTGATGAAGATGTGGCCTTCCCTCGTCCCCGCTTCGGCATTGGCGGCGACATCGAACGGCAGCAGTCCCCCATCGTTGGATGAGTTCACGCCCAGCCGGATCCAGTCCACATCCGTCGAGGCGGTCCACGCGCAGGGCGACGCCGACGCTCGCACGGTGAGCCAATCGCCGCTCGCCCCGCCCGTTAGGTACGTCAGATAATCTATGGTCGGCAGAGCCCGGCACTGGCGCGTGGTCCGAAACTCCGCCGCCTCCACCCAAGGCCCTGTCGTTCCCCCCGCGTCCTCCGCTCTCACCATCGCCGTCAGTGCCTCACCCTCCGGCCCCGCGAAATTCAAAAAGAACCGGAAAATGACGTCCGTCCGATTCACCCGGTAGATCAGCGCCTCCACCGAGCACGAGCCCGAATACCCGATGCCCGGCTTCTCGTCGTCATGGAAAACCTCGCCATCGGAGCTCACCTCCACCACTCTCCGTTCCC
Source organism: Bryobacterales bacterium (assembly GCA_016721425.1). Classification (GTDB taxonomy): domain Bacteria; phylum Acidobacteriota; class Terriglobia; order Bryobacterales; family Bryobacteraceae; genus Paludibaculum. The sequence continues at coordinate 14,433 of JADKID010000016.1, read as the reverse complement.
CGGAGTATCGGAAGTAACACGGAGCCACCGCCGATCCCGGCCTCGGCGCTACCGAGAGCTGAATCGCCTGCATATCCTCCACGCCGTTCTCGTCCCGCAGATGGAACAGAATGGGCACAGCGGCCTCAACGGGCAGATCAACGCCCGGAGGAGACACCGACAACAACGTCATATCCCGTGGCGGGGCCTTCTGAACGATCCGCACGGTATTTCGGCCCACCGTCAACATGCCGCTCCTCGGGGTACTGTCCGGGATCGCGCCGATCTTCACCAGCGCCTCCCCTTCGTTTCGCGTGACGCTCATCCACGTGCGTCCGCTCTTCACCTGCCACTCGCATCCCGGCGCAGCCGCCACCGGCAATACCAACTCCTGCTCCCAGTCCGGAACAGTCACTTCCGTCAGATCCGGAGCGGCACACCGCTCGTCGTACCGGATGAAGACATCCAGACCTTCAGCCCTCTCCTCACCCAGCATGATCGTCAGATCGCTGTGTGGGTCAGACCACGTGGACCACGCCGGCAGAAACGGATTCGTTTCACTCCCCACACCCATGTCAAATCTCGCCTCGTCCAGACTTGCCGCCGTCATGTCCAGCAAGTGCGTCCAGGCCCCGGATTCCGGTGTCTCCCGCCGGATCAGCGCACCACCCGATCCCGAGCCGCCTGGGCGGTACTCCAGCCACAGCCACTCGTCCGCGCCAATCCGGCGCCGCACCCGCAACGCCCGCACTCCGGACCCGCTCTCCAGCGGCGCCACCACAAAATCGCCGTTACGCTCCGCCACCCCCACGTCGGTCTCTGCCGCCAACCATCCCGCCGCCAGCCGGTGAGCCGCCGCAAATCCGCCCAGGCGCGCACTGCCCATCACCGAGGCATTGTCGCCATACTCCAGCGGCACCCCGCGGAACCCGTCGGCCTCCAGCGCCTCGCCCGGAAACCGCAGCAAGCGCGAATGTCCCATCCCCAGGTTGTGCCCAAACTCATGGATCAATAGACTCAGCATCGCCGCCGAATCTGTCGCGTAGTTGGACCAGACCCACGAAGCGCTCACACGCCCCTCCTCCGATTGGATCTCGCTGCATCCCAAGGTCGCCATTGCCCCGAAAATGCAGTCCCGAATCGGAGGAAATACCAGGATAAAGCGCTGATACTCGCGGAAATCGATCTCGCGGTCCGCCGCCCGGATCGCGGCCGCCTGCATCTGTGCCGTCTGTCTGCACGTGTAGGCCTGGTCCAGAACATAGGGGCCAAAGACATCGCCACTCAGCGACACCTTGCCATAGGACTGCTCCCGATACCACGTGTGCGCCGAAAGCGAACTCCCGTCAAACATCAGTTGCCGCAGCCCGCCCTTCGCCGCCGCCGGCAAGCTCGTGCCAGGAAACGTCACCAGAATCACAGCAACCCGCTGCTCGCCAACCGTCGCACACCCGGTATCTCCAGCGCTCCTGCCGGCAATCTCTGCCCGGCTCACCGTCATCGTGTCGCCCAGCCGCACCCCTTCGATCCGTACGCTGTCTCCACAGCGGACAGTCGGCGCATCCGCCGAGGGCTGATAGGCGGAAACACTCCGCCCATCACGCTGGAACCGGTAGATCGTCGTGCTCGCGCCCCGTTCGAAATCATCCGCCACCGTGATCTCAACCGGCCCTGTATACACGTCCCGCAACTCTTGCGCCGCTCCGACATGACTGGCAAACAGTAACCCGATGACTAACCCTGCGTGATGAACCAACATCCTACTGAAGACTCTACCCGAAAAATGGGGAGCCACGCCGCCCCCTTCTCCGGCGTACGATGAAAGCTACCGTGACCCTCGCACTCCTCCTCCTCGCCGCCGCCCCGGCCCTGCAATGGTCCGCCACCATTGGTGAGGGCTACTCGCCCCCAGCCGCCAACGATCAGCTCGTCTGCACCCTCAGCCGCCAGGCCACCAGCGAAGTAGTCTCCTGCTTCCACCGCGCCACCGGCAAGCTGGTCTGGCGCGACACCTATAGCGCGCCCTTCCAGAAAAACTCCGCTGCACTGCAAATGGCCCCGGCGCCTTTCTCCACTCCTGTCATCCAGGGCGACACGCTCTTCACCCTCGGCGGCATGGCCCACCTGCGCGCCTACTCGCTCGCCACCGGCAAACTCAAGTGGCAGCGTACGCCGGCCAAACCCATCTCCACATCGAAGCTCTTCTGCGGCACTGCCATGACTCCGCTCCTCGACCAGGGCCGCCTCATTGTCTTCTGGGGCGACGACTCCGCCGGCGAGCTCATCGCACTCGATCCCGCCACCGGCCGCACCCTCTGGTCCAACACCACCGAGCACCCCGTCTACGCCTCTCTCGCCATCGCCGATATCGCCGGCGTCCGCCAGTACGTCACCCTCTCCGAGCACAACCTTTTCGCCGTCGATGCCGCTACCGGAAAGACCCTCTGGCGCATCCCCTTCCAGGACCAGTGGAACGAGAACATCATCACCCCCGTCGTCACCGGCAACACCGTCATCGTCTCCGGAGTCCGCAAGCCCACCACCGCCTACGTCATCCTCAAGGCATCCTCCGGCTGGATCACCCGCCAGAACTGGTCGCAGGCCGAGCTGCCCATGTACATCTCCAACCCGGTCCTCGACGGGACAACCCTCTACGGCCTCACCAGCCGCAGCAAGGGCCGCCTCTTCGCCCTGGACTCCGCCACCGGCAAACAACTCTGGGCCTCCGAGGGCCGCTACGCCAACAACGTTCAACTGCGCGTCACCGGCCGCACGCTCTACGCCCTCACCGATACCGGCGAGCTGATCGTCAATGACATCTCCTCCGGCCGCCCCATCGAAAAGCAACGCTACGAGGTCGCCAAGACCGCCGTTTGGGCTGCCCCCGTCATCGCCGGGCGCCAGCTTTTCATCCGCGACGAAACTACCATCCGCGCCTTCGCGTTACCCTAAACAGGATACCCGTGCTCGAAGTCACCGATCTCAGCAAGAGCTACCACTCGCCCGCCGGCCCGCTCCCAGTCCTCCGCGGCGTCACTTTCTCCATGCAGCCCGGCGATGCCCTCGCCGTCATGGGCCCCAGCGGCTGCGGCAAGTCCACGCTCCTCCAGATCCTCGGCGCCCTCGATCCGCCCACCTCCGGCGCCGTCCGCCTGGAAGGCATCGATCCCTATACGCTCCCCGAGCCCGAGCAGGCGCAGTTCCGCAACAAATCCGTCGGCTTTGTCTTTCAGGATCACAGCCTGCTGCCGCAACTGACGGTACTCGAAAATGTGCTGGTCCCGCTCATGGTCGGCGCCGAGGACACGCTCGCGCCACAGCGCGCCCGCAAACTCCTCGACGATGTTGGCCTCTCCGCCCGCCTCGACCATCTCCCCCACCAGCTCTCCGGCGGCGAAAAGCAACGTGTCGCCATCGCCCGTGCCATGGTGCGGGAACCCCGCCTGCTCCTCTGCGACGAGCCCACCGGCAACCTCGACCGCACAAACGCCACCGCCGTGGCAGAGCTCCTCGAGAGCGTGCGCGCCGCGCACAAGACCATTCTCATCATCGCCACGCACAGCCTCGAAATTGCCGCGCACTTCGCGCGCCGGGCGCAACTCACTGACGGAGTGTTGAAAGAAGACTAACGGTCGCGGTCCGCTACCAGATCGGTAGCCGCAAACAATGCCGTGCGCGCCGGCGTGTCCGCGAAGTTGCCTAGCAACTCACGCGACTTCGCCGTGAACTCATGCGCTCTGGCCCGCGCCCGCTCGATGCCCTGATGACGGTTCACCAATGCCCGGATCTCTTCAAAAGCAACCCGGCTGTAGTTGTTATCGTCCAGCACCGTCTGCACCATCGCGCGCTCCTGTGGCGTGGCGCTCTGCAATGCGTAGATCAACGGCAGTGTGACCTTACCCTCGCGCAGGTCGTTGCCCACGGGCTTGCCCAACACGCTTTCGCGCGATGTGAAGTCCAGGATGTCATCCACCAGTTGGAAGGCCATTCCCAGATTCCAGCCAAACTCGCCGAGCATGGCTTGCTGCTGCTCCGTGGCCGAGGCCGCAATCGCGCCTAGCCGCGTACACGCCGAGAAGAGGCTCGCGGTCTTGCGGTCAATCAACTCCATCGAGTCCGCCTCGGTGATGTCGATCTTACCGATCCGCTCCAGTTGCAGAAGCTCGCCATCCACCATCTGCTGGGTGAGCGTGATGAGCAAATCGAGAATCTCAAAGCTGCGCTGCCGTAGCGCAATCTGGAACGCCTGCATATACAGCCAATCGCCCGCCAGCACCGAGGTCTGGTTGCCCCAGATGATGTTGGCCGAGGCCTTGCCCCGCCGCGTCCGCGCTTCGTCGATGACGTCGTCGTGCACCAGCGTGGCTGTATGGATCAGCTCCACCACCGCGGCCAAACGGATCGCCTCCGGCGACGGAGTCTGAAACAACCGGCAGGAGACCAACAACAGGATCGGCCGCAGCCGTTTCCCGCCATTGGCTTGCAGGTATTGCGCGATCTGACTGACGGCTTCCACCGAGCCAACCGCCTCCAGACGGAACTCCTGCTCCACGCGCTCGAGGTCCTTCGAGACGAGGCTCATGATTTCGCGTGTGGTGAGGGCCAGGCCCAGCTTGCCGATTGGCATTGACTGGAACAAGTTTATCCTTTGCCTCCCGTCTGCCGCAAACAGAGCTTTCTCCAGTTGGCGGTGGTGAGCGCTGCAATGTCGGCCAGCGGCACCCCTCGCAGTTCTGAGATGCGCGCCGCCGTGTGTTGGACGTACGAAGGCTCATTGCGTTTACCGCGAAAGGGTATCGGCGCCAGATACGGCGCATCAGTCTCGATTAACAGCCGGTCGTCCGGCACCATCCGCGCTGCCTCGTGAATATCGGTGGCCTTGGGGAACGTGACGATCCCCGAAAAGCTGATGTGAAAACCCAGGTCCAGCGCCTGCCGCGCCTCCGCCGGGCCGCCGGAGAAACAGTGAAAGATGCCGCCCAGCGCCGGATCCCAATGCTCACCAATCAAGGCGATGGTGTCGTCCCACGCCTCTCGGGTGTGGATCACAATCGGCTGGCCTGCATCGCGCGCAATCTGCATCTGCCGCACGAAGGCGGCCTTCTGCGTGTCACGAGGCGAGAAGTCGTAGTGATAGTCGAGCCCGATCTCGCCCACGGCCACGCACTTGGGATGCGCGGTCAGCGCCAGCAGCTCCACCCACGTCGCCTCGGTCGCTTTAGCCGCCTCGTGCGGATGCACGCCCACCGTCGCGTAGATGAACGGATACGCGTCGGCCAGGCGGATGCCCGCTTCCAAGTCGGGCGGTCCGTCACCGGTGCCGATGGCCACCATCCACTCCACGCCGGCGGCGCGGGCGCGGGCGATGACGTCCTCGCGGTCCGAATCGAAGCGTTCGCCATCCAGATGGCAGTGCGTATCAACGAGCTGCATTACTTCAGCCGCGCGCCCACAGGCACGTCTTCCAGGAACGCGGCCAGCACCGGAGGCGTGTCCTCCAGCGAGGCGGCCACGATCATGCCGCGCGACTCGATGCCACGCAGCTTGCGCGGAGCGAGATTCGCCACAATCACCACCTTGCGGCCAATGAGCTGTTCCGGCGAATAGGCCTTGGCGATGCCGGCCACGATGGTGCGCGGCTTCTCTTCGGCGAGGTCCACCGTCAGATGCAGCAGCTTATCGGCGCCCTTCACCGGCTCGGCCGTGAGCACCTGCCCGACGCGCAGATCGATTTTCACGAAGTCGTCGATGGTGATCTCGGGCGAGAGCGGCGCAACGCCGGGCGGCGGCGCCCACGGAGCAGCCACCGGCTCGGTCTTGCCGAGCAGCAGGTTGATGCGGTCCGCTTCCTGGTCGTCGATCACCTGAATCTGGTCGATGATCTTGGCCGCATCCAGGCGAGGGAACACCGGCGCCACTTCGCCGATGGCCTGCCCGGCCGCGAGCTGGCCCCAAGCGAGCTCGTCGATGCGCAGCGTCTCCAGATTCGAAGTCATGCCGAGCTGTGCCCAAAGCTGAGCGCAGGCCTCCGGCATCACCGGAGCGAGCAGCGCCGTGACGATGCGCAGCACCTCGGCGGCGGAGTAGAGGATCTCGTCGAGCTGCGCCTGCGGCTCGGCATGTTCCTTCTTGGCGAGCGCCCATGGCTGATACTGCACGATGGCCTTGTCCACCACGGTGATCAGCGCCATCACCTGCTCCAGCGCGCGATTGAATTCGAAGTTCTCAAACGCCTCGCGATAGCCAGAGATGGTATTGCGGGCCGTTTCCGCGATCTCGGCCGAGCCCGCCGACGCCGGCACTGTGCCGCCGCGATACTGGCGGATCATCGTCAGCGTGCGGCTGGCGAGGTTGCCGAGGCCGTTGGCGAGATCGGCGTTGATGCGCGTGATCAGCACGTCGTAGCTGAAGTTACCGTCCTGGCCGAACGGGATTTCGCGGAGAAGAAAGTAGCGCAGCGGATCGGCGCCGATGATCTGGCGCAGCGGCTCGGGCCGCACGACGTTGCCGCGCGACTTCGACATCTTGATGGAGTCTTTGAGGATCCAGCCGTGCGCGAAGATCTTCTTGGGCAGCGGCAGGTCGGCCGCCATCAGGAACGCGGGCCAATAGATGGCGTGGAAGCGCAGGATGTCTTTGCCGATCAGGTGCAGGTCGGCCGGCCAGAGCTTCTCTTCGCGCACGGCGGTGAGGTAGCTGATCAGCGCGTCGAACCAGACATAGAAGACGTGGTTGCCCTCAACGGGAACGGGGATGCCCCAGGTGAGGTTGTTGCGCGAGATGGAGAGGTCGCGCAGTCCGCCTTTGACGAAGGAGACGATCTCGTTGCGGCGGTAATCGGGCTGCACAAAGCCGGGATCGTTCTCATACAGCGCCAGCAGGCGGTCCTGAAAGGCGGAGAGCTTGAAGAAGTAGTTCTCCTCGCTGACGGTCTCGGTGGGGCGGCCGCAATCGGGGCACGGATCGCCCGGCTCGGCATCGTTGACGTAGAGCTCGTCGTTGACGCAGTACTGCCCGCTGTAAGTGCTCGGATAGATGTAGCCGTTCTTCAGGCAGCGATCGAAGAGCCACTGCACCGTCTCGTGATGCTTGGGGTCGGAGGTGCGGATGAAACGGTAGGGCACCTTGAACTTGTCCCATTGCTGCTTGAACTCGTTGGAGAGCTCAGTGGAAAAGTCGAAGGGGGTCAGGCCCTTCTTGCGCGCGGCGCGCTCGACGTTCTGGCTGTGCTCGTCGGAGCCGGTGACCAGCAGCGTTTCCTGGCCGAGCATGCCGTGATAGCGGCGGATGGCGTCGGCGGCGAGCGTGCAATAGGTGGTGCCGAGGTGCGGCGCGGAGTTGACGTAGTAGATGGGCGTCGTCAGATAGAACTTTGGATTCATGGTTTGTTCCGATAGGCCGCGGTGGCGGCGGCGAGAATTTCTTTCAAGGGCTGGCCGGTGGCAAGCGCCAACTGGCGGCAATCTTCAAACTCGGGCGAGGCGGTGCCGTTGGCGGCGGTCTTCACGCGCACCTTCCCGTAAGGCGTTTCCACTTCCACATGGGCGCGGGCCTGCACGCGGCGCTCGGCCCGCGTGATGCGCAAGCCGAAGGTGGTGGTCTCGGCGAAGATCATTGCGGCGAGCCGCTCCTGGTCTTCGGGCTTGGCGATGACCTGGAGCAGCGTGGCCGGGCGCTGCTTCTTCATCTGCACGGGCTGGAGCGTGACATCGAGCGCGCCGGCATCGAGGAGGCGATCCATCGCATAGCCGAGGAGCTCGGGTGTGGCGTCGTCGATATTGGCCTCGATGACGGAGACGGTGGTGGACTCCGGCGTCTGCGCGGAATCGCCGATGAGGATGCGGACCACGTTGGCCAGGCCCGGAAAGTCCTTGGTGCCGGCGCCGAATCCGGAGGCGGAAATCGACATGGCGGGCATGGCGCCGAAGCCGCGAGAGAGCGCGGCGAGGATGGCTGCGCCGGTGGGCGTGGTGAGCTCGGTTTCAGGGCCGCGGGCGAAGGCAGGAATGCCTTTCAACAGTAGGGCCGTGGCGGGCGTGGGCACCGGCATGACGCCGTGATCACAGACGATGGTCCCGCTGCCGGTATTGACGGCGGAGGCGTAGACGGCCTCGACACCGAGGAGATGGAATCCGAGGCAGGCGCCGACGATATCGCAGATGGAATCGATGGCGCCCACTTCGTGGAAGTGGACCTTCTCGATGGACGTGCCGTGGACCTGCGCCTCGGCCGCGCCTAATGTTTCAAACACTCGGATGGCATTCTGTTTGACGGCGGCGGGCAGGAGCTCCGATGCCTCGATCATCTTCACGATGTGGGGCAGGTGGCGGTGCTTCTTCTGGTCCTCAAAAGCGACATCGAATTTGGTGGCGGCGATGCCCTGGCGCTTGGTCTTTTCGATCGTGAAGGTAGCGCCGGTGCCGAGCGAATCGAGGCCGGCGATGAGGGCCTGCGGGTCCGCGCCGGCGTCGAGGAGAGCGGCGATTGTCATGTCTCCGGCGATGCCGGAAAAAGCGTCGATGTATGCGATCTTCATGGTTATCTAATCGATGAGCAGGGGCAGGAGTTCGCCGGATGGGCCGCGCAGAGAGCAGGTGGCGGCGCCGGAGAGCGGCGTCTCTTCGGAGTTGATTTCGATGACGCGCGCGCCGCTGGCGAGCGCGAGAGGGGCGAGGCTGGCGGCGGGATAAACGACGGCGCTGGTGCCGGCGACGAGGAGGACTTCGCAGGTTTTGACAGCTTCTTCGGCCTGTTGCCAGGCCCATTGCGGGAGTGGCTCGCCGAACCAGACGACACCGGGGCGCAGCATACCGCCGCAGGCGCAGCGGGGCGGCAGATCGGGCAGCGGCACGCGCAGATCGGTGGTGGTTTTCTCGCACTGGAGGCAGGTGACCCACCAGATGTCGCCGTGGATCTTGAGGACGCGTTGGGAGCCGGCGCGCTCATGGAGGCCATCGACGTTCTGGGTGACAAGGGTGAAGGCGGCGGCGCGCTGCTCGATGTCGCGCAGGGCGTAGTGGCCGAGGTTGGGGCGGCAGTTGGCGATGAGGGAGCGGCGCCAGTCGTACCATTGCCAGACCAGGAGCGGGTCGCGCTGGAATGCCTCGGGGGTGGCGAGGTCTTCGGGGCGGTAGTTGCGCCAGAGGCCGCCGGGATCGCGGAATGTGGGGACGCCGCTCTCGGCCGAGATGCCGGCGCCGGTGAGGACGGCGATGGACCGGGCGGTGCGGAGCCAGGCGCGGGCGGTCTCGATTTGGGCGGTGGCGGTCAACTTACTATTATGACGTGCCGGGGGGAGGGGCGGTGTTCGTTGCGCTGGGGGGAACCGCTTGCTGACGCGCGGCTCGGGGAACGCGCCGTGGGGGGCGGTGGGGCTTGGAATGCGGTGAGATAGCGGCATGAGTTTCACACGCCGGTCCCTTTTGTTGAGTTCCGCTTTGGCTCCTTTGGCTGTGGGGCAGAAGAAGAGCGTCCTGCTGTATATCGGTGCGTACACGAACCAGATGAACAAGGGGATCTCGGTGGCGAAGTTCGACATGGCCACCGGGGCGATGTCGGAGATGACGACGGCGGCGGAGACGGCCAATCCTACGTTTTTGGCGATTCATCCTAACTCCAAGTACTTGTATTCGATCGGCGAGACAGGGCAATACAAAGGGCAGAAGACGGGCTTTGTGAGCGCGTTCTCCATCGACAGGGCCAGCGGGAAGCTGACCTTGTTGAACGAGGTCTCGGCCAAGGGGCCGGGGCCGTGCCACATCAGCCTGGACCGCGCGGGGAAGATGGCGATGATTGCCAACTACGGCGGCGGTAGCGTGGCGTCCTACCAGATCCTGGCGGACGGTAAGCTGAGCGAGGCGGTATCGTTCTTCCAGCACGAGGGGAAGAGCCCGCACGCCCATTCGTCCACGCCGACGCCGGACGGGAAGTACGCGGTGGTTTGCGATCTGGGCCTGGACGAGATCAAGAGCTACGAGATCGACCCGGGCAAGGGGTCGATGACGTTCAAGACCTCGGTGAACCTGGCGCCGGGGGCAGGGCCGCGGCACTTTGCGTGGCACCCCAAGCTGGTGATGGGGTACTCGATCAACGAGCTGAACTCGACGGTGACCGTGTTTGCGTATACGGGCGAGGGCCGGCTGGATGAGATGCAGACGATCTCGACTTTGCCGGAAGGCTACAAGGGTCCGAAGAACTCGACGGCGGAGGTACGGGTGCATCCTTCGGGCAAGTGGCTGTATGGGTCGAACCGCGGGGACGACTCGATTGCCGTGTTTGCGGTGGACCGGGCCACGGGGAAGCTGAGCTGGGTGGACCGGACTCCGACGCAGGGTCAGGTGCCGAGGAATTTCTTTATTGACCCGACGGGGCGGTGGTTGCTGGCGGCGAATCAGAAGACGAACAACATCATTGTCTTTGAGATCGACCAGAAGACGGGCAAGTTGCTGACTACGGGCAAGGGGATGACCGTGGGGCAACCGGTGTGTTTGCGGATGCTGGTTTAGCGGGCGGGCGGGGCCAGGGGGCCCCGCGCGGACCAGGGGGTCCGCCCTCCGACTTCAGAGACGGAGGGGGAGGTTTGTTAGGCGGCGGCCGGTGGCTTGGAAGATGGCGTTGGCTAGGGCTGGGGCTACCAGGGTGATGGCGGCTTCTCCGGCTCCGGCGGCATCGATTTCTGGGCGGTCGATTAGGCGGATGTCGATTTCGGGGGTGTCGGAGAAGCGGGGGACTTCGTAGGTGGTGAGGGCTCTGGTGGTTTGAGATTGGGCGTCGAAGAGAACCTCCTCCTTGAGGGCGCCGCCCAGGCCCTGGATGAGGGCTCCCATGATCTGGTTTTTCAGATTGCCGGGGTTGAGGACGGCTCCGTAGTCGCCTGCGTAGGTGAGGTGGGTGACGCGGATCTTTTTGCCTGTGATGGCGATTTGGGCTACCAGGGCGATGCGGGCATCCTTTTCGATGGTGCAGGCGAAGCCTCCGGGGGTGGAGGCGAGCTGGGCGATGACGTGCTTCATGCGGGGGTCGGCCAGGTTGTTGAGGCGGAATTGGCGGGGGTCGATTTTGGCCTGGGCGGCAACTTCATCGATGTGGGATTCGCGGGCGAAGATGTTGGCTACGGCGGCTAGGGAGCGGTAGGAGCCCTGGCGGACGGGTGAGGGCGAGCGGTGGAATTCGCAGGAGATGTTAGGGGTGTCGTAGGGGGTGGGGAGGGCTGGGGCTCCGGAGTTGTAGTTGCGGTGGCGCCAGGCGGTGAGGCGGCCGTTGGAGTCGCGGGCGGATTCGATTTCGACCAGGCCGGCGGGGCGGTGGTAGGCGGCGGTGAACTCCTCTTCGCGCGACCAAGCCACGCGGACGGTGGCGTTGGCGGCGCGGGCCAGGCGGGCGGCCTCGATTTCGACTTCTCCGTTCTGCTTGCCGCCGAAGGCTCCGCCGGGGCCGGTGACGCGGATGCGGACTTTGGCTTCGGGGATGCCGAGGGCGCGGGCGACCTGGGCGCGGACTTGGAAGGGGGCTTGGCAGCCGCTGAGGATCTCGACGGATCCCTCCTTCCAGATGGCGATGGCGGCGCGGGGCTCGAGCGGGGCGTGGGCGATGTAGGGGAGCCAGTAGCGGGAAGCGTGCTTGTTTTCGCCCTCGGCGAGGGCCTTTTCGACGTCGCCGCGGCGGGTGAGGGGCGGGTATTTGGCGACCTGCTGGACGGGGGGCGTGGAGTTTTCCTTGAAGGCAGCGGCGAGGGCGGCGTGGTCTGCGGGGTTGGTGGAGAAGGGTTTCGATTCCCAGCGGGCCTTGATCGCCGAGGCGGGGTTGGGCGCGACGACGGCGATGAGATCGCCATCGCGGAGGAGGCCGGGTCCGGACGCTTCGAGGAGTTTGGCGTTGTAGGCGGGGGAGCGGAGGATGGTGGCGTCTAACATTCCCGGGACGCGGAGATCGGAGGGGTAGAGCTGGGCTCCGGTGACGATGGCGGGGCCGCGGGTATCGGGTGTGGGGTGGCCGAGGATCTTCCAATCGGCGGGCGGGGTGAGGGGGCCTCCGCGTTTCCGGGCGGCGGCTGTGCGGAGGGCGGGGACGGTGACGGGGGTGGTGAGGCTGGCCCAGGTGCCTCCGTCGTCGGGGCAGGTTTCGGTATCACCCATGACCATGCGGATCTTCGAGATTGGCACGCGGAGCTCCTCGGCGACGGCCTGGGCGAGGAGGGTGGTGGAGCCCTGGCCGAGCTCGACTTTGCCGGTATAGACGGCGATGACGCCGTTAGGCTCGGACTCGATGCGAAGGGGGGCGCCGGCGTAGATGAAGAGACCGAGGCCTAAGGACTGGAGGGCTTGGCGGCGGGAGGGCTGGGCTTGATCAGGCATGGGCGGCCTCGAGTTTGGCGGCGAGGCGAACGGCCTCGACAATGCGGGGGTAGGAACCGCAGCGGCAGAGGTGGCCTTCGAGTTTTTCGCGGATCAGGGCGGGCGAGGGATTGGGGGATTGCTGGAGAAGGGCGGCGGAGGCGAGGATCATGGCGGGGGTGCAGTAGCCGCACTGGAAGGCCTGCGCGTCGAGGAACGCCTGTTGGACGGGGTGGAGGGCGCCGGGCGGGGCGAGGCCCTCGATGGTTGTGATTTTGCGGCCCTGGACGGAGGCGGCGGTGACGGTGCAGGACTGGATGGGGCGGCCATCGAGGAGGACGGTGCAGGCTCCGCAGGCTCCTTCGCCGCAGCCGTATTTGGCTCCGGTGAGGTGGAGATGATCGCGGAGGAAGTCCAGGAGGGTGATGCCGTCGGGTGGGGAGGCGGTGTGGGGGGCGCCGTTCACTTGGAGGGTGATGGGGGTGGGCACATTATTATCATGCACCGGGTGGGAGGCGGCCGCGAGGGCTTCTCCGCGGCGGCTATTTCGGGGACGGTCATCCAAATACGGTTTGGTGGAAAGTTGGAGGGGCGTTGCAGGGTATTTGGTGACCGTCCCCGAATTAGCCGGCTGGGGGGCGGCGGGATAGTGGCTTGTTTTGAAAGAGATGCGGGTTTGATCCGTGCTGGCTCCGGCGGCGGCGGCCATGACCTTGGGGCGCGGGGCGGGGCGATGGGCATAGCGGTCGATTTCGGTGGCGGCGCGCATGACGCGGCGGTGGATGTGCATGCGGCGTTTGTGGAAGACGCGGAAGAGGGTGGTTTTGTGGAAGTGGGGGTGGTAGTAGCAATCGGCGAGGGCATCGAGCTCGACGGACCAGAGCTCTAGGTAGAGGTAGCGGGCGTGGAGCTCGCGGAGGGGTTGATCGGCGGCGAACTCGGCGGTGGCGTCGACGGCCTGGGCGATGATGCGCTGCTGCCATTCGGGGGGCATGACGTGGGTTTTGGCGTAGAGGTGGTGTTTGCAGGCGTTCTGGGAGACGCGGGCCTTGCCTTCGGGCGTGCGGGGGCCGGTGGACCGTTGCGCGTTGGCGCGGGAGGCGGCGTGCTGCTTTTCGGTCCGTCGGAGGAGGGGCATGGCTATGATTTGCAGCGCTTGAGGCGATCGACGGCGAGGAAGTGGCGGTGGGTATAGACGGTCTCCTCGTGATTGAGGAGGCGTTTGGTGTGGGCGATGGCGGGGTCGGCGAGGACGAGGGCGGTGCGGGCGTGGCCGTCGATTTCCGTGTAGATGCGATCGACCTGGGGGGCCTGTTCCGCGATTTGGATATCGATGTGGGCGGATTCGGCGGCGGCGGAGCGGAGGGCGCGCCACATGTTCTGGGCGGCGATTTCGGCAAGTTGCTGCTGGTAGTTGGTTTTGGGGGTGAATTCCTCGTTGACGGCGTCGCGGACGGCCTGGAAGGATTCGGCGTCTTCGTGGCCGAGGAGGATGGAGGGGTGGTGTTTGAGGGGGTGTTTGGGATCGAAGTGGCGGCGGATGCGGCGGCTCGGGGCCTTGGGATCGGGTTCGTTATTCATGATGATTTTTCACTCCGGGGACATTATACGGGGTCGTCAAGTGGTTTCCCGGTCAGATTTCGGTAAGTTGTTGAGTCTATTCGTGATATTTTGGCTATTTTGTTGTGAACGGGAATGGGGACGCAGATGAACGCGGCCGCGGAAAGCCAGTTCAAGAAAATGAAAACTTTATTTGGTTTGGAATGAATGACTTGGGTTCGAGGGTGGGGTGGAAGTGGGAAATCGTGTGCTTTGCTAGTGTCGGGTGAATTTATGGGTGAGTACTACAGAGGGTTGTTTAAGCGGGCGGCGGGGGCTACCGATGCCCGGGTATCGGAGTGGGCTCGGGTGGCTCTGGGATTTGTGGCGGATGAGCGGCAGGCGGAGTTGCTGGATTCGGGGGTGCGGTGGTTGTTGCTGTGCTGTTCGCGGCAGTGGGGGAAGTCGACGGTGACGGCGATCCGGGTGGTGCATCATGCGGTGTTCCGGCCGGGGGCGATGATTGTGCTGGCGGGGCCGGTGGAGCGGCAATCGGCGGAGCTGATGGAGAAGGTGGCGGGAT